>NZ_AP022850.1:0-3957139 GCF_027943625.1 Halomonas sp. A020
TTACTGCGCAGCGGCGCTGACTAACCCCTTTTGCCAGCATTATGTGGCATCCTGAGGGTATTCTGTCATCTTGTATGAGTAAACCGCCAAGGAACCGATGATGGCCCAACCGGATGTTTCACAAACGCAGCTTTATGAGTGGCTTACTGGCGATGACGACAGCCGGATGTGCGACGACATTCCTGACGGCGCTTGTCAGGAACAGCCGCGCAACTTTTTTCTTCACCTGTTGGCATCGCTGGGCAATAAACTCGCCGACGAACTCTCGAGCGCTCGTCTGGTCCTGCCCTGGCTGCTGGGCATCATCGGCGCACCGGTCTGGATGGTGGGGTTACTCGTTCCCATCCGCGAGGCAGGCGCCCTGCTCCCCCAACTGTTCGTCGCCGGCTTCATTCGTTTGAAGCCCCAGCGTAAATGGGTGTGGGTCGCGGGGGCCACTCTTCAGGCCGTGGCCGCCGCCCTGTTAGCACTGCTTGCCTTGATCGGCCACGGAGCACTTGGCGGCGGGCTGGTGCTGGCCGTACTCGTCATGCTGTCATTAGCGCGCGGACTCTCGTCAATTGCTACGAAAGACGTGCTCGGCAAAACCATTGCCAAACGCCGCCGCGGTACGCTGATGGGTTGGAGTGGCAGCATCGCCGGTGCCGCCACGCTCATAGCCGGGGGTGTCTTAGTCCTCTTTGGCGACCGTCCCGGGAATATTGCCTTAGCCATTCTGCTAAGCGTGGCCGCAGCGGGGTGGCTGATCAACTCGCTGTGCGCTGCGCGCATCAAAGAGGTGCCAGGCGCCGTGGAAGGCGGTGAAAACGCCTGGGATAGCATCAAACTCGGCATGTCTCTAATGCGCGAAGACACTACGTTTCTTCACTTCAACGTGGCGCGTGCGCTGCTGCTCTCTAGCGCGCTCGCCCTGCCCTACCTGGCACTGCTGGGGCAGCAGCAAAGTGGCACCGAGCTGGGCGGGCTGGGCATTTTGGTAGTGGTGTCGGGATTGGCCGCGATGGTGGCAAGCCCCATCTGGGGAAAAAGAGCGGACCGCTCCAGCCGTCGGGTCATGCGCGACGCGGCCATCGGCACGGCTATGTGTTGCCTGCTGGCAGCTCTGATCGCCTGGTTGCCAGGCAGTTGGACGCAGAGCGTGCTGCCTTATGCGGGTGTCTACGCTCTATTGGTGGTGGTTCACCACGGCGTGCGCTTGGGGCGCAAAACGTATTTGGTCGACATCGCTAACCAAGACAATAGAGCGCTATACGTTGCGCTTTCCAATACCTTTACTGGTGTGCTAATGCTCATCGTTGGTGGCATGATTGGCGCATTGGCACAGTGGTTAGGCAGCGCTATGCTGCTGGTGATTTTGGCGTTGATAGCCCTCGGCGCCATGCTTAGCGCGCACCGACTCCCCGAAGCGGAGTGATATTGCCGATTGCAAAGCCGATCGACGCTCGCCATGATGGTCAGCAAATCACGGTGGCTAGCTGTTTTTTTGCTATCCTATTTTTGTTTGATGGTGTTAAAGACGGCATCGTCCTGCACTAAAGAGCGCCCCGCGCTGACGCACAGCGCCATGGCGGAGAAAGACGAGAAGCAACAGGAACCCATTGATGAAACGATCTCCCTTGATAAGCCCGGAGTTACTCGAACGCATTGTTGACGCTTCTGAAGATGGCATTGTCGTTGCAGAGCAGGAAGGTGACGAAAACATTCTGATTTACGTGAACAAAGGCTTCGAGCGTTTGACGGGCTACAGTGCAGACGAAATCCTCTATCGCGACTGCCGCTTTCTACAAAACGAAGATCGCGATCAGGATGCGCTCATGTCGATACGTGAGGCACTGCAGGACGGTCGCCCCTCCCGCGAAGTGCTACGTAACTACCGTAAAGATGGCACGATGTTTTGGAACGAACTCTCCATCACCCCGGTATACGATGAAGCCGATAAGCTGATGTACTACATCGGGGTGCAAAAGGACGTAACGGAGCGTGTCGAAGCGCAGCTAGCCCTGGCAGAATTGAAAAAGCAGCAGGAGCACGCAGAGTAACGTCTCACCGTCATCGCACCGACAAGAATAAGTAATACTCAGACGATTAGAGACCGCTCCCACGCCACAATCATGACACATGCGTCAAAAACGCTTGAACTTCCAACCCAGTGGCGCTATATAGCGCCTAGGCGCTTAATGAGCGTTAGGCGCTTTTTACGCATTTTCCTATAGCGTAAGAAGCCGTTGTGATGCCGGTGCGCCGGCTTGGGTTGGAGGGCATACCATGAGCCGTGACCCCTTAAATCGTGACACCTATACCAACGACGGTCTTGACGCAGACGATTTCGACACTGTGGATGCCGTCAACGACGACCACTATGGTAAAAGCAAACCCAGTAAAGCGGATACCCTGCGTGCACGTCGCCAAGTAGAAGCGTGGCTGGAAGAGCGTCGCCTGCAGCGGGCGATCGAAGACGACTGGGACGAAGAAGAGTAATGATGACCCGGAGGGCACCTAGACGTGCCCTTCTTTTTGGGCGCCTCTTGCAACGCGGGTTTACTGGCCTTTAGCCGCGCGGGGCACTATCATCTGTGCACCAAGCCAGCCTCTTGCTGGTCTCGCTTTTACTACAACCTAACGGATTTCCATGGCGCAATACGTATTCACCATGAACCGGGTCGGCAAAGTCGTGCCGCCCAAAAAGCAAATTCTCAAGGATATTTCGCTCTCGTTCTTCCCCGGCGCCAAAATTGGCGTGCTGGGTTTGAACGGTGCCGGTAAATCCACGCTGCTGCGCATTATGGCCGGTGTCGATAAAGAGTTTGAAGGTGAAGCTCGTCCGATGCCCGGTATCAATGTGGGCTATTTGCCCCAGGAGCCGCAGCTAGATGACGAGAAAAACGTCCGTGATACCGTCGAAGAAGCGCTGGGTGCCATCAAAGAAGCACAGGAAAAGCTCGATGCGGTATACGCCGCTTACGCCGAACCTGACGCGGACTTCGATGCCCTTGCCAGCGAGCAAGCACGTCTGGAGAACATCATCGAAGCGGCAGACGCGCATAATATCGAGCGCAAACTAGAAGTGGCCGCCGAAGCCCTACGCCTGCCGCCGTGGGAGGCCAAAGTCGGCAACCTCTCTGGCGGTGAGCGTCGCCGTGTGGCGCTCTGTCGTCTGCTGCTCTCCAGCCCTGACATGCTGTTACTCGACGAGCCCACCAACCACCTGGATGCAGAGTCCGTGGCTTGGCTGGAGCGCTTTTTGCACGACTACAATGGCACCGTCGTGGCAATCACCCACGACCGCTACTTCTTGGACAACGTTGCGGGCTGGATTCTCGAGCTTGACCGTGGGCAGGGCATTCCGTTCGAAGGCAACTACTCCCAGTGGCTGGAGCAGAAAGAGCAGCGCCTGACCCAAGAGGCGAAGCAAGAAGCGTCTCGTCAGAAAGCCATCAAGCAAGAGCTCGAATGGGTGCGCAGCAATGCCAAAGGCCGCCAGGCGAAGAGCAAAGCGCGCCTTAACCGCTTCGAAGAAATGCAGTCTGGCGACTTCCAGAAGCGTAACGAGACCAACGAGATCTACATTCCGCCTGGCCCGCGCCTGGGTGACAAGGTGATCGAGTTCCACAACGTCACCAAGCGTTTCGATGACAAGCTGCTCTACCAAGACCTCTCCTTCACCATCCCCCCTGGCGCCATCGTCGGGATCGTGGGTGGTAACGGCGCGGGTAAATCGACACTGTTCAAGCTGGTCACCGGTAAAGAACAGCCGGATGCCGGTGAGGTGGTGATCGGTGAAACCGTCGACATCGCTTACGTCGAGCAGTTGCGCGATGCGCTAGACGATAAACAGACCGTTTGGGAAGCCGTGTCAGACGGGCAGGACATTCTCAATATCAACGGCTATGAAGTCTCCTCACGCGCCTACGTGGGCCGTTTCAACTTCAAGGGCAACGACCAACAAAAACGTTTGGATGAGCTGTCCGGCGGTGAGCGGGGTCGCCTGCAGCTAGCGCAGACCCTGAAACAGGGGGCTAACGTACTGTTGCTGGATGAGCCCTCGAATGACCTGGACATCGAAACGCTGCGCGCTCTGGAAGAGGCGTTGCTCGCCTTCCCCGGCTGCGCGATGGTGATCTCTCACGACCGTTGGTTCCTGGATCGAATCGCCACGCACATTTTGGCGTTCGAAGGTGATTCCGAAGTGGTGTTCTTCGACGGTAACTACACCGAGTACGAAGAGGACCACAAAAAACGCGTCGGTAACGACACGCCGAAGCGCATGAAGTACAAGCGTATCGACGCCTAACGTCGTGCTCCTCGACGCAAAAAGCCCTGCTCATGCAGGGCTTTTTTATGACGATGGAAACGTGTCTGACGAACGTCTCACCCCGCAGGCCAAGTAAACTCACGACCGCCCAGTAGATGCATATGAATATGGTAGACGGTCTGCCCACCCATCTCATTGCAGTTCATCACCACTCGATAGCCGTCTTCCGCGAAGCCTTGCTGTTTGGCGAGCTGTGCCGCGGTGTGCTGTAAGCGACCTACGAGCGCCACGTCGTCTGCTTCGATATCGTTTAGCGTTGGGATGTGCTTTTTAGGAATGATGAGCTGATGCGTTGGCGCCTGGGGGTTAATATCGTTGAACGCCAGTACGTGCTCATCCTCGAACACGATGTCTGCCGGAATCTCGCGGTTAATGATTTTACAGAATAGGCACTCCATCGCAGCCTCCTTACGTTTGGCGCGTTTATGGTCGGTCGAGCAGCGCCGCCTTAGCGAAAACGGCGCTGCGATAGCAGGTGGCGAACCAGCGGTGCGAGTATCAGCTCCATCGCCAAGGACATACGAGCACCGGGCACCACCAGGGTATGCGGACGGGTCATAAAAGAATCTTGGATCATCGCCAGCAGCCATGGAAAATCCACCGTCGACGGGTCACGAAAACGAATCACCACGAACGACTCGGCATCGGTGGGAATATCCTGCACTTCGAAGGGGTTGGAGGTATCGACCGTGGGCACCCGCTGGAAATTGATGTGGGTACGCGAAAACTGCGGCTGAATATAGCGCACGTAATCATCCATACGCCCCAAAATGGTATCAATGACCGCTTCCTGAGAGTAGCCGCGCAGTTTGGTGTCACGGTCGATCTTTTGAATCCACTCCAGGTTCATCGTCGGTGCCACGCCGACCAGCAAATCGACGTGACGGGCAATATCGTACTCTTGCGTCACCAAGCCGCCATGCAACCCTTCATAAAAGAGCAGATCGGTACCGCAGGGCAGTGACTGCCACTCGGTGAAAGTGCCTACGCGATAACCCGCCTCGATTTTCTGCTTGTCTTCCGCGTGAATGTAGTGCCGAAACGTGCCGGTACCGTGCTCTCCGTACTCGATGAACAGGCCTTCCAAGCGGTCGAGCAGGTTGGCCTCGACGGCAAAATGAGACAGCTCGTCCTTACGCTCCGGCTCTTCGCGGAAAATACGTTTGAGATCATCGCGGGTATAGCGGTGGAAAGCGTCGCCATCCACCATGGCCGCATGCACGTCTTCACGGAGGAACATGCGCTCGAAACTGCGGCGGACGGTCGTGGTCCCCGCCCCTGACGAGCCCGTCACCGCGATGATGGGATATTCTCGCGACATTTATCCCCCCCGGGCATCCGCCAGCGTTTGCTTTAGCGCATCGGGAATCGCCACCGGCCGCCCCACCGCCAGGTCCAGTAGCAGCTTGTTGACTCGCGCGGTCGCTACGACATCGCCTGTATCTGCCTTGATGACCCGCTGATAGATCGTCAACGCTTTGCCCTCGGGCTCGGGCACCGCCGTTTCGATGACCAGCGCGTCAGGAAAGCGCGCCTCCTGTTGATACTGCACGGCGAGATCCACGACCACGCTGGGGTAGCCGTGCATATCCCACTCCGGCAGATCCAAGGCCATAAAGGCCTTCGCCCGCGCTTCATGAAGCAGCGACACCAGGGCATCGTGCCCCAAGTGGCGGCCATAATTCATATCCGTCACCCGCACCGTCAGCGAATGGCGATGAATGACCGCTGCCAAAGGGAAGTCCAGCGAGACACGCTCCATTGCTTTACTCCTTGTCGGGTGACGATATGACCGGGAAAAGTCGCTTTTTACTGCTCCCGCGCAATGGCGCGGAAGGCGATATCACGGCGGAACTCGACGCCTTCCCAGTGAATCGCGCTAACCCCTCGATACGCCTGCTGCTGAGCCGCCGAGACGCTGTCGCCCAAGGCCGTGACACACAGCACGCGCCCACCGGCCGTAGTGATCTCACCTTCTGCATTTTGCGCCGTCCCCGCGTGGAAGACCTTGCACTGCGCCCGCTCGGCATCGTCCAAGCCGTGAATCACGTCGCCTTTACGATAGCTACCGGGATACCCACCCGCGGCCAGCACCACGCCCACGGCGGCACGGGAATCCCACGTACACTGCTTTCCGGCCAGCTCGCCTTTTGCGCCAGCCAAACAGAGCGCCGCCAAATCGGAGGTAAGGCGCATCATGATCGGCTGGGTTTCCGGGTCACCAAATCGGCAGTTGTACTCGATGACTTTGGGATTGCCTTGCGCATCGATCATCAGCCCCGCATACAGGAAGCCGGTATACGCGTTCCCCTCCGCGGCCATACCGCGCACGGTGGGGAGAATGACCTGCTCCATGATCCGCGCATCGACGTCGGGCGTGACGACCGGCGCAGGGGAGTAGGCGCCCATGCCGCCCGTGTTGGGGCCCGTGTCGCCATCGTAGGCGCGCTTGTGATCCTGACTGGTCGCCATCGGAACGACGTTTTCGCCATCTACCATGACGATGAAGCTCGCTTCTTCGCCGTCGAGAAACTCTTCGATGACGACACGCGCGCCCGCATCACCAAAGGCATTGGCTTCGAGCATATCGCGAATCGCCGCCTCGGCTTCCGCTTCGCTCATGGCCACGATGACCCCTTTACCCGCCGCTAAGCCGTCGGCTTTGATCACGATCGGCGCGCCCATCTCAGCCAAATACGCTAGCGCAGGCTCTACGGCCGTAAACGTCTGGTAGGCCGCGGTGGGAATGTCATGACGGGCCAGAAAGTCCTTGGTGAACGACTTGGAGCCTTCGAGCTGGGCGGCGCGCTGGCTGGGGCCAAAAATCGTCAAACCGGCGGCTTGGAAGCGGTCGACGACACCTTCGACGAGCGGCGCTTCTGGGCCAACGACGGTCAGGGCAATCTGCTCTTGCTGAGCAAACGCGACCAGTGCCTCTAGGTCGGTGACACCAATGGCCACATTGGTCAGCTTGGGCTCCGTTGCGGTCCCTGCGTTGCCAGGCGCGACGAAGACTTGCTCGACATCACTGGACTGGGCGAGTTTCCACGCCAGGGCATGTTCGCGGCCACCGCCACCGATCATCAAAACTTTCATGGGTATCCTTCTTAAACGGGAGAGCGTCGATGGGCGGCATTATGCCACAACGTACCACCCCGTGGCCTTAGGAACGCTTGTCCGATGTCTCGTCATCGTCCGTCTGGGTAGGCTGGTTGAGCGCGTTTTGCCAAAACCGCATGTTCTCTTCGGCCAATTCACGCATGAACTCGATCGGCGAGTGGCGCATGGCCTGCTGCCACTGGGTCTGCATCCGCTTTTGCTGCTCTAGCATTAGCTGCGTGCCCTGCTCCAAGTAGCGTGCCAGCGGCAGTGGAGAGGACATATCGTACACACGAATCAGCTGCGCCAGCAGGTCATTGGAAAACACTTCGGCTTCACTATCCGCCTGTTCTTGTTCGATAATGATCGATAGCAGGATGGTGCGCGTTAGATCTTCACCGCTTTTCGCATCTTCGACGCGAAACGGCTCTTCTTCAATGATCAAACGGCGCAGGTCCTCGAGCGTGACATAACGGCTCTGCTGGGTGTCGTACAACCTGCGGTTGGCATATTTACGAATTACGCGCACAGCGCATCTCCTTAAACGCGATAAAGGCTTTTGTCGCCGTTGCTGCTATTGTGCCTGCAACACGCGCCCATGCAAGCCAGCTTAGCGGATTCGTGGTGTTAAGCACGCCTTTCCTTGGACCAATAGACGACGACTATGAATTTGATACTGCTAGACCCAAGCGAGGTCGACGCTCACCACGCGCGCATTACCGATGCGCGGCGCTTGACCCATTTACACGACGTACACCGTGCCCAACAGGGCGACCGCTTGACGGTGGGCATTCAGGGCGGCGCCATGGGTAAAGCCTCGCTGATAACACTCAGTCAACACGAAGCGCTCTTTGCGCTGGAGGATCTTTGTGAATCGGCGCCCCCCGCCCTGCCCGTTCACCTCGTGCTGGCCTTGCCGCGCCCCCGTATGTTAGCGCGAACGCTAGAGCACGTGACGGCGCTGGGCGTCAAAGAGATCACCTTGCTGCATACTAAACGGGTAGAAAAGAGCTATTGGCAATCACCGGAGCTAAGGGCTGACAAGATTCATCAACATTTAGTGCTGGGCCTCGAGCAAGCACGAGATACCCTGCTGCCCAATGTGACGCTGTGCAAGGGCTTCAAAGCGTTTCTAGAAGGCCAGCTCCCGCAACTACTGAGCGAACGTCGCGGGCTAGTCGCTCACCCGGGAATGGAAAACGCCTGCCCACGCGACGTGGATGAACCCACTCTGCTACTGGTCGGTCCTGAAGGTGGTTTCATTCCTTGGGAGGTGGAGCAACTGATTCAGGCAGGCTGCGAGGGCATGCACTTGGGACCGCGCATCCTACGCGTCGAAACAGCCGTCACCGCGCTGCTGTCACGGCTGTTTTGAGTGCTACCTGACTAATAAAGGATCAAGACTGGTCGTCTTCTGGGTCGTGGGGAACGTACGCAGCGTTTTCTCCACACTCGGGTTCCTGTAGAAACGTATTGCGTACGTCCAGCAAGCCCAGGTGGCTGATGGTACGACGCCCCAATAGTAGCGGATAGATCATCTCTTCTCGGTCACGCAGGCTAAACTGCTCCTCGTAGATGGTATCCCCCATGCACACGTCCATCAGCACCACCGGGCGCTCGTCACGCCCCCCGGCGCCGCGCACGGTTTGCTCGCGATAGAGAGGACGCTCGATTTGGTCGCTAAAGGTGTCACCGCTCTCTTGATCTTCCAGCTTCAAACGAAAGCGCACCCACTCCTCACCCTCTTTCTCGAACATTTCAATGTCTCGGGCATCCAGAGAAGAGGTCAACGCCCCGCTGTCCAGCTTGGCTTTGACCGCGATGCCCCAGGGCTCGATATAGGCATTTTCGACCCAGCCGAAGACGTTGTCTTGCGTTTGAGCGTCCTCTGCCTGTGCAGTCGCTCCCAACAGTAGCGTGCTGGCCAGCACGCTGGCACCCCATACTCCTAAGCCAGTTTTTACCATCTCGACTCATCCTTGGTGAAACATCGACGATTGAACATTAACGTAACCGCTCCAGCAGCGATTGAGTGGCGAAGCCATCGGGAACGATCCCCTGGTCGCGCTGGAAAGCCCTCAAACCCGCCTGGGTATTCGGCCCCATGATGCCATCCGCGACACCTACCGAGTAACCGGCATCGTTCAAGCGCTGCTGGAGCGTTCTGACATCGTCACGCGTCAAAGGTGCCTCATCCCGGGGCCATGACTGCGCGATGCCATCGCGTCCGGCAATGGCATCGGCCAGCGTCGCCACGGCTAGTGCATAGCTCGTTGCATTGTTATAGCGCAGAATCGCGCGGAAATTGGGACCAACGATGAACGCAGGGCCACTCGCCCCAGCCGGGACGATGACCGCAGCGCTATCGAAAGAGGGAAGCTCACCCCGAACGGCACGCACACCTTGTGCAGCCCATTCGGCGCTGCTCTTACGGTCGGTTTGCGAGTAGTCAAAGTCGTCGGGTAACCTGACCTCAGCACCCCAGGGTTGGCCTGCCTGCCAACCAGCGCGCGCAAGATAGTTCGCCGTCGACGCCATGACATCGGGAATACTGCCCCAAATATCGCGCCGCCCGTCGTCATCGCCATCCACCGCGTAGGCTTCGAAACTGCTGGGGATAAATTGGGTATGCCCCATCGCCCCCGCCCAGGAGCCTTTCATCTGTTCGGCGGCAATGTCCCCTTGGTCGATGATGCGCAGGGCCGCCAGCAGCTCACCCCGGGCGAACTCTCGTCGGCGGCCATCGTAGGCCAGCGTCGCGAGGGATTCGAGTGTCGAGAAATCGCCAAAATTGCTGCCGTAATTACTCTCCACGCCCCAAATCGCTACGATGATCTCGGCGGGGACACCGTAGCGCTGCTGCATCATATGCGCTGTCTCGCGGTGCTGCGCCAGCGTCTCTCGTCCATTGTCGATACGCGTTGGCGACACAGCACTATCTAAATATTGCCAAATGGCACGGACGAATTCTGGCTGGTAACGATCTAGCTCGATGACCCGCTCCCGGTAACGAATCCCATCGAACGCCGACGCAAGCGTGGCCTCACTGATACCTTGGCTGGCGGCATAGCGGCGGAACTCGCCGAGCCACTCATTGAAGTTGCCATAGCGCACCTGCTCTGCGGCGCGGGCGTCGACTTCCGTCATGAGCTGGGGGCTTGCCGTCACAGCAGGGACGTATAAAGTAACAGCGGCCAACAGTGGCCACAGCAGGTGGCGGCGGGTACGTATCGAACCATTACGTTTCAATGACCTGGGGCGTGACGTCATAGTATTCATCTCTTGGCAATCCTTAGCGTGAGGCTGATGATGGCTCAGAAATAAACGAGTTACCAGCCTCAGAGAGACAAGCGCCCCAAAACCACAAAATGGAGCATCACCACACTCACCGTTAGCACACAGCGCAGGATCAGATACCACTTGGGAAAGCCTTCGCGCCCTTCCCGGCTAATATCGTAGCCTCCCATCAACAGAAACCCTGCCAACAACACCCAAAGCCCGGTCACCGTGTTGAATAGCAAAGCGGGCCACGCTATCAGGCTAGGCACCATGGCCAGTACTAGCCGCCGTACGTTGTTGTCACGGGGCACTTGAAGCGCACTGCCCCAATGAATGCCCCCTAAAAACGACAAAATCACGGCGCTGTAGTAAGTAAAGCCATAGATGGCACTGACCTGCCAGACAGGCGGTGCCCACCAAGCGGCGAGGCCGCCACCGATGAACGGCAGCAGACCGGCCAAGCCTAAGCTCCATGCCAAGCGTTTTTCAGACTCCATTCGCGCCATCGTTACTCATCCGTTTCTTCGAATTCGGTAGCAGCAATCAACCAGCGCTGCCACTCGTCCGGCAACACGCAAGGCTGCTTGAATTGAGAAGGTGCCACACGCCAGGGCTGGTGGCGCTCCAATCCATAAGGCAACGATTCGAGAGCAGGTAACCAGTAGGCCACGTAAAGCCCTTTCGGGTCGTAGTGGCCTGCCTGCTTCAATACATTGAAGTAGCGATCCTGCCGCGGATCGCGTCCCACTCCGGCAATGTAGCGCCAGTTGCCCCAGTTACTGGCCACGTCATAATCGATCAGGCAGTGTTCGAACCACCAAGCCCCTAACCGCCAGTCGACCTGAAGATCTTTGACTAAAAAGCTCGCGACGTTTTGTCGAGCCCGATTAGAGATCCAGCCAGTACGCCTGAGTTCGAGCATGGCAGCGTCAATGAAGGGGACACCGGTATCGGCGTTACGCCACGTATCGAAAGCCGCATTCGCAGCGGGCAGCGAATCACGGCCGAACAGTGACGCACCTTCAAGCTGCGCAGCGCGATGAAAATAGTCGCGCCATAAAAGTTCGAAGACGATCCAGTAGCTTGATTCACAGCTACCGAACTCGGCCTCCCACGCTTTTACTTCGTGATTCACTTGGCGGGCTGATAGGCAGCCACGGGAAAGCCACGGAGAAAAGCGCGTGGAGAAGTTGGCGCCTAGCAGGCCATTGCGCGTTTTCTTATAAGACTCCGCGCCGTTTTGACGCCATAAGTAGTGCTGTAAACGATCGTTCGCTGCCGACTCGCCGCCCACGAATACGAACCCCTGACGATTATCGGGTTGCCAAGCGGCGCTGGTTTCACACACCGACCTCAACGGTGGGAAACCGCGTGGCGCACCGTCAGGCCAGCCTGGCAGGGTGACCGGCGCGGGTAAGGGAGGCGGTATTTCACACTGTTTTTCTACACTGCGACGAAACGCGGAAAAACTGGATGGCAACGCGTCCAATTCGAACGGCAGCGCAGCAGCGTCGATCAAATAACCGCTATCTGCACGGTAAAGTCGGCAACTATCGGGCAAACCGGCAGCCGCGCGAGTGATGTTCTTCGACTCTTCGCATCCTGAGTGTTCAGCCACTCGGACTTCACGCGCATCAAGCGAGGTAGCCAGTTCGACGACGACCGCTGCCGGGTCGCCAATGCGCACCAACAGGTCGCTACCTCGGCGCAACAATTCTCCGCGAAGCTCCATCAAGCTTTGCCATAAAAAGCGCAAACGCGCTGGTCCTAGCCTAGGCGTCTTTTCACCCGGCACGGCCGCCTGGAGCCAACGCTGGTCGAGCACGTAAAGGCAGAGTAGCTGATGTGGGCAGTGTTCGAAATGTAATAAGGGGTTGTCGGCGACACGCAGATTATCCTGCAGCCAGACAATGTCAGTCGTGCTGTTCATGCTCTTGCCTCCTCGGCGTGCTGTGCTGCTTGGCCTCGCGACGGCAACGTTCGCTGCAGAAGCGCACCTCGTCCCAGCAGCGCGCCCATTTTTTCCGCCAAGTAAATGGGCGCTGGCATTGAACGCAGTCTTTTTGCGGTAAATCGTGTTTCCGTTTCATCTATCCATCTCGCTGCGTGCTGGCTATGCCACGCTACGCCGTAATACATGGACATAATAACTTATACAGTACAATTATTGTATATAAATTGATACCTCGACTTTGCCATAACACGCACCTACCCTCTTTTAAGTCGCGCATAAAAAAAGCCACCCAACCTGGGTGGCTTCTCTTAATTACGGTGACTCTTAACGTTAGTCGGGATCGGTATTGCGAGGGTGGCGCTTCGCGTTTTCTTGCGTCTCCATACCGCTTTTCAGCTCATGGGTGAGCGGGTCGTAGTTAGGGCGCAGCTCATCTTTGACCGTGCCGCTCCAAAGCCGAGAACCTACAAAGTAACCGGCTCGGCCAATCACGTGGGCGGCAATAGGTGCGGTGATCAAAATGAACACGATAATGGCTAACGAACGAGCGACGACCCCTACCTCGGCAAAATGCATGGCCGAGGCCAACATGATCAGAATCACACCCAGCGCGGCGGCTTTGGTGGTGGCATGCATGCGTGTCAGTAGATCGGGCAAGCGAAGGAGCCCTACGGCGGCTAGCAGCATAAAACTCGCGCCAACCAGCAGCATGGCGCCTTTGATGGCATCAATCATCCCGAGGCCCTCCCCGTTCCAAGAAGCGTGCAAAGCCAATCGCGGCCAAAAACCCCATCAACGCAATGACGATGGCCGCATCCAAAAAGCTGGAGACGCCCGATTGAATGGCATACACACCGACCAACCCCACGACCGTCGTCGAGAACAGTTCTAGGGCCACTACGCGATCTGGCAGACTAGGTCCACGCACCACGCGAACGAAGGTCAGCACGAGCGCCAAGCCCATGATCACCTGACTAATTAAAATCACGGTTTCCATTAACGAAATAACTCCAGTGCCCTGTGTTCCATCTCTTTCAAATTGCGCCGAAGCTCCTCTTCGTCGTCCAGGAACATCGCATGGATATACAACACTTTACGGTCATCGGACACGTCTAGGCTCAGGGTACCCGGTGTGAGCGAAATCAAATTCGCCACCAGGGTGATCTCCATTTCGGTGCGTGCCGACAGCGGTAAGGCAATGACCCCCGGCTGCATGTGCCAAGGCGGCGTCAGGATATCGAATGCCACGCGTAAGTTGGCCTGAACCAACTCTTTGATGAAAAAGCCGAGAAAGCCGATGAAGCGCGGCACACGAGCAGGATAGCCTTTCAACCCATCGACTTGAGGCTCGATCAGCAGCAACGCGATATAGCCAAAAATCATCCCTACCAACAAATTCAACCCGGAGAAGTCGCCGCTCAGCAGCACCCAGGCCAAACCAAGCAAGAGGTTCCAAATGGCGCCTGTCATGGTGTTTCCTCCAAGCGGTCATCGACACGTTCGGCCTGTATCTCAAGGGGATCCAGTAGCGCTGCTTCCGCGCTTGCGGAGGCACCGAGTACCGCTTCGATATAGCCTGAAGGCGTCATCAATTGATCGCCTATTTGGTTCATCACCAGCATGATGGGTTCGGCAAACACGCCAATGAGCAGGGACATCATGGCCAGCACCACGACAGGCAGATACATCATCCACAGGCTGGGCTTCAGCAACCGGCCGTCATCGCCAGTCGGTGTCGGTGTTTCGGGCACCTGGTTTTCTTCAGGTAGCGCCTTCCAGAACACTTCGTTCCAGATCTTCACCATGGAGTAGAGCGTCATCAAACCCACGGCCAGAGCGATGCCGGTCGCCACGTAAGCCTCTGCCTCAAAGCCCGCGCGCACCAGCACGAACTTCGCAAAAAACCCCGAGAGCGGTGGGATACCCGCCAGAGAAAACGCGCTGATAAAAAACGCGACGGCCAGCCAAGGCCGCTCACGATAGAGCCCACCCATTTTTTTGAGCTGGTACGTCCCTTGGAGGCGATGCGTAATGCCGCTGATCAAGAACAGGTTCGTCTTGACGATGATATTGTGCATGATCGCGAACACACCGCCGGCAATGGCCAGCGGCGTATAGAGCGCCAGTCCCAATATCATGTAACCAATCTGACTGACGATATGAAACGAGAGGATACGACGAAATTCATACTGAGCGGCGGCGCCTAACACGCCGGTCACCATGGTCAATACTGCTCCCCACAGCATGATGTCTTGGAGGTAGCCCATGGTTTGATCAAAGATCAGCGTAAATACCCGAAACAGCGAGTAAACGCCCACCTTGGTGAGCAGTCCCGCAAACAACGCCGATACCGCCACCGGCGGCGTATGATAGGACGCAGGCAGCCAAAAAAATAGCGGAAACGCGGCGGCTTTGATACCAAAGGCCACCATGAACATCACCGCCAGCACTTCGACCATACCGCTGTGCTCGGCCTCATCCATGCGCAGCGCAATATCGGCCATATTGAGCGTTCCCACCGTGCCGTAGAGCAACCCCACCGCGCTGAGAAAAATCACCGAAGCCAGCAGGTTGAGCGTGACGTACTTGATGGCGCCCTCCATCTGGGCGCGCTCGCCACCGAGCGTGAGGAGCGCAAACGAGGCCACCAGCATCACTTCGAACCAGACATAGAGGTTGAAGATATCGCCCGTTAAAAAGGCGCCCGCCACCCCCGCCAGTAGCAAATGCATCAGCGGGTAGTAGCCAAATTTTTCGTGGCCGCGGCCAGTCGTCGCCAGGGAGTAAATCCCCATGGCCAAGCCGATGATGCCGGTGAGCAGTATCATCACAGCGCTGAGCATGTCAGCGACGAGCGTGATCCCAAACGGTGCTGGCCAGCTGCCCATTTGAATGGTGATGTAGCCATCTTCCAAGACCGCAACGAACAGCCACAGGCTGACGACGAATAGCGCGACGTTGCCCGCCACGGCAATAAAACGCTGCATCGGGCGCGAACGCCAAAACATCAGCGAAATGGCCCCAGAAAGTAGCGGCAGTAAAACGGGAAGTGCGACTTCAGGCCTCACGTGTCGGTATCCTTCATCTTGTCCAAGTCATCCGCCTTGACGATTTCATAAGCGCGGCGAATCAGCACCACCGCAAACGCCAATACACCAAAGGCAATCACGATAGCCGTCAATACCACTGCTTGCGGCAAGGGGTCGGCAACGCCACCCAATGGCTGCATCATGCCTTCGGGGATCAGGGGGGGCGCACCCCGCGTCATACCGGCCGTGGTAAAAATTAACAGGTTAGCGGCGTTGGACAGCAGCAGCAGACCAATCACCAGCTTGACGATAGAGCGACGCAACATCATGAATATGGCGGTCGCGTAGAGCAGGCCTATGACGAGGGCCATTAACGGTTCCATCGGCGACCTCCCGATTCGATGAGTCTAAGGGACTTATGGCTCATCCTTATCCACCTCCATTAATGCCATGACCATACCCATGACGGAGCCCAGTACCGCCAGATAGACGCCAATATCGAAAATCAGCGGCGTCGAGGCTTTGAAGTCGATCACCGGAATCGTCCACCACTGAGCAGTCAGAAAAGGCTGCCCCATGAACCAAGCGGGCACTACCGAGATCATCCCAAAAAAGAGTCCTGCGCCGATCAAGTCTCGCGGGTCGACCATGCGCAGTACCTCTTTCGTGGCGCTTACGCCAAAGGCAAATAAATACAAAGTGAACGCGCCCGCTGCCACGAGCCCAGCAATGAATCCTCCCCCGGGCTCATCATGCCCCCGCAGCAGCAGGAAGACCGAGAACATGAGCTGCAGCGGCATGAGAAAGCGCGCTGCGGTGTTTAAAATGATCGTGCCTGATTTAACCATCGTAGGGCTCCTTCACGCTGGCTTTTTCGCCACTATTTGTCCTACCCTCCGTTTCGCCGTGGCGAAGCTTGAGCATGGCAATCACGCCAATGGCGGCCAACGCTAGCACGAACATCTCACCCAAGGTGTCGAGGGCACGGTAATCGACCAGGATGACATTGACGATATTTCGACCATGGGCAAGCGGCGCACTGTTCTCGACCATGTAGGTCGAGATGCTTTCGAACTGATCGATACTCCACGCCGTCATGATCAATAAGAGCATCAGCACGCCCATGGTCGCTGCAACCGACCCATCGCGAATGCGCTCCAGATTCGTGGAGAGGTTGGAGAAGCGAGGCAGCCGGAAGAGCACCAGGACTAGCAGAATCACCGTCATGGTTTCAACGAGCAGTTGGGTAATGCCTAAGTCCGGCGCGCTGAACAGAATGAAGATCAGCGCAATGGAGAAGCCCATGATGCCGACCGAGACAACGGCTCCCAACCGAGAGCGCGAAATCGTGGCGAACAGAGCCCCCATCGCCATGGTGCCCACCACGATCACTTCGTGAAAGCGCACGTCTAGCTCGAGCGCTAGCTGGGGGGAATGGCGCAACAAAATGGAGTTGCCGATTAGCGCAATCAGCACGACCAGCATCACCAATATATAGTTACGCATATAGCCGTTTTGCAGGAGTCGAGTTTGCCACTCGGAAAAGCGCACGATGCCATTCATCAGGCCCTCGTAGCCTGCTTCGGGCCCATAGCGCATCACGGGGGTCAGTCTGGCCAACTGGCCACGTACACTGTCCCAACGCTTGAAGAGAAAGAAACCGAGCAGTAGGCTCACCACGGACATGATCAACGCCATGTTGACGCCATACCACAGCGACAGCGAGATCGGCAGCGCCTCCCCCGCCACTGCCGTGGCCGCCGACGTCAATAACGCATCGGCTCCCAACATGGCGGGCGCTAAGCCAAGCGCGAGCGATCCAAGGGCCAATAGGCCTGGGCCGATCAGCATGCTTAGCGGTGCTTCATGGGGCGTTTTAGGAGTTTCATGGCGTGCGCCATAAAAAGGTCGCAGCGCGATGATGGACGCCACCGCAATGGTCAACACGGCCGCCATAAAGGCGAACACCACCAATATTGACCGGACACGCTCGGCGCCTAGCGCTGCTTCGAGCATTAGCTCTTTACCGATAAAGCCGAGTAACGGTGGCACACCCGCCAAGGAAAGCGCTGCTATCAGTGCAATGGTCGCCGTCACGGGCATCACGCTGCGCAGTCCCCCCATGGCCGTGACATCCTTGGTACCGGTTTCGTGATCGAGAATCCCCGCCACCATGAACAGGGCGCCTTTGTACAGTGAGTGGGCCAGCAAGAACGTCACGAACGCTGTCATGGCATACTCGGAGCCAATGCCTAACAGCATGGTCAGCGTACCCAGCGCCATGACCGTCGAGTACGCCAGCAACTTCTTGATGTTGGTGTGATGAATCGCCAGAAAAGCGCCGGTCAGCATGGTGGTCGCTCCGACCACGGAGAGTATCGTCATCCATAGGGCAGTGCCACCCAGCTCGGGCTGCAGCCGTGCCAATAAGTAAATGCCCGCCTTCACCATGGTGGCGGAGTGCAGATAGGCGGACACGGGCGTTGGCGCTGCCATGGCGTTGGGCAACCAGAAATGGAAAGGGAACTGCGCCGATTTGGTAAACGCACCCAGCAACAAACAGATCAACATGGGGGTATAGAGCGCGTGTTGGCGAAGGTCCTCATCGGCGCGCAGAATGTCATGGAGAGACCAGCTACCGCTTGCTACACCCAGCAGCACTAGCCCTGCCATCAGTGCCAACCCACCGGCCACCGTCACGAACAAACCTTGACGTGCCGATTTACGCGCCTCGATATCCTGGTGATTGAAGCCAATCAGGAGGTAGGAGGTGATGCTGGTCAGTTCCCAAAAAATGAATAGCGTAAGCAGGCCATCGGCGAGCACGAGCCCCAGCATGGAGGCCATGAACGCGACCAGAGCCAAATGGAAACGGGCCATATCCTGATGACCTTTCAAATAGCCACCTGCATAGACCAAGACGCAGGTGCCGATCCCCGTAATCAGCAAGCCAAACAGCAGCGACAGGCCATCGAGCAAAAAGCTTAAGCTGATACCCAATGACGGCACCCACGACCACGCCAATAGCTGAGGGCCCTCATGGAGAACCAACGGCGCTTGGCTTAACAACCAAGCGGCCAAAAGTGCCGGAAATAGCGCAAGCAGCAGGCTTGCTCGCTCCCCAAACCAGCGGTTGAGCAGCGGTGACAGCGCTGCCAACACGAAGCCCATTAATACGGCAAATTGCATCCGGCGCCTTCTCCCTAATTGCGTGCATTCACCTCAAAACGGCCGCTTGTCGACACGTCAGCAGCCGTTCGAGCGTTGAATAAGTGTGATTTTATATCCACAAACCTTATACCAACCCTTCCCACTTTTCTAGGAAAGTCGTTCTCAATAAAAAACCGCCTAGCGCAATACGCTAGGCGGTTTTATGCACCGCCATATGACGTTACGTTGTTGGTAACCAACCCGATAATTCGTTATTCACTACCGCCAATAGTGCATCGATATGGTCATCGCGATCGTTCAAGCAAGGGATGTAGCTAAAGGTTTCACCACCCGCTTCCATGAAACTATCGTGGATCTCCTCTTTGATCTCTTCGAGGGTCTCGACACAATCAGAGGAAAAGGCTGGCGAAAGAATCGCAATGTGCTTGTGCCCTTGTTTCGCCAGTTCGGCAACATGGTCGACCGTTTGCGGACCGACCCACTTTTCAGGACCGAACTGCGACTGAAACGCAGTATCGACCTCCTCTTTGCTCAACCCCAGCTTTTCACGCAGTAGGCGTGTCGTTTTCTGACACTGGCAGTGGTAGGGGTCACCCTCCATCAGATAACGCTCCGGCACGCCGTGATAGCTCGCCACGAGTTTGGTGGGACGACTATCGAAGCCGTCGTACGCCTCTTGTACCGAGTTAGCCAACGCCTGGATATACGTCGGATGCTCGAAATAGGCCGGTACGGTACGGATATAGGGCTGCCACTTCATTTTCATCAGCGTACGAAACGCTTGATCATTGGCAGTAGCGGTAGTGGGCGAGCCGTACTGCGGATAGAGCGGGAAGAAGACGATGCGCTCACAACCCTTCTCTTTCATGCGTTTGAGCACGCTGTCCGTTGAAGGATTGCCGTAGCGCATACAGAAATCGACCTCGACATCGTCGCCGTAAAGCGCTTTCAGGCGCTCGGTCATTTTTTCCGTTTGTGCACGGGTGATGGTCAGCAACGGGCTTTCGTTCTTCTCGTTATTCCAGATGCTCTTGTACGCATTGCCCGAGGAGAACGGACGCTTGGTTAGGATGATGAGCTGCAAAAGAGGCTGCCATTTCCATCCGGCATAATCTACGACTCGTTTATCGGACAAGAACTCGCTGAGATAGCGACGCATGGACCAGTAATCGGTGGCATCGGGCGTTCCCAGATTCGCTAGAACGACGCCCACCTTGGCGCGGGGAACGGCAGGGTGGCTGCTGGGCGCGTGGGCCAAGCGCCCCTCACCGGGTTGATCCTTCACGATGCTATCGGCCATCTCGCTAACTCCTCGGGTGTACGTAATGGGCAAAATCTTAACACTTTTCAGCAAAGTCGCGGCATAAAGTTATACTATCAACATTATTTGTATAACTGCAGGCCAACTCATGTCCAAGCCGTTACTCCTGGTACTGGGTGATCAGCTCACGCTGACGCTGCCAACCCTTCGCGAAGCGCCTTCCAATGCGGTGGTGGCGCTGTGCGAAGTGGCCGAAGAAGCACGCTACGTGCCGCACCATCTGCATAAGATCGGTCTTTTCATGGCCGCCATGCGCCACTTTGCCGACGCCTTGAGAGACAAAGGCTATACGGTGCATTACAGCCGCATCAATGATGGCGATAACACCCAGTCGCTGATAGAAGAAGCCGAGCGGCTCGCCAAGCAGTACGGCTGTGATGAAATTCGCGTTACCCGCCCCGGCGAGTGGCGGCTGTGGAACGACATGCAGCAGCGCCAACACAACGCCCTCCCCTGGCAGCTGTGGGAAGATGACCGCTTCTTCACCACACCGGACGACTTTTCACGCTGGGCAGAGGGCCGCAAACAGCTGCGCCTGGAGTATTTCTACCGCGAGCAGCGCAAGCGTACCGGCCTGCTCATGGAGGGCGACACGCCCAGCGGCGGCCAGTGGAATTACGACCACGACAACCGCGAGCCCATCGATACCTCGCTGAGCTTTCCTGCGCTGCCCAACCACGGCCAGGATGACGTGACAAAAGCAGCTCTTAAGGACGCCGCTGACCATTTCGCTGATCACATGGGAACGATGGAGACCTTCAACTTGCCGGTCACCCGGCGGCAGGCACTGGTCGATTTGAACCACTTCATCGAACACGGGCTAGCAGACTTTGGCCGCTACCAAGATGCCATTAGTGACCGAGAACCCTTTTTGTATCACTCACGCCTGTCTGCGGCGATGAACATTGGCCTGCTCTCGCCGATGGAAGTGTGTGACGCCGCCGAGGCGCACTACCATGCGGGCAAAGCGCCTATCAATGCGGTAGAGGGTTTCATCCGCCAAATACTCGGCTGGCGCGAATACGTGCGCGGGCTCTACTGGACGCACATGCCCGGGTACAAACAGGAGAACCAGCTAGGCTTCACCCGCGAGCTGCCCGCGTTTTATTGGGACGCCAACACCGACATGCGCTGCCTGCAGCGCGCCATTCAAATGACCATCGACAACAGCTATGCGCACCACATCCAGCGACTCATGGTCACCGGCAACTTTGCCCTGCTGTGCGGCGTCAAGCCCGAAGCGCTGTGCGACTGGTACCTCGCCGTCTACGCCGATGCCTGCGAGTGGGTCGAACTGCCTAATACCCTCGGGATGGTACTGCACGCCGATGGCGGTTTGATGGGCTCCAAGCCTTACTGCGCTTCGGGTAAATACATCGATAAGATGTCTGATCACTGTCAGCACTGTCGCTACTCGCCCAAACAGATGACCGGCCCCAAAGCCTGCCCTTTCAACAGTCTTTACTGGCACTTTTTGGAAACCAATGCGGAACGGCTCAACCGTAATCCACGAATGAAGCTCATTTATGGCTCGTTAGGACGCATGAAAGAGGAGAAGCGCGAGGCCATTCGCCAGCAGGCCGAGCAATTCCTTGCCAAACTGCCAACCAGTAAAGGCTACGGCCAACCGGCGCATACGAAGGGCTATGCCTCTGCTGCCCAACACGCTTCCTCTACATCTAACTCGGAGAACCGCTCATGAGCCGTTTCGCAGCGCTGGATGCCCAGGCTCCGGTCACGCTCTACCATGACGGGGACTGCCCCTTTTGCCGAGTGGAAGTCGCTTGGCTCGCCAAACACCGCCATCGGTCTCGCGTTCGGCTGGTCGATATTCAGAGCAGCGAGTTCAAGCCAGACGAGGTCGGTCGCAGTTTCGACGCCATGATGGGCCAACTGCATTTGCAAGATCAAGAAGGGAGGTGGTTCATCGGGATGGACGCCAGCCGGGCCCTCTATGCGGTGTTGGGCTACCGGCGGCTGGTAAAGCTATCTTGCTTACCGGGCCTGCGCAGCATGATGGATGCAGGCTACCGTTTCTTTGCCCGTCGCCGTATTCGGCTGGGGCGATGGTGGGAAAAACGACAGGGTAAAACCGTCAGCTAATACAGCGGCTGGATCAAAAGACGAGCGGCATACGCGAGGTCAGCGGCGCACTATAATGAGCGTCGCGGCCAATCACCTCATCTTGAGGCACGTGCTGCACTAAGTAGGCGCGATGGATACCCGCACGCTTGAGCTCTAGATAAACGTCATCCAGTGAGCGAAACAGCATCGGTTTACCGCGCTGCATCAACATGTGGCGCTCACCTTCTACATCTTCAAGCTCGACTTGGTAAAAACGACTACCCGAATGGGTAATCACACGGATTTCAAAATTGTCGTGATTCACGACGAACTGTTTCAGCGCTTTCAGTTCCATGGTTCCCTCCTGTTATTGGTCATCGTCATGGAACACAGCATGAAGCGGCTCCATGACAATCATATTACCTTGGCACTAACTGCCTAAGACGGCAATAACAGGGAAGAGTTCCTGTCTCAATCGTCAACTAACGGTCGACTTATTGATACTCGGAGGGGTCGATTGCTTTGCCCAGCGAGTTACGATCGATCCAGTTCCCACCTTTGGTCTCTTTATAGCGAAACACCACTTTGTCGCCTACCACGACGGGGAGTTCAGCATCTTCGGTTTGGTAGCTGTACTTCTCCCCCTCCACCACCAAAAAGTAGCGATAGAGATCGGGCATGCCCAGCCACTCTTTGAAAGGGCCTTCGCGCTCTAGCGACTGGAGTTCACCACGGCCTTCCAGTTTCGGAAGACGTTTGCGGTTACCGCGCCTAAAACCACCTGCCATTTGTTACTCCTGTCTCTCTATCTGCTCGAGGCGAACTGCTCATGAGGGTGCGCATTATACGTTCTCCCCCATGACGCTCAAGTTAATCGCCAAACGCCTCGCCATAGCTATCGGGCGCCAAATCCTCGAAGCGCGTGTATTTACCAATGAAAGCCATGTGAACGGTGCCAATCGGCCCGTTACGCTGCTTACCGATGATGAGCTCCGCAATGCCCTGGTTATCTGGGTTGTCGGGGTTATACACCTCATCCCGGTAAACGAAGGCAATGACGTCCGCATCCTGCTCGATCGCGCCCGACTCCCTCAAATCCGACATCACGGGGCGCTTGTTGGGGCGCTGTTCGAGCGAGCGGTTAAGCTGCGAAAGCGCCACGACCGGGCAGTTGAACTCCTTTGCCAAACCTTTCAGAGAGCGTGAGATCTCAGAGATTTCCCCCGTGCGGTTTTCGGAAAAGCCAGGGATCTGCATCAACTGAAGATAGTCAATCATGATCAGCGCCATGTTGCCGTGCTCACGCACGATACGGCGCAGTCGCGAGCGCATCTCATTGGGCGAGAGCGCGGCGGTATCATCGATGAACAGCTGTTTGTCTTTGAGAAGGTTGACAGCCGATGTGAGCCTTGGCCAATCCTCATCTTCCAGCTGGCCCGAGCGAACGCGCGTCTGGTCGATGCGCCCCAGTGAAGAGAGCATCCGTAGCATCAGCGACTCTGCGGGCATCTCCATGGAGAACACCATGACCGGCTTGTCGCTAGAGATGACCGCATGCTCGACCAAGTTCATGGCGAATGTCGTCTTACCCATCGATGGACGCCCAGCGATGATCACCAAGTCGGAGGGCTGCAGACCCGAGGTCATCTCGTCCAGATCGCGGAAACCGGTGGAGAGACCAGTCATCTCGCCTTTGAGGTTGAATAGCTCATCAATGCGGTCGACCGCTTTGGTGAGCAGATCGCTCATACCGATAGGTCCACCGGTTTTGGGGCGCTCTTCGGCAATTTGAAACACCAGCCGCTCGGCTTCGTTCAACAGCTCATCGGCGGGTCGTCCCTGCGGTGAGAACGCCCCTTCGGCGATTTGGTTGGCGGCACGAATCAGCTTGCGCAGCGTGGCGCGTTCGCGAACGATATCCGCGTAGGCGCGTATGTTGCTGGCCGAGGGCGTATTGCGGGCAAGCTCCGCCAGAAACCCTAGCCCGCCGACGGTATCCAACTGGTCCCGCGCTTCCAGCGCTTCGGACAGCGTGACCACATCGAGCGGCTGCCCTGATTCCGCCAAGTGAATCATCACGTTGAACACCAAACGGTGCTCATAGCGATAGAAATCGTCGGCGACCAAGCGCTCGGACACGTTATCCCAGGCTTGATTGTCTAGCATGAGCCCGCCTAACACCGACTGCTCCGCCTCTAGCGAGTGCGGCGGCAGCTTTAGCGCCGCCGTTTCCTGATCAGCAGAGGGCTGGTCCTGCATAGCGAGCTCCTTAAATGTAACGCGTTGCCAACGGCGCTTATCTTAGCCGGGCAGCTTCCTTCACACCACTGGCCGAATCACACTCGTCAGCGGTTCATAAAAGACAAAGGGCGCGGGAGATCCCGCGCCCTTTGAGGCGTTAGCGTTGGCGAGCGAGATTACTCGGCGACAACGACCACGCGTACAACGGCGTCCACTTCTGCATGCAGGTGGAGGTCGATGTCGTATTCGCCCGTTTGGCGAATCGGGCCCTGCGGCATACGCACTTCGCTCTTGGCAACTTCGATGCCAGCAGAGGAGATGGCGTCGGCCAGGTCACGCGGACCGATAGAGCCGAACAGCTTGCCTTCGTCACCGGCTTTGGACACCAACGACAGTTCGATGTCGTTGAGCTGCTCAGCGCGTGCTTGGGCTTCGGCTTTACGCTCAGCGGCTTGTGCTTCGAGCTCGGCACGCTGCGCTTCGAACGCTTCTACGTTCTCTTTGGTGGCCGGTACGGCTAAACCGTAGGGTACCAAGTAGTTACGACCATAACCGGGCTTGACAGTGACTTTGTCACCCAGGCCGCCCAGCTTACCAATGTTGTCGAGCAGAATGACTTCCATCTCGTAAACCTCTTGTCAATTGCTGCGGGCAAGGCGTGCGCGAACGTTCGCGAATGTATCGATCAGCCCCAACAGCAGCACAATGAGAATCGTGGGCCAGGTCGTGATCAGCAGCACATAGAATGCTACCAGCCACAGCCCGTTCATCCCCTTTATTCCAATAAACCCGTGCACTAACGCAATACCGGCGATCAGCAGCGGAATCCAACTCAGCATGGCCAGCGCCTGCGCTCCCAGCACCATGCCTGCCACCCCAAGCCCCACTAAGATAGCGAGCTCCTTGGGTGTCAAACGCAAGGCATGAAACTCATCACGAAAGCCACCTGGGTTATAAAGCCCAGCCTGCCAGCTGCGTGCTAGCGCCAGACATGCGATGGCCGCTAACAGCACAACCAACCCCGTGACGCCGCCAATGACCATGGCGGCCAGAGTCGTCGTATCGATGCCTTGGTTGGCAAACTCCGTGAGCATGCGGTCGATCTCTTGCGAGCTCTCGCGCAGTTGCTCCAGCATGAGTTCGGTGCCACCCGGCGGGCTGAAGATGCCAAGCTGAACCATGACCGCGGCCGCTAAGGTGCCAACGATCAAAGCTTCGCTCCAGCGCATCCTTTCGCGCAATATGACCGCCATTAGCGAGACGAGTAGTACGCTCGCCAGCGGAATCACATCGCCCTGCGCCCACCAGAAACCAGCTGGTAATGCCGCAGCGATAATCACCGGTAGCGCGGGAGCAAAGCCCTTGCGCAAGGTCACTAACGCTGCGATGGCCGCACCCAACCAAAACAGCCAGGGCACTAACGCTGCTAGCGCTGCCCCGCCTGCGGCATAGGGCGTGCCACGCATCAGCCATCTTGCGAGTGCCAGCATCACGTCAAACGCTTACTGGTGGCTATCGGAGTAGGGCAGCAGTGCCAGGTAGCGTGAACGCTTGATAGCGGTCGCCAGCTGACGCTGATAGCGTGCTTTGGTGCCGGTGATGCGGCTCGGAACGATCTTGCCGGTTTCGGTGATGTAAGCCTTCAGCGTGTCGAGATCTTTGTAGTCGATCTGCTTGACGCCTTCAGCGGTGAAGCGGCAAAACTTACGGCGACGGAAAAAACGTGCCATGGACTAGCTCCTTAAAACGTGCGGTGGATAAAATCAGGCAGTTTCTTCAGCTTCAGCGCGCGGTTTTTCTTCGCGACGCGGACGCTTCTCTTCTGCCGGCTTCATCATCGGAGACGCTTCGGTGATCGCTTCTTTGCAGCGAACGACCAGGCTGCGGATGATGGCGTCGTTGAAACGGAAGATGTTCTCGATCTCTTCGAGAGTCTCACCGGTGCACTCGACGTTCATCAGCACGTAGTGGGCTTTGTGGATCTTGTTGATCGGGTAAGCCAGGTGACGACGGCCCCAATCTTCCAGGCGATGCACAGTACCAGCGTTTTCGGTAACGATGCTGGTGTAGCGCTCGACCATAGCCGGCACTTGCTCGCTCTGATCCGGGTGGACCATAAACACGATTTCGTAATGACGCATGGAATCTCCTTGCGGTTTGGCAGCTTCCGATGCGCGCTGGGGCAGATGCCTCAACGGCGACAGGGAAGCAAGGAGTTAACTGAAATGCCCTTTCTAGGCCGCGAACAGCCGAGATAGCGCATCAAGCAGAACTGTTAATCGTACGGATGAGTTATCCATACGAACGCCCGCTTATGAATAAACGGGCGCAAGCATTCTAGTGGGCTGGCCGCTAACTTGCAAGCTGCCGCTGGCGAACGGCTTCGAACAGGCAGATACCGGTGGCCACCGAGACGTTCAAGCTCGACACTTGCCCGGCCATGGGCAGCTTGGCGAGATTATCGCAGGCTTCCCGGGTCAACCGGCGCATGCCCTTGCCTTCGGCGCCCATCACCAGTGCAGTAGGACCCGTCATGTCGATCTCGAACACGCTGGTCTCTGCTTCACCGGCAGTACCGGTAATCCAGACACCCGCATCTTTGAGCTTGGCCAACGTGCGCGATAGATTCGTGACCTGATAGACCGGCACGACTTCCGCCGCCCCACAGGCCACCTTTCTGACCGTGGCGTTGAGCGGTGCGGCTTTATCTTTCGCCACGATCACGCCGTGGGCCCCGGCGGCATCGGCACTGCGTAGGCAGGCACCGAAATTATGCACATCGGTGACGCCATCGAGCACCAGTAGCAGGGGCGGTGTAGATGCCTGCCAGGCGCGCAATTTCAACCACAGCGACTCTTCCCCTTCGGGCGTCAAAGGCGCGCAAAACGCCACCACGCCTTGGTGCGCCGCGCCCTGGGTGAGCTGATCGAGCACATCCCGGGGCTGCTCTTTGATGCGTGCACCACTGGCCTGGGCGCTTGCCACCAGCTCTTTCAAGCGGTTACCCGCCCCTTGCTGAACCCACAGCTCGCGGGGTGCCTCTCCCCGCTCGAGCAGACTCTCGAGGGCGTGAACGCCGTAGACGTGATCCAAGCCATCCGGCGTGCGGATGGCCTTTTGAGGGTGACGTCGAGACGACGACGATTTCATGCTCACCCCTTTTTCGCTGATGGTTTGCGCGAGCCGCTGCGCGTGCGGCGCGGGCCGCGACGCGCTGGCGGTTTATCGGTGGCGGCGGCCGCTTTGGGTCCACCCTCTTCGCCACGACGCTTACGGGGCTGACGACGCGGGCGCGGCTTGTCGTCGGCCAAACCAAAGTCGATTTTCCGATCGTCCATATCGACACGCGCCACTTGAACGGTCAGACCGTCGCCCAAGCGGTAGGTAGTCCCCGTGCGCTCCCCTTTCAGGCGATGTTTCTCGGCTTCGTAGTGGTAGTAGTCCGAGGGCAGTGACGTTACATGTACCAACCCTTCGACATAGAAGTCATCGAGGCGCACGAACAGGCCGAACTGAGTCACCGAGGCAATCGTGCCTTCGAACGTCTCCCCAAGCTTATCGGACATGAACTCACACTTGAGCCAGCTCTCGACATCGCGAGTCGCTTCATCCGCGCGCCGCTCGGTCATCGAGCAGTGCTCGCCCAGTTCCAGCATTTGCTCGAAGGTATAGGGGCACCACTTGCTCGGCGGCTCTACCGGTGCCCCTTCTACCCGCACGACCGTATTGGTCTGGCGCGGCCCGCGAATGACCGAGCGAATAGCGCGGTGAACCAAGAGATCGGGATAGCGGCGAATCGGTGACGTAAAGTGCGCATACGCCTGGTACGCCAAACCGAAGTGTCCTTCGTTCTGAGGCGAATAAACGGCCTGGTTCATCGAGCGCAGCATGACCGTCTGAATGATATCGGCATCCGGTCGGTCAGCGATGGCTTCGCGTAGCGCTTGATAATCTTGCGGCGTGGGTTCGTCGCCCCCACCCACGGAAAGCCCCAGCTCACTCAAGAACAGGCGCAGCTTGTCTAAACGCTCGGGCGTGGGCCGCTCGTGAATACGGTAGAGCGCTGGAAGGTCGTGCTTGTCCAGGAAGCGCGCCGTGGCCACGTTGGCGGCCAGCATGCACTCCTCGATAAGCTTGTGAGCGTCGTTACGCGTTCGCGGCACGATTTTTTCGATCTTGCGCTCATCGTTGAAGATGATCGCCGTTTCGGTGGTATCGAAGTCGATCGCGCCCCGCTCTTCACGGGCGGTACGCAGCAGGCCGTAGAGTTCGTGCAGGTTCTTGAGCGGCTTGACCAATTCCGCATGCTCACGACGCAGCGCCTCACCCTCTTCGCTCTCGCCGTCCAGCATGGCCGCCACCTTGTTATAGGTCAGGCGTGCATGGGAGTTCATCACGGCTTCATAGAACGAGTAGCGACTAATGGCGCCGGTTTTGGAGATATTCATCTCGCACACCATCACCAGGCGGTCGACATGCGGATTCAGCGAACAGAGGCCATTGGAGAGCAGCTCCGGCAACATCGGGACGACTTGACCGGGGAAGTAAACCGAGTTCCCACGCGTACGCGCTTCATCATCCAGCGCAGTGCCGGGTCGAACATAGTGCGACACATCGGCAATCGCTACCAACAGCTTCCAACTACCGGATTTGGTCTTCCAAGCGCAGACCGCATCGTCGAAGTCTTTGGCAGATTCGTCATCGATGGTGACAAGCGGAATATCACGCAGATCGACGCGATGCTTTTTATCCTCCTCCAAGACCTCGGCAGAGATTTCGCTGGTTTGATCCAGTACCTCTGGCGGAAACTCGGCAGGGATATCGTAACTGCGAATGGCAATGTCGATCTCCATGCCAGGATCCATACGCTCACCTAGCACTTCGATGACTTCACCCACCGGCTGCACCCGCGTGGCGGGCTGCTGCACGATCTTGGCCGAAATGACCTGGCCGTCTTTGGCACCCCCACAGGCGGTATGTGGGATGATCACTTCTTGCGTAATACGCGGGTTTTCAGGAATCAACACCCCAAACTCCGGCGTGTTACTACGATATACACCGACAATGGTTTGAGTATTACGGGCAATCACATCGGCAATGGTCGCTTCATCACGACCGCGACGGTCACGACCACTAATGCGTACCAGCACGTGATCCCCGTGAAACACACGCCGCATTTGACGAGGCGGCAGGACGAGATCCGGCTTTTTGCCATCATCTCTGAGCACGAAGCCAAAACCATCGCGATGCCCAAGCACCTTACCTTTAATCAGATCGAGCTTATCGATCAGCGCGTAAGCACCTCGTCGATCACGCAGCACTTGCCCGTCGCGCTCCATAGCGGCCATGCGTCGACGCACGGCTTCGAGATGATCTTCATCCTCGATGCCCAACATGCGGCTCATGTTTTCATGGGTGATGGGCTTGCCGTAGCTCTCTAAGGCAGCTAACAGATATTCGCGGCTGGGCGCAGGGTTGTCGTACTTTTGCGCCTCGCGCTCGGCGTGCGGATCATCACTTAACGTCCAGTACTTCATGCGATCAACATCCTTGATGGCGTTTGCGGGAGGCGGACAGTTGGCGCAGCGCCATGGCACTGCGGGCGGGAATCACTATCGACGCAACTGGCGTCGGCATCAGCGACTAATGAGCTGACACATGGCATGTTTTGTTTGGTCATGGGCGCAGTATAGCGCTGCCCGTTCAATCACCCAACCACCTAACGTCCCATTAATGGTATTTCAGCGTTAAAAAATCCGCCTAAGGGCTTGCATTTAGCGGCGACCCGGGTATCATACGCGCCACTTGCCCAGATGGCGGAATTGGTAGACGCGCTAGCTTCAGGTGCTAGTGACCGTATGGTCGTGGAGGTTCAAGTCCTCTTCTGGGCACCACTTGACATCATGTTACCCCCTTTTCATGACGTCACGATGGTGCAGCGGCAAGTCAGTAGCAAAGGCTACGGCAGTGAGTTCGTGTTCGCCCAGGTGGCGGAATTGGTAGACGCGCTAGCTTCAGGTGCTAGTGACCGTATGGTCGTGGAGGTTCAAGTCCTCTCCTGGGCACCATGCGAATACGAACGTTGCGCTGTGACCACAAACGAAAAGATGATGCGCCCAGGTGGCGGAATTGGTAGACGCGCTAGCTTCAGGTGCTAGTGTCCGTACGGACGTGGAGGTTCAAGTCCTCTCCTGGGCACCATGATGGGTTCCCATCCGCATCACTCTTTCATATCTTTCCTTCTTTTATTCTCTTTGTTCTTACGCTTCTTTTTCGTCAGTGCGAAACGTTGATGCACTTCTTCTTTTTATTGGACCCATTCCTCTCTGCAAATGTTGATTTGTCGCGCCTAAACCCTACTACGGTGATACACGACGACGAGCGAAAATCAAACGACTCTCGCCCGCCGACTTACTGGTAGCGACCCGGCCGACGCGCCACCTCTTCCAGTGCCCAGCCTTGGGTGCGTAACTCGCCCTCAAGCACCGCCTCCATCGCAGGCGTTAAGTCTGGAAAGAAATTGAGCCCCGTTCGCGCCTCGACCTCATCGATGGTGACGAGATAATCATCCAGCGGCTCGTTACCTCTTACCTCTTGGGGCATGATGAACGCTAGCGCCAAAGGCGCTTCCTCGTGGGGGGCGACGATGATTTTATAAAACGCTATCGGCACTTCCACGAAGCCCACGCGATTGAACACGTTATCCATGAAGCGCTCCGGGTAAATGGGCCCAGTGATCACCTGCAAGCGCTCGAAACGAGGCGCAAAGTGGTCCATCACCGACTCTTCCAAACGCTGCCACAGCTGACGGTTCAAGTTAGGTCGTTGAGGCGCCATGTTGCTCATCAAGAAAGTATCGATTTGCGCACGGCGGCCATGCACCGCAGCAATGGCGTAGTTGGGAGCTAGGTGTCCGCGATCATAGCCACTGCCTGAGTAGCTGTCGGTGCCCACGGGCCAAAGCGTTCTCCAGTCTGCTTGAAAATTGGGTCGGCCCCCGATGCGCGTGTCGTCCGGCACGGCAGCGACTTGATAGCTCACCCATAGCGCACCGACACGCACATCCGACCACCCCGCCAAAAATCCGTCGTTACGCAACACCCGATGTATGGTGGTAGGCCTAAACGTTTCCCAAGTAGGCACGCCTTTCCAGGTGTATGCCTCTTGGTGTTGCCGTCCTTGGAACTCCCATAGACCGGTGCCCACCATGACAAACAGCACAGCAATGCCCAGACGCCGCCCTTGCCGGCGCCAGCGCACAAATGAATTCCCCAACGACGTCACTCCCCTGCACTTTCTTTTGAGCCACTTCTTTTATGTATTTATGAGCTACTGTTTCACTGACCTGTACTACCAGCCAAGCGAAAACATGGTTTCCAGGTCGTGACGAGAGTGTACTTGCATGGCGTTCAACGTTTCGGTATCGCTGATCCCTTCTACCACATTGAGCCGCTCGGTCACCAGCTCGGCGAGGCTCTCGAAGTCGCGGGTTCGAGCAATGGCCACCAAGTCGTAACGACCACAAGTTGAGTAGACTTCACTGATCCCTTCTACATCGGCTAGGCGCTCGGCAACGGCTTTTACCTGGCCTTTTTCGGTATTGATCAAGATCACTGCGTTTTGCATGGCGCCCTCGCTGCTCATGAAGTGTGGTTATCACGCTACGGGGCGAGTATAGCAGCCTGTAAGGCTCGGCCAAGCGCTGGTGCCCGGCGTGGCTAATTGTCGCGCTATTTATAAGGTTATTCGCACTAATTTTTAGCATGCGCTAGCATGTACCTTAGACCTCCGATTTATAAGAATTGTCGGAGTTTTAAGAGGTGGACCACCACCCGATCACCGTAGTAAAACGTCAGACCGTGACGATAAGGAGACACCATGGCTAATCAGAGCCGTCGTAAGTTCATGCGTAACAGCGTGCTTGGCCTCGCCGCCCTGCCGTTTGGTGCTGGAATCCTGTCTAAGAGTGCTTTTGCCCAGGAACTCCCGCGCTTGGATCCGTCCTCTCCTACTGCTCAGGCGCTCAACTACGTTGAAGAAGCTAGCGATGCGAGTGACCATCCCGCTTATGAAGAGGGCGAACTCTGCTCTAACTGCATGTTCTTCAATGCAGACACCGAGGGTTGCCAGCTCTTCCCCGAAAATAGCGTTGCCCCAGAAGGCTGGTGCCAATCCTGGACCGCAAAAGCGTAAGCTGCTTTTTGGCAATGCCAACGACATTACCCCGCGCACTGCGCGGGGTAATGGTTTTTTTGGGCGAAAAACCCATTACTTGGCTGAATACCATCATCAACCCGCTTCTTTGCTCTCCTCTTCGACGGGCCAACGGTAACGACGCGTGACTTTTACCTCTTCCATTGATATCAAGTGGACAGGAAAGCCCCAGAGTTCCTGTAAATGACGAATCACAGGGTAGACACTTCTGCCCAGAGGACGGCGATTATCCTGAATGTGGTGCAGCGTTAGCGAACGATCTCCGCGAATGGCGGCTTCCACCACCTGAATATTGGGTTCGCGAACGGACAGCGCATACTGGCTCGCGAGCGCTTCGCGAACGCGCTTATAGCCACGGTCGTCGTGAATGGCAGCGACTTCCAGGGTCTCCGCATGATCGTCATCGACGATCAAAAAGAGTTTTAGATCGCGAATGACCTTGGGCGATAGAAACTGCTGGATGAACGACTCATCCTTGAAATTTCGCATCGCAAACTCTAAGGTCTCCCGCCAGGCGCTACCCGCCATGTCGGGGAACCACTCCCGATCTTCTGCGGTCGGCGCATCGCATATCCGTTTGATGTCCATGAAGATGGCAAAGCCCAGTGCGTAAGGGTTCAGCCCGCTGTAATAGGGGCTATCGAACCCCGGCTGATTGATGACCGCCGCGTGGGACTGCAAGAACTCCAGCATCAGCCCTTCATCGACCTTACCCTCATCGTAAAGTCGATTCATTAGCGTGTAGTGCCAGAAGCACGCCCACCCCTCGTTCATGACCTGGGTTTGCCGCTGTGGGTAAAAGTACTGGGCCAACTTACGCACGATACGCACGATTTCACGCTGCCAAGGGGCCAGCAGCGGGGCATTCTTTTCGATGAAGTAGAGCAGGTTCTCCTGGGGCTCGGAGGGGTAGCGACCCCCCGTATGCAGCCCTAAGGGGTCATCGTCGCTGTGCAAGCTTCCCGGGAGCGGCGCGACGCCAGCTGGCGGCTCGGGGATCGTTCGCCACAACATGTTGACCTGGGTTTGCAGGTACGCTTCGCGCTCGTCTTGGCGTTTGGCCTCCTCCTCCGCCGAGATGGGTGATGGCCGCTTGTAGCGGTCTACTCCGTAGTTTTGTAGCGCATGGCAGGCATCCAAGAGCTGCTCGACGGCGTGCACGCCGTGGCGCTCTTCGCACTGCGCGATGTATTTTCTGGCGAACACGAGGTAATCGACGATGGATTCCGCATCGGTCCACGTGCGGAATAGGTAGTTGCCCTTGAAGAAGGAGTTATGACCGTAGCAGGCATGAGCAATGACCAACACCTGCATCATCAAGGTATTCTCCTCCATCAAGTAGGCAATGCAGGGGTTGGAGTTGATGACCAGCTCGTAAGCCAATCCCATTTGTCCACGTTTGTAGGCCTGCTCGACAGCGAGAAACTGCTTACCGAATGACCAGTGGTGATACCCCACTGGCATACCGACGCTGGCATAAGCATCCATCATCTGCTCGGTGGTGATGACTTCGATCTGATTGGGGTAGGTATCTAGCCGATACTCATCGGCGAGCCTAGCAAGCTCCTCATCGAAGCGCTCCAGCACGCTGAAATTCCAGTCCGACCCAGTGGCGATGGGCTTGCGGTTTACACTCATGGCGCACTCCTCGACTCGCACTACCGCTCTTGGCTCATGCGGCGCTTGAATAGCTCACGAAAAACGGGGTAGATATCGCCCGCATCGACGATCTGGCGCATGGCGAAACGCTCGGGAAACTGCGCCGCTACGGCTTCGTACTCGTGCCACAGCGATTGATGATCGTGCGGGGTAATCTCCACGTAGGCGTAGTACTGCAGTTGAGGCATCAACTGCTTCACCAACAGATCACGGCAGATATTGGAATCATCGTCCCAGTTGTCACCATCGGAGGCCTGGGCCACGTAGAGATTCCACTGGCCAGAGGGGTAGCGTTTTTCGATGATCTTGTTGACCAGGTTCAGCGCGCTGGAGACGATGGTGCCGCCGGTTTCTCGTGAGTAAAAGAACTCCTCTTCATTCACCTCTCTAGCAGCTGTATGGTGGCGCACGAACACTAGCTCGACCTTCTCGTAATGCTTTTCTAAAAAAAGATAGAGCAGTAAGAAAAACCGTTTGGCGATGTCTTTATGGTTCTGCGTCATGGAGCCCGACACGTCCATGACACAAAACATCACCGCTTGGCTCGATGGTTGCGGCTGGGCGGCGAGCTGGTGATAGCGCAAATCGTAGGTATCGATGAAGGGAATGGCGTCGATACGTTTTTCCAGCCGTTCGATCTCGGCCTTGAGCTCCCCGACGCGAGCAGGATTACGCAGTACCGGATCTTTACGCTCCTCGGCCGCCAGCGCCTCTTGCGCCTCCTTCAAAGCACGCTTGATGGGTGCACGCATGGCGATGCGCCGTGCATAAGCCTCGCGCATCGATCGGGTAATACTGATGCGTGACGGCACCCCATCCCGCGCCAGTCCTGCGCGCACCATTTTGATCTCTTCCAACGACTTGAGCGGCTTGCGTTGTAAATGGGGAAGCTCCAAGCCATCGAAGACGAACTCCAGAAACTCTTCGCGGCTAAGGGTGAACGCAAACTCGTCGTTCCCCTCTCCTTGGTTGGAAGCGCCGCCTTCCCCGGCACCGCCACCACCCCCTTGGCCGCTAGGTCGACGGATTTTGTCACCTTCCAAAAACTCCTTATTACCCGGCGAGACGATGTTGCGTGCCCCACCCGGGCCGTGCTGAAACACGGGTTCGGAAATGTCCTTGGTGGGAATCGATATTTTCTCGCCGCGCTCCATGTCGGTGATGGAGCGGCGGTTGACCGCCTCCTCCACCGAGCGCTTGATGTGCTTGCGGTAACGCTCCAAAAAGCGCTGCCGATTGACCGCGCTCTTATGCTTAGCGTTGGGTCTGCGATCAATAAAGTAGGTCATTCGACCTCCTCAACACCTCGATCTTGAGCGCCGAATCGTGGCGCTCTTGTATGCGGGCCAAGCAGCCCGCTACTGAGACTTACGCACGCGCAGATACCACTCTGAAAGCAGCCGCACCTGTTTCTCGGTATAGCCACGGTCCACCATGCGCGCCACGAAATCCTCGTGCTTTTTCTGATCCGATTTCGACGCTTTGGCGTTGAAGGAAATCACCGGCAAAAGCTCTTCGGTGTTGGCAAACATCTTGTGTTCGATGACGCCTTTCAGCTTCTCGTAAGACTGCCAGCTGGGATTCATACCGTTGTTTTGCGCCCGCGCCCGCAGTACGAAGTTCACCACTTCATGGCGGAAGTCTTTCGGGTTGGAGATGCCTGCTGGCTTCTCGATCTTCTCGAGCTCTTCGTTCAGCGATTGGCGGTTGAGCAGCTCGCCTGTCTCGGGATCACGATACTCCTGGTCTTGAATCCAGAAATCGGCGTAGGTGACATAGCGATCGAAGATGTTCTGACCGTACTCGCTATAGGACTCGAGATAAGCGGTTTGAATCTCTTTGCCGATGAAGTCCACGTAACGCGGGGCCAAAAACTCCTTGATGAAGCCCAGGTAACGCTCGAACACTTCGGAGGGCAGCTGTTCGCGCTCCAGCGCCTGCTCCAGCACGTAAAGCAGATGGACCGGGTTAGCCGCGACCTCCATACTGTCGAAGTTGAACACTTTCGACAGAATCTTGAAGGCAAAGCGGGTCGAGAGCCCCTGCATGCCCTCGTCTACGCCTGCCGCATCGCGGTACTCCTGAATCGATTTGGCGCGCGGATCGGTGTCCTTCAGGTTCTCCCCGTCATACACCCGCATCTTGGAGTAGATGCTGGAGTTCTCCGGCACCTTGAGCCGCGACAGCACTGAGAACTGCGCCAGCATGCGCAGCGTATCCGGCGCGCAAGGCGCGGCGCTGAGGGAGGAGTCTTCCAACAGCTTTTGATAGATCTTGATCTCTTCCGACACCCGCAGGCAGTAGGGTACTTTGACGATATAGACACGATCCAGAAACGCCTCGTTATTGCGGTTGTTACGAAACGCCTGCCATTCGGACTCGTTGGAGTGGGCCAGAATCACGCCATCGAAAGGAATCGCGCCCATGCCCTCGGTAGGGTTGTAGTTGCCCTCTTGGGTAGCGGTCAGCAGCGGGTGCAGCACCTTTATGGGAGCCTTGAACATCTCCACGAACTCCATCAGCCCCTGGTTGGCACGGCACAGCCCGCCGGAGAAGCTGTAGGCATCCGGATCGTCTTGGGAGTAAAGCTCTAACTGGCGGATGTCCACTTTACCGACCAGCGACGAGATATCTTGATTGTTCTCATCCCCCGGCTCGGTTTTGGAGATGGCGATTTGGTTGAGACGCGACGGATAAAGGCGCACGACTCGGAACTGAGAAATATCGCCGCCGGCCTCTTTCAAGCGCTTAGCGGCCCATGGCGACATGACGCTACGCAGGTAGCGCCCAGGTATGCCGTACTCCTGCTCTAGCAGCTCACCATCCTCTTCCGGTGAGAACAGTCCAAGCGGCGATTCATAGACCGGCGATCCTTTGATGGCATAGAAGGGAATGCGCTCCATCAATAGCTTCAGGCGCTCGGCCAGCGAGGATTTACCGCCGCCGACCGGGCCCAACAAATAAAGAATCTGTTTGCGCTCTTCGAGCCCCTGGGCCGCGTGACGGAAGTAAGCCACGATCTGCTCGATGGCCTCTTCCATACCGTGAAACTCGGCAAAAGCGGGATAGCGGCGAATCACCTTGTTCGAAAAAATGCGTGATAGACGCGGGTCTTTCGCCGTGTCGATCACTTCAGGTTCGCCTATCGCTTCCAGCATGCGCTCTGCGGCGCTGGCATACACCTTGGGGTCGCGGCGACAAAGCGCCAGGTACTCCTCGAGGCTCATGTCCTCTTGCTGAACGCGGGCAAAACGGTCTTGAACGTGATCAAAGATGCTCATGGAACTCTCCTGTGGCCCATCCCCCAGCGCAACCGCCAAGCCAATACCCCAGACGGCGTGCTATTCGAGGTGTCGCTCTATCAGCGTAGTCAGCATTAGCAAAAAGTGATGACACTATCTTCAACGCAGCTCATGTGACCGCTGAGATACCCTTATGAGCGTATGAGGAGAGGTTTAGTTGCGTTGAATCCAACTCGGCGCTACAACGCAACACGCCACCTTTTAGGTGGCGTGTAAGCAGTGCTCTAGCCGCTTGGCCAGGCTATCCTAGTACCTCTTTCACATCGGCCAATAGCTGATCGAGCAATTCAACGGTGGTGTTCCAAGCGCAGACGAACCGCGCTCCGCCAGCACCGATGAAGGTATAAAAGGTCCATCCTTTGGCTTTCAACGCTTCGATGGCGTGAGGCGGCAATTCAACGAACACGCTGTTCGCCTGGGTGGGGAACATCAGCGAGACACCCGGCAGCGCCTGTAGCCCTTCCGATAGATAACGCGCCATGGCGTTGGCATGTTCGGCGTTGGTCAGCCAGGCCCCGCTCTCCAGCAAGCCCAACCACGGCGCAGAGACATAGCGCATTTTCGATGCTAGCTGCCCCGCCTGCTTGCATCGGTAGGAGAAGTCTTCCGCCAATTCGCGATTGAAGAATAGGATCGCCTCACCAAACGCCAAGCCGTTCTTGGTGCCCGAGAAGCACAGTGCATCGACGCCCACTTGCCACGTCAGCTCTGCTGGCGATGCATTGAGGCTTGCGCAAGCGTTGGCAAAGCGTGCACCGTCCATGTGCAGCCGAAGGTCATGCTTATCTGCCATGGCGCGAATGGCCAGCAGCTCTTCGCGAGAATAGACGGTACCCACTTCGGTGGCCTGGGTGAGCGAAACGACTTTCGGTTTCGGATAGTGAATGTCGCTACGCTTGGTGACCAGCGCTTCGATCCCCTTGGGCGTCAACTTGCCATTTGCCCCCGGCGAGGTGAGCAACTTCGCACCGTTGGAAAAGAACTCAGGGCCGCCACACTCGTCGGTCTCGATATGTGCCAGCTCATGACAAATCACGCTGTGGTAGCTGCGCCCCATCGCGGAGAGCGCCAGTGAATTGGCTGCAGTGCCATTGAACACGAAAAACACGTCGCAGTCGTAGTCGAACATTTCCCGAAAACGGTCGGCGGCACGGGCGGTCCAGCGGTCGTTGCCGTAAGCGAGGTCATCCGCCTGATTGGCTTCGAGTAAGTACTGCATCGCCTCCGGGCAGATACCGGAGGTGTTGTCACTGGCGAGAAATCGTGGGGTACACTCCGAGGGCATGACGATAATCCTTATGTCTGACGGTCGTGCGGCGCAGGCTGGGTGCCACCCGCGCCTTAAATCCCTAACGTGGCTTAGTAGTTAGGGTGATTCATCAGTCTATCGCCATTGTGCCGTTAACGTCACGCTCTCGATGCGCGTTACAGCGCTGCCGCCAACCGCGTGCCTTGATCGATGGCACGTTTGGCATCCAACTCGGCCGCTTCTGCTGCGCCACCAATGACATGCACGCGGCCACCTAACTGGGTGAGCGGCGCTATCAAATCGCGCACGGACTCCTGCCCTGCACACACTACGACGGTGTCCACCTCGATCACTTGCTCCTGTCCGTCGCGACGAATATGCAACCCGGCATCATCGATACGCACGTATTCGCAGCCGGTGAGCGTCTGCACACCCCGCTGCTTTAGAGAAGCACGATGTACCCAGCCCGTGGTTTTGCCTAAGTTTTTGCCTGGCTTGGAGCTTTTACGCTGCAGCATGACGATACTGCGCGGTGAGCGCGGCGGCTGTGGCGCTTTCAAGCCGCCTCGCTCGCCCACTGCCAAATCCACGCCCCATTCATCGCACCACGCGTCGATATCCGTAGCAGGGTGGCCTTCGTGAGACAGCAGCTCAGACACATCGAAGCCAATTCCGCCTGCCCCAATGACCGCCACGCGTTGCCCCACCCGCTCGGGCTGCTCGATCGCCTCGGCATAGCTCAACACACAGGGATGGTCGGCGCCCAACAGCGCCAGTTCACGGGGCATCACTCCAGTGGCCACCACGATCTCATCGAAATCCGCCAATGCGTCTACGGTGGCCTCGGTATTCAGACGCACATCCACCGCGTGTTTCTCCAGCATCACACGGAAGTAACGCAGCGTTTCGTTGAACTCTTCCTTTCCAGGAATTTTACGAGCGTAATTGAACTGTCCGCCCAGCTCGCTGCGCCGCTCGAACAGCACCACGGCGTGGCCACGGCTAGCCGCCGCCACGGCCGTCGCCAACCCCGCCGGGCCGCCGCCAACGACCGCGACCCGCTTAGGCGTTTGCGTCGGTGTCAGGGTAATCTCGGTTTCGTGGCAAGCGCGGGGATTGACCAAGCAGGAGGTCAACTTACCCATAAAGGTGTGGTCCAGACAGGCTTGGTTACAGGCAATGCAGGTATTGATCTCATCCGCCAAGCCCGCCTGCGCTTTGCGTACCCACTCAGGGTCTGCCAAAAACGGGCGCGCCATCGACACCATGTCCGCATGGCCTTCTGCCAGCACCCGCTCGGCCACCTCGGGCATGTTGATACGGTTGGTGGTGATCAACGGAATCGACAGGGCCGCACGCATGCGCCGAGACACCTCGGTAAACGCGGCCCGGGGCACGCTGGTCACGATGGTCGGCACCCGCGCCTCGTGCCAGCCAATGCCGGTATTGATGACGTTGGCGCCAGCGGCTTCGATGGCTTGGCCCAGCTGCACGACTTCTTCCCAGGAGCTGCCCTCCTCTACCAAATCGATCATCGAGAGCCGGAAGATCAGCAGGAAGCGCTCGCCCACGGCTTGGCGAATACGCTTGACGATCTCGACGGGGAAACGCATGCGCCGCTCGAAATCTCCCCCCCAGTCGTCATCACGCTGGTTGGTACGCCGGCAGATGAACTGGTTGATCAAGTAGCCTTCCGATCCCATCACCTCGACGCCATCGTAGCCCGCCTGTTTCGCCAGGATGGCGCAGCGAACGTAGTCGTCGATTTGCTGCTCGACGTCGTCGCTGGAGAGCGCCCGGGGCGTAAAGGGGTTGATCGGTGCCTGCAGCGCTGAAGGAGCGACCAACTCTGGAGAGTAGGCGTAGCGCCCCGCATGCAGAATCTGCATACATAAATGGCCGCCTTCGGCGTGAACCGCCTCGACCACCTGGCGGTGCGCCGCTACCTGCGAGGCGTCCGTCAGCGCATTGGCTCCCTGAAAGACGGCGCCTTCGGCGTTCGGCGCGATGCCTCCCGTCACGATAAGGCTGACCCCCGCCCGCGCCCGCTCTGCATAGAACGCAGCCAAACGCTCGAAACCGTTCGGCGCCTCTTCCAAATTGGTGTGCATGGACCCCATCAAAACGCGATTGGGCAGCGTCAAATGACCGACGGTCAGCGGTCGAAACAGGTGCGGATAAGCTGGCGCTGGGTGCATCACGGCGCTCCTTTAATGTTATCGATGTGGCTAGCCTCTCATATTCAAACAAGCGTATGACATGGCGCGTTCGACGTACAGCCTTTTAGGCGGCTCGTTAACCTGCTCTTTGGTCTACCACGAAACGCCGCTGCCCCTTGCTCATCGTAGCAAAGCGCGTCACATTAACCGGCTAACGATAAGGGACCGAGTTAAGGGAAGCCGCTATGCCGTTGATGTACTTTTTACCCCCGCTGGCCACGGTGTTGATCTGGTCGGGCAACATGACCATCAACCAGCTGACCGTTGGGGCGATTGCCCCCAGCAGCATCGCCTTTTTGCGCTGGCTGCTCGCGCTGCTGGTCATGACGCCCTTCGTGCTGCCTGCCGCTCTGCGCCACCGTGAGGAAATAGTGCGTAACTGGCCGAAACTGGCGCTGCTGGGGCTGCTGGGCATGGGGCTGTGGCAAGGGCTGGCCTACGTGGCTGCAGAGACCACCACCGCGACCAACATGGGCATTTTAGCCGCCATGGTTCCGCTCCTGACGGTGCTACTCAGCGCCTTGATTCTCAAGGAACCCCCAACGCTGGGCGGTGTCGTAGGCGGCGTGCTCGCCTTTATCGGCGTCACCGTGCTGCTGGGCCGCGGCAACCCACTTTCTCTGCTGCAGTTAGAGGTGGCGCAGGGCGACGCGTTAATGGTGGTCGCCGCCACTTGCTATGCGCTTTATGGCGTGATGCTCAAACGCTGGGCGATGAATCTGCCTCCTTGGGTCATGCTCTATGTCCAGGTCTGTTTTGCCGTGTTGTTCTTGCTGCCGCCCTATCTCATGGGCCCCATGACACCGGTGGATGGGCAGAACGTTTGGCTGATCCTGTACGCGGGCATTCCCGCCTCGGTCATCACCACGTTTTTATGGATGCGCGCCGTACGCCAGATCGGTGCCAATCAATCGAGTATTTTCATCAACCTCATGCCATTATTTAGTGCGCTGATTGCCATGGCGCTATTAGGTGAGCAGGTATCGGGCTTCCACTTCATTGGCGGCCTGCTGATTCTCGCCGGGGTGATCATGGCCCAAACGCTGACGCGCCCGCTGGTACGCGCCGCCGCGCCGCATAAAACGCGCAGCGCCCAGCAGTGATACACTAGGCTATCTCCATTCGACGACTGGGTACCCCTGAACTATGTCCCTAGAAGACCTGCACCTCAATCTGCGTAACCTCGCCAGCGACGACTACGATCAGTTGAAGTCGCTGATGGACGCGGTGTATCACGACATTGGTGGCGCTTGGCCCAAGCACACCATCGATAAGCTGATCCAAGAATTTCCTGATGGTCAGATTGCTATCGAGGACGATGGCGTGCTGGTCGGCGTGGCGCTCACCGTGCAGGTGGATTACGACGAGTTCTCCAACCCGCACAAATACGACGATTTGATCGGCCATCGTGAAATCATCCTGAACGATCCGGAAGGCGATGCCATGTACGGACTGGATGTACTGATCCACCCAGACTATCGCGGCTACCGCCTGGGCCGCCGCCTGTACGAAGCGCGTAAAGAGCTGTGCCGTTCGCTCAACCTGCGGGCTATTTTGGCGGGCGGACGTATTCCCGAGTATCACCAGCACGCCGTCGAGCTAACGCCTGCCCAGTACATCGACAAAGTCTCCCGCAAAGAGATTTACGATCCGATTCTGTCGTTCCAGCTTGCCAACGACTTCCAGGTCAAACGTCTGTTACGCAAGTACCTGCCGGAAGATGAGCAGTCCCGAGGCTACGCCACGCTGTTGGAGTGGAACAACATTCTGTTCGAGCCCGCTGAAAACGTGCTGGACACTCGCCCCACTCAGGTACGCGTGGGCGCGGTGCAGTGGCAAATGCGTGAGTTCGCCTCCGTGGAGGCTGCGCTGCAGCAAATCGAGTATTTCGTCGATGCGTTGTCGGATTATCAGAGCGACTTTGCCGTTTTCCCGGAGCTGTTCACCACGCCACTCATGGGGCTTCAGGACCGGGCTGCCCAAAAAGACCAAACGGCGGCCATTCGCTTTTTGGCGGGCTTTACCGACCGCTTCAAGAGCGAGCTTTCCCGCATGGCGGTCTCTTACAACATCAATATCATCGGTGGCTCGATGATCGAGGTGGGCGAAGACGACCGTCTTTATAACGTAGCGTACCTGTTCCACCGCGATGGCGAGGTCGAGAAGCAGCTCAAGCTACATATCACCCCGCAGGAGCGCCGCGACTGGGTGATCGAAGGGGGCGACAATCTGCAGGTCTTCGACACCGACGCGGGCCGAGTGGGCATTCTCATCTGCTACGACGTGGAATTCCCGGAGCTGGGCCGCCTGCTGGCCGACCAGGACATGGACATTCTCTTCGTGCCGTTCTGGGTCGATACCAAAAACGGCTACCTGCGGGTACGCCACTGCGCCCAGGCCCGCGCCATCGAAAACGAGTGCTACGTGGTGATTTGCGGCAGCGTCGGCAACCTGCCGTCCATCGAGAACCTGGATATCCAATACGCGCAGTCGGCGGTGTTCACGCCCTCCGACTTCGCGTTCCCCCACGATGCGGTGCTGGCCGAAACCACGCCCAACACGGAGATGATCTTCTTCTCCGACTTGGACCTCACCCGCCTCACCGTGGTGCGCGCCGAAGGCTCGGTCACCAACCTCAAAGACCGCCGCAAGGATCTCTTCGACCTACGCTGGCGCGACTGGTCGTGGAAGTCCGGCAGTAAGCAGGAAGACTAAAAGCCAGTCGACCAACATCACCGCGCAAAAAAAACGCCGCCCACCGGGCGGCGTTTTGCCATTCACAACTAGCCATTCACAACTAGCCATTCACAACTAGCCATTCACAACTAGCTATTCACTCCACTCCATTCACCACTTACAAATCACCATTCACCACAAAGCTACTCATCCGGCCAAACGAGGTGGCGCGGTACGCGGCCTTTGGCATCGAACGCGACGCCCTCGGCACGCAGCTTTTCGTGCTGGCGTGCCGCGCCGCCGTGGTCAGCCAGTTTGAGTGACGCGGCAATGACACGATGCCAGGGTAGCTGATGCCCCTCAGGCAAGTGGCGCATGGCCGACCCCACCATGCGCGGCGTGGCCCCTTCGGTCATCTTAGCGATGCGCCCATAGGTCGTGACTCGCCCTGCCGGAATCTGATCGACGATGGTGTAGATCTGTTCGAGCAGTTCGGGGCGTGGCATGGCGACCTCGTTAGCAGGTGTCGATTTTAGAGTGCTTCGACGAGCTGATCGATGGCTTGGAAGGCTTCTTTCAGCGCGGTATCGCGGTGAGCATCGCCCATGTTCAGGCCTTCTGCAAACACCACCTCCACATCGCTGATGCCCATCAGGCCTAGCATGGTTGTCAGGTGCGGCGTTTGGCTATCGAACTCGGTGCCTGCGTACTGGCCCCCACGCGCGGCCAGAATGATGGCCCGTTTGCCTTCGATCAGCCCCTGAGGGCCGTTTTCGGTGTAGCGGAACGTTTCACCGGCGCGCAGCACGCGGTCGAACCAGGCTTTCAACTGGGAAGGAATGCCCAGGTTATACATCGGTACCGCCAACACCAGCACATCATTAGCGCGCAGCTCTGCCAGCAGCTCATCCGAGTGGGCGGCCAGCGCCTGCTGCTCGGCGGTGCGCTCGTCAGCAGGCGTTTGCCACGCGCCCAACTCTTCGATGGCCAGGTGCGGCAGCGCGTTGGCAACGACATCGCGATGGGTCACCTTGACGCCCTCGCGTGCCGCGGCCTGCTGTCGAAAATGGCTCGCTAACGCATTGGACTGGCCGTTATCACCCAAAATCGAAGACGTCACTAATAGGGCATGGGTGGTCATGAAAACTCCTTAAAAATCAGTGGGAAGGTTAAGCGCTATTCTACGTCGCTTTTCGGTAAGCAAAAGCGCAACGTTTTCCGAGTTACATTCGACAAAATCGAACTATCCACCCATGAAAAAGCCCCACGCGTGGCTGCTTTTATCGCAGCATCGCGTGGGGCGGATGACGCCTAGCAGGCTAATGCGTGGCTATTTCTTAGTCGGCCAGGCGTTCGGATCTACTTTGTTCGCCAGTTTCGGAAACTGGTTGGGGTCGAAGACCGGCTCTTTACCCGCTTTGAGCTGGATGTCGTAATCTTTGAACAGCGCAAAAGCGATGGGCGATAGCAGCAGGATCGCCACGAGGTTGATAATCGCCATCATGCCCATGGAGAGATCGGCAAAATTCCAGATGGCCCCCAGGCTTGCCACCGAACCGACCATGATCATGCCCAGCACGGCGACGCGATACACCATCACCGCCAGGGGCGCACGACGGCCTGCCAAGTACTCGATATTGGATTCGCCGTAGGAGTAGTTGGCAATTACCGAGGTGAAGGCAAATAGTAAAATGGCGATGGCAATGAACATACCGCCCCAGTCACCCACATGGCTAGACAGCGCCATTTGCGTGAGCTGTATGCCGTTATTCTCTTCACCCGCCAGAAGCTCAGGGCCTGCCATGATGATGATGGCCGCCGTCGCGGTACAGATCACCAGGGTGTCCAGAAAAACGCCCAGCATTTGAATGAAGCCCTGAGCCGCCGGGTGATCCGGACGGGTGCTGGCGGTCGCTGCCGCGTTAGGCGCCGAGCCCATGCCCGCTTCATTGGAGAACAGTCCGCGCTGAATCCCGTTCATGATCGCCTGAGAAATCGCATAGCCAACCGCTCCACCTGCTGCCTGCTCGATACCAAACGCGCTCTGCACGATCGTCATGATGGCCGCGGGCAGGTCGCTTATATTAAGCGCCACCACGACCAGCGCCAAGATCAGGTACAGCAGCGCCATCAGCGGCACCACCAGCTCGGCGACTTTGGCAATCGATTTCAGACCACCGAAGATGATCGGCGCAACGATGGCCATCAAGACGAGCCCCATGGCCCAGGTGGGAATGGCAAACGCCTGCTCCATGGCCTGCGCGATGGAGTTGGCCTGCACGCTGTTGAACGCCAACCCAAACGCAATGATCAGGCAGATCGAAAACAGCACCGCTAACCAGCGCAGGCCCAAACCGCGCTCGATATAGCGCGCCGGGCCACCGCGGAAAGTATTGTCGCCATGGTCGGTCTTGTACGCCTGGGCCAGCGTGGACTCCACGAAGCTGGTCGCCATGCCGACCATGGCCGTCATCCACATCCAAAAAATAGCCCCTGGGCCACCAAAATAGATGGCGACCGCCACACCCGCCAAATTGCCCGTACCGACGCGGGCAGCCAGACTGGTCGAGAGCGCCTGAAACGACGAGATCCCGCCGTTGGCTTGCCGCGAGCCGCGCAGCAGCTTGAACATATGACCGAAATAGCGAATCTGAATGGCGCGGGTCATGACCGTAAAATAGAGGCCAGCGCCGATGAGCAGGTAAATCAGTACACTGCCCCATAACAGCCCGTTGCCGCGATCCACCATCGCGGTCAACAGAGGAGGAAGAGTAACATCCATACGAAACACGCCTTTTTGAAACAATGAAGGCGCATCATTCTTCATGGCTGCACCAAAATGGCAAGAAAAAGGGCAAATTTCTTGTCCAGCAGTCGTAATCACTGCTGGATGACTCAAGGCAACTCGCGAGACGCTGCCAGCCACGCCCACACGTCTGCGGCTTCGTCGCTGACTTGGCGCTTGCTGGGCCGCACCAACCAGAAACGCTCATCGCTGGGTACACTCATATCGAAGGGGGCCACCAAATCCTCACGCTGCTCCAACAGTCGGTGATGCGTGAGCGCCACCCCACCGCCCTGGCTAGCGAGCGCTAGCGTCATCACCTGATTATCGCAGGTGAGGGAGCGACATTCGGACTCTAGATGGGCTATTCCCGCCGCTTGCAGCCAACCAGGCCACCCAACGCCAAAGCCCACCGCGTGTAACAACGTATGCCCGGCCAAATCTGCAGGCACGTTGAGCGAGCGCGCCAGCGCAGGGGCGCACACGGGCAGCAAGTGCTCGTCGCCCAGCGGCAACATCTCGAGCCCACTCCACTCACCCCGACCATAGCGAATCTCGATGTCGGCCCCTTCAGGCCCAAAGTCGTCGGGCCAAATCGCGCTGACCAAGCGCAGCAAAATCGTTGGTTTCTGTCGATGCAGGGCCACGAGCCTTGGCGCGAGCCAAGATTGTTGGATCACCGGCGTAGCGCGCAGCGTCACCGGTCGTTCGCTGGTAATACCAAACACTTCCGACGTCCCTTCACTGATGCGTGAAAACGCATCGTGAATGCTGGGCAGCCACGCTTGACCTGCCGGGGTCAACGAAAGGCTGCGCGCGTGGCGAACGAACAGCTTTTGCCCCAGGCGATCCTCCAGCAGCCGAATGCGCTGGCTGATGGCCGCCTGGGTCACGCCCAGCTCATTACCCGCCGCCGTAAAGCTTAGGGTTCGGGCGGCGGACTCAAACGCTTGTAGCCATAACAGCGGAGGGAGTGAGCTCATGGGAAAGCAACCTATAAGTTAAACAGGGTCTTTGGGGCCAAATTCATCGTTTGTCACTGCGCAAGGGACTCCGCATCCTAATAAGCAGATCGTGTGTTACGTCACCCATTCTCAGTGAGGTTTCTATGTCCAGCGCACTAGCCACAACGGAAAAGCGTTCAGCCCCTCAAATGAGCGAACTCATGCCGTATGACCACGGCCCGGCACTCAAGGACGCCACGCTCACCGACAGCGGCCTTTCGCTAACGTGGCAAGACGGTACGCAAACGACGCTACCTCTGTTGTGGTTTCGTGATCACTGCGCTTGCCAGGCGTGTCGCCACCCGCAAACCCGCGAGCGCCTCTACCTACCGCTAGACGATATCGAACAAGCGCCCAGCGTTACCTTGGCCGATGGTCATCTCTATCTTCAGTGGCACGACGGGCATGACAGCGTCTTTCATAGCGGCTGGCTTTACCAGCGCCGCCCCGAGGCGACTCGCGTCTCATCCCTGCCGAATCCGACGCCGTGGCGCGATGACTTTTTCCCAGAGCGCGTTCGCCATGCCGATTTCATGACCCCGGCAGGGGAGAAAGCCTGGCTGACCGCCCTGCTACGCGACGGTTTGGCGTTGATCACACGCACCGCTGGTGGAAGAGGAAGTTAGCCGCCTTGCCGAGCGAATTGGCCCGCAACGCATTACCAATTTCGGCGGGCGATTCAACGTGCGCTCCAAGCCCAACCCTAACAACGCAGCCTACACCGCCGTAGGCTTGCCGCTGCATATCGACCTACCCAACTGGCAGCAGCCGCCGGACATTCAACTGCTCTACTGCTTGCAAAACGACGCCAGCGGCGGTGAGTCACTGTTTGCCGACGGCGCCCGGGTCATCGATGCGCTACGCGAACAGGACCCTGAGGCACTCGCCATTCTGAGTGAGACCCCCATCGACTTCCGGTTTCAAGACAACCATCACGATATCGCCTTCAAAGCTCCGGTGATCACCTTGGATAGCCAAGGCGAGCTGATGGAGATACGCCTCAATAATTGGATACGCGATACGCTCCATTTGCCGGCCGAAAAAATGACGGCTTGGTACCGGGCCTACAAAGTACTGTGGCAACTCTTCCACAGCGAGGCGCATCAGTTGGAGTTCACACTAACACCGGGCCAGATGGTGGCGTTCGATAACCGTCGCGTACTCCACGGCCGCCGGGAGTTCGATCCTAATAGCGGTGCTCGCCACCTTCAAGGCACCTACCTAGACCGGGACATGCTGGCCTCGCGCCTGCGTGTTCTTGCCCGTACGACCGCACCATCACAATAACCCTAGCAAGGAGACCCTCCTCCATGACACGTTCACTTCGTCCTTTCGTTGCGACCATTACCCTGGGCCTAGCAGGCGTTACTACCCAAGCCGCCGTCGCCGATGACGCCACGCTAGATTTCGGCGTTCCCGCTTGGCCTGGCATTACCGTGAAAACCGAAATCGCCGAGCAGCTCCTTAACCCGCTGGGCTACGACACTCAAACCCATGAAATTGGCCTGCAAGTGATCTATCAAGGCCTGGAAAGTGGCGACGTCGACGCCTTTCTAGGCGCTTGGCTTCCTGCGCAAAAAGAGATGTTCGAGCCTCGCAAAACCTCCGGCGTCATCAGGGACATCGCCAACAACGTCGATGGCGCGCAGATGACCCTGGCCGTTCCAGCGTATTTACATGAGCGCGGTATTCGCAGCTTTGCCGATCTAGACGCGCACCGTGACGAGTTCAATGGCCAAATTCATGGTTTTGGCGCAGGATCGGCCGCCAGTGAAATTCTACATAACGCCATCGATAACGATATCTGGGGCCTCGGCGACTGGCGCTTGGTGGATACCAGCGAAGTGGGCATGCTCTCTGCAGCACAAGATGCCATTTCCAGAGAAGAAGCCATCGTTTGGGTCGGTTGGACGCCCCACTGGATGAATCTCGAACTCCCCATGCGCTACCTGGAAGACCCGGAAAACCTGTTTGGTGAGAACAACGGCGAAAGCGACGTACGTACCCTGCTGCGCAGCGACTACGCTGATGCCCACCCGGCGCTGGTCACCTTTTTCGAGCAGTTCAGCTTTACCGCCGAGGAACAGAGCTGGATGATCCAAGCCTTCGGTCAAGAAGAGCGTGACCTCGCCGAGGTGGCTCAGCAGTGGATCAACGACAACCCCGAACGCATAGAGGCCATGCTGGCCGATGTCACGACCGCCGAGGGTGATGCCGCTTGGCCCGTCATTGAAGCGCGCCTACAGTAACGCGCTCGTTCACCCCACCGCCGCAGTGGCGTATGCTAACGCTCTTTTGCCAGATAGGCGGTGGGGATGGAATGTCACGAACGTTGCTAAAAGGGCTAGGCTTACTGATCACGCTGGTGATACTGGGCGTGATGTGGCGCTACCTGCAGCAGCAAGGGCTGCTGACTCAGGCGCAGCTCGAAGCACTCACTACCACCATTAGCCAGTGGCAGCGTGCCCCCTGGATGTTTGCCGCCGTCATGGCCGTCTATACCGGTTCGCTGTTAGTGATGTTTCCGCTAAGCCTGCTGGTCGTGTTGACCGGCATGCTGTTTGGCCCGGTATGGGGATTGGCTTACGCTACGTTGGGCACGCTGAGTTCGTCGGTGGTGTCTTACTGGGTGGGCCACTGGCTGGGGCGAGATGCCCTCATGCGCTACGGTGGCCGCCACCTACGCGGCCTTTCCGGCTATCTCTCCCAACGCGGCATTCGTACGATGACGGTGATCAACCTGCTGCCGCTGGCTCCCTTCACGCTCACCAATATGTTGGCCGGGGCGTTTCATCTCAATTTCCGCGACTACATGATCGGCTCGACGCTGGGCATCGTGCCGGGACTGGCCGCCGTCATCCTGCTCGGCAGCCAGCTAGGGGCGCTGTTCACCGCTGCCTCACAACAAGAGTTGGTGCTGGCCGTGGCAGGCGTGGTCGTCGGGGTGGGCCTACTCTGGCTACTCAAGCGCGTGGCCACCGCTCGGACGAGCCGTCCTCGAAACGACGGCTAGCCACTCGCTTGCATCACTTGGGCTGACGCTCGTGGGTCTGATGCGTCGTGTGATGTTTCGCTAGCACCTCGGCATAAAAGTGCGCCACCGCGGCGGCAAACTTGCCGATATCGTAGTCAGCGGCGAACGCTTTGGCTTGATCGCCGAGGGTTTCGCGCAACGCGTCATCCTCGACCAGTTCCACCACTCGCTGCCCCCACTTCTGGCGGTTTTGCGGCGTCTTGAAGCCGTTGTGGCCATCGCGCACCACGTCATCGATACCGCTCGAGCGTACGGCGACCACCGGAAGCCCAGCGGCCATGGCCTCTAGAATCACCATACCTTGTGTTTCCGAGGTAGAGGCAAACACGAACACATCGCCTACGTGATAGTAAAGCGCCATCTCTTCTGGCGGCACGGCCCCCACCAAGGTGACCTGTGCTTCCAAACCCAGCGTGTCGATCTGTGTTTGGATCGCTTGTCGGTCCGGGCCGTCGCCGACCAACAGCAAGCGTAGGCCGGTCTTTCCCTGGCGCTTCAACTCTGCCAACGCTTCCAGCATGAAGCCGATGTTCTTCTCTTTACTGATGCGAGAAACGCTTACCAGCACCGTATCGTCGACCGCGATAGCCAACTGCTGGCGAAGCGACGCCACGGCCTCCTCGTCGGCATCGGCAAAGCGTGCCGCGTCGATCCCCGTGGGCTGCACCAGCGTCGGCGTCTTGACCCCGATCATGCGCAGGTACTCCTCTGCCGAATAGGTCGGCACGATGACCCCCTGGCAACGATTAGAGAAGCGCTTGATCAAATAATGAGAGATCAGGTTGCGAAACAGTGCCCCCGGCAGCGGTACGAAGTGCGCGTAGTGCTCCAGGCGCGTGTGATAGGTGTAGATGACCGGCACTTTCAAACGACGCCCCATCCACAGACCCATCGACCCCAGCCAGAACGGGTGATGTACATGGATCACATCGGGCTTGAACTCACGCAGGCAGCGGCGAAAGCCCGCGCTGAACGGGTTGGTCAAGCGAAATTCACGCTTCTCGCCAAACGCCATCAGCGTGGGTACCCGCAGAATGGTGTCATCGTCCTGCCACGACTCCCGGTAGCGCGGTACCAGCAGCTGCACCCGATGTGAGAGATCGCCAAGACCCTGGCGTAGCCGCTCCACCGATACCGACACGCCGGAAACGAACGGGAAGTAGTTGTTCGACACCATCGCCACTCGTAAACTTTTTTCCAGATAGGGCGTGGGGTCGATATCGAAGTCGGGATAGTAGTCGCGCTCCTCGAAAATCAGCCTGTAAAGCCGCATGGCCAACAGTGTCAGCAGCCCGACGATCAGCAAGAACCGCGGATAGCTGACGTAGAAGAAGGCGTAAATCGTCGACCCCACGCTGCTCAGCATGCGCCACCAGCCGGGGCGGTCGACGTTCAATCGCACCGGCGAGATGCCCACGCTGTCACCGGCCACCTCGACGACGACGTAATGATGAAAACTCTCATCGGCATCCAGCAGCAGGCCGCCCGCGCCGCCGGTGGTCACGTACGTCACCCCGTTGACGGTGTGCTGGGCGTATAGCGAGAGATTCGCGGAAAACACCGTATCGACCCCATAGCGCTCGGCCAAACGCATGATGCCTTCAGCAAGCCGGGGATCGTTGAGGTAGTTATCTTCTTCGAACAGCGGGGCATCCTGGATGACGTTATGCAGTGGCAGGCCCACGAACACGAACCGATGGGCCGCGTCAGAGGCGGCTAGCTCGCGCTCCAGCCAATCCAACTGCCAGGAAGTCGACGACTTGCCAGTGCCATCTAGAAAAATGAAGTGGCTGTTGCCCGCTACGAACGCATAGAAATGCGGGCCAAAGTAGTCGTAAAACAGATAGCTGCCGAAATCGCTGTCTTCATTATCGCCGTAGGTCAAGAGATAAGGCATGTCGAGCAGTTCGAGGCTGTGATAAATCGCCTGATAACTCTCCTGCTGGCCGCCACTCACCGCATTGCCCGCCGACACCATGAAATCGATATCGCCCTGGTTGAGCAGCGGAACGATCTCGTCTTGAAAGACATTTACCGAGTTATTGATGTTGCCCACCACCGCAAAGCGGTAGGCATCTCGGCCTGCTAGTCGGTCGCGTACCTCGGCGACTTCTACGGTATGCAGCGATTCGAACTCGGGTTCGGCCACGTAGAGCCACACTTGGTGAATGATCAACCCCGCCACCAGCGCAAGGTTCAAAACGAAAAACAGCCTCAACCAGCGCTGGCGGGAGAGGCGAAAAAGGCGTCGAGGCATGTAGAGGCGCTTATCTCAAAGAGTCATTCGGTGGCTGTGACTAAAGCGCGGCACAGCCGTTCAAGGTGGCCAGCAAGCGGCGCGAACCACCCTGCTCACGATGCTCACCTAACCACACCCCTTGCCACGTGCCAAGGGCCAAGCGGCCATCGCGTACCGCAAGGCTGAGCTGAGTGCCCAATAGACTAGACGCCACATGGGCGGGCATGTCGTCGGGGCCCTCTAACGTATGCTGAAAGTAGCTCAGTCCTTCTGGCACCAAACGTCGCATGAAAGCATCCAGATCATGGCGCACGTCCGGGTCGGTGTTCTCGTTGAGCGTCAACGACGCGGAGGTATGCATGAGCTGTAGATGCAAAAGCCCCTGATGGCACTCCGCCAAACAGGGCAGTGCTCTGGCGATCTCATCAGTAATCAAATGAAAACCGCGGGACATTTCCGGCAAGTGAATCTCTTGTTGATGCCACATAAACACTCCTTTGTTATATGCATTGTCAGAGGATACGTTAACAGACATACCATAGCCTATTTCCACTACCTGCCGAACAGTACCAAGAGGACCGCGTGGCGTGGTGCCACCTACCCTGATAAATTGAGCGCTGTGATGGTCTGACATTAAAAGGAGCGAGATGATGACATCCGTATGGCGGCCAAGGAGCATGGCCACGCTGGCAACCCTGGCCGTGACCGGCACATTCTTGATGGGTTGCACCGGCATTCCCGATGGCACGGAACCGGTGACTGACTTCGAGCTCGAGCGCTATCTTGGCGAGTGGTACGAAATCGCTCGCCTGGATCACTCCTTCGAAGAGGGACTAGACTGCGTCACCGCTACCTACAGTAGGCGCGACGATGGGGGCGTCAAGGTGATCAACCGAGGCTACGACCTGGAAGAACGCGCCTGGGACGAAGCCGAAGGTCGCGCCTACTTCATCGATGACGAGAGCGTGGGGCGGCTGAAAGTCAGCTTTTTCGGCCCGTTTTACGGCGGCTACAACGTTCTCGAACTCGACGATGACTACCAGTGGGCGTTGGTGGCAGGCCCTAACCGAGACTACCTGTGGATTCTGGCACGCACCCCCACGATAGCAGGCGACGTGGAGCAGCGCCTTCGTCAGCGCGCCGCCGAGCTGGACTTTCCCACCGACGAGTTGATCGACGTGGTGCAGGATCAAACCTGCCCAGGCCGCTAACGGACCCACGTTAGCCATTGGGCAAGGCGGGCACACGGCCCGCCATTTCTCGCTGTAAGAAGTCGATCAACGCGCTGATCCTTTCCGGCACATGGCGGCGATGCTCGAACACGGCGTAAAAGTCAGCGCGTATGCCCTGCCACTCCGGTAGCAGCGTTTGCAACGTCCCACTGGATAGATGCTCGTTCACATCCCACCAGGAACGCAGCATCACACCGTGGCCATCCAGCGCTAAGCGGGTAATGACCTCGCCGTCGTTACTCGCCAATGGTCCCCTGACCTTCACGGCCTGGCGCTGGTGGGATTGCCGGTGCTCGAAGCGCCATAGCGGGAAGTCGCTATCGTTTTCACGAATCACCAGGCAACGGTGCTGGGTAAGATCGCTCGGAGCCTTCAGCGGCGGCATTTTTTTCATATAGCTAGGCGCAGCGCACAAGACGCGGCGGTTGGGTAGGATACGCTTGGCGACGAGGCGTGAATCCGGTGGCTCGCCAATACGGATGCCGACGTCAAAGCCGTGATCGCTCAAATTGAGGGGGAAGTTGGTCAGCTCAAGCCAGCTCTCCACGCCTGGGTGCTCGGCGCAAAACCGCGATAGCAGCGGCGCGATATGCCGCCTGCCAAAGCCGAAGGTCGCGTTGATCCTCAGCCGACCGCTTAGGCCTTGGTTCGCGGTCTCGCTGAGTGAGCTTTCGAGCGTTTGTAACTCCTCCAGAATGAGACCACCTTGAGACAGGTAGCGCTCGCCTTCGAGAGTAAGCGTCAACCGGCGCGTCGTGCGCGCCGCCAGCGTCACCCCCAGCCGAGCCTCTAGCTGCTTCAAACGTTTACTCACGGCTGAGAGGGACAGCCCAAGCTCGCGAGCAGTGGCGGTCAAGCTTCCCGCTCGCGCTAGCTGCTGAAAAAAGGCGAGGTCATCCAGCATCATGGGATTATTCACTTTTAGGCAACAATAGCTTGCATAATAGCCTGATTATCTCGTCGCCAACAGGCGCTACACTCCTACTAAGCAATCACACTCCATCCTTTCCGCGACATCCAACCACATAAGGATCTTCCATGGCCCATCGTATTGCAGTCATCGCTGGCGACGGTATCGGTACCGAAGTGATGCCCGAAGGTATTCGCGTGCTGGAAGCCGCCGCCAAGCGCTTCAATATCGACCTGGCGTTCACCACCTTCGAGTTCGGCAGCTGTGACTACTACTTGGAACACGGCAAGATGCTGCCCGACGACTGGTTCGACCAGCTCAAAGGGTTCGATGCACTGTTTTACGGAGCCGTGGGCTGGCCAGACAAAGTGCCCGACCATATTTCGCTATGGGGCTCGCTGCTGCAGTTTCGTCGCCAGTTCGACCAGTACATCAACCTGCGACCCTGCCGATTGATGCCCGGCATCAAAAGCCCGCTAGCGGGCCGCAAGCCCGGCGACATCGACTTTTACGTCGTGCGCGAAAACACCGAGGGCGAGTACTCGAGCGTCGGCGGCAAGATGTATGAAGGCACCGAGCGTGAAATCGTCATTCAGGAAACGGTGATGAGCCGTACCGGCGTTGATCGCGTTTTGAAGTATGCCTTCGACCTGGCACAAACCCGCCCACGTAAAAAGCTCACCTCGGCCACCAAGTCCAACGGCATCTCCATCACCATGCCCTACTGGGACGAGCGCGTAGCCGAGATGGCCAAGCAGTACCCAGAGATCGCAGTGGATAAATTCCATATCGATATTTTGACCGCCAACTTCGTGCTGCATCCGGACTGGTTCGACGTGGTGGTGGGCAGCAACCTGTTTGGCGATATTCTCTCCGACTTAGGCCCTGCCTGCACCGGCACCATTGGCGTCGCCCCCTCGGCCAACATCAACCCAGAAGGCAAGTTCCCCAGCCTGTTCGAACCGGTACACGGCAGCGCACCGGACATCGCCGGTCAAGGCATTGCCAACCCTATCGGCCAAATTTGGTCTGGGGCGATGATGCTGGAGCACCTGGGCTATAAGGAGGCGGGCGACGCGATGGTCGAGGCCATTGAAGCGGTGCTGAGTGAGGGCGATAGCCAAGTGCTCACCCGCGACGTGGGCGGCCAGGGCACGACCGAAAGCCTCGGTAGCGCCATTACCGAGCGGATTGGCGGTTGATTCTTCTGTAAAAGCGTTCGTTAACGCACAACGCCTCGCTGGCAGCGAGGCGTTGTGCGTTTCAAGCGTCGATTAGTTTGCCAGCTTGGCAGCAATCTCAGCGACATGTTTGCCCTGGAAGCGGGCAATTTTCAGCTCGCGGTCATCCGGCTGGCGGGAACCATCACCACCGGCCAGCGTCGCAGCGCCATAGGGCGTACCGCCGCTGACTTTCGAAATATCGAACTGCTCTTCGATGCCGTAGCCAATGGGCACGATGACCATGCCGTGGTGGGCCAACGTCGTCCAGGTAGAGGTAATGGTCATCTCATCGCCGCCGCCAGTGCCGGTCGACGTGAAGACGCTCGCCACTTTACCGCGCAGCGAGCCGTTGGCCCATAGGCCGCCGGTTTGATCGAGGAAGGTGCGCATCTGACCCGCCATGTTGCCAAAGCGCGTCGGCGTGCCGAAGATGATGGCATCGTAATCCGCCAACTCTTGAGGTGTGGCTTCCGGCGTGGTGAAGTCCTGCTTGCCGCCAGCGTTTTTGAACGCCTCCTCCGGCATGGTTTCAGGCACACGTTTTACCGTCACTTCGACACCGTCCACTCCCTTAGCGCCTTCGGCCACCGCGGCAGCCAGTGTATCGATATGGCCATACATTGAGTAATACAGCACCAGTACCTTCGTCATAACGCACTCCTTTGGACTTGCATTCGAGCATTGGACAGGTTGCCCGTCGAGGGCAATGAAAACTCACTAAACCATAGCCTAGTCAAACGTAGAGAAAAGCGAATGTTTTCGATGCTCCGCATCGATTTCATCGATGCGCCGACCTTGCGCTTTTGCCACTTCGGCACTAATTTTTCTTGTATCGTATTTACGGTATGTTTCATTCACGTATAACGCCAAGGAGTCCGGCATGACGATTTTCGAAGCACTTCGCAAAGATCACGACATCCAGCGAGACCTGCTGGCCCGCTTGGTAGAGACCCATGGCGATAGTGAAGAGCGCGATACCCTCTATCAACAGGTACGCGCCGAACTGAAATACCACGCCAACGCGGAAGAGAGAGCGCTTTACATCCCCATGATGGACATCGATCTCACCCAAGAGAAAGCGCGCCACAGCGTGGCGGAGCATCATGAGATCGACGAGCTGATCGAACTGCTGGACGACACCGACTATAGCGCCAGCCATTGGCTCACTCACGCTAAACAGCTTCAACACTTGGTGACGCATCACTTGGACGAAGAGGAGCAGGAAGTTTTTCAACTGGCAGGCCGCGGCCTCCAAGAGAACCAGAAATCCTCTCTGGCCAAAGAGTATCAGGAAGAAATGCGGCGACAGCGAGCAGGCTAAACGTCCTTAGTGTGCGACAGACGCAAGAGCATCGGTGATCAAAGCGCTTGTGGCAAAGGGCCATGAGCGCTTTTTTGTACCGGCAACTTTCATCATCCCACCCGCCATTTTCACGCGAACGACGCCTCCCCTTGTGGACAGCTACGGGCGTGGGTAAAGGTAGGAACGATAAAAAAGCAAATGCCCATGCTCAAGGACACTTTCATGCTAGGCCAATGGCTCGACTGGACGCTCGACGAGGAACGCCCCTCCCCGCGCATCGGCCGCTTCCCAAGCGGCACTTACCATCTTCACGGGCCAGGTATTCTAGAGCTCACCCCTAACATTCTGCGCCCAGAGGCACGCGCCTGTGTATTTTCTGCGGCGATACACGGTAACGAAACCGCCCCGGTGGAACTGCTCGGTGATTGGCTGAGCGCTTTGGAAGCCAGCACGCTGCAGTTAGGCGCGCCGGTGCTGGTGATCTTGGGTAACATTCCCGCGTTAAAAGCGCACAAACGCTTCATTGCCACCAACCTCAACCGGCTGTTCAAACGCGATCTGGACGAGCGGGGGGCCGAACCCGACCGAGCGCGAGCGTTAATGGAAGCAGTAGATACGTTCTTCGCCCGCCACCATGCGCTGCCGAAACTGCACTACGATCTGCACACGGCGATTCGGGACAGTTTGTATACCCGCTTCGTCGTCGAACCCTACGCCCTCGCCGCCACCGATGCGCAGCAGTGGCAGTGGCTGGCCGGAGCCGATATGCAGGCCGTGCTCCACCAACATCAGCACAGTTGGACGTTCTCCCACTACAGTAAGCACTATCATCACGCCCAAGCGTTTACGTTCGAACTGGGTCGGGTTGCCCCGTTTGGTGACAATGATATGGCTCCCCTGGCGCCAATGCTGACGCTCTTGGGCTCACTCAGCTCAGGTTATCCGCCGCCGACAAAGCCCGCAGATAACATGGCCTTTTTTAAAGTACAGCACGAGCTGATGCGCCAAGCGAAGGACTTTACGCTCTGCTTCGACGATGACGTACCCAATTTCAGCCGTTTCGAGCCCGGCACCTGCCTCGCCAAAGATGGGGTAGCGGGTGATTTCATCGTGGAGAAGACACCATTACATGTGGTGTTCCCCAATGCCCACGTCGACATAGGCGCTCGTGCGGCACTGTTGGTGGTGCCCAGTCATGCCATTACCTGACGGACACTTGCGCTACTGCTTGACGATGAAAACGTACTTTTCATAACGACGTCTTTTTTTATAACAACAACGTGAAGGGGCCGTCAGGACACATCGCCACGTACCAAGACCAATGTCGTCCTGATAAAGTACGCGCATTTGGCGCAGTCCTGATAGAATCGCCCCTTTTTTCGCGCCAGCCGCACACACGCACGACAAATTCATTTGTTGCTGCTGCGGCAACCCTGTACTGGAGCCTACGTTATGGCCGCTACGCCTACTCCCCTTGAAGTGCGCAATATTAAAAAGCGCTTTGGCGATACGGAAGTTCTCAAAGGTCTCTCCCTGGAAGCCCAAAAAGGTGACGTCATCACCCTCATTGGCGCCTCAGGGTCGGGCAAAAGCACCTTCCTGCGCTGCATGAACCTGCTTGAACAGCCCGACGATGGAGAGCTCTACGTCCACGGCGAACAAATTCGTTTTAAAACCACCAAACACGGCCGTGAGCCCGCCGACTGGAAACAGGTGGTGCAGATGCGTGCCAAGCTCTCGATGGTCTTCCAAAGCTTCAATCTATGGGCACACATGACGCTGCTGGAAAACATCATCGAAGCGCCGATCCACGTGCTCGGCAAGCCCAAAAAAGAGGCAATCGAGCATGCCCATGCGCTGCTGGATCGCGTAGGGCTGAGCGCTCGCGCCAATGCCTACCCGGCACAAATGTCCGGCGGCCAGCAGCAGCGCGGTGCCATTGCACGGGCGCTCGCCATGGACCCGGAAGTCATGCTGTTCGACGAGCCCACCTCGGCACTGGACCCGGAGTTGGTCGGCGACGTGCTGAAAGTCATGCGTGACTTAGCCAATGAAGGACGCACCATGGTCGTGGTCACCCACGAGATGAGCTTTGCCCGCGACGTGTCCAGCAAAGTGATCTACCTGCACCAAGGCTTGGTAGAAGAAGCCGGGGCGCCGAACGAGGTGCTGGGTAATCCGCAGTCACCGCGCTTGAAGCAGTTTCTAGCGCCCAAATACTGATCCGCGAGGCACGCACACCATGCTCGATTTGCAAGGTTACGGCCCCCGCCTGATCGAAGGGGCGGGCGTCACCGTTCAACTGGCCGTGCTATCGCTGATGCTAGCGATCGTTCTAGGCCTCCTCACCGCCAGCGCCAAGATGTCGCGTAACTGGCTGTTACGTCGCACCGCCACCGTTTACACCACGGTGATTCGCGGTGTGCCGGACCTAGTGCTGATGATGCTGCTGTTCTTCGGCGGCCAGATCGGCGTCAATGCCATCAGCGACATGCTGTATTACAACTACGACATCGACATTTATATCAATTTCAATGCCTTTGCCGCAGGCGTACTGACCATCGGCTTTATCTTCGGTGCCTACATGGGCGAAACCTTTCGTGGGGCGTTCATGGCAGTGGATAACGGCCAGATAGAGGCAGGCAAAGCCTACGGCATGAGCAGTGGTTTGGTGTTTCGTCGCATTCGCTTCCCCCAAATGATGCGCCACGCCCTGCCCGGCCTTTCCAATAACTGGATGGTACTGCTCAAAACCACCGCGCTGGTCTCGGTAATCGGCCTGACCGACATGGTCCGAGTAGCCGCCGAAGCCTCCCGCGCGACCCACGAGCCCTTCGTGTTTTTGATCCCCGTCGCGGTGGCCTACCTGCTCATTGCCAGCGTCTCCGAGTGGATCTTTGCGCGCCTACAAAAACGTTACGACATCGGCTTTGGGGGGCATTGACATGTTAGATATCTCTGCATGGTTCAACGACCTACTAGCGGACAACCTGATTTTCACACCGACGACCCTCGGCTACTACTGGGAAGGATTGGTGACCACCACACAATTGGTCTTTCTCTCGCTGGTGGCCGGGCTCATCCTAGCGGTACCGCTGGCCATCATGCGTAGCTCCAGGCACAAATGGATCAGCCTGCCAGTCTATCTGTATACCTACGTGTTTCGCGGAACGCCGCTGTTGATCCAGCTCTACATCATTTACTACGGCGTCGTATTTATCGACGGCATTCAAGAAACCTTTCTGTGGCCGGTGCTGCGCGAAGCGTTTTACCCCGCGCTGATTGCCTTTACGCTGAACACGGCCGCCTATACCACCGAAATTTTCCGTGGTGCCATCAAGGCAACGTCGAAAGGCGAAATAGAGGCCGCACGGGCCTATGGCATGTCGCAACGTTTGATGATGCGGCGGATCATTCTGCCCAGCGCCTTTCGACGCGCGCTGCCAGCCTACGGCAACGAAGTCATATTCATGCTGCATGCCAGCGCCATTGCCAGTGTGGTGACGTTGATGGATCTGACCGGTGCGGCACGCTTCGTGTATGCGCGCTTTTATGCGCCCTTCGATGCGTTCCTATTCGTCGCAGCCATCTATCTCTGTTTGACCTTCGCGATCTTGTATTTTTTCCGCTTCTTAGAGAAAAAGCTGCTGGCCCACCTGCAGCCACAAACCACCTAACCAAAACAAAGACAACAGCGCCAGCGTAAAACAAACGTTGGTTCAAATGCAGACTCCCCCTTTTCGCCAACCTCAACCTGGGGTACGTTAAGGGGGATCACCTTGGGTGAACCTGCTTCTTTTGGAGTCTAAAAATGAAAAAACTACTGACTGTTTCTCTGCTGGGCTTGGCCGTCGCTGCAGCATCTTCTGCTCACGCGCGCGATTACGACAGCGTCCGTATCGGCGTCGACGTTCCCTACGAGCCCATGGAATACCGCACCGCTGAAGGTGAACTGACCGGCTTCGACATCGACCTGGGCAACGCCCTATGCGAGCGTATCGGTGTTACCTGTGAATGGGTCGAGCAGGAGTGGGACGGTATCATTCCAGGCCTGATGTCACGCAACTACGATGCCATCATGTCCTCCATGACCATCAACGACGAACGCCGTCAGCAGGTACTGTTCTCAGACCCCTACATCACCATGCCGTCTGCCTGGTTCGCTCCGAGCAGCCTGGACATCAGCGAAGCCAACGAAGAGACCCTGGCAGGCAAAACCATTGGCGTTCAGCGCGGCACCCTACAGGATAACTACGTCACCGATAACTTCAGTAGCGTCGCTGACATCAGCCGCTACTCCACCGCCGACGACATGGTGCTGGACATGGAAGCACAGCGTCTGGATATCGTCTTCCTCGACTTCCCGATCGGCCAGTCCACGCTGCTCGAAAGCGATGAAGCCGAGTATGTCGTAGTGGGTGAGCGTATCAGCGAGCCGAAAGAGTACTTCGGCGACGGTTTCGGTATCGCCTTCCGTCAGCGTGACGAAGCGCTAGCCGAGCAGTTCAACGAAGCTCTGGCGGAGCTCAAAGAAGACGGCACCTACGATGAGATCTACGCCCGTTATTTCGGCGAAGAGTAAGCGCTAGCTGCTTGAGCGAGCCTCCCCACTTGGGGAGGTTCGCAAGCGAGACGCCAACATGCCCTCACGCCTCCTCTTATCCCCCGCGCTGCACGCGCTTCGCCCAGGTACCCGTGGCAACATCGCCCGTTTCTACCTGAGCGAATGGTTCGACGAATAGCCCTCCCCTTTTGGCACGCCCGTGCCAAGGCACGCCCCTGTGCGTGCATATTGCCCTGCGTGTAAGGCGCACGGCACTCCTGCGCTTAGCGCACCCCATGCAATAGCCGCCCTAAGGCGGTTGGCATACAGCAGCATCGACCTACCTACTAAAAATCGCTTCAGGAGACTGACTATGCGTTATGCAACGCTGTCCGTGGCCGCTGTTCTTGCGGCTGGTGTTTCACTTTCATTGGCATCCACTGGCGCCTTTGCCCGGGATTATGACGAGATTCGACTCGGCGTCGATGTCCCTTACGAACCCTTCATGTACCGCGAGGCCGACGGCACGCTCACCAGTTTCGAAATCGAGCTCGGCAACGCTGCCTGCGCCTACATGGAGGTCACCTGTACATGGGTCGAGCAAGACTGGGACGGCATCATTCCGGGACTGCTGGCGCGTAACTACGACGCCATCATGTCCTCCATGGCGATCACCGACGAGCGCGCCCAGCGGGTGCTGTTCTCCGAGGCGTACTACACCACGCCCAGCGCCTGGATCACCACCCGTGATAAAGAGATCGATATCGAAGATCGTGCCAGCCTGGAAGGCTTGACCGTTGGCGTGCAGCGAGCGACGTTGCAGGACAACTACGTCACTCAGCTTTACGGCGATGTCTTGGAGATCCGTCGCTATACCGGTGCGGACGATGTGGTCACCGACCTGATGGCGGGCCGCCTGGACCTCACCTTCATGGACTACCCCATCGCCGAAGCCACCATCGATATCGACACGCCAGAGAGCGATTTCCAGCGCATCAGCGACTTCATCAAGCAGCCCGAGGAGATTTTTGGCCAAGGTGTGGGGATGGCGTTTCGCCCCCGCGATGAAGCCCTGGCCGAACGCTTCAACGAGGCTCTGCACGCGCTCAAGGAGAACGGCACGTATGATGAGATCATGAACCGCTACTTCAACTACGATGTACGTTTATAAGCGCGCTGTTCGAATAGCGTGACGCTACCACTACGAGCGCCGGCCTCTGGTCGGCGCTTATCGTTTCTGATGACTCTCCAGGGAACTCCATGCTGACACTTGTAAAGAATGCCCAACTCTTTGCCCCCGAACCGCTTGGGCTGTGCCACCTGCTGATCGCCGACCAACGCGTTGCCGCCGTGCTGAATGCCGATGAAACGTATCAATTAGGCACGCTGATTCGTACGGTGGACCTGGAAGGGCGCCGCGTAATCCCAGGGTTAGTCGACCCGCTGGTGCACTACATCGGCGGTGGCGGTGAAGGCGGCTTTGGCAACCGCACCGCCGAACTCAGCCTGGAAGACGCCTGTGCCTCCGGGGTGACCACGCTGGTGGGCGCGCTAGGCACCGATGCGCTTACCCGCACCCCAGCCAACCTGATTGGCAAAGCGCGGGAGCTGGCCGCTGGCGGGCTGAGCACCTACGCCTACACTGGCTCTTACCAACTTCCCCCCGTTACGCTGACCGGTTCGGTAGCCAGCGATATTCTCTACATTCCTGAGTTCATCGGCGTGGGTGAAGTCGCGATTAGTGACCATCGCGGCTCCCAACCCACTACCCAAGAGTTAACGCGGCTTGCTTCCGACGCCCGCACCGCCGGGCTGCTCGCAGGGAAATCAGGCATCGTCTTCATTCACACCGGCGACGCCGACACCCACTTGGAGCCGCTGCGCCAAGTGGCCAAAAAAAGCGCCATCCCGCTGACGCAGTTCTACCCCACTCACATAAACCGCACTGCCGCGCTGTTCGAAGATGGCCTGCGCTTTGCCCGTGAAGGCGGGCGCATCGACTTCACCACCAGCACCACACCCGAGCTGCTGGCCGGTGGTGAAGTGCCTGCCTCCGAGGCAGTGGCTCGGGCGCTGAAAGCGCGAATCGAGCCCGGCCAACTCAGTCTCTCCTCCGATGCCAACGCCTCGTTGCCGGAATTCGATGATCAACACCGGTTTATTGGCTTGAAACCCGGTAAACTCAGCAGTCTATTCGAGGTGCTGGGCGAGTGCGTCAATGAGCATCAGATCAACATGGAGCACGCGCTACGCTGCGCGTCGACCACCGCCGCCGATACGCTCAAACTGCCCCGCAAAGGCCACTTACAGACGGGTTCGGACGCAGATTTCATCGTACTACGCGAAAATCACTGGGCCATCGACCAAGTCTGGGCACTGGGCAAACCCATTTTTAGCGCCAGCTAAGTGTCACGCCCTCCGGCGAACTTGCTCAGCCAAACCGGGTCTTTACTAACACCCCACCACATACAAGGAGGTAGCATGGCTGAAACGATGGCGGGTCCCGCAACGCCCCATGAGGAGACGACAAGCGCGCTTCGTCCCTCCTCCCACTGGACCGCTTGGGGACAGTGGCTAGCGCTGTTCACCATGACCGTGGATCACCTCACCCGCTACGTGCTTCCGGGTGATTGGGATTTGAGCTGGGCGGGCTCCTCGATTGGGCGCATTGCGTTCCCCCTCTTTGCCGCCATGGTGGCGTGGCACGGCCTGTTCAATACCCGCAACCCACTTCGCTATTCGCGACGCATTCTGATCATTGGGCTCGTTGCGCAAATTCCCTACATGATGATGCCCCGCGCGTCCGATGCGTTCATTTTGAACGTCTGTTTTACGTTGGCCAGCGGGTTGGCACTAGGAGCGCTGGTACGGCAAGGCTGGCAGCACTATCAACGGCAAACGTTAGGCTTTGGTTGGCTCATGTTAGGCGCTGCCGTCGGCGTTACGGTGTGGTATCTATTGGGATTTTGGGTGGAGTATGGCCACAACGGCCTGCTGCTGATTCCGCTGTTCATGTTTGCGATGCAGGCGCTCAGTGACACAGGGGATGCGCTGAAATCACGCCTATGGGCGGGGCTCGCGGCATTTCCCGTATTGTGGATTGCCGGGCAGATGAACGCCTCCGACATGGCTAAATCGTTCACCGTCGCCACGTGCGTGCTGGTCCTAATGCTCGCCGCAGGCGCAGCCCAGCGAGTGCCGCCGGTGGCGCTGGCCATGCCCCGACGTTTATGGCTGGCGTGGTACCCAGGGCACTTCGCCCTCATTGCCCTGTGGCTTCTGCTTAGCGGTCAATTGGCGGGGTAGATGCCTGCTCGGCGACGCGCTTGTTCACGTCATCACGCATCCAGGGCTGGTAGCGGCGAAGCCGCGCTCGGCCCTCGGTCTTGGCTTGATACATCGCGGTATCCGCCTGCTTGAGCACATCTGCGTGGTCACAGTCAGCGGCATTGAAACAGGTATAGCCCATGCTCGGGGTGACCTCGACCCAGCGGCTCTCTAGGCGGTACTGACCGGCCAACGCCTGCTGTACGGTCGCCATATAGCGGGCAGCGGCAAGGTCGAGTGCCTCGCTCTCCGACACATCGAACAGTGCCAACAGCACAAACTCATCGCCGCTCAGACGGGCAGCCATATCCTGGTCGTGTAGGCAGGACTCCAAACGGCGCGCGACCTGTACGAGCAAATCATCGCCCGCTGCGTGGCCAAGCGTATCGTTAATCAACTTGAAGCGGTCCATGTCCAGGAACATCACCAAGCCTCCGCGTTGGCCGCTCTCTGGCTCTCGGCATAGCGCCTCCAGACGCTCGATGAACAGCCGTCGATTGGGCAAATCGGTCAGCGCGTCGTAGTAGGCTTGGCGATAGATGATCGCCTCGCTGCGCTTCCGTTCGGTGAAGTCTTCGATGATCGCCACACCACCTATCATTTGATCGCTGGCACTGTGAACCCCATTGAAAAACGCCCTCAGCGGCGTTCCCTCAGTGGCTTTGGGCAGTCGATACGTGCCTTCGTAATAGCCGGTGCCTTTTTCCAGCGCATCCTTCACCGCTTGCGCCACGTCACGGTCGGCAGAGCGATCCAGCATACGATAGCCGAGCAGATTCGAGCGCTCCACGCCCAGTATGTCCAGCAGCTTGCTATTGCAGTCGGTGATCTGGCCCTGCTCATCAAAGTGCAGAACGCCTAGCGGCGAGTGCTGAAAAATGGAGCGATAGCGATTTTCGCTCTCCTTGAGCTGTGCTTCGCGGGCCCCCATGCTCACCCGCAGAGCGATATTGTCATGGATGGTCCGGCTAAAGCGTCGGCTGGTCGCCATGATCAACCCTAAAAACAGCACTAACATCAAGCCAATCAAAATCGATAGTGGCGAGCCTTGCAGCAGAAACTGCAGCTTAAGCGGCAATAGAATGGGAAGCACGAAGCCAATGGCAATCCACCATACCGACGAGAGCGTCGTCACACCGCCTGCCGCAATGCCAGCCAGCACGATCGATAGCGCGGCGATTTGGCCAGGATGGTCATGGCTGAACAGCAGCACGCCGGAAGCTCCCCAAACACAGCCTGACGCAATGGCCCCCATGGCAAACCAATGCAACCACCGTCGACGCTGTTGCTGGAGAGCGGGCAACCGTTTGAACCGCTGCGCCAGCAGTAACCTTACGGTAGAAATCAATGCCAGTGACACAAACCACCCCAACAGCAGTGGGGTGTCCACTACGGGCCACATGGCCGCCACCAGCAGCCCACCTGCCAGTACACTGCTCAACACCGGTTGCCATAAGTTGTCGTAAAGCAAGCGCACTTTTTCACCGCGCAAACGCTGCAACGTAATGTGGTGATCACGCTGATAACCACTGCGCAGCCCAGAGGCCGTTGCCGTGGCGGCAAGGGGGGTGGGGGGCGACATACAAACTCCCTGTTTTTAGTCGGCTTGACGCCAATCTTATTGGTTAGGTTGTTTTTAATACACCTGTTTTAGCACGTTTACGCGCTATTAAGGAGTAGCCGCCGACAATAAAAAAGCCGCGTTATTAAGCGGCTTGCCATACGAAAAGATGGCGGTGAGATCAGGCCATCATGACTGCCTGGATCGCTTTACGCCTAGAGATCTAGCGGCGCGGGGCCACATGGGAAGATTGTTCGCTAACACGCCTGTTGACCTCATCACTCATCCACGGCTGATAGCGACGCAGCCGCGCGCGGCCTTCGGATTTGGCCTGATACATGGCGATATCGGCCTGTTTGAGCACGTCGACATGGTTATAGGCCGCCGTATCAAAGCAGGTGTACCCCATACTCGGGGTAACATCGACCAAGCGGTTTTCCAACCAGTATTTCCCTGACAGCGCCTGCTGAACGCGGGCCATGTACTGCTCGGCAAGAGCGTCCGTTTGGCTCGCGTTCTCTTCGTCAAACAGGGCCAGCAAAACAAATTCATCGCCACTTAGCCGTGCGGCCATATCACCGTCGCGCAGGCAAGACTCCAAGCGCCGCGCGACCTGCACCAACAGCGCATCCCCAGCCGCATGCCCCAGGGTGTCGTTGATCAACTTGAAGCGGTCCATGTCTAGAAACAGAACCAACCCGCTGCGCTTTTGGTCGATCATGTGGGTATCGAGCGATTCCAGCCGTTCGATGAACAAGCGCCGATTGGGCAAATCCGTGAGCGCATCGTAATAGGCTTGGCGATAAATGATCTCTTCACTGCGTTTACGCTCGGTGAAGTCCTCGATAATGGCCACCCCACCGATAATGCGATTGTCCATGCCGTGCACACCGTTAAAAAAAGCACGCAGTGGCGTCTTTTTTTGGGTGTTGGGGAGGTGGTACGTGCCTTCGTAGTAACCCGTCCCTTTTTCAATCGCATCCCTGACGCTGTCGGCCACCCAGGGGTCTGCGGAAGGCACAAGCAAGTCATGGCCCACGATGCAACGACGATCAACGCCCAGGATCACCGGCAGCTTGCTATTACAGTCCGTCACCTTGCCGTCTTCATCGAAGTGAAGCACGCCCAGCGGTGAGTTTTGAAAGATGGAGCGGTAGCGATTTTCGCTCTCAAGCAATTTTGCTTCTCGATCGGCCATGCTCATGCGTAGCGAAATATTATCGTGAATGACTTGTCCCAGGCGTCGGCTGGTAAGAATCAACAAACCGACAAACACAATAATCAACCCACCGATAGCCTGCTGGGTCGGCGCTGGCGAGAGCAGTAGCAGCACTTGCAAGGGCAAGCTAATCGGGATGATGAAGCATACGGCCACCCACCACACGGCCGAAAGCATCGTAACGCTACCCGCTGCCACGCCTGACAGCACAATCACGAGAAAAGCCACATAATCCGTTTGCTCACCCTGAAACATCAAGACGCCACCGCCGCCCCATGTGCACCCCGCCACCAGCGCTCCCAGAGCGAATCGCCACAGCCACTGGGCCTTTGCCTGCTCTTCCAGCGACGACTGCAAAAAACGACGGGCGTCACACAACCGCCAGGCAGACACGGCCAAAAGGACGATAAACCACATCACTACATGTGCCGTATCCATTACGTTTCGCATGACGGCCGCTAATACGAGAGCACCTAAAATGCCTGCTGACACAGGCTGCCAGATGTTGGCGTAAAGAAGGCGCACTTTTTCGCTGCGTAAACGCATGGTGTCTACCGAGCATGGTTGAGGAAAATCACTGGGCAAGCCTGAAGACGTTATCATGGGCAAGACACCATACGTTCAGTGATACGGAGAGCGACCTTTCACATAGGTAATGCCTTTCACGCATTCGTGGGTGAACGGTGGCGACATCCAAACGACATGGTCCTTGTATCATGGTGGCGTCGTTTGAGGAGTCCTTGTCACAAAAATTCACCTCCATCGCTGGGGCATCCAACGATGGAGGTGAAGTAGTAAAAGGCGAGGGGTCGACCTGTAGGAATCCCTATAGCATGGATTCGAAACTCCACGCCACGGGAGGCGCATCGGGAATCAATGCTTGGCAAGCACGCACTTTCTCTAACAGCTCGGCGTGGGTGGCGGCCACGACGTTGACATGCGCCAGCTTACGCCCAGGGCGCTCTTCCTTGTCATAGCGGTGTAGATGCGTGTCGGCCATGGCCAGCAGCGCAGCATTGTCGCCTTCCAAGCCGATGACGTTCACCATGCAAGTGGGCGCAGTGGCGTTCGTTGCGCCTAATGGCAAACCTTGCACTGCCCGCAGATGGTTCTCGAACTGGCTGGTGACGGCGCCATCCATCGTCCAGTGGCCAGAATTATGCACTCGCGGGGCCATTTCGTTGGCCAACAGGCTGCCGTCGCGGGTTTGGAACAGCTCCAGCGCCAACACGCCAACGTAATCCAGCTCGTCAAGCAGCGCACGAATATAGCTGTCGGCCGTCTGCTGAACGCTGGCGTCCAAATCCGGTAGCGGCGCCACGGAGTAGCGCAGAATGCCGCCCACGTGTTGGTTTTCGGCCATGGGGTAGAACACCACCTCCCCATCGCGGCCGCGCACGGCAATCATCGAAACTTCGCGAACGAAATCGACGAACGCCTCGACGATGAGCTGTGAATGGCCAATGGCCTCCCACGCCTCTTGGGCCTGCTCTGGCGCTTTCAGCACCGCTTGCCCTTTGCCGTCGTAGCCTTCGGTGACCGACTTGGCTACCACCGGGCAGCCCAGCTCGGCGGCGGCGGCGGCGAGCTGCTCAGCACTTTCCACCACGCGGTAGGCGGGCGTGGGAATACCTAAGCGGTCGAACAGCGCCTTCTCTTCTACTCGGTTCTGGCACACCGCAATGGCGCGACTGCCGGGATACACCGGCTTGTGCTGCTCGATCTGCTGGACCAGCGCCACGGGCAGGTGCTCGAACTCGTAGGTGACCACGTCGACCTTCTCGAGGAACGCCGCCAAGTGCTGGTTATCAGGGTCGACGATCACCTCACCGATGCCCGCGCTGGGGTTACCGGTGGTATCCAAAAACGTGAAGGTATTGCCCAGCGGATAGCCTGCCAGCGCCAGCATACGGCCGAGCTGACCCGCCCCAAGAACACCAATGTTTTTTGCAATCATACGGTTTGCACTCTGTCCGCTCATGAGGGCTACCTATTGGGCTTGGTCCGCTTCGGGACGCGGATCGGGGTTGTCAAGCACCATCTGCGTCTGTTCGGCACGGAAGGCATCTACGGCGTCGCGCACGGCGCTGTCGTGCAGGCCAACGATTTGAGCCGCCAGCAGGCCAGCATTGGTGGCCCCCGCTTTGCCGATGGCCAGCGTCCCCACGGCAATACCGCCCGGCATTTGCGCAATCGAGAGCAGTGAGTCCAGGCCTTTCAGCGCTTTGGACTCCACCGGCACGCCGAGTACCGGCAGCGCCGTTTGTGATGCCACCATGCCAGGCAAATGAGCCGCTCCACCGGCACCGGCCACGATGACTTGCAAGCCGCGCTCGGCAGCGCTTTTGGCATAATCGAACAGCAAGTCAGGCGTGCGATGCGCCGACACCACGCGAGTCTCGTAGGGAACGCCCAGCCGCTCCAACATCGCCACCGCGTGCTCCATGACCGGCCAATCGGACTTCGACCCCATGATCACGCCCACTTTGGGTGCGCTGTTCGACATGCAAAACTCCTCGGCCAACGGCCTAACATAAGCTAGAAAGCAGTCCATAAGCCGTGCAAAGCGCGGCTCACTCAGAATTAGGAAGGCGCATAGTTTACCAGAGCCACGGGCGTTTGCGGGCGTGGTGAGGCGTGTGAAATTTTCCTCGAATTAGGCATTGAAAACCGCGTGAGTTGGCGGCATTGTGTGTTTGTCATTTCAGACTGATGGAGTCACATGAGTACGGCATACTCGACTGCTCACGCAGAAGCGATGGATCCTCCGCGAAGCAGCCCTGACCTCGATGTCAGGGAACTTGAAAAACGTACGCGCCTTATGCGCATCATTACCCGCCTGATCGCCGTATCAGATCTGGGGAGCCGTGAAATCGCCCGCCGGGCTGGCTTACCCGTTCAAAAGATCAGCGACCTGCTCGCCGGAAGGCTCGAGCATCTGGACATCGACGAACTGAATGTCCTGCGTCGCACGTTAGAGCCGGAGGCGCCATAGTAGCCACGCCACCTCCCGCTCGATACCCTCTTTGAGTATCTTCCCGCCCCGATTACAGGGGCGGAATCATCACGCCGCCCAGCGCCACCAGAATGACGACGAGCCAAGCAGGCAGCTTCCACACGGAGAGCAGCAGAAAGCCCGTCAATGCCAGCACGAACGCGTAAGGCCCCACGATGGCACTGGTCCACACCGGCTGATAGAGCGCCGCGCCTAAAATCCCCACCACCGCAGCGTTGGCACCGCGCATCAGCGCTTGAGCGCTTTTCCACTGGCGGAACTGATTCCAAAAGGGCAGCACGCCGACCAGCAGCAAAAACCCCGGCACAAAAATCGCCAGCAGAGCTAACAGCGCACCCACCAAACTAGGGATGCCCGGCAGCAGCGCTCCCAAATACGCCGCAAACGTAAACAGCGGCCCCGGCACCGCTTGTGCCGCGCCGTAACCCGCCAAAAACGCATCCGCCGTGACCCAACCCGATTGCACCACTTCCGCTTCCAGCAGCGGCAGCACCACGTGGCCGCCGCCAAATACCAGCGCCCCAGAGCGGTAGAAGGCATCGACCACGTTCAACCAACCGGCGCTTCCAGCTAACAGCGGTAAGAGCACCAACAGAATGGCGAACAGCGCCAACGCTAACGTGCCCGCTCGGCGCGACACCGGGAAGTGCAGCGATTCGCTGGACGCCGATGCCGTGCTGTCGCGGCACAGCAGCAAGCCCGCCGCGCTGCCCAACACGATCGCCGCCACCTGACCCAGCGGCCCGGTGACCACTACCACCGCAAACACCGCCGCCAAGGCAATGCCCGTGCGAGTTTTATCCGGGCAGAGGTTGCGCGCCATGCCCCACACCGCGTGAGCCACGATGGCCACCGCGACGATTTTCAAGCCTTGAATGATGCCGCTGGCCACCGGGCCCTTCAGCACGGCGGCACCCAATGCAAACAGCACCAACACGATGGCCGAGGGCAGTGTAAACGCCAGCCACGCCATCGCGGCTCCCCAGGGGCCAGCACGCATCAACCCTAAGGCAAAGCCCACCTGGCTGCTGGCGGGACCCGGTAAAAACTGGCACAGCGCGACCAAATCGGCGTACGCCTGCTCGCTGAGCCATTGGCGGCGTTCGACGAAGGCCGTGCGAAAATAGCCCAGGTGCGCCACCGGCCCGCCAAACGACGTCAGCCCCAGCGCTAAAAATGCCCAAAAAACCTCGCTAGCGCGTCCTCGAATCTTATTTTCTACCGCCATCATGCCCACCGTTTACTCATTAAAAAGCGCAAAGCGTTGAGGGTACGCCTTGCGCTTGACGACTTAGTGACAGCCTAACCGGACAGGTTACTCTTGGTCGGTGACGGCCCCCGTGCTTGCCGAACTGACCAGCCGCGCGTACTTGGCCAGCACGCCGCGGGTATAGCGAGGCGTAGGCTGCTGCCAGGCCGCGCGGCGGCGCATCATCTCGTCATCGCTGATGTGCACGTCGATGGTATCGGCTTCGGCATCGATGGTAATGGGGTCGCCATCTTCGACCAGCGCCAGCGGGCCGCCGTCGAACGCTTCCGGCGAGACATGCCCCACCACGAACCCGTGGCTGCCGCCCGAGAAGCGGCCATCGGTGATCAGCGCGACGTCGTTACCCAAGCCACGCCCCATGATGGCCGAGGTGGGCGTGAGCATTTCGCGCATGCCGGGGCCGCCCTTCGGGCCTTCGTAGCGGATCACCACCACGTCGCCCGCCACCACGGTGCCATCGTTGATACGCGCCTGGGCTTCCTCTTCCGAGCCAAACACCCGCGCCGAGCCGCTAAAGCGCGTGCCCTCTTTGCCGGTGATTTTCGCCACCGCCCCTTCCGGCGCTAGATTACCGAACAGAATACGCAGGTGGCTTTCGGCTTTGATCGGGTTACCCAGCGGCGCGATGATCTGCTGATCCATCGGGTAGGGCTCGACGTTGGCGAGGTTTTCCGCCAGCGTTTTACCGGTCACGGTCAAGCAGTTGCCGTTGAGCAACCCAGCGTCCAACAGGATTTTCATCAGCGGCTGGATACCGCCGATCGCCACCAGCTCGCTCATCATGTAGTGGCCGCTGGGGCGCAGGTCGGCCAGTACCGGCACGCGCTTACCGATCTCGGTGAAGTCTGCCAGGGTCAGCTCGACGCCGACGGTGCGTGCCATGCCTATCAGGTGCAGCACGGCGTTAGTAGAACCACCCAGGGCAATCACCACGGTCACGGCGTTCTCGAACGCTTCGCGGGTCATGATATCGGAAGGCTTGATGTCTTGAGCCAGCAGCGCCAATACGGCTTCGCCTGCAGCTTTGCAGTCGTCGCGCTTCTCTTGGGAAATCGCGTTCTGCGCCGAGCTGCCCGGCAGGCTCATGCCCAGCGCCTCGATGGCCGAGGCCATGGTGTTGGCGGTGTACATGCCCCCACAGGAGCCAGGGCCGGGAATCGCCGTCTCTTCGATGTTTTTCAGCTCGATCAGGTCGATGTCGCCACGGGAATGGGCGCCCATCGCCTCGAACACCGAGACGATATCGGTGTGGCCCTTGCCGGGCATGATGGTGCCGCCATAAACGAACACGCTGGGGCGGTCGAGCCGTGCCAGCCCCATCACGCAGCCCGGCATGTTCTTATCGCAGCCGCCAATCGCCACCAGGCCATCGAACCCTTCGCAGCCCGCCACGGTTTCGATGGAATCGGCAATCACTTCCCGCGAGACCAGCGAGTACTTCATGCCTTCGGTGCCGTTGGCAATGCCATCAGAAATGGTGATGGTATTGAACACCACGCCTTTGCCGCCTGCGGCATCGGCGCCATCGCGGGCAAGCTCCGCCAACTCACCAATGTGGCTATTGCACGGCGTCACCATGCTCCAGGTGGACGCGATACCTACTTGGGGCTTTTGAAAATCGTCATCGTTGAAGCCCACGGCGCGCAGCATGGCGCGGCTAGCCGCTTTACCGGGGCCATCCACCACCGGGGCAGAGTGGCAGCGGGTACTATGATTGGTCGGCTCGGTCATCACGGACTCCTCTCAATGGCATGGCAAAGGCCACAGCTTGGCGGCGGTAAGCCGATGACGCAAGAAGAGTTCCAATATTGCAACGCGCTGACTGCTTAATGGGTTGGCTGTTTTTGTCGTTCAACATGTACCGTCAGCTCAAAACCGCAGGCGTGTGCATAGCGCTGTAGTGTTTTCCAGCCGGGGTTACTGCTTCCCCGCTCCAAGCGGCTAATGTTACTTTTTTGTGTATCCAAGCGTTTGGCAAGCTCTTCTTGGGTCAAACCGGCACGCTGGCGCATAGAAATCAGTGTGGAGGCCAACACAAACTCCGGTGCCAAACGTTCATACTCCGTCTTCACTTCAGAGTTTTGTAACGCCTGCTCTTTTAGTGCCTTTAAGTTCATCATGACTGCACCTCGCGCTGTCTTGTCCGCGCTAACGTTAACGCTTTTTCTTCTGAATCTAACAACCAAAAGCTATCATTTATGATAACCCAGCGTGCATAAAAGTTCCTACTCCAGATAGACGCGAGTACTCCCAACTTATGGCACCATAGCGTCACCGCACCCCGTAACGCCGATTGCCGTGAAGGAACGCCGCCGTATGCATGCCAATGCCTTGTTCTCCCCCACCTCGCTGACGCCCGGGTTTATGGTGGTGCACGCCAATCGCCTGGAGGATTTACGCGGGCTGGCAGTGGAGTGGATGCGGCTGCACCCGCTGGGGCCGCTAGAGAACGAAACCATTCTGGTGCAGAGCAATGGTATTGGGCAGTGGCTAAAGCTGGCGTTAGCGGAAGACCCTAAGAACGGCGGCGCGGGCATTGCGGCGGCGCTGGACGTCATGCTGCCCGCGCGGTTTTTATGGCAGGCCTACCGCACGGTGCTTACCCACGTTTCCCAACACGCCGATGCCGTGCCGGAAACCTCGCCGTTCGACAAGTCGCGCTTGGTCTGGCGGCTGCTGCGCCTGCTGCCTACGTTGGCCGGGCAACCAGTGTTCGAGCCGCTGGCGCAGTTTCTAGAAACCGACCGCGACCAGCGCAAGCATTACCAGTTGGCCGAGCGGCTGGCGGACCTGTTCGACCAGTACCAGGTGTACCGCGCCGATTGGTTGGACGCCTGGGCCAACGGCCACGATGTGCTGATTACTGCCAAAGGCGAGCACCGCACATTGGAAGAGCATCAGCGCTGGCAGCCTTCGCTGTGGCGTATCCTGCGTGACGATGTGGCCGCCACCCAAGGCGAGGCCGGGCTGAACAGTAGCCGCGCCCAGGTTCATCAGCGCTTCTTGAAAGCCACCGAAAAGTTAGAGGGCCAAGCCTGCCCGCCGGGGCTGCCCCGTCGGCTGATCATTTTCGGTATCTCGTCGCTGCCCCAACAAACCCTGGAAGCCCTGGCAGCGCTCTCCCGCTGCTGCCAGATCGTGCTGTGCGTGCACAACCCCTGCCAGTTCTACTGGGCGGACATCATCGAGCACAAAGACCTGCTGCGCGCCCAGCGCTATCGTCAGCGGCGCAAAACCGGCATGCCCGACACGCTGGACGTACTGGGCACCGGCGATGCCGATGATGCCCTGCACCTGCACGCCCAGCCGCTGCTGGCCGCCTGGGGCAAGCAGGGCCGCGACTACCTCCGCCTACTCGATGAGCACGACGACGCGGGCAACTATCAAACGCTTTTCGAGCAGCAGGCGCTGCGCATCGATATGTTCGAGCCGTTCAGCGGCGAGGAGCGCCACTGCCTGCTCAGCCAACTGCAAGACGATATCCGCGAGCTACGCCCGGTGGCAGAAACCCAAGGCCACTGGCCCGCACTGCCCGAGCACGACGACTCCATCGTGTTCCATATCGCCCACGGCCCCCAGCGGGAAGTGGAGATTCTCCACGACCAGCTGCTGGCCGCCTTCAGCGCCGACCCCGCCCTGCGCCCGCGCGACATCATCGTCATGGTGCCGGATATCGACCGCTACGCGCCGCACATTGAAGCAGTATTTGGCCAGCTGCCCACCGACGACCCGCGGCATATCCCCTACACGCTCTCCGACCAAGCCAGCCGCCACCGCCTGCCGCTAATGATCGCGCTGGAAAAACTGCTGCGGCTGCCAGAGCTGCGCCTGACGGTCAGCGATGTGCTCGACCTGCTGGAAGTGCCCGCCCTGCGCCAGCGCTTCGGGCTAGAAGAGCGCGACATGCCGGTACTGGAGCGCTGGATGGAAGGCGCGGGCATCCGCTGGGGGCTGAACGCCCAGCAGCGCCAACGGCTGGAGCTGCCCGGCGGGCTGAGCCAGAACACCTGGGCCTTCGGCCTGCGCCGCCTGCTGCTGGGGTATACCGTGGGCGACGGCCACGCCTGGCAAGGCATCGAGCCTTTCGATGATATTGGCGGGCTGGAAGCGAGTTTGGCGGGGCCGCTGGCCACGCTGCTGGAGAAGCTCGACGCCACCTGGGAAACCTTCTGCCAGCCCACCGATGCGGCCACCTGGGTCGCGCGGCTGCGGGCGCTGCTTGAAACCTTCTTCCTGACCGATGATGCCCAAGAGAGCATCATGCTCACCAAGCTGGAAAACGGCTTACAGCAGTTGCTGGAAAGCAGCCAGGAAGCCGAACTCGACGACCCGCTGCCGCTCTCCATGGTGCGGGAGCACTGGCTAGCGCAGATCGATGAGCACAGCCTTTCCAAGCGCTTTTTGGCCGGGGCGGTCAACTTCGCCACGCTGATGCCCATGCGCGCCATTCCCTTCAAGCGCGTGTGCCTGCTGGGCATGAACGACGGCGATTACCCCCGCTCCCAGCCGCCGCTGGATTTCGACCTGATGGGCAGCGACTACCGCCCCGGCGACCGCTCCCGCCGGGAAGACGACCGCTACCTGTTTCTCGAAGCGCTGCTCTCCGCCCGCGACCAGCTCTACGTGAGTTGGGTTGGCCGCAGCCAGATCGACAACACGCCGCTTGCACCCTCGGTGCTGGTGGGCCAACTGCGCGACCATTTGGAAGCTGGCTGGCAAACGGAAAACGGCGCGCCGCTGTTGGAAAGCCTCACCACCGAGCACCCGCTGCAGCCGTTCAGTCGCGCCTACTTCACCCCCTCCACAAGCCGACTGTTCACCTATGCCCACGAATGGCGGGAAGTACACTCCCCGCGCACGCCCACCGCCGCGAGCCGCACGCTGCCGCCGCCAGAAAACGCCCCCACCACGCTTTCCCTTGGGCAACTGGGCGGCTTTCTGCGCGAGCCGGTGCGCAGCTTCTTTAATACCCGCCTGGGCGTCTATTTCGAGCAGGAGGCGATTGCCGAGCTGGACGCCGAGCCCTTCGCCCTGGATGGCCTGCAAAATTGGCAGCTCCAAGACCAACTGATTGCCGCCCAGCGCCAGGCGGTGGATCACGGCCAGCCGCGTATCGAGGCATTGCACGAGGCGCTAGAGCGCTTTCAAGGCCAAGGCGTACTGGCCATGGGCGCGTTCGGCGAACGCATGCGCGATGCCCTTGCCGACCCCATGGAGGAATTGTTCAACGCCTACGAAGAGGCGCTAGACGCATGGCCGCATCTCCTGCCCGACAGCCTGATCCACTTCGAGGCCCACGGCCTAACGCTGGAAGAGCCTTTGGGCGAGCTGCGCCAGGATGAGGAAGGCCAGCGCTGCCGCCTGCTGCTGCTCAGCAGCAGCCTGATTAGCCAGGGCAGCGGGCGCGGCCAATACCGCTGGAGCCACCTGCTGCGCCCCTGGGTCGCCCACTTGGCAGGCAACCTCAACGGCCCGATGACCACCCGGCTACTTTCCAAAGCCGGACACGTCACGCTGGAGCCGATGGATGCCGAGACCGCACGCCAGCACCTAGAAACCCAGCTCGCCGCGTGGCAATCGGGCCTAGAAACCCCGCTGCCGCTATCCCCACAGGCCGGTTTTGCCTGGCTGGCCAAGCAAGGCACGCCGGACATGGCACAAGAGAAAGGACGAGAGAGCGACGCCTACGCCGCCGCCGAAGCCGCCTATGAAGGCGGCTACAAAGTGACCGGGGAAGTAGCGCAAAGCGCCTATCTAGGCCACCAATGGCCCCGATTCGAGCGGCTGTTTTTCGAGCAGGCCAACGGACATACTTTTGCCACACTGACCGAATCACTTTACGCACCGCTCTTTTTCGCTGTTAAGGGCAAAAAGGAGTAAAGCCACACGGCTAGGAACGGCCCATGCTGAGGACTTTCTTCGCCAACGCAATCATCTCCGGGTCGCCGGTGTGCTTGGTAGGCACATCGGAGAGCTTCACCACCGGCAGCCAGCCCTGCCCTTCGGGGCGGGCCTCGACCATCTTGATCACCATGTTCATAGGGGCCACGCCAATATCGTTGGTGAAGTTGGTGCCGATGCCGAAGGCCATACCAATTCGCCCCTGGCAGAAGGAACGAATGCGCTCCACTTTTTCAGGCGTCAGGGCATCGGAGAAGATGATGGTTTTGCTCAATGGGTTGATGCCCAAGCGCTGATAGTGGGCCATGGTGGCATCGGCGAACTCGATGGGGTCGCCGCTATCGTGGCGAACGCCGTCGAACAGCTTGGCGAACTTCTTATCGAAGCTCTCGAAAAAAGCACGGGTGGTAAAGGTATCGGTCAGCGCGATGCCCAAATCGCCCCGGTAGACATCCACCCAGTGCTCCAGCGCCAAGCTATTGGCCATTTTGAAACCAAAACGAGCGCCGTGGAACATGAACCACTCGTGAGCGTGGGTGCCGATGGGTTTTACCCCATGGCGCATCGCCAGCAGTACATTGCTGGTGCCACTAAACGCCTCACCGCCGTAATAGCGCAGCGCCTGCACGACCCGGTCGTGTACCGCAAACGAGAAGCGCCGCCGAGTGCCGAACTCGGCAATCTTCAGCCCGTGCTGGCGATACAGCTCGATCTTCTCGCGGGTGCGCTGCTCGATGAGCGCTTCATCCTCTTTGGTCACCGCCACGCCGCGCAGCTGGTACCAAAGCTCGCTAATCACCGCCATCAGCGGCACTTCCCATAAGATGGTGCGGTACCACGGGCCTTCGATCACCACCGACAGCTCGCTGCCCTGCTGCTCGATCGTGACCTCACTGGGGTCGTAACGAAAGCCCGCGAGAAAATCGAGATAGGTGGGATCTAAATAGGGGCAGGTGGTTTGCAGGTAGCGCTTCTCTTCATCCGACAAGCGCAGCGTCGCCATGCGATCCACTTCACCGCGCAGCGCCTCACCAAAGCCCTCGGGAAACGCATGCTCACCGCGATTGATGAACGCGTAACGGGCATGGGCATAGGGGAAGCGTTTGATCACGGCATTCTGCATCGTGATCTTGTAAAAATCGTTATCCAGAAGCGAGGTCAGCATGAGATCCCTTCACCAGCATCAACAGATCGCCAAGAGCGGCTAGCCCATTAGATTACCAGTTGGCGACGATACCTCACAGCCTAACCCCTGTTTACTGTGGCTAGCAGGTGGGCGAACGGCTATCTGCTATCGTGAGTAGAGTGCTACCATTTAAACACCGGTTTATCACTAGGAGCGGACTCCATGCGTCTTTCGCAATCACAGCGCGAGCTTATTCTGTCAGGCGTCCGTGAGTTTGTAGGGCCTTCGGTGGCAGTGCATGTTTTCGGCTCGCGGCTAGATGATAGTAAGCGCGGCGGCGATGTCGATCTGCTGCTTATATCCCCCAACGCCATCCCGCTACTCGCCTGTGCTGAGTTCAAGATGGCGCTAGAACAACGCCTCCAGCTACCGCTTGATATCGTGACCTACGTAACAACAGCTGAACCTACTCCGTTTCAAGCCATTGCACTCGCCCAGTCACGGCCAATGACGCTTGAGGTAGCCGCATGAGCCAGGATGTACTTAGCGAACAGCAGCGCTATCTGGCGCAACTGCTTGAAGCCATTCAGCGCTGCGCTTGGTTTCTTCATCAATCACGCAAAAAGTCACATGGCCTTTGGACGGTGATTGGTTAGCCGACCATAAAAAAGATGTCGACCTTTTTGAAACACTGGCCGCTATCAATGAGCGGTTTGCCAAGCTACAGGACTCTATTGCTTCTGCTATGCGGCACAGCGCCCTGTTGGCAGGTGAGTCTACTGACAGCTTTCTCAAAGTCCTTTCGCTGTTCGAAAAGCAGGGCGTCGTGGACGCTACCAGTGACTGGCAGCGCTGCCGCGCTATTCGCAATATTGCCGCTCATGATTACTCGACGCACTATGCACAAATAGCAGAGCACTTTAACTTGCTGAACGAACTTGCCGACGTTCTCCTTGTGACCTCAAAAAGACTAGTGACATGGAGTGCTGAACAATTGGGCATTTTTCCTGCCACCCAAGACTTCTCTGACGAATTCGACACCGTCTTTCAACCCCGTCTCTAACGCTGCTTTGCTCTTTTGCCCAGCTCTTGGCAACGCGATATAGTGCCGGTGCCTTGGGTCAGCCACCCAAGGCGCTTTGCTTTTCGCCTGCCGTGATGTTCGGAGAATGAGAATGAGCCAGCCCGCCCCGCTGAACCCGCTGACGCTGCCGCTTCACGGCAGCCGTTTGATCGAAGCCAGCGCGGGCACGGGGAAAACCTTCACCATCGCGCTGCTCTACGTGCGCCTGGTGCTGGGCGGGCAGCACAGTGACGACGACACCGCCTTTGTACGCCCGCTCACCCCGCCGGAAATTCTGGTGGTCACGTTCACCAACGCCGCCACCCAGGAGCTGCGCGAACGTATCCGCCACCGGCTAGTGGAAGCGGCGGCGGTGTTTCGGCATCAGGGTGAAGACTCACTTCTGCTCGCGCTGCGCAGCCAATACCCCGAGGCCACGTGGCCCGCCTGTGCCCGCCGCTTAGAGCTGGCTGCTGAGTGGATGGACGAAGCCGCCGTTTCCACTATTCATAGCTGGTGCTACCGCATGCTGCGCGAGCACGCCTTCGATAGCGGCAGCCTGTTCTCGCTCAATTTGGAAAACGACCAGCAAGAGCTGGAGCAAGAGGTAGTGCGCGACTACTGGCGCACCTTCTACTACCCGCTGGACGCCGAGGCGCTGGGCAGCATTACCAGCTACTGGAAGTCGCCGGACCAGCTCCACGGGCAGGTGCGCAAACTGTTGGCCGAAAGCGAGGCCCTAGGCAGCCCGCGCCCCGCGCCAGAGCAAACCCTAAGCGCCGCCCAAGCCGAGCGCAGCGCACGCCTAGCCGAGCTAAAAGCCCCCTGGCCTGCGTGGCTGAATGACCTAGTGCCCGCACTGGAAGACGCCGCCAAACGCAAAGCCTTCAAAGGCCAGAGCTTCAACGCCAAAAGCCGCGCCAACTGGCTAAGCTCGCTGCGGGAGTGGTGCGACAGCGACGCCACCCGCCCCGCACTCACCCCCGCCGCCTGGAAACGCCTCACCCCAGAGGGCATGGCAGAAATATGGAAAGAGGGCGCGCCCCCTTGCCCCGCCGCCTGGGAAGCACTGGCCGAACTTCCCGCCGCCCTGAACACCCTGCCCGAGCCACGCAACGACCTGCTGATTCACGCCGTGCAGTGGTGCAAGGTGCGTCTGGAGCGGGAGCAAGAGCGCCGCGCCGAAATGGGCCCCAACGACTTGCTCACCCACCTGGACCGCGCACTGCAAGGCCCCAACAAAGAGGCGCTGGCCGCGCAGATACTGCGCCAGTTCCCCGTGGCGCTGATCGACGAATTCCAAGACACCGACCCCATCCAATACCGCATCTTCAACGCGGTGTACGGGGTCGCCAACCCCCGCCGAGACGCTGCCATGCTGCTGATCGGCGACCCCAAGCAGGCCATTTACGCCTTTCGCGGCGCGGATATCTTCACCTACCTCAAAGCCCGCGAAGACACCGCAGGCCGCCACGTGACGCTGGGCACCAACTTCCGCTCTAGCCGCGCCATGGTCGAGGCGGTGAACCACTGCTTCCGCTACGCCGATGAACACCCGGCAGGGGCCTTCCTGTTCCGCGAAGAAGGCGGCAACAACCCGCTGCCCTTTCTGCCGGTAGAGGCCAAAGGCCGCAGTGAGCAGCTCATTCACCAAGGCCAGCCGCTGCCCGCGATGACGCTCTGGCCGCTGGCCGCCGACGAGCCGCTCGCCAAAACCGCCTACCAAACCGAGATGGCCGAACGCTGCGCCTCGTATATGGCGGAACTGCTCAGCGCAGGCCAGCAAGGCAAGAGCGGCTTTCAAACCGACGATACGCTCATCCCGCTCAAGCCTTCCGATATGGCGGTACTGGTGAACGGCCTGCAGGAAGCCCGCGCCATTCGCCAAGCGCTGGCCAGCCGTGGAGTGAAGAGCGTGTATCTCTCTGACCACGATAAGGTATTTAGCTCGCCCATGGCCGCCCAGGTAGAGCGCTGGCTGCGCGCCTGCGCCGAACCGCTGGCCAGCTCCCGCCAAGCCGAAGCGCACCTGCGCGCCGCGCTGGCCACGCCGGTGCTGGGGCTAAGCCTGGCGGAGCTGGACCACCTGCAACAAAACGAGCTGGCCTGGGAAGAGCGGGTAGAGCAGTTCAGCCACTACCACCGCCTATGGCAGCGCCAGGGCGTGCTGCCGCTGGTGCGCCGCATGATGGTGGATTTTGATATTCCCGCCCGCCTGCTGGCGGAGTTTGAAGAGGGTGAGCGCTTGCTCACCGACCTGCTGCACCTGGGCGAACTGCTGCAACAGGCCAGCGCCGAACTGGACGGCGAACACGCGCTGATTCGCTTTCTGTTTGACGCCATCGCCGACCCGGAAAGCCACGGCGACAGCCACAAACTGCGCCTGGAGAGCGACGAGGATTTGGTCAAGGTGGTCACCATCCACAAATCCAAAGGGCTGGAGTACCCGCTGGTGTTCCTGCCCTTCATCGCCAACCACCGCCCGGTTAAAGCCGAAGACGTACCGCTGCGCTGGCACGATGGCGAAGGCAACCTGCAGCTCAGCTTAGAAGCGGATGACGCGATACTCGCCACCGCCGACCGCGAACGGCTGGGGGAAGACCTGCGCAAACTCTACGTCGCGCTTACCCGCGCCCGCCACGCCACCTGGCTGGGGCTAGCCCCGCTGAAAGGCCTGGAGAACAGCGCGCTGGGCTACCTGCTAAAAGGCGGCAATGCCCTTTCACCGGAGGCGCTCAATAAAGCGCTTGGTGAGCTGGTGGAAGGCAGCGAGATACAGGTTCACCAACCGCCCGCGCCCACCACAGAGCGCGTGGCACAAGTGGCGCAAAGCAGTGAGCTGGGCCACGCCCGCACGCCCACGCGACCCGCCAAAGAGCACTGGTGGATTGCCAGTTACTCCGCGCTGCGGCTTTCCGGCACGCTTATCGCCCCGGTGTTGCCACCGCTGGAACCGACCACCGCCCAGGAAGCCACCGCGTTTGAAGTGCTGGATGAACCTCGGGATCTATCTCAACCGGAAGCGTATCACCTGCACAAATTCCCCCGTGGCCCCGGCCCCGGCACCTTTCTGCACGGGCTGCTGGAGTGGGCGGGCAAGCAAGGCTTCGACACCGCCGCCAACAATATGGACGCCCTCAACGACATGCTGTGGAGGCGGGTGCAGCTACGCGGCTGGCAGGCATGGCAAGAACCGCTGGCGGGCTGGCTAAGCACCCTGCTCACCACGCCGCTACCGCTGGCCGCGCCCACCCCGCAAAGCGTGGCGCTGAATGATTTAGAAAGCTACCAAGTAGAGCTAGAGTTCTGGTTTGCCGCCAAGCGGGTGAACACCCAAGCCATTGATACGCTGGTGAGCAAACACTTACTGCCAGGGGTAGAGCGCCCAGCGCTGGATGCCGACACTCTGAACGGCATGCTGAAAGGCTTCATTGACTTGGCCTTCGAGCACCAGGGGCGCTTTTACGTGCTGGACTGGAAATCGAACTACCTAGGCCCCAACGACAGCGCCTACGAACTCGAGGCCCTGCGCCACGCGTTGCTGGCCAAACGCTACGACCTGCAGGCCGCGCTCTACTTACTCGCCATGCACCGGCTTTTAAAAGCGCGCCTGCCGGATTACGACCCGCACCAGCATTTGGGCGGTTCGATGACGGTATTTCTGCGCGGCAGCCGCAGCCCTGGGCGCGGCGTGGTGGGCGAACCCGCCCCGGTTGAACTCATCGAAGCCCTGGATAGCCTGTTTGCAGGCGAGCCACACGCCACCCAGCAGGAGGCCACGGCATGAGCCGCCAGCACGATAGCCACACCTTCGATATGTTCGGCGAAGCCGCCAGCGCCCACCCGGCACTCAGCAGCACCCCGGAACTGCTGGCCCTGTGCGAACGCTGGGTAGCGCGCGGCTGGCTGCGGGATTTAGACCGCGCCCTGGTGCGCTTTCTCGCCAGTGAAACCCCGGATGCCCCCACGCTGCTGCTACTGGCGGCAGCACTTGCCAGCCACCAGCTAGGCCGCGGCCACGTATGCCTGGATATTAACGCCACGCTCAACGCGCCAGATTTCGCCCTTTCGCTGCCGCCCGAAGGCGACGACCTCACCGACCCGCCGCCGCTGCCCAGCGACGTGCTGGCAACACTTACGCTCAGCGAATGGCAAGCCGCCCTGCACAACCCGCTGCTCACCAGCGAAGGCCCCGGCAACACACCGCTGGTAGTAGTAACCACTCACTCAGCCAGCGGCACGCCCAGCACCCGGCTCTACCTGCGCCGCTACTGGCAGTACGAGCAAAGCCTGCACCAACACATCGCCGCTCGCTTAGAAACAACGAGTGACGCCAGCGCCTCGGGGTTACTCCCCCAAGCGCTCAACATCCTATTCAAGCAACGCAACGGGCTGGACTGGCAAAAAACCGCCTGCGCCCTGGCTGTCCGCAGCCGCTTCGGCATCATTACCGGCGGCCCCGGCACCGGCAAAACCACCACCGTGGTGCGCCTGCTCGCCCTGCTGCAAACCCTGCAACTGGCCCAGCACCCTAGCCAGCCGCTGCGAATCCGCCTAGCCGCCCCCACCGGCAAAGCCGCCGCCCGCTTGAACGAATCTATTGCGGGGCAGGTGGATGCGTTACCGCTCGCTGAATTGGCAACGCTACTCAGTGAACACTCACCTGCGGCGGCAGCCAGCGAGATCGCGATTCCCACGGACGTGACCACCCTGCACCGCCTACTCGGCGCACGCCCCGACACCCGCCACTTCCGCCACAGCGCCGCCAACCCGCTGGCGCTGGATGTGCTGGTGATCGACGAAGCCTCGATGGTGGATATCGAAATGATGGCCGCCACCCTCAGCGCCCTGCCCGCCCACGCCCAGTGCATTCTGCTGGGGGATAAAGACCAGCTCGCCTCGGTAGAGGCCGGTTCGGTACTGGGCGACCTATGCCACCGCGCGGAAGCCGCCCACTACACCCCGGCCACCGCCGAATGGCTGGCCCAGGCCACCGGGCGACCGCTGCCAGCGGAGTTCATCGACCCCGCTGGCCAACCGCTGGACCAGGCCATTACCATGCTGCGGGTCAGCCACCGCTTCAATGAACACAGCGGCATCGGCCAGCTGGCGAAAGCCATTAACCAGCCGGGCCATACGCAAAGCGAACGGGAAAAACAGCAGGCAGTAAGCGCCGTGCTGCGCCACGGCTACCCGGATATTCACCACCTAGTGATGAGTGACGACGCCGCGCTGGATAAGCTGGTGATTCACGGCAGCCCCAGCGGCTTTGCGGGCAACGGCGAAGGCCGCACCGACCACCAAGGCCAGCCCATCGCCCCGCCCACTGGCTACCGCCACTATTTAAACGTGCTGCACGCCCAGCGCCCACGGGGGGAGTCGTTCGAGGAAAACCAAACCGCTTTTGACGCCTGGGCCAGCGAGGTAATCAGCGCCTACAGCCACTTCCAACTGCTGTGCGCGCTGCGCAAAGGCCCCTGGGGGGTAGAAGGCTTAAACCAGCGCATTGCCAGCACATTGCGCCGCGAAAAGCTGCTGTACGGCAGCGACTACACGCTAGAGAAAGGCTGGTACGAAGGCCGCCCGGTACTGGTCACCCAAAACGACTACGGCCTAAAGCTGATGAACGGCGATATCGGCATTACCCTGGCCGTGCCCGACCCGCGCAATCCGCAGCAGAAGCTATTGAGAGTCGCCTTTCCTTCATCAAGTGCCGCCAGCGACACCGACAAACCCATCCACTGGGTGCTGCCTTCCCGCCTGCACGCTGTGGAAACCGTGTTTGCGATGACGGTTCACAAATCCCAAGGCTCGGAGTTCTTGCACACCGCCCTACTGCTACCGCCCACCCTTAACCCCATTCTGACCCGCGAGCTGGTATATACCGGCATCACCCGCGCCCGCGAATGGCTCACGGTGGTGGAAGCCAAACGCGGGGTGTTGAATGAGGCGGTGGTGAGGGAGGTGGTTAGGGTTAGTGGGGTGGGGGGTTAATTGAAATCGACATCACTAATTATAGTGGGATCAGGTTTCGGCCAAAAATTAATCTTTAAGGTAATTCTGATTAACGCCGTGTTTTGGGATACCGGAGCGCCAGCAGAGGCGTCCCAGCAGCGCGGACCTTTTTGCACTGCGATAACAACACCTTGTTATGTTTCATTTGCGTTGCTCTAGTAAAGAGAGAGTTTCATCAATTGCTTGGATGAGTGGCTTTTTAATATCCTCTAGCTCTTTGCTTGCCCACTCCTGCCTCAGCAGATTAAGTGCCTGCCGAGACGAGCTAGAGTATTCAGGATATTTTACAAGCTCAGACACGAGAGCAACTTGGCTTACAAGCTTCAGCGGACCCTCGTGATCTACACCTTTGCTTATTTTTTTCAGCAACTGATGGTAAATTTGAAATCGTTCTTTTTCCTGCTCTCGCTCTCTGACGCTTAAGTAACGCCGAGCTGAGAAGGCAATAGATAGTAGCGATACTAGCAGGGTCAATATCGTTGCCACTGCAGCTACGTTTTGAAGAGTCATGAGATCTCCGTGGAAACAAAACGCCTCAAACACCGGCGGAGCGTAGCGACGTCCGAGTGCTTTGAATTATTATGAGTGGCCTGTCACATTATATGACCTTAGATTTAATTACACTTCCATCGTAGACCTGTGATAGAGGACGTAACTCTCTGAAAATCGAATAAGCCAAATCCTCAACCTCCTTAGTTATAATTTCTAGAGCTTCTGTTTTTGATTCATCATCAAAAATCTTTCTTGTGTCGTCTGGAACCGTAAGAGTATTCCGGTAGGTTTCAGAAACATTTAGCAAACTAAGAAAGTCTCTTGTTTGCTCTACAAGTGCCAGTGACATATAGCGGGGAACATTCAGTCTCTGGTCCATATGATAAGCAATCCCCGCTAGATCATAGCTCGTCAGCTTCTTTGCTTTCCCTTTTTTATAATCGGGCATGTCAGCCACCAAGTTTTTCAGCAGCCTAATTACTTTTTTTAGATTGCCCGAGTACTGAGTATCTTTATCGTTCACCCTGGCAATGTGTTTGAATGGAAAGTTTCCTAATAAACGATGCTCTTTCTTGTGATATATCTTTATGCCAATATCTCGTTCTTGGCGGCTCCTTTGATAGTCATGCGTGTGATACCAACAACTTGGAACCACATCCACTTTACGCTTTAAACTTCCACCCACAAGGGAAATTGACTTGCTGTTTGTACAATCAACATCTGCCTCATAATATCTGGTTGTTAATTTCTGCTCTGATTTATTCCTCAGTTCTGCAATTATATCAACCATGGGACGGTTGTCTGCAGCGTAGCAAGTAGACCCATCAATTTTTGGCGTTTGCACCAGAATAGTGTCTTCACAAATTATAAGCATATCTACATCAGAATGACCTTCAATATGAATGTCTAGCGCTACCGATCCCTGAATTCTTTTGGTAGCGCCAACTCCTTCTGTTTTTAACATGCTTATCAATGTATCTGAAACTCGATTTCCTTCATTGATGGAAACTTTTGTGGATTCAGGGTTTACAGCGGACATTGACCCAATGGCATAACGAACTCCAGGACTCTCCGAAAGCTCCTCATAGAACTCTCTAATCCGGTAGTCTCCTGTACCCCAAGAATGAAAACCTTTCTCTAAAAGAACTAACTCTCTTGTACCTTGGCGTCTATCTTTAAGCCTTTTAAGTCTCGCATCGAAATTAATCATTATTGCCCTCTTTCAAGACTCATCAAACCGTAGGTTTTTCTTCCGCCACTATTAAAATATGTACCTTCCGCAGACTTTAGGGCCTTATCAAATTCAATTTCGCAAAAGCCTTTGTGGGAGCTTAATTCGTGCGACTGATCTAGATTAGGCTCATTCTTATAGCTATAACTTAAAACCCAACCACCACGAACTCCGCTCCTTTTGAAAAGAGTTGCAGTGTAACTTTCACTTTGGCTCTTACTAGTTTTTATATTTATAGAAATTTGCTTCCAGTTTTGTTCTATATCTAACTCAGCTGGCCACTCGTATTTATCATTTCCTTCCTCATACAGAGTGCAGCCATCAACTTTCCACACGCCATTCAAGTCAGGAATATTGAAAAACTGAACTTTCCAAATCCATTTATTAAAGAGCCAGTGCAGTCCAAAATATACTACGCCGACTGTAACTGAACCTTTCGTAAAAGCTTCCCATCCAGTCATGCTAGACAACAGGCTGGCAAGTTGAGCCACACCGCCAGCAACAAGTATGGCTATCAATCCGAGCCAACGACCTATACCAGCGCGATCATGGCCAAATATCGCATAATCATGCATTAACTATTCTCCTTTTGTAATCACTTATTCTGCTTACAAGTATTAATAACGCCGTGGCTTTGCGGCGCACCGGCGCGCCAGCGCAGGTGCGTCCGCCAACAGCCACTTGTTAGATTTCGCCGGCACGGCGCATGGTGTACTGCCCATTTGTTGACCTATCGGTGAAATAATTGCCGCTAAGCACGTCATTTGATTCTTGGCTGATCTTGAGAATGGCCGCACCTATGTGAGGGTCCTGCTTCTTTGCCGCACCAGCGATACTCACGTTCCTGTAGATGTAATACAAGCCAGGACGCGAAGATTGGGCGTCTTTGTGGGGAGCAACCATCAATGTCTCGGACTCGGATTCGTCCGAAGACAGTTCGATACTTACCTTCAAAAGATTCTGCTTGATGAAGGCAGTCGCGGTTTTCTTGCCAGATTTGTTTCCCCAATTCCACTTAATTTCAACCGTCCACTTGCCGTTGAGATCGGGGAACACCCAGTCGTTTAGCTTAGGAATCCACTGCCACACTGACCTCCACCCGCCTATGGCTAAGCCAAGCAACACTAGATTCAGAATGGCCACGCCTTTTAAAGCCGTTTCCAGTGATGCGAGCCCAGAGGCTCCGACCAGTGCGGAAATCAGAACCACCATACCCGCGTACAGACCGGCTACCCAAGCGATCAACTTTGTTATCGGTAGTAGATTAATCAACGGGCAGACCACCTTCAAAAACCACGATTCCGTCTCTTTCGCTCAGAAGTCCAGTACACACAACTCCCTCGATTAGCGACCCAAATCTAGCTGCCATATACCGAGAACCTACGTTTACACTACCAATAAGCTCTCGACATTCTGCCGCAGGAAAAGGTGCGAAATACTGATTTCGCTGCACCAACTGCCACTGCTCAGAAACGATTTGGAATCCGTCATGGCAAGACCGGCTGTATAGGCTGCATTCGGCAATCTGCTCGGCAAGATCCTGTTGGGCAGGAAAATTGGCATCAGTACAGAGTGAAGCAATAGGCAAACGCTCTAAATCCGCCGATACAACAACGCCAACACCGCAGAACTCCTCGTTTGGTATGGATTCGCGGACTCTCAGTAGCAGGTTTCTTAGTCGCTCAGGTGGGGTCATCGACAATCCTTACATCCGAAATCTAACGCTAAGCTAAGTGGCTAACAAATTTAACACAAACATAAATTGAGCGCCACAAACACTTAATCAAACCGAATTAAAAATGCCGAACATTTATTAGTCCATCTTTAGCGCATCATTATGTGCTTAGACCAGCCATTTGCAGTATAAACTCTCTAAGTTTTAGTTGCAGTGCTTGGAGATTTTCTAACGAACGTTCATGTGCATCAAGATGATCTAAATCTTCATTGAATACTTCATCATGTATTTGCTCATCTATAGCCTTTGAAGTTTCTATATGCTGAAAAAGTTCCTTACTCATCAATGAACCGTAAACATTTAGAGCTAGATTGGCTTGCAATTTTAGCTTACCCCAAATCTCGTTGTTTGGGTGATGACCCACTTCGTGCGCATATTCATGATCAAGGGAAAATTCAGTTTCCTCGATAGCCTGAGAAACCAATTCTAATAAAGTAAGCAATACACCTTTATTTATTTCCCAAACTCTATCTTTACGTTGCTTCTTCACTGTATCAAAGTGAATTGCTGTTGCTAAAGCGGTAGCAGATGCAATGACTATATTAACTGCGATATTCGAGTCAAAGTGATAATTTAGGTCAAATGCCACATACCAAATTGTCAGAGCAAACCCGGCAATTACACCAATCAAAAATTTAACCACTGGCTAACTGTCTCCTTTGACACATAACAGTGTATTTGACGGCGCGCTCTATGATCGAATGAACTTGCTGGCACTTTTTTCCGGCAAATGCAGCCAGCCAGATTATCTTAAGTCTATGATTCTTTGAGATATCAATTGCCGTTAGCCAATATATCCAAAACTCGCGTGCCTGCTGCATTACCCAGCATGTCCACTGCGGGTCGAAAAGCATCATCCGTTTACTTCCCCATAAAACGCCACCCTACCCGCAATAGCTTCCATCTCCTCAATCGGCTCCTCATAACTCCAAGCAATATCCCGCAGCTCACCCAGCGAAAAATACACCGTATGCCCTTTAAACGGGCAATGGGTACTCGTTTCCGAAGTGGTAAGTAAGTCCATTCGCACGTCTTTACGTGGGAAGTAGTGGCGTGGCGGGTAGCCGTTTTCGCGGAGTTCAAGCGTATTGCTAGAGACGGCTAGCAGAACACCACCCACCCGCACTTGCATGCGCTGCTGGCTAGGGTGAAGCGTTATGCGGGCATTCTGCATCGTGTTGTCCCTGCGGCGTTATTTGCTCTAATACTTCGAGACTAGCAGTTAATCTAGGTTAAGCCCACTTTAGATGGTTAGTTTTTAGTAGGTAACTCATATTTAGCTATGTAAGTTAGTCATCACTTCCACGCTACCACTTATGCCACCGTTGTGAATGCGGCACATCACTAAGCTGGGCTGCGTGCCGCTGGCTTTCATGGTTAGCTCCCCTGCTGCGTTCCAGCCACCGCTGTTGCCGCAGGTTTGCCAGCCGCCCGTGGTGGAAATGTGGTTGGCGAGCAGTACCGGCAGTTGGTGGCGCTTTGCGATGGTGGCGAGCAGCTCGGCATCTTTTGCATAGCCGCCTGGGGAGATCAGCGCGCTGGCGAGGTAAACGTCCACCTGTTGGGCGGCGGCGGTAGCGGCGTGGCTTGGGTGGGTGAAGTCGGCGCATACGGCCAGTGCGATGCGGGTGCCGTTGACGTTGATCAGGCCGCTTTCATGGCCGGGGGCACAGTAAACCTCCTCCCCTTCGTGCAGGTGCTGTTTTAGGTAGAAGGTGTGTTCGCCGTTGGGGAAGCAGATCACCGCTGCGATGTGGGGTTTGCCGTTGGGGTTGTGCAGCGGGCAGCCCGCGATCACCACCGTGTTAGTGGCGACGGCCGCGGCGGAGAGGGCGGCAAAGGTGGCATCGTCGCGGGGCATGGCCAGTTGGCTGAGTAGCGCCAGCTCGTAGCCGGTGATCGAGAGTTCGGGAAAGGCTACTACGTTGGCCCCCAGCGCGGCGGCGCGTTCTATGTAGGCCAGGTGCGTTCGTAGGTTGTCGTTTACCGCCGCTTTCGTGACGGGCAGTTGGGCGAGCGCGATGGTGATGGCTTGGCTGTTGGTCACTTTTATCCCTTGGCTGGCGGGGTGCGGGAAGGGTCGCAGGCTAAGCGAAGGCGGTTTGCACGAAGCTGGTTCGTGCCGTGACACCTGCGTGCCACGCGGCAAGCTGGGCATGCTCCTCTTTCCAGCGTATCTCTGGCAGCCGGAAGGCTAGGTACTCCAGCGCGACCGCGATAGCGATATCGCCTAGGTGGATCGATGTCGCCGTGGGTTTGCCGCCCAGCTCGCTATTCAATTGATTCAACAGCCGCTGTATGGCCCTTGCCCGGCGTTGGCCCAGCTCGCTTTGTTCAATGTCTTTGCCATAGTGCTTGCGGGCAATCACGGTGGTGAATGCGGCATCCATGAGGTTTTGGCCCAGGCCTGCCAGGTGCAGCACGTCACTCAACGGGTTGGTGGGCAGTATGGGCGGGGTGGGTGTTTCGCTGTTTAGACTGTCCAAGTACATGGCGATCAGCATGGATTCGCTCAGCGTGGTGCCCTCCTCCGTCACCAGCGCGGGGATGCGCCCGGCGGGGTTGGCTTTGAGAAGATCGGCATCGTCAGCCCAGGGATCGCACCATTTGAGCGTCACGGTCTCCATCAGGCCTTTTTCCAGCAGCACGATGCGTACCAGCCGCGCATAGGGGGATGTTGCGTTCAGATAGAGTTCCATGGATGCCTCCTTTTGTCTGAATAGTGCTTGTTAGGTTATTGGGCAGAAGGATGCGTGCGGCGCTGCTGTACGCTCCGGCTAAGCAGTACCAGCAACAAGCCAAGGGCAAGCGCCATGCCGCTGATGGTGAAGAGTGGCGTGTAACTGCCCCACATACCAAACAGCGCCGACATGCCATACCCTGCCCCTGCCTGGGCGGCGGCGAACGCGGCCGTGGCTCGCCCCCAGAGCTGCTTATGAGCAGTAGGCCCTACCAACTCGGCTAGGCGGCCAGAGGTAAGGGCCACGATGCCGGGAATCATCGCTCCTACCATGAACGAGGAAATCGATTGGCTGATCAGGGCAAGCGAGAACACCGGGAGCAGAACGGCGGCGGCCTTGGCGGCAAAAGCGATCATCAAGCCGCCCTGCCAACCCACGCGCTGCGCCAGCGCCCCCACCATGAACGGCCCGCATAGCGCCCCCACCCCGAAAATGCCCCATTGCAGGGAGGCGGCTTGCTGGCCGAGGGCGTGCTCCCTGGCAAGATAGTCCACCCAGAACACGGTATGCGGCACGAACCCCACCGCATCGAGGGCGTAAGCGCCAATGACCAGCAGCACGATGACCTTTACGCCCGCATAACGCACGGCGCTATTACCCACCGGGCGTGTGATGCAAGGTGCGGGCAAGCGCGCGACGCCACGGTCGCACAACAGGCCCGCCGCTAAACTGAGCAGCCCCAACGCCCCCCAGGTGAGCGAGAGGCTGACCCCGAGCAGTAACGGCACGACGAAGGCGGACAGCAGCGCGCCAGCGCCAATACCGGTAAACACCAACGCGCCGACACGGGTTCGCCTTTCCGGGGGCGTGGCCGCTAGCGCCAGCGAGGGGCCTACGACCATCAAGATCCCCCCGGCCACTCCCGACACCAATCGCCAGAAGAAGAACCAGAGAAAGCCTCCTGCCCCAGCGCAGAGCACGAAGCTGAGCCCGATACTCGCAAAGCTCACCGCCATCACCCAGCGGGGCGCGAAACGCTCACTCAGCGAGTGGGCGGCAAGCGCGCCGATAAAATACCCCAACAGGTTGGCTGCCCCCAGGTAAGCGCCCTGGCTTGCAGTAAACCAACCCTCTTGAATCACCGCGGGCAATAGCGGGGTATAGGCGAAGCGAGCAATACCTATCCCCGCCAGGGTCGCCATGATGCCTGTCATCAGCGCAGGCAAATCGTCGGTAGTGAGGGGTCGCGTCATCACGCCAGTTCCTTAGGGTGTCGCCCTGGCAAGCGTTGCTGCCTCCTTGCAAGGCTCGTGAGGTTGGATTTAGGAAACACCGAGGCGCACGATCGCCCAGCTCACGCCTTCTTCACAAATTGCGCGGTCACCATCATGTCGCCTGCGCCGTCTACTTTGCAGTCTAGCTGGTGGTCTTTGCCCTCTTTTAGCCGTTTGATGACGGCTTTGGTGCCGATCTTGAGCACTTGGGAGCTGCCTTTCACCTTGAGGTCTTTGATCAGCGTGACCTTGTCGCCTTCGGCCAGCGGCGTGCCGTGGGCATCGGCTACGTTCACGGCCTCTTCGGCGGCGGCTTCTTCAGGGTTCCATTCGTGGGCGCATTCGGGGCAGATGAACAGGCGCTGATCCTGGTAGACGAATTCCGATTGGCAGCGGGGGCATGGCGGGCAAGACATAAGCAGCGGCTTCTGTAATGAATGAGCGGTGATAATACCCAGCCAGGGCGTTTTTGGCGACGAGCGTTCACGCCCTGGCGCACCCGGGCGCTACCTAGGGGCCTGGCGGAGTCACGTTGGCGTCTGTCAGGGTGCGCGGCCGGTAGTGGCACGCGGCGTCGGCCCAGCGCGACCAAACGGACTCATCGACGGAGACGTTCACCGCAGGCAGCCCTTGCACTCCTTGCGCGTAGCATCGGTAGAAACGTGCGTCGCTGGACTGTCGCAGGCGTTTGTATTTGGCGTACCAGCCCCCCAGGAAGGCGGCGTAGGAATCGATGGGATCGGTTGCCCAGGCGTTTTCCGCAACGTCTGGATAATCCAGTTTCAGGCCCGCCTGGGCTGCTTTCTCGACCATCCACAGCAGCGGTATATCGGCCAACGCATCTTGCGGGCCATACCCGCCGCCCACATTGGCATGAGCGCCAATGAACCAGCGCTGCTGTACGTCGCGATTAGCCGGTTTTTGCTGGCCGTCCGCGCTGGTCCAGAGGGAGACGTTGTAGTCCGCTCGGTGTTCGTCCAGCGCCACGGCCTGATAGGCGTAGTCGACGATGCTGGAAAGCTGGGTATCGTGCCAATCGTAGTAGCGCTTGAACAGGTTGGTGCCGGGCACACCCAGCGCGCCTACGGTGTCCCATACCCCAATGAAATGAACCCGTGGCTGGCGGCTGAAGTTTGCCTTGAACGCTTTACACGTATCGCTATCCGGATGCAGTTCCCGGTCTCGATACAGTTGCTCGGCTTTATCGAGCAGGCTGGGCGTCACCACATGCACTAGTCCGCATTTGCGCATCATCCCCACGAGGCTTCTAGCGGTATAGGCGCCGCGGCTGAACCCGAATATCCAAATCTCGTCCCCTTCGCGGTAACGCCTTGCCAGCCAGTCGTAGCCTTTCCGCAGGTTGTCACTCAACCCGTAGCCAAAGGCGCCACCAATGAAACGTTGATACCGAGAGGTGCCCACACCAGGGTCGTAATAGAACCGCTGTTTGACACCCTTGTCGTCATCATGGAGAAGCCGCGTCAGTCGGTACACGTTCGTTTGGTCTTCTGGGTCGTTCCAGGTGCCATCGAACAGCAGTATCAATTTTTGCTGGGTCATGTGTCTCTACCGCTGGTGGAAAGGCAGTGGCTAGCCAGCCAGGATACTGACACAGTAACCTAAAAATTGAGGGCGCCCAGTTAAAAATGCCCCAGCACAGGCCGGGGCACATATCTTTCAAGGGCTTAGAATGAGGCCCACTCCTCGACCTCTTGGCGGGCGGCCTGCGCCGGACGGAGAGCCGTCGCCTGGGGCTTGGCGGCGGGGCGCTGAACCTTGGGCGGTAACGCTGCCTGGGGCTTCTCCGTGGTCGCCCCTTTGAAGAACGCCACTTCTTTCATCAGCGCCTCGGCTTGAATCTGCAGGGAGCGGCCCGCCGCGCTGGACTCCTCCACCAAGCTCGCGTTGAGCTGGGTCACGCTGTCCATCTGCGCAATGGCCGTATTGACCTGGTCGATGCCTTGAGACTGCTCGTGGCTGGCCGTGGCGATCTCGCCCATCAATAACGAGACGCGCTGGACACCGCTGACGATCTCTTCGAGGGCTTTGCCTGCCTGGTTGACGAGGGTAGACCCATTGCCGACTTGCTCGATGCTCTCCTCGACCAGTTGCTTGATCTCTTTGGCTGCATTGGCGCTGCGCCCGGCCAGGTTACGCACCTCACCGGCCACCACGGCAAAGCCGCGGCCTTGCTCGCCAGCTCGGGCGGCTTCCACCGAGGCATTGAGCGCCAGCAAGTTGGTCTGGAAGGCGATCTCATCGATCAAGCCGACGATACCAGCGATTCTGCGGCTCGAGGTATTGATGCCCTCCATCGCATTCACCGCTTTCCCCGCGATTTCACCACCGGCATTGGCTTGTTGCGTCACCGCGTAAACGAGCTTTTCGGCTTCGGAGGCGTTGTCTGCGTTTTGCCGAACCGTGGAGGTGATCTCATCCATCGAAGCGGCCGTTTCCTCGATGCTGGCCGCCTGTTGCTGCGTCCGACTGCTCAGGTCTTCGGTGCCATGGGCAATCTCTTCCGCCGCCCCGTTCACCGATTCGGCGTTGTGACGAACGGACATCACCACTTGGGAAACCTTGACCTCCATGGCTTTCAATGCCTTGAGCATGTCGCCAAACTCATCCTTGCAGGTAATGTTGATGGCGTTATCCAGCTGGCCTTGCGCCATGGCGTTGGCGAGCGCTTGCGCTTTGCCTAGCGGGGTCATGATGCCGCGAATCAGCCACATCGCCAGCAGAATGCTCACGATCACCGCCCCTGCGATCACGCCGATGATGATATTGCGCGTCCATACATAGTCTGCGGACGTTTGCTGATGAGACGCTGCTGCTTGGGCGCTGTTACGGTCGATCAGCGCGTGAAGCGAATCGAGCACCTGAGGGTAGGCTGCCCGTAACGTCGTGGTGGCGATGCGGCGGGCCGCGTCGAAATCATCGTCGATCATCGCTGTGTTCACCTCATCGATTCCCGCGCGCAGCACCGCCAGCGACGCGATGAACTCTTCGGCGATACCGCGTTCGACCTCGTCAGACACCCGCTTGGGGAAATAGTCGTTCCAAGCGGCATCGATCAGGGCATCGTTCTCGGCGATCTCTTGCCGTGTCGTCACGGCAGAGGCAGGGTTGCGGTCGCGCTGCTCCGCCGTGATTTTTACGCGCGTGCTAAGCAGTGCCTCGTTCACTTCCCCCAGGTCGACCAGTGTCAGCACGTTGCCTTCGAACGTTCGGGTAATGGCATCGTTCATTTTGCTTAAATGGTAGAGACCGAATACTCCAACAGCGACCAGCATGACAACACAGGCGCCCAAACTCACCGCCAGCCGTCTTTTCACGCTTTTTTTAAGATATAGCATGGCCATTATTCTCATTAGTCCGCAGCGAACCGCTTTGATAAAAGGAGTGTCATTGCGTCAAGAAAAGTGCCGAGATGAGGCACGTTCAAAGAGGCAATGCGCGTTATCCGTTGGCTGGGGCATCGAGGGCTTTACGACACAGACAATGTCTTACACAACAGATAGCAAATATCCTACAAAACAAATGGCGGATGTCTTACAAAAATCGCTGCTGCAATCGTGAACAAATATAAAATCCATACAAAACAAAGTGTTAATAAAAATATATAAATGAAAGCATGTAGGTTGATCGACGCGCTTTTGACGGTGTTGAACATATTTATTGGGAAAACAGTTTTTTCACTCAATATGCTTTTAATTAGCTCGCTATTAAGTAAAACTCACGCCTAACTATTGGTGAAGATAACGTCTAAGAAACACCTACTTTTATTCACTATGACTGGCATATGAACTGGCACGCCTGGCGTTCAAGAAACGTTTTTTGGGTGCGCTCTTCACATCGAAACCACGCTCCTTTCATCCTTACGCAATCGCCGTTGGCGTCCCTTGGCCTCGGCTCCTAGACTGAAGCTTCGTTTCTCTTGAGATACCCGGCCTATGCGCGTGTTTTCTAATCCGGTCGGTGCCGGTTCACTCTGGTTCGATAATTTGGTCACGGCGGATGGTGTGCCGGTAGCCTACGACCCCCAGGCGCGGGCGTTCATTCCCATGCCGCCCTTCTGTGCCAACCGCGAGGTGATTGGCTGTAACTGGATTGCCCCGAAGCAGGGCGAGTTCTGTCGCGCCTGCGCGATGACCGCCCTGGCGCCAGACCCTTCCATTTCCGATGCGATACCCCATTGGGCGCACACCGAGGCGGCCAAGCGCTGGGTCATCGATAATCTGGGCCGCTGGCACTGGTTTCGCCCGGAAGACCCGGGCGCGCCGCCGGTGTTTCATATGTTGGCAGAAGGCGGTACGCCGGTGCCCATGGGACACGTGGGGGGCGTGGTGACGATTAGCGTGGCGGAAGCGGATGCCGTGCTGCGCACCACCCGTAAAGAGGCGCTGGATGAACCCTACCGCACCATGATTGGCCATATGCGCCATGAAATCGCCCATATGCTGTGGTGGCGGCTTAGCCTGCGAGAGGATTTTCTGGCGGCCTTCCGCGAGACGTTTGGCGATGAGCGGGAAGACTACCCGGCGGCGCTGCAGCGCCACTACCAAAACGGCCCGCCGGCGGATTGGCAAACGCGCTTTCTTTCCACCTATGCCTCTTCCCACCCCCATGAGGATTGGGCAGAAACCGCCTCGCACCTGCTGCACCTGACGGATATCACCGACAGCTTCGTATCCTCGGGCATGACCTCGCCCGCGCTACCGGACGACCACAACTGGGATGCCTACGCCGAGCCGGACGCCGAGCGGCTGATACATATTGCGGCCTCTTTGGTAGCGGGCGTGAACCACGTGAATCGCTCGATGGGCCTGTCGGATCTCTATCCTTTCGTGCTCTCCGATGTGGCCCTGCGCAAGCTGGCATTCGTCCACGACTGGCTGCGGCGTGGGGCGCAAGGGCTGTAAACCACGTGCGCTTCGCTCGATGCGGTTTAGTAAAGGCCCAGAGTTTCGATCACCGCTGCCACCTGTTGGCGGGCCTCCCCTTGCAGGGTGTTCAGCGGCTGAGGCAGGCAGGGGGCACTCACGCGGCCAGTGAGTTCGGCCATGGTCGCCACCACTCGCAGGCTGCCACCATAGTCGTGATACAGCGCCCATAGCGGGGCCAAGGCGTCGGAACGGGCTTGGGTTTCTTCGGCGTTGCCCGCTTGGGCGGCGCGGGTGAGCGCCAGCGCGAGTTCTGGGTAGAGCCCGCCGATCACCGAGTACCACGCCTCGCAGCCTGCCAGCAGGCCCGTGGCGGCGGCGGGGTCGCCGCTGATGCCGATGGTCACGTCCTCGGGAATCAGCGCCCGCAGCCGCGCCACGCGGGCGTTGGCCTCGTCTAGATGGTTGGGCACCGGCGGAATTTTGATCGAGCGCACCTGGGGCAGCTCGGCAATGCGCCCATGCAGTTCGTCGCTGAACGTAAAGTGCGTGGTGCCAGGGTTGTCGTACACGCACAGCGGTACGCTGATAGCGCGGCTGATGGTGCTGAACAGGTTGAACACGTCGTCATCGGTCAGCTTTTGATAAGAAACAGGCGCTAACAGTAGCCCGCTCGCCCCGGCCTGCTGGGCATGTTCGGCATTGGCCAGCACATCGCGAGTGCGCAGCGCGCCAATGCCCACCACCACCGGCATCCCAACGGCGTTTTCCACGCTCAGCTTGGCCACTCGGGCCCGCTCTTCCACGCTCAAATAGGCGTAGCTGCCGGTAGAGCCCAGCACGCCGATGGAATCCACCTGCGCTTGCGCCAAACGGCTCACTAGCCGGATGAATTCCCGCTCGTGGATGCCCTGCTCGTTCATGGGGGTCAGCGGAAACGCACTCAGGCCGGTAAACATGGGGGTGTCCTTTCAGAAATCTTATTGACCGAAACTAAGGCCCAAGCGCAGCGCTTGCAGGCTATCGAGCTGTAACGTGACGTCATCAGAGAACAGCGGGTGGCCTTGTAATTGCACATTGACTGCTGCCTGGGAGCCACGGTAGCTAAGCGTCACGGCAATGTTGGCGCTGTCGCTCACCGGGGCCAGCCAATCGTACTCGACGTCATCCACGCTCACCGATGACAGCCCACGGGCTTCTAGCTGCTGCTCGACTTCCTTCTCGATCACCACGCCGTAGTAGAAATAGAGTCCTGCGTAGCCCAACCCCAGCAGTACCAGCAACGAAAAGAGCTTGCCCATGGTTTTCCTCTGTTTGAGTACACGTGACGTTATCCCGCCGTCAAACGTGGATGATGCCTGTTTTCTAGAAACGACGGCAAGTTGGGCGTGGTGGATTCAGTAAAACACAGAGCGGGCCATCATGGCCCGCTCTGTGTTTTTGATAGCGCTTTCCCACTTCCTTCAGGCTGGCAAACTGGCATGTTCCTGCTGGGCTTCTCGGCAGCCTCTCACACTCTCCGCCAGCTCTTTTACAAGCCCATGCACCCGCGCCACGGCGTCATCGCCGCTGCTGGCGTGTTCGATGCAATCTACCAGCGCGGAGCCTACGACCACGGCGTCGCTGAAGCGGCCAATGGTGACGGCCTGTTCGGCGGTGCGAATGCCGAAGCCCACGGCAATGGGTAGCGGCGTGTGTTCACGCAGCTGGTGCACGGCGCTTTCCAGACGCTCGGGTGTGGGGGCACTGCCGCCCGTCACACCCGCCACGGAAACGTAGTAGATGAACCCGGAAGCGTTGGCCAGCACCTTGGGTAGCCGCTTGGCATCGGTGGTGGGCGTGGCAAGGCGGATGAAATCGATGCCGTGCTGAGCGGCGGGCTGGCACAGCTCTTCGTCGTGCTCGGGAGGCAGGTCCACCACGATCAGCCCGTCTACCCCTGCCTGTGCGGCGTCACTGAGAAAACGCTCGACGCCGTAGCAGTAAATCGGGTTGTAGTAGCCCATCAGCACGATGGGAGTCGTGCCGTTTTGTTCACGGAACTGGCGCACCATGTCCAGCGTTTTGGCCTGGGTTTGGCCATTTTTCAGGGCGCGCAGGGCAGCCTTTTGAATGGCGGGGCCATCGGCCATGGGGTCGCTGAACGGCATGCCCAGCTCGATGATGTCCACACCGGCCTCCGGCAGCCCGTGCAGTAGGCGGCGGGAGGTCTCGGCGTCCGGGTCGCCGGCGGTGAGGTAGCTGATCAGCGCGGGCCGGTTTTGCTCTTTGAACGCGGCAAAGCAGTCGTCGAGTCGAGAGGTACGGTTCATGGTGTTCTCCTGGGTCGCGCTCATGAATGTGTCATGCCGAAGCGGTCGCCTAAATGCTCGGCCACGCTGTTCATGTCCTTGTCGCCGCGTCCGCTGAGGTTGACCACCATCAGGTGCTCGCGGGGCAGTGTCGGCGCGCGCTTAGCCACTTCGGCCAGGGCGTGGGCGGTTTCCAGGGCGGGGATGATGCCCTCCTGGCGGCAGCAGATCTGGAAGGCTTCCAGCGCTTCGTCATCGGTGGCAGAGACGTACTCGACCCGCCCCTGTTCGTGCAGCCAGGCGTGTTCGGGGCCGATGCCGGGATAATCGAGCCCGGCGGAAATCGAGTGAGCGTCGATAATCTGGCCGTCTTCATTTTGCAACAGATAGGTGCGGTTGCCGTGTAGGACACCTGGCGTTCCGCCGTTCAGGCTGGCGGCGTGCAGGCCGCTCTTGACGCCTTTACCGCCCGCTTCCACGCCGACCATGTGCACGCTGTCATCGTTGATGAACGGGTAGAACAGGCCCATGGCATTGGAACCGCCGCCCACGCAGGCAATCAGCGAATCCGGCAGGCGGCCCTGCTTTTCGAGCATCTGGGCGCGGGTTTCGTGGCCAATCACCGCCTGAAAATCGCGCACCATGGCCGGGTACGGGTGCGGCCCTGCCACGGTGCCGATGATGTAGAAGGTGTCGTTGACGTTGGTGACCCAGTCGCGCAGCGCTTCGTTCATGGCATCCTTGAGCGTGCCGGTACCGGAAGTGACCGGCACGATCTCCGCGCCCAGCAGCTTCATCCGGAACACGTTGGGCTGCTGGCGCTCGATGTCGGTGGCGCCCATGTAGATCACGCAGGGCAACCCAAAGCGGGCCGCCACGGTGGCGGTGGCCACGCCGTGCATGCCTGCGCCGGTTTCCGCGATGATGCGCTTCTTGCCCATCTGCTTGGCCAGCAGTACCTGGCCAATACAGTTGTTGATCTTGTGTGCGCCGGTGTGGTTCAGCTCTTCACGCTTGAGGTAAATGCTGGCACCGCCGAAGTGCTCGGTGAGGCGCTCGGCAAAGTAGAGCGGATTGGGGCGCCCTACATACTCGCCCTGGAAATAGGCGAGCTGGCGCTGAAACTCGGGGTCATTTTTTGCAGCGGCGTACTCGTCCTGCAGCTCGAGAATCAGCGGCATCAGGGTTTCCGCGACAAAGCGGCCGCCAAAGCTGCCAAACAACCCGTTGGCATCGGGCAAGGTTAAAGGTTGGTTCATCACGACCTCTGCGTTTTGGGTGCGATTTAGGGTTGTAATGACGTTAGCGCAGGCAGGCGGGAAGAAAAATCGATAAGATGGCAAACACCTGTGAGTTTTACGCAACTGTTTCAGGAGACCCCATGCAACACAGCCTGCCGCCCTTGAGCGCCCTGCGCGCCTTTGAAGCTACTGCCCGGCTAGGCAGCGTGACCGCTGCTGCCGATGAGCTGAGCGTGACCCACGGCGCGGTAAGTCGCCAGCTAAAGAGCCTGGATGAGCATTTTGGCGTGGCGCTGTTCACCAAGTCCGGGCGCGGGTTGGTACTTACCCACCACGGCGAGCGGCTGCAAAGCGGCGTGGGCGAAGCCTTTGCAAAACTGAGGGATAGTTGCACGTTGCTCAAGCATGAGGTGGAAGAAGCGCCGTTTACCCTGGCCTGCCCCGGCAGTCTGCTGGCCCGCTGGCTGATTCCTCGTTTAGACCGCTTGAACCAAGCGCTGCCGGAGCTAAAACTTCAGGTGGTGGTGAGCGATGCCGAGCAGCCTGGGCAGCCGGAAACCAGTGTCACGCTGGCCTTTTTCGAACCGCCCTGGCCTGAAGAGGGTGAATTGATCACGCTGATGCCTGAGGAAATTTGCGCCGTCGCCAGCCCCCGCTTGGCTTGCGCTTGCCAAAACGCTGATCCGGCAACGCTATTTGCCAATAAGCTCCTTTATACCGCCTCGCGCCCCCAAGCGTGGCCCCAGTGGGCAGCCGCTCAAAAGTTGAATGGCAGCACCTTGGAAACGGCTCTGAAGAAGGGCCAAGGCTTCGCGCACCTTTATTACTTAATGGAAGCCGCCGTAGCGGGCTTGGGGGTAGCTATCGCCCCTAGGCTACTGGTGGAGGACGACCTAAACAGCGGCCGGCTAGTCGCCCCCTGGGGCAGCATCGAAACCCCGGCCAGACTTTGCCTATGGCTACCCAAACACACCAACGCCCGCCGCAGCGAAGCGCTGGCTGACTGGTTACGCAATGAGTTAAAGAGTTGCGCCCCTGGTGTAGGACGCTTGAGTATTCAGAACAGCTAAACGCGCACGCCCAGCTTGCGCACTTATTGTGCTCTGTTTAAGCTGTCGCGCCGTTTATTGGCAGGCTGTCATGATGAAGATCAATGTCGTCGGTACTAGCGGATCCGGTAAAAGTACGCTGGCAAAAAGGCTCGCTGAAACACTCGACGTCCCTCATATTCAGATGGACCAGCTTTTCTGGAAAGATCATTGGCAAGCGACGCCCGATGCTGAGTTTTTCGACAAACTCAGTAACGCATTACATGAATCGACAACCGGCTGGATACTCGACGGCAACTTCAATCGTACCCGAGACATTAAATGGCGCGATGTCGACCTGGTGATTTGGCTAGATTACGGTTTTTGGCGCGTGTTTGGCCAAAGCCTTTGTCGCGCCATTACTCGTATTGTTAGCAATGAAGAGCTTTGGCCGGGCACCGGCAATCGAGAAAGCTTTCGCAAGACGTTTATGAGCCGTGACTCCATCTTGGTCTGGATGCTGACGAACTGGCGCTCGAATCGGCGTCGCTACTTTGCCGACATGGTGAACCCTCATTATCGACATATTCAGTTCATCCGCTTGAGTCACCCTAAAGAGGCAGCGTGGCTGATTGATCGACTCGCTCAGCAGGGCCAGTAATCAAAGCCCTACTCGGTGCGGATACACCACGAACGCCAGCTTGTTGCCATCGGGGTCGCGCACATAGGCGGCGTAGAAACCGTCGCCATACTGCGGTCGAAAGCCCGGTGCGCCTTCGTCGCTTCCGCCGCTTTCCAGGGCGAGGTGATGCAGCGTATCGACCTCTTTGATATCGGCGAATTGGAAAGCGGTCATGGTGCCATTGCCGACGGTGGCCTCGTGACCATCGAAGGGGTAGCCTACGAAGTATTGGGGCACGTTGACATCGTCCGGGTCACCAAATGAGACGCAACTATCATCTTGCCAACAAATATCCAGCCCCATGGCATTGAACAGCGGCGTATAGAACCGCAGAGCACGCGCGAGGTCTTTCGTTCCCACCATGGTATAGGCCAGCATGCGCGTTCTCCTTACAAGCGATGGACATATACAGGTTATGCCATAACGCCAAACAATCGGCCAATCAGCGATGTCAACGCCATGGCCAGCGCACCCCAAAACAGCACCCGTAAGGCGGCGGTACGCACTGGCGCACCGCCCACTTTGGCGGCCAGTGCACCCAACAGCGCCAGCGACGCCAATGACGCAATGGCAACGAGAGGTATCAGCAGCACTAAGGGTGCCCACCAAGCGACGAGTAGCGGTAGCAGCGCACCGAGGGTAAACATCACCGCCGATGAGAACGCTGCCTGCAATGGCCGCGCTTGGCTCACATCGGTAATGCCGATTTCATCCCGCGCATGTGCCCCCAAGGCATCTTTTTGCATCAGCTGCTCCGCGACTTGGTGGGCCAGCTCAGGCGTCAGGCCACGCTCGACATAGATGGCGGCCAGCTCCTCTTTTTCGTCATCGAAATGGTGCGCTAACGCCTTCCGCTCCATGGCCAAATCGGCCCGCTCAGTGTCCGATTGCGAACTGACTGAGACGTACTCCCCCGCCGCCATCGACATCGCCCCAGCGACTAACCCTGCCACCCCCGCCAGCAAAATATCGCTTTGTGCCGTAGCCGCTGCGGCTACCCCTAAAATCAAGCTGCTAGTCGACACAATGCCATCGTTGGCGCCTAGTACAGCGGCCCTTAACCAGCCCGACCGATGAGAGCGGTGATGTTCCTTATGAATCATGACATCTCCTGAGCAACCTACCTGTTAGCGCTTTCTTTATTCAGTTTAGTTGATTAACGGGGCACCACCCGCAGTAGTTGCCCATCTGGGCTGTCGGTGAGCAGATACACCGCCCCTTCGGGGCCGACCCGCACATCGCGAATTCGGGCATCGAGTTCACCGAACAGCCTCTCTACCTCTTCTGCGCCGCCGTCTTCACGCAGCCGCACCCTGCGGACCTCACGATTGACCAACGAACCGACGAGTAGATCGCCCTGCCATTCGGGAAACAGTTCACCTTGGTATAGCGCTAGACCGGAAGGCGCGATGGAGGGCGTCCATTCAAGCGCAGGTGGCAGCATGCCGGGGTACGCTTCAAACGGGGATACCCGAGCGCCGGTGTAATCTAGCCCACCAGTGGCAATAGGCCAGCCGTAGTTGCCTCCTGGGGTGATCACGTTTAACTCATCGCCGCCTCGTGGGCCGTGCTCGTGGGCGATGAGACGTTGATTGGCGTTATCGAAGACCAGCCCCTGCACGTTGCGGTGGCCAATGCTGTAAAGCGCTGGCAGTGCGTTGGCATCTGCGATGAAGGGGTTATCGCTTGGAGCGCTGCCATCAGGATTCAGGCGCACAATCCCGCCAATATGGCTGGTCGTTCGCTGCGCTTCTTCGCGGTTATCAAATCCATCGCCTAGGGTCATGATCAAGGTGCTATCCGCAAGCCACGCGAGGCGGCCGCCAAAGTGGGCATCGCCGCTTTTTGCTGGGTGTACGCGAAATATCTCTTCCACTTGCTCCAAGCGATTCTCCCCGAGCGTCGCTTTCGCCAAGCACGTGTGGTTAGCGCTAGCGGTGCCACAGGCATAGCTAAGATAGAGCTGCTGGTCTTGCTCGAATTGGGGTGATAACAGCACATCAAAAAGGCCCGATTGCCCAGAGGCATAAACGTCGGGAATACCCCCCAGCGACTCCACCAGTGTCTCGCCCTGCGCGCTTAACAGCCGAAGACGCCCAGGGCGCTCGATGACCAGCATATGCCCATCAGGTAACCATGCCAGCGACCACGGATGCGCCAAGCCCTCCGTTAAAATGTCTATTTGGTAGGTGCTTTGAGCAGGCTGAGCGTCTACCGAAGGTGCCACGGGCAGTAGTAACGCCCCTGCCATCACGGCTATGTTGGCCGCCCCTCGAGCGTTACTCCTGTCACGTGTGAGCACTGCCAACAGCCACCCCGCAAGCCCTGCCGTAGCCAGCATGGCTACCAACCCTAACGGCCCGCGAGTCGCCGCAATCAACGTGGGCATGGGCGCAAAGGCATTCGCCAGCCAAAAAGTGACCCACAGCCCGACCACGGCCGCTAAGGCGTGAATCAGCGCGCGACACTTCCTCACCTTTCGGCGAACTATCAGCGCAGCAGCAACCTGTGACATGGCAAACCCAGGCAGCAGTACGGCTGCATAAAGGGGGGCAAAGTGGATGAGATCTTTCCCGGTAGTCGATGCTCTTACGCTAAACGGGATAGCCACGCCTAACGCTTGTAGTGCTGCCAGATTGATCTGAGTCTGCACCACGCTCCCCAGGATAACGCCTGCTAACAAAGCGATGACAAAACGCAGAACTCGCGCTCCGACGCTGAGCGGTTGGGTCATAACGCACCTCTATAGTGGTTCTTTTTGATAACGCTATCCAGCAGACTAAAACATTCGGCGATGCTTGGTCGCTTTTACGTTTTCCGTTACTGATTCAACGGTCAGTGCACTATTCCCAACGACGCTGCGTGCGTTTGTCATGTGGCGAGGTTAAGGTCGTTACATGACCTTCGTTATGACTCGTTTTCAAGGAGTGTTCATGTCGCGCTATTCCCTGATGACTGCTCTGTTGATGACTCCGATGGTGATCACGGGCATTGCTACCGCTGCTACGGCGGCAAACGATACGCCGTTGAAACAGCAGCGTGAGGATTTAACTAGTTTCCAGGTGATTGCCCACCGCGGCGCAAGCGGCCACGCACCGGAAAGTACGTTAGCGGCCTACGAACTCGCCCACCGTTGGGGCGTAGACTATTTAGAGTTGGACGCGCAGCTCAGCGCCGATGGCGAGGTGGTGCTGTTTCACGATGACACCCTCGAGCGTACCAGCGACGGCGAAGGCCATATTCACGATTACACCTTGGCCGAGTTAAAAACGCTGGATACGGGGACATGGTTCCACGAGGCCCACCCCGAGCGTACGGAAGAGGAGTATCGCGGCGCGCAAATCCTGACGCTGGACGAGCTGTTCGATCATTTCGGTCATACAACCCGCTATTACATCGAGACCAAATCCCCCGACCTCAACCCTGGCTTGGAAGAAGCCTTGGTCGAACGCCTGGAAGCCTACGACATGATCGAGCAAGGCCGTGTGCTGGTGCAGTCGTTCGACCAAGAGAGCCTGCTCAAAGTGCGTACGGCGAACCCCCATGTGCCGCTCATTCAACTGCTCTGGTACTCCCCAAGCGAGCAGGATAGCGCCACGTTGACCGAGTGGAACGACACCACGCCGGGGGCCGACAGCATCCGAGATGAGGATTTCGAGCGCATTGCCGAATACGCCGTGGGGATTGGCACCAATGCCGCCTACCGGGGCCACGAGGTCATCGATGCTGATTTTGTTCGTCAGGCGCAGGCACATGGCCTGTCGGTTCACGTGTATACCATCAATGGGCAGGACGAGATGAAGCGGTTGATGGCGCTAGGCGTCGATGGCCTGTTTACCGATTATCCTGATCGCCTGCTGGAGCTCGTCAGCGAGTAAGCCAGGCTACCTACACCACCGTTGATACAGGCCAACGCACGCATGCGAAAGGTGATGTAAATTACCATGACACCCTGGTCAGTTTTTGCCATTGCGTGTCGCTTGCGTCGTTGAATACAGTCGATAAGCGTTTGGCTCTGGCTGCTCTTTTTTGGTCGTACGTCGCAAGGGAGACGCGTCATTTATTCATTCACAGCTAATGGGTGGGCACTCCCCACAGGAGGCATCACGCTGACGTTTGGCCAGCACGGACACCCCTTAGGTCATGCCGTCTAAGAGGCCGCGACGTACGCTGCTGAGCGCTTCACTGACAGCGCTCATAGCCATTGGCCTGCTTTTTACCCCCGCGTCAGCCCAGCCCAACGAATTACCGAACACGATCGTTTTGATTGCCCACCCGTCGGTGGGCACTGCCAACGTTAGCCGGGATACCGCGCGCGCCATGTTCGCCATGCGCCAGCGCACTTGGCCCAACGGACAGGCTGCGCAAGTGTACGTGCTACCCAATCGGGACCCGGTTCACGGTCGATTTAGCAAAGAGCAGTTGGGGGTCTATCCCCATCAACTACAGTTAGCATGGGACAGAATGGTATTTTCCGGCATGGGGCAAGCCCCTAACCGAGCACGCGACCAAGCCGACATGCGTCAGCAAGTCGCTAGCACACCCGGCGCGCTGGGTTACCTTGAAAGGGAGTACCTGGATGAGAGCGTCCGTGTTATTTCAATGGAGTGAACGTTCCCCACTCACGTCATGGCTGGCTGCGGGGCTGCTGACGCTGCTGCCCTTGGGCGCCCATGGTGACGACCACCCAAGCAATACGCTGCAGGTACATGGCTTTCTTAGCCAAGCGCTGGTGGTCACCGATGATAACGATTTTTTTGGTGCCAGTAGCGATCACGCAGGCAGCCTGGAGTTCACCGAGCTTGGGTTGAACGCGTCGTTTCGTCCTCACCGTAAGGTGCTGGTGGCCGCCCAACTGTTGAGCCGCCGCGCTGGCGGCGACACCGAGGATGCCGAGCCCACGCTGGATTACGGCGTCATCGACTATCAAATGAGCTCCAATACCTCACGCACGGTGGGCATTCAGCTAGGACGTTTCAAGAACCCTTTCGGACTCTACAACCAAACCCGCGACGTGGCGTTCACACGGCCCAGTATCTTACTGCCGCAATCTATCTATTTCGATCGCACCCGCGCCCTGGGCCTGGCCGCCGATGGCGTGAGCGTCTATTGGGAAGCCTACACTGACGCAGGCACGCTGCGTTTTCGCAGTGGGCTTGGCCGCCCGCAAACCGGCTCGACGCTCACGCGCCAGCTCTTCAATGGTGCGGCGCAGGATGTCTCGGCGGCAGAGCCTTCCGCGATTGCCCAACTGCTTTTCGAAGACCCTACCGGTCAGTGGGTCGCGGCGCTAAGTACCGCCACGGTGAACCTCGATACATCGCTTGGCGGACAGGCTGCCGATTTCGAGTTCCAGCCCTGGATCGCTTCGCTTCAGTACAACGATGAGTACTGGAGCCTGACCGCCGAGTACGCGCGTCGCCAACAGTCCCTCGACGGCGACTCCTTGCCGCGCACCTTCGATATCACCGGCGAGAGCTGGTACGTGCAATATCAGTACCGCTTTACGCCTACCTGGAGCGGGCTGGTCCGTTTCGATCGCTTGATCAACGACACTGACGACCGCTCGGGCCAGCGCTATCAGCAGGCAGGCCTTGGCCCGGCCCATTCACAGTTTGCCGACGACCTGACACTGGGCGTGCAGTGGACGCCCACGCCCAGGCTGATGTTGGCAGGCGAGTACCACGCGGTGGATGGCACTGGCTGGCTACCCAATCAAGACAATCCAGACGCCAACGCCACACGCCAACGCTGGAATATGCTGCTTTTTCAACTATCGCTGCGCTTCTAACCCATGGACCTGATCGGGAACTGCTGTGATGAGTCGGTTTTCTTCTTTACCAGCACGTCATCGGTTTAGCCTCGCTTGGCGGGTCACCGCGCTTAGCAGCCTTCTGTTGCTGACGTTGGTGGCACTGCTCATTTGGCTTGGGCATCACCACCTGACCCAACAGTTTGCCAATAGCCGCGTGGCCCATCACGAGCGCCAGCAGCGCGAGATACGCCTTGCCCTTCAACGCTCTGCTGATAACTTACGCCAGTTGGCGGGGCTCACTGCTTCGGCAGCCCCCCTCGGCGAGGCACTGTCCATCGGCGATGTTACCGCCATCGATGACGCGCTACGCGATCAGTGGCCACCGCTGCAATTGGAGGCGGGTGTGGACGAGGTCTTTGTGTTCGACCCATTGGGACGGTTGCTCGGCCACTCCGGTGGCAACCACCCCCCGTTAGATATACCCGTCGAGGGCTGGGTCGACGAGGTGCTGTCAAGCGAGGCCCCGATGACCACGCTGCGCTGCGGGCTGACCTGTCAGCAGTTCGCCGCCGTGCCTATTTTATTGGCAGGCAGCAGCATTGGCATGGTGGTGCTGTCTCGTTCGCTGGCTGACGTGACCCGGGAAGCCAGGGAAGTTTCTGGTAGTGAGGTTGCCCTACTAGTGGCGGGCTACACCGGCACGAACCGCTTAGAGGCGAGCCGCCAACTGTCGGAGTGGAATGGCCACTTGGTTGCCCTTACCAGCCGCGAGACGACGCTGCCTCTGCTGGAACGCGCGGCGCGCTCGGCGCCCATTGCGGAACTGGCCAAACGGCCGCTCAACCTGTCTTACGCGCAGCGCGACTTAGAACTCAGCGCCGTATACATGGAGAACGATGCCGACTGGCGCAGCACCGGCTATTTTCTGCTGATTTCCGATGTGACGGCGCAGGTCGTCGCGATTCAGAAAGCCACCAATACGCTGCTGCTGCTCGGCGTAGCAGGCTGGCTGGCTGCTCAGCTGTTACTCCTCGCCATTCTACTGGGTCCCATGGCGCGCCTACGTCGAGTAGCCGCGCTGTTACCGGCGCTGGCCAGAAGGGACTTTACGGAAGTACGCGGCAAACTGCCTGCGCGCACGCCACGGCTCTCCAACGAAATCGATGTGGTTGAGCGCGCGACTCGCACGCTGGCGAACCAGTTAGCGAACTTGGAAGCCAGCGTGACCGAAAACAGCCGCCAGTTGGCCGAGCGTATCGACGAGCTGGCTCATGAGAGAGATTTCGTCAACAGTCTGCTAGATACCGCTCAGGTATTTATCGTGGTACACAGCCAGGAAGGGCGTATTCGGCGGGTCAACGACTACACCCGCGCCCGCTTGGCGCTGAAAGATAGCGAACTCATTGGCCGCTACTTTAGCGATATTTTCGATCAAGCCCGCCACACGGCGCTGCCGGGACGCTTCATGGCAAAAGATGCGTCGTTCGATTCCGCATCGTCCACGCCACGCCAGGAAGAGAAAACCCTACAAACCGCCGATAAACGCTGCTGCATCGTTGCGTGGTACCACTCCGTCCTGCCCGCTAGCCCCCGGGAAGAGGCGCTGTGCATTTCGGTAGGGTTGGACATTACCGAACGCAAAGCAGCCGAAGAGCGGCTGATTTGGTTAGCAGAACGCGACCCGCTCACGGAGCTGTTCAATCGCCGCTATTTTCAGGATGCCCTGCAAAATGCGCTGTTGCACAACGGCGAAGGCGCCATCTTGCTGCTGGATTTGGATCAGTTCAAAGAGATCAACGAGCTCAGCGGCCACCACGTTGGCGATCATCTTCTGCGCGAGGTCGCCGAGACGCTGTTCTTGAACCTTGGCCAGCGCAGCATCATTGCACGCCTGGGTGGGGATGAGTTCGCGCTGCTGCTGGAAGGGGTCAGCAGCGAGCAGGCCATTAGCATGGCGGGGTATATTCATCAGCTGCTAAGCGGGATCGGTTTCCAATCGGCGGGCAGAAAGCACCATATCTCCGCCAGCATGGGCATTGCGCTCTTCCCACTTCACGGGCGCAACCCCGCCGATCTGCTGGCGAGCGCCGACATGGCGATGTACAAAGCCAAGGAGAGCACTCACCAGCGTTGGTATCTCCTATCCCAGGCCGAAAACGCAAAAGACGAGTTACAGGATCGCGTGTATTGGGTAGAGCAGTTGCATCACGCGCTGGAAAACGACAGCTTCGAACTGATGGTACAACCCATCGTGCGTTTGGCCGATCAAGATATCAAACATTATGAAGTACTGCTGCGTCTTCGCCATCCCGACGGCAACCTGATCGCTCCACAGCACTTCATTGCCATTGCCGAACAGAGTGGCTTGGTGGTGCCGCTGGACCGATGGGTCATCCAGCATAGCGTGCAAGCGCTTGGTACGCTGCAAGATCGCGGTATTTCCTTGGCGGTGAATCTGTCAGGGCAGTCGCTGCATGACCTGGAGCTAAAGCAGTATCTAACCGACGAGCTGCAGCGTAGTGGCGCTGACCCTCATCATTTGATTCTCGAAGTCACCGAAACCGCTGCGATCACCGACTTTTCGACCGCACGCAACGTGTTACAAACGGTGCGCGATTTAGGCTGCCGCACGGCATTGGACGATTTCGGTATTGGCTTTAGCAGCTTTCACTATTTGGGCCAGCTACCGGTGGATTACATCAAAATAGACGGCTCGTTCATTCGTAGCTTATTGATCAATCCCGATAGCCATACCATCGTGAAAGCCATAGCCGACATCGCCAAAGGGTTTGGCAAGCAAACCATTGCAGAGTTCGTCGACCAAGCGCCGCTACTGCCTATCCTACAAGGGTACGGTATTACATACGGGCAAGGCTTTCATGTAGGCAAGCCACTGCCCCTAGCGCAGCTACTGAGAGGATGAACGATGGGGATAACGACAATAAAACCCACCATGACGTCACCTGATACGCTTCAAGAGAGCACGTTTAGCCCAACGTTTTTCAATGACCACTTTACGTTGATCATTGCCCAGACCCCAGACGAACAATATCGAGCGTTTGCGCTGCGCCACGCGGTCTTCATCGAAGAACTCAACTATGCCATTGGTAATGAAAACACGCTGAACATCGAGTGCGACGCACACGATCAACACTCGCTGCTCTGCTTGCTTCACCATAACGCGACGGGTATCGACGTGGGCTGCGTCAGGGTCGTGTTGATCGAACCCGTCCTTGGTCGACCTTTATGTTCCCTACCGTTGGAAGCGTACTATCCTGCTCCTCTCTTCATGCCTGATACCCATCCACATGCCTTTTCTTCTGACAAAACGTGCGAAGTGTCGCGATTGGCCGTCCACCCCACCGTGCGGAAAAAACCGCTCTCGCGTCCTGAGCTTGCCTCTCAGGACTTCCCTTCGACTTCACCAACGGCTCAAACGCCTTACGAAAGCATCAAAGAGAGCCCGGCCTTGTTGAGTCTTAGCCTCTTTCTTGCCGCCACGGCCATGGTGGGGTTGAGCGGGCGCCACCATGTCTTTGCCATGTTGGAGCCTCGCTTTAGCCGTTTATTGAAAGCGTCCGGACTGCATTTTCAACAAGTAGGTGGGGTGATCAATTATTGCGGCAGCCGAGCGCCCTACTACATCGACCAGCGGGTAGCGGAGGCGCATCTTCCCAAGCGCATCGTCCCGCTGTACCACACCATCAAAACGCAGCTGGCTGTGCAGCTTTTGGCATCGTTCTGCCCCGCTGCCGATAGACGTTTCCCCTAAACGGCAGGCGTCATGGAGGACGACGTCGAAACGCTAGTGGGCGAGATGCTGGCAAACTTATCGACAAAATACACGAGCGTTTCAGGATGCCGAAAACGGCGCTCGAAGGTTTCCTGTCGATGCTCATCGTCCGTTTGGTAGCGACGCGTCACGTTGGCTAGGTAGTCGTTGCCAGCTTTGACGACGTTAACGCTATTTTCATGCCCCGGCTCCCGGTACACCAGCGTGACTTTCGACTGCTGCTCCAACAGCGTCGCCAGCCGCTTGGCCGCATCACGCTCTTCGTCGGTGGCCCATAACGGCTGGTCGCGGTTACCGTAGTGGTAGAGGAGGACCGCCAGCAGAACAGCGAAAATGCTGCTGGTCAGCATCCAAGTCAACAGTACGCCCGATACCGGCATGGTCAGCATGATGACAAGCTGAATCACGCTACCGACCAACAAGACCGCTGCCAGCGGCCGCCACATGCGTTGGCTCATCATGGCGCGATTCAAGATGTATCCCCACAGCCCCACCACGCCTAGCGCTCCGAAGAACAAGTGCGCCATGGCCAGCGGCGTTCCCCCGCCGGCAAAGATCGCCACGACGCCCATGACGGGTAACAGGCTATAAAGCCCGGCCAGTAGCACATAGGCACGCTGTAGAGACATAGAGGACTCCTTATTTCATGGTAAAGCCGCGTTTCACCAAGAAGTCACGCATATGGGGGCGCAGCTTGCTATCGAATAGAGGGGTTAGGTTGTGCGACCAATCACTGTTTTTATTACCGCTACTACGCGATTGATAGTACGCCTGCATGGTGTCGTCAAAGGCGGCTACATGATCGCTATCCTCAGTGTAGTAGTCCTCTTTCAGAATCGCTTCAACGGGCAGACGCGGCTTCACTTCCGGCTGATGCGCTGGGTAGCCCAGGCACATGCCGAACACGGGATACACATGGGCTGGCAGGCGCAATAGTTCACTAACGGCTTCCGGGTTATTGCGAATGCCACCGATATAGCAAATGCCCAAGCCCTCGGACTCCGCTGCCACGGCCACGTTCTGCGCCATCAGCGCCGTATCCACGGTGGCCACTAAGAGCTGTTCGGTCATACCGCGTTCGACGTTGGCACCGGTGCGCGCAGACGCTTCCGTAGGTCGCTTCATATCGGCACAGAAAACCAAAAACGCCGCGCTGCTGGCTACGTAGCCTTGGCCTCCGGCCAGCTCCGCGATGGCTTCTCGATTGGCGGCATCTTTCACATGGATCACCGTATAGGCCTGTACATGGCTCGACGTTGCCGCCGCTTGGCCCGCTTGAATCAGTTCACGCAGCAGGCCTTGGGGGATCGCTTGATCGGTGAATTTACGAATCGAACGGTGGGCGTTCAGTAGCTTGATGACATCATTCATACCAGTTGCCTCCTGAGTAATCGTCTATTGAGAAAGTTAGCGCTGGCGACGGTTGAACAGGCCCTGCTTACACTCTCGCTGCGCCTCGACGTCGCCGCGAATCTGCGCATGGCTGATCAGCGCAAAAATGAAGGTACCGCCAATGACGTTACCAGCCAGCGTCGGTAGCGCGAACCCGACGACCGCGTCGGACCATGTAATATGGCCATCGAACACCAAATACAGCGCTTCGCTGGTGCCGACGATGATGTGGGTGAATTCACCAATCGCCATGACATAGGTCACGATGATGATCATCCACACTTTGGCTTGATCGGCAGCGGGAATCAGCCATACCAGGGTCGCAATCATCCAACCAGCGAGAATCCCTTTAGAGAACATTTCCATGGGCGTGTTGGCCATCATGTGCTCTCCTAGCGCGATGAACGCCTGGTGCGTCGCTTCGTCGAACATCGGCATGTGCAAAAAAGTAAACGAGGAGAGCGCCGCCCCCATCAGGTTGCCTACCAATACCACGCCCCATAGCCTGCCCAATGCTCCCAGATTGGGTAACGTGGGTCGGCTCATCACAGGCAGAACGGCGGTGACCGTGTTTTCGGTAAATAACTGTTGGCGGGCCAAAATGACGACGATGAAGCCCACGGTATAGCCTAAACACTCGACTAAGAAGCCAATATCGGTTTGCGGCAGATGGGCATGCAGTACGCCACGTGCCACCATGGAGAAACTCATCGAAATCCCCGCCGCAATGGCTGACCATAGCAACGCCATGGAGTCTCTCGAGAGCTCTTTTTGCCCTTCTAAGCGTAAATGCTGATGCACCACGGCCGCTCTTGAAGGCAAATTCGCTTCTCGTGTTTCCTGCTGAGTACCGGACGCCTGGGAGGTGGGTTCGCGCTGGCCGGTCGCCTCACGACCCTGATCCCCCCCTTCAAAATTATCATCCGCTTGATGTTGTTGGTTCATACCGGCTCTCTCCCTGGTGAGGTTTCAGCGTAACGCTATTGTCTAAGATTGGGTAGCTACTCGAGCGGGTTAACGTACGGTGGATAAAAGAATTTTTACGCACTGTTGCACGCGGGATAGCCAAGGCTCGCTATACTATTTGTAATACTCAGGCCTATTAACGTTGCTAGGAAGCCGATATGTCACACGCCTCTCACACACCGCCCGGTCAGGCATGGAACGCCGGTCGGTATGCGGAACACGCCAGCTTTGTTCCTGACCTAGGTATGGAGGTCGTGCGCCTGCTATCGCCGCAGCCTGGACAGCGTATTTTGGACTTGGGCTGTGGTGACGGTGCGCTTACCGAGCGCATCATGCAACTTGGCGCCGACGTGCTGGGTATCGATGCGTCAGAAGAGATGGTCGCCGCCGCCCAACAGCGAGGGGTGACGGCGCGTGTGATCGACGGCCATCAATTGCCCTTCGACCACGAGTTCGATGCGGTCTTCAGCAATGCGGCGCTGCACTGGATGCTCGACCCTCAAGCCGTGCTGGCGGGAATAAAGCGTGCTTTGAAACCCGGCGGACGATTCGTGGCGGAGTTTGGTGGCCATGGCAATGTGGCAGCGATCTGCACCGCACTGATTGCCTCGCTACAGTTTCGCGGCATTAGCTCGAAGGGACGCCACCCCTGGTATTTTCCGACCACACAGGAGTACACCAACCTTCTGCAAACGGTCGGTTTTCGTGTGGAAAGCGTCGAACTCATTCCGCGCCCTACGCCGCTACCCAAAGGCATGGCAAGCTGGCTAGACACCTTTGCGAGTCCCTTCTTTCACGGGTTAGACCCGGACCTGAAAGACGCTATCTTCGACAACACCCTCAACCTGCTGGCCCATAGCCTAAGCGACGGCCAAGGTAACTGGACGGCGGACTACGTACGTATTCGCGTTGTCGCCCACACCTAAAACGCGCTCCTTCCTATCGATGTCGGCATCCATCATCAGGGCGGCCCTCTAGCCGCCCTGTTTCGTGACGTTCGAGATGGCTGCTTGGCTAGAACTCATCCCAATCGTCGTTGTTGGGCGCCGCCGCAGACGTAGCGGGCTTGGCAGGCGCATGCTGCGGCGGTTGCGCTAATGTGGGTGCGCTGGCCGCTGGCGCTTGGCTACCTTCGGCCAGCCTGAAGGTGGCCATCAGCGTTGCCAACTGGCTCGCCTGAGCTTCCAGCGCGCTGGCTGCCGAGCTGGTTTGCTGCACCAGCGCGGCGTTTTGCTGCGTCACCGAGTCCATTTCCGTCAGCGCGGCATTGATCTGCTCGATGCCGCTATTTTGCTCGCGCGTTGCCGTGGAAATCTCGCCCATCAACGTGGTGACTTGGCGGATGGCATCGACGGTTTGGCTTAGGGTCTCCCCGCTGCGCTCGGCTTGAGTGGCGCCCGTGGTGATTTGCGACGTGGTCTGTTCGATCAGGCCCCGTATCTCTTTGGCCGACTCGGCACTGCGTGTCGCTAGGGAACGTACTTCGCTCGCCACCACCGCAAAGCCACGCCCCTGCTCGCCAGCCCGGGCCGCCTCGACCGAAGCATTCAGCGCCAGTATGTTGGTTTGAAAGGCAATCGAGTCGATCACCCCGATAATATCGTTGACCCGGTCGGCACTGGCGGCGATCTCACGCATGAGCTGAACGGTACGCTCGACCTCTTCACCGCTCGCTTCGGCAGACTGAGACGCCGTGACCGACAGTTGATCGGCCTCTTGCGCTATCTCGGCATTTTTACCCACCGTGGTGGCCATTTGCTCCATGCTCGAGGCCGTCTGCTGCAGCGCCGAGGCCTGCTGCTCGGTGCGCGACGAGAGATCTTGGCTACCCGATGAAATATCGCTGGCACCGTTGTAGACGTGCTCGCTGCTGCTGCGAAGGGACATGACCAGCGTCTTCAGTTTCTCTTGCATGGTCGCCAGGCCGATGAAGAGCTGGCCAATTTCATTATGCCCACGGTCCTCGATACGCCCGGTCAAATCACCGTTGGCGATGCGATCGAAATGGCCGAGCGCCTGCTGGAGCGGGTTCACCACGCCACGCATCATCGCGATACGAATGGCGATCGCCGCCAGCAGTGAAAACAGCAGCAAACCTATCGCCACCGCGCCGCCGATCGTCGCTAAGCGCTCTACCTGACTCATGACCTGCTGGCCGCGTGCTTCGGTGTAGGCCACGAACTCGCCCATCGCGACATCCAGGTCGGCTCCCAGCTCCCCCAACGCCTCCTGTTGGCGCTGAATTTGAAACGGCGCGGCGTCCAAGAGCGGCACGATGCCGTCGGTCACAAAGGCATGGTAGGCCTCGACCACGCTATCACGCCGTTGGGCCAATTCGCTGCCCGGCGTGGCCGGGATCGCCGAGAACTCAGCGAAGCGGGTTTGCGCTGCCGCCACGGCCTCTGCCGCCATGGCTAAGCTCTGCTGCCCTTTGTCAGGGTTGCCTTGGGTACTGAAGCTGGCCGAACGGTCGAGGAAGGTTTGCGCTCTGAGCGCGTTCACTTGAGTACGGTTCGCCAAGTTGGCAAGCCGCACGTTGATATTATTGATCTCGTTGAGTGCTCGATCACTCGTTGTATTGGTGTAAAACCCCAGTGCACTGATCAAGCCAATCATGACGACGAGCAGCGCCAGGGCCGCCGTCAGGCTCCATTTTATGGAGAGTCGTTTCATCATTCTGTTCCCTTCTGCTTTTTTAGTCGTCACCCCACTCATCACGAGGGTAAAGCATCACAGGAAGTAATATGAAGACACTAAGACCTTTGTCTACCAACGAAGATGACATAACGAACGAACAAAAAAGCCCACCGCCATTTTGCGGTGGGCTTGCTGGAGCACGATGGCTTAGGCAGCGGTATCTTTCAACGTCGCCATGTCGATCACGAAGCGGTAGCGCACGTCCCCTTTCTCCATACGCTCGAAGCCTTCGTTGATCTTGTGGATATCGAGCATTTCGATATCGCAAGAGATGTTCTGCTCGGCACAAAGCTTGAGCAGCTCCTCGGTTTCCGCAATACCGCCGATGAGAGAGCCTGCGACGACGCGGCGCTTGAACACCAGATTGAATGCTTCGATGGCCGGTTCGATGGGCTCTAGAAGGCCGACCAGAATATGCGTACCGTCGTACTTCAGCGATGCGAGGTAAGGGTTCAAGTCGTGTTGAACCGGCACGGTATCGAGCATGAAGTCGAACGTCTCGGCCACGGCGTCCATTTGCGCCTGGTCGCTGGAGACCACCACATGGTCGGCACCGTTACGCTTGGCTTCTTCCACCTTGGCATCGGAGCGCGTGAAGACTGTCACTTCGGCGCCCAATGCCTTGGCCAGTTTGACCCCCATATGGCCCAGGCCACCCATACCAATCACGCCTACTTTATGACCTTTGCCTACACCGTGATGCTTCAGCGGAGAGTAGGTGGTGATACCGGCGCACAGGATGGGGGCTGCTGAGGCTAGATCGATACCGTCCGGCATTTTCAGCACGAAGTGCTCACTGACGACGATGGCGTCGGAATAACCACCCTGCGTCATGGTGCCGTCTTGGCGGTCCGGGCTGCCGTAGGTCATGGTGAAGCCTTCCAAGCAGTACTGTTCGACGCCATCTTGACAGGCGGAGCAGGTGCGGCAGGAATCGACCATACAACCCACACCGACCAAATCACCGGCTTTGAAACGGGTCACGTCGCTGCCCACGGACGTCACACGGCCCACGATTTCGTGACCAGGCACCACGGGATACTGGGTCATGCCCCAGTCGTTGCGCGCAAAGTGCAGGTCGCTGTGACATACGCCGCAGTAAAGGATTTCAATGGCAACATCGTCAGGGCGAGGCTCACGACGATCAAAGGTAAACGGCGCGAGCGGCTTGTCAGCGGAAAACGCGGCGTAAGATTTTGCTTGGCTCATGAAAACTCCTTTTTTGATACATCCCGCAGAGGCGGAAGGTGTTTTCATTATTGGCTGCCTGGGCGGAGATAGCGATGAACGAAGCTACGTTTTTTTTGCTTATTTCTCTATAAATGGGTAATAAAATAACAAAAATGCACAACAAAACGTCATAATTCTCGCGAACGATTCGATTTCATTTGCGTAAGGAGGGCCTTGTGGCCAGTACCGCACATGTTGGTAATGCGCTTTCCGACCTCATCATACCGCTCGTAAAAGGCGACGGCCCCAGCCCTTCCCGCTTGGATCGCGTCAGCCTGCTCTGCCTGGGCAGGCAGCAAGTCCGTACACCTCTGATGTATGACCCTTGTCTCATCATCATCGCTCAGGGGCGCAAAGTGGGCTATCTGGGCGACCGAGAGATTCACTACAACCCCGGGCACTATTTGGTCCAGACGCTGCCCATGCCGTTCGAGTGCGAAACGTACGGTTCTCCCGAGGCCCCGCTACTGGGTATGTCGGTCAAACTCGACCCAGCACTGCTCAGTGAAATGGTCACCGCGATGGGCGAGGGATACCCGCCAAGCAGCACCGCGCCTTTGCCCATGGCATCGGTCGCAATGAACGAAGGGATGCAGGATGCCGTCATGCGCTTGGCCCATACGCTGCACGATGCGGTTGCGTGCAGCGCCATGGGCGATGCCCGAATACGTGACGTGGTGTTCGAAGCGCTCAAAGGTGAACAAGGCCCGGCTTTGAGGGCGCTGGTGCAGGGGCACGGCAACTATTCACGCATCGTGCAGGTGCTCTCGCAGCTACATACCCACTTTGCAGAGGACTTTTCGGTAGAGCGGCTCGCGCAGCAGGCGAACATGAGCGTGTCGACGTTTCACCAGCATTTCAAGCAGATTACCCGCGCCTCGCCCGCTCAGTATCTCAAGCGGCTGCGCTTGATCAAAGCGCAGCAGCTCTTATTGCAAGATAGCCATAACGTGAATCAGGCGGCGCTGGCGGTGGGCTACCGCAGTGTGCCGCAGTTTAGCCGCGACTATAAGCGCTACTTTGGCGAGTCACCCCTTCAGCATCGTCGCCAGGAGCAGGCGCTGCGCGCTTAGTGGCCTTTAGACACGCCCTGCCTATTTAGCGAAGATCTGGCTCTTGTCTTTGAATGCCTTGAATTCGAGCGCATTGCCGCAGGGGTCGAGCAGAAACATGGTGGCCTGCTCGCCCACTTCGCCCTTGAAGCGAATGTAAGGCTCGATGACAAAGTCGGTGTTACGCGCTTTCAAGCGCTCGGCTAGCGCTTCCCACTCGTCCCACTCCAAAATGACCCCAAAGTGAGGCACCGGTACGTTATGACCATCTACCGGGTTGGTGTGGGCACTCTCTTGTCCGGGCGTTTTGGGGTGCTCATGGATCACCAACTGATGCCCGAAAAAGTCGAAATCGACCCAATGATCGCTGGAACGGCCCTCTTCTAGGCCAAACACATCGTTGTAGAAAGTGCGCGCCAAAGCGACGTCATAAACGGGAATGGCTAAGTGAAAGGGGGAAAGGCTCATGGATGTCTCCTGATAGGTGCTTTTGTTGGTACACGGCTAGCGCGCTGCGCTTGACCCGTGTCACTATCCTAAAAGGCGCAATGCAAAAATTAAATCAATTGTTTTTTGATCTATTCACAAATTTTATTGATGAAAATCTCACCATGATCCGCGAACTCAAAACGCTCATCGCCGTTGCCCAGCACGGCACCTTTGCGGCAGCGGGCCAGCATATCGGCCTGACCCAAGCCGCCGTCAGCGCGCAGATGAAACGTTTGGAGGCAGCGCTTGGCGTAGCGCTGTTCGAGCGCAGCGGGCGGGCAGCGGTACTGACTAAGCGCGGACAAGAGACGTTGCAACAAGCGCAGGCACTGATAGCCCTATACGGCACCTTAGGCGCCGCTTCTGCTGGACAGGAAGCCGCCACTCGCGTCACCTTGGGTGCGATAGCCTCCATTCAACGCTCGCTTCTGCCGAACGTATTGGCGCATTTTCACCGTCAGTTTCCCGAATGCCGCTCCCGCGTGGTGCCGGGGCTGTCTCTCTCATTGATGAACCAAGTGGATGCAGGGGAACTGGACATGGCGGTGATCATTCGACCGCCGTTTTCGCTGCATAGCGACCTGCGCTGGCAGCCGTTGGCCCATGAGCCGTTTCGTCTGCTGGTGCCCCGCAGGCTAACCACGGACGACTGGCGGGCGCTACTCACTCAACAGCCGTTCGTCCGCTACGATCGTGCCTCGTTCGGCGGCCGTCAGGTCGATCGTTTCTTGCGTGACAACCACTGTCACGTCAGGGACGTGTGCGAGGTAGACGAGCTAGACGCCATCATACAGCTGGTGGCCAACGGCGTGGGCGTGGCGCTAGTGCCGCAGCCAAGCGCCCTTCGGCGCTGGCCCGCGGGCGTGCGTGCCATCGACTTGAAAGAGCACACCTTCCATCGCGATATCGGTATCGTTCATCGCGCTAGCGGCCAGCTCAGCAAACCGGCCAAGGCACTGGCCGCCCTGCTGACGCAAGTCGCCGCAGCCGAACACTAAAACGCCAGCCCGAGGGCTGGCGCTAGTGAGCACGGAACGCATGTGGCTTAAGCCTCGGTAGTGCTTTTGGCTTCCGTACTGCTCTCTTCTGTCATGCTCTCTTCTGTCATGCTCTCTTCGTCTGCACTCGGCTCGTCTTGCGACGCCTCGTCAGCGCTGGGTAGGTTCATGGGCTCGTCTAAATTGAGCGTCTGTGCCGTGTAAGCGCGCACCTCGCGCAACAACTCAGGGTTCTCCGCCAGCTTTTGGCCGTACGAAGGAATGATCTCGGTCAGCGTAGATTGCCACTCGTCGCTGGCCACCTGAGTCGGGAAGACGCGATCCAGCAAGCCAAGCATGATCGACGGCGCAGTAGAGGCGCCCGGCGACGCGCCCAACAGCGCGGACATGGTGCCGTCCTGCGAGGTCACGACTTCCGTACCGAACTGTAGCACGCCGCCACGCTCGGGGTCGTTCTTGATGATCTGTACGCGCTGGCCCGCCGTCCACAGCGTCCAATCGTCACGCTGGGCGTTGGGATAGTACGCCTGCAGCGCTTCGAAGCGGTCGTCGTCGGACATCAAGACCTGGCCGACGAGATAGCTGACCAGATTGAAGTTATCCAGACCGACTTCCATCATCGGCCAGGTGTTATCCAGCGTCATGGAGCCAAATAGATCCGTCCAAGAGCCCTCTTTCAAGAACTTGCTGGAGAACGTGGCAAAGGGCCCGAAGAACAGCGCAGGCTCGCCATCCAGGTAGCGCAGATCCAGGTGCGGGACGGACATGGGCGGCGAGCCTTCGCCCGCTTTCCCATACGCTTTCACGTCGTGCTGTGACACGACATCCGGATTGGTGGTGTAGAGAAACTGGCCACCCACAGGGAAACCGGCGTAAGCCTCGGCTTCGGGAATGCCCGATGCCTGCAGCAGCGGAAGCGCTGCACCACCGGCGCCGATGAACACGTAGCGAGCATCGACCGTGCTCTCTTCACCGCTGTCCAGGTGGGCAATGGTGACTTGCCAGGTATCGTCGTCGTTACGGCTCAGGTCACGTACTTCGCTGTGCAAACCGAGCGTAAAGTGCTCGCTGCGCGTCAGCGCTTCGACCATTTCACGGGCCTGAGCACCGTAGTTCACTTCGGTGCCCATTTGCATGCGCGTGGCGGCCACTGGGCGGTCGTCGTTGTCACGACCTTCCATGATCAGCGGCATCCACTCGGCCAGCTCTGCGCGATCTTCCGAGTACTCCATGCCCGCATACAGCGGGTTCTGCGTCATGGCGTCGTAACGCTCGCGCAGGAAGCTGACGTCTTCATCGCCCCACACCACGGCAATGTGCGGCACGCTATTGATAAATGAGGAGGGTTCACCAAGAATGCCGTTCTCGACTTGATGCGCCCAGAATTGACGAGAAATTTCGAACTGCTCGGTGACGTTGATGGCGCGCTGGATCTCGACACGGCCACTGGCATCCGACGTGTAGTTCATTTCCATGAACGCAGAGTGGCCACTACCGGCGTTGTTCCACGCGTTGGAGCTCTCTTGCGCCACTTCACCAAGACGCTCGTAAAGGTGAATGTCCCACTCCGGCTCTAACTCTTGCAGGTAAGTGCCTAACGTAGCGCTCATGATACCACCGCCGATGAGCACCACATCGATCGGTTCATCGGCGGAAACAGGCGATGTCGCCAAGGCTAAAAGTGGTGAACAAAGTAACAGACTTAAACGTTTTTGCATGTCATGTCCCTGACGATACAGAAATGACGTACCGGAACAGCAGGTGCCCAGCGTCGAGGAGGGTAAAAGAATTGCGACGAAAGTCTAACAAATAACCGCGGGCGCGGGAATATAAAAGAGAGCTTAAATGAGAATGAAAGGAATTAACGAATGAAACCCGAGGATTTAGAAAAACTGGTCACGCGCAAGATGCCTTTCGGTAAATACGAGGGCTGGCTCATTGCGGATTTGCCGGGCCCTTATTTGAACTGGTTTGCTCGGGAAGGATTTCCCCAAGGGGAGATCGGTCAGCTACTGCACCTGATGCATGAAATCGACCATAACGGCCTGAGCGACCTGCTCACGCCGCTGCGCGCCCGCTAACGAGCGCGCAGCGCCTGCTCCCGCTCTTCGACGTAACGGCGGCGATGCTGGGCGGGGTCGTTCGGAAACCGGCCTAACGCGACGGCTTTTTGGAAAAAACCGGTGGCCGGTATATCGTCTCCCCGACGGCTGATCACCAGGGCGGCGATCATCGGCCGCCCGGCGGCGACGTCCTGCTCCATTAACTGCTCCAGCGCTTGTGTCACCCGTGCAATGGTGCGCGGTGGCGTCAGCCCCAAGGCGTTAGCAACCTGCTGATAGTTCATGGGCAGTGCACTGGTGGGTGCCTGAATGAGGAGCGTGCGCACTTGGTGGGCAAGCATAGCGATGGCATCGGATGAGCGCATTGGGTCGTGACTCGCTGATTCAATCATGTGGTAGAAATAGCCACGCTACCACATCGCTGGCTATGCTGTGGCCAGACGATACGTTCCTATCACTGCGAGGAGAGACAGATGGTCGGTAGACGCAATCAGCGACATTACAGCCGCTGGCCTAAAGCCTTTGCCTGGCTAAGCGTGCTGGCGCTCGTGGCGGCAGCGCTATTAATGGCAGGGGCTGGCCCCGCCTATCGCTGGCAGTGGGTCGGCTTAGGAGAGGCCTTCAACCTGCTACGTAATGGTGTCTATGCAGCCACGGCGGCAGTGGCGCTGAGCGTGTTGGTGCTACTCATCAGCGCATTCACTCGGCGGGGCGGCACGGCGATCGTGGCCATTGGCGTGCTCATGCTCACCGCAGCCCTACTCTACATGCCCTGGCAACAGTGGCAGCGCGCTCAGCAGGCGCCGGTCATCCATGACATCACCACCGATACCCAAAACCCGCCAGCGTTCGCTGCCCTGCGGGAGGCCCGCGAAGCCGCCCCCAACGAAGTAGACTACCCAGGCGAGGCGACCGCCGAGCAGCAGCAAGCGGCCTACCCGAACGTTCGCCCCTTGGTCGTCGATGCCCCTGCCGCCACCGTACTGGCTGCAGTGCAGGCCGAAGTAGAGGCCGCCGGTTGGAACATTGCCGAGATTACCCCTACCGGTTTGGAAGCCACCGCCGTGACGCGCTGGTTTGGGTTCGAAGATGACGTGGTCATTCGGCTGACCGAGCAGGGCAACCGCACTAGGGTGGACATGCGCTCGGCTTCGCGGCTGGGGGCCAGCGATGTAGGCACCAATGCGCAGCGTATCGAGACGTTTATGAGCGCGCTGCGCGAGCGGCTGGAGTAACTCAGCCGGACGTGACTAGTGAACGTGCTTTTTGTTGAGGACGTCTTTATGCAGCGTGCTTTCACGGGAAAGAATCTGCTGGGCGTCCAGCTCACCGATGGGCACGGCTACGTTGGCGGGAATATCGCCGCTAAGCTGTAGCGCCTGGTAACGCAGCGCGCAGACCCTCAAGAACGAGGTGAAATTCCCCAGGTCATGGTCCGCATCGATCGACTCGTGATATAGCCGAGTGATCATCTGTGCGGTGTTCATTCCGTCGCGCTGCGCGATCTCTTCCAGCAGTCGCCAGAAATAATTTTCCATCCGCACGCTGGTCACCATACCATCGATGCGCAGCGAGTGGGTGGCGCTGCGCCATAGGTCAGGGTCCGCATCGATAAACAGTTTGCACATGGCCATCTCCCCTCTTCGTCTCATTCAGCATAGCCGCCGAGCAAGCGCGCGCCCAGCGCAGGCGCGCACCTGTTGCCGATCGCCGCTACTGATCGAGTAACGCCATGAACTGCGCCAGCCAAGCAGGATGGGCAGGCCATGCGGGTGCGGTGACCAGGTTGCCATCGGTCACCGCGTCGGTGACCTCTATGTCCGCGAACTGCCCGCCTGCCAACTCGACCTCAGGTTGACAAGCAGGGTACGCCGAGCACCGTTTTCCCTCCAGCACCTTGGCCGCGGCCAGCAGTTGGGCGCCATGACAAATCGCCGCCACCGGTTTCTGGGCATCGAAGAAGTGCGTCACCATCGCTAACACTTCTTGGTTCAGCCGCAGGTACTCTGGCGCTCGGCCACCGGGCACCACCAGGGCGTCGTAATCGGCAGGGTCGACGCTGGCGAAATCCGCATTCAGCGCAAAGCGGTGGCCCGGCTTCTCGGTGTACGTCTGGTCGCCTTCGAAATCGTGAATGGCGGTGGCCACGGTATCTCCCGAGGCTTTGCCGGGGCAAACCGCATCGACACGGTGACCTACCGCCATCAGCGCTTGGAAGGGCACCATGGTTTCGTAATCTTCGGTAAAATCACCGGTGATCATTAGAATACGCTTGCTGCTCATCTCCGTTCTCCTTGTGATTGTCGTCGGTGGAGCACGCCGTAGGCGTGTGGTGGCAGAGTAGCAAGCCGCCAGAGAACGGGGGTAGTACGCCATTACTACAGCGCGTCAGCGATACGTACGGCTCGCCCCAACGCAAAAAAGAGCGCAAAAAAAGCCCGCTACGAGTGAGCGGGCTTGGCACGACAGGTCGGGGTTACAGAAGCGCGTCGTCGGGGCGCTTGCCGTCCAACAACGTGATGTCTCGATTGACGAGACCAGGGGTTTGCACCACGCGCAGCAGTGCATAGGCCACGTTGGCCCGGGAAATTTGGTTATCGCCCGCTTCGTCCACGCTGCTAGCGAACTTGAGGGTCGGCGCTTCGTCGGTAAGACGGCCAGGCTTGACGATGACATGGGAAACGTCACTGTGGCGCAGGTGGGCATCGGCGGCGAACTTGGCCGCCATATAGGGGCGCATTTTTTCAGGCGCCTCCAGCGGCTTTTCTGCCCGCATGGCGCTGACCATGATATAGCGCGAGAGCCCCTTCTGGCTGGCAATATCGGCCGCACGAATCGCGCCAAATAGATCGATCAATAGCGTTTTGTCAGGGCCTGTGTGTGGGCCAGAACCGGCGGTAAAAACGACTTGATCGCATCCTTCGAAGGCGTGCTCCATCTCGCCTTCTAAATCGCCCACGACGGTACGAATTCCCCGTTCTTGGAACCAAGTGGCCTGCTCTTCGTTACGAATCATGGCTTTAATGGGCGTGCCTGCCTCTTTGGCTAATGCACAGAACTGTTTACCGATCTGACCATTGGCACCAATCACTAAGGTCGTCATTTTGCCTCCTTGTCTATCGTGTCCCCTGTATCAGTGTAGGCGGTGCGTCCAAAGTTCAACCGTCAATACAAACACGGCGGGCACCTTCCGGTGCCCGCGACAAGACCGAACGCCCCACCCCGGGGCTAAGTCAGGCTATGGTGCTCGGGCTGGCTTGGCAGCGCGGCCGGTTGGCCAACGCCATGACTAACGTGAAACCGGCTTACCAAGGTATGCATATCGCCTGCGCGTTCATCCAACGTATGGCTAGCGCTGGAGGCCTCTTGCACCAAGCGTGCGTTTTGATGCGTTACTTGATCCAACTGTGAAATGGCCTGGTTGATCTGATCGATACCGGCCGACTGCTCTTTCGTCGCGTCTGCAATCTCCGTGACGTAACGAGTTACCTCGGAGAGGCTATCGACAATATCCTGCAAATGATGGCTCGATGCGTTTACTAACTGCTCGCCTTCGCTTACTTTTTGTACGCTGTCGTCTACCAAGTGGCGAATTTGCGCGGCCTCTTCTGCACTGCGCCCTGCCAGCTTACGCACTTCTTGAGCGACCACGGCAAAGCCTCGTCCTTGTTCACCCGCTCGGGCTGCTTCCACCGAGGCGTTCAGTGCCAGCAAGTTAGTCTGGAAGGCAATATCGTCGATGGCTTTGATGATGGAGGTGATTTTTTCACTCGCTTGACGAATGTCACTCATGGCCGCCGTCGTGCGTTTGGCGACATCACCCGCCGAGCGCGCGCGGTCATCCACGCTGTTGCTCGCGCCCTTGGCCTGATCGGCATAGTCGGCGGTCTGCTTGACGGTGGCGGTAATCTGCTCGAGGCTGGAAGCCGTCTCTGCCAGCGATGCCGCCTGTTGGTCAGTACGCTGAGAGAGGTTTTCATTACCGGAGGCGATCTGGCGGCTGCTTGCGGCAATCGCCTCGGCGCTTTCACGGATCTGAGACACCATGCCTTCGAAGGTGTCCATCATACGGTTGAACGCTTGGGCAGCTTGACCGACTTCGTCATCACGCTGCAGCGCCAGCCGCATGGAAAGGTCGGCATTTTCACCGGCGGCACCGCTGATGCTCTCCATCTGACGACGCATGGCCACCAGCGGCCCCAGTACGCGTACCAATGTGCGCCAGCCAAAGATGGCCAGTACGACGATCACGCCCAAGGTGACCAACACCAGCAGCGTACGGCCCGCATTCGCCAACGTCTCGGCCTCTTCACTGGCGCTTGCCGCCTGGGCGACGGTGTAGGCTTCGATATCGCTTAGCGCTGAGCGCATCTCACGTGTTGCCGCCGCCACGTTCGCCAACGCCGCTTGCACTTGAGCACCCAGATCCAGTTGCTGCTGGCGTAGCGCGTAGACCGAATCGGCATCTTCCACCATCAACCCGTTCAGCTCGACGATGACCTCATCGAGTTCGCCAATGAGCACGCGCTGCTCTACGGTCGTGCTGGGGGCCTCGGCAATGGCCGCCAAAGACTGTCGTGCCAGCGCCACCTGTTGGGAAATTTCGTTGCTACGCAGATTGACCAACGCATCGATGCTCTCCACCTGCATCATTTGTCGCCCCAGATCGGACAGCGTGGCAACGGCCATACGGGCGTTGCCGCTCAGACGACCGATATCGACACGAGCAGAGAACATGCTATCCAACAGTTGAGTCGGCAGCGTGGTGGTGCCCTCTTCCCGCCATGCTTCCATGAGTTCGCGCTGCCGACGCTCTTCGCGCACCTGAGCCAGAGCGGTACGTCCGGCGATGTCTTCGGCACTGCGCATGACGTTAGTGATGGCCGCCTGCATTTGAGCAATCTGCTCGGCCATTTGGGCCTGCAGGCTCAGCGCATCGCGCCGCACGTTTTCCAACGCCTCGTCGCCAGCCATTAGCTCTTGGTACTGGCTATCCAGTGCAGCGAGCTGCGTTGCGGCATTGGTCTGCTCGATACGCGCAAGCCCCGTGCGGGCTTGGCCATAGCGTGCTGTCAACTCGCTGCGCGGCGTGACTTCTTCCAACGCTTGGAGATTACCAGCGGCGAGTAGATCGGCATGTCGCTGGCCAAAGGCACCCATGGTCAATACCATGCTGCGGCTCGCATCTTGCAGCGGCAGCACCTCATCGGCCACGAAGTGCTGAACGTTGATCAGCCGCTGGTTGGTCATCCACCCAGTGCCGGCCAACACGATGCTGCCCAGCACGGCGGCGACAAAGAGGCTAATGAGCATCGCGCGGATACTTATGGTTTTTTTCATCAGGGGTATTCGCTGTGTCAGAGATTGCAAACGGAATAGAGAGCCACGGCTAGCGGGCTAGGCTGTTCCAATCCACCGGCTCGAACTGGCCATTTCGGATAATGGTAGGCCAGACGGCATCGCTGGCTTGATGGTCGTTCGGGCCCAATGTGAGCGGTTCGCCAACGCCGATATCGATACTGCCCAGGCTCAAAAGGCCATTGACCACCGCTTCTCGATCAGGGTTATTACCCGCCGCCTTGAGGCCTTCGGCAAACAGCTTGGCGGCTAGGTAGCCTTCAAGGGAAATAAAGTCGGGGGTGGCGTCGGGGGCGTACTCAGCCAACGCCTGACGATACTCTTCGACGGCCGGCAGATCGGCATCCAACGGCGGTACCACTTGCGTCACGATGACCCCCTCCGCCTGCGGGCCAAGCGCCTCTAGCAGCGCCTGGCTACCGACGAATGAGACATTTAGAAACAGCGCATCGGGCAGGTCTTGTCGCGCTTCACGAATGAAGTCAGCGGCCGGGCCAAAGGTGCCGACGATGATCACTGCCTTGGGTGTGACCGGTGCCTGAAGAATACTGGCAAGCCCTTGATGAACGTTACGCGTTCCGCGGGTGAAACGACCATGAACCAGTTGGGAGGTATTCAAGACGCCTTGGGCATTGAGCGCGCGAATTGCGCCGTTATAGCCCGCGTCGCCAAAACTGTCGTTTTGGGTAAAAAATGCGATCTCTTCGGGCTCTATACCAGCCGCAAGAAGGCCATCGATCATTGCTGCCGTTTCTTGAACGTAGCTGGCACGGTAGTTGATGACATAACGATCGGGCGGTGAGCGGCGCAGAATTCCCGCCCCGGTGAATGCCCCAAATAGCAGCGTCTTTTGCTGATTATAGATCGGGATAGTGACCGCTGCCGTAGGCGTTCCTACATTGCCAATCGCGGCAAGCAGGCGATCGTTACCCACTAGCTCGCGGGTGTACTTGGCTGCCTGCAGCGGCGAGTATTGATCATCGAACGTCGTGAGGCTGATCGTTTGACCGTTGATACCGCCTTCACTATTGAGCTTGGCAAAGTAGGTGTCGATGCCCTGCTGCATACCAATGCCCAGAGGAGCAGCACCGCCGCTTGCGGGCGCCACCATGCCGACTTCGAGTGCGGCATGAGCCAGCGGAGCAGCCACAAGCCCCGCCGCCATTAGCCATGTTGTGATTCGACGCATTGGTTCTCTCCCACATCGCGATGCTTTTTTCTAATATCGGCGGAAGAGTATACGACTTAAGCTTGGCGAGCTTTTAAACAGAGTGTAAAAAAACGTGTCTTGATTTAAGCAGGCCGCTCGATGGCGAAGCGGTCAGTGATGCGCACGTAGTCACTCCCCGCCAAGCGGCCGATCGGTTGCAGCGCGGCCATATCCACGTGACGACCGTCCCACAGCGTATCGTCGATATGAATCGACACGATTTGCGCCAACACTAGGCTACCCGCTAGCGGCCGATCGCCAAAACGCTTCACTTCCAACAGTGTACAGCCAAATGCCACCGGGGCCGCTGCGATGCGTGGCACGCTCACCCCCGGCATGGTGGACTTTTCCAGCCCCGCCAGCGTGAACTCGTCTTCGTGTCTTGGCAGGCTGGCGCTCGTGGTATTGAGCGCATCGACCAACCCTTCGGTGCCGACATGTACCACGCACTCTTGGACTTCTGCCAAATTTCGCAGCGTGTCTTTGGGTTGGGCGCTGCCATCTAACAGCGGCGAAAACGCTAAAATGGGTGGGTCGATGCTGGCCACGTTGAAAAACGAGAATGGCGCTAGGTTGGCGTTCCCCTGCTTGTCCTGAGTAGCCACCCAGGCAATCGGTCGTGGGCAAACGCAGCCCGATAGCAGCCGGTAGAGACTACCTGCACTGAGCGGCGACTCGGTCAATAGAGTATTCATGGACTCTCCTGATGGCGTGGCAAGAACGGTGCCCTTAATAGGCCGCTGGCGCCTACCCTCTGTCAAGTATGTTAGCCTACAGACTCATACAACGATCCGGGAACGGAATGCTCACTATTACCAATAGCGTTAGCTTGGCCGACTGGGAAATCGACATTAGCCAAATTCGCGCACAGGGGGCAGGCGGTCAGAATGTCAATAAAGTCGCGTCTGCGGTGCATTTACGTTTCGACATTCAGCGTTCGACGCTGCCGCCGGTCTACAAAGAGCGACTGATGGCCCTGTCGGACCAGCGTATCAGTAAAGAGGGGGTAGTGATCATCAAAGCTCAGAGCTACCGCACGCTCGAGCTGAATAAAGAGGACGCCTTGAACCGCCTCGAGGCGCTGATCAAGAGCGTGGCCAAACAGCCCAAAACGCGCCGTCCTACGAAACCTACGAAAGCCTCTCAGCGCCGCCGAGTGGACCACAAAACCCGGAAAGGCAAGCTCAAGTCGCTACGTGGTAAAGTGCCAGCCAGTGAGCGCTGATCGCTTTCCCCTTTCTACTACTTGACACAGTGAACTCGATGCCATCGACACCTCGCCCGCTATCGCCCTGTATTCACGTATGCCAGATCGAGCCGAACACCCAAACGTGCCAGGGATGCGGGCGCACGTTGGATGAAATTGCCTGCTGGGGAAGCATGACCGAGGCCGAGAAGGCCCCGGTGTGGGAACGAATCGAACAGGAGGGCTACGTCTCTTCGTGATGGCGATCACTCAGGATATGATGCAACTCGCCACAGGCGACCATCGGGTCGTCGCAGTTGATCACGATACTCGACTCCGCCAGCACGTAGCTGCGTCCCGTAATGGTGTTTTCCACCACTTGATAAGCCCCTTCTTGATGCGTGCCGGTAAACGTGCCAATGAAGCCGGTTTCCCTAAGCGATACGGTTTCCAGCTTATCGCCGAGGCTCAACCGCCCCTCGTAATTCATTAGCGCTAGCCTTGCCGACGTGCCGGTGCCCGTGGTACTCCGGCAAATGACGCCGGGGTGCACGTAGGTGGTCGACCGCGAGCGGATATAACCTTCGGCGATCGGCTCTTCGGGCCCCATGAAGTGCAGAAAAGGCAGCGGACCCACGTCGCCTAGGGTGTAGTGGGAGAAACCGCGTTGCGCCTTGATGGCCTCCACGATTTTGTACGCACAAGCCGCCAGCGCCTGCTCTTCATCACGCACCAGCTTGAAGCCCAACGCCTCGGCATCGACCAAGGCGTAAAAACCGCCACTATAGGCGACGGAGTAGGTGACTTCCCCAATCCCTGGCACTTGAATGGTGTCGCGATAGGTATCGATATAGCTCGGCAGGCCTTCGCAGGTCACGGACTCCACCACGCCGTTGTGCACTCGGGCCTCGATTTGAACCAGCCCTGCCGGGGCCTCTAACTTGAAGCGTTGAATTCCCTCCTGCTTGGGCACGATGCCGGTTTCCAGAACGGCCGTGGCCGTGCACAGCGTGTTCGAGCCGGAATAGATCGGGTAGCCCATCACTTCCATGATGATGTATCCGGCCACGGCTTCCGGGTCGGTGGCAGGCACCAAGAGATCCACCGACATTTCGGGAATGCCGTAGGGCTCTTCTAACAACAAACGGCGCAACCCGTCGGCGTCGTCGCGCAGGTACTCCATCTGTTGACGCACCGTCGCACCGGGCAATGCATCGATGCCGCCCGTGACGATGCGGCTGACATCTCCCCCGGCATGGGTGTCCAACAATCGAATCGTATGCAGGTTTTTCACTCACCCGGCTCCTAGGCAGAGGTTATGGCAAATGGGGCACCGTGGGTGTCCCACTGGGCATCGGGAACGATGACGATTTTCCCCAGGTAGTTGCTGCCTCGGTTCACGAAGTAGCGCTCGGCCTGATGCAAGTCAGAGAGTTTGAACGCGCCATGCAGCACCGGTTTTAACTCACCGCTGCGTATCCACGCTATCAACTGCTCTGCTTCTTCCCGAGTACCGTGGGACACGCCGACTATCTGCACCTGATAGAGATAGATGCGGGTCCACATGATCTCGCTGAGGTTACCGCCGCTGGCACCGGCAATGGAGAGTCGGGGGTAGGTGGTACGGCGCTGCATATCGCCGATCATGGTATCGATGAACAGATCGGTCATCTCGCCACCAACGAGATCCATGACGGCATCGATGGCCTGACCATCGGTGGCGGCCAGCACACGCTCGACGAAAGTGGGCAGGTCGCCTCGATCGATGACGGCTTCTGCGCCCAACGCACGTAGCGCGTCGGCTTTATCGAGCTGGCTAACGGCGTAGGGAATCGCGCCGACGATACGACATAGCTGGATCAACGCCGTGCCCACCCCGCCGCTGGCGCCGCTGACGAGGATACGCTCGCCCGCCTGAACGTTGGCCGCCGTCATCATGTGGTAGGCCGTTTGATACGAGCACATGCCCATGGCCGCAAGCTCGGCATCGTGTAGCTCAGGGTTGGGGACATGGTGAAACTGGTCGGCAGGCACTGCCACGTACTCGGCGTAGCCGCCGTCTGCGCCGTGTCCGTAGTAGTCCGGCGTCAGGTTAATGTCACGACGCTCGTCGGCATACAAATTGAAATCCAGCAGCCCGCGCTCCCCGATACGCCGGGGATCGACCCCCTCGCCGACAGAAACGACCCGACCTGCCACGTCAGCGCCTTGAATACGCGGAAACGTCAGGGTCGGCGACCCACCCATGGCAAACGAGGTCACGTCCTCTTTGCCTTTGGTGGGGTATAAGCCTTCGCGCGCTTTGCGGTCGGTGTTGTTTTTCGCCGTCGCCGTGACTTGCACCAGCACCTGCCCAGGGCCGGGCGTTGGCGTGGGAACGTTCTGACGGTATTGCAGAGCGTCGACATCACCGTGACCGGTCAAGAGCATCGCCGACATCGTGGCCGGAATCGTTGCGCTGTTATCCGTGTGGGCCATGGGTGGTTCCTTGTTGAGTGCATATGTCGCGACGATAACAAACGCCGGGCGAGGTTCAAGGGGGCGAACGAAGGACAGCATGCCCTCGATCACGATGGATGAGTAAAGCACATAGTGCCCTTAAGCCACACTCCCCCAGTCAGCCGCCTGGCGGGTCGTCAACTTTTCGCCAATAGTGAGAGTAAGCAAAACCCGTCAAGCTACGGGTCGACCGTGCTTCTGCCCCTGCCAAGGATCGGTATGCTTCACTTCACCTCGACGTACCATCGCCGTCTCACCTGGACCTACTTTGGCCTGTTCATTGCCATTGGGATGACCGGCGGACTGCTTGGCCCAGCACTGCCCCATTTGGCCGAGGCCAGCGGTGCCTCCATGAGCCAAATCGCCGTGCTGTTCACTGCACGTGCCGTTGGCAACATGAGCGGCGCCATGGTCACCGGGCTGCTCATGGATCGCTTCAACGGCCACCGCGTGTTGGTGATGATGGGCGTGCTGGCGGTAGCCGGACTGGCGCTGGCCCCGCTTAGCCCGCTTCTGCTGCTGTTGACGCTGCTGTTCATGCTGCTGGGATTTGCGGAGGTATCGCTCAACGCGGGCGGGAACACGCTGCTTTTGTGGCTGCACCGAGACGCAGCGGGCCCCAATGTAAGCGCGCTGCACTTCTGTTTCAGTTTCGGCAACATGCTCACGCCGCTGATCATGATTGCTGCGCTATCCCTCACCGGACAGTTTCACCTCACGTTTTGGATCGTCGCGGCCAGCGTGGCTGCCATGCTGTGGCCGCTGTCGCGCTTCGTCAGCCCGTCCATGCCCACCGTTGACCCTAATCCCGCGTCCTTGGCTACGCTCAAACACCGCGACCCGCTCTTGCTGGGGCTATTCATGCTACTGTTTTCTCTTTATGTGGGCATCGAAATTACGTTCGCCGGCTGGGTCACCGCATACGGTACGCTCTCTGGATTAACCACCGAGCAGGCGGCGTTGCTGGCAACGCTGTTCTGGCTGGCGCTCTCGGCGGGACGCCTGCTCGCCATCCCGCTACTACGCGTTTGCTCACCTTGGCAGGTGCTCGCTGGCTGCCTAGCGCTGGGGCTGAGCGCAGCGGCAGGTCTGCACCTCAACGCGCTGCCGCCAAGCGCTGGCGCGCTGCTGTTTGGCCTCTCCGCCTCGGCGTTTTTCCCTACGCTGTTTGCACTGTGCAACCAATCGATCGTCATGCGCGGGCGCACCACCGGCGCCATCTTTACCGCCGCGGGCAGCGGGGCGCTGGTCATTCCGTCACTGACCGGCCCGCTGCTGGATTTGGCGGGTGCGGGGGCGTTTCCTATATTGTTGGCCACGCTTTGGCTACTGATTGCGCTGGGGCTCTTACTGTTGGCCAGTCGTCTGCGGCAATTGGCGGTTCGACAAGGGGGTTAAAACCAGCGTTTCCGTTTGAACAGCCAAATGAGCACCCCACCAATCCCTAGCATGGCTCCCCAAACGAAAAAGTAGCCGTACTGATAGCTCAGTTCTGGCATGTACTCGAAGTTCATGCCGTAAATACCGGCGATAAAGGTTAGCGGGACGAAAATAGCGGTAATCACCGTCAACACCCGCATGGTGATGTTCAACTGGTGTGATGAAATGGAGATATAGCCGTCGACGAGATCGCCACAAATGTCGTAGTACATTTGCGTTAGGGTGTAGAGTCGCTCGAAACGCTCTTCGACATCGGTTATGGCATGCAGCGTTTCGCTCTCGCCTCGCGGCAAGTGCGCGTAGTCGTACGCCGTCAGCTCTTGGGTGATGCCTTTGTGATAGCTGAAGATCCGGCGCATTTTGACCAGACGCGAGCGATACGTGGTGATTTTACGCATCAACACGTCGTTACCATTGTCTAGCAGCTCGTCCTCGAGATCACTGAGCTCCGTTTCGAACTCCAGCAAGCTATCGATATAAAAGCCCGCCGAGGTGTACATCACTCTCAGTGCCACCTGCTCGGGTGACTGGGCCAATAGCGTTTTACCGTGCTCATTGAGTAAGCGTTCGATACTCATCGCCTCGCCGGGGTGCAAGGTCACCAAAAAGCGCTCGCCGACGAAGAAACAGATCTGCTGAGGTACGAAGTTTAGCTGGGCATCGAACGAGGAAATGCCGCGATAGATGATCAGCGTGTGATTGTCGAACTCTTCGATTTTCGGGGGATGGCGCTCTTTGTGGGCGTCTTGTATGGCCATCGGGTGACACTCGAAGCGCTCCAGTATCTCACGCTCCTGCGCTTCGCTCTCTCCTTTCATGTCGACCCACAAGTGTGCTGTGGGCATGCGCATCCACTCGTCCATCAGGCGAATGTCGCCCTCGCGCACGTCGCCCTCTGGGGTGGTCAATAGACAACGAATCATACTCGTCCTTGGGTTCGTTAATGGGGGGCAGACGTATCCGCCGGACGTGCCAGCGCGATACGCGCTTTGCCTGCGCGTTTGGCGTTGTACATGGCCTCATCGGCGCGCTTCAATAACTCCTGAGGTGTCTCCGCCGCGTCGTGGACGAACAGCGCCACACCAATGCTGGTACTTACTTGCAGGGTCACGCCACCTGCGCTGAGCGGCTCCTCGATCACCTCGATCAGCTTATGGGCCAGCGGCTCCGGTGCGTCGATGGTCACCCCCTCGAGCAGCACGACGAACTCATCTCCCGCCCATCGGGCAACGAAATCCGTCTCGCGGACGGTTCGCTGAAGACGGCTCGCGATGTCGCGCAGCAGCTCGTCCCCCATGGCATGGCCGTGCTGATCGTTAATGCGTTTGAATCCATCGAGGTCTAGAAACAGCACGGCCAGCGGTGCGAGCGTACGGCGTACCCGTGCCATTGCCTCCGGCAGACGCTCATCTAGGGCGCGGCGGTTGGGCAAACGGGTGAGCACGTCTTCTCGGGCCTGCTGGTCGCGTAGGCGCTCTAGCTGCTGGCGTTCGGTAATGTCGTGAATGAACAAGCTGCGGCGTGGGCGGCCATTCACCTCGAAACGCTTCAGTCGCACCTCGACCGGCAAGCGAACGCCATCGCGCCGTAGGGCTTCTCCGGTCACCGGCATGGCGACATCGTCACTGGTGATTCCGTCGGGAAACATGAGCGATGTAATCGGCCGAGTGAGGACTTCTTTGCGACGCCAGCCGAACATGGTCTCGGCTGCATGGTTCCAATCCAGCACGCGCCCCTGCTCATCGACGCTTAAATAGGCATCATATGCCGACTCGATCACCAGATTGAGTTCGCGGGTTCGCTGCTCGATACGCTGCTCGAGGCTTTGATGCAGCGCCGTGAGCGCCTGCTGAGTGGCGGCACGAATCTTCTGCTCGTTGATGAGCCGTTCGCGCAGGTGGATTTCGCCAATCACGATATCGGCCAAATCTTGCATCGCAGCCTTTTCTTGGTCACTTAAGCTGCGTGGCTGGCTGTCCATGGCGCAAAGCGATCCGAGGACCAGCCCTTGTGAACTACGCAGCGGTATCCCGGCATAAAAACGGATGCCGCCAGGTGTCATCACGTAGGGATTGGTCACGAAGCGTGCATCTTGCTGAGCGTCTTCGACCACTAGCGGCTCATCTTCGAGTACCGTGTAAGCACAAAACGCGACGTCCCTAGGTGTTTCCGATACCGCCATGCCCACTTGAGACTTGAACCACTGACGATCGGTGTCGATCAGACTGATGGTAGATTTAGGAACGCCGAGCAGCACGGTGACCAATCGCGTGATCCGATCGAAAACGGGCTCGTTTGGCGTATCCAGGAGGGCCAGTTCGTTAAGCGCAGCCAAACGGGCAGTTTCGTTGGGGGGTAACAGGTGGCTCATGGCGATCACACCTAAATGGTCATCAAACCCTTAACAGCATAACGCGAAACGAAATGTCCTGCTTAACGCCTTGATTAACGGACTTCGACACGTTGACGGCTCACCAGAGCTAACGCCACACTGACCGCTGTTGAGAGTAGCAGCGCCCCTACGAACGGGCCTAACGTCGGTACGCTACCGGGGAACGTGGCGGCCATTACCCCTGCGCTGACGCTGCCCTGATCGATCCAGCCAGGCAGCACGGCCCCTACGAGCCCCGCCAATCCGCCGCTTATTGCTGCCATCGGTGTCATACGCTGCCACAAGCCCAGCAGCACCGGCACCACGATCGCTGCACACAGCAGATCGGCAATCAAAAATAGCCGCAGCACGGAGAGCCCTTGCAAGGCAATCACGATCACAGGCAGCATGATCGCCACGGTGAGCCAGCGCGCCTTGTTGAGGGCCTCGGCCCGGTGACCATTGGCCCACAGCGACGCAATGCCGTTTTGTAAGGTGTCGACGCTCGAGGTGACCAGCGTGACGGCCAGTACCAATGAAGGCAGCGTGATCCATACCGGGGCATCACTAAGCAGCGCAAAAAACGGCATGGGCGGCTCGCCGAGACTGACCCCGCTCATCGCTGCCATGATACCTACGCCACCGATCACCATGACGACCAGTACGGTCAAGCCGCCACCCAACCAGGCACCGCGCCCCAGGCTCGCGTCGTCTTGGGCCGCCCATACCCGCTGCCAATAGCCTTGGTGAAACAAGTTAGCCGCCGTCACGGCGATCACCAGCGTCAACGCCACGCTGAGCGAGCTGCCGATGGGGAGCGACGGGAGTTGTGCGTCATTCGGCATACTGGGCAGTCGCCAGAGCGTCACGCTGGCGACGGCGAGCAGCAGCGCCAAAAGCAGCCACGCTTGCCAGCGGTCGGTGGCCAAGCTTGCCCGCAGCCCGCCCATGACGGTGTACACCAGCGTGGTGAGCGCCACCCCGATGATCACCACAGCGGGAGGCACGTCGGAGAGTAGCGCGGTAATCGCCCCGATGGCGGTGAGTTCAGCAGCCAGGAAGCAGCCCATGTAAGCCACGGAAACGAGCGCCACGAAATGGCGTACCCCCTTGCCGTAGCAGGCGTCGGCAAACTCGGCAATGCTGCGTCCCTCGGGCAGTGCTTGGCGTATCTTAGGCCCGTAGAGACCCAAAACGATGAACGGCAGCGCCGAGCCAAGGGCATAGCCCAGTAGCGCCACGGGCCCTACGAATGCGCCGATTTCAGGGGGTGCAAAGAGTATCCAAGCCCCCATACCGGACGCCAAAAAGGAGAGCCCCAGGGTGGCCGACGTTTGCGAATTACGGGCGGTGACATAATCATCCAGCGAGCCGCCACTGAAACGTGCCCGAAGACCCAGAAAAGCAAAGCAGCATAACGCTGCGCCTAACACGAAAGACGTTAGGTAAGGCATGTCGCGCTTCCTCCGCCGGTACGAACCGGATCAGGTTCCAGGGTCTGCGTTGCGCGCATTCTCAGCCCCATTGGGGCTCCCCTGGCGACAGTGAGTGGAGGCAGTATCCTCAATCAAAGTGGTGCGTTAGTAAAGCCTTGCCCATGGGGCCGGGCTGCTTATTCCACTTTCTTGGGGACACGCCCCATCAGGTAAAACTCGGCGTTGGGCGGTGTTCCAGCTAGTGTCACCAAGCGGTTGGACATGCCAAAAAACGCGGCAATGGCACCGATGTCCCAGCAATCATCCAGTGTGAACCCCACTGCCTCTAAACGCGCCTGCCATTCGTCTGAAAACTCGCCCAGATCGATGGCACTGTGCAGTGCAAAGTCGAGCATCAACCGATGACGCTCGCTCAATCCCGCCACACGATGGTTGATGGCGATATTATCGGCCAGTAACGGATCTTTACTGTAGATACGCACCAGCGCGCCATGGGCGACGACACAGTACAAGCAGCGATTGCGGGCACTGGTCGCAACGACAATCATCTCTTTCTCTGCTTTGGTCAGCGTCTCCGATGGTCGCTCCATCAACGCATCGTGATACGCAAAAAAAGCGCGAAACTCGTCGGGTCGGTGAGCCAACATCAAAAATACGTTGGGCACGAAGCCCGCTTTCTCCTGCACGGCCAACATGGCTTCCCGAATATCATTGGGAACATTATCCAGAGTGTCAGGAAGTTTGAACCGACTGATCGATGCAGCCATAAAGGCTCCTTTTTTATTTTGAAGTAGAGTCCCACTACCAACTCACTTTTATCCGTAACAAATTGCTAACTAAAGACTCTTTTCATATGGCTTTACGCTCGCCATACTTTTAGTGATCTAATGTCATAAAAGCCGTACGCTATTCGGCTAGCCAAGCGGCGTACTTACAGGGAAACCACCATGTCATACTCCGAAGCAAAAGAGCACACGCCAGGGCGTTTGCATGAACTGTTCGCAGACCCGTACCGTGCGTTCGAGAACGATACGGATGAGCGTCAGTTGCATATCCGTGTCATGCTTCACACCCTGCTGGCCCAGCCTATGCAGCGCGGCCTGGTCACGCTTCGTGTGATTCACGGCTGGGAGAACGGTGGTTTCGAACCTGCCGACCTACAGCATGCCGATTTTACGCTGCACAACCTGCAAGATTTCGAGGCGGCGGCCACCTCCTTTCACGCGGCGGCGGAACGAAATGCCCCCCTACCCGCAGATCAAACCGCTATTCTCGCGGCTCCCCTGGCCGATGCCATTGCCGATGCCGAAGCAGAAGGCAACGCGCTCACCGACGATATTCGTGCCACACCGGCTCGCTGGCCCGCGTTCGAGGGTGGGCTTGCCCTCTACACTCTGTTCAAAATGTACCATCGCCTCGTATATGGCGAGGACGATACCTACCGTTGCTCACAATGTGAGACCCCCCACGGCCTTCGTGAAATTCATGAATTTCACCTCGAAGAGGGAGAATTCGCGCTGCTGGCGCCCGTTCGCGATGAGCAGGAGGCGCCCTACCTGCTCGTACTACACGAGAGCCAGCTTGGCCCCATAGGCCAACTGCTCTCGGAGAGCTTGCCGCTATTTCAGGACGTGTGAAGGTCGCCTCCTCTACCGAGGAGGCGCAGCGCGTTGCCGCTCGCTATAGCGAGATCGTGCTATTGATACCGCTAGAGACGTTTTCGGGCTCGAACCAGCGGGCAGTGACCGTTTTGGTCTGCGTCCAGAACGCAATCGCCTGTTTACCGTTAGGCCCTAGGTCGCCCAGCTTCGACGCCCGAGAACCGGTAAAGCTAAAGTAGGCGACCGGCACCGGAATGGGCACGTTTATGCCAATTTGGCCGACGTCGATGTCGGTCTCGAAGCGTCGCGCGACCCAGCCCGAGTTCGTAAAGATCGAGGTGCCATTGCCATTCGGGTTGGCGTTAATGAAAGCGATGGCGTCGTCCAGCGTTTCGACGTTGACGACACACAGCACCGGCCCAAAAATTTCCTCACGATAGATCGTCATGTCTGCCGTCACATCGGAAAACAGAGTCGGCCCGACGAAATTACCGTCTGGGTAGCCGTCGACCGTGTAGCCGCGCCCATCGACCAGCAGCGTAGCACCCTCCTTCTCACCTGCCGTAATCAAACGCTCGACCCGCCCCTTGGCTTGCGGAGAGACCAGTGGCCCCAGATCGGCCTCGCGCTGGGTGCCGGGTCCCACGGTCATACCGCGCGCGCCGGCTTCGATGTCTTTGATCCACTCGCGCGCTTCCCCCACCAGCACGACCACCGAGTTCGCCATGCAGCGCTGACCGGCGGCACCAAAGGCAGAGCCCAGCAGGCTATCGATGGCTTGACTACGGTTGGCATCCGGCATGACGACACAGTGGTTTTTTGCACCCATCATGGCCTGCATACGTTTGCCAGCAGCGGCCGCACGGTTATAAAGCAGCGACCCCACATGGGTCGAACCGATGAACGACAGCGCCTTGATATCTTGATGGTCGGCAATTTGATTGGCGACGTCAGGCCCACCGTGCACGACGTTCAATACCCCAGCCGGAATACCCGCTTCATGTGCCAGTTCCACGAGCCGCATGGTAGAACTCGGGTCTTGCTCGGAAGGCTTCAAGACGAAGGTGTTTCCGGTTGCAATCGCCAACGGGAACATGAAACAGGGCAGCATGATTGGAAAATTGAAGGCGGTAATGCCCGCCCCCACACCCAGCGGCTGATGCATGGTATAGACGTCCACCTCGTTGGCCGCATTCTCCGCCAGCTCGCCAAGCTGTAGGGAGGTAATCGAACAGGCGTGCTCTACCACTTCTAGCCCGCGCCCCACTTCACCTTCGGCATCCGGCAGGGTTTTACCGTGCTCTTCGGTGATCAAGGCGGCAAGTTCCGCTGTATTCTCGCGAATCAACGCCTGCAGTTTGAGCATGATGCGCATGCGCTTGCCGAGCGGCACTTTGCGCCACTCTTTGAACGCCGTTTTGGCGCTGGCGATGGCGCGCTCGACTTCTTCGGACGTACAGAACGGTACTCGCGCCACCACGTCCTGGGTGGCAGGATTCACCACATCGCGCCACTCTTGGCTTTGCGACATGACCGGCTGGCCATCGATGTACATCGGAATTTCACGAACGGACATGATGCGTTTCCTCGGCTTGTGTTTGTTATGGGATCGAATAGGGAACCCTTAGGGTATATCAGCAAGTTGACGTAAACGTCAATTAGCAACTGGACAAAGACAATATGCCCTCCGCTCGACGATTTGGCTTTCCCTCTCGGTGAGGGCATCGCTATGCTGAGACAATGACGTATCACTACTCACCCTCGTGAGATGCGCGGTGGTGATCACAAGGAGGTATCCATGCAGACGTTTAGCTGCCGCTGTGGCAATCCACTGTTTTTCGAGAATACCCACTGCTTGGCCTGTGAGTCGGAGGTTGGCTGGTGCCCCTCGTGTCGTAACATCGTGGCGCTGGAACCGTTAGATAGCGGCGGCTACCGCTGTACCCATGAAAACTGCGGCACGGCACTAATGAAGTGCCACAACTATGCCGTCGAAAACGTCTGCAACCGGATGGTGGTGATGGCCGACGGGCACGCCGATACGCTGTGCGACTGCTGCCGCTACAACGAGGTGATTCCCGACCTAGAGGTCGAGGGCAACCGGGAACGCTGGGCAGCGCTGGAGAGCGCCAAACGGCGGCTTTTCTATACGCTGGATTTGCTCAAGCTTCCCCACGGCGTCGAGGGCGAGGACATCCGCGTCCCACTGAGCTTTTCGTTCATGGCCGATGCGCTGCCCGACCAAGGGCTGTGGCGCTCCACGGCAAACCAAGAAAAGGTGTATACCGGCCATGCCAATGGCCATATCACCATCAACGTCAAAGAGGCCGATGACGTCGAGCGTGAGCGGCTGCGTGTCGACATGAATGAATCCCACCGTACGTTGATCGGCCATTTTCGTCACGAAATCGGCCACTACTACTGGGACCTACTGATCAAAGACCAAGACGAAGCCGCCAGCATTCGCGTGTTCGGCGACCACAACCATCCCACCTATGGCGACGCCCTAGAGCAGTACTATCAGCAAGGCGCTCCAGCAGACTGGCCCACACGGTTCATCTCCGCCTACGCCGCCATGCATCCGTGGGAGGATTTCGCAGAGACGTTTGCCTTTTATCTGGACATGGTGGCTGTGCTGGATACGGCACTGCACATGGGCCTCTCTCGGGCCGAGTACGATGGCTCATTGGAGAGCATGCTACAAGCGTTTCATCAGGTAGGCTTGACGGTGAATGAACTCAATCGTGACATGGGCCTACTGGATCTGGCCCCGGGGGTTCTTGCCCCCGCGGTGCATGAAAAGCTGGCGTATCTACACGATCTCATTCAACGCGCGAACGCCAGCCCTAAAACGGCCTAATCAGTCGTTGTCATGGTCGCCCACGTGGCTCTGGGTTTGGCGCTGAGTGACTCGAGGAACGCCATCGCCGTTTACGAAATACGTAGCGCTGAGCGTATCGTGAATGGCGGCAAAACCAATTTGTAGCTCGTCCACGAAAGCGTGCAGTTTGCTCGGCGAGTGGGCCAATGCCTGAATGTCCGCATCGACCACATCGGCGCGTACCAGTGACACCGTGGCCGCCACGCGATCTTGGCGAGGCAGTAACTGCAGCTCGTGCCCCAACGTTTCCAAGCTACAGGCAATGGAGCGCGGCAGGTGCGGGTCTTGAAGCAGAAAACGCAATACGTCTGGCCCACGCACGCGCAGCCTGACCTGCTGACGATACATCTGGTACGCCGTCAGGGATTTCAGCACGCTCATCCACTGCAAATTTTCGAACGGCAGCAATTCTTCAGGGTTTTGCGGCAGCAAGCTTGCCGAACGCACGTCGACGATCCGCGTGGTCATGTCCGCCCGCTCCAACTGACGGCCCAGCTTGATGAACGTACGCGCCGGGCCGTGGCTCAAGGTGCCTTCGATGAGCCCTGTTAGCGTTTGGCAGCCACGAATGACGTTTTTCAAAAATGCATCCCGACGCCGAGGGCTCACGCCGTTCTCCGCGTGATCCGCCACGCTGAGATAGAGCTGGTTGACCTCTTCCCAAATCTCTCGGGGCACCACGTCCCGCGTGGTGCGCAGGTTTTCTCTGGCGCTAGCGAGCGCCGAGAGAATCGAGCTGCCGTTTTCGGCATCGGCGCACAAAAAGTGCATCACACTTCGCTCATCGAAACTGGTATGCCGTGCGTTGAAGGCATCCAGCGTCCCGGTCATTTCGATCAGCGGCGCCCAGCCCAGCGGTAAATGGCGTGGCAAATCCAGCATCAGGTGCGTATTGACGCTCAATAACCGTGCGGTGTCTTCGGCACGCTCGATGTAGCGAGCCATCCAATAGAGGTTTTCAGCAACGCGTGACAGCATGGCGCTAGGCTCCTTTCTGCTCAGCGGCACCCGCCGCGTTCTCGTCGGTTTCGACGATCCAGGTGTCTTTACTCCCGCCCCCTTGGGACGAATTGACTACCAGCGACCCTTCGACCAGCGCCACGCGGGTCAAACCGCCTGTGGTTACATGGGTTTCCGGTCCCGAGAGGATGAACGGGCGAAGGTCGACATGGCGGGGCTGAGGCAAACCGTTGGCCAGCGTTGGCGTAGTGGAAAGTGCCAGTGTTGGTTGGGCCATATAGTTACGCGGATTTTCATTGATCAAGCGCGCAAACTCGTCCCGCGTTTCTTTGGTGGAGCGCGGTCCGATCAGCATGCCGTAACCACCGGATTCGTTCGCGGGTTTTACCACCAGCTCATCCAAATGATCGAGCACGTACTGGCGGTCCTCGTCGAACATACAGAGATAACTCGGCACGTTCGGCAGCAGTGGCTCTTGATCCAGGTAGTAACGAATCAGCTCAGGGACGAAGGCGTAAACGACTTTGTCGTCGGCGACGCCCGCCCCGGGCGCGTTGGCCAGCGCGACGTTGCCCGCCCGCCAAGCGCGCATCAATCCCGGCACGCCCAGCATGGAGTGCGGATTGAACGCCTCGGGGTCGAGAAACTCATCGTCTACGCGGCGGTAGATCACATCGACACGGCGCAAGCCCTCTACCGTGCGCATGTAGACCACATCGTCGTCATCGACCAGCATATCGCTGCCCTGCACAAGCTCGACCCCCATTTGCTGCGCTAGGTAGGCGTGTTCGAAATAGGCAGAGTTATAGATGCCAGGCGTCAGCACCACTACCTGCGGGTCGTCGCCCGGACGGGGCGACATGGCCGCCAGCATGTCGTACAGCTGCGCGACATAGTCGTCCACTGGCAAGATCTTGCCCGAGGCGAAAAGCTCCGGTAACACGCGCTTGGTGACGTTGCGGTTTTCCAGCATGTACGAAACGCCCGACGGGATACGCAAGTTGTCTTCCAACACGTAAAGCGTGCCATCGCCGCCGCGCACCAAGTCAGATCCGCAAATATGGGCCCACACGCCGTGGGGCGGATTGATGCCCACACACTGAGGTCGAAAATTGGCCGACTGAGCCAATACTTCGGCGGGCAACACTTTATCTTTGACGACTTTTTGCTCGTGATAGAGATCATCGATGAACAAGTTAAGCGCTTGTACGCGCTGCTTTAAACCCGCCTCGGTTTTTCGCCACTCATTGGCCGGAATGATGCGGGGAACGATATCGAAAGGCCAGGCGCGATCGATCATCGCCCCTTCTGAATAAACGGTAAACGTGATGCCCATCGTTCGAATGGCAATTTCTGCCGCAGTTTTACGTTCAGCTAGCTCTTCCGCACTAAATCGCGCCAACATGTGACATAACTCGTCCGCAGAAGCACGAGGCTTGCCTGGCGCCGCCAACAGCTCGTCGTAAAAGTCACGGCACGCATAGTTATTCCAATCTACTTGGCTCATGGGCGCTCTCCTGGCGCTAGGGTGGAAGCGGCAACTTCCTTAATTCAGTAGTGTAGGCCTGCCGCGTGCAATGTACGTAGCAACTGGACCATATAAACACGCAAAACTCGCGCCATATTCCCCGCTATTTCAACGCTCAATTGGCGCTTAGCGTTTACTCTTCTCTTTGTATGGCTTGGTTGGCACAACTTTTATACATGAAAGAAATTAACATTCATTTTTTAGTACTTAATCGTTATTAGAGCACCAAAATAGTGCATACCAGTTATCGATTATGGTGCGATGACAATTTTCCACACTCTTTAAACGCCATTACTCATATTGCAGCTGCAAAATAGTTCAACTCCAACGATACTTCTGGGTACTTATTTTCTTCACCGACGCGCTATGCGGAATACGCACGGTGACTTTTAGCTTTCTTTGAGGGTGGCTCATGACCATTCGCGTTGCCTTGCATCACCGCACGACCTATCGCTTCGACCGCCCCGTCAAGCTCTCGCCCCATGTGATTCGTCTGCGTCCGGCCCCCCACTGCCGTACCCATATCGACGCCTATTCACTGAATATTTCAGGCGACGACCATTTCTTGAATTGGCAGCAGGATCCGTTCGGTAACTTCAATGCCCGCGTGGTGTTCCCCGAGCCACGTAAAGAGCTCACCATTGCCGTCGAACTCGTGGCCCCCATGACGGTGATCAACCCGTTCGATTTCTTTTTGGATGACGTCGCCCAAAAGATTCCGTTCACCTATCCCGACGAACTCAGCAAAGAGCTTGGCCCCTACCTAGAGGTTACCGAAGCGGGACCGCGACTCATGGACTGGTTGAAAGACGTCTCTCTCGAACCGACCACCAGCGTCGATTTCCTCGTCGCCCTCAATCAGCGCCTGCAAAAGGACATCAGTTATTTGGTGCGTATGGAGCCTGGGGTACAAAGCTGTGAAGAGACGCTGACCCTGGCGAGCGGCTCCTGCCGCGACAGCGCTTGGCTGTTGGTACAAATACTGCGTCATCTAGGCTTGGCGGCACGCTTCGTGTCGGGTTATTTGATTCAACTGACACCGGATGTGAAAGCGCTGGATGGTCCTAGCGGCACCGACGTGGACTTTACCGACCTCCACGCCTGGACCGAAGTCTTCCTGCCCGGCGCTGGCTGGGTAGGACTGGACCCTACCTCTGGCCTGTTTGCAGGCGAAGGTCATATTCCACTCGCCGCTACGCCTACGACCGGCAGCGCCGCCGCCATCACTGGCTTTTCCGATAAGTGCGAGGTTGAGTTCGACGTCGAGATGCGCGTCGAGCGCATTCATGAAGACCCGCGCGTCACCAAACCCTATAGCGAGCAGCAGTGGCAACGCATTCTGACGCTGGGCGACGAGGTTGACCAAGCGCTCAACCAGCAAGACGTTCGACTGACCATGGGCGGCGAACCGACGTTCGTTTCCATCGACGACATGGAGAGCCCTCAGTGGAACACCGAAGCCTTGGGGGAGCACAAACGTGAGCGCGCCGAAGCGCTGTTGTCGCGCCTGCAGGCCGCCTACGCCCCTGGCAGCGTGATTCAGCAGCAGCAGGGCAAGTGGTATCCTGGCGAGCCGCTGCCCCGCTGGGCGCTGGCCTGCTACTGGCGTAAAGATGGGGTGCCGCTATGGCGCGACCCAAGCTGGCTGGCCTGCATGGAAGGTGCCCCCGACGTGGTGGCCGACGACACCATGGCTCAGCGCTTTACTCAAGCGCTGAGCGAACGTCTGGGTGTGGCTCAGCGCTGCTGGATTCCTGCCTATGAGGATGCTTACTACTATTTGTGGAAAGAGCAAACGCTGCCGGTCAACGTAGACCCACGCAAAGCCGATTTGAAAGATGACGCCGAGCGCCGACGCCTTGCCCGCCTGCTGGAGCAGGATCTGAGCGCGGTCGTTGGCTATGCGCTGCCACTGCGCCACTCGATTGCCCAGTCACACCGTTGGGAGAGCGGACGCTGGCCGCTGAAACGCGACCACCTTTTCCTGGTACCCGGGGACTCGCCCATGGGGTTACGCCTTCCGCTCTCTGCCCTGCCCTGGGCCGACCCGGAAGACCAGCCCCAACCGCAGTCGCTGTTTGCTCCTCGCCCGGCGCTGGGCGACATTCACGGAGAGGTGGCGCGTCGTAACGCCGAACAGCACCGCTTCACCAGTGCTGAGCGCCTGGGCCAAAGCACCCATCCAAGCCATAGCCACCCGGAAGGCGAATCGGTACAGCAGCAACCTAGCGCCGAGGAGGATCGGGAGCACAAGATCATCCACACGAGTCTGTGCGTCGAACCCCGTGAAGGCAGGCTGCATATTTTTTTGCCGCCGCTGACTCAGCTCGAGCACTACCTCGACCTGCTCAGCAGTATCGAAGCGTGCGCCCGCGAACTTGCCTGCCCGGTCATGATCGAAGGCTACGCGCCGCCGCGCGATCCGCGGCTGGAAAGTTTCCAGATCACTCCCGACCCAGGCGTCATCGAAGTCAACATCATGCCTGCCGCCAGTTGGCAAACTCTGGTGGCACAAACCGAGCGTCTCTACGATGAAGCACGCCAAGCGCGGTTAGGCACCGAAAAGTTCATGCTGGACGGTCGCCATACCGGTACCGGCGGCGGCAACCACGTCACTTTGGGCGGGATCACGCCGGACGATTCGCCGTTCTTGCGTCGCCCCGACCTGTTGGCCAGTCTGGTCACCTACTGGCAGCATCATCCCAGCCTGTCGTATCTTTTCTCGGGACTGTTCATTGGCCCTACCAGCCAGGCACCACGCGTCGATGAAGCGCGCCACGAAGCGCTCTACGAGCTGGAAATCGCTCTGCAGCAAATGCCCGAAGGCGAAGTAGTGCAACCCTGGCTGGTCGACCGCCTGCTGCGTCACTTGCTGACCGATTTGACCGGCAATACACACCGTGCCGAGTTCTGTATCGATAAACTCTACTCGCCGGACAGCGACAGCGGACGCCTGGGCCTATTGGAGCTGCGCGGCTTCGAAATGCCTCCCCACGCGCGAATGGGCTTAATGCAGATGCTGCTGATTCGCGCGCTGGTCGCCCGCTGTTGGAAAACGCCCTACCGTGGCAAGCCGGTGCGCTGGGGAAGCGCGCTACAAGACCGCTGGATGCTGCCCCACTACTTGTGGGAAGACCTGAACGACGTGCTCAGCGACCTGCGTCATCACGGATTCGACTTCGAGCTAGACTGGTTTGCGCCGTTCTTGGAGTTCCGATTCCCGGTGCACGGCCGTTTGCATACGCCGATGCTCTCGATCGAGCTTCGCCAAGCCATCGAGCCCTGGCACGTCCTCGGCGAAGAAGCGACTGGAGGCGGCACCGCGCGCTACGTCGACTCCTCGGTAGAGCGCTTGGAAGTCAAAGTCAGCGGCATGAGCGGTGATCGTTACGTCGTCACCTGTAACGGCCGCCCCGTGCCACTTACCGCCACCGGGCGTAATGGCGAAGCCGTGGCCGGCGTGCGTTATCGCGCCTGGCAGCCACCCTCGGCGCTGCACCCGCAAATCCCCATTCACGCACCACTAGTGTTCGATGTCATCGACACCTGGAACCAACGTTCAGTAGCCGGCTGCACTTACTATGTGGTACATCCCACAGGACGTAGCTTCGAGACCTTCCCAGTCAATGCGTTCGAAGCCGAAGCTCGCCGTTTGGGACGCTTCAGCGACAGTGGCCACCGCCATGGCTTTCAGGCCCCCGTACCGGAAAGGGCGAGCCAGGAGCTGCCTTGCACGCTCGATTTGCGCTGGAGCCCACGCTGATGGATGAAGAGTGCTTCCTTATCTGCGCTAGCTACAGGATAATCCGCCCCCTACTCGCTTAGGACAATCAGGATCATGACCGCCCCTGTCTCTCCCTCACTGCTCGGGCTCGGCGCTGCCGGGCTGGTTGAGGACTACACGAATCAGCTAGGCAAGGGACAGCCCGGCACGTTTGATGCGATGCTCGACCGGCAGGGGCAGTTGCGCCCCGGCTGGCAGAGCCTGCTCTGTGCCTTGGAAGCACTCGGCGCGGATGGCCGCTATCAGCAGCATGAAGAGATTCAGCGCCTGCTGGCAGAGAACGGCGTGATCTTTAACATGCACGAAGACACTCAGGGCCGCTCTTGGCGGCTCGATCCGCTTCCCTGGGTGATCGATCAGGTGCAGTGGCAAGCACTAGAGGTCGGCTTGACCCAGCGCACGCGCCTGTTCAATGCGCTCTACGACGATATTTATGGCCCGCGCACACTGTTCGATGCAGGGCTTCTTCCTACGCAGGCCATTCTCGCTTCGCCCCACTTTTTACTGCCTTGCCATGGCTCGCAACCCAGCGACCGTCCATCGATCAGCTTTCACGGTATCGATGTCATTCAAGATATCGATGGGCGTTGGCGGGTGATGGGCGATCGCCTGCAGGCGCCGTCTGGCACTGGCTTCGCGCTGGAGAACCGCATACTCATGGCCCGCGCGCTGCCGGAAATGTATCGAAACGCCCCACTCAAGCGGCTGGCGGGCTTTTTGGACAAATATCACCGTACGTTGACCGCGCTGGCCTACCAGCACCGTGACAATCCCACGATCGTGCTGCTCACCCCCGGCCCAGGCAGCCCACGCTACTTCGAGCACGCCTATTTGGCGAACTATCTCAATATCGATCTCGCCGAAGGCCAGGACATGGTGGTACGCGATAGCCAGTTATGGCTACGTACCTTAGGAGGCCTGCAACCCGTGGATGTGGTGCTGCGCCACTGCGACGACGCTTACTGCGATCCGCTCGAACTACGCGGCGACTCTCAACTCGGCGTGCCTGGATTGCTACAAGCCACTCGCGCCAGCGGCGTGGCCATGTCGAATGCACTCGGCGTTGGCGTGTTGGAAATGGCCGAGCTGGCCGACTACCTCCCTGCCTTATGCCAGCATCTACTCGGTGAGGAATTGCTGCTGCCTAGTGCCGATGCCAGTACCCAACCAGCATCGGCCCCAGTGTTCGATGCCAACATGCAGCGGTTATCCCCCGCAACGCTGAACTTGCGCTGCTTCGTTACACGAATGCCTGGCAGCATCGCGACCCAACGTCCGCAGCCTAGTGACTATCATGTCATGCCCGGCGGCCTGGCGTGGGTTGGCTCCCCGGGCTCACCATCGTTAAGCAGCCCGATCGTCAAAGATGTCTGGGTCACCGCGAATACGCCCCAACCCCATGTCAGCCAGCTACGCCAAGCGCGTGGCCCGGTGGTCGCCACCCGCGATGGCACCGACTTGCCCAGTCGGGTGGCCGAAAGTCTATTTTGGCTGGGACGCTACGGCGAACGGTTGGATGCCCGCGCCCGCTTGCTGCGCGAAGCGCTGCTGCGTTTAATGGAGTACGACCAGGACGAGATCGCGGATCAACTGCTAGATGAGCTGCTGCTAGCCCTCGATATCACCACGCTCGACCATGAAGGGGAAAGCACCAAGCCGCCCCTAGTGGGCTTTGCGCAAAAGCGCACGGCGCTGCTGACCCAGTTCGATGAGCGCGACGCCCAAGCCTTGCAGCCACTGTTCGCCCAAATGCTGCGTAACGCTCGCAGCGTGCGCGAACATCTGGGAGATGACTCCTGGCGAGTGGTACACCAACTGCGACAGCGGGTAGATACGTTCAACCCGAGCCTGGGTGCCAGCGCGGCGCGGCGTGCCTGCGAAGGGCTGTCGGCGCAAATTGCCGCCTTTTTTGGCTTGTGCAACGAAACCATGCCCCACCATTACGGCTGGCGTTTCATGGACATTGGCCGCTTCCTGGATCGCGTGTTAGGCCTGCTGTCGCTGCTCAAACTCACTCTCAACGCTCCCCACTCACCGGGGCTGGCGCTATGGGAGGTGGTGCTCGCCACCACCGATAACTTTACGGCCTACCGGCGACGCTACCGAAGCGAGCTGCACCCCGAAGCGATTCTTGACCTGCTGCTCTTCGACGAAACCAACCCGCGCTCGGTGGGCTACATGCTCAAACGTCTGGAACGGCAGATGGATCGGCTGCCCGGCAGCTCGTCGCCCTACCGAAATGCCGAGCGACGTTTGCTCATTCAAGCCAACGCCGCTCTGCATCTCGCCGACATCGACCGAATTAGCCACTTGGCCGATACTCCAGATGCGCAGGCCGCGCTGGAGCAACTGTTGGACGAGCTGATTGCGCCGCTCAATGCGCTCTCTGATGCCATTAGCCACAGCCACTTCAGCCACGTGGAACGGCCGCGCCAACTTGTCAGCATGGAGCCCGACGAATGAACTACACCTTGCGGCACACCACACGCTACCACTACAGCGCACCGGTGACGCTCTGTCATAGCGAGGCCCGGGTACTGCCACGTAAAACCCAGCACCAGCAGTGTGGTGCCTCGGAACTGACGATCAGCCCAATGCCTCAGGTGCAGGCCGAGCGCCGCGATGTGTTTGGCAATCGAGTGCTCTACTTCGCACTGGAAGACGTGCACCAAACGCTGGATGTGACCGTCGTGACGCCGCTCAACACTCAACCGCTCGGGCCATTGCCGAGCAGCTCTCCGGCGTGGGAGCGTGTAGCCGAGCAGTTGCGCAACGACAGCCGCTTCGATATGCAGCTCTACCGGCTCGACTCGCCGTTCATTCGTCGTAACGATGAGCTGGCGGCCTTTGCGCGCAGCTGTTTCACTCCCGGCCGACCGCTGGTCGATGCCGCGCTAGCGCTCAATCAGTCGATTTACGACACCTTCGAGTACGACCCCAGCTTTACTACGTTGGCCACACCATTGAGTGAGGTGCTGGCTAACCGACGGGGGGTCTGCCAAGATTTTGCCCACCTCGCCATTGGCGCACTGCGCTCGGTGGGCTTGGCGGCACGCTATGTAAGCGGCTACTTGGAGACTCAGCCGCCACCTGGCCAACCACGACTCATTGGCGCCGATGCCTCCCACGCGTGGCTAGCCGCGTGGATTCCGGACTGGGGGTGGCTAGCGCTGGATCCAACCAACGGTACGGTAGCCGGTGAACAGCACCCAGTGCTGGCTTGGGGGCGAGATTATGCGGACGTGGCACCACTCAAAGGCGTGATGAATGGCGGCGGCGACCACCAGCTCGAGGTGGAGGTAGACGTAATGCCCCTCACGGACAACAGCGCGGCCTAAACCGCGCGTGCGAGACGATCACCGTTGAATCAATCCGTTAGTCAACCATGGCAACCACGCCAGCAGGACCAGCGTGACCAGGGTGGCCAGTAAAAAGGGCAGCAACGCTCGGAAGATTTTTAGCGGCGGTGCGCCGGTCATGGAAGAGGCAATGAACAGCCCAGCTCCCACCGGGGGCGTCAGCAAGCCCATTACCAAGGTTAAGCAGACCACCACGCCAAACTGATAAGGGCTAATCGCAAACTGGCTCTGGGCGATAGGCATCAAAATGGGCACTACCAAAATCAGCGCGGCAATCCCATCGATCACCATTCCCACTAGCAGCAGCGCCCCAATCACCAACAGCAAAAAAAGAAACGGACTACTGGTCAACGCAGCAATCCATTCAGCGGCCATTTGCGGCAGTTGCTCGTAGATCACTACCCAGCCAAACACACCCGCTGCGGCAATCAGCATGATGACAAGACCGGCATTGATCGCCGTGCGTGTGAGTACCATGGGAAGCTGCGTCAAACGCAGATCACCATACACGAAGCGCCCCATCAGCAGCGCCGCCAGCGAGGCCAGTGCCGCCGATTCCGTGGGCGTGGCGATACCCAACAAAATGCCGCCGATGATAATCACGGGAATCAGCAGTGCGGGCAACCCCCATAACGCATCATGCAGCGCTTGTTGACGGCTCGGCCACTGCCCTTTCGGGTACTGCTGCACCAGCCCCACCAAAGCGATGACCACAAAAAAACTTGCGCCCAACAAAAGCCCTGGTAACAGCCCTGCAATAAACATCTCTGCAATGGGCACCTGAGCCATGACCCCAAATAGCACGAACAGCATGGAGGGCGGGATGATCGGCGATAGCAGGCCCCCTGCGGCGGTGATCGCCGCGCTGTAGGGGGTATCGTAACCTTCCTGCTCCATTGCAGGCACCATGGCGCGAGACATGATGGCGATTTGTGACGCCGCCGAACCAATGATCGCCGCCATCATCATGTTGGCCACCAAGTTGATATAGGCCAAGCCGCCGCGAAAGCCTCCCACCAAAATGCGCGCCAGAGCAATCAATCGCTTGGTCAACCCGCCCTCGTTCATCAACTCCCCGGCCAGCATGAACAACGGAATCGCCAACAGCCCATAGCTTTCGATGGCGCTAAACAGCTGCTGCGGGTAGGAGTCGAATAGCACCGTATTGCCGGAGGCTTGGATATACCACATCGCCGTGAGCGCCAGTACCAACGCAATGGGCACGGCGCCCAGAAGCAGCAGCAGAAACACCACGACCGTCATACACGTCCCCTCATGGCCGTTAGCGATTGCACTAGATTCGACACGCCGTGCAGGCTCAGCGAGATTGCAAACCAAGGCACGATCAGCCATGCCCAAAATTTTTTAATGCCCAGGGTGGAGGTATTTTCCGCATAGATGAAATTGAACGTCTGGCCCTGGAACGCCCGTATATCGAAGCCGGTTTGAGCCAGCGTCAGCGGCTGATACCACCGCCAGCAGAGCCACACCAGCATCAGGGCAAACAGCAGCACCATCGTATCTACCGCGACGATGACCCACTTTCTTCCTGCAGACGGCAGCAGGTCGCTCACGAGTGTCACCGCGATGCCGTGGCGACGTTTCAGCACCGCCCCAGCAATCAAGAAGGTCATCCAGATCATGGCGTAGATCGCCAGTTCACTGACCCAGTAAAGTGGGCTACCCAGCGCGCGAAAGGCGATATTCGTGAGGATCAAACACGTCACCGCCGCTGCCAAGGCAGCGGCGGTGATCTCTTCACAACGGGCAAGCCCGTTGGACAGGCGTTGCAGCATGATGATTATTAGCCTTTATTGACACTACTCGTCGCGCAAGCGATCCGCTTCCGCACGCAGGGTTTCCAGCATGGGCGCTTTGGGTGCCCAGATACGCTCCCACTCGGCAATCGCCTCAGAGAAAAACTCAGCGTCGGCTTCGACGATATTGATGTCCAACCCGCGAATCTCCTCTTCCTGAGCGGCGTCCATCTCTTCGAACCCCGTCAGCACGTTCTCCAGATGTTCGGCCATGGCGGTATCGATCAGCTCGCGATCCTCTTCAGAGAGCTCGCGCCAAACGCGCCCAGACACCACCCCCACCATGGGGAACATCATATGATTGGAGATCAGCAGGTTGTTCGCCTGCTCGTAGAATTTCAGAATCAAAATCGAGTCGAAGTCCATATCGATGGCGTCGACTTGGCCATTGGCCAGCGCATCGTAAACTTCCAGTAGCGGCATGGGGGCCGGTGCTGCACCGGTAGCCGTATAGAAATCGCGAATGGGCTCGAAGGGCGTGATACGTAGCCGCTGGCCTTGCAGATCGTCAGCGCTTTCGATAGGACTGCGGCTCAATACTTGGCGCATGCCCACCATGCCGTAACCCACACCGACCAAGCCAACACCTTCCGGCATCAGATCCAGCAACTCTCCGGCGGCATCGGAACGCAGCAGACGCGCGGCATGGTTCACGTCATCCACCAAATAAGGGGCGTAGAGCGCGCCAAAATCAGGAATGCGGTTGGAGATTTCAGCAATGGTCAGAAACGCCATGTCCAGCGCGCCGGTTTGCAGTTGCTGCACCATCTGCGCTTCGTTGCCTAGCTGCTGAGCTGGAAACACGCTAACGCTATGCTCACCGCCTGAGCGCTCGCTCAGCGTTTGGGCAAACGCTTCGGCTTCGGTAGACCACAAGTGCTGGGCGGGCGTAATCAGCCCTAGACGAAAATCACGTGCCTGGGCGCTGATAGAGGTAACGGCCAGGGTCACTGCGGCACAGGCAAGCGTCAGCGTTTTCATTCGGTTCATGCAAAGCCTCATTGTCCAGCCAAAGTGCCGGTCGGCGCTTTGGGTATTTTTTTAATTAGTCGGCTTTGAGAATACCTGAGCGGTAGCGTTAATGGCACCCGCCATTGCGCTAACGCAGCGTCGCAATGACGGGTAGGCATCCACTGCCCTAGGCGGCTTCGTAGGCCGCTTTCAAGCGGTAAAACTCGTCGACGATGGCCGCCATTTCGGTAGCATCGTAGTCGCACAGACCGCTCACCACGAGCTTCTTTGAGCCCACACCGACCGCTTCACCAGCCGATTCGATGGAAAACTCCAGCAGCGCGTCGGCACGCTTTCCCTGTACGTCCAACGAGGATTGTGTAAGCGCCAAATGAGGCGAAAAGCCATCCAAGCGATCCAGGCAGAACCCCATGCTGTCGTAGATCACTAACGGACGCTTGGGATTGAACATCACCCCATGCTGCTCCATGAGCGGCTTGAGATAGTGGGGAAAATTCTTACCCGAGAAGGCGACGTAGCAGCGGGCAAAGCCTTCGACCACCGCCTCATCACGCGTCATATCGCCGCTGCGGACGACCTGTAAATAGCATTTACCGCTGTCGTCACAAACGTGAATATCCCCGTCAACGGTTTCACTAAACTTGATCGGTGTGTCGGCACCCACCATATTGGTGAAGCGAAATTCCATTTGTCGCGACAGCCCAAACTTCACCAGCACCAGCGTAAACAGCAGGTCGCCGGGCACGCAGAAACGCCGCGCATCCGGGTTGTGAATCGGGTTGTAGTCGCCAGCCACGCTTTTAGCGAAGCGGCTGGCCTGCTCCGCGGAGATCACCACATACTCTCCGCGCTGCGCGTAAAAATCCTTGAACATGGCTTTGCTGCCTGCCTAGCGTTGAAATCGAAAACCCATAACTGCCCCACGTCGCGCATAATGCCATAAAACACGCGCCAACAGGAGTCATCTGCTAGGAAGCCCGTATGTCCCGTGACACGCCCGCTGCACCACGTCGTTTTCGCCCACTGATCGTCCTGCTGTTTGGCGCGCTAGCCCTCGTGCTGATCTGGCTAGTAGGCAGCCACTGGCTGCTTAACAGCCAATGGCTACCGCAACGACTCTCCACCATCGAAGGGGTCGAGGTACGCTGGACGAACGCCCAGAGCCTTCATCCAGGGCGCTGGGCGGTCGACAACCTCTACCTAGCCCGGGAAGACGAGGCGCTACCGATTACCGTCGAGGCCAGCCAAGCCACCCTGTCGCTATCGCTGCTTGCCCTGCTGCGCGGAGAGCTACATATTCAAGCACTGGAAGCGAACGGCATTCGCCGCTTTACCATCGGGGACATTGCCCTGGAAGCAGAGGGCCAGCTGAAGGTCGAGGATACCCAGTTCAGCCAAGAGACCCTCAGCGTGCCTTATGTAGGCTTGGATATTACCCAGGGCCGCCTCGTCCGCTTGAGCGATCAAACCACGCTGGTGCAGGACATTCAGCTACGCAGTACGGCGTCACTGGACTCACTGTCCACCCAGCAAAGTAACGATGCGCTGACGGAGGCGCTGCTCGACGCCCTCACCGCCCAGCTTGCCATCACGGCTCAAGCCGACGCTTGGGATGTGTTCATGCCTTACTTAGAGGCACTGCCCTGGCTAAGCTTGGTAGGCAGCGGCGTGTTGGAAGGCGAGCTTGCGCTCGCCGAGGGCCAACTGCAGCCGGACAGCGAACTGACGTTAGCAGCCCCCGAGCTGGCCCTCTCGATGGATGAGCAGCGCTTGAGAAGTACCGATAACACGCGCCGCTGGCTGGTAGCGGATGACACACCGCCGCCGCATACCGCCACGGGCCAGGGGCGCGTCAGACTCGCCGTGGAAGAGGGTCAACTGCGCTTCACGACCCAGTTGGAAAACGTCACGCTAGCCGATACGCATCCCTACGCGACGAATACCCAGCTCGCCCTCGCTACCCACATTCCCAATCAGCGCCTGGATCAGCTCGACTTGCCCACCCGTGCGTCATTTGAGCTATCGGGCGAAGTGACACGACTCGACATGCTCGACCGCTATCTCGCAACGGCTTTCGATGGCCAAGGGGTTCGGCTTTCCGGCCAGGGGAGCATCACCGCCAGCGCGACGCTCCAGGATGCACGCCTTTACGAAGCATCGCTAACCGTTCAAGCCCCCACGCTAGGCGCAGAGCTGCTCGAACTCACCGCGCAAGGCAGCGGTACCCTCGACGCGGCGCTCTCTACTAAGGAACAGATAACGGCAAAACTGGCCTTCACGGACGCCACGCTGCGCCATCAGGAGCGCACCTTGCTGGCAAACGCAGCGCTAACACTAGCGGCACAAAGCCCCCTCGACCCCGAGCAGGCCCAACAAAGTGCCACGGCGCAACTGAGCTGGGAAGACGCCACGCTGCCCAATATCCAAACGCTACAACCCTACCTTGCGTCGGTGTTGCCCAGCCCTTCTCCGCTTACGTTAAACAGTGGCACGGCCACCAGCCATGGGCAGCTAAACCTCACGACCGAGCAACTAAGCGGAGAGCTTCATCTAGCCGGCAACGCGCTGACCACCGGCTGGCAACGTAGCGGGCAGCGCGGCACCTTGGTGAGCAATACGCAGCTCACACTGGCGATTCGCCAAGCGGCGCTGGATGGCACGGCACTGGACATCAGCGGCTCGCGGCTGAGCTGGCAAGTCGCCGACCCGCAACATCCCAGCGAAGCGCTGGAGAGCACGCTGGTGCTGCGCAACGGCCGTTTCCAGCGCCGAAACGCTACGCCTAGCGGGCAGTTCACGCTGGAGGGCAGCGTGCAGCGGCTGGGATTTCTCAACACGTTTTTACCGGATGCCCACGGCGTAACGCTATCCGGCAACGGCCAGCTCTTTTTGCAGGGCGCGTTCATCGATGACGCGCTGCAAGCTCCGACGCGGCTGCGGATCAATGCTAACCAATTAGAAGTGACGTTCCTCGACTATTTAGCCACCGGGCGCGGCGAGCTGACCGCCCAGCTCGACAGCCCCGAGCAGGCGCAGCTTTCGCTGGGGATTCCGCAGTTTGTCCTACGGCAGCAAGAGGACGACCGCGCGCATTTGGAAGGCCGCCATTTTGCGCTCACCACCCAAACCGACCGCTTTAGCGACGTGCTGGACTCACCCGCTCCCGAACACTTCACCACCCGCGTTGCGCTACCCATCACCGAGGTGCCGGACATTACCCGCTACAACCGCTACCTGCCAGAAGATGCGGGAGTCGAGCTTCTCTCCGGCAACGCCAGCCTGACAAGCGAATGGCTGCTGGAGGGGCTGCGTGCCCAAGGTGATATCACGCTGCGCGCTTTCGACACCGAGATGGCGCTACTGGAGCAGCGCCTGAGGGGCGACGTGACGCTGCATTTACAGCTTACCGAAGGCGATATCGAGACACGTCGGTTCACCGCCAACGACTCTTACCTGCGCTTGGAAAACGTCTTTCGTCGCAGCGACGATGGCACTCAGGATGCGGGCTGGTGGGTACAGCTCACCATGGAGGAGGCGCAACTGGAGTGGAGTGATCCGATTCAACTCACTAGCCAGCTACGTTTAGGGATGCGCGATACGGGGCTCTTGGCACGGCTCTTTCTCGCCCGCGCCCGGGAGAGAGACTGGCTGGGTAGGCTACTGAACGTGCATGACATCCATGGCAGTGCGGCACTGGCGATGAGCGGAGAGCAAATACGCCTGCATGATCTCACGCTCACAGGCGGGCCGCTGCGACTGCTCTCCGATGTGACCCTAGCCAACGGCCAAGCCAATGGCGCCCTCTATGCCCGGCTTGGTGCCGTGGGCCTTGGCGTGGAGCTGAACGACAGCGAACCGGCCCTGCGTGTACTCCAGCCCAAGCGCTGGTTTGACCGCTGGCGCGACGCCCAGCGTTTTCCCAGGCCTTAGCGGCGCGTGCGCTCCCGACGAATCATACGTACACGCTCTTTGGCCTTTTGCGGTGTCGACAGCGGCGCGTTGGCGTCTTGGTGTTTAAGCGGCAGCGTGACCCAGGCAAACACCGGCAAAGCCAAGTGCCAATGAATCGCCGCTAAGCGCAGCCCCAGTGTCACACTGAGCGAGGCGGCAATGGCGATAGTCAGTGGCGCATCGAGCGCCTGCAGCGCGACATAGACAATTCCACCCGCCATGGCGGCGGTGGCGTAAATCTCTTCGCGCAGCACCATCGGCACCCGCTGGGCCAGCACATCACGAATCATGCCGCCCGCCACGCCGGTCATCATGCCCATCAGTACCGCGACGACGCCAGAGGTGCCCAGCAGCAGCGCTTTGTGCGTGCCGATGACGGTAAACAAGGCCAGCCCAAAGGCATCCGCCACCGGTAAAAAGCCCCGAGAGAGCCGGTGAATATAGTGAAACCCCACCAGCGACACGCCCACCGTGGCCAAGATCACCCACAAGTAGGTAGGGTCGGTCACCCAGAACACCGGCCGCACACCCAGCACCAAATCGCGCAGCGTACCGCCCCCAATGCCCGTCACCGCCGCCAACACCAGCATACCGAACGGGTCCATCCGCGAGCGACAGGCCAAAATCACGCCCGACAGGGCAAACACGATCACCCCCGCCATATCCAACCCATAAATCACACCCGACACGCGGCTCTCCTTTTCATCGCCATCAGAGGCGAAGATTACCACTTCTTGCCAGCCCCACCCTGCCATATCTGCTCATTTTTTAATCAATCAACGCGCATTTTGTAAGAGATTGCCGACACGGCTTGTAAGACATTGCCGCTTTGTCGCCTTGGCGGGTTGCAGTATCGATTCTGATGATTAACCTGAGCGTTTCTCATTTGTACTCATGAGCATTGAAACTTCCCAGGAGGGGGCATGGCACTCAGCACCGGACTGCACTTTACCGTGACGCTACCCGGCGTTGACGACGTGGCCGTGATCGACTTCACCCACCGTGAAGCCCTCTCCCAGCCTTTCGAGCTGGTACTCAACCTGGCCAGCCGCGACGGCAGCCTCGATGCCGCCGAGTTACTCGACCGCGAGGCCAGCCTCACGATTTGGCAGGATGGCGAGCCACTGCGCCGGGTACACGGCATCATCAGCGAGTTTGGCCGGGGCGACCGCGGCCACCGCCGCACGTTTTACTCGCTGGTACTACGCCCCGCTCTATGGCGACTCTCGCTGCGCCACAACTCGCGCATCTTCCAAAAGGTCGACCCGCTGACCATCATCAATACCCTGTGCGACGAGCGGGGCATTACCGACGTAGCTTTTGCCGTGAACCGCGAACTGCCGGAGCGCGAGTACTGCGTGCAGTATCGCGAGACCGACCTGGCATTCATTGAACGTCTAGCCGCCGAAGAGGGGTTGTTCTACTTCCATGAATTTGACGAGAACAGCCATCACCTGATCTTCGCCGACGACCCCAGCGTGCTGACCAGCGTGGGTGAACGGAGCTACCACAGCCGGGCGGGCGGCACCGCCCCCCAGCGCCACGTGCGCAAGCTGCGCCACACCGCTCGGGTGGCCACCGCCTCGGCCACCCTCAAGGACTACAGCTTCAAGACCCCCGCCTATGCCCAGCTCCACGAGCACCAGGGCCGCGACGTGGAAGCCCACGGCCAGCGGGACGACTACGAACACTACGACTACCCCGGCCGCTACAAGCAGGACGCCTCCGGCAAGCCCTTCAGCCGCATTCGCCTGGAACAGCTGCGCCGCGAAGCGCTCACCGCCCACGCCGACAGCGACCTGCCCGAACTCGCCCCCGGCGTCCGCTTCACCCTCACCGACCACGACACCGACACCTTGAACCGCGACTGGCAAGCCATCGACGTGGTGCACTACGGTGAGCAGCCTCAGGCCCTGGAAGAAGACGGAATGACTCAAGCGGATGCCAACGGCATGACCCGCTACTACAACCAGGTCACCCTCATCCCCGGCGACGCCCCCTGGCGCGCCACCGCCAACCCCAAACCGCGGGTAGACGGCCCCCAGGTGGCCTTCGTGGTGGGCCCGGAAGGTGAAGAGATCCACTGCGACGAACACGGCCGGGTCAAAGTGCAGTTCCCCTGGGACCGCTACGCGGAACCCAACGACACCGCCAGCTGCTGGGTACGCGTCTCCCAGGGCTGGGCTGGGGGCGGGTACGGCAGCATCGCCATTCCGCGTATTGGCCACGAAGTGATCGTGTCGTTTTTAGAGGGCGACCCGGACCAACCGCTGGTCACCGGGCGCACCTACCACGCGGTGAACACCGCCCCCTACCCGCTGCCGGAGCACAAGACCCGCACGGTACTGCGCACCCAGAGCCACAAAGCCAAAGGCTTCAACGAGCTGCGCTTCGAAGACGAAGCGGGCAAAGAGCAAATCTGGCTCCACGCCCAGAAAGACTTGGAGCTGCTAACGCTGAATGACCGCACCGAAGAGATCCGCCACGACAGCTTCTTGAAGGTGCAGAACGACCGCATCAGCGAGATCGACAACGACGATCACCACACGGTGCACCGCAACCGCTTTGAGCACACTGAAGGCCAGCAGCACCTTACGGTACAAGGCACGCTGCACATCAAGGCAGGTCAAGCGTGGCTTAGCGAAAGTGGCCGAGAGCTGCACATCAAGGCAGGCCACAAGGTGGTGCTGGAAGCCGGTAACGAACTCACCCTGAACGCCGGGGGCAGTTTTCTCAAGCTGGACGGCGGCGGCGTGACGATGGTCGGCCCGAAGGTGCGGGTCAACGCAGGCGGCAGCCCTGGTAATGGTTCAGGGCAGGCGGTTGAAGGCCCGCTGCTGCCGGGGCGGGCAGTGGCGGAGGTAAGTGAGGCGATACCGCCCATCACGCATGAGGCGCTGCTGGAAGCGTCGGCCAAGGAGGCCAGTATCCTACAGCTATGCCAAAAACAAACCGATGGCAGTTGCCCACTGGCTGACTGCCCATGCCGAGCTAGAGCGAGCTGATGCGTTATGCCATGAGCCTCCCAGAGCGAGGCGCACATCGCTACTGGTTGATCGATACGGCCAGCCTCCCAGAGGGCGAAGTGTTGCGCCGTTTCTACACGCTGGTGAACCAACCTCAATTTCGCTGGCTTTACGACGGCACGGCCTATCACACCCTGCGAAAGAGCGGTCCCCTGCTGCTGGATATCACACACAACGCGAACATGTGGCAGCAGTGCAGTACAGACTGGTTGCCGTATGCCTCCATGGTCGTCATCGATACACCGACTGCGCTAGATGACCTTAAGCAACGCTTGGCCGCCTGCCTGACCATCAATACGCTTGGCAATGGAAAGGGCTTGCTGCGCTTTTATGAAAAGACCACGCTGCGCCTTTTGCTGGGGGAGCAACAGCTCGATTCAGTTGACCGCCTTGCGCTACTGGGTGAGGACGCTTGTTGGACGTGGCCGCTTTGCCCGAGCCCCGCCGGTACCGTTTATGAACGCCACTTCTCGGCGGGCGGCAGCCGCCTACCGAGTGACAAACCCCTTCGGCTGAGCGCCGAGACTCAGCAGCGCCTGCACGACTTGCGGCAGTTTTCCCGACTGATGCCCGTGCTGGGCGATGCCCTATATCGCTTCGACCTATTGCAACAAGGGGACGAGGGCATCGCCTCCCTTTGGCAGGCCCTGGAGCATTACTGGCACCACACTTGGCAACGCAACCTGTCACGCAAACAAGCGGTGGAACAGGCACGAGACAAGCTGATAACGAGTGACGGATTGGAACACTTCATCGAGGCACTGTCGCTCGAGTCAATGACATGACAAAGGACACGGGAATGTCACAGAACCATGCGTGCAGCCCCAAGGCAATCTACGTGGAGATCACCGGTCGCCATGCGGATAATGACCAGAACGAATACTGGCTTTATCAGGGCGACGCCGCAGAGGAACACTTGGCAGAGGGAGACGCGTCGGAAGGCCGTTTCGGGCCCATCGTCGAATCCCAGCAAGAATATCTCGAAGATGAGTTAGCCAACTATCGCCTAGTGCAAAAGATAGGCGACATTGAAGTACCGCTGCTTCAGGTCGAGGAAATATCTCAATGTGGCCTGATACCTACACAACGGGCGTTTCAACACCATCTGATGGTTTCGACGGTCCCCATGCTGTACCTCGACCACCAGGAGCTGGCGGCGGGGCCGTGCCGTGGCGGGTTCCTTTATGTCTTTCTCGACGGGCGCTTGATTCGGGAGCTCGTAGTATCGGGTGAGACCAACCAAGCACCGCGCTTCATTGACAGTGATATCTCCACCTATCGGCAGCAAGGGGGAGAGATCCCGGCCGTTCGTGAGTTTACCGGCCCCGCCCTTGCCCATCTGCATTTGCCCCTCAAGCTCGATGGAAAGACAGCCGATGTACGCCTTGCCTTCTCGGACCACCCATGGCCCTGGGCACATATCGAGCAGTTGGAAGCCAACCCAGGCCTGATCGAGAAACGCTGTCAGCCACTCGCCCTCAATGAATCGTCCGTCAGTGCCATGCTGCAGGGCAGTATGCGTAACATGTACGCCCACAGCCTGGAGACGAACCGAGACGAGTGCGCAGGCAAGGCCGCCATGGATTGGCTGCCCCCCATGCGCCCGCGCGATGCCATTTACGAACAAGCGTGGGGGAGCGCGAGGGACTATCTGGAAGACATCACCGCAGCAGGCTGGAACCGTCTCATTGAGCAGTTACAGGTCGAGCGTGCGTTTTTCGAGTCCGACGAACAGCAGGCAACGCCTCCGGATATCGATGAACAAACGCGCCAACGGCACTTCGCCCCTGCACTACGTAGCTGTCTCGTGCAGCAGTGGAACAATGCCTGCAGGAGCGATGACGAACGAGCAGATGACGCTTCGCTTGCCCTGCTGCCCGCACCAGAAGGCCTCGAGGATTGCCTAACGGAGCTCCGCGAAAAACAGCTCTGCGCTATTTTCTTGCGCGACCCCAAACAGGTGATGGGTCATCTCATCGAGGACATTCAAGCAGGCCAAGAACTGCTCTGGGTACTCTCAGAGGGGATGAAATATCATCCGCACGGCAAGTCGGCCGAGCTGATCCAGGCTAACTGTTTCATGCCTTACGGCCCCGAGGGCGAAGATAACCCGCTTTACCTAGACACTTGGTACGACACGCGCCTAAACCGCTCCCGAGAGAGCCTGTTCGCTCGTTTGATCAAAGAGGAAGAGCGCCGCCTAGCTCGCCTGCGGATCGACGAGCGGCTTTCTGCGCTGGTGGCGCTGTTTAATGACACATCACCGGGGGCCTTTTGCCATACCCTGCGCGACGCCATGCTGTTTGATGATATCAACCACCTGGAGCCTTACGCGCTGCTGGCTCGGTGTATCGAGACCCTACAAATCGGCTTGAACTGCCTCGACTTCAAAGCAACGCCCGAAGAAGCCCAAGCCCTCCAGGCCCCTGCACAGTGTCGGCAAGCTCTTGAAGCGCTGTTCGCGGCCTCTCGACAACAGGCGGCCCATGCCTGCTCTCCTCTGCTGTTTGCCGAGGAGAACTGCAGCGCGAACGTTTGGGGCAGCTCTTATGCCCGGCATTTAGAACGCTTGCAGGCGGCCGCGCAGAACGTGCTGAACCAGCAAGACAAGGTCGCTACCCCGACCGGGGAACAACTGATTGCTTGGCAGCAGCGCCTTGATGAAGAAGTCGGTGATCTGGGGCCCGCCATGAGTAGCGCCCGCATGGCGCTCAACGGTACGGACGCCGTCGCCAGCAGCATCGTGCCGTCCCTGCTCAACGCGGTGCCGGGCCTGAAGCTGGGCGAGACCATGACCCTTACCTTGGCCACCGATGTCGCCGATCTCAAAAGTGCCTTGATGGGGGGGCTGCCCATCGAGGTAGTCGATACCGACGGCGTCGTTCACTGGCTGTTGCCCAGCCAGTTCAAACCGTTGACCGAGGAGATGGCTCAAGGCGGTATCGCCCTTCAAGCCGCCTCCGCCCGCAATGTCTTGGGCGGCGACGTCGCCTCGTCACCAGCGGCCACAGGCCGTGCCCAAGTGACCGGTCAAGTGACCAGTGAGCAGGCCTTTCGATGGACCCAAACGGGGTATATGGGGCTTTGGTCGGGGTTGGTGGTGCTGGAGGTTTATAATTTAGTGGTATCTGGGTATGCCGTTGATGAAGACTTCGGCGCTCGCTCAGTTGGTGGGGTTATCAGTGCCGCTCTTGATGCCTCTCTACTGACATTGCAGGGCCTTAAGCTGTCTAATGTCCGCTGGGGGTGGACAGTTAAGACCAATGAGTTTCTTGATCAACGATGGATCAATAATCCTAGATGGAAAGAAGCCATGGGCGAGGCTGGTCAAGTTCGTGGGGCTTTTGCATTCGCAGCTGGGTTATTCACCGCTTCACTGGTGGCTATTGATGCATACCAACTTTATCAGCGAGGGCTGAAGGAGTCGGCTGGCTGGACAGCGGGTGCCAGTGGTGCCATCGGAGTGGGTTCCTATGTCGGGGCTGGCTACGGCCAAGGGTTGTCGAACGCCGCCAGGATGAACCTCGTGCGCAATCGATTTTTGCATGGGCTTTTGGGCTTGGTGGGTACGCCGCGCCCGGTACCGGTGATGCTGGTCAGCCTCGGGGTAGCGTTGGTATGTCAGTACATGGCTACCAACGCTCGCGATGATCGTCTCTCCCTCTGGGTACGTTATGGACCTTTCGGGAATCATCAAGATGAACTGGCAGGGAAGCTTCAGGCCTTGGCGGAGGACGCCGAGGATGATGCTCGGCAGGTAGACAAGCACGATTACCTCAAAGACCTTCAGTCAGCTTCTTCCGAAGATGCATATTTCCAGTTATTGCAAGGACTTTTCCAAGCACGCTTCGCGCTGGTGGCTCCCCAAGGCTTAGTCGATATCGATCCGGATTTCCTTGACTGCGCTATTGCTATTCGCATGACCTGCCCCGGGCTGCGCTATGGCGAGTTTCAATTGCCCATCTCCCAGGTTGAAGCCAACTGCTCGGCCCCTGTGCCGGACAGGCGTCACACCTATCAATACGCCCCCATGGATAGCCGCCGCATACTGGTGGATCTTTCGAAACAAGATCCAGATGACCCAACGGTGCGTTATTTGGGCATTCGCCTTCCTCGGGAGTGGCGTCGCCTGGGGGTTCCCACCACGGGGCTTGGCGATGTGCCCGCCAAATGGCTGGCGGCCAGTCATGGTCAATTCCGCCATGAGCCGGATTATCAACGCGAATACTACCAGGGCAGTTATCTGGTACGCATAACCCCTGGAGATCTTGAAGGCCAGGGTAGCGTGGAATACTGGGACCCAGTCGAAAGACAACATCGTAAGCTGGAAGATAGCGTTGCCTTTGCAGCGCAACCCTCGACACTGACCTGGGTGTGGAACAAACAAGGAGCTGGAGTATGAGCCAGACGGATCAACCACAAGATCTCTATGCCGAGACCGCGTTCCGGGCCGACGCCATTCCCCGCCAGGCAGCACCGCCAGAAAAAAGCGTTTGGGGGAAACTGGGAAGTAACTTTGACGTCGCCCGTCTGCCGTGGGGTCACTATGTAGGCATTAATCCATCGGAATTTGAATATGAATATTCCGGAGGTTGGTATCGTGACTACGAGTATATGGGCGATCATGATTTCCATGACTTTAATCATATAAACGAGTTGCGTTGGTCAAAGTTCGTCGATGAAGACATCAGCCTAGTCTATCGTTTTTTTCGCTTTTGGTTTGTTTTCTGGACGCATCTACTTAGCTTTATTGGCCCAGGCGGGGGGAAGGGAGGGGGGTGGTTTCTTACTAGTATAGTTGCAGTCTGCACGATTTTGTTTCTGTTTGCCGCAGATACTATCTTGGCTGCTCTAACGCCTCTAGCTATTACGGTAGGTTTGTGTGGGGTGGCAACTGTATTTAAAACTCTGTTTGAGAAGCATAGTATTCGTTTCTACAAGAGTAACCAGGACTGGTCAGATGATGTTGCTTTCTGTCGTCGTTCGGGCCTGGTCAAGAGCTTTCAGGGCAATTTTCCTTTCTACGAGTTCGATGCCTTTATCGAGATGGCCGCAGACATGAAGGGCAATCAGCGTCACTCCCTCAAGGTGCGTCATCGCTATCCCCAGTTTAGCAAGGACAAGCACAGTGGCTTGCCGTTGGAGTTCACCTTCCCCACCGATACCGGCAGTATCGCCGAGCGCTATGCCATGTGGGACATGCTCGGCCGCTACATGGACGTGAGCCAGCCGCTGCCGGACATCCCCCGCCTGGAGCCGTTTCGGCACCTCGACCCCACTACGAAAGCCTTCGATGAGGCAGGTAAGCGCGGCCGTCCAGCCACCTACTGGCGTGACCTCTACGCCAAAGCCAGCGAGAAAGAGCTTAAGCAACTTCGTGAAGAGCACCGCAAGACCGTCGACGCCGCGCCCTGGGGAAGTCGCCCCGACCTGATGGCCCACTCCGTGCCCGGCTATGGCGACAGCTATACCGCCGAGCCCGAAGACGTCAACGCCTACGGCCGCGCGCCCAACAAGGAAGACCGCTTCGTCGAACGCGCCGATGCCAAGGGCACCTCTTCTCAGGACACATCTGATCACGGTTAAAGACATCAAAGTAATTGTGACTTACCCCCAATAGGGGAAGACTGTTACTGGTCTTCCCTAGCGTTAAAGCTTGCAGCAGGCTTAGGGGGACACTCGGTTTCGCGCTGGGCATGCAGAACGGTAAGTTCGTGTTGCGCATGGCCGCACGTGTCGTCATTGGTAAAGGCGCAGGGGGTGGGCTCTCGGTAGAGCTGGATGTCGATAGCCTGGACCTGTGGCTCGCCATGCTCCATCGCGCCATGGTGGACAACAACTACGTGAAGCCCGAGTGGATCGACGAAGAGGCTTACGAAAGCATGAGCTGGCTGGGCTACCTCGCTACCACGACCCTGCTGAACGTCGGTCTACTGGCCGCACGAGGACAAGCCGGTATTGAACGGCTCTACAACGCCATGACGGGTGGCCAAAATGCGGGGCCGATTGCATATGTAATTGTTAATGACCCAAGACAAGACAAAATGCGTGACTGGGTGCAGCAATTAACCCCAGAAGGGCTCGGAGCACTGCTATATCTACTCGTTAGTGAGCCAAGGGCATTTGAAGTAGAAGAGCCCGGCAGGGGCAGGAGTGCCGGAAGAATCCAACGCTTTAGTTCTCAGGAAGCACTGGATTTTCAGCAGATGGCCATTGCCAACTGCTTGGGCTGGATAGTGGAAGGCGTCACCATGAGCGTTTACGGCCCGCTTTGCCGCTTCAGCCGCGAAGACCCCACCCCTTCACAATACCTGTTTACCAAAGCAGTGGTCAGAATGACCGCCAACGGTCAACCGCCCCATAATTATCCAGACACCGCTTATCATAACCATAAGCTGGCCTTGGATCGTTTTATGGAACGGATATCAGGCACTGATAATCCTGATGTTCCTGGTTCAAAGATTGATTATCGCAGGTACGTTGCTGGCCTAGGGACTGACATCTGTGCCAGTTAATAAGATGGCTATGAAAGGAATGACATCATGCGATCAATTACCCTGACAATGTTAGCCGGTTTAACGCTAACGTCCTTTCTGTCCCACGCCTGGGCTCCGAATGACGAGGCGCAAGCTGCCAAGGATGAAGGCATGCGGCTATGGGGTATTCATCAGTGGGAAAAGATGCAACCTCCACTAGAAATAGCCGCAGCCAGTGGTGACGTAGAGGCAATGTATTACCTAGGCGAGGCTAATAGACTACTTAGCCGTGGGCTATCTCAGGCCGCCTTGGACTGGTACTACCAAGCTGCCCAACACGGTGAACCTTATGCCATGCTGCGCCTGTTCGATGGCGGCGCCTGTGAATTAGGCGATGTCTGCCCCGAAAACGGTGATGACTGGCCACAGGCGGCACTGGAACTGACCTTACCCAAGGCCGAGGCGGGTGATCCTGAGGCGATGTCAGTCCTGTATGACATCTACTTCTACGTCGAAGAGCCCGACGAAGAAAAAGCCATGGAGTGGTTACTGCGCGCCGCCGAGGCAGGCCATGTGGAATCAATGAACTTACTCGGCAAAATTGCCCGTAACGATGAAGATAGTTATGCCAACGACACTGAGCGCTTGGAAGCGGCAGAGCCATGGTTCCGCCAAGCCGCAGAGGCGGGCTATGCACCTGCCATGCATAACCTCTCATCTGTATTAAACCACCTAGGCCAGCCCGAGGAATCATGGGAATGGGTCAACAAAGCTTCCGATGCAGGACATATTTACGGACGAACCTGGTTGGCTGCCTGTAACATTGCACCTGATTGGGAAGAGTTGACTCTATGTAATTCTGCTACCGCCCCAGAGCCAGCAAAAGGCTGGGCGATTTTCCTTGCTATACATGAAGAGGTCCCCGGCACTTCTTCAGAACGATCACTGCGTGTTTATCGGGAAAGCGTCACCCCAGAACAGCGCGAGGAAGGAGAGCGCATGATGGATGAGTGGCTGAACCTCGAACCGCCTCTCTCTTATTTCCCAGAAAAGTTTGGCCCCTGATGCGGTTAATTCAACGCTCCGTGATATTCGCCGGACTAACGCTGACAACGTTCATGTTTCCGCACGCCTGGGCACTGGATGACGAGACGCAAGCTGCCAAGGATGAAGGCATGCGGCTATATGGTATCAGTAGACCACAAACAGCTATATCTTATTTAGAACAAGCAGCAGAGGCTGGTGATGCAGAGGCGATGTATTACCTGGGCGAAGCGAACCGCCGCTTGGTCATGGGCGGCATGAACCAAGCCGCACTAGACTGGTACTATCAGGCGGCCCAACACGGTGAACCCTACGCCATGCTTCGCTTGTTCGATGGCGGTGCCTGTGAACTAGGTAATGTCTGCCCCGAAAACGGTGATGACTGGCCACAGGCGGCACTGGAACTGACCTTACCCAAGGCCGAGGCGGGTGATCCTGAGGCGATGTCCGTCCTGTATGACATCTACTTCTACGTCGAAGAGCCCGACGAAGAAAAAGCCATGGAGTGGTTACTGCGCGCCGCTGAGGCAGGCCACGTGGAATCCATGAACTTGCTCGGCAAAATTGCCCGTAACGATGAAGAGAGTTACGCCAACGACGTGGAGCGCTTAGAAGCCGCAGAGCCATGGTTTCGTCAAGCGGCAGAGGCGGGTCATGCGCCAGCAATGAATAATCTTGCTTCTGTTCTGAATCATTTAGATCAGCCCGAAGAGGCCTGGAAATGGATAACAAAAGCTTCTGAAGCAGGGCATATCAATGGGCGAGGCTGGCTAGCTGCTTGTCATATAGCACCTAACGAAGAAGGGCGGAGCTTATGCCGAGCAGCTCCGGAACCAAATCCGGCAGAAGGATGGGCTATCTTCCTTGCTATCAACCAAGAGGTGCCTGGCACTTCCTCTGAAAATGCTTTGCGTGCTTACCACGATAGCGTCGCCCCAGAACAGCGCGAGGAAGGAGAACGCATAATGGATGAATGGCTCAACCTCGAACCGCCCCTCTCTTACTTTCCAGAGAAGTTTGGACCCTGATGCCGTTAATACAACGCTCTGGCTGGCGGGCAGAGTTAGCAGGGCTAACGCTGACAGCGCTCATGGCGCCGCTCGCCTGGGCGCTGGATGACGAGACGCAAGCTGCTAAATAGCAAGGTATTGGCTGTAGGTCTCCAACAATGAAAAAAGTTATCTCTCATGCAAGTGCAGCTGAAAAAAATTAAAAATGATTCTTTGGCTGAACGCAAGTATTGCCTGGCAAACCACAAGGGAGCTCCTATCTAATTTTTACTTAAAAACCAACAGCATAAACACCTCAAAAAGCATGCGAAATGAATTTAACCAAGAAGATAAAGACCTATTCTTTAACACTTCAAAATCACAGCAAAAACATCATCAAGGATGAGAAGAAAATGAATTTTTGGATAAAACTCATTACCCTAATTATTATCACAATACTTTTGGCAGGATGTTCAAAGGAAGAGCGTGAAGCAAACAGCCTACATGAGTCCTTAATGAAAGATATTGAAGCAATCGATGCGTTAGAAAACAACACTTCTATCATCGAAAAGCTTACAATCTATAGTCAAGCGAAACACAAAATAGAAAGACTTCGTACACGCTATGCAGCTACCAAAAAAGGTGAAGAGCTTCTCGAAAACTCAATCCTTTCATCTGACTTGACTGCCGAGGATATAATATCAGAAGCATTAGCGCTCGAAGACAGGGCATCAGATGAGCTTTCTGAAATTCAAATACAGCGTATTATCATTGATGCAATACCCACGCCTGAAATTCGCAACCACCGTTTGGAAAGCCATGGGATATCGCTGGCTAGACAAGGAGACATTGAAGAAGCTAACGAAGTTATTCCCAGTTTACAAAATTCGCTAAGCATAGCTATCGTGCAACTGGAAGTTGCCAAAGCGTATCATAGAAACAGCAATATTGAAGCGGCTAAAAATATTTCGTTAGAAGCTAGCGATACAATTTCACAGTATAGTCTAGATGAACAATTCTGCAGCACAATCAACTGTGAAAATGAAGAAGCAAGAAAAAGATTTGTAGAGGCCGAATTGCGGCTGTTTAGGTCTGAGCTCTACTCATCTTAATATCTTAATAAAATTTTACGCCAACTATTTCTCGGTTGGCGTTCAACCGGCGAGCTTTTTTTAAAATGAAACTCAAGATCATTATATTTTCAATAGTAGCGACGTTTTCAGTATCAATATTTTTATACATGCAACCAAAAGGGCCTCCCCCTCACCCTACAATGACCAACTTCATTGAAGCTATTAAGAATCAAGATCATGAGCAAGCAACATTGTACTTGCTTTCATCTCACAATAGAGAGATATACCGTAAAACATATGTGAGAGAAAACAAAACCAATGAAAGCGATCAGTCTTATCAAATGGATTTCGATGGAGCGTGGCCATCTTATTCAGAAGCTAGCCAGACGAGTATTAACCCAAGAGAGTGGATCGAAGATAAAATAACACAGCTTAACTGGATGGCCAACAATCTTCGAGTTAGCTGGAGAAAAATGCATCCAAAAGAATGTAAAGAATTTTACCAGTCTAGACAAACCTTGACATGTGAATATTCTAATGAGGCACGAATTTGGTCACCTAATAGATTTCATAGAACCTATGAGATGAAGTTAAATTATGATTATGAAGAAGACCGGATTATTTCTTACTGGGTTTACCCAAAAAGTCAGCAATAATAGTAGCGAACTAAAAAATCAGCTGACACGAAGTTAACAATGGAGGTGGCTCTTAGGCACTGAAAAGTTAGGAAAAAGCAGCTAAGAAAAAATAAAGCTGAGAGACTATCTCACAAAAAGACATGCAACTCCCGCTTGGACTCACAAAAGAGCGGGAGTATCGAGGCAACATACCTCTTTAAATAATGAATCGCGCATTATTACAGAGTCAAACAATTAATTCTTTAGCTCACCCTACTCAATGCTTGCGTTAATACCCTTGCCTAGCCAACCACGCTTTCAAGAAAGCAATTTCACTCTCTTGGGCGGCAATAATGTCCTCGGCCAGTTGACGAATTTCGTCATCTTCGCCGTGCGCCAGCACAATTTCTGCCATGGCGATAGCGCCCTCATGGTGTGGAATCATGCCCTGCGCAAAGTCCACGTCGGGTTGGCCGGTAAACGCCATATTCATATCGTTGTGCATGCGATCATTTGCGGCTCGATAAGCGATAACAGCAGGGTTGTCGCTATGGGTAGCGCTGTGCTCTCCCCCATGCTGCTGATGGCCGCCATGCCCCTCTTCTGTGTGATGGTGCGCATAGCTATTCGAGGAGATTAAAAAGCCTGACAGCAAACAAAGGCTCAGTACCGGCATCACACGTGGCTTTGCAGACACCGCCCGAAGTGCAACATAACGAGACATAGACTTCTCCTGATGAAGGAACGCGTGATCGCGTGTCACAACCATTAACACTTACCAATAAAGCCGAACGAAGTGTAAAACCTATAGGCAGCCCACAGGTCAATATGGGCTAAGTGCGTTACTCTGTTAAACAATCTTTTTCGTCATTCATGGAGTCAATATGGATTGGAACCCTGCTTACAGCTGGCTGGTGCTCGCCTTGCTGTTGAGTCTTGCCGAACTGACCTCGGGCGCCATGGTGCTGCTGGCGCTCGGCATCGCGGCGGCGCTGACCGCCGCCGTCACGGCATTGGGGCTATCGCTGCCCTGGCAGTTGCTCAGCATGGGCGTCTTTGCCGGCGTGATGGTGCCGGTGGGCGTGATGGTGATTCGGCCACGCTTCTCCCCCAAAGGGGTTGCCTACGGCACCACCGGTACCGGCGTCGAAAAAGGCAACCGCTATACCACGCTTTTACGCGAGTATGATCAGGCCACCGGCATTAAAGTGAATGGCGATTTTTTCCGTTTACGTGTGCTCGAAAGTGGCCAAACCGAGCTGCCCGAAGGCACGCAGGTCGTGTTCAAACGCTTTGAAGGCACGACCGCGCTGGTCACCTTAACGCCATCCGACACGGATGATCGTTCACGCGCCACCCCCAACACCCAGGAGTCTTGACATGGATTTACCGATAAGCCCCGGCCTACTGATTAGCCTGATCATCGTCGTCATCGGCATTTTGATCATTTCGAAAGGCTTGGTGATCGTTCGCCAATCGGAAGTGATGGTGATCGAGCGTCTCGGCTCTTTTCACCGCGTGCTGGAGAGCGGTATCAACATCATCATTCCGTTCATCGAACAGCCCCGCGCCATCACTATGCTGCGCTATCGCAAAATGGGCGAGGAGTACACCGCCATCACCACCGATGAGACCCGCATCGACCGCCGCGAGACGGTGATGGATTTCCCCGGCCAGCCCGTGGTGACCACGGACAACGTCACCGTGCGCATCAATGGCGCGCTGTATTACCAAATCATCGATCCCAAGCGGGCGGTCTATGAAGTCGAAAACATGAGCCAAGCCGTCGAGGTATTGGCGAAAACCACGCTCCGCTCGGTGGTGGGTAAGATGGAGTTGGATAAACTGTTCGAGTCCCGCGCGGAGGTCAACAACGAGATTCAGGCGGCGATGGAAGAGCCCGCCTCCAAGTGGGGCGTCAAGATCTCCCGTGTGGAAGTGCAGGATATCGCCATGCCGGAAGAGGTCGAGTCGGCCATGCGCCTGCAGATGGCAGCCGAGCGGAAGCGTCGCGCCACCGTGACCGAAGCCGAGGGTGAAAAATCGGCCGCCATTGCCATGGCCCAAGGCCAGCGTGAATCCGCCATCTTGAATGCCCAGGGCGATAAAGAGTCTGCCATTCTGCGCGCCCAGGGTGAGCAGGAGTCCATCAAGCTGGTGCTGAGCGCTATTGGCGATAGCGAAGAGAACAAGCGCACGGTGGTAGGTTACCTGCTTGGCCAAAGCTATATCAAAGTGTTGCCCACGATGGCGAAAGACGGCGAGCGAGTCTTCGTGCCTTACGAATCTTCGGCTCTGCTGGGCTCCATGGGCATGTTCCGTGAAATGGCAGGCTCCCCAGAAGACACCGTGTCTCATCATTTAAAAAGCCGCTCCGGTCAGGAAAGCGGCTTGAGAAGTGGCATCGTCGGTGGTGCCAGTAGCAGCTAACGAGTTACGTATTAAGCCACTGGCACGGCACTACTCAACCTATGATGCCGTGTCGTTGGCTTGAAAATGCTCCATGAACACTTGGTAGTCTTGAGTAACACAGTCGGCATAGGCCTTAGCAAGCGTTGCGACCACGCCAATAAACTGCTCCTCACGCCCTTCTAATCGCTGGCATACCGCGTTGGCAAACGGTACGGCTTTGCCTCGGTTAAGCGCCTGCGCGCCGCGCAGGTGTTCCCGGGCCAGAATCTCACCCCACTGCCGTGCCAGCTTGCGGTAGGCTTTACCGCCAGAAAGCTTATGGGTGGGATAGTCTTTTTTGAACGGTGATCGCTCGCGTACCGAAAACACCTTGCCGTTCATGGTCAACCAGCCAAGGTAGGCATCCGGGTGTTCGGCAATGGCATGGAACGCCGCGGCATGGCGAATGCCTTCATTGGGAAATAGCTTGCGCCACGCCTGCTGCTGCGCTTTGTCCATCAGGCGGTAGGCTTCTGGCGTGACCTGCTCTTTGATGTCTAGGATCACATCGTCGTGCTCGTGATCTGCCCCGCCTTCGATCAGCACGTAGTATCGCTCGACGCCCAGCGACCCGGTGCCGGCATCCAAACGCCGTGCGGTGTCTTTGACGAAGAAGTGCTGCGGGTCGCTCTCCTTGATGGGGTGCTGCAGCGTTTGCTGGTACTCCTGCTCGATGATGCGGCGTAGCTGGCTTGCTACATCGGCAGGCAGATTGGCGAGCTTGCCGGGGCGCTCGGCAAAGTGACGTCCTTTGTCGGGGTCAAGAGTCGTCCACTTCTCCAGCATGCGCGCCCGGCTTTGTTTATCGGCTACTTTACCCATAAAGGATTTGAGCGGGTCTTTCGCGCTGTCGAGCGTTACCGCATAAATCGGCCGCTCTTCATCACGGTACGCACTCAGCGTCTCTATGTAGCCTTCCAGCAATTTTTTGAGCGCTTTATCCACCGCTTTGGAGCTTAACTCAGCGTTCTCACAGGCATCCAACACGAGACTGATAGCCAGCCGCCACACGTCGTACTGATAATCCCCAATGAGCGCATCATCGAAGTCATCCATGCCGTAGCGTACTTGGTCATCGTGATGGCCGTAAGCGCCAAAGTTGTAGGCATGGGCATCGCCTTGTAGCCACGTTTGGGTATTGGGCCAGCCGCCGAACAGCGCGAAGCGCCAGTCGTGCCAAACATCCTGCCAATACAGATGGTTGGAACCGCGAAAGAAACGATAAGGAGAGGCTGCCATTTTGGCGTATTTCGCCTGCCGATGCGCCGCGCTCAGCGACGCATTCGCCTGTTGAATGGCCTCGATGACCTGTTGAGGGCGGTTATGTCCAGTCAATGCGTGGCTCATTGCAGTGCCTTTGTCAGTGCATTAAAACGCTCTGAGATAAGCGTAGACGATGGACGTTAAGAGATTAAGACACCCGTCTGCCCAAACGCGTCAGTCCGCGAGGGGCTGAAATGCGAAAGAAACGCTCGACGACCTTCTCACACGTTGCAGGCGTCACCAGCGACACCAGCACGAACAGCGGCAAATTGACCATGAGCCCCCAAAAACCGGCATGAATGCCGAGCGGGTGTCGCCATAGCGTGGTGAATGCCACCGTCACAACGAAACCGCCCAGAATGCCCGCCATGACGCCCAACCTAGAGGCGCGAGGCCAAAAGAACATACCAATGAACGCAGGCAACACCTGCGACGCAAAACCAAGCCCTACCAGCAGAATCATTACTAGGCTACCCGGCTCGGCAATCGCCAACGGCGCAATCAGCAAGAACATGATGGGTAGAATCAAAAGCCGCGCCAACTGGGCGGTGACACCCTCCGAGAGCTTCAAAAGCGGCTGCAGCACGTCTTTGCTCACCGAGAGAGAAACCGAGTGAATGAATGGCTCGCTGGAGGACATGGAGGCTGCCAGGGTGCCCGCGCCCAGCAGCCCCACCAGCACCACGGGCAAGTGCTGCGTGGCGTATTCCAGCACCACGATATCTGCCCGCGCGAGCTCCGGCAGAGAGAAAATACCGATGAACCCCACCACCACCATGGGCAGAATCACCACGTAATAGGTAGGCAGCCACGTTGCGCTACGACGCAGGGTACGTGCGGAGGAGGCGCTCATCCACTGCGTCCAGACAGGGGGCATGAATGAGAACATCGAGACGATAATCGATGTGGTCCAGAAGCTAACACTCATATCGCCACCTGCGCCGGGTAGGGTCAAAAACTCAGGGTGCTCGGCGGCGATGCGTTCGAACACCCTGGCAACACTCAGCCCGCCGGTGGCGCTGTGTACGGCCCACAGGCCTACCGCCCAGGCCACCGCCAGCATCAGCACACCCTGGAACGCGTTAGTGCGGCCTATCGCCCGCTGCCCGCTGGCGTAGAGATACACGGCTATACAAGTCAGCACCAACAGCACGCCTAGCCAAACGGGTATCAACCCGCCGCTCATCACAAACAGGATATAAGCGGAACCAATGGTTTGTAGCACTGCGTAGGCCACCGAGCCCACCGCCATCACCAGCGCGGAGAGCGCCCCTAGCGCAGGGCTTTGATAACGGTCGGCAATGGCGCTTGCTTGGGTCACATGGCCAAACTGCTCGCCGAACTGCCATACCTTCGGCCCGAAGTACCACGCCACCAGCGCTAAATAGGCCAAATAAACCGCCACATAAAATACCGCCACGCCCTTGGAGTAGGCCCAGCCCGGTGCGCCCATGAAGGTGTAAGCACTCACACTGCCCGCCGCGATCAGTAAGTAGAGGGTCACTGGCCCCATACTGCGCCCAGCCACGCCCCACTCTTCTAGCGTATTCATAGAGCGCCCCGCCCGTGCGCGAAGGCCGATCAACATGGCGGTGGCCACGTATAACAGCGTGATCACTAACGGCCAGGCACTATTCATGGTCGTCTCGCTCTACAATGCGATTGCCCACCAGCATGACCGCTACGCAGGAGAGGATGATCACATAGCTCCACACCACCATCAGCGGCAGCCCCATTACCAGCGTGGCCCGATTGACCAGGCCGATCACCGGCCATGTGCCTGCTAGCACCAGCATCACAAAGGCAATGAAAAGCCCCCAGCCCGCCCAGGACGTGGGCAGCACAAAAATACGTCGCATGTCATATCCATCATGATGAAAAGAAGTCGACACCACCACGGCTGTCATGGCGGTGTCATGGCGCATTGCCATACTGGCGGCCACCCTAGCCGTTAAGTCGTTCATGATGAAGATTTTAATGCTTTCCGACGTCTATTTCCCGCGGGTGAACGGCGTGTCGACGTCGATCGAAAGCTTTCGGGGGGCGCTGGAACGCCAGGGACATCAGGTGAACCTCATTTGCCCTCGCTACACCGACCACGACGAGGCGGGGCCTCAGATTTGGCGCATCGACTCGCGCGGGGTGCTCGGCGACCCGGAAGACCGCATGATGCGCTACCGCGCCATCATGGCGCTGGCGACGAGACTGCAAGCCAACGAATTTGACCTAATTCATATCCACACGCCCTTCGTAGCCCACTACGCGGGCGTGGCACTGAGCAAACGGCTTGGGATCCCTGTGATCGGCACCTACCACACGCTGTTCGAAGAGTATTTGCACCACTACGTGCCGTGGCTACCCCGCCGCTGCCTGCGTTTTGCCGCTAGGCGCTTTTCGGTACACCAGTGCCAGCAACTCGCGACCGTCGTGGCGCCGTCATCGGCCATGGCTGCCGCACTGAATGCCTATGGCGTTCGTACGTCCGTCGCCACCATCGCCACGGGTTTATCGCTTACCCGCTTTACCACGCAAACCGTGGGCGCCCACTTTCGTGAGCGCCACGGCCTTCCGAAGCACGGTCGACTACTGCTCTTCGTGGGGCGTGCGGCACACGAGAAGAACATCGATTTTTTGATCGATATGCTGCCAGAAGTGCATCGGCACCACCCAGAGACCCACTTGGCGGTCGTGGGCGAGGGCCCTGCCTTGGCATCGCTCAAGCAGCAGGCCGAATACGCGGGGCTTTTAAATTCCGTTCACTTCCTAGGCTACCTGCCACGCGATGGCGCGCTACAGGACGCCTATCGCGCGGCCGACGTCTTCGTGTTTGCCTCGCGTACCGAAACTCAAGGCTTGGTGTTACTGGAAGCTTTGGCGCTGGGCACCCCCGTCGTCTCGACCGCCATCATGGGCACCCAGGATGTTCTACAGCAGGACGAGGGCTGCCTAATTGCCGAGGAGCACCGTAGCCACTTCGCCGAACAAATCAACCGCCTGCTCGACGATGACGCCCTTCGCACACGCCTCGCCCAGCGAGGCCGCATCTACGCCCAGCGCTGGAACGAGGATACCCAGGCGGAAGCACTGGCTACCCTGTATGACACGCTATGTCCCAAGGCATTGGCCTCGACGCCAGCTTGATACCTCAACCTAACCGCCAACGCAGCGGAGAGGTTGGCCGTAAAACGCCCTCGTCGTCCCAGTCATCCCAGCCGGTAAAGGGAATAGGGCGTTCGTTACTCAAGCTGACCAAGCGGGATGCCCATACCGCCCTGGAAGACGCTAGATGCTCCATCAGGTTCGCCTCGTCTTGATAGCGGATACCACCGCCCTGAACGCCATAGCTCACCTGGGGTGCCAACACGTCAAAGCCAACGTAATACAGCGATGCATGCATCGGCCATAGCCAATGCACCATATTGCCTGCGCGACCATAAGGTTGAAACGCCTTCTCCGGTGAACCAGTGGTCACCGAAAGCACCGCTTGCTTACCGCGATAGTAGCCATGGTCGTAGCGCATACGGCTTGTATAGCGACCGCCATACACCAACACCCGGTCCAACCAGCCTTTAAGGATGGCGGGCTGGGCATGCCACCACAAAGGGAACTGAAAAATCACCAAGTCAGCCCACTCCAGGCGCGCCAACTCCCGCTGAACATCTTGCGGCAGCGCGTTTTGCTGGTAGTGAGAGCGCTGCTCATTGAGAGGATAAAAATAGTCCCCACCCACAGCGCGATGCAGATAGTGCTCGGCACGCTCGACCGGATCGAACTGCTCGGTATAAAGATCATCCACCTCAACGACATGGCCCGCATCCACTAGCTGCTTTATCGCCACGTCCACCAAGCCCCCATTGAACGACTTACGTTCTGGATGAGCCAAAACGATCAACACGTTCATACTATGTCTCCCCTACCGATGGTTTCGAAGAAAGGCTACCCTGTTCATTAAAGATCAGACATTGGCCAAAAAAGAGAACCAAGCTTGCATGAATGAACAGCAAATACGGTGGGATGATCTTCAAATCGTGCTGGCGATTGCCGAGTCGGGTTCACTATCCGGTGCCAGCCGTTCACTGCGCGTTAGTCATGCGACGGTCTTTAGGCGTTTGAGCAATATGGAACAGCAACTCGGGGTGGCCCTATTCGAGCGCAACCGCACGGGATATACCCCGACCCTGGCGGGAGATGATCTCGCGGCATCGGCCAAACGCGTCCAGACTGAGGTTCACGGCGCCGAGAGGCGCATCGTCGGGCAAGATGTCACCCTCACCGGCAGCCTGCGCATTACCACCACTGACACGCTGTTTGCGGGGCTACTCTCACCATTGCTGGCGCGTTTTCGTCAGCAATATCCAGAGATTACCCTTGAAGTGGCCATATCCAACCAGCTTCAAAGCCTGTCACGGCGAGAGGCCGATATCGCCATCCGCCCCACTCGAACGCCACCCGACACCCTAGTAGGCAAGAAACTCGCCAACATCACTCAAGCGATTTATGGCCAGAAGTCACATTGGCAACACCGCGCAAATCCCATAGAGCCAAGGTCATTAGAAACAGAAAACTGGATAGGTCCCGATGTTCACCTTGGCGATACGATGCTGGAGAAATGGATGATGGATAAACGAGTTACCTACAAAATAGACAGCATGCTGGGCATGCAGCTAGCCGCACGCCAGGGCGTCGGCATTACCGTGCTGCCGTGCTATCTTGGTGATACAGATGACACTCTCATTCGGCTCACCCCCCCTATCGATGCACTCACTACCCATCTTTGGCTATTGACCCACCCTGATTTACGTCATGTCACCCGTATACGCGTATTCAGAGAGTCCCTACAAAGGCACATGTCGCTGGGATGAGTCATGAAAGCTCAAGCACTATCATTTATCAATCTATCGAACTGTAAGCTTTTAGACTCTTCAAATAGCCGGTGCTTAAAGGCCATGACCTCTTGGGTTATTGGCTCGCATAATGTTGTATAACCGCGTGCCTCAGTCAAACTCGCTAGAGAAGTAGGCGGTGGCTTTTTTTAATATGTCTCGCTCTTCTGATACGCGTTTGATTTCGGCCTCAGTCGGCGAGCCCGACACTGGATGCCGAGCCCGCCCAATGGACTATCGAGACAGTTCCTGCCGTACGATTGCCGCGCCAGCGCTCAGCGCCTTCAGCTTACCCTGGGCGACTTCACGAGGCAGGGGCGTCATACCGCAGTTGGTGCAGGGGTAGAGCTTGTCGGCATCGACGAACTGCAGCGCCTTGCGCAGCGTGTCGGCGACCTCTTCCGGCGTCTCGATGGCGTGGGTGGCCACGTCGATGGCCCCGACCATCACCTTCTTGCCGCGAATCAGCTCGATCAGCTCCATCGGCACGTGGGAGTTCTGGCACTCCAGCGAAACGATGTCGATGCTCGACGCCTGCAGCTTGGGGAATATCTCTTCGTACTGGCGCCACTCCGACCCGAGGGTCTTCTTCCAATCGGTGTTGGCCTTGATGCCGTAGCCGTAGCAGATATGCACGGCGGTCTCGCACTCGACCCCTTCGATAGCTTTCTCCAGGGCGGCGATGCCCCAGTCGTTCACCTCATCGAAGAAGACGTTGAAGGCGGGCTCATCGAACTGAATGATGTCCACGCCCGCTGCCGCCAGGTCACGGGCTTCCTGGTTGAGGATCTTGGCGAACTCCCAGGCAAGCTTTTCGCGGCTCTTGTAGTGGCCATCATAGAGCGTATCGACCATGGTCATGGGCCCGGGCAGCGCCCACTTGATCGGCTGGTCGGTCTGCTGGCGCAGGAACTTGGCATCCTCGACGAAGACCGGTTTTTCCCGCGATACGGGACCCAATACCGAGGGCACGCTGGCGTCGTAGCGGTCGCGGATCTTGACGATCTCGCGCTGTTCGAAATCGACGCCGTTCAAGTGCTCGATGAAGGTGGTAACGAAGTGCTGGCGAGTCTGCTCACCGTCGCTGACGATGTCGATACCCGCCAAGCGCTGATCGTGCAGCGATACCCGCAGAGCATCCTGCTTGCCTTGGGTCAGCTCCTCGCCCTGCAGCTTCCAGTCCGACCAGAGTTTTTCGGGCTCGGCCAGCCAAGCGGGCTTGGGCAGGCTTCCGGCCGTCGATGTGGGCAGCAATGTCTTCATAACAATATCCTTGGTAAACAGTCAATCAAAGGGCGACATCGGCCGACCAGCGCTCGAGCACGTGACGAAAAGGTTCGATGAAATAGCGCTCGGCAAACTTGCCCTGCTCGACGGCTAACTGGCTGCGCTCTTCGCGGTCGTACTCGATGCGGGTCAACGAGTAGTCCTGATGGGTCAGATGCGGCTGATAGACCTTTCCTGCCGCCGAGTTAGCGTTGTAAATCTCCGGACGATAGATCTTCTGGAACGTCTCCATGGTGCTGATGGCGCTGATCAGTTCGAGATCGCTGTAATCGGCCAGCAGATCGCCGGAAAAATAGAACGCCAGCGGTGCCACGCTATGGGGCGGCATGAAGTAACGCACCTGCAGGCCCATCTTGGCGAAATAGAAATCCGTGAGTGACGATGTGTCGTTCACGTATTCGACGCCCAGCACCGGGTGGCGATTTTCCGTCTGGCGATACACCTTGTTGCTGGAAACGCTGAGACAGATCACCGGCGCCTTGCTGGCAACGGATCGATACGCCTCGGAGTCGACGAAACGCTTGAACAGCTTGCCGTGAAGATCGCCAAACCCCTCCGGAATACCAAATTCCGACCGCTCCTTGTTGTGCTCCGAGAGCCACACGCTGAAGTCGTAGTCGCGGACGTAGGAGGAGAAGTTGTTCCCCGTCATGCCCTCGATGCGTTTGTCGAGATGCCGATCGATGATGGTCGTCTTCAACATCTCGATCGCCGGGAAGGTAGTGCCTTCAGCCGCCACGCTCAGCTCGCCGGTAATGATCTCCAGCTCGACGGCGTAGCGGTCTGCCTTGGGGTTATCCCAATGGGCCAGGGTATTGAAGCGATTGCCGATCATAGTCAGCGCGTTACGCAGGTTTTCCTGGCAGCGCTCCCCCCTGGCGAGGTTAGCGAAGTTGGTCGTGGTACGCGTGCTCTCGGCAGGACGGTAGTTTTCGTCGAACCGGACGCTCTTGATGTCGAAGGTAAAGTCGTAGCTCATCGCGAACAGGCACCCTGTTGGTCGAGATTGGCGACGGCGCTGCCAGTGAACAAGCAACATCCATCGAAGCGAATGCGCCCTTTATGCCAGACCACACAGATGAATTAAAAGCGATATCGACTCAACTAAAAATGAATTAAATTCATGTTACGAAAAGCACTTGCCCTGGCAGGGCGGATGTTGCCCAGCAGGCGTCCATCGCGGGCAGCAGTCAGGACTCGGGCATGACCGCCGGGAGAAGGTGATTTAACGCAGTGTTCGCTGCATGGTGATGACATCGCCGTCGGTTCGACACACTCGAAACCCCAGGCGCTGATAGAGATGGCGGGCAGGGTTGATACGAAACACGCGCAGACGCAGTGAGGCGACGTCGGCCTGCCGAGCGAGATCCTCGACGTAATGGATGGCCGCCGTACCTAACCCTCGCCGCTGCCATGGAGGATCGATCTGCAATTCGCGAATGTCGTAAGCAGCGTCGTCGCGATAAAGACACAGCAGCCCGACGCGCGAGGTGTTCACGCAGAGTTCGATGCTGTCCATCTCGCCCCACTGCTTAGCGAACAGTTGGGTATCCCAGTGCCATCCCAACCGTTCGTAGTAAGCCGTCATGTTGCGACGAATGAGCGTTTCAGCAAAGGTCCTATCGTTCGTCGCGCGGAATACCGGCGTCATGGCTTCTCGCTCTATCGCCGACAAAAGGTGGATGAAGGACCTGCAACCGTTACCCCAATTGGAAGGGATACACCGAGCCAATGTTCAGCAGCTGTGTCAGCTCATCCAGCGCGGTGAGCACCTCCGTCGCGAGCTGCGGATCGGCCAAGTCGTCGGTGGCGAGGCGGTCGCGGTAGTGGCGGCTCACCCAGGCGGTGAGGTCGTCGTAAAGCGCATCATCGAGCAGTACCCGACCGCTGAGGGCAGCCCGCTCGGCCTCGCTGAGCACCACGCGCAAACGCAGGCAGGCGGGGCCACCGCCGTTGCGCATGCTCTGCTTCACGTCCTTGACGATCACTTCGCCAATGGGGTTATTGCCTGCCAGGATGAAGTCCTGCAGCGTGCGCCACACGGCTTCCCGCTCCTGACACTCGCTGGGCACCACTAGGGTCATGGTGCCATCCGGGTTGGAGAGCAGTTGCGAGTTGAACAGGTACGACGCCACCGCGTCTTCCATGCTCACCGCTTCCACCGGCACCCGGACAGGAATCAGCGGCGTACTCATCTTGGCGCGCAGCTCGTTGAGCGTGCGCTCTTCATCAAGAAATGCCATTTCGTGGTAGAGCAGCACCGGGCCGTTGCCCACGGCAATCACATCGTTGTGGAACACCCCGGCATCAATGGCCTCGGGGTGTTGCTGGGCGAATACGGTCTGGGCGTCGCTCAGCCCGTGCTGGCGGGCCACCGCCTGGCTGGCTTCCAGCGTCTGCCGGGCCGGATAACGCTTGGGCTCGTTCCGTCCGCCGCCAAACGCTTGGCGGCCATACACGAACAGGTGCACGCCGGGCTCGCCATACTCACCGCACAGGCGGGTGTGGTTGGCCGCCCCTTCATCGGAAAATGCGGGGGTGGCGGGCAGCACCGGGTGGTGGGCGAAGTGCTGCTCATCGCGGAAAATCGCCTGGAGCACGCGCCCCGTGGTGCGCGGCTCCAGGTAGCGGTGGAAACTCGACTGCAGGTTGGCCGGGGTAATGTGCATCCGACCATCGGGTGCATCCACGCTAGGCGTAATGGTGCCCGCGTTGGCGGTCCACATGCTGGACGCCGAGCACACGGCTCGCAAAAGTTGAGGGGCTTGTGTCGCGGCACGTGCCAGCATCTCACGGTCGCTGCCGGTGAAGCCCAAGTCGCGCAGCGCGCCCAAATCGGGGCGCTGCTGCGGCGGCAAAACGCCCTGAGCGTAGCCCGCGTCCATCAGCGATTTCATCTTGGCCAGCCCCTGCAGCGCACCCTCTTTGGGGTTCGAAACCAAGCCGCCGTGGCTCATGGAGGCCACGTTGCCGTGGGCAAGCCCCGAGTAGTTGTGGGTAAGCCCTACCAAGCCATCGAAGTTGACTTCCCGGATGCTGTTCAGGCTCATAGATGGACTCCCGGTGGCAGGGTTTCGGGCATTTCCAGGCTTTCGGCCTCCATGGAGGCGACCGGGTAAGCGCAGTAGTCTGCGGCGTAGTAGGCACTGGGGCGGTGGTTGCCGCTGTCGCCCACGCCGCCGAAGGGCGCATCGCCCGAGGCACCGGTGGTCTGGCGGTTCCAGTTGACGATACCGGCGCGGATACGCAGCAGGAAGTCGTCCCAATCCGCCTGCTCGCCCCCGATCAACCCAGCCGACAGGCCATAGCGGGTGTCGTTGGCCAGGGCAAGCGCCTCATCCCAATCCGTATAGCGATGGACTTTCAGCAGCGGGCCGAAGTGCTCCTCGTCGGGCACGTTCAACCCCGTCACGTCGATCAGCGCGGGGCTGAGCAAGCTAGTGCCCTCTTTGAGGCGCTGCATACGATTGATCACCGTGCCGCCCATGGCTTCCAGTTCATCCTGCGCCTTGAGCAGGCCATCGGCGGCGACAACGCTGACCAAGCCGCCATAAAACGGCGCTGGCTCCTCGTCGAACTGCCCCGCCACGTGCAGCTTGGCGATGGCATCCGAAAGCGCATCGATGAGGTGGTCGCCCACCTCCCCCTGGGGCACCATCAAGCGGCGGGCGCAAGTGCAGCGCTGCCCCCCTGAGAGAAACGCCGACTGGAGAATCGTCAGCACGGCAGCGCGCTCATCCTCCACATCCTTCACCACCAGCGGATTGTTGCCGCCTAATTCCAGCGCGAGGATTTTATCCAGCTGCCCGGCAAACTGCTGCTGCAGCATGCCACCCACTTTGGCACTGCCGGTAAACAGCAGACCGTCGATACCGGGGTGGGCAGAGAGCGCCTGTCCCACGGCCACACCGCCCTGCACGAGGTTGATCACCCCAGCAGGCAGCCCGGCTTCTATCCAGCACTGCAGGGTGAGATCCGCGGTGAGCGGGGTTTGGTCGCTGGGCTTGAACACCACGGTGTTACCCGCCAGCAGCGCAGGCACCATATGGCCATTGGGCAGGTGGCCAGGGAAGTTATAGGGGCCAAATACTGCCATGACGCCGTGGGGGCGATGACGAAGGACCGCTTTGGCACTGCCGACGGCTTTTTCACGCTCCCCGGTGCGCTCGTGGTACGCCTTGATGGAGAGCGCGATTTTACCAATCATCGCACCTGCTTCGGTGCGGGCTTCCCACAGCGGTTTACCGGTTTCCGAGGCAATGGCAATAGCTAAGTCTTCTCGTCGAGCGGTGACGACCTCGACAAACCGCTCAACCAGCGCCTGACGCTCAGCAAAAGGCGTACGTGCCCAGGCCGGGAATGCCGCTCGCGCCGCCTCCACCGCAGCGCCGACTTGGCTGCTGGAAGCTGCCGCTCCTTGCCAAAGCAGCATACCCGCCACCGGATCATGCTTGGTAAAAGGCTCGGCGTTGCCGACGACCCAAGTGCCGTTGATCAGTTGTTGCTGCTGGGCATGCATGTTCTCGGTGTGCATCATGCTCTCCTTTACTGATTTTTTGTCGTTCGCGCGGGTAGAGGGACGTTCCAGGCGTTCATGTTAGGTTTCCAGCAGGCGAACGGCGTCGCCGGTGGAAACCCCTAGCCGATCGGCCTCATCGGTGGTGAGCACGATCGTGCTACTGTCGGCAGGGCCACGGCCGATCCAGCTCGCGGTAAAGTTCAGCATCTGGGTAGATGCCGCCAGCCAGCGGCTAACGCTCTCTTGCGGCGCGTTAGAGGAGACTTCCACCTGATAAAGCTGCGAGTTGCGAATCGCCCGCACGTCATCGATGTAGGCCTCCACTGTGGGGCCACCATCGAAAATGTCGATATAGCCTTCCCAGCGCAGCCCCTCTTTTTTAAGCATCTCCAGCGCTGGCCGGGTGTGACGGTGCACCTGCCCGATACACGCCCGCGCCTCTTCCGACATGAAGGTGGTGTAGATCGGGAACTTGGGCATCAGCTCACCGATGAAGCTCTTCTGGCCCAGGCCGGTCAAGCGGTCGGCTTCGTTGAAATCCATGGGGAAGAAGTGTTTCCCCAGGCTCTCCCAGAAGGGACTAACGTTGTTCTCGTCGAACACACCGCGCATCTCGGCCAGCACTTTCTGCGGAAAGCGGTCGCGAAACTGGGCAATGAACAGCCAGCGCGCTTTGGAAAGCAGCGCCCCGTTACGCAGGTGCTTGTTGGCCTCGCCGCGATACTCCGGACGCAGAAACAGCGAACACACTTCGGCGTCGCCGGTGTGGTCGGAGCTCAAGAATAGCGTGTCGATGGTGCGATGCAGATCGAGCTGTACCGACGAGTGCGCCAGCGTACCCAACCGGTAGTTATAGAACGGCACTTCCCGCCCTACTTGGCCCTCAATGGCACAGCAGCCCGCCAGTTCACCATTAGTCTCGTCTTCCAATACGAAGAAGTAGAGACGGTCGTCTACCGGCGTGCGCTCTTCGAAGGCGCGGGCGGCGGACTCGATTTTACCGGCCAAAAACTCGCGGTTATCCGGCAAGGAGGTAAAACCAACGCCTGCCTGCTGCGCAAGTGCCTGGAGCCCATCCAGATCATCACGGGCAATGGGTCGAATGCGCATTACATCTCTCCTTCATCGAGCGCGTCCACGGCGCTGGGCAGACTCAGCGGCGCGGCCAGCACCGCCCGTCCCTCTTCGACGCCCAAACGCGCGGCATGCTGCGGCGAGAGCATCAGCTGCCCCGTGGGCGAGAGCGCGTAGCGCGCGACGATGCATCGGAAATCACTCAGCGTTTGATTGGCAATCATCGCCGGTTCGGCATCGGGTAGCGCGTGCTCGGGGCGTATCCGTACCGGGTGCCAAGCGGCGCGGCGGAAGGTTTCCAGGCGCTCGCGCTCAGCTTTGACGATGGGGCCTGCATCGAAAATATCCACGTGTCGGGAGCGCACGAACCCTTCGGCCAGCATTTCGCCCAGCGCCTCTTCATGGGCAGGATGCTCGCGGCCAATGGCAGCACGGGCCTGGGGCGTGAGCAGTGGCAAATAGAGCGGGAATTGCGGCATCACCTCGGCAATGAAGCTCTTTGAGCGCACGCCCGCTATGTGATTCATTTCTTGGAAGCTGCGGGCAAAAAAGTGGCGGCCCACGCTCTCCCAAAAGGGAGATTCATTCTGGCTATCCAAAAAGCCGGGAAAAGCCACCGCCAGAATCCGTGAGAAGCGCTCCGGATACTGGGCGATGAACATCAGCCGCGCCCGGCGCAGAAGGCTCTCGGCGCTGGTGCCCTTGTAGCGCGGGTCGAGCGACAGTGCACAGAGCAGTGTGGCATCCGAGGCTTCATGAGAGAGCGCCAGTGTTTGCACCTCACGACGCACGTTGAGCTGCTGCGATGCGTGAATCAGCGTCTCTTGGCGGTAGGTGTAGTAGGCCTCGGCAGCCCCCGCCTGGGCGCGGATGGTGGCCGTCCCCAGCACCTCGTTGCGGCTATCGTCCGCCAGCACGAACATATAGTGCTCGTTACCGGGGTACTCGATCTCGCTCTCGAATGCTTCTTGGGAGCGCACGATGCGCTCCTCGAGGCGATCCCGATTGGCGGGCAGGTTGGTAAGCCGAGGCACCGCATGCTCTGCCAATTGCTCCAAGGCGGGAAGGTCAGCCAGCGTGACCGGTCGGATTACCAACATAGTTAACGCCCCCTCTTGTGTGACTTGCGCCTGACTCATGCGCTAGCGACAAGTCGCTCGATGGCACGCTCGAGACGCGCCATGCCCTCGGCGATGTCTTCCTCGGGAATCACCAGCGAGGGCGCCATACGCAGCACGTTGGGGCCTGCAATCAGCGCCATCAAGCCCTCTTCGATCGCCAACGGCAGAATATCTTTGGCGCGGCCTTCGAAAGCGTCCGACATCTGGGCCCCCATCAGCATGCCCATGCCGCGGATCTCTTTGAAAACGCCGTGTTTGCGGTTGATGGTTTCCAGATGCTCGCGGAACAGATCGTGACGATGTTTGACCCCCTGCAGCACCTCGGTCGTATCGATGAACTCGACCGCCGCCAGCGCCACCGCAGAGGCCAGCGCGTTGCCGCCGTAGGTAGAGCCGTGGGTACCGATGGCCAGCGACTTGGCGATGGCATCGGTGGTCAGCGTGGCGCCAATCGGGAAGCCGCCGCCCAGCGATTTAGCGCTGGTGAGTATGTCTGGCGTGATGCCGAAATTTTTATAAGCATACAGCTCGCCGCTACGGCCAACGCCAGTTTGAACTTCATCGAAAATCAGCAGCGCATTGTGCTCGTCACACAGATTGCGCAGGCCCTGCAAGAATTCCTGAGTGGCGGGTACGATGCCGCCTTCGCCCTGCATCGGCTCGACCATGATGGCGCAGGTATCGTCGCCCACGAGCTTGCGCACGCTCTCCAGGTCGTTGAAGTTGGCGTGCAGAATGCCGCCCGGTACTGGGCCAAAGCCTTGGGAGTACTTGGGCTGGCCGCCGACACTGACGGTAAAGAAGGTGCGGCCATGGAACGATTGGTAGAACGAGATGATTTTGTCTTTGTGCTCACCGTAGTGGTCGACCGCCCAGCGGCGGGCCAGCTTTAATGCGGCTTCGTTGGCTTCACCGCCAGAGGAGCACAGGAACACTTTATCGGCGAACGTGCGCTCGGTGAGAGTTTTGGCCAGCTTTAACGCCGGTTCGTTGGTGAATACGTTGGAAAGATGCCAAAGCTTTTCGCCCTGCTCTTTTAGCGCGTTGACCAGCACCGGATGGCAGTGACCCAGGGAGTTCACCGCAATACCGCCAGCGAAATCGATGTACTCGCGGCCTTCTTGGTCCCACAAGCGGCTGCCTTCACCACGTACCGGAATAATCTGCTGCGGCGCGTAGTTGGGCGCCATGTAGTGGTCGAAGTCTTGACGGTTCGGGGTGTGGCTCATGGAACGATACCTCCAGTGGAGTAAACAGTGGATTCAGTATACGGGGGGCAATGGGCGCCCTGCTTTCAGTATTGGGACGGTAAATTACGAATAGCGACGTGCGCCTGCCGTTGATCGTATCACCTTGAAGAATGGCCGAAGCCCCCCATAGTAAGTAAAGGGTAATGACCCGCGCTTTATGGCGCAGTACGGATATTTTTGACCCAAGGAGCGTAATCATGAAGATCGATCTGAGCGGCAAACGTGCCATTATCACGGGATCCACCGCTGGTATCGGCTATGCCATTGCAGAAGGATTGGCTCACGCAGGGGCCGACATCGTCATTACTGGGCGAACGCAGCAACGGGTGGATGACGCCATCGAGGCGGTCAAAAAGCGCTACCCACAAGCTCGCGTCACCGGGGTGGCTGCCGATTTGGGTACTGCAGAAGGGTGTCAGACGTTGATCGACCAGCAGCCCGATACCGACATCCTCATTAACAACGTCGGGATATTCGGCCCGCAAGACTTTTTCGACGTGGATGACGCCACTTGGCAACAGTTTTTCGATGTTAACATCATGAGCGCCGTTCGCTTGTCACGCCATTACGCCAAAGGCATGCGCGAGCGCGATTGGGGACGCATTCAGTTCGTATCAAGCGAATCTGGTATCAACATTCCCAGCGAAATGGTCCACTACGGCATGACGAAGTCTGCATTGCTGTCCATTTCACGCGGCCTGGCGAAAGTATTGAGCGGCTCTCAGGTGACGGTCAATGCCATTCTGCCAGGGCCCACACGCTCGGAGGGTGTATTGAACATGCTCAGCGATATCGCTCAGCAAGAGGGCACCTCACAACAGGATGTCGAAGCGCGTTTCGTTCGAGAGAACCGTCCGTCGTCGATCATTCAGCGTTTGGCCACTCCTGAAGAAGTCGCCCATATGAGCGTCTATGCTGCTTCGCCCCAGGCAAGTGCCACGACCGGCGCCGCACTGCGTGTCGAGGGCGGCATTGTGGACACCCTGACATAGTGCGTTACCCAAGACGCTCTTCTCGGGGTGTCATGCCAAAGTGGTGTCGATAAGCCGTCGAGAAGTGTGCACCCGACGAAAATCCGGTGGCAAAGGCAATCTCGCCCACCGCCCGGTCGCTCTCACGCAGCTGCTTGCGTGCTTCCTGTAAACGTAAATCCAGGTAGTAGCGGCTGGGCACTGCCTGTAAGTACTTCTTGAATAGCCGCTCTAACTGCCGCCTGGAAATTCCCAGATGCTCAGAGAGTTCCAACGTCGAGAGCGGCTCTTCGATATTGGCCTCCATCAGCGTCACCGCATCCACGAGGCTTTGTGGCGCGTGCCCCAAGCGGCTGCGCAAAGGTACGTGCTGGCGCTCATCGGCCAGTCGAATACGGTCGCAGACGAACTGTTCGGAGACCTGCTCGGCCAAGCGCGGACCGTGATGCTTACCAATCAGCGTAAGCATCATGTCCATCGCGGCGGTGCCGCCTGCGCAGGTCAGGCGGTCGCGATCGATTTCGAACAGCTGCTGTGAGAGTGTGACTTGAGGGTACGCCTGGGCAAAGGCGTCAAAACGCTGCCAAGGAAGCGTCGCGCGGTAGCCCTCAAGCAGACCACAACGGGCCAATACTTCGGTGCCGCCCGCCAGCCCCCCAAAGGCGACGCCTCGCCCTTGGTGACTACGCAGCCACTCATTCAGCTTTGCGGGTAGTGCGTAGGGAAGTGGCGTCGGTGCACATATGAAAAGCAGATCCATCGGCCCAAGGGGTGCGCTCAGCGTGTGCTGCGCCAGGAGCGAAAGCTGCGCGCCGCTGCGCACGGGCTCGTCATCCAAACTGAGGGTCACGGTATGATAGAGCATGTGACCGCTAAGCTGATTTGCCATCTGTAGCGGTTCGATAGCGCTGGCGTGAGCCAACAGAGAAAACCCGGGAAGCAACACAAACGCCACCCGCCTGCGGTGGCTAGGTGGCGTTAACGTATTGGAATGCATGTGACTTCGCTATGCTGCCTATCGCGCTGCATGAAAACCGCCGCTGGCTAACTGGGTCGTGGGTGTAAACGACATCTTACCCAATTGTGCCAATGAAGGCAGCGCCTGCTGTCGCTATCTAAAAAAAGGCGTCGCAGGGGTGTAGCGAAGTCACGTTAGGCATTCTCTTCGGCGTCTGAGAGCGCCGTCTGGTTATCGATGATTTGGTAATCGCTTTCGCGATATTCGTCCGCAGAGGCCTCGATCTCCTCGCTACCATAATCGGTATTGACGACCAGTTGGTCCTCTTCACGCTGCATCTCTTTGACGGGAAGCGCGACATCACTTGCACCAAAACCCCAAAAACCGCCAATCGCGACAATCGCGAATAGCTCACCGCTCTCTTGATGACGCGCAATGTGCTGGATGTCACCCACTTCGTCTCCCTGCTGGTTAACGACGGTCATGCCCTCCAGATCACGTGCGCGCTCCGACATCAGCGAATGACCCTGCTCGTCCTGCTGAACGTCTTCTCGCACTACTTGTTGGCTTTGATTTTGGTTTTGCTGAGCTGACTGCTGTGAGCCATCACGCTCGTCCTCGGCCCGGTTTACCTCTACCTCAGCATTATCGGCCTGCTCGATGGAGACATCGGGCTCGCCCTGCTGCTCGACCGTCACGTTCGGCTCTGCTTCTTCGACCGTCACGTCTGGTTCCGGCTGCTCGATGGTCACTTCAGGTTTAGGCTGCTCGATAGTGACATCGGGCTTGGACTGCTCCACTTTGATGTTGGGAGACTCCTGCTGAACCTGCACGTCCGCTGGCGCTTGATCGACCGTGACGTCCATCGTTTCGCTGCCATCTTGGGTCTGGCCATCTCGACGCTGCTGCTCGGCCACCTCGTTCTGTCGCTGTTGCGACATGTCCCTGGCGGTCGATGGGTCTGTTTGGTCATCATTTTGTGCCAAGGCGACGCCTGAGAAGCTGGCACATACCATTCCAATGGCGACTGCGAGTGCTGTCCGTTTCATACCTTTGCTCCTTTCGCTGAAGTACCTAATTTCCTAAAGCACTTTTCCCAAAGCACTTCTGTACTGAAGTACACTTTGCAAACTAGTGAACCAGCGCGCATAAATGCAAAGCAAAAAGGCAAAAATCGACAACGTTGTACTTAAATTAACGGTCTTTTAGCAGGAGATAGGCGCAAAAGATTACAAACATCAAATTGACATGTTTACTCTGGCCATCCTCAGCGCGTCACGCCAGAGGCTCAAACGCAAATCGCCGGGCCATGTAGCCCGGCGATGTCTTTCACAATATTTCACAATAGCGTAGCCGTTAGCCGCCGCTGTTGCCCAACCCCAACAGCACGATACCCGCGACGATGATACCCATCACCACGATGACCAATGGCAGCATCTTATGGAGACCATTGGCGGGTTTTCTCGCTTCGGGCTGCTGCTGGGGTTGAGAGGTTTCGAAGTCCTCGGGGACGCGTTCGCTCAGCACGTGCTCTTTCTCTTCTTCCGGGGTTTTGCTTTCTCGGGTATCCATACAGCACCTCATCCAGTCCGGTCGATGATTCATAGCGCGTCGGCGTGCGCTGCCCGTCGCGCTGCGCTTATAGCGTTACGACATCGAACTCGACCTCGGGGTTCACATCGGCATCGTAGTCCACGTCGTCACGCTCGAAGCCAAACAGCTTCAAAAACTCATGCTTATAACCAGCATAGTCGGTAATGTCGAAGAGGTTGTCCGTCGTGACTTCCGGCCAGAGGTCTTGGCAGGCTTTTTGAACGTCCTTGCGCAGTTCCCAGTCGTCCAACCGCAAGCGCCCCTGATCGTCAGTGACCATGTCGCCCGGCTCACCGGAATAAAGACGCTCGCCGAACAGGCGGTTCAACTGGTCGATGGTGCCTTCGTGCAGGCCCTGCTCTTTCATGATGCGGTAAACCATGGCGATATACAGCGGCATCACCGGGATCGCAGCACTGGCCTGAGTGACCACGGACTTCAGAACGGCGACGTTGGCACCGCCCCCGCTCTCTTTGAGTTTGGCATCGATGGCCGCTGCCGCGCGATCCAGGTCCTCTTTGGCTTTACCCAGAGCACCGTGCCAGTAAATCGGCCATGTGATTTCGGTACCGATATAGCTAAACGCCACGCTGCGCGCGCCTTTGGCCAACACGCCCGCATCATCTAGCGCACTCATCCAAAGTTCCCAATCTTCGCCACCCATGACGGTAATGGTGTCGTCGATCTCCTCCTGAGTCGCCGGTTCTACTTCGGCTTCGATGATAGCGTCCTTGTTGGTGTCGATCGCCGTGGCGCGGTAAGTCTCGCCAATCGGCTTCAGGCTAGAGCGCTTCAGCTCGCCGCTGTCGGGCAGCTTGCGCACTGGGGAGGCCAATGAGTAGACCACGAGATCGATTTCGCCCATATCCTGCTTGATCAGCTCGATGGCTTTGTCGCGCGCTTCATGGGAGAACGCGTCACCGTTGATGGATTTGCTGTACAGGCCTTCCTGCTTGGCAAACTTGTCGAACGCGGCGCTGTTGTACCAGCCTGCGGTGCCCGGCTTCTTCTCGGTGCCCGGCTTTTCGAAAAACACGCCCAAGGTATCGGCGCCGTAACCAAAGGCGGCGGTGATACGTGCCGCTAGGCCGTAGCCGCTAGAGGCACCGATTACGAGCACTTTCTTCGGGCCTTGGCGTTTATCCAAACCACGGGCGCGGGTCGCCTCGATTTGCTCGAGCACGTTCTGCTCGCAGCCTTTCGGATGGGTGGTGGTGCAGATAAAGCCGCGCACTTTCGGTTTAATGATCACGTTGGACCCCTTCATCAGATGAGTATCGCATTCGGCACGGCGGGTGCCGAGTTACCAATGAGGGTATTCTAGCGGTCTCGGCGCGCCCTGTCCGCTCTTGAGCTTATCCGCCATTCGGGGCACGATAGCGCCCTGCCCACCACTTGCCGACGGGATCTTGGATGAATGCACAGCAGCTAGTCGATGAGCGAGGCGATTTATGGCTGGCCCTTGCCCCTCTCTGGCTCGATCGTGAGCCCAGCGAGCGCGACTACGCCCATATGATCGAAGTGATCGAACAGCACGCGATGTCACTCAAGGAGCTGGAATGGGTGCTGCGCCTGGAGCTAGCACCCGTCATGTCACGTCACCAGCTTTCCGTCGCCAGCGAGTGGCGAAAGTTCGACGATTACAAGCTGATGAAGCAGCTCGTGAACCACAACATGAAACTCACTGGTTGGCGGCGCAAAAGCTGGGCGCTCTTTTCGGGGCTGACGACCATGATGGTACGCCACCGTTGGAACGAACTGATGCAGCGTCTCATGGTCGTTCGCGGGGACGTCTAGGCCTACTCTTTGTCGAGGGCAGCCTCAAGGGCCAAACGTAGCGTGAGACCGCGATCCCTAGGACCAAAACGAGCAATTACTTTGCCATCTCGGCCAACGAGGAACTTGGTAAAGTTCCACTTTACGGCCTTGGTACCCAATACCCCCGGCGCTTCTTGCTTGAGCTGTGCGAACAGCGGGTGGGCATCGGCGCCGTTGACCTTCACTTTCTCCATGAGCGGGAAACTCACGCCAAACTGCTGCTCTCCGAAGGCACAAAACGCCTCGGCGCTCTCTGGTGACTGGCGGCCAAACTGGTTACAGGGGAAGCCCAACACGGTAAATCCACGATCCCGGTAACGCTGGTACAGCCCCTCGAGCTCTTTCAACTGCGGCGTAAAACCGCACTGGCTGGCCACATTGACCACCAATAATACCTGCCCACGCAAAGCGCGCAGATTGAAGGGCTTACCTTGATGGGTATAACAATCCTGCTCGTAAATCGTCATCGCCAGGCCTCTAAAATGCCTTTGCCAGCATACGCTTTACCTTGCCACGGCAACGTTGGCGACACCAGCCTCGTGATCAAAGGATCGGCCCCGCCGCCACCCGCAGCGCCAGCGCGATCAGCAATACGCCAGTCATCCGATTGATCCAGTGCGCGTGGCGTTGCAGCCAGGGCAATACCCGTGAGTGAGACAGCCCAACGGCGACCAGCACGTACCAGCCACCATCGATGATAATCGCCGTGGCCACGATGATCGCCTTGGCAAGCAAGGACATCTCCGGCGTCACGAACTGGCTCAATAGCGCGACGAAAAAGATGATCAGCTTGGGATTGCCCAGGGCCACCAGTACGGCTTCCTTGGCGGCTTGCTGCGGCGTCGTGGCCACGGCACTCGGCGAGAGCGCACCGCTACGGCCAGCGCGCAGCGCCTTGATACCCAGCCACGCCAAATACGCTGCGCCGCACCATGTAATCAACTGAAACAATTCGGGAAAACGCACCACCAGCGCGCCTAACCCCAATACCGTCAGCAGCGCGTAGACACCAACGCCGAAGGCATGAAAAATAGCCGCCGTGATGCCTGGCACGCGGCCACCGCCCAAGGTATGACGCAGCACCAACGCCAAGCTCGGCCCGGGCGACATGGCCCCCATCGCACAAATAGCGGCCAATGAAAGCCATAGTGTCAGCGGCATGGTCTCCTCCCTGAAGAATTCGTGGAACACTCGATGAGCCGCCAGTATACGCCAGACAGAAGAGGTATAGCGCCTATCTTGATCTTAGCGGTCGTCGTAACGTCTCGACGCAACGCATTAACGCCTCGCACGCTTAAATAACGCTGTTAGCATGGTACGCTGTTGGGTAGAATTTTCTCCTTTTTGAACACGATGACGCCTGCCATGCAGGCGTTTCATGGCTAATGAAGGACTTCAATATGGGTAGGGCGTTTCAAAACCGTAAGGAATCCATGGCCAAAACGGCCGCTGCGAAAACCAAGGTTTACAGCAAGTATGGACGTGAAATTTACGTCTGTGCCAAAGCGGGCGGTACGGATCCCAATGGCAACCTTGCGCTGCGCGGTTTGATGGAGCGCGCCAAGAAAGACCAGGTGCCCTCTCACGTGATCGACAAGGCCCTGGATAAAGCCAGCGGCGCAGGCGGTGAGGATTTTTCACCGGCGCGCTACGAAGGCTTTGGCCCTGGCAACGCCATGGTGATCGTCGACTGCCTGACCGACAATCCCAACCGTACCTTTGGCGATGTGCGCGGCTGCTTCACCAAAACCAAAAGCAAGATCGGCACGCCAGGCAGCGTCAGCCACATGTTCGACCACTGCGCTATTTTCTCCTTCAACGGCAGTGATGAAGAAGCCGTCCTGGAGGCGCTAATGGAAGCCGACGTGGATGTGACCGATATCGAGCAGGAAGAAGGTCGTATTACGGTGTTTGCTCCCCATACCGATTACGCCAAAGCCAAGCAGGCCTTGCTGGATGCGTTCGGCGAGATCGACTTCGAGGTCGACGAGATTCAGTTCCTGCCGCAAACCACCACGCCCATCGAAGGCGATGACGTGGCGATGTTCGAGAAATTTCTCAATATGCTCAACGAGCTGGACGACGTACAGAACGTCTTCCATAACGCGGAGCTACCGGAAGAGAGCGCTTGAGCCGTTAGGCGCTTAACGCATCTTTGGGTACGAAGATCCACCCTTCCGCCGCTGGCATCTCTGCTGGCGGCCAAGCCACACTCCCTTTGGCATGCTCCAAGCTCCACGCCAGTAGTGCACAGTGCCAGGCATCCTGGATATCCTGCTGCTTCGGCGTTGGTTGATGAAGCATGGCGTGCAGCCTTTCAGCCATGCACACGCGCCGACGCAGCGCTGCAAATTCAGCCGATCGTTTAGCGGGCGATGGATACCCCTCCACCACACACAGCTCGTCCCCCTTCGATTGCCACTGCCCGCAGGCCGCGACGTGTGGGGCAAAGCGAGCTAGAAAGTGCATGCCTTTCGTGGCTTGACTGCCGATCATGTCTTTGATGGGAGACAGCGGCGTGATCCCCCGAGCGAACAGCCAGCGCTCGGTTTCCCGATACAGGTAAGGATTTTCTTGGGAGCGGCCCAGTCTATCCACCGCCTCTCCACGTGCGAGCGCTAGGAGCGCCTGAGGGAGTGCCAACGGCGTATCGATGGCCATGACCACCCGCTCATCGCCGCTGGCCACGTGCTGGCAAAGCGCCAGCAGCCGATGGATCACATCACGACTCGAGGTCGCCTCGTTCAGCGTCTCACGGAGGTTGCCTCGCCAAGGCGTGCCGATCACGTGGAGTGCGTCATCCAACACCACCAACGCATCGCGGCTGGCGGGATTGTGGTCGCAATTCCAACCGCCCACGTCCCACCCAATATAGAGCGTCGAAGCCGTCATTATCGATTTTCCGCGCCGTGGGCATCGAGCGCTGCATCCGGGGGCAAGAGCGCGGGCGTGACGCCTGCCTCGCTCAGCACCGCCTTGCCACGCACCGTCAAATCGGTGATGAAGAGAAATTGCTGGCGCGGATCCACCGGATACGCGCGGATGCGATAGTGAGTGCCCCAGGGTTTTTCTTCGGCCACCACGATGATCGGTTCATCGAATTTTAAATAAGCGCTGGTCAGCGCCACGTCACGAAGCGCCTTGCGTACCCAGCCCGCCTCGTGCTCGGGGTGAAGATAAAAACTCGCCACGCACTGCAGGCTAGTGCCACCATTGTTGGCGTTGTAAATCGCGGTGTCCCAGAGCTTCAAATGCGGCACGGCGACCAGATCGTCATCAGGAGTTTGTACTTCTACCGTACGCATGCCCACGTGTTTCACTTCACCATAAGTGTCTTCGATCCGGACCCAGTCCCCTGGGCGGTATGGCAACTCGACCGCTGAGACGACGCCAGCAATCAGGCTACTCACATAATCTTTCATCGCAAAACCAATGGCCAAGCCAATGGCACCTAGCAGCGTCACCATATTACGCAACGACGGCTCGACGATGATCGGCACGGCGATGGCCAGTGCCACGATGAGGATGATCAGGCGGGTTAGCGGTACCAACGCAAAGACGCGAAAGCGCACCTGACCATGCAGCCGATTGGCCAGCCAGTTGAGACCGCGCTGGCTGGCAATGATCAATACGATGGCACTGCCCACCACAATGCCTAGCGTGATTAGCGCTTGGCTATCGAGCTCATTAAATAACTTGGCATACTGCCCTTGATCGTCCATCGACGCTCCTTAAAGCGGATCTACCAAATAATTACGCGACGCCAGCAATTGTCGTACGCTGGCGTAGCACAGCGGCGCCACCTGCCAACGCCCCTCCTGACCGCTCAGAATGCCGCGTTGCGCCAAGGAGAATCGTGCGTTCAACGCTTCATGATCGGAAAACGGCAGCACGTACCTCAACGCTTGGTCATCGAGCCCGCCGTGTATGAGCAGCGTATGAAGCAGCAGGGTAGCGACGTCGCCGGTATCCGCCGGTAGCTCGGCATCGGCCAACGCATCAAGGAGCCACAGCTCTTGCGTGTCGCTGCGCGTCTCTTGGCCGTCATCCGATGCATTCTCCTCCGATGGCTCTCGCAGCCGCTCGCGCCAGTAGTGCCAGGCAATGCCCAAATGTCCGCGACAGTGCGCGGCCAATCGCTGCAGTTCGCTGTAAACCGCCTTATCGTCGCTTTCGCTCGTGAGCACCGACCTCCCCGTGCGTGTGCTGTACACCGTTGGGCACACCTGCACCGTTCGATCCACGTGGTGGGCAAAATAGTGGGCCAGCTGCTCACCTTCGAGCCCTTGGAGGGTGAGCACCGGCACGCCCTCAAGGCCTACGGCGTGCTGTAAGTAGGCATACGTCCAGCTATCGCAGCCAATCACGCTCTGCCCCATTCGGCCGCTCAGGGAGCGCTCGACCAGCTCACGCACGCCCTGCAAGCCGTTGGTGTGACGCAGAAAGTGGCGCTCGAGGGCGGGGATGGCCCAGCGCTTGCGCGGGGCTACATGATCGAGCCATACGGTACTTCCCTCGAGCAGCTCGGGAAGCGTAGGAGGAGTAAGGCACTCCACGCTTCGCTGCGCGGCCCAGTGCCGCACCACTGCTGCATGTCCACCGTGAGGTGGCGAAACGAACATCACCATGGGCGCTTCATCATAGGCTTGCAGTGACTGGGCCAAACCACGCGCGGCGGGTGTCCAGTCGATACTGGGCGCCCAGTGGGCCAATTTGACCTCCGGCAGCGCGCGTAGCTCGCTCTCTTGTTTGGCTTGGCGTTCGGAAGCTTCGCGGCCAACCATCCAAGTGGTAGCTGCTCGAAAGCTGCGCCGCCACTGGCTTGCCTGGGTGCGTTCAGGGGTGTGAAAGCTATCCAATGACACTACTTTCCATGGCGATAACGCCGCGTTCGTTGAGCTCTGCGCCATCGTCTGCCTCGGTTAGGTAAAGTAGATTAAGGTTAGCATGCCTGAGTCTCCTCCCAAGGGGCCAGTCGAACTTATCGTCTAGAATAAAGTCGTTATTGCCAAGTAACTCACTTTTGAGCGATGCGCAGGAGGCAACGATGAGCGTGGTGAATGTCACGATGGCTGAACTACACGAGAAGCTTGCGAAGTGCATTGCAGGCGAGCGGGTGCTCATTGAGCAGGAGGGCAATCGATTCAGCGGCCGCATCCAACATGTGGGTGTCATGGGGGTGAAGATCATCCCCGAAACCGTCATCAAAAACAGTACCGGCGACCCTGGGGACGTGGATGGCGTCACCGTACCCTATGACGATATCTGGGAGTTGGAAGTCAAAGGCGTGGTCTACAGTCGGTTAGGAGAGTAATGTCTCTGCCCTTGTACGGCCTTCCTCCGGCTGGCCAATAAAAAAGCGCGTCCGCCCATGGCAGACGCGCTTTTCTCACTCTTTACGCAACGTGCATTTTACGCAAAGTGCATCGCGTCGCTCAGAACGTCAGGCAAATTTTACCAAAGTGCTTGCCCGATTCTTGATGACGAAACGCCTCGGCAATCTCGCTAAGCGGGAACTCACGATCGATGATCGGTTTCAAATTCGCCGCTTCGATCGCGTCGATCATCTCGATCTGGTGGCGACGGCTACCGACGATCAAACCCTGCAGCTTGGCCTGCTTGGCCATGAGTTTTGCAGTGGGAATGTCTCCCTCGCGGCCGGTCAGCACGCCAATCAGCGAAATGTGTCCACCAATCTTCACGGCATCGATGGATTGCGGCAGCGTACCGGGGCCGCCTACCTCGACGACGTGATCCACGCCTTTGCCGTCGGTCAACGCTTTGACCGCTTTTCCCCACTCGGGTGTCTCGCGGTAGTTGATGGTGTGCTCCGCGCCGAGGCTACGCAGGCGCTCCAGCTTCTCATTGGAAGAGGAGGTCGCGATCACTCGAGCCCCCATCAGCTTGGCGAACTGCAGTGCAAAGATCGACACCCCGCCGGTACCCAGTACCAGCACGGTATCGCCCGCTTTCAAGCCGCCGTCCACCACCAGCGCGCGCCAAGCGGTCAATCCCGCGGTGGTCAACGTGGCGGATTCTGCATGGCTGTAGCCGATCGGCTGGCGAGTGAACCATGTGGCCGGTCGAATTACCTGCTCCCGGGCATAGCCATCGACGCCATCACCGGGGGTAGTGGTGAAGTCGCCTACCCGTGCCGGGCCTTCCAGCCAGTAGGGAAAGAACGTCGAGACGACCGCGTCGCCCACGGCAAACTCCTCAACGCCTTCGCCCACGGCCTCCACCACGCCCGCGCCGTCGGACATCGGGATGCGCTTGTCGTCGGTGGGGATCATCCCCGCCACCACCGCGTAGTCGTGAAAGTTCAGCGAGCTGGCGTGCAGGCGCACTTTGATCTCGCCAGGGCCAGGCTCGCCGGGCGCGGCCGTGTCGACGACGTTCAATTTATCTAAACCGCCGGGTTGTTGAAGCTCAATCGTTTGCATCTCTACCTCCTGTTGAAGCGCCTTCACTAGGCGACCGGTCTAGTCTCAAATGAGGGCGTTGTTATCAGGATCAAGGTCGTTACCCAAAAAGCCGCCCGACTGCCGCTGCCAAAGACCGGCATAGATACCATTGCGGGCGAGCAATTCCTGATGGGTGCCGCTCTCCACCATGCGCCCTTCGTCCACCACGATCAAACGATCCAGCATGGCGATGGTAGAGAGCCGGTGGGCAATGGCGATGACTGTTTTGCCCTCCATCAACGCATCCAATTGCTCTTGAATCGCCGCCTCGACTTCGGAATCCAGCGCCGAAGTGGCTTCGTCCAACACCAGAATCGGGGCGTCCTTGAGCAGCACTCGGGCAATGGCAATGCGCTGGCGCTGACCGCCGGAGAGTTTGACGCCCCGCTCTCCCACGTGGGCATCCAGACCACGCCGACCTTTGGGATCGACCAGATCATTGATGAACGTGTCGGCATGGGCGCGGCACACCGCCTGCCAGACGTCCTCATCGCTGGCGTTAGGGCTGCCGTAGCGGATGTTGTCCCGCAGCGAGCGGTGCAACAGCGAGGTATCTTGGGTCACCATGCCGATCTGGTGGCGTAGCGAAGTTTGGGAGACCTCGGCGATGTTTTGACCATCGATCAGAATGCGTCCGCCCTGCAGGTCGTAAAAGCGCAGCAGCAGGTTTGCCAGGGTCGATTTCCCGGCCCCAGAGCGGCCAATCAGGCCAATTTTCTCGCCGGGCTTGATGGTCAGGCTCAGACCATCGAACACGTTTTTGCTCTCCCCTTTTGCCTGGGCATATTGGAAACGCAACGCGTCGAAGACGATCTCGCCGTTGGGCACGCACAATGCTTTGGCATTAGGAGCATCTTTGACAGTCGGTTCCTGGGCGATGGTGTTCATGCCATCCTGCACCGTGCCGATGTTTTCGAACAGCCCGGCAACCTCCCACAAAATCCAGTCGGACATGAAGCGAATCCGCATTACCAGGGCAACGGCAATGGCCAGCACGCCCAACGAGATCGCCTCCATGTACCAGGCAGCGATGGCCATGCCGGCGGTGCCAACCAATAGTAGCGTGTTGAGTAGCGTCAAGCAGACGCTCATCACGGTCACCAGGCGCATCTGGCGATGCACGGTAGTCATGAAGCCTTCCATGGCGTCTTTGGCATAGCGCTCTTCGCGCTGGGTATCGGCAAACAGCTTGATGGTTTGGATGTTGCTGTAGCTATCCACCACGCGACCGGTCATTTGCGCACGCGCATCCGCTTGGGCCATGGAAACGTCCCTCAGGCGCGGCACGAAAAAACGCATGATGCCCAAATAGCCGACCAGCCAAAGCCCCAGCGGCAGCAGTAGCCACGGATCGGCCCGGCCCAGCAAGATGGCCGCCCCGGTAAAATAGACGATGGCGTACACCAGCAGATCCATCACTTTGGTGACGGTTTCCCGCACGGCCAGCGCGGTTTGCATCACTTTTTGCGATACCCGCCCGGCAAACTCATCCTGATAAAATGCCAGGCTCTGGCTGAGCATATGGCGATGCGATAGCCAGCGGCCAATCATCGGATAATTGCCGAAAATGCTCTGATGCGTCACCAGCGACTGCAGCAACACCAGCAGCGGCAACCCCACCACCACTAACACCGCCACACCCGCCAGCCAGAGACCGTGGTTCGTCCAAAAGTCGGCGCGCTCGACGCCGCCCAGCCAATCCACCAAATCGCCCATGTAGCTAAAGAACACCACCTCGGCGGCAGACACCACCGCCGTGATCAGTGACATCACCAGCAGCCACGGCCATACCGGGCGGGAAAAGTGCCAAATGAACGGCAACAGTCCTTTGGGCGGTGTGGTGACCTCGCCCTCTGGGTAGGGGTTGACGCGCGCCTCGAAAAAGCGGAACAGCGGCGAGAGCAAACGTGACAGCATGGACATTCCTTACAAGACGCAATAAAAGAAAGGACGGCGTAAGAACGCTTAGAAGCATGATCGCGACGTCAAGCGTCAGAATGATGACGCATGAGCCAGCGGGCCCAAAAAGGAGCGACGACCATGAGTGTGACCATACGCAGCAGGTGATGAAACGCCACGAACACCGGGTCGATGTTGAGCGCGACGGCGAGTATCGCCATTTCACCAATGCCGCCTGGGGCCAGCGCCAAGAGCGCCACATCGCGCCCTACCCCCACGGTTTGGTGGATGAGTTCGGCAAACAGTGCCAGAACCACCAGCGCAAGCAACGTCGCCACCCCCGATTGCCAAAGATAGCGCCCGAGTAGCCGCCGCGTCATACCTTGAAAGCGCGAGCCGATGGCGCTACCAAGCACCCAGAGCATCACGTTCATACCCCAGCTTGGCAGGGCGAGACTCGCCATATCCAGCCCGGAGAGCAGCGCGGTGGCTAACAAGGGAGCGAGCAGCGCAGGGCTTGGCAGGCGCAACCACTTACCCAACGGAAGTAAAAGAGGGATGGTGAGCAGTAGCCAGCCATCCGTGAGTGACGACGCCGCCGGACCCAGCGTGCCATCTCCGCCCTCGAAAGCCCAAAATAGCGGCGGTAGGAAAAGAATCACCAGCACGATACGTAGCGACTGTGCAATGGCAATGCGCTGCGGGTCGCCGCCGCACCGTTCACCGAGCAGGATCATCGCGGTCATGGCGCCCGGTGATGCGCCAAACCAAGCGCTGACGGGGTCGAAGCCGCAGCGGCGATACCAGGCAGACGCCACGGCGGTCGACGCGGCCACACCTGCAAGCAGCAGCATGGCCGAGATGGGCCAATCAAGCACCCGCTGGGCCAGCTCAGGGGTGACTTGGCTGCCCAGTACCATGCCCATGACGGCTAGGAACACACTGCGTAGCGACTCGGGCACCGCTACGCTCACCCCTATGGCAGACACCAGCAAATTCGCCACCAGAGGGCCCAACATCCAGGCCAGCGGCAGCCCGGTCACATGAAACAGCGTGCCGCCTGCGGCGCCAACACCGAGTGATAAGACAAGCGCCTTGGCTCTCCCTGCACTGTAACGGCTGCCCTTCACACTCCCCTCCCATGATCTCTCAGGCGATGCGGTATGGCAGAGTCGTCTCGTTCAACTACTTACTCTGCTAATCGTTGCCTCAGTTTATCACTATTGGGGTCAATCCTCGTCGTCGTCATCGCGCAGGCGCGCTTGGCGCTCGGCCTCCTCCTCTTTGGCGTCGTCGATCACTTCCATCAGCTCGTCCACATTGGCAATGTGGTCATCGAAATCGAAGTGGCCGGTCAGCTGGCTATCGGGATGCAGCTTCCCCGCTTCATACAGCGCCCACATCTCTTTACCGTAATGGGTAGCGAGCAGCTCGGGCGCAAAACGGCCAAAATAGGCACGCATGTTGTTCACATCGCGCTCCAGCATGGCAGCAGCGCTGTTATTGCCCGCCGCATCCACCGCCTGAGGTAAATCGATGATGACCGGGCCATCGGCGTCGACGAGCACGTTGAATTCCGATAAATCACCGTGGATCAAGCCTGCACAGAGCATTCGCACCACGTCTTGGATCACTTTGGCGTGATAGCGCAGCGCCTGCTCTTCGGTCAGGGTGACCTCGTCCAAGCGCGGTGCCACATCCCCCTCTGCATCGGTGATCATCTCCATGAGCAGTACGCCATCCACGAAACCATAGGGCTTGGGCACACGCACCTCGGCCGCGGCCAAGCGGTACAACGCATCCACCTCGGCGGTCAGCCACGCCTGCTCCTGCTCTTTCTGGCCGTAGCGGGTCTTCTTGGCCATGGCGCGGGCGCGGCGGCTGTTGCGCTCTTTACGCCCTTCCTGGTACTGCACCGCCTGCTTGAAGCTACGCTGTTTGGCCTCTTTGAAGACTTTGGCACAGCGCGTGTCGTCGCCACAGCGCACTATGTACACCTGCGCTTCCTTACCGCTCATCAACTGCATCAGCACCTCATCGATCAGGCCATCGTCGACCAGGGGCTGTAATCGTTTGGGTGTTTTCATAACTTGCTGCGAAGGCTCCTTATGATAGCGACCACGTCATTGGGATCGTTAATGGCGAATGCGTCGCACGCGGAAAGCGCGCCCTTTGAGTTTATCCCGCTCCAGCTTGGCCTGAGCTTTCTGGACAGCGCTGCGCGCCACCGCGACGTAAGCGCTTCGAGCCAACACCTTGATCTTACCCACCTGATCACCGCGCAGACCGCCTTCGCTGGTCAATGCGCCCAGAATGTCGCCAGGGCGCAGCTTATCTTTCTTGCCACCCGCCAACTGTAGCGTGGCCATGGGGGGCTCGAACGGCGAACCGTTGGTGGCTTTCGGCAGCGGCTCGGTCGCGAGCGGCTCGCCCAACAGCTCAGCGAGGCGTTCGAGTCGATAATCTTCTTGCGGTGTGACCAGGGTACAGGCGATACCGCTGGCTCCTGCGCGCCCCGTGCGGCCGACGCGATGAACGTGGACGTCCAGCTCACGGGCGATTTGGTAATTGAAGACGGCGTCTAGTTGAGCAATGTCGAGCCCGCGGGCGGCCACATCGGTGGCGACCAAGATCGATGCGCTCTGATTGGCAAACAGCACCAGCAGCCGGTCGCGGTCTTTCTGCTCGAGATCGCCGTGCAGCGCGACGGCGCTAAAGCCCGCATCGACCAAGCCATCGGCCACGGCCTGGGTTTCCCGCTTGGTATTACAGAACACCACGCTAGTGGTAGGTCGCGTGGCAAGCAGCAGCTCGATCAACGCAGCAAAACGGTCGTCCTCATAGGACACCCGGTAAAAGTGCTGCTCGATGGTCGTGGCATCGTGGGTCTCTGCCACCTTGACACTGACCGGGTCGCGCAGCACGCCGCGGGTCATGGCTGCCAGCCCCTCCCGCTCATCGGGAAACGTCGCGCTGAACAGCAGCGTTTGTCGGTCAGTGGGGGTATCGGCGATGATGTCGTCGATGGTGACCTGAAAGCCCATGTCCAGCATACGGTCGGCTTCGTCCAGCACCAGCACGGCCAGCGACCCAAGCGTGAGCGAGCCTTTGCGCAAGTGCTCGTCCACCCGCCCCGGCGTGCCCACCACGATATGCGCACCGTGCTCCAGCGAGGCGAGCTGCGGCCCAAAGGGCGCGCCGCCACACAGTGTGAGTACTTTGACGTTGGGCATGCCCCGCGCCAGGCGTCGCAGCTCCTCGGCGACCTGATCCGCCAGTTCGCGGGTGGGGCACAGCACCAAGCCCTGTACGCTGAAGGCTTCTACACGCAGCTGTGACAACAGCGCCAAACCAAACGCGGCGGTTTTACCCGAGCCCGTTTTGGCCTGCGCCATCACATCGCGCCCCACCAGCATGGGCGGCAGGCTCTGCGCCTGAACGGGCGTCATGTCGTGATAGCCCAGAGAGTCGAGCGTGCTCAGCAGCGCGGGCGAGAGGGCAAGGGAGGCAAAAGAGGTCTCTGACACAAAAAATTCCTGAAGGGGCGGCGGTGCCCAGCGATCCGATTGATGGAAGCACCATACCAGAAAGCGCCCTCTCCTGCTTTGCCAGGCACTTAACCCGATGCGTATCGTTCTATGCAGAGAGCGCTGCGAAACGGCCCTGGCTGAGTGCAGCGAGGTCCTCCGGCGAGAGTTCGATTTCTAACCCTCGCCGACCAGCACTCACGTAAAGCGTCGACCACGCTTGTGCCGAGGCATCAATGAACGTCGGCAGGCGCTTTTTCTGGCCTAGCGGGCTCACTCCTCCTAGCACGTAGCCGGTGATACGTTCGACGATATCCGGCGCGGCCATCGCGGCCTTTTTAGCGCCGGCCGCTTTGGCGATCTGCTTCAGCCCCAACTGGCTATTCACGGGGACGATACCCACGGCCAACTGCTTGCCATCCAAGCTAACGACGAGGGTTTTGAAGACCTGTTCGGCGGTAACGCCAAGTTTGTCGGCCGCTTCTAACCCGTAGGACGGGGCGGTGGCATCGTGCTGATATTCATGGAGCTGAAACGCAATACCTGCGTGCCTTGCGCTGTTGATTGCCGGTGTCATGGAGGTCTCTTAAGTTAAACGCGCCAGCCTATCTGAAAACATCACTTCCCACTGCTAGGCTTAATAGCGTGACCACCTCATGGAAGTCAACTGACAGGAGTCGTTAAATGAAAGCCACGTCGAAAGCCCAGCAAAAAGCCGCTGGCGCCGCCCTTTCCGCCAAACGCGGCGAGACCAAGCCCAGCGAGCTGTATGACGCCTCGAAAGAGATGTACGACTCGATGAGCGAAGAGGAATTGGAAGAGATGGCGGGTACCCAACGTAAAGGCAAACCGCAAAAGAAAGAGGACGATTGAGCGAGGCTGCGCCAGCGGCTTGCGCTGGCGCAGCTTGCGTGAGCCTATGTCAGCCAATTATTGGCAAGGCACCACGCGGCGCAGCGTATCTTTCGCCCACAGCGTTTGGCCATCGGGCGTGCGGCCATGTTCGTTCCAGCGCTCGGTGGTTTCCAGGCAGAACGAACCGGCGTTTTCGGTACGCGGTTCCGCACTGACGGGGCGATCTCCGCCGATCCGCATGACGTCCGGATTTTCAGTGGTGTAACGTGGGGCAATGGTAGAACTTGCGCAGCCAGCCACCAAAGCGGTGACCAGCAGCACGGGCAAACAGCGGCGCAGTGGCATGTTTTTGCAACCCTCAAAAGTGCAGTGTTAGGCCGACACCCGTTGTCGGTAGCGCTTGATATCACCACACCTTCGATAGCGTCAACACTTTTTCAATGCACGCATTACGTGACCAGCGTAATGCTCGTCACCGGTCGTAAATTACGCAGCTTACAGTGCTGCTCGACGCTCTCGACGATCTCTTCCGCGTCATCGATTTGCTGCTTATCGAGCTGAATGTCGACCATCAGGAAGCTGCCTACCTGCGCAAGGCGTACATCGTCGTCGGCGATATCGAACTCCGCCACTTCTTGTACCACTTCCTGGCGCACGCTGCCGACCGGTTCGCCGAACATCAACTCGCGCAGCGCGCCTTTGACCATACGAATGGGCATGGGCAGGAAGTAACCGGCAATGATAAGAACCATCACCGGGTCCGCAAAACGCGCCAAGTGTTCCCAAGGCGAGAGGGTTAACCCCCAGGTAAGGGCAAAGCCCAGCATGACGGCGGCACTCAGCCAAGTATCCATTTGCCACTGGCGAAGCTCTGCAGCCAGTAGCGAGGACTGCGCGACCTTGGCGTAGCGGTTCAACCATCCCCAGGTGAGCAAACAGCCGCTCACGTTGACCACGCCAAACATCAGCGCCAAGTCCAGCGTGACCAAACGTCCTCCCTGCGCCAAGCTCCACAGAGCAGAGACCAGGGAGAACAGGCACACCAGCGCAATCACCACGCCTTTGAGCAGCACGGCCAGCGGCTCGACCGTCAGCCGCCCAAAGGGGTAGTGATCATCCGCCGGTTTGCGGGCCTGCTGAAGCGCAAACAGAGAGAGCGATGCCAGCACTAAACTTAATAGCGAATAGCCGCTATCGAAGAGGATCGTTATCGAGCCACTCGCAAGGCCCAAGGCAAGTCCGGTAAAGGCAAACAGACTAGCGGAGATGGCGGAAAATCTGAGCGCACGGCGCTCGGCGACAAAGGGGGTCACGCGGGTTGCTCCAGTAGAAGGGGAGATAAGAGCAAGCCATCATAGTGAGTAAAACAACGCTACACTAGTCGCTCAGCGCCAACTATATTGGCGCTCGAAAGCTATTACTTTATGAGGTGGTTTGCATGCGCGCGGAACAGGTCCAAGCGTTCATCGATGTCACGGAGCACGGCTCGTTTGCCGCCGCTGCACGGCACACCGGCATGAAGCGCAGCACCCTGAGCGCCGCCGTCAATGCGCTGGAAGATAGCCTGGGCGTGGCACTCTTCGAGCGGTCGGGGAACAGCCTTCAGCTCACGGCCGTGGGGGAAAGCGTGCTACCCGACTGCTACCGCCTGCTGACCAGTGCCAACCGCATCAACAAGCACTGCCAGCAACACTTACAAGGCGTAGAGAGTCAGCTCTGCATCGCGCGGGACGACGCGCTGCCCGAAGCGTTTTGGCGACAGGTCATGCACGACCTGAAGCAGCGCTACCCGCTCACGGCCATTTCGGTATACCTGCTCCCACCTCAGGAGCATGCCCAGTTCGTGCTGCGCCAAACGGTGGATATTGCCTTTGGGCTGTATACCGCCGAAGGAGCCGCGGTGAATGCCAGCAACCTTGCCCCAGTGAGCATGAGTCTCGTGGCGGCACCTGGGCATCCACTCAGTCGCCTGCCCAACGTCACCAAAGATGATTTGGCACAGTACACCCAGGTATGCCTGACCTTCGACCAAGGCGACAAATTGGTGAGCGAGGCGCTGTTCTCCACCAACTATCTGGGCCTGACCATGTTCGAGGTGATTCGTGATGCGGTGATCAATGGCACCGGCTGGGCCTTGCTGCCTTACCCGCTCGTCAAAGACGCTTTGGCCAGCCACACTCTGTGTGCGCTCAATCACGACCTGCTGCTGGAAAGCCATTACTACCGTTACGTGGAAGGCGAGAGCCTCGGGGTGGTCGCCACGGCGCTGCTGACCAACGTCATCCGTTTCTTGGGTACCACACGCTGAGGCCCCCTCTCAGTCGGAAAGCCGAGCACGGCGCATGAGTAACGTTGAAATTTAGCAGTGGCGAAAAAAGCGATTGCCCACCACGCTGTAAAAAAAGCCATTGAAGGAGCCCAAAGGACACGCTAGAGAACCGACACAGGCACGTGTCATCTAAGCGTAAAGTGCATCTGCCAGTGTCGATGTTGCCGTCAACCAAGGAGTAGTTTCCGCGATGGTACGACTCGATAAGAAAGCGACTAGGCTGTATGTCCTAGACACGAATGTCCTGATCCACGACCCCGCCGCGCTCTACCATTTCGATGAGCATGATGTGGTCATCCCCATGACCGTGCTCGAAGAGCTGGACAAGCATAAGAATGGCATCCGCGAAATCGCCCGAACGGCACGGCAAATCAGCCGCACGCTGTCCGATCTCACCAGCCAGGTGACGTTCGACGAAATTCAGCAAGGTATCCCCATTCCCCGCATCAGCGGAGAGTCTGGCCGCCTACACTTTCTGTGCTACAACGATCTCAAGCCCTTCGACGCGTTAGACGATAGCCCCGACAACCGTATTCTGGCAGAAACCTGCCGGTTGCGTGACGAACGCCCGGATGCGTCGGTCATTCTCATCACGAAAGACATCAATCTGCGGGTAAAAGCCGCCGCGCTAAAAGTCCCGGTGGAGGATTACCTCAACGACCGCGCCTTCTCCGATAGCGATGCGATGATCGAAGGCGCGCAGGTGTATACCCAGGCAGGCCAGAATGGCGCATCGCTCTGGGAAGCGCTGAATGTCGATGTCACGGTCGAACGCGTGGATCATCACACCTTTTATCAATTAAGCGGCACTATGCCCCGCGACTGGCACGTGGGTATGCTGGTGTCCGATAGCGAAAACGGCGCCGAATTCGAAGCCATCGTGCGCGAGCTTTCACCCAGCTCGGCGCGGCTGCAGCTGCTCACCAACTATCGCCACCACGCGGGCGTATGGGGCGTGCACGCCCACGACAGTCGCCAAAATTTTACCCTCAACCTACTGATGGACCCCGAGATCGATCTCGTCACCATTGCCGGTAACGCAGGCACCGGTAAAACCTTCATGACCCTTGCGGCTGCGTTTCAACAAACCCTGGATGCCAAACGTTTCGAGCGCATCGTCTTTACCCGCGCGCCGATTCCCATGGGCGAGGACATTGGCTTCTTGCCGGGCACCGAAGAGGAGAAAATGTCACCGTGGATGGGCGCCTTCCACGACAACATGGATAACCTGCTGCGCAACGACGAGGGGGAGTCGAGCTGGGACAACGGCGCCACGCGACAGCTGATCGGCTCTAGGGTACAAATCCGCTCGCCCAGCTTCATGCGCGGGCGCACCCTGAACGACACCTTTTTGATCATCGACGAGGCGCAAAACTTCACACCCAAGCAACTGAAATCGCTGGTCACCCGCGCCGGGCGCAACACCAAAATCGTTTGCCTGGGCAACGTCGGGCAGATCGACACGCCCTACCTGACCGCCAACACCTGCGGCATGGCCGCTGTGGTCGAACGGTTCCGAGACTGGCCCCACGCTGGGCATATCACTCTAAAAAGCGTCGAGCGCTCCCGCTTGGCACTGGCCGCCGAGGAGCTGCTGTAGCGCTCTTTGCCCCCGAACGTCTACACCGCCCAGTTCACTGGGCGGTTCACTCTTGACCTCCATCGCACGGCGGCCGCTGTCTCGCGGCACGGTCGCTATTCCAGGGGTTTTCGATGCCGATGGTATCGGCAGCAAACGCCTCGCGCTCGCCTAACGGGCGCGCCTCGCCCACGGTGGTGTCGTGGCAGGTTTGACGCTCCATTTCACAGTTGAGCTCCGCTCCGAACAACACGACGAAGGCCGAGAGCCAAAACCACAGCATCAGGGCCACCACGGCACCTATCGAGCCGTACAGTTCGCTAAAGGTCGAAAAGTAGCGCACGTAGAGTGACAACCCTCCCGAGCCCAGCAGCCACATAAGCGTCGCAAACAGCGTGCCGTAACTCAGCCAACGCCACTGCGGTGAGCGGCGATAAGGTGCAAAGCGGTAGAGCAGTGCGATCAGTAGGCTCATCAATACCAGCAGCGCCGGCCAGCGCAGCCACTGCAGCACTCGATCCATAGGAGGCTCGATCATCAATCGGTCCACTAGCGCTGGCACGATGGCGATGAATCCCAGGGAGACCAGCGTCATGCAAATCAAGCCAAAGGTCAGCGAAACGAGGACCACCCCTCGATAGAGCAGTGAACGCTGCTCTTGCTCGCCATATACCGCGTTGAGACCAATGACCAGCACCGAGACTGCTTTCGAGGCAATGAACATGGCAATGAGCAGCCCCGCCAACGCGGTCAGGACATTACCCGACTCGGTGCTCTCGACCACGTCTTGCGCCTGCTGATCGATCAAGTTGGCCGCGTCCGGCGGCATGAAGCGGCTGATCGTATAGAGCTGCCGCCCCGCCTCGACAGGATCGAACAGTAGTCCCCATACCGACACTACCGCCGCAATGGTCGGAAACAGCGCCAGCAGCGCGTAAAACGCCACCCCTGCGGCAAACATGGTGACCCGGTCTCGGCGCGCGGCGCGCACGACGCGCCATGCAATATCCTGCCAACCACGCTTTGGAATATCGTTGGGCACATCGGCACTTCGGCCGCGCTCACCCAATGGCTCTCTTGCTTGTTGCCCCACTACTGTCCCTCCCAAATGAGCAAAAGTGCCAGGAGAACGGCCAACGCCATCATCAAGCCTCCACCATGCTGGCGCATCCATGACTCCACTGACAGTCCGCGCAACAACCCCTTCATGACCCAACGCTCACCCTTCAGCGCCAGCGCCACGGAGGTTGTTTTACCTCTTCCACATCGCGCGGCCAGTGAGCGTGCGGCGCTCAAGCCTAGAGTGGCAAGGGAATGGTATCCCCACCACCAATCCCCGGCAGGTGGCGTTGGCACATCAAAACGGCGCAGCGCCAACAAGCCTAACGCCATGCCGACAACGCCTACCGGAAAAGGCCAAATAATGCCCAACCACTCGTTCAAGGGAGGAGCGATCACACTCCCCTCCGGTAACGGCAGCCACAGCGGTGTCATTAGCGCAGCGATCAATGCCGCTAGCCACGCCCCCCACTGAAACGAATGGCTGTTTCCTCGCTGCCGCTGCTGCCATTGTCGCCACACGCAGACCGTCACCAGCGCGGCCGTGCCCATCGCCGCCCAAGTCAATAGTGCGATAATGCGCTCCTGCTCGAACTCATAGAGCGCATGCTTCACCCCCCACTTGCTGAACATGCCTGCCGCGAGTGCGCCTGTCAGCGAAATGCCCGGTAGAGCAATCAAAAGAAACAGCAGCGAGGTGGGCCACTTGGGCATATGCTCACTCACACTGGTACCCATAAAGAGAGCGCCCTTCGCTAACGCATGGTGACCCGCAAACAAAATGATGGCAGGTAGCAAGGCCGGCCATACCGCTGGCACGACGATTCCCATACCCACTAACGCCGTTAACATGCCCATTTGGCTGATACTGGAGTAGGCCAAAATTGCTTTGGGATGCGACTGCCAAATGCCGTATAGGGCCGCACCAAATGCTGCTGCAAACCCTGCCACCAATACGACATTGCCAAACTGCATCATGGCAGGAGATAGCGACTCCATTCCCAACGGCAACACGGTCAACCAACCCAACAAGCCTGCCTTGATCATGGCGCCGCTGAGGACAGCGCTGGCGGGCGCGGGAGCCACGGGGTGCGCTAATGGTAACCAAACATGCAGCCCAATCACCCCCGCTTTCACGCCTAAACCCAGCCACAGCAACAGCGCCATCCACGCACCATGGTCTGCCGTGGCCAGGGTGTCGCGCACGCCTTTGAGTGTTAACGTATCCGAGGTGCCTGCGGCCCAGAGAAAACCACCTAATATCAAACCTTCACCGATAACGGCCAGCACAAGATAGGCCTTAGCCCCCAGCTTCGCAGCCGGAGTGCCGTTATGCACCACCAGCGCATACGCAGCGAAGGTCATCAGCGCAAAGCCAAAATAAAAACTGGCAATATCCTGTGCGACTATCAGAAGAATGTTGCCCAGCAAGGTTAGCGGCCACAGTAAGGTTAAACGCTGTAAACGCCGTTGTGCCGACGCATTCCCTACTTGTGCCTGACGCTGTTCATCGGCGAAGTAACCTCGTGCATGAAACGCCGCCATACTCCAAAGCAGAGCAGTAAAGGCTAGCCACGGTCGGCTGAGCGCATTCAGCTCCCAATACCCACCTAACATCCAAGCATCCATGGTCCACTGCACGTCACCCGCATACGCCAGCAGTAAAGCAGGCCAGGCAGCACTTACCCACAGCATCGAAATGAAATGACGCTGTTGAACAGGGACTCGGTAAGCGCTCCAAACGCTACTGCCTGCCACGATAAGCGGCCAGAGTAAGGCCACGGCCAACAGCAGTGAACTCATGGCAGGTACTCCCCAACGGCTACGCGCGTTGCCCAATCCAGCGGACTAAATGGCAACCCAGCCAACAAACCAGCCCCTATACTAATGACGGCCGTCAATACCGCTGGCCACAACAGCCATCCGTGGGTTTCCAGCCGCCCTAATGACTGCTCTTTAGGCCATTGCCCCTTGCCATGGGCCGGACCCTCACGGAACCAGAGGCGATGTACGATAGGGAGAAAATAAATCGCATTCAGCGTACTGCTTGCTACTAGCACGGCCACTACCCAGTACATATCTGCCTCGATAGCGCCCATGCCTAGGTACCATTTAGTAATGAACCCAGCGGTCGGTGGCAACCCGATCATCCCTAGCGCCCCCACCGTAAACGCTAGGCTAGTCAATGGCATGCGCTTGCCTGCACCGTCCATTTCATCAAGGCGATGAATCCCCAGCTCTTCTGCATAATTGCCAGCACAAAAGAACAGCGTCACTTTCATCAGGCCTTGGTGAAGCAAATGCGCCAGCGCGCCTATCGTCCCGAAAGGGCCAAACAAGCTAACGCCTAACACCACATAGGAAACTTGGCTAATCGTCGAAAACGCCAAGCGTGGCTTTAACTCCTCTTGGGCAATCGCCCGCAGCGACCCATAAATAATGGTGATAGACGCAGCGACGGCCAGCACGGTGGTGACGCCCAACTCCACGCTAAGTTCAATGCCGTATAGGTCGTATATGACACGCAAAATGCCAAACGCACCGGCTTTTACCACAGCAACGGCATGCAGCAATGCACTCACCGGCGCCGGTGCCACCATCGCCCTGGGCAGCCAGCCATGCAGCGGCACCATGGCTGCCTTCACCGCCAAGCCACCGACCAGCAGCGCAAAAATAAGGGTTAGCAAACCACGGTGATCATCCAGGTAGGGGGACAACCCTTGCTCTGACGCAAAAGAGTGATCGTTGGTTAAGCTGTACAGCAAGACAACGCCTAGCAGCAGCACGACGCCCGCCGTGAGGGTGTAACGCAAATACACTCGACCGGCCGCTAAGGCTTTTGCTGAACCGGCGTGCACCACGAGCGGGTAAGTTGAGAGCGTCAGCATTTCGTAGAAAATCAGGAAGGTAAACAAGTTTCCCGACAGGGCAATCCCTAGCGTACTGGTGACACACAGGCTGAAGAAGCCAAAGAAACGCTTCCGATTGGCCGCCCCTTCCAAGTACCCAATCGCGTAAATCGTCGTACATAGCCACAGCAGTGACGAAAGACCCGCAAACATAACGCCGAGGGCATCCGCCCGCAGCACAAAATCAACGCCTCCCACGATTTGAAAGCTAAAGGTGTCTTCATAGCCTTCTGAAACACGCCCGACCATCACTATCACTAGGAGAATTTTAACGACCGCCGCCAGTAAGTTGATGCACGTGCGGACACGTCGAGCCTCTTCGGGCAACGAGAAAATAATCACCGCCGCGAATAAGGAGGTTGCCAGCGTCGTCAGGGGTAACCAAGCCGCGTTCATGCACCACCTCCATGCAGCAACCCCAGCGGAAAGTGGGCGAGTAAGCCAAGCGCAAAGGCTGCTACCGCCAAACACAGAGCAATGGCATCCATGCCGGGCGCAAGCGGCTGATAATCGTGTCGCGGTGCGGTTTCATCAAACGAGTAGCGAAATACGCGAAACACGTAGGCAGCCGTCAATAGCGTGCCTGCCAGTAGGGCCGCCACGGCTAACCATTGCTGAGTCAGCACCATGGATTGAAGCAAGAGCCACTTTGCCGTAAAGCCAGCGCTAGGGGGTAGCCCCATTAACGTAACGGCAGCCATGCCAAAGATAAGTAGCGAAAGTGGCAGCCGACGACTGGTTCCTGCCAGCGCTTTCAGTGAGCTTTCACCCGTGGCAATGATCAAATTGCCTGCCGCCATAAACATGGCTGCTTTGGCTAGCGCATGTCCCATCAAATGTAACCAAAACCCGTCCCATGCCAGCGACAAAGGCAGCGGTGCGATGTTGGGACCTAATACCAGAGGAAAGGCCACCATCAAATAGCCCAACTGGCCCACAGTGGAAGAGGCAATCAGCGTTTTGAGTGAATCGGCTCGCCAGGCCACCAATCCACCCCAAACAATCGCCAACATGCCCAACCAGGCCACCAAACGAGGAGCAAACAGCGTCTCCGGCAGCAAGATGCCCCACAGCATCATTAAAATATAGAGCGAGGCCTTAATGACGAGCGCTGCATGCAGTGCACTGACCGGCGTCCAAGCATTCTCGTGTACGGGGGTTAGCCAACCATGCAAAGGGAATAGCGCCGCCTTTAAGGCAAGCCCCGCGCCTATAAGGGCTGCTGCAACCCAAGTAAGGGGCTCTGGCTCCACCCGTGCTTCAAGTGCGATTAAATCTAACGTTCCCCATTGACTCATTAATAGGGCAACGCCCAGTAAAAACGCGAGCGACCCCACCAGAGCCAAAAGGAGGTAACGCATACCGGCCTGTAGCGCCGCAGACTTACCCGACAGCAGCAACATCCCCACGGCCGCGAGTCCCATTGCCTCCAGCGCGGCATACAGAATCAACAGATCCGCCGCCAGCCAAATCAGTGAAAGCGCACTAACGAGCAACCCCATTAATGGCCATAACCAACGGACGCTGGCATTGGGGAGCGTTAGGCGGAGATAGCCAGGGGTATAAACGGCAACGGCGGCGGCCGTCCACTGGGTAATCAAGAGCATTAGAGCACTAAGGCCACTCAAGCGCAGCGTTAGCTCGATACCCGCCACCTCCCACTGCCAACGCAGCAATCCGACCTGTTGGTAGTCCAATACCATGACCCCTCCAGCCAGTAAAATCGGCAAGCAGGCCAAGGCAACCGGCAGCAAACGAGAGGGGCGAAACACGGCTCCGAGCGCACCAAACACCATCGGCAGCAGTAGCACAGCGGCGAGTGCCCAGTCCGTCATCCATAAGGGATCAAAGGTATTGTCGTACAGACCAAAGCGCCAGATCATGAAGGCGGCCTTACAGGGGCGTATTCATCGTTGAGAGCGGCGCTACCTTCCTGGTGCACTAGCTGGCGAAGGAGTAAAACCCCCAATAGCGACCCCAGCCAAGCGATGAGCAACCCCACCGTGATGAGCGCCTGGGCGCTGGGTGACGTACCCGCCATGCCTGCGAGCATCAAGAAAACGCCCGATCCAAGCACATTAAAGGCCATCAAGCGGCGCATCAGATGGTGGTGTAAAGCAAACGCCCCCATTCCCAACGATACAATGACCACAGAGCACAAAATAAGCGGATGCGCGGTCAGTGAAAGCGCCATATCAGGTAATAGAAACTGAGTCGCCACGCCTAGCATGATACTCCAGGCAATGATGAGCAGCCCCTTCGTCAAACGGTGTGGCCACTCGACGCGCGTACGATCATAACGTGGCATCGATAGCCTCTGACTGGGCAGTGTGCGCAAGACGTAAATAAAGCCACCCCCCGTGAGCGCACTCCCTAATATCACTTCCACCAAGGCTAACCACGGGGCGTTCAGGTACCACCACGCTGCACTCATCAACAGCGCAAATAGCACCAAAAGCCAACACGCCCTTAATAGGTGGCGATCGAATAAGCACCCAATGGCGGCCATCAGTAGACAAACGGCTAACCCACTTTCAACGGTATCGATAGACGCTATCATGTGCCCCTGCCTGTCCCTTGCCGCGGCATTAATAGCAGCAGCGTACTATCAAAGGCGCCGAACGCCTACTGCTCTCCCCTTAACCCAGCCGCTCGCTTAGCCATTTGCCGATATCGTTGACCTGCTGCGGACACAGTGCATGTGCCATGGGGTACTGGCGATAGTTGACGCTGTAGCCCATGGTTTTCAAACGATCGACGCCGCTGCGACCTAGCGTTTCGGGCACGATGGGGTCGAAGTTGCCGTGATGGACTTCGATCGGCAGCTGACGGTTCGCCTCGGCAGGCGAGATGCTGTCGGCAGTGGCAAAGTAGGTGGACATCGCCAGCAGTCCGCCTAGCGGCTGCGGAAACGACAGCGCGGCCTGATACGCCACCGCACCGCCTTGCGAGAAGCCCGCCACGATGATGCGCTGGCTATCGATCCCTTGGTCGATCTGCTCTTGGATCAGCGCCTGGATGCGCTCGGCGGATTTCTTGAGTTGCACCTCATCGACGCGGCGTCCCAGGTCCATTGCCAGGATGTCGTACCAAGCAGGCATCACCATACCGCCGTTGATGGTCACCGGTAGGCGCGGCGCATGGGGCATGATGAAGCGCACATGGGCGCTTTCCGGCAGCGCCAGGGCGGGTACTAGCGGCTCGAAATCGTGCCCATCGGCACCCAGGCCGTGGATGATGAACACGCATGCATCGGCGGGTTGACCATTTTTCGGTTCAATAATCAGTTCGCCAGGGGCTGTCATGGGCTATGTCCTTGCTGATATTAAAAGCGCCACCCTAGCGTAAAGCAGCCCAGGGAGCGAGTCATTCGCGGCTTAGAATGGCCACACCCATGGAATCAGCGCCACCACGATCCCCCCCGTCAGCACGTTCAGGCCACCACCGACGCGGAGAAAATCAGCGATCCGATAACCACCGGGCCCGTACACCATGAGGTTGGTTTGGTAGCCAATGGGGGTAAGAAAACTGGCCGACGCCGCAAACATGACCGCGACCACGTAGGGCATGGGGCTAACTCCTAGGCTTTCCGCCGCCGCCATGACCACCGGAAAAATGATCACGGCGGCGGCATTGTTAGTCACCAATTCCGTAAGCAGTGCCACGACGGCATAAGTGCCCACCAGCAGCAGCCATGGATTGCCAGCCACCACAGAGAGCACCCCACCGGCCATGGCATCCGCCGCCCCGGAAACGTGCAGCGCCGCCCCTACCCCAAACGATGCCGCAATGGTCAACAGCACCTGGGTATCCAACCCGCGCTTGGCCGCCCCCACCGAGCAGCAGCCGGTCAACAGTGCCATGGCGGCGCCCAACATGGCGGCATTGAGCATGCTCAACACACCCAGAGCTGCTAGCAGCACCGCGCCAATCAGAATACCCCAGGCCAGCGGAGCCTTCTCGTGGATGGGCCGCGCCGAGCCATTGAGCTCACTGATCAGCAAAAAGTCTTTCGACTGTCGGTGGCGCTCGATGAACGGCGGGCGCGCCTCTAATAGCAACACATCGGCAGGCTGCAGGCGTACCTGTCCAAGGTTTCCCGTCACCCGCTCGCCGCCGCGACAAATGGCCAGCACGGCCGCACCGTATAGCGTTCTAAATCGTCCATCTCGAATCCGCTGACCAATGAATTGACACTGGTTGGAGACCACGGCCTCGACCAAACGGCGCTCTTTGAACTCCTTCTCCAGACTCGACGCGCCATCCCGTGAGGGGATCAGCCCGCGAATCTGCTGTAACTCGACGGCGGCGTCAGAGGTGCCCACGAAGACGAGGCGGTCTCCGCCTTTTAACTGCTCGCCAGGGCCGACGACGCTGACCACGTTACCGGCGCGTTCGATTTCGACGAGAAACAGCTCCTGCAAATGGCGCAGACCTGCCTCCTCGACGGTGCGGTCGACCAAGACACCGCCCGGGTCGACTTCCATTTCGATCGTGAACTCGCGGGGGTTGGCAAAGGCTTTGGCCGTACCGCCACGGGCAGGTAGAAGGCGCGGGCCGAGAAGAATTAGATACGCCAACCCCGCCACGGCGACGGGGATACCGACCCATGCCAGGTCGAACAACCCCATGGATAAGTCTGGATAGCGCTCGATCAAAAGCCCGTGCACGACCAAGTTAGTGCTGGTGCCGAAGAGCGTGATCGTGCCGCCCAGAATCGACGCGAAGCTCAGTGGCATGAGCAGGCGCTGGGGAGAGAGTCTCAGGCGGCGGCTCCAGCTCAAAACGGCAGGGATATAGGTGGCTACCACCGGGGTATTATTGAGAAAGCCGCTGAGCGATGCCACCGGCAATAGCAGCCGCGTCAGCGCGCCACGTTCGCTCGAGGGACGGCCCAACACATAGCGAATGATCAGATCGATACCGCCGGTTTCACGTATGCTGGCCACCAGTACATACATGAACGCAACGGTAAACAGACCGCTATTGGAAAACCCGCCGAGTGCCTGCTGAGGATCGATGACGCCCAGCGTCATCAGCACGACCACCGCACCCATTAAAATGATATCCGGTCCGAGGCGTGAGAGCGCCATCAGCGGAAAAATCGTCAGCACGACCCCTACTGCAATCCAAGCATCCAGCGACATAACCCCACATCCTTTCTCAAGCCCACTCACTGACATAACCGAATAGTACGAGGGGCATTGTGCCGCTTATCGGATATTCTAAAAAGTTATTTTTAGACACACAGTAAGAAGAAAATAGAATATATCGTGAGGCGTGAGGCGTGAGGCGTGAGGCGTGAGGCGTGAGGCGTGAGGCGTGAGGCGTGAGGCGTGAGGCAGATAAGCATACACCAACGAAAAAACCCCGCATTGAGCGGGGTTTTTCTAGCTCGCTAGCAGACGCTGCTAGCGGCAAACATCAAGCTGGAATTAACCCAGAACTTTGATGTTAGAAGCCTGAAGGCCTTTTTTACCCTGGGTGACGTCGAAGGAAACCTTCTGGCCGTCTTGCAGAGTTTTGAAGCCGTCAGCTTGAATTTCGGAGAAGTGAGCGAACAGGTCGTCGCCATTGTCGTCCGGAGAAATGAAGCCGAAGCCTTTAGTGTCGTTAAACCACTTAACGGTACCAGTTGCCATGATCGAAATCCTCGATTTAGCTTTAATGTAGAGCCGGGTAATACCCGAGTTGCAGTGGGTAGAACAAGAAACCTTCACCAGACTCAACGCTAGAGCGTTTCGATACTGCTGACAACGTTCGACTTGCTAACCAACTGCATGCAGCATGCGCTTAACGACGCTGCACGTCAACACTATGATGGAAAAAAAAGTCAATGCAATGAATTTTCTTTTAAAATCCATCCGGCGGCTTTTTCAGCGATCATGAGGGTCGGCGAATTGGTGTTTCCACTGGTGATGGTGGGCATCACGCCCGCATCCGCAATCCGCAGCCCCGACACCCCTCTCACGCGCAATGTTGCGTCCACCACCGCCATTGGGTCATCACCTTTACCCATTCGTGTGGTGCCCACCGGATGAAAAATCGTCGTACCGATATCCCCTGCCAGCCGCGTTAACTCCTCGTCCGTTTGATACTCGACGCCCGGCTTTACTTCTTCAGGTGAGTACTTCGCAAAGGCAGGCTGTTCGGCGATATGCCGGGTTACCCGCAGCGAATCGGCCGCCACCTTGCGATCCTCCGGCGTGCTGAGATAGTTCGGCGAAATCGCCGGTGCCTGACGCGGATCGGCGCTTTTCAACCGCACCGTTCCTCGGCTGGTAGGGTTCAAGTTGCATACGCTCGCGGTAATGGCCGGATAGGGATGCAGCGGCTGCCCAAAGGCCTCTAGGCTGAGCGGTTGGACGTGATACTGAATATTGGGGTACGGCTGATCGTTGGAGCTGCGGGTAAATGCGCCAAGCTGCGAGGGGGCCATGCTCATTGGCCCGGTGCGTTTGGTCACATATTCCCAGCCGATGCCCGCTTTGCCCCACAGCGTGCTGGCAATGGCATTGAGCGTCTTGGCGTTACTGACACGATACACCGAGCGTATTTGGAGGTGATCTTGCAGGTTTTCGCCAACGCCCGGCAAATCGTGAATGGCCTCGATACCATGCTCGCGCAGATGCTCCGCAGGCCCAATGCCCGATAGCTGTAAAAGGTGGGGCGAGCCAATCGCCCCTGCGCACAGCACCACTTCTTTTTGCGCCTGCACCCGCAGGGTTTTGCCGCTGCGCACCACCTCTACCCCGGTACAGCGAAGCGCTTGCGAACGATCGAAGCAGAGCCGGTTCACCTGGGTAGAGTGCCAAAGCGTCAGATTGTCCCGCTTGAGCGCGCTACGCAAAAATGCCTTGGCGGTATTCCAACGCCAGCCATCGCGCTGGTTCACTTCGAAATAGGCGATCCCTTCGTTACTGCCCCGGTTAAAGTCCTCGGTGCGGGGAATGCCCGCCTGAACCGCCGCTTCGGCAAAGTCGTCCAGCACTTCCCACTTTAGGCGCTGCTTCTCGACCCGCCACTCACCGCCATGGCCGTGAAACGCACGGTGTGTCTCGTCACCGTCGCTGCCCTCATCCAGCCGGTAGTGGTTTTCGTGTTTGATGAAGTCCGGCAGACAGTTCTCCCAGCGCCACTCGTCACTGCCGGTGACCTCCGCCCAGTGGTCGTAATCCCGCGCCTGGCCACGCATATAGATCATACCGTTGATGCTGGAGCAGCCCCCCAGGGTTTTTCCTCGAGGGTAGATCAGCGAGCGGCCATTTAGCCCCGTGTCCGGCTCGGTGCGGAACAGCCAGTCGGTGCGCGGGTTATTGATGCAATACAGGTAGCCCACCGGAATATGGATCCAGTGGTAGTTATCCCGACCGCCCGCCTCGATCAGCAGCACCCGATTCTGTGGGTCGGCGCTGAGCCGGTTGGCCATCAGGCACCCTGCGGTGCCTGCGCCTACCACGATGTAGTCGAACGACTCAGCGTGGGAGTTTGTCATTGTATTCGTTGGCATAGGCTAGGCTCCCGTAACGGTCTGGCGCTACTTCGCCGTCGGCATCACGAATTCGGCGCCCGCATCGATGGAGTCGGACCAGCGCTGCATAATCGACTTCTGTTTGGTATAGAAGCGCACGCCCTCTTCGCCATACGCATGGGTATCGCCAAACAGCGAGCGCTTCCAGCCACCGAAACCGTGCCACGCCATGGGCACTGGGATAGGCACGTTGATGCCGACCATACCCACCTGAATCCGCCGACCAAATTCGCGGGCGACGCTGCCGCTTTCGGTAAAGCAGCTCACCCCGTTGCCAAACTCGTGGTCATTGATCAGTTGAATAGCGGTCGCCACATCCGGCACCCGCACGCAGACCAGCACCGGGCCGAAGATCTCTTCTTTATAGATGGTCATTTCCGGCGTGACGTGATCAAACAGCGTGCCGCCCATCCAAAAACCGTCAGAACAGCCCTCGCCTGCTTGCGCGCCGTCGAACTCGCGGCCATCGACGACGAGCTCGGCGCCTTCTGCCACGCCCTTTTCTATGTAGCCGGTGATCCGCTGGTGCGCCTGACGGGTCACGATCGGACCCATTTCTGCATCTAGCTGCATGCCATCTTTCACCTTCAGCGCCTCGGCGCGTTCGGTGAGCATCGGTACTACCTTGTCGGCCACGTCGCCGACTAACACGGCCACGCTAATCGCCATGCAGCGCTCGCCCGCACTGCCGTAGGCCGCACCGATCAGCGCATCAACGGCTTTATCCAGGTGGGCATCCGGCATCACCACCATATGGTTTTTTGCGCCCCCCAGCGCCTGGACGCGCTTGCCGTGCTTGGCGCCACGCTCGTAGATCAGGTTGGCGATCGGCGTAGAACCCACGAACGACAGCGCCTTCACGTCAGGGTGATCGATTAGCGCTTCGACCGAATCTTTATCGCCCTGCACCACGTTGAAGACGCCATCCGGCAGGCCTGCTTGCTGCAATAGATCCGCTATCATCAGCGAGGCGCTGGGGTCCAGCGGGCTAGGCTTGAGAATGAAGGTATTGCCAGCAGCAATGGCAATGGGGAACATCCACATGGGCACCATCGCCGGGAAGTTGAACGGCGTGATGCCCGCCACCACCCCCAGTGGCTGGCGCACGGTCCAGTTATCGATACCGGTGCTGACCTGCTCGGTGTAATCACCCTTCAAGAGCTGGGGGATGCCGCAAGCGAATTCGACAATATCGATGCCCCGGGCCACCTCGCCTTGCGCGTCGGTGAAGACTTTGCCGTGCTCTTTGGTGATTGCCTCGGCCAGGGCATCTTTATTAGCGTTCAGCAGCTCCAGAAATTTGAACATGACCCGAGCGCGGCGGATGGGCGGCGTATCGGCCCAGGCGGGGAATGCCGCCTGAGCGGCTTGCACGGCCGTATCTACGTCAGCGCTCGACGCCAGGGCCACACGCCCGGTGACCTGCCCGGTGGCGGGGTTGAACACATCTTGGGCGCTACCGGAGGTGCCTTCGCTACGTTGGCCGTTGATGAAGTGATGGATGGCGTGGGTGGTCATGGTCGCTACCTTTATAAAAAAAGCTTAAGTGATCAGAGGATGATCACAAGACTACCCCGCCGAACAGGCTAATCAATTGAGTAATTTTTAACCAAGATATAAGATTCACTAATAACACACCAGGGTAGGTTCATCACCATGCAGGAGTACGCCACGCTGCGGGCCTTTGTGGCCGTTGCCCACACCGGTAGCGTCTCGCGGGCGGCCGAGCAGCTCCACCTGACTCAGCCCGCCGTCAGCCTAAAGTTGAAGCAGCTACAGCAGCATCTAGGCTTAACGCTCTTTACCCGCCGCCCGCAGGGGTTAACCCTCACCGCTGACGGCTATGCACTCCTACCCACTGCAGAAAATGCGCTGGCCAGCGCGCTCGCCTTCGAGCAGACCGCCAGCGCTTTGCACAGCACCCTGCGTGGCAAGCTGCGCATTGGCACCATCGTCGACCCAGAGTTCATCCGCCTTGGCGACTTTCTCAGCCGCTTGATGGCCCGCGCGCCCCAGCTGGAAACCGAACTTCACCACGGCATGAGCGGCAATGTTTTGAGTCAGGTGGAACAGGGGGAGTTGGACGTAGGCTTCTTTCTCGCCACGCCCGGTGAAGGCACCGCCCGTCCAGCCCTTGATTGGCGCGAATTGACCCACTTTCATTATCACGTCGTCGCCCCGCCAGGCTGGGAAGCCAAGCTCGTCGATACCCGCTGGGAGACGCTTGCCCAGTTACCCTGGATCGTCACGCCCACCGTGTCGGCGCACTCCCGGCTACTCGAACGGGCGTTGGCCGACAGCGGCGCGATACCGCGCCGCGTTGCCCAAGTCGACCAGGAGGCCTGTATGTTGGATTTGGTCAGAGCGGGTGTGGGGCTAAGTTTGGCGCGCGACGCGCTGGCCATGGCCGAACGGCAGGAGAGCGGTTTGACAGTGGCGGATAACGTTCGCTTGCCCTGCGCGCTCAGCCTGATTTGGCGCAGCGACCGCGCTACCGAACCCACCATAAAAGCCGCACTGGATACCCTCGATACGGTGTGGCCTCAGCGTGGTCGGTCGCGTTAAGAACGCGGAACCTCTCGATACTAAGGGGCTCAATACCGAGCATCGATTCGTCACTGGAGTGCTAGACATGTACCGATTTTCCTCTTTTCGTCCGTTGACGCTGTGCGTAATGGCCGCCGCTGGCCTGGCAAGCGCACCGCTCCAGGCGCAATCCAATAGCGAGGCAACGTTTGCTGGCGGCTGTTTCTGGTGCATGGAGCCGCCCTACGACAAGCAGCCGGGTGTCAGCGCCACCACCTCCGGCTATATGGGCGGCGAGCTGGACAACCCCACCTACGAACAGGTCTCCCGAGGCGGCACTGGACATATAGAGGTCGTACAAATCGAGTATGACGACAGCCAGATCAGCTACGAACAGCTACTGGAGATTTTCTGGCGCAATATCGACCCCTTCGCCGTCAACCGCCAGTTTTGCGATAGCGGCGATCAATACCGCTCGGCCATCTTCTACAGCAACGAGGAGGAGCAGGCGTTAGCGGAAGCCTCGAAAGCCGAGATGGAAGCGAGGTTCGATCAAGAGATCACGACCGAGATCCTGCCGGCCAGCGAGTTTTGGCGCGCCGAGGAGTACCATCAGGATTACTACGAGAAAAACCCGCTCCGCTACAAGTTTTACCGCCTGAGCTGCGGCCGAGATGACCGTTTAGAAGAAGTATGGGGTGAAGAGGCAGGCGGTCCTACTTTTGAGTAATCACGCCCTGTGACCTTTAAAAGCGCCAAGTCGGTTTATCTGTCTTGGCGCTTTTTTATGGAACCATTGTCTACCCGTCTTGCCCCAACGAGGGTGTCACGACATGCCTGATGATTCATTTGGGCAAAACGCCATTTATCTACTAAGGTAGAAATTCAGCATTAATAGACCAGTCGGCTAAAGGACTGCTCTACCTGATCGAACGCCCGTTGATCTAAAGATAGGAGATCTTATGAGCAACACCATCTCGACAGTCAATCCGACCACCGGCGAAACGCTTGAGACCTACACGCTGATGGATGAAAGCCAGGCCAAGCAGATCGTCGAGGCCAGCCATGAGGCGTTTCTGGATTGGCGGCTCAAGCCGCTAGAGCACCGCGCCAAGGTCGTCAAAGCCATTGGCGAAGCGATGAAGGCGCATAAAGACGAGCTTGCCGACCTAATGGTCAAAGAGATGGGCAAGCTGCCCTCACAGGCGCGCCAGGAAGTGGATCTGTGTGTCGGCATCTGTGATTATACCGCCGAGCACGGACCCACCAAGCTCGCCGACGAAGAGCGCAAGCCCGGCAACGGCGAGCGCGGAATCGTCACCTACTCCCCGATGGGCGTGATTTACGGCATTCAGCCGTGGAACTTCCCTGCGTATCAAGTCGTGCGCTACTCCATCGCCAACATCATGGCGGGCAACAGCGTGCTGCTAAAACACGCAGAGAACGTCACGGGTAGCGGGCTGCTGCTGGAGAAAATCTACCGCGAGGCGGGCCTGCCGGAAAACGTCTTCCGCACGCTGGTGATTTCTCACGATGTCTCCGACACGGTGATTGCCCACAAAGCCGTGCGTGGCGTCACCTTGACCGGCAGCGACGGCGCTGGTCGAAAAGTGGCCGCCAAAGCCGCCGAGCATCTGAAAAAGACGGTACTGGAGCTAGGCTCCAACGATGCCTACCTGGTACTGGACGATGCCGACCTAGACGTGGCGGTAGATACCTGCGTCACCGGTCGCGTCTTCAACGGCGGCCAAACCTGCGTAGCGGCAAAACGTTTTGTGGTCACCGAAAAGAACTACGAAGCATTCAAAGAGCGCTACGTGGCGCGCATGAAGGATTTGAAAGCGGGCGACCCAACCAAAGAAGATAGCGACCTAGGCCCGATGGCCCGCGTCGATCTTCGCGACGACCTTCACGAGCAGGTGGAAGAGAGCGTGCGTAAAGGCGCGACAATCCTCTGCGGCGGCGAAAAACCAGAAGGCAAAGGGGCGTTCTACCCGGTCACCGTGCTGGATAACGTCACCCCTGGACAGCCTGCCTACGACGATGAGCTGTTTGGCCCGGTCGCTGCGTTGATTCGTGCCAAAGACGATGAAGACGCCATGCGCATTGCCAACGACAGCCGCTACGGCTTGGGCGGCGGCATCATCTCCAAAGACGTGAAGCGCGCCACCGAGCTTGCCAGCCAGTATTTCGATACCGGCATGGTGTTCATCAACGGCTTCGGTGTCGCCACGCCGGAAATGCCGTTTGGCGGCGTGAAGGATTCAGGCTATGGGCGTGAGCACGGCGGCTTTGGGATGCACGAGTTCGTCAACGCCAAATCGGTGATCGTCGTACAAAGCTAAGGTGACCACGCTTTTCGTCTAGCGCTAGGCGGAGAGCACGTTACCCAAAACGCCGCAGCGCCGTTTTCACGACCTGCGGCGTTTTCGTGGTCCGCCTTGTTTGCAGCCTCTTTTACAGTATCAGGCGATTTGCCGCCGACGCTGCCAGAGCGTTAGCAGCAGCGCGACCACCAGCCAGCTCACCAGCGCGGCAATGACGTCATCCAACACGATGCCGAACCCGCCGCTCACGTATTCTGCCAAATGGATGGGCGGCGGTTTCAATCCATCGAAGAAGCGGTAGACGCCAAACGCCAACGCCAGTACCAGCGGATGGCGGGCGGCTTTTAGCCCCAGCACCGCGAGCGGAAAAGCGACGTACTCATCGGCAACGATGCTGCCATGGTCCAGGCCATCATAATGCCACGCAGCGATATGACAGACCGGCACGGCCGCTATCAGCATCAGCGCGATGATGGTCGCCTGCTGCCCCGTAGGGCGGCCCAAGAGCCACCACGCCAGCGGCAGGCCAATCAGTGACCCAAAGGTACCCGGCGCAACGGGCGCTAGCCCCAGCCCAAAGCCGGTGGCTAGCCAGAAGTTGAGCGTATCGAGCATTAGCCAGCCTGCTGCGCCTGACGCTCGAGCTCTGCCGCCATCTCAGGCGTTAGATTTAGCGCGCTGGCGAGTTGATCCAACCAGGCGCGCTCCATGGGGTTTTGGTCGTCGGTTACGGCGACGCTGATCAAATACATTTCGCGAGCGGCCTGGGGAGAGTCCGCTTCACGGGCCAAGGCCTGGGCGTCCAGCGGGGCTTTTAGCTGCTGTTCGACCCAGCGGTGCATCTCCTCATCCGCGCCGAGGGCATCGATCTGATCGGTAATCAGCGCCTGCTCCTGCTCGTCGATATGGCCATCCGCCCGGGCGGCCATGATCATGGCCTGCAGCAGCTCCAAGCTGCGGCGCTCTTGAACCTCGCCGCTCAACACCTCGACACGCTCGCCTTCCGAGGAGGATTGGGTCCCAGCCCCCTTCTTCTCCTTCTCCTGAGTACTTTGCCACGCCTTCCAGGCCAGTACGCCGACTCCCGCAATGGCACCATATTTGAGCGCTTTGCCGCCCATGCTGCGGCCACGCTTCGAGCCCACCAGCATGCCCAGGGCACCGCCACCCAGCAGGCTTTTCATGTCGAAACCGCTGGAACCGCTGCGTTGCGTGCCTTGGCTGCCACTGCCGCCCAACTGGCGGGAGAGGCCATCGATCACGCCTTTGACATCCATACCGCCGCTACTGCCCTTGCTGCCGCTGGCCTGACTCATCAACTGCTGAAGAATTTTGCTTGCGTTCATCCTTGCACTCCTCAATGGATACTCATTCGACGGGTCGAACGCGGGTCGTTTAATGTTCGTTATAGCGCATGCTACATGAATACAGCATGAATCGATCCTGCACTCGCGCTTAGCCCAGCGCCCCTTTTACCGCGACCGAACTGCCATGACGGCTAGCGCTCACCTCGATGCGCACTGGCATCTGCTCTTTGAGTTCGCTGACGTGGGAAATGATCCCTATCGTTCGCCCGCTCATTTGCAGTTCGCTCAACATGGTGATGGCTTGATCCAGCGCGTCTTGGTCCAGACTGCCAAATCCCTCGTCGATGAACAGCGTATCCAGTTGAATTCCCCCCGCGTAGGCCTGGACCACATCGGAAAGCCCTAGGGCCAACGATAGCGCGGCCATGAACGATTCCCCACCGGAGAGCGTGGCCACCGGACGGTTCTTGCCAGTGTAAGTATCGGCCACGTCGAGTTCGAGCCCTGAGGCTTTATTGCCTTTGGAAGGATCTTCCCGGCGCACGAGCTGATAGCGCCCGCGGCTCATGCGCACCAAACGTTCGGAGGCTTGGATCAGCACATCGTCCAGCAGCACGCCCAGCACGAAGCGCTGCAGGCTAATGCGGTGACCGGTGCGGCCGTTGGCGACCTCGCTGAGCGTTCCCCAAAGCTGATACTGCGCCTCGAGCGCTGCCTCGGCGCGGCGTGCCTCCGCCAAGCGCTGCTGAGTACTCGTAAGCTGATCGACGCGTGCCGCCAAGCGCTGATACGTTTGGCGGCACGCCGCTTCGTGAGACTTGGCCGCTTCGGCGTGGGTCTCCAAGGCAGCAACGTCGGGGGGCGTTTTGCCTTCCAGCAGCGGCTCGCTGGCCTCGAGCTGGCCCTCCAATTTGGCGAGCTCCCGCTGAAAACGCACGACGCTTTCACTCAGGCGCTGCTGTTCCGACGCCTCTAGGCGGGCAGCGGTAAACGCCGCTTCGTCTCTGAAGGGGCTGGCCTGCAGCGCTGCTTGCCACTCGGTTCGAGCGGTGCCTAACGTGTGCTGCGCCTCGGTTTGGCGCTGGGTGGCCTCGGTTAGCGTGGTTTGTGCTTGAGTGAGCGCCGTATGAGCCGTTTGGGCTTGGGCCTGGGCCGTTTTCCAGGTCCGTTCGCAGGTGTCGATCTCGCGGTTCACGGCGGCTAACGACGCGTTCACACTTTCCAGCGATACGCTATCGCCCAACTGCTCGCGAAGCCGTTGGCAACGTTCGTCGAGGTGGTGAGACTGCTGCTCCAAGCCCTGGGCATGCTGCTGGGCACTCACCCAGGCCTGGCGAGCGTGCTCGTAAGCATTGCGTGCCTGCTTCATCTCCGCTTGCGTCACCAGCGCTTGGGAGGGAGTGGCGGGAGCCGGATGCTCACGGCTACCGCACACCGGGCAAGGCTGGCCGCTGTCCAACCGCTGGGCCAGCAGCGCCGCCTGGCCCTGGTGCCAGCGCATCTCTTGCTCGATGGCGTGCTGCTCTTGGCGGTTGGCCTCTTGCTGCGTCTGCTCTAACGTCTCGAGCGCTTGGGCGACCTGTTGAGCAAGGGTGGCGCGCTGCCCTTCCAGCGTGGCCAGCTCCTGACACGTAGCGAGGGATTGCTCCCACTCATACGCTTGACGCTGCAGCGCGGGCACCCGCTCATGCTGGGCATTGGCCTCCTCCAGTGTCGCCTGGGCCTGCTGGTGGGCGGCCTGTCGAGGGGCTATGGCCTGCTGGGCGGCCTGGCATTCGCTCTCGGCGGCAGCGGCGTTTTCCTCGGCGCTTTGCAGCGCGTAAAACGGCGTTGCGAGCGCTTGGGTTTGTTCGTGCCGGTAAAGCTGCGCTTGGGCGTGCTGAATCGCGGGCTGCTGCTCCAATAGGGTCGCTTTTGCCTTGACCAGCGCGGCGTGCTGCTCGAACTGGCGGGCCAGCGCCGTGCCCGCCTGGGCGGCCGCCACGGCCTGCTCGCGCTGCTCGGTGGCGGCCGCCAGCGCCTGTTTGGCGGCGTGATGATCCGGGTCGAGCGCGGCGAGCGCTTCCTGCAGCGCGGCCTCGCTCTCGACATCGCTGGCCGACAGGATGCCCTGCACCCGCTGGCGGTGGTCGTTCACCTCACGGACGATCTGCTTGGCCTGATCCAGCAGGCGCTGCTCGATACGCTGAAAAATCTCGGTTTGAAACAGCTGGGCAAAAATCTCTTCGCGCTCTTTCGAGCCAGCCAGCAGCAGCTCGCGAAATTTACCCTGGGGAAGCACCATGACTTGGCGAAACTGACGCGCATCCAAGCCCAGCAACTGCTGCAACTTGACGTTGGCATCGGTGACCTTTCGTGCCACCAAACATTCGTCCTCCTCGCCCTTGGGAGTAACTCGCCATAATTGAGCTTCCGCCGCTTGCGTGGTCGTGCCTTCGCCGCTGGTTTTGGGGCGCTCCTGCTGCGGCACTCGGCGCACCCGATAAGTGGCATCTCGTAGACGGAACGTCAGCGTCACTTCGGTCAGCAGGGTCACGGGCGCTTGGTCGCAGCGCATTTGGCCAGCGTCGCGCTCGTTGCCGGTGGTTTGGCCGTACAAGGCAAAACACATCGCATCGAGGATCGAGCTTTTACCCGCCCCGGTGGGGCCGTTGATCAGAAACAGCGGGCTTCTACCCAGCGCGGTGAAGTCGATGGCCTCAGTACTCGCAAAGGGGCCAAAGGCCTGCATGGTGAGTGTCAACGGCGTCATGCTTGGCCCTCCTGCTCACGGCTGAGGGTGGTGATCAGCTCGCTCATGGCGCGGGCCTGCTCGTCGCTCATCGGCTCACCGCTGGCTTGGGTGAAAAAGTCGCTGAACATATCCAGCGCGCTGAACTGAAGCCGCTCGCGGTCTAGCTGCTGGCGCCCTTTTGCTTCCAGCATGCCGGGCTTCTCCAGGTGCAGCACGTTGGGGTAGACCTCCCGCAGTTTGCCCATGGGGTCGAGAATGGCATGGCGGTCGGTGAGGCGCACCAGCAAGTAGTCATCGGCGTAGGGATCGCTGGCGCCTTGGGCCAGCAGCTGCGTCAGCTCGCCTTCCAACACGCGTACGTCACGACGGGGTAGCAGCGGATGATGCTCGATCTGGGTGACACCTTCGCTGCCCACCTCGACGAGGGTGACGCCTTTACGCTGAGTGGCTTCGGAAAAGCTGTACTTCAGCAGCGAGCCGCTGTAGCGAATGTGCTCGCCACCGCGAGTTTGCGGGCCGTGAAGATGGCCAAGCGCCACGTAGTCGAAACGCTGCATGGGCTCCCAAGCCACGCTCTCCGCCCCGCCCAGGGTGAGCGGGCGCTCGGAGTCGCTGGCGGTGCCGCCATCGACAAAGCAGTGGCTCATGAGCATCGTCGGGCGGCCCGGCTGGCGCTGCGCCTCGATGCGCTCCAGCAGGTAGCGGTGGGCGCCGTCGAAGTCGCGCACGTCCACGCCAAACGCGCTGCGCACATACTCTGGATCGGCGTAGGGGATGCCGAACACATCCACCGTGTCACCGCCCATCGTTAGCGTGACCGGCTGATCGCAGGTGGCCAGGTCGGTGAGGATATGCAGCCCGGCCTGACGCAAATGGCGGGCGCCAAATCCCAAGCGCTCGGCACCGTCGTGGTTACCGGAAATCATGATGACCGGCAGGCTGCGCTTCTCGCACAGCTCGACCAATATCTCATCCAGCAGCGTGACAGCCGCAGCGGGTGGCACCGAGCGGTCGTAAATATCGCCTGCGACCAGCAGGGCATCCACCTGCTCGCGGTCGATGATCGCCAGCAGCTGCTGCAACACATGGCGCTGGTCTTCCAGCAGGGAGAGGTTATGGAATAGCCGCCCCAAATGCCAATCGGCGGTGTGAAGTAATCGCATGACGCACTCGATACAGAAACGTTAGCTGCATCATAACAACCTCACACCGCGACGCTAGCGCTCAGGGGGTGATGGGCAGGTGCCGTTTATGCGCTGAGCGCTGATACGTTTGTATCATCGTGGCACGCGCTTCCTCGCTTACCTGTTTACCCGTCAAGAAAGCATCGATATCTGCGTAGCTAGCGCCAAGTGCCTCCTCATCGGCTAGCTGGGGTTTCAGAGTCTCTAGATCAGCCGTAGGCTGCTTCTCTACCAGCGCTTCGGGCGCGCCTAGCACCGCACCTAATTGGCGTACCTGGGCTTTAGTCAGACCGGTTAACGGAGCGATATCGCAGGCCCCATCGCCATATTTGGTAAAAAAGCCCATGAGCGCCTCCGCCGCCTGATCGGTTCCCACGACCAGCCCCGCGTTAGCCCCTGCGACAGCATATTGAGCCACCATACGTTGACGCGCTTTGATATTGCCCAGGACAAAATCGCGTTGCTGCGCATCGGTAAAGCCCAGCCCACCTGCTTCAAGCGAAGCCAACATTGCATCGCTCGCGGCCTGGATATTCACACTCAGCACACTATCGGGTTTGATGAATGCCAACGCCTGCTGGGCGTCTGCTTCATCGTGCTGAGTATCGTAGGGTAAACGCATCGCATAGAAGTGGGCTGACACACCCTCTTGGCGAGCTTTTTCTACCGCCAACTGCGCCAAGCGCCCTGCTACAGTGGAGTCGACCCCGCCACTGATACCCAACACCAAGCTCTTTTGCCCAGAGTTTAGGAGTTGGCGATAGAGAAACATCACACGGCGCTCGACTTCTTGCTGCGGATCGATGGCGGGCACGACCCGCAACGCGGTTTGAATATGGGCTTGATGGGCTTGATGAGCGACGGCGCTGACCTCTCCCTCTACCACTGCAGCGTGGTGAGTCATTAAGCGCTTCAAAGCGTAGTGGGCCGCCGCTAAACGCACTTCGTTACGGTCACCTGAAAAATGCCGTGTCTCTGCGATGAGATAAATCTGCTGCTCGTACCGAAACGCCCAAGCAAAGCATACCGTTCCTACGGGAATGCCATCGTGGGGCTCTGGTCCAGCGATACCGGTATTGGCTATCGCAACGTTGGCATCATTGTTAGTGAGTGCCCCCAAGGCCATTTCTTTGGATGTCGCCTCGCTGGTCAACCCACAACGCTCAAGGGTTTGAGCGCTTACCGAAAGATAACGCTGCTTAGCCTCTGGCGAGTACACGGCAAGGCCGCAATCCATCGATTGGCCACTGCCTGGCACCCGCGCCAGTTCCGAGGCAATCAGTCCTGCCGTACAGGATTCGGCAGTAGCGAGCTTAAGTGAATAGTCTTGTAAATAATCGCGAACTTGTCTCAGCAGTTCCATTGCGGGTCTCCTTGAAGGATGCATCCGTGCAGGTGGGGTTACTAAAGCCACTATAGATAATCACTCTGGTTTGTCGAAAACCCTCCTCGTCGTCTTAACGTCATCTTTCGCGCCGTAACCCGCATACACAAAGCCCCCATCGCAAGGATGAGGGCTTTGTGTTAGTGACATAAAATTAACCTAGATTAATCTCTAAACGCATCCGGGTAGGTGGTGAGATCCACGCCCCACAGCATCGGCAGCAAGAAGTAGACCGCGGCCACGATCAACAGCATCGCCATGATGTTGAGCCAGAAACCGTTGCGCACCATCTCGATGATTTTGATTTTACCCGTGGCGAAGATGATCGCATTGGGCGGGGTGCCTACCGGTAGCATGAAGGCGCAGTTGGCCGCCATGGCCGCTGGCACCATCAGCACGAACGGATGAATATCGAGCGCCAGCGCCAATGAGGCTAGCACCGGCAAAATCATCGTCGCTGTGGCCGTGTTGGAGGTGATCTCGGTCAAAAATAGCACCATGCCTGTCGCCAGCAAAATGACCAGCAGGAAGTTGACACCTTCTAGCACGCTCATTTGGCCGCCAATCCATGAAGCCAGACCCGATGAGCCAAAACCTGCGGCAATCGCCAAGCCGCCACCGAACAGCAGCAAAATGCCCCACGGCACGTCTTTGGCTACGTCCCACCCCAACAGGCAGCCTCCTTTATTGGGCGAAGGAATCAGAAACAGCGCCACGGCAGCAGTGATCGCAATCATGGTGTCGTTAATGCCTGGAATATTGAGGATCTGTCCCTGCCAAAGAAACGAGCGGGTAATCCAGAAGAACGCGGCAAACAGGAACACACCGAGCACCGCCTTCTCTTCGAAGGTGATCCTACCCAGCGCTTCTTTCTCTTTTCGAATCAGCGCCCGGCCGCCCGGCAATTTGGCGAGCTTGATCGGATAAATGAAGCGCGTCAGCATCACCCAGCCAATCACCAGCAGCGTCATTACCACCGGGAAGGCAAACATCAGCCAGCCCGCGAACGAAATCTCGACACCGAACAGCTCGTTCACGATCGCCGCCAGGATAATGTTCGGCGGCGTGCCGATCAGCGTGCCTAGACCACCAATGGTGCCACCATAGCCCACGCCGAAAATGAGCGCCTTGCTGAATTTATCGATTTCGTCGCTGTGGTCACCTTCGGTTTTATTCAGTTCCTGGGTGACCTGATAGACAATTGCAGTGCCAATAGGCAGCATCATCATCACAGCGGCGGTGTTGGACACCCACATGGACAAGAAGCCCGTCGCCGCCATGAAACCAAACACGATGCTGTTGATGCTAGTACCGAGCACGGAGATGATCGACAGCGCAATGCGTTTATGTAGATCCCACTTCTCCATCGCCAGGGCGATCATAAAGCCGCCCAGGAACAGGAAAATAATCGGGTTGCCGTAGGCCGCCGTAACGGCGTTGCTCTCCAACGCCCCGGTAATGGGTAGGAGAATAATCGGCAGCAGAGAAGTGACAGGAATCGGGATGGCTTCGGTAATCCACCACACCGCTACCCACAAGGTAGTGGCCAGCACCATCCGGCCTTCGAAGCTAAGATCAGCCGGGTGGAAAAACATCACTACCATTGCAAACAGCAATGGCCCCAGCACCAAGCCGATTTTCTGCGCTCGGTTATACGCAGGAGGACGGGGTGAGTGGCCGCTGCTGCCTTGTGTACCATTAGCCTCGCTGCGGGATGAGGAGCCACCGGTACTTGAGGTAGGCAACGCACACATCAGAAGGTTTTTGACTTGATCGTGGGAGTGCCAAAGCTGATCCCACAGCGTCATCGTAGCAGTTCTGCGCATTATTAACGTACCGCTCGCAGTCAGGGTGAACGAAAGGGCTCAACATGGAGCAGGCCCTACGGCATTTTTACCAGCGCCGCTGGCGTTTGTGGTGCCCTTTATTCACTGCAATAAGCCTTTAGTCCAGCGAATTGGCCGCGATTACAACCAAAGTCTAAACACTTTAGTCTTAATTATTAGCCGCTACTAACATTAAACCCAGTCCCCTTTTACGGAGATATCATCGTGTTAGACCGCTTTACCATGCCGCTGACCCAGCGACCGCTTCTCGCGCTTGCTGACATCCTGCATCGTCAAAAAATTACCGCTGATCAAGTCACGCTAACGGCCTTCATCGTGGGGCTCAGCGCCTTGCCGCTACTGGCATTCGAACAGTACGGGTGGGCGTTGGCTGCAATCGTGCTCAATCGTGTGGGAGATGGGGTAGATGGTGCCTTGGCCCGGCTGAATAATCAGCAAAGCGACGCGGGCGGCTTTCTAGACATTGGGCTTGATTTTGTCTTTTATGCGTCGGTAGTGCTCGGCTTTGCGCTGGCCGACCCTGCGCAGAATGCGCTGCCCGCTGCGCTGCTGCTCTTTACGTTCATTGGCACCGGCACATCATTTTTGGCCTTCGCCATCGCCGCCAAGGCCCGGCAGATAGAACGGCCTAACTTTCCTAAAAAAGCCTTTTACTCTTTAGAAGGCTTGACCGAGGGCACCGAAACGGTCGCGGCGTTCGTGTTGTTCTGTTTGTTCCCCACGGCGTTTCCCTTGTTGGCTTGCCTGTTCGCCACTGCGTGCTTGATCACCACCATCACGCGGCTCTGGGGTGGCTACTGGACACTGCGTTCATGACCCGATCATGTCATCACCGTTAACATTTTGTATAGCTTTTATGAACTCCTTTTCGGTGCCGCTGGTCTATGCTGTGGGTATGAGTTCATCGCGCTCGTCAGGGCATGAAACTTGGCGCAGCTGTACTCTCTGAGGGGGGATCGACCACATTACCGACCGTTTGGGAGGTTGCATGATCCGTCAACACATCTACCAGGGCACCCAGCCTGGCAGCCGAGAGCATCTTGAGAAATTTCTTATGGAACAAAAGCATAGTCGTGCAAAAGCAAAACAACCTGACATAGTGACCGTTGCCACCGTGTCATTCTTCACAGGCTGTTTAGTCACTTTGCTAGCCACTATGACGCTCTAATGATAGACGCTGAGCGCTCCATCACAACGAAAATCCCCACACAAAATGTGGGGATTTTTTATGGCTTTTGATCCATGTGAATTTTTGCAGACAGTCGAAAACGGTGATTGATTCTCACCAATCTCTGTATTACTCTCGAAGAGTACAAGACGCGTACAAATAGCGTTTCGACACTTACGCTGCTATTTCGAGCAGCCAATGGCATTCACAAGGAGTCGTGGCATGCATACCCATTCTCTGGTCGATATCTCGCAGGCGGGCCTTGAACTGGCCATTCAAGAAATCAAGGAAGAGATGTTCGATACACCGCAGTGTGACTACACCATTGCCAAACTGCTGAGCCATTGTGGCCAGTTTGAGGCGGCTGAGCGGCATATTGATGACATGTTGTTGAAATGGGGCGCTTCTCCTGATGTGCTTGCCCTTACCGAACAGGCTTATGCCGACATGGCACGTTTCAGCGTCGATCAAACGGCTAACGCCTTGTCAGCGGCCAACCGCGCTTCCGTGGCACAAGCCAGCGCCGCAGCTTGAAGTTTTGAGCGCTCGTCCCTAACGAGCGATGCGAACGGCCTGCCGCTCTTCGAGTGGCAGGCCGTTTTTATGATTAGTCTAAATGCTCTAGCGTCACCACGATATCTTGGGTAGAAACATCGACGTTCCAGAAGGTATAGCTGTCATCGTCCTCGTCGACCAAGCGAATATCGAATAAGGGACTGTTATACCCCGTTAGCGTCACGCGCTGGGTATCCCCATTCATCAACACGTCGCTGCCCAGCACGTCCTCCTCCCAACTTTTCGAATCCGCCGGGCTCACGTACATATAGTAAATGGTGTAGCCAGTACGGTTGGTGATATCGACGTAGTAGTCGGCCGCCATGACGAGCGACGAGCTGCACAGCATCAGCAGTGCAGCAAACAACACTTTCATACGCATGAAACGTTCCTTCTTCTTCTTTTGGGATAGGCGGGAAGTAGCACTAAAGCCACGCTGCGATGATGCCCCGCAGCAAGCGAAGTATAGTCTGGCGCTCATCTCTGTGACAGCGAGTGCCGATTTTTGGCACACCCACCCCAGAGAAGCCCTCAACTGATAGAATGCTGCCCCTTTCAGGCGCGGTGGCGCTTACCGCCGCATCGCTTCCCCCCTTTTACTACCTGAGAGTCACGCAATGATTGCCACCGCTACCACCGTTTTTCGACCCTTGTTACGGCTGGGGCTTATTCCTCAAATCGTCATCGGTATTGTCGCTGGGGTGCTGTTGGCCCTACTCGTACCCGACATAGCCAGCGATGTAGCGCTTCTCGGGCAACTTTTCATTGCCGCGCTGCAAGCCGTGGCGCCTATTTTGGTCTTCGTACTGGTGGCGGCGGCCATTGCCGCCCATCAGGCGGGCCAGCCGACCCATATTCGCTCGGTGCTCTTACTCTACGTCGCAGGTACGCTGATTGCCGCGTTGATTGCCGTAGCCGCAAGCTTCGCACTTCCCACGGAGCTGGCCTTGGATGCGGGACAAGTCGACGGCAACCCGCCGAGCGATATTTTCACCGTGCTGCGTGACTTACTACTCAACGCGGTGGCGAACCCTGTGACGGCTCTGATGGACGCCAATTTCATCGCCATTCTGGCCTGGGCCATTGGTTTGGGGTTGACACTTCGCCAGGCCAGCGACACGACTCGCCAAGCGCTGAGCGATTTATCCGCCGCCATTACGCGTATCGTCACCCTGGTGATTCGCCTGGCCCCCCTGGGTATTTTCGGCTTAGTGGCCGGTACACTCGCGGAGTCTGGCGTTCAGGCACTGCTGAACTACGCCCAGCTATTGGGGGTGATCGTTGGCTGTATGCTGTTCGTTGCGCTAATAAGTAACCCGCTATTGGTCTACTTGGCTACCCGCCAAAATCCTTACCCGCTGGTGTTTGCCTGCCTGCGGGGCAGCGCCATTACGGCGTTTTTCACTCGCAGCTCGGCGGCCAACATTCCGGTCAACCTGGAACTTTGCCGCCGTTTGGACCTGGATGCCGACACCTACGCGATCTCCATTCCGCTAGGTGCCACCATCAATATGTGCGGGGCGGCGATCACCATTACCGTGATTACGCTGGCGACTACGCACACCCTGGGAATTAGCGTGGATTTCCCCACCGCGCTGCTGCTCTGCATCGTATCGGCTCTGGCGGCCTGCGGCGTGTCTGGCGTGGCGGGCGGTTCGTTGATGCTGATTCCCATGGCCGCCAGCCTGTTCGGCATTCCGACCGAAGTGGCCATGCAGGCCGTCGCCATTGGCTTTGTGATTAGCGTGGTGCAAGACTCTACCGAAACGGCGCTCAACTCCTCCACCGATGTGCTGTTTACCGCCGCCGCCTGTCGAGCGCGTAAGCCTGATTAACGCTCCTTTGTGGCTCGTCGATTGACAGATCGCTGTTCCTTATATAGAACGTTCTATAAAAGGAACAGCGAGGACATCCATGGACGAGCACTCTCTTGTTACGCTAGGCCAACACCTCCAAGCGCTTCGTAAAGCGCAGGATTTATCGCTCTCGCAACTTGCCAACGCGGCGGGCATCGCGAAATCCAACCTATGCCGCTTAGAGCAAGGCAATGGCAACCCGACGCTCGACACGATCTGGCGGCTGGCCGTCCAACTCAACGTTCCGTTTGGCACCCTAGTTGCACCGATTAGCGTGCCGCTCGGCGAGGATGGCGTGCAGGTACAGTTGATTGACCAAGGTAAAGGCGCACCACAGGTAGATGCCTACTGGATGCGCTGCGCGCCCCACACCCTGCGCCACGCCGAGGCCCACACACCGGGCACCCAAGAGACGCTGACGCTGATCAGCGGCTATTTGGAAGCCGGACCAGAAGGCGCAACGTTCTCGCTCGCTCCCGGCGATAGCGTCACTTTCCCCGCCGATCAGCCACACCTTTACCGCACTCAGGCGGCAGAAGCCACTCTGCTGCTCACCGTCACCTACGGGCTAGAGGGCACCCGCTCATGAGCCAGCCAGCCGATCACACCGTTAACGCCCAGCACTCATCGCTGCGCTCTGCCTTACAGGGTGTGCGTGAAGCCATTCCGCTACTAGGCGGCTATATTCCAGTCGCGCTCTCGTTTGGTTTGGTCGCGACGCAGGCCGGTTTTACCACCTGGGAAGCCGCCGCCATTTCAGCACTGATCTATGCGGGTGCGTCGCAGTTTCTGTTCGTGGGCATGATTGCCGCGGGCGCACCGCTGTGGCTGGTGGTCATCATGACGCTGCTCATCAACGTGCGCCACGTGGTGTACGGCCCCAATTTGGCCGCGCTGCTGCCCCGCAGCCGCCACTGGCCTTGGTTGATGCACGGCCTGACCGACCAAGTCTTTGCCTTGGCACTCATACGGCTACCCCAGCTACCGGAAGTCAAGCGGTTCAGTTGGTTCGTGGGTGCCTCGCTGCTGGCGTGGGCGGTGTGGATCATCGGTACCATCGTCGGCGCGTCCGGCGGCGAGGCGGTCACCGCCCGCTGGCCGCTGCTGGGGGAGATCATGCCCTTCGCCCTTCCAGCCCTATTTCTTACCATGGTGGCACCGCGCTTTACCGACCAGCGCTGGGCCGCCGCCATGCTGTGTACCATCCTTGCCGCGCTGGCCTTGAACTTGGCCGGGTGGAGCAACGTGGCGATTCCCCTTGCAGCCGCCTGCGGCGCGCTGTGCTTCTACACGGTCACCTTTCAACCACGCAGGAGCCGCCCATGAGCAGCACCATGTGGATCGCCGTTATTATCTGTGCATTGGGCACGCTACTAATGCGCGTGGTGCCTTTTTTATGGATGCAGCGTCGGCTGGGCAGCACAACGGGAATGAACGCCATGCCCCAATGGCTGGTGATTCTAGGCCCCATGATGATTGCCGCCGTGTTGGGCGTCTCGATCGTACCGGTCAACCCCAACGCCATCTCTTGGCTCGCCACAGCGATAGGCCTTGGCGTCACGCTATTGGTGTGGCGACGCCTGCGCTCACTGGGCTGGCCGGTGGCGGCCGGGGTGGCGATATTTGGTGCAGTAGAGGTAGCGGCTGCTCTCCTTTGAGAGCGCGGCGACTGACGTACCCCCTCGCCCAATCACAACTGATAACTATTTGCATTAAATGCCTTTAACATGGCATCATCCCCCTCTGGCTAAGGCGTCATAGCAGCACGTCTGCTTTGCCATATCCCCATGACATCTCAGAAAGCGGGTTTCATGCCGAACGCGACCTCCAACGGCAAAAAAGTGCTGATCAGCGTGCTATTGGGCACCTTTACCGTCAGCCTCAATAACAGCGCTCTTAACCTAGCCGTCGCTGACCTCATGGTGACGTTTAACGCTAGCGCCACCCAGGTCAGCTGGGTGGTGACCATCTTTATGATTGCCATGGCGATGACAATGCCGCTAACGGGCTATTTAGCGGGCAGGTGGGGGCGAAAAACGGTTTACCTCGTGGGCCTGTGCGGTTTTTTGGCCGGCTCGGGTTTGGGTGCCTTAGCGCAACACCTCAATGGCATCATCGTGGCCCGAGGCGTGCAAGGAATCGCCGCTGGCTTGATGATTCCGCTGTCTCTGTCGTTGATTTTCTCCGCCTACCCGCGCGAACAGCGGGGACGGGCCAGCGGTGTGTGGGGCTTTGCCGTGATGATGGCGCCCGCCATCGGACCGACGGTGGGAGGGCTACTGCTGGAAATCAGCCACTGGCGCGCCCTGTTTTTGATGAATATGCCCTTCGCGATCCTAGGGCTGATATGCGGTTACCGTTATTTATCCGCCGACTCGCGGCCGCCTCGACGCCAGTTTGACCTACCTGGCTTTTGTCTCATCACGCTGGGTATCGGGGGCGTACTGCTGTCTCTCAACGGCGTTGAAACGTTATCAGACCTGTTGCGTCCCGCTACTCTCGTACCGCTCCTGCTAGGTGCCATCGCGTTAACGCTGTTCATACGCGTCGAGCGACAGCAGGCTCAGCCGCTACTCGACCTGTCACTGTTTCACCACCCTCGCTTTCGCTACAGCGTGCTGCTCGCCTGTTTGCAATCGATCATCCTGTTTGGATGCATCTTGTTGATCCCTCTGTGGATGCAGAACACGCTGGGATTTAGCCCGCTGACGACAGGCCTCGTGTTTCTCGCCACTGCGCTTGCTGCCGCTGCCTGTTCGCCCATTGCAGGCCGCTGTATCGACCGGGCACCCCCTCAATGGTGTATTGGTTTAGGCCTGATTGCCACGGTCATCAGCTTGATAGGCCTCGGCACGCTGAGCGCGGCGACCTCCGTTTGGATCATCGCAGCCTGGATGGGGCTTCGCGGCATGGGGTTGGGGTTCGCTTACTTACCGGCGACCACGGTGGGCATGAAAGATCTTCCTGAGCAGCAAGTGGCCCAGGCCTCGGCCATGAACAACATGGCGCGTCGACTCGTCTCCTCACTCGGGGTGGTCGCCCTATCGGTCTACTACGACATGAGTGTTCGCGCCTCCCTGGAGCTGGGCATTGCCTACTCCGAGGCCAGTGCCTCTGCCCTGCATGTGGCCTTTCTTGTCTTGGCGGGTATCGCGCTGGCCTGTCTCCCTTTGGCGTGGATGCTGGGGCGCACAGGTGCCTCGTTGAACATGGCGATACCTTCCTCCTCAAACGGCCAGCCGCAAACGTCGCTTCAAGGAAGAGCCAAATGATCCCCTTTCAAACGCACCGAATCACCTGGCGACCTTCATGGGGCAAAACGCTGCTGAGCATTGCCCTCGTCGTGAGCTTGATGGGCGCTACCTGTGCCGCCCAACCCCTTAGGAGCCAAACACACTCCGTTGAACGCGTCGTAACGCTTTACCAAGGAGCCACCGATAGCGCCGTCGCCTTGGGGATCACTCCCATTGGCGTGGTGGACTCATGGTTGGAAAAACCCATGTATCGCTACCTGCGCGACGAATTAAACGACGTGCCGCACGTGGGCCTGGAAACACAGCCAAACTTGGAAAAAATCGCTTGGCTGAACCCTGATGTCATCGTGGCCACGGATTTTCGTCATCAGAGAATACGGCCGTTGCTGACAGCCATTGCCCCCACTGCCACGGCCGATAACGTTTATGACTTCAAAGAGTCGCTGACCCTAGTGGCTGATGCCACAGGTCGCGAGGAAGCAGCCAATGCGTTACTGCGCGATTGGGCGACACGGGTCGACGACTTTCACCGACAGATAGCAGACGCGCTCGGAGACGCGTGGCCGCAAAAAGTCGCGGTGATCCGCTTCAAAAGTGATCACCTGCGTATCTACTCGGGCGGCTTTGCAGGCTATATTCTCGACGAGCTAGGGTTCGAACAACCCGACACCTTGAACACGCACGGTTGGGGCATGAAGCTTTCCAGCACGGAGAACATCCCTATGTTGGATGCCGATGTCATTTTCGTGCTGCTGGAGCCGGACCCCGCCATTCTCGATAACTACCAGCACTGGTCGTCCCACCCTTTGTGGCAGCAGCTAGAGGCCGTTGAACATCAGCGGGTATTCGAAGTCGACCCCGTCAACTGGATGATGGGCGGCGGTATACTCGCCGCCAATGCCATGCTCGATGACCTGTATCGCCACTATGGTCTTGAAGGCATCGAGCAAGGTGATGCGCTTGCTAGCCGCCAGGAGACGCAGGATGCTAGATAGCCGCATCGCTAAAAGTCTAGGGCTGCTGTTTGGGGTGGTGGTGACCTGGAGCGCATTTTTAACCAGCACACTATCAGGAACGACCGATATTGCGTGGCACGCGCTCTGGTCAACCTTACATCACTATGATCCCAGCAATGTCGCGCACATCATCCTCATCACTGAGCGTCTGCCGCGGGCGATCATCGCCGCGTTAGTGGGTGCGAGCCTCGCCATTGCCGGGGCTCTGATGCAAACCATCACACGCAACCCGCTGGCCTCACCTAGCATCCTAGGCATCAACGCGGGGGCCATGTTTTTTGTCGTGGTGGCCGTGTCTTTACTGCCGCTTTCAGCGCCTGCCCACTATGTCTGGGCGGCGCTTTTCGGTGCATCGGTGGCGGCACTCTTAGTCATTCTGCTCAGTAGAGGACGACGCGGAGAGCTATCGCCGCTGCGCGTCGTACTGGCCGGGGTGGCCGTGACGGCCATGTTCGTCGCCTTTAGCCAGGGGCTCCTGGTGATCGATCAGCAAAGCTTCGAAAGCGTGCTCTACTGGCTGGCAGGCTCGGTATCTGGGCGAGAACTTGCGCTGGTGGCTCCTTTATTACCGCTATTTGGCGCAGCGCTCCTGCTCTGCACCCTGCTGGTCCGTCATGCCAATGCGCTCTTGTTAGGCGATGACATGGCAACAGGTCTAGGGTTACAGGCCACCACGATTAAACTGCTGCTTGGGCTCGTCGTGATCGTATTGGCGGGTAGTTCCGTGGCCTTGTCAGGGATGATCGGGTTCGTAGGGTTGATCGTTCCTCACATGGCGAGGAGTCTGTTTGGTATCGATCACCGCTGGCTGTTGCCCGCCTGCGCGCTACTGGGCGCCAGCCTTCTATTGCTGGCAGATGTGGCGTCGCGATTTTTAATTGCTCCCCAGGAGATCCCTGTAGGCGTGATGACCGCTTTGCTAGGGACGCCTTTCTTCATTTATCTGGCGCGACGCAACATGGCAGCCCAATGACATCGCATATTTCAAGCTCCTTTATCTCTTCTGAACAGCGCCATGACGATCGGTCGCTGCTCACGGTCGTCGGTTTGGCCGTTTTGCTGTTTGCCAGCGCGGGCGTATCGCTGAGCTTGGGGAGCTTTCCTACCGCGTTCGTGGACGTTGTGAAGGCATTAGCAGCGCCGCAAAGTAGCGACATTGCGTTTATCGTTTGGGAGTTACGCCTACCGAGAATCGTGCTGGCAATGTTGGTGGGTAGCGCCTTGGCGATGGCAGGTGCTCTCTTGCAGGGTATCGTGCGTAATCCCCTGGCGTCTCCTGACGTCATCGGCATCACGAGCGGTGCCGCCCTTGCGGCGGTTCTATTTTTAGCACTGCTTAGCAGCATCTTTAGCATTCATTGGCTGCCACTCTTTGCCATGTTGGGTGCCCTGGTATCGACCTTGCTGGTCTTTACACTCGCTTGGAAAAATGGGCTGCACCCGTCACGTATGGTACTCGTGGGCATTGGTTTGGCCGCGGCCATGGGCGCAGGCACCACGCTTTTGATCGTCATTAGCAGCGACGCTGCGGCCATGTCGGCCTACGTCTGGCTCACCGGCAGTTTGTATGCAGCCCAGTGGCGGGACGTCTATGGCTTACTGCCGTGGCTGGTGGTGACCACACCGGTATGTTTGGCCTTCGCCCGCCATGCAGATGCCATGGCGCTGGGGGATCAGGTGGCACAAGGGCTAGGCGTCGCGGTGATACGTAGCCGAGTCATCCTACTGGCCTGTGCTGTGGTGTTGGCAGGCGCTGCGGTGGCCTATGCAGGGGCCATCAGTTTCGTGGGCTTAATAGCGCCGCATATCGCGTCTAAATTCGTGGGGCGCCATATGGCACGCCTCCTTCCCGTATCGGCGCTGGTCGGGGCACTGATCGTCCTATATGCCGATTTGCTAGGCCGGGTCGCTTTTCTTCCCAAAGACCTGCCCGCAGGCATTTTCGTGGCCGGCATCGGCGCGCCCTTCTTCGTTTATTTACTTCACCGCACGCGCTATTAGCGCGCTCGAGGTAAACAAAGAGAGTCCCATGTTCCATGTCCTTCCCCGTCAAGAAAACATCCCCCCCCAGCAGCGGCAACGATTCGAGGACATTGCCACCTCGACACTCGGACATTTTACCGATATCGGAGCCATCGCGACCCTTCTGCCACTCAAGCGCCCTGTTCGGCTTTTAGGCACGGCCCTCACGGTACGCATTCCCCATGTGGATGGCAGCATCATCCGTGAGGCGCTGATCATGGCACGCCCAGGCGACGTGCTGGTGATCGACGTCGGCAGCGATGTTCAACGTGCCTGCTGGGGGGAGTTTCGCGCTTACGCCGCCTTACAAAAGAGCTTGGCGGGCGTGGTGACGAATGGACCGGTCACCGACTGGGCCCATCTTTCTCAGCTGCCGCTCCCCACCTTTGCACGGGGAACAAGCCCGTTAACCACCCGGGCACTCTCGCTAGAGGGTGAAATCAATACGCCCGTCACAATCGAGGGGTGTGTCATAACCCCAGGGGATCTGGTCATTGGAGATGACGATGGGCTCTTCGTGGTGCCTCCTCACCGCGCAGAGGCGCTAGCGAGCGCTGCAGAGGAAAAGCAGACGCAGGAGGACGAGAAGCGGCGAGCGCTGAAAGCAAACCATCCCGCTTGGTTTTGCTAATTCGGCATGTTGATGGAATAGCCGCCTAGCAGATCTACTAGGCGGCTTTTGACTCAGTGCTCCGTGACCGCTTCCTGGTGGCGTTGCTGCTTCGAAACGATAACTTTGCGAAGCGGATTACAGGTTGCGCTGGTGCCGAAGGGCATACTGCCTGGCCCCCCCGCTCGCTCGATGATGGGTGAAATCAGGCGTTTATAGGGCCACTGCTCCTGTTCGAACAACTGCTTTAGCAGTCTATCCCGGTCATGTTGGTCAAAAGCAACCTCGTTCAGCTGGGCTCTCAACCGTATCGCCAACGTCTCCCATAGAGTGTGCGCCGAGACTCCGTAGTAGCCTACCAGCGCGTCGATGATAGCGCGTAGATTGACTTGAATGGCAAGGGTTTGCAGCCAAAACAGCAGGGCTTCCAGGCTATCGTGGTAAAGGGTATTGGAGTGACCTTGCTTGATGCGGTAGCACGGGTCCTGCATCCCATGCTGTTCCAGCCGCTCAACGCAGATACGCAGCGAGTCATGATCGCGTAACAGCACGCCGTGGCACCGGCCTGATTTAAAGACCATGACCGCATTCTGACCATGGACTTCTGCCAGCATCCCCAACCGAAACAGGCGTAGATTGATCTCGAAGAATCGGTCGCACAGCTCGCCGAAGAGGGCTGTCACGGATGCCGCACTCGCAGGCCACTCACGCTCGGCTAACCAGTCATCGAACACATGGTGCTCACCACCCGGTAGTGGCGTTCCCAGCGTGGCCATGGGCACCAAACGCACGGTATCGTCTTCCAGCAACTCAGAGGGGTAGCTACGCACCATGGCCGACAGGTGACGAGGCGCTTCATCAAAGAGCGTTGCCCCTTGCGGCATATACGCCCACCACTTGCTTTCATCACATAGATAGAGGCCTTGCGCTAAGCGAGCGTCGCGTGCCTTGGCCTGCTGCAGCAAGCGGGCACTGAGATCGCCATTGATCATTTTCACGGCCGGTAAATAGCGAGAAGCCCCCAGAGAGTGAATGGCCATGGGCAGTTTGAGAAAGTGCGGACTGGCCGTGGTGGGCGCAAGCGACCGTAACGAGGAGGTGGCTAGCCAGGGTTCCGTGACGGTCGTGAGTGACACGCAGGCACCGGCTTCAAAGGCGTCTTGCAACCAATGGGGCAACGCATGCTCGTGCTGCCACGGATGTACCGGAAGGGCGGTATGCGTATGCGCCAGGCCTCGCTCGACCATCTCCTGCTCCAACATCCCAGCGCTGGTCTCGCTGGCGAGCCAGCGCACTGGCAGCGGCGTTTCTTCGTTGACACCGTCACCACTGAGCAAAGCGTTATTGTCGATGGCGACCCAACGGAGTTCGATAGGCAGATTGAACTCCGCCATATAGGCGTGATACTCCTGATTATTCAACCCCTGCTTGGCTTTCGCCGTGGGGTGATAAGGGCGATCCAACAGCGATGCCCACTGCTCCATCACAGCAAAATGATCAGCCGTGGCAAGCGCTGGCAAACCCGCCGTTCTTACCTGATGCTTCACCGAGCTGGTCGCTTGCCAAAGCGTATCGGAGAGCGCCTGCAAAAACACTTCCTGCCCCTGGGTTAGGGCTGCGTCATCCCCGCCTCCGTTAGCAAAGAGGTAATGCATGAAGGCCTCAGGTGACAAAGCGTGATGCTGACCTGCGGCATGGTCGACCAACACGACCGGCGTCTGCGGCACTTTCTCCCAAGCCTGCGTGATACCAGGCTGAAGCAGCATCGCGACATGCCAACCCGGCTTTGCTGGCCAGCGCCAAAGACGCTGCGCGGGATCTCGGGTAAAACCACCAAACAAGCCAGTCAGTGCTTTCTCGTCGTCACCGACGATGCTCCACTGCGCATCGAGCCCCTCTAGCAAGCCTTCTACCAAGCACCCATCGACCAAACATTGCAGAATCTGCTGTTGCGCATAGTGCTGAGCATTAACGGATGTCATGTGCCTAACCTCCAAAACGGTATCAGTAACGTGAAAACATCGATCAGTGTGAAACGTCTTTAGCTTCGTGAAGGCTCTTCTGCAGCGCGCGAAACGCAATCCCTCGTTCATCTCCCAGCATGAAGGTACGAACACCCCGTGCCTGCCATCGCGCTTTAGCGCGGGATTGGCGGAGAAAGGCGCAATAAGGGATCCCGAATGCCTGGGCCGTCTGCTGAACATGCTCGAGCGACTGGACGACATCTGGATGGTCGGTTTGCCACGTCACCCCCAGGGACTGGGAAAGATCCGCCGCACCCTCCAGCACCATATCCAAGCCAGGCACGGCACAAATCGCTTCGATTTGCTGCACGCCTTGGTGGCTTTCAATCATGGCAACGACCATCGTTTCTTGGTTGGCTTGCCCCACGTACTCGGCGAGAGAGGACTTACCAAACCCTCCAGGGCGACCGGCGTTGAGGCTTCTTGCTCCCTCAGGCGCGTATTTACAGGCAGCCACCGCGTCGGCTAACGACGCGGCCGACGCCACATTGGGCAACACGATGCCTTGCGCACCGCCGTCCAGCAGGCGCAGCAGCTGTTTGGGGTCCGTATCCGCCACTCGAACCAGTGGCGTCATCCCATAGCTCTCTGCGGTACGGATCATGTGTTCGATGGTTTCTGGGTTGATCAGAATGTGCTCGGTATCGATGACCACGTAGTCAAAGCCTGCTTCTCCGATCAACTCAATAGAGGCAGCAGTCGGCATGGAGGCCATCACCCCGTAGACTTCCCTGCCCTCTAGCAGCGCACGCTTTAGCTGATTCGTTCTCAACATACGCGCGCTCCTTCAGGTGCATAGGCGGCCAGTGGGTTGGGCACCTTTTTGACCTGGGGCTGCTCGTCTCCAAAGAGACGGCGACGAGTCAGTGCCTCTACCTCCCACTCTGGAGTAAACACGTCAAAACAGCGATAGCGCTCAGCGTGCTGGGGATGCTCGCGCTGGTACTCTTTGACGACCTCTGCCGCCATGGCCCAAAAGTGCGTCTCCTCCAAGCCAAAGTGGCGCTTCAAAAAAATGGCCATGTCACCAAGCGCAATGAAGAAAAAGGCATCGCAAGAGTAGTCACGCACCGCTGCTAGATCATCGGTGACGATAAAGGAGTTGCGATTGAGCGCGGCATGGCGCGGAGGCACCGGCTCGAGCTTGGGTGCCAGCTCGGGCCGGGCGAGCTGCGCCTTGCTAAAACGTACGCCGTCATGAAAGTCTTTGAGGGCAACGCGTGTAGGCCAGCCATCACGATGAATGACGACGATATTTTGCCCGTGGGACTCCATTCCGATACCTTCCGCAAACAGCAGATGGATGATCGGCAGCGTCGTGACGAGGATCAGTTGGCGCGTCCACGCAACGAGCCCGTAGCGCTCTACCCAGGGGGTGATGAATGGGTCAGAGGGCTCCCCTTGCGACGTGCGAGTAAGCTGGCTCAACCCGTTGAGTGGGGCAGCTTGCTCGCCCTCATGTAAATATTGGCGGATATTTTGTCGCCAAATAGCCCCGACCTTGCCATACACCTCTGCATAGCGCTTGGCAGCAAATGCGCGCTCATCCAAGGCCACGCCAACGATCTCCCCTAACAGGACGAAGCCCGCAGAGGAGGCGGTCTCATTCGTCTCGATCAGCCGCTGAAGCCACTGTGTGATGAGGGGGCCGTTGGTGACGGTATGGCGCGCCAAGATACGTGTGCTAGACGTATTCGTGATACTCATCGCCAGCTTGAGATAGGGCAGATGACGCGTTACCGAAGCCAGGGTACGTATCGACTGCTGAGGGGTATAAACCGCTTCGCCCTCCCCTAGGAAGGCAATATCGCCACTGGCAAGCTCGGGATAGAGCACCTCGACCAGAGCATTTTCCCACTGCCATGGATGCACGGGCATGAGCACGACCTCATCGCGCCGACGCTGCTGGCGTTCGAGATAGTCCTCCAACCTCGCCAGCACCTCAGGCCCGGCCTCCTCCATGGCCCGACCTAGGCAGTTTTCTCCGTCCACCGCACTTGCATGAGCCAACTGGTTGGGCACTGCCAACCAAATGACACGCAGCGGTTGAGCAAACTCAGGGCCGTAGCGCTGGTTATCCTGTAAGGAGAACCCCAGCCGTGACTTGTAGCAAGGATGGTAACTATGGGCATCCGTGAAATAGCGCTCTAATGCATCCGCCTCCAACGTTTGAGGCGATGCAGTGTCACTTAGCGCACACGTGGCCGATTGGGTGTCTTTGATGAGTGTCTGCACCAACTCGTTGACGAAGCCTGGCTGGATGGCTCCCTCCCCCAGCGTCTCTTCGAGATCCGTGATGAAGCACTGCAAACTGACGGTATCGGGTTGGTTCGGCGCGCCACTCACCGAGAGCGTAGAATGGTCCAGGCGGATCAAATGGAAGCTGTGGCATACCCACCCATCAACGCTATAGCAGCGGCTACCCAACGTGATCGAAAATCGTGACGCTCCAGCCCGCGTTGCGGCCGGGTTTGGCACGACGGTATAGCTCAGCACATCCTCATACAGCAGGGTTTGCAGCAGTTGACCAATGACACGCTGCTCGATACGGCGGTAGTGGCGCCAGCTATCCAAAGAAGAAAAGGGTGTGGAGACAACGGCGTTCTCGATGACCGCCCGCGTGGGCAGCCAAGTTGCTTGTGACGTCATGGAGTACCTTCACAACATAGAGAAATGGATAACGATTAGCCTGAGTAGCCCGCAGCCAGCACGCGACGAGGCCCAGCGCGAGAAGGCAGCGCTTCAGCGGTGTCCGTCACAAAGTGCTGAGCTGGCCGGGGATGGCAAAGGAAGTCCGCATGGGAAATGTTGTAGCCATAGGCGCCTGCCAAAGGCAGCACCACAAAGTCCCCCACCCTGACGCCACGCAGCTCTTGGTGTCGGCTCAATACATCTTTTGGGGTGCAAAGCTGCCCCACGATCGTCCAAGCGCGCTGTTCGCCATTGCTCGATAGCGTTGGGTCGCGGGGTAAGTGAATGATCGGATGATCGTGCCCCTGCGCTGCAGGTAAGCGGAATTGATGCGTACCCCCTCGACAGACTAAAAACCCTTCACCATGACTGACTTTGGTATCCAGCACTTCCATGACGTAGTAGCCACAAAAGGCAGAGAGATAGCGTCCGATTTCGAAACGAACGCGTGGGGGTGCGGACAGGGTGTCGAGCTGTTGACCAAGCGCGTGGCAGAGACTAGCCCAGTCAAACTGGTGGGAAGGCTCGCGATAATTCACCCCAATGCCGCCTCCTACGTTGAGCTGCGTCAGTTGCTCGGGATAACGTGCCAGGCTTCGCCACGATGGCCACCGCTCCAGGTAGAACGCGAGTAACTGTTGATGGCGCTGCTCGCTTGTTTGGTGCGACATGGCATGCACGTGAAAGCCGCAGAGCGTTAGGTTTGGCGCGCTATCCACGGCGCTGACGGCCTTGGGGAGCTGTGCTTCGTCGATACCGAACGGTGTCGCCGTGCCAGCCATGCGCAAACGACTGGAAAACGATGCCGGTAATTGGGGGTTGATACGCAAAAGAACGGGCTGTGTATGGCCCATCGCTGCAGCGATGGACTGCAAACGCGCAATTTCTCCGAGGCTTTCGACATGAAACGCCTCTACGCCCCGTTCGATGGCACTCCGCATGTCCGCATCCAGCTTGCCAGGCCCCGATAACACCCATGGCCGTGGCGTGGCACTGCGACACGCGCGCTCGATTTCTCCACCGGAAGATAACTCTAGGCCATCCACAATAGGGGCCAAGGTATCGATGATGGCGGGCTCGCTATTCGCCTTGATGGCGTAGTACAGCTCCACTTCAAGTGGCAGCGCCGCTTTCATGGCACGCGCGTGGGCGGCCAAGGCAGGCAGATCGTAGAAAAAGGCGGCCATGGGATCGCTACACTGTTGGCGATACCGCTCTATTGCTGACAGGATCGTATGTGGCAGCGCATTTGGCTCAGCCATAGGCCACCTCCCGCCCCATGACCCGAAGAGCGTGCCAAGGGTTGGGCAACGACACATACTGCGCCTGGCGATCAGCCTGAGCCATGAGCCGTAATTTGAAGTTGGTCTTGCAGGGCAGCGCGCCGCCTTGCAATAGCGCATCGAGCTCTGGCGCGGCTACCTCCAGCTGGCTACGCACATGCTGCAATGCCGTCGATGTGTCTTGCCATAACGCATCCGCCAACGCGGGACGTCGCCAGCTCAGCGCGAGAATGGCCTCCGCAATGTGGTTGACGAACAGGCAGTAGGCGATTCGGTTCCAACCTTGCTCCCGGCTGTAGATCATGGAGGCTTCGACGCGAGGGTGAAGGACTTCACCCGCCAACCAGGCGGTGCCCTTATCACGGGTCAACTTGACCCCCTCGAAGTCACGTAACAGCATTTTCTGGGGCGTTCCCGCCTCATGAATCAAGACGCAGTTTTGTAAGTGCGGCTCCATGACGATACCGTGCCGAAAGAACAGTCCCAGCACCGGTGGCAGCAGCGCCTTCAAATAGGCCTGAAACCATGCTCTCACTTGGTTCTGTTCAGGCAAGGTACTGGTACCGGTACTGAGCGAGCCTTCATACGCCTGTGAAATGAAGGAGAGCACCATAGGCACCAGCGTCGTATCACGCGCAAACAGCGTCCCCGTCAACAAGCAGGTTTGAGGAGAAAACCGTCGGCAGAAATTTTCTCGCAAGATGATGCCCGTTTGTTCGCGGAACCAGCGTTGCTGCTGCTCGTTGCCCTCGTTAGGCGTCCAATGCACCGTGGCGGGCTCCTCGGCAACGAAGAGCGTCGCCAAGGAAGGGTCTTCCAAGCGCCCCAATCGATGCATGATGCGATCGATCACCAGCGTGCTTTCCAGCTCGTACCACGCGTTTTTACGCACGCAGTTGGTGATGCGCACATTGAGCGATCCTTTGATGAACCAGGGATGCTCTTCGATATACCACGTGCGCATGGAGGCCGTTGGCACTGCGCTAAAGCCACTTTGACCAAGATCTCTGATCACGTTACGCTGAAGCAGCGCTTGGACGGCAGACGATTGTTTGAACATGGCCGCTTGCACCGGATGCATGCTCAGCACGATGCGTTCATCGCTCTCGGCGGCCGCTTGGTCTGCCACGTAGGAAAGGACGTCCTCTTCTTCAACACGGTTGGCCTGAACGCGTACCCCGTCTGCGGGAAAGGAGAACTGGTAGAGCGAGGTAGCGACGCCACATTCCGGGGCGTAAGAAGGCGTGCCATCAGCCAAGCAGTCATCAGGCCACTGGCGTGCTTTGGGCGTGGGATGATTCGGATGGCCAAACCATAACCCTTGCTCGCTGCTCGGATAGTCGGCTAGCGGCTGCCGGTTAGATTGCTTGGCAGCATGCCTGACAATCTCAGCCATCACTTGACGACTCTGACGAACCTGCTGCGCCAACTCCTGATTGATGCCGGCATCGACTCGCGGCAGATGTTTGAGCAGACGGCTGATGAGCATCTCGGCACTAGCGGCCATCCACGTCGTGTCGTCTTTACTCTTTAAGTAAACATCGGAAAGATAATACTGGCTACCTACCGTCGACTGACGGTCGACCATCACCCATAAGTGAAGTGAGGTTGACCACTCGATCAGAAGGGGTACTCCTGGCAACGCCTCAGGTAACCCGCGACGATGGCTCGGCCATTGAAACGCTAACGTTCGTTCAGGTATGGCGACTTCTTTGATAATACAGTTGAGTAACGCATGCACCGAGGCACACTGACTGATATCGCTCGCTGAGCGATGCTCCTGTGCGTAGCTCATATAGCCCCCGCAGAATGTCATCCTTTTGAAAGGTTTACTTACCTATCGATAGGTAAACCCACGCATCCATGGCTAGTCACATCGCGCGGTTTTTATTGTGTTACTGCTTGAACGAAACACGTTCCTTCATGCACGTTCAGTTGGTTGACGGCTAGCCACCCCTTCCATCGAAGGAGTGGCCAGACGTTAGACAGCACAAAAACAAGACGCCGAAGCCTTAGAAATCCAGCTGATATCCCACCGTGAACGTGCGCCCACGACCGGTGAAGTAGTACTCATCGCTGATGCGAGCGGCTTGGGAGTAATAAGTGAGGTAGTCTTCGTCGGTCAGGTTCTCGATACCCAGCGATAGCTGCCCTGCGGGAAGCTGGTAAGCCAGCGAGGCATCCACCAACCCGTAGCCATCGAAGTCGAGCGCCGGATTATCGACGCTGCGGTCGAAGTAGTAGCGGCCCTGTAGGCGCGTCGAGAGACGGTCGTTCCACACGGCGCTCCAGCCCAACTTAAGCGTATCGGGCGCGATGTTGATCCCGGTGAGTTTGGTATCCACGCTGCCATCGCCGTCTTGGTCCGACTTACCTTCGGTATGGGCATAGGAGAGCGACAGATCATGCTGGTCATTGACCTGCATGTTGCCGGTCACTTCCACCCCTTGGATTTCGGTTTTTTCCCGACTACCCACCCACGTACCGTTCTGCTCGGCCAAGCGCTGGCCAAAATCAGAGTTCGACTCGTAGTAGCTCACTTCCAGGCCGTAACGCTCCCAGTCGAAACGCGCGCCAATCTCGCGGTTATCGGTGACGATAGGCTGAAGTTGGAGCAGCGTATCGACATCCTGGCCCGGTTCGCTGATGCCCCGCAGCACGCGGCCCACGTCCGGCATGCCAAAGCCTTCCGAGTAACTGGCGTACAGCTGCGCCCACTCCGTGGCTTGGTACGTCAACCCCACGTTATAGAGCGTTTCATCGAAACTGGGGTTGCCGCCTCCTACCGCGACGTTGTCTTGAGTGACGTTGCTACGATCGATCGTCTCGTAGGCATCCACTTCAAGCTCCGCATGTTCATGGCGAACCCCGGCATGCAGCGTGAGCGGGTCGGCGATCTTGAACTGCCCCTGCAGGAACGGCGCAATGTTGCTATAGCGGCTTTCCGGTACGTAGGTGCGCCCGGTCTCTACCAGCATTTGGCGGGTTTCATCCTCGAGGATGTCGAGCCCCACCGTCACACCGAGCCGGTCGTCCAGCATACCCTGGCGGTTCAGGGTGAACTTGGCCCCCTGCTTATCGGACTCGTTACGGGTTTGGTCATACTGGGTATTGCCGTTGCCGTCCAGGTAAGGGAAGAACGGTGTGGTGGCAAAGCGCGCCCGAAAGCGCTGGCGGTACACCTGAGCATCGACCGCGTTGCCGTACCAATCCGCGTGGGAGTAGGCCAAGCGAGCCGTGGTCACTTCATTGAAGCCCGGGGCGCCATCGGGTGTGCCCCGCTCGGCGCTAGTGGGAATGCCCGCATCACGGTTGCCCACCACGGGCACGTAGTCGTCGCCCTCTTCCAAATCGAAATGATTGAGCGACAGCTCGATATTCTGATTGTCGTCGATCCAGTAGCCCAGCTTGCCGAACAGGTCGTAACTTTCGGAGTTTTGCAGCTCGCCGGGGTAGGCAATGCCCACGCGGCGGTCGCCGCCATCGTAAAACACGCCCCGCTCTTGGCGGGTGGCCGAGGCCACGAAATCCCAGTCGCCCTGCTGACCGCTAATGCGATAGTTGAGCTTGTTGCCCAGACCTTCCGAGTGCAGGTCGTCGTCAATGGTGACGCTTATGCCCGCGCTTTGGCTAATACCGCCCCCTTCGGCCCGACGGGTGACGAAGTTGATCAAACCGCCGGTGGCCCCCAAGCCATGCTCGGCGCTGGCTCCGTGAATCACTTCAATCCGCTCGACCATGGAGAGGTCGATGGTGTAACTGTCACGAGAGCTATCGCGCAGCGGATTGGACTGAGGCACGCCATCGATCAGGAACAGCGCATCGCGCCCGCGCAGCGTCTCCCCAGCGTTGGACAGCTTCTGACGGCTAGGTGAAAAGGAGGGAATCAAGTTGCTCAAGACCTGGCCAGGGTCGTCGGTGATGGCGAGCTGCTGTTCGATCTGCTCACGGGTGATCACTGTCACCCGCTGCGGGGTTTGACCCTCTTCGCTGCGGCTACGCGTCGCCGTCACGACCATGGTGGGTGATGACTCGTTGAGCGCCTGCCCCACGTCAGTTGCCTCTTGCTGGGCATTGGCCTGAGTGGCCGCCACTAATCCTGCCAAGGTGACCGTTGGCCAGAAAGCGGCGTGTTTCATCGTTTGCATGTCTGCTCCCTTGCGTTGTGTGTGTTGCGTCGTTTTGATGAGCCCTTGTTGACTATCACGTTAGCGCGCACTGAAATGACAATGCGCATCTAAATGATAATGATTATATTATCCATAAAGAGCCAAGCAGGTCTACCTTTGCGAACGAACCGTTCGAACTAACGAAATATCTCGACATGAGGCAGCCACAAGAACAACATTGAAAATGAGAATATTTTGTCTTAGGGTGCTGGCTGCCCTGATTTCGTGACTGAGCTTGCCTGAGCCTACCTTATGCCCGCCTATTCCCATCCTGCATCACGACTCACCGCTAACGCCCTGCACGCGGGCTACGACACCAAGCGCATTCTGCAGGGGGTGGACCTGACCGTGGCGGAAGGCCAACTCACCGTGCTACTGGGCCCCAATGGCAGCGGCAAATCGACCCTGCTGAAAACTTTGGCGCGCACGCTGACGCCCAGCGGTGGGCATGTCTATCTCGATGGCAAGGACATTCACCGCAGTAACACCCGAGAAGTGGCGCAGCGGCTGGGCATTTTGCCGCAAGGCCCCATCGCACCCGAAGGGTTGAGCGTCAAACAGCTGGTAGGGATGGGGCGCTTCCCCCACCAAGGGTTGTGGAAAAAAGACCCGCAGCAGGATGCCAGCGCCATCGCGGAAGCCATGGCCTATATGCACGTGACCGAGTTTGCCGACCGGGATGTGGAAGCGCTCTCTGGCGGCCAGCGCCAGCGCTGCTGGATCGCGATGGTGCTCGCCCAGCAGACCGATTTGATTTTGCTGGATGAACCCACCACCTTTTTAGATTTGAAGGTGCAGGTAGAGCTGTTGGCGCTGCTATCTCGGCTGGCCCACGACCATGGCCGCACGCTCCTACTGGTACTGCACGACTTGAATCTCGCCGCCGCTTACGCCGACCACCTAGTCATGATGCGCGACGGGCAAATCGTCATCAGCGGCACGCCAAGCGATGTGTTCACCGCGGCCAACCTAAAGCGCGTCTTCGACTTGGATGCTCACATTCTGCGCGACCCCGCTAGCGGCAGCCCAGTGTGCGTGCCCTTCACCTCGGCGACGTTACAGGCAGCCCTATGAACCACACCTTCTGCGCGGATTTAAGCCGAGAGCAGCAAGACCCGCTGGCGGGTAGCGCCGCTCATGCCGAGCGCAACTTACTGCTTAGCTGGCCGCGCGCGAAGTGGCAGCGCAAACTCCGCCACGCCAGCGATATGAGCAATTCATTAAAGCAAACGCTGGATACGCTGGCCGACGATGGCCTACGCATCAACCTGATCCAACAGCCGGGCATGGAAAAGTACCAGCATCAGCTCTTTCTGATGCCGGAGCGGCGCCGCTTTCGCGTGGCACGATGGGAATTAGAGGCGTTCTTCAGCGCCTTTCAAAGTGGCAGCCGCCTTAGCCAGTGGGAGCAGCCAGCGATGCTCAATGATTTGGTTCTTTGCTGTACCCACGGCACCAAAGATAAGTGCTGCGCGAAGTACGGTTATAAAACGTTCAAAGCGCTAGCCAGCACGGTAGCTGAGCACCCGCTGCCGTTCGAGGTATGGGAGAGCAGCCACCTCGGCGGCTGTCGACTCGCTGCAAGCGTGATCGTGCTGCCAAATGTGCGCAAATATGGGCGTATTACGCCAGAACAAGCGCTGCCCTTCTTACAGGCCGAAGCCCGCCAACAGCGCTTTTTGCCCGGCTACCGTGGCGGCTCACAGCTCACTCCCGCACAGCAGAGTGCTGAAATCGCTGCGTTGACACACCTCAGTACAGATACCGAACAGCCAACGCTTGCTCTGATCAGCGATCAGGGCGATGACCAAACACGAGAGATACGCTTTCAGTGGCGGCTCGACCAGCGGCAAGGTGAACTGACCGTACACTGCCAAGCCACCACCCTATGGCGCGTGGATACCTGTGCTGACCTAGCGCAAGGCCCCACCGAAAGCACCGTATGGCAGGCTAAGGTGGGCTCGAGGCACGCCCCATCAAGTACTCCGCCACCGACTGATAAGCAGGCAGCGAGGTAGGATCGTTGGCCGCGTTACCCGCCACCGGGTGAGAGGCAAACCGCACGATCACCATCTCAGCGGTGGGGTCGATATACATCGTTTGGCCATGCACACCCCGAGCAGCGAATGCTCCATGTTCATTATGCAGTGACCACCACATGCCGCGATAACTCCCACCTAGCAGAGTAGAGTAGCCCGCTTGCGCGAACGCTTCCCGATCGCCCCCCTGGCGGATACGTTGCACCGCCGCCGCTGGGAAAAGTGACTGGCCGTTGTGCTCCCCCTCGTCCAAGACGAGCTGCCCCACTCTGGCCAAGTCGCGCAGCCCTGCACTCAGCCCGCCGCCCGCGAACGGCGTACCAATCGAGTCCACCGTAAAGTAGCCATCTTGCTCCATTCCCAACCGCTGCCAGAGCCGGGACGAAAGTAGCGATGCCACGGACTCGCCGGTAGTGCGCGCAATCACCCAGCCCAGGGCATCGGTGTTGATCGTCTTATAACCAAATACTTGGCCGTGCTTCCCGTCTGGCTGAACCGTTGCCAAATATTCATAATAAGTGCGTGGACCGCTGTACTCCTCCGGTTTCGGTAACGGGCTGGCCGCCGCGTTATAGGCCCAAATTTCAGCGTCTGGATCGCTGTAATCTTCGCTAAACGCCAGTCCGGTCGTCATTTCCAGCAGTTGCTGCACCGTGGCGTTTCCAAAAGCGCTGTTGGCGAGTTCGGGCACGATGTCTCCCACCAGGTCTTCCTCATCGAGTACGCCCTCTGCGACCAGGATCTCGCCTAGCAGGCCGGTCATCGATTTAGTGACGGACATGGCGCCATGCTGACCGCGCTCGTCTAAACACCCACTATAGTGCTCATACACCACTTGTCCTTGATGCAAAATCAGCAGGCCATCGGTGTAGTTCTCACTCAGCGACGCCGCCCAAGTCATCGGCGTTTCGCTACCGAGCGGGTAAAACGTAACGGCATCGATTCCCTCGTCTAGGGCATAGGGGAGAGATAAGGGAGCCGCCAGCCCCCGGCTCACCTTCTTGGTAGGCAGTAATTCCCGAAAATGACATACCGTCCAGCGCATCTTGGGAAAGCTAAAATAGTCGGCATCGGGTTGGCCAATGATGCGCTCGGCAGGGGGTGGGAATCCCTGCATCCAACCCAGGCGCACCGGATCGGACGCCTCCGCGCTCAGCGGCTCCGCCAACGCAGCGCTCCCGCCCACCAGCATCGCGAGTATCGACGCCCCACTCAGCACACCTCGACCATTCGGTAACATCTGCGTCTCCTTACCCCATGGCGCCCTCTCCGAAGGCGATGTCTCATGAGTATAGGCAAGAAAACACGCGTGTTTTGCAGACCGCCTAACGCACAACGCCCGGCATTTAGCCGGGCGTGTAGGTCGTGCCGCACTTTGAAACGTTTACCAGCGGTACTTCACGCTGCCGATGATGCTGCGAGATGCACCGTAGTAGCAGTAGAAATCGCAGCCGCTCACGTACTCTTCATCGGTGATGTTATTCACGTTCACCTGCGCGGTCCAGCTGTCGTTAATATCGTAGCTGGCCATAGCATCGTAAAGCGTGGTGGACGGCACATCGCGGTTAATACCGCTGCCAGGGCTCGGAGACGTTTCACCGATATACCGCACGCCAGCCCCGACGGAAAGCCCGGGCAAGCTATTGCTCATATCGTAATCCAACCACGCTGACGCCATATGGAAAGGCACTAGCGGCACGCGCTCATCCTGCTGGAAATCGCTGATATCGTAGCGTGCATCAGTATAGGTGTACGCCGCCGTGAGCTGTAGATCATCGGTGAGATAGCCCACACCTTCGATCTCTACACCCTGGGAGCGGCGCTCGCCAGCCTGCTCTTGCACTGGCGCGCTAGTAGAAATCAGCGTGTTGTCCTCCTCCACGTCGAATACGGCAACGGTCACGTAGCCATCTACATCAAACGGGGCAATTTTCACACCGGCTTCAAGCTGGCGGCCTTCCAGTGGCTCGTAGCTTGCACCATCTGGCCCGATACCCGCCACCGGCGTAAACGACTCGCTGTAGCTGAGGTAAGGCGAAATGCCGTTATCGCCTAGGTACATGGCACCAGCGGTGAGTGATAGCTGTTCGTCGTCGTAGCCCTGGCTGCTGCTACCGGTGACATCGCTGAAGTCGTCACTGCTATCTACGCTGTCGTAGCGTGCGCCCGCTAAGAAGACCCACTTATCCGCAACGCGTAGCTGGTCCTGCACGTAAATACCGAACTGGCGGCGGTCCACGTCATGCTGGGTGGGGTCGCCGGTATCCGGCGCGGTAAAGGCGGCGTAATCAGGGTTGTAGAGGTCTACGGTATCCACGTTGGCGAAGAACGTAGAGCCATCGCCCAAAGTGCGGAAACTATCGCGGTTGGTATAGTTCAGGTTCAGCTCTTGATAGCCCACGCCCAGCAGCAAGGTGTTTTCTGTGTTGTCGGTGTAGGTACGTGCAATCAATCGGTTATCGATATTGAACGCATCGTACTCGCCGTCGCGATCAATCACGCCACGGGAAATGCTGCGTGGCGGTGTGACAAACGAGTTCGGGTAAACATTACGCAACTCAAGATCTAAATGCGTATAGCGAGCGTTCTGTTGGAACTCCCACGTATCGTTGATCTGATGCTCTAGCTCGTAACCAATGCCCAATTGGCGCTGATCCAAACGGTCGTAATCCGGCTGGCCCAGGTTGGTCTCGGGGTCGATTTGGCCGAACGGAGAGTCGTTCAACGTACCCAGCGCAGGGAAGAAACCGGTAGTGGGCACGCCCTCATCTTTCTGCACGCTAGCCAGGAAAGTGACCGTGGTATCGTCGCTGACATCCATTTCCAGGCTAGGCGCGAAGAAATAGCGCTCTTTTTCGCTGCCGTTAAGCTCCCCCTCCCCATCGCGATACAGTCCGACCAAACGGTAACGCATATCGTCGCGCTCGGCCACCGGGCCAGAGACATCAATGCCCACTTGGCGATGCTGCTGGTTGCCCGCCTCAATTTCCAGCGTACCCTGTGGCTCGCTGGTCGGGCGCTTGCTGATGGCGTTAATCACACCGCCGGGGGGCGCTTCAACGTACAAAATAGAGGCCGGGCCTTTGAGTAAATCTACCCGCTCAACGCCAAACGTTTCATTCATCCACCAAAAGTAGCCACCGGTGCGGAATAAACGCAGGCCATCTTGGTAGGTCGCGCTTTCCGCGCTGAAGCCACGTAAGAAGAACCAATCCGTGTTGTTGTCATTGCCGTAGGGCTGGGAAACAACGCCAGAACGATACTGGAACGTCTCGTCGTACTTATTAACGCCACGGGTTTCCAGCTCTTCCGCGCTCACGGTCGAGATCGCGCGAGGCGTCTCTACCTCGGGGGTGTCTACCTTCAACGCGGTCGCGGTGACCACGGTGGTGCCGGTGTTAATGGTATCTTCTTGAGCAAGCACGGCCAGCGGCGCAGCGCATAGCATTCCACCGAGCGACACCACCAGCGAACGACGAACGGCAGCAGGCAACGGCGCGACGGAAAACGGGAGAGTTTTACGGAGCATGAGGAAGTCTCAACGGGTAGGAAGAGGAGTATCGTTATAGTAAGGCGAATGATACGGATTTTTATTCACAACCACAATCACACTGGTGAGGCAAGGGATTGAGGTGGAACGGGGTGTTCGAGGGGCCGCCTAGAAAGTCTGCAGAAACAGGTGGGGATGAAAACGGAGAATATGGCAAAAGAGCCGTTTACTGACGTTGGTCAGCGGCTTGAAGGAAGGCGATCTGGGGGAAGAGATCAAGAAATGGGGAGCACAGTAGGACTTGAACCTACGACCTAGGGATTATGAGTCCGTCACTATAACAATAAGCTACTGACAAATAAAGGAAAGTAGCTGCAATTTAGAAAAAGATACAGTTGTTTAGAATCAGTAGTTTAGTGAAATTTTGCGAAGGCGAACAGAACGGATATGTGTACCGCTGCTGTACTGATTGTGCTCAGTACAGCAGCGGTATCTCTACCTTGACTACTGGGCTACTGGCAGTCCCAATTTATCAAAGAATGCCTTATTACGTTCTTTTGCAGCCTTCACTATCTGATCGAAACTGATCACTTCGATGTAGGCATGGGAAGGTTCGTTGTAACCGAAATAACCCATGCCATCTGAGGTGATTCGCAGATTCGCACGACGACACCGGCGACGCATTGATTCAGTAAGATCACATAGGACATAGCAGTAACCGGGAATATCGTGATTTCCTGGAATAGGGCGACCTGATTTTGTGGTTACCTTGCCCTCTCGTATTCGCTCCAAATAACTGAGTGCTTGATCGATTGGGTCTTTATCTTCACCTTCACGCATGTCGTTGCGCATTGGTCTCTTGATTTCGACCACTGTGAGTGCCGCAAGAGGGAAGCTGGCCTGATCGTTTACGAGAAGTGGGTTGTCGAATACTCTCAGGCTGAGCAAATCTGGCTCTTTTTTGGAGTCATTACCAGTAACTGGCATCGCATTTAGTGTCTTGTCTGAGGCCAAGTAATTATGGAATGCCAAGCGTTCATCAATCAGCCAAAGATTACAAGAATCCAGGAAAACCTCGCTGGAATCTTTCCGCATGGGCATTATCAGTTCGTGAATCATATCTTCACGTGCATACTTGCCATCGTCCAGGCGCTCGATGGATTTCTGTAGAAGGTCAATAATGACCTTGCGATGCGAAACGTAATTGGCAAGGTCTGATTTTTTAAGGTCTTCTGCCTTGTGTAGATACTCACTCAGCCGTTCTTTGTATTCTTCTACATGCTCCTCATTCTGAGGCTGCATGATGTCATGGCCTTCGCTTACCAATTGTCGCTCAACCTCGTACCACTGAGCATGCAGGTGTAGTTCAAGCTCCTTGTCCGACTTTTCCGGGTCAACAATGAGCTGTTCTTCTGCAACATAGTGAGCAATAGGCCGGTATCGGGGTGCATGACTATTAATAAAATCATCTACGCGTTTACGACCCGCTGAGACATTTTCTGCCAGTACATCTTGTAGGTATTCTTTAGTGCGTTCTAACACCGCGTCGCGAATATCTTTAAAGCTGACTTCGTTAAGCATGTCCTCTACGTCTTCAGCAATATCAAAGGAGGTGCGTTCGCTTCGAACATTTTCGTTGAGGTAATCAGAAGATACGTAGCAGGTGTAGGTGAACTCGCCAGAAGCGTCTGAAATTTTGCCGTACAGGCCAGGGAGTTTTCCTTGAATAGACTCTTCTTTAACTAATCGGTTAGCCGCACAGAGAGCCAGTTGATGCTTCTTATTAACGGATGCACGAAACTTAATGTGGGTCAGGTCGAAAGAATAGTCACGTATCTTAATGTTTTCGAGGAATGCACTGGCGTGCATATGCTCTTCAAGCAAGTGGTCAAGGTCGAACACGTCACCTGCATCTTCAACCAGAATCTTGGGTGCGCTGCCTTGACGAACAAAGTACCAAAGTACATGCTCCAATAGCTGATTGGCGATAAACTTCCCTTTGGTGGGAACCTGTTTTCGAAAGTTGTCGTCAAACCCTACTAACTTGATAAGGGTGCCCGACTGCTGTTCGGTAGCATCCACAACTTTTTCACCGTGGACACCCAGTTTATCGTCAAAGCGGAAAACGCGTTTGTTCAGTTCACCATCAACATCGAGAAAGTAGCTTTCCACTTCGACCAGATCAAACACCTTCAGCCACATTAAGCGGCCAACACCGCGACAGCCTTTAGCAATTTTGTGGTCGGAATCCAGCGTTTCGAAGGACTTAAAATTGGTTTCGTCAAAACCACAACCATTATCCGCTATAGTGAAACCGATGATAGGTGGTAAAGATTTAGCGTCTAAATCCAAACCGCCTTGAGTCGCTCGATTGATACGAAGAACAATTTTTCCGTTATCGGCATGGCCCTTTTCTTCAATCGAGTGAATAGAGTTTACCACCGCCTCAAAAACCGGCATCAGGCCGTGACTTTTGGGTAAAGAGGTATTGCGTAAGCGGCCTTTTAGATTGGTTTGTAAACTCATACTCCCTCCTTAGAGCTCGCCTTTGAAGGCGGAATCAAGAATCGAATTTTTCAGAGCCACCAAATCATCCAGTTGGCTTTGAATTTCAGAATTAATTTTTTCGACTTTTTTAACCAACAAGTTTACGCGACTAACCACATCAGCCTGTTCATCGATACTTGCCAGAGAGATTTGCATTTGGTCAATGTGCTTGTTATTGACTTGCGGGATCGTGCTTGCATCGACGAAATTTGCTAAGTCGATAGTGCGCATGAAGGCGAAAAGATAGTCGTCGGAGATTTTAGCTTCGTCAGCTTTTAATCCCATGATGTTGCTGTCATATGAGGCATCCTCGAGCAACATTCTCTTTTTGTTGGTTAAGATTGCTCCGCCTCTTTTAGGGATTAGGGTGCTTCCTTTAGGAAATAGTTTTACCTTGTGCTCTTTGGCAACTGTTTCATTAAATGTAATTTCTGGTTCAATCATATTTTCGTGATGATTGTTCATTTGTGCCACTTTGAAAAATGGAACATCACCATCATTGAAGCCATTTTTAAAAAGCTTGGGCAAAGCAATACCGCTATTAATTTTTACAACAGATGATAGTGGTGCGACCTCATAACTATCTTTTAGACACTCGAATATTTCGGACACCCCATTTTTCGAAAGTGCATCAGCCAGTGTGACGCTTTCCTGCAAATGCTCGATGGCAGTGTCGATGCGGGTGAGCAGTGCATCGAGTTTTTCCACGATGCGTTTTTGTTCGTTGAGTGGAGGTAGGGGAAAACTCAAATTCAAATAATCATTCCGATTAATGCCTGGTTTAACCCCTTTTTGCGATATTGACGAAACATCAAACCTATCAGCAAAGTGATAGAAATACATAAGGTCTAAAACATCTTGATTAATTATTTCTACGTAATATGCAGTATCAATTGTCCAAGAAGGAGTAAGGGCAAGGTTTGCTTCACCAACAGAACCTTTTCGACCAATAACTACAGTAGGTTGGCTCCACAAGTGCTCATTATGACTTCCTACGACACCATTTGAACCATATACAGGGACATCCCCTTCAATACGGTCGACAGCTTTTAGAGCTTTGCCGTAATGCATTTTGATCAGGGTCTTAAGCTTTTGATATTTCCACCCATCCGGCAGTTTATGTAAAACCTGTTCCATTCTTATTGCTCCGCCAACAGGTTTTCAATTTCATCCAAGAGGCCAGCCACCAGCTTTTCTTTGGTGCGGATCTGCTTGAGGATATCTCGTGGTGCTAAATGCTCGGCATCTTTCTGTTTGGCTGGGTTTTTGGCCGATAAATCATAATCTTCAGCCAATTTACTGGCTGAAACTATCCAGGAACGTTCGGTCGTTTCACGGCTGTGATACAGCTCAACAAACTCTTTTAGGTGCTCGTCGGTGATAGGTTTGTTTTTGGTAAGCTTTTGCTCGGGCTCGCATTCGTAGTACCACAAATCGCTAGTACCGCCGCTACGCTCAAAAAACAGCACGTTAGTTTTAACGCCTGAGTAAGGCAAAAACACTCCAGCGGGTAGGCTTAGAATGGTGTGCAGATTAAAGTTTTCCAGCAGTTCTTGTTTAACGTGTTTGAAGGCGCTGTTGGTTTGGAACAGTACGCCTTCTGGTACGACGATGGCTGCTTTACCACCACTTTTTAGGGTTTTCATAAAGTGCTGTAAAAACAGCAATTCGGTGGCATTACTCTGGATAGGGAAGTTTTGCTGAATTTGCGATTTCTCTTTACCGCCAAAGGGCGGGTTAGCCAGGATAATGTTGTAACGGTCTTTTTCCTGAGTGTCGCGGATGTTCTGAGTAAGGGTATTACCACGGAACAGATTGGGTGATTCGATGCCATGCAAAATCATGTTCATCATGCCCATCACGTAGGCCAGCGAGGTTTTCTCAAAACCAAAGAAGGTGTCGCGCTGGATGAAGTCCCATTGCTCGGTGGACAGTTGGTTCTTTTTGCTCTTTAGATGCTCAAAGGCTTCCACCAAAAATCCGCAGGAACCGGCTGCTGCGTCGTAAATCGTCTCGCCGGGTTTCGGATCAATGGCCTGCACCATGGCGCGTACCACAGGGCGCGGGGTGTAAAATTCACCGGCATAGCCACCGGCATCGCCCATATTTTGCAATAAGCCTTCATAGACCAGTGAGAGTTCAAACATTTCATCACTGGACTGGAAATTCAGTGTGTCGATAATATCCAGCACTTCACGCAGGGTATGGCCAGAAGCAACTTTGTTGTCCAAATACTGAAAGATAGCCCCAATTTTGTAGGTAAAGGATTTTGGATCTGCGCCCGTTGCGGCGGCATTGGCAAAGCTTTTCAGGTAGGGGAATAGCTGATTATTGACGTAATCGGTGAGGTCATCTCCGGTCTTTGCCCGTGCCAGGTCCAATTTGCCATCTGCTGTTTTAGGACAAGCCCAGCTTGCCCAGCGATGCTCGTCATCCAGTACCGGTTGATAGTCTTTGCCGGACAATACCGCTTCTTCTTCTTTCTCTGACTCGTAATCATCGAGAAACTTCAGGAACAAAACCCAGGATGTCTGCTCTGTGTAATGCATGGCACCGCTGATGCCGTCGTCGCGGCGTAGAATGTCGGTAATGCGGTCTATTTTCTGTTGTAGTGACATGCTTAGAGTTTTCCGATAATAAAATTGTACATATTGGTGATGTCTTCACTGATTTCTTCGGGCTTCATTTGATCAATATAAGACTCAATTTTGGCTAGATCTTTGCCAACACTTTGAGTTTCTATCAATGGATTCACGACATGCTTAACATCGAGCATCCTTATTCCGTCATTATCCCCAGCCTCACCATCTCTCAAATGGAAGCCTTGAGCCAGCTGATCACTGTTTATTGAGTCTAAAACGCCAAAGTGCGTCAGAGCGCTATAAGAAAGTAAATAGTTTTCAATTTCTCGCCTGCGCCATGAAAGCAAGTAAGTGTGAACGCGCCTGTTTTCAGGCCAGCGAATTCTATTAACTTCGTCTCTAGGTGCCCCTAATAACAACACACCGTTTTCATGCCACCGTGGATTTGAATTATCACGATCGCAAACAAGAAAAACATTCATCGTTTCAAAATTCGTTTCGGCTTTACTTAGTGAGTTAGTCCAATCAATTTTCGCCTTACCGATTTGTTCGTTATCATCGTTCCGACTAGATGGTTTTCCAATGGCGTGAACTTGCTCTAATCGGCTTACATCTAAACCTTTTCTGGCAGCAAGTTTTGTGAAGATAACCCAGTCGTTATAGTCATCGAGCAAGGCTATGTTTGGAAGTTTGCCACAGACCTCAAATTCCACCGATTTCGCGCGTGACAGTACACTCAGGCGATTGATCAATTGCTTGATTTTGTTGTCTTCGCTGATTCTGCCTTTTTCCACCACTTTAAGGTGCTCGATACGATTCTCTTTGGCTGAAATGGAATCGAGTAAGTGCGTAGTGGTAATGGCGTGGCCTTGGATGCTGTGGAGAAGCGCCCATAGCTTTTCGACGTTTTTATAGTGAAGATGCGAGTCTGCCTCGTCGAATAAGAACAGGGTGTTCTCGGAGTCGAACAGATCGATTAGCGCATACAAGAATAGGAGCTGGTATTCTCCATCGCTAAGCTGGTCCAGCTCGATATTGTTATTGAATACGAGTTGACAACGTGGCTTATCGATAAAGTAGTTGTTGTCGGCGGCCTGAGTGAAAAAGGCTACTTCCGGGTCCCAGCTGGTACCCATAGCTTGCGCGTTGGGCTCACCGGCTTCGGCTTCATCATCACCCGCTTGGATTTGCCTGGGGTAGTCGAAAGAAACCCGAATTAAGCCATTGGCAGTGAGATCAAAAGTTCGCTTTCGCAGGGGCTTTTCAAACTCATACTCACGAGATATCAGGTTGGTAATAAAGCTTTCCAGTGAGCGAAAATAGGGCGTCGCACGCAGAGTATCGGCTTCACCGCGTTCTTCACGCTTGAGTGCATCTTGCACACGAGCAATGTAGTTTTTATCTACTTTAAAGGCGCACCTGAAGGTTGTACTCAAATCGTCTTTATCTGGCTGCGACTCATTGACGTATTCCTGATCCACCAGGAAAGACCGAACTTTACCGTTGCGTTTGATGGCTGTGGCTAAAAAGATCAGCAGCTTTGACCAAGATTTGTCGAAATAGAAACAGTCGAGATTGAGGCCGCGCCCGGCTTGCCTTTCTCTTTTCAAATAGGCACTGAACTTTTCTGAGTAGTTCTCGTTCTGGCCAGATGAGAAGCACACGACCTTAAGGTTTTCATGATCTCGCCCGGATAATCGTTGTTCAAACACCGATTGCAAAATACTGGATTTGCCCGAGCCATTCTCGCCGATCAGCGTAGCGACCTTATCAATTCGCAAGGTCTGTATTTGTCTATGCAAAGTGTTGGGGGCTAAGTTCAGTTCCATTGGCTAGCTCACGTGGTATAGCTGGTGTTGTAGTTGTTTGAAGGCGGCGAGCAGTTGCGCAGGTTTGCCGCCAAAGGCCATGGAGGCATCTTTAGTGGTACCAAGACCGGATAGTTCGATCAGAGCTGGCAGGCGCTCACGCGCCAGTTCTGTAACGCCCGTTTGCTCGTAGCGATTCAAGACAAAATGCAGGAACTGCTTGGCCTTTTCCTGTTGGTACTGGTCGAAGAATACGCTGTTAGCCCGCACGGCTTCTGCTCTGGATTTACGGGTAGCCATGGGTTGTTCAAAGGCTAAAAACGCCAGCAGATCGAACATGTCGCAGTCGTCGGCTTCGAACATCCGGCGCAGGATCGAGAGCTGTTCTTTATCAAAGCCAGCCTGTACCAATTTGACCAAGAGTTGTTCGCGAAGGTCTGGGTCTGACCAGATATCCCGAAGTTCATCAACGCTTGTGAACAAACCTGGCAGTTGTTGAATTAACCGTTCAACAAACTCATGAATAGTGAGAGGCTTGCCGTTTTCGTCGATATAACGGGTTTCAATATCGATGACCTTGAGCTCACGCTGCTTGCCAAGTTTTACCTTTAACCTCGGGCGCGGCTCTCTCGGCTCGGGTTCTGGCCCATCGCCGCCTTCAGGCGGCTCTGGCGTGTAGGGTGGCGGTGTCGGTTCTCGGGTTCCGCCTGGCTCTGGCGCTTCGGGCTCACCATCCCATTCCTCATCATAGAAGTTGTTGGTCGCTCCCCGAAAATCCACGATGGTGAAGTAGTCTTTACCATCAAAAACTCGGGTACCGCGCCCCACAATCTGCTTGAACTCCACCATCGAGCCGATGGTTCGATCCAGCACCACATTGCGGACATTACGGGCATCGACACCGGTAGTGAGCATTTGTGATGAGGTAATAATGGTTGGGATGTCTTTGTCGTTGTCCTGGAATTTTTCCAGCAGTTCGCGGCCGACCTTGCCTTCGTCGCTGGTGACTCGTACACAGTAATGCGGGTCTTTTATGGCTTTGTATTTATTAATCATGTCGCGCATGGTCAGCGCGTGGTTTTGGTTCTCACAAAAGACGATAGTTTTTTCCAGCGGGTTGATGTTTTGTAAGATGGCTTTGGCGACCAGTTCGGTGCGTTCATCAACAATAATTTTTCGGTCATAGTCTTCGACCTGATACAAATCCTGACCAGATTCACCTTCGACGATCACGTCATCTTTGGTGAGCACCAATTCATCTAGATTGGTTCTAACTCGCTTAACTCGGTAGGGAGTCAAGAAGCCATCATTGATACCGTCTTTCAGTGAATAGACATAGGCTGGCTGACCAAAGTATTCGTAGGTGTCTACGTTGTCTGTGCGTTTCGGAGTGGCGGTTAAACCCAGGTGCACAGAACTGCTGAAGTGGTCGAGAATAGCTCGCCAAGAGCCTGTGTCATTAGCAGCACCTCGGTGACACTCATCAATCAACACCAGATCAAAGAAGTCTTTGGGATAGGCTTTGTAGTAGCCATCAATGTTTTCTCGCTCCGCAATCGCCTGATAGATCGCGAAAAATATGTGGGCGTTGGTTGGCACCACACCATTGCGTTTACGCACTTCTTCCCCGTTGATTTTGATCAGGTCTTTTTCATAGGGGTTGAAGGTGTTAATGGCTTGGTCGGCCAGGATATTACGGTCAGCCAGAAACAGAACCCGTGGCCTGCGTGAACCGGGATTATCTCGGTTCCAGCGTGCCTGAAATACCTTATGAACAATTTGAAAGGCGATGAAGGTTTTACCGGTACCGGTGGCCAGCGTGAGCAAAATGCGGGATTTGCCTTGGCCGATAGCGTCTGTTGCCGCATGAACTGCCAGCTCTTGGTAATAACGTGGCTGCATGGCCCCTTCTAAATGGAAAGGGATGTTTCTTAACTCCTGACTTAAATCTGTTGTTTCTCCGGCATAACGCCTTTCCAGTTCAGCAGGCGTTGGGTAAAACTCAATGTAATCGCCTTTGCCTGTTTCCAGATCGAATTCGTAGGTTTGTTTACCGTTACTGGAATAGACGAAACGAACTCGAAGCTTGCTCGCATAGTCGATGGCTTGTTGCAGGCCTTTGGTTGGATGCTCGGATTCTTTTTTGCCTTCTACTACGGCCAGATACCGATTGTCTTTGTGAAGCAAGTAATCCACGAAGCAACGTCGACCACGGGCCCCACCTGCCAGTTTTCGGCCGTCGGTGAAGTAGTGCTCTCTAACGATATTGGTTGCCTGCCAATGAGCTGCATGCAACGCTGGATCAATGTAATTGGCGCGAGTGTCTGCTTCAGAAGCCATATTTATGTCCTTGAATATCATCTGGCTAGGCGGTGCCAAAGAGACCGCGCAACGCTTGTTATTGCCGTTTTTTATAACTGTCGGGTGCCATGTGAATGACAACGCATCTGGCAAAGCGGTAGTACATCAGCTCTAGCTCGCTGGCACCGATGCTTTCATGCACCTTATGGTTGTAGCCACAGACTGTGCCGACCTTCCAGCCGAGAGTCGTAATGGCCTAGGTGGTGTCCCACTGAAACGGAGCTTCCCTGCTGTTTGCCATGTCATACCCTGCACCTAGCATAATTATGCGTAACAGCCTAGCGCTTCAGGGATATAAGGAGAAGTCTTCTTAGGCCGTTGTACCACCGGGGTCCCAGCCATTATTCGCGAAGCCTGCCTAAGGCCTGCTCCAGCAGGCCCAGTGACTGACGGTGCTTGTCAGCCCCCATCCTCTGGATGTTGGCGATCTTCCAGCGCACGGCAGGCAGTCGATCGACGCCCGTCATCGGAAGTAGCGCCCAGTCAGGCGCCCCCTGCTTGAAGGACAGAAGGAAGCGAACGTCTTCATCCGTCATCAGCTGGCCCAGCCGCGTCAGAAGTTCGTGCCGGACGTCCTCCAGTTCATGCAATGGAAGGTCAACCCTGGCCATCCCGACAAACTCATGTCGGTAGACGTCGTCCAACGGTTTCAGCCGTGGGTTGATCACTTCGTTCAAGGGCCTGGGGTGCCCCAGCAGATAGACCAGAAAGCCTTCGAATACGCTGCGATCCAGGCCGCCCTGGTTCAGCAGCAGCTTCACATCGAAAAGGTCCCGGGGGTGCTGGCGATCCAGCGCGGCGCAGATCTTGCCGCCATACAGGTCCGGTAGTGACACCACCTGCACCGCCGCGAAGCCGTAATCGTCTTCCACGGCTTCAACGACATCGCGCTCCTGGGGCGGGTGCAGAGTGCCACGCAGTACTGGCGATACCTCCACCTTCACCTGGCTACGCCCTCGGCGCACCAGGATTCTCAGCTCGTCTCGGCGATTATCCTGAAGCTCAGCGCGCACTCCTGGCAGTCTGGCACTGAAGATATCTGCCAGCCGCTGCAGCGCCTCGCGACAGCGTCGCAGGGCCTCGTCACGGGGCTCCAACGGCAAGTAGGCCAGGTCGATATCGACCGATAGGCGAGGTAATGGCTGCACGAAGAGATTGATGGCCGTGCCCCCCTTGAGGGCGAAACACGGCTCATCATTGAGATAAGGCAGCAGCGAGACCAGCAGCCTGACCTGTTCGTGGTAGCGAGCTTCAATCGGCATGCAGGAACGCCTCCGGCACCGTCACGTGATATTCCCTGTCCAGCTTGCCGCCCTGGCAGAGCTGCCGCTTGCCTTTGCCGAGGTCCAGTCGGCGTGGTTCCAGACGACCATACCAGGCATGTCCGGCGTGGCGAGCCAGCACCAGGAAGGCACGCTTGGTTCTCACCGAACGGCACCCCTCCAGCAATGCCTGAAGCCGGCGCGGGCGCAGCGTATTGAGGCCGCCGAAGGTGTCCACCAGCTCACTGCTGAACAGCAGCGCATTCGGAGTCACGGCGATCCACTCAAGAACCGCTCGCTCGGGGGTCGATACCTGCAAGCTGAAGGCCATGCCATCCGGCTTGTAGTCCGTGAAGCTGCCGGGAAGCTGCACTGGCAGGCCCTTTTCAGAGTGGAGCACCATCCGCCCTGCCCACTCGGCATCACTCAACCACCGAGGCAGCCGAGCGGCCTCCTTGCCATACAGGTGCGTTGTGCGCTCCCCCATGGGCAGATAGTGGGCAAAGCCATGCAGTGCCAGGGCCGTCTGGCCACCCGGCCAAAATGGTGGCATCCCCGAGCCGTCGCTCGCCTGCAGAGCGAAAACAGCGCTCTCCCAGGTAAGAGGCTCCCCCGCTTGGCAGTAGGCGCCGTGACCCACGCGTTGCAGCCAGCCACTGCTGGCCAGCTTACGTGCTTGGTCCGTAGTGACGCCATGGAACGCCAGCCATTCGGTCGTCACGACGGCCCCATAGGGGATCTTGTGCAGCAGTTGGTTTATTTTCACGTTAAAAAGCGGCCTTAAATTCCGTCTTCAGAGTGAAGAATAAACCACGATGGTTTATTTTCAAGCACAAAAGCGACCTTTAAAGTCGCTTTAAGAAAGAATTTTAAACCTCGATCTCCGCTAAATTTAGCACGTGCTCATTTTCTCAAAGAATGGCTAAGTAATACGGCGATAGGCATTGAGTGAAGAAAAGCCAATGAGTCAAAGTGATCAAAGGAAAGAAAATGCCAAAATACGTTGCGTATGAGACGTCCGTAGACACGTTGTGGACGCTCAGAAAAAGGCGCCGCTGGGAGAGGTCAAAAAGGCGGGTAAGTCTTTGAAAATATGGTGGGCCCAGTAGGACTTGAACCTACGACCAAGGGATTATGAGTCCCCTGCTCTAACCAACTGAGCTATAGGCCCGAAAAGCGTGCATATCATAGCGAATGTGGGGGGGCGAGGCTACCCCTTGGGACGCTATCTTACGGCGTGATCGGCATTTTTTCGGCACTAATTACCAGCGCTGGGGTCTGGTGGTGAATGCTTCTATGGAGAACCGCTTTGAAAGCTTTGATGGCTCTTTTCCCGCTGCTGTTGGCGCTGCCGGTGCAGGCGGATTGGCAGCTCGATCCTGGCCAGTCTCGGGTGCAGGCGTCGATTACCCAACTGGACGGCGAGGCCCCGCAAACCCATCACCATCGGGTGAGCAATTTGCAGGGTGATATTTCGGCCGATGGCACGCTGCGCCTGCCGCTGCGCTTGAGCCAAACCGACCTGCTCGAACGCTTTGGAGAGCTGCCGCCGTGGGTGGGCATGCTGGCGAACACCCCGCTGGTGACGCTGGTGGCGCAAATGCCGCCGGCGCGGTTAGACGGCTTGGATATTGGCGAGTCGATGGTGGAAACCCTCACCTTTCGGGTGCAAACCGATCTGATTAACCAGGAAGAGGCGGTGCCGCTGCGCTTTACCCGCGAGGGGTTGAACGAGGTGCGCGTGACCCACGCCGAACCCATGGCGTTGGATGGCAACGCGCTGATGGCCAACAGCACGGTACGCACCGTGCTGTCGATGTTGGGCTACCAGCAGATCGATGAGCATGTGCCCGTCACGCTCAATGCGCTGCTGGTGAACCGCTAACGTTGGCTTAGCCACTGATGAGCGCTTAGTGGCTAAGTGCTTCCACATCGCCTGCTTGGGCGGCACCGGTTTGTACCCGCCACTGGGCGGCGTAGTGGCCGTTGGCGTCTAGCAGGCTGCCGTGGGTGCCGCGTTCGGCCACTTGGCCTTTTTCGATCACCACGATCTCGTCGGCGTGGACGATGGTGGAAAGGCGGTGGGCAATCATGATCACCGTGCGGCCGTGGGCGATGCGTTTTAGCGAGCGCTGAATGGCCGCTTCGGTTTCGTTATCCACCGCGCTGGTAGCTTCATCCAGCACCAGAATCGGCGGGTCTTTTAACAGCGCCCGCGCCAGTGACAGCCGCTGGCGCTGGCCGCCGGAAAGGCGCACGCCCCGCTCGCCCACCGGTGTATCCAACCCTTGCGGCAGCGTTTCGATAAAGCTCCAGGCTTCGGCAGTGTTGGCGGCCTCGATAATCGCGGCCTCGTCCGCATCCGGCTGGCCGTAGGCGATGTTGTCGCGAATGCTGCCTTCGAACAGGTACACGTCCTGGCTGACCAGGCCAATCGCTTGGCGAAGTGAGTGCATACTGACGTCGGTGATAGGCTGGCCATCTACTAACACACGGCCGCTGGCGGGGTCGTAGAAGCGCAGCAGCAGTTTGATCAACGTCGATTTACCCGAGCCGGTGGCCCCCACTAGCGCCAGTGTCCTGCCTGCGGGCACGTGGAGGTCCACGCCGTTCACGCCTACTTGGCTAGCCTCATATTGGAAACTCACCGCCTCGAAACGCACGTCGCCTTTTACCGGGGCGGCCAACGGCGTGGTGCTGTCGTCCTTCACGGTAATCGGTACTTCGAGCAAATCCAGAATCCGTTTGGTGCTGGCCATGGCGCGCTCGAACAGATCGATCACCTGGGCAAGGCCAGTGAGCGGCCACAGCAGGCGCTGGGTCAGGAACACCAGCACGCCGTAAGCGCCCACGTTGAGGCTGCCGTTCAGTGCCATCATGCCGCCGACGGTGAAGGTAGCAAGAAAGCCCGCAAGAATCGCCATGCGAATGACCGGAATGAACGCAGAACTGACTTTGATCGCGCGGCGGTTGGCGTCCACATAGGCTTCGCTGGCCTCCCGCAGCCGCTCGGCTTCCCGCGCTTCGCTGGTGAAGCTTTTGATCGTGGCGATGCCGCTGAGGTTGTTGGAGAGACGGCTGGCCAGGTCACCTACTTTCTCGCGCACGTCGCTATATAGCGGCCCCGCTTTGCGCTGGAAGAAGAACGCGCCCCAAACGATCAGCGGAATCGGCGTGAATGCCAGCAGCGCGATGAGCGGAGAAAGCACGAAGAATACCGCGCCTACGGCCACCACCGTTACCACCACTTGAATCAACGCGTTGGCACCGCCGTCCAAAAAGCGCTCCAACTGGTTGACGTCGTCGTTCATGGTGGCCACTAGCTGGCCGGAGCTTTTCGATTCGAAAAACGCCATGTCGAGGCGCTGGGCGTGCTCATACGTGTCCTGGCGCATATCTGCTTGCAGCCGCTGGGCCAAGTTGCGCCAGAGGATCTGGAACAGGTACTCGAACAGCGACTCCCCCGCCCAAATAAAGAAGGTGAGCACCGCCAAAATGGTGATTTGTTCCTGGGGAGACTCGAACCCCAGCCGCGCCACGAAGCTGCTCTCCTGGTTCACTACCACGTCGATGGCGACACCGATCAAAATCTCTGGAGCGATATCGAACAGCTTGTTGATGATCGAGCAGATCGTCGCGGTGATGATTTGCCGCCGATAGCCTTTGGCGTAGCGCAGCAGGCGCATCAAGGCATGAAAGCTTTGATTGACGGACGCTTTGTCAGCGCGGGGTGGGGAAGAAGCCACATCGATTCCTTTTACGTCGTTATCTAGCGTTGTTATAGAGCATTAGCCACCTTTAAACGGGTGTTGCCGCTCGGCGCACGTTGGCCAGCAAAGGGCTTCCGGTATCGGGGTCGAGCAGCAGCGTGCACTCTACCTGATACAGCTCCCGAACTAGCGCTGGCGTGACCACTTCAGCGGGCGCCCCCTGGGCAACGATTTGCCCGTCGCGCATGGCAATCAGGTGGTCGGCGTAGCGGCAGGCGCTGGCGAGGTCGTGCAGCACCATTACCACGGTGCGCCCGTGGCAGGCCAGATCGCGCACCAGCTCGAACACTTCGATTTGGTGGCCTAAGTCTAACGCGGAGGTGGGCTCGTCGAGTAGTAAAAGCGGCGTTTGCTGGGCGATGGTCATGGCGATCCAGGCGCGCTGGCGCTGGCCGCCGGAAAGCGCTTCCAGCGGCCGGTCGGCCAGCGCTTCCAACCCGGCAGCGGCAAGGGCGTGGTACACCACCTGTTGATCTTCCGCCGACCACTGGCGCAGCCAGCCTTGGTGGGGCTGGCGGCCAAAACGAATCAACTCGGTCACGGTTAACCCTTCCGGCGCAACCGCCTCTTGGGGCAGTAGCGCTAGCTTAGTAGCCAATTTGCGGGCGGGCATCTGTGCGATGTCGTGGCCGTTAAGCAGCACGGCACCGCTGTCCGGTTTATGCAAGCGGGCAAGCCCTGAGAGCAGCGTGGATTTACCGCAGCCGTTGGGGCCAACAATGGCGGTTACTTGCCCGCTGGGCAGGCTAACGCCGAGGTCGTAAATCACTTGGCGCTGGCCGTAGCTCATGCTGAGCGCATCGGTGGAAAGCGTGGGTAACGAGATCATGGGCGGCTCCGTTGCGGGCGCATTAGTATCCAGAGTAGCCAGGGGCCACCCACCACGGCGGTGACGATCCCCACGGGAATCTCGATGGGGGCAAACAGCGTGCGGCCCGCTAAATCGGCCAGCACCATCACCAGCGCCCCCGCCAGCGTGGCGGCTAGAATGGGTACATGGCGGGCGCTGGAGAGCGAACGGGCGATTTCAGGGCCAATCAGCGCCACCAAGCCCACCGGCCCCGCCACGGCAACCGCTAGCGCCGTGAGCACCACTGACAGTAACAACACCTGCAGCCGCCGCGCTTTCACCGCGGTGCCCAGGCCGCTGGCGGTCGCATCTTTAAAGCGCAGCAGCGTGAGCGAGCGGGCCAGCACCAGCGCGGCCATCAGCCCAAGCGCCAGGCCAATGCCCAGCAGTTGCACTGCGCTTGCAGGGCGAGCATTGAGGGAACCGACGGTCCAGGGGTAGGCGGCGTTGGCAGTATCAATCGCTACCCGCGCCAACATCAGCTGCGTCACCGCGCCAAATACCGCGCCCACGCCAATGCCCGCCACGATAAAGCGATAGCCCTGGGTGCCGCTGCCTGCGGCCAAGCCAAAGGTGAGCACGGCGGCGGTAGTCGCCCCCGCCAGTGCCATGGCGGGCGGGGCGATGCCGACGCCCAAGCCGACAATCGAGGCCACCGCAAAGGCGGTGGCACCGTTATCGATGCCGATAATGCCAGGGGTCGCCAAGCGGTTACGGGCCAGGGTTTGCATTAATACCCCAGCCAGCGCAAACGCAGCCCCAGTGAAACAGGCGGCGATCAGGCGCGGCAGGCGCAGCTGCTGCACCATGAACGTGGTCATGCTATCACCCTGCCCTATTAAGGAAGCCACCACCGCATTCGGGGAAAGCGTCACGCTCCCCAGGCTTAAATAGAGCACGCAGGCGGCCAACAGCACGGCACTCAACCCGATATTGACCGCCACGGCGCGCTTTTCCAGCAGCACGCTCACCCCATAACGGGGCAGCGCGGCGCGCCAGTAGCCCAGCGGGGCAGCCACCGTCTGGGCACTCGCCTCTTCTTGATAAGCGGTGGATGTGCGGGGCAGTGCCACGCCGCTCATCGTCTGTTTTGCCGTCATTTTCATAGCATCAGATAACCAAAGGGAGTGCGTTAGAGCATCGGCAGGCGCTTGGCCCGCACCACCGCAATCAGCACCGGCGCGCCGCATAGCGCGGTGAGCACGCCCAGGGGCAGCTCGGAGGGAGCGACAACGACGCGGGAGATGATATCGGCGGTAAGCACGATCAGCGGGCCAATGGGCAGGCAGAACCAGAGCGTGCGGCGGATATCCGGTCCGGCGATGGCACGGGCCACAAACGGCACCACTAGCCCCACGAAGGCAATTGGCCCGGCAATGGCGGTCGCCGCGCCGACCAGCAGCGCCACACAGCCTACCGCCAGCCAGCGAATCAGCCCAGGGCGGTGCCCTAGGCCGCTTGCGGCCCTTTCCCCCAGCGCCAGCGCGGCCAGCGGCCGGGCAATCACGACAACGCCCGCCCCTGCCAACACCAGGCTGGGCAGCACCGCCCATAAATCGTCTAACCGCCTGCCTGCCAAACTGCCCACTACCCAAAAGCGAATCTCATCGGCGGCGCGCTGGTCGTAGAGCAGCATCAGGGCGCTGAGCGAACCGAGCAGCCCAGAAAACGCAGCCCCCGCTAACACTAAGCGCACCGGGTCGCTACCAACACCGCGCAGCCGCGCCACGCTGAGCACGCACACACAGCCGATCAGTGCGCCTAGCTGGGCCACGGGGATGCGTAAAGTGGCCGCGCTGGCCCCTAACACCAGCGCCAGGGAAACGGCAAATGCCGCGCCTGCGCTCACGCCCAACAAGCCCGGCTCGGCCAGCGGGTTGCGGGAAACCGCCTGCAGCAGCGCCCCCGCTACGCCCAGCGCCACGCCAACGGCAATGCCAATTAGCGTGCGGGGCGCGCGCAGCTCCCAGACGATAAAACGCACTTCCGCGTGATCACTACCGCTCAGCAGCCCTAACACTTGCCGGGGGCCAACGCTGCCTGCGCCTATCAATAAGCTAACGACGCTCACCGCCACAAGGGCGGTGAGCAGAATAAGCATCCAAGCGCGTGGCGAACAGCGCCAGCCGCTCGCGAGGTGAGCAAAACGATTCACGGCACTCGTCACGGCAACAGGGCGTTCTCGATATCATCCAGAATCGCCTGGGCCGCCAGCGGGCCGTTGGCGCTGCTCCAAAGCTGGCCGTTGACTGGCACCACCCGCTCGTTCTGGACCACGTTCAAGCGGTTGAAGGCCGCGCTCTGTTTAGCGCTCTCCAGGGCGGCTTGGCCATCGTCGTTCAGCGTGGCCAGGAACAGCCAGTCGCCGTCTACCTGGGAGAGGTTTTCAAGGCTCAACACGTCGCTATGCACACCCCGCTCCCCAATCAGCTCGCCGCCTTGAACGTCCAGACCAACGCGCTCCAACAAGCCAGTGGCAATCAGCTTTTCCGACATGACCATGGGGCCGCCGGGCATCCAGCGCACCAGATAGGCGTTGTCGCCTACATCGGCGTCAGCCACCGCCTCTGCCATCGCGTCGACCCGCTGATCGACGGCGCTGATCGCTTCGTCAATGGCCTCTTCCTGGTTCAAGGCCTGGCCGAACAGGCGCGCTTCGGCTTCCCAGTTATCGGCTGCCAGTGGCTGTGTGGGAGGTACCACGGTGGGGGCGATTTGCGATAGCAGCTGGTACTGCTCCTCCGGCAGTTGGGCCGCGGCCAGAATCAGATCCGGCTGCTGGGCCAACACGGCTTCGATATTGATTTCCCGCACGACGCCCACGATCTCGGGGTGCGCAAGCTCGTGGGCATTCAGGTAGTCAGTGACGTATTGCGCCACGTTATCACCGCCCCGGGTGGTGACGGCCCCTACCGGCGTCACGCCCGCCGCCAGCGCGGCATCCAGTGCGCCTTCATACAGCGTGACGACACGCACCGGGTTATCAGCAACCTCCACGTCGCCGTAGGCCGTCTCCAAGGTGCGCGCTTGGGCAGTACCCGCCAGCAAACCGCCCATCACCATTCCCAGTAAACCGCGCTGCAGTAACGTGTGTCGCATATGACTCTCCGGTGAAACGCTATGCCTAAATGATCCTCGCCGCTGATAATAACGATTCTCAAAAACACTTGCACCTATATTCCAACGAATCTCCCGTTGCATGTCCTGCAACGCTGGGTGGAACGGCACATAGCGCTTCTAACTCCATGGGCAAATCAGCGTCTCTCTGCCAGCGATCGTTCCACTACTAGCAACGCATTGTTCGATAAAACCATCTCGCAAGTGGGAACTTTTCTTCTTAGAATCCGCAACTCATTTGATAATCAGTTTCATTAACAAACAAGATTCATATCAGGGGATCGCCATGCCACGCTTTACTCGCACCGCCCTCGCGAGCGCCATCGCGCTTAGCGTTACTGCGGTGGCTCATGCCCAAGAAGCCACCCAAAGCAGCACACCGCTCAACAATATGGTGGTCACCGCCGCCGGTTATGAGCAAACGCTGAACAATGCCCCTGCGAGTATTGCCGTGATTACCCGTGAAGAGCTGGAGCAACAACAGTTCTCTAACATCGCCGAGGCGATTGCCGATGTGCCGGGGGTCGATGTGCGCGCCGGGACGGGCAAAACCGGCGGATTGAACATCTCCATCCGCGGCATGCCTAGCGACTACACGCTGATTTTGATCGATGGCCGCCGCCAGAACACCTCAGGTAGCGTCACGCCGAACGGCTTTGGCGAAACCTCCACCAGCTTCATGCCGCCGCTCTCTGCCATCGAGCGTATCGAGGTCATTCGTGGCCCGATGTCGACGCTATATGGCTCGGACGCCATGGGCGGGGTCATCAACATCATTACGCGCCGCATTGGTGACGACTGGGCGGGCTCGGTGAGTGTCGAAAACACCTTCCAGGAAGATCGCGATGCGGGCAACCGCTCGGCCATCAATCTCTACAGTGCCGGGCCGCTGGTGGAGGATACGGTAGGCCTGCAAGTACGTGGCCGCCTGTTCGACCGCGACAGCTCCGAACGCATGATCGAGAACAGCGCTGGTCGCGACCCGCGCCCTTCTGAAGCGCGCATTTACTCCATCGGCGGGCGTTTGAACGTCACCCCGGATGAAGCCAACGAGTTGTGGCTGGATGCAGAGCGCGCTCGTCAGGTGTACTCCAACGACGATAACCGCCTGGGTACCCAGGATGGCACCGACCGTGCCGGTCAGCCTTCGCCGGGCCGGGTCAACGGCTATAGAGACGAGCTGCGCTTCAATCGCGACCAGATCGCCATTGGCCACACCGGCCTCTACAGCGCAGGCACCTGGGAAAGCAGCGTAACGCGTAACTTCACCGAAACCCTCGGCCGCACGCTGCCAGCAGGCAGCGCCCCGGATTACGGCTATGAAGCCCAGGGCGGTGAAGATCGCCTGCTGGAAAACCGCGATATTATCTTCGACACCAAATTTGTAGCGCCTTTAGGTGACCACATGGCCACTATTGGCGGCCAGTACATCGATGCCGAGCTGCAGGACGGCACCGCAGGCGATATTACCTTCGAGCAAACCAGCTGGGCGCTGTTTGCCGAAGATGAATGGATGCTGCGCGACGACTTAGCGCTAACACTAGGTGGCCGCTATGAACACCACGATGCTTTCGGCGGCCACTTTAGCCCACGGGGTTACTTGGTGTGGAACACCACGCCCGAATGGACGCTGAAAGGCGGCGTGAGCCGTGGCTACAAAACGCCGAGCCTGAACGACCTGCATAGCGGCATCAACGGTTTTGGCGGCCAGGGCACTACGGTCAACATTGGCTCGCCGGACCTAGAACCCGAGAAGAGCACCAACTACGAAATTGGCGCTATTTACGATAACCAGAGCGGCTTCTCGGCAGGGGCGACGGTGTTCTACAACCGGTTCACCGACCGTATCGCCGATGCGGCCGACATTCCTAACTGCCAGTTTGTGGATGGTAATGGCAATACGCCCAACGCCGGGCTGGCGAACTGCCTGAGCGTCGGCAACTTCACCCAGCAGGAGAGCTTTGGCCAGCTGACCAATATCGACGAAGCCGAAACCCGTGGCGTCGAGCTGAATGCCAGCTACCAGCTAGCGCCGGCATGGCGGGTCAGCGGTGGCTACACCTTCACCGATTCCGAAATCACCTCGGGGGCCAATGAAGGCCAGGTGCTGACCAACACGCCTGATCACAAGCTGACCGCTGACCTCACCTGGGCGATCAACGACCGCTGGAGCACTACGCTGGAAGGTGAGTACTACTCTTCCCGCGAGCGTTTCGTGGGCGAGGTAAGCGGTGAATCCGCCTCGCTGGTAGAGCAGTTGGGCAACAAGCTGGATGGTTACGAACTGTTCAACCTGCGCAGCTCCTACCGCTTCAGCGACAACGTGCGCCTGACCGGCACCATCTACAACCTGTTCGATAAAGACTTCACCGGCGCGGATACCTTCGTGCACAACGGCGACACGCTGCTGGCTTACCGCTTTACCCAAACCGGCCGTTCCACCGACGGCGTAGCGCTGGATGGCCGCAGCGTCTGGGTCTCTGCCACTTACGACTTCTAACGCTTGAGGTTTCACTTACTGTTTCAATGCTAACTTGCTGCCCCGGCTACGCGCCGGGGCTTTTTTATGACGTGCTGTTTATGACGTGCTTTGCGTGAAGCGCCACTACTGTAGCTTTCCTCTATGGCGATCATTCATGGTTTTAATCTATGTCAACGCATGCGCTTGGGTAGTATGGGCAAGGAACGTGACTTGCGCGCCTACTCCCTGACCGCCCTTCACCTAAGTGAGGATACGACCTGTTATGACGGTGCCTATACTTGCCCGCCCGCTTCCATTAGCTCGCTTAGTGCTGCTACTGGCTTTTTCACTCGTTGCTGGCGACGCGCTGGCCCAATCGGCCCCACGGGTGGAACTGGCGAGTGTCCACCGTGAGCCCATTTATCAAGAGCTCAACCTGGTCGGCACGGTGAACTCCCTGGAGGATGCGCTGCTCTCCTCCTCGGTGGCCGGGCTGGTCGCGGCGATTAACGTGAACCCGGGCGACCGAGTCGATGCAGGCGACACGCTAGTGGCGCTGGATGATGATTTGGCACGCTACGAGCTCGCTGGGGCAGAAGCAGCGGCGGAGGAAGCGCGGGCCGCGCTTAGTGAAGCGCAGCGCCTGCTGCGCGAGGCGGAATCGGTGGGGGCGGGACGCAACATCGCCGCCACCGAAGTGAGCGCTCGGCGCAGCGCGGTAAGCGTCGCCAACGCCGCCCTTTCCCGCCTGAACGCCGAACGATCAAGGCTCGAGGCGCTACTGGAGCGCCACACCCTGACGGCACCGTTCAGCGGCGTGGTCAGCGAGCGAAGCGTCAATCTGGGCGAGTGGGTCACGCCAGGCGACAGCGTCGCCCGGTTGGTCAACCTAGACGCTCTGCGCGCTGATTTTCAGGTGCCCGAGGCGTTCTATAACGCCTTGGAGGAAAACGCCACACTCACCCTGTCTGCGGGCGAGCAGAGCGCCGACGCCCGCATCGCCACCCTGGTGCCAGTCAGCGCCAGCGGTGCGCGCACGTTTTTGCTGCGCGCCGAGGTGCCCGAGTCGCTGCCGCTCTACCCTGGCAATGCGGTCGACGCCGTGGTAAATGCCGCCACCGGCCGCGATGGGCTCACCGTCTCTCGGGATGCGCTAAGCCGCTACTCGGATGGCCGCGTGACGGTGTGGGTCGCCGTGCCTGATGATACCGGCACGCACCAGGTGCGCGAACAGCGGGTCGAGGTCGGCATCAACTTTGCCGAGCGCGTCGAAATCACCAGCGGGCTTTCCGGCAACGAGCAGGTGGTGATACGCGGCAATGAAGCCTTGGTGGAAGGCGTGAACGTCGAAGCCGTCTCGGAGGGTAGCGAATGATGTTTGCTGCCCTGCTGCGCCAGCAAACGCTGGTGATCGTGATTGCGCTGATTTTCCTGCTGCTGGGCATCGCCGCGACGCTGCGCATTCCGGTGCAGATGATTCCGGATATCGAAGCGCGCACCATCACCGTGGAGACGCGCTGGGCGGGCGCGACGCCCCAGGATATTGAAAAAGAGATATTGATCGAGCAGGAGCAGTATCTGCGCAACGTCCCCAATCTCACCCGCATGACGGCGGTGGCGGAAAGCGGCAGCGCCGAGATCGAGCTGGAGTTTCCATTTAGCGTGGACATGACCGCCGCGTTGATTCAAGTGAACAACGCGTTGAGCCAAGTCTCCTCCTACCCCAATAACGTCGACCAGCCCCGGGTGGTGTCGGCGGCGTTCTCCACCGATGCGTTTTTGCGTTTTCACGTTGGCACCCTGCCCGGCAACCCCAAGGCGCTGGATATCCAGCTGATGAGCGACTTCATCGAAGACCGCGTGCGCCCGCGTTTAGAGAGCATCGAAGGGGTCTCGGAAGTCGGTGTGAACGGCGGCGCCCAGCGCCAGCTACAAGTGTTGGTCGACCCCGCCGCCCTGGCCCAGCGCGGCGTCTCGCTGCTGGAGCTGCGCGAGGCGATCACCCAGCGCAATCGGGATATCTCCGGCGGCGAGCTGGACGCGGGCAAGCGGCGTTACCTGGTGCGCACGCTGGGCCGGTTCGATAGCGCCGAGGCCCTGGCGCAGCTGGTGGTGACGCGTGAAGGCGATAGCATCGTGCGGCTGGCCGATGTGGCGGAGGTTCGCCAAGGGCAGTCGCGGCTCAACCAGCTGTCGTTCTTCAATGGCGAGGCGGGGATCGGGATGGACCTGCGCCGGGAGAGCGGCGCCAATGTCATCGACATCAAATACGCAGTACAAGAAGAACTGGCAGCGATCAACGAGACCGTGCTCCGCCCTGCCGGTATGGAGATCGTCCTCACCGCCGATGACGTGCGCTACGTAGAAGCCTCGGTGAGCAACGTATGGAGCAACCTGCTGCTCGGGGCCGCCTTCGCGACCCTGGTAATGTACCTGTTCTTGCGCTCAGCCCGCGCCACCTTCATCGGCGTAATTGGCATTCCGTTCTGCACCATTGCAGCCTTCGTCGGCCTGATGCTGACCGGCCGCACCATCAACGTGATCTCCATGGCGGGCATTGCCTTTGCCATCGGCATGAGCGTGGATAACAGCATCGTGGTGCTGGAGAACATCGAGCGCTACCGCCGCCAGGGGCTGGACCGCATCGAATCGGCGTTGCGCGGCGTGCAGGAAGTGTGGCCCGCCACGCTCGCCTCCACCGCCACCACCATATTGGTATTCCTACCCATTCTGTTCATTGAAGAAGAGGCCGGGCAGCTCTACTCCGATGTAGCCATTGCGGTATCGGCGGCAATTTTTGCCTCCATGCTGGTGGCGGTCACCTTGGTGCCTTCGCTCTGCTCTCGTTTCAATTTTTCGATGCATCACGCCTCTAAACTCGACGGCGCTCTAGCGTCCGGCGACGAGCGACCTTCACGGCTGGGCGCACTACTTGAGCGGCTGATGGCGACCCCGCTGCGCCGCGGGGTGACCCTAGTGCTGACGCTGCTGATGAGTGGCTGGACGATACTCGTTCTGACACCACCCGCCGAGTACCTGCCCGAAGGCGAAGAGCCCAAAACCTTTGCCCGCATGAGCCCGCCTCCTGGCTACAGCCTGCAGGAGATGGCTGGTATTGCCGAACAGATCGAAGCGTACTTTCTGCCCCATGTGCAGGCGGAGCCGGATGCCTTCTTAGCGGGCGACACCGAGGTGCCGCCGCTGGCCTACATGAACATGCGCGTGGCGCCCACGCAGCTGTTCATCGTCGCAGAAGCCGCCGACCCATCACATATCGAAGCGTTGATGGAAGCGCTCACGAACTACTACGAGCGCTTCCCCGGCATGCGCGCCTTTGCCTCTAAAGGCTCGATCATTTCCAGCAACGACGGCGGCACGCGCAGCATCAACCTGGATGTGGCGGGCCCAGACTTAGCCACGGTGTACGGCGCGGCCAACACGCTCTACCTGGAAGCCCAGGCGCTATTTGGCAACCCGCGTATTCAAAGCCAGCCCTCGTCGCTGTCGCTCGACCAGCCCTTGATCCAAATTCGCCCCGACTGGGCCAGAGTCGCGGAACTGGGGATGTCTGCCGAGGCGGTGGGTTTCTCGGTCTCTGCCCTGGGAGAAGGGGCGTATGTGGATGACTTCTTTTTAGACGATGAGAAGATCGATATTTACTTCTATGGCTCACAGGCGACGCTGCCATTAGACCAACTGCCGAACCTACCGCTGCACACCCCCGATGGCTATACGCTGCCGCTGTCGGCGGTGGCGCGTATCGATGAGACCATGGATACCAGCGTGATTCGTCGGGTGGACAGTAGCCGCACGGTGACGCTGAACGTGATCCCCCCAGACAGCGTTGCATTAGAGGTCGGCGTCGCGCAGGCCGAGGCGATGCTAGAGCGGCTGCGCCAAGAGGGCGTATTGCCGTCGTCGGTGGATGTGTCGATTTCCGGCGCCAGCGACCAGCTAAACGCCACCCGTGAGGCGCTCACCGGCAACTTCCTGATCGCTATCGTGATCGTTTACCTTCTCCTGGTGGCGATCTTCTCCCACTGGGGTTATCCGCTGCTGATTCTGACGTCGATACCGCTGGGCGTGGTGGGCGGCATCATGGGGCTGGCCGCCATGAACGGCGTGGGCAGCCTACTGCCATTGATCGGCGTAGCACCGCTCAGCCAGCCCTTCGATATGATTACCATGCTGGGCTTTTTGATTCTGATGGGCACGGTGGTCAACAACCCGATTTTGGTGGTCGACCAAGCCAGACGGCGCTTGCATGACAAAACGCTCAGCGTTCAGGAAGCGGTGTCTCAGGCGGTACAGACCCGACTGCGTCCCATCGCCATCACCACGCTGACCACCCTGTGCGGGCTGTCGCCGCTGGTCTTTCTACCCGGCGAGGGCACCGAGCTGTACCGCGGCGTGGGGGCCATCGTGCTGTTTGGCCTGTTAGGCACGGCCATCGTCACAGTGACGTTCCTCCCTGCGTTGATGATCAGCGTGCTCAATATCACCGAGCGCCGCTCTGCTCGCTCGCAGGCATGAAAAAACGCGGCCACTTGGCGGTGGCCGCGTCGATTGACGACTTGCAGGATGATGAATGACTTTCGCGTTATTTAGAAAGCGACGTTCAGGCCCAACCATACCCGGCGGCCGTCATCCACGTAGCCATACTCATCGTAGGTGATGCGCTCGTCGAACAGGTTGTAGATTCCGGCATTCACCGTGGTGCTATCGTTGAGCTGATAGCCGATACCGGCATCCACGAAGGTGTAAGACGGCGCGACGATGGCGCTTTGCGAGGGCCCGGTGGTGGGCTGGCTCTCTTCTCCCCGGTAGGTCACTTTGGTCCACTGGCTGAGCCGTGCGCTCATGTCCCAATCCAGCGAGGCCGACACCTGATGGCGGGGCAGCTGGGTCAGCGGCTCGCCGGCGTACTCACCGCTTTTCTGTTCGGAATCGGTGAACGTGTAGCTGGCGGTCAGCGCCAGCGTATCGCTCAACGGTGCGCTCAGGCTGGCCTCGACCCCTTGGGTCACCGCGTCATCGACATTGACGCGATACGTCGGGTCGCTGCCAAACTGATTCGCGCCATCATTGCAAATATCAATCGGGCAGGCGATACGGGTAATTTTGTCTTCGAAGTCGTTGTGGAACAGCGTCAGGCTGCCGTTCAGGCCTGCGTCGTTACCGTAAAGCAGCGCGATCTCTTTGTTGAGCGAGGTTTCCGGCTCGAGATCCGGGTTGCCATAAATATTACCGCCGCGGCTGACCTGCCCCCAATCCGGGGTGATTTCCCGCAGGTTGGGCGAGCGGTAGCCGGTAGACACGCCGCCTTTCAGGGTCCATTCCGGCGTCATGTTCCATACGCTATAAAGACGCGGGCTCAGGTGGCTGCCGTAGTTGTCGTCATCGTCCAAGCGCAGCCCGCCGGTCAGTGCCCAAGCGTCGGTCAGCATCCACTCATCTTCCACGAACAGCGCCCACTGGCTGTTTTCGATGGTCTGCCGGTCGGAGATTTGGTTGGTCGAGCTATCGTCCAGCGACTCCTCCTCCCAGCTCGCGCCGACGGTCACCATGTGCATACCCAGAGGAATCAGCGCGCTGGTTTTCGCGGTGGTGTTGGTAATCTCGATATCCCGAGACTGGTTTTCGCTGCGCTCGCGCTGTACGAAGGTCTCGCTGGTGCCCCAATCGAAGCGTCCGCTGTGGGTCACCGCCACGTGGGTGTTGGTGTACTCGCCGATGCTGTCGGTGCAGCCGCCACGGCAGCCGTCCACCGGCCCGGAGCGGCCCACTAGCGAGCGCCGGTCCTGCTCGGTAATCCCCGCTTCGGCAGTCACGTCGTGGTTGTCGCTAGCCGCCAAGCTCAACCGTGCGGTGAGGCTCTGCAGACGCTTCTCTTCGTAGCCGTATTCGATGTCGTCTTCGTCGCGCTCGGAGGTGCGGCCATAGAGCTGTAGCCCTAAGCGCTCACCCACCAGCGGCCCGCTGAGATAAAAGTTCGCTTGGCGGCTATCGCCAGAGGCGCTGTCTTCCTGCAGTACGGTGTCGAGCTGGATGTTGCCGTGCCAGGTATCCGCCACTTTGCGGGTAATCACGTTGATCACCCCGCCGATGGCATCGGAGCCGTACAGGGTCGACATCGGCCCTCGCACCACCTCGATGCGCTCGATGGCCTGCAGCGGTGGCAGCCAGTCCTGCTCGAAGCCCGCATCGCCGTTGGGGCGCGATTCGCGTGAGTTGATCGGGCGACCATCTACCAGGATGAGCGTGTACTGCGACGGCATACCGCGAATGGAAATATCGTTGCCGTTATCGCCACGTCCACCGCCGGTGACCACCACGCCCGGCACGTCGCGCAGGGCATCGGTGACGTTTTGATAGTAACCCCGCTCCAGCTCTTCACGGGAGATCACGCTGATCGAGGCGGGGGCGCTGCTGATTTGCTGCTCGAAGCCGGAGGCCGTCACCACGATATCGTTGAGCTGGGGCGTTTCTTGTGCAACGGCGGTAGTGCAGGCAACAGAGGCGACAGCGCTGGCCAGCAGCGAACGGCGCAAACGAGAAGACATAGTGGGTTCCTTGAGATGAAAGAGCACTTTTTACAAATACGAATTATTAGCATTTATATTTTTACATACTCTTTGCACAAAGGGGCGGGACGGTGCGTTCAATCAAACGGAACACAAATGGCAATTATTTTCATTCAGCCAATTCGGTGGCACAATAGCGTGACTCCGTTTCGCCAGTGGTCCCGACTATGTACGATTTCGACGAACTTGCCGCTTTTGCCGATGTGATGACCACCGGCAGCCTGACGCGCAGCGCACAGAAGCTCGGGCTGGCAAAATCGACGTTGAGCCGCCGAATTAGCCAGCTAGAGGCGCGCCTGAACCAGCCGCTGCTGCGTCGCCAGGCGAACCGTTTGATTCCTACCGAAGCGGGCCTGCTGTTTCATCAGTACTGCACCGAGCTGCTGGCCATGGCCGCCCACAGCCAGGAGGCGCTGGCGGAGCTACGCGAGGAGATCAGTGGGAAAGTGACGCTGGAAGTCCATGGCGCGCTGGCACGGGGCTGGATGGCAGGCGTCGTGGATGCGTTTCTGACCCGCTATCCCAAGGTCGAGCTGACCCTGCATACTCGGGAAACGCCGCCCACCAAGATGCACAGCAACAGCGTGCACATTTGGCTAGGCGCCACCCATGAGTGCGGGCTGAATCAAGAGCGCTTGGGCCACCTCACCCGCGGCCTCTACGCCAACCCACACTATCTGGCCCACGCGGGAACACCGCAACACCCCCAAGAGCTGGATGCGCATGCCTGGATCGACTTGTTGGATACCGCATCGAGCGGTCTTATGCTGCATCACCCCGAACACGCCGACTACCTGTTCAACGCGCCCCGCTCGCGGCTCCGGGTAGATCTCACGGCGTTGCACATCGATGCCATTGCCTATGGCCAAGGGATCGGCCTGCTGCCCCACTGGGTGGTCGAGAAACGCGAACGCCACCACCCTGGGGATCTGGTCAACTGCCTGCCCGGCTGGGAGCCCGCCCCCTTACCCGTGACGCTGCTGTATGCCTATGGGCATCACTCCCGCCGGGTCAACGCGCTGCTGGACTTTCTGCGTGACCAGGTGCCTAACGAGTGGCAAACCCACGCAAACGCCGTTTACGCCCATTAGCAATTCGCCTTGCCAGTTAGCCGCCTAATTACCCACAATAGGCGGCCGATGATCGTCAAGGAACGTTAATGCTCGCTGAACTCTTCGCCGTCATGGCCCCCGTGTTGGCCGGTGCCGGACTGGGCTTTTTATGGGTTCGCCTTGGCCAACCCTACCCCGTCGACTTTGTGACACGCCTCGTTTTCAATATTGGGACGCCCGCGCTAGTGCTGGCGTCGCTGTCGGGGGCAACGATCGATGCCAGCACGTTCGGCCAAGTCATGCTGGCTGCCGCCCTAGTGATCGTCGGCATGGGGGCCGCTAGTTTTGCCGTTGCCAAGGTGCTGCGGCGAGACTGGCGAGTGCTCATCGCGCCGATGATGTATCCCAACACGGGCAATATGGGGCTGCCGGTGGTGCTGTACGCCTTTGGGAGCGCGGGCTTTGCTTACGGCATTACGGTCATGGTGACGGTCTCGCTGTTTCAATTCACCTTGGGAGCGGTGCTCAGTAGCCAGGGCAACCCGGTTAAAACTCTGCTCAAAACCCCGACAGTGTATGCCATCGTCATCTCCATGGCGCTGCTGCTGACCGAGACCCCGCTGCCGCTATGGATGGCCAATACGGTCGATCTCATGTCGGGCTTTACCGTGCCCCTCATGCTCATCACGCTTGGCGTATCGCTCGCCAGCATTCAGGTGAAAAGCCTGCGCTCTGGGGTTGGCTTCAGCCTCATCCGCATTCCCCTGGCCGCGGCGGCCGCGTGGTTCATCGCTGGCTGGCTAGGCCTGCCGCCGCTGGCGCAGAACATTCTGGTGGTACAGATGTGCATGCCAGTGGCGGTCTTCAACTACCTATTTGCCCAACGCGCCCAACGCGAACCGGCCTATGTGGCCAGCCTCGTGTTCTGCTCGACCTTGATGGCACTGTTCTATTTACCGGCCTTGCTGGCGCTATTGATGTAGCGCTGGGGAACCCCCACCCGTCGATGGCAGTCACTGCTAGACTACTACAGACGTTGCGCCACTCGAGGACATACAATGCCCATGCGATACGCCCTGCCCATTCGACCGCAAACGCCACACCCCCGCTCGCTCTGCCATCGCGCCGCTCGCTGGGTGGCCCCTTCTTTAACGGGGCTTCTGCTTGCCAGCGCTGCCCATGCGAACGTCGTTCACCAAGCACTCGACACCGATCATCTAGCCATCACTATCGAGCGCGTGGCTGATGGCTTCGAGAATCCCTGGGCGGTGGCGTTTTTGCCCGATGGCCGCTACCTGGTCAGCGAGCGCAGCGGGGAGTTGAATCTGGTCGACGCCGAGGGGCGCGTCGAGGAACTGAGCGGCCTGCCCAGCGTCAGCCAAAACGGCCAGGGAGGCCTGCTCGACGTGGCCCTGCACCCTGAGTTCGGCGACGGCGAGCACGATTGGATCTACTTCACCTGGAGCAAGCCAGAAGGCAGCCAAAGCCGCTCGGCGCTGTCGCGCGTCAAGTGGCAAGACGACGCCTTGGGCGACGTCGAGCATTTGTTCGAGCAGGATCGCGCCTCCTCCCCCGGCCGACACTACGGTTCTCGTATAGCGTGGCTCCAGGATGGCACGCTACTGATGAGCATTGGCGACCGTGGCGTCGACCCTTCCCGTGCCCAGGACAGCGGTGACCATGCGGGCTCTACGCTGCGGCTCACCGAGACCGGCGGCGTGCCCGATGACAATCCCTTCGTGGATGACGACGATACGCTGGATGAGATTTACACCCTGGGCAACCGTAATATTCAGGGCATGACCGTGCTAAGTAATGGTGAGTCCTGGGCCACCGAACACGGCCCGCGCACCGGCGATGAATTGAACCAGATCGTGCCTGGCAACAACTACGGCTGGCCGGAGGTGAGCTTGGGCAACGATTATGCCACCAACGAACCCATCGGTGTGGAATCCAAACCCGGCATGGAAGACCCGGTTTACCGCTTCGAGGGGCGCTTTGCCCCTTCTGGCTTGGCCGAAGTGACCAGCGATGCCTTCGCACCCTGGCAAGGTAGCTTGCTGGCGGGCGGCCTGGGCAGCCAAAAGCTGCTGCGCCTCACCCTCGACGAGGGTCAAGTGGCCGATGAAGAGCTGATTCTGGAAGGCGAGATTGGCCGTATCCGCGACGTTCGCCAAGGGCCCGATGAGGCGATTTACTTGCTAACCGACGGTAGCCAGGGCAGCCTTTATCGCTTGACGCCCACGCAGCGCTAACCTTGTTCGACTCCCGAGACACCACCAGGAAGCACGATGCGATTACGTAACCTCATCATCTTAACGGTCATCGTGCCGCTCTTCGTGATCCTGGTGGTGTTCAGTCTGGTGGCGATCAAATCGCTGGAAGACAACGTTCGCTCCAAACTGCAAACCGAAGTCGAGATCATTACTCGCGCGCTGAGCACGTCGTTGAGCTATGCGGTAGCCCGCGACAGCGCCACCCCGTTGGAAGAGGCGCTGCAGTCGGCGTTTTCGTTTCACCGTATCTATGGCGCGTACGTATTCGATCCCCAAGGGCGTGAAGTATATGGTTTAGGGTTGGGTAAAGATCTCTTCACACCAGAAGAGATCCAGCAGGTCATCGAAACCGGCGACATGCATAGCAGCTACCGTCAGCAGGAGGGCTGGACCTACTACTCCGCCCTGACGCCGTTGCGCACCCAAGATGGCACGGTGCTGGGCGTGCTGCAGGTCAACCGCCTCAATACCGGCATCGAGAATTACACCGGTTTCATTAGCATCGTGGCGGTGCTGGTCTTCGTCATTGGCGCGGCGGGCATCGTGTTCAGCATTTGGTGGGGGTTTCGTCACTACATCGAGCGGCCGCTCAACCGCCTGCTGCGCGTCATGCTCTTGGTCGAAGATGGTGACCGCAGCCAGCGGGCCACGGCAGATGGCCCCACGGAGTATCGCCGCTTAGCCTCTGGCCTGAATGGCATGCTGGATGCCATGGCCGAAAAAGATCGCGACATCGATGCCCGCCAGCGCCGTGAAATCGAGCTGGAAAAACGCCTGCGCAAATCCAAAAAGCTGGCCGAGCTGGGCGTGCTCGCCGCCGGGGTCGCCCACGAGATCGGCGCCCCGTTGACGGTCATCAACGGTCAAGCCCAACGACTGGCACGCCGCGATACGATTGGCGACGATGAGCGGGCACGGCTGGGCAGGATACGTGGCGAAGTGGAACGTATCGTCGATATCGTTCGTCAATTGATGGAGCTTGGCCGACAACATAACGTAGAGAAAGGACACCAAGCGCTCGATCAGCTTATCATCAGCGCCAGCGAGCTGGTCGAAGAGGAGCTGGAACCACGAAATATCCACCTGGATATTGATCTTCCCACTCCGACACCCCATTTATTGGTCAATGGTCAGCAAATCGTTCAGGTGTTGACCAATTTATTACGCAATGCCGCCCAAGCTCCCCAGGTCAGCCACATTCGTGTGCGCGCGCAGGCACACAGTGAAGAGTTGACCCTTTGGGTTGAAGACGACGGGCCCGGCATACCTGCATCGCACCATCACCAAGTGTTCGATCCTTTTTTCACCACCAAGCCGGTGGGTCAAGGCAGCGGCTTGGGATTATCGATGGTGCACCGCATTATCAACGACCACGGCGGGACGATTGGCGTATTTGACAGCGCACTTGGCGGCGCTGGCTTTGAAATTACGCTGCCCCTTAGTGAAACCGCATCCGCTTGAGGACGACGTTTGTGACCCATCAGGAACACCTTTTACCGTTATTGGTGGTGGAAGATGACGCCGCTATCCGTGAGTTGCTAGAGGAGGAGCTCAACGACGCGGGCTACGACACACTGGGTGTCCCCAGCGCAGAAGAAGCCATTGCCCTACTGAGCCATACGCCGGTGGCGATGATGATTACCGATGTACGGCTACCGGGCATGACCGGCATTCAGTTACTTCAACAGCTGCGCCAGAGCGGCAGCGAGCTAGGCATCATCGTGATTACCGCCTTTGGCACCATCGATCAGGCGGTAGAAGCCCTCAAGCTAGGTGCCGATGACTTTTTGACCAAACCGCTCGATTTGGATGCCATTCGTGACGCCGTTTTTCGCGTACTGGAGCGTCAGCGCTTGTCGCTGTCTCATGATACGGAGCTCAGCCATTTCCACGGCATCGTGGGTAAAAGTCCGGCCATGCAGTCGCTGTTTCACGATGCCTCTCGGTTGGCGAAAAGCGATGCGCCCATTTTGATTCTGGGTGAAAGCGGCACCGGCAAAGAGCTGCTGGCCCGGGCGATCCACCAGGAAAGTAGCCGTCACGACGCGCCCTTCGTGCCCGTGAACTGCGCCAGTATTCCTGCCGATCTGATGGAGAGCGAATTCTTCGGCCACGTAAAAGGCGCTTTCACGGGCGCAAACGAGGCCAGAAAAGGGCTTTTCCAAAGTGCCCAAGGCGGTAGCCTATTCCTCGATGAGATTGGTGAAATGCCGATCAATCTGCAGGCCAAGCTGCTGCGCGCCCTGCAAGAGAAAACCGTACGCCCCGTGGGCGGTGAGCGGGAGGAACCGGTGGATGTGCGCATCATTGCCGCTACGCACCGCCACCTGGAGAAAGAGATCGAGCAGGAGAACTTCCGTAGCGACCTGTTTTACCGCCTGGAAACCTTCTCGCTACGCATTCCACCGCTACGTGAGCGCGGCACGGACATCGAGCACTTGGTGTTCGCCTTGATCGACAAACATGCCGACACCCAAGGGAAACAGATCGAGCAGATCGAGCCAGAGGCCCTCAATAGCCTGTTGAACTACTCCTATCCCGGCAACGTGCGCGAGTTGGAGAACGCGATCATGCGCGCGGTCACGCTCAGCGAAGCAGGCGTGCTACAGCATCAGGATCTCCCCGAGCGCCTGCGCGAACAGTCCGGCCAGCAAAAGAGCAGTACCGACACGACGCCCACTCTAAGCGGGGAGGTACTACCAGGCACGCAAATTCCGGCACCCGCGCCAGCCCGCTGGCCAAGTTTGGAAGAGGTGGAAAAGCGCTATATTCGCAAAGTGTTGGAAGCGACAGGGGGAAATAAACGGCGGACGGCCGAAGTATTAGGCATCGCCCGCCGCACTCTTTATCGGCGTTTGGAAGATAGCGAGGAGTAAGTCCAAGCCGGTCGCACTCGCCGACCGGCTTTTTCATGCTTACTCCGGTTCACTCACGCCATCGCCGGGCGACTCACGTGTCGCTTGCCCATCATTCGCCATGGGGCCGGTATCCATGGGCTCTTGAGGTTCGTCGGTCGGCACTTCCGAATCGGTGGTCGGTGCTTCGGAATCACCGCAGCCTGTCAGCACGCCCGCCATGAGCAGTGCGCTCAACAGTAGCGCCGTCCCACGCGCATTGCGTAATCGTGACATCATGTCCATTCTCCTTCCTTGTTCATGGGCTAGCAGCCGCCAAAGCAGCGTCTGCTCCCCCTAACCTTAGCGGCTGACGGGTAACTTGCAACCGCCCAAACTCACCGTCATACGCTTTAAACAAGCAAAAAAAGCCCCCGCGGGCGCGGGGGCGAAAGGATGATAAACCGTGTGGAGCAGCCGCAGGGAACAGACAGCTGGGTCGGCTTACCATCGTAGGGAGCGTTGACGGCTATTGGCCGTTAGTCATGTCGTCTTCATCATCGGTACTGTTAACGTCGTCGGTAGTGGTATCGCTTGCACCGGGCATGGGATCGGTACCTTCACCGAAACCAGGGTTCTCTTCAGGATCATTGACAGCGCCCGTTTGCGTATTCTCACCCGGCATTGGCTCTTGCGTCGCCGCGGGATCTTCGCCTAAGCCCGGGTCTTCATTCATCGGCTCGTCTGCCATGGTAGGCTCGTTACCGGAAGCCGGAGCCGTCGTGGTCGTCGCGTCCTGCTCCATAGTGTCAGGTTGCTGCGCCGGGGGCATTTCCTCTTCGCCGTTGCCACACCCCGCCAGGGCTAAGGTGCTAACGGTTGCGGCTAACATGCAGAGTGTCAGCATGTGTGGACGCTTGCGCGATTGGCTCACTTGTTTATCCATAAAGATTGCCTCCTTTTTCGACTAACGTGCTTGCGTCACTTGCCAAGCTTTTCTAAAAAGACACCTTCACACTTCGTGCCAACATTGAAAAAAATATATTTATTTTTTTTAAAAACATTAACTTATTAAAAAAGCGTAGCCACCGCTCGCTGTCACGACAGGGTCATGGGTGGGGGTTCAAAATGGCACATGTGGCGTAAATTGACGGGGTGAGCGGGAGCGTTGTGGCACATCCTGCTCACTTATGTATAATAATTTGTAATAACTTGTTAAATATAATCTTAACTCCTACTTATGAACCGTTTTGTGTCGCTGCTTGCAGGAAGCACATCTAGGCCGCAGGTAAGCGCGTTGAGTAACGACACAAGGCTGCTCATTCAATCAAAAGGCACCGCTGATGGACGAGACACGCCCTGTCAAAATTCAGGTACGCGGCTTGAGCAAGGTCTTTGGCAAACAGCCCAAAAAAGCCCTCGAGTTACGCGACCAGGGCCTCAAACGCCCTGAGATTCTCGAAAAAACCGGCCAAACCCTCGGCCTTTCCGATATCTCCTTCGACGTCTACGAAGGTGAACTACTGGTCATCATGGGCCTGTCTGGCTCGGGTAAATCCACGCTGATTCGCTGCTTGAATCGCCTGATCGATACGACCGAAGGCGAGATCATCATCGACGGAGAGAACATCCCCACGTTGGGTGAGAAAGCGCTGCTGGAGTGCCGCCGCCGTCATTTCTCGATGGTGTTTCAAAACTTCGCGCTTTTCCCTCACCGGACGGTACAGCAGAACGCCGAATTTGGTTTGGAGATTCGCGGGGTAGAGAAGTCCGAGCGGCAGTCGATCGCCCACAACGCGCTCAAGCAGGTGGGCTTGGAAGGCTGGGAAGATGCCTACCCCAACCAGCTATCGGGCGGTATGCAGCAGCGAGTAGGACTTGCCCGCGCACTGGCCAACGATGCCAGCGTACTGCTCATGGACGAGGCCTTCTCAGCCCTTGATCCGCTCATCCGCAAGGACATGCAGCAAGAGCTTCTGCAGCTGCAAACCAAAATGCAGAAGACTACGGTCTTCATTACTCACGACTTGGATGAGGCGCTCAATATCGGCGACCGCATCGTGCTGCTGAAAGATGGCGAGGTGGTGCAGATCGGTACGCCCGAGGAGATTTTGACCAAGCCTGCCGATGATTACGTGCGCCGCTTCATCGAAGGGGTCGATCGTTCTCGTATCTTGACCGCCGAAAGCGCCATGCGCCCGGTGCGCACCACCGCCCGCGACAGCGATGGCCCGCGTACGTCACTGCACCGCATGCGTGATCACAGCATCGACTCCATCTATGTGACCGACCGTGACCGCCAGCTATTGGGCTTGCTGGAGGCCGACGCTGCTAGCCGTGCCATCGAGGAGAAAGCCGACACCATCACCGATTACTTGACCCAAGATTTCCGCAAAGTGCCGCCAGACGAGCCGCTGCAGCACCTCTTCGCCATGTTCAGCGAGAAGAGCTACCCCATTGCCGTGGTCGATGAGCAGCAGCGCCTATTGGGCGTCGTGGTAAAAGGCGCAGTCCTGGATGAACTGGCACGAGCAGGAGAACAGTAATGGAGATAACACGCATTCCTTTAGGTAGTTGGATTGAATCCGGCCTGACATGGCTGACCAGCGAATACTCCGCCGTGACGCGCGGCATTTCGCGTATTACGCAAACCGGCATCAATAGTTTGAACGATAGCCTGATGTGGCTGCCCGAGTGGGCGTTGCTGGCGATCATTGCCCTGTTGTGCTGGAAACTCGCCAGCATGCGCTTGGCGATTGGCGCCACGGCTGGGCTTGCGTTGATCTGGAACCTGGGGCTTTGGAACCCGATGATCGAAACGCTGACGCTGGTGGTGATTGCCACACTAGTGGCGGTGGTCATCGCGCTGCCCGTAGGCATCGCCGCGGCGCTTTCCGAGCGACTCTACCGGCTGATCATGCCCGTGCTGGACTTCATGCAGACCATGCCCGCGTTCGTGTACCTGATCCCTGCCATCCCGTTTTTCGGCATTGGCTCGGTGTCGGCGATTTTTGCCACGGTCATCTTCTCCATGCCGCCCGCCATTCGCTTTACTACACTGGGCATCCGCCAAGTGCCGACCGAACTCATCGAAGCTGCCGACGCCTACGGTGCCACGCGAGGCCAAAAACTGTTCAAAGTGCAGTTGCCGCTGTCGCTGCCCACGGTGATGGCGGGCATCAACCAAACCATCATGCTGGCCCTGTCGATGGTGGTCATTGCCGCCATGATTGGCGCCGATGGTTTGGGTAGCGAAGTCTGGCGTGCCATCCAGCGCTTGCGTCCAGGGGATGGCTTCGAGGCCGGGATTGCCGTGGTCATTCTAGCCATGCTGCTGGACCGTCTGACGCAGTCGCTGCGCAAATCGCGCCGCTCGTCTTAGCATTGAGCGCTGCGTTGATTGGCATGCTTGAACCACCGGTCATGAATGACCATGCTGATCGATTCAAGCGATCATTAAGGTCAAGACCTTGAAGTAAGCAAAGAACGACCTCTTCATACCGCAGTGGCAAGTGCCACTGCCCATCAACAGGGAGCAAGTGAATGAAAACGCGTACGTTGAATCACCGCATCCGTCTCGCCTCTTTGGCCCTGGTCGCGGGTACCGGGCTAGCCGCTGGCAGCCTGGCCCACGCCCAAGATCAAGGCACGGTCAACTTGGCCTATGTCGAGTGGTCCTCTGAAGTCGCTTCCACTAACGTCATTGCTGCGGTTCTCGAGCAGGCAGGGTTCGAGGTGGAACTGACCTCGCTGTCCGCAGCGGCCATGTTCCAAGCCCTCTCCACGGGTGATGCCGATGCCATCGTCGCCGCCTGGCTGCCGACGACCCACGCAGACTACATGGAGCGTGTCGGTGACAATACCGAAGATTTAGGCCCCAATCTGGATGGCACCAAACTCGGCTTGGTCGTACCTGAGTACACCGACGTGGACTCCATCGCCGATCTGAACGACAACGCCGACAGCTTCAACGGCGAGATTATCGGTATTGACCCCGGTGCTGGCCTGATGGCACTCACCGAAGAGGTCGTGGATACCTATGACCTCGGGCTGAACCTGCGCAGCGGCAGCGGTGCCACCATGACGGCTGCTTTGGCCAGCGCCATCCAAAACGAAGAGGATGTGGTCGTCACTGGCTGGACGCCGCATTGGATGTTTGCTCGGTTCGATCTGAAATACCTCGAAGACCCAGAAAACGTCTACGGCGGTGCCGAGCAGATCCATACCGTCGTACGTAGCGGTCTGGAAGAAGACATGCCAGAAGCCTACGCCATTCTGGATGCCTTCGAGTGGACGCCCGAGCAGATGGGCGAGGTGATGCTGATGAACCAAGAAGATGGCAGCGACCCCTACGAAAATGCCAAGCAGTGGGTAGAAGAGAACCAAGACGTGGTCGAGCAGTGGCTCAACGGCTAGTCATACTCTGCCCCGAGCGTTAAATGACAGAGGGCTTCGGCCCTCTGTCGTCGTTGTAAATGTGACGTTTTTTCGTGCTAACGTGCCCGCGCGTTGAACAAAGATTAAGCAACGTTTGCTACTGTTACTGATGTAATACACGCCTGCTAATGCATTTGTGATTGGCCAGAAGGTAACTGCTGGTCCATCCAGGTGCGTTTGGCGGTTTCTGTCCGACATGGAGAGGCTCCCGTGGATAATCCTGACTCTAAGCGTCCCGCTGATGAGCCGGTATCAGAAGGCATCCCCGCCCCTGATGGCCCGGCTAACCTGATCGATACCGATTACGTGATCGGCCAAGACAACATTACGACGAGTGCAATGGGCTTCAACCTTGACCTACACGGCAAGGTATTCACCATTTCGTCACTCGTGGTGCTGCTGTTCGTCATACTCACCTTGGCACTGCAAGATACGATTTCGCCGATCTACGACGCCGTTTTTGGCTTCCTGACCGGCAATCTGGCTTGGTTCTTCATTTTGGCCGCCAATATCTTCGTCATTCTTTGCCTGGGTTTGATCGTCTCTCCCCTGGGTAAAATCCGCATTGGCGGGGCAGATGCCAAGCCGGACTTTACCTATGCCGGCTGGTTTTCGATGCTGTTCGCCGCCGGTATGGGCATTGGGCTAATGTTCTTTGGCGTCAATGAGCCGCTGACCCACTTCGGCACCTCTTTGGATGGTGGCGACTGGGCACCGCTGGCTGGCGCTGAGGGCGATACGGCAGGCGCAGCGGCGCTGGGCATGGCGGCAACGATCTTCCACTGGGGTCTGCATCCGTGGGCGATTTATGCCGTGGTGGCTCTGTCATTGGCGCTATTCTCGTTCAACAAAGGCTTGCCGCTCTCCATGCGCTCGGTGTTCTACCCGCTACTGGGTGAACGCGTTTGGGGTTGGCCGGGCCACTTGATCGACATTCTGGCAGTGTTTGCCACACTGTTTGGTCTGGCCACGTCACTGGGGCTGGGCGCTACCCAGGCCGCTGCTGGCTTGACCTATCTGTTTGGCGCGCCGGAAAGTGATATCACGATGATTCTGCTCATCATCGGTATCACGATGATAGCGATTGGCTCGATCGTTGCCGGTGTCGACAAGGGCGTACAGCTGCTGTCGAAAATCAACATCGCCATGGCTGCCGCGCTGCTGTTCTTCGTGATCGGTGTCGGCCCGACGCTGCTGATCGCGACCGGCTTTTTCGAGAACCTATTGAGCTACGTGGTTCATCTTCCGGCGCTGTCGAACCCCTTTGGCCGTGAAGACGCGAACTTTAGCCAAGGCTGGACGGCCTTCTACTGGGCATGGTGGATCTCCTGGTCTCCGTACGTCGGCATGTTCATTGCGCGGGTATCCCGCGGCCGTACCGTACGTGAGTTCCTGGTCTCCGTGCTGATCGTGCCGTCCGTCGTTTCGGTACTGTGGATGACGACCTTCGGTGGCACCGCCATCGATCAGTACGTCAGCCAAGGCATCGAGGCCGTGCGCGACGCAGGCGTGGATCTGCAGCTGTTCATCATGCTCGAGCAACTGCCGCTGTCACAGATCACCTCGTTCATCGCCATCGTGCTGGTCATCGTGTTCTTCGTGACCTCGTCGGATTCTGGCTCGCTGGTCATCGACTCCATTACCGCAGGTGGCAAGGTCGATGCACCGAAACCGCAGCGCGTGTTCTGGGCGATCATCGAAGGCGCGATTGCCATTGCACTGCTGCTGGGGGGCGGTTTGACCGCGCTGCAAACCATGGCCGTGTCGACCGGGTTCCCGTTCACCATCATTCTACTGGTGGCCTGCTACGCCATCATCAAAGGCTTGATGAGCGAACCCAAAGCAGTGTAAGTAACAGCTTCAACTCGGCAAGACGTCAACGGGCAGCCCAAGGGCTGCCCGTTTTGCAAAGAAGGTGCGAGCGCTAACACCACAGCGCTTTTAAAGGCGTCTCAGGGCTATAGCGATTGGCGATTTGCGCCTGCAAAAGCTCGGCAGTGGCCAGAGCATCAATGAGCGCATGGTGGCCTTGGTAAACGGGTAAGCCGTAGCGCTCGCGGCTGGCGTTGAGGCGAATCGATACCGGCGGACGACCCAGCCAGCGGCGAAAGCGGGCCCACAGTGTTTGTCGATGCAACCGCGCTTCCAACGACATGGTATCGATCATGGGAAACAACACTCCCTCACCACGGCGCGCCTTCACCGCCGCATCGAGAAAAGGTCGCTCGATATTACGAAAGTGAACCACCACGACCCGCCCGGCCAACACCGCCAACAGCTCGTCTAGCACGCTATCCAAGTCTGGCGCATCGGCAATCTCCGAGTGCGTGATGTGGTGATACGCTATCGAGTCCTCATCTAACGGACGGGGCGGTTTCACTACCCAGTAACGGCGCTGAGCCATGGATATACGCCCTAGCGTAAACGGCACGACGCCAATGCTGACGATCGCATGGCGTCGCTCATCGAGTCCGGTGGTTTCCATATCCAGCGCGACGAGCGGCACCTCGGACAGCGGCGTCTCGGGATCAGGCATCGGCGTATCGAAAAAGCGTATCAAGGTGTCATCTTTGGCCCGCTCGGCCCGAGCGGCCATATAGCCCTTCCAATCGGCTTGAGTGACCTTTTGGCGCGGACGAATACCGTGCATATCAGCGCCTCTGCCGTTGGGTGGGAACGGGGTAGCGGAACTTCAAAAACTTCTGAGCATTGCTCAACACCTGAAAAGCATCCTTTAGGGTGTGCCGTTCGCTGTCTTCTACGTTCTCCGGCTCGATATTATTGTCCGGCTCACGCTCCTCCTGCAGGTCGATCATTTGGTGACGGATCCGCGACATGCACAAGAACTCGAGCGCATAGCTGAGTTTGTCACTCACCCCGGTGGCTAGCAGCTGGGTTTTGCTGATGTCGTCCAACCGTTGAAAGGAGCTTTGCGCTTTAGAACCACAGGCCAAGGCATGCACACGAATCAAATCTACCATCGGCGCCGTGCCGCGTCGCTTGAGGTTGATGGAGTTGTTGTGCTTGCCATCTTTTTCCATGACGATAGTGCGGAAAAAGCCCAAAGGTGGGGTGCGATTGAGCGCATTACGCGCCATGGCCGCCAGGAACAGCGGTGATTTGGGAGCCGTTTGGGCAATTAAATCCTGCAGCGTTTCAACGAACAGGTCCTCCCCGTAAACACTATCGAGATCGAAAAAGATCGAGCTGTGCAGCAGCTTCTCGGGCGTTGGGTTCGCCATCCAGTCCTGGAAGTAGCGCTTCCATACCGCCAACGGCTGACGCCACTGCCGGTTGGTCGCCATGACATCCCCTTTGCAGTACGTATAGCCACAGGCGGCAAGGCCGTCGCTGACGAACGCGGCCAACGCATGGAAGTACTCATCATGCTCTTCGGCAACGAAGTCATCGGAGAGAATCAGCGCGTTATCCTGATCCGTGACGATGCTCTGCTCGTTACGCGCCATGGAGCCATTGACCATGAAGCAGTAGGGTACCGGCGGCGGACCCAACGTATCTTCTGCCAACTCCAGCAGTCGGCGGGTGAAGCTGCGGCCGATGGTAGAGAGCGCGCTGCCCACCATTTGCGAGTTTGCGCCCTCCTGCACCATGCGTACGAACGCTGCTCGAACGTCGGGCGCCAGCTTGGCAAGCCCTTGTGCACTGGACTGGTTGAAGATATTGCTCACCAGGTAGAGTCCGCTGTGCGTTTCGTAGCGAATGATATCGGATAGGTGCACCACACCCACCGGGCGCTGGCGGTAGAGTACCGGGAGGTGATGGACGTTGCTACGCAGCATGGTCAGCATCGCTTCATACACGGATGCATCGGACTGGACGGTAATCAGCCGCTCGGAGATAACCTCTCCCACAGGGGTGCTGGGCGATAGCCCCTCGGCCACGACCCGCGTGCGGAAATCGCTATCGGTGAGAATGCCGCACATCTGCCAAATTTGGCCTTCGCTATCCTGAAAGCTATAGCGAGGGTTATCACTCCCCTCTTTGATGACCAACACCGCAGACGCCTGGGCATCGATAATTTGCCTAGCCGCCTGCTGGACACTCGTCGTCGCCTCCACCATGACCGGATAGCGGGTGACCAGTTTGCGAATACGCGTCACCATCATGTCGTTCGACTTCTTCTGCTGCTCTGCGGCAGTTTCTAACCGTGGGCGCTCGAGTTCGACGAAGTCGGCAAAGTCATCGTCCTCTTCACATAGGCGCTGAAATACCGCGTCGGGAATAAAGTAAATCAGCGTGTCTTCAATGGCTTTGGCAGGAAAGCGAACCTTGTGATTTCGCAGCAGGCTGAAGTGACCAAAAATATCGCCCTCGCCCAAGCGGTTGTAGAGCTCTCCTTGGCGACGATACACCTCGACCGCGCCGCTGCGGATGTAGCAAAGCTCGTCGAGGGTATCGTTGAGCGCCAGAATATCGCTGCCCGTTTTGAAGTAGCTTACCTCTACCTGCTCGGCAATCGCATCCAGCAGTTCATCCGATAAGCCATCAAACGGGGGAAACTGCCCCATGTGCTGGCGTATTTCTAATAACTCGACGTCCATACGCTCTCCTGCTGGGCGCTGACTCTGTTGAACGGACGGTGCTTTGATGCATCATGGGACGACAATAGGCCGTCCTGGTCTCAGTGTGTCGTGAACATTCACCTTGGACAACCCTTTGAGGTGAAACGAAAGTGCCGGACTCAATGACCCGCACAAAAAAAGCCCAACGCATGTACGTTGGGCTTTGGTCGGCTTGCGGCGTGACAGTTACTTCGCACGTTAAGGAAAATCTGGCACTATCCACATAGCCTTGGGTAAAACATTCAATTCATGGCCTTTACGACTGGCTAGCCATTTCCTGAACGCGCTGCATCATTTCTGGATCTTGCTGAATGGACTGACCGATTGCGTTGAACGTATCGACATCCAAGCCGCTATCTTCGACGACTTCGATCATGCGGTCGTTAGCTTCAGCGCGTACTTCCTGTTGTGCGGCTTCGTCTTCTGCTTCCTGCAGACGCTGTGTGTACTCTTGCGAGATCACGGCGATTTCTTGAGAAGCATCGGCGAACTGCTGTAGCTGCTGATCAGAAAAATCCTGAGTCGGGGCTTGTTGAGTAGCCATTGGGTCTTGCGCTTGACCGTCGGCTTGTTGGGCGTGAGCGGTGCCCGCCATCAGACCCGTCGCAAGAAGTGCAGCAGAGAACAAAGCAGTCATACGTTGCATGGTAAGAAACCTCATTGGCGCGTTATGAATGTGCCCAGTGTGACGCGTCGTTTGGGCGCTGGTTCAATCTTTTATGTAAAACTCAGTAACAAAAAGAACAAAGCGTAAGTCACCCAACTCACGAATCATGCTACTCCAGGAAGATTATGTCTATTAATTTCAGAAAGTTAACAGATAAGGACGCTGCCTCCCTTGGTTTGACTGCCATGCCAGGCCTGTTCGTTCTGTTGTGGAGTACTGGCTTTATTGGCGCAAAATTTGGCCTCCCCTACGCCGAACCCTTCACCTTTTTGTTCATCCGTTTCGTACTCACCCTACTGCTACTGACTCCCTTGATATGGGTAATGCGTATTTCTTGGCCTTCATCACCTACGTTATGGAAACATATTGCGGTATCGGGTTTGCTGGTCCATGGCACCTACTTAGGCGGTGTATTTTACGGTATCTATTTGGGCATGCCTGCAGGTCTGGCTGCGCTCTTGGTCGGCCTGCAGCCACTCCTCACCGCCGCCTGCGCAGGACCGCTGCTCGGCGAGCGGTTGACCAGACGGCAGTGGTTAGGCCTGTTGTTGGGATTGGTCGGCATCAGCTTGGTTCTGGGCAGTAAGCTGGAGCTCGGCAGCACGCTCTTTAGCGGCTTCGGGATGGGTGCGTTGGTGAGCGTGATGGCCGCCCTAGTGGGTATCTCGCTTGGCACCCTATACCAAAAGCGCTACTGCACCAGCATGCCACTGCTGTCGGGCGCAGCGATCCAGTACATGGCGGCAGGTGGACTGTTGGGCATTGGCGCCCTACTGTTCGAAAGCCGCGAGGTGGAGTGGAGCACAACGTTCATACTCACGCTTGGCTGGCTCGTGCTGATTCTCTCAATTGCCGCTATCCTGCTATTGATGGCCTTGATAAAGAAGGGGGAGGCTTCTCGTGTAGCGAGTCTCTTTTATCTGGTGCCTCCAGTCACGGCGCTTCAGGCGTGGTGGCTATTCGATGAGCGTTTGCCGCTGCTGGGATTGGCAGGCATGGTCATTGCCATTATCGGTGTGGTCATGGTGGTACGCCCCTCGACGACATAATTCGATACGAAAAAAACGAATCTTCCAGGGCTTGGAAAAAATGACTGCACAACCTCACTGCGCCAGGGTCGACGGCGTTTGCAACCGATGCGATACCCCAGTTCCCTTTGCGTTTACGATGGCCTTTCAACCCATTGTCGATGTTTCCCAACGACGAGTGGTGTATTACGAAGCATTGGTGCGCGGAGTTAACGGCGAATCGGCCTTTTCGATCCTGAATCAAGTGACCGATGAGCTGATGTATCGCTTCGACCAAGCCTGTCGCGTAAAGGCCATCGAGCTTGCCAGCGAACTGGGCATGACCGAGCGGCTGTCGATCAATTTTTTACCGAATGCCGTGTACGAACCGGAGGCGTGCATTCAGTCCACGCTCGACACGTCACGCCGCGTGGGCTGGCCCACCGAGCGGCTTAACTTCGAAATCACCGAAACTGAGCGTGTCGTCGATAGAGCGCATATGCGTAATATTATCGATAGCTATCGACGGATGGGGTTTACCACCTCGCTAGATGACTTCGGCAATGGCTACGCCAACTTGGATTTGTTGACCGACCTTCGCCCCGACACCCTCAAAATCGACCGCGAGCTGGTCATGGGCTGCGATAGCAACGTGCGTCGTCAGGCCATTCTCAAGAGCATGGTGTCATTGGCACGCACCCTAGGCACACAGCTCGTCGCTGAAGGGGTCGAAACCCGAGAAGAGTCCCGCTGCCTGCTGGCGCTAGGCATTTCCGTGCAGCAAGGTTACTACTTTGCGCGCCCTCAGATCGGCGAACTGCCTACCGTGGCACCCGTGCGATACGACTGAGCCAAGCGGCTCAGTCAAACGCCCACCTCATTACCTCTACGCTCATAGCCGCTCCAAGTAGGCCGTGCCGCCTAAATTGCGCATCTGCTGACGAATCCACTGGCTGCGACGCTCGACCTGGGCGTCGGGCCGGGAAGCGCTGCGAGTACGTGGGCTGGGTAGTATGGCGGCCAACAAACTAGCCTGACGCTCGGTCAACGCGCTGCCTGAAGCACCGAAGTAGTGATTGGCCGCCGCTTCCAAACCGAACACGCCGGTATCCCACTCGGCGACGTTGAGATACACCTCTAGAATTCGCTGTTTCCCCCAGAGCGTTTCGATCAACAGAGTGAACCACGCTTCTAGGCCTTTGCGTAACCAACTACGCCCGGTCCATAGAAACACGTTTTTGGCAGTCTGTTGGCTCAGGGTACTGGCGCCGCGCAGCCGCTCACCGTCTCGACTTGCTTCCCAGGCGCGACGCATTTCGACGAAATCGAACCCGCGATGCTGGGGGAACCGCTGATCCTCTGCGGAGATCACCGCCAGTTTGGCATTGCTAGACAGTTGCTCCCAACTACGCCACTGACGCTGAATGTCGATGGGCTCACTGTTGATCCAGCTCTGCACTTTACGCTCGACCATCACCATGGAGCCAGGCGGCGGTACGAAACGAAATAGCAGCACCAACGCCACGGAGAGCACCACGAACCCCAGCGCACCACGCCAGACAAGCCGCCATAGCAGACGAAGAAAACGGCGCAGCGCGCGATCGAGCATCTCGGAATCCTTAGCGTTTCATGAGGTGTTCCGCATGATAGCGCAAATGATCCTCGATGAACGAGGCGATGAAGAAGTAGCTATGGTCATAGCCCGGCTGGCGACGCAATGTCAGCGGGTGATCGTGCTCTTCACAGACGGCTTCCAGGCGCTCAGGCATGAGCTGCTCTTCCAAGAACTGGTCCGCCTCGCCCTGGTCGATGAACAGCCGCTGGCGAGACGCACCGTTGGCCACTAGCTCACAGGCATCGTATTGACGCCAGCGCGACTGGTCGTCGCCCAAGTAGCTGGTAAAGGCTTTTTGGCCCCAAGGGCAGTTCATTGGATTGACGATCGGCGCGAAGGCCGAGACCGAACGGAACCGACCGGGATGGCGCAGCGCAAGGATCAGCGCGCCGTGCCCGCCCATGGAGTGACCGCTGATCGATTCACGACCATTGACGGGAAAGTGCTGGCGCACGACCGACGGTAGCTCCTCGATCACATAGTCGTACATCCGGTAATGCGGCTTCCACGGCGCTTGGGTGGCATTGACGTAGAAACCGGCCCCAGAGCCGAGATCGTAGCTGTCGTGCTCGCCGGGTAGATCGGTACCTCGCGGGCTGGTATCGGGGCAGACGATCGCCACCCCAAGCTCAGCAGCAATCCGGTGGGCGCCCGCCTTCTGCATGAAGTTTTCGTCATTACAGGTCAGCCCGGACAGCCACCACAACAGCGGCACCCGCTCGTTTTCCGCTTGCGGCGGCAGGTAAACGGCGAAGACCATGTCGCAGTCAAGCGCCCGGGAGTAGTGGCGGTAGCGCTTGTGCCAGCCGCCGCTGCTGCGGTTGGCCGACACCAGTTCTAAGGTTTCACTCATGCTCATGGGGCAGGCTCCTCGAGAAGATGAAAACGCGGAGGGTCGCCCCTACCGCGTTCGTTTACCCGGTTTCGTTGACTTGATGATACTCAGTAATGCAGCACGGTACGAATGCTCTTGCCCTCGTGCAGCAAGTCGAAGGCTTCGTTGATCTGCTCGAACGGCATGTCGTGGGTGATGAAGTCGTCGATATTGAGCTCGCCGTTCATGTAGCGCTCGACGTAACCCGGCAGCTCGCTGCGCCCTTTCACACCGCCAAACGCCGACCCTTTCCAAACACGACCCGTGACCAATTGGAATGGACGTGTAGAGATCTCTTCGCCTGCGCCAGCCACACCAATGATGATCGATTCGCCCCAACCCTTATGGCAGCACTCCAGCGCCGAGCGCATGACGTTGACGTTGCCGATACACTCGAAAGAGTAGTCGACGCCACCATCGGTCATATCGACGATGACCTGCTGGATCGGATCGCTGTAATCTTTAGGATTGACGAAATCCGTCGCGCCGAACTGCTTGGCCAGGGCGAATTTATCCGGATTGACGTCGATCGCGATGATTTTGGACGCCTTGGCCATCACCGCACCCTGAATGACCGCCAAGCCGATGGCGCCCAAACCAAACACGGCCACCGTCGAGCCGGGCTCTACTTTAGCGGTGTTCAAGACGGCACCAATGCCCGTGGTCACGCCACAGCCCAATAGACAGATTTTGTCCATGGGTGCTTCTTTGGACACCACCGCTAGGGACACCTCCGGCAGCACCGTGTACTCGCTGAACGTGGACGTCCCCATGTAGTGGTGCAACATCTTACCGTCTAGGGAGAAACGCGACGTGCCATCAGGCATGACGCCTTTGCCTTGAGTCGCCCGTACACTGCCGCACAGGTTGGTTTTACCTGACAGGCAGAATTTGCACTTGCCGCACTCTGCAGTGTAAAGAGGAATGACATGATCGCCTGGCTTGACGCTGGTGACGCCTTCCCCCACCTCTTGAACGACGCCCGCACCCTCGTGCCCGAGCACTGCCGGGAAGTTGCCCTCTGGGTCGGCGCCAGAGAGCGTGTAAGCGTCGGTATGGCACACGCTGGTAGCGGCCATTTTGACCAACACTTCTCCCGCCTTCGGGCCTTCTACATCGATCTCTACCAGCTCTAGGGGCTTACCCGCTTCGAGTGCAACTGCCGCGCGTGATTTCATGGTGACTCCTTTGGGTTCACGGTCATCGAACACGCCATGGCGCGTTCGCTATATTCAGTTACTCGCTATCGCCAGAAACCGGCCCAAACTCGATGGGCAGCCAGCGATAACCTTCCTCGTCTTCGGTGATATGACCAATGCCCGGAAAGGGCATGTGGGCACCGGCCACCCAGTGTTTCTCTTCGACCGCACTTTCCAGCACGGCTTCACGAGTGCGTACGGCCTGCTCGGGATCAGAGTCGAATTCGATGGCAACGCTTGGGTCAGCAAACTGTACGCCGTAGCTGTGAACGACATCGCCCCATACCAACATGGCGTCGTCATCACTATTGAGCATAAAGCTCGCATGGCCCGGCGTATGGCCGTGGGTGTCTTGAGCAACGATCCCCATCAGCAGTTCATCGCCCGGCGCAAAGGGGCTGAATCGGCCAGCCTCTTGATAGGGCGCCACGGCCTCTTGTGCCATGGTAAAGAAGGCACGCTCCTCCTCTGGAAGCGCTTGGGAGCGCTCTTCGTCCAACCAGAAGTCAGCGTCGCCTTGACTGGCGCGCAGCTCGGCATTCGGGTAGACCGCGTCACCGTTCTCGTCTGCCAGACCACAGACGTGGTCTGGGTGCAGGTGCGTCATCAAGATCGTATCGACCTCTTCCGGCGCATAGCCCGAAGCACGCAGATTCTGCTCGACCTGCCCCAAGGTGGGGCCAAAGCACGCCGCCGATCCTGCATCGACGAGCACCAGGTTCTGGCCGGTGTGGATCAAAAAAGCGTTCACGGCAGTTTGCATGCCGTTCTCTGCATCGATGAACAGTGCATCGAGATGACGCAAAATCTCGTCTTGCTCCATGCCCTTTAAGAGCGAAGTGTCTAGTGTGGTATGGCCATCGTAAAGCGCCGTCACTTCGCTATCGCCCACCATCATACGGAACCAGCCTGGTGCCTGCTCTTGCTGCTGGGCAGGCACCTCTGCCTGAGCGGCAGCGATCCAACCGGTGCTGATAGCAGCCACCAAAGCACGCCGAGGCCAGCGTGAAGAGATCATCGACATCATCAAAACACTCCATGGAAACGCGAGAGAGACTTGCAGTGTAGGTCAGCTAGGCGAGAGGGATAAAGCGGGATACACTCATAAGATTATTGTCACTGAGCAACAATCCACTCGATTAAGGGCTCGCCATGCAGCGTTGGGATCGTATCGAAGCCTTCGTCGAGGTGGTCAGGCTGGGCACCTTTTCCGCCGCCGCTCGACACCTCAAAGTTTCTACCTCGCATATCAGCCGTTTGGTCAGCCAGCTTGAGAACCAGCTAGGCGTGCAGCTACTCTACCGCACCACGCGGCAGATTCGGCTGACCGATGCGGGGGCGCTTTACGTGGAGCACTGCCGGCATCTCTTCGACGGACTGCGCGACGCCGAGCAAGCCATCAGCGAACTTCAAGCCAGCCCGCAAGGTCTGTTGAAGCTCACCTCGGCCACCACCTTTGGCGAGCGCTATATCGCGCCGCTGGTCAACGACTTCCAGCGCCTGCACCCCCAGTTGGAAGTCCACATGCACTTTACCAATCGCCCGGTCGAGCTGATCGAGGAAGGCTTCGACATTGCCATCCGCATGGGCGTACTCAAAGACTCCAGCCTGATTGCCCGACGGCTGTGTGAACGCCAGGAGTACGTGGTGGGGTCGAGCGCCTACTTTCGTCAAGCGCCCAGGCCACACACCCTGTCGGAATTGAGCCAGCACCGCTGCCTGATCGGCTCGCGGCCCAACTGGCTCTTCGAAGTCAACGGCCAGCGCCGGGAGGTAAAGGTAGAGGGATGTTGGAGCGCTAATTCTGGACCGGCCCTGCTGGATGCCGCCCTCAAAGGGCTGGGGCTCGCCCAGCTGCCGGATTACTACGTGGCGCCTTATCTGGCCAGTGGAGAGTTAGTGTCGGTGCTGGAGCCGTTCCAACACCACGACACGGCGGTCTGGGCGGTGTACCCTCGCCACCGCCACTTATCGCCCAAGATTCGTCAGCTGGTCGATCATTTGGTCGACCATATCGACACTCTGTTACCTGCTCATTAGCACTCGATGGCATTGACTGCGAGACCACCTTTCGAGGTCTCTTTGTACTTGTCCTGCATATCGCGACCGGTATCGCGCATGGTGCGGATCACCTTATCCAGCGAAACGAAGTGGTCTCCGTCGCCATGTAGCGCCATACGCGCGGCGTTGATTGCCTTCACCGAGGCGATCGCGTTGCGCTCGATACAGGGTACCTGGACTAGTCCTGCCACTGGGTCGCAGGTCAGCCCCAAGTTATGCTCCAAGCCGATTTCGGCAGCGTTCTCTACCTGCTTGGGCGTGCCGCCCAGCACCTCGGCAAGGCCCGCGGCGGCCATGGCGCAGGCGGAGCCCACCTCCCCCTGACAGCCTACTTCAGCGCCGGAAATGGACGCGTTCTTTTTACACAGGATGCCCATGGCCCCCGCCGCCAACAAGAAATCCACCACATCGGCATCGCAGGCGTCCGGCTCGAACTTCAGATAGTACGCCAGCACGGCGGGCACGATGCCCGCAGCGCCGTTGGTCGGCGCGGTCACCATTCGCTTACCGGCGGCATTCTCTTCGTTCACCGCTAGGGCAAACAGATTGACCCAATCCATGACCGAGAAACTGGTCACGATGAGACGCTGATGGTCGGGCGGTGCAAGCAGCTGCTGATGCAGCGAATGAGCGCGGCGGCGGACGTTCAAACCACCCGGCAGCCGCCCGGTGGCCATCAAACCGTTATCGATACTCTGGCGCATGGCGTGCCAAATCGTTAACAGCGTTTGGCGAATCGACGCTTCGCTGCGCCACGCTTTCTCGTTTTCGAGCATCAGCTCGCTAATCCGCAGATCGTGCTGCTGACACAATGCCAGCAGCTCATTGGCCGATTCGAACGGGTATGGCAGCGCCGTTTTATCCTCATCCAGCCCCCCCTGATCGGCACAGGCCTGGTCCACGTAGAACCCACCGCCGAGCGAATAATAGGTGTTCGTGCTAACCACCGTATCGTCATGGTAGGCCGTTAGCGTCATGGCGTTAGGGTGGAAGGGCAAGCAGGTGTCGTCCCATTCGATGTCCTGAGCGCGCTGAAATACCAGGGACTGGCCGTGGGGAAGCGTCAACGGCTTACCGTCATCCAAACCGGCCAATCGCCCGGCAATGATGTCCGGGTCGATCGCTTCGGGTGTCTCACCCATGAGCCCCATGATGACCGCACTATCGGTCCCGTGCCCAACGCCAGTGGCGGCCAGCGATCCATGCAGCCTTACCACCACTCGGGTGACGTCTGGTACGGTCAGTGACATCACGAAATCCCGCGCGGCCCGCATGGGGCCCACGGTATGCGAGCTGGAGGGCCCAATCCCTATTCGAAACAGATCAAACACGCTAATGGCCATAATAGTGCCCGCCCCTCAACGGTCATGCTTAGTAGTGACGACGACTTGATACCATCGCCGCTTGGTATTTTCTTGGTTACTCTTACTTTGCAGCGTTATCGACTGTCCGTCGAGTCATGCATAGAAGGTGAGACGTGCGAGCACAGGAAAGTGACGATATAATGAACATTCATTTCTGAATGTTTACTCTCCTCGCCTCACCCCCAATAAGGATGTTGGTATGCCATCGTCACCCCCCTGGGCGATCAGTTTTCGCACCGCGCTACTTCGTGCCACTCTGTACACGCTCGCCATCGGCGGTATCGCCCAAGGCGGTTACCTGGAAGTGCTTTACCTGCCCGAGGTTCGCTACTCCGAGCTTGGTTTTACCGAATTCACACAAACCTTGGTATTGGCAAGCTGCTGCGCGCTACTGATCTATATTCGCCACGTATTGAAAGTATGGCCCACCGTCACGCTGCTGCTGCTGGCGTTTATCGGCGCATCGCTCGTGCGTGAGCAGGACTACTTTCTCGATCACTACGTGGCGGAAGACACCTGGAAATATCTCGTCGCGCTGATCGTGCTCCCCAGTCTTGGCTGGGTCATCTTTCACCGCCAGCGGTTTTTGGAAGAGTTTCGCCACTACAGCAACACCTTCTCGTTTGGTCTATTTGCGGCAGGCGTGCTGGTCACCTATATCTTTTCTCGCCTTTATGGACGCCAAGATTTTTGGCGAGCCGTGTTGCAAGAGCACTATATCCGTGACTTCAAAGACATTGCCGAAGAGGCCATCGAACTACTCGGCTACAGCTTGATTCTGTTTGCCACCATCGAGCTTCTCTTTCTCGCACGACGCATCTATCGCGCACGGCAAACGCCTTAACCAATCACTTATCCCCCCAGCCAAACACCGCTGACGCCCCGCATCAGCGGTGTTTCATTTTTTACATCTCGCTATACGTAAAGCCATTTGCGCCCTTGGCACCATCAACGTAGTGTCAGCCGATCTGTTTTCATAGGCATTTTTGCTAAACAATAACCTACCAACGATATAAACCTTATGACAAACCCACGAAATCGCGAAGAAAACCTGAACCGCGGAGCGTTCACACGCTTTCTCGATAGCGTCGAATGGCTGGGAAATCTATTACCGCACCCGGTCACACTGTTTGCCATTCTCTGTGTACTGGTCGTGCTGGCTAGCGGTATCGCTGCCGCCCTGGGCGTATCCGTCGCCGACCCGCGCCCCGCGAACGAGGGCGAGTGGATTGCGGTGAATTCACTGCTCAATGCGGAAGGGCTACGCCTTCTCGTCACCAATATGGTGACCAACTTCACCGGTTTTGCACCTTTGGGCACGGTGCTGGTGGCCATGTTAGGAGTCGGCGTTGCCGAACACTCCGGCCTATTATCGGCGAGTATGCGCGCGCTGGTGCTCAACCGCTCTCCGCGCATCGTGACTTACGCCGTAGTGTTTGCCGGGATCATGTCGAACATGGCCGCCGAGCTTGGCTATGTGGTGCTCATTCCGTTGGCCGCAATGATCTTCCATTCCTTGGGTCGCCACCCACTGGCCGGCTTGGCAGCGGCTTTCTGCGGCGTTTCCGGTGGCTATAGCGCCAACCTTTTGATCGGCACGGTCGACCCGCTGCTTTCCGGCATCACCCAAGAAGCCGCACGCCTGCTCGACCCTGCCTACGTCGTTGGCGCTGAGGCTAACTGGTTCTTCATGTTTGCCAGCACGTTCTTCGTCACCCTGATTGGCGGTTTGGTTACCGAACGCATCGTCGAACCCAAGCTTGGCAAATTCGATTCGGCCTATGCCGATAGCGATATCGACCAGCACCGTATGGATGGTCTGACCGCTACAGAGAAACGGGCACTCAAAGGTACGGGCTTAGCCGCCCTGGCGCTGGTAGCGTTAGTGGCCGTCATGGTGGTGCCGGAGAGTGGCATTCTGCGCAACCCAGAGACGGGCCTCGTGAGCGGTTCGCCGTTCCTACGCGGTATTGTGGTCATCGTTGCCATTGCGTTCACCGTACTGGGCTTTGTCTATGGCCGTTTGGCGGGCACCATGCAAAACGATCGCGATATCGTCGATGCCATGGCCAAAAGCATGAGCAGTCTCGGCCTCTATATCGTGCTGGTGTTCTTTGCCGCTCAGTTCGTGGCGCTGTTCAACTGGAGTAATTTTGGCACTGTGACTGCCGTGGCGGGCGCTGACCTGTTGGACTCCCTTGGCTTGCGAGGCCCCGGTCTGTTTGCGCTGTTCATTCTCATGTGTGCCTTCGTCAACCTGTCGCTGGGTAGCGCCTCGGCGCAGTGGGCGGTCACCGCCCCTATCTTCGTCCCCATGCTGATGCTCATGGGTTACGCGCCCGAAGTCATTCAGGCGGCGTATAGGATCGGCGATTCCGTCACCAACCTAATTACGCCCATGATGAGCTACTTTGGCCTGATTCTCGCGGTGGCGACCCGTTATCGTAACGACATGGGCATCGGCACGCTGGTGGCGCTCATGCTGCCTTACACGCTGTTCATGCTGATCGGTTGGAGTGTGCTGTTCTTTATCTGGGTGTTTATTCTTGGCCTACCGGTTGGTCCAGGCTCTGCCACTTACTACACGCTCTAAGCTTTAAACGGCATAACATAAAAAGCCCGCCGTTCAGAGAACGGCGGGCTTTTCGGTCTTCGTGGCTACTCTATTCACCACTCACTCTGCACTACTCGCGGCTTTACTCGTCCAGGAACGAGCGCAGCGGTTCTGAGCGGCTGGGGTGACGCAGCTTGCGCAGCGCTTTGGCTTCGATCTGACGAATCCGCTCGCGGGTAACGTCAAACTGTTTGCCCACTTCTTCCAGCGTGTGGTCGGTGTTCATGTCGATACCGAAACGCATACGCAGGACTTTCGCTTCGCGGGCCGTCAAACCACCCAGCACGTTGCGGGTCGCTTCGATCAAGCCTTCGCCGGTGGCCATATCGATCGGCAGTAGCATGGTGCCGTCCTCGATGAAATCCCCCAGGTGCGAATCGTCGTCATCACCAATCGGCGTCTCCATGGAGATCGGCTCTTTGGCGATCTTGAGCACCTTACGCACCTTGTCTTCAGGCATTTCCAGACGCTCGCCCAGCTCTTCCGGCGTCGGCTCGCGCCCCATCTCTTGCAGCATTTGACGGGAGACGCGGTTGAGCTTGTTGATCGTCTCGATCATGTGGACCGGAATACGAATGGTCCGCGCCTGATCGGCAATCGAGCGAGTGATGGCCTGACGAATCCACCATGTCGCATAGGTCGAGAACTTGTAGCCACGACGGTATTCGAACTTGTCCACCGCCTTCATCAAGCCAATGTTGCCTTCCTGAATCAGATCGAGGAATTGCAGGCCGCGGTTGGTGTACTTCTTGGCAATCGAGATCACCAAGCGCAAGTTCGCCTCGACCATCTCTTTCTTGGCACGACGTGCTTTCGCTTCGCCAATCGACAGCTTGCGGTTGACCTCTTTCAGATCGGCTACCGAGAGCTGCACCATGTCCTCTTCGAAGGCAATCTTGCGCTGAGAACGGGCGATATCGGCACGCAGTGGCTCTAAGCGGTCAGCGTACTTGGGCTGCGCTTCTTGGAAGGCGTCCAGCCACGTCTGATCCGACTCGTGGCCCGGGAACGACTTGATGAACGTCTTGCGCGGCACCTTGGCTTTCTTGACGCACAGCTGCATGACCGCTTTTTCTTGGGCACGCACCTGCTCGACGCTGATCCGCACTTGGCCTACCAGTCGCTCGAAGTGCTTCGGCACCAGCTTGATCGGCGAGAACAGCTCGGCGAGGCGCTCCTGTTCGAATTTCAATTCGGAGCTACCACGACCGTGTTTGGCCAGCGCGGCTTCCACCGCCGCGTTCTGCTCACGAATCTGCTCGAAACGCGCTTTAGCCTCTTCTGGATCTGGACCGCCTTCGCTGGCGCTGGTGTCTTCTTCGTCATCGTCGGCGTCGCTATCGATATCGTCATCGTCGCTCAGCTCGGTATCGACGTCAGGTTCCGGCGTTTCTGCCTCGGCAACCCCGGGGATACCTTCGTCGGGGTCGATGAAGCCAGAGAAAAGATCGGATAAGCGCCCAGGCGCTTCTTCGTCCTGAGTGGCGTCGTAGGCTTCGAGGATCGACGCGACCGCGCCCGGCAGATACGCCAGTGCGGACATCACTTCCCGCGTGCCTTCTTCGATTCGCTTGGCGATTTCGATTTCGCCTTCGCGGGTCAAAAGCTCGACCGTTCCCATTTCACGCATGTACATGCGCACGGGGTCGGTGGTGCGACCTACGTCGCTTTCCACGGCGGCGAGCGCCGCAACGGCCTCTTCCGCAGCGGACTCGTCCGTGGAGTGATCCGACATCATCAAAGTGTCTTCATCTGGCGCTTCCTCAACGACACTGATACCCATGTCGTTGATCATGCCAATGATGTCTTCCACTTGATCCGGGTCGGCGATATCCTCGGGTAGATGGTCGTTGACCTCGGCATAGGTCAGGTAGCCCTGCTCCTTGCCGCGCGCGATCAACTCCTTCAGACGTGACTGCTGCTGCGCATTTCCAGCCATAGAAACCCTATCTCGACGAAGAAGAATGAAACACCTGGGGCGCTGAATCGATTAAACTCAACAAGCCGAACAGTATAGCGTAAATAGCGGGATTTTTTCCAGCGAAACGTATTTGCGCGGTCATTCAGGTGTGTTAGGTTGTTCGGTTAGGCCAGCGCCTGGCGACTAACCCTATATGTGGTGTTGAAGCGTCGTAATTCAACCCCTCGCTATGTATTGCTCTTGACCGGTCTGTCTCCTGAGCGCTGAACCAGCTCCATCATCAGACTCGCCAATCGCTGACGCTGCTCCTTATCCAGCCTCTGTCCAGAGCGCTCCAGCGCCAGCAGCGCATCGTACTCTTCCTGAGGCGAGCGCTTGCGCTGCTTTTCTAGCAAATGTTCGACCAAACCATTGAGCTCCGCCTCCCGAGTGCTTTTCGGAATCAGCAGCTCACGCTGGGCGAGCTCGGCCAACACCTGACCCTCATGGCTACCCTGAAAATGCGCCAGCACCACCTGCGGACTCCGGTAGCGCCCGGCGCGCAGCAGCGCGATCAGGTCGCGACACAGCGGTGCCTCTTCGCTGTTGTCGGGTAGCCACTCCAACGTCTCGGGCAGCACCGTCACCAAGCGTGGTTCGTGAAGCAGTAGCTGTACGATCCGAGCCACCGTCGATAGCGCCTGCAGCTTCGCTCCCTGACGGCGGCGGGCAGCAGGGCGTGAAGTCTCGTCCGCCACCACCGGCTCGAGCGCCGCGTCATCCACTGGCTCCCACTGCGGCGGTGCGCTGGCGGAAGCGGTGCGCTTATCCAGCAGCGCCTGAAGCTGCGACTGGGCCAGCCCGCTGCGTTTGGCCAGTGACTCGAGCAGTAGCGATTTCAGCATACCGTCAGGCACCTTGTTCAGCGCCTCCAGCACTTGACTCGCAAATCGCTCGCGCCCTTCCACCGTATTCAAATCGCGCCCCTGGGCGGCCTGCTCGAAGAGAAACTCCGAGAGCGGCATCGCACAGGTGACACGATCTTCGAACGCCTCTCTGCCCTCTCGACGCACCAGCGAATCCGGGTCGTCACCTTCCGGCAAAAACAGAAACCTTGCCTCGCGCCCATCGATCATCTGCGGGAGAGCGGTTTCCAGCGCGCGACTTGCCGCCTGGCGGCCCGCCCGGTCACCGTCGAAGCAGAACACTACCCGGCTCACCAAACGAAACAGGCGGCTCAAGTGATCTTCAGTGGTCGCCGTGCCCAACGTAGCGACGGCGTTATGAATGCCGAACTGAGCCAGCGCCACCACGTCCATATAGCCTTCGACCATCACCAACTGCTCGAGTTTGCTAGACGCTTGACGCGCCTCGTACAAACCGTATAGCTCGCGCCCTTTATGAAAGACAGGCGTTTCTGGTGAATTGAGATATTTGGGCTGTTCATCCCCCATGACCCGGCCGCCAAAGCCTAGGGTACGACCACGCAAGTCGCGGATGGGAAACATCACTCGGTCGCGAAAACGATCGTAGGTGCGCCCAGTGTCTTCGCGGTGGATCAGCAGTCCGTACTCGACCTGTACCGGCTCGCCGATCCCTTTTGCCGACAGATGCTGCTTGAGCGCCTCCCAGCCACCCGGCGCATAACCAATACCGTAGGTGTCGATGACCTCTGGCGACAGTCCGCGGCCCTGCAGGTAGCGCTGAGCACTTTGACCCTCCTGCATTTTCAGCCGCTCGCGGTAGAAGCTGGCGGCCACTTCCAGCAGGTTGACGCCCTCTTTACGCTTTTTCTCGCGCTGCTGAGCACGCGGGTCATCCGCTCCCTCACGGGGAACATCGAGACCTAAACGCCCGGCCAACTGCTCTACCGCTTCGGGGAACGGCAGCTTGTCGTACTCCATCAAAAAGCGCAGCGCGTTGCCATGAGCGCCACAGCCAAAGCAGTGGTAAAACTGCTTGTCGGCACTCACCGTGAACGACGGTGTTTTTTCCTGATGGAAAGGGCACAAACCGGAGAAGTTACGACCCGCTTTCTTAAGCTGCACGCGCTCGCCGACAACCTCCACCACGTCAACGCGGCCGAGCAGGTCGTCAATGAAACGCTGTGGAATTTGGCCTGCCATGAACTGCGGGCATCCTCGCGCGAAGCGCTAATGGGCGGGTCTAACGTCATCAGACAATGCGCCTGATCACCTTAAACCGCGCAAAACACACATCACAGAACGAAAAACAAACGGCCACCTAGTGGCGGCCGCTTGGCATCCCTCTTGGGATAACCGGTCAATTGCGCTGGCTATCCCCAGGTACGGATCAATAGAGCCGTTCGAAACGCTTACGCTCACGCTGCAACTTCTTAGCGTGACGTTTTACGGCAGCGGCCGCTTTGCGTTTACGCTCAGCAGTCGGCTTCTCGTAGTGCTCGCGACGACGTACTTCAGACAGAACGCCAGCTTTTTCGCAAGAACGCTTGAAGCGACGCAGGGCGACGTCAAACGGCTCGTTATCACGTACTTTTACAGAAGGCATTAAGCACTCACCTACCTTAAGGAGTCTTGAGTTCGGATAGTACGCACACCGAACACAACGGTGTACGACCCAGTTTTACAGCGCACAGTAGTCTAGTCGCGGTTGACGATCTTTGCAAATGCTTACGCCCCTCTACTGCCATAATGCTAGACTAGCCGGTTTGTAACCTCTGTCTTACCACCTACACGAGTTCTTTTGCCATGCGCGTACTGGGCATTGAAACGTCTTGCGACGAAACCGGCGTCGCCATTTACGATACCGCGTTCACCGGCGGGCGCGGCCTGTTGGCCGATGCGCTGTATAGCCAAATCGCCATGCATGCGGAGTACGGCGGCGTCGTGCCGGAGCTGGCCTCCCGAGATCACACCCGCAAGCTGTTGCCGTTGATCGAGCAAGTATTGAAAGACGCCCAGCTCACCCGCCAAGACCTGGACGGTATCGCTTACACCGCCGGACCGGGCCTCGTCGGCGCTCTGATGGTTGGCGCCAGCACTGCCCACGGCATGGCCAAAGCGCTGAACATACCGGTGCTGGGCGTTCACCACATGGAGGGTCACCTGCTCGCCCCGATGCTGGAAGATGACGCCCCCGATTTCCCGTTCGTGGCCCTTCTGGTCTCGGGCGGCCACACTCAGCTAGTCGAAGTACAGGGGTTAGGGCACTACCAACTGCTGGGGGAGTCGGTGGATGACGCCGCCGGGGAGGCTTTCGACAAGGCCGCCAAAATGCTCGGCCTTGCTTATCCAGGCGGACCGATGGTCGCAAAGCTTGCCGAACAGGGCGACCCGACGCGCTTTCGTTTTCCGCGCCCAATGACTGATCGTCCGGGGCTGGACTTCAGTTTCTCAGGCCTTAAAACCCACACCCTAACGGCCATTCGACAGCTAGAAGCGGCAGACGAATTGGATGATCAGGCGAAGGCCGACGTTGCGCGAGCCTTCGAAGAAGCCGTCGTCGATACACTGGTGATCAAATGCCGCCGCGCCCTTGACCAAACCGGCCTAAAACGCATCGTGATGGCAGGCGGCGTCAGCGCCAATACTCGCCTGCGTGAACGGCTAGCGCTGGAGACCCAAAAGCGCCAAGCCCGTGCTTATTACCCTCGCGGGCGCTTTTGTACCGACAACGGCGCCATGATTGCCTATGTCGGTGCGCAGCGCTTGGCAGCCGGCGAGCGGGATGACAACGGCGTGATGCAGGCGACCCCTCGCTGGCCGCTCGATACGCTTACCGCACCACGGTAGCTCTCGCGCCTATCCGCGTAGGGGCGGCTCTTCCCCGCGGCGCAAACGGCGAATATTGAGGCCATGGCGGGCCAATACGAGCAGGCTAAAGCCCCCTACAACGCTGACGTAGCCGGGGGCTAGCCAGAGACACAGCAGCGGTGCCAACAGCGCGCTAACGAGCGATGCCGCCGCCGCCGTGCGCAAACGCCACGCGAGTAGCGCCCAGCAAAGCGCCGTGAGCAGCGCCACGCTGGGTACCAGCACCAACAGCACGCCAAACGCGCTGGAGACCGACTTTCCGCCGCGAAAGCCGTGCCAGATCGGATAGCTATGGCCCAGCAACACGGCCAGCCCCACGAGACCTTGCAACCATACCGGCAGCGCCAGCAGCTTGGCAGCCAGTACGGCAGGCACCCCTTTTAACGCATCGAGCAGCAGCGTGGCCGCGGCGAGCCTTGGACCATATAGGCGGAGCACGTTCGAAAATCCTGGGTTGTAAGAGCCGCAAAACCGTGGATCCGTCACACCGGCCCACCGACATACGCTCACCGCCGCCAGCCAACTACCGCTCAAATAACCGATTACGATCCATATCATGGACTGCCTACCCTGGCATGGGCGGCCGACGCCGCTGCCTTACTGTCGTTTCTGGTCATCCTCAAGTACAATCGCCCGCTTGTTGACCCTGGGGGAAGGCCTGTGGACCGCATTTTGATCGAAGCACTCACCGTCGACACCGTCATCGGTGTGTACGACTGGGAACGCACGATAACGCAATCGCTGAGCCTGGATCTATCGCTGGCAACGGATATTCGGCCAGCTGCCGCCACGGACGAGCTACGCCTAACGCTGGATTATGCCGCTATCTGCCAGCGAATCCAGCAGTTTGCCGACGAGCATCAATTCGCCTTGGTGGAAACGTTCGCAGAGCGCCTTGCTGCCTGCTTGCAGCACGAATTTCCGATCAGTTGGCTTCGCATGACCGTCCGCAAACCCGGTGCCGTTCCTCAAGCGGCCAGCGTCGGCCTGGAAATCACGCGCGGCACGCTGCCGGAGGCCACGCAGGACACACCGTTATGAATCTGGTCACACTGAGCTTGGGCAGCAACATCGATCCTGACACCCATATCCGACTTTGCCTAGACGCCCTGGAAGATACCTTTGGCCCGCTGCAGATATCACGCATTTTCGAAAGTGAGCCGGTCGGCTTCAACGATAGCCGCAACTTCTACAACTTGGTGGTCGCTTTCTATAGCGACTGGTCGGTGAGCGAGCTTCAAGCATGGTCCAAAGAGCTCGAAATCGCCCACGGCCGAACGCCGGACATGATGAAATGCAGCCCCCGCGCGCTGGACATCGATCTACTGACCGTCGGCGATGCCTGCGGGGTCATTGATGACGTCGCGCTGCCGCGTGGCGAAATCACCCGTAACGCCTTCGTGCTTCAACCCCTGGCGGAGCTTTTGCCCAACACGCGCCACCCCGCCTGCCAAACCCCCTATGCCACACTCTGGAAGCGCTTTACCTTAGGCGACCAACGCCTATGGCCGATCGATTTTCACTGGCGAGGCCGCTGGATTTCCCAAGCCGAGCCGCAGCTCCGGGTGGCCATAGCGCGCTAGCGCGACGCCCCCTCGTCTAACGCGCCTGCCACCGCTTTTTGGCGATGCTGGCGCAGCGCGTCTCCTAGGGCGGCGCCACGATACCCCTCACCGAGCAATGCCTGGGGGCTCACTGCCTGAGCGGCTTGCCACGCCTTCTCTAGCCGGGGTTGGCGCGCCGGTGCCAAACGGCTGACAAGTTGTAACTGCGCAATGACTTGAGCGGGTTTGCGCCAGCCATCCAAGCGCTCCAACCAGTGCAGCACTCGCTCATCGTCGAGCGGTTCATCGAGCAGCGCTTTCGTCAGCGCGGTATGGCGGGCCAACTGCGCCACCGCGTTGGGCAGCAGCAGCCTGCTCGCTAACGCGTCGCGCTGCTCATCACTAAGCACCGACACCAATAGCGCATAGCGCCAGTGGGCCAGCGCGGGTGACGAGGTCTCAGGCGCGCTGGCTAGCGCATCGAGGGCAGCAGCCAACGTTTCGTCATCGGCAAGTTCCGGCCACCAAGTGGCCAGCGCTTGGCACTCGTGTAGCGTCGTGAAATAGCGCTCTGGATTGGATTCGCCCAGCGCTTTTTCGGTCTCGACCCACACCCGCTCTGCGGCGAGATGGCCAAGTTCGCCGCTTTCACTAACATGACGCATCAACGCCTGGGTATCTGGGGCGATGGCAAAGCCCAGATGCGCATAGCGAGCTAAAAAGCGCGCGGTACGTAGCACCCGCAGCGGATCTTCGCTGAAGGCAGGCGATACGTGGCGCAACAGGCGTTGCTGGATATCCTGCCGACCGTGAAACGGGTCGGTCAGCGCTCCGTTAGTCCCTTGAGCGATGGCATTGATCGTCAGGTCACGCCGTGACAGATCTTCCTCCAGCGTCACGTCCGGGCTGGCATACACCTCGAAGCCCCCGTAGCCATGACCAGATTTGCGCTCGGTGCGCGCCAGCGCATACTCCTCTGACGTATGGGGATGCAAAAAAACCGGAAAGTCGCGACCCACAGGCTTGAAGCCCCGCCGACGCATGTCGTCCGGCGTCGCCCCTACTACGACCCAGTCGTGATCGACCACCGGCCAGCCCAGCAACGCATCCCGCACTGCTCCACCTACCCGGTACACCTCTAACCCTTGGGTAAGAGCATCCTGTTGAAACACTTAACGGCCTCCTTGCTGGCTAATCACGCAGGTGCGCTCGCCGGTCTCCAGATTCATAGCGGTCAACGCGCCGCCCCATACACAGCCGGTGTCCAGCCCCTCGACGTTGATCTTGGCGTGGGGCGTGCGCCCCTCCAACGCGGCCCAGTGGCCAAACATTAGGCGTATATCATCCTGACGTGGAAACTGGAACCAGGGAGCGAATCCATCAGGGGCGCTATCGAGCCCCTCTTTGGCCGCAAAATCGAGACGCTCCTGGGTGTCGATGAAGCGCATCCGGGTCAACACGTTGACGATACAGCGCAGACGATCCATGCCTTCCAGGTCGTCCCGAAAACGATCCGGCTGATTGCCAAAAAGCTGGGACAGAAACTCGCCCGAACGCTCGCTCTGAAGTGCCGACTGCACTTCACCGCTAAGCGCTAGCGCCTGCTCGGCACTCCAACTTGGCAGTAGGCCCGCGTGCGCCATGAGCGTACTCTCCTCGCGCACGACCAGGGGCTGGTTCTGCAGCCAATCCAGCAGCGACTCACGCTGGGGAGATGCCAGAATATCGTCCAAGGTATCGTTCTTTTTCAACTTGCCGCCCCCACGAGCCACCACCAGCAAATGAAAATCGTGGTTGCCCAGCACGCAGCGCACGGCCCCCCCCAACGCCTTGGCCTCCATCAGGCAAGCGAGCGAACCAGGGCCGCGATTAATCAGATCCCCTACCAGCCAAAGCCTATCCTGGGCCGGGTTGAAGCGTAGTTTTTCCAACAGGCTGACAAATTCGGCATGGCAACCATGGAGATCGCCAATGGCGTACGTACTCATAGGCTAAGGCCTTGTGATGAATGGAATGAAAATGATGGACAACACGCCTAACGACTCAGGGGAACGCCTCGGCGTTATCTCCCTCCAGCAGCACAAAAATTCTGGAGCAATCGGCAAAGTTACATCACTATGTACTCAGACAGCTCGCGACTCTCTGTTAAGGATAACGGTACGCTGATGAGCCCTTACTTGCCGCGTCACTCCCCGATCGATCTTGCCCGCCGAGACGTTTTAAGATGCCTGCTTGTTTCGACAGGCACCGTGCTCACCCTAAGCCGGTGGCCGATAGCGGCTGCACAATCCGTCTCTCCACCGGCGCCGGTACTGGTGAACGGTTGGCTGCTAAGCGCTGAAGATCGCTAATGTATCTCGCCTTTGACACCCTCGCGACCCAAGCAACCGACTACGACATCTGCATCATCGGTGCCGGTGCAGCCGGGATCGCCATGGCCGTGACGCTGGCTGAGCAAGGGCATCGTACGTTGCTGTGCGAAGGTGGAGAGGCCTCTTACAGCGAGCGCTCCCAAGCCATTTACCGAGGCGAGGTCGTCGGCGACCCCTACATTCCCCTGGATGACGCACGCCTACGCTATTTAGGTGGCTCTACCAATCACTGGGGCGGGGTATGTAGGCCTTTGGACGCCCACGATTTTACTGCAAAGACGGCCGCTCCTGATACGGCTTGGCCAATTACTCAAGAGGCGCTCGCGCCCTATTACACCCAGGCCGCCAAGCTACTGAATTTAACGCAACCCCATGCCGATTACCCGGTGCCCGGCTCAGGATTTGAGCGTATTTACTTCTCTTTGGGCAACCCTGTGCGGCTGAAAGATAAATATGCCGCCACACTCAATGCGTATGCCCATGTTGACTACTGTCTGACGGCCAATTTGGTGGCGCTTGAACGTCACGCTGGCCGAGTCGAGCGCGCCACCTTGCGTAACTTTCAGGGGGATGAGTGCCAGGTTCGTGCACGATACTTCGTACTCGCCTGCGGCGGCATCGAAAACTCGCGACTGCTGCTGTGGTTAAACCAGCAATCCAATGGTCAGCTTATCCGCGACGCCTCGACATTGGGTCGCTATTGGATGGAGCATCCGCATGCTTCCGTGGGCCAAGCACTGCTGTTTGAGCCGCAGGCACTGGGGCTGGATCAAGAGTACAACGTCTTTTTATCCCCCACTCCCGATATGCTTTCCAAGCGCCAGTTGCTCAACTGCGGCCTGCGCTTACACCGCATGAACGGGGAGGCCACTCAGCAGTTGATCGATACGCTGTCACAAGACGCGCCAGCACTAGGAGAACAGCTCTCCACGTGGCAAGCCCAAGGTCGCGTCATGCATGGCGTGATTCTACGCGCCGCCTGGGAGCAGGAGCCGCGTTTCGACAATCGAGTGGCGCTGGATACGGAGGTCGATGAGTTCGGTATCCCACGCAGTCGGCTTATTTGGCAGCAGTCAGCGCTAGACCGCCACACCATTCGCGACAGTATGCTGCTACTTGGAGAACACCTGCTCAACCAGAATATCGGGCGCTTAAAGCTCGCTGATTGGTTAGCTGCCCAGCCTGTCGTAATGCCCAGCGAAGGCGAGCTGGCGGGGCGCCACCATATGGGCGGTACTCGGATGAGCCATCGCGCCGAACAGGGGATCGTCAATAGTGACTGTCGCCTGTTCGACCAAAAAAACATGTACTTAGCGGGGTCAAGCGTGTTTCCAAGCGTCGGCCACGCCAACCCTACGCTGACGATCGTTCAACTGGCGTTGCGCCTTTGTGACCATTTAGATCGCCAACTCAGGCGACCGTCCCACGCCTGATCAGCGTCAATGTAGCTGCCGTGGAACGGCGAGCCGAAACGGTGCAATGGGCACGTCGAAGGCTCGTTGGGTATAGGTATTGAGCAGCGTATAAGCCCCCTCCATCACCCCCACCGGCGTTTGTAAGATCGCTCGACTGGTGTAGCGAAAACGCTGACCAGGGCCAATCAGCGGCTGCTGGCCCACCACGCCTTTGCCGCGTACCTCTTGGCTATCGCCGCTGCCCTGGGTGATCTTCCAGTAACGCGCCATTAGCTGCACGCTATGTGGGCTTTGATTGTGGACCGTTACGGTGTAACTAAACACGTAGCGGGATTCACTGTCGCTCGACTCGGCATCACGAAACTCGGGCGTAACGCTGACCTCGATCTCCAAACCACTCACCCCTCGTCGCCTCCCTGGCGGTCGTTGTCTGCGCTGGCCGACTCGTAGGCCGCGACCTGATTGGCGATGGTGACGTACTCCGCCACCGTCAGGGTTTGCGGGCGTCGCGCCGGGTCGATGCCCAACGCTTCCAACGTCTCGGCGCTGACCCGCCCTTTCAGGTTATTGCGCAGCGTTTTACGCCGCTGCCCAAAGGCCAGCTTGACCAGTTCGAACAGCAGGGCCGGATCGTCGGCGATGTGAGGCAGGTGCTCAAAGGGAGTGAGACGCACGATCGCGGAGTCCACCTTCGGGCGCGGCACGAAGGCCTCCGGTGGCACGATGAACAGCTGATCGACCTGACAGTAGTATTGCGCCATCACCGACAGGCGACCCCAGTCGGTGCTGCCCGGCTCGGCGGCCAAGCGCTCCACCACCTCTTTCTGCAGCATGAAGTGCATATCGGCGATGGCGCTGCCCATACTCAGCAAATGCACGATCAAAGGCGTGGAAATGTTGTAAGGCAGGTTACCCACTACCCTCAGCGCCGGGCCCTCGCCCTTGAGCTCGGCAAAATCGAACTTCAGCGCGTCGCCTTCATGAATCACGAATTCAGGGTAGTTAAAAAACTGCACCCGCAGGCCTGGAATCAGATCGCGGTCCAGCTCGATCACCTCCAGCTTTCCCGCCGCTTCCAGCAGCGGCGCCGTCAGTGCACCTTGCCCGGGGCCAATTTCGACGAGTCGGTCGCCTTCGCGTGGCCCAATGGCGCGGACGATACGCGAAATGATGCCGAGGTCACGCAGAAAGTTCTGACCGAAGCGTTTACGAGCACGGTGCTGCTGAGGCACTTGAGACATCTAACAGTGTTCCTTGGAGGGTTGATTCATGAAGCGGCCAGGGAGCTGGCACGCTGAGCGGCAAGCCGCTGCGCGAGGGCAAGCGCGACGCCCAGGCTATTGGGGTCGGCAGTACCGTGGCCCGCCAAATCCAGCGCGGTGCCGTGGTCCACCGAGGTGCGCACCAGCGGCAGCCCCAGGGTAATGTTCGCGGCCTGACCAAAGCCGGCGTATTTTAGCACTGCCAAGCCCTGGTCGTGATACATCGCGAGGACGGCATCGACCCCGGCCAAATGACGCGGCGTGAATAGCGTATCGGCGGGCAGCGGCCCTTGGATTTCCAACCCGTCGGAACGCAGCGCGTCGAGAGCCGGAATGATCGTGTCCAGCTCTTCGCGCCCCAAATGCCCCTCTTCCCCGGCATGGGGGTTGAGGCCGCACACCGCAATGCGCGGATTCGAGATGCCGAATTGGCGCTTCAAGTCAGCGGCCAGCAGGCGAGTAATCTGGGTGACCCGCTCGAATGTGATGGCATCGGCCACGTCACGCAGCGGCAGGTGAGTCGTCACCAGCGCCACGCGCAAATCGCCGCTGCCTTGCCAAAGCGGGTTCTTGGCATGCAGCGCGGCATCGGTCGCCAACAGCATCACCACCTCATCGACGCCACAGGCGTCGCGCAACCACTCGGTATGGCCGGTGAAATGGGGAAAACCCCCTTCGATGATGACCCCTTTATGCAGCGGCGCGGTGACCATAGCCGCAGCCTGCCCTGCTTGGCAGGCGTCTACGGCGATTTGCAGTGTCTCCAACACGTAGCGGGCATTGGCGGGATCGAGCACCCCAGGCGTGGCAGGCGCTCGCAGTGTGGCGGGCCACACCACCAAACGCCCTGGAGAGGATATATCCAAGCCACCCGGCGTGGCCTCGACGACCTCTACGGCCAGCCCGAGCAGCGCGGCGCGCTGGCGCAGCATCTGCGGGTCACCCACCGCAACCGTGTTGGCTAATTGCCCACGAGCGGCCAGCATCAGCGCAAGCTCTGGCCCGATGCCCGCGGGCTCACCGGTGGTCAACAGCAGCGGCCGCGTCATTAGAGACGAATATCCACGAAGGCCTGTTCACGGATTTCACGCTGCCAGGTTTGCAGCTCTTCGTTGGCACGACGCTGGAAAATCGCTTGGCGCACCTGCTCACGACGGCTCTCTTCGGTCACGTCCTGACGGCGACGCTCCAGCACTTCGATGACGTGATAGCCGAACTGCGAGCGCACAGGCTCGGAGAGCTGGTTCGGGCTGAGAGACGTCATGGCTTCTTCAAACGCAGGGACCGTTTGTCCAGGGCGCACCCAGCCCAGGTCGCCGCCGTTCATGGCGCTACCACGATCGTCGCTGTACTCACGGGCCACCGACGCGAACTCTGCGCCCTGCTGTAAACGCTGGCGAGCCTCTTCTGCGCGGGCACGGGCTTGGTTCTCGTTACGCGTAGGCGTCAGTTCCACCAGGATATGGCGGGCACGGGTTTCTTCGATAAAGGCTTGGCCCTGCTGCTGGCTCGGCTGCTGGCTCAAGAAACGCTCCACATCGCGATCGGAGACCGTGACACGCTGACTGATCTGGCGCTGCTGTACTTGGCGCATTAACATTTCACGACGTACGTCTTCGCGCACGTCGGCCAGGGTAATGCCGTCGGCTTCTACCGCATCGGCAAACTGGTCCAGCGTCATGCCGTTGGATTCGGCAATGCTGCGCAGCTGGCGGTTGAGTTCGGTGTCATCCACGCTCAGATTGGCTCGGCGGGCCATTTGCAGCTGGATTTCATCCATGACCATACGCTCCAACACTTGCTGGGCCAGCTGGTTACGCGGCGGCAAATTGCCGCCCTGAGCCGCTGCTTGCTGCTCCACCTGGGCAATGCGGTCATCCAACTCGCTGCGCATGATGACGCCATCATTGACGACTGCGACGACGCTATCCAACTGCTGACGCTGGGCCGACTCGAAGTTTTGCGCATGAACGGTCAGCGGAACCAGCGCCGCACCCGTGCCCAGGCAGAGCACCATCAGGCTGCCTGCGGACAGCTGGGTGGCTCGTTTCTTCAGCGCGCAGCTCAGCAAGGTCTTTCTGATCATCATAAAAAGTCTCTTTCAGTCGCTATTTTAAAGTGGTCGTTCATAAGGGCGTGGGACGGTAGCCAGGAATCGCCTGTTCAAAGTAGCCGTCGGCCTCTTGGCCCACGCCACCTAGACCACGAAACACGAAGCGCAAAAATAGCCCGCGGTCGTTGAAGTCATCGCCAACCCGCGCCGTATCGTTGTCGTCGATCCATTCACGCCATACCAGCTGTACGCCGTAGCAGCAGTCGTTCCACTGCAGGCCCGCGAGCTGTTCCAAGGGACGGTTGTTGGTTTGATCGTGCAGGTAGCGGCCAATCAAATCAATCCTTGGGCTCGCTTTCCACGCCAGCGAAAGATCCCACTCTTCACGGCTGTAGTCGCGGAAACCATCGTCCCCCGGCACCACGCTCGGATCGAACCCTTCGATCTCCCAACGGTAGCCAAGGTTCACTACGTGCCCCTCCGGATGGCGATAGCGAACGTCCACGCTGGAGCGCTCGGTCTGTTCACGCTCATCATCGTAAAGCCACTCGTAACCGGTACTCCAGCGATCCGATATTTGCCAATCCAGGCGAGTGACCAGCGGAGAGCGGTCACGGGTGGCCTGATAGCGGCTTTCCGGATTCACGGAAGGGTCTTCGCTGGGGCGCGGCGGCAGCGTGTCCGGGTCGCCTTCGCTATCGATGCGCCGCTCGGAGAAATAGTAACTTTGACCGACACCGAAGGTGAGTCGGTCCCGGCCAGCGCTATCTTCGATCAAGCGTGACTGTACGCCGAGCGAGACGCGGTTGAGGTCGCCCACGCGGTCAGCTCCAGAGAAGCGGTGCGGCGACCAGAGCTGATCCCAGGAGAACGCCCGCTCGCGACTATCGAAATCGGGTAGTTGGGTCTGGTCGGTGCGCGGCACATAGGCATAGTTCACCCGGGGTTCGAGGGTTTGGCGATAATCGCGCCCGCCGAGCTCCAGTTCACGTTCGAAGACTAAGCCGCTATCGATGGAAGTGATCGCCACGCTACGCGAAGGCGAGGTGGCGCGATCGGTCACCCGATCGCCATAATCCAATTCGTACGCGGTGTGCCAAAGCTCGGTGCGCGGCTCGATATAGCCCCAAGGCTGCTCGTAGCGCCAGCCCACGGCGGGCGTCAGGTGCAGGCGCGAACCGATGGCCGCTTCGCGTTCAGGAACTCGCCGCTCATCCACGTCGCGCCAGAAGTAGGTCGCGTTCGAGCGCCACTGCGTATACAGGCCGTTGTCTAGCTGCCAGTTGGCGTTGGCGGTCAAACTCGGCAGGCGGTAGAACGGACGATCGGTATCGCTGAGCGGGTCTTCCAGGCGCTGAAAGCCCTGGGCCCTTGCGTCGAGCTGCCAGCGCTCACCGCGATAATCGACCTGGGCCAGACGCTCCATACTGACGCGGTCGCTGTTGCCGAACTCGCCGCCAAAGTCGTCGAAATAGCGGCCATCACTGGCCGCGCCGTAGCGCAGTCGATAGTCGCTGCGCGGCGTGAGCCGTCCTGCATGCTGAGCATCAATGTACCAGCGGTCGTCGCCTTCGAAGCGGTTATCGCCGTTATTGGTGCCGCCGTCGCTATCGAGATAGCCGCCCTCCACCAAGCCCTGGCTGCCCTCAAGCAGGTAGCGATACTCTCCGTTGAGCAGCAGACCACGGTCCGACATCCAGCGCGGGGTAATGGTGGCATCCTGGTTCGGTGCAATGTTCCAGTAGAACGGCTGCGTATAATCGAAGCCATCGCTTGAGAAGCTCACTGACGGCGAGAGCAGCCCGGTATGGCGGCGGTCATCGATGGGGAAACGCAGCCACGGCCAGTAAAATATCGGGACGTCTTTGACTTCCAGCCGCGCGTGACGGGCGGTACCAAACCCCGAGGCTTGATCGAGACGAATATCGCTACCCACCAGTTGCCAGCTATTGGCACCGGGGTCACAGGTGGTAAACGTAGCCTCCTGAAGGCGGTACTGATTTTCGCCAGTCTGCTCTAGCTGTCGGGCTTGCCCACGCAGATGCTGTTCGTAAAGCACGTAGTGGCTGTTACGCAGCGAGGCGCGATCTTCGTTCAGCATCAGCGTGGCTTGTTCACCGCGCACGAGGGCCTGTCCATCACGAATGGCCAGGCTCCCCTCGGCATCCACCCGCTGGCGATCCGCCGGAAGAAAGACGCGCTCGGCCTCCAGCTCGGTATTACCTCGGCGCAGCACCACATCGCCCCGCAGCAAGGCTTCGCCATCGGCGGCGTAGTCCACTTCGTCGGTTTCCACCGAAAGCGTTTCTGGGTTCTGTTCCGCTGGCAAGCGGTAGCCGGGCATCACATAGCGCCCCCGGCATAGCTGTTGCGACGCTTCGTCTTGGCGCCAGGCCTGCCAGTCCAGCGCCTCTGCGGGCAGGGTTGGGTCCTGTGCCACCGCTGAAAACGAGGCGCCAGCGAGCAAACTGCCCAGCAGCGTATGCGCAACCGGTACGGTGCGCGAGATTCGCTTGCCCATGTTCGTTATCCTTGGCATCCAGAATCGGTATTATACAGCCCGCATGATGCCCGACCAGCAAGGAGCTTGCATGTCCTCTTCTCGGATCGACGCCCTCACTCAGTGGGCGGCGCAACACCACGGCCTCGACCGTGCCACTCTTCGCCTCTCTGCTGCGGGCGGTGACGCCAGTTTTAGGCGCTATTTTCGGCTAACGCTACCGGATGGCAACACGCAAATCATCATGGATGCGCCACCTGCCCAGGAGGACTCCGCGCCGTTTGTGACCATCGGCCAGCGCTGGCACGCCGCCGGGCTACCGGTTCCCGCCATTCACGCCAGCGACTTGGAGGCCGGCTTTTTGCTGCTCGACGATCTGGGCGATACGCCGCTGCAGGCTACCTTTACCGACCCGGCACGCACGAAAGAGAACCACTTGGCGGCGCTGTCACTGATTGCCGAGTTGCAAAACCGCGCCAATCCGGCCGCTCTTCCCGCCTACGATGCCGCCCTGCTCGCCCGGGAACTGGATCTCTTTCCCGAATGGTGCCTGGAGCGCTGGCTGTCGCTATCCGCTCCCGATAGCTGGGAAACGCTGCGCACGGGCTTGATCGAGCGCGCCCTAGAACAGCCGGTGGTGAGCGTTCACCGCGATTTCGATGCGATGAATCTGATGTGGCACGATCAGACGCTTTATATGATCGACTTTCAAGACGCCGTGGCAGGCCCGCTCAGCTACGACGTCATTTCGCTGTTGCGAGGTCGCTACTGCCGTTTCAGCGCTGACCAGTTTGCCGCGCTGGTGAGTACCTTCTATCAGCAAGCCCGGCAAGAGGGTCGCTTGACTCGCTCGGTGAGCGAGGCTGCCTTTTTGGCCCAGTGCCACGCGATGGCCGCCCAACGTTCGCTCAAAGTCCTGGGCATTTTTTGTCGATTGACGCTGCGTGACAGCAAGCAAGGCTACTTGGCCCGCCTGCCGCACTTTTTAACCCACTTGGAAGATAGCTTAATGGCCCTTCCCGAACACGATGAGTTTGCCGACTGGGTCCGCGAGGTGCTGCGCCCCGCCATTCTCCAGCGCCTGGAGGCATCAGCGCCATGAAAGCGATGATCCTAGCAGCGGGCTTGGGCAAACGGATGCGCCCACTCACCGACCACTGCCCGAAACCGCTGCTACCCGTAGCGGGCAAACCGCTGATCGTCCACCACCTGGAGCGTTTGAAGCGTGCGGGCATCGAGGAGGTGGTGATCAACGTAAGCTACCGTGCCGAGCAGATCATGGAGGCGCTGGGTGATGGCTCGGCACACCAACTGCACCTTCACTGGAGCGAGGAGCCACAACCACTCGAAACCGGCGGAGGCATTCGCAAGGCGCTGCCTCTGCTAGGTGAGGCGCCGTTTTTACTCGTCAATGGCGATGTGTGGTGTGATCGCCTGCCCAGCGCGGCCGCGCTGACAGAGGGCGATCTTGCCCACTTGATCTTGGTGGACAACCCGGAACACCACCCAAACGGCGATTTTGCCCTCGACCGGGGCCGCGTTACGCCAATGGGAGAGCCACGCCTGACCTACGCCGGTATTGGCATCCTACACCCCGAACTCGTCGCTCGAGAGCCCCTTGGGGCGTTTGCACTGGCACCGTTACTAAAGCAAGCCATGGCCAAGCAACGAGTCAGCGGTGAGCATTTTTCCGGCCACTGGGTAGACGTAGGCACCCCGGAGCGGCTCGCCGAACTGGAACAGCATCTGGCGCAGCCTTGACGCCTGTTAACCGCGCGCGATGAAGCCGTGCGCTGTCGCCTAGAAATGTTATGCTGCGCGACTTACCTATCGTCGCCAAGATGAGGAGAGCAACGTGAAAGCACGGGTAAAATGGACCGATGGTCGTCAGTTCGTCGCAGAGTCGGGTAGCGGGCACAGCGTAGTGATCGATGGTCCGCCCGATCACGGTGGCCGCAATACCGGCCCGCGGCCGATGGAAATGCTGCTGATGGGCATGGGAAGCTGCACCGCTTTCGATATCTTGAACATTCTCGATAAGGCCCGCGCCGATGTCACCGACTGCGTGGCGGAGCTCGACGCCGAGCGTGCCGAAGAAGTGCCCTCTGTGTTTACCAAGATTCACGTCCACTTTGTCGTTACAGGCCGCAGCCTGAAAGAAAAGCAGGTACAACGGGCGGTAGAGCTGTCCGCGGAGAAGTATTGCAGCGCCTCGATTATGCTCGTCAACGGCGGCGTCGAGATTACTCACTCCTTCGAGATTATCGAAGCTTGAGCCCTGCGCCGCGAGACGGTCGCTCTGCGTCAAAAAAAATCGCCTGGCCGGATGCAACCCACGCCACGGGCGGGCATAATACGCCCGCTTGTTTCTCCCCCTACTGCGTAGTGCGGGGCCGCGTCGGACGTCGCGGCTGCGTCAGCACGGTAACAAGTGTTTATCGGTTCCGGCGCTGGATCGTCGGGGTGTCTTCATCTGCCATAGGGAGGTTCGGACGTGTCAGATAATCTCCGACTCCACGGGTTCAACAACCTGACCAGCTCGTTGAGCTTCAATATTTACGACATCTGTTACGCCAAGACCGAAGAGCAGCGTGCGGCTTACATCGACTATATCGATGAGCTCTACAACGCCGAACGTTTGACGCAGATTCTCAAGGACGTGACCAATATCATCGGCGCCCACGTGCTGAATATTTCACGCCAGGATTACGAACCCCACGGGGCGAGCGTCACCATCCTGATCGCCGAGCACGAGCTGGATGAACCCACGCCGGGTCAAACCGAGCCGGGGCCGGGCCCGCTACCGGAAACCGTGGTCGCGCACCTGGACAAGAGCCACGTGACGGTGCACAGCTACCCAGAATCGCACCCGGACAACGGCATTAGTACCTTCCGTTTGGATATCGATGTCTCGACCTGTGGTCATATCAGCCCGCTGAAAGCGCTGAACTACCTGATCCACAGCTTCGACTCCGACATCGTGACCATGGATTACCGCGTACGTGGTTTTACCCGGGACGTGGATGGCAAGAAACTATTCATTGATCACGACATCACGTCCATTCAGGACTACTTGGCAGAAGATACCAAGCAGGCCTACCAGATGATCGACGTGAATGTGTATCAAGAAAACATGTTCCACACCAAGATGCTGCTCAAGGATTTCGAACTGGATAACTACCTGTTCGGCACCTCACGTCGCGACATCACCTTCGAAGAAGCACGAGACATCGAAAGCCGTCTGCGCAAAGAGATGCTGGAAATTTTCTACTCCCGCAACCTCGACTAACACATGGCTGTAAGACCGCATCGATACCAATGAAAAGCTGCCCGCGGGCAGCTTTTTTCTTACCTTGACTGGGCTGCGATGGCTAGTAAACACTCTCCTCGCCCTCTGGGCGAGTCTTGAACCGCCGATGCAGCCATAGATACTGCTCGGGATGTTTGCGTATTGCCCGCTCGATGAAGACATTCACCCGCGAGGCATCGGCCATTTCATCCCCACTAGGGAAATCCTCGAACGCCGGCAAACACTCGATGGTGTAGGTGCGATTATCCGGGTTGCGGTGGAACATCAGCGGAACGACGGGGGCGCCCGTCATGCGGGCGATTTTCGAGGTGAGACGGATGGTCGCCGCCGGCTGACCAAACAGCGGCGCAAAGACGCTGACATCGCGGCCGAAATCCTGATCCGGTGAGTACCACACGATGTGCCCCGCTTTGATGCGGCGCACCACGCCGCGCAGGTCATGGCGATCGATGGCTTGGCCAAAGATGCGTGAACGTGCTCGGGTCATGAATCGCTCGAAGAGCGGGTTGTTATGGGGGCGGTAAACCACATCCGCCGGGAAGAACAGCGAGTGTAACGCCCCGCCTAAGTCCAGCGTCGAAAAGTGGATACCCACCACCAGCACGCCTTTGCCCTGGGCTTTAGCGCGTGCAAGGTGCTCTTGGCCGTGATAGGCCACTCGATGACGCAGCCCTTCGGCATCACGACACCAGCCAGTTGCGGTTTCGACCAAACCGATCCCGTTGGCAATGAAGGTCTCTTTGACCAGTTGGCGCTGCTCGTCGGCGCTTTTTTCTGGAAAGCAGAGCGCGATGTTCGTGGCGGTGATGTGCCGACGACGCTTCACGAAGCGCCACGCCAGCAGGCCAATCGCTTTCCCCACCCAGAGCTTCACGCGCCAAGGAAGCCACGCGGCCACGTACATTAGGCCAATCGCCAGCCATGTTGGCCAGTAACGAGGGTGCGCAAAGGAGCGCGGATTAGACGCGTTAGACATACCGATAACCGTTCAAACGTTAGCCCCATGATAACGCCGAGGAACTCTAGGCAGCACCCCGGTGAGCAGTGTATAGCTGATGGTAGCGCAATAGCGGGCCACCTCATCCACCGGCAGTACGGCGCCATTGCTGGCTGCTCCCCATAGCACCACTTCACTGCCAATGGCCGCTTCGGGTACATCGGTCACGTCCACCGTCAGCATGTCCATCGACACCTTTCCAGCAATCGGGCAGCGCTGGCCATTGACTAGCACCGGCGTGCCGTCGACCGCGTGGCGATCATAGCCATCGCCATACCCTGCCGCCACCACGGCAATCTTGGAGGGACGCGGGGCCTTCCAGCGCCCGCCGTAGCCAACCTGCTCGCCGGTATCGAGTTCGCGCAGCGCGATGATTTCCGAGCGTAACGACATGACCGGGCGTAGCTGGCGGGTGACGTCGTTGGCCACTTCCAGCGGGTCGCTGCCATAGAGCATCACCCCAGGGCGATTCCAATCACCGTGAGCGACTGGCCAGGCCAGCGTCGCCGGAGAGTTGGCCAAACACAGCGGTGCCTTCAGTTCATCCGCTAGCCCTTGCAGCACGCGCATCTGCTGGTTGAAGACGCTAGGGTCTTGGGCATCGGCACTGGCAAAGTGGCTCATCAGATGCAGCGCCGTTACCTGGGGTGTGTCGACCAGCCGCTGCCACACGCTGGCCGCTTGCTCGGGCGAGAACCCCAGCCGGTGCATGCCGGAATCCACCTTCAGCCAAACAGGAATCGGCTGCCGGGGCGAATAAGACAGCAGCGCCTCTACCTGCCAGGCGCTATGAACGCTGATCCACAGACGGTGTTCATCTACCAGGACCAGCTCGTCGGCGTCGAAGATACCCTCGAGCAGGACAATGGGGGCTTGGATACCGCCTTCACGCAGGCTCAACGCTTCTTCGATGCACGCCACGGCAAAGGCCGGGACGTCGGCTTCCAGCGCACGGGCGCAGGCCAGTGCTCCATGCCCATAGGCGTCGGCTTTGATCACCGCTACCGAGCGGCTTTGCGGGGCGCAGCGACACGCCAGTTGATAGTTGTGACGCAGGGCGTCCAAATCAATATGGGCCACTAGCGGGCGCATGGCATTCTCGCTCTTTCATCTACCATTTCATTCACTATCTCGTTCACCCTCTCATTCACTCCTGCATGGGCAGGTAGTGCCGCTGGCGGATGGACAATGCTGACACGATCAAGCGTCCCGCCCGGCAGCGGTGGAAAACCTTTCGCCCAAAAACAGCGCACCGAGTGGGTCACTCGGTGCGCTATCGGTGCTGCGGCCAGAACGGCTGACGCGACTCACAACGATCGCCTAGCTCTCGAAAATCGCGTCGAGAGAGAGGCCCTGTTTTTCCAGCGAGCGGCGCAGCTTCTTTAGCGCTTCTACCTGGATTTGACGCACCCGCTCACGGGTGAGACCAATTTCGGCACCCACTTCTTCTAGCGTTGCCGCCTCGTGGCCGCGTAGACCAAAGCGACGTACCACGACTTCTCGCTGCTTCTCGCTCAGTTCATCCAGCCAGTGGTCTACGTGCTCACGCACGTCGCCGTCCACTAAGCAGGCTTCCGGGCCGAGTACTTCATCATCGGTGAGCGTATCGATCAGCGGCTTGTCGCTTTCGCCTCCCATGGGATAATCCACCGATGATACTCTTTCGTTCAGCCCGAGCATTTTCTTGACCGTCTCGACCGGCTTGTCGAGATGTTCGGCAATCTCTTCGGCGGTGGCTTCGTGGTCCAGCTTTTGGGTCAGTTCACGAGCAGCGCGCAGATAAATATTCAGCTCTTTAACCACATGGATAGGCAGACGAATGGTGCGCGTCTGATTCATCAACGCACGCTCGATGGTCTGGCGAATCCACCATGTGGCGTACGTCGAGAAGCGAAAACCCCGCTCGGGGTCGAACTTCTCTACCGCACGGATCAGACCAAGGTTGCCTTCTTCGATCAGATCGAGCAGCGTCAACCCCCGGTTCAAGTAACGTCTGGCAATTTTAACCACCAAGCGCAAGTTCGACTCGATCATCCTCGAACGTCCCAGGGCATCGCCTTTACGCGCCAAGCGTCCGTAATACACTTCTTCTTCCGGCGTCAGTAGCGGAGAAAAGCCAATCTCATTGAGGTAGATCTGTGTCGCGTCCAAGCTTTGAGTCGATTGACGATCTTCACGGCCCAGCGCTTTTTCGAACGCATCCTCTTCGGCTGTGGCGTCGTCATCGGCGTCATCCAACGCCTCTTCAACTTCATCCAGGTCAATCTCCTGTAGGTCCTTCTCCAGCATACTCATGGTCATACCCCCGTGGTTTCGCCTATCCGCCATGTAGAAAAGTAAGGGTGGTCGCACTTCCTGTGCGCGTGCACCTTATTGTTATATGACGCCCTGAATCAGCTGTTCGGGTAGTCTTGGCAGGTCTACCTTACACCCGCCAAGGGATGACTAGCGAGAGGGCAGATAGTCCAACGGATTTTGCGGCTGACCATCGCGGCGCACCTCAAAATGCAGTTTGACGGCATCTGCATCGCTATCGCCCATCGTGGCGATGACTTCACCAGCCTCGACGACATCATTCTCTTTTACGCTCAAACTATCATTGTGTGCGTAAGCACTGAGAAACTGATCGTTGTGTTTCAGTAGTATTAGGTTACCGTAACCGCGTACGCCGCTACCGGCGTAGACCACGATACCAGGACCTGCAGCACGGACAGGTTGCCCCTTTTGTCCGGCGATATCAATCCCAGCGGTGATGCTGCCGCCTTGCCCGAACTCGCCGGTCACTTGGCCGTCGGTGGGCCAGCGCCAGTCGATGTTTTCGGCAGGCGTAAAGGTCCGTGACGAACGATCGGTGCGGGCAGCTTGAGTCGGCTCAGCGGCAGGCTCTGGTGCGGCGGCGGGTGTCGGCTCAGGTTCCGGCGCGGGTGCCCGCTCGGGCTCGGGCTCCTGCTCGGGTTGAGTGCTTGGCTGCTGAGGAGCAGCCACCTCAGACGACTCGGTAGCGGCAGCGACCTGTTGAGACGCCTCGACCGCCGTGCGCTCCGCACGCTCTGCCGTCAGCCGCTGGTTGCGCTCGATGGCACTCTCGTCCGGCAGCAGCCAGTCGAGTTCCTGGTCATTGCTCGCCACGGCAGTGGCTTGTGGTTGCAGCCCCGTAGCAACGGCACCGCTGGTCGAAGCGGGTGACGCGTTGCCGCCAGACGAAGTCGACATACCTCCCGCGCCTTCACGCAAAGCGATGGTTTGACCAGGATAAATTTGGTAAGGCGCATCGATATTGTTGATGGCGGCGAGCTGGCGATAGTCCAGATTGTGCTGCCACGCGATGCCATAGAGCGTATCGCCTGCTTTGACGGTGTACTGTGGTGAGTTTTCCACCGCACGGCGTGCGTCGCTCAAATCGCGCACCTGGGGGGTGTTGGACTGCTGACTGGCACAGCCACTCACCGCCAGTGCAAGCACCGTCATCATAAAAACCTTACGCATGGAAACCCTACTCCTGTTCAACGCCGTGCTAACGATCAATGGAACGATTATCTGTCGAGTGATGCTGGGCATGAGTGGCCGCACGACGGTTGAGCGCTACGACGAGTAGCGCACCGACGACCATCAACGTTATCACGCCAGTTACCTGTGCCGACGCCCCTGTCAGCACGGCGTAATCGCTGGGTAACAAATAGCGGTAAGCCAGCGGGATCATCTGCCCATCGGGGCCTAGCTGGTAGCGTAACAGTTCACGCCAGGGCCAGAGAACCGGTAGCGAGCCGATAATGAAGCCCAACAGCAGCTGCAACGTCGCGCCATGGTAGCGCCGTAGCAGCCACGATAGCAGGCGCGACGAGAGTGCCAGCCCCACCACACAGCCCATTCCAAACAGTATGATAATACCGATGTCGAAGCTGCGAATAGCCCCCATGATGGTGCCGTAGAGCCCCATCGTCAGCAGTAAAAAGCTGCCCGATACGCCGGGCAGCAACATGGCACTGATCGCAATGGCACCCGCCAGGATGACGACCAGCGACTCGTTACCCACCATGAGTACCAGCGGCATTAGGCTCGGCAACCATTCGGCGAGCATCAAGCCGATGAGCAGCGGCAGCAAGTACCAAATTTTCCATCGATCACCGGCTTGACCGACCACCAAGGCCGACGCCGCGACCAGCCCAAAAAAGAAGCCTTCCAACAGTAGCGGATAGGCCTCCATCAGCCACAGCGCCAAGTGGGCAACGCTGAACAAGCTGACCGCCACACCCAGCAGCAGCGGCAGCAAAAAGGCCACGTTCAAATGCTGCGACAGTCCTTTCCAGCCGCCGCGGCGCCATGCGCCAAGGGCGCTGGGGCCAAACTGCTTGATGGTATCGATGAGTTCTTCGTAAATACCGGTAATAAAGGCAATCGTGCCTCCCGAGACGCCGGGAACGGCATCGGCCGCGCCCATCCCAGCGCCTCGCAAAAACAGTCCTAGGGGTCGACGCTTCAATCCACCACTCCTTGCAATAAAGGTACGAAACGCACGGGTTCTAAGCGGCGCTTTTCGAAGGCGGAGCCAATCCGCTTGATTTGGGTCAGCCACTGGCTGCCGTCTGGCTCTTCCAGCGGCGCGATCATCACGCCATCGGGGCGGAGCTGTTCCAGCAGCGCCTCAGGCAGCGTTTGCGCACAAGCGGTGAGCAGGATGACGTCGAAAGGGGCTGCTTCCGGCCACCCCTCACCGCCATCGGCGACGGCCAGCGTGGCCGGTGCTTGCAGCCGCCAAAGACGTTCGGCGGCACGCTCGTGCAGGGTATAGATTCGCTCCACGGAGTAAAGCGTTTCTACCAGCCGCGATAGAATCAGTGTTTGATAGCCTGAGCCAGTGCCCACTTCTAGCACGCACCGGGGCGATGCGCGCAGCACTAACTCCGTCATGCGCGCCACCGTTAGCGGCTGCGACAGCGTTTGGCCGAAGCCAATGGGCAGTGCGGTGTCTTCATAAGCGCGATGGGCCAGCGCTTCGTCGACGAACAGATGGCGAGGCTCGCTGGCCATGACGTCCAGTACGCGCGGGTCGCTCACGCCTTGCTGGACCAGGCGCTCGATCATACGATCTCGAGTGCGCTGAGAGGTCATGCCCCGCCCGCGCAGCTCCCTAGGGGATAGATCAGGCAAAGGCATCCAACCAATCCTGCACATCACGACGCGCCGGGTGGCGCGTTAAATCGGTTTGCAGCGGCGTGATCGACACATAGCCTGCATCGACGGCGGCAAAGTCAGTATCCTCTCCGTCATCCGCATTCGCCGCCACAGGCGCGATCCAGTAGCGCGTACGCCCTCGGGGGTCTTTGACGGGCACCGGTTTTTCTGCGGGACCGCGATAGCCGAGACGCGTGACCTTGACGCCCTTGATCGCTTCCCAGGGAACGTCTGGCACGTTCACGTTCAGCAGCGTGCGCGGCGGCAGCGAGAGCTGGTCGGCCGCGCCGATCAAGCTGGCAGCAAACTTGGCTGCCGTGGCAAAGTGCTGGGTGCCGCATAGCGACATGGCGATGGCCGTCATGCCGAGATTGCGTCCCTCCATCGCGGCGGCCACTGTGCCCGAGTAAAGCACGTCGTCCCCCAGGTTACTGCCATGATTGATACCCGAAATGACCAGGTCCGGACGCTCGTCCCATACGCCGTTGACGCCCAGATAAACGCAGTCCGCGGGCGTGCCATCGACACTGTAAAAACCATTCTCTAGCGCGGTGAGCGACAGCGGACGCGACAGCGTGAGCGAGTTACTTGCGCCGCTACGGTCGCGATCCGGGGCGACCACACGCACATGGGCATGGGGCAAAAGCGCCTCGTAGAGCGCACGTAAGCCAGGAGCATGGACGCCGTCATCGTTGGAAAGCAGCAGTCGCCGCATCAGAACCTCCTTCTTACTTCGGCGTCATGCCGTGTCGGGATGATGAATCAATTCGCCAATCACCGCCGTCGCGAAACTGCCTCGGGGCAGCGCGAACGAGAGTAGCACGGACTCTTGTTCGAAGTTGGCCTGAGGCGCGATCAACCGGGCACGCAGCGCACGCTGTCCACGCTTGACGCCGCTCTGCTCGAGGCCGGCGCACAACGCAGGATGGCGTGCCGCCAGTTGCGCTTCGTAACGGCCCGCATCACCGTGCGCCCCGCCGCCCACACCCCACAAAACGCCCGTGGGATGAACATCCAGCGCGGCGGCGCGTGCCACCAGGCTCTCCTCGACGTCATCGATGGAAAACACGCTTTGCGTGCCATCAAGCATCAAGGTATCGCCCGCGACGGGCTGGCACCAGTTACCGTCTGCCAGTCGGGCACTGAGCAGCTCGTTGAACAGAAAGCTGCGCGCGGTCGAGAGCATCATCCCCTGGCGATCATCGCGTTTGCGCCAACCTTTGGCCAGTACGGCGGCGGCGCGCTGCAGATTGCGCGCTCCAGCGCCAAACCGCTGGTGGCCAAAGTAGTTGGGGACACCTTGGGCGCAGAGCGCTTCCCAACGTGGCAATAAATCGTTTGGGCGAACCGCGTCGCCACTTAGGCGCAGCGTAAAATGATTCGTGCGGTGCACGCCCCGCTTTAGCTTTCGCGGATGACGCGCCATGGCCAGCACCGTGACGCCCGCAGCGCCAAGCGTGGCAGTTAAGTCCTCAGGCGCTTCGCGACCGGGCAGATGAACGCTCAGCCACTGGCGCGCAACGGCCACGCGATCCTTCATACCGGAGTAGCCGATATCGCGCGGGGTGACACCGCACAAACGGCTGAGCAGTTTCACCACATCTAACGTGGTTTGGTTACGCTTTTCAAGGCGTAGCCACAGATGCTCGCCGTGAGCCTCCGGGGTAAAGTCGAGCTGTTCATCGACGATGAAGTCTTCCGGCCGAGCGCGATACTGGCCGGGCGCAGGCACGCCGAATGTCGGCGTCAAGCTGCGCTGCCAGGCGGGGAGATCAAGCATTCGATGCCTCTTGCGCGGCCAGCAGCACCACCGCTTCGGCGGCGATCCCTTCCCCCCGCCCGGTAAAGCCAAGACGTTCGGTGGTGGTGGCTTTAACGTTGACCTGCCCCAGCGTCACGCCTATTTCCTCGGCAATCGCGGCACGCATGGCCTCGATGTGCGGCGCCATTTTGGGCGCTTGCGCCATGATGGTAGCGTCCAGGTTCACGACGTCGAACCCTTCGTCCCTCACCAGCGCGACCACATGACGAAGTAAGCCGCGACTGTCCGCGCCTTTCCATGCCGGGTCGGTATCGGGAAAGTGGCGGCCAATATCGCCCAGCGCACAGGCGCCGAGCAGCGCATCGCTGATGGCGTGGAGCAGCACATCGCCATCGGAGTGGGCAACGAAGCCCTGTTCGAACGGCAGCTTGACGCCACCGATCATCAAATGATCACCCGGCCCAAAGCGGTGTACATCGAAGCCGTGGCCAATTCGCATTAGAAACTCCTGTTACTTGGGCTGCGCTGGGCTGCCATGATGGCCGTTGCCAACGCTAAATCGTCAGGGTGGGTGACTTTCATATTATCGCGCCGCCCACTAACGAGCTGGGGAGCTTCCCCCAACGCCTCGACGGCCGAGGCTTCATCCGTGACCACGGTGCCCTGCTGCTGGGCCTTGGTCAGCGCGCGCCGCAGCAGCGCATAGCGAAACCCTTGCGGCGTCAGCGCGTGCCACAGGCCATCACGGGGTTCGGTGGCGTGGCTTAGTTGGTCCCCCTGATCGCGCTTCATGGTATCTGCTACCGGCATGGCCAGCAGGGCACCACTGGGATGAGACTGGGCCGCCCGATACAAGGCGTGCAGATCGGCGCGGGTGATACAAGGTCGCGCGACGTCGTGCACCATGACCAAGTCGCTGTCGTTGGCCGCGATGGCCTCCAGTGCGTTCATCACGCTATCCATCCGTTCTATACCGCCGGGCACCTGCTGCCAGTGACTGAACGGTACCCAGTCTGGCCGAAACCAGTGATCCTCTGAGTCCAGGCAAAGCACTAAATGCGCCTGGGGGAAGGCATCATGCAGACGTGCAAGGGTGTGCGCCAAGATGGGTTGGCCTTCCAGGGGAAGGTACTGTTTGGGCTTGTCGGCGCCCATTCGTTTCCCCTGCCCGGCCGCAGGCACAACGAGCCAAAGCGGCGAGGTCTGCATCACTCGCTCTCACCGTCGGCTGGAATGACACCGGGCTGAGCGACTAGCCCGGCATGAATGCCGACCAACTCGTTTTCGATGGCCACGCCCGGCACCCAGAAGAACTGCTCGTCGGTGCGCACCATGCCCATGTCGCTGCGGGCGCGTTCCTCGATGGCATCCAACCCGGTTTTCAAATCGGTGACTTCCGCCGCCAGCCGTGCGTTGCGTTCACGCAGGGGATCATTGGCCGCCTCCTGCAGGGCCACCCGCTGCTCCACCTGCTGCAGATCTTGCCAGCCGCCGTTGCCCAGCCAAAGTTGGTACTGTAGCAATCCCAACACGGTCAGTAGCAGGCCCACGAGCCATTTGTGCATCCCAGACATCCTTCGTGAAAGCGGAAACGGCGCGCATTATGCCATTAAGGGCAGAGTCCAGCGAGCCGCGACGCGGTAGGCGTTACTTGAACGGTAAAGCATCTTCGGCGGCGCGGCGATAGGCCATGATATGGACACCCTCTTGCTGACAAAACTGCGCCACGCCAGCGGCCAACCCCGGGTGGGCCAAATAGTGCAGCGAACGAACCCGCAGGGGAGCAAACCCCCGCACGAGCTTGTGTTCGCCCTGGGTGCCGGGATCGAATAGCGTCATGCCCTTGGCCAAGCACGCGTCGATGCCTTGGTAGTAGCACGCTTCGAAATGCAGACAGTCGGCGACGACCTCACTCCCCCAGTAGCGACCGTAGAGCGTCTTGCCTCCCTGGAAATAGAGCGCTGCGGCGACGGGACGCCCCGCTAGCCGCGCCTGCACCAGCATCAGCGATTCGGGCATCACGTGACGCAAACGTTCGAAGAAGGCGTGATTGAGGTAGGGCGGGCGTCCGCGTTCGTGGTAAGTAATGGTGTAGCAGCGGTAAAAATGCGCCATGTCGACATCGCGGATCTCCCCGCCTTCCAAACGGTGCAGGGTAATGCCCTGGTCGGCCACTAAACGCCGCTCACGCTTGATCATTTTCCGCCGCTTGGAAGTGAGGCTGGCGAGAAAGCCCTCGAAATCACCGAAACCACGATCTCGCCACTGAAACTGTACGCCTTCCCGAGCGATCAGATCAGGGCACTGGCGCTGCCACGCCTCGACTTCCGGCTCTTCGGCAAACAGCAGGTGCCAACTCGACAGCGCCAGGGCGTCACACTGTTCCCGCCAGCCTATCGCCAACTGGGCTCGAACGGCGTCGGCATCGGCGTCTGGCGCGATCAAGGTACGTGGGCCTGGCACTGGCGTGAAAGGTATCGCACTCAGCGCCTTAGGGTAATAATCGCCGCCGGCGCGCTCCAGCGCGTCGGCCCACCCCCAGTCGAACACGTACTCCCCATAGGAGTGGTACTTACGGTACATTGGCAGCGCACCCACCAGCGCCTCGCCCTGCCAGACACACAGATGACAAGGCTCCCAACCGGTGGCCGTGCTGACGGAGCCGCTAGCCTCCAGCGCGTGTAAAAACCCGTGACGTAAAAAAGGCTGTTCGTCACGCACGAGCGCATCCCACTGGCTTGCCGCAACGGCCTCGATGGCAGGTAGAATGGAGTAGGAGAGCGGACGAGAAGGCATAACATCTCCCTGGCACATTGGCACAGATGGCGTATGCCTTACTGTACCACTCCGGCCGCTGACGCGTGTGAACGCCTAGTTTGTAAACAATTGTCGATCCTGCTCAGACAGCGTTTCAAGGTCGCTCGGCCCTGCGTATCGTCGGCAGTCGGTATACCCCTAAGGAGAGGCCATGAATCGCGACTTAACGGATACGTTACAGGCGCAGCGTGAGGCGGCAGGCCCGGCGCCTTTTCCCACGCTGGCCGTGCGGCGCGAGCGCTTGGCGCGCCTCGCCCGCATGACGAAACGCCATCAGCACGACATCGTGCGAGCCATCCAGCTCGATTTCGGCCAGCGCAGCGAGATTGAAATCCATCTCGCTGAAATTCTTCCCGTCCTTCATGCCGCTCGCTATGCGCGCCGCCACCTGTGGCACTGGATGCGCCCTCGTCGCGCACGCGTTCCGCTGCGGCTCTGGCCAGCGCGCGCCCGAGTCGCTCCTCAGCCGCTGGGCGTCGTGGGGGTGATGTCTCCCTGGAACTATCCTTGGAGCCTTAGCATGATGCCCGCCATCGATGCGCTAGCGGCTGGCAACACGGTGATGCTCAAACCCAGCGAGCACGCGCGCCACACCAGCGCACTGCTCGCCAAGCTGATTCCCCAACACTTCACGCAAGAGGAGTTCTGCGTGATCGAGGGTGGGGCCGACGTCGCCAAGACGTTCAGCGCGCTGGCGTTCGACCATCTGGTGTTTACCGGATCGACCCAGATAGGCAGGCAGGTCGCGACGGCTGCCGCAGCCAACCTAACACCGGTCACGTTGGAGCTAGGCGGCAAATCACCAGCGCTGGTGGCCAGTGATGCGGACCTCGACAGCGCCGCTGAGGCGATTATCTTCGGTAAAGGTTTCAACGCAGGACAAACCTGTATCGCGCCGGATTACGTCATCGTTGAGAGCCGCCGCTTGAACGCTCTAACCCACGCCTTGGAACGAGCCATTCGCCGCCAGCGACCCGATGCCAAAGACGCCACCGGCTACGTCAGCGACGCCCACCACGCACGAATCGAACGGCTGCTCGATGATGCCCGAGCGCGCGGCTGTCGCGTGCTCGAACACGGCCCCCACGCGCCGGCGTTGGTCATCGACCCGCAGCAGAGCTTATCGCTCATGCAAGAGGAGATCTTTGGGCGGGCGCTACCGGTGATCAGCGTCAAGCATATCGATGATGCCATTCGGCTGATCAATGCACGCCCTCGCCCCTTGGCGCTATATGCCTTCACCCACCAGAAGGCGCTGCAGGAGACGCTTCGCCATCAAACGTGTTCCGGGGCGTTGGTGTTCAATGAGACCCTCCTTCACCACGCCGTGCCGACTCTTCCTTTTGGTGGCGTTGGCGAGAGTGGCAGCGGCGCTTACCACGGCCGCCACGGGTTTGAACGCTTTAGCCACCAACGTAGCGTGTTCTACCAGTCCAAGCGCTCCAATAGCGGCTGGTTAAGACCGCCCTATCATCGCTGGCTGCTGCATTTGCTGCGTCTTGGTTAAAGCTAGGGGATTAATGTCCGATATTTATTTAATACGTTTTTTTCAATCCCCCCTCACGTCTAGGAAACGCCATGCAAGCCGCCAAGCGACCGGAGAATGAAACACAGCGCCTGACGGCCTTGCGCGCGTTGAGCATCCTCGATACCCCGGCCGACGACGCCTTCGAGCGTCTGACACAGCTTGCCCGGGACCTGTTTGACGTGCCGATGGCACTCGTATCACTGGTCGACGAAGAGCGCCAGTGGTTCAAGTCTCACCCGGGGCTACCCATCTGCGAAACCTGCCGAGAGGTCTCTTTTTGTGCCCACGCCATCGCCGCCGATACGCCGCTGGTCATCGAAGATGCCCAGAGCGATCCGCGCTTTGCCGATAACCCGCTCGTCACCGGGAAACCGCATCTCCGCTTCTATGCGGGGCACCCGCTCAGGCCTTCCGATTCGCTGGCCGTGGGTACGCTATGTTTGATCAGTGATCGGCCACGCGCTTTCTCGACGCGGGATAGACAGCTACTGGCCAGCCTGGCAGGGCAAGTGGACGAACTGTTGCGCCAGCATCAAATGCGCCACACCCTGTCGCAAACCACGCGTCGTTACGAGGCGCTGTTCAACGAGAGTGCCACCGGCATCGTGCGAATCGACCTAGCTGGCAACGTGCTGAGCATCAACCCTTTTGCACTCACCATGTTGGGCTATACCAGAGCCGAGGTGTTGGGTCGTAACGTCTCGATGCTGACCCCGGCCGAGATTCGCGCCGAACATGACCAATTCATTGCGCGCTTTTTGGCAGGCAGTGACCCTAATGTCATTGGACGGGGTCGCGAAGTAGAGGCGTTGCACAAAGAAGGCCACCTCGTTCCCGTTCATCTAGCGGTCAACGCCATCCATAATGAGCAGAACGACGTGGTGGAATTCCTTGGTATTTTGACCAACCTGAGCGACGTTTACGACGCCAATCACCGCATGCATAAAGAGCAGAGCCTGCTGAAAGTGCTGCACCAGGGCATTACCGATTATCAGGCGCTAATGTCCGGCGAGCAGCTCTGGACCTTTCTCATGGAGGCATTGCGCGAGCTGACCGACAGCGATTACGCGCTGATTGGCGAAGTAATGCCAACGAGCACGACCAATACGCTCAAGATCCACGCCATTACCGATCTCTCTTGGAGCGATGAGTCGCGCCATTTGATGGAACAGCTGCGCAGTGGGGATATGATGCTGACCAATCCCAACTCGCTGTTGGGCCGTGTGTTTGCCCACGGCGACGTGGTGATCACCGACGACGTTTATCGTCACGCCAAACGCGGCGGCTTTCCACCGGGCCACCCGCGTATCGATAATTACCTGGGCGCGCCGATTTTCAGTGGCGATAAATTGATAGGCATGTTCGCCATTGCCAACAGCCAACAAACGCTGAGCCATTCGTTGTTACACTGGCTTCAGCCGTTTACCGATACCTGCGCGCTGCTGATCAACCTCTATCGACAGTTGGCAGAGCGTGAGCAGGCCACCATGGACCTCGCGGCGGCGAGGGACCAAGCCGAACAGGCCAATAGGGCGAAGAGCGAATTTCTATCGTCCATGAGCCACGAGCTACGTACGCCGCTCAATGCCATCATTGGTTTTGCGCAGCTGCTTGGCAAAGGACGGCGCGAGCCGCTCAGCGATAAGCAGAAGCGACAGGTAGGTCAAATCCAGAAAAGTGGGCAGCACCTGCTTAGCTTGATCAACGAAGTGCTCGATTTGGCTAAAATCGAGTCCGGCCACATGGCGCTCTCCATCGAGCCGATCGCGATAGAGAGCGTGATCGAGGATGCCTGCAGCACGTTAGAAGCCAATATTGAGGCAGCAGGGCTAGTGCTTCAGCGCGAGCCACTCCCTGCGCCTTGGTGGGTCGCCGCGGATTACACCCGCACCAAGCAGGTATTGCTCAACTTACTCTCCAATGCCATCAAATATAATCGCCCCCAGGGCTCGATACGGATTGCCGTCGATCAACGGGGCAACGACGTGTGCGTTCGCGTCACGGATGCCGGGCATGGCATCGCACCAGAGCGACAGCACGAGCTTTTCGAACCCTTCAATCGGCTCGATGCCGAGCATGGCACCATCGAGGGGACGGGTATTGGGTTAGCGATCACCCGAGAGTTAGTGGAGCGAATGCAGGGCCAAATTGGCGTGACGAGTGCACCCGGCCAAGGCGCGACGTTCTGGTTTACCCTCCCCATCACCGAGGCCGATGCGCTTAGCGAGACGCCCTTGCCGATGACGCTGGCCAGCGCCGCCCCTGGCCAGCGTCATCACCTACTCTATATCGAAGACAACCCCACCAACCAGCGCTTGATGGAAGATATCATGGAGGACTTTGACCAGGTGCGGCTGCAGACCGTCACCAGCGCCGAGCTAGGGCTTGATCTCATGCGTCAATCTCCTCCGGATCTGGTGCTGATGGACATTCACCTACCCGGCATGAACGGCTATCAGGCGCTGGATGCGATTCAAAAAGATACCTCGTTACGCCACATTCCAGTGGTGGCCCTCTCGGCCAACGCCATGGAGCGTGACCGTGCGCACGGCCTAGCGGCAGGGTTTGCCGATTACCTCACCAAGCCGCTCGACATTGATCAGCTCTCGGCGACACTGAGCCGCTATGTGTCTACAGACGCCATACCAAGGAAGGCGCCATGACGTTCATGAACAAACACCTGCTGGTAGTGGATGACAACAGCATCAACGTCGAGCTACTGCTGGATCTGCTCGACGATCATGGATTCGATAACGTGCATGGTCTGAGCGACCCTCGCCAAGTCCTGCAACATTGTCAGCAAGCGATGCCGGACCTCATCTTGCTCGATATCCGTATGCCTCATTTAGATGGCTACAGCGTGATGGAGCAACTGCAGGCGACGTTTGCCGAGCATGCGCCGCCGATCATCGTGCTGACCGCACAAATCGATGACGAAACCCGCCATCGCGCGCTGAGCATGGGTGTAAGGGACTTTCTGACCAAACCCTTCAAACACGATGAAGTGCTTCAGCGGATTCACAACATATTGAGCGTGGAGCACCGCTATCGTGTTCGCGACCAGCAGGCCGAGACGCTGGAGGAGATGGTGGCCAAGCGCACCGAGGAGTTGGATCGCCAGTCACGCACCGACCCTATCACCCAGCTACCCAACCGTCGCGCCTTGACACAACGCTTGGCCGATGCGGCGCAACAGGGCTGTCCCACGGGGTTGTTGTTTATCGCGCTGGATCACCTCGATGATGTCGTGCGTTTACATGGCTACGGCATTGCCGACCAGCTCATGGTGCACATTAGCCGCCGGCTCGACGGCCAGTTGGACGTTAGCAGCACACTCGGGCTGTGGGGCGGCAGCGAGCTGCTGGTGATTACCCCAACGGCCGAGCTGAGCGAGCTGCGTCAGCTCGCTTCACGGCTGCTCGACTGCTTCGAACACGACCAGTCCCTAGACGACCTGCTACTGCCGCTTAACGCGCGTATTGGTATCAGTTGGTCGCAGGGCCACTTCGACATCGAGCGCTTGGTGCACATGGCCGCCCTGGCACTTCCGCAGAGCGGCACACTGCGACTGCAAAGCTACAATGAAGCTCTGGAAAACCAGCAGCGCCACCGACTGCACCTACAGCAGGCCATTCGCGGCGCCACACAGCGAGGGGAAATGTCCCTGGCCTTCCAACCCAAGCTGTCACTCGAAACTCAGCGCGTAGTGGGCGCCGAAGCGCTGCTACGCTGGCACCACCCAGAGCTGGGCCACGTCTCCCCTGGCGACTTCATTCCCCTGGCAGAAGCCAGCGGTGATATCCTCTCGATTGGCGAGTGGGTACTCGAGGAAGCCATGCGCTATATTGCCGACTGGCGGGCCAAGGGACTGTTGGACGACGATTTCCATATTGCCGTGAACGTAGCAGCACGTCAGCTAGCGCGTAAGGACTTTGCCGAGAACCTGCTGGCGCGACTGGCCAATCATGGCATCCCGGCAAGGTTCTTTGCCCTGGAAGTCACCGAATCGGGTCTGCTCAGCGATATGCACAATGCGCGCATCCAGCTCGCGCAGTTGGCAGAAGTGAACATTGCCGTGGCCATCGATGATTTTGGTACCGGGCACTCGTCACTGGCGTATGTCAAAACGCTGCCCTTCTCGACGCTGAAAATCGATCGCGCCTTCGTGATGGACCTGGAGGAGGACGCCATCGATCGCCATTTGGCTCTCACCATCACCCAGCTTGCCCATGCCGTGGGCTGCGACGTGGTCGCCGAGGGTATCGAAACGGCTGCGCAGGCCGACTACTTACGTTCAATTGGTTGCGAAGCTGCTCAGGGGTATTACTATGCTCGTCCATTGCCTGCCGATGAGTTCTATCGCTGGTGCAGGGACTGGACACCTTCTTCACACCTAACGCTTGCCACGGAGTCAGTTAATGGCGCATGACCTGCTAGACCGCTTACGGGAACGCTTGGAAGAGTTGAATCGCTCAGAGCGTAAAGTTGCGAACGTCATTCTGGTAGACCCCGCAGCGGCCACCAGCCTGAGCATCGCCAGCCTTGCTCAAGCGGCGAGCGTCAGTGAACCGACCGTCAACCGCTTCTGTCGCAACTTCGGCGCCAAGGGCTATCCCGATTTCAAAATCAAGCTGGCCCAGAGCTTGGCAGGCGGCACGCCCTACGTCACCCGTGCCGTCGAGCCGGGCGATACCGCTACTCAGTACACCCATAAAATCTTTGGGGCGACCATTGCGGCGCTAGACGAAGCGCAGCGGGAAGTGGACATGGCCGCCGTCGAAAGGATGGTGGATTACCTGACGCAAGCAAAACAGATCCACTTTTTTGGATTGGGTGCCTCCGGCGCCGTGGCGCAAGACGCCCAGCATAAGTTTTTCCGCTTCAACCTGCCGGTGATGGCCTACGTCGACGTGCTGATGCAGCGAATGGTGGCAGCCGCTTGCCATACCGGCGATGTGGTAGTGATCATCTCCTACACTGGGCGTACCCGTGAGCTGGTCGACATTGCCAAGGTAGCCAGGGAAGCAGGCGCCGTAGTGCTGGGCATCACCGCGCCCCACTCTCCGCTCGCTCAGGAGTGCACGGCCACGCTGGAAGTCGCCACCCCTGAAGATACCGACCACTACATGCCGATGACGTCTCGGGTCATTCAACTGACGCTGATCGATGCCCTGGCCACGGGTGTCACGCTCAGGCGCGGCGAAGATTTTCTGCCGCACCTAAAAAAGATCAAAGACAGCCTACGCGACACCCGCTTTCCGGCAGAAAAGCCTGTCAAATAAGCGATAGCAGTTACGCACCCACGGCCGTCGTCACGGTAATCTCGACTTTCAGCTCATCGGCAGGCATCGGCGCGCATACGCAGGTGCGTGCCGGTGCATGGCCTTTCGGTACCCAGGCATCCCATACCTCGTTCATGGCGGCGAAATCACTGCCAGCTTTCAAGTAAATCGTGGCGCTTAGCAGTTGTTCTCGGCTAGAGCCGATCTCTTTTAAAAGCGCATCGACGCGCGCCAGCATGCTCTCGGTTTGTGCTTTGATATCGCCGTGGCGAGCCTCGGGGCCTGCTACCTGACCGCATAAATAGGCCACCCCCTGATGTATGACGGCACGGCTCATGCGGGCTTTTGTATCATGGCGCTGAATATGCATAGATCGAACTCCTGGCTAGAAGAAAAAAAGCAGTGTAAACCGCTATGCCGCCGCTGCCTACGCTTCGTTAGCCAGCGAGTATGAGGTAGGCACGGGGCGATGCTCGAACACCCGGCGCAACACGAAACTCGTATGGGCGCCGGTGACGCCTTCGATGCGGTTGATCACATGGAGCAGCAAGTGTTGATAATCGTCCATGTCTCTCACCAGGATTTTGAGCTGAAAATCGGCGGCTTGCCCGGTAATGATCAAACACTCCACCACGTTGGGAATGTTACGGATATGACGCTCGAAGTTATCGAAGCGCTCGGGGGTGTGCTGATCCATCGAGATATGCAGCAGCGCCATGAGTTGAAAGCCGAGCGGCCGCGCATCGACCACCGCTCGATACTGGATGATCAAGCCGTGCTCTTCCAGGGCTCGCACGCGCCGTAAGCACGGCGAAGGGGACAGTCCAATGCGTTCGGCCAGTTCCTGATTGCTGATACGCCCCTCCTGTTGCAACACGTCGAGGATGCGGCGATCAAAACGGTCGAGGGTCAAAGGCGCGTTGGCCACAGCGATATCTCCTACCAAAATAAGAATTTAATTCGATATATTCTGCCATTTTTTTGCGCTAACGCCATATTTTCGCAATAACCTTTCGCGCCATGTGTCGTAGACTATGTTGACTGCCAAAAGCAGTCCTCGATTGACGCCTTACCCAGGCGTCCTCCCTAGGCTCTCCCTGACCCGGAAGAGCACGCCACAGCGGCTTGCGCCACCAGCGGCCGCCCCAAACAACTCACCGTTCTCAGGAAATTCACCATGCCTGCTTTTGATCATCGCAAATATCGTCCTGCTCCCCGGGTGCCCGCGTTCGACCGTCAGTGGCCCGACCGGGAGCTGACTCAAGCGCCCATCTGGGTGAGTGAAGACCTACGCGATGGCAACCAGGCCCTGCTCGAGCCGATGACGGTAGAGCAGAAACAGCGCTTCTGGCATCAGATCATCAAGGTCGGTATCAAAGAAGTGATGGTCGGCTTTCCCTCCGCCAGCCAGCCGGATTACGATTTCGTGCGCTGGCTGATCGAAGAGGATCAAATTCCTGACGACGTGACCATCGCCGTGCTCGTGCAGTGCCGCGAACACCTGATCGAAAAAACGTTTGCGTCATTGGTGGGCGTCAAGCGCGCCATCATCCACCTGTATAACTCCACGTCCACGATCCAACGGGAGCGGGTGTTCGAGATGGATCGCGACGGTATCACCGATATCGCCGTGCAAGGCGCAACGTGGGTCAAGACCTATGCGGCCCAATATCCCGACGTCGATTGGCGCTTCCAGTACTCACCGGAGAGCTTCTCCAGCACCGAAATCGATTTCTCCCTGGCCATCTGCGAAGCGGTGATGGATGTCTGGCAGCCCACCCCAGACAACAAGTGCATTCTCAACCTGCCCACCACCGTGGAAGTGGCAGGCCCCCACCATCACGCCGATCAGATCGAGTACTTCTGCCAGCACATCAGTCGCCGCGATAGCGTGATCATTTCGGTGCATACCCATAACGACCGGGGCGGTGCCGTGGCGTCGGCAGAGCTTGCACTACTGGCGGGGGCCGACCGTGTCGAAGGCACCTTACTGGGAAACGGTGAACGCACCGGCAACATGGATATCGTTACGCTGGCCATGAACCTCTACAGCCAGGGTATCGATCCCAAGCTGGATCTTTCCAACCCCGACGAGATCATTCAGGTGGTGCACGAGTGTACAGGGATTGCCATGCATCCCCGTCACCCCTGGGTAGGTGAGATGGTGTATACCGCCTTTTCTGGCAGTCACCAGGATGCGATTCGTAAATCGCTCAAGCACCAAAAACCCGACGAACCGTGGCAAGTGGCCTATTTGCCCATCGACCCGCACGATATCGGGCGGGACTATCAGGCCGTCATTCGGGTTAACAGCCAGTCGGGCAAAGGCGGCATGGCCTTTCTGTTGGAGCGCGACTACGGCATCAGCCTGCCTCGTTGGATGATGCTCGCGCTGGCCCCCTACGTACAACAAGAGAGCGAACGCCGTAATAGCGAGCTCTCCAGCGAAATGATTCGACAGGTGATGTTCGACCATTTCTCCCATGGTGCGCCGCTGTCCCTCGCCGACTATCGACTCTCGAAGGGGCAGCAGGAAGGGATCGACATCACGCTGTGGCAGGGTGCCGACACGCTGCGCTTATCAGGGACCGGCAATGGCGCCATGTCGTCGTTCACCGATGCCTGGAGACGCCATACTGGTAGCCACGTCGCCATTCTCGATTACAGCGAACACTCACTGGGCGGCGACAGCGAAGCCAACGCCATTGCCTTCGTGCAGCTCAACATCGATGGTCAGCGGGTGTGTGCCGTGGCGGAGGATAGCGATACGGTGAGCGCATCGCTCAAAGCCGTGCTGTCGGGGATTAATGCGACTCAGCCCGCTCGCGCCGAGCAGCGGGAAGTGGCTAGTAGCACCGCCTGATCGGTACCCCGGCCGCTGCCAAACGCGCGGCGGCCGGGCGACCATCGCTTTACATCAGCGTAAAATCAACACCGGTAAGTGGGCATTACGCAACATCGCCGTGGTAGTGCTACCCACCAGCAGATGACGAATGCGCGAGTGACCGTACGCGCCCATCACGAGCAGGTCGATCCCCTTTTCCTCTTTATAGGCACGCAGCGCTTCTTCGACGTCTCCCGCTCGAATGGCACCTTCGGTATGGTGTCCTGCCGACCGAAGCGTCTCGGTGGCCCACTCGAGCTGCGAGCGATTCTCGGCGGTTTCGGCCCCCACGATCACCACGTGACACTCAGCGCCCTCGAATAGCGGGCTTTTTGCCAGCATTTCTACCCCTTTGCGGGCGGTTTTGCTGCCATCGAAGGCCATCAGAATGCGCTTGGGTGGGGCGAATGCCTTCGGCACCATCAATATGGGCCGATGCAGCTCGCGAACGACGCGCTCGAGGTTAGACCCTAGATGGCCGCTGGCTTGGTGCGCCGTTTCTCCTCGTTTGCCGAGCACCAACAGGCGGATCTCCTTTTCATGCTCCGCCAAGGTATCCACCAATGTGCCGTTACGCTGCATGCAGGGAGTGTCTGCAAAACCGGCTGCCTCGCTGCGCGCTTTGGCAGCATCCAGCATCAAACGCCCCTGCTCGCGGGCGAGCTTTCCCCTCTGCTCTTCGATGTCCGAAAGCTGTTCCAAGAGGTGCTCGCGGGTGCCTAGGCCAAGATGGCCGGTCAGATCGGGCTCGGCGACTTGGGCATGGTTATCGACGGTGTGCAGAAAACGCAGCGGAGCCGAGAGCGCCGTGGCGGCCCACACCGCATAGTCACAGACACTTTCTGAGTAGTGGGAACCATCGATGGCGGCTAACACGTAGTCAGACATGGGGGTGTCTCCTTACACGGGTGCATGAACAGTGATCGTCATTCTGACTCTTTTGTACACGAAGAGGTGGATCGGCAACACCGTAGCACCGGCTTTTTTGAGTAATGGCCGACTTCTGCGTCCCTCCCGTCGCAATGCTACACTTAGCCGCCTAGCGATTTCACCACGACAGCGCGAGGCGTAGCATGGGGCACGGCATCACGAGTCTATTACTCGTCGCACTGGGCGGTGCACTGGGAGGATTGGGACGCTTTGCGATCTCCAATACCATGGCCCGCTTACTGGGCAACGCCTTCCCCTGGGGAACACTCGTCGTCAACGCTAGCGGAGCGCTGCTGGCAGGCTGGCTGCTAGGCGTTTACGGCGTGCCCAACACACAGCCGTTTTGGCTATTTGCGCTAGCGGGTCTGCTCGGCGGCTATACCACGGTATCGTCGTTTAGCTTACAGACCCTCGAGCTGTGGCAGCGCGGCCAGGCGTTGCGCGCCGCCCTCAACATGGTCGCCACGCTACTGTTGGGCGTCGCCACGGCAGCGCTGGGCTGGTGGCTGGCCCAGGCTTGAAGAGCAGAGGAGCCCTCGATGAATCTTAACGCCTATCTTGCCGTTGGCCTTGGCAGCGCTCTGGGCAGCGTGCTGCGCTATGGCGTTTCGCTGGCGTCGATGGCCGTGCTGGGTGGCCACTTCCCTTGGGGGACATTGCTGGTCAACGTGTTGGGTTCTTGCCTCATCGGCTGGCTCGCCGCGACGACGACCCGCCTGCCCCAAAGCGCGCTGGCACAACAGCAACCGCTGCTAATGGCAGGTTTCTGCGGGGGATTCACTACCTTCTCACTGTTTAGCCTGGAAACGCTGCACTTGGCCCAGCAGGGCAGCCTAGGGCTGGCGCTGCTCTACGGTATAGGCAGCTTACCGCTGTGCGTAGCCGCCGCCTGGATGGGCGAGCGCTTGGCCTTTTTAAACCAACCAGTGGCCTAAGCTCTTGATACGTGAACAGCTCGAACAGCAGCAGTCATGGATTTATCTGGCGTTTATCGCGCTCGGACTTTGCCTTGGCCTATTGGCTCCAGAACCAATGGCAGCGTTTGAGCAGGCACTATGGCCGCTGCTCGGTTTACTGCTCTTCGCCACGTTCACCCAAATCCCGCTGCTGCAAATAAAGCAGGGTCTTCAAGATACGCGCTTCATAGCGGCGCTGTTGATAGGTAATTTTGTCGTGATTCCTGCACTGCTGGGGGTGTTGGTGGTGTGGATTCCCTTGCCGCTGCCCGTGCTGGCAGGCGTTTTATTGGTGCTGCTGATGCCTTGCACCGACTGGTTTATTACCTTTACGCACTTAGGCCAAGGCGACGCAGCCCGCGCCATTGCCGCGACACCCCTTTTATTGCTCGTGCAGATGGTGGCACTACCTGCCTATCTATGGCTATTGCTAGGCAGCGAATGGTTGCAATTAACACTCTCCCCTACGTTACTGAGCGCCTTTTTGAGCTTGATAGTGCTGCCCCTGCTGCTCGCCTGGCTCACGGAGCGCGCAGCGCAGAGATCCGCCACTATCGAACGGGCTACCCGAGCACTGGGATGGATGCCGGTACCGCTTTTAGCCTGCGTGTTGCTGATCATTGCGGCGACTCAGGTCACACAGGTGTTGACCCTGCGTCAGCTACTCGGGCACGCAGTGTTGATCTTCATAGGCTTCTTGATCGTCGCGGCGCTGCTCGGCAAAGCGCTTGGCCACCTCTTTCAACTGCCGCCCACCAGCACACGCACACTGGTGTTTAGCTTCGGCACCCGTAATTCCTTCGTCATGCTGCCCATCGCTCTCACCCTACCCAATGGCTGGCAAGCCGCGGTGGTCATCATCGTGTGCCAATCGCTGGTCGAGTTACTGGGTATGGTGGCATACCTTCGCTGGGTACCGAAGCGTCTAATTCCCAGCAAAGACACAAAAAAAGCCGACGCTCACGGCAAGTAAGCGTCGGCGATGACAGGATGCCCGTGAGGATTAATGGCCGCCCATCAGTTTATCGACCGCTTCCGGGTCGTTATGAACGGCGTAGCGATCCACGACAGTGGCGCTTGCTTCGCTCAAGCCCACTAGGTCTACCTCGGTGCCTTCGCGACGGAACTTGATCACCACGCGGTCCAGTGCCTGAACGGCGGTCACATCCCAAAAGTGCGCTTTCGATAAATCAATGGTGACTTTGTCGATGCTCTCTTTGAAGTCGAACGCAGCCATAAAACGCTCGGATGAGGCAAAAAACACCTGCCCCACCACCTGATACTCGCGCTGTTTGCCGGCCTCTACCTCTTTCGAACCAACGTACATGATGTTGCCGACTTTGTTGGCAAAAAACAGCGCCGCCAGCAGTACGCCCACGAAAACCCCGATCGCCAGATTGTGGGTACCGACCGTGACGGCCACCGTTGCCAGCATGACGATATTGGTGCTCAACGGGTGCTTCTTCAGATCGCGAATGGACTCCCAGCTAAAGGTGCCAATCGAGACCATGATCATCACCGCCACCAGCGCTGCCATGGGAATTTGCGACACCCAGTCTGCTAGGAATACCACCATCAGCAGAAGCACCACGCCCGCGATCAGTGTCGATAGGCGCGTCCGGCCGCCCGACTTGATGTTGATCACTGACTGGCCGATCATCGCACAACCGGCCATGCCGCCCATAAAACCCGCCCCAATGTTGGCGATGCCTTGGCCTTTACACTCGCGATTTTTATCACTAGGCGTATCGGTAAGGTCATCTACAATGGTGGCCGTCATCATCGACTCAAGCAGACCCACCACGGCCAACATCACAGCATAGGGGAAAATGATCATCAGCGTTTCAAGGTTCAACGGCACGTTTGGCCACAGGAAAACCGGCAGCGTATCCGGCAGCTCGCCCATATCCCCCACGGTGCGAATATCCATACCGCTCACCATGTACACCACCGTCAGTACCACGATGCATACCAGCGGCGAAGGCACCGATTTTCCGATCATCGGCAGATAGGGGAACAGATAGATAATGCCCAGGCCTACCAGCGTCATGGCATACACGTGCCACGTCACGTTGGTCAGCTCCGGCAGTTGCGCCATGAAAATCAGAATCGCCAGCGCATTCACGAACCCGGTGACCACCGAGCGAGATACGAACCGCATGAGTTCCGCCAGCCGCAGGTAACCCGCGATGATTTGCAGCACGCCGGTCAGCAGCGTGGCGGCCAGCAGGTACTCTAGCCCGTGCTCTTTCACTAGCGTCACCATCAGCAGCGCCATCGCCCCTGTCGCGGCAGAAATCATACCTGGGCGGCCACCGGTAAAGGCGATCACCACCGCAATACAGAACGAAGCATAGAGCCCTACTTTCGGGTCCACGCCAGCAATGATCGAAAAGGCGATCGCTTCAGGAATGAGCGCCAGCGCGACGACAATACCGGACAGCGTGTCGCCCTTGATGTTAGAAAACCACTCATGCTTGCTGAAAGGTGCCATTCAGGGAGTCCATGGTTTGAGGTTTAAAGATAGTGCGTGCCATAGCCGCACAGAGGCAGCAAATGAGCACACATTAGTCATAGCTTGTCGAATGAATGCTACCGAACGAAGACGCACACGCGTCGGTAGCCAAATAGCGGCATCGGAGTGCCATAGCGCCGGGATGACGCGACAAGCATCATGGCGCTGATAAGGAGGGAAAAACCTAGGGTGGAGTCATCAGCCCTGAAGTCGGCAGAGCAATGAATGCCCATGCATTGTTCATTACGGTTACACCTTGCTGTTCTATCATCGTTATTCAGGCGAGAGGCCAGACGTGCTGGTCGCCGTGAGCGCGGCATTCTACCAGCAAACAGGCCGATTGACACCCGCCTCCCTAGACGTTTAGACGATGACCTGCCCCCTAAGCTTGGCTTACCATGGCACTTGCATGGCGATATTACCGTCGCCTTCTCGACATCTTGACTCTTTCCCACGCTATCGAACGAGAGGACCCGCACATGAGCCAGACAGTCGCAGTGATCAAAGGTGATGGCATCGGCCCTGAGATCATGGACGCCACCCTGCAAGTGCTCGACGCACTCGAGTGCGGGTTGACCTACGAATTCATCGACGCGGGCTTGGTCGCGCTAGACAAACACGGCACGCTCATCCCGCAATCCTCGCTGGATGCCATCGAAAAGCACGGTATCGCTCTGAAAGGCCCGCTCACCACGCCGATTGGGAAGGGATTTTCATCGATCAACGTACAGCTACGCCGCCACTTCGATCTCTATGCCAACGTGCGTCCCGCCATCAGCTTTCCGGGCACGCGCTCCCGTTACGACGATATCGACATGATCACCGTGCGGGAAAACACCGAAGGGGCCTACCTCTCCGATGGCCAGGAGATGATTGACGACGGCAACACCGGCATTTCAGTGATCAAAGTGACCCGCCAAGGCTCCGAGCGCATCGTGCGTTACGCCTTTGAACTCGCCAAGCAAAACGGTCGCAAGAAAGTCACTGCCGTTCACAAAGCCAACATCATCAAAACCAGCTCCGGCCTGTTTTTGGACGTAGCCCGCGACATCGCCAGCGAGTATCCCGAGATCGAATTCCAAGAGATGATCGTGGATAACGCCTGTATGCAGCTGGTCATGAACCCTCATCAGTTCGATGTGGTGGTCACCACCAACCTATTCGGCGATATTCTATCCGACCTCTGCGCCGGTCTCGTAGGAGGTTTGGGCCTCGCCCCAGGGGCGAACATCGGTGAGAAAGCAGCGATTTTCGAAGCGGTACACGGCTCAGCCCCCGACATTGCAGGCAAGAAAATTGCCAACCCCTGTGCCCTACTGCTCGCCGCCGCCCAGATGCTCGACCATCTCGGCATGACCGCCAAGGGGGATGCCATTCGTCAGGGGATTCGCGCCGTGCTCGAAAACCGCCGCGACATGGTGACACCCGATATGGGCGGCACCGGCACTACCGATACTTTTGCCCAGGCGCTCGTAGAACACTTGCAACGCTGAGCCTAGCCCAGCCACACATCGAGAAACAGCATGATCACCAAGCCCATCGCCAGGCCAAACGTCGCTTTCTTCTGATGGCCGCAGCGGTGGGTTTCGGGAATGATTTCATGGCTGATCACATAGAGCATGGCCCCTGCCGCAAACGCCAACCCCCAAGGCAGCAGTACTTGGGAGACGGTGACGACGCTAGCACCAAAGAGCCCCCCAATCGGTTCGATGAGCCCGGTCAACGCGGCGATCGACCAGGAGCGCCACTTGGAGTAACCCTCGCCCATCAGCGCGACGGCCACCGCCAGCCCTTCCGGCATGTTCTGTAAGCCAATACCTATCGCTAGCGGCATACCTCCTTCTAGGCCATTGGCACCAAAACCAACGCCGACCGCTAACCCTTCCGGCAGATTGTGAATCGCAATGGCAAACACGAATAGCCAAACGCGGCGCAGCGATGCGGCTTCGGGCCCTTCCCGCCCCTGTTGAAAGTGCTCGTGGGGCAACCCCTCGTTGAGTAAGGCAAGGGCACCCATACCTAGCAAAATGGCAGTGCAGACGAGAGCCGCAGGCACCGGCCCGCCAGCATAGTAAATCTCAGCGGCGTCGAGTGCGGGAATGATCAGTGAAAAAAACGAGGCCGCCAGCATCACACCCGCGGCAAAACCCAGCGCTAAATCTCGAAACCCTCGACTCGGCGTGGTTCCCAGCAGTACTGGCAGAGCCCCCACTGCGGTCAATGACCCCGCCACCAAACTCCCTACGACTCCTAGTACCAGCGTATTTTCCATGAGAAATCATTGACTCGATATGTCATATAAAAAGGTGAGATAACCGCTGACGACGTCTGTAAGGAAACGGGCGTCTGGGTCACCCATTGGCGAATCAGTGTAACCTCACATGGCGATGTCTTCGAGAGCACTCGAAGTACAGCTGGGTTCGCGAGCAGGGGTCAATCGTAGGTTAACGTGCATGAAAGCGACACCCTGCGCGCAGTTAGAGAGATGACCACTATGACAACGAAAAGAAAGCATCAAAACGGTATGTGCGGCACGTCTTGGCCATGTCTCATCATGACGTTCTTAATCAGCGTTAACATCACTCATCACGCCTCGGCGCAAGAAGTACGCTTTACACCAGAGCGAATCATGACATGGCCAACGCGCAGCTTCGCTGGGGAAACGCGCTACCGCGTGGTGGAAAAATCCGGCCAGCGCGTGCTTCAAGCAGACGCCTTGGGGCAAGCCTCCGCTCGCTATCTTGAGCGAACCATCGACCTAAACGCCACACCGTATCTGCACTGGTGCTGGCGAGTTAGCACTACCTACCCGGGGCTTGACGAAACGACCAAAGCGGGCGACGACTACCCCGCAAGAGTATACGTTGCCCGAAAAACAGGCCTATTGCCCTGGCAAGTGGAATCCGTGAATTACGTTTGGGCGTCTGAGCAGCCGCAGGGAGCTCATTGGCCCAATGCGTTTACTGACCGCGCTCAGCTTCTGGCACTGCAAAGCGGCGAACACAACGTAGGCCAGTGGCAGGCGGAAGTACGCGACGTGCGCGCCGACTATCGCGCCCTGTTCGGCAGCGCGCCCGATGAGATTCACGGCATCGCTTTAATGAGCGACGGCGATAACGCTGGCGGCAGCGCAATAGCTTGGTTCACCCACTTGGGGTTCTCCGCCGATGCTACCCCACCTACCTGTCCATACTAGTCAACATATGTTAAAAAAGATACTTAACGCTACCCATGTGACATTTTGTGTCACACTGATACAAAACAGTGTTTTCTATAAGAAACTGGTCTACTCTTAGCGCATTTATAATAACGTGATTGAGAGTCTGCCCCATGTTTAGCCCCTTCCCCTCTGATAACTTGCGCGACGCCCTGGCGCAACATACGGCCTGCATTTACTTCACTCCCGCAGGCATCATTCAAGATGCCAGCCCGCAGTTTCTGGAAACGGTGGGATACTCTCTGGCAGAGATCAAAGGTCAGCATCACCGTCTTTTCTGCTATCCAGAAGATACTCAGAGCGCAGCCTATGCCACCTTTTGGGAAGCACTCGCCGCAGGAGAGCGTCAGCAAGGTCGTTTCCGGCGCATCAATGCCCACGGTGAGGAAGTGTGGCTAGAGGCCACTTATGTCCCTATTAAAAATCGTCGAGGCAATGTCGTACAGGTGTTCAAAGTGGCCACTGACGTCACCGACAAACACCAGCGCGCCGCCCGTGAACGCGCGATTTTACAGGCGCTGGATAGCTCCATGGCAGTCATCGAATTTACCCCAGACGGTTACATCTTGGATGCTAACCGTAACTTCGAGCAGGCCATGGGCTATTCGCTAGGTGACATTCGTGGCAAGCATCACCGTATGTTTTGTACGAAGGAGTTCTACCAGCAGCGCCCAGACTTCTGGAAGCAGCTCGCCAAGGGTGAGTTCAAGCAAGGCAAGTTCATGCGCTTGAATGCAAAGGGCCGCGTGGTATGGCTGGAAGCCACGTACAACCCCATCGTGGACGGTGATGGCAAGGTGGTGAAGGTGGTGAAATTCGCCACGGACATTACCCGTGCCATGGAAGCATCCGAAGCCGCTCGCGCGACCGTGGGAAGCGCCCGCGTGTCGTCTCATCAGACCCAGCGCATTGCGCAAGAGGGACTCGAGCATCTGCGAAACGTCCTCTCTCACTTTCAGCATGCCAGCCACACGCTGGGAGACGCGCAGCGCCTGATTAGCGACCTAAACAAACAGGCAGAGCAAATCAACAAAACGGCCAACACGATTGCTCAAATTGCCAGCCAAACTAACTTGCTTTCCCTCAATGCTGCCGTGGAAGCCGCCCGTGCGGGTGAACAAGGGCGTGGCTTTGCGGTCGTGGCTAACGAGGTGCGTCAGCTCGCCCGAGGCTCAAGCGACGCCGTCAACGAGATCACCCGAGTGCTCAAAGAGAATAGCGCTCTAGTGCTGCGCACCACTGAGGCGATGCAACAGGTCGTGGAGCAGGGGCAAACCAGCCAGACCAGCGTGCAGCAGATCGAGGCGATCGTGAACGACATTCTTCAGGGGGCACAAAGCGTTTCTCACTCCATCGAACACCTGACGCTCGAACCTGCATGACGGTGACGCCCTATGAACACGAAAGCCCCGCCAGCTTGCGCTGACGGGGCTTTTAACACGTGCTATCGGCGTGCTTAACGCAGCTTGGTCTTGCGCAGGTAAGGCAGCACGGCATCAAACTCACCAAACTTCTGCTTGGCATCCTCGTCGGAGACACTGGGTGGAATGATGACATCCTGTCCGACCGTCCAATCCGCCGGGGTGGCGATGCCATGCTTCGCGGTGGTTTGCAACGCATCCAACGCCCGCAAAATCTCCGCAAAGTTACGGCCAACGGTCATCGGGTAGGTCATGGAAAGCTTGAGCTGCTTGTCCGGGCCGATGATGAAGACCGAACGCACCGTGGCGCTATCGGCGGGCGTGCGGCCATCAGGCAGGTAGGCATCTTCCGGCAGCATATCGAACAGCTTGGAGACCTCGAGACCTTCGTCGGCAATGATCGGGAAGCCGACGCTACTGCCGCTCACGGTTTCGATGTCGCCCGCCCAGCGCTTGTGATCTTCGACGCCATCGACGGACACACCGATGACCTTGGTACCACGCTTTTCCCACTCGGCACTTAGCGTTGCGACGGCGCCGAACTCCGTAGTGCACACCGGCGTGAAATCTTTCGGATGTGAGAACAGAATCGCCCAGTTGTCGCCGATCCAATCGTGAAAACGGATCGGCCCGTGGCTCGTCTCTGCTTCGAAATCAGGCACGACTGCATTGATACGTAATGACATCGTTGCTCCTCGTTGAAATGAAGTGGTCCTCATACCTTATATGACTTTCAACGCCTTCACTATAGAACGTTTAGTGCTAAAGCAATGAAATGATGGCAGCGCTCACTCGGCCGGTTTTACCTCTTTCTCTTCGCGTTTGATCCGCTTGACCCAGCGCTGTTTTGCATAGTGGCGCAAGTTCGCCACGCTATCGGTCTCATCGACGATATCTTGACCCAGGATGGTTTCGATAATGTCCTCCAGGGTGATCAGACCCACGAAGGTACCGTGCTCATCGTAGACCACGCGCATATGAAGGTGATCTTTCAACATGGAGGTGAAGACCTGCTCCACATTATTGGAGACGTCGACGCTGCCGATGGGATGCATCAATTCACGCATCGTCTTGGTGTCATCGGCGTGGTACATATCCGATTTATGCACATAGCCAAACGCCTGCTCGCCGTTATCCATCACCGGAAAGCGTGTGAATGGCGCCTTTCCGTACTGCTCGTCGAACTCGCTGACGGTCATGTTGGGTGGCACGGTCTCACACACGGTGCGTGGCGTCATAGCCTTGTTCACCGTAATATCGTGCAGGTTGAGCATGTTGATGATGGTGCGTGATTCGTCAGCATCCAACACCTCCTCTTCGAGCCCCACCCGCGCCAATACTTTGATTTCGTCACGCAAATCCACGTCATGTTCAGATTTACCTAGACGGCGAGTAATCTGCTCTGACATCCAAATGAACGGTAGTAACCCTACGATCATTGGATTGAGGAGTTTTGGCAATACAGGGGCCAAAGCACGCCAGTAGGTCGCACCAATCGTTTTGGGGATGATCTCTGAAAGGATCAGAATCAACATGGTCATGACCGCAGACACGATCGCAATGGAAGACTCGCCGAACACCACCGCCGCCTGGGCACCGACAGCCGTGGCACCGACGGTATGCGCAATCGTATTGAGCGTCAGAATCGCCGCCAGGGGCCTATCGATATTGGTTTTTAACTTGGTCAGCGCGGTATGTAGCTTTGGATTGTCTTCTTTTTGCTTGGCAATATAGCTCGGCGTAATCGACAGCAGCGCTGCCTCAAGGATGGAACACAGAAAGGAAAACGCGATTGAAAGGGTAGCAATCGTGATGAGAAGGAACATGGAAGCTCTTGGTAGTGGGTGAAATAGCCTTATAGAGACTCAACATTAGGCTGTCAATCATTAGAGCTTAGGCAATTCATTGCTGCACTGCTAGCCCACCTATGTAAAATGTGTCGATATGCTCGGCATGTGCCATCTCACCCGATTGCGTCCCTCTTTTTTGGCACGATACAGCGCCATATCGGCATGGCGTAAATCCTCTTCCCAATGTTCATCACTCCCGCAGGGGCTCACTTGGCAAGCGCCAATGCTCACTGTGACATGCACCGCCCCTTCACTGGTCAAAACAGGCTTTTCAGCGATCCCTCGCCGAAGTGTCTCTAGCGTTGGGGCGTCATGAGTGTCGCACAAGCAGACGCCAAACTCCTCGCCGCCCATACGTGCGACCAAGTCATCCGTACGTAGCGAGTTGCTGAGACGATTGGCCACCTCCTTGAGTACCTCATCGCCTACATGATGTCCGTATTGATCGTTGATCGACTTGAAATAATCAATATCGATGACAGCAACAGTAAAGGTAAACCTCGCTTGTAAATAAAAGGCCATTGCGCGCTCCACAAAAGCGCGCCGATTTGGCAATGTCGTCAACATATCGGTTTCAGCGAGATAACGTAGCTGCTGTTCTGCATGATGGCGGGACTTTTCCACTTCCAAGGCATAAAAGAGGGCGCCTAACGTATCTAAAAGTGGCTGAAAAAAGAGGGCGTCCTCGTCAGTGTAGTCGTCTTGTTTATTGGCGAGCCCTATCATACCGACAGTGTCATCGGCAATTTTGATAGGTAACCCTAAAAACCTCTGTAGCGGTGGATGCCCGGCAGGCGTACCGCGAGATGCATGATGCTGACGAGGGCGATTGGCAATCACGACATGACCACTGGTCACTACGTGGCCAAACAAATTGTCCAGATTATTGAAAAACAGTTCGCCCCGCTGGTAAGCCCGGTACTGTTCATTGGTCTCCTCGCTCCAGCTAATGTTCGATAGGGCGTGGATAAACAGGGATTTCTCCCCGTCGCTTCGCACTTGCACCTGGCCGATCAGTCCAAACTGGCTCTCTGCGAGATATAACAGCTCATCGAAGATCAGTTCACAGGAGTGGCGAATGTCTTTTTCGCGAAGAAAAACGCTCTGGGCGCGGTTCATGAAGTTGAGTAGCTGCACCTGCTTTCGCTCCCGAAGCTCGGCGCTCTTTTTCTCCGAAATATCCCGCGTGATGCAGGTTAAACGCAGCGGCCTCCCTGCGCTGTCATTGGCCACCACCCGGCCATAGGAGTTGACCCACAGCCAATGGCCCTCGGCATGACACATGCGATACTCGACGTTCAATACGCCGTCCTCCTGCGCCAAGAGCCGCCGGATAGCGTTATTGACCGACGTGAAGTCCTCCGAATGAATCAAACGTTTCCAGAAGCTGGAGCGACTCTCCACCTCATCGCACTCCAGGCCCAGCATCTCACACCAACGCTGATTGAATACACTGTGATCGTTGGCTATCTCCCAGTCCCAAACGCCCACGTCAGCAGACTCGATCATCATGGCGAAATCACTATTACTGATGCCTGATCTTTGCTTATCGATAAGATAGATGTAATCGCTAATGAAGTAACTCAGCGACTCCAAAAAACGTAGGTCTTTCTCAGACAGCGTATTGGGCCGGTTATCGATCAAGCAAACGGCCCCTACCTCGCGACCGCCTGCCGTGAGGGGCACGCCCGCATAAAAGCGTATGTGCGGCGCTGCTAGCACCAGTGGATTATCGCAAAAATCAGGATGTTGGCTGGCATCCTCGATCACCAATGGAGCCCGTAAAGCTACCACGTGGCGGCAGAATGCATCCTCCAACGACGTAACATCTACGTCTAACCCTGATTTGGCGATAAACCACTGTTTCTGACCCAGAACGGAAACCAGCGCAATGGGAAATTCGAAAAAGTCTGCGACGGAAGCAATGAGCTTATCCAGTGCGTCGGTGTCGACGTCAAGAGACAACTTATAGTGACGAATGTGTTGCCAGCGCTTGTTGAGCATTACGTTATACCCTGGTGGCATCGACCCAGTTGCCCACATCATAGACTAGCTATACTTTATCTCGCGCCAGGGTAGCACTGTCAATTGGTAAAACGCCTCGTTTTCTAAGCACCATTACTTTCAGATGCTTACTTCAAAAAGTTGATAATTTTTAACATTAATGAAACACAAGGAGTGATACGACCAGTGTGCAATTAGGCTAAAACCTAAAGAGCAATAAAATAGCAAAAGAACCAAGCGGACACTTTTTATTATATGCTTCATCAAACATTTAGCTGCGCTGATAGGCGTACTGCACATGCACAAGTACGTGCACCTTAGCGACTCGCCAGCGTGCGTAATACATGTTCGACCTGCGCTTTCGCTTGCTGTTGATTGACACCACTTTTGAGTAGTAACCGCAGCCCTGACATAGAGAGCGTCAAGAAGTACGCCAAGCTGCCTGCATCATGTCCCGGAGAGATAGCGCCTTCTTGCTGTGCTTGTTCAATCACCGTAACGAAGAAATCGGTGATGGCCTGAACACTCTGCTTGGCCGCCTGGGCCTCTGCGCTGTCACCGTTACCCAACTCAGTGGCCGAGTTGAATATCAAGCAGCCCAACGCCGCTTGCTCGCTCTCTGCCTGCTCGGCAGTGCGTGTCAGTAAACAGTCGATAAAGTGCCAAGCGCTCTCTTGTTGCGCGAGCAATGTCGCTAGCTCTCCCAAAAGCTGATCCCGGTAACGTGTCAGCGCTTCGGTAAAAAGCGCTTCTTTACTGCCATAAGCATGATAGAGGCTACTGCGGGAAATGTTCATGGCACTCAGCAAATCGCGCAACGATGTATGATGGTAGCCCGAACGCCAAAATGATTGCATAGCAGCGCTCAATGCCGCTTCTGGCTCATGCTGCATCGGTCTTCCAACACCCATGTATCTACCCCACTGCCTGTCTGACTCATTAGCGGCCTAATATACCATGGGCGGTCTCGTTTGCGCCGGGCGCCCTGCCACGCGTTTTACGACAACTGTCGCAGTTTTGTTAAGGTAACGGCAGTACCCTGCTAATCGACGCCCCACGCTTGATGGCGTTTATGTGAAAACAAGTTTGGGTCCGTAAGGCAACAAGTGACTTTGCTAGTTAACTAGATGCACAACGCGACTAGGCAGAGCAACCGAAAATGAAGCCTTGTTAAAAGCGGGTAATGCGCACTATCGGGTGTTAAAGAGGCTCTTGGCCTACGCACCAAAGACGCTGCCCCCACACCAAAACGCCCCCAATTAAGGGGGCGTTTGGCGTTTTAGATTAACGCCAGGGTTTTAAGCAAAGACCTCGGTCCATTCACTGCGCTTGGCCAGCAGACCTTTGGCAAGCGCCTGGGCGCCTTCCAAGCTGTGGCTGGCGGCCCAGCCGCACTGCATTTCGTTGCAAGCGGGCACCTCGGTGGCGGTAAGTACGTCGTTGAGGGTCTGCTCGATGATCGACAGCACATCGTCGTAATCATCGTGGTTGATCAGCGCGATGTAAAAGCCGGTCTGGCAGCCCATCGGGCTGATATCGACCACTTTATCCGTGTGATTGCGCGACATTTCCGCCATCAAATGCTCCAGGGAGTGCAGCGCAGGCATCTCCATGTGCTCTTTGTTAGGCTGGCAGATACGTAGATCGTATTTATGGATACGGTCGCCGTTCTGGCCCTCTTTGATATCGGCCAAACGTACGTAGGGGGCTTTTACCTTGGTGTGATCCAGGTTAAAGCTTTCGACGTTCATCTTTTTCTCGGTCATATGGGCTCCATCATCGTTCGGTTTTGGTCGCCTATTCTACACGTTGTGCCCTCATGACACCTTGGGCGCATCAAAATTCCACGGCTCATCGGTGTAGACGCACACGTTGGCGTCTTCGATATCGCCATCGGGCGACTCAACGTGCTGGGCGAAGAACTCTTGAATTTCTTTGCGCTGGCAGTGCGCCTCGAACTCTTCACGACTGGCCCAAATCTCGTGAAACACGATGGGATAGCTAGTGCCCTGGGCAAACGGGTTATCGATTTGGCGGGTCACCGTGTAGTGCAGGCAGGCATCTTCGCGATGCGTATTAGGCTCCAGGCTCTGCAGCGCTTTGAAGACGGCTTCCTCTTTACCGGCTTTGGGTTTGAAGCTTGCGATGCAGTAGATTTTTTTCGACATGTCGTCTTACCCGTGATAACGAAAGCTGCCCCCATTATGGGGTCGATAGCGATGGATACCAACCTATCGCATCATGCGTTCTGCCAACGTCTCCAACTCGGGCACCGTCATATCGGGTTCGATCCCCCAAGGATCGAACGGTGCATCCGAATGGCGACGTACCCAGGCACTGCGCAAGCCCGCATGGGTGGCACCAATCACATCGAACGGGTTACTGGAGATGAGCCATGTGTTTTCCGGCCGCGTCTCTAACCGTGTGCGAAGATAGGCGTAAACGGCGGGGTCGGGCTTGAAGCGCTTAATGGCGTCGACACTCACCACGGCGTCCATGTGACTTTTCACCCCGGCGCGCGTCAACAGCTGATTGACGGCGTCTTCGGTACCGTTCGAAAACGCCACACAGCGAATACCGGCATCGCGCAGTCGATCCAGCGCAGGCACCACATCGGGAAAAGCGGGCAGCTCAGCATAAACCGCCATCAAGTGGTCACGATCGTTATCCGACAGGCCGGTTTGCAGCGCGCGGTCGGTAAATACCAGTGCCTCGCGGGTACACTCGGCAAAGGGCACATAGGCGCCCATCAGCCCATGGCGAAAGCTGTACTCTAGCTGTTTTTCCCGCCAGCGCTTGGCGAACTCTGCCGCCTGCTGCGCATCTTGCAGGCGACGTTCCAGCTCGATCGTCACGCCTTGGGTATCAATCAGCGTGCCGTATACGTCAAAAGCGAGTACCGGTTGCATGACAGGCTCCTTTCCAAACATTGATGGCTTTATGACGTTAAGCGTAGCGGGCTGGCCGAAAACCTCCATTAGCATGACATCTCACTTGGCCGTGAAAAGAGACCTCGCCTTGCGGTGTTCGTTTCATTACTTGCCAACATTAATGCAAACAATCATTATTATCATTCGCTAGAACAATGCTCTTTATGGTTCATGATGCCTGCTCCTCACCACCTCTTATTGATCGACGATGACCCTATCCTTGGTGAGCAGTTGATCACGCTGCTCAGCCAGCGTAACTACCGCGTTACTCACTGCCTGGATGCCGACAGCGGTTTTCGATGTGTACAGGAAAACGATATCCATCTGCTGCTACTGGACGTCCGACTGCCGGGCATGAGCGGCTTGGAGCTACTCGCAGTGCTGCGTGACAGGTTCTCCCTGCCCGTTTTAATGCTGAGCGCGTGCGGGGCCGAAGAAGAGCGCATCAAAGGGCTACAGCACGGCGCGGATGACTATTTGGCCAAGCCCTTCCACCCGCTCGAATTGGCGCTGCGTATCGACGCATTGCTGCGTCGCTCGGCCCCACCACCCGCTGCCCAAGCGCAGTGCTTGCAGGTGGATGACCTCTCCCTTGACGCCTCTCGCACAGAGCTCAAAGTGGCAGGGCAAGCCGTCGAGCTTACCCCGCTACAGTTTCGTTTACTGTGGCTGTTGGCCCATCACCGAGGCAAAACGCTGAGCAAGACGTATCTCTATCATCGCCTGTTTCAGCGGGAGTACAGCCCCTATGACCGTAGCCTGGATATGCACGTCAGCCGCGTTCGTCGTAAGCTCAGCGGTGCCGGTTTCGACGCGCTAAGGCTGCAAACTCAGCACGGCAAAGGGTACTGCTTGCAATGAGACAGCGATTGCTATGGAAGCTGTGCGGCATCGTGGCGACCGGCGGCATTGCGTTAGTGGTCTCGACGTCACTGCTCGAGAAATGGGCAGAGCGCCAAATGAGCGTGATTGCCCCGCATCACCAACACACCTTGGCAAGCTGGGGCGAGACTGCCGAAGCCCTTTACCGCGCGGGCGACGACGCCGCACTCGCCGACTGGCTAGACGCACTGCAAGCCCAGGAGAACACCTGGGCAGCGGTGGTTACCTCGAGCGTAACGCCAGTGGCTGGCGGCACGCTCTCCGAACAGTTTCAAGAGGGTTATCGGTTGGGCCGGCTGATCGAGTGGCCGATTCATCTCTATTTTCCCGACAATCCCATCATGGACATCACCTTCGAAGGCGGCCACCGTCACTTTTTAATTACCCTGCCCCAGCGCATGCGCCCGGGTAGCCACTTGAGAAGCGTCATTTGGCTCGTCAATGGTGTTATCCCGCTTCTGACGCTGTTAGCCATTGGCTGGCTGCTGTATCGACACATTAGCGGGCCGCTGCGCTACCTGCGCGATGCCACGCAGGCCATCAGTGACGGTCAGCCTCATCCGCCACCGAGCACGATGCCCCGTGACGACGAGTTAGGCGAGCTCATGCTCCGATTCGACGGCATGGCCAGCAAAACCCAAGCGACCATCGCTGCCCAGCGGCAGCTTTTGGCCGATCTCTCCCATGAAATTCGCGCGCCGCTGACACGCCTTGGCTTGGCGATCGAGCATATGAAAGCAGGCGCTAGCTCGCCTTCGTCCGTCGCTCGCCTGGAGCAGGAAAGTCAGCAGATGCGCCAGTTAGTCAATGATGCCCTGACGCTTGCTTGGCTGAGCCACGAGACACCGGTTTTGGGTACCGACACCTTTGATCTGGTCGACCTACTGGACGCTTTGTTGGACGACGCGCGTTTCGAGTACCCCGATCACTGCTGGAGCGTGTCGCTGCCGGAGAGCGCTCTGCTGTACCACTCTAGCCAGCGCGCATTGGGACAGGCGCTGGAGAATCTGTTACGCAACGCCTGCCACTATTCGTTGGCTACGTCACCGCCGCCCACAGTGACACTGTCTCTGACCCCCCAGCCGCGCGGCTATCGGCTAACCCTGCGCGATAACGGTCCAGGCGTCGAGGCCTCGCAGTTACCGCACTTGTTTACCCCCTTCTATCGCACAGCTGATGCACGCCGATGCCGCCCAGAAGGCACGGGGCTAGGACTTGCATTGGCACTGCGTCATATCCATGCCGTGCGCGGCAACATCGTCACACGTAACCACCCCGAGGGTGGTTTGGAACACCTCATCACACTGCCGAGAGATGCAGCCCAGCAAGGCATCGACCTACCCGCACACGATCAGTTGTAACAGTTGTAAAAACGCTAGCCAGCCGCGCACACTCAAACGAGAATAATAATCAAATAGAAAAATATGGGAGCCTACTCGTTACCATGCAGCCAACCGCTCGCTTTCTTCGTCATCCTCTTACGCTAACCATCGCTACTCTGATGAGCAGCACCGCGTTTGCTCAATCGCCAGCGTCGCTGGATACCCTTCACGTCGTCGGGGAAGCGCCTCTCCATGGCGACAGCGTGGTAGAGGCCGAGACGCTGGAGCGCTACCAAGCCGACGATCTTGGCGATCTATTCGATCAAGACCCACAAATCAGTGTGGGCGGCTCGCTCGGCATCGCACAGAAGCTCTACGTGCGAGGCATCGAAGACCCGCTGTTGAACGTCACCATCGACGGCGCGGCACAAAGCGGCAGCCTGTTTCACCATACGGGCCGTATTGGTGTAGATCCTGCCCTGCTCAAGCGCGTCGAAGTCACCACGGGGGCCGGTCGTGCCACTGATGGCCCCGGTGCCCTAGGCGGCAGCGTGCGCTTCGTCACTAAAGACCCCGATGATCTACTGCGTGATGGAGAGCGCTTGGGCGGGCTATTGTCGGCGGGAGCGGGCACCAACCCAGAAAGTTATCGCGTGAGCACCACCCTGTTTGGTCGCGTCAACGACCAGTGGAGCGCCATGGGCACTCTCGTCGAACGCGACCAGCAACGCTATGAAGACGGCAACGGCAGCGAACAGGCCGGCACCGAGGCCAATCAGCAGTTGGGCCAAGTGAAACTGCTAGGGGACTTCGGCACACAGCGTTTTACGCTCAGCCATGAGATTCGTCAGGACGAAGGCGAACGGGCCCAGCGGCCTCAATGGGTCGTTAGCGGCTTCAATCGCCTGTACTCGCTGGATGCTGAGCGCCAAACCAGTACGCTGAATTACCAACTGCGCCCGCAGGGGCAATCATGGCTCGACCTGGAAGCCACGCTGTACCACACCACGGCCGATGTGGAACAAAACGTCGCGGACCGCTGGGGACGTTATTTCGGCGAATCCGAGTCCACCGGGCTGACCCTTGCCAATACGAGCCGTGTGGGCAGCCACCGTATCGTTTACGGCATTGACTATCGTGATGACGAGGTCACCGCAGGTTACGAGGAAAACCCCACACAGGAACGCGAAAGCGGTGATATCGCCGGGATATTCGTACAAAACGACCTGCAGCTCACCGATGACGTTCGACTGGGAATCGGCGCCCGGTACGACCGTTATCGCCTCACCGATAATAGCGGCCTCTCTTACCGCGAGGACGACATAAGCCCCAATATCGACGCCGAGTGGATGGTCTCCGATCACGTCACGTTGAGCGCTGCCCATGCACGCGCATTCCGCGGCCCGAAAGCCCACGATGCGTTCAAGCTCGAAGGCGCCGCCAACGCCCCGGACCTTCGCGGCGAACAGGCCCGTAATAGTGAAATCGCCGCGCGCTTCGAGCAGGGCCCTTGGCAACTCAGTGCGGAGCTGTACCGTTCGACCATCGATGACGTCATTGCCGACCCCCTGGGCCGCCCTACCCTGTATCAGAACGTCGGCGATCTTGAATCCAACGGTTATGTGCTCAGCGCGAATTACCAGTGGGCATCACTGTCCGCCGGGCTGAGCTTCCATCACAATGATATCGAGCTGAATGGCCAGCCGCTGACCGTTTATGAGTACAACGGTATTGGTAACACCATCGGCAATACCTGGACGGCAAACGTCGACTACCAAGTCAATCGCGCCTGGCAGGTGGGCTGGCGTGGCCAGTTCGTCGAGGGCATTAGCGCCTTGGAGACCTCGGTGGGCACCATTAGCAAACCGGGGTATGGCGTACACGATGCCTATGTCCGCTGGCTTCCCACCCAAAGCGAGGACTTAGCGGTCACGCTAACCGTCAACAACTTGCTGGATAAGCAGTATCTGGACCATGCCAGCAACGCAGACTTCGAGCACCTCCCAGGCTATGAGGGCATCGTAGGGCTGGCCGAGCCCGGGCGCGACGTTCGCCTGGGCGTCGACTACCGGTTTTAATCCCAGTGTTCACTACGTACTGAAACGACACTGCCCGCAGCAAGCGGGCAGTGTCGTTTCAGTACGTAGTGAAACGACACTGCCCGCAGCAAGCGGGCAGTGTCGTTGGTCGAGTTATGCGTTCAGGCGTTAAATCGTGAAGGCGGCTTCCTGCTGGCCGGTTTTCAGGTCACCCGCACGCACCAGCTCATCGGTCACGCGGTCGATGGCGCGCTTGGCACGACCGATCATCTCGTCCACTTCGCCACGGTTGATGGTCAGCGGCGGCGCGAAGCCGAGAATGTCGCCCTGAGGCATGGCGCGGGCAATCAGATTTTCTTCCATAGCCGCTGCCGCCACCCGTGGGCCGACTTTCAGCGTGGGGTCGAAGTGCAGGCGCTGCTTGGCATCCGGTGAAAACTCCAGCGCCGCCATCAGGCCTACGCCGCGCACGTCGCCCAGCAACGGGTGGCCTTCGAAGGTCGCTTTCAACTGCTGCTGGAAGTAAGCGCCGGTTTCCGCCGCGTTACCCACTAGGTTTTCGCGCTCGATGATATCCAAGTTCGCCAGGCCAGCGGCACAGCCCAGGGCATGGCCAGAGTAGGTCCAGCCGTGACCGATGGGGCCATATTCGCCGGTACCCTGCTCCAGCACTTTCCATACCTTGTCGCCGACGATGACACCCGACAGCGGCTGGTAGGCGCTGGTCAGGCCTTTGGCGATGGTGATCAGGTCTGGCTTCATGTTGTAGTGGTGGCTACCGAAGTCGGAGCCGGTACGGCCAAAACCACACACCACTTCGTCGGCGATCAGCAGCACGTCGTACTTGTCCAGCACCGGCTGAATCGCTTCCCAGTAGCCTTCTGGCGGCGGCACGATACCACCGGTGCCCAGCACCGGCTCGCCGATGAAGGCGGCCACGGTGTCCGGACCCTCTTCCAGAATCATCGCTTCGAGCTTGTCCGCGCAGTAGGCGGAGAATTCGAGCTCGGTCATGCCGTGTTGTTCGGCGGCACGCAGGTAGTAGTGCGGCGCTTCGGTATGACGGATGGTTTCGATGGGCAGATCGAAGTGGTCGTGGAACGCCTTCAGGCCGGTCAGTGAGCCAGACGCGATGCCGGAGCCGTGGTAGCCGCGCATACGCGAGATGACCTTTTTCTTCTGCGGGCGGCCCAGCACGTTGTTGTAGTAGCGCACGATCTTGAGCTGGGTTTCGTTGGCGTCAGAGCCGGACATGCCGTAGTAAACCTTGGACATGTTGAGGCCCGCGATTTTCAATACGCGCTCGGACAGCTCGATTTGCGGCTCGTTGGAGTGGCCGACGTAGGTGTGGTAGTAGGAAAGCTCAAGCGCCTGCTTGTAAATCGCTTCCGCCACTTCGGTGCGGCCATAACCGATGTTGACGCAGTAAAGGCCCGCAAAACCGTCGATGAACTCACGGCCATCTTTATCCATGATGTGGATGCCTTTACCGCCGGTAATCACGCGGCCCGGCGCATCGCCATGGGCGAAATCACGCAAATGGGTAGAGGCGTGGAAGGTGACTTTGCGGTCGCGTTCGATCAGGTCCTGATGCAAGCTCATAACGTTCTCTCTGTACGATACGCCTTTCACATATTAGAAAGGCTTCAATTCAATAGTACTGGGGCCAGTGGGGCTGGATAGGGGCTAAGCGAACCGTCTTTTTCAGGGATGAAAAAGCCGAGCGCCCAGGGATGGGTCTACAGCGTGTTCGTGTGCCCCTATCCAGCCATGCACAATGGCGATATTTAACTACCCGATACGGAACCCAGCGCCCCCAGGCAGTAGTACTTCGTTTCCAAGTACTCGTCGATCCCCGTCGCGCCACCTTCACGGCCAAGGCCGGACTGTTTGACGCCGCCGAAAGGCACGGGCGGGCCGGTCATCTTCACCGAGTTGACGCTCACCATGCCGTACTCCAGCGCGCGCATCAGTTTCCAGATGCGGCGAATGTCATGGGTATAGATATACGCGGCCAGACCATATTCGGTGTCGTTGGCCATCTCGATCACTTCGTCGTCGCTACTATAAGCGGTAATGCCGGCCACGGGGGCAAAGTTCTCTTCCCGCCATACTTTCATTTGCGGCGTTACGCCCGTCAGCAGCACCGGCATGAAGAAGTTATCGCCCGGCGCTTGGCTTTGGTCACCCGCGATCAGGGTGGCACCTTTCGAAATGGCATCGTCCACAATCGCAGCAGCCTTTTCCACTGCCTGGCGATGAATGAGCGGGCCAAGGTCGACTTCGCCGTGCAGGCCGTTACCCACGCTAAGCGCCGCCATACGCTCGGTGAACTGGGCCACGAACTCATCGTGAATCGATTCGTGCACCAAAATCCGGTTAGCCGCTAGGCAGTCTTGCCCCGCCGTTTGGAACTTCGCGGCCACCGCCGCATAGGCGGCTTCTTTCGGATCCATATCCGGTCCAACGATGAACGGCGCGTTGCCACCCAGCTCCAGCGAAAGACGTTTTACCGTATTGGCGCTCTGTTCGATGAGCAGGCGGCCCACGCGGGTGGAGCCGGTGAACGAGAGCGCACGAATGCGCGGTTCGCTGCATAAAATCTTGGAGACTTCCGCAGGGTCCCCCAACACCACGTTGAAGATACCCTCCGGAATGCCCGCACGCTCGGCAAGCTCGGCCAGCGCCAGTGCCGAAAAAGGCGTCTCGTTGGCGGGCTTCACGATCACCGGGCAGCCTGCGGCCAGTGCAGCGGCGGCTTTACGGGTGATCATCGCCAGCGGGAAGTTCCAGGGTGTGATCATCGCGGCAATGCCTACCGGTTCCTTGATGGTGCCGAGCGATGCATTGGGAATGTGGCTTGGGATGGTTTCGCCGTAGGTGCGTTTGCCCTCTTCGGCGAACCAACGCACGAAGCTGGCACCGTACTCCACCTCACCACGAGCATCCGGTAGCGGTTTGCCCTGCTCCAGCGTCATGATAGTGGCCAAGTCTTCACGGTTGGCTTGAATAAGGTCGTACCACGCCAGCAGGCGTTCGCAGCGCTCATCGGCGCGCAGGGCACGCCAGTGAACGAACGCAGCTTCCGCCGCGTCCACCGCCGCCGTAATTTGGTTCGCCTCTAGCAGAGGAATATGACCAATGGCCTCATTCGTCGCGGGGTCAACCACCGCTTCTTCGCGGCCACCCTCGCCATGGGTCCATTTGCCATTCACATAGGCGTACTGCCGAAACAGGCGCGGATCTTCCAGACGTTTCACGAGCGTGGTGGATAGTGTGGTCATGAGTATCTCCCCAGGTGCAGCCAGTACGGTGAAGCCAGCCAACGGCGACACACCGTGTACATCGAAAGAGCCATTAACGGCGGTTAAGGCCGTGTGGAATCTATGTGCCTAGCGTAAGGGAGAACCATCACGAAGTGTTTTCGAAAGCGCCGGAGATTTCCGGCACTTTTTTTGTGGCAGGACGATTTAAATCGGTTTTTTTTGGCAGCCAATAAACGTAGCTACAGTGCGGCGCTGGTATCGATGCCGATGGGCTGATACTTGACCGTTTTCGTCACGATATAGGTGAAGTAACGCTCGATGCCCGCCTCGGAGACCAGCCACTTATCCATTAGGCGCTGATAGCTGTCGATGCTGCGGGCCTCGAACTTGACCAGATAATCCACCCCGCCGCCGACGGCCACGCACTCGGTCACTTCGGGGGTTTGCATCACCAGGGCTTCGAAGCGGGCAAAGCTATCGGCGTTGTGCTGTTTGAGTTCGATCTGCACCCACACGGGGTTGCGCGGCACCAGTACGTCGGCATTGATGCGCGCGGTGTAGCCCTCGATCACTCCAGCCTTTTCAAGGCGCTTCACCCGTTCCCAGCAGGGGCTAACGGACAGGTTAATCGCCTCGGCCAGTTTGGATTTGGTGATTCGCCCATCCCGAGAGAGGATATCAAGGATTTTGAGATCAAAACGGTCCAGTTTCATCATGCCGGGGGCTACGCCTCCAGGCGTTCGACAACATCGGCGATCACCGCCAGGGTATCCCCCATATTGATCAGTGACGGCGCACGGCGAGCCATGAGAATGCCGTCACGCTCAGCTTGGTAGGCCACCGGAGCCGTGCCGCTGCGGGTCATGTCGTAGACATAGGCGATGGTTTGACCCTTCTTCACTTCATCCCCCAGGGCCACTAACAATTCCAACATGCCGGAGTGTTGGCTCTGCACGTAGCAGCTGGCATCGGGCATATCGAGGTACATCTGCCCACCTTCGGGCATCTCAACATCACCCGCTACTAGGCCGTAATGAATCAAGAAGTTGCGTACGCCACGCTCGGCAATGGCGATGCTTTGCGGTGTAGAGGTGCCGCCGCCGCCCAGCTCAGTGGCTACAAACACTTTGCCCTGGCGCTCGCAGGCAGTGTCGAACAGCTTTTCGGCATCCAGCTCGAACATCACCATGGCGTAAGGCGCACCAAAGGCCTTGGCACCTTCCAAGGCGGCCTGCTGCTGCTGTTTGTCATCCAACACATGAGAGGCACCAAACGGCAGGATATCCAGCGTGCGGCCGCCGGAGTGCAGATCGAGCACCACATCGCTCATGGGCACCAGTACGCGGGTGAAATAGTCGGCGATTTGCGGAGTCACCGTGCCGTTGGGGTCACCGGGAAAGCTGCGGTTCAGGTTGCCCTTGTCCATCGGCGAGGTACGCTTGCCTGCCATGACCGCCGGGGTGTTCATGCAGGGCACGATGATGACGCGGCCGGTCACGTCCTCTGCTTTGAGCGTCGAAGAGAGCTTGAGTAGGGAGGTAATTCCCTCGTACTCATCGCCGTGGTTGCCCCCCGTCAACAGCGCCGTAGGGCCTTCGCCGTTTTTCACCACCGTGACGGGAATCATCACCGCGCCCCAGGCCGACTCATCGGTGGAGATCGGCAGTTTTAAAAAGCCGTGCTGAACGCCGTCGGCGTCGAAATCAACGGTGGCAGCAATAGGGCTTGGGCGCAGTGAGTTCGGTTGAAGCGTCATTGTGTGTCCCTTGTGTTGTCACGCAGCTACTTGACGAACAGCTGGCGGGGGAAGTTTGCCAGCGTTTCGCAGCCGTCTTCTGTAATCAGTATGCTTTCGGTAATTTCCAGCCCCCAGTCATCGACCCACAGGCCTGGCATGAAGTGGAACGTCATACCGGGCTGCAGAATCGTTTCGTCCGACGGGCGCAGGCTCATGGTGCGCTCGCCCCAGTCGGGGGGGTAGGAGATACCGATGGGGTAGCCACAGCGTGCGCCGCCGCGGTCAAAGCCGTACTTGTCCATCGCCGCGCCCAGCGCCATGGCGATATCGGCCGTGCGGTTACCGGGTTTGGCCACCGCCAAGCCGTGCTCGATGCCTTCCAGCAAGGCCGACTCGGCGCGGATGAAGTCGGTGGGCGGCGTGCCGAGAAACACGGTCCGAGACATGGGGGCATGGTAGCGTTTGAACACCCCGGCAATTTCGAAGAAGGTGCCCTCGCCGCTGCGAAAGGGCGTGTCGTCCCAGGTCAAGTGTGGGGCGGCGGCGTCTTTACCGGTGGGCAGCATCGGCACGATGGCTGGATAGTCACCACCAAACACCTTGCCGTTCTCGTCCACGAAGCCTTCGATACCGACGCGATAGATTTCAGACACCAGCTTGCTCTTTGGCAGTCCTGGCTCGATCACCTCTAGAATGCGTGAGTGCATACCTTCGACGATTTTGGCCGCCACGCGCATATAGGCGACTTCTTGCGGTGACTTGATCGCCCGGCACCAGTTGACCAGTGCATTAGCATCCATGAAGCGTGCGTGGGGCAGCTCCTTGAGCAGGCTTTGGTAGGCTTTAGCAGAGAAGTAGTAGTTATCCATCTCCATACCCACCACGCCGGTGTGCCAACCGCGGTCGGGCATGATCGACTGCGCCAAATACTCCATCGGGTGCATGTCGGGGTTCTGGACGTAATAATCCGGGTAGTAGGTAATGTTGTCTGGATGAATCCAACAGGTGCGCAGCGCGCCGTTGGCATCCATACGTCGCCCAAACCACACCGGCTCGCCTTCCAGCCCTACCAATACACACTGGTGAACATAAAACGACCAGCCATCGTAGCCGGTTAGCCACGCCATGTTGGAGGGATCGCTGACGATCAGTACATCGATGCCGCGAACGGCCATTTCGGTACGCACCTTCCAAAGGCGGTTTGCATACTCTTCACGAGTGAAAGGCAGGGAAACCTCAGTCATCGGGCAACTCGCCATCAAAGATCACTAAGAACCAGCGCGAGCCGCAAGGACATGCCGCACTGGGCCACAGGATCGACCTGGCCACCGCCGCTGTTGGCCCGCCAATGTCGTCTTAAGCCGATACTAGCACCCACCCTTGGTTGCCGGTCAAAACCTTTATGACAAAAATTTCATATGCCGTTAACGTTGTATACATCGAGGTGTTAACAGCGCTCTTACTCCTTGGCACAAGGCGCTCTACGGGTTGCGAACTCGTAAGACTCTCACCCATGATAGTGAATGACGGCATTGGCTAGATAACGAGGAGATCATATGAAAATTGTCGTGCATATCGACGACGCGGCCCAGTGGCAGAACGCCATTGCCCAAGCGCTACCCCACGCGGACGTCGTGACGAGCGACGCTCCCCCCAGTGAGCGCGCCAATGCCGATTACCTCGCGGTGTGGAAAGCGCCCGCGCATCTCTTCGAGGAACAAACCCAGCTGAAGGGGATTATCAACCTGGGAGCCGGCGTCGATCATTTGCTCAAGACGCCTGAACTACCCAAAGACGTGCCCATCGTCAAATTGCGTGATGCCGGGATGAGCGAGCTGATGGCCGACTATGTGCTCTACGGCGTGCTGTATTTTTATCGCAGTATGGATCGTTACGCTGCGCAACAATCCAGCGCTCGTTGGCAGCCCCAGACAGTGCCGGATAAAACAAACTGGCCAGTCGGCGTATTAGGGCTGGGCGCCATCGGTAGCTACGTCGCCAGTGCACTCCAGCAAGCAGGCTTCCCCGTTTTGGGCTGGAGCCGAACGCCCAAGCACATCAACGGTGTGCGCTGCTTACATGGCGATGAAGGTCTGAACGAGCTGTTGAGCCAAGTACAAAGCGTGGTGACGATCTTGCCTGACACCGCGGCAACCCGGCACATTCTCGACGGCGAGCGGCTGGCCCAACTGCCTAAAGGGGCCAGTGTCATCAATCCAGGTCGCGGTAGCCTGATCGACGAACAGGCGCTGCTTGATGCGTTGGGTCAGGACGAGCGTTCAGGCCATCTGCGCGGCGCGCTACTGGATGTGTTCGATAAAGAACCCTTGCCCGCTGACCATCCGCTATGGCGGCATCCCAAGGTCATCGTCACGCCTCACATGGCGGCCCCCACACCGCTGAACGATGCCATCGACCAGGTCATCTCCTACCTGCATGCCTTCGATGCAGGAGAGCCGGTCGCCACCGTCGATCCCAAGCTGGGCTACTGACGGCAAGTAGCCCGCTCGCTATACTCACCCAAGGAACCAAGCGCTTGCTAAAGGCTCTTAGGACGACACACTGTAGGGAGGAAGAGCCTTTGCAACACACATTCGCTCGTAACACACGGCACGGCCTAATGGGCGCTACACTGACTGCCGCGCTGATGACGACCAGCGCCGCCGCGCTTGCCGATGACAGCGCTTCCTTGGCCTCTCCTCAGCCATTCGAGGCGCAGTACCGGCTTGACATTCGCGGCTGGCCGAGCGCCAACATTACCCATACGCTCACGCATGAAGGCTCGCATTGGCTGAGCGACATGAGTTTCTCCATTGCCGTCGCCCGAGGTAACGAGCGCAGTCGTTTCTACATCGATGATGGCGACACACACTCTTTGCTTTATAACAGCAGCTACTCTCTCTTCGGCGTCGGCGACAGCTATCAGCTCAACCAAGACGACATTCCCTCCATCGATCGTCAAGCCGCCCTGTTCGACCTCTCCCGCCGGGCTGGCACAGAAGGCTGCACCGAGAGCAACCCCTGCGATATCGACTTCGTGGATCACCGTGGGCGCGACGAACACTTCCAGTACTTCGTGAACGAGCCCACTACAGCCCGTGTGCCTGCCGGTGAGTTCGACGCCAAGCAAGTCACGCTGATCGATGCTGAAAAGCCCGATCGGCATTTGCTGATCAACTTCCATCCTGACTGGCCGGGGCTCATCCTCTCAGCCACCTATGAAAAAGAGGGGCGCCGACAAACGACGCTCACCATGACCCAGTTCACCCCTGCCGAGGATAACGCGCCCTAAATGCTGTCTGGCCTATTGATCGTTTTACTGCCGCTGTTTTTGGGCTACTTGGTACGCGTTGGCTCATCAACGTTACTCAACCTGATCAACCGAGCCGTTAGCGGCTCGGTATATGTGATCCTGCTGTTGATGGGCATCAGCCTTGCCGGTCTCGACAACCTAGGCAGCCAGCTCTCTCGTTTGGGGGGCAATGCCCTGCTGCTGTTTAGCATGACCACCCTATTTAACCTAGCGGCGCTATGGTGGCTGTCACGGCGGGTACGACTCAGCGCGGGCGGCTCGCCAGTGGTGAAAGATGCCCCCACCAGTAAACTCGCCGCGATGCAGGGCTCGTTAATGTTAGTGGGAGTGGTCGCCGCGGGTGTCACTGCAGGTCTGCTGCTGGGGCCAAGGGTTGGCGAGGCGCTATTCACCACGGCTGACCGGCTGGCGGAGTGGGTGCTCTACCTGCTGTTGGCGTTGATTGGCTGCCAGTTACGCAACTCCGGCATGCCATTGAAGCAGATTTTGCTAAACCGCTTGGGGCTTGCCATTGCCATCACGCTGGCGCTGAGCTCGCTGCTGGCGGGACTGGCCGCCGCGCCGCTGCTCTCGCTGAGCTGGAACGAAGGATTGGCCCTGGCTTCTGGGTTTGGATGGTACTCGCTGTCGGCCATCCTGATTGGCGACCAGCTCGGCCCTTTGATGGGCGGCGTGGCGTTCTTCAACGACCTCACCCGCGAGCTGCTGGCGTTCATTTTGATTCCCTTGGTCATTCACCGCCACACCGCGCTAGCAATTGGCTACGGCGGGGCCACCTCCATGGACTTCACCCTGCCCGTCATACAGCAGCACGGCGGCGTGGCCTGTGTGCCGATCGCGGTGGTTAGCGGTTTTATCCTGTCGCTGCTGTCGCCTCCGCTGATACTGTTTTTTCTTTCGCTGTCGGGTTAGCGCGTACGGGCGCTCCTTGGGTAGGATACGCAGCAAGTGCTCTGCTTTATTCATCACCAAGGACGCCCACCCGCCATGCTCAACGGAATTTGGTTAAGTTTTTTCATTGCCGCCTTTGCGGCATCGCTTTGGCAGTGGCTGGTGGGTGGCGACAGCGAGGTGTTTGCCCGCCTAGTGCAGTCGCTGTTCGATATGGCGAAGGTCAGCGTCGATATCATTCTGGTGCTGCTGGGCACCATGACGCTGTGGCTGGGGTTTCTGGCCATTGCCGAAAAGGCGGGCTTGATACGCCTGCTGGGGCGAGTGCTCGACCCGCTGTTCTGCCGATTGATGCCCGAGGTGCCCCGCGGCCACCCAGCCATGGGCCTGATCAGCATGAACTTTGCCGCCAACATTCTGGGGCTGGACAACGCTGCGACGCCGATTGGCATCAAGGCGATGCACTCGCTGCAAACCCTGAACCCCAGCCGCGATACCGCCAGCAATGCGCAAATTCTGTTTCTGGTGCTGAACACCTCGTCGCTGACCCTGCTGCCCGTCACGATCTTCATGTACCGTGCCCAGCAAGGGGCGGACGAGCCAACGCTGGTCTTTTTACCGATCCTGTTGGCGACAAGCGCCTCCAGTCTGGCAGGGCTGATAGCCGTGGCGATCATGCAGCGCCTGAAACTATGGCAACCGGTGGTGTTGGCCTACCTGTTAGCCGCAGCACTCGCGCTGGGCCTGCTGATGACCACACTCGCCGGGATGTCCGCCCAGGCACTGGCGGCAGCGTCTACTCTGGTCGGCAACCTAACACTATTTAGCATCGTGATACTGTTCTTGATGGTTGGGGCGCTACGCGGCGTCAAGGTGTACGACGCTTTTATCGAAGGGGCTAAAGAGGGCCTGAGCTTTACCATCACCCTACTGCCCTACCTGATTGCCATGCTGGTCGCGGTGGGTGTGCTGCGCGCCAGCGGCGTGCTGGATGCCGGGCTTGGCGGTATCCGCTGGCTGGTGGAGGGCATTGGCTGGGATACCCGCTTCGTGGATGCGCTGCCCACCGCCTTTGTGAAACCGCTTTCTGGCAGTGGCTCCCGTGCCATGATGATCGAAACCATGAACACCTTTGGGGTCGATAGCTTTCCTGGGCTACTGGCCGCGACCTTCCAAGGCAGCACCGAAACCACGTTTTACGTGCTGGCGGTTTACTTCGGCGCGGTGGGCATTACACGCATTCGTCATGGTCTTGGCTGCGCGTTGATAGCCGACGCGGCAGGCATCACCACCGCCGTTTTCGTATGCTATTGGTTCTTTGGTTAAGTTAAGTAGCGAGCCAAGCGCTTTCGTTCTGAATGTTCGGCATCTACCTTTCAAAGCCACGTCATACCATTCACGGACGAAAGGTGACACATGCCAGGCGCCAGCACGCTATGGATTGCGCTCGCGGCACTCTTCTGGGGGATTTCCGGAGGCATCGCGGGCATCTTATTAGACAGCGGCTGGGATGCCGCCGTCGTCTCATTTTATCGTGGTTTCGTTGGGCTTATCTTCGCACTGCTGTGGCTGTTGGTGCAGCGGGGCGGCCGTGGATTGGCCAGCCATTCGCTGTGGTTCTGGTCAGTGGTGGCAGGCTTAGGGGTTGCGGGCAACTTCACGTTTTATTTTCTGAGTATTGAGTACGGCAACGTGGCGGTGGCGGCGACATTAATGTACTGCGCCCCGGTGTTTGTCTATCTGGCCTCGTTTGTGCTGAAGCTTGAGCGTCCGACGGCCGTTAAGTGGCTGGCCATCGCGCTGGTCATGGTCGGCGTGGTGCTACTAACCAAGCTGTACGCCATTGGCGCAGGCGATCTGTCGCTGATGGGCGTCGCCACGGGGCTGCTGGCGGGGCTTTCCTATGCGCTGTTCATTTTTGGCTTCAAGTACGCCGCCCCCCATGGCAGTCCTTCCGCCGTGCTTGCGATTGCCTTTACGGTGCTGGTCATCGTTCTGCTCGTGCCCGCCGACCTCTCTCAGACACTCAGCGTGGTCAGCGCGCCACAGCTTCCGCTGTTTGTGGCGCTGGGTATTTTAGGGGCGGGGTTGTCGTTTCTGCTCTACGTAATGGGCATCAAACATGCCGCACCGGCCTTGGCATCTATGGTCGCTATGGTCGAGCCGGTCACCGCCACGCTGTTTGGTGTGGCGGTGTTGGGGGAAAGTCTGGCGTTCATTCAAATGGTCGGGATGGGGATGATCTTACTGACCGTAACCGCCTTAAGCGTAACGTCCCCTTAACGGGCCGTTGCTTCGCCGCGAATGGACGCACTCAGCGCCATACGCAGTGCGGGCCCCGAAAGCCCACGGCCTAGCAGTACGGTGAGCTTAGCGACCGCAGCTTCCAGCGTGATATCCCCACCGGCGATCACGCCCGCTCGATTGAGCGCCGCCCCCGTGGCGTAGGCGCCTTGCACGACGTTCCCTTGGGCACACTGAGTCACGTTGAGCAGCGCCACACCCCGTTCGTTAGCGGCTTTCATGGCGTTTAGCAGTTCACCCTCAAAGCTTGGCGGATTGCCCACACCGTAGCTTGAGATCACCACTCCTTTGAGCGTGGTATCTTCCAGCAGTTCTTTAGCGCGCCGTAGCGACATTCCTGGATGCAGCGGCAGTACCGCCACCGCTTCATCGTCTAGCTGAAGGGGAGCAAAGTTAGGCTCCCCACTGAGCAGCGCCGAGGGCTGGGGAAAGGTGATGTCAATGCCGATCTCGGCCAGCCAGGGGAAATTGGGAGAATCGAAGGCATCCAGACCTTGCGTGCGCACCTTACGGGCGCGATTGCCGCGTAGTAGCCGGTCATGGAAGAGCAGGCTCACTTCGCAGGGCGTCGCCGGATGAGCCGCTAGCTGTAATGCGCTGACCACGTTGTTCAGCGCGTCACTTCTTGGCTCACCCAGCGGAATTTGGGAGCCGGTGAAGAGCACCGGCTTGTTAATCGCACCGAGCATGAACGACAGCGCCGCAGTGCTGTAGGCCATGGTATCGGTGCCATGCAAAATCACGAAGGCATCGTAAGCCTGCCAGTGACTCTCTAGCGCTGCCACGAGACGATTCCACGCCTCGGGCATCAGCTCAGCGCTGTCGATAAGTGGCTGTATTTCAACCACCTCGAAGACAGGCAGCCGATAAGGATCACCTACGGCCAAGTGCGCCGCCAAGCGCTCGGCCAGCCCCGCGCTGGGCACATACCCTTGGGGCGAGGGTTGCATACCGATGGTGCCGCCCGTATAGAGGATGAGGACGCGGGGCATGGGTTCTCCTTATGAGCTGAAAAGAAGCGAACTTACTTCGCTAGCGCACTTTCCAGGCGCTGTTTTAGCGCTTCGGCCTCTTGGGGCTCCAGCTCCCACGCTTTGGGGTCCAGGTCGAGATCCGGGTGCTGGTTGGCGTCGAAAATCGGCTGTTCGATGCCCTGACGGCGCTGGCTGTCAAAATCCTTCATAATGCGCAGAGCGCATTTGAACAGCAGAATGAGCGCCACGAGGTTCACGACCGCTAAGAGGCCCATGGTGACGTCGGCAAAACCGAACACGGTGCCTAGGTCGGTCGTCGCGCCCCAGCACACCAGCAGCACGATGGCCACGCGGAAGGCGTTGAACAGATTCTGGTTATCACGGCTGAAGAAGTTCAGGCTGTTTTCGCCCAGGTAGTAGTTGTACAAAATGGTGCTGAAGGCAAACAGCAGCAGCGCTAGGCTCACGAAGGTGCGGCCCCACTCACCCACATGGTCTGCCAGAGCAGCTTGGGTCAACGCAATACCTTCGACCCCCGCACCAGCAGCCGGGTCATACACGCCACTAAGCAGAATCAGAAACGCCGTGGCCGAACAGATGATGACCGTGTCGATAAACACCGAGAACGCCTGAACGATCCCTTGGTTGGCCGGGTGCGGCACGTAGGCAACGGCGGCCACGTTGGGCGCACTGCCCAAGCCCGCTTCGTTGGAGAACAGGCCGCGCTTCAAACCCATCATGATGGCCGCGCCAATACCGCCGCCCACCAGCGGCTCCAAACCAAAGGCGCTTTTCACGATCAGCGCGATCACGCCAGGAATCTCAGTGATGTTCAACGCAATGACCAGCAGCGCCACGGCGATGTACCCCACGGCCATGAACGGCACCAAAAATTCGGAAATTCGGGCAATCCGCTTGATACCGCCAAAGATGATCAGCCCCACCAGCATGGCCAGCGCGATACCGCTGTACAGCACCGGCACGCCAAAGGCATCGCCAAAGGACGTGGCAACCGCATAGGACTGTAGAGCTGTAAAGGCAAAACCGAAGGTAATCAGCAGCAGCACCGAGTAGAACGCCGCCAGCCAGCGCCACTGCTTGCCCAGGCCTTTGACGATGTAGTACGCCGGGCCGCCACGGTAGGTGCCGTCGCCCTCGGCCTCTTTATAGGTTTGCGCCAGCGTACACTCCAGAAAGCTGGTGGCCATGCCCATTAGGCCGACGAGCCACATCCAGAAAATGGCCCCAGGACCGCCCAGCGTAATCGCCACGGCCACACCGGCAATGTTGCCGCCACCTACACGACCCGCCACCGACAGCACCAGCGCCTGGAACGAGCTCAAGTGGCCGTGCTGGTTACGCTTGAAGGCTTGTCCTGTGCCCAGGATGCGGAACATTTCACCAAAATAGCGAAACTGTACGAAGCGGGAGGCAACGGTAAAACCGATTCCCACTCCCACCAGTAAAACAAGTAATACCTTCCCCCAGAGGAGGTCATTGAGCATATCGAGCATGGAGTACTCTCCGCGTTATTATTGAGCGTTATGTTGTAAGTTGCGTCGTTAACGACCGCGTCTTTGTGCTATTGGGATGCGCGGAGAGTGTTGTACCAAGCCAAGGGCGGGATGAAATTTGGCGCAGCGATGCAGTTGGTTGCACTCACTGCGCCAATTGCTGCACCACAGTGCATCACATAAAAAACGGTGCGGACCAATGAGGCCACGCACCGCTGTCGTTAATCACCGATATTACTCACCCATAAACGCCGTTAGAGACCCGCTTTAGCCGCTCGGGCTGCGTGAAGCTTCTTGTAGCTCTCGATCAGGCGCTGGTGGCGATCCAAGCCCTCTAACTGCATATTGGTGGGCGTGAGGCCGTGAAAGCGTACCGTGCCTTCTACCGAACCGACGACGGCTTCCATGGTGGCTTCGCCGAACATGCGTTTGAAGTTGGGTAGATAGTCGTCTAGCGCCAGCTCGTCGTCCAGGGCAATCTCCAGCACCGCGTTGACCGCCTGATAGAACAGGCCGCGCTCGACGGTGTTGTCGTTGTACTGGAGGAACATCTGCACGCAGTCCAGCGCCTCTTCATGGCGCTGCAGGGCCAGGTAGACCAGCAGTTTGAGCTCCAGAATGGTCAGCTGGCCCCACACGGTGTTCTCGTCGAACTCGATACCGATCAGCGTGATGATATCGGCGTGGTCGTCCATCTGACTCTCTTCCAGCCGCTCGACCAGGTCGGTCAGCTGTGCGTCGTCCAGGCGGTGCAGGTTGAGGATATCTTCGCGGTAATCCAGCGCCTTGTTGGTGTTGTCCCAAATCAGGTCTTCGATGGGGTACACCTCGGAGTAGCCCGGCACCAGAATACGGCATACCGGTGCGCCCAGGTCTTCGTGCACCGCCATGTACACTTCGGCCCCCAGCTCCTCGAAAATGCCGAACAGGGTCTCGGCTTCCTCTTCGTTGCTGCCGGAGAAGTCCCACTCGCTGAACTCGAAATCAGGCTTGGCACTGAAGAAACGCCAGGAGACCACGCCCACCGAGTCGATGAAGTGCTCGACGAAGTTGTTCGGCTCGGACACCGTTTGCGAGTTGAAAGTCGGCAGCGGCAGGTCGTTCAAGCCTTCGAAGCTGCGGCCCTGGAGCAGCTCGGTCAGGCTGCGCTCCAGCGCCACTTCGAAACTGGGATGGGCACCGAAGGAAGCGAATACCCCGCCGGTGCGCGGGTTCATCAGCGTCACGCACATCACCGGGAACTGCCCACCCATGGAGGCATCCTTCACCAGCACGGGGAAGCCCTGAGCTTCCAGGGCATTAATGCCCTCGACGATACTGGGGTACTTGGCCAGCACTTCTTGGGGTACGTCGGGCAGGGTCAGCTCCTGCTCGAGGATCTCACGCTTCACCGCCCGCTCGAAAATTTCAGATAAACACTGCACCTGAGCTTCCACCAGGGTGTTGCCCGCACTCATGCCGTTACTGAGGAACAGGTTCTCGATCAGGTTGGAGGGAAAGTAGACCGTTTCGCCATCGCTCTGGCGCACGAACGGCAGCGAGACGATGCCCCGGTCTTCGCGGCCCGAGTTGGTATCGATCAGGTGCGAGCCGCCAAGCTCGCCTTCGGGGTTGTAAATCGCCAGGCAGTGCTCGTCGAGAATCCCTTTCGGCAGCTCGTCATTCGTCCCCGGCTTGAACCACTTCTCATTCGGATAGTGTACGAACGCGCTGCCCGCGATCTCTTCACCGAAGAATTGATCGTTGTAGAAAAAGTTGCAGCTCAAACGCTCGATGAACTCGCCCAGCGCCGAGCAGAGCGCGCTCTCTTTGGTCGCGCCTTTACCGTTGGTAAAGCACATCGGCGATGCCGCGTCGCGGATATGCAGCGACCACACGTGGGGTACGATATTGCGCCAGGAAGCGATCTCGATCTTCATACCGAGGTCGGCCAGAATACCGCTCATGTTGGCAATGGTCTGCTCCAGCGGCAAGTCTTTGCCTTCGATGTAGGTGCTGCTCCCTTCCGGCGCGCCCATCAGCAGCGCCTGAGCGTCCTCGTCGATGTTTTCGACCACCTCGATCTGAAATTCCGGGCCGGTCTGCACGACCTTCTTCACCGTGCAGCGGTCAATGGAGCGGAGGATGCCTTCGCGATCCTTTTCCGAGATATCTTCCGGCAGTTCGACCTGGATTTTGAAGATCTGCTTATAGCGGTTTTCCGGATCGACGATATTGTTCTGCGAGAGGCGAATGTTCTCGGTGGGGATATTGCGCGCGTTGCAGTACACCTTGACGAAGTAAGCGGCACACATGGCCGACGAGGCCAGGAAGTAGTCGAACGGGCCGGGGGCCGAGCCGTCGCCTTTGTAGCGAATCGGCTGGTCGGAGATGACCGTAAAATCGTCGAACTTGGACTCCAGGCGGAGGTTGTCGAGGTAGTTGACTTTGATTTCCATGGGCGGGCGTCCAGAGTAATGAGTGTGCCTGAGCGCCAACGCATCAGGCGAATGGCGGCCATTATCCAGTTTTTTGCCCGCCTCGTCTTGGGCCACCGCCTAAATTACCGGCTGCCGTTATGTGACAATGGCAGTGTCGGCCATAGCAGCATCCTGGCGATCCGTTAAAGAGAGTAACGTCTTACTGCGCTTGCAACATACGCTCGGCCTCGGTGTCACTGATCCCTAGCATGATTAGAATCTGGCGCTGTGTGGCGATCAACACCTGCTTGCGCTCTGCCTCGCTAGGTAGACTTTTCGCAATCGCCACGGCTCCCACTAGAGATGCCAATATTACCCGCGACTTATCCGCAATCGCGTTGCGATCAGCGGCAAAGGGAAGTTGTTTCAACTTGCTAAGCGCCATCAACCGCGTTTCGAGCATCTTTTTCATACTCATGTAAGACGCTTCGAACAGGGTGCGGATTTCGGCTTTTTCACTGCCTATTTCATTGAACAGCACCGCCTCGGGCCCAGGCTTATGCTTCGCTTCCAGCTCTTGGAGATTGCAGTAATTATCGACCAATTCGGTCAGGTGTTTTAACGAAAGAGGGCCTTTTACCAGTCTAGCGGCCCGACTGTTATCGATGGTCAGGCGTACGGATTCATGGTAGAGGGCCTCTTTTGACGCGAAATGGGCATAAAAGGCGCCGTGAGTCATCTTCGCCAGCTTCATGATCTGGCCAATCGATACCTTCTGAAACCCGTTGCGGCTGAATAGCTCGGTCGCCGACGCCAAAATGCGCTCTTTGGTTTTCGATTTATGGCTTTTGGGGTAAGGCATACTCACCTCATCGTGCGTCAGCTAAATATTATCTTGATCATATACTGCCCATTGCTAGGGTGACCACACTACTGATTCAGGAGTCACTTATGCAGTCACCTATTGTGATTACCGGCATGGGCATGGTCAGCCCGCTAGGCAACAGCGTCCATAAAAGCTGGCAGCGCCTGGTTGACGGCCAGTCTGGCATCAGCACCATTGACCGCTTCGATACCAGCAATATCCCGATTAAAATTGCTGGGACGGTACCAAGCATTCACCAGGACCCCAGCGGCGGCGTTGACTTGAGTGCCATCGCCGACCCCAAAGAGCAGCGCAAAATGGACCTGTTCAGCCTGTACGCGTTAGCAGCCGCCCAAGAGGCACTGTCGCAGGCCGATTGGTTCCCCGTCGAGCAGTCGCAAAAACGCCGAACGGCTACCATCATTGGCTCTGGTATTGGCGGGTTTCCTACCATCACACAAGCACAAAGGACACTTGTCGAGCGCGGCTATCGTAAAATCACCCCCTTCACGGTGCCCGCATTTCTGGCCAATTTGGCCGCTGGTAATCTCTCCATTCGCTATGGATTTCAAGGCCCGCTGGGGTGCCCAGTAACGGCTTGCGCAGCAGGACTACAGGCGATTGGCGACGGCATGCGCATCATCCGCAATGGCGAAGCCGATGTCGCCCTCGTCGGCGGGGCCGAAGCGTGCATCGACCCGCTTTCACTCGCCAGCTTCAACGCTTTAAAGGCCGTTTCCACAGAGGCAGACGCACCGGAGCGTGCCTCCAGACCGTTTGATAACGCCCGTAACGGTTTCGTCATGGGAGAAGGCGCTGGCGTCATGGTGATCGAAACCCTTGACCATGCGATGGCACGGGGCGCCACGCCTTTAGCAGTGATTAGCGGTTACGGTACCAGCGCGGACGCCTACCATCTGACGGCAGGTCCAAAAGATGGATCTGGCGCAGCCGCCGCGATCCAAGCGGCGCTAGGGATGGCCAAACTAGATCCTGATGCGATTGACCATATCAATGCCCACGCCACCTCCACACCCGTTGGCGACCGGGCTGAAATAGCGTCATTGCGCAACGTATTCGGTGAGCGCTTGCCCGCTATTCCCATATCGGCCACGAAAGCCGCCACAGGTCACTTGTTGGGCGCAGCCGGCGGCATAGAGAGTATTTTTTCCGTACTGGCACTCCGGCATCAGCAACTCCCGCCCACCATTAACCTGGAGGCGTGCGACGAGGATATGCAGGATTTGACCTTCGTCACGTCGGCGCATCAGCACGCCACTCAGCATGTATTGTGCAACGGGTTTGGTTTTGGTGGCGTCAATGCGGCACTGATCGTCAGCAGCATGGAACGTTAAGAGTAGCGCTAGCAGAACCGACGCGATGATCGGTACTGCTAGCACCTAGTGTCATTCATCCTGGTGTAGAAACGACAGCGCTTCTTCCAGCAGCAGGTCAGGAGCCTCCTCGGCAATGTAGTGCCCGCAGGGCAGCGCCTTACCCTCTACCTGCGTCGCTACCTTGCGCCATTCAGCCAAGGCATCGAAGCAGGCTTCAATCGCACCTTTGGCGCCCCACATCACGTTGATCGGACAGGTGAGCTTCACCCCCACGTCGATATCCGCCTGGTCGTGCTCCAAGTCGATGGTGGCGCTGGCGCGGTAGTCGCCGCAGATACCGGTGGCCGTGCCGGGAAGTGCCAGGCAGCGCTCGTACTCCGCCAGCGCTGCTGGGGCGAAGGGCGCCATGCCCGCGCTGCGGGCGCCCATCACGCTTTGTAGATACTGAGCGGGGTCGGCTTGAATCAGCATTTCTGGCAGTGGCTGAGGGCGAATCAGAAAGAACCAGTGCCAGTAGCTGCGTGCGAACGCTTCATTCGTGCCGCGATACATCGCCAGCGTCGGGGCGATATCTAACAGCACCATCCGCTCGACCCGCTCGGCGTGATCAACGCCTAAACGATGCGCCACCCGCGCGCCACGGTCGTGGGCCAGTACTTTAAACCGCTCAAACCCAAGCGCGCTCATCAATTCAGCCATATCGGCGGCCATGGTGCGCTTGGCGTAATTGAGGTGCTCGGGGTCATCGTCAGGCTTACCGCTGTCGCCGTAGCCGCGCAGGTCAGCGGCAATCACCGTGAAGTGCTGGGCAAGCGTATCCACTACCTTGTGCCAAATCACATGGGTCTGCGGATGGCCGTGAAGCAGCAGCAACGCCGGGCCGCTGCCCCCCATGCGGTAGGCAATATCGACGCCGTTCACACGGCGCATCTGTTTTTCAAACCCTGCAAACATAGCGAGCTCCTCGAGGATAGATGATGCTCTTCACTTGGCATCCTCTTGTAACCGTTCGATCAGAAAGTCTTTCAGCGCGACTACGGCGGGCGTGAGCGACAGCCGGTGCGGGCAGACCAGATACAGCGGCGCGGGCTCGGTAGGAAATGCAGCCAACAGCGCCACCAAGCGGCCTGCCTCTAGGTCTGCCTGAATATCCAGGCGAGATTTATAGGCAATACCCTCTCCCGCCAGCGCCCAGCGGCGCACGCACTCAGCATCGTCGCTCACCCGATTGCCCTGCACGCTGATACGCTCACTGCCGAACTGCCACTGGTTGTGCACCCGCTCACCAAGATTGAAGCAGAGGCAGTTGTGCTGGCGTAGCTCATCTGGCGTGGCGGGCTCGCCGTGGCGCGCGATATAGCGAGGTGCGGCGCACACCACCCGTTGGTTATCGTCTTTTAGCGGCAGGGCGACCAGGCTGGAATCCTCCGGCACGCCGTAGCGCAGGGCAATCTCCACTGGCTGGCGAAATAGATCGCTCACCCGGTCGCTGACTCGAAGCCGCAATCGCAGCTGCGGATGCAGCGCCACAAAACGGTCCAGCCAGCCCAGCAGCACGTTGCGGCCTAGATCAGACGGCATTGAGAGGCTGAGTTCTCCCGCAATCTCTTGGCGTTCGCGGTGCAGCTCTTTTTCCCCTTCGGCAAGGGCACCCAGCGCCGTTTTCGCATGCACTAAATAGTGCGCCCCGGCGGGTGTTAGCCGCAAACTGCGGGTAGAGCGTACCAGTAGCCGCGTGCCCAACGCGTCTTCAAGCCGTTTGATCGCCACGCTAGCCACTGCAGGGGTAATCGCCAGCTCCCGCGCGGCGGCGGAAAGGCTGCCGTGCTCGGCAGCATAGACAAACACGTTTAGGTCATCGGTACGCATGGAGCGATAGGGCCCTTATTTTCAAATAAAATTGGAAACTGTTAGCCACATTAGCCCTCTTTTTCATAAAACGACACCCAGGCATGATGTCACCATTCATCATCTCTTGGAGAACGACCATGAAAGCATTCGCGTTTACCAAAAGCCTGCCGATCGACCACCCAGACGCCCTGCACGCCGTCGAGCTGCCGCTGCCCACCCCCGAGCCCCACGATATTCGGGTCGCGGTAAGCGCAGTTTCCGTCAACCCGGTAGATGCCAAGGTGCGCAAAAGCGCGCTGCCCGACGGCGGCGAGCCGCGGGTGCTGGGTTACGACGCGGTAGGCGTGGTCGATGCCGTGGGCAGTGCAGTCACTCGCTTTCAGCCGGGTGACCGGGTGTGGTACGCGGGCAGCATCGCTCGCCAAGGCTCCAATGCCGAGTACCAACTGGTCGATGAGCGTATCGCCAGCCTGGCGCCGAAAAGTCTGTCTGACGTCCAGGCAGCGGCTCTCCCTCTCACCGCCATTACCGCCTGGGAGCTACTGTTTGACCGCCTGGAACTGGGCCTGCGCGACACCAAAGGCAAAACATTATTAGTGGTAGGTGCTGCCGGTGGCGTTGGCTCGATTCTGATTCAGCTGGCCAAGCAGCTCACCGATATCACCGTGATTGGGACGGCCTCACGCCCGGAAAGCCAAGCCTGGATCACCTCGCTCGGCGCCGATGCAGTGATCGACCACCGCCAACCGCTGGATGAAGCGCTCAACGCCGCAGGCTATGAGCAGGTGGATATGGTGGTCAGCCTCAATCAAACCGATCACCACTTCGAGGCGATCATCAATGCCTTGAAGCCCCAGGGCAAATTGGCACTGATCGATGACCCGGAGCTGTTCGACGTGCGTAAACTCAAGCTCAAGAGCCTGTCGCTGCACTGGGAGCTGATGTTCACTCGACCTTTGTTTACTACCGAGGACATTGCCAAGCAGCACGACCTATTGAGCGAAGTTGCCGCCATGGTGGATAGCGGCCGTTTGACCACGACGCTTGGCGAGGTACTTGGCCCCATCACTGCCGACAATTTAACGCGCGCTCACGCACTGATCGAGAGCAACCGCACCGTGGGCAAGTTGGTGCTGGAAGGGTTTTAAACACGCTCGCCGATCATTTTAAGACGGCTTGGGGCATCAGCCGTTGCACTCTTGGGCGCAAGGCGGCACATTAGCCGCCACCGCCCAAGAGCTCCGAGTCACGCCCATGCACGATGAATTTGTGGCCAATTTGCGCCTGCTGTGCAGCTACTACCCGTCGATTGCCGACGTGTGCCGTCGCCTGCCCATCAACCGGGCACAGTTCAACCGCTATCTCAGCGGACGTTACTATCCCAGCCATGCGGCGCTCCAGCGGATCTGCCACTTTTTTGGCGTAACGCCAGACGATATTGCCCTGCCCCACCACGATTTTCGTGCACTGGTTCAAACCGGGCAGCTCAACGCCGACACCGCAAGCACCTCACTGCCCTGGCCCAATGCGCTCATCCAGCGGGGTAGCGAAGGGATGGAGCGCTACCTAGGGCGCTATTTCGAGCTTTATCACTCGATGTCGCGCCCCGGCTATTTAATGCGCACACTGGTGTGTTTGGAAAAACGAGAAGGTGGCGTGGTCTACCAGCGTACCGAGCGCATGCAAGTAATACCGGGTAAGCGACCCTGTCATAACCGCTACGTCGGCGCCGCGGTCAAGCTGGCCGATCGGCTGTTTTTGGTCGACCACGAAACCCTGAACGGACACGAAATCACCCAAACCATTCTGTTTCCCAGCTTTCAGAGCCAGGTCACGCGTCTCACCGGCCTGAAAATGGGCGTGGCGGACAACAGTGAACGCATGCCCTGCTGTGTTCGAGTGGTGTATCAACGCCTGGATGAACAGGTCAACCTACGCGAGGCGCTAGCCAAGTGCGGTTTGCTAGCCATGGATGATCCGTCGCTAGATGCGTCGCTGCTCGCCGCCGTGAACAACGACGTGCAGAGTGGAGATTACCACTTCCGCGCGCGTCATTGAGCGCTAGCGTGCTAGCGAGGCACCAAGACGTGCTCGAACAAAATGGCTTCGAAGTGTTCCATAGGCGCAACGGATTTGAGGGTTTTGGCTCGTAGAATCGCGCCCTCCCAGCCAGAGAGTATAAAGCTCGCCAGCGACTCGGGCGCGATGGCTGTATTAATCGTCCCGTCGGTTTGGGCGTGGTTTAGGCAGGTGACGAAGCGCCTTTCCCAACGCTGAAACACCACGTTCAACGCATCGCGAAAGGTATCGCTCTGACCGGATAGCTCTTGACCAAGGTTGCCGATCAGACAGCCGGTGGTGTGATCACAATCGAGCATGTGGGCGCGACCGGTGGCGAAGTAGCGGCGCAAGCGCTCGAGAGGCGCCAGCGTCGTATCTTCCAGCAGCGCCGCCAACGACGCATCGTAATCGTCGGCAAAGCGCTCGATGACCGCCAAGCCGAAGTCCTCTTTACTGGAAAAGTAGTGGTAAAACGAGCCTTTGGGGACACCGCAGGTTTTTAATACAGCATTGATACCCGTCGCATTATAGCCCTGCTGGGCAATCAGCTCGGCACCAGAATCAATGAGTTTGTCGCGGGTGGCGGTGTTTTTCATAACGTCGTACAGACCAGGAAGTCTATGGCTTTTCACATGGATGATGGCAGTTATAGCGCAGTTCGTCAGCGCCGGGTGCAAAAAAAGCGCTTCTTGTCGGCTTGCACACTCTTTGCACAAAGCTTACCTAATCGCTGCTCGGCAATCGGTGATGCTAGCATGATACGCCTATTTTTCTGGAATTTTCGCTCTTAGCCAACGGATATCACCCGTCCATGACCCCCTTTCGCTCTTACGCTTTCTTTCAGCAAGGCCGCATCGGTATTGGTGCACTGGCAGCACTGCTGGTGTTCGTCGGTGGTTTGGCGCTCGCGTGGTGGATCGTCAGCCAACCGCCTCGGGTCGAGCGTCGTCCGCCCCCGCCGCCAACGCCGCCGGTGGTCGATGTCATCACCACCGAACAGCGGCTGCAATCCCCCACGCTAGAGGGTTTCGGCCGCGTGGAAGCAGAGAAAGCCACCGAGCTTGCCAGCCGCGTAGCGGGCCAGCTCGAACGCTTTGGCGAGGGCGTGTTGCCTGGGCGAGTCGTGGAACAGGGCGAACCGGTGGCCTATATCGATCAAGCCGACCTGCGTTTGGCTCTCGAAGACGCCGAAGCTCAACTGGCGAATGCTCAGGCGCAGTTAGCATTGGAGCAGGCCGAACAGCAGCGCGCGCGCAGCGAGTATGAATCCTTTGGACGCCAACTCAGCGCCGAACGCCGCTCCCTGGTACTGCGAGAACCACAGCTTCGTCAGGCACAGGCCCAATTGACCCAAGCCCGCGTGGTGCGAGACCAAGCGGCGCTCAACCTGGAGCGTGCGACCTTGACCGCCCCGTGGCGAGCCATGGTCCAAGAGCGTTTGGTGGGCGCTGGCAGTCTATTGAGCCAAGGCACCGCCGTGGTGAGTTTGGTCGGCGTCGAGCAGTTCTGGGTGCGCGCATCACTGCCGGGGGAATCGCTGGACTGGCTGTCGCCGGGGGGCAGCGTCACGCTCTCCAGCCAAGGCTGGCCGGAAGGCGCTTCCAGAGAAGGCACCCTGCTCTCTATTTTACCCAACCTCGAAGAGAACGGCTTGCAGGCCCAGCTATTGATCGCCGTGGACGATCCGCTGGCGCTCGATCACGATGGCCCTGCCCTACGGATGGGCGATGTGCTGCGTGTGGCGTTCCACACCACCGCCGAAGAGCCACTGATCGCGCTGCCTTCGGCAGCGCTGCGCCCCGGCGAGCAGGTGTGGTGGGTAGACGACGAGAACCGCCTACAGCGCACTCAGGTAACGCTGGCCTACCGCGGCCAAGACGACGTGTTGGTGCGCAGCGGCCTGGCGCCCGGCCAACGGGTAGTGGTCGCGGGCCTTGCCCAGCCGCGAGAAGGTCAGGAAGTTCGCCTTCGCCAGCGCGGCGACACGCCCGCTCAGAATGAGGGAGCGGCTCGATGATGCGCAAAGGACCGTTGGCATGGATGGTCGATCATGGCGTTGCTCCTAACCTGTTGATGGTGCTGTTCATCGTCGGCGGTTTGATGGCGTCGCTGGCGATCAAAAAAGAGGTGTTTCCCGAATTCGAGACGGAAATCGTCCAGGTCACCATCAGCTATCCGGGCGCTACGCCAGAGGACGTCGAGCAGAGTTTGCTACTGCCGGTCGAGGCCGCCATTGCCGATGTCGAAGGCATCGATGAGCTAACCGCCAGTGCCAGCGAGGGCAGCGGGGTGGTCAGCGCTACGTTGATCGATGGCATCGACGTGATGCGGGCGTACCAGGATATTCAGCAATCCGTGAATGCCATCACTACCCTGCCCGCCGCCGCCGACCCGCCCCGCTTCACCCTGGCAGGCCGCTCACGCAGTGTGGTCAGCCTGCAGGTGTATGGCAGCGTTGGGTTGGCCGCTCTCCACGACGCCGCCGAGAGCGTGCGTGCCGAGCTGCAGGCCACGAGCGGTATTTCACGCGCAGAGCTCTCGGGCAATCGTGAGCGAGAGATTCAGGTGCATTTGGATGAAGAGGCCATCGAGCGCTACGGATTGGATCATCAGCAGTTGGCCAGCCGCATTGCCGAGGAGGCGCTGGATCTTGCCAGCGGCCAGCTCACTACCGCCGAAGGCGAGTGGCTGATCCGCTACCAAGGACGACGCAATAGCGCCGACGAGTTCGCCGAGCTGCCGATCTTGACCACCGCCCAGGGCGCTCCCGTGGTGCTGGGCGATATTGCCAGGGTCAGCGAGGGCTTTGCCGAAACCGACCGAGAGGAGTTCTACAACGGTTTGCCAGGGCTATCGGTGGACGTGTACCAAATCGGCGATCAGACCCCTACTAGCATTTCCAATGCGGTCTATGGCGAGCTGGAGCGACTACGCACCAACCTACCTGATGGCGTTCGCTTGGACGTGTCACGGGATAGTTCGGAGGTCTATGAGGACCGTCTTAGCCTACTGTTGAAAAACGCCTGGATGGGCTTGGCCCTGGTGCTGTTCTTGATGGCACTTTTTTTAGAGGCGCGGCTGGCCTTTTGGGTCACGCTCGGCATTCCCACGGCGTTTTTGGGGGCCATGCTGTTTCTACCCTGGGTCGGCGTGTCGCTCAATATGATGTCGATGTTCGCCTTCATCATCGCCCTGGGCATCGTGGTGGATGACGCCATCATGGTGGGTGAAAACATCTACAGCTATCGGGAGCAAGGCTATTCGCTGCGCGATGCGGCCGTCAAAGGCGCTCAAGAAATCGCCACCCCGCTGACCTTCGCGATTCTCTCCAATATCGTCGCCTTTCTACCGCTGCTATTTCTGCCGGGCTTTTTGGGGCTGATTTTTGCCACCGTACCGGTCGTCGTGATCACGGTGTTCATCATTTCTCTGGTAGAAGCGCTATTCATTCTGCCTGCCCACTTGGCGCATGCCAGCAAGCCCCGCCAAACGCCCGCCTGGCAGCGACCCATCGAAGCGGTGCGCCTGCGCATGCAGCGCGGCTTGCATCACGTTACCTACCGGCAGTTCGAACCCTTGTTGCAGCGCGCGCTCGACCAGCGCCTGCTGACCGTTTCCGTGGGAGTGGCCATTCTCTGCGTGACGCTGGCCTGGGCGATGAGCGGCCGGCTCGGATTCTCTCTGATGCCCCGGGTCGAGTCGGATCAGGTGCAGGCCAGCGTGACGCTGCCGATTGGCAGCCACATCAGCGTGAGCCGCGAGCTGAGCCAGCAGTTGCTCGACGCCGCCGAGCGGCTCAGCGAGCGAGAAGAGACGCTTAGTTTTCGCAGCACTCGTAGTCGTTTGGACGGCGAAAGCCTGGAAGTGCGTCTGGATATCGCGCCAGAAAGCCTGGACGCCTGGCCACCGTCACGTATTGCCCGGGAGTGGCGAGAGCTCACTGGGGATCTTTTAGGCGCGCAGTCGGTTCGCTTCGAATCTGATGTGGGCGGCCCAGGCAGCGGCGCGGCCTTGAGCCTACGCCTTTCCCACCCTGACACCCACGTCTTGGAAGCCGCCGCCGCCCGTCTGGCAGAACGACTTGGCGAGTATGGATTGACCGATATCGACAGCGGCTTGGGCGACGGAAAGCCTCAACTCGAAATGCGCCTATCCGCCGAGGGGCGCTCGTTAGGGCTGACCGGTAGTGACCTGGCTCAGGCGCTGCGCGGCCCGTTGCAAGGCGCCACGGCAGTGGAGCAGTTCATCGGTCGTCAGGAAGTCAGTGTGGAAGTGCGCCTGCCAGAGACGTCGCGTAACAGCCTTAGCGAGCTCTACCGTCTGCCGATCCGCACGCCGGACGGCATGAGCGTGCCACTCTCGAGAGTCGCCGATATCACACTGAGCCAGGCCTCCAGCAGCCTACAGCGGATCGATGGGCGGCGCATCATCACCGTCACCGCCGATTCCGAGGGTGACCAAGCGATTAATCAGGTAATCGCCACCCTGCAAGAAGAGGTGTTCCCAACGCTCAGCAACACTTGGCCGGGGCTCGAAGTGAGCATGGGCGGCCGACAGCAGGACACCGCCGACAACCTCGCCACGCTGCGCACCGCCATGTGGCTGATGCTCGCCGCGCTTTACGCGCTGCTCGCCATTCCTTTCAGAAGCTACCTGCAGCCGCTGCTGGTGATGGCTGCCATTCCGTTTGGCATCGTGGGCGCGGTAGGTGGGCATCTACTCATGGGCTTTGGGCTGTCGATCATCAGCCTATTGGGTATGCTAGCACTCTCCGGCGTGGTGATTAACGATGCGCTGGTGTTGATCGACTACGCCAACCGCAAGCGTCGTGAAGGCTTGGCCCCGCGAGAAGCCATCGTGGCGGCCGCAACCCGCCGCCTGCGGCCGATCATGATGACCACGCTGACCACCTTTTTGGGGCTTGCGCCGATGATTTTGGAAACCTCCCGTCAGGCTCGTTTTATGATTCCCATGGCGATTTCGCTTGGTTTTGGCATGCTGTTCGCCACCCTGATTCTGCTGCTGGTGGTGCCGTGCCTCTATCTAAGCCTGGAAAATCTGCGTGAACGGTTGAGCGCACCACACCCGCCTAGCCAAACGGATATGACCTAATGCGTAGATGGAGTCGACTTCGCCAGTGGCGACCGTCGCGGCTGGGGCTAAAGCTGTTCGTCGTGATTCTCAGCGTCAACGTCGCCATTGCGGCCAGCGTGTTTCTGGCCGTGTCGTACAGTATCGACCGCGGTTTTCTCGAGTACCTCAATCAAGCCCAAGAGCGGCGGGCCACGCTGCTCGCCGACGGGCTCATTACCCGCTGGGAGACCCAAGGCGACTGGGCATGGTTGGAAGCGTCTCCAGAGCGCTGGCCCTACATCGTCCGGTTCGAGTTAGGGCAAGAGCATCGTGATCGCCCTTCTCCCTTGGGCGAGGCACAAGACTTCGCGCTGCGCGATAGCGACGGTGAGTATGTGATACCGCCGACGGATACCCCGCGCGGCTCGATAGGCTGGCGCTGGCTGATGCTGTATAGCGATATGACCCCAAGCGGCCAGCGAGAAGCGATTGGCGCGCTGGGTTTTCGTCCACCGCAAGAGATGATGGAGCGCATGGAGAGCCGGTTTTTGGAGCGCCAGCAGCGCAATCTGGTACTCATCGTCATCTCGCTGGGGCTTGCCTCGCTGCTTCTAGCAGGAGGCCTCTCCTGGTGGCTTGGGCGACGTACCCGAGCGTTAGCCGGCGCCACCCTGCGGTTGACCGAAGGCGACTATCACACCCGCTTGCCAGAGCGCGGACGAGACGAACTATCGCGCTTGGCACGGGACTTCAACGTGCTGGCCGCCACGCTCGAAGCCAGCCGCGAAGCCCGCGCCCGCTGGGTCTCGGACACTGCCCACGAACTGCGCACACCGCTGGCCGTTCTGCGCGGAGAAATCGAAGCCATGCAGGATGGCATCCGCCCGCTCAACCAAGAAAATCTGGGGTCGCTGGCCCAGGAAGTGGCCCAACTCGAGCGGTTGGTGGCCGATTTACGCTTGCTCTCCCAAAGCGACGCGGGCGCGCTGGATATTCAGCTAGCCCCCATGAACCTCAGTGAGAGTCTGGAAAGTCGCTTGAACGATGCCGACCGTTGGCTAGAAGAGAGCGGCCTTTCACTGAGCACCGATCTGGCACCAGACGTCATGATACGTGGCGATGCCCAGCGGCTGCGCCAACTATGGAACAACTTACTGGACAACAGCTGTGCCTATACCCAACCGCCTGGTCAGCTAAGCGTCGCCCTGACCTGCGAACGCGACCACGCAGTGATTACTTGGCAAGACAGCGCGCCTGGCGTACCCCCAGAGGAGCTGTCACGATTGACCGAGCGGCTCTATCGTGTGGAGGGTTCCCGCAACCGCGCCAGCGGTGGCAGCGGCTTGGGGCTTTCCATTGCCAGCGCCCTCGTCGCCGCCCACGGCGGCACACTCACGCCTAGCGCTTCGCCCCTGGGCGGTTTGACCTGGATCCTCCGCTTACCGCTGCTAAGCGCCTCATAATCCGATCATAAGCGAGCCGATATGTCTCAGAGTGCTGCACACCCCGACGCTTCATCTCACGACGGCCTCACAGAGGATACTCCTCTACTGATCGTCGAGGACGAGCCCAAAATCGCCCGGCTCATGGCCGACTATCTGCAAAACAACAACTTCGCCCCGATCATCATCAGCCACGGTGGCGAGGTCATGCCATGGCTCACTCAACACGCGACGTCCCTGGTGCTATTGGACGTGATGCTGCCAGGTAAGGATGGCCTGACGCTCTGTAGGGAAATTCGCCAACAGTGGCCCACGCTCCCGATCATCATGGTCACGGCCAAGGTCGAGGAGGTCGACCGCTTACTCGGGCTCGAACTGGGCGCCGATGATTACATTTGCAAACCCTTTAGTCCCCGCGAAGTCGTCGCCCGGGTAAAGGCCGTGCTGCGCAGAAGCCAGGCCGCCGCTCAGGGCGATGCTCCGACGACCGTCAAACTCGCCCCGGTCACGCTGGACGAAGAGGGCTGGCAAGCGCTGGTCAATGGTCACGACCTGGGGCTCACGGCAGTGGAGTTTCAGTTACTGCGAGTCATGATGCAGTCGCCCGGACGTATTTTCAGCCGCGAGCAGCTGATGGACCATATGTACCGTGACAACCGCATCGTCTCCGAACGTACCGTTGACAGCCATATCAAGAAGCTGCGTAAAAAAATCACCGAAGCGCTACCCGAGCAGGAAATCATTCTCTCGGTGTATGGCGTGGGCTACAAATATCAGCCCGAGGGGTAAGCCGCTTCCCTAAGTGAAACCTGGCGATTCAAAAACGCAATGCCCGCTTCGATGGCACTGCCACGCAGCAGGAAGCTCGTGACATGGCCTCGCCCACGCTGTAGATAGAGTTCGCTAGGCGTTCCCTGGGCTTTCAACGCCGCGTAGAAGTCAGTGGCGTGGTCGACCGGCACGAGCTGATCCCAACTGCCGTGAAACAGAAAAAAGGGCGGTGCCTTCGCGGTAATCTGGCGTGCCGGAGAGGCCAATGCGTAAGCTTCCGGCCGCTCGGCCCGCGTCCCGCCGATAAAATCGACCACCAAGCGGCCATCGTCGAACTTCAGCAGATCACTGGGTAATCCTCCGGCCATGACCGCAGCCAAGCGTGCGTGCTCACCGCCGTAAGGATCTGCCAGCGGGCCGTCACTGCCCGCAAGCGCCAGCAGGCTGACCAAATGCGCGCCGGAGGAGAAACCGACACCGACAATGCGGTCGGTATCGATCTGCCATGTCGCGGCGTTCGCGTGTATCCAGGCCATGGCCTGCTGAAGATCGTGTAGCTGGGCGGGGAAGCGATAGTCGGGGGCAAAACGGTGTTCGATATTTACCGTCACGTATCCCTGAGCCGCTAACTGCTCTGCGATACGCTCCATATCCTCCGGCCCACGATTCCGCCAGCCGCCCCCATGCACGACGAGCGCTGCTGGGCGAAGCGCGCTGCTTTGCGTACTGGGGAGCAGCACGTGGGCACGTAAGGGTTCGGGCCACGCCTCTGGTGTATAGCGTTGGGGGTCCAGGCGGGTGAACGGCTGGGGCTCACGCAGGGCACTCTGCTCGATGGCAGGCTCACCCTGAGTGACTTGATGGGTGGCGCCGCAGCCGCTTAACCATAACGCAAGCGCGCTGAAGCCCACGATTCGTCGAAGACCAAGCATATCGGGCATGCAATTCTCCTTCTGACCATCGGTAGTGGCGTTTCCCCTCACCGCTCGATCGCCCCGTGTTCTCGTTGTCGAATTGTCTGAGCAAGATCACGGTTGTTGCACACTTTGTGCAACCGTTTTACACCAAGCCATTGAATACTGACATCGTCAAATTACCACGTATTCACCGATGAGGTATGCCATGAAGATGTCACTTCGCCAACTGTTTGCTCCCGCGTTTCTGGCCGTTGCCCTAATGCCACTCGCCTTCACTGCACAAGCGGACCATCACGACGGACAAGGCATGGATCGAGAAGCCATGAAAGAGCGCATGGAAGAGCGCCGTCAGGAGGTCTACCAGCGCGCGGAACTCAGCGAGGAGCAGCAAGCAGCGCTCGATGAGGCCCACGCCGAGCACCGTGAAGCCGTTCTGGCGCTGCGTGAAGAGCACCAAGCCCGAGTCGCCGAGATTCTCTCCGAAGAAGAGCAGCAGGCGCTCAGTAATGCCATGCACGAGATGCTCGCAGAATATCGCCAGGAGCGCGGCCATGGTGGTCATGGCAAGCGCGGCCACCACGATGATGCTGCCCACGAGATGAACGCTGAGTAAACCTCAATCGAGCAAGCGTTTATTTAGCGTCTAATACGCTCTTCGCGCCCAGCCTAGCTGGGCGCGTTTGTTTCTATACTCCTCTCATACGCGACCACCCCATCTCTCACCCTCGGCCAACGACTTGAAGCGAGCGTCTAAACCGCGTATTTTATTTGAACGTTCATTCAAAAATAACGTATTTTCTTCTTTGTCTTAACAACAGGAGTCCGCCTCCATGGCGAAAGACAACCCCGTCCTCCCCTCCCGAGACCGCTTGAACCCCGTGGTTTTCCACGGCAGTGTCGCGGGTATTCTCGTGTTCTTGATCATGACGATGCTGTTCACCGAGCAAGCAGGCGCCTTCTTCGATGCAGGTCTCGCCTGGGTGAGCGAAACCTTTGGCTGGTACTACATGTTGGCCATCGTGGCGTACCTGGTGTTCGTCATCCTCATTGGCATGTCCCGTTACGGCTGCATTCGCCTAGGACCCGACCACTCACGGCCCGAGTTCTCGTTACTCTCCTGGTCGGCCATGCTGTTTGCCGCAGGTATCGGCATTGACCTCTTGTTTTTCAGCGTTGCCGAGCCGGTCGCCCACTATTTGGCGCCGCCCGATCTAACTCCTGAAAGCCAAGAGGCCATGCGTAACGCCGTCGTTCAAACCTATCTGCACTGGGGGCTCTCCGGTTGGGGGCTGTACGTGCTGATGGGCATGGCACTGGCCTACTTCAGCTACCGCCACCGTTTGCCGCTGGCGATTCGTAGTGCGCTCTATCCGCTGCTGGGCAAGCGCATTCACGGCCCAATTGGCAACGCCGTGGATATCACCGCCGTGATCTCGACCGTATTCGGGATTGCCACCAGCTTGGGTATTGGGGTGATCCAGCTCAACTACGGCTTGAATTATATGTTCGACGTGCCGGAAACCTTGACGGTTCAGGTCATCTTGATCGCCCTGGTGGTCGTGCTTGCCACGATCTCGGTGGTGACGGGTGTCGAGAAAGGCATCCGCCGCCTCTCCGAGTTCAACATGCTGCTGGCTCTGGCGCTGATGCTGTTCGTTCTTTTCTCCGGTGACACCCTGGTGCTGCTGGATAAAGTGGTCAACAACGCTGGCGACTACCTCTCAGGCTTCGTTGCTGCCAGCTTCGATACTTACGCCTTTGCCGATGAAGGTGCCCAAGAGTGGAAAATGTGGTGGACCATCTTCTTCTGGGGCTGGTGGATCGCCTGGACGCCTTTCGTCGGGCTGTTTCTGGCGCGCATCTCCCGCGGCCGTACCATTCGCCAATTCGTGGCTGGCGCCCTGTTCATTCCGCTCTCGTTCATGATGGTATGGATGTCCATTTTCGGTAACAGCGGTATCGAACTGGTGGCCAACCAAGGCGTTGCCGAACTGGGCGAGCAGGCCTTGAATTCGCCACAGACCACGCTCTATACGCTGTTGGAGTACTACCCCTACGTGGGCATCACCGCTGCGGTCGTGACCGTTCTGGGGATCGTATTCTTCATTACCTCGGCGGATTCGGGTGCGCTGGTGCTGGCCAACTTCACTTCGATCTTGAGCGACGTGAACCACGACGCACCGGTGAAACTGCGTATTTTCTGGTCGGCCGTGATTGGCCTGATCACCGTCGCGCTATTGATGGCTGGCGGGCTGAACGCGCTGCAAAGCGCCGTGGTGATCACCGCGCTGCCGTTCTCGGTGGTGATCTTCGCCATCATGGTGGGGACTTACAAAGCACTGAAGTTGGAAGGTAGCAAAGCCGACGCCCGCCGCATGATTGCGGGCAGCGCGCCCGGCGGCGACTGGCGCGAGCGCCTGGACCGCGCGCTGGACACTTCCAACCGTGCAGGTGCCGCCGCCACCATCGAGCACTCGATTCGTCCGGCGATGACACAGTTTGCCCAGGAGCTCGAGAGCCGGGGCCAGACGGCCAACGTCACCGAAGAACAGGTCGAGGGGGAATCACTGCCCACGCTGACGCTGCAGGTCGACCTTGGCGACGCGACGAGCTTCGTCTATCAGGTTTGCCCGCACCGCATGCGCACACCGAGCTTCATCCCCGCAGACGATGACTTCTACGTGCGTTTGGACGTCTATTTGGCAGAAGGTGGTCAGGAAAAAGACCTTAACGGCTACACCCGGGGTCAAGTGATTGGAGACCTGGTGGCAGAGTACGAACGTCACCTACACTTCCTCACCCTGGCGGGCCAGCAAATGGGCCATGTCCAGGCTATGCCAGGCACCATCGGCGAACCGCCGGAGGATGCTCAGATGTAATGACATTCGCTCAATAAGAAACCCCGGTCACATCGACCGGGGTTTTTTGTGCTTTGCGTACTCGCGCGGCTTAGAAGAAGCCCAGCGGATTGATATCGTAGCTGACCAGCAGGTTCTTGGTTTGCTGGTAGTGCTCGAGCGCTACCTTGTGGGTTTCGCGGCCAACGCCGGATTTCTTGTAGCCCCCAAAGGCCGCGTGGGCGGGATACTGATGGTAGCAGTTAGTCCATACGCGGCCCGCTTGAATGCCACGCCCCATGCGGAAGGCGACGTTGATATCGCGGCTCCACACGCCAGCCCCCAAGCCAAACTCGGTATCGTTGGCAATCGCCAGCGCTTCTTCTTCGTCCTTGAAGGTGGTCACCGCCACCACCGGACCAAAAATCTCCTCTTGGAACACGCGCATCTGATTATTGCCTTTCAACAGCGTCGGCTGAATGTAGTAACCGCTATTGATGCTGTCATCCAACGTCTCTTTATTGCCCCCAGTGAGGAATTCGGCGCCCTCGTCACGGGCGATATCCATGTACGACATGATCTTGTCGAACTGCTCTTGGGAAGCCTGCGCACCTACCTGCACATCGGTATCCAGCGGGTTCCCACGCTTGATGGTCTTGGTACGCTCGATGACCTTTGCCATGAACTCGTCGTACATGCTCTCTTGAATCAGCGCACGCGATGGGCAGGTACACACTTCGCCCTGGTTGAAGAACGCCAGTACCAGCCCTTCGACCGCTTTGTCGATGAAGGTCGGCTCGGCGTTCATGATATCGGCGAAGTAGATGTTGGGGGACTTACCGCCCAGCTCGACGGTAGAGGGAATGATGTTCTCTGCTGCGCATTTCAGAATGTGTGAGCCCACGGGCGTCGAGCCGGTGAAGGCAATCTTGGCAATGCGCTTACTGGTGGCCAGCGCCTGACCGGCTTCTGCGCCGAAGCCGTTGACGATATTGAGTACGCCAGGCGGCAGCAGGTCGCCAATCAACTCGACCACTTTCAAAATGGAAGCAGGCGTCTGCTCGGCGGGCTTGAGAACGACACAGTTACCTGCCGCTAGCGCCGGGCCTAGCTTCCAGGCCGCCATGAGAATCGGGAAGTTCCAGGGGATGATTTGCCCCACCACGCCCAGCGGCTCGTGGAAATGGTACGCCACGGTATTGGCGTCGATATCGGCCGCTGTCCCCTCTTGGGAGCGCAGGCAGCCAGCGAAGTAGCGGAAGTGGTCGACCGCCAGTGGGATGTCCGCATTGAGGGTTTCACGCACAGCTTTGCCGTTGTCCCACGTTTCGGCCACGGCCAGCATTTCGAGATTCTGTTCGAGGCGGTCGGCGATTTTGAGCAGGATATTGCTGCGCTCTTGCACCGACGTTTTGCCCCAGGCCGGGGCGGCTTTGTGGGCAGCATCCAACGCTTTTTCGATGTCTTCCGCGCTGGAGCGGGGAATTTCACAGAACACTTTGCCATTGACTGGGCTAACGTTGTCGAAATACTGACCGTTCACGGGGGGAACGAATTCGCCGCCGATGTAGTTGCCGTAGCGCTTTTCGAACGATACAACCGAGCCCGCTTCACCTGGGTTGGCGTAGATCATGGTACTGCTCCTGAGTATTATGATTGTTAAAAGGTGCCTACCCAGTGTTGGCCACTTGCGCCGATCACGATATAGCCCGATGGCAGGACGCACCCTCATTCCTTGGTAGGAGACGCCATGTACTCGCTGTTAGTGGCAGATGACCATCCGCTGTTTCGCGATGCGCTGCAAGCAGTGATCGTCAGCGGCTTCACCGATACGCAGCTGTTCGAGGCCGATAGCCTCGCCGCGGCCATGGCACGTATCGATACACAAGAAGGGTTGGATCTGCTGCTGCTGGATTTGAGCCTGCCGGATGCCGATGGGCTGGAGGGGTTGAAAACCCTACGCGAGACCTTCCCCTGGCTGCCGGTGGCCATCGTCTCGGCGCATCAAGAGCGCCAGCTCGTGCTCGATGCCATTACGCTCGGTGCCGTGGGCTACATCCCTAAATCGACCCCGCGCGCGCAGCTGCTGGCTGCTCTGCAGCAAATTCTTCAGGGACAGCTCTACTTACCCGCTGATATCATGCGCCGACCTCCCCCTCCGTCACGCGCGGCATCGGTCGCTTCCCCTTCGACTACTCCGTCAAGCAGGCTGACGCGGCTCACGGAGAAGCAGTTAGACGTGTTGAGCTGTATGAGTCAGGGCATGTCCAACAAACAGATCGCCCGGGAACTGAACATTGCCGAAACCACGGTCAAAACCCATGTATCGGCGATTTTGCGTAAGCTCGGCGCGAGCAGCCGAGTGCACGCCATTGTCATGGCGGGTGAGGAAGATTTGAGCGGCTATTTAGCCAAACGCCCGGCGCGCTAGCCGTTCTCCAACAGCGTGCCCAGCAGCATTTTGAGGCGCAGCGGCTTGAGCGGTTTCAACAGGCAGTGGATGCCCGCTTCGCGGGTGGCCCGCTTTACGGCGGCTTCGTGATTGGCCGTAATGACCACGGCCGCTAATCCGGGATAGCGGCGGCGCAGCCTGGCAGCGAGATCGATACCGTTCTCACGATGCTCGCCGAGGTGGTAATCCACCAACAGCACGGCCGGACGTTCACCGTCGCTGGCCGCCTCCAACGCGCTCACCGTCGCGGCCGCTCGTACCCGGCATCCCCAACCGCCCAAGAGCGCCTGCATACCTTCGGTAATGGCCGGATCATCGTCCACCACCCACACGATGCACCCCTGCAAGGGATCGACATCCCACTCGATGGACGTTCGCAGCGGGGCAGCTTGGTCCTTGCCGATATCGGCATAGGGCACCAAAATCGAGAACAGAGAGCCGTGGCCCAGTTGAGAGGCCAACCGAACAGGATGGCCCAGCATCGTGCTAATGCGGTCCACGATGGCCAACCCCAATCCCAGCCCACGACTCTGGTTCGCCTGAGGCTGACTGGCGCGGCGAAACTCCAGAAATATCGCTTGACGCTGTGGTTCTGGAATTCCTGGCCCCGTATCACCCACCATGATCTCCAACCCCTCACGGCGACGGCGGCAGCCTAATAGCAAATGGCCATGCTCGGTGTAGCGCACCGCGTTGCTGAGAAAATTGCGAACCACCCGCGCCAATAGCGCCAAGTCCGACTCCACCCATACCTGAGAAGGTACGTAGTGGAGAGTTAGCCCGCGTACCCCGGCGACTTGGCGATACTCCTCGGCCAGCGCATCCAACAGCGTGCTAACGGCAAAGGGTGCTTTATCAGCGTGGAGCACACCGGCGTCCAGGCGGGAGATGTCCACCAGCGTTCCCAACAGCCCTTCGACATCTTTCAGCGACCGGCCAATATGGCCGACCAGTGCTTGGGACGCTGCCGGAAGCGCATGGGCTTCCAGGGCACTGGCAAACAGTCGCGCCGCGTTGAGCGGCTGAAGCAGGTCATGACTGACGGCTGCCAGAAATTTGGTTTTCGATGCGTTGGCCGCCTGGGCGTCGGCATTGGCGGCCAGCAGCCGGCCGTTGACCTGGCTTAGTTCATCCAACGTGCGGTGCAGCGCGTCGGTGCGCTCGCGCACCTGCTCGGCCAACAGCACCGAGCGCTCGAAGGCCGCATAGGGCGCCCCGTTAGGGCCACCGCCGGACTCCACGCGCTCCATGAGCGCTGCACACACTTTGCGCAGGCGCTGATTCTCTTCACGCAGGGCCGCCACGTCGTTCGACGACGGCGCATCAGAGAGCTGGAAGAGTGCCAAAGGCCACCCCCGTAAAGGTTTGATTCACATGCATCCCGTGGTGCTGCTCGCCGTAAGTATTGAAACCGATCACTCTTGCCTGGCGCAGTAGTGCGGAGGCTCGATCGAGTTGACCCAGCGACTCGAGCGCCATTCGCCGCAAAAAGCAGTCACAGCCGATGATCGCTGCGGGTTCGCCGAGGCGCTCTTCCACGTCCTGCAGCATACGAGCCAAATCTTCCAATAGCGGCGTGGGTTGCATGGCGGTCAGCACAATGCCGTTTTCCACCGCGCAATAGAAGCTGAGACTACCGTCGTCGTTGACCCGCTGAATCGAGCGAATATAGTGCTGCCCACCTAAATGCACCGCCAGCGGATGCTGGGCAAAGACCGCAGGCGTCAGTGCTTCCACCGGGCATCCCACGAGGGAAGCATACAACTCGGCAGCCGGCAGGCCATTGAGTTCCAGCACCCGGCGGCGCTCTCGGTCGACAGCGGTGACCACGAGCTTATGCGCCAGCGGCTCTAGGTGATGGGTAGAGAAGACGTCGAACGGCAGCCGCGTATTGATCATGACCACCACGGCCGCCCGAGTATGGAAGCGACCCTCAGCATACACATGGGTGTGGGTGAGGTGGTTGTCGTCCCCGGCGGAGCCGCCAAAACTTGGAATGCGCCCAAGCGCGGCATCCAGCGTTGCCAGCACCTGCTCTTCACGGCTGGAAAGCCCATCCAGCAGTGTCAGAGCAAAGCTATGCTCATTGACCGGCGCCACGGCTTGCTGGCGGCAGCGCTCCAGTAGCCCATCGACCAGCGGTTGAGCGGTGGGCAAATCAAAGTGTTCGAGGTCATCGATCAGCGCGGTTTCGACGGCAAACAAGCGCCTATCGAAACAGATGGCGACAATAGAGCCGCGATCGTAGCCATCGGGCGTCAGCTCACCCGCCGTCGTGCAGCCACTGACTGGAAGCTCGCCAAACGCCTGACAAAGCGCGTCCGCTAGCTGCGACAGCGGATACTCAGCGCTACAAAAGAACAGCACGAAACCGGCGTGCTCGTGACACAGCGCGAGAGCCAGCGCATGGGCAGCATCCTGAGGGTTGGGCTCACGGCTCGCGGCCGCACTCAAACCATGATTAGTGAAGCGGGTGGTCACGACGCCATTTCTCCAGCGCGGCATAAGTTCGTGCAGCGCAGTGACGCAGCGTGTCAAAACACGCTGTTAGCGGCTCGAGCGATGCCTCGTCAAGCGCAGCCATGCTCTCCAACCGCTTGGCTTGCGCAGCCAACTGCTCTGCGCCCATGCTCACTGACTCGCCCCGCAGTTGATGCGCTAGCCGCTCGACCTGACGCCAGTGGTCACGACTCGACGTGCTCCCGGCAGCAAAGTAGCCAGAAAGCTGGGCAATGTAGTCACTCGCCTGCTGATGATAGAGCACTGCCAGTTGATCGACACTATCAGCCCCCAGCGAGCCGACGAGGGTGGCCAACGTCGTTTCATTGAGTAGGGCCGCGTCACCTCCTTCCTCACGCAACGCAGAAGGGATCGGCATCATCGGTGTTGGTGTCGTTGATAGCTGCAGCGCCAACACGTTGCCAAGCGCCAACAGCGAGAGCGGCTTGGTGATGTAGTCATTCATACCCGCAGCGAGGCAGCGGCGACGATCATCCTCTGCCCCCCCTGCGGTCATGGCCACGATGGGCACCTCGCTGCACCAGCCGCCCATTTCACGCAATCGCTGAGTCACCGTCACGCCGTCGATATCAGGAAGCTGTATGTCCATGAAAATAAGATGTACCTGCTGGCGTCGTACCATGGCAAGGGCTTCGCGGCCGTTTTCTGCGCACACCACCTCGCAACCAAGTCGCGACAAAAGTCCCACCGCGACTTTGCGATTGACCGCATTGTCCTCGACCAGCAGCAACGAGGTGCCGTCAAAATCTCGCGCTGGCTCAACGGGCAGGGGGGAGCTGACAGGAGAAGCCTCGACTAACGGCAGTTCGCACCAAAACGTACTGCCTTGACCCGGCGTGCTGTCGACACCCAGACGTCCCTGCATGGCTTCGCTCAGCCGTTTACAGATTGCCAATCCCAAACCGGTGCCGCCGTAGCGGCGTGCGACGCTCTCATCCGCCTGCTGAAAGGGTTCGAAGAGCGTCTCTTGCTGTTCACTGTTCAGACCACAACCGGTATCGCTGATATCAAAGAGCAAATGCTCGACGGTCGAGGAGACGCGTACCGAGACGCTGCCGTAGTCAGTGAATTTGATCGCATTAGCAATGAGATTGAGCAGTATCTGTCGCAGACGCCCCGCATCGATCATGACCCATGCTGGCACGAGTGGGTCCACATGAAGCGATAGTTGCAGCCCTTTTGCTTGCGCTCTTGGCTCGAATAGCGCCATGACACCTTCGACTAGCGGCGTCAGCGCCGTAGGCGACGTCTCCAGGGTCAAATGGCCGGCCTCGATTTTAGAAAAATCGAGGATCTCATTGATCATCGCCAGTAACTGATTGGCACTATCGTGAATAGTGCGAGCATAGTCTTCGACCTGGGCGGGGCTGGCGGGCTCGCGCAGCAGCTCGCTCATGCCAATCACACCATTGAGCGGCGTACGAATTTCGTGACTGACCATGGCGAGAAAGTCTGACTTTGCATGATTGGCCGCTTGGGCCTGCTTCGCAGTGACCTGGAGCTGTTTACTGAGCTGCTCTTGTTCTCGACGCGCCGCTGCGCTTTCGCGCATTTCACGTACCAAAAAGACGATGACCGTCAACACGGCAAAGCTGATTCCAATCAGCAGCGAAATGAGCAGCTTATAGAGCGTACTTAGCAGCGCCCTCTCTTCGGTGGCGGATTCCGCTAGATAACCGTTGATCGCAATCACCAAACGCTCGGTCAAACGGGTAAGCGATTGAAGCTCGCTCTCCAAGGCCGTGACGGGCAGCCGATCCATCTCCTCGTGGGGTTCGAACATGGGATCGAGGGTGTCGAGCTGCTGCTGAATCTGATCCAACAGCTCGCTCGCTGCACCGATACTTTGCAATAGCGAACTAACCTCTCCCTCTCGCAGCAGGGTGATCCGGCTATAGAGCAATTCGAAGCGAAGATTGAGGGCGTCCTGGGCGGCAGGCGATAAGGGGCCCCGCGTGTCGGCCAACAAATGATTGAGCAATTGCACGGCATCGCGGTCGAGTTTATAGACCACCCAGGCGGTGTCCTCTCGCAAGCTCTGCGTCAAATTATCCTGCCGCCATGCCGAAAGGCCAGCCACCACCAACGCAGCCGCAAACAGCAGTACGGTGATGATCGCGACCAGCTTGAGGCGGCGCGGGTAGCGTAGCAGGCGGGGTGCCCGAGCGGACTCACTAACGGACATTGATGTGCATGACCTGCCATACGGCCCTGAAACGCATACGCTCGCTCAACAGCGCCTCATCATGGTCGAATGGATATAGCACCCATAGTGGGCCATATTCGCGGATAGGAATGGCCTGCCCGTCCCGCTCTAGTGCCAAAATAACGTCGTAGTCGTAAAAATCCTCAATAGGAATTTCGGCCTCATAACCGTTCAAGGCCGCTACGTTAATGGTGTCGCCTTCGGCCCCTACATGCTCGAGCAGCGTGCGCATCAGCGGGCCGCGGTAGTGGCTCGCTCCCTCGGTCCACGGTGTACCGGTCGTAAAAGCGTGCTGCGGCAGCGCGCCCAACATCTCACGGTCAAAATGGGCCTCTTCCTCGACGTTGGCTGCCGTTACTTCACCATCTATTTTGAGGATGACGGGCCCATCAGGAGCGGCCAATTTATCCACGTCTGCCTCAGCCGCGTCCGCTAGCCCCGTATGGGGAATGCTGAACGCCAGCATAGTCCACCCCAATAACAACGCTTTCACCATCGACTCCTTGTATCGCAGTGCCTGAACGACGCAGCAGCGGCCGCCCCAGGCAATAAAAAAGAGATGGCGTTAGGGTACGCCATCTCGTTTCATTGGTCAGTCGAATGTCGACTTTTTTACTTAGCGATGAGAAATGTAGCGGAGATGTCGTTAAGTACTCAGCTTCTCGACCGGCTCGAACCGAACGAGTTCTTCGTAGGCATGCCAGCTAGCGTGACCAAGCACGGGCAGTATGAGGGCCAGACCGATGTAGAAGGTCATCACCCCAACGACGACGCAGCCGGTTAAAATAGCAGCCCATAGCAGCATGGTCCGGAAGTTACGCGCCACGCAGCGCACGCTGGCCTCGATGCCTTCCATGAACGTCAGATCTTGATCCATCAGAGTTGGAATAGCGACCACACTAATGGCGAAAGCGCCAAAGGCAAGAATGCCACCTGCCACTGTGCCGACCGCCAGCATGCTGAGCCCTTCCGGTGTGGTGACCAAGGCCGTGTAAAGCGTTGCCGGACTAGGTACTTCAAAACCGAAGAAAAGTGCAAACAGCAGCGTAGCCAGACGTATCCAGGCTAGAAAGAAAATCATCATCATCACGCCCATCATGGCCAACTGCCCAGCATGCGGCCGCCAACTGCCGAAGGCATCGCCCAAGTTAGGCACCCGCCCACGCTCGAGCGCCAAGCTGATGCCGTAAGAACCCACCGCCACGAGCGGCCCAATGAACATGAAGCCCGCAATCATGGGCAGCAGCCAGTGCCAATAACCCAGTGTGTAGGCCCCTAACGTGATGGCAATACTCAAACCAACCCAAAACATGCCATACGAAAGACTGACGGCAGTCGCACGGCGGAAGTCTTCCATACCGGCGGCAAGCCAAGCCTTTGGTCTGTCCATCCCGACTTTGTTGATGATGATTTTAACGTTGGGCGCGTCGGCTGATTGGCCGTGTGTTTTTGTTGTTACTGCATTCATGGCGTAACTCCTGTGATTTACCCCAAATGGCTGTCTCTGACCCAAGCACCAAGGTAAATAGCTACCATGTGTGTTGACACCATTAATCCAACGTTAATGGCTTAATGTTCTTTTAATGTAGCTGAGCCAATGCCGACCGAAGAGCTTTACCGCCACTCGGTACAAAAAATCCTTCTTTAGCGCTCTCAACGACGATTAAATCGATGCGTTAGCAATTCACGATATTGATGACAAAAAAAACTCCAGGCCACTGGCCTGGAGCTTCGTTGGGGTAACGGCGTTCAGCGCACGATCATCACTGATACCTTGGCATGATGAACGACATGTTCCGCGTTGGGACCGAGCACATAATCGACGAATTTGCGCTTGGTGTGCGACGCCATCACGATCAGATCAGCATCGATCTTCTTGCCGACCTTGATGATGGCTTCCCACGGTGAACCATCGACGATTACGCTTTGGGTTTTGATCCCTTCCGGCACATGCTCTTGAATGAAGGTGTGCTGCGCCTCTTTCATTGCCAAGTGCGCTTTTTCCGAGAAGTTTTTCGGAAAATAAGCGCCCACCATAGGCATAGTGAATTCTGGAAGAACCGATACCACATGCAGCGACGCACCAAAGGTTTGGCACAGCGTTACTGCCGTAGGCAGCGCTTTCTTCCATGAGGCTTCTTCGTTCAAATCCACGGGGAGTAGCACTTTATGGTACATGGCAACCTCCTTAGGCAGCGGCCACTTCGTTGGATTGCTCATGACGCCGACGACGGCGTTGCATCACCACGACCAAGCCAAAGATGCCCAGCGCGGGTAGCCACATCCACTCTTTGGTCCAGCGATCCACCGGGGCCAGCACTTCGAGAATCTCTTGGTCGAAATCAAAGCCCAGCTCGGCCGCTTGGCTGCCGAACTCGACGAAATCGACCAAGGTTTGGTCACCATCTTCGTAAAGTTCGATACCTAGATTCGCCATGCGCTCTTCACCTGTTTCACCGCGCGGCACGGGGACGAGCATATAGGTGGTCATCGGCGCCCCGAAATCGTCTTCACCGGCAATTTGCACGCGCAGGTTGCTACCGTCATCGACCCGGCCCAGTGCCTCGGCAAATTGCGCAGGCGGCACCGATTCATAGGGGTCGTGGATTTTGTCCATCCAGAAGCCGGGGCGGAACAGCGTAAAGGCGACCAGCAGCAGCAGCAGCGATTCGTACCAGCGGTTGCGGGTCAGCATGTAGCCCTGAGTGCCTGCCGCAAAGATCAGCATGGCAATGGTGGCCACTATGAACACCAAAATACCCTGCATCACCGTGACATCGATCAGCAGCAGGTCCGTATTGAAGATGAACAGGAATGGCAGCGCAGCGGTACGTAGGCTGTAATAAAACGCCTGGAAGCCAGTGCGCAGCGGATCCCCACCCGACACGGCCGCCGCCGCAAAGGAGGCCAAACCTACCGGTGGCGTGACATCCGCCATGATACCGAAGTAAAACACGAACAGGTGCACGGCAATCAGTGGGACGATCAAGCCGTTTTGCTGCCCAAGCAGTACGATGACCGGCGCCATCAGCGCCGACACCACGATGTAGTTCGCGGTTGTCGGTAAGCCCATGCCCAGGATCAGACTCAGCAGGGCCGTCAGCAGCAGAATCATCATCAGGTTGCCGCCGGAAAGAATCTCGACGACGTCTGCCAGCACCAAGCCCACACCGGTTTGCGACACCGCCCCGACCACGATACCCGCTGTGGCCGTCGCGATACCGATCCCAATCATGTTTCTGGCACCCGTCACTAAGCCATCCCACAGGTCTTTAAAGCCTTCTTTAATATCCGCCGCCATCCGGCTACGACCACGGAAGATCGCAATGATCGGGCGCTGCGTCACCATGATGAAGATCATGAACATGGTGGCCCAGAACGCTGATAGCCCAGGAGATAGACGCTCGACCATCAGGCACCACACCAAAACGACGACAGGGAGAATATAGTGAAGGCCCACCATCACCGTGGGACGGGTTTGCGGCAGCTTCACGACCTCCGAATTAGGATCATCCATCTCCAGTTCGGGGTAGTTAGCACTCACTTTCAGCAGCGCCACGTAGACAATCGCAAGACCGACAGACACCACCCATGGCGTCGCTTCACCCAGCACGGGTTTTAACCATCCCAGGCCATAGTAGACGGCAATCGAGAGCCCCATGAGCAGCAGCAAGCCGGTCATGAAACCGATCACCTTGTTCAACAGCGGGCGCGCCGGGTTGCTGGAAGGCAGGCCTTTCATATTGGCCTTGAGCGCTTCCAGGTGAACGATGTAGATCAGGGCGATATAAGAGATCAGCGCTGGCAAGAAGGCGTGCTTGATCACGTCGACGTAGGGAATACCGACGTACTCCACCATCAAAAACGCTGCTGCCCCCATGACGGGTGGCATGATTTGGCCGTTCACCGAAGACGACACTTCCACCGCGCCCGCTTTTTCAGCGCTAAAGCCGACTCGCTTCATCATCGGAATCGTAAAGGTACCGGTCGTCACAGTATTGGCAATCGACGACCCCGAGATCAAACCGGTCATGCCTGAGGCGACCACGGCTGCTTTCGCCGGGCCGCCTTTGAAGTGGCCAAGCATCGAGAACGCTACTTTGATGAAGTAGTTACCGGCGCCTGCTTTATCCAACAGTGCACCGAACAGCACGAACAGGAACACGAAGCTAGTGGAGACCCCTAGCGCAATCCCGAACACGCCTTGCGTACCCAGCCACTGGTGATTGATCAAACCGCCGAGGCTCACGCCACGGTGGGCCAAAATGCCGGGCATGTAAGGACCAAACAGTGAATAGGCGATAAAAACCGCCGCCACAATCATCAAGGGTGGCCCCAATGCGCGGCGCGTGGCTTCTAACAACATCAATATGCCGACGACGCCCACGACGATATCCTGGGTAATCGGCAACCCAGGCCGCTGGGCCAAATCCGCATAGAAAATAAACAGATAGGCGCCGCAAAAGGCTGCCACTGCCGCAAGAACCCAGTCGGCCAGCGGCACGCGATCGCGCGGCGAACGTTTGAAGGCGGGGTACGCCATAAAGGCTAGAAAGAGCGCAAACGCCAAATGAATCGAGCGCGCCTCTGTGGCGCTGAACACGCCAAAGCCAACGATGTAGGGAAGTGGCGATGCAATCCATAGCTGAAACAGCGACCAAGCGGCTGCAATACTCACTAGCAGCTTACCGGGTACGCCTAGGGGTTTCCTTGCCCCTGTATCGCTGGAAGCGACCATATCCTCCAGGTCGTTCTCAGCGGCTGCCGAAGGGTGTTTGTCATCACGCATACGCTTGCCCTGCCTAATGGTCAGCGCTGACAATCAGCGCTCTCAACAAGAAGCGCGGACACCCAAGGTGCCCGCGCTTTGCAACTCAAAGCGACGCCATTCACCTTTCGTCAATAGCGTCACTCTTTTTACGACTTATTCGATCCAGCCGCGCTCACGATAGTAACGTGCTGCGCCATCGTGCAGCGGCGCCGTCAAGCCATCAGAGATCATGTCTTCTTCGTTCAGGTTCTCGAACGCCGGGTGCAGACGCTTGAAGCGATCGAAGTTTTCGAAGACGGCTTTCACGGTTTCGTAAACGATGTCTTCATCGACGGCGGTCGAGGAAACGAACGTAGCCGCAACGCCGAAAGTCTCGACGTCTTCGTCGTTACCACGGTAGAGGCCACCCGGAATCACGGAACGGGTGTAGTAGGGGTACTCTTCGATCAAGCCGTCGATCTCTTCACCGGTCACGGAGACCAGACGCGCATCGATGGTGGTGGTCGCTTCTTGGATAGAGCCATTGGGGTGACCTACCACGTACACCATGGCATCGATGTTGTTGTCAGACAGGGCAGCCGCCTGCTCGGCCGCGTCGAGCTGAGACGCCAGTGCGAAGGTGTCTTCATCCCAACCGAACGCATCCATGACCACGTCCATGGTGTTACGCTGGCCAGAACCGGGGTTACCGATGTTGACGCGCTTGCCAGGGAAGTCGCTGATGTTTTCGATACCGGAATCCGCGCGGGCCACCACGGTCAGCGGCTCACCGTGCATGGTGAAGACGGCACGCATATCTTCCCAAGCGCCTTCTTCCTCGAAGTTAGCTTCGCCATTATAAGCGCGGTACTGAACGTCGGACTGTACGACACCCATGTCCAGCTCGCCGCTCTTCATGCCGTTGACGTTAGCCACGGAGCCACCGGTGGACGGAGCGTTACAGCGGATGTTGTGCTCATCGCTGCCACGGTTGACCATGCGGCATACCGACTGGCCAACGACATAATAAACACCGGTTTGGCCACCGGTACCGATCGTGATGTAGCGCTCCTGGGCAACGGCCGGAGAGGCGAAGGTTGCCGCCGCGATGAACGCGCCTGAAAAGGCCGCGGTAGAAAATACATGGCGTTTCATGAACACACCTCTTTATCTTGATGTTGTGAGCGTTATGCGCTTTGAAGCCACCTGCAGAACGGTTCCCTTCAGGTGTATAGGTTCCAAAACGTTGTCAAGACAGTCTGTTATCAACCTCGGCATTTAGTGCCGACTGTTCCTACTTTAGCGAAAAAAAAGCTAATTGGCGAAGCGCGATGTCATTTAACCGAGGATGCAGTGCAGCATCGCCACTTGACGTTTCGTTCTTTTCACCAGTGGTGATCGCTGAGATAGGCACTGACAAAGACGCCACTCGGCCTATTGTTCTAAGCCACACCAAGCATCCCCGTGTGCACGTTGGGTGATACTCGACAAGTCTAGCGGCCTGTAACGTTTAGTAAGCGTTAAACATAGGCATAAAGGTATGCCGGTTTGGCATGGGCCATCACTGATCGTATCCCTGCCATGCTCAAACGTTATAGCCCAGCACCGTGGGGAGCCAGAGCGCGATGCTTGGAAAGATGGCGACGAGCGCCAAGGCGCCGCCCATGGCCACCACAAAGAGCAGCGCCCAGCCAAGTGTGTGCTCCAAGCGAATCTTGGCAACTTCCGTGGTCACCATCAGATTCACCGCCACCGGCGGGGTAAACTGACCGATCGCAATGTTCATGGCCAACAATATGCCAAACCACACCGGGTTCCACTCGAAGTGCTGCATTACCGGAATCAGAATCGGCATCATGATCAGGTAAATGGAAATCGCGTCTAGCAGCATGCCCGCTACCAGCACCGCTAACATGATGAGTATTAGCAGCAGCACTCCGTTGTCGGTCAAGCCAATGATCCACTCTGCCAAATGACGGAAGGTGCCCAGCATGGTGCCTGCCCAAGCGAAGATACCTGCCAACGCAATGATCAACATGACGACGCCTGAGATGATCGCGGCCTCCCCTAGCAGCTCCCATACATCGCGCAGCGTGAGTTCTCGCGTCAAGAACAGGCCTACTACCGCTCCGTAGGCAACGGCGACCACGGCGGCTTCCGTGGGGGTAAAGAGGCCTGAACGCAGCCCCCCTAAAATCAGCACCGGCGCAAACAAAGCAGGTAGCGCTTCACGGAAGGTGCCTCGTACCGTCAGCCTTTCAGCTCCTTCTACCGGTGTCCCCTCCCAGCCATGACGCTTGGCAGCCAGCATGGCTGGCACCAGCAACGCCAATCCGGCTAAGACGCCCGGGAAAAGCCCCGCTGCAAACAGCGCCCGGAGATCAACGCCGGGTACCACAATCGAGTAGAGAATCAGCGCCACCGATGGTGGAATCAAAATCGCCGTAGAGGCCGACGCCGCAATGAGCGTGGCAGAGAACGGTTTGGGGTAGCCCGCTTTGGTCATGCTGGGTAGCATCACCATCGCCACGGCGGCGGCATCGGCGGGCCCAGAGCCGCTCATCCCCCCCATGATCATGCACACCAATACCGCGACCAGTGCCAGCCCGCCGTGGCGGGGACCAATCAGCGCTTGGGCGAAACGCACTAGGCGTAGCGCGACCCCTGCCCGCTCGAAAATCAGCCCGGTAAGAATGAACAGCGGAATGGCAATCAGAGGATACTTGGCGATGCTGTTGTAGGTATTGGTGCCCAGGGTAGCCAACATATCCGGTGACAGCCCCAGTACGATGCCCACCGCTCCAGACAGGGCCAGCGAGAACGCCACCGGCACGCCAGCAATCAGCAGTCCGGCGAACGCTAAAATCATCCAGATATCAGGTGTCACCGTTGATCTCCCCCGCAAACCGATCACGGGTTTGCTGCACCAAACGCCACAGCATGGCCGCCGACAGCACGGGCAGCCATACCAAATACCACCACTGTGGCAGCCCTAAGCCCGGCGAGAGCGACTCCCATTGGTACTCCTGCCACGCTAGCTTGCCACCGTACCAAGTGATTAAGCCCAGCACGATCAAGCCACACAGGGCTTGAAAGAGAATCAGCGCACCACGCCAGCGAGGTGGCAATGCGCGCTCTAAAAAGCCAATACGGATATGACGGTCGCACCTCAAAGCAACCGACGCCCCAGCAAAGGTCAGTACAACCAATAGGAAGACGGAGAACTCTTCGGTGAACGAAAACGAGCCGCCTGTCAGATAGCGCGTGACCACATTGCCTAGGCTAATCAGCGCAATCACGATCAACGAAAGCGCGCCAAGCCAGCGTTCGGGCCGCGCATCGGGAAAGCCTTTCATGGCAGTCTCACATCAGCAAGCTGCCGCCCTGTAAGGGCGGCAGCGAAAACATGCGAACATCAACGGGCGTCGATAGCGGCTTGGGCGGCTTCGACCACCTCTTCACCAATGCGCGGGGCCCACTTTTCATAAACGGACTGAGTGGCATCCACGAAGGCTTGGTACTGCGCATCGGTCAGCTCGGTCACTGTGACACCACGCTCTTGAATCGCGGCCAGACGCTCGCTCTCCTGCTCACGAGTCATGGCAATTTCCCAGGCACCCGCCTCTTCGGCCGTCTCGCGCAGCATCGTTTGCTGCTCTTCGCTCAATGTCTGCCAGACTTGCTGGTTGACGGCAAAAATCAGTGGATCGTTCATATAGTTCCAGAGCGTCAAATGCTCCTGGCCTACTTGGTCGATACGCGCCACGTCAAAGACCGACAGCGGGTTTTCCTGGCCATCCACCGCGCCCGTAGTGAGAGCGGGCTGGGCGTCGGTCCAGCTCATCTGCGTAGGGTCGGCACCTAGCGCAGAGAACGTATCCTGGAACAGCGGCGAGCCCACCACGCGGATCTTCAGACCTTCCAGATCCTCTGGCTGGCTGATCGGGCCGCGGGAATTGGATACCTGACGAAAGCCGTTTTCGCCCCAGGCCAAAGGAATAACGCCACGTGATTCGATCGCTTCGAACACCATCGTGCCTGCGTCCCCGCCGGTCACGGCATCGACGGCGGCCTCGTCAGGAATGAAAAACGGCAACGAGAACAAGTTCAGTTCCGGTACCTGGGGTGACCAGTTGATGGTGGAGCCAACAGCGGCATCGATCAGGCCAGAGCGCATGGCAGAAAATTCGCGGGTTTGGTCACCCGAGACGAGCTGTGAATTCGGATAGACCCGCAGGGTAAGCTCCCCCCCGCTGCGTTCTTCAACCAGCTCTGCCCACTTTTCAGCGGCCTGCCCCCAAGGAAAGGCATCTGAAAGCACGGTAGAGACCGAGAGTTCGCGGGCCTGCGCGGAAAAAGCAGCCGAGAGCAGTGCAGCGCCAGCCAAGCCAGCGGTAAAACGAGCCATAGAGCGTGTCAGCGTCATTATTGTCGATCCTTTTTTCTTTTTTATGGGGTGTTCATGAAGTGTCGGGGCAAGCTTACACCTCCTGCCCAAGTGTCGCTCAATGGCGGCAATCGCCATAGCGAGCGACACCCCATTGTAGGCACTCGACGAATGAAAGAAAGCCATTGATTAGGCTTTTAACCATCAACTTTCGATGCATCACGTGCTTGCTGATAAGCTGTTGTCTCCTTCAGCGTTTCAAGGATAGATACGTGCCGCTTCGTGATTTGCTCCTGGGCCTGCTGGTCATTGCCATCTGGTCGCTCAACATCATCGTGATCAAAGTGGGCGTAGCGGAGCTGCCGCCACTGTTAATGACGACGCTGCGCTTTATGTTGGTCGCCGCGCTGCTGGTGCCGTTTTACCCGGTCGCTCGGGCACAGCTACCCTTTTTAATATTGCTATCCATCACGTTTGGCAGCCTTCACTTTGCGCTGCTGTTCATTGGGCTAGGGCAAGCCGAAGCAGGCACCGGGGCGCTGCTCGTTCAAATGGGCACGCCCTTTGCCACCCTATTGGCGGTGATCTTCTTGAAAGAGACATTGGGCCCCAAGCGTTTGGCGGGCTTGCTGCTCTCGTTTGCGGGGGTGGTGGTGCTAGCAGGCGGGCCCACGCTTCCGTCACCGCTGCCATTGACCATTCTGCTGCTAAGCGCACTTGGCTGGGCCGTCTCACAGCTCTTGATCAAGCGCGGACCGCCCATCGCCCCGCTGGCGCTGGCAGGCTGGGTGGCGCTCTTTGCGGTGCCTCAAGTGGCCGTAGGTTCGTGGCTCTTTGAACAACACCAGTGGCAGGCCATCACTCAGGCCAGCTGGTTGGGCTGGGGAGCGGTGGCGTACACCGCGATCATGTCGTCCATAGCGGCTTACGGCATTTGGTACGCGCTGCTACGCCGCCATCCGGTGAATCGTGTGGTGCCGATGACACTACTCACCCCCGTGTTTGCGGTGGGCTTAGGCGCGCTACTGATGGACGACCCGCTGGGGGTGCATAAACTGGTCGGCGGCGGCTTGGTGGTCGCAGGCATCGCCCTGATCGTGCTGAAATTTGGCCAACAGCCGCCAACCAGGGCGTGAGCGTGGGCATTAGTCGGGGCGACAAAAGCCCGCCAACGCAGGTACCGAGACACAGTCGCCTACCTGGATGCCACGCTCGGCAAAGTAGCCCGCATTGACTTCCAGCGCCGCATGATAGGCCGCACCTGCTGGATAAGAGGGGCACTCTTGAGGCGCACTGGATTCGCAAGGCGGCATGGTGTTGATGGCGACGATGCGGCCTTCACCATCGATATAGGCAATATCCAGCGGAATCAGCGTGCGGTACATCCAAAATGCATTGCCTGCAGGCTGCTCACGCTCGAAGCGAAACAGCATTCCTCGTGTTTCTGGCAGATGTTCACGTCCCATCAGGCCGCGCTGGCGCTGGGAAGCGGTTTCGGCGACTTCGACATCCAGACGGTGCGGACCGCCTTCACTGTGTATCGCCAGCGGTAGCGTGTTGGCAGATGTCGATTCCGCGGCCCACGCCGCCAACAAAGGAAGCGGCAAACAAGCCGCAAGCGAAACGCCTAAAGCGGTTTTGAGCAGTTGGCGGCGTGTCAGGGTCATAACAGATTCCTTTTGTTGTAGGGTGCCATATGCATCTGCTGCTCGGGCATGAGGTGAATGCCCTCGGCCAGTAGCGAGACGTGTACCCGCTCTCCCAGTCGAAGCTGATTACGTTTAGCCGCGTGGGTGGCGATGTCGAAACGTAGCATATCTTGATGGGAAACGCGCAGCGAGATGGACGTCATGCCGCCCAATACCACCATTTCGCTGACCGTTGCCGCTACCGGGTTTTCGCGTTCACCTTGAGACGGCCGTCCCCGACGATGCAGCACGATATCCGACGGCGGCAGGTACCAAGCTAGCGGTTTGCCGAGTTCAACACGGTCTAGCCCTTCTGCCACTTCTAGCCGCCACTCTCCCCACTGCAGGCGTCGCCCAGCGTCCGTCTCTACCACTTCCCCGCTAAAAACGTTGTGGCGATCCAGCAACCTAGCGACAAGCGGCGAAGCGGGCCGTCGAAACAGCGCTTCAGGTGTGCCCTGCTGCAGGCTCACCCCGTTATGCAACACGCAGATTTGATCGGCGAGCGCGGTGGCTTCATCCAAGTCATGCGTAACGAGAATGATGGGGATGGAGATGTGTTGGCGCAGCAGTGCCAGCTCGCGCTGCAAGCGTCGACGCGTCACTTGATCCACCGCAGAGAACGGCTCGTCCAGCAGCAGCGCTTGGGGCTCCCTCGCCAATGCTCTCGCCAATGCCACTCGCTGGCGTTGGCCGCCGGAAAGCTCGCTGGGATAGCGCGCTTCGAGCCCTTGCAGGCGCACCCTGCTCAACCACTGCGTAGCCTGCTCGAGGCGCTGGACGCGGGGCAGATGCCCCATGGCGAGCTGCACGTTCTGCAGCGCCGTCAAATGCGGAAACAGCGCATAGTCCTGAAACACCATGCCGATCCGACGCGCTTGCGGCGTCAGCGATCGGCGCTGGCCCTCCTGCGCCCAAAACCACTCCGCGCCCGCGCAGCTCACTCGCCCCTGCTCCGGCTGGTAAAGCCCCGCAATGGTGCGCAGTAAGGTGGTTTTGCCACTGCCGGACGGTCCGACGAGTGCCAAAAGCTCGCCAGGAGCGCAGCGAAACGACGCATTGAGCGGAATCGGGCCAGCCTGTTGGGCAGTCACTACCAGCTCATCCACGTGACCACCTGCGCTTGCCAGCGAGCCCATAGACCAGACCTAAGGTGGCCAAAGAAATGACCAGCAGGAGGGCAGACATATTCGCAGCACCCTGCTCATCGAAGGCTTGCACACGGTCATAAATGGCAATCGAGAGCGTGCGGGTCTCACCATCGATGGCCCCACCGACCAGCAAAATCACGCCAAATTCGCCTAGTGTGTGAGCAAAGGTTAGCGCTGCCGCCGATAGGATGCCCGGCCATACGAGAGGCAGCTCGATACGCCATAGGGTTTGCCAGGGGCTTAGCCCACTGCACCAAGCGGCCTCGCGTAAGTTGGCAGGCACGTGCTCGAAGGCGCGCTGAATCGGCTGGATGGCAAACGGAAGATTGGCGATCACAGACGCCAGCAAAATACCGCTGAAGGTAAAGTTGAGCCCACCCCCCGTCAACGCGGCCCAAGCGCTGCCCAGCGGTGCATCGCGGCCAAACTGCTGGAGAAGATAAAACCCCAACACCGTGGGCGGCAGTACCAGCGGCAGCGCAATCAGCGCCTCGCATAGCCCCTTACCTCGAAACGACGTCGTCGCCAGTCGACGTCCCCACCATATACCGAGGGGTAACAAGAAGAGACAAGTAAACGCCGCGAGCCGCAGCGAGACGGAGAGGGCCGACCAGTCCATCAATCGGTACTGAATCCGTAGGTGTCGAAAATCGTCTTCGCCTCAGGCTGCTGCAACCACTCATAAAAGGCATGGGCTGCCCGGGTGGCCTGGGGCGTTAACACCATGCGCTGGCGCAGCGGCGTATGCCACGTCTCAGGAATCAATACCGTTTCGCTACGCCCGGCCAGCGCAGGCGCCACGGCCAGCGAGTAAGCCACCAAGCCGCCGCGCGCTTCATCGGACAGGGCAAACTGCATCGCCTGGGAGACGTTCTCACCCTGCACCCTAAGCGGCTCGCTGTCTTCCCATAGCTCTGCTTCTTGCAGCACTTCCCGGGCGGCCACGCCGTAGGGGGCGTGTTCAGGGCTGGCAATGGCGATACGCAGCCGTTGGCCTTTTTCTAAGGCCGCAATGGCCTCCTCCACACCAACAAGTGGCGTTTGTTCGTCAGGCAGGGCGTAACGGTCGGCAGGCTGGACCCAAGCCAAGCGCCCCCGGGCATAAATCACGCCCAGATTATCGACATGCCCCTCGTCGTACAGCGCCTGGACGTACTCTTCATCGGCGGACAGAAACAGTTCGAAGGGCGCGCCCTGGGCGATTTGACGACGAAAATTGCCGGAAGAGCCAAAATTGAGACGCAGCGCCTGGCCGGTTTGCTGAGTGAACTGCTGGGCAGCCTCTTCCAAGGCGAACTGCAGGCTAGATGCCGCCGCCACGATGGGCGCGCCCGCCATCACAGGCGCGCTCAGCAGCCAACCGCATAGCAACAGCAGTAAGCGCATATGCTAGGCCTTTGCGCTGTCGGCGTGTTGCTCGGTAATAGCCATCACTTTCATGGTATTGGTACCACCGTGGGCGTTCATGTGATCGCCACGGGTCAAGATGACGTGGTCTCCCGGCTTGGCGACGCCCTGCTTCACCAGCAGCGTGAGCGCTTGATCATTCAGCTCGGTGGCGGTCATTTGCGACGTGTCGAATGGCAGCGATACCACGCCCCGGTACAGGGCCATGCGACGCTGGGCAATCGGGTTGTGAGCCAACCCCACGATAGGCAAGCCCGAGCGTATGCGCGAGGCGATCAACGGCGTGTAGCCCGAGGCTGTCATGCAAGCAATCGCCACCACGCCATTCATGTGGTTAGCGGCGTACATCGCCGATAGCGCAATGGTTTCGTCTGGGCGGGTAAAGCCTTCGTGGATACGGTGGCCCGACTCTTGAGCGACCCGCTCACGCTCGGCGCCAAGACACACCCGCGCCATCGCTTCCACGGTCTCCAGCGGGTAATCCCCTGCGGCGGTTTCTGCCGAGAGCATGACCGCATCGCTGCCATCCAGCACCGCGTTAGCGACGTCGAAGACTTCAGCGCGAGTGGGTAGCGGCGCGGAGATCATGCTCTCCATCATTTGGGTCGCGGTGATCACGGCACGGTTGAGCGAGCGGGCTCGCTTGATCATACGCTTTTGCACGCCGACCAGTTTGGCATCGCCAATTTCTACGCCCAGATCACCACGGGCGACCATCACCGCCTCGGAAGCTTCGATGATACCATCCAACGTGGCTTCATCGGCCACGGCTTCGGCGCGCTCTACTTTGGCAACGAGGCCAATCTCCTTGCCCTCTTCCCCTAACAAGCGGCGGGCTTCCAGCATGTCTTCCGCCGAACGCGGGAAAGAAATCGCTAAGTAATCGACGCCAATCTCGACGGCGGTTTTCAGGTCGGTTTTATCTTTGTCCGTCAGCGCGGGGGCCGAGAGTCCTCCGCCCTGTTTGTTGATACCTTTATGGTTAGAGAGCTTGCCGCCCACCACCACCTCGGTATGTACCTGCTTGCCCTCGACACGGGTAACGTCCAGCACCACACGGCCATCGTCCAGAAGCAGGCGGTCGCCTGCGGTGACATCGTCGGCCAGCGTTTTGTAATCGCAGCCAACGCCGTGACTGTCACCGGCATCACTATCCATGGCCATGTCCAGGACAAACGGCTGCCCCTCTTCCAGGTACACCGCGCCGTCTTTGAAACGCGCAACGCGGATTTTAGGCCCCTGTAAATCGCCCAGCGCGGCGACACTGCGGCCAAGCTGAGCAGCAATCTCACGCACACGCATCAAGCGGCGGCGATGGTCGTCAGCAGTGCCATGGGAAAAGTTCAAGCGAACCACATCCACCCCCGCCTTCAGCATGGCTTCCAGCACGCCTTCACGATCGCTGGCGGGGCCGAGGGTCGCGACGATTTTGGTACGACGAAGGGGCGTATGGCTGTGTGCGCTCATAAATGTCCTAACCGTTCATGGAGTGGAGTGTCAGCTTATCAGGATAACCCAACCAAGATGACACTCGCATGCACTTGAGGTGGGCTACTGCGCTAACGTGACGGTAACATCCAGCGGGTACTCGTCACAGTTGTTGCCCTCCCCTCCGCGATCTACCACCAAAAACTCCCCCTCGCGCTCCAGCACCGACTGAATGGCATGCCAAGTCCCGGCGCGGTAGTTCACCCCCTGACGGCCGTCGGTCACGAACGCCTGCACCTCGTCTAGCACAATGCTGTCGCCCGGCGGTGCCACGACAATAATGAAACGCTCCTGATGCAGCGGCATGAACGCTTGGCTACCCTGCGGGTGGCGCTCCAAAAACGTGAGGGTTAGCGGCAGCGTCACCGGTTGGCTAACGAAAATATTGATCAGCGTATGGGCGTTCTCGCCCAACGTTTCCACCTTGGCGAGGTCGTGATAACGCTGGGTGCGGCCGGCATTAATCGGAAACGAGGCCGATGTTCGGGCATCCAACACATCCCCAAACGGTGCAAAGGCTTCTGCCGTGAGCGGCTTCGCCGTCAGCTCTAACATAGAATCATCCTAGCAAGTGAGGTGGGGGATCGGCTGGCCGACTCAGATTTTTAGCGCCGCGTGGCGGTTAACGTCTTTGTACAGCAGGTAGCGGAACGGGCCGGGTCCACCTGCGTAGCACGCCTGTGGGCAGAAAGCGCGTAGCCACATAAAGTCACCTGCTTCGACTTCCACCCACTGTTGGTTCAAGTGATACACCGCCTTGCCTTCCAGTACGTAAAGACCGTGCTCCATGACGTGGGTTTCATCGAACGGAATGACGCCGCCCGGCTGAAAGGTCACGATATTGACGTGCATATCGTGGCGAACGTCGCTGGGGTCGACAAAGCGCGTCGTCGCCCAGCGACCTTCGGTGCCCGGCATCTCGATCGGCGCGATCTCCTGCTCGTTGGTCACGAAAGCTTTGGGGACATCCAATCCTTCTACATACTCGTAGGCTTTGCGCACCCAGTGGAAACGCACCGGCTCGCGGGTTTCATTGCGTACCTGCCAGTGGCTGCCCGGGGGAATGAACGCGTAGCCACCGGGGCCCATGGCGTGGCGCTCACCCGCCAAAGTAAGCGTTAACTCACCTTCCACAACAAACAGCACGCCCTCCGCCTGGGGATCCAGTTCGGGCTTGTCACTACCGCCTTCCGGCTGCACTTCCATGATGTATTGGGAGAAGGTTTCCGCAAACCCTGACAGCGGCCGCGCCAGCACCCATAGCCGAGTGCCCTCCCAAAACGGCAGGTTGCTGGTCACGATATCGCGCATCACGCCTTTAGGAATCAGCGCGTAGGCCTCGGTAAAGACCGCACGGTCAGCGGTGAGCTGGGTTTGCGGCGGATGCCCGCCGGTGGGGGCGTAATAGTGAGCGGGTTGGCGTGTTGTTGGCATTGTCTCTCCCTGAGAGTGTAAGCGTACTCGACGACGATGCAGCACAAGCGTGCTGCATCGTCTTTTTTGTATACAATATTATGGAGTGCGGCTTCAAACAAACCTTAAAGGCCAGCTTCACTTAAAGTACCGCTGAGATAAACTGCCTGAGCTCTGGGGTTTTAGGATTGCCGAACAGCTCGGCAGGCTCGCCCTCTTCGTGAATGCGCCCTTGGTGCATGAACACCACGCGGTCGGCCACATCCCGAGCAAAGCCCATTTCGTGGGTGACGAGAATCAGCGTCATGCCTTCTGCTGCCAACGCTTCCAACACGCGCAGCACTTCGCCGACTAACTCAGGGTCGAGCGCCGAAGTGACTTCATCGCACAGTAGCACCTTCGGGCGCATGGCCAGCGCACGGGCGATGGCCACCCGCTGCTGCTGGCCGCCGGAAAGCTGGGCAGGATAGGCATCGTACTTATCGGCCAGCCCTACTTTATCCAGCACTTCTCGGGCCACTTTCTCGACATCATCGCGGGCTTCGCCACGCACCACCACGGGGGCGAGGCACACGTTGTCGCCCACGGATTTATGGGGAAACAGATTAAAGCTTTGAAACACCATGCCGACGTTTTCACTCAGCTCTTTGGGCGACATGGAGCCCGCATCGAGCTGCTGTTCGGCAATGGTGATCTCGCCGCTATCGTGCTGTTCGAGCTGGTTCAAGCAGCGCAGCAGGGTGCTTTTACCCGAACCACTGCGGCCGATGATGGCGACCACTTCCCCCTGGGCAACGTTGAGGTCGATCCCTTTGAGCACCTGCAGGTCGCCAAAGGCTTTATGAACGTTATTAACGCAGACCAGCGTCATAGAGCTTTTTCTCCAAATGGCGCGCGTAGCAGGAGAGCGGGTAGCACAGCGCGAAGTAAAAAAGGGCCACGAGGGTGAAGATAGTGAACGGCTCGAAGGTGGCGTTATTCAGCATCGTGCCCGCTTTAGTGAGCTCCACGAAGCCAATGATGGACGCCAGCGCGGTGCCTTTAATCACCTGAACCGAAAACCCCACCGTGGGTGGAATCGAGAGTCTCAGCGCCTGAGGAAGGATCACGTGGCGCATGGTTTGGAAATAGTTCATGCCCAGCACGCGAGCGGCATGCCACTGCCCCTTCGCCACGGCTTCCAGGCAGCCCCGCCAGATATCGCAGAGAAACGCGCTGGTAAAGAGCGTGAGAGCAATCGAAGCGGCCCACCAGGCAGAAATGGGATGCCCCATCGCCGCCGCGCCAAAGAAGATCAAAAAGAGCTGCATCAATAGCGGCGTGCCTTGAAACAGGTCCACGTACAGCGAGGTAAAACGCTGCAGCCAGCGGCGGCTGGAAAGACGCATAAAGGTGAGCACTAGCCCCACGGTAGCCCCGCCGATAAAGGCAATCAGTGACAGCACCACGGTCCAGCGGGCGGCGAGCAGCAGGTTGCGCACGATATCCCATAGGGTGAATTCGATCATCGTTGCTCTCCTTGCTGATACGCGAACACACGCTTACCCACCAGCATAAAGGCGCGGCGCATACCAAACGCCAGCAGCAGGTACACCAAGGTAATCAGCAGGTAGACTTCAAAGCTTCTAAAGTTGCGCGACTGAATGAAGTTGGCCGCGTAAGTGAGGTCGAAAACGGAAATCTGCGACACCACCGCCGAGCCCAGCATGACGATGATCGACTGGCTAATCAGTGAGGGGTATACCCTGGCAAAGGCGGGCACCAGCACCACATGGCGGTAACTTTGCAGGGTACTCATGCCCAGCGCTCTGGCGGCTTCTAGCTGCCCTTTCGCCGTGGCGCTAATGCCGGCGCGTAGTATTTCGGCGCTGTAAGCGGCGAGGTTTAGCGTCATGGCGATGAACGCGGCGGTAATGGCATCGATTTTGATACCCAGCCCCGGTAAACCAAAAAAGATAAAAAACAGTTGAACGATAAAAGGCGTGTTACGGGTGATTTCGACATAGCCCCCCAGCCCCCAGCGCATCCAGGGCTGCCCGTTCACACGCAAATACGCCACCGCTACGGCCAGCCCCAGCCCGGTCAAGGTGGTCACCACGGTCAGCACGACCGTGGTGGTCAAACCTTTGATCAGCTCGCTGGCGTAGGGCAACAGGGTGAGAAAATCGAGTGTTGGCCCCATACCGCCTCTCAGCTACCGAAGTTGTCAGGAAGGTCCGCGCTGAACCAGCGCTGGGAAAACTCGTTGAGCGTGCCGTCTTCCAATGCCTGGGCAATCAAGCGATTCACTTCTGCTTGTAGCGCCGCTTCGTTTTTGTTCAGGCCAATGTAGCAAGGGGAATCTTTCAGCTGATACATCAGCGAAGGCGCACGATTGCTGTTGCGCTCGGCAATTTCGGCGGCCACTACGTTACCGGTGGCAATGTAATCTACTTGGCCAGAAAGAAACGCCGAGATGGTGGTGGCGTTATCTTCAAAGCGCTGAATGGTGGTGGAGTCGGGAGCGACGTTGGAAAGCTCCATATCCTCGACGGCACCGCGAGTCACGCCAATGGTTTTATCGGCGAAGCCTTCGGGTCCTTCTACGCTTTCGTCGGCATCCGCACTAAACACGCCCAGGAAGAACGGCGCGTAGGCATCGGAGAAATCGATCGCCGCTTCGCGCTCCGGATTTTTACCCAGACTCGAGATCACCAGATCCGCCTGACCTGTTTGCAGATAAGGAATGCGGTTGGCGCTGGTCACGGTAATCAGTTCCAGGGTGACGCCCATCTCGTCGGCAATGTAGTTGGCCATGTCGATATCGTAACCGCGCGGCTGTAGGTCGGTGCCTACCGAGCCAAAGGGAGGGAAATCCTGCGGAACCGCGATACGAATCGTGCCGCGAGATTCAATGTCTTCCAGCGCATCGGCGTGAACCGCGCTGCTGGCACCCAGCCCACCCATAGCCAGCGTGGCCGCTATGCCGGTGGCCACCACGCCGGTTTGAAGACGTTTCAAGTAGTGCTGAACCGAATCTTTAAAGCCCTGAAGGGTAGTTCCCATGACGCTCTCCTGAAAGTGTGTCGCAAGCCAATGCCGAGAAGAAGGTGTAACGCGTGTGATGTCGCCCTCTGAAAAGTTCGTTGCACAAATCTCATCAAAGAAACTTTTGTTTCACACGCCCACTAGCATTAGCAATAACGAGACCAGCCGCAGGGAAAGCAGCGCAACAACAGTGCGTTAGGTTACAATCAGGCAGGAGAGCACGCAGGGTAACCCAGCGTGCGTTCAGTAAAGCGATTACATTTGGTGCATCAGGCAGTCAAAGCGCACCATTATTGATGGGCGTCCCAATCGACGCTCATGATGGGCGATGCCAGCTCGTTCAACTCAGCATAGTGGTCGCTTATCGCGCTGATTCGCTCGCGGCCCTCCGCTAAGCGCTGGTGCAAAACGGCATTTGCCAACAGGCAAATCACGCTGTTGGCGGTGGCATAGCTATCGAACGCCGAGAGACTCTCTAACGGTACTTCCAACCACCACGTCACTTGCGAAGCAAACGGAGAGGCGGTGGGGTCAGCGATCAACAACACCTTGGCAGGCGAGCGTTCAAGGGCGTCCACTAACGCGCCAAATGCCGATGGACGACGGCGAAAACCAAACAGCACCACGGTGTCGTGTTCAGTTAAATCCACCAGCTCTTCGGCCAACGACTGGTTCGGCTGCGGCGCCAAGCGCACGTGGCGACGGGCTTGCACGAGCTGCTGACGTAAGTGCAGTGCCAGCGGATAGCTGTTGCGGAAACCGACGATCACGACCTGCTGCGCCACCGCTAACGCCTCGACCATCGCAGCAAATTCCTGGGGGACAAGGCTCGCGAAACAGCGCTGCAGATTCTCCTGCTCCCGCTGCAGGTGGCGCTGGAACGAGGTGCCGCTCTCGCTCTTCTCCTCCATGGCATGGGCATCGATCACCAACGGCACGCCCAAATTACGCAGCTGTCGAGCGTGATCCTTTACCGTGCGATAGCTTTCGAACCCTAGTCGCTTGAATAGGCGGCTGACGGTGGACTTTGACACCCCGGTCAAACGCGCCAAGTCGGCGGCGCTGTACACGGCCAAATCATCGAAGTGATCCAGAATGAAACTCGCCACGCGCTGCTCTTGGGCGCTGAGCGCATCAAACTGGGCGGCAATCCGTTGTCCGATATGGGGTGTCATGGTGTCCTGTTTGTTTATTTGGGTGCTGGGTGATGCTCTGCCCAGTGACGGGCGATATCGACCCGTCGGGCTACCCACACACGGTCGTGGGCTTCGATATGGTCTAAAAAGCGCTGCAGCGCCCGGAAACGCCCAGGGCGGCCCAGCAAACGGCAGTGCATACCAATAGAGAGCATTTTCGGCGAATCCTCCCCTTCGGCATACAGTACATCAAAGGCGTCGCGCAGATAGGTAAAGAAATGATCCGCCGTGTTGAACCCTTGTGGAGCCGCAAAACGCATGTCGTTGGTATCTAAGGTGTAGGGCACGATCAGGTGGTTATGCTCCGCGCCTTGGCTATCGCTCACCGTGGTCCAGAACGGCAGGTCGTCGCCGTAATAGTCGCTGTCGTAAAGAAAGCCACCTTCGTCCAGAATCAAACGGCGCGTATTGGGGCTGTCGCGCCCGGTGTACCAACCTTGGGGCTTTTCACCGTACAAGCGCTGGAAGATCTCCATAGCCTTTTGCAGATGCTCGCGCTCGATATGCTCGGGTACTTCCTGGTAGTGGATCCAGCGGTAGCCGTGGCACGCCACTTCATGGCCCAGCTCTTTGAATGCCTGGGCCACGTCCGGGTGGCGCTCTAGCGCCATGGCCACGCCAAATACGGTGAGCGGCAACCCGCGGCGCTCGAACTCGCGCAGAATACGCCACACGCCAGCGCGGGAGCCGTATTCGTAGATGGACTCCATGCTCAAATGGCGGTCTGGATAGCTGGCTGCACCAATGATCTCGGACAAAAACTGCTCCGAGCCTGCATCGCCATGCAGTACGCAGTTTTCCCCGCCCTCCTCATAATTCAGCACGAATTGAACGGCGATCTTGGCCTTGCCTGGCCAGTTAGCGTGGGGCGGCGTACGGCCATAGCCGATGAGATCGCGAGGGTAATGAGAGGTCATGGACAGGCTCCTTGATAAAGGCAGAGCGTTTTAGTTTGTATACAAAATAGCCATTTTGAATAGTCATCGCAATTCAACGCAGGGCTAATCAATTGAGATGACGGCGCTTTTCGGCTCAATAGCACGCTAACCCTTTGAAACTTGAACACTTGGTCAACTCTTCCAGCGCCTACACGTCGCATGAAAGGGCTTGCGCATCGCAGAAAAGCGCCCTATTTTCGTATACAAGATAGAAAATATTGTTCACATGCGAGTATCACCCCGTGCATATACGCCTGATTAACCCCAACACGACGGCTGCCATGACAGCGACGATTCGGCAAGCGGCCGAACGATTGGCGGCTCCTTCGACCACCGTGAGCGCCACTCAGCCCGACGCGGGACCGGTTTCTATCGAGAGCCATTTCGATGAAGCCGTGAGCGCGGTGGGCGTGGCCGAAGAGGTTTTGAAAGGCGAGCGAGAGGGCAACATCGATGCTTACGTCGTGGCCTGTTTTGGTGATCCCGGCCTACTGGCTGCCCGCGAACTGACCCGCGCGCCGGTGATCGGCATTGCCGAAGCCGCCTTTCATATGGCGACCCTGATTAGCACGCGCTTCTCGATCGTGACCACGCTAGGCCGCACCGGGATTATTGCCGAACACCTGCTCGAGCAGTACGGCTTTAGCCACCACTGCCGCCGCATTCGCGCCGCTGAAATCCCGGTACTGGATTTGGAAGACCACCCTGACGCCGCCTTCAGCCGGATCGTGCAAGAGTGCTGCCGTGCCCGCGATGAAGATGGTATTGGCGCGATCGTGCTGGGCTGTGGCGGGATGGCGAACCTCACCCACGCCATTAGCCGAGAAGTGGGCCTGCCCGTGGTGGAAGGGGTCAGTGCGGCGTTGAAGCTTGCCGAATCGCTGGTGGGGCTGGGCTTATCTACCAGCAAATACGGCGATTTAGACTACCCGCGCCCGAAACCTTTTACCGGCAAGTTTGCGGATTTTTCAAACCTCACCTTGCCACCTACACGCCGTTGAGACATTCCGCATCACACTAACAATAGGCTACACAGCACGACTAAAAAAGATAACAACACAACGACTACCGCCATCAGCACGCCACGCCGCAAGCGTCTCCTGGGCCAGTAGCGCCCAGGTTACCAATAACATCGATAATCTTGCGAGGACGGTAACATGAGCACTTCAACCTCTGCTCTTACCTCAGATGAAGCGCCGGGAGCAACTAGCCCCGCCACCGCCAAAGCCGTTGGGGCCGAAAGCCTAGCTCCGCAAAGCACCCGCATCATGGGGCGCACCTCCTATTTTTTAGCCTGGTTTGGGGGGTGCGTGTCGATTGGCACCTTCGCCATGGGCTCAAGCGTAGTGGGCACGCTCAACTTACTGCAAGCCACCCTGGCGATTGCCATTGGCTGTTTTGTGATTGGCGTGGCGCTCGCCATTAACGGGGCCGCTGGTTATAAATATGGCATTCCGTTCATGGTGCAGGCCCGCAGTGCATTTGGTTTTACCGGCACGCGTATTCCCGGTTTGGTGCGCGCCGTGCCCGCCATCGTCTGGTACGGTTTTCAAAGCTGGATTGGCGCGGGCGCCCTCAACATGGTGTCGGCGACGCTGTTCGGTTTCGATAACCTGATCTTCTATTTCATTGCCTTTCAGTTTTTGCAGATTGGCCTTTCGGTACTCGGCTTTCAGGGCATCAAGTGGCTGGAGAACATTGGCAGCGCCTTCATTCTCTGCTCGCTGATGTACATGTTTTACGCCACGGTGCAGCGTTACGGCGACGAGCTTTCCACCAGCCTGCTGACCATGGAAGGCTCTTGGGGGATGCCCTTCTGGAGCGCCACCATGCTATTTTTGGGCATCTACAGCACCATGATGCTCAACGTTAGTGACTACTCCCGGGAGCATAAAAAGGGCACCGGCCCAGGGCTATTGACCACCATTTACGCGATGTCGATTCTACCCTGCACGCTGTTTATGGGCCTGATTGGCTACATGGTGTCGCAAGCTACCGGCACCGCCGACCCTATTCAGGTGTTCGCCAACGCGGTAGATAATACACCGCTACTCATGATCACCCTGCTGTTCATCGCCTTCGCCCAGGTGACCACCAACGTGCTGAACAATGTGGTGCCGCCCACCTACGTGCTGATGGACGTGTTCAAACTCAAGTTCTCCGTTGCCACCGTTATCGTGGGGCTGCTGGCCTTCGCCACCTTCCCTTGGAAACTGGTGCAGCCGGAATCCGGCGCAGGCCTACAGCTCTTCGTGCAAACCTACTCTGCCTTCCTTGGCCCCATCTTCGCTATTCTGGTGGTGGACTACTACGTGATTCGCCGCCGCACGCTGGATATCGGCAAGCTCTACGATGAAAACGGCCCCTATCAAGGCATTAACCAAGCGGCGCTAATAGCAACGGCAGTAGGGATCGTCGCTGCGCTCTCGTTCTCGGCGGTCTCTTGGTACGCCAGCCTGATTCCTGCCGGGCTGACCTACTACCTGCTGATGAAACACTGGCCCGCCTTCCAGCGCTTCACCCAGTAACCCGCCCTACCCGCGCCTGCCACCTTCGTGTGGCAGGCGATCATTTCCGGATAACGAGCCTTGCCATGAATGAACAGCCCAACCAAAGCGATCTCAACATTCAGCAGATCGATCCAACGCTCTATAACGACGACCTCGCCCCGCTCAAGCCAGAACATCGCACCTGGGGCGCATTCGAGATTTTCAACGTCTGGTCCAACGACATCCAAAGCCTGTTTGGCTACACCCTGGCAGCCTCGCTGTTTCTCTCTCACGGCCTGAACGGCTGGGCCGTGATGGCCGCAATCATTTTGGCCGGGGTGATCGTGATGTTTCTAGTCAACCTGACCGGCAAACCCAGCGTGAAATATGGCATTCCCTTCCCGGTGATGGTGCGCGCCAGCATGGGCGTGCGTGGTGCCAACCTGCCCGCCATGCTGCGCGCCATCGTGGGGATCTTTTGGTACGGCGTGCAGACCTACTTCGCCTCCACCGCGGTGGCGCTGCTGATTACCGCGCTGTTTGGTGTAGGCAACGGGGGGACTTTCCTCGGCCTTTCCGGAGTGGCGTGGCTTTCGTTCGTGATCGTGTGGCTGTTTCAGATCGCGATTTTTTGGCAGGGCATCGAGCGCATCAAGCACTTCCTGAACTGGGCAGGCCCGCTGGTCTATGCGGTGATGGTGGTGTTGATGCTCGTGGTATGGATGCAAGCTGGTAGCGAGCTGCTCCCCGCCATTAGCACCATTTTTAGCGGCAGCGGTGAGCAGGGTGGCCTGGGGGCGTTTCTCGCCATCGTGGGTACGATGGTGGCCTACTTCGCCGCGGTGGTGATCAACTTCGGCGACTTCACCCGTTTTGTGAAAACCGAGCGCCAGATGAAGCTGGGCAACCTGCTGGGCCTGCCGTTAAACGTGGCATTCTTCTCGTTCATTGCGCTGATCATCACCGCGGGCACGCTGGTGCTGTTTGGCGAAGCGCTCACCAACCCAGCGGATATCGTGGAGCGCGTCGATTCGCTGCCGCTGACCATCGTGGCCGCTCTCACCTTCTTTGCCGCCACGGTGGGTATCAACTTGGTCGCCAACTTCATTCCCCCCGCCTACGACCTCGCCAACCTGTTCCCCAGCAAAATCAGCTTCAAAATGGGCGGCTTGATTACCGCCGTGATTGCCTTTTTCGTCGGTGCACTGTGGATCTCGGTAATCAGCCAAATTGGCGTGCCGGGCTTCGTGAATGCGCTGGGCGCTATCGTCGCGCCGTTTTACGGCATCATCGTGGTGGACTACTACCTGATCAAACGCCAGCACCTCAATATGCAGGAGCTATTCTCCTCAGCCCCCGGCAGCGCTTACTACTACGTCAACGGCTGGAACACTCGCGCCCTCATCGCCTTTGGCGTGGCGGCGATGTTCTCGCTATCTACCGTATTGGTACCGGCCTTATCCAGCCTGGGCGGCTACGGTTGGCTGATCGGAGCAGGCTTAGGTGGGATATTTTACTACGGGCTAATGAAGCGGTTTGAGGCAGCACCTGTGATGGCTGAGCAGAAAACGCACTAAGCCATGACGTGATGACTCACAGAAAAACGCAGTAACCACTCAACACGCCACAGGATGAGCTTTGGTGGCGTGTTGACGTTAATAGAAAGCCTCAAAAACGCTGCTTAACCGTCATTGCCGTTGAGCAGAGCGAGCAGAGCGGCTACGTCGCTAAACGCCAAAAATCTGCTGCAGATCCGGTACGTTTTCCTCCTCTTCGACCATGGAAAGCGACGCCTCGATGGCTTTGAGATGACGGCTCATGAAGGCTTTGGCGCGCTCTCCGTTGCCGGTTTCCAAATAGCCAATCAGGTCGTCATGGTCGTGGGATTCGCAGCCTAGGTGGCCGCGATGCCCGTAGACGGCGAGGATCAGCGAAGAGCGGGAGCAGAGGCGTTCCACGAACTCCGCCAGGGTGGCGTTGCCGGAGAGCTGAGCGAGCCGCACGTGAAAATCCGCCGAGAGGCGAATGGCCACGCTCTGCTGACCGCTGCGCAGGGCTTGGCGCTCTTGGCGGGCCATCTCGCGAAGCTCCGCCGCTGCGGCGGTGTTCATTCGCCTGGCCACATCGGGCATGAGGCCGCATTCGATCAACTGGCGGGCATCGAACACGTCTTTCGCTTCCTCGGCGGTAGGTCGCGTCACGCTAGCCCCACGACGCGGGGTCAAGGTTACGAGCTGCTCCAGCGCCAGCCGCTGGAGAATTTTACGAATCCCCGTGCGGCTAATGCCGAACACCTCCGCGAGCGCATCTTCCCGCAGCCGAGCGCCGGGTTTGAGGCGTTGCTCCACAATGGCATCGCTCACTGCCCGGTAAATCGCTTCGTGGCGCTCGTCACCCTCTTTCTCAGTGGGTCGTCGTTTTAACGCCGCCTGCGCATCGCTCATAGTGTCTCCTGTCCGCGACTGTGATCACTCCTTCCAGGCCGCAATGATATCGCGCTCTTCGTCACTCATGTTGGTGATATTACCCAATGGCATGTAGCGACTGCCAACGACCTGCTGGATGTGCGCTTTGTGGCCTAGAATATCGTCCCAGCTATCGAAGGCATAGCCTGCCGGTGGCGCGGAGAAACCGGCGTGCTCAGGGTTGCGGGCATGGCACTGGGTGCAGTGTTGCTCAATCAATCCAGAAATCTGTGCTTGTGTGGGCGCACCGCCAGTGCTTTCTGCGGTGCTACTTGGGCTGGGCGCCGCCATCCAGAACGCGAGCAGAATCAGTCCAACGCCCACCGCCGGGTAAGCAGGCTGAATCTTCCCGGCATGCATCAGCACGAAGAACTGACGAATCAACGCACCGGCAAAGATGAACAGCACCATCACTACCCAAGCAAGTTCATGGGCGTAGATAAAGGAGTAGTGATTACTCACCATCAGCAGCACCACGGGGAGCGTGAAGTAGGTGTTGTGCACCGAACGCTGCTTGCCGCGCTTGCCGTCTAGTGGGTTGGGAGCCTCGCCCGCCTTCATGGCTTTCACCATGCGGCGCTGGCCGGGAATGATCCAGAAAAAGACGTTGGCCGACATGGCCGTGGCCATCACCGCGCCAGTGAGTAGAAACGCCGCACGTCCGGTGAACATCTGGGTACTTAGGTAGGCCACCACCACCATCATCACCGCCACGGCAATGCTCAGCAGGCCATCGCGCTCCATGTTGGGACTGATGCGCTTACATAGCTCGTTATAAACCACCCAGCCGCCGAGTAGGAAGCCAAGCGCCAGCAGGTTCGCCTGCCAACCGGTCAGGTTAGCCGCCCAGGCCCAGTTGCTGTCCGGGTTCACCAAGTAAAAACCGGGATTCACCATGTAAAGAATGACGAACAGCGCAAACCCCGATAGCCACGTGGTATAGGCTTTCCAGAACGACCAGTGCAGGTCGTTGGGCAGCTTGGCGGGGGCCGTCGCGTATTTCTGGTTATGATAGAAACCGCCGCCGTGGACGGCCCACATCTCACCAAAGATGCCTTTCTCACGATCTTCAGCGGCTTTGGGAGTGCGCAGGCCGTTATCGAGCATGACGAAGTAAATCGATTCGCCGATCCAGGCAATGGCCGCAATCACGTGCAGCCAGCGCAGCAGCAGGTTGACGAATTCGATGATGTACGCTTGCATGATCTGCCCTCTTAACTACCGCGATAGGTCGAGTAGCCATACGGCGAGAGTAGCAGCGGCACGTGGTAGTGCTGGCTTGCATCGGCTACGCCAAAGCGCAGCGGAATCACGTCTAAAAAGCGTGGCTCGGCGGCTTCGATACCCTGACGGCGTAAATAGTCCCCCGCGTGGAACACTAACTCATACTCACCGGGCGTGAGCGCATCGCCTTCTAACAGGGGCACATCACAACGGCCATCGCTGTTGGTGACGGTGGAGCCTAAGTGCTCGCGGTGGCCGCTCGCTAGCCGAAAGACTTCAATGGTAATGCCTTGGCCGGGCTGCCCTTTGGCGGTATCCAGCACGTGGGTAGTTAAGCGTCCCATCGTCACTCCTTACATTGGCGAGGTTGTTGGCGTTATGAATAGACGTTATGAGTAGGGTTTGACCTATTGGTCAAAGAGTACCGTCGATGCTATTTATTGTATACAGCATTTCCCTTTTCGCACGCCTGGAGAATTTTTGTGTCAACCGCCACCTCACTCACGTTATTCCCTCTTCCCAGCCAATCCAACTTGGAAACGTTCATTGCCCACTATGGTGATGTGTATGAGCACTCCCCCTGGGTGGCGGAAGCCGCTTGGCAACACGGCTTACGCCAAGAGCATGATGCCCCTGATGCACTGGCCGAATTGATGGGCTTGATGCTTCGACAAGCTACTCCTGAGCAGCAGATTGACGTCATTCGCGCCCACCCCGATCTAGCGGGCAAGGCAGCGTTGGCGGGCGAGTTGACCCACGACTCCACCAGCGAGCAGGCCGGCGCAGGGCTCGACCAGTGCTCGCCCGAGGAATTTACTCGCTTCGAACAGCTGAACGCCGCTTATAAAGAGAAATTCGGCTTTCCGTTCGTAATTGCGGTGAAAGGTCTGGATCGCTACGACATCCTTGCGGCGTTTGAAGAGCGTTTGGATAACGGCTTGGCCCAGGAGCGTGAAACCGCGATTCAACAAATTATTCGCATCGCGCGCTTCCGTCTTCGAGCCCGTGCTGACGAGGCATCCTAGTCATCTTTCCTCCATCCCAAAAAAATGCCGCACCCAGAATCGGTTCTGGGCGCGGCATTTTTGCCATCAGACGGTTGCTTACTGCTTGGCAGTCTCTACCGCTTTCTTGGTGGTTTCTTCGGCCATTTTCTGGCTGTCTTGCATGAAGCTCTGGCTAATGGAGGTGACTTTTTCAGAGTCGCCTTTCATGCGCTCCATTAGATCGGTAGCGGTTTTTTGCTGGCTCTCCATCGCTTTTTTGAAGCTGTCCGCGTCTTTCACGTCTAACCATGTACGCGCTTGGGCGATGGTCATGTCGGAGTAGGCACGGGCTGCATCCATCTGCGCGCCCACTAGCTGCTCGTAGTAGTTCAGCGCAGCGAGCGTGTAAGAACGCATCGGGGACACGAAAACAGAGTCGAACTGTTGGCTGGTTTTTTCTGCGGCCTTGTTCATCACGTAATCTCCTTGAGTGAGATAGTGGTTCGGCCTGCATTGACGCAGGTCGTAAGCGGGCGTTTGCCTTTGCTACCCACAAAGCTAGCAGCGCTTTTTGTGCAGCGCAACATGATTTTTGGTCATACTGCGCTTGCTCATCTGTCGTTCTCTAGGACGCTCGAAAAGGCCGCTTGATTAACGATTTCCAAACAGGTGCTTACGAGCTTCAGCATCCATCGTCACGCCTGACTCGGGGTTCACATCTTCCACTAAGGCATAGGCTTTACGCACGGAGGGGCGTTGCGAGACGTCGTCGAACCAGCGTTCAAGATCGGGAAACTCCTCAAGCGTTTGGCGCTGCTTCTCCCAGGGAACGATCCAGGGATAAATCGCCATATCGGCAATGGAGTAGCGGTCACCGCCAACAAAATGCTGCTGGGAAAGCCGCTGATCCAGCACGCTATAAAGACGATTGGTCTCACGCACGTAACGCTCGATGGCGTACTCGATTTTTTGCGGCGCGTAGTGGCAGAAGTGGTGATTCTGCCCCGCCATGGGACCCAGTCCGCCCATTTGCCAATGCAGCCACTGCAGCACCACGTAACGTTCGCGCCCTTCTGTCGGTAGAAACTGGCCCGTCTTGTCGGCGAGATACTCCAAAATAGCGCCAGATTCGAATAGCGCCATGGGTTGGCCGCCATCTTTCGGGGCATGGTCCACGATGGCTGGGATACGGTTATTCGGCGCAATGGTCAAAAATTCAGGGTCAAATTGCTCCCCCCGACCAATATTGATCGGCTTGACGCGATACGCCAGTTTGGTCTCTTCGAGCATGATGGAGATTTTGTGGCCGTTCGGGGTTGTCCAGTAGTACAGGTCGATCATCGCCATCTCCTTTCACACCAACGACCTAGGTCGTTGGTGTTGCCTGTGGGTCGTCTGACGGCTTATGGCCGTCTCAACGATTATAGATCACGAACAGTGACGGCCTTGCCTGCCACTGAATCGTGCACCTCTAGCATACGCTTGAACCAAGCCGCGACAGGGTCTTTTTCATCCACTAGTGTTTCGGTTGAAACGGTGTAGGCCCACATCATGCTGCCAAACAGCAAATAATCGGCACCGCTTGGGGTATCGCCATCTAAAAACGGGCTCTCTTTCAACTGAGCATTCACCGGTACCAGCGCTTGCTTCAACAGGTGTCGCCCCTGCTCAGGATCGTTGACGGCCTCTAAAGTAGCTCCAAAGCGCGCCTCACGTGTTTTACGAAAGTAATCACGATCCTCAGGATGAATAGCGGCTAACAGATCTAACGCAACGATCTTGAATAGCGCAGGAGTAATGCTCCGCTCTACCGACTGCTTGAACAGCATCAAGCGCTGCAGACTCATCCCTTCACCCACCACGGGGGCATCTGGATAAGCGCGGTCTAAGTAGCGCATGATGTCAAAGCTATCGGTGACCACGTTGTCACCATCCGTCAGCACGGGCACTTTGTCGTAATCGGCAAACGCGAGCGCCTCTTTTTCCTGAAAGCGCCAAGCCACGGTGGTGACCTCCAAGCCTTTGTGGGCCAGCGTCATACGTACACGCCAACAATAGGGAGAAAAACGCAGGCGTTCGTCACGGCCGCACAGGTCATAAAGGGTGATTGCCATCGAGTCATACTCCTTTTGTCATTGGGGGGCATCGCCACTACAGTGAGTCTAAGTGATCGACAGCGCAAGCGGCGCGTTTGGCGATGTCGGTGCAAGCGCTTCACACTGTCTATTAGTCTAATGAGGCCCACCTAGCTAGCATGCTAACGCAAACTTTAAAGCTCCATAAAAACAACATCTTATTTTAAAACGACCGCTTGGTTCCCATGCTATCTTGCGCCTATTTACTGGTAAGACCAATTTTCCAATGTAGTCATTCAGCCTGCCTGACCGTATCTTTCACGCTGACCCAACTATCATTGCAATGACAAGTTGGCTTTCGCGGAGCATACCAAATCAATAACAAGGGGCCGTTCCTCCCATGAATGAATCTATACTCGCTCTTCTGGCGTTTCTGCCGCTGTTGCTAGCCGGAATATTGCTCATAGGCTTTAAGATTCCGGCCAAAATAGCGATGCCAATTGTCTTCCTCACGGCAGCCATCATTGGTCTGACCGCCTGGGATATGTCGTTTAGCCGCGTGGCGGCATCCACGGTACAGGGTCTTATCCAAACCGCTGGTCTATTGTGGATTATCTTCGGCGCCATCTTGCTGCTCAACACGCTCAAGCACTCGGGAGGCATTACCGCGATCCGTAACGGCTTCTCGGGCATCAGCCCTGACCGCCGCGTACAGGCGTTGATCGTTGCTTGGCTGTTTGGTTGCTTCATCGAAGGCGCCTCCGGTTTCGGCACACCGGCGGCTGTCGCCGCTCCGCTGATGGTAGCGCTGGGCTTCCCGGCGCTAGCCGCGGTGGTCGTGGGCATGATGATTCAATCCACGCCGGTATCGTTTGGCGCTGTGGGCACGCCGATCGTCGTGGGTGTCGGCAGCGGCTTGAACCGTGCTGACATTACTGCTCAGCTGGAAGCGAACGGCTCCACCTGGGACGTGTTTTTTCAACAGGTGACCAGTTCGGTGGCGATCACCCACGGTATCGTGGGTATTTTGATGCCGCTAATCCTCGTGCTGGTAATGGTGCGCTTCTTCGGTGCCAACCGCTCTTGGAAAGAGGGGCTCTCGATTGCACCGTTTGCCATCTTCACGGGTGTCTCTTTCGTGGTGCCCTACATGCTAGTAGGCGTACTGCTTGGCCCGGAGTTCCCCTCCATGATTGGGGCAATGGTGGGCTTGGCCATCGTGGTGCCTGCTGCTCGTAAAGGCTTCCTGCTGCCCAAAGAGACCTGGGACTTCCCTGAATCGACCTCGTGGCCTGATGAGTGGATCGGTAATCTGCAAATCAAGCTCGACGATGTGGCCGGTAAAGCCCCAATGTCCACCTTCAAAGGCTGGGTACCCTATGTACTGCTAGCACTGTTCCTGGTGGCCTCTCGTACCATCGAGCCACTGCGGGCGGCGTTGACCTCGGTTAACCTGAACTGGGCCAATATCTTCGGCGAAGCAGGCGTGAGCGGTGGCGTTCAACCACTTTATCTGCCGGGCGGCATCATCCTAGCCGTCGTATTCATCACTTACTTCCTGCATAAGATGAACCCTCGCCAGATGAGCGCAGCAGTCTCCGAGTCCACCAAGACCATTTTCGGAGCTGGTTTCGTACTGATCTTTACCGTGCCGATGGTGCGGATTCTGATCAACTCTGGTGTTAACGGTGCCGACTTAGTCTCGATGCCGGTCATGATGGCGCAAGCAGTGGCTAACGGTGTGGGCGGTATCTACCCGTTCTTTGCGCCTGCCGTCGGGGCAATGGGGGCTTTCATTGCGGGCTCCAATACGGTGTCTAACCTCATGCTGGCAGAATTCCAATTCAGCATCGCTGAAACACTGGGACTATCAACGGCCATGATGGTGGCACTGCAAGCCGTTGGTGCTGCGGCAGGTAACATGATCGCTATTCACAACGTGGTGGCAGCATCAGCGACCGTTGGTCTCTTGGGACGCGAAGGTACCACCATTCGTAAAACGATCATCCCGACCATCTACTACCTGGTATTCACCGGCGTTATCGCGATGATTGCGTTTTATGTTTTAGGGGTGACAGATCCGTTGATGTAGTCCTCTTCTCAACCCCGTAAAACGATTTACCCCCAGGCATTGCCTGGGGGTAAATTTTTTACGACTTACTCACCTCAACCAATCCGCTTCAGAGTCGTTGCATGCTGCTGGCCTCGAATCACATAGCTTTGCGCATTGAGCTTCAGTGCTTCCACCGCCTCCGCCGTCAGCTCTCTGACCACTTTGGCGGGTGAACCGACGATCAACGAGTTTGGCGGAAATACCGCCCCTTCCTTGATGAAGGCCCCCGCGCCTACCAAGCTGTTCTCGCCAATCACGGCGCCGTTGAGCACTACCGCCTGAATGCCGATCAAACAGCCATCCCCCACGGTACAGCCATGCAGCATCGCCTGGTGCCCGACGGTCACCCCCTTTCCCACCTTCAGCGGGTAGCCGGGGTCCGCGTGCAGCACGGCGCCATCTTGGATGTTGCTCTCTTCACCGATGTCCAGATGGTCGCTGTCGCCGCGCAATACGGCTTGATACCACACGCTGGCGCGAGCCTTCAGGGTAACCTGACCGATAACGTCCGCCGTGTCGGCAATGTATACGTCTTCATGAATAGCGGGCTGATGCTCGCCAAATTGATAGATGGCCACGTAACGCTCCTTTTGTTGGTTGTCGCTATCAGGCTAGCGCTTGCGCCAGCAGGCGAGCAACGTGAATCGCTTGGCGTCCGCTGCCATCCTGAATTTGATGGCGACAGCTGGTGCCATCGGCCACCAACACCGCCTGCTCATTCGCGCTTCGCACGGCAGGCAACAGCGTCAGCTCTGCCATTTTCATCGAGGCTTCGTAGTGTTCGGCTTCGTAGCCAAAACTGCCTGCCATGCCGCAGCAGGACGACTCGACCGTCTCGACCGCCACGCCAGGAATCCAGCTCAGCACTTGTTCTACCGGACGCAACGCATCAAACGCTTTCTGGTGGCAGTGGCCATGCAGCATCACGCGCTGGCCTTCCATGGGCTTGAGCGTTAACGACAGCGCTCCTGTCGAGTGAGCATGTAGCAAAAACTCCTCAAACAGATAGGCAGCTTCCGACAATGCCTGCGCCTGTTCGCCAAAGCCATACTGCAAGAATTCATCACGCATGCTGAGCAAACACGAGGGCTCCAACCCCACCACGGCCACGCCACGCTCCACGAACGGCATCAGGAAATCCAGCGTGCGCTGTGCCTCGGCCTTGGCTTTCTCGAACTGGCCCGAAGAGAGGTAGGTGCGGCCACAGCAGAGCGGCCGCTGACCTTGGGTCACGTTAAGATGAACCTGATAACCAGCGGCCTCCAGCACTCGCTTGGCGGCGGAGGCATTATCGACCTCCATATAGTTATTGAAGGTATCCACAAACAGCAGGACTTCTTTCTCTGCAATCGGCCTCTCTGCAGTTGGCCTCTCAGCGGTTGACGAAGAGGCCGCCGTCGCCAGGAAGTTGCCGTTAAACGCGGGGAGCGCTCTTTGCGGGGCGAGCTTGAGCGCCTGCTTGATGCGCTTCGCCAGCCAGGGAGCCCGTTCGATACCGTTCACCAAACCTGAGAACCGGCTAGCCCAAGGGGCGTAACGGGGCATTTCGCCAACCATGCGATCACGCAACGTGAGGCCTTTGGCGCGCACTCGAGCCGCCCGCGCTTCGATCTTGAACTTGGCCATATCAACGCCCGTGGGGCAGTCGCGTTTGCAGCCTTTACAAGAAACGCATAGGTCCAGCGCGTCTTTCACCTCATCGCTGGCGAGTCCTTCATCCCCCAACTGCCCCGAGAGCACTTGCCGTAATGTATTCGCTCTGCCCCGAGTCAGGTGCTGCTCCTCTTTGGTGATGCGGTAGCTTGGGCACATGGTGCCTGCATCGAACTTGCGGCAGTGGCCGTTGTTGTTGCACATCTCAACCGCCATGGCCAAGCCATGGGTCGTGTCTCCAGCACTGCCAGGAGGCGTTTGCTCACCCGTGAGCGGATCTCGCTTCACGTTCCAGGAGGACCAATCGAATACCGGTGTCATCGGAATACGCTGATAGGTGGACGGAAAACGGAAGTAGCGCTCGTCATCCATTTTCGGGGTATCGACGATTTTTCCAGGATTGAGTAGGTTCTTCGGATCAAAGAGCTGTTTCACTTCGCGGAAAGCGTCATTGATGGTCTCGCCAAACTGCCAAGCAACCCACTCGCCACGGCAAATACCGTCGCCGTGCTCACCCGAGTACGCGCCCTTGTACTCACGTACCAGCGAAGAGGCCAGCTCTGCGATTTCACGCATTTTTTGCGCCCCGTCGCGGCGCATGTCCAGAATGGGGCGAACGTGTAGCGTGCCGACCCCCGCATGGGCGTACCAGGTGCCCTCCGTGCCATAGCGATTGAATACCTCGGTGAGCTTTGCGGTGTACTCGGCAAGGTGCTCAAGGGGAACGGCACAATCTTCGATGAAGGAGACCGGCTTACCATCGCCTTTCATGCTCATCATGATATTGAGCCCAGCCTTGCGCACGTTCCACAGCGCTTTCTGCTCGGCCGCCTCCGGCATATTCACCACGCTGCCGGGCAGGCCTAAATCGCCCATTAGCTCATTAAGGCGCTGCAGCGATTCAAGCTGCGCCTCTCGGTCTTGCCCGGCAAACTCCACCAGCAAAATGGCTTCCGGCTTGCCGATCAGCGCTTTTTCGATCACCGGCCTGAACGCCGGATTCTCAAGCGAGAGCTCAATCATCGTGCGGTCGACGAGTTCGACCGCCATCGGCCCCAGCTTGACGATATGCTGGGTAAAATCCATGGCTTGATAGAACGTGGGGAAGTTGACGACCCCCAGCACTTTTTGTTCGGGGAGCGGCGACAGCTTCAGCTTGATACGGCGGCTTACCCCGAGCGTCCCTTCAGAGCCGATAAGCAAGTGCGCTAAATTCGCCCGCCCATTCAGGTCATAGGGGATAGGGTTTTGGCAGTCGAACAGGTCGAGGTTATAGCCCCCCACGCGACGCAACACTTTGGGAAAGTGGTCGCGAATATCATGGCCGACCCGCTCGGCAATGGCTTTTACCTGCTGGGCAAGTTGGTGTTCTCTTGTGCCCTCAGCGAACCCATCCACAAAGCTGAAATTCACGTCGCATCCATCGGCCAGCGTGGCTTCGATGCCCTCGACGTTGTGCACCATGTTGCCGTAGTAAATAGAGCGCGACCCGCAGGAGTTGTTACCTGCCATACCGCCAATGGTGCACTGGGCACTGGTGGAGACATCCACCGGATACCATAGCCCATGGGGCTTGAGCCAAGCATTGAGATGATCCAGCACCATGCCTGGCTCCACCACCACGGTGCGTGCGTCGGGGTCGAACTCCACCACTTGGTTCAGCCAGCGCGTGGTATCGATGACCAATGCCTCACCCACGGTTTGACCACACTGGCTGGTGCCTGCCCCACGTGCCAACACCGGCACGTGGGCGTCACGGGCAATGTCCAGGGCAATTTTCAAATCTTCCTGATGGCGTGGGACCACCACGCCAACGGGGGTTACCTGATAAATGGATGCGTCAGTGGCATAACGCCCCCGAGTCGCCTGATCAAATAAGACATCGCCTGTGAGCTCTCGTGAAAGCCGTTCAGCCAGACCGCTGATCGGCTTGATCTTGGCATCTCTAGGCGCAGGTTGGCTGGTCAGTGACGTCATGACACTTCTCCCCTTTTTAACGCGCCTGATGGTCGCTTGACGCTTGCAACGGGTTCGCCGCGAAGTACTCCAACGCTGCCAAGACACCGCTGCCGCGAAGCGATACGCCTGCCAGCTTCATGCCCGCTTCGCAGCCGCCCAGCGTGGCAATCAGGGTCAAGTCGTTGCAATCCCCCAGGTGCCCGATCCGGAACATCTTGCCTTTCGCCTTGCCAAGGCCCATTCCCAGCGACAGGTCAAAACGCTCATAGATGATCTTGCGCACGGCATCCGCATCCACGCCTTCCGGCATCACTACCCCTGTGAGTACCGGCGAGTACAGCGCGGGGTCCTGGCACTGAATCTCCAAGCCCCACGCTTGTACCGCCGCACGCACCCCTGCCGCCCAGCGCTGGTGGCGGGCCAAGACCTGCGGCATGCCCTCATCCAGCAGCATGTCGAGCGCTTCATTAAGGCCGTACAGCAAGTTGGTGCTGGGGGTATAGGGCCAATAGCCGTTCTGGTTGGCTTCCAGAATTTCATCCCAGGCCCAGAAACTCTTGGGCAGCTTGGCCTGCTTGCTCACCTCGATCGCTTTGGGTGAGAGCGCATTGAAACTGATGCCCGGCGGCAGCATCAGGCCCTTCTGTGAGCCGGACACCGTGACATCCACGCCCCACTCATCGTGGCGGTAATCGGCACTGGCCAACCCGGAAATGGTATCCACAATCAACAAGGCCGGGTGATTGGCCTCATCGATGGCGCGACGAACCGCCGCGATGTCACTGGTGACCCCCGTGGAGGTTTCGTTGTGCACCACACAGACCGCTTTGATCTCGTGCTCGGGGTCGTCTTTTAGCCGCTCTTTGATCATCTCGGCCTGCACGCCTTGGCGCCAGCCTTCATACCCCGGCAGGCCTATGAATTCCGGCGTCAGATCCAGGCGCAGCGCCATCTTGTGCCACAACGTAGCGAAGTGGCCTGTTTCGAACATCAGCACCCGGTCGCCAGGCGACATAGTGTTGGCAAGCGCCGCCTCCCATGCGCCCGTGCCCGAGGCGGGGTAGATCACTACCGGGTGCTCGGTCTTGAATACCTGCTTGGTCTTGGCCAGCAGTTCGCGGCCCAGCGCGCCGAACTCTGGCCCGCGGTGATCGATCGTTGGCAGGCTCATGGCGCGCAGGATGCGGTCGGGCACCGGCGATGGGCCAGGAATCTGCAGAAAATGACGACCGGAGGGGTGAAAATCTAGCTTCAACATGATGTCGCTTCCTCATTGTTGTTGTAATGCGGTTGTTGTGATGCGGTTATCGCGAAACAGCACGGCACTAAATTGGATAATGAATTCAAACTGAATTTTTAAAAAAACTACTTTATGCACCCTTCGGCACGCAGTGTGTCACGCTCTTCATCCGACAGGCCCAATTGCTCGAGTACCTCGTCGGTATGCTGAGCAAAGAGCGGCGCTGAAGAGCGGATCTGAGCAGGTGTGCGTGAGAACTTGCTGGGAAAGCCGATGGTTTTCATTTTGCCGATCACCGGATGGTCCATCTCCTCCACCATGCCACGGGCCAAGTAGTGCTCATCCTGCATGGCCTGGGCAAAGTCATTGATGGGGCCTGCCGGTACGCCTGCGGTATCGCAGAGTGTCAGCCACTCATCGACGGTCTGGTGGGCCATCAGCTCTTCGAGCAGCGCCTCCAGTTCATCCACATGCTGGCCACGATCATGGTTGGTCAGAAAGCGGGGGTCTTCCATCAGTGCGGGACGTTTCAATACATCGCCGCAAAACCGCTCCCAGGTTCGTTGGTTGGCGCAGCCCAGCATCAAATAACCATCCTTGGCCTTCACCGCCTGATAAGGCGCAGACACCCGATGGCGCCAGCCAGTGGGGCCAGGCACGGTGCCTTCAGAGAAGTAAGCCGCCGCTTCCCAGGTAAACCAGGGCAACCCGCATTCGGTAATGGCGATATCGATATGCTGCCCTTCCCCCGTCTTCATCTTGTGGATGTGGGCGGCCAAAATCGAATAGACCGCCGTGATGCCACCGCCAATGTCGTAGACCGCGATGCCGGTCTTCAAAGGGCGCCGCCCGGCTTCGCCGGTCATCGACATCAGCCCGGTCATGCCTTGCGCCACCAGATCGAATCCGCCTCTGTGGCTGTAGGGCCCGGTTTGGCCATACCCCGAAATGGAGCAGTAAACGATGCCTGGATTAATCGCTTTGATGGTGTCGTAGTCGATCGACAGCGATTGGGTGACCCCCGGCCGATAGTTCTCGACGATGACATCCGCATCCGCTGCCAGTCGATAAAAGATCTGGCGGGCACGCTCGTCTTTCAGGTTGAGTGAAATGCTTTTCTTGTTACGGTTGATTTGCGAAAAGCAGGTCGACTCGCCGTTCACGTATGGCCCCATCTGACGGCTGTCATCGCCACCATTGAGTTTCTCTACCTTGATGACCTCGGCCCCCATATCCGCCAGCACCATGGTGCAGTAAGGGCCAGCCATGATCTGTGACACATCGAGTACTTTTATATCTTGTAAAGGAAGCATGCGCTTTCCTCCTCAAGCCTGTGATAGGCATCTACTGAGCAGAGCGGCAGCCTTACTGGCCGCGCCACTCAAAAGGCGTTTTATTGACGAACTTGTTCACCGCTGCCGAGAAATCCTGGCTCAGGTAGCAAGTGGCCACCCAATCGTCGCTAGCATCGGCCGGGAGCCGCCGCTGGGCCTGCACGCGATTGATCAGCGCCTTGCTGGCCTGCAGGGTCAGGGGTGCACGTTTGGCAAATTCGGCGGCAATGGTGGCAACTTCGGCGTAGATATCCGCCCTATCGAACAGCTGATTGACCAAACCCGCGCCCAGCGCCTCTTCTGCCGTCACCAGTTTCGCCATCATCAACACTTCTTTCGTGCGCGGGATACCGACCATATCCACCAGTCGAGACACATTGGAAATGGAGAGCGTATTGCCCAGCGTCTTGGCAATGGGCACGCCAAATTTCAGCGTGTCGGTGGCATAGCGAAAATCACATACCAGCGCCAACGCCGCGCCACCGCCTACACAGGCACCTTCGATCAGCGCCAGCGTGGGTTTCGGAAAGGCTTCCAGCTTTCCCACCACGCGGTCGATGCGCCGCTCGTAGCCAATGGCATCCTCCGCTTCCGCAAAATGTGCAAATTGGGTGATGTCGGTACCCGCCACGAAGGCTTCCCCGCCGACACCGTGAAGCACCAGAGCGTGGATCTCGGTATCGTCGGCTAACGTGTCGCAGTAGTACTCCAAGGCGTTGTACATTTCCCACGTCATGGCATTGCGGCTTTGCGGACGGTTGAACCCTAACCAGGCCACACCGTCTTTCACCTCGAAGCGCACACTCTCAGTGGTGGGTGCTTGTCGTTGCTGTGTCATGGAGCACCCCTTATCCGTAGATGAAGTTGACCAATGCCAGGGCAAAGGCAGGAATGTAGGTATTGATCATCAAAATCGTGAACAGTACGGCAATGAACCAGAGATTGGTTCTGGACGTGGCCCAGATGTCTGATTTCGCAATGGAGCAGGAGGCAATCAATACGCTGGCAACCGGCGGGGTCTGCTGCCCAATGGCCAGGTTCAGCGTGACGATCAGACCGAAGTGCAGCGGGTCGATACCCACTTCCAGTACCAGCGGCAGCACGATAGGGACGACCAGAATGATGGCGGCTGCCGAGTGCAGGAACACACCGAGAATCAGGAAGATGATGTTCAGCAGTGCCAGGATCACATACTTGTTGCTGGTCAGGTCGCTGATTTGCAAAGCAATGGCCTGAGGAATACGGGTTTCGGTCAGATACCCGCCCACCACCGCAGACGCCGCCACGAGCAGCATGACGACGGCAGTTTGCACACCAGCGCTTTTGCACGAGTCGATGAAGTTCTTGAGGGTAAACTCGCGATAGACCACCGCACTGATGAAGATGGCGACACACACTGCCAGCGCAGCACCCTCCGTCGCCGTCACGAAGCCGCCGAAAATCCCACCCAGAATGATGACCGGAATCAACAGCGCCCAAACGGCCTCTTTCAGTGCCTTCCAGAGTTGCGACACCCGGAAACGACCTTCAGAGGGGAAGTTGTACTTACGCGCCAGGTAGTAGCACATGGCCGCCAAGCCCATCGCCCCCAGCAGGCCAGGAAAGATACCGGCCACGAACATCTGAACGACCGACTCCCCCGACATGACCGCGTACAGAATCATGGGTATGGAAGGCGGAAGGATAATTGCCAGACTGGCCGCCGAAGAGGAAATCGAGGCGGCAAACTCTTTGGAGTACCCCTTCTTGCGCATGGCAGGAATCAAGATACTGCCAATCGCCGACACGCCCGCCACCGATGACCCGGAAATTTCGGCAAAGAACACCGACGCACCGATGGTCACCATCGACAGGCCACCCTTGATGAACCCCACCATGGCCATGGCCAGATCGATCAAGCGTCGCGAGATGCTGGAGGCGTTCATGATGGCACCTGCCAGAATGAACAGCGGGATGGCAATCAACGGAAAGTTGGTTGCCCCCTCGAACATCGTCATACCCACCGTCGGCATCGCCATGCTGCCGTAGGTAATGAAGGTGGCGATCGTCCCCACCAATGCCAGAGCGACCGCCACAGGCACATTGATCAAGATCAGCGCAATCAGTGCAATGAAGATATAGAGAATGATCATGATGGTTACTTATCCTCGCGGCTGGGTGCTAACGGCTTCAATGTCGTCGGCATCGATACCGGCCTCTTCAAGCTCGTGGTCGATGAAGCCTTTGCCGCGGGCACTTCTCACTATGTCGGGTAGCCGTAGCAGCTCCGCGATGATGAACAGCACCGATGCAATGGGAATGGCCGACTGCACCACTTGCATGGAAATAGCCGGCAGACTCACCATGTTCATGCCGTCGAGAATCAGCATGACTTGATAGCTCGCCAGCCCCAGAAATATGAAAAAACCAATGGTGATCGCTTCGGCCAGTAATGCGACTGGCACACGAATGGAGGGCGGACACATATTCAGTACACTAGGACATGTAATGTGAGCCCCTTTAGCGGCCGCCAAAGCCGCCCCGTAATACGTTACCCAAGCCAATAGAACGGCCGCCAATTCGTCATACCAACTCAACGGAGAACCTAAATAGCGAGAAACGAAGCCAATGGTGACCACCCCCGCTAACGCAATCACCAACACCACAACGATACCTTCAAGAAATGCAAAGTAAGCATTCTTGAATTTGGTATAAGCGCTCATTGAAACCTCCTTTAGGAAGAGACGCCCACCTCCAAAGAGGTGGAACGCCGCTTCGAGATGATGGCTTGGTTATTCGCGCAGGGCAGCGACGGCATCCAGCATTTCCTGGCCGCCTTCGACATCATTGGCAAAGGTGTCATAAATGGACTGAGAGGCGGCCACGAAGGCATCGAAGTCTACTTCGTTCACTTCCATTCCCGCATCACGCATCAGAACCAACGTCTCATCATCCAGACGCTGCCCCTCTTCCAGAGCAAAGTCTTCGAGTTCAAGAGCGACTTCCTGCAGCACGTTACGGACATCGTCAGGTAGGCGATTCCAACTGGCACCGGCGGTTAAATAGGCGGGGGTATAAACGTGATTGGAAATAGAGAGATAGTCTTGCACTTCGTGAAAACGCGAGGAGTAGGTTTGAATCAGCGGGTTCTCTTGACCATCCATGGCTCCTGTCTGCAGGGCCACGAATACTTCGGAGAGCGACATGGGAGAAGGCGCGGCACCATAGCTGCGGAACATCTCTATCCGCCAAACACCGCTCGGGGTGCGTAATTTGATGCCGCCAAGATCTTCAGGAGTGGTAATAGGGCGTACGTTATTGGTGATTTGGCGGAAGCCATTTTCCCACACGGCAATAATGTTAAAGCCCTTGGCTTGGGCCGCCTCATAGAGCGGGCCACGGACGACTTCATCGCGAACGCGTTTCATGTGCTCGCGATCCTCAATCAGATAAGGCATTTCAAACAGTGCAAACTGCTCGGCTTCTGAGCTCATGACCGTTGAGGGAATCGCAAGATCGAGCGAACCAAGACGCAGACGACGCATCATGGACTCGTCGCTACCTAACTGGCTATTGCCATAGACATTCACTTCGGCAGCGCCGTCCAAGCGTTCATTGGCCAGCTCAGCAAAGCGGTTAGCAGTAATTTCAAACAGCGAGCCAGGCCCACCGACGTGGCCAAGCCTCACCTCGAGGTTAGCGCTGGCAACCGATGCGTGTAGCCCGAAGGTAACGGCAGCTGCCGCTAGCGCAGTCTTGATAAATTTCATGGGGTACTCCAAGTGAACCGTTGTTGTTGTTGGGTCTTCACCATTTCAATTTGAATTCAAAATTCAAAATTAGGTATTAAACTTTCGTCTTGAAGCAGCCTCCTAAGCGTCAACTTACTGATACACCTAGCATTTAAAAAAGTGATGACATAAAAAAAGCAGCGTTCAACGAACGCTGCCTGCTTGAACAACCACCTCGTTGGCCTAATGCTCTTCGCCACCGGGCGCTAACCCCCAGTGCAAATCGGCCGCTTTGATACCGGCAATGGCGACTTGCTGATCCTCTTCTGACGAAGCGCCACTCACCCCCACGGCACCTATGACACATTGCTCTCCATCAAGAATAGGCACGCCTCCCGCCACCGGCACAAAATGCCCTTTCGAAGCCGCTGCAACGCTAGCAAGAAACGCAGGGCGTTCGATATTGCGTTCCCCAATAATGCCGCTGGCAATGCCCATACCCAGTGCGGCGTGTGCTTTTCCCTGAGCCACCGGAAAACGTAGTGGCGCGCAGCCATCTTCACGCTCGGCAGCCACCACATGGCCACCTCCATCCAGCACTACCAGCGTGAGAGGCGGAAGACCGACTTTTCTCGCCTGTGCCCTCGCCCCGTCTAAGATGGCTCTGGCCTGCTCTCGACTCAACTGAACGCTACACATGAAAATATTCATTGCCATACATTGGCTCCTACATGGTTATTGATTGTTATGGGGAGCAGTTGGGTCACTGCCGCCTATCTAGCATAGCTCGACTTGCTACAATTGAATTCATAATTACTTTTGCGAATCATACAAAGAGTCGCCAATATAAGCGTATGGCTTTGTGTTCAAATGGTGTTTACAAAGCGGCACCCGTCGCTTGGTGGATACCAAGCGGATACACAAGAAGGGACAGAACAATGACGAAAATTTTACAGCGTAATCTTTATCGTGAAGTCGCTGACCGCATTGGTGAGCTGATTGAGCACGGTGAACTGGCCCCGGGTGAGCGGATCTCAGAAAAGCAGCTTTGCGAACGGTTCGGCGTATCACGCACGCCGCTTCGAGAAGCACTCAAGGTGCTGGCCACAGAGGGGCTTATCGAGCTGCTGCCCAATCGAGGTGCGCGGGTGGTGCGCTTGACGTTCAAAAAAGTGAAAGATACCTACGACTTAATGGCAGCATTGGAAGGTTTGTCCGGCGAGCTCGCCTGCCAGCACATCAGCGACGCTGAAATTGCGGCTATACGTGCCTTACACGATGCCATGCTCGAACACTATCGCCATCGAGATCTGGCCACTTATTTCGAGATCAACCAGCAGATCCATGAAAGCATTTTGGCCGCTTCGCGTAATGAGGTGTTGCAAGAGATGTACAGCAACCTCAGTCAGCGCGTAAAGCGAGTGCGCTACTCGAAAAAAATGACCCAAAAATTTTGGAGCCAAGCCGTTCAAGATCACGAGAACATGATCTCCGCGCTCGAGCAGCGCGACAGTAAACGACTTGGGCAAATTTTACGCGACCACCTGTGCAACAAGCTGGAAGTGGCCACCTTGGCAGGCGTCATTGAGGATGACAGCCTGAGTGCGGCCAACGCTTAACCTGCTATTGCCACTGTTCGAGGCGCATTGCTGAACGCTCTAAACGATCATGCTCCGCTTCTAGCTCACGAAGTAGCTCGCTGATACTGGTCAAGTGTTCCAACGCAATCTGTCGCGCCTGCTCGGCATCACCACTTACCACCGACTCATGCAGCCGAGCGTGCTGCTGATTGATCATCTCGCGAGGACCAGGCCGATGGTAGAGATGCTTTACCGAAGCAAACACGGAGCTGAGCAGCAAATCGGTCAAACTCTGTAAGGTATGCACCAAAACCGGGTTATGGGAAGCTTGCGAAATGGCGAGGTGAAACGCATGGTCTAGTCGAGCCAGATGCTCTACCTCTAACTCATCTGGCGAGGCAGCAGCATACGCCGCCATTTCGCGGTAGCGGCGAGTGATCAATACTCGATCCATCGATGTTCCCCGCCGTGCGGCCAGATAGGCGGATTCTCCCTCCAATAAGGCACGCACTTCGAGCAAATCAAACAGGGTACGCGGATGGTCGTTAAACAGGTGCATCAGCGGGCTTTGCTGGTGCATGGGGAGCAGCGACGCCACGGTCGAGCCGTGACCCTGGCGGGTATTGATAATGGCTTTACTGCGCAGAATGCGCAGCCCTTCCCGCAGCGAAGCCCGCGAAACGCCTAGTCGTTCGCACAGACGCCGCTCGGAAGGCAGCAACTGCCCAGGCCGAAAAACACCTTCCAGTATCAACTCTTCCAGGCGAGCAGCCACATGCTCGGGCGTGCGCCGCCCCATGGAGATATCGTCTCTGCTAAACGCCATACGCCGCTCCCTTGGATCAATTGGCCATCTCAACTGGGTAAGACCAAGTCATTCAGGCTCTTCTTCAAACTTACCACCGCCCTACTATCGACCAATTACTGGTCAGACCATTGCACCACAACCTAGACAGGCGCACAAAAAAAGCTCAAATTGAGCGCCATGGTAAAGCAACGCTACCGTTACTTTTAATGATAAAAACTTAGGGATGTCGTTATGAATATCCTTTTCGACGAGCGCCTCGATGGCGAGCTTGTCCACCGTGATAAAGCTGACGTACTCAGCGACCTGCAAGGCGCTGTCCCCTCTTTGACGCTATTGCATCGCGAGGAAGATTTACGTCCTTTCGAGTGCGATGGCCTCGCCGCCTATCGCGTGCTGCCCATGTTGGTGGCGCTACCGGAAACGCTGGAACAGGTCGAAGGCCTGTTGAAGCGCTGCCACGCGCTGGGCGTACCGGTGGTTACCCGCGGCGCAGGCACCGGCCTGTCCGGCGGTGCGCTACCGCTCGAACAGGGCGTGCTGCTGGTCATGTCGCGGTTCAACCAGATCATCAGCGTTGATCCTGATGCTCGCATTGCCCGCGTGCAACCAGGAGTGCGCAATCTTGCCATTTCAGAGGCGGCCGCCCCTTACGGGCTCTACTACGCCCCGGACCCCTCCTCACAAATTGCCTGCTCGATTGGCGGCAACGTGGCTGAAAATGCAGGCGGCGTGCACTGTCTGAAGTATGGTCTTACCGTGCATAACGTCATGCGCGTGGATGTCCTGACCATTGAAGGCGAACGTATGACGCTGGGCTCTGAAGCCCTGGATGCCCCCGGTTTCGACCTTCTGGCTTTGATGAACGGGTCAGAAGGCATGCTAGGCGTGGTCACGGAAATTACCGTGAAGCTGCTGCCCAAGCCGGAAACCGCCAAGGTATTGATGGCCAGCTTCGATGATGTGGAAAAAGCGGGCCGCGCGGTGGGCGACATCATTGCCGCAGGCATTATCCCCGGTGGCCTGGAAATGATGGATAAGCTCGCCATCAAAGCGGCGGAAGATTTCATCAAGGCAGGCTACCCCGTGGAGGCCGAAGCCATTCTGCTCTGTGAGCTGGATGGTGTGGAAGCCGACGTGGACGACGACTGCGAGACCGTGCGCCGCGTACTGGAAAAGGCTGGCGCCACTAACATTCAACAGGCACGTGACGAAGCCGAGCGCGCCAAGTTCTGGGCCGGGCGCAAGAATGCCTTCCCTGCCGTAGGCCGCATGTCGCCGGACTACTACTGCATGGATGGCACCATTCCCCGCCGCGAGCTGCCGCGCGTGTTGAAAGGCATTGCCGCACTTTCAGAAGAGAGCGGCCTGCCCGTGGCCAACGTCTTCCACGCGGGTGACGGCAATATGCACCCGCTGATCCTGTTCGATGCCAACAAAGAGGGTCAGCTTGCCCTGGCGGAAGACGTAGGCGGCAAGATCCTGGAGCTATGCGTGGCCGCCGGTGGCTCGATTACCGGCGAGCATGGCGTAGGTCGCGAAAAAATCAACCAGATGTGCAGCCAGTTCCAGCCCGATGAGCTGACGGTCTTCCACGCGCTGAAAGCGGCGTTCGACCCCAAACGGCTGCTCAACCCAGGGAAAAACATTCCAACCCTGGCGCGCTGTGCCGAATTTGGCGCGATGCATGTGCATAACAACGAGTTACCGCATCCGGAGCTGCCACGCTTCTGATGCTATAAGGAACCACCATGACCGAACTAGCGATACACGCTGCCGACCGAGACATTGCCATTGAGCTGAGCGAACAGGTTCGCAGCGCCTACCACGACCGCACTCCGCTGCGCATCGTGGGGGGCAATACCCGGGCCTTTTATGGTCGTCCGGTGGAAGGCACGGAACTCAGCGTCGCTGCCCATAGCGGCATCGTCTCTTACGACCCTATAGAACTCGTCGTCACGGTTCGGGCAGGCACCCGCCTGAGCGCGCTGAACGCGGCGCTGGCAGAAAAACATCAAATGCTGCCTTTCGAGCCGCCCATTTTTGGCGACGCCAGCACCATTGGCGGCGCGGTGGCCACCGGTATGTCCGGCCCTCGTCGCCCTTGGGCAGGTGCCGCACGGGATTTTGTCCTGGGCACTCGAGTGATTACCCAAGAGGGCAAACTGCTGCGCTTTGGCGGCGAAGTCATGAAAAACGTGGCGGGCTATGACCTGTCCCGCATGATGGCAGGTGCCCAGGGCACGCTGGGCGTGCTGGCCGATATCTCGTTTAAGGTGCTGCCCATTCCCACCGCCAGCCACAGCCTGCGCCTTGACATGGGCTTGCAAGATGCCTTAGCGAAGCTCTCTGAGCTTGGCCGCCAGCCGCTGCCCATCACCGCTGCGGCATGGCACGCAGGCGAGCTTTTTATTCGGTTGGAAGGCGGTGAAAGCTCCGTCAAGGCCACCAAAGAACGCCTGGGCGGTGAAGAACTGTCTGCGGATTTCTGGCAGCAGCTGCGTGACCAGCAGCATGGCTTTTTCAGCCTCAATGAAGGACAGGCGCTGTGGCGCCTCTCGCTACCGCCCCATACCCCAGCGCTAGAACTCGCCGTTGATGAAAGCGATATCTTCTATGATTGGGGCGGCAGCCAACGCTGGGTGAAAACCGCACTACCCGCAGACACGCTGCGCGATGAATGCCAGAAGGCCGGTGGCCACGCTACCTGCTATACCCCGCATGCCCAAGGGGGTGCAGAGTCACCCTTTACGCCACTGAATCCTGTGGTCGAGAAGTACCATCGCAACCTGAAGGCCGAGCTGGACGCCCACGGTATTTTCAACCCTGGTCGTCTTTATGCGGCATTTTAATCAGGAGAGCTGACATGCAGACGCACTTTACCGATGCCGACCGCCAGAAACCGCATATCCAGGAAGCCGAGCGCATTCTGCGCACCTGCGTACATTGCGGCTTTTGTAACGCCACCTGCCCTACCTATCAGCTACTGGGCGATGAGCGAGACGGACCGCGCGGGCGCATCTACTTGATGAAAGAGTTGCTGGAGAGCCGCGATGACGATGACCAAGTCACCGAAGAGACTCGTCTTCACCTCGACCGTTGCCTAACCTGCCGCAATTGTGAGACGACCTGCCCCTCTGGCGTGGAGTACCACAAACTTTTGGACATTGGCCGCGCCGAAATCGACCGCCGCGTGCCGCGACCAGCCGCCGAGCGCGCCCAGCGCTATGCGCTGCGCAAAATGCTGGTGGACCCGAAACGCTTCAAAGCGCTACTAACGCTAGGGCAAACCTTCAAGCCTCTAGTGCCCGGCAAACTGCGTAGCAAAATGCCGCCTGCACCGGTCGATGCAGGCCAGCGACCCAACAGCCAGCGCCATGCCCGCAAGGTGTTGATTCTAGAAGGCTGTGTGCAGCCCGGCCTGTCGCCCAACACCAACGCAGCCACGGCGCGCCTGCTCGACCGTTTGGGCATTAGCGTCACACCGATTAGTGAAGCTGGCTGCTGTGGTGCTATCGACTTCCACCTCAATGCCCAAGAGGCGGGCCGCGAGCGGATGCGCGCCAACATCGATGCCTGGTGGCCGCAAATCGAGCAGGGAGCCGAAGCCATCGTACAAACCGCCAGCGGCTGCGGCGCGTTCGTCAAAGAGTATGCTGACATGCTCAAGGACGACCCCGCCTACGCTGAAAAGGCCAAAAAAGTCAGCGCACTGGCGAAGGATATCGTCGAAGTACTGCGCGACGAGCCGCTCGAGTCGCTGCAGCTTAAAGAGCACCAGCGCTTAGCCTTCCACTGCCCCTGCACGCTGCAGCACGCCCAGAAACTCAACGGCGCAGTGGAAGGCGTGCTTAGCAAACTCGGCTTTGCACTAACGCCCGTGAAAGATGCCCACCTGTGCTGCGGCTCAGCAGGCACCTACTCGGTCACACAGCCAGAGCTCGCCACTCAGCTGCGCGATAACAAGCTGAATGCGCTGGAGGCAGGCAACCCTGAGGTGATCGTGACCGCCAACATCGGCTGTCAGACGCATCTCGCCAGCGCCAACCGCACGCCGGTACGTCACTGGGTGGAAGTCGTGGACGCTGCCCTGGTATAAACCTCTAACACTTGCGGCGCTCGGCACAACGCTAACCGTCGTGCGCCTCGCTTCACCCCCGATGACAAAAAGGAATCTTCGATGCAAACCAAAGCTGTTTTAGGCCAAGCAGACGTTATCCAAGTTCTCGACGCTGCCCAGAAAGAAGCTGACAACAACGGCTGGCCGGTCACCATTGCCGTTACTGACGATGGTGGCCACCTACTGGCACTGCGCCGTTTAGACGGTGCTGCCCCGTTCAGCGCCGATGTTGCTACCCAAAAAGCGCGTAGCGCGGCCCTGGGTCGTAAGGAGACCCAAGTGTTTGAAGAGATGATTAACGGTGGCCGTACGGCGTTTGTCTCTGCACCGCTACAGGGTCTGCTATCTGGCGGCGTGCCGATCATCGTGGATGGTCACGTCGTCGGCGCTGTCGGCATCTCTGGCGTCAAGCCAGATCAAGACGTGCAAATTGCCAAAGCAGGCGTCAGCTCGATCGCCTAACGCTTACCTAGTCAATAACAGCAGCGTGCAGCGTATTGACTGCACGCTGTTCGTTAACGTGTGGTGTACACGCAATAAAAAAGCCCGAATCATAGATTCGGGCTTTTAGGAATTTGTTCGGCTTTATCAAACGATTGCCGATGAGTGCTTAATGGCGGACCGGACGAGACTCGAACTCGCGACCTCCGGCGTGACAGGCCGGCATTCTAACCGACTGAACTACCGGTCCACTATAAGACACATAACCATTCAACAGACAATTTAAGCGGTTCAGGGGCGCATAAATGTGAAACTGAATGGTGGGTGGTACTGGGTTCGAACCAGTGACCCCCAGCTTGTAAGGCTGGTGCTCTCCCAACTGAGCTAACCACCCAATATACTGAAAGCTCATCGCTTATCAATATTGCTACTTATCAAGTTATCGTGGCGGACCGGACGAGACTCGAACTCGCGACCTCCGGCGTGACAGGCCGGCATTCTAACCGACTGAACTACCGGTCCGAATAACGATAACCAACTGCAGGCTTATATGATGATGGCGGACCGGACGAGACTCGAACTCGCGACCTCCGGCGTGACAGGCCGGCATTCTAACCGACTGAACTACCGGTCCACTAATGCATCATTGACTGCGTTACGTTTCCAGGGCACCAAATGAATGGTGGGTGGTACTGGGTTCGAACCAGTGACCCCCAGCTTGTAAGGCTGGTGCTCTCCCAACTGAGCTAACCACCCGCTGGTCACGTGGCGCTGCATTCTACAGAAGCCTGCTTGAATGTCAACACATCGTGTTTAAATTTATGATTTAAACCAGTGTGCTGCACCTACTCAAGGCAACCGCTTACTGAGCGCGGACGAAGGATGCCGCAACTATGGCGGCTTCGTCAATCAAAACCTGCTGATTGACGCCAGAACGTCGTCGCGGTTTAAAGTCATGGTCACCATCGGTGAGCCAATGAATGCGTAGCGAGTCAGGTAACGCATAACAGGCTACCTCTTCACGCGTGCCGAATGGGTCACGCTCACCTTGTAGAATGAGCATGGGCACCGAGAGCTGAGAAAAGTGGCCGGTGCGAAGTGACTCAGGCTTTTTGGGAGGGTGAAATGGATAGCCTGCTGCGATGACGCCTGCGCAAGGATATTGGATGGCAAGCAGCGAGGCCACTCGACCGCCCATCGATTTCCCTCCCAACCAAAGCGGCGTATCGTGCAGCGGCGCGAGCAAGTCATACCAAGCGGCAAAATGATCGACAGATGTCGCCACGGGCGGTGGAGGCCGACGTTTCGCTTGCTCGCTCATCTGCTGCATATAAGGAAAGTCGATGGCCCAGACTTGAAGCCCTTGGCTAACCAGCATCGCGGCAAATTGCCGCATGAAATCGGACAGGTGACCTGCACCAGCACCATGGGCCAGAAGAATTCTTCCCCCTACGGGCACTCCCGAAACGCTCACCGGTCCAACACCCTCCACGACGAACCGCTGAACTGCGGGGCTAGCGGGCCGTGCCTTCAGGTCATTTGGAGCGACAGCCTCGAAACCATGATCGGCGTAGTACGACACCCTGCTCTCCTAATAATTCAGCGTTACATCCATTGGCGTGTTCAGCTTAGGGCGCGGCTGCGATAGAATCTAGGCCGGATCTTGACCTGCATCATCAAGCGGGTGGCCGCACCCGTGCACAATGCGATGGCAGCGTGCGATTGCAAAATGCCACGGGTTACCCCCTAACCGCGTTCGATGGGAACATGAAATGAGCACAGCATTGGAACACCCGACCTACAATTACAAGGTAGTTCGGCAGTTCGCGATTATGACCGTTGTGTGGGGCATCGTAGGTATGACGCTTGGCGTTATCCTTGCCTCCCAGCTGGTCTGGCCGCAACTGAACCTCGGCCTACCTTGGACGAGCTTCGGGCGTCTTCGTCCGTTACACACTAACGCCGTTATTTTCGCCTTTGGTGGTTCAGCGCTCTTTGCGACGTCTTACTACGTCGTGCAGCGTACCTGTCAGACTCGCCTGTTCTCTGACAAGCTCGCAGCATTCACCTTTTGGGGGTGGCAAGCGGTGATCCTGTCGGCGGTAGTCTCTTTACCGCTGGGCTACACCACGACCAAAGAGTACGCAGAGCTCGAATGGCCGATCAACATCCTGCTGGCGGTGGTGTGGATCAGTTATGCGATCGTGTTCTTGATGACGATCAAAAAGCGCACCACGTCGCATATCTATGTGGCCAACTGGTTCTTTGCTGCGTTCATTTTAACGGTTGGCGTTCTGCACATCGTGAACAACGCCGCGATCCCCGTCACGCCCATGTACTCCACCTCCATTTATGCCGGTGCCGTCGATGCCATGGTGCAGTGGTGGTACGGCCACAACGCGGTGGGCTTCTTTCTGACGGCGGGCTTCCTGGGCATGATGTACTACTTCGTACCCAAGCAGGCTGAGCGTCCGATCTACTCTTATCGTTTGTCCATCGTCCACTTCTGGGCGCTGATCATGATCTACATGTGGGCGGGCCCGCACCACCTACACTACACCGCACTGCCGAACTGGGCGCAGTCGCTGGGCATGATCATGTCGATCATTCTGCTGGCACCGTCTTGGGGCGGCATGATCAACGGTATGATGACCCTGTCGGGCGCTTGGCATAAGCTGCGCACCGATCCGACCCTGCGCTTTTTGGTCGTCGCGCTGTCGTTCTACGGCATGTCGACGTTCGAAGGCCCGATGATGGCGATCAAGACCGTCAACGCGCTATCGCACTACACTGACTGGACCATCGGTCACGTCCACTCAGGCGCACTGGGCTGGGTAGCGATGATCACCATCGGCTCCATGTACCATCTGATCCCGCGTCTGTTTGGCCGCACCGAAATGTACTCCGTCAACCTGATTGCCGTGCACTTCTGGCTAGCGACCATCGGCACCGTACTCTACATTGCCGCCATGTGGGTCAACGGTATCATGCAGGGCCTAATGTGGCGCGCCATCAATGCTGACGGCACGCTAATGTACACCTTCGTGGAATCAGTCGAGGCCAGCGGCCCAGGCTATTTTGTGCGCATGGTGGGTGGCCTTTTCTGGGTAACCGGTATGCTCTTGATGGCCTTCAACGTGTATATGACCGTGAAGCGCCGCGAAGCCATTGGCCTCACTGCGCCACAAGCCGCCTAAACCGGGGAAGTTAAGACCAATGAAACACGAGATTGTCGAAAAGAACGTTGGCCTACTCGCCGTATTGATCCTGGTCGTGATCAGCTTTGCCGGTTTGGCCGAAGTCGTTCCGCTGTTCTTCCAAAAACAAACTACCGAGCCGGTCGAAGGGCTACGCCCGCTGACGGCGCTCGAATTGGAAGGTCGCGATATCTACCGCCGCGAAGGGTGCGTGGGCTGCCACTCACAGATGGTCCGCCCCTTCCGCGCCGAGACCGAGCGCTACGGCCACTACAACGTTGCCGGCGAGCAGGTGTATGAGCACAATTTCCTGTGGGGCTCCAAGCGCACTGGGCCAGACCTGGCGCGCGTAGGCGGTCGTTACAGTGATGATTGGCACCGAGCCCACCTCTACAACCCGCGCGATGTGGTGCCAGAATCGATCATGCCAGCCTACCCCTGGCTGTTTGAGCGTACCCTCGACGGCGAAGCCACACCGGATAAAATGCGCACCCTGCGTCAGCTCGGCGTGCCCTACACCGATGAGGACATCGCCAATGCTACCGCTGACGTACGCGGCACCCAGGAAATCACTGCCCTGGTCGCCTATTTACAACAGTTAGGAACCGTGCTCGAGGGCACACGTTAAGTTATGGATACGGGAACTTTCCGCGGCCTGATCACGCTGATTTTGATCTTCGCTTTTATTGGCATCTTTTTCTGGGCCTACTCGAAGCGACGCAAGCCAGACTTCGACGAAGCGGCTAACCTGCCCTTTGCCGACGATGATGAGCAGCCGACCCGTGACAAGCATGCTTCGACCAAACACGAAGCGGATTCCCGCCACGACAGGGGAGATAAGAATAGATGAATAATTTATGGGGTGACTCCCTATCCAGCTTCTGGAGCGCCTGGATCATCGTCATCACACTGGGCACGATCGCGCTAAGCGTTTGGATTTTGCTAGCCAACCGCCGCACCGACAAAACCCCAGACGCCGATGGCAATGTCGAGACCACTGGCCACGCAGCTGATGGCATCGAAGAGTATGACAACCCGCTGCCACAGTGGTGGTTCAAACTCTTCATCTTGACCGTGGTGTTTGCGCTCGGCTACTTGGTGCTCTACCCCGGCCTGGGTAACTATGCCGGTATCCTGGGCTGGTCCCAGGAGAGTCAGTGGGAAGAGGAAGTGGCCGAGGCCGAAGAGCGCTTCACGCCCATTTTTGCTCAGTATCAGGAAGTGCCCATCCCCGAGCTGGCGCGTGATGGTGACGCCATGCAGGTGGCCGAGCGTATCTTCCTGAACAACTGTGCCGTGTGTCACGGCTCGAACGCCCAAGGCGGCTACGGCTTCCCCAACCTGACCGACGATGACTGGCTTTACGGTGGCGAACCCGAGAACATTCTGACCACGCTGAACAACGGCCGTAACGGCCTGATGCCGTCCTGGCAGCAGCTCGGTGAGAACAACATCGAAAACCTGACTCAGTACGTGCTGTCACTCTCCGGTGAGGAGCATGACGCCGAGCGCGCTGCCAGTGGTGAAAGTACCTTCCTGGCCGCCTGTGCGGCGTGCCACACGCCCAGCGGCACGGGGAACACTGCGCTTGGTGCGCCGAACCTGACCGACGACGTGTGGCTCTACTTGGCCCCAGGCCAAAGTGTGGCCGACTCGATTCGTCAAACGCTGCGTAACGGCCGTAACGGCCACATGCCTGCCCAGGCAGCGTATATCGGTGAGGAACGCGTCCATCTCGTCGCCGCTTACGTGTATAGCCTGCGCTTCAACGACTAGTCCCGTTGACAGGCGTTTAACGCAAGCGTGAACGAAGGGGTGCGGTTACATACCGCACCCTTTCTACATCTAGCGACCGCTCAGCCGCCCGACGATCCGTTACACTATCGCTAGTCATGTGCGAACAACGACTCGGCATAGCACAACGCAACCTGCGCTGTGTGTTGACGTCGAGTTTGCCGGGCTGATGTCCACTCCTGCCTATTGAGCTGCGATCACCGCCATGGAAAAAATACCTAGCCACGATATTACGCCGCCAACCGTTGGGCACCACACGCCGGGTGACACCACCACGCAAGAGATGTACGCCAAGCGGCGACATATCTATGTGCGTGAGATCAAAGGGCTGTTTCAAAAGGTACGACGCAGCGCCAACTGGGCGCTCATGTTGGGCTTCTTTTTGCTGCCTTGGGTGAACTGGGGGGATCGCCCCGCCGTATGGTTCGATCTGCCAGGCCGCGAATTTCATATTTTTTCGGCGACCTTCTATCCGCAGGAATTCATCCTCTTATCGTGGCTGCTGATCATTTGCGCCTTTGGATTGTTTTTTATTACCGTTTTCGCTGGGCGCGTTTGGTGTGGCTATACCTGCCCGCAGAGCGTCTGGACCTTTCTGTTCATCTGGCTCGAACATCGCATCGAAGGGTCGCGCAATCAGCGCATGAAGTTGGATAACCAACCAATGAATGCCCATAAAGCCTGGCGCAAAGGCGCCAAACACGCCGCCTGGTTGCTGATCGCCCTGGCCACCGGCGTGACGTTCGTCGGCTACTTTACGCCGATTCGTGACCTGGTCACGGAGCTCCCCACTTTGGAAGCCCACGGCTGGTCCTATTTTTGGGTAGGCTTCTTTTTAGTCTTCACCTATCTCAATGCGGGCTGGCTGCGCGAGCAGGTGTGCATCTATATGTGTCCCTATGCCCGCTTCCAGTCGGTGATGTTCGATCGCGATACGCTGATCGTTTCCTATGACGCCGCGCGCGGCGAACCCCGTGGCCATCGTAAAAAATCCCTCGACCACGCCCAGGTTCGTGAAGCGGGCTTGGGCGACTGCATCGATTGCGAACTCTGCGTTCAAGTTTGTCCTACCGGTATCGATATCCGCGACGGGCTGCAGTACGAGTGCATCACCTGTGCAGCCTGTATCGATGCCTGCGATAGTGTGATGGACAAAATGGGCTACCCCCGCGGCCTCGTTCGCTACACCACCGAAAACGCGCTGGAAGGTAAAAAGAGTAATATCCTGCGTCCGCGTTTGATCGGCTATTTCGTCGCACTGCTGGTGATGATAGCGACCTTTGCCTGGGCGGTGAACGATCGTACGCCGCTGAGTTTCGATGCCGAACGCGAGCGAACGCAGCTCTATCAAGTCACTCGCGATGGGCTGATCAGCAACGTTTATAGCCTCACCGTACGCAACCTGGATTCGCAAGATCACACCTACGTGATCAGCGCCGCCGGGCTCCCCAACCTACAGGTGGACAACACCTCGCTGCGGGTACCCGCAGGCGAGTCGCGCATTCAGGTCATTACCGTACTGGCAACCCCAGATACGTTGAGCGAGCCTAGCCACGCCATCACCTTGACGCTGCAAGCGCAGCAAGACGAACAGATTCAACAGACCCGTGAAGCGCGGTTCTTGAGCGACATCAGGAGATAAGTACGTCATGTCCGACACCCCCATTCCGCCTTGGTACAAACAGTTCTGGCCGTGGTTTTTACTCGGACTGCTGTTTTCGTCCATCCTCTTCAGCACTGGCTTCGCCATCATGTCGATCAAAAGCTACGACGGCATGGTGGTTCAGGAGGATTACTACGAGCACGGTAAAGCCATCAACATGGTGCTAGCGAAGCAGGAGCGCGCACGCGAACTCAACTTGAGCGCCGATCTGCGCATCGATCCACTCACCAGCGATATCGTCATCGACCTGACTGGGGACGCTCGGCCAGATAAGCTCTATCTCGATCTGATCTTCCCCACCGAAGATGATCGCGATCAATCCTTCGTACTGGAGCACGTGCGGGAGGGCCGCTATATCACGCAAGGTCCAGATAACCTGCGCTACCGGTGGTACCTTCAAATTCAGCCCGAGCAAGGCAACGACGCGGACTGGCGTCTCATTGGCGAAGCTCGCTTTCCCAATGAGCAGACTATTGCGCTGCTACCGGGAGGGCGGTCAGAGAGCGAATGAGCACCCACCCGCAAAGCTGCTACCACTGCGGTAGTCAGGTGCCTGACGGGGCGACATGGCGCATCGTCGTCGATGACACGTCCCACCCCTTGTGCTGCCCCGGCTGCGAAGCCGTGGCACACGCCATTGTGGATGGCGGGCTAGAGAGCTACTACCGCTACCGCACCGAACTACCCGAGCGGCCCGACGAGCGCCAAGCGGCCAAAGCGGAAACCTGGTCCGTGTTCGACGACCCTGGACTTCAGGCGCAGTTCGTTCACCCGGACGGAGAAGAGGGCCACGTCAGGGCAACGCTGGCCATCGACGGCATTACCTGTGCCGCCTGCGCCTGGCTCATCGAACACCGCCTGAACGCACTCGAAGGAGTCGCTTCCAGCGCGGTCAACCTGACCCATCACCGCCTACGCGTCTCCTGGGATCCCAGCGCCATCAAGCTCTCCCAGCTCTTTGCCGAGCTTGCCGCCATCGGCTACGAGGCACAGCCCTACGAGCCCGACCACGCCCAAACGCGCTTGCAGCATGAGGAGCGCATGAACGTGCGCCGGTTAATCGTGGCAGCGGTAGGGATGATGCAGGTGATGATGTTTTCCATCCCAATCTATGTGTCAGGGCCTGGGGAACTCAGTGAAGATTTCTTTGCGCTTTTTCACTGGCTCTCGTTTGCGTTGGCCACTCCGGTGGTCTTCTTCTCAGCACTACCCTTTTTCCGCAACGCCCTTCGTGATCTCAAAACGGGCGTCTTGGGCATGGATGTGCCCGTCTCACTGGCCATCGGCGGTGCCTATCTGGCCAGCAGCTATGCCGTACTGTTCAACGTTGGCGAGGTCTATTTCGACTCTGTCGCCATGTTCACCTTCTTCCTACTATTTGGCCGCTACGTGGAAGGACGCGCGCGGCGGCGCAGCGGCCACAGCGGCAATGCATTAAGTGGTGTGCTGCCGGTTTCTGCTACCCGACTGGAGGCGGACGGCAGCGAACGCATCCTACCCGCCAGCGAGCTAGCTCCCGGGGATCGAGTGCTCATCAAGCCCGGCCACGGTGTGCCCGCCGATGGCATCATAGAAGATGGTGAATCCAGCCTGGATGAGTCGATGCTAACCGGCGAATATCTACCCGTCACTCGCCGAGTAGGCGAACAGGTCGTGGGCGGCAGTCAAAACATGGAAAACCCGCTCACGGTGCGGGTTACCCATGCCGGCAGCCATGCGCGCGCGGCGGGTATCGTGGATTTGACCGATCGGGCCTTTGCCAGCCGCCCAAGGCTGGCCCAGATGGCAGCGCGAATGGCGCACCTATTCGTTCTACGCCTACTGGTGGTCACCGCCTGTGTCACCGTGGCGTGGTGGTTCATCGACCCGTCCCGTATGCTCTGGGTGCTGCTGTCGGTGCTCGTGGTCACCTGCCCGTGTGCACTGGCGCTCGCCACCCCAACGGCTCTCACGGCAGGGCATGGTCAGTTGCGCCAACGCGGCGTCCTGATCACCCGAGCCGATGCTATTGAGTCACTTTCGAACGTGACACGGGTGATTTTTGATAAGACCGGCACGCTGACCCGTGGCGAGATGCAGCTCACCCAGACGCATCCGTTAACCGAGCAGAGCAGCGAACGGCTACGCGCGATCGCTGCCGCACTAGAAGCTCACTCCGAGCACCCGATTGCCCGCGCTTTTCGACCGTATAGGGACGCCACGCTGCAAGCGCGGCAGGTCAAAAGCGTTACCGGCAGCGGACTGGAGGGCATACTCGACGGCGCTACATGGCGCTTGGGCAAGCCCGATTTTGCAACGAGCCAAACACTCAGCACGCCTGGCCGCGGTCAGTGGCTACTACTTAGCGAAGACGATGCACCACGCGCCTGGTTCAAGCTCCATGACGGTGTCCGGGAAGACGCTGCGCACACCGTTGCCGCCCTACAAGCGAAAGGGCTTACCGTGGAGCTACTCTCCGGCGATACCCAAGAAGCGGTAGAAAGCTTAGCCGAGCAGCTCGATATCCCCGTATGGCACGCGGGCAAGTCACCGGAAGGCAAACTCGAGCGGCTGCGCGAGCTACAGGCCCAAGGCGAGCGCGTGGTGATGATTGGGGATGGCATCAACGATGTGCCGGTCTTGGCCGGCGCCGATGTGGCCATTGCCATGAACGGTGCCACCGACTTGGCGCGTACCCGCGCCGATGCGGTCTTGCTCAGCCCACGTTTGATGCGTATTTTCGAGGCCATCGAGATTGCCAACGCCACGCGACGCATCATGCGTCAAAACATGATCTGGTCGGTGTGCTACAACTTCTCTGCACTGCCTCTGGCTGCGATGGGGTTGGTACCGCCCTGGCTGGCGGCCATTGGCATGTCGCTCAGCTCACTCGTGGTCGTGGGCAATGCGCTGCGCTTGACCCGCTGGCGTAGCTCGACCGTTTCCCAGGCAGCTCCCGCGAGACCGGTGACCGCATGACGATTCTCTATTTATTGATTCCACTGTCGCTGATTTTGCTAGGGCTCGCAGTGTGGGCCTTCTTTTGGGCGGTGAAGAATGACCAGTTCGACGACTTGGAAGGCCCTGCCCATCGTATTCTGTTCGACGACGATGAGAACGATCTCACCCCCGAACAGCGCGCCGAGCGCAAAAAAGGCACCAAGCCACCCCGTGACCGTGAGCCACCGCCGTGAACCCGACCGGACTTGACTTGCCGCCACTGCTGGCAGCCTTCGTATTTGGCTTGATGGGGGGTGCCCACTGCATTGGCATGTGCGGCGGCATCATGAGTGCGCTCACCTTTGCCGTGCCACCCAGCATGCGACACCCTGCCCGTATGGGTGGATTATTGCTCGGCTATAACCTAGGGCGCATCATGAGCTACATGACGGCTGGCGCTTTGGTAGCCGGACTAGGCACCTTGATCTCACTATCGCCTCAGGCGCGTCTCGCGCTACAGGTCGTCGCGGCGGTGATGCTGATGTTGATGGCGCTGTATATCGCTAACTGGTGGAAAGGCTTATTGAAAGTGGAAGCGATAGGGCGCAGGCTTTGGCGCCATATCGAACCCATCGGCAGGCGCTTGATGCCCGTCGTGTACCTGCCCCAGGCGTTTGCTTTAGGCGCCCTGTGGGGCTGGCTACCCTGCGGATTGGTCTACTCGATGCTTGCTTGGAGCCTAGCCATTGCCGATCCGTTACAAGGGGCGCTATTGATGGGTGCCTTTGGTTTGGGCACCCTGCCCGCGCTGCTTGCGACGGGCCTAGCGGCACGCCAGCTCAGCCACTTGATTCGCCACCGTGCCACGCGCAGTATCGCCGCGCTGACCATCATCAGTTTTGCGCTGTGGCAGCTCTGGACGCTGTTCTCCCCCACCGGGCACTGAACCTATCGGCGGGCCGCACTTTCTCACCTTTCTAACTAGCTTAGCCGCTTCGGCATGGGCTTTTACGCCATTGCTTGATACAGCTCAACGCATTGCGCTACCCCCTGGCGTAGCATGAACGCATCCGTTCACTCGCTTGTTCTGTTACACCGGAGCGTTGCCTATGCCCGTTCATGCTACTGCTGCCCACGCCCAGACCACTTCATCAGTGGCTGAGGCCACTGCATGGGACGACGCCCTGATACGTCGTTATGACACGAGCGGCCCGCGCTATACCTCTTATCCGACAGCGCTGTCGTTTCACGACGGCTTCACCGCCGACGATATGGCCCAGGCACTAGAACGCAGTAACGCCAGCCAAAAGCCACTGTCGCTCTATGTCCACGTCCCATTTTGCCGCAAGATCTGCTTCTACTGTGCGTGCAACAAAATCGCTACGAAAAATACGTCGCTGGCCGAGCCCTACCTGTCTCGGCTAGATCGTGAGATGGTGCTCACGTCGCGCCATTTAGATACCCAACGACCGGTGCAGCAACTGCATTGGGGCGGCGGCACGCCGACGTTTCTTACCTTGGCGCAAATGAGCGATTTGGTCGACCGGCTTGATGCCCGTTTTGGGTTATCGAACGCGCCAGATCGGGACTATGCCATTGAAATTGACCCACGCGAAGCGGATGTCTTTACCCTGCGACATCTCCAATCGCTAGGATTTAACCGCCTAAGCCTTGGCGTTCAAGATCTCGATCCGCAGGTTCAAGCGGCGATCAATCGCGTGCAGCCCCGGGTGCTCACCGAAACGCTCATGGACGAAGCGCATCGGCTCGGCTTTCGCTCGCTCAACCTCGATTTAATCTATGGCCTTCCCTTTCAAACCGAACGGCGTTTTGCCGAAACGCTTCGTCAGGTCATCGAGCTGGGACCAGCACGATTATCGGTCTTCAACTACGCCCACATGCCAGCCCGCTTTGCGCCCCAGCGACGTATCCAGTTGGCCGACCTGCCCAGCGCCGATGAAAAGCTGGCCATGCTGCACACCACTATCGAGATGCTCACCCAGGCGGGCTATGTGCATATTGGCATGGACCACTTTGCACGCCCCGACGACAGCTTGGCCCAGGCGCAGCGCAACGGCACGCTGCAGCGTAATTTTCAAGGCTACTCCAGCCACGCCGAGTGCGATTTGATCGGTTTGGGCGTATCCGCCATTTCTCGGGTCGACGATATTTACGCCCAAAACCCTACTCAGCTCGCCCACTATGAAGCCGCCTTGGATGAAGGTAGGCTGGCAACGATAAAAGGACTACGCTTAAATAAGGATGACCTAATAAGAAGAGACGTCATCGAGCGGTTCATGTGCGATATGGCCATTGATCTCGACGCGATCGGTCAGCGTTGGCATATCGATGCGGCAGACTACTTTGCCACTGCCTTCGAGCGACTGGCGATCGCCGAACGGGATGGCCTCGTACAGCGTGAGGGCCTTCGGCTGAGCGCCACGCCGATCGGGCGATTGCTCATTCGGCATTTGGCCATGGCCTTCGACACTCACTTACAACGTCAGGATGGTCAGCGCTACTCGAAGATCGTGTGAGCGCCTTGAGCCGCCTGCCCCCTGTGCCTATGATGGCGAAAGAAGAAGGGAGACTCCTATGCCATATCCTGCCAGCCAACGACGTTCACTGCTGCAAGAGGCGCGCTGCCAGACGTGTAGTCTAAGCTCGCTGTGCTTACCGCTCGCCTTGGAGCTCGAGGATATGAGCCAGTTCGATGCGATCATTCGCCGCCGCTCGCCGTTGAAGAAAGGCGAACCCCTGTTCCGCCAAGGGGACGCTTTCACCAGTGTCTATGCGGTGCGCTCGGGTAGCTTGAAGCAGGTCACCAGCGAAGGCAACGGCCATGACCAGCTCACCAATTTCTTTCTACCCAGCGAACTAGTGGGTTTGGACGGCATCGACGAAGAGCACTACCCCGGCACGGTGATGGCTCTGGAAACGACGACGGTGTGCGAAATTCCGTTCGACCGCCTGGACTCGCTCTCCGAGGAGCTGCCCGAGCTGCGCGGCCAGCTCTATCGCAGCATGAGTAAAGAACTGCGCGACGATCGGCGAATGATGCGTCTACTGTCGCGTAAGACCGCGGATCAGCGGCTGGCGAGCTTTTTGATTACGCTCTCTGATCGCTTCCGGCGGCGGGGCTACTCGCCATACAGCTTCCGCCTATCCATGTCCCGGGCCGATATGGGTAACTACCTGGGCCTAGCGGTCGAAACGGTCAGCCGCATTCTTAGCCGCTTTCAGCAGCAGGAGGTCGTGGCCGTCTCAGGGCGCGAGGTCAATATTTTGGACATGCAGCGCCTCATTACCCTGGCAGAAGAGGAGGCGCCAACGATCACACGTTGAAGGCTTGGATGCGTCCTTCCATCAAGGCCGCCTGCTTGGCTTCGAGACCGGCAAAGTCGAATAGCTCGCGATCGGCAAGCTGCGAGGGTGCCACGTTGGTGACTGCTTTGAACATGCTCTCCAAGCGCCCAGGATGCTTCTTGTCCCACTCCGCCAACATCTCTTTGACGATTTGTCGCTGCATGTTCGGCTGCGACCCACACAAATTACAGGGAATGATGGGAAACGCCATCTGCCGCGAAAACTCAGCAATATCCGCCTCTTTACAGTAGGCCAGCGGGCGGATCACGATGTTTTTACCGTCATCCGAGAGCAGTTTCGGCGGCATGGCTTTTAGCGTACCGCCGAAGAACATGTTCAGAAACAGCGTTTCTAGAATGTCTTCGCGATGGTGGCCGAGGGCAATCTTGTTCGCGCCGATCTCTTCGGCAAACCCATACAGCGAGCCGCGGCGCAAGCGCGAGCAGAGCGCGCAGGTGGTTTTACCCTCCGGGGTTTTCTCCTTTACCACCGAGTAGGTGTCACGCTCGAGAATGTGATACTCCACCCCCAGCTTATCCAAATACTGGGGCAAGACGTGCTCTGGGAAACCAGGCTGTTTTTGGTCCATGTTGACCGCCACCAGCGAAAAATCGACCGGCGCGTTGCGTTGCAAGTTGCGCAAAATCTCCAGCATCGTGTAGCTATCTTTGCCGCCGGAGAGGCACACCATGACCCGATCGCCATCCTCGATCATGTTGTAATCGATGATCGCGTTTCCCACTTCGCGCCGCAGGCGTTTTTGCAACTTGTTGAATTCACGCTTCTGCTTGGCATCCTGCAGCTCGTGCTGCGTGGCGGTAGGCTCGTCAGACGCGCTGTCTGACAAAGTAGGGTCAAAGTAGTCAGGTGATAACATGGTCGTCGCACTGCCGGTGGGTAAAGGAGCAGTATGTATTCTAACAACACTCCGAAGCTCTACCCAATACAAACCCTAGGCGGTCAGGGCGATCTCGCGCTGCAAACGTAGATACAGAAGTGCACTCGCGGTGGCTTCGCTGGTCACGCTAGGCCAGATCAGCCGTGGCAGCCGCCAACGGGTCAGCGCCTCGCCAAGCGATTCGAGGGTATCGACCTGCGGATGCAGCCGCCGTAGCTGTCGCCCGTGCAACTTGGCAACGTCGACCTGGGCGTTGGGTAAACCGAACCCCAATACGCGTTTGAATAGCCCGTTGAGCGGCTCGATCGTGCGCTCTAACTGCCAACCAACGAGCGGCCGATTCTCGATGAATTCGGCCAGCTCTGTCAGGCATTCGATATCTGGGGAGCGCGGGGTATCCGTCGCGTGTAACTGCTGATGGCGGCGCAGGGTGGCAGACACTGGCACGGGAGATTCTGACAGTGTGGCCCACCAGATACGGCTAGTGTGCACACGCCGCGGACTGAGCACGACGGCCGCCACGCTGACGACATTGGGCTGACCGTCACTCACCTGGCAGGCCATCGCGACGGACTCCTCGCCCATGTACGGCTGAAATAGCCACGCGTAGGGCGAATCGGCCCATCGGCGTCGATCGCTTTCCCGCTGCAGCAGCGTTCTTAACGAGCCGCTCAGCAGCGTCATGTGTCGATCTAACAAGCGCATTCCGCTCACGAATACTCCAAATGATAGCGGTGGGAAAGGCGCTGCTTGAAGTCCTTCACAATGTGGAGGGCTTCTCGCAGCAGGTCTCGCTCCAGCGAAGAGAGCTCTTGCACTACGACCCGGTTAGTGCGCTTGGCGTGGGCGCTATCCAGCTCCTGAAGCTGCTGACGCAGGCGCAGCTCGGTGAACAGTGCCAGCGCCTCACCCACATCGTCGGCAAAGCGTCGATCCAGACGCCCGTCGGTGGCCAGATCATCCAAACGATCCAGCGTCGAAGTGACCGTTATCCGCCGCTCGAGGGCCATGGTGCGCACGCCGTGCACGATGGGGAAAATCCCGCCTTTTTTGATATCGATACCGTGCTGCGGCTTCTTCAGTGAGCCAAATAGGGTCAGCGGCGTCGAGAAGCGCAGTGCCGCACGGGCAAAGTACGAGAGCAGCAGCTCATCGTGGGAGCAGTGCTCGAACAGCGCGTGGCGGACTTGGTCGAGCAGCGTCGGATTGCCCGCCACGCCATGAGAGTCGAGCAGAATGGCCAGTTTCATCAAACTGTCACCATCGCGGGCACTGACCCATTTGGCGATACGCTGCTGCCACTGGGAGACCGTGCCCACCCACTCAGGGTTGGACACCATGATATTCCCCGGACAGGGCGGGTAACCCAGCGTTATCAACGTTTGGGTCAAGGTCGCCATGTCGTCAGCGACCGTGGGCCACTGGCAGTCGTCAGCGAGGATCAAACCGTTATCCTGGTCGGTTTTTAGGATTTGCTCGCCGCGCCCCTCACTGCCCATCACCATCAGGCAACTTTGGCGGTGATACTGCTCGGGCACCGTAAAACCCCAGGCTTTACTCATGATGCGGCCATTGAGCGCTGCCAGTAACTCCATGGCAAAGCGCAGCTTCACGCCCTGCGCCATTAGCGCGTTGACCAACTCTGGGGTACGTTGGCTGGCAGCCGCCAAAGCTTCCAGGCCATTGGCTTGCTCGACCTGTAAACTCACCACGTAGCTACGGCTGGAGAAAAAGCTCAGCACGTCCATCAATTCCACGACGCCTCGGGCGTGCTCATCCTCCATTACCACTACGCGAGCGACCTTATGCCGAGTCATCATAATCAGTGCTTCGAACAGGTATTGATCGGGCGCGACGGTGACCAGTGATTGGTTGGCCAGCGACGCCACAGGCGAGTGCTGGGTACTCTCCCCCAATACCAACCCATTGAGCAGGTCGGTTTTAGTGACCATGCCCAGCGCCTCTTGCGTATTCACCAGCAGGCTATCGGCATGGCTATCGTTCAGTTGGCGAACGGCGTCGTGAATGGTGCTCGATGCATCGATGAGTACCGGCTCGCGCATACATTCGCGCACTTTGGCCAGCATGAAACCCGCCATCGTGACGCCACCATCAGCGCGTTTTTCCGTTAGCAGGCGCGCTTTGTGTGACAGCGACTGCTTGAAAAACTGTTCAAACGGTGGGTAGTGACGGCAGAGCTGGGTAAACAGTGCTTTGGGCATCACATAGCACAAGCACTCCTGCTCGGCTTGGAAGCGGTAACGGCTCTTGCCATTGAGAATACTGATCGCTCCGAACAGATCACCGGCGGTGTAGTGACCAATTCGCGCGCTAGCGGCAGGCAGCGTGGGGTCCAACTCAGCGACCTCCCCCTTATGAATCAGAAACACCGACTCGCCTGCCTGCCCCATCTCGAGGATGACTTCATCGCGATCGAAGAAGGCAAGATCCATCCCACGACGAACATGATCACGCCCGGCGTCATCGATCAGCGTAAACGGCAGCTGGGAGAGATCCACGTCTACCATGGGCGACCTCGCTTAAGGGCAGTGATTGAGACATACCACCCACGGGGTGGCGAACGTTAGACATATCGACTCATTATACTTTTAGCTATAGCGCTTACGTCTTAACGACCTTTGTTTAGCGACGAAAGTAGTGACTTTCCCGAACGTTTTAAATTCGGCTAAACACCTTTGGTTAAGGTAGCAAACATTGTTTTTAAGCGAGCCATAGACCATTGTCCTATCGCGACATGAATGGCGTTAAAATAACGCTTAAAATTCATCAAAAATAATGCTTTATGTCTTCACACCCGGCTCTTACCCCGCCATTTAAACACCCTGATACCAAAGTCTGGGATTTATTTTTGGTGATTATTGCCCAGTATTACCCATGAGTCATACAGGGTAATCGCATGCCGCTTGTCTTATGCACTTCAAGCCGCTAACGATAACTTGCCGACCACCCCTTAACGACATAAACGGCTTAACAATAAGAAGGTGACGTGTTTGGCAGCACTGTTTTACCGCTCACTCAACAGCGCGGTTTTCCATGCGGGGTTGCCCTGATGAACCACACGCTATCTTGAGTTCACTTTCCAACCCTAAAAATCACAACTGGAGAGCAACACAATGGCAGACGATAAATCCAATGCTGCTGAATACTGGAAGGCCAACGTCCGGCTGATCTTCGGATGCCTCGTAGTCTGGGCATTTGTCTCCTACGGCTGCGCCATCCTCTTTCGCCCACTGCTCGCGGGCATTCCCGTCGGCGGTACGGATCTGGGCTTCTGGTTTGCTCAGCAAGGCTCCATTCTCACCTTCATCGTGCTGATCTTCTTCTACGCCTGGAGAATGAACGCGCTCGATAAAAAATACGGCCTGGGGGAGTAAGCCAGCATGAGCCAGTTTGCAATCAACTTACTGTTCGTTGGCGCCTCGTTTGCGCTCTATATCGGCATTGCGATATGGGCGCGAGCAGGCTCCACCAAAGACTTCTACGTTGCCGGCGGCGGCGTACACCCGATCACCAATGGTATGGCCACGGCGGCCGACTGGATGTCGGCGGCGTCGTTCATCTCCATGGCGGGCCTGCTCGCGTCGGGCGGCTACGCCAACTCCACGTTCTTGATGGGCTGGACCGGTGGCTACGTCATTCTGGCGATGTTGCTGGCCCCTTACCTGCGTAAGTTCGGCAAGTTCACCGTGCCAGACTTCATTGGTGACCGCTTCTACAGCAACACAGCGCGTTTGGTCGCGATCATCTGCTTGATCGTGGCTTCCGTCACCTACGTTATCGGTCAGATGACTGGTGCGGGCGTCGCGTTTTCCCGCTTCCTGGAAGTGAGTAACACCTGGGGCATCTGGATTGCCGCTGCCATCGTCTTCATGTATGCCGTATTCGGCGGTATGAAAGGCATCACGTATACCCAGGTAGCGCAGTACATCGTACTGATCATTGCCTATACAATTCCGGCGGTGTTCATCGCCATGCAGCTCACCGGCAACCCGATTCCGATGTTCGGCATGTTCAGCACCCACACCGAGTCCGGTATCCCGCTGCTGCAAAAGCTGGATGACGTCGTGAATGCACTCGGCTTCCGTGACTACACCGCCGACGTGGACAACAAGCTCAACATGGTGCTGTTCACCCTGTCGCTGATGGTCGGTACCGCCGGTCTGCCCCACGTGATCATTCGCTTCTTCACCGTACCGAAGGTCGCCGATGCACGCTGGTCGGCAGGCTGGGCACTGGTGTTCATCGCCCTGCTCTACCTGACAGCCCCCGCGGTTGGCTCCATGGCACGCCTGAACCTGATGACGACCGTTTATCCAGAAATGGCTGGCCAAACGGAAAACTACGAAGAAGCTGCGCGTAACCCGATCCTCTACGAAGATCGTCCGGAATGGTTCCGCACCTGGGAAGAGACCGGCCTGATCACCCACAACGATCTGAACGACGATGGCCGTATCCAGTTCTACAACGGTGCTGCTGACTATTCAGACCGCGGCTGGGAAGGCAACGAACTGGAGGTCAACAACGACATCCTAGTACTGGCTAACCCTGAAATTGCCAACCTGCCCGGCTGGGTAGTGGGCTTGATCGCGGCAGGTGGTATCGCAGCGGCACTCTCCACGGCAGCGGGTCTGCTCTTGGCGATCTCGTCAGCGATCAGTCACGATTTGATCAAAACCATGATCAACCCGAAAATCTCTGAAAAAGGCGAAATGCTGGCAGCCCGTATCTCCATGGGCGGCGCGATCTTACTGGCGACCTACTTAGGGCTCAATCCGCCTGGGTTTGCAGCACAAACGGTAGCACTTGCCTTCGGTATTGCCGGTGCCTCGCTGTTCCCTGCGCTGATGATGGGTATCTTCTCTAAGCGCATGAACAACAAAGGCGCGGTTGCCGGTATGCTGGCGGGTCTCATCTGCACCCTGCTCTACATCTTCACCTACTTGGGCTGGTTCTTCATTCCGGGCACCAATATGCTGGCCAACACGCCGGATAACTGGATGCTGGGTATCTCACCGCTCTCGTTTGGTGCCGTAGGTGCGATCATCAACTTCGCCGTGGCCTTCATTGTCTCCAACGCCACCGATGCACCGCCGCAAGAAATTCAGGACCTGGTGGAAAGTGTACGCTATCCGAAAGGTGCTGGTGCTGCGGTCGATCACTAAGTCATAATCGTTCCACTCTATTGCGCCGTGGGCCAATAGCGAACGGAACCACCCTCCATCGGGCTTCCTTAGGGAAGCCCGATGGCTTTTCAGAAGGAAAACGTATGATTTGGCACTTAGTGGCCGCCGTGTTTGCAGGTCTTGCCGCGGCTGGGATTGGCCTTCTGCTTCGCACTTTGAGCCGCAAGCGGCTTCCCAAATGGATTGTGCCAGTGTTTGGCGGACTGGGCATGCTGGGCTATCAAATACAGTTCGAGTACGGCTGGTATGAGCATAAACAACAGCAGTTACCGGAAACGGCCAAAGTGATCTCCAGCGATACCACTCGCCAGATCTGGCGGCCGTGGACACTACTGTTTCCCATGACGACTACCTTCAGCGTGGTGGATAGCGACAACGTGCGTTCGCAAACCGTCGAGGGCGACATCATCGCCGAGTTCATTTTGTACCAGTTCGAGCGTCGCCATACCGACCTGATCACCACGCAGCCCTATCTTCTCAACTGCGCTAGCCGAGAGCTGATTCCCCTCAACCTAGAGAGCGGAGAAGCAGATCTCAACGAGCTTCGCCCTCTACGGGAAACGTCCCCCCTACTGACCACCGTTTGCCAACTAGCCAACGAACGGCAGACGTAGCGCCTCACCTTCGCCTAGAATGGAGCCCTTTACTGGGCGAAGGGCGGTTTAAAGCTCCGTTCAAAGCAGGATGGGTGAGGAGACACTATGTTTCATGGCGGGCTGCTGATCGCAGTGTCACTGCTCTATATTGCAGTGCTGTTTGGAATTGCCTGGTTTGGCGACCGGCGGGCGCGTACTCATGGCGCCAGCCGCCGCCGCCCCCTCATTTACAGTCTGGCGCTCGCCATTTACTGCACCTCATGGACCTTCTACGGCGCGGTCGGCCAGGCTGCCACGGCGGGCTGGTCGTTTGCCAGCATCTTTGTCGGGCCCATTCTGACTTTTTTGCTCTTCTGGCCCGTGCTGGCGAAGATGATCCGCGTTGCCAAGCACCAGAACGTCACCTCCATTGCCGACTTCATCGCTTCTCGCTACGGTAAAACCCAATCTCTAGCAGCCTTTGCGAGCCTAGTAGCCCTGATCGGCACGCTGCCTTATATCGCGCTTCAGCTAAAGGCCGTTTCGACGACCTTTAGTGTCTTGACCGACGCCCCCGACATGTCCCACGCCCCTCTGTTTGGCGATACGGCCTTTTACGTAGCGGTGGTGATGGCCATTTTTGCCATTCTGTTTGGCACCCGGCACACCGATGCCACCGAGCATCACGAAGGGTTGATCCATGCGGTCGCCTTCGAGTCGCTGGTCAAACTGGTAGCGTTCTTGGTGCTGGGTGCCTTCGTCACCTGGGGGATGTTCGACGGCCTTGGCGAATTGATGGGCCATGCCGAAAGCCAGCTCGAGTTGCAGCGCCAGCTCGCCAACCAAGACTTTGGCCAAAGCTTCTGGGCGCAAACATTGCTCGCCATGCTCGCCATTTTGTGCCTGCCGCGCCAGTTTCACGTGGCCGTGGTGGAAAACATCCATCCAGACGATGCCACCAAAGCGCGCTGGTTGTTTCCACTCTATTTGCTGGCCATTGCATTCTTCGTCGTGCCACTGGCGGCCGCTGGCTTGCTGCTGTTCTCAGAAAGCGGTGTAGAGCCCGATACCTATGTGCTTGCGCTCTCCATGGCCTCCGGCCAGCAGTGGCTCACGCTGCTGACCTTCATCGGCGGCTTCTCTGCCGCCACCGGCATGGTCATCGTGGCGGCGGTAGCGGTCTCGATCATGATTTCGAACGAGATCGTGATTCCCGCGCTCTTTAGATTGCGCTGGTTCGACACCAAGGCCCGCGACTATGGCCGTTTGGTACTGCGCGCTCGCCGCTTGACCATCGTGGCCGTGCTGGCCATGGCGTACGGCTTTTACCAGCTGATTGGCGAGTTCACCTCGCTGGCCTCCATCGGCATGCTCTCGTTTGCCGCAGCGGCCCAGTTTGCCCCCGCGCTGATTGGCGGGCTGTACTGGAAGCGCGGCAACCGCTTGGGCGTGATCGTGGGCATGAACGTGGGCTTTGCCATTTGGGCGTATAGCCTGCTGATGCCCGCCATGATCAATGCCGGCGTGCTGCCACAAGCATGGTTAGCGGGCGGCCCGCTGGGGCTTAACTGGCTGTCACCCACGGCGCTATTTGGTTTGAACCTGGGGGACACCTTTACTCACGGGGTCATGCTGTCACTCGGCATCAATCTGTTTTGCTATATCTTCGTCTCTCAGGTGACGTCTCAACGAGTGGTAGAGCGCATTCAAGCGTCGCTGTTCGTCGATAGCGTCGAAACCCGACAAACCTCGGTGAATCGCCCCTGGACGGGGGCCACGACGGTGGGCGATTTGAAAGTGCTGTGCGAGCGCTTCCTGGGTGCAGGTCAGGTCGACCGCGCCTTCGATGATTACGCTCGCCGAGCGGGCAAGCCGCTGGATGATGGCACCCGCGCCTCCATCGACGTGATCCAATTCACCGAGCGGTTTCTCGCCTCTGTCTTGGGGGCATCGTCGGCGCGGATCGTAGTGAACTCGGCCCTTCAGGGGCGTGGTATCGGCATTTCCGATGTGATCTCCATCGTGGATGAAGCCTCCCAAGTGCTCGAGTTCAACCGCGCCCTGCTGCAGGCGACCATCGAGAACATCAATCAGGGCATTAGCGTGGTCGACCAGAACTTACGCCTGGTGGTGTGGAACCAGCGCTATCTGGAGCTCTTTCGCTTCCCCGACCACATCATTCGCGTTGGCGCACCGATGGACCGTATCTTCCGCTACAACGCCCACAACGGCGAGTACGGGCCCGGCGATCCCGAAGAGCACGTTCAACTGCTGCTGGACAACATCCGAGAAGGCCAGCCCCACCGCTACGTGCGTTACCGCCAGGACGGCAGCGTGCTGGAAGTACAGGGCAACCCCATGCCCGGCGGCGGCTTCGTCTATACCTATCAAGACATCACCCAGCAAAAGCGTATCGAAGAAGCGCTGATCCGCTCGGAAAACAATATCCGTATCTATACCGATAACGTCCCGGCCCTGATCGCCTACTTCGATAAAGAGAGCCGCTACCTGTTTACCAACCGTGCCTACGAGCAGGCCTTCAACATCGACCGCAACGCGGTGATCGGGCGTCGCTACGAGGACGTGCTACCGGTGAAGCAAGCCGAAGAGCGGGTGCCCTGGGTACAGCGCACGCTGGCCGGTGAGCGGGTGAGTTTTGAAGTTTCCATGCGGGTCAACGACGCCATGCGCTATATGTTGGTGACCTACACCCCGCACTTTGGCGATAGCCAGTCGATTCTGGGCTTCTTCGCGCTGTATCAAGACATTACCGAGCGCCGCCAAGCAGAAATTGCCCTCAAAGAGACCAACGAAACCCTGGAAGAGCGGGTGCGCGAGCGTACCCAGGCGCTCTCCGAAGCCAACGCCGCGCTTCGCCAAGAGAACCGCGTGCGTGCCGAAGCGGAGCAGGCCCTGCGCCAGGCCAAACAGCTAGCGGAAGACGCCAATGCTTCGAAAACGCGCTTCCTGGCGGCCGCCAGCCACGACTTGTTGCAGCCTCTGAACGCGGCGCGCTTGTTTACCTCGGCACTGATGCAGAACGTCACCGCCAGCGATACCCAGCGCACCATTGGCCATATCGACAACTCGCTACAGGCCGCCGAAGAGCTGCTGGGCACGCTGCTGGACATCTCCAAGCTGGATGCAGGGGCGCTGACGCCTCGGCGCAGCCACTTTGCCCTGGCCGATATTTTTCGCCCGCTGCGCGCCGAATTCGACGTCATGGCGGACGATCGAGGGCTCGATTTGGTCGTGGTGCCCACCCAGCAATGGGTGGATTCCGACCCGCAGATGCTGCGCCGGATCGTGCAGAACTTCCTCTCCAACGCAATTCGCTACACTCAAGAGGGGCGCGTGCTGCTTGGCTGTCGCCGCCAAGGAGGGCGACTGCTGATCGAAGTATGGGACAGCGGGCCAGGGATACCTGAATCCAAATTGACGGAGATCTTTCAGGAGTTCCGACGCCTCGATCAGGTTTCCCGTCATAAAGAGAGTGAAAAAGGCCTGGGGCTGGGGCTCTCCATCGCTGATCGCATGAGCCGAGTGCTCGACCACCCCATCAAAGTGCGCTCCTGGGAAGGCGTTGGTACGGTGTTCTCGGTCAGCGTGCCTATCGTAGCCGCTCGGGAAGTGTCCGTTGCCGAGCAGGAACCCAGTAGCCGTCGCAGCGGCAATAAGCTGGCCGGTACACGGATCGTGTGTATCGATAATGAGACGCTGATTCTAGAAGGGATGACCGCCATGCTCAGCGGCTGGGGCTGCGAGGTATTCACTGCCACCAGCATTGGTGGGGCCAAATCCATTCTGCGCAACATGGATGGCGACCCTGATGCTATCTTGGCGGATTACCATCTGGATAACGAGGTCACCGGCCTGATGGCGCTAGAGGCTCTGAGCGAGCGTTTTGCTGGTGCCGTTCCTGGGATTGTGATCACCGCCGATCGCACCGAAGCAGTCGCCGAAGAGGTCAAGCGTGCGGGCTACCAGCTGCTGCTGAAACCGGTGAAGCCCGCCGCACTTCGCGCACTGCTCACCCGCACCCTCCAGGCCAGCCGCGCCAAAGCGTGACTGGACAAAGAGTTCCAACCAAAACGACGGCGCCGCGCTTAGCATTCTCTAAGCGCGGCGCCTCTGATCGACCGTCCGCCGTTACGACTCGACTTTTGGCGGCTCCACTTCCAGTTTCTGTGCCGCGATCACCGCTTGGGTGCGTGAATGGACACCCAGCTTGCGCAAAATGGCCGTCACGTGGGCTTTGATGGTCGCCTCCGAAACGTTTAGCTCGTAGGCAATCTGCTTGTTCAACAGCCCTTCGGTGAGCATATTGAGCACGCGGAACTGCTGCGGCGTGAGCGAGGCGATCGCCTCGGCAAAGCGCGACTCCTCTTCGCTGGTCTCTTCGAGGACGTTGGCCAGCGCCTCCGGCAGCCACACCTCCCCCTGCAGAATCTCACCCACCGCCTCGGCAATCAGCTGCAGCGATGACGACTTGGGAATGAAGCCAGAAGCACCGTAGTCGATGGCACGACGTACCACGTAGGGTTCATCGCTGCCAGATACTACGGCGACCGGAATATCCGGCATCTGACCGCGCAGTTGAATGAGGCCCGAAAAGCCGTGGGCACCGGGCATGTGCAGATCCAGCAGAATCAAATCTGCATCGGGGTGTCGATTGACGACCTCAGTGGTGGCTTCCATGGTGTCGGCTTCGACAATCTCAGCCTGGGGGGCCAACTGGCGCAACGCCTGGGTGAGTGCTGCACGAAACAGCGGATGGTCGTCAGCGACGATAAACTTATGGGCTACTGCCATGGATATTCCTCCGGTTCCTCGAGCAGCGGGGTTGCCTGCCGCCGCGACGCTAGGCTCATACGGTTGAAGCATGGTACCCCATGGGCTTCATCATGCCCAAGCATCACATGCACAATTTGTCGTTGAGACGTCATCCGCACAAAAACAGCAGTGCCGGCCCTGTGGCCGGCACTGCATCGGGTAAGCGCAGTTTGCCTGACAGCAATGCGCCAATGCTTGACGCCCGTCATTGAATACCCCCACTGCCATGGGCAGCGGGGCGAGTCGATTACTGATTGGCCCGATGCTCGATCAAATCGTCGACGACCGACGGATCCGCCAAGGTACTGGTATCGCCCAGACCATCGCACTCGTTGGCAGCAATTTTACGCAAAATACGCCGCATGATTTTACCCGAGCGCGTTTTCGGTAGCCCCGGAGCCCATTGAATCACGTCGGGTGATGCAATCGGCCCGATATCTTTGCGTACCCACTGGGTCAACTCTTTCTTCAGCTCGTCCGTGGGATCGATACCGTCGTTCAGGGTTACGTAGATGTAGATGCCCTGGCCTTTGATATCGTGGGGGAAGCCCACTACCGCCGCTTCGGCCACGGCAGAGTGCGCCACCAGCGACGACTCGATCTCGGCGGTGCCCATGCGGTGGCCGGAGACGTTCAGCACGTCGTCCACCCGGCCGGTGATCCAGTAGTAGCCATCCTCATCACGACGGCAGCCGTCGCCCGTGAAGTACATGCCGTCGTAGGTAGAGAAATAGGTCTGAACGAAGCGCTCATGATCGCCCCAGATAGAGCGCGCTTGCCCAGGCCAGGAGTCCAGAATCACCAGGTTGCCCTCGGTGGCTCCTTCGAGTTGGTGGCCTTCGTTATCGACCAGGGCAGGTTTGACGCCAAAGAAAGGCGTGGTCGCCGAGCCTGGTTTCAGGTCGGTGGCCCCCGGCAGCGGTGCAATCATGATGCCGCCGGTTTCGGTCTGCCACCAGGTATCGACAATCGGACACTTCTCATTGCCGATGACGCGGTAGAACCACTCCCAGGCTTCGGGATTGATCGGCTCACCTACCGAGCCCAACAGTCGCAGTGAATCGCGTTTGCTAGAGTCCATCACGCCGTCACCGTGAGCCATCAGCGCACGCACGGCGGTGGGCGCCGTATAAAGGATATTGACCTGATGCTTGTCGACGATCTCGCCCATGCGGCCGTGGGTCGGATAACTCGGTACGCCCTCGAACATCAGCGTCGTGGCGCCGTTTGCCAGCGGACCGTAAACGATATAGCTATGGCCGGTCACCCAACCCACGTCCGCCGTACACCAGTAGATCTCGCCCTCCTGGTAGTCGAAGACGTACTGATGCGTCATGGCCGCGTAAGTCAGGTAACCGCCGGTGGTGTGCTTCAAGCCTTTTGGCGCGCCGGTGGAACCGGAGGTGTAGAGAATGAACAGCGGATCTTCGGCGTTCATCGCCTCGGCCGGGCACTCGGTTGACTGCTTATCGACCAGCTCGTCGAACCAGATATCGCGACCTTCCTGCCAATCGATATCGCCGCCGGTGCGCTTCACCACCAGGACGTTCTTGCATACGTCGGTGCCGTCACGCTTGAGCGCGGAGTCGACGTTCTCTTTGAGCGGTACATGCTTGCCACCACGCACTGACTCATCGGCAGTGATGACCAGCTTGGAGTCCGCACCGATGACTCGCTGGGCCACCGCGTCGGGGGAGAAGCCGCCAAACACCACCGAGTGCACCGCGCCGATACGGGCACAAGCCAGCATGGCCATGGCCGCTTCGGGTATCATCGGCATGTAGAGCGTGACAGTATCGCCTTTCTTTATACCCAGCGATTTCAGGCCGTTGGCTAGCTGGTTCGTTCGCTCGTAGAGCTCACGGTAGCTAATGTGCTTGGATTCATTGGGATTATCGCCTTCCCAAATGATCGCCGTTTGGTCACCGCGCTTCTCCAAGTGACGATCCAGACAATTCGCCGCGACATTCAGCTCGCCATCTTCGAACCAGCGAATATCGACGTTATCGCGGGCAAAGGAGGTGTTCTTGATCTTGCTGGGCGGTTTGATCCAGTCAAGGCGTTTGGCCTGCTCGCCCCAGAAACCTTCCGGGTCGTCCATGGACTGCTGATACATTGCCGCATATTTATCTTTATCGGCCCATGCCTTGGCAGCGATGCTATCGCGCACTGGATAGACGTTGTTATGCTCGCTCATGAAATTGCCTCTGTCCGTGAAGTTGCACTCTCTGGTAAGTGTGGTCGGTTTTGTTATTGGCTGCACCGACGCGCGTAATATTTACCTAGCATAAACCTGTCCCGATCGGCTTCCCTTTAGACATTGGTATTAACAATTTTTATTTAAAAAACAGCAGCTTAAAATAACAATTATGGACTAACGAAAGCACGATAGACCAAGGTCTGATCGCAATGACGGCAGCGGTAGCGACGCCCCTTTGCGGCTAAGGCATGACGTCTCGACGTAAAGCGATGCACTCGACAGCCACACTCATAGTGAAAAGGGCGCGGTTGCGAGCGCTGAATATCGAAACGGTGGGTGACCCGAGGCGCGAGCCCAAACAGATCCCGCATGACCGTCTGCCACTCGCGGCCATGCGGTTTAAAGCGAGTCCCCTGGGCCAGATGAAAGACCAGCCAGTGGGCCATCTCATGAGGAATCACCTCATCGAAAAACTCCTCGCGATTATCGGCCAGCAGCACCGGATTGAAGCGCAATCCGCCCCGACCAAGGTGTGCCTGCCCCGCCGATGCGCCCTTTAGATCAAACCACACCTTGGGCGCGGGCAGCGCGGGATGTACCTCTCGACAGCGTGCCAAAGCTTGCTCGACCCGCTCTTGGACGGCGCGAAGCAGTGCCGGATGAGAAAGCGCCGATAGTTCATCGCGCGGCCAAGGGGGGAGTGGAGACGTCTTCATTAGTGATAAACTAGCCATTAGTGACGTTGATCGATTGTGATGGATCGACAGCGGTTTTCAAACATGACGTTGATAACGAGGCTCCCCATGGCAGAGCGCAATACCATGACCGACGCTAACTCGCCCGACAGTGCCCCGCCTCAGCCGCTGCTTGACGACGAACAGCTCGACAGGCTGGACGATTTTCTCGACTCTGAACAAGTGGGCGAAGATGCCCTCGACCTGATTTCGGCCCATGGCTTTCTGGTCGCTCTGGCGGTCGCGCCTAGCGAGCAGCCCACCGAGCAGTGGCTGGAGGAGCTTTTTCAAGGCGAACCCAACTACCGCGATGCCACCGAGCGCGATGAGATCGTCCGACTGCTGACACTGCTGCGCGACAACGCCATGGCGGTCCTGGAGCAAGGGGGCCTACCGGAACTGCCCTTCGAACTAACGCTGGATGGTCTGCCCGCAGAAGAGACGCCGATTGGCGACTGGTGTGCAGGCTTCATGGAAGGCGTGTTCAGCGACGAGAGCGCTTGGTTCCAGGATGATGAAGAGGCTGCCGCCACGCTGCTGCTGCCGTTCATGTCGCTATCGGGGCTCTTCGACGACGAACCCGACATGGCCGAGATGGCCAAAGATCAGGCCAGCCAAGAATCCTTCGTCGCCCAGCTGCCCGAGCTGGTGCTCGACCTCTACCTGCACTACCGGGTACCACCAGAAACGCCCAAACCCAAACCGCGCAAAAAGACGCCCGCCAAAGCGAAGGGCAAAAAGCGCCAGTAGCCGCGTTATTTCAGGCGCATCACCAAACCGTCCACGACACCATACACCCACTCCTTGGCCCGCTGCCCCCAGGGGCGCGCGGCCCAGGCGGCAGCATCCACCTCTTGGCTGGCAGCAAAATTACGTTCGAAAAGCGCCTGCACGTCGCTGGCGAATCCTGGATCGTCTATCTCCTGGTTGGCCTCTAGGTTCCAGTGCAGGTTCCAGTGATCGAAATTACAAGAGCCTAGGCTAACCCACTCATCGGCCAGGACGAACTTGGCATGTATGAAGGTCGGCTGGAACTCGAAAATGCGCACGCCCGCTTTCAGCAGTGCCTGATAAAAACGCTGGCCCGCATAGCGCACGCCGGGGTGGTCGTGCTTGGCGCCGGGCAGCAGCAAACGTACATCCACGCCTTGTCGAGCGGCGCGGATCAAGCGGCGGCGCAGCGCAAACGTAGGCACGAAGTAGGGCGTGCATAGCCACAGCCGCTGACGCGCACGACTGACCCGGGCATACAGCGAGTGGCGAATTGCTTGGTAGCGATAGCCTCTGGCCGACATTACTCGCCCACGCACGCCATCGGCATGGGACGTCGCGCTGCGCTGAGGCGGGAGCGGAGGGGGCGCTGGATCCCCCGACGCCTGGCGGGTCAGCCGGGAACGCCACAAACGGCGAAACAGTGCCTCCCAGTCTGCAACGGTCGGTCCGTCGATACGTAGCGCGATTTCGTACCACGCCTGCAAAAACTCATCCACCGCGCCAAAACCGCCGGTAAAGGCAATTTCGCCGTCCACCACCACGATCTTACGGTGATCACGGCTCAGATTGCGGGCCAACGAGTGAAAGCCAATCGGGTTGAACAGCTGCAAGGCTACGCCAGCGCTCTGCAAGCGTTCACGGTCGCGTCGCTCCAGCCCCATCGCACCGTAGCCGTCCAGGAGTAGAAACACCTGCACGCCGCGCCTAGCGGCGGACGCCAGCGCGTCGATGACTTGGGTGGCAAGCTCCCCCGACTCCATCAAGTAGAGTTCCACCAGCACGTAGTGCTGCGCTTGGCTCACCGCGTCGAACATCGCCGGTAAAAAGCGCGACGCTTCCGGCAGCAACACCACCCGGTTCCCTTCTCGCCACTCGTGCTGCATAGAGACTCCTTCTCTGGCTCCGCTGTGTCATCAACGCTCAGCGACTTAGGGAGCGATGGACATATAGATCGTAGCGGCTCGTTTTGCCTTCCAACGTGTGCTGCGGCGCGGGCCCTGCAATAGGCGGCGCTTTACGGGGGCGTTTCACTACCACCCGGTGGGTCGCCACGTCGAGCGCGGCTTCCAACAAGCGAGGAGCATCGTCGTCGTCTCCGGCCAGCTCGCGAAACACGCGCATCTCTTTTTTCACCAGCGCGGACTTGTCGCGATGGGGGAACATGGGATCCAGGTGGACGACTTGGGGCGTAAACTCGGCGTCCGCCACCAGCCTCGCCAACCGCTCGGCGGCATCGCCATGACGCAAGTACATGCGCGCGGCAATCGCGGCGGTGTCCTCTGCGGCCGCCGCACGCGCTAGGCCGTCGCTGAGCAAGGCGGCGATGGCCGCGACCCGCTCGATCATCAGTACCGGCGCCCCGAGGCTGGCCAGTACGAAGGCGTCGCGACCCAGGCCCGCCGTGGCATCGACCACGCTCGGCGTCACGCCTTTGGCTAGCCCGCAGGCCTTTGCCACCAGCTGTCCACGGCCGCCACCGAACTGACGACGGTGCGCGGCCTTGCCCGAGACGAAGTCGACGCTGAGCGGTTTGCCGTACTCGCGCTCGTCTCCCGCCAGGGCAAGCCGACCCTCCATGTAACCCAGCGTCAGCCCAGGTGGTAGCAAAACCTCCGGTACTGCCTGGCTCATGCCGGTTTCTTCCAAGCCACGTCATTTCGCAGATACACCGGCTGTACCTCATGGGCCGCCTGGCCCAGACCTGCGTCCAAGTCGCGCGCGGCCAGCCACGCCATCTCCTCCGCGCGTGGCTCTAGATCCGTGAGATGTTGCGACAAGCTGGCCTGCACGCCGACGGCAAATTCGTCCCACAGATTAAAGCCCGAGCCCACGCCCACCCAATCGGTTTCACCGGCTGGCAAACGGAATGCACCGGGCGGGATGACGACCTCGTCACTCTGTAAGCTTAGGGTATCGTTCAGGCAGTGCCAGGTAGCGGCATACACTTCGCCCATGCGCGCATCCAGCGCGGTGACCACATGGCGAAAGTGATAACGCCGATGCGCCTGAAGCGCGAGCGCTTCCAGGGTCGACACGCCGAGCAATGGGCAGTCCAAGCCAAACGCCAATCCTTGCGCGGCACCGGCCGCAATGCGCAGGCCGGTGAACGAGCCGGGACCGCGCCCAAAGGCGACGGCATTCAAGGCTTGTGGGGCAATGCCCGCATCGGCAAGCAGCTCATCCACCATTGGCATCAAGCGCTTGGTGTGCGCGCGTGGCGTCATCTCGAAGCGTGCCAGGCAGTCACGTTGGCCGCCTGTTTGGCGGAGTAGTGCCGCAGAGCAGGCGCTGGAGGAGGCATCCAGTGCCAGAAGGTATAACGACGACATAGCGGTATTGCACTCCGTAAAAATAGGCCTCTAGTATACCGCCGCACGCCTGAAACGACGATGGCCCGCAGGAAACCTGCGGGCCATCGAGGCACGTAACACTGAGGCGCGCTTAGCTGAGCGCTTCTTTCACCTGACGAGTGATGTCTGCCACACTGCCTACGCCTTCGACGCGGTGATACTGCGGTGCAGTCGCCGGATCCTCTTTCGCCCACTGCTGGTAGTAGTCCACCAGCGGAGCGGTTTGGTCGTGGTAGACCGACAGGCGATTACGCACCGTGGACTCCTGATCGTCTTCACGCTGGATCAGCGTTTCGCCGGTTACGTCGTCTTTACCCGCTTCTTTGGGCGGATTGTGCTCGATGTGATACACACGACCAGAGGCCGGATGCACGCGGCGACCCGCCAAGCGACTGACGATCTCTTCGTCAGGCACGGCGATTTCCAGCACGTGGTCCAGTTTGACGCCGCCCTCTTTCATGGCGTCTGCTTGGGGGATGGTCCGCGGGAAGCCGTCGAACAAGAACCCATTCTCGCAGTCCGGCTGGCTGATGCGCTCCTTGACCAGGTCGATGATGATGTCGTCCGACACCAGTCCCCCGCTGTTCATAATCTCTTTGACCTTCAGGCCCAGCTCGGTGCCGTCTTTGATGGCGGTGCGCAGCATATCCCCGGTGGAAATTTGGGGAATCTTGAACTGCTCACAGATGAATTGAGCTTGAGTCCCCTTCCCCGCGCCGGGGGCACCCAACAGGATTAAACGCATGGCACTGCTCCTTGAATGATCGTCTTGAATGATAGTGATCGTTGAAATCAATGAATCGACAATAACCGTGCCGTTCAGGCGACACAACTCCCCAAAAGCCTGAGAGCACGATTATTTTGTGTTTTTTTGAGTAAAAACAGCAAAGTGGCCAGCGTTAGTACTTTGGTCACCCTGTTTTAATCAAACTATCGTTTAAGTGGCCTAGCTATAAACACAAGCGGCGCCCCTCAGGGCGCCGCTTGTGGCTTGCTCGGTCGACCGCTTACAGCAGTAAGCGACGGATATCGGTGAGCACGTCCGCCAGGAAGGCGGTGAAGCGCGCTGCATCTGCCCCGTTGATCGCGCGGTGATCGTAGGAGAGCGATAGCGGCATCATCAAGCGCGGTTGGAAGGCGTTGCCATCCCAAACCGGCTTCATCTGCGCTTTCGACACACCCAAGATCGCGACCTCGGGGGCGTTGACGATCGGTGTGAAGGCCGTGCCGCCAATCGAGCCCAGGCTCGAAATGGTGAAGCAGCCACCGGTCATCTCTTCCCGCTTGAGCTTCTTGCTCTGCGCTTTCTTGCCTAGCTCCGCCATCTCCTTGGCAATCTCGATCAAGGATTTCTTATCGGCGTCGCGCAGCACGGGCACCATCAGGCCGTCCGGTGTATCCACCGCGATGCCGATATGGACGTACTTCTTCCACACCAGCGTATCGCCGTCGCCTTTCAAGCTGACGTTGAACTGCGGGAACTTACGCAGTGCAAAGGCACACGCCTTGACCAGGAAGGGCAGCGGCGTGAGCTTGGCCCCCTGGGCTTCGGCCTCGGCCTTCATGGCCTTGCGGAAGTCCTCGAGCTCGGTGATGTCGGCTTCGTCGAACTGGGTCACGTGGGGCACGTTGAGCCAGCTACGATGCAGGTTCGTCGCGCCCATCTTGAGCAGGCGACCCATCGGCTTCTCTTCCACTTCACCAAACTGGCTGAAGTCGACGTCCGGCACGGCGGGAATGCCTGCTCCACCGCTGGCCGCAGGAGCGGCGGCCTGGGCTTTACCCTGATTGGCCATCGCCTGTTTGACGTAGGCCTGCACGTCCTCTTTCAGCACGCGGTCTTTCGGGCCGCTGGGCTTCACGAGGCCCAGATCGACGCCTAGCTCACGGGCCAGCATACGCACGGCGGGGCCTGCATGCACCAGCTTGCCGTCGCGAGGCTTGTGAGACGCCATTTGCGCTTCGGGACTGGGGGAACCCGCCGGAGACGCCTGCTTGGCGCTGGGCGCGCGCTGCGGCTTGCTATCCGACTTTTCAGGAGCCGCTTTTTTGGGTGCGGCTTTCTTGGCACCCGCGACTTCCATATAGCCGATCACGTCGCCTTCAGAAACGGTGTCACCCTCTTTGACGGTGAGCTCCAGAATCTTGCCCTTGAAGGGGCTCGGCACGTCCATGGAGGCTTTATCGGACTCCAGGGTGATCAGCGGATCTTCGACGTCGACCTCGTCACCGGCGGCAACACCAATCTCGATGATCGGCACGTCGGAAGAGCCCGACAGATCCGGCACGCGAATCTCTTTGCGTTCGGGCTCGCCGCTGCCGCTATCGTCGTCAGCCGCATCGTCTTCGGCGTCGGCAGATTGGTTAGCGGAGGCAGACTCGTCAGCCTGCTCAGGCGCGTCCGCGTCGTCGGTATCGTCACCTTCGCCCGCGATCTCCATCTGGCCAATCACGTCACCTTCGGAAACGGTATCGCCCTCTTTCACCGTTAGCGACACGATCTTACCGCTGTGCGGGCTAGGCACGTCCATGGAGGCCTTGTCAGACTCCAGGGTGATCAGCGGGTCTTCGGCGTTGACGTCATCGCCTTCGCTCACGGCGACTTCGATGATTTCGACGTTATCGGAGCCGCCAAGGTCAGGCACCTTGATGTCGACGGTCTGCTTGCCACCGCTGGCTTTCTTCGGCGCCGGAGCGGCGTCTTCTTGCTGTTTGGCGGGCGCTTCGTCTGACGACGACGCTTCGTCGGCTTCCGCTTCTGGCTCGGCATCGCTCTCACCGCCACCTTCCACTTCCAGCTCGACGATATCGTCGCCTTCCGAGACTTTATCGCCCTCTTTGACCAACACTTTGATCACCTTGCCGCCTTTCGGGGCCGGTACGTCCATGCTGGCTTTGTCGGATTCCAGAGTGATCAGGGTGTCTTCCGCTTCGATGACGTCGCCTTCTGACACCGCAATCTCGATGATTTCGACATCGGTATCCCCACCGATGTCGGGAACTTTGATGATTTCGCTACTCAAGGTCGCGCTCCTTCCAAATCGGATCGAGCCGGCGGACATCTGTCCGCCGGGCAGCGGTTTAGCTGGTCAGCGGGTTCGGCTTGTTGGCATCGATGCCATACTTCTTCAGCGCTTCGCCAACCTGCTTGCGATCAAGCTCACCACGGTCGGCCAGCGCACGCAGCGCAGCAACGGTGACGAAGTAGCGGTCTACTTCGAAGAAGTAGCGCAGCTTCTCGCGGGTATCGGAACGACCAAAGCCGTCGGTACCCAACACGGTGTAATCACTGGGCACCCAAGCACGTACTTGATCCGCGTAGAGCTTCATGTAGTCGGTAGACGCAATCACCGGACCATCACGACCTTCCAGGCACTTGGTAACGTGGGGCTTGTTGGCCTCGGCATCCGGGTTGAGGAACGCTTCACGCTCCAGCAGCAGCGCTTCACGACGCAATTCGTTGAAGCTGGTCACGCTCCAGATGTCGGCACCGATGCCCCAGTCGTTGGCCAGCAGTTCGGCGGCGGCTTCCACTTCGCGCAGAATGGTGCCCGAGCCCATCAGCTGAACGCGACCTTTGTCACCCTTCGTCTCTTTGAGCAGGTACATGCCCTTGACGATATCGTCGGCCGGTACGTCCTCGAGTTCGGGATGCTCGTAGTTCTCGTTCATCACGGTCAGGTAGTAGAAGCAGTTCTCCTGATCGGTGAACATGCGCTTCAAACCATCCTGAACGATGACCGCCACCTCATGACCGTAGGTCGGGTCGTAGCTGCGGCAGTTAGGGATGGTGGACGCCTGAATCAGGCTGTGGCCATCCTGGTGCTGCAGGCCTTCACCGTTGAGCGTGGTACGCCCAGCGGTACCGCCGACCATGAAGCCACGCGCCTGCAGATCGCCTGCGGCCCAGGCCAAGTCGCCGATACGCTGGAAGCCGAACATCGAGTAGTAGATGTAGAACGGCAGCAGCGTGACGTTGTTGTTGCTGTAGGAGGTCGCAGCGGCAATCCACGCCGACATCGCGCCTGCTTCGGAAATCCCCTCTTCGAGAACCTGACCTTTCTGGTCCTCGCGGTAGTACATGATCTGGCCCTTATCGACCGGCTCGTACTTCTGACCTTCAGAGGTGTAGATACCGAGCTGGCGGAACATACCTTCCATACCGAAGGTACGCGCTTCGTCCGGAATGATCGGCACGACCTGTTTGCCCAGCTTCTTGTCTTTCACCAGGCCGTTCAGAATACGCACGAACGCCATGGTGGTAGACACTTCGCGCCCTTTGGAGCCGCCCATTTGCGAGGCAAAGGTCTTGTCTTCCAGGGTCGGAATGTCCAGCGGCTCGAACGTGCTGCGGCGACTCGGCAGATAGCCGTTAAGACGCTCGCGCTGCAAGTGCATGTACTTGAGTTCGGGAGAGTCCTCTTCCGGCTTGTAGTACGGCACGTCCTTGAGCTGCTCGTCGGTGAGCGGAATACCGAAACGGTCGCGGAATTTCTTCAGCGCTTCGTACTCCATGCTCTTGACTTGGTGCGCTTCGTTGGCCGCTTCGCCATCGCCGCTGCCCATGCCGTACCCTTTGATGGTGTGCGCCAGGATGACGGTGGGCTTGCCATTGGAGGTATTGACCGCTTCGTGATAGGCCGCGTAGACCTTGAACGGGTCGTGACCGCCACGGTTGAGCTTCCAGATATCTTCGTCGGAGAGGTCTTTGACCATTTCTTCGGTTTCCGGGTACTTACCGAAGAAGTGCTCACGGGTATAAGCACCGCCGTTCGCCTTGTAGTTCTGGTACTCGCCGTCGACCGCCTCGTCCATGCGTTTTTGAAGGATGCCTTTCTTATCCTTCTCGAACAGCGGATCCCAGTGACGACCCCAAACGACCTTGATCACGTTCCAACCGGCACCGCGGAAGACGCCTTCGAACTCGTCCATGACGCGGGAGTTACCGCGTACCGGGCCGTCCAAGCGCTGCAGGTTACAGTTGATGACGAAGATCAGGTTATCGAGGTTCTCACGGCCCGCCAACGAGATCGCGCCCAGGGATTCCGGCTCGTCACACTCGCCGTCGCCCATGAAGCACCAGATCTTGCGGTCGTGCATGTCTTTCAGCTCACGGTGATGCAGATACTTCATCACGTGGGCTTGATAGATGGCCTGAATCGGGCCCAGACCCATAGACACCGTGGGGAACTGCCAGTAATCCGGCATTAGCCACGGGTGCGGGTAAGAAGAGAGGCCGTCGCCGTCGACTTCGCGACGGAACTTGTCCATTTGCTCTTCGGTCAGGCGACCTTCCAGGAACGAACGCGCGTAGATACCCGGCGCTACGTGACCCTGAATGTAAATCAAGTCGCCTTCGAAATCGCCTTTAGGGGCACGGAAGAAGTGGTTGAACCCCACATCATATAGCGTGGCAGACGACATGAAGCTTGCAATGTGACCACCCAAGCCCGGGTTGGCCCGGTTGTTACGAATGACCTGTGCAATGGCGTTGTAACGGATCAAAGAGCGAATACGGCGCTCCATGAACAGATCGCCAGGCATGGGCGCTTCGCGGTGAACCGGAATCGTATTACGGTGGGGGGTTGTCACCGAGAAGGGCACCTTCATCCCGTCCCGGCGCAGGCGATCCGCCAGGCGGGTCATCAGGTAGCGGGCACGATCTTCGCCCTCACGATCCAGTACCGATTCCAGGGATTCCAGCCACTCCGTGGTTTCGACCGGATCGAGATCTTCTCTTGTCTCCAGACTCATAGAGGTCTCTCCGAATGACGATAAATGACAATGAGCCCCGCCAACCCTTCGGGCCTGGGGCGGCTGCGGTGTTGGGCCACCACAGGCCATGCAATGGCACGACGCGTTTGCATCGTACGGGGGTTTTCGTTCTACATTCAACGAGCTACGCTCGCCTTGATGTAGTAAAGCTACACGTATAGAGTGAAAGTTAGCCTTTTGTATATGCGAAGATACCGCAAAGTCGCCACGCTGCCAATTCCAGTGAAACGTAAAAGGCTATCCAAAACAAACTATTGCACTGCAACATAAGCGCTTTATAAGACCTTTGTCGCTACGACTAACACCCCCAAAATGTAGTTAAACTACCGTTTTATTACCTGCCTCAAGAATCACTTAACATGGCTTTTTAACCAACGGGCTTACTCTAATTAAAAGGTAGCAAGTGTCAGCTGTTGGCGAAAATACGCCCAGTCGAAAGCGGGCCCTGGGTCGGTCTTACGCAGCGGCGCCACCTTGGCGTGGCTGGTGATACGCTGCGGCGTCACATTGGGGTAGCGGGCCATCAGCCACCCCACCGCTTCCACCAGCGCTGCATACTGCGCCCGGGTAAACGGGGTGACGTCATCGCCTTCGAGCTCGATGCCCACCGAGAAATCATTGAGCCTGGATCGCCATTCGCTCAGCGCTGGGTCCCACCACAACGAGCGTCCTGCGTGCCAGGCGCGACGGCCGGTATCGACGAACTGGACGCACGCGCCGTCGCGGCGAATCAAAAGATGTGCCGACACCCGCAAATGGGCGATCTCGGCAAAAAAAGGGTGCTCGCCTGGATGGAGCCGATTGGTGAACAGCGCCTCGATGGCATCGCCTGAAAACTGCCCAGGCGGCAGGCTAATGGCGTGCAAAAGCAGCAGCGAGACCTCGTTTTGAGGGCGTGCGTCCTGGTTAGGCGATGGCAGCTGCCGCGCCTTGGCCCACTCCCCCGGCCGGTTTTCTTGGTTCATGCGCGCACGCACTCCTCTACGTTGGCGTTCCCTTTCACTATAATGCCCGTCATCGAAGACGACGCCCAGAGACCTCACCGCTATGGATTATCAAACTGCTCTTGCTGAAGAGATTCGCGCTTGTGCCGCCCGCCTGCTAGCAGAAGACGTAGGAGCGGGCGATATCACGGCTCAGCTGATTCCTGAGAACCAGTGGGCCACCGCCAAGGTGGTGACCCGGGAGCCCGCCGTGCTCTGCGGTGTTGCCTGGGTCGACGAGATTTTTCGCCGATTGGATGCCCGCGTCACGCTGCGTTGGCAAGCCGCCGACGGTGACCGTTTGGCGGCCGACGAGTGCTTTCTCGAATTAGAAGGTCCGGCGCGTAGCTTGCTCACTGGCGAACGCGCCGCGCTCAACGTGCTGCAAACGCTGTCGGCGACCGCGAGTGCGACGCGACGCTACGTCGACTTGCTCGAAGGCACCGGCGTACGCTTGTTGGATACTCGGAAAACCCTTCCCGGCCTGCGACTGGCTCAAAAATACGCGGTCACCTGTGGAGGCGGCCACAATCACCGCATCGGCCTATGGGACGCTTTCTTGATCAAGGAGAACCACATTGCCGCCTGCGGTGGCATTCAGGCGGCCGTAGCGCAAGCCCGCAAAGTGGCCAGCGACCTGCCCGTAGAGGTAGAAGTCGAAACCTTTGAGGAGCTCGACCAAGCGCTAGCGGCCGGGGCGGATATCGTCATGCTGGACAACTTCGCCATCGAGGATCTCCACGTGGCCGTCGAAATCAACGGCGGGCGAGCTACCCTAGAAGCCTCTGGCAACGTAAAGGATGCCACGCTAAGGGCGATTGCCGACACAGGGGTCGACTGCATCTCCAGCGGCGCACTGACGAAAGACGTCACCTCCATCGACCTGTCGATGCGGATCACCCAAACCTTCAACGTTTAGCGCGCTACGTTTCTATTGCGCTGAGCCGCTTCACTAATCGGTAACGACGCAGCATTTCACCACTGCGTTCGACCCACTGCTCGCCGAGGTTGTCGAAGCCTCGACGCAGCAGGCGCTCATAGAGGACCAGGCTCGCCTCGATCTCTATGCTAGACACGCCGTTCTCAAGCAGAATGCGCTCGGCGTGGATCAGTAGCGTGGTACCGATCCCTCGCCCCGCCAGCGATGGCCAGACGTAGAGCGTTTCGATACGACCTGCGCTAATGTTGAGTTCCAGGAAACCAACACAACGGCCATCGCAAGCCGCCACCAGCGTGGTATAGAGCGCTTGGCGCGCCGCCCAAGCGCTCGCCTCGCGAGGTAGCGCGTTGGCCCAGGCGCGGCGCTCATCCAACCCGTAGTGAGTGGCCGCCCCCTGCATGACCGCATGATAGAAGACTTCCGCCTGGTCAGCGGCATCTTTGGCTAGCGCCGCGCGGTAGGTCACACGGGCCGTCGGCGCAGCAGAGGGTGCGCGTTCGTTCGTTTTCAACATGCTTCGCCTCAATGCGATTTAGCGGCTGGTAACGATAGCGGACTGTCGGTCACCAGCGAGCTATTTTATACTCGTTGCCACGTTACGAAAGTACCACCTCGTCGACCCCGTCGGTGTCGGTCAACCACAAGGCAGTGCTATGCATGATCGCTCGGACAGCGCGTCGTTTACACTGACGCCCATTGGCCATATCGTCAGCGACTATCCGGATAAGTTCGGCGTCCCCCGCCAGCCTGGGCTCGCGCCAGCGGCCAACGCGCGTTTGCTACTGACTGCACCGTTCGATGATCCTCTCACCGTACGAGGCTTGGAAGCGTTTAGCCACCTGTGGGTGACGTTTATCTTTCATCACAGCCCGACCCGCTGGACGCCCTTGGTGCGCCCACCCAGGCTGGGCGGCAACCGCAAAGTCGGCGTCTTTGCTAGCCGCAGCACTCACCGTCCCAATCGACTTGGGCTGTCATTGATTGAGCTGTCGCACATCGACACTCGGCAAGGCGTGAGCCTGCACCTCGCCGGGTGTGACTTGATTAGCGGTACGCCCGTGGTCGACATCAAGCCCTATCTGCCGTGGGCCGAAGCCAAGCCTGAAGCACGGGGCGGGTTTGCTCCCCATGCACCGACACTGCTGCCCGTGCACTTTAGCCAGGCCGCCCAAGCAAGCCTTGCCGCTCGTGCCGATGGGGCGTCACTCCATGCGCTGATAGAGCAAGTATTGGGCCAAGACCCCCGCCCTGCCTACCAGAAAGACCTCCAGAGCGAGCGCATATACGGCGTACGGCTGCGGGATGTGGACGTCAAATTTCAGGCGACTAATGCCGCCTCTGGAAACGACGCCACCACCTTCAAGGTGGTGGCAATCGATCCGCTGACTGACGAAACGGTCCTAGGCGGGAAAGGTAATGCCTAGACGACGACCCACCTCTTCGTAGGCCTCGATCACACCACCTAAGCCCTGACGGAAGCGGTCTTTATCCAGCTTCTCGCGGGTGTTGGCATCCCACAGGCGGCAACCGTCCGGTGAGAACTCATCGCCCAGTACCACCTCGCCGTTGAATACGCCGAACTCCAATTTGTAATCCACCAGCAGCATGTCGCCTTCGGCAAATAGCTGCTTGAGAATGTGGTTCACTTTGAACGTCAATGCCTTCATTTTGGCAAGCTGCTCGGGCGTTGCCCAGCCAAACGTTTCCGCCAGCGACTCGTTGATCATCGGATCGCCCTTCTCGTCGTTCTTCAAGAACAACTCGAAAGTCGGCGGGTTAAGGGCGATCCCCTCTTCCACTCCCAAACGCTTCACCAAACCGCCCGCTGCAATGTTGCGCACCACGCACTCGACCGGAATCATCTGCATTCTCTTGACCAAGCTCTCGTTATCGGAAAGCTGTTTCTCGAAATGCGTGGGGATACCCCCCTCTTCCAAGCGCTCCATGATGAAGGCGTTGAAGATGTTGTTCACCATCCCCTTGCGGGCGAGCGCCTCTTTCTTCTTACCATCGAAAGCGCTGGTGTCATCACGAAAGTGCAGTACCAGAAGGTCAGGATCGTCAGTGGTGTAGACGGATTTTGCCTTGCCGGCATAGAGTTCTTGGCGCTTTTCCATGGAGGCTCCGTGAGAAAGTGAGAATCAAAAGGTTAACGTAAGTAGCCGGAGACACGCTCAAGCAACTCGCGCTGATCATCAGCACTAAAATTACGCTCGCTGGCGTTGATGGCACGCAGCACGGTTTGGTCGCCGTTGGGCTCGAGCGCCAAGCGAATCTGCTGGGACATCCGGCGTACATCTGGGCTAAAGACGATCTGCAACGGGTTACGTCCACGCTCGGTTTCGGTCATGTACTCCACCAAGAACTCGTAGTCATCAGCGGAGGTCGCGAGCAGGTCGCGCTGACCCTCTTGGGTGAAATCGAGCGACAAATAGTGGTTCAGCTCGGCCCATACACGGTCAATGGGCTGCGGAATGACGACTTCCCACTCCTCGCCTTGCTGACGTAGCTGAAGCGTTTGCTCATTGGCCAAACGCTGGGCAGTCCACGAAGAGGAGCTGGCAGTGGCACTGCGTGCGCCCAAATACTGTTCCAGGGCAGCAAGACAGCTCTCGACGCTTTGGCCGTTCTGGTCGCAGCGTACTTCGCTGCTACCGGCACGCAGAGCGCTTTGCAACCTGAGCGTCGCTTGTGGGGTTACGATGACGCCCTGATTGGCACTGCTGTCTTGAACGGGAAGCTGGCGGCTGCGCACGAAGGCTTCCAGCTGTGGCCATACGCTGCCAGGATCTGCCGCCACGACCAGCCAGCTTTGATCGCCGACTTGGCGACGCTCGACGTAGTCGGGCTCCAATCCGCTGCCAATGGCCAGTGACTGCGGCGGCTGAATCTCGGCCGGCTCATCGAGCCGCGTGCCCTGCATGGCCACCTGGGGGACCGGCATTGCGTCGCGGTAACGCTGGGTGTCGCGGGTGTCAGGCAGCACGAGAGGCGGCGCAGGAGCCGCTTCGGTGTAGTCCAAGTTGCGGTCGTGGTAGTAACCATCGCGCGCGCAACCTGCCAGTGTGACAGCGGCTGCGAGTGCCAGCGGTATCCATTTAAGCGCACGTTGTTCAAGCACAGAGCTCATCAAGCCACCTTAACAGTCAACAGATCGGTTACCCGGCAGGCACTGCCTTCACCGGGTAGCAAAAGGGTTTCGAGCGCCGGACTACTCCTCTACGACGCCCGCCAGCTGTAGCGCTTCGCTGACCGTGCCGTGGTACTTCTCCGACAGCCAGGTCAGCGGCAGGCGAATACCGGCGTCCATATAGCCCATGCGGTGCAACGCCCACTTGACGGGAATGGGGTTGGATTCGATGCCCAGATTGGTATGTAGCGGCATCAGGCGCGTATTGATTTGGTGCGCCTTGTCAGCGTCACCGGCCACAGCGGCCACGCAAAGATCGTGCATCGCTTTTGGGGCCACGTTCGCGGTGACGGAGATGTCACCGTGGCCGCCCATCAGCATGAAATCGCAGGCCGTGGCGTCGTCACCGGAGTAGAGCATGAAGTCGCTGCCTTTCAGGCGTGAGATTAGATCCTCAGCACGCTCAAGGTTCCCGGTCGCGTCTTTCAGGCCGATAATGTTGTTCACCTCGGCCAAGCGCACCACGGTCTCGTTATAAAGGTCGGAACAGGTGCGGCCCGGTACGTTATACAAAATCACCGGCAGTTTGCTGCCTTCTGCCACCGCCTTGAAGTGTTGATACAAGCCTTCCTGGGTAGGCTTGTTGTAGTAAGGGCAGACCGACAGGCAGTAATCCGCACCCACTTCACTGGCGTAACGCGCCAATTCGACGGCTTCCGAGGTCGCGTTCGCCCCGGTACCGGCAATCACCGGAATGCGGCCGTTCACCTCTTCCACTACGCTGCGAATCACATCGAAGTGTTCGGCAAATGACATGGTGGTGGGCTCACCCGTGGTGCCCGCAGCGACGATGGCATCGGTACCATTGTCGAGGTGGAAGTTCACCAGACGACGAAGCGCCTCCCAGTCGATGTCGCCATTGACCTTCATCGGCGTCGCCAGGGCGACAATGCTGCCTGTGATCATCCGTATTTTCCTCACCTGCAAAAAGTTGAAATCAAGCTGCCACGTGGGATGCAATAACGTACATTGCGACAAGACGCAGCGTTGATGCCTTGAAGGAGCGCCGTCACCCCCGCCCACAAACAGCAAATGGTACTCAGGCGATTCGAGCCTGTACAGCGTAAAGCGCTGTGAGTTTATCGAACGCTTTGACAGTTGCGCGGCGCTTGCGTGTAATTCTCTATGAAAGTCACCCTTGAAAGGAGCCTTTATGACCATTGAACTTGGCCAGCCCGTCCCCGACTTTTCCGCCCCCGCCACCGGCGACACCACCATTACGCTATCCGAACTGCGCGGTAAGCAAGTGGTGGTGTATTTTTATCCGAAAGCCAGCACGCCAGGCTGCACCACCGAAGGCGGCGACTTTCGCGACCGCAAAGCCGCCTTCGATGCGGCCAACACCGTGATCATTGGCGTGTCACGCGACGGACTGCGTGCCCAGGAGAATTTCAAAGCCAAACAGGATTTCAATTTTGAGCTGATATCAGATAAAGACGAAACCGTTTGTCGGCTATTCGATGTCATCAAACTCAAGAAGATGTACGGCAAAGAGCACTTGGGCATCGAGCGCAGCACCTTCTTGATCGACCAGGACGGCAAACTGGCCCAGGAGTGGCGCGGCGTCAAAGTGCCCGGCCATGCAGAGGACGTGCTGAACGCAGCGCAGGCGCTTCACAACCAGTAATCACGGCGCTCAACGCGGTGCCCCTCGGGGGGCACCGCGCTTAGGGCGACTCCTGCTCCAACTGAGGTGGCTGCACTGCCTGTCGGCTTTCGAGCCCCCGTGGCCAGGCGTATACCAACGCCTTGAGCAGCGTGGCCAGCGGGATAGCGAAGAACACCCCCCAAAACCCCCAAATACCGCCAAAGAACAGTACGGCGACGATAATCGAGACCGGGTGAATGTTGTTGGTCTCCGAGAACAGTACAGGGGCCAGCACGTTACCATCCAGCGCCTGCAATATCCCGTAAGCCACCAGTACGTACACGAACTGCTCGCTAATGCCAAAATGGAACCCGGCCACCGCTGCCACGGGGAGCGTGGCCACCGCCGCACCAATGTAAGGCACCAGGACGGAAAAACCGACCAGCACCGCCAGCAGCGCCGTATAGGGCAGCCCGAAAAAGGCGAAGGTGATGTACGCCACCGTACCGACGATGACGATTTCGATGGATTTTCCACGAATATAATTAGCGATCTGACGATCCATTTCGTGCCAAATGCGGGTCAACAGCGTCCGCTTTTGCGGCAGCAGCGAGAGCGTAAAACCCACCAGCGCCTCACGATCTTTCAACATGAAAAAGACCAAAATGGGGACTAACACCAAATAAATGATCAGTGACATGATGTTGCCCAGCGACGTCAATGAAAGCGTTAGGGCACGCTGGCCAAGCTGACTGATCTCCCGCCCGGCCACGCCGATCCAGCTCTGTATCTGATCGGGCGTTACGATATTGGGAAAGCGCTCCTGCAACTGATCCAGCCACCCTTGACCACTAGCAAACATCCGCGGTGTCTCTTGGACGAGTCCCACCAGCTGATTCCAAATCAGCGGCATCAAAATGAAAGCAAGCGCCAGCAGGACGCTAACGAACGCCACAAACACCAAAATGACGGCCAGCAAGTGCGGCACTCGCCGCCTCGTCAGGGCGCTGACCACGCCTTGCAGCAGAAACGCCAACACCAGAGCGGTGAAAAAAGGCGCGAGCATACGCCCGAACCAGATGATCGCGGCAAAACCGCCCACCAAAACGAGCAGCAGAATCAACGCCTCTTCGTCTGAAAAATAGCGCTCGACCCAGCTTTTCAGAATGCTGCGCATGGTCATGAGCGAGCGTTCCCTGCTTTACGAATCCAAAACACATACACATCGCCGCGCTGCGTCCGCGCTTCCATGACATGCTCGCTTAGCTCGGTAAAGGCCGCCATATCGCGCCAAGACCCGGCGTCGGTGGCGCTTACTTCCAGCAGCTGACCGGGAGCCAAGCCAGCCAGTGCCTGCTTGGCTTTCAGCAGCGGTAGCGGGCAGTGCAATCCAGTGGCGTCCAATAATTGGTCAGGCTGAACCCCTTCGGCCAACCCAGACGCTATTTGCTCAGACATACTTCTCCCCAAAGGCAGCTTTTATGGTGCTCGATCGTTCGATGGCTACATAAGCGTCGCATTGTTGCATAAACTGTTTTTTTGCGATGCCCATCGTGACGATGATTTAACGGCACTTCCTGGCCCGAATCAATGTCACACCGCTGTTCGCCGCGCCCACTACTTGAACGAATGGGGACGTCATGCTGCTTTTTAGACCCACCAATGCCCGCTGGGCCTGTGCGCTAGCCCTGTCGCTTGGCACCCTGTGCGCGAGCTTGCCCAGCCACGGGTATGATGACTATCGGCTGCCCACGCTAGGGGGCGCATCGGCCTCCGCGAGCAACGAAGAGTTTCGTTTAGGTCGCGCGTGGCTACGCCAGTTTCGCGCTCAGGCACCGCAATGGCAGGACCCCATCGTCAGTGATTACCTGGAAAGCCTAGTCGCACGCTTGGCCCCCTACAGTCAGTTGGGCAGCCTGCAAACCACCACGGTGATGGTCGATAACCGATCGCTCAATGCCTTTGCCGTTCCCGGCGGAGTCGTCGGCATCAACTCTGGCCTGTTTGCCTTCGCCGAGGATGAAGGGTCGTTCGTTTCGGTGATTGCCCATGAGCTTGGCCACCTTTCCCAACGACACTACGCCCGCGGTAGCGCCCGCGCGGAGCAAACCCAACTGCCCGCCATGGCGGCCATGCTCGCTGGGATGCTGATTGCCGCCAGCGGCGGCGGCGACGCGGGCATTGCCACCGCCATGGGATCTCAAGCGGCGCTGATTCAAGACCAGCTTGCCTACTCAAGGCGCTTCGAACAGGAGGCCGACCGTATCGGCCTGCAGGCCATGGCCGACGCCGGTTACGATCCAGAGGCCATGGTGCGCATGTTCGATACCATGCAGCGGCTGTCACGCCTTCAAGGTGGTACACCGCCTGAGTTCTTGCTGACTCACCCGGTCTCGGACAGCCGCCTGAGCGACGCCCAAGCGCGAGCCTCTCAACTTAGCGTCGCCAGTCGTTACACCAGCGATACGCTGTACGACATGATGCGCGCACGAGCGCTGCTGAGCATTTATCGCAACACCCCCCAGCAGGCGGCCTCGCGGCTGGCACAAGAAGGTGCCGAGGCGCCTGCACTACGCTACATCGACGCGCTGATCGCAGCGCAAAACGGCCATACCGACCGCGCGCTGCAAACCCTCGACCAGCTAGCCAACGAACTGCCTGATTACGGCATGCTGCCCGCCACGGCGGCGCAGGTAGCCCTGGAAGCACAGCGCTACGACGACGCCATCGAGCGCAGCCAACGGCTGCTGCGGCTGATGCCCCACTATCTGCCTGCTCAACTCACCCTGGCGGAAGCGCAGTTACAGCGTGATCCTAACGCCGCCTACGATTTGCTCCGGGGGATTACTACGCAGCACCCGGAGAATCCACAGGGCTTCAACCTGCTTGCGGAGGCTGCTGGGCGCAGCGGCTTTAACGGTTGGGGGCACTTGGCGCGCGCCGAACACCTCCAGCTCACCGGTCGCATAGACCGCGCCATCCGCCAGCTGGGTATTGCCAAAGACGCTGCCCAGCAGGAGAACGACGCCCAAGCGCTCGCGCGCATCGAGCAGCGCCGAGAAGCGTTTCTTGAGTATCGGGAGGCGCTGGAGAAGTTTTAATACCTATCAAGACATGCCAAACGCCCGAGCATAGCGTTCGGGCGTTTGGCTGACGATAGGGAGGTCGTGCGGTGGCTTAAGCGTTGAAATTCAGCATACGCTCGAGGGGCTTTAGCGCCTGCTGACGTAGCGCGTCGTCGACGAAAATTTCGCCGCTGCCCTCACGCAGCGCGTCTGCCAAATTATCCAGCGCGTTCATCGCCATCCACGGACAGTGGGCACAGCTGCGGCAGGTCGCGCCGTTACCAGCAGTGGGCGCTTCAAAGAGCGTTTTACCAGGCACCGCCTGCTGCATTTTGAAGAAAATGCCGCGATCGGTCGCCACGATCAGTTGCTCGTTGGGCAGGGTTTTCGCCGCCTTGATCAGTTGCGAGGTGGACCCCGCCACATCGGCCAGCTTGACGACGGCCTCCGGCGATTCCGGATGCACGAGCACGGCGGCGTCAGGGTAGAGGCGCTTTAGATCCTCGATACCTTTCGCCTTGAACTCCTCGTGCACGATGCAGGCACCGTCCCACATCAGCATGTCGGCACCGGTTTTCTTCTGAATGTAGCTTCCCAGGTGCTTGTCCGGCGCCCAGAGAATCTTCTCGCCCTTTGCCTGCAAATGCTCGATGACGTCGACGGCAATCGACGAGGTCACGACCCAATCGGCACGCGCCTTCACCGCCGCCGAGGTGTTGGCATACACCACCACCGTGCGGTCAGGATGAGCATCGCAAAACGCGCTGAAATCTTCGATGGGGCAACCGACATCCAGGGAACATGTCGCTTCCAGCGTCGGCATCAGCACCCGTTTTTCGGGGGAGAGGATCTTGGCCGTTTCGCCCATGAAGCGCACCCCGGCGACCACCAGCGTGGTGGCATCGTGACGAGCGCCAAAGCGGGCCATTTCAAGGGAATCAGCTACGCAGCCACCGGTCTCTTCGGCCAACTGCTGAATGGCGTCGTCGGTATAGTAATGCGCCACGAGCACGGCGTTGTTCGCCTTGAGTAACTGCTTGATCTCAGCGACTCGCGCTTCGTCTTCCGCTGGAATTCGGGTAGGGCAGTACGGGCTTGGCAGCGGCGCGTCTAGCGCCGCTTGAGAGGTCATCATAGTCATCGTGTCTACCACTGTGACGAACAGGGAATCCCCCTGTTAAACACCAGTCACGGCGTATGCACTCCGCATGCGCCGCACTCAGGGCAGCGGCCGCTGCGTCTCTCGCGGTGGCACGCTGCCAACCTGACTGCTGAGAGTCAGGACAATAACGTCGTTGTTATGACATTCGTTGTTAAGACATTGTGGTGGACAACCCTTCGTTGCTGCAAGCACAACGTCACTTCGCCACACACCACGATGCACATAGCAAAACGCCCCTGGCAGCAAGCTACCAAGGGCGTCGGAATTTGGTGGGTCGTGTAGGATTCGAACCTACGACCAATTGATTAAAAGTCAACTGCTCTACCAACTGAGCTAACGACCCAAATTTGCTGCGTCAGGACTATCGCCAGTATCCATGAAGGACGCATCGACTGGCATTAAAAACAACGCATTAAATCGAAGACGGTTTGATGCAATTGTTTGGTTCGTATGGTGGGTCGTGTAGGATTCGAACCTACGACCAATTGATTAAAAGTCAACTGCTCTACCAACTGAGCTAACGACCCGTCCGAACGGATGCATATAGTACGGATATGGCTTTTGAATAGCAAGCCCTTTTTTATCTTTCGTCTATATTCCGCTCCCTGCGGCGTTGTCAGCGCCAACACCGCAGAGGTCACTTACTTAGCCGCGCTTGGGCTTTGGCTTACGCATCGCCTGCACCGGACGGCGCTTGTGCTTGTCGCGGCTCCAGCGATTCTTCTCATCTGGCGTCAGCTCAGGCACTTTACGGGTTTCCAGGTTGGCAAGCGTCGCCAAGTCGTCCACCTCGTCTTGAGAGAGTTCGACCCACTCACCGGCTTTCGCCCGCTTATCGAGGAAGATGTTGCCGTAGCGAACGCGCTTCAAGCGGCTAACGGTGAGCCCCTGGGACTCCCACAAACGGCGCACCTCGCGGTTACGCCCTTCCAAGATCACCACGTGGAACCAAGTATTGATGCCTTCCCCACCGAACTCCTGCACGTCGGTGAAGCGCGCCGGGCCATCTTCCAGCATGACGCCGTCGACCATGGCGACGATATGCTCACGCTTGACGTCGCCCATGACCCGCACGGCGTACTCACGCTCCACCTGAGTAGACGGGTGCATCAAGCGGTTGGCCAACTCACCGTCGGTGGTGAACAGCAACAAGCCGCTGGTGTTGATGTCCAAGCGGCCAATCGCAATCCAGCGCTCGCCTTTCAGGCGCGGTAGGCGCTCGAAGACCGTGCGGCGGCCTTCCGGGTCTTTACGAGTGCACAGCTCACCTTCCGGTTTGTTGTACATGATCACCCGGCGCGGCACGTCCTCTTCCGGGCGCAGCGTCACAGGGCGATCATCGAAACTGACCTTGTCCCGGGCCTCCACTCGGTCACCCAGTTTGGCGACCTGGCTATTCACCTTCACTCGGCCGTCGGCAATGGCGGTTTCCATTTCACGACGGGAGCCAAGGCCCGCACGGGCGAGGACTTTCTGCAGCTTTTCGCTGGTGGGGGGCGTGGTGTTGTTACTCTGACTCATGGTCGTCTGACCTCACATCGTTGGTCTGCGTGCTAGCGTCTTCGTGTTGACGCTTTGCACGTGCCGCTAGCCGTGCCTCTAAATCGGCAAAACTAAGCGGCTGGGTTAACGCCGTCTCGGCGTGGTGATCGGCACTCGCTGCCGACGTGTTCTCATCTTGCTGGGGTGGCGCATCCTGCACGCTTTCCGTCGTTTCGTCCAGTGGTGGGGGCGGGTTTTGTTCACCCGACGCCTCTTCGACGGCGCGCTCTTCGTGATCGTCGCCGTTGACCAGCGTATGCATGGGCGGTAGCGCATCCAGGGTTTTCAAACCGAAGTCATCCAGAAAACTGCGCGTGGTGGCATAGACTGCGGGGCGACCCGGCACGTCCCGGTGGCCTACCACACGTATCCAGCCGCGCTCCATCAATGTACGAATGATCGAGCTGCTGACGCTCACGCCCCGCACGTCTTCGATATCGCCCCGAGTCACCGGCTGGCGGTAAGCGATCAGCGCAAGGGTTTCCAGCAACGCTCGCGAATAGCGCTGGGGCCGCTCGTCCCACAGCCGCGAGACCCAGTGAGCCAAGCGTGGACGAATACGTAGCTGAAAGCCCGAGGCAGTCTCGACCAGTTCCAGCGCGCCATTCTCGTGGCGCAGCGCCAGCCGCGACAGCGCTTCCCTCAGCGCTTTTCGGCTGGGGCACTCCTCTTCTAAAAAGAGCGTTTCCAGGCGCTCGACCGGCAGCGGCTCCCCCGCCGCTAGCAGCGCCGCTTCAATGATGTCATCTAACGTGGTGTCTCTCACCGCGACTCCTCGTCAGGTTCAAACGCAGACTCTTCGGATGCCGAGGCGGCATCGCCCTGCTCCTCTTCCAAACGCTCGAAAGCACCCTCTTCCTCATCGGCCAGCGCCGCTTGGCGGGCGCGCACGTGAATGGGCGACAGCGGTGCGTTTTGAACGATCTCGATCATGGCCTCTTTGGCGAGCTCCAGAAGCGCCATGAAGGTGACGACCACCCCGGCCCGCCCCTCATCTAAAGTAAATAGCGCCTCGAAAGGCGTATAACGACCGCTCTCTCCATCCTGGCTGAGCTGCTCCATAATTTTCAGCATTCGCTCGCGGGTGGAGAGCACTTCCCGGCTGATCTGGTGGGCCTGAGCCAGCTCGGCGCGTTTGAGAATATCGGACAGCGCCTCTAGCAGCTCGTCCAACTCGACATCGGGATGAATCACCCGCGTTTCCAGCGGCGGCAACCCCGCCTGCACGCTGAACCAGTCTCGGCCGACGCGTGGCAGGGTATCCAGTGCTTCGGCGGCCTCTTTTAGACGCTCGTACTCCTGTAAGCGGCGAATCAATTCGGCGCGGGGGTCCTCCTCTTCCTCGCCCTCCGCTTTAGGCGGGCGCGGTAGCAGCGTCCGCGATTTGATCTCCGCCAGCATGGCTGCCATCAGCAGGTACTCTCCCGCCAGCTCGATCTCCATGGCTTTCATCAACTCCACGTACTCGATGTACTGATGGGTGATGGTCGCCACGTTGATGGTCAGAATATCCAGGTTCTGGCGCCGGATTAAATAGAGCAGCAGGTCCAGCGGCCCTTCGAAGGCTTCCAGAAAGACCCGCAGCGCCTCAGGAGGAATATAGAGATCCTCCGGCAACTGCGTAATGGGCTCATCAAACAGGCGCCCAAGCGCCTCCACCACCGGCTCGGCAGTAGCTTCCGCCACGTCTTGGTCTTGCTCTGGCGCTGCGCTGGGCGTCTCGCTCACGCGGGTCGAATCCTTGATTGATGAGTTGAAAAAAGACAGTGTAACAGCGCGCTGTTAGCACGGCATCTAGCCCGCATCGGCGGCTTTACGATAGCGCCCTTGATAGTCGAACAGCTTGTCGCGGATTTGAAAGTGACGACCCACCTTTCGCCCCACCACGAAATCCGGGTGGCGCAATCGGCGCTGCTCGTTGACGACCTCATCAGGCGTCGTCGGTTGCCATTGACCACCTGGCGCGCGCAGGTGGGCACGTAAAAAAACGGCATAAAACGCGCGACGCTGGGCTGGAGTTTCCAAGGCAAACCATTCACTCAGGCTGTCGCCATCTTCATCGTGGTAGGTGGCTTTCAGGCGCGGCAGGCCACGGCCATTGGTGGTCGCTTCCAACTGCATGCCGCTGACGCGCAGCACTTTGGCATCTTTTAACTTCAGCGCATCCTTAAGCTTGTCGTCGGCGTCCACCAGCAGCTTCTCACAGCCATGACAGCGGCGGGCGGCAATATCGTTCTCGGCGCCGCACTCATCGCATACCTTGAAGCGAAAGCGGAACGTACACTGGCAGCGCCGCCCTGCGTCATCCTCCACCAGCCCCTGACAGCGGCGACCAAAGTGCTCGATCACCAGCTCGCCGTCGCGCTTTCCCCAAAACAGGTTCGCGTGACCACACTCCGGGCAGGGCACCTGCACCGGTTCGCTATCGCTATCCGGCTTGGGTTCGCCTACTTCCGGGGCGTAGAGATCCCACGGGTTGCCCGCATAGTCGAGAATCAGGCACTCCTCTTTGCCCGGCGAGAGGCGCAACCCGCGACCCACTATCTGCTGATACAGGCTGACCGACTCGGTGGGCCGCAATATCGCAATCAGATCGACGTGGGGAGCATCGAAGCCGGTGGTCAGTACCGCCACGTTGACCAAATACTTCAATTGCCGCGCCTTGAAGGCCTCGGTCAGCGCGGTGCGCTCGGTCGAGGCCGTGGCACCGGTAATCAGCGCGGTCTGATCGGCGGGCAGATAGCCCATGATCTCTTCGGCATGGGCGACCGTAGCGGCGAAAATCATCACCCCCTGACGGTCAGCGGCGTACGCCACCACCTGGGCAATGATGCCCGGTGTCGCCCGATTGCCCGCCACCACGCGGTTGAGCTCCTCCTCCCGAAACAGGCCGCTGGTCGAGGGGGCAAGCGCCGAGAAGTCGTACCCCTCAATGGCCATGTCCAGCCGCTTGGGCGCGGCCAAAAAACCCTGCTTGACCATCAGGCGCAGCGGCTGCTCGAACACGCAGTCGGCAAAAAAGCTCTCTTCCGAACCGCGCACCATGCCGTGGTGGTGGCGGTGGTAGATAAATCCTTGGCCTAGGCGAAACGGCGTCGCGGTTAGCCCTAAAATCTTCAGCTGTGGGTTTTGGCTCTGAAGATGTTCAATCACCTGCCGATAGCTGGAGTCCTCCTCCAGCGATACCCGATGGCACTCGTCGATTACCAGTAAAGTGAAGCTGGCGTCGTTGAACTGCTCCAGGTTGCGCACCACCGACTGCACCGAACCAAACACCACTTGGCGGCAGGCCTCTTTGCGCTTTAACCCGGCACTGAAGATATCCGCCTCCAGTCCGTACGCTTGGTACTTGGCGTGGTTCTGCTCCACTAGCTCGCGCACGTGGGCCAGCACGAGTACTCGCCCGCGGGCGAGCCTTGCCAGCTCGGCGATGACCAGTGACTTGCCGCTACCCGTGGGTAGTACCACCACGGCGGGGGCGCTGGTAGCACGAAAGTGGGCGACCACCCGCTTCACCGCCTCGGTTTGGTAGGGGCGCAGCGAAGGCGCTGTCGCGTTAGCCAAGAAAGGCGGCCCGGAGGCCGCCTTTTCAGAATGTGTCATCCATCACCTGTCGGGTTGGTCACATGACGTTAGCCTAGCCACACCCGCGCATTGCGGAACAGGCGCAGCCACGCACCATCGTCGGTCCACTCCGCCGGACGCCAGGAGTTGGTGACCGCACGAGTCACTCGCTCGGGGTGCGGCATCATGATGGTTACACGGCCATCTGGGGTGGTCAGGCCCGTGATACCCGACGGCGAGCCGTTGGGGTTGGCCGGGTAGCGCGTAGTGACTTGGCCGTAGTTATCGATATAGCGCAGGGCAATTTGGCTGCTCGACTGCATGCTGCGCAGATGCGCCGTATCGCGGAACTCGGCGCGGCCTTCTCCGTGTGCCACGGCAATCGGCAGCTTGGAGCCTTCCATGCCCGCCAGCAAAATCGAGGGGCTCTTTTCTACCCGTACCATCGATACGCGCGCCTCGAACTGCTCAGACTCGTTACGCACGAAATCGGGCCAGCTTTCAGCCCCAGGAATCAGCGTCTTGAGCTGCGAGAGCATCTGGCAGCCGTTGCACACGCCCAGTGAGAAACTGTCGTCCCGAGTGAAGAAGGCCTCGAACTGCTCGCGGGCGCGCTCGTTGAACAGCACCGATTTCGCCCAGCCGCCGCCTGCGCCGAGTACATCGCCGTAGGAGAAACCGCCACAGGCCACTAAGCCTTTGAACTCCTCCAGCGAGACACGACCTGCGAGGATGTCGCTCATGTGCACATCCACCGCGTCAAAACCCGCTTTGTGGAAGGCCCAGGCCATCTCGACCTGACCGTTGACGCCCTGCTCGCGAAGCACGGCCACGGCGGGCTTGGTGGTGTTGATATAGGGCGCGCTGATATCGTCGTTGATATCGAAGGTCGGTTCGGCGCTAAGCCCTGGATCGCGCACGTCGAGCAGGTTATCGAACTCGTTCTTCGCACACTCGGGGTTATCCCGCAGCGCCTGCATGCGGTAGCTGGTTTCGGCCCAGGTACGCTGGGTTAGCTGGCGCGTAGTCTCCAGCAGCGGCTCTTCGAACAGCGTCACCCGCACTTGGTCGTCGTAACGCGGGCGGGCAATCACGCCGCAGGTTTCGATACCCGCCATGGCGAACTGGGTCAGCACCTCTTCGGTGTGCTGGCGATTGACCTGAATCACCGCGCCCAGCTCTTCGGAGAACAGCGCGCTGAAGGCTTCCACCGGCTCATCGATCAGCCAGTCGAGCTTGATCTCGAGCCCGGCGTGCGCGGCAAAGGCCATCTCCAGCAGCGTCACCAGAAGGCCGCCGTCGCTGCGGTCGTGGTAGGCCAGCAGCTTGCCGTCGCGGTTCAGGCCCTGGATCACTTCGAAAAATGCTTTCAGATCTTCCGGGTCGTCCACATCGGGGCACTCGTCACCCACTTGCCCGTACACCTGCGCCAGCGCCGAGCCGCCTAAACGGTTCTGGCCGTTGCCCAGGTCGATCAGAATCAGGTCGGACTCGTCCTGCTCCAGATTGATCTGCGGCGTCAGCGTCGCTAGCGCGTCGGTCACCGGTGCAAACCCGGTCACGACCAGCGACAGCGGCGAGGTAATGCTTTTCTCTTCGGCGTCGCCGCCCTCTTGCCACGCGGTGCGCATGGACATGGAGTCCTTGCCCACCGGCACGGCGATCCCGAGCGCGGGGCACAGCTCCATGCCAACGGCATGAACCGCGTCGTACAGCGCCTGGTTTTCACCGGGGTGATCGGCGGCACTCATCCAGTTGGCGGAAAGCTTGATATCCGAGAGTTTGGCAATTGGCGCAGCGGCGAGGTTGGTGATCGCTTCGGCCACTGCCAAACGGGCACTGGCGGCAGGATCGATCAGCGCCACCGGCGGGCGCTCGCCCATGGCCATGGCTTCACCGGCGTGGGTATCGAAGCTCGCGGTGGTCACCGCCACATCGGCCACCGGCACCTGCCAGGGGCCGACCATCTGATCGCGGGCGACTTGACCAGTGATGGAACGGTCGCCGATGGTGATCAGGAAGCTTTTCGAAGCCACCGTAGGCAGGCGTAGTACCCGGTCCATCGCTTCGCGCAGGTCCAGGTTATCCAGCATCACGCCCGACAGCTCCGGCGTTTGGCGCTCGAACGAACGGGTCATTTTTGGCGGCTTGCCAAACAGCACGCTCATGGGCAGATCGACGGGTTTGGTCTCGAAGTGGCCGTCACGCACTTCCAGATGGTGCTCCGCCTGGGCTTCACCCACCACCGCGTAGGGGCAACGCTCGCGCTTGCACAGCGCGTCGAAGGTATCGAGATCCTCTGGAGCAACCGCCAGCACGTAGCGCTCCTGGGCTTCGTTGCACCAGATCTCTAGCGGGCTCATACCCGGCTCGGCGTTGGGCACCGCGCGCAGGTCGAACAGGCCGCCACGGTTACCGTCCTTGACCAGCTCCGGCAGGGCATTGGACAGCCCGCCCGCGCCCACGTCATGAATAAAGCGAATGGGGTTTTTCTCGCCCAGCGCCCAGCAGCGGTCGATGACCTCTTGGGCACGACGCTCGATTTCCGGGTTTTCCCGCTGCACAGAGGCAAAGTCCAGATCCGCGCTGGACTCACCGGACGCCATACTGGACGCCGCACCGCCGCCCAGACCGATCAACATCGCCGGGCCGCCCATCACGATCAGCTTGCCGCCCACCGGAATCTCGCCCTTCTGGACGTGCTGGGCACGAATGTTGCCGTAGCCACCGGCAATCATGATCGGCTTGTGGTAACCGCGACGCTCGATGCCTTCGGCACTGAGGGCATCCTGCTCATAGGTACGGAAGTAGCCGGCCAAATTGGGTCGGCCGAACTCGTTATTGAAGGCCGCACCGCCAATCGGGCCGTCCAGCATGATAGTGAGCGCCGACTGCATACGCTCGGGTTTGCCGTAATCGAAGGCCTCCCAGGGTTGCACGAACTCGGGGATACGCAGGTTGGAGACGGTAAAGCCCGCCAGGCCTGCTTTTGGCTTACCGCCGATACCGGTCGCGCCTTCATCACGAATCTCACCGCCAGAGCCGGTGGCCGCACCGGGGAAGGGGGCAATGGCCGTGGGGTGGTTGTGGGTCTCCACCTTCATAAGAATGTGGATGGGCTCTTGGTGGGCGTCGTAGCGGGCGCGCTCTCCCTCGGCCCCGGTAAGCGGCGTGGGGAAAAAGCGACCGCCATGGCTGCCTTTGATCACCGCCGCGTTATCGCTGTAGGCGGAGAGCACGTTGTCCGGCGACGTGGCGAACGTGTTCTTGATCATCTTGAACAACGAATGGCTCTGAGCTTCTCCGTCGATGATCCAATCCGCGTTGAAGATCTTGTGACGGCAGTGCTCCGAGTTCGCCTGGGCGAACATCATCAGTTCTACGTCGCTGGGGTTGCGGCCAAGCTCGATGAAGGCGGCTACCAGATAATCGACCTCATCGTCTGCCAACGCCAGTCCCAGCTCACGGTTGGCGACCACCAGTGCCTCGCGGCCGCCTTCCAAAATGTCGACGCTGCCCAGCGGCGCCGGCGCGTGGTGAGCGAACAGCTTGCTGGCATCGGCCGCGTCGGCCAGCACGTTTTCGGTCATCCGATCATGCAGCAGCGCGCTGATCGTTTCGAGCTGTTCGGCACTGGGGGTGCCGCGCAGGCCTATACGGTAATCGATGCCGCGCTCGATGCGGCTTATCTGGCTTAGCCCGCAGTTATGGGCGATGTCGGTTGCTTTAGAGGACCACGGTGACTGGGTACCCAGACGCGGCACGACCAAAAAACGCTGTGCGTCATCGGGGGTTGCCTGGCGCTCGCGACTGCCGTACGCCAGCAGTTCCGCCAACCGCTCCTGAGCAGCCTGATCGAGCTCGTCGTGGTGGTCGATGAAGTGGACGTAGTGGGCAGACAGTGCCTCCACCTCTGGAACACGGTCACGCAACACCGTTAACAGCCGTTCATGGCGGAAGGCGGAAAGGGCGGGTGCGCCTCGCAGTTCGAGCATATCTGGGAGCCTCTAAAGCAGGAAGAGTTCGAGCAGGAAATCACCGGGCCGCTGTGCGGCAATCCCGCTATGATACTGGAAAGCGGCGTTCACACGAAATCAACAAGGTGACAGCGTCTAACAGGCTGGGTATCGTGGCAGACTGTTCCATGTTGACAAGCCCCCATGCCGACATCGATTACCCAACACTTTCTTGCCTATTACCGGGCGTATTTCGCGATGATCGCGACGCTTTTACTATTTTTAGTGCCGCGCAGTGCATCCATGACGAGCGGTGAACATCTCGCGCAGATCCAAGCCAAAGAGTTCATCACGATCCACACTCGCAACACCCCCACCACCTATTATGAAGGCCGTCAGGGCCCTACCGGTTTCGAGTACGAGCTGATGCACCGCTTTGCGGACTACCTGGGGGTCAGTCTCAACCTGAACGCGAGCCACCATCCGGAGAGCGTGCTACCCGCCGTGCGCGAACAGGGCGACCTGGGCGCCGCCGCCCTGCCCTTGCTGGCGGACTCCCCAGGCATCCACTACACCCGCTCGATCATTCACATGCAGCCCTTGGTGGTGTACCGACGTGGGCTCAACGGTATCGACGAACCCGCCGACCTCGTTGGCTTGGAGCTAGGCACGCTGAGCGAAGCGGGCACCAGCCAAGCGCTACGCTCGCTGCAGCGCGACTACCCCAACCTGAGCTGGAAGGAGTCCCACGAGCTCGAAGTGGCCGAACTACTGGCCCGCGTCGAGCGCGGCACCCTGGATGCCGCGATCATTTTCGATCACCAGTTTCGTTTGAACCGGCTGTTTTTCCCTAACGTCGAGCGTGGTTTCTTTTTAGGCGAGCCGCTCTCGTTGGCGTGGGCCGTACCCAGCGGCCGGGGGCTAGGGCTGCTCGACGCCGCCAACCAGTTCCTGCAAGAGCTGCAGGAAAACGGCACGCTCGACGGGCTCGTGAGCCGCTATTTTGGTCACGATGACTACCTCGAATACGTCGGCACACGGACGTTTCTTGCCCATCTCGATGAGCGCTTACCGAGCTACACCGAGCTCTTCAAACAGGCTGCCCGGGACACGGGGTTCGATTGGAAACTGCTGGCTGCCGTGGGTTATCAAGAGTCGCACTGGGACCCAACCGCCGTCTCCCCCACCGGAGTACGTGGCCTCATGATGCTGACCAATCCCACCGCCAGCGAGATGGGCGTGGCCGACCGTACCGATGCTGCACAAAGCATCGACGGCGGCGCGCGCTACCTGCGCAGCATCAAAGATCGTCTGCCCGACAGCATTACGGGAGACGATCGACTCTATATGGCCATGGCGGCGTATAACGTGGGGCTTGGCCACCTTTACGATGCCCGTAAGATTGCCGAGATGCGTGGCGGCGATCCCGATCGCTGGCAGGACGTTCGCGCAGCGCTGCCGCTGCTGCAAGAGCGGGAGTGGCATAGCCAAACCCGCCACGGCTATGCGCGGGGCGGCGAGCCGGTGATCTACGTGCGCAACATCCGTCGCTACTACGAGATGATCGAGTACGTGGAGCGCAGCCGACAGCAATTCTTTCAGCTAGAGCAGGCCCCTGCTAGCGAAGAGCCGCTGCTGCTGTTCGATATCGTGCCACCCATCGAGCCATAGCCCGGCTAGCGTTTCTCGGCGAAGAACTGCTTGAGCAGCCGCTTGGCGGGCGCGGCCAACACGCCGCCCGTCACCACGATACGATGATTGAACCAGGGCTGCGCCAGCAGGTTGGCCTTCGACTCCACCATGCCGGTGCGCGGCTCAGGCGCGCCGTATACCAGCCGGGCGATACGCGCATGCACCATGGCGCCTGCACACATCATGCAGGGCTCTAGGGTCACGAACAGCGTGCAGCCCTCCAGGCGGTAGTTGCCCAGCTGCTGGCCCGCCTCACGCAGCGCGCGCACCTCAGCGTGGCCGCTAGGGTCGCAGCTCGCCAGCGGTGCATTATGGCCAGCGCCAATGATCTCCCCATGGGCATCCACCACCACCGCGCCCACCGGTACTTCCCCGGCGGCAAATGCCAGGTGCGCTTGGTCCATGGCGCGGTGCATGTAAAATTCATCGCTGCGTATCAAGGCAAACTCCGCTAAGGTAGCAAAACGATCGTTTTAATAGCGTGATGGCCGCACTGGGTGCGCTTGCAATCATCGGTGGGATCACAGACAGCAGCAAGGATACAGAGAATGAACGATGCGCTGAAGTCACTGGTTGACTTGTTAGAGCTTGAAACCCTAGAGGAGACGCTATTTCGCGGCCAGAGCCAGGATCTGGGCTTTCCTCAACTGTATGGGGGCCAAGTATTGGGCCAAGCGCTCGCCGCAGCGGCGCGCACGGTGCCGGACGAGCGCCGCCCACACTCCCAGCATGGCTATTTTTTGCGGCCCGGCGACCCCCACCGCCCGGTGGTGTATCAGGTCGATACCATCCGCGACGGCGGCAGCTTTACCACCCGTCGTGTGACGGCCATTCAAAAAGGTCGACCGATCTTCTTCTGCAGCGCTTCTTTCCAGAGTGCTGAAGAGAGCCTCCACCATCAGCGAGCCATGCCCCAGGTGCCTACACCGGAAGCACTCATCGAGAGTGGCGATGCCAAGCACGCGCGCTTCCCCGGCCACCCGATCGAATTTTTACACTTGAAGGACAATCCAGACAGCGCCTCACCGGCGGGCCAATGTCTTTGGTTCCGTTTTGCTGGCGGGCCGCTGCCGGACGACCCGGCGCTGCATCGTCACCTGCTCTCGTATGCCTCGGATTTCAATCTGCTCACCACCGGCCTGATTCCTCACGGCATCAAGTACACCGATCCGAAACTGCGCATCGCCAGTCTGGATCATGCCCTGTGGCTGCATGAAGATACGCGGCTGGATGAGTGGCTGCTCTACGCCATCGACTCCCCCTGGACAGGCGGCGCGCGGGGCTTGGCCCGCGGTCATATCTATCGCCGCGATGGGCGTTTGGTGGCATCGACGGCGCAAGAGGGGCTGGTACGCTATCCAACTTCGTGAACCACTGTCCCAAAAACGGCAACGCCCGCGATGAGCGGGCGTTGTAAAATACCGGTCAGCACAACCCTAGACGGGGGCGCTGTAAACCCATCCTTGGGCGCTACTTTCGCCATCTGACCGCCATGGATGGTGGAAATGCCGAAATTGCAGGGAGCATTTTTCGGCCATGGCGAAAGCCCCCCGTTACGGTCTGTCCTGACCTAAGTGGCCTTGTTGATTATCCACCATACACATCATTAATAGTTTTCAGCGGGTAGTGAGCCGGATACGGCTTGCGGGCCACGCCGGAGTCGACCGCTGCTTGGGCCACTGCTGATGACACACGGGCCAGCAGGCGGATATCCACCGGCGTGGGGATGATGTAATCGCGGCCAAAGCTCATCTCGGTACGCTCGTAGGCATTGAGCACTTCCTGGGGAACAGGCTCGCGCGCCAAATCTTTCAGCGCATGAACGGCGGCCAGTTTCATGGCTTCGTTGATACGCGTGGCGCGAACATCCAGCGCACCGCGGAAGATGAACGGGAAGCCCAGCACGTTGTTCACCTGATTCGGGAAGTCCGAGCGGCCGGTGGCCATGATTACGTCCGGGCGCGCTTCGCGGGCTACATCCGGGTGAATTTCCGGGTCCGGGTTCGTACAAGCGAAGATCACCGGGTCAGCGGCCATCTTTTTCACCTGCTCCGCCGAGAGCAGGCCCGGGCCAGAGAGGCCGATGAACACGTCCGCACCGTCGATGGCATCGTCCAGCGTACGCATGTCGGTATCGCGGGCAAACTCGGCTTTGTACTCGTTGATCCCATCGCGATCAGTGTGAATCACACCGCGACGGTCCAGCATGACCAGATTCTCTTTCTTGGCGCCGCAAGAGACTAGCAGGCGCATACAGGCAATCGCCGCCGCTCCCGCCCCCATGCAGACGATCTTCACGTCTTCGATGCGCTTGCCCGCGATATCCAGCGCGTTGAGCATACCTGCAGCGGTGACGATGGCCGTGCCGTGCTGGTCATCGTGAAAGACAGGAATGTTGCAACGCTCGATCAGGGCTTTTTCGATCTCGAAGCACTCGGGCGCTTTGATGTCTTCCAGGTTGATGCCACCCCAGGTATCGGCGATGCGCGCCACGGTGTCGATGAACGCCTGCGGGCTTTCAGCATCCACTTCGACATCCACCGAGTTGATGCCCGCAAAGCACTTGAACAGGACGCCTTTGCCCTCCATGACCGGCTTGCTGGCCAGCGGCCCCAGGTTGCCCAAGCCAAGAATCGCGCTACCGTCCGAAATGACCGCAACCAAGTTGCCCTTGCCGGTATAGCGGTACGCATTTTCCGCTTCGCGGGCGATTTCGCGAACCGGCTCGGCAACGCCTGGGCTATACGCCAGGGCCAAGTCCCGCGCTGTCGCAGTGGGCTTGGTCAGCTCCACGGAGAGCTTACCGGGAATCGGTTTAGCGTGATAATCCAAAGCTGCCTGTTTGTTTGCATCCGTCATGGTCAAGGTCTCATCAGCCTAAAGTAGAAAAGTCGTATCAGAATATAGAAAAAACCTAGGCGTCTCAAGCACGTAGTAAACTTACCTACGAAACGATCGTTTTAGCTACATTCCCAACAACTTCGGAACTTTTAAGCGATATTTGCTGCAACTTATGCTTCTCGCTATTAGCCATAAAGGTTTCCTTATTGATGCATCGCAGTAATTTTGGAAATTAATTCCAGCAAACAGCGCAAACCAGTTATCCACACCCGGGCAGCAAGAGCACCCTGTGGAAAAGAGAGACAGAGGGAAGAGCGTGAAAAGGGGCAGACAGCGCGGGGGAGAAGAAGATCAATCGTTTTGAAGGTTGGCGACGGGGGGGGTAAACGAAGAACTCGCCGTTGCCATGAAAGCCTAGTTCTCTAGGGGCAAAAAGCCCACGTCATAGCGTGGGCTTTTGCACAGGGCACGCGAAGTGCCTGCGATAGACTGAATCCGTTAGGATTAGCCGCGCTTGATAGCAGCGCCGAAACGCTTGTTGAAGCGCTCTACACGGCCACCGGTGGTCGCTTGCTTCTGCTTGCCGGTGTAGAACGGGTGGCAGTTAGAGCACACGTCCAGTGCGAAGTCCTGACCAGAGGTAGAACCGACCTGGAAGCTTGCACCGCAAGAACAGTTGGCGGTGACCGTGTTGTAATTCGGGTGGATACCTTGTTTCATCTTGAGCCTCATGAGCTATATGCCGCCACCTGATCCGTTGCCAGGCACCGCATACGGGTTTGAAAAAACTGCTAACCGGTTAACCGCTCCATCCGATAGATTCAGAGCGGCCGCACATTCTAGCAAACTAATCGCCGGAGGCCAATTGTCCGACTCTGTTTCTTCAAAGTCCTCTACATGGGGGCAGCCTCAAGGCGCTTTTCAGGTCTTAAAAGTGGCGCTACCCTCGCCGCTGCGCCGCCTGTTCGATTATCTTCCCGCACCGCGTGCGCCCGCCTGTGGCTGGCAGCCAGGGCTTCGAGTGCGAGTGCCGTTTGGCCGCCGAGAGGTGGTGGGCGTGGTGGTGTCGCTTGCTACCGGCAGCGAACTTCCCCGCGCGCAGCTACGGGCCATCAGCGAAGCGCTGGATGACGCCCCCCTGCCCAGCGACTGGCAGTGGCTCTGCCACTTCGCGGCGCGTTACTACCAGCACAGCCTGGGCGACACGTTGCAACACGCCATGCCCGCGAGGCTGCGCCAGGGACACCCGATGGCGGGCCGTACCCAAACGCTGTGGCTTCCGCTTCCCAACGATGACACGGCTCTAACGCGCGCGCCCAAGCAGGCGGCGCTCTACGCTCTGCTTCGCCAGCACCCGCACGGCCTGCCTGGCCGTGCCGTCAACGCCCACGGTTTCACTCGGGAACAGCTGTTGGCGCTACACAAAAAGGGCTTTGCCGAGGCGCAGGAGATCACTCTGACTGCCGCGCAACCCACCGGCGGAAGCTTGCTCGCCTCCCCGTCGCTGCCGCTCAACCGTGAACAAGCCGCTGCGCTTGCCGTACTGCATGAAAAACTCGACGGCTACCACCCCTGTTTATTGGAAGGCGTGACCGGTAGCGGCAAAACCGAGATTTACCTACAGCTCATCGAAGCGCTCGCCGCCAAAGGCAAACAGTCGCTAGTGCTCGTGCCCGAAATTGGCCTCACGCCGCAAACGCTTGCACGTTTCAAAAACCGCTTTCGCGTGCCGGTGGTGGCACTTCACTCCGGGCTTACCGACCCCGAGCGTCTGGATGTCTGGGAGGCCGCTGCCAACGGCCGTGCACTGGTGATCATCGGCACCCGCTCGGCCATTTTCACCCCGCTGGCGAACCCTGGGGCAATCATCGTCGACGAAGAGCATGATGGCTCGTATAAACAGCATGACGGGCTGCGCTATCACGCACGGGACCTTGCCGTTGCCAGAGCGCACTACCACGGCATTCCGCTGCTGCTGGGCAGTGCGACGCCCTCGTTTGAAAGCCTCCAGCAGGCGCTTACGGGCGCTTACCGCCACCTACGGCTGACCCAACGACCCAGCCGCCACCCGCCCGCCAAACTGGAGTTGATCGATCTGCGCCACCAGCGCCGTCAGGGCGGGCTGCTGCCCAGCGCCATCAAAGCGATCAAAAGCACGCTTGCGGCGGGCAAACAGGCGCTGGTGTTCATCAACCGGCGTGGCTTCGCGCCGAGCCTGGCTTGTCATAGCTGCGGCTGGATGGCCGAATGCGGCCAGTGCGATGCGCGTATGACACTGCACCGCCAGCCGCCGCTACTGGCCTGCCACCACTGCGACAGCCGCCGAGCGCTGCCCGATGCCTGCCCGGAGTGCGGCAGTGGCGACTTACGCGCCTTGGGTAGCGGTACAGAGCGCACCGAAGAGACCCTTCAAGGGCTATTCCCTGACACGCCCGTCCATCGCATCGACCGCGACAGCACGCGTAAAAAAGAGAGCTTCGAGCAGGTGCTCAAAGAGATTCAGCGCGGCGAGCCCTGCCTGCTGGTGGGCACCCAAATGCTCGCAAAAGGCCATCATCTGCCCCACGTCACGCTAGTGGTCGTCGTCAACGCCGATGGCGGCCTCTATGCGGCTGACTTCCGCGCCCTGGAGCACAGTGCCCAGCTACTGGAGCAAGTGGCGGGTCGTGCTGGCCGCGCGGCCCACCCTGGACGAGTGCTGGTGCAAACCCTACATCCCGACGACCCGCACTTGGGCCAGTTAGCCGAGCACGGCTATGGCGCGCTGGCACGCAGCCTGCTGGAGGAGCGACGTATCGCCAAACTGCCGCCGTTTAGCTTCATGGCGCTTCTACGCATCGAGAGCCCCCAAGAGCAGGCAGCACTTGCGCTGGCTCAGCAAGCGGCACAAGCGCTGCGCCAGTGGCTAAACGACGCCAGAGTACCGGTCCGCTGCCTGGGCCCGGTACCCGCTCCCATGGAGCGCCGCCAAAACCGCTATCACCTGCATGTCATGCTGGTAGCAGACAAACGCAGCCACCGTCATGCCGCTGCCAACTGGCTAGTACAGTGGCTCGACGCCCACCGCGAGGCGCGCAAAGTGCGCTGGTCGATCGACATCGACCCACAAACCCTGGCCTAAGGGAATACGGCTTTGAAACTGCGCGCCAATTGCCGATAATGACCGCCTTATCGCTGCATTCTCTTAGCGACTGCACACGCCGCCACCGACGACATCCGGATGTTTACATGAAAGATACGATTATTTCTCTGCTCGAAGGCGCGGTTGACGCGCTCAAGCACCAAGGCGTGCTGCCCAACGATTTAACGCCCACCATCAAAGTGGACCCGACCAAAGACAAGGCCCATGGCGACTACGCCACCAACCTCGCGCTGATGCTGGCCAAGCCCTCCGGCATGAAGCCCCGCGATCTGGCGGACACCCTCGTCGCCGCCCTACCCGCCAGCGACGCCATTCAAAAAACCGAGATTGCCGGCCCCGGGTTCATCAACTTCTTTGCCGCCGCCGACGCCGCTGCACAGATCGTTGCGCAGGTGCTGGACAGCGGCGACGCCTTCGGCCGCAGCCTGATCGGCAAGGGCGAAAAAGTGCAGGTGGAGTTCGTTTCCGCCAACCCCACCGGCCCGCTCCACGTGGGCCATGGACGTGGCGCAGCGATTGGCGACTGTCTCTGCCGCCTGCTGGAAGCCACCGGCTATGACGTCACCCGCGAGTTTTACTACAACGACGCGGGCGCGCAGATCAAAAACCTGGCGCTCTCCGTTCAGGCCCGCGCCAAACAGCTTGGCCCCGACGATGCCAGCTGGCCAGAAGATGGCTATCGCGGCGAATACATCATCGACGTCGCCAACGACTACATGGCCGGCAAGACCGTCACCGCCGACGACCGGGAAGTGACCGCCAAAGCCGACGCCGACGATCTGGAGGCCATCCAGGCCTTCGCCGTAGCGTGGCTGCGTCGCGAGCAGGATCTCGACCTCAAAGCCTTTGGCGTCGAATTCGACGTCTACTTCCTGGAGTCCTCGCTGTACGACGACGGCAAGGTCGAGGCCACCGTCGAGAAGCTGGTTGCCAATGGCCACACCTACGAAGAAGACGGCGCCATGTGGCTGCGCACCACCGACTTCGGTGACGACAAAGACCGCGTGATGCGCAAGCGCGAAGGGGGCTACACCTACTTCCTTCCCGACGTGGCGTACCATCTCGACAAGTGGCAGCGCGGCTTCACTACCGTCATCAACGAGCAGGGTGCCGATCACCACTCCACCGTGACGCGGGTGCGGGCGGGTCTACAGGCACTCAAAGTCGGCATCCCCAAGGGTTGGCCCGACTACGTGCTGCATCAAATGGTGATGGTCACCCGCTCAGGGGTCGAGGTGAAGCTCTCGAAGCGGGCGGGCAGCTACGTCACCGTGCGCGACCTGATCGACGAAGTCGGCCGCGATGCCACGCGCTTCTTCCTGGCGGCGCGCCGCGCCGATTCTCAGCTGACCTTTGACATCGACCTCGCCCGCTCGCAGTCGAACGACAACCCGGTCTACTACATTCAGTACGCCCACGCGCGGGTGTGCAGCATGCTGCGCAAAGCCGAAGAGGCTGGCCACCCCTTCGATCACGGTATCGCCACGGCCCATTTGGCACTGCTCGACAGCGATCAAGAAAAGGCGGTGCTAAACCGCTTGGCCCGCTATCCCGAGGTGGTAGAGCACGCCGCCAAAAACCGCGAGCCCCAGCAAGTCGCCCAGTACCTTTTGGATTTGGCCGGTGACTTCCACACCTGCTACAACGCGGTCAAAGTGATGGTCGACGACGACACCCTGCGCAACACCCGCTTGGCGCTGGGCTTGGCAGTGCGCCAGGTGCTGCGCAACGGTCTCGATCTGATGGGCGTCAGCGCCCCAGAGGAGATGTAAGTCATGGCCAGCCCGCGTAACAAACCCGCTCGCCGCGGAGCCACTACGCAGCGCAAGTCGGCCCGCCGCTCCGGCGGCGGGCTACGACTACCCGGCTGGCTATGGGGGATTGCCGGGGTGGCCGCTGGTTTCTTCCTGGCGCAGCATCAGCACGGCACGGCCCCTTGGCAAGAGCAGCGCGAAGCCCCTCAAGCCACGGTACTGCCTAAACCGGCAGGAAGCGATGAGCGCAGCGCCGCGCGGCAAACGGAAACGCCCGCCGAGCAGGCAATGCCCACCTTCGAATTCTACACGCTGCTGCCCGAGACCGAAGTCATCGCGCCGGGCGGGGCCATTCCCTCCAACGTCACACCGCCCACCGTGGCAGCCAGTGACGAGGACACCGGGAGCGATACGGCCACTACTGACCCATCAGAAAGTACCGCAAGCACCCCAGGAAGCGCGGCGGACGACCCCATTGCCCAGGTCATTGCAGCCAACACGCGTCCAAGTGACCAGGCCTCAGCCGTCCAACAATCACCGGCCAGCGCAACGAACCGCTACATGCTGCAGGCGGCCTCGTTTCGAGAGCTCAGTGATGCCGAACAATTGCGCAGCCGCCTACGCAACCTGAGCTTGCTGGCGCAAATCAGCGAGGTGCAAGCCAACGGCGATACCTGGCACCGGGTTCAGGTCGGCCCTTACGACGACACTCGCGAGCTCAACCGCGCCCAAGACCTGATGAGCACCCAAGGCATCGAGCCGCTGCTGATTCAGCTACAGAACTAATTCCCAAGGCGCTATTCGCCTCTCTCCACGCTTTATTGGGTGGCTTTCGCCTGCGGGCGGTTGATTTTTTATCGGCCGCCCGCATTTTGTTGGGAATCGCTTTTTATGCGGCCGCCCAGTGCGGCCGATCAGTCATCGGGAGCGCGCCTCCCCCAAGGAGTTATCTCCATGACCACGATTGTTTCCGTTCGCCGCGGTAATCAAGTTGCCCTGGCAGGCGACGGCCAAGTTTCCCTCGGCAACACCGTCATGAAGGGTAATGCCAGCAAAGTACGCCGCCTATATCGCGGCAAGGTGCTGGCCGGTTTCGCCGGCGGTACCGCCGATGCGTTTACCCTGTTCGAGCGTTTCGAAGCGCAGCTCGAGAAGTACCAGGGCCACTTGACCAAAGCTGCAGTCGAGCTCGCCAAAGATTGGCGCACCGACCGCGCCCTGCGCCGTTTGGAAGCGCTGCTGGCGGTCGCCGACCACAGCGCTTCGCTGATCATTACTGGGAACGGGGACGTGGTCGAGCCCGAGCGTGGCATCATCGCCATTGGCTCCGGCGGCAACTACGCTCAGGCCAGCGCCCGTGCGCTGCTCGAAAACACCGAGCTTTCGGCACGTGAGATTACCGAAAAATCCCTCGCCATCGCGGGTGACATCTGCGTATTCACCAATCACCACGTGACGCTCGAAGAGCTGAATATCAACGACCGTTGAGGCCCCTTTATGACTCAGATGACACCCCGCGAAATCGTTCATGCGCTCGACCAGTACATCATCGGCCAGCAGGATGCCAAGCGCGCCGTGGCCATAGCCTTACGTAATCGCTGGCGTCGCATGCAGCTCGATGACGAGTTGCGCCCGGAAGTCACGCCGAAAAACATTTTGATGATTGGTCCCACCGGCGTCGGCAAGACTGAAATCGCTCGCCGTCTGGCGAAGCTGGCCCGTGCGCCGTTCATCAAGGTAGAAGCCACCAAGTTCACCGAAGTGGGCTACGTAGGCCGCGACGTCGAGTCGATCATCCGCGACCTGATGGAAGCCGCCATCAAGATGGTTCGTGAGCACGCCAAAGAGGAAGTGGGCCATCGCGCCGAAGACGCCGCCGAAGACCGTGTGCTCGACGCGCTGCTACCGCCGCCCCGTGGCCAGGAAGACAAGTCGCGCGAAGAGAGCAGTACGCGCCAGAGCTTCCGCAAAAAGCTGCGCGAAGGCCAATTGGATGATAAAGAGATCGATATCGAAATCTCGTCGCAAGGCCAGGGTATCGACATCATGACCCCACCGGGCATGGAAGAGATGACCAGCCAGCTGCAGAGCCTGTTCTCCAACATGGGGCAGCAGAAGCGCGAGCAGCGCCGCGTGACCGTCAAAGAGGCGCTGGTGCTGCTACGTGATGAAGAGGCCGGCAAACTGGTCAACGAAGAAGAGATCAAAGCCCGCGCGGTGGAAGCCGTCGAACAGCACGGCATCGTCTTCCTGGACGAGATCGACAAGGTCGCCAAGGGCAGCGGTCAATCCAGCGGTGGCGAGGTATCTCGTGAAGGCGTGCAGCGCGACCTGCTGCCACTGATCGAAGGCTCGACGGTATCGACCAAGTACGGCATGGTCAAAACCGACCACATCCTGTTCATCGCTTCTGGGGCTTTCCACCTGTCGCGCCCGTCGGACCTGATTCCAGAACTGCAGGGTCGCCTACCCATCCGCGTCGAGCTGGATGCGCTCACACCGGGCGACTTCAAGCGAATTCTCACCGAGCCTTCCGCCTCGCTGACCAAACAGTATCAAGCGCTGCTGGCCACCGAAGGGCTCGACGTCGAATTCACGCCCGACGGCATCGAGCGTATTGCCGAGATCTCCTGGCAAGTGAACGAAGGTACCGAAAACATCGGCGCTCGCCGTTTGCACACGGTGATGGAGCGTCTGCTCGAAGAGGCGTCGTTCAAGGGAGGCGACATGGATAGCCCGCTGGTGATCGATAGCGATTACGTCAACGCTCAGCTCGGCGAACTGGCGGTCGATGAGGATCTGTCGCGCTACATTCTGTAAGCGCCACTATCGGTAGAGCCCCGGTCGCCTTCCCGCTTGACGGGTAGGCGGCCTTTGCGATTGATCGTTACGAGGTGCTATATCCATGAACGCCCCCACACCCACTCGGGTTCACTACCATAAGCAGGCACGTGAGCTGGAGCTTGGCTACGCCAGTGGCGAGACGTACCGGCTCCCCGTTGAACTGTTACGGGTCTACTCCCCTTCTGCCGAAGTGCGGGGTCACGGCGGCGATACGGCCATTCTGCAGGTAGGCAAAAAAGACGTTGGGTTACAAAATATCACCCAAGCTGGTAATTACGCCCTCAAGCTGCACTTCGACGACGGCCACGATAGCGGCTTGTACAGTTGGAACTACCTCTTCGACCTGGCCACCCACCAAGACGCTTATTGGCAAAATTATCTCGAACGCTTGGAAGCGGCAGGCGCTTCCCGTGAGCCTGCAGGCATTCAATTCAAACAGCTGTGACGCGGTGCCCCAGGTGCAGCGCAGACAAATCGGGGTCGAGAAGGCTACAATGTTGCCAACCATGACTTGCGATGACCTAACGGTCGACAACTAACGCCTCGAACTCGGGAGCCAGAGCCCCATGAGCCCCACGGAAAAGCGCACTACCCATTTTGGCTACCAAGAGGTGCCGGTCGACGAAAAAGCCTCCCGCGTGGCTGACGTCTTTCACTCGGTGGCCGCTCGTTACGACGTGATGAACGACCTGATGTCCATGGGCATCCACCGCGTGTGGAAGCGGCTGACCATCGAGCGTGCAGGCGTCCGCCCAGGGCATCAGGTGCTCGACATTGCGGGCGGCACCGGCGATCTTACCCTCAAGTTTTCCCGTCTCGTCGGCCCACGTGGCAAAGTGGTGCTGGCCGACATCAACGCCTCCATGCTCAACGTCGGTCGCGATAAACTGATGGATAACGGTGTGGGGGGTAACGTCGAGTACGTGCAGGCCAATGCCGAGTGCCTGCCCTTCCCCGACAACACGTTCGACTGCATCACCATCGCCTTTGGCCTGCGTAACGTCACCGATAAAGATGCGGCGCTGCGCTCCATGGCGCGGGTACTCAAGCCAGGCGGGCGCTTGCTAGTGCTGGAATTCTCCAAACCCAATAACCCGCTGCTCTCCAAAGCCTACGACGAATACTCCTTCCGCTTGCTCCCCAAAATGGGCGAACTGGTCGCGGGAGATGGCGAGAGCTACCGCTATTTGGCCGAGTCGATTCGCATGCACCCGGATCAAGAGACGCTCAAGGGCATGATGGAGAGCGCTGGCCTGGAGCGGGTGGAGTACACCAACCTGACCGGTGGTATCGTTGCCCTCCACCGTGGCATCAAACTATGACCCCTTGGAACATGAGGTCAGTATGCTAGTCACCCCGACCCTGCTGTTGGCCGGATGTGAACGCACGATCAATGCCCTGCTTTCCCGAGACCCTGCGGCGCCTAACCGTTTGGCGACGCTAGCGGGCAGCCGCTTGCTGATTCGACTGGAGAAGCCCCACCTCGCGCTATTGATCTGCTATCACGTGTCAGGCATCGACCTACAGCACGGCGATGAGGTGGAGGAAACCGATGTCGATGCCGTGGTGGAACTGACCCCCGAAACGCTCTCCGAATGGCTGAGCGGCGCGTCCATCGAACGGCTGATGTTCGATGGCAAGCTCGCCGTGCGCGGCCGTCTCCATCTGCTGGAGGCAACGCGCGATCTGCTGTTCGATCTGGATATCGACTGGGAGGGCGAGCTGGCCCACTGGCTGGGCGATATACCCGCCCACTCGCTGGCAGAAGGGATTCGCCGCGCCGCACGCTGGGGACTGCGTGCCAAAGACGAGCTGCTGCAGGATGTCTCGGAGTATGTCTTTGAGGAGGCTCGCCTACTGCCCGGCCGCCAACAGCGCGACGTGCTGCGCGACCATCTGACCGAACTAGAGATCGCCACCGACCGACTGGAAGCACGGCTAGCACGCTTGCATAAGCGGCTGACCCAACCAGCAGCGCCCTCAACGCCTAAGCCTTCAACGCCTAAGGAGCAGCGCGGATGAGCCTGCGGCTGTTTAAAATCGTCTGGGTCGTCACGCGGCACCGATTGGATACCTTGATTCCCGCCGAGCGCTTGCCGCTATGGATACGCCTACTGCTCAAACTGTCCCCGCTGCAGTTGGTACCCGTTGGGCAGCGAAGCCGTGGCGAGCGTTTGCGTTTGGCACTGGAGGCGCTGGGACCGATTTTCATCAAGTTCGGTCAGATGCTCTCTACCCGCCGGGACTTGCTGCCGGAAGACATCGCCGACGAGCTAAAGCGTTTGCAGGACCAAGTGCCGCCCTTCCCTGGCGAGCTGGCCGCTGCAAGGGTGGAGAAAGAGCTCGACATGACGCTGCCGGAGGCCTTTGCCGCCTTCGAACGCGTTCCACTGGCCTCGGCCTCGATTGCCCAAGTCCACGCCGCCACGTTGCACAGCGGCGAGGATGTGGTGGTCAAAATCATTCGCCCCGGCATCGACCGCATCATGCGCCAAGACATGGGCTTGATGTACCAAGTGGCCAAGCTGCTGGCCAAAGTGCCCGACGCCCGACGCTTACGGCCGGTCGAAGTGATCCGCGATTACGAGGCCACGCTGTTCGACGAGCTGGATCTCTATAAAGAAGCCGCCAACACCTCCCAGCTCAAGCGTAATTTCAAAGACTCACCGCTGCTATTCGTACCGACGATCTATTGGCCCTACACCCGTCGCCACGTCATGGTGCAGGAGCGTATTCGCGGCGTCCCGGTCGCCGACCTGGAGACGCTCATCGCACGGGGTACGAACCTGAAAAAGCTCGCCGAGCGCGGGGTGGAAATCTTCTTCACCCAGGTATTTCGCGATAACTTTTTCCATGCCGACATGCACCCCGGCAACATCTTCGTGAACTGCGACGACCCAGAGGATCCGCAATATATCGCCATCGACTGCGGTATCGTCGGCAGCCTCACTCGGGAAGATCAGGACTACTTGGCGCGTAACCTGCTCGCATTTTTTCATCAGGATTACTACGAAGTCGCCGCGCTGCACATCGAGTCGGGGTGGGTCGGTGAAAACACCCGCGCCAACGAGTTTGCCGCCGCCATTCGTACGGTATGCGAGCCCATTTTGGAAAAGCCGCTCAAGGACATCTCGTTTGGACAGGTGCTGCTCGGACTGTTCCAGACCGCCCGACGCTTCAATATGGAAGTGCAGCCGCAGCTGGTGCTGCTACAAAAAACGTTGCTCAATATCGAAGGTCTGGGCCGCCAGCTCTACCCGGAGCTGGATCTCTGGAGCACCGCCAAGCCCTATCTAGAAAAGTGGATGAAAGAGCGGGCAGGCATTGGTGGCCTGTGGCAATCGCTCAAGCGCCAAGCGCCAGAGCTGTCGCATCAACTGCCCGAGCTGCCGGTGCTGGCCCATCAAGCGCTGAGCCGTATGGAGCACGAACACCGCCAGCGCCATCAGCAGGTCACGGCGATTAGTCAGATGCGCCGCCAAATGAGCCAGCAAAGCAAACGTCAGCACCGTTTACGCATTGGCTTGGCCTTGGTCGCCATTGCCCTGGCCTGGCAGCCGCTCAGCAGTTGGGCCGCTACCCAGGACTGGCCGATCCTAGCCGCCGCTGGAGCGGGCTTACTCCTCCTGTTATGGCATTGATACGCTGACATCACTTGACGAAACGACGCCGCCGATCGATAAAGAGAACACCATGACCGACGCTAACCACGCTCCCGTACTCGACGCCCTTGCTGAGGTTTTAAAGCAGCGTCGCCACGCCAATCCAGAAGATTCTTATGTTGCCTCCTTGCATCATAAGGGTTTGAACAAGATACTCGAAAAAGTCGGTGAAGAAGCGACCGAAACGCTGCTGGCCGCCAAGGACGCCGAGCACGGCAGCGACGAGGCCCGTGAAGCGTTGATCGCCGAAACGGCCGACCTGTGGTTTCATAGCCTTGTCATGCTGTCGCATCTGGATCTCGACCACCAGCGAGTACTCGATGAGCTCGCTCGACGGTTCGGGGTCTCAGGTCACGACGAGAAAGCATCCCGATCACAACGTTAACCCTGCTCCCATGAGGAAATGCATATGTTAGGTGGTATCAGTATTTGGCAGTTGCTGATTGTTCTGGGCATCATCATCCTGATTTTCGGCACCAAAAAACTACGTAACGTGGGCACCGACCTAGGCGGTGCCGTCAAAGGCTTCAAGAAAGCCATGCACGAAGAGGAGAAAGAGGGCGACAAGAAGGATGCCGATCAGCCTCAAGCCAAGGTGAGCCACGAAGACACCGGCAACACCTACGACGTGCAGGCCGAAGAGAAACGCGCCGCTGCCGACCGCGACGAAGAGCGCAAATAAGCCATGCTGGATATCGGTTTCCTTGAACTCATGCTCATTGGCATCGTGGCGCTGCTGGTGCTCGGCCCTGAGCGGCTTCCCAAAGCAGCACGCACGACGGGGCTATGGATCGGCAAGATCAAGCGTACGGTATCCGGCATGCAGCGTGAGATCAGCGCCCAGTTGGAGGCAGAAGAGCTGCGCCAAAAGCTGAACGAGCAGCAGAAAAAGCTCGATGATAGCTTGAAGAAAGCCAAGCAGGACGTGGAGAGCATTGCCGAGTCTCCCGAGCCTAGCGGTCAGACGACCAAGCGCCAACAGGCAACCGAGCAGCGTGTGGCTAACGCCAGCGCCCGGCTGGACGACGCGCTCAAAACGGTGCGCGAAGAAGAAGATACCCCTGCCACTAAAACAGCCGATCATCATAAGGATAGCAACCCCCAATGAGCATGTCTGGCGATTCTCAGGAGCCGCACAACGACCAAAGCCAAGCGCCTCTCATTGAGCACCTGATCGAGCTGCGTTCGCGTTTGATGAAAGCCGTCGTGGTAATCCTGGTGGTGTTTCTCGGGCTGTACGCGTTTGCCAATGACATCTACAGCTTCGTGGCGGATCCGTTAATGTCGCTGCTGCCGGAAGGCTCGCAGATGATCGCCACCGAGGTGGCGTCGCCGTTCTTGGCGCCGTTCAAGCTGACCCTGGTGGTGGCCGTCTTCATCGCCATTCCGTTCGTCTTGCATCAAGCCTGGGCGTTCGTGGCGCCGGGGCTGTACGACAACGAGAAAATGCTGGCCATTCCCATTTTGGTCTCCAGCGTGGCGCTGTTTTATGCCGGTGCAGCCTTTGCCTACTACGTGGTGTTTCCGCTGCTGTTCGAGTTCTTCACGCAAACCGGCCCGGAAAACGTCGCGGTGATGACCGACATCAACCAGTATCTCAATTTCGTCTTGAAGCTGTTCTTTGCCTTTGGGGTCGCCTTCGAAATTCCCATTGCCACGTTTCTACTGATTTTGTCCGGCGCTACCACCGTCGAGAGCCTCTCCAAAAAGCGTCCTTATATCGTGCTGGGTTGCTTCGTGATCGGCATGCTGCTGACGCCGCCGGATGTCATCTCACAAAGCCTGCTGGCCATTCCCATGTATCTGCTTTACGAAGTCGGCCTGCTGTTTGGCCGCCTGGTACGCAAACGCCGCGCAGAGGCCGACACCGACGAGTAGGCGTCATCGCCCTTGCGACGTTCCACTAAAAAGCCTCTGCCATCCCACGATGACAGAGGCTTTTTCACTACGAGTGGCCCCGCGCATGCGCTAGTGTGCCCCTCACTCCATCATTTCATCGATACGATCCACCAGCTTGAAAATCCCCGTCGCGGCTTCGCTAATACGCGTGGCGAGCATGTACGCCGGGGTCGTGACCACCCGGTGCTCGTGATCCACGACAATATCTTCCACGCCGCAACTACGATGCAGACCACCCATAGCGCTGATCGCCCCCGACACGCCCGGATCATGGCCAACGGTCACGGCAATCCCATCGCCCAACAGGCGCGGCACCATTACCGGAGCAATACACATCAAGCCGATGGGCTTGGCGTCTTCTTTGAAGCCGGCAAGCGCTTCTTTCACGCTCTCCAAGACCTGCATGCTGTCGCCCTGCATGGCAAAGTCAGAGAGATTTTTGGCGACCCCAAAACCACCCGGCACGATGACTGCATCGAAATCGTCGGCCTCCAGCTCGTTAATCGGGCTGATATCACCACGCGCCAAACGGGCCGATTCCTGCAGCACGTTGCGGCTCTCCCCCTCCACTGGCGACTGGTCCAAATGGTTGATCACATGATGTTGCGCTACGTCCGGGGCAAAACAGCGATAGCCGATACCCAATTGATCCAAACGCAACAGCGTCAGCGTCGTCTCATAGATTTCCGAGCCATCGAAGACGCCACACCCCGCCAATACGACCGCTACCTGCTTTGTCATGTTTATCTCCTTGAGTGAGCCATTCGTGCGGCTGAATGGCTCACTTTAGACAGTCTCCATCGCCGCCACAAGGCGGCTTTCGCTGCATGGCATGGCTGATATACTCACAGCAAGCCTTAGACAAGGCACCCACATAGCTACTGCTTGGAGAGAGCCGTTGACTACCTCAACCCCACGCCACTTCCCCGCCACCCGGATGCGCCGCATGCGCCGGGACGATTTTTCGCGCCGCTTGATGCAAGAGTCGACGCTGACGCCCAATGACTTGATCCTACCGGTCTTCGTTCTGGAAGGCGAAAATCAGCGTGAAGCGGTGGCTTCCATGCCTGGCGTCGAGCGGCTCTCGATCGATCTACTCATCGAGCAGGCCCGAGAGGCGTATGCGCTGGGCATTCCCGCGCTGGCGCTATTCCCCGTCATTGGCGCCGAGCAAAAAAGCGAACTGGCCGAAGAAGCCTACAACGCCAACGGGCTAGTTCAGCGCAGCGTGCGCGCACTCAAGCAGGCGCTACCGGAGCTGGGCATCATTACCGATGTAGCCCTGGACCCCTACACCAGCCACGGTCAGGATGGCATTCTCGATGAGCACGGCTACGTTCAAAACGACCGCACCGTCGATACGCTGCTCAAACAAGCGCTCTCCCATGCCGAAGCAGGCGCTGACGTAGTCGCACCCTCCGATATGATGGATGGTCGCATTGGTGCCATTCGCCAAGTGCTAGAGCAAGAACACCTGCACAACGTGCGCATTATGGCCTACAGCGCCAAGTACGCCTCAAACTACTACGGCCCCTTCCGCGATGCGGTCGGCTCGGCAACCAACCTTGGCAAGGCGGACAAACGCACCTACCAGATGGATCCCGCCAACGGTGACGAAGCGTTGCACGAAGTGGCCATGGACATCGCCGAAGGCGCCGATATGGTGATGGTCAAGCCGGGTATGCCCTACCTAGACGTGGTGCGTCGGGTCAAAAGCGAGCTGCAGGTGCCCACCTTTGCTTACCAAGTGAGTGGCGAATACGCCATGCACCGAGCCGCCTTCGACAACGGCTGGCTGGAGGCCGAGCCGGTGATTCTGGAGTCGCTGATGTGCTTCAAGCGGGCGGGGGCCGACGGTATTTTGACCTACTTTGCATTGGAGGCCGCACGTCTACTGCAGCGCTGAGCGACGTTTATGCCCTTTAGATGACAACCGAGTGACACTCGTTTGTCATCTTTCCCCCGCATACTGCTTTAATGAACGCTATAACGCTATGATGGGCCAGTACCACGACTGCGGGGGCAACCATGGACGACAACGCAACAGATTCCACGTCGACACTATCGTCGACGTTACCGCCCAGTGAGACATCGAGCAGCGACGTCGATATCGTGCCGCTGCGCATCAACCGCACCCCCACGGGTGTACAGGCCAAAGAGTCGCATGTCGAAGCCGATTTGGACGACCCGCAGCTCTACTTCAATCGCGAGCTGTCACACCTACAGTTCAATATCCGTGTCTTGGAGCAGGCGTTGGACGACGCCCACCCGCTACTCAACCGGCTGATGTTCCTGCTCATCTTCTCCTCCAACATGGATGAGTTCTTCGAAATTCGCGTCGCCGGGCTCAAGCACCAGATGGCCCTGGGCGACGACACCACCGCCGCCGATGGCCGCTTACCAAAAGCCGTATTGGCCGAGATCTCCGAGGTCGCTCACCAGCAGATTGCCCGTCAGTACGAGATTCTCAACGACACGCTGCTGCCCGCGCTGGAGGCTCAGGGGCTGCGTTTTCGCCGTCGCGATCAGTGGAATGACAAGCAAAAGGCCTGGGTACGTGACTTTTTCGATAACGAAATCATGCCGGTCATCAGCCCCATTGGCCTCGACCCCTCCCATCCCTTTCCGAGACTGGTCAACAAGAGCCTCAATTTCATCGTCGAGCTGGAAGGCAAAGATGCCTTTGGCCGCTCAGGGGGCATGGCGATTCTACCCGCCCCGCGCTCATTACCGCGACTGATGGCACTGCCCAAAGAGCTGTGCGCCGAAGGCTTCTCCGAGTACGTCTTCTTGTCATCGATGATTCATGCACACGCCGAGGAGCTCTTTCCCGGTATGCGCGTGCGGGGCTGCTATCAGTTCCGCCTGACCCGTAACGCGGACATGACGGTCGACCCCGAAGAAGTGTCCGATCTAGCCTCAGCCCTGCGCGGTGAGCTGTTGGCCAGGCGCTACGGCAGCGGTGTGCGTTTGGAAGTCGCCGACAACTGCCCAGACGATTTGATCGACTTCCTCCTGCGCCAATTCGACCTAGAAAGCGGCGATCTTTATCGCGTCCAGGGACCCGTAAACTTGACCCGAATGATGGCCGTGCTGGGCGATGTCGACCGTCCCGAACTGCTCTACCGCCCGTTCACCCCCAGCGTACCCAAGGTGCTGAAAGGCGGCAGCTTGTTCAGCGCCATCGCTAAAAACGATATCTTGCTGCACCATCCCTTCCAATCCTTCTCGCCTATCGAAGACCTGCTGCGTGAAGCAGCCCGTGACCCCGACGTATTGGCCATCAAACAAACGCTTTACCGCACCGGCTCCGAATCGCCCATCGTCAGTGCCCTGGTGGATGCCGCCAGCCAGGGCAAAGAAGTCACTGTGGTGATCGAGCTGCGGGCGCGCTTCGACGAGGCGGATAACCTGCAGCTAGCGTCACGCCTGCAGGAAGCGGGTGCGATCGTGATTTACGGCATCATGGCGTACAAAACCCACGCCAAGATGCTGCATATCGTGCGCCGCGAAAAAGGCGAGCTGCGCCACTACGCGCACCTGGGCACCGGCAACTACCACTCCAAGACGGCCAAGCTCTACACCGATTACAGCCTGCTGACCGCTAACCAGACACTGTGTGCCGACGTGCATAAAGTCTTTCAGCAGCTTTCCGGTATGGGCCGGGCGCGTAAGATCGATACGCTGTTACACGCACCCTTTACGTTACACGAACGCCTCGTCGAGATGATCGACCGCGAGGCTCAGGTGGCGCGTAAGGGCAAACGTGGCCATATCATCATCAAATGCAACTCGTTGACCGAGCCCAAGTTGATCAAGGCGCTGTACCGCGCATCGCAAGCGGGCGTGGAGTGCGATTTGATCATTCGTGGCATGTGCTGCTTGAAACCGGGTATTCCGGGCGTGTCGGACAACATACGCGTCCGCTCGATCATTGGTCGTTTTCTCGAACATACCCGAGTATTTCACTTCCACAACGACGGCAAACCGGAAATCTGGTGCTCCAGCGCGGATTTCATGTCGCGCAACATGTTCCACCGGGTCGAAACCTGCTTTCCGCTGCTGGATAAGAAACTGGCCACCCGGGTACGCAAAGACCTGGAAACGTACCTCGTGGATAACTGCCAGAGCTGGCTGTTACAGAGTGACGGCAGCTACCAGCTACAGGACCCTGGTAGCGGCGACGCGATTAGCGCTCAGGAAACGTTGCTATACGCCTACGCGTCGAAGAGCTGACGACAACGCCCCGCTGTGGTACGCAGCGGGGCGAAGGTGAGAGGTGTTGGATCTAGGCGTAGCGCTGGCGTAGCTGCAAGGCAGCCTCGACCATATTGGCCAATGCAGGCTCGACTTCGGCCCAGCGGCGGGTTTTCAATCCGCAGTCCGGGTTGATCCATAGCCGTTCGGCTGGGATTTTCTTCAACGCTCTCTCCATGAGTGACACCATCCACGCTATATCGGGAATATTCGGCGAGTGTATATCGTAGACACCTGGCCCGATTTCATTGGGATAGGCAAAGTCCTGAAACGCATCCAGCAGTTGCATGTCCGAACGCGATGTCTCGATGGTGATTACGTCGGCATCCAGCGCGGCAATGGCGCCGATGATATCGTTGAATTCCGAGTAGCACATGTGAGTATGGATCTGGGTACTGTCGGCTACCCCGGCAGCACTCAGTTGAAAGCTCTCGACGGCCCAATTCAGATACGTTTGCCACTCGCTCTGGCGAAGCGGCAGCCCCTCGCGCAGCGCCGGTTCGTCGATTTGAATAATAGAGATGCCCGCTGCTTCCAGATCGCAAACTTCATCCCGCAGGGCCAGAGCAATTTGGCGGCAGGTGGTCGCACGGGGCTGATCGTCGCGCACGAACGACCATTGCAAGATCGTCACCGGCCCAGTCAACATGCCCTTCATCGGCGTTTGGGTCAGCGACTGGGCATACTCGCTCCAGCGCACGGTCATCGGCGTAGGCCGCGATACGTCGCCCACGATGATCGGCGGCTTCACACAACGGGTGCCGTAGCTTTGCACCCAGCCAAAGCGGGTAAACGCAAAACCGTCGAGCTGCTCGCCAAAGTACTCCACCATGTCGTTACGCTCGGCTTCACCGTGCACCAACACGTCCAAGCCGAGCGCTTCCTGGCGCGCTACCGCGTGGGCGATCTCTTCGCGCATCTTCGCTTCGTAGTCCGTCTGACTGAGCTCACCCGCTTTGAACGCCCGACGTGCAGCACGGATGGCATCCGTCTGCGGGAAGGAGCCAATCGTGGTGGTGGGAAACAGAGGCAGTGCCAGCAGCCGTCGCTGGGCCTGTGTGCGCTCGACGTAGGGTGACTGACGCTGGCTATCTGCGGACGTCACGGCGGCCAAACGCTCGCCCACGGCGGGCTGGCGGGTACGCGGCGACTCGCGCCGTGCATCCAGCGCACGGGTGGCATCGCTCAACCGCTGCTCATCCTCCGGCGTGGCGCGGTTATCGATCAGCCGCGCTAGCGTCACCACCTCATCCAGCTTTTGGCGGGCAAACGCCAGCCAGTTCAAAAGCTCGGCGTCCAGCTCGGTCTCTTGACGCAGGTCGACCGGCACGTGAAGCAGCGAGCAGCTAGGCGCGAGCCACAACCGCTTACCTAGCCGCACTTTCAGTGGTAGCAACCGCTCGCGCAGCGTGGCCAAGTCAGCGCGCCAGATGTTCCGTCCATCGACCAACCCCACCGACAGTACCTGCTGGGGGCTCAACCGATCAATCACATCCGCCACCTGCTCAGGAGCTCGCACGGCATCGATGTGTAGCCCCTCCACCGGCAACCGCGTCGCGAGCGGAAGGTTATCGCCCAGCGAACCGAAGTACGTGGCGACCAACAGCTTCAGCGGTGTCGACTGTAAGCGATAGTAGGCACGCTCGTAAGCCTGCTGCCAGGAGAGCGGCAAATCCTGTACCAGCGCAGGCTCATCGAGTTGCACCCACTCGACGCCTTGCGTCGCTAGGCGGGACAGTGCCTCGCTGTAAACGTCCAAAACGCTATCGAGCAGGTCGAGGCGGTCGAACTCGCTCCCCTTGGCTTTACCCAACCATAGCCAAGTCAGTGGGCCGATTAGCGTCACTTTGGGCGTAAAGCCCGCTTTCAACGCTTCATCCACCTCGTCAAACAGCCGCGAGGAGGCTAAGGTAAACGTCTGGTCACGATGCAGTTCCGGCACTAGGTAGTGGTAGTTGGTATCGAAATATTTGGTCATTTCACAAGCGGCCGCTGGCGTACCGCTCGGTGCGCGGCCACGGGCCATACGAAAGGCGGTATCCAGGTCGATACAGCCTGCGTTCACTTCATCCTCAGCCTGAAAGCGGCCAGGCACCGCCCCTAGCAACACGGAGACGTTTAGCACTTGATCGTAAAAGGCGAAGTCACCCACGCTGACCATGTCCAAGCCGGCCGCCTGCTGGGCTTGCCAGTGGGCAAGACGCAGTGCTTGACCTGCGGCTTCCAGCTCATCGCGACGGACCTCGCCCTTCCAGTAGGCTTCAGTGACTTTTTTCAGCTCGCGCTGTGCTCCGATACGGGGATAGCCGAGAATATGCGACACTGTCATGATGAATCCTTCCAACGTGAATGATTTCACACAGTTTGAGCACCGCACAAACGTGAATCAAACTAAAGATTCTAATACCAACCATGAAAATTAGTCACAATGATTGAACTACGCCACCTGCGCACACTACTGGCCCTACGCGAGACCGGCTCGCTCGTCGAAGCTGCTGAGCGGGTGCACTTGACGCAGTCGGCCCTATCACATCAATTAAAAGATTTGGAAAGCCGCGTGGACGGACCGCTGTTCGTCCGCAAAACCCGGCCGGTGGAGTTCACTCGCGCCGGGCTACGGCTGCTAGCGCTGGCCGATGAGATTTTGCCCGAAGTGCGCAAAGCCGAACGGGATTTGGCCCGTCTAGCTGGCACCGAACAGGGGCGCTTACACATGGCCATCGAGTGCCATAGCTGTTTTCAGTGGTTAATGCCGACGGTGGATTACTTTCGTGATCACTGGCCGGAAGTAGAGATCGACATTCCCAGCGGGCACCATTTCGACCCCCTACCAGCGCTGGCGCGTGAACAGCTCGACCTGGTGATTACCGCCGATCCGCAGCCGTTGGAAGGTGTGCGTTATGTACCACTGTTTCGCTATGAGGGCCTGCTTGCCGTTGCCCGTCAGCACCGCTTCGCGGGACAAGCCTATATCGAGCCTGAGGCACTGGCCGATGAAACGCTCATTACCTACCCGGTGGAACAGTCGCGTCTAGATGTCTTCACGCAGTTTCTGGCGCCAGCCAACGTGCGCCCCAAAGAGATCCGCACGGCGGAGCTGACGATCATGATGATGCAGCTTGTGGCCAGCGGACGCGGCGTGTGTGCACTGCCCAACTGGGCGCTCACCGAGTATTTGGAGCGCGACTATGTCAGCGCCGTAAAGCTCGGCGATCAAGGCATTTGGAGCACACTTCATGCGGCCATTCGGGAAGAGAGCGCCGAGGCGCCGTGGATGCAGGACTTTTTACGCACCGCCAAGGAGACGTCCTTTGCGGTACTCTCTGGCATTAAACCGGCGATTCGCGACGAGGGATCAGCAGCGTAAAGCGCGCGCCGCCCAGCGTGGGACTGCTGTCCACGGTAACGCTGCCACCGTGACCCGCCATGATTTTTTGTACGATCGACAGACCAAGGCCGTAACCACCGGAGCTACGAGCGCGGCTATCGTCCAGCCGCGCAAAGGGCTTGAAGACATCGGCCCGCGCCTCGAAAGGAATCCCCGGCCCGTCATCCTCGACATCGATACGCACCAAGTGCGGCTCATCCCACAGGCGAATCACCACTTGGGATTTGCCGTAGCGACAGGCGTTACCCACCAGATTCTGCAGCGCCCGCTGAAGGTAGCGGGGCTCTGCCAGCAGCTCGATATCCGGCCCTGGCACCAGGGTCAGTTGCTGACGAGCATGCAGCGGCGCCAGCGTGTCGATCACCCTTTCGGCCATGGCTCGGCACTCGACCAGCGCCATTTCGAGTTCGGCGCCGTTAACCGTTTCACCGCCCAAGCGGGCGTACGTTAGAATTTCGTCCACCAGTTCATCGAGCTCGGCGATATCGGCATCGATACCCTGTAGCTGACGCTGAATGGCGGGTTGGTCGGTCATGTCTTCGACCATCTGCACCGCAAAGCGGATACGCGCTACCGGCGTGCGCAGCTCGTGAGATACCGCGCGAATCATCTCCTGCTGACCGCGCAGCAGGCTCTGCACCTGGTTCGCCATACCATTGAAGGCCATCCCCAAGCGTCCCAGAAAGTCGCCGCTCTCTACTTTGACCCGCGTCTCCAGACGACCGCTGGCGATCCGCGTTGCGGCCAATTCCAAACGTGCCATCCGCGACTCGATACTGCGCATGATCAGATAAATGATCAGACTGAGGACCACCATCAGTGCGACAAGCAGCGGCAGATGCAGGTTCAGCGGCAGGGTGTCCCCCCGGGAAATGGGGCCTGCCTGCAACCACTGCTCCGCGCCTCCTGTCTCATTCGGCAGTTGATAAAGCAGCGTAATGGAGAGTTTGTCCGAGACGAGCCGGGTAATGACCCCGCCCAGGGTGAGCTGAAACTGCTGTTCGGTGGTTAGATCGTCGGGAAGCGCATTGAGCAGGCTCAGCGGCCAGTTGCCCGGCCGCAAACGCGTGAGCGCCGTCAGCCGCTCCTCGGCGGGCATACCGGCCAGCCAATCACCTAACAGCACCATACTGCCCTGCCATTGGCGCTCGCTCCAGGCACCAAAGGTGGCTTCCAGCAGCCACTGCTCTCCACTGCCGGTCGTCGGTAAGCGCTGACGAAGCTGCCACGGCGGCTCTGACACCAGCACCGTGCCACGCTCGATGCGCGCCCGCTCAAAATAGCCAAGGGACGCGTCGCTGAGGCTACGCAGCGCGAGCTGCATTCCCAACTGTTCCGAAAACTCCCCCAGCAGCGCTTCCCGCCTCTCCATGGGCACGTCCGCTAACCGCTGAGTCATCAGCGACATGGGCAGCGCGGCGAGCTGCTCACGGTAATCCTCACGGCGCACCTGCTCGATAAAAGAGCGCCCGCCCAGCGCGATGAAAAACACCACGCAAAGCGCTAACCCCAGCAGCAGGTAGAAACGCAAAAACGTGCCGTGACTCAGCACTCGCCGCATGCCACAACCTCTCTTAACTGTCCTTGACGAACAGGTAGCCTTTGCTGCGCACGGTTTTGATGCGGTGCGGCTGATTGGGGTCGTCGCCAATTTTGGGACGAATCCGCGACACCCGCACGTCGATGGAGCGGTCCTGACCGTCGTACTTGATACCGCGAAGATCGCTGAAGATCTCTTCACGGGTCAGCACACGACCCGCATTCCGCGCCAACAGCCATAGCAAATCGAATTCGGCGCTGGTCAAGTCGATGCGATCACCAGAGAGCCAAGCTTCACGGGTGGCGTTGTCGATCTCCAAATTTTCGAACTTAAGACGCATTTCGCCATCTGGAGCAGGGCCATCGGCACGCCGCAGCAACGCGCGCATGCGTGCTAGCAGCACCCGCGGCTGCACCGGTTTAGGCACGTAATCGTCCGCGCCCATTTCGAGTCCTAATACCTGATCGAGATCGTCCGTTCGGGCGGTTAGCATCATGATGGGGCCGACAAAATTGGGCCGAACACGGCGACAAATCGCTAAACCATCTTCCCCCGGCAACATTAGATCCAAAATGACGAGATCAGGCTGCAGCGTCAAAATACGGTCGACTCCTTTGGCGCCATCCGCTTCTAACGTGACTTGAAAGCCGTTTGCCTCCAGGTAGTCGCGGGTGAGCTCCGCCAAGCGCTGATCGTCTTCGATGATAAGCACGTGATCCTGGTCGGGGTAGTCGGGGGTGACCGCATCCTGTTCCCCAAGTGCTTGAAATTGCTGTTCCAAGTGATCTACCATCCTTTTTCTTCACTCCGCTTAGGCAGTTTGTATTATCACCCGCTCACCCGATGCAAAAGCAGGTCGTGATAGCTCCCAGGATACCTCAAAACCTCGCCAGCGCCTGCCCTTTGATCAATGTTCCCTGGCTTTCGTTACTGGGCAGCTTGGGTCGGCTTGATTCTTCTAACATCAAGCGCTAATGTGAGGTGGCAGACTGTCGACAATCTGACAGGAGGAGATCCCATGGGAGATGGCAAAGCCAAAAGTGTCATTAAACGTGTTTATGTGCCGACACAGGTGCGTGACCTGCCCAACGGTGAGAAGCTGAAGATCCCCGGGCACTACAAGGCACCGCCTACCGATGCCAATAGCGCAATGGATGAATAGCCGCTATTCATGATGCTCAATACAGAAAAGGCAGGCCCTCACGGCCTGCCTTTTTATATCTCTACTGACTAACACTCGCTATCCCTTAGGGCCAAATAAGAACCAAGCGATTAGCCCGACAAGGGGAAAGACCAGTAGTGCGATGATCCAGAGCAGTTTGGCCAACCCACCGGCCGAGCTTTTAGCGACTTTTACGATGGCCCATACGACGATGACGAGCCAGATCAAACCTAATAAACCGCCGACTTCGATACCCATTGTCACTCCTTGCGTTTAAGCGTCCATGAGCCTTCAGCTAAGCACATGAGTGCGCTTAACACAAACCAGCATTAAGGTTCTGGCAGTCTAAGCACCATCTCTCCGCCACGGATCTCGATGGCTAACTGATTCAGAAAACTCATGCCTAACAGCACCGTATCCCGTTCCATGCCTGGACTGATGGAGCCTTGCACGTTGCTCATGCGTATTCCACCGAGCGCGACTTCTTCCAACTGGGTCAGGTTCCCCTCTACGCGCCCGTTGGCCGTATTGAACCAAGCACGCCGCCCTGGCTCCAGACGCAGGCGTTCGGCTAGCTCGCTGGGCACCGCCACATAGGTGGCCCCGGTATCCAACAAAAACGTAACGGGCTCTCCGTTGATACGGCCAGGTGCCTCGAAGTGCCCCGCTCGGTTTCGTTTGAGAGTGACCGGCGCATTGTCGGGAGCGGTATTCATCAGATGTACATTTGGCTGCCACATCTGCTCCAGGCCGCCTTGGATCCACCAAGTGCCCACTGCCATGAGCAGCACCCAGAAGAGCAGCATCATGACGATGCCGCCGCGCTGTGCCCGGCCTGTCATCATCGCTCACCTCGTGGCATTAGACACTTTTCCAGGCCACCGCCGCCTGACGCCCGCGGCGCTCGTTGACGCCTAAGCAGATCAGCATGGCCGCCATGAACAGCCCCACACAAAGAAGAATAGACGCTTGTAGTCCAATTAGCGTTTGCAGTATGCCCAGCATGACGATGCCTAGCACCCCGGCGAGCTTGTTGGCCAACCCCCAGAAGCCGAAGAATTCTGCTGACTTCTCCAGCGGCGAGAAAACACCCACCAGCGCGCGGCTGGCCGACTGGCTGGAGCCCAAGCTCAAACCAGCCAGGCAGCCCACGATTAGAAATACATGCTGCGCTTGCCACTGCCAACCCAACTGCCGATTGAGCCATGCGGTCACTTCGGGGGTCGCCCAGATGGCCACGATAGCAGCCACCCACAGGGCCAGGGTCATTTGGTACGTATGCTTGGCCCCGAGTTTATCCTGCAGAAAGCCAAATCCGATCGCACCAGCAGCAGCGGTGACTTGCACGATGATGAACATGATATTGCGCACGCTCTCATCCCATCCGATGACTTGAGCACCGTAAATGAACGCGAAGGCGATGATGATGTAGACCCCCGCCATGGAAAACAGCAGAGAGACAAGAAAGATGCTCAAATCCTTGAAGGTGCGCAGCTCCTTGAAGGTGCCCACTATTCGCTGCTGAGCGATTTGGCGATAAGAGACACCGTGGGGTTTGGGCACACCGCGCTCTTTTAGCCACAAAAACGTTGGGATGGCAGCCACCAAAAAGAAGCCAGCCGCAAATGGACCCACCCAGCGGATGCGCTCGAAGTTGTCGGCCGTCGCCTCTCCCAGCACGATGAGCGTAAAACCAGCAGCGACTAACCCTCCGATATAGCCCAGTGCCCAGCCAAAGCCAGAAATCTTCCCCAGTGCATCCGGCGGACCCAACTCAGGTAAGAAGGCGGCAATGAACGACTCTCCCATGGAGTAGGCATAGTTGGAGAGCACGATCAATAACAGGCCCAGCACCACGTAGCCAGGCTCGACAAAGTAGAGCATCGCCGTCGTGGCCACCGTTGCCAAATAGCTAAACAGCAGAAAGCGTTTTTTCTCAGCGCGATAATCCATAACGGCACCGCATAGCGGGGCACTGATCACGACCATCAAATAACTGATGGCAAGCGCAAGACTCCATAAAAAGTTGGCGAGCCGATAACCATCGTTGCGTTCGCCCACGATAACCGTGGTAAAGAGTTCGCCAAATACCACGGTAATAATGAGCAGTGTGTAGGCTTGATTAGCAAAATCAAACATGGCCCAGCCGAAAATTTCGCGCCGGGTCGCATAAACAGTGGCATTGGGCATGACGGGGGCAGACGACATATCAGCGCTCTCTTAAAAAGAGCCATAAGAGTATCAGTTCGCCGTATCGCTTCGCTATCCAGTTCGTTAACAGATTAGAGGTGACAGACACACAAAGTTACTCTAACTTTGCTAGATTAAATTAATAACAGGGACGCTATTAGATGGCGCATGGCAACGTTATAAAAAAGCGTTTACTGGCCACCCTTTTTCTACTGCTAGGGTGCGCTGACGTCACCGCCTCTCTTTTTGACGACCGTGTGTTCGCGGACGACTCAACGGTATCCCTGGCATCGCTGACGTTTATCACGGAAGAGTATCCGCCTTACAACTACTTAGACGGGGACCGCTTGATGGGCAGCTCCGTCGAGCTGCTTGAAGCCATGCTGGCCCATGCGGGCTCTCCCCTGGGCAGGGATGACATCCGCTACTACCCTTGGGTACGCGGCTACGAACTCGCCCTGCATCGGCCCAACACCGTCCTGTTTTCCACGACCCGCACGCCGAGCCGAGAATCGCGGTTTCACTGGGTAGGTCCCATCGCGCGAGACCATGTCGTGCTGCTTGCACGTCAGGGAGCGAACATTCGAGTGTCCTCACTGGACGATGCCATCGAACAGGGATTGAGCGTGGCGGTCATACGCGAGGACATTGGTGCCCAAGCCCTAACCGAGGCAGGCTACCCAGAGGCACTGATACGACCAGCCATGGATAATCGCAGCGCCCTGCATATGCTGCTCCACGAGCGCGTCGACCTGTGGGCTTACAGCAGCGATGTCGCCCAGTGGATTGCCGAGCAAGCAGGCTATCCCGCCGAGATCGTGGTACCTCTCTATACCCTGAGCGAATCTTATCTCTACTTCGCGCTCAACGCTGAGACGGACTCACGCCTCGTTGCCCAACTCCAGCAGGCTTTCGAACACGTCACGACTCTCCCGGTGGCCATACAGGCAGGTAGCGATGGTTAATCGAACGCTCTTGTACGTGATGCCCTACGGGGTGATCGTTGCAATCGGCTTGCTGCTCATCGGTATCAGTCTCGCCAGCCGTGCTCAATCACCGCTGCTCACGATCAATACCGAAGAGTATCCACCGTTCAATTATCAGACGCCTCAGGGCGACATCGACGGGATTGCCACACGACAGCTACGCCATGCATTGACGCATGCCGGGATCGACGCTCGCTTTCGCCTCTTACCCTGGGCGCGGGCGTATACCGAAGCACGGCTACGCGAGCACCACTGCGTCTACTCCACCACCCGTACCTCTGAAAGAGAGCCGCTGTTTCACTGGGTTGGACCACTGGTCATCAACGAGTGGTCGGCATTCGGCCTATTGTCGAGACACTGGGAGCTTACAGAGCTTGATCAGTTGGGTAAGTGGCGGGTAGGCAGTTTTCGTGAAGATGCCGTGGGAGATTACGTGGCTAACCAAGGGGTCGAGGTGCTGCGCGCGCCCACCGAGCGTGAAAACATGGTGAGGCTAGGGGCAGGGTTGATCGATGTCATCGTCACTGGACGAGCGACCGCAGAGCGACTGGCAGCAGAAGAAGGCGTTGCCATCGAGCACCTGTTTACCTTCCATTACGCTCCGCTTTATCTCGCCTGTCACCCCAGCGTCGAACGCAGCGTGATCGAGCGACTGCAGCGCCACCTAGACACGCCGCCCACCCCGAAAAGGGAGCCACTGTCGTGAGTATCACCAAGCCTTATCTCGCCAGCGGTCGCTTGACGCTCAAGCAAGCCCTGCTAACGCTGTTAATCGCCATTTTGATCAGCTTGGTATCCGGTAGCATCGAGCTACTCGGTCACGCCAGTAGCATGCGCGAAGACGTACAAAAACGCACCTTACAGCAATTGGCCATCGTCAACGGCGCAGCGGCCGAAGCCGCTTTTCAGCTCAATCCCGATTTAGCGCATCAAATCGCGTTTGGCTTGTTCAGTAACAGCGACATTGCTCACGTGGCGATTCGCGACGATTTTGGTCGTGCTCTGGCAGAGTTTTACCCCACTCGACCAGCCGCCGCTAGTTGGCTCAGTCAGCGGTTATTTGGCGACATCGTCAATCATGACATGCCGCTACGCTACTACATCGGCAGTGACATGCCCGACGCGACGGTGGGCGATATCTCGCTCACGCTGGATGCGGACTACCTGACACAAGAGTTTTTAGAGCGTAGCTACGAGGTCGTGGGACGAAGCGTGGTGGAAGCCTTTTTACTGAGCGGCTTAGTCATTGCGCTGTTCCATATTTTCATTACCCGTCCGCTCTTGAAAGTGCACGCCGCAATTACTCAAACCGACCCCGCACGGCCAGGACAGTGGCCCAAACCATCGTTGAAAGGCCATCACGACGACGAGCTGGGCCATTTGGTCGAGAGCTTGGACCACCTCCTCAATGCCTTTCAATCAGGGCTGGAGCAGCGCGATCATCTTCATCAGCTTTCTCAATACGATGGACTGACGGGCGTGGCCAACCGCCGTCACTTCGATATGTTCATCGCCCAACAGTGGCAGTGGGCGCATCGCGCCAAACGGCCCCTGTCGGTGATTTTCATCGATATCGACAATTTCAAAGAGTTCAACGACCACTATGGCCACGCCATGGGAGATGACACGCTGCGGGCGGTCGCAACGGCGCTCAACCAGTGCATCGACCCCAGCCGCGACCTGCTGGCACGTTACGGCGGAGAAGAGTTTATTTGTGTGCTGCCAGGCACCGCGAGCGCTGGAGCGCTGGACGTCGCCAACTGTCTTCGCCAAGCAGTGCTCTCACTCGCCATTCCTCACGTTTACTCCAGCACACATTCACATCTGACGGCCAGTATGGGGGTAGCCAGCATGTCCGCCGAACGGCCGCTGAGTACCGACGACCTGCTGAGCCTTGCCGACCAACAGCTCTATTTGGCCAAACGGCGTGGCCGTAACCGAGTCGAGATACACGAACGCCCGGCATAGCCGGGCGTTATCACACTCTCCTTGGACACTGCATCATAACAGCCAGTGAGCCATCACCGCCGAGATGCCCACCACCATGGCCGTGATCACCGCCACGGTGACCAAGCGATCCAGCCAGCGGTCGAAAGCAGCGCCTTTGGGCTGTCTTCGCGTGGCTCCGTGGCGTCCTTGTCGAGCCATTAGCACGCTGTTTCCATGAGTGCTTCCTCTATTGAAGCCATTGCTTAGCTATTGATACGCCGGTTGACCACGCTAGGGGCACGACGCAACCGCTCCTCTTCACCCAGCTGCTCGGCCTCGAAGGCGTCGGCCCCTACGGGCGTTTCGCCGTGGCGACGATAGAGCTGGGTCAGCATGGCTTTACGGTCAGCACGCAGCTCACGTACCAGTACGATGACCATCATATACAGAATAAAGGTAAACGGTAGAGCTGACAGCACGGCGGCAGATTGTAATCCAGAAAGACCGCCAGCGACGATCAGCGTCAAGCAGATCGCTGCAATCAGTACACCCCATGCCACGCGCTTGTAGAGCGGCGGATTGATCGAGCCGTTGTCGGTCATCTGCGCGACGATATATGAAGCGGAGTCTGCCGACGTCACCAAGAAAATGAAAATCAGCAGCATGGCCACCACGGACAGTACCCCAGAGAACGGCATGAGATCGAACATCTCGAACAGGGCGACGGTGATGTTGGCTTCCGTTGCAGCCGCGAGGCCCACATCGCTCCCGCTCATTTCCAAATTGAGCGCGGCCCCGCCAAATACGCCGATCCACAGACACGCCAGCAGCGGCGGCACGAACAGTACGCCGAACACGTACTCCTTGATGGTACGACCACGCGAGACGCGGGCAACGAACGTGCCGACGAAGGGCGACCAAGCGATGACCCAGGCCCAGTAGAAAATGGTCCAGCTACTGGCCCACTGATTATCACTGTAGGGCGAAATTCGTAGGCTCATACCAATGAAGTTCTGCAGATAATCGCCGATACCCAGCGTAATGGTTTCGAGAATCGCGATGGTCGGGCCGGTGAACAGCACGTAGAGCATCAAACCGATACACAGCGCCATATTAAGATTCGAGAGCCGTTTAATGCCCTTGTCGAGCCCTGACCAAGTCGAGGCCATGTAAGCACAAAACATCACGAATAGAATGGCAAACTGCCAAAGCCCGTTCTCAGGCAGGCCAAACACCGCATTGAGCCCACCATTCATTTGCAGGACGCCTAGCCCTAACGACGTTGCCACGCCCATGACGGTCGCCACTACCGCAAAAACATCCAGCCAAGACGCATAGGGACGAATACGCGGATGTTTGGCTGTCACCGATGAGAGAACGGACGACACCAGCCCTGCTTGCCCTTTGCGGAATTGAAAGTAAGCGATGATCAGTCCCACCACCGAGAAAGCGGCCCACTGGTGGATCCCCCAGTTGAAGTAGCTGTATTGGATTGCATAGCGCGCGGCAGCCTCGCTTTCGGCAGGCACATCCCCGTAGGGCGGATTGATGTAGTGCGTCATGGGCTCCGCCATGCCGTAAAACACCAAGCCGACTCCAAACCCCGCGGCCAGCAGCATGCTGATCCAGGAAAAAAAACTATAACTGGGTGTACTGTCCTGAGGCCCAAGGCGCACTTTGCCGTATTTGCTGAGCGCAAGACCGATCAGAAAAACGACAAAACCGAACACCGAGAAGAGATAGAACCAGCCAAACAGTTCGGTAATGGACGTCAGCGCCGTCTCTGCGGCGCTGCCAAACGCATCGGGAAAAGAGGCCCCTACGATTACTAAGCCAAAAATGATCACCGCCGATGCGATAAACACCGACTTACCTCCATGGTTTGTCATAGCACCACCCTGGTTAATGAACGAAATATACGCATATAGTGCGTTCGTTTATTTAGATCCCTCATTCGCTGTTCTTAAAACATTAGCTCATAAAAACATGACGCATCATGTTAGTGTTTTCATGTAAAGCCTAACATTCAGCGCGTGTCATCGCATGTCGAGCGCTCAAGAGAGCCCATTTAGCCACCTCTGATTGATGACGCTTTAAAAGAAGTCGAGTGGAAAATTCGACCGGCAGTGAACTTGCCTGCCTGAACAAGCTCCAAAGGGGGCAAACGAACGATGGAGGCTTTCATGCCACAGATGAATCGCGAACAACGTAATGCCGCTTGGCAAGCCGCGCACCAGTGGCGTGCCCGGGCTGCCCAAACGCAGCCGACCGGGCTCGTGGGCAGCTTAAAGCTTTTACTGACATGGCTTGCGTTTGGCGTGCTGATGATCGTTGGCGTCGTCTTAGGGCTATTTTTCTTGCTCGTTGGCTGGGCAATGATGCCGTTCGTGCGCCATAAGATGAAAAAACGCATGGAGCAGATGCGCGCCGACCAAGCTCAAGACATCGGCGGTAGCTACGCTGGCAAGGAGTCCACGGGGCAGCGTGATGCGCTCGAAGGCAGTTACGAAGTCAAGGACGAGCCGCGCCACTAATCCGTTTTTCTTACTCCGTACCCTGTTGAGTGTGTCCCCTTGTTTGCACCAGCCGCTGTCAGGGTGGCGGCTGGATCCAGGCAAAGGCCGCCGCCAGGGTCAGCGGCATGACAATCAAGCTCCCCAGGTTACCAATCAACACCAGCGATGCGACCTTGTGCGGTGCAAGTCGATACTGCTCGGCGACCAAGTAATTCAACACGGCTGGTGGCAGCGCTGCGAACACGAGTAATGTGGCGGTTTGCAGCGGCGTCAGCGGCAGCAGCCACATCAGCGGAAGCGCAATGATGACCCCGGAGAGCGGGCAGAGCACTGCCCCCAACAAGCCCGTACGCCAATCGCTAAAGTCGATCTCCAGCAGGCGTACGCCCAGGGCGAAGAGCATCAGCGGGATACATACGCCACCGAGCATATGCATGGCCTCTAGCAGCCACCCCGGCAGCGGCACGCCTCCAACGTTGACCAGTAGCCCCGCCACACTGGCCGCGACGATAGGCATTTTAAGCATCCGCCACAGCGACGTGCGCGGGTCCAGCATATAAAGGCCCACCGAAAAGTGCAGCAGCATCTCCACGATGAAGACCACCACGGCTGCCGGTAGCGCTTCTGGCCCGAAGGCCAACACCAGCAGCGGCACTCCCATGTTGCCAGAGTTATTGAACATCATCGGCGGCAGGAAGACCTTACTTTCCAGCCCAAGCCACTTCACCACGGGCCACAGTACGACTCCTGACCCCAGGACCACCAATGCGGCAGCGCTGGCGAGCCACGCGTACTCTGCCAGCGGCGCTTGGCGGTCAGCCAGAACGGCAAATACTAGCAGTGGAACGAACAGCTCCATATTGAGCGTATTCAGACTGCGGATATCAGGCGATCGGAAACGTCCATAGGCGGCGCCACTTCCAGCAATCAAAAAGACCGGCAGCAGCGTGGCTATAATTTGCCCAATCATTGGCAAGCCGCCTCATGGTGAGGCCGCGCGGATGGGTGAGTGCGCATACGTTCATCCTTGTTTTTATTGGAATAGCCGCTCTGGAGCAGTCGTTAACAGGCTAGCTTTTTACCGATGCTACTGAAAAATGCTTGGCGCGCCAATCAAGGCTCCAAAAAACGCTGCCACAGCGCCGTCACCACTTGGCGATGCTCTGCAAACTCGCTGACTTGGCCCAACGCCTTCTCTCCCGTCAACGCCGCGCGGTGCGTTCGGCTGCGGTAGGCCAAATACGCCTCGCGCAGCTGCTCGGCCTCCTCTGGTGTGATATGCCCACTTTCCGCCAGGGTTTCCAGAATACGAATGTTATCGCTATAGGTGATCAGCGCTGGCGTTTGGTGGGAAAGCGCCAGCACGGCGTACTGACACAGGAACTCGATGTCCACCATGCCACCGGTGTCATGCTTCAAGTTAAAGGTGGCGTCGGGACCACTCTCCAGCGGCCCTTTGGTCCCCAAGTGGTCACGCATCTTATGGCGCATGCTGACCACATCGTCGCGCAGTGCGTCGGGATCGCGCTCATTGCGTAAAATATCGCCGCGCAGGGCGTCGAATTTCTTGGCCAGCGCCTCGTTACCTGCCACGACGCGCGCACGCACCAGCGCCTGATGCTCCCAGGTCCAGGCGTTTTGGTGCTGATAATCGGCGAAGGCATCCAGCGAGGTGACCAATAGCCCCGCATTGCCTGACGGTCGTAGACGCATGTCCACCTCGTACAGGCTGCCTGCGGGGGTCACGGCGGTGAGCAGGTGGATGATGCGTTGGCCCAGGCGAGTGAAGAACACCGGTGTATCCAGGGGACGTGGACCGTCGGTACTGCCTTTGCCGTCACTGTCGTGCAGGAAGACCAAATCCAGATCCGAGCCGTAACCCAGCTCGATACCGCCGAGCTTCCCATAACCGATCATCAAAAAAGCAGGCTCACGGCTATTACATCCGGCAGGGGCGCCGTGCTTGCGCGTCACGTGCTTCCACGCCATGGCCAGCACCGCCTCCAAGATCACTTCGGCGATGTAGGTCAAGTAATCGCTGACTTTCATCAAGTGGCGGGTACCGGCGATATCGGAGGCGGCGACGTGGAGCATCTGGGCATGCTTGAAGACCCGCAGCGCCTCTAGCTGTGCCTCTTCGTCATCTTCGGGTATCCGGTTGAGTGTCTGGCGTAGCTCGTCGCCCAAACGCGCCTTGTCGGCGGGCGTGTAGAGCGTGTCGGGGGTCAATAGCTCGTCCAGCAAGATAGGGTAGCGCGCAAGCTGCTCGGCTATCCAAGGGCTCGCCGAACAGAGTCGCATGAGGTGCTCCAGCGCCTGAGGGTTTTCCCGCAGTAGCGCCAAGTAAGCGGTACGCCGCAGTACGGCCTCGATGAGGGGCTGCACCCGCGCCAGCGCGGTATCCGGCATATCGCTCTCGGCAACGGCACTCAGTAGGAGCGGCATGAGCGCATCCAAACGCTCGAAGCCGATGCGCTGCATGCTCTGCACGGCCCGGGAACTGTAGAGGCTCTGCACACGCTTGAGCGCCCGCTCGGACGACTGAAACCCCGCGTCACTAAGCAGAGCCAGCGCTTCGCCCTCTTCCAGCTCGCCGCGCCAAAGCAGCCGCCACTGGGCAAGGCCGGCCTCGCTCTGCTGCTCCTCTGCGTCCTCCTCCGGGTCGGCAATCACTGCATCGAAATGCTGACGAACGCGCTCGCGCACCTCGTCGAGCTGGGCGATGAGACTAGGCCAATCCTCGTGCCCCATGGCCAACGCCACGCGCTCGCGATCTTCGTCATCGCTGGGCAGGGTTTGGGTTTGGCGATCTTCGAGTGCCTGCAGAACGTGCTCCACGTCGCGCAGAAAGGCGTAATCCGGCAGCAGCTCGTCCACCACGGCTTGGGGCAATAACCCAAGCTCCGGTAAGCGCTCGAGCGCCGTATGCAGCGAGGTGACCTGCAGCTCGGTATCGCGGCCGCCACGAATCAGTTGGAACGCCTGCACCACGAACTCCACCTCGCGAATGCCTCCCGGCCCCAGCTTGATGTTGCTCTGCATGCCTTTGCGCTTCACTTCGCGGTTGATCATTGCCTTCAGCTCGCGCAGCGATTCGATGGCGCCAAAATCGAGGTAGCGGCGATAGACGAACGGCCGCAGGCTGGCCAGCAGCTCATGCCCGGCGTCGAGGTCCCCGGCAATGGGCCGCGCCTTGAGCATCGCGTAGCGCTCCCACTCTCGGCCCTGGTCCTGATAGTAGCTGGAGAGCATCGAAAAACTGCCCACCAGCGGGCCGCCGTCGCCCAGCGGACGCAGGCGCATATCCACGCGGAACACGAAGCCATCCGCCGTCATGGCATCCAGTGCAGCGATCAAACGCTGGCCCAACTTGGTGAAGTACTCTTGATGTTCCAAAGGCTTACGGCCGCCTTCGGTCTCGCCCTTTTCAGGGAAGGCAAAAATCAGGTCGATGTCCGAGGAGAGGTTGAGCTCGCCAGCCCCTAGCTTGCCCATCCCCAACACGACGAGGCGCTGGGGCGAGCCGTCGCGGCGCGGAGCAGGCGTGCCCCAGCGGGTGGCGTAGAAACGCTCCAGCCAACACAGCGCTGCGTCGGTGCATACTTCTGCCAGCCAAGAGACCGACCGGGCGGTGTCCCACATGGAGGCGCCGTCGGGGCGTTCAAGATCGCGCCAAACGATACCCAGCATGCGCGCACGGCGAAAACGGCGCAGGACCCGGTGCAGCGCCTCTTCGTCCTCGGCGCTCTCTAGGGCTTCATCCAACCACTGGGTCAGCGCTTCCTTACTGGGGGCGCTATCCAACTCTCCGGCAGCATCCAACTCGGCCAGCCAGTGGGGAAACCGCGCGAGCGTATCGAGAGCAAAGGTGGAAATCGTCACCACCCGCGCCAACGCCTTGCGGCGAGCAGGGGCTAGAGCGTCCCAATGACGGGAGGGTAGCGACTGTTTGGCCATCGAGGCGATGTTATCCGCTTGGCTCAGTGCCTCACTCAGGCGCTGGTGGGCCTGGGCGGCCGCCGGTGCGAGCGACTTGGGGAGCGTATCCGTGGGAAATAACGCATCGTGGGACTGCATAAGCACCTCTTTGCCAAGCGATTGTTATGATTCTCAACGACATTCTAGGCCAACTAGCCCATCCATTTTTCCCAGCCTAACAGCCCCCAGGTCAGCCCCGCCATCATCAGCGACAGCATCACCGCGGCCGAGCCGATGTCCTTGGCACGCCCTGACAGCTCATGGTGTTCGGTGCCGATACGGTCGACCACGTTTTCGATGGCGCTGTTGAGCAGCTCGACAATCAGCACGAGAAACAGACTGCCGACCAGCAGCAGCCAACTGATCGGGCCTTCGCCAATCCACCAGGCAAATGGCAGCAGCACGGCAGTAATCGCCAGCTCCTGGCGAAAGGCAGACTCATTACGAAACGCTGCTTTCAGGCCTTTCCAGGAGTAGCGTGTGGAGTGCAATAAATGGGTTAACCCCGTGTGACGTGGTTTCATGCCCGTTGTGCCTCAGCTAAGCGTTTCATTAATTGGCCAGTATCATTGCATCGAGATCTAACGACAGTGGGTCGAGCACCTCGGGCCAGCTGAGATAAGGCGTGCTGCCGCTACCATTCACCAGCACGCTGAACACGCCCCAGCGCCCTTGGGCCGTGCGGAAATAGCCTGCCGCAGCGCGCACGGCAAACGGTTGGTTGAGCGTGCCAGTTTTCAGCATGACGTTATGTTGGAACGTGGATGTGCCGCGACGAATGAAGCGCATCACCCCATTGGCGGGCGACTGGAACGCGGCTACGAAGCTCGGGAACAGTGCGCTTTGACGGAACATGTCCTCCAGCATCACGTTGACACCATGAGCCGAGGTGCGATTGTCAGTGGTCAGCCCACTGCCGCTGTGTAACGTGATCGGGCCATGCCCGGGCAGGCTCTGCACATAGGTTTCGATGGCCTGCCCTGCTTGACGAAGCTGCGCTTGGGGTGTTTCCACCAAGTTCAGCGCCAGCACGTCGGCCATGTAATTGTTGGAGTAGTTCATGGTGCGTAGCAGCAGCTCCTGGAGCGGCTGGCTATCCACGGCGGCTAGGCGCTGGGCGCTACTCGGCGGCTGGCTGGCGCTGACGCGCCACGGATCGCGCACACTGATACCGGACTGGTTGAGCATACTGAGCAGTACCTGGGCCGTCTTCTCTGCGGCATCGCCCGCACCACGGTAGACATCCCGCGCCACCGCGTTGGTGGAAATCTGCCCCGTCAAGCGCATGACATCACCGCGTTCGTCGGTTAGGCGCTCTGCGCTGATCTCGGTGCCGCTATTGGCCGGACGCGTGACGACCTGATTATCGATGACGATCAGCGGATCTTGGCTGTCGCACAGACCCACCCGCGCAGGCGTCCCCGGCTGGGCCGCCGGGGCGACGTTGACGCACCAGGTGCCAAAGTTGACACCCGCCGAGGAGAGCGGCGCACTATAAGCGTTGGTCACTCGGGTACGGGCATTGCAGCGGTCCGTGGTGATGCACTCCACCGGGCCAAAGCGCCACTGGCTGACGATGAGTGCCCCGTCGACATGGGCAACACCTGCCAGCCGCAGCCGATGAACGAGCCGCCACAGGTCTTCGGTCGTCAATCCAGGGTCGCCGCCGCCCTCGAACACGAGATCGCCACTCAACACGCCGTCCTGTACCTGCCCAGTACTGACGAGCTGGCTGGTGAAACGATGCTGGGGGCCAAAGCGGTTCAGCAGGGCCGCCGACATATACGCTTTCGTGACCGAGGCGGGCGAGAGCTGACGCTCCGGATTCAGGCTACCCAACAGCGGGTTACTGCCGCTATCGGCATCCAACAAGCGCGCCTCGGCGCTGATGGCAAAGCCTTTTGCTTCGAGTTGGCTCAGCCGAGTGAAATCGGCCCAAAGCGCTGAACTGGCGCAGAGCGCAGCGGTCGTCACCCCGGCAACGACGCCGTTACGTAGCCAGCGTGTGGAGAAAGTCAGAAAACTCGTCACGTCGAGCAACCTCAATGAACGTTCATTTTGGAAAAGACCTGCAGCGTTACCACACCCGCCACGATCAGCGTGATACCCAGCACGGCGGGCAGGTCTGGCGTTTCACCAAACACCACGATGCCAACCAGCGTCACCAGCACGATACCCAAGCCCGCCCAAATGGCGTAGGTAATTCCCACGGGTAGCGTGCGCAGTACCAAACTCAGTAAATAGAACGCGACCCCGTAGCCCCCTACCACCAGCAGACTCGGCAGTGGGCGGGTAAACCCCGCCGAGGCTTTCAAGGCACTAGTGGCGATTACTTCCGCCACGATCGCGAGAACCAGATAGATAAATGTCATGGGCGCTCCAACTCGATGCACAAACGCCAGAGCGTTTGGCCACTTTGGTCATATTTGGCTTCGAACGGAGTGAGATAATCACCGTTAGGTTGCAGCGCGGTGACGCTAGCTGCTTGGCCTGTGACGATGTTCACGGCCTGGGCAAACTCTTCCACGTAAAGCTGCCAATTCGAGCGCAGCTCCAGCCGTCCTCCCAAGGCTAATAGTGTGGGGAAAACAGGATGGCCATGCCAGCGCATTTTCAAGTGGGCCGACTTAGGGTACGGGTTGGGATACAGCAAATAGTGGCGCTCGGGCGCCCAGCCTGCTTCCAGTGCTAGCCGCCAAAAATCGACCAAATCGGCACGCACCAGTAGCGCATTGTCCGGCAACTCGCCGTGCTCGCGCCCCAGCCGATCTTCGCTACGATCGACGCCGATGACACTGCACTCAGGGAACCTTAGTGCCAATCGTCGGGTCGATAGGCCCACCCCGCAGCCCGCGTCGAGGATCAAAGGCGCACCGCGCTGCTGTCGCCACGCGTTAGCCCGTTCGAACGCTCGCCGCGTGTGATCGGCAACGGGTTTGCGCAGCGGATGTGCGAGCGCGCGGGTGACTCGCCGGGCCACATCGTGATGCGGCCCGGGCTGATTGGACGTCACTGGCCGTGAGGTGTGCTGCATGCCATCCCCTGGGTTAAAAAAAGCGTGATTCTATCAGTCTCCCGCGCGCTCGGCATGACGCCGTTGCACGCCCGGTGCTATGATCACGCCCGAGCCATACGTTCAGCTCACTGATTAAGCTCGGATCGGTCGCCATTATCGACTCGGTCTGACAATAACTGTTATTAAAAACCACCGCACCACGAGGAACCCGGCTTGTCACACTTACCGGTGATTGTCGGCATGGGCGGCATCAATCCCGCCGGCAGAACCTCGGGCCATCAGGCCTTCCGCCGCACCGTGCTTGATGCTTTACCTGCTGACCAGCAGCGCCAGACCCTGGAAGGCTTGGCGGCGCTCATGCGTCTTGCCGAGCACTCCGACAACGGATGGCACGACAGCGCAGGACAGCCCATCGACGCCCCTGCCCTACGGCTGCGTAATCAGGTGCTTAATCACACGCTGATTCGCCGCAACGAAGACCCGCGCTTTCTGGCCCCGGGCCTGCCCGCGAATCGACGCGCCGACATGACCCTAGCCGAGCCGATGCGCGTCACGCTGCGCCGCCGCCAGCTTCCCGATCAGTTGCCCGACGGATGGCAAGTGCGCGAGATCGACGCGCGGCAGGTCGAAGTCACCCTCCCTGCCGGTGCTTTCGACGTGCTGTTGCCTGACGCGCAAGAGCCCAAAGTCAGGGCGGCGGCCCAGTTGCCCAGCGGCTTCGATCCCGCCAGTCTGTACCGCAGTGTTCACCACCCGCGCGGGCTCTCCATGGCGGTCTTCGGTGCTAGCGATTGCCTGGGGGCCAGCGGCCTCTCTTGGGAAACACTGCGCCAGCAGCTCAACCCCGACCACATTGCCGTCTATGCGGGCAACTCCATTGGTCAGCTCGATGACCAGGGGTGGGGAGGGCTGCTGAAAAGCTTGGTAACCGGTCAACGAGCCACCTCCAAGCAGATGCCGCTGGGTTATGGGCAAATGCCCGCTGACTTTCTCAATGCCTACGTGTTGGGTAGCGTCGGCGGCACCGGCGCGGCGCTGGGGGCGTGCGCGAGCTTCCTCTACAACCTGCGCCTGGGCATCGAGGATATCCGCGCGGGTCGCCGCCGGGTGGTGATGGTGGGCACCGCCGACGCGCCGATCACGCCGGAGATCATCGAAGGGTTCCGCGCCATGGGCGCGCTGGCCGATGACGCCAGCCTGAAAGCGCTGGATGCCTTGGAGCTGCTTACCGACACCGACTACCAGCGCGCGTGCCGCCCGTTCGCTCGCAACTGCGGTTTCACCATGGCCGAAGCCAGCCAGTTTGTGCTGCTGATGGACGACAGCCTCGCCCTAGAGCTAGGGGCCGATATCCTCGGCGCGGTGCCCGAGGTCTTCGTCAACGCCGACGGCTACAAGCGCTCTATCTCTGCGCCCGGCATCGGCAACTACATCACCTTGGGTAAGGCAGCCGCACTAGTCAAAGACATGCTGGGGGAGACCGCGCTAAAAGAGCGCACTTTCCTGCATGCCCACGGCACCAGCACGCCGAAAAACCGCACCACCGAATCCCACGTGTTCGATGAAATCGCCCGCGCGAACGGCATTGAGCAGTGGCCGGTGGTGGCTATCAAAGCCTTCATTGGCCACTCGCAAGGCTCGGCGGCGGGCGACCAGCTGGCCAGCGCTTTGGGCAGCTTCGCCCACGGCCTGCTGCCAGGCATCCCAACGCTGGATGCGGTGGCCGATGACGTATATGCCGAGCGGCTGCGCTTTTTCACCACACCGCAAGCGTTTACCGCCGATGCCGCCTTCGTCAACGCCAAAGGCTTTGGCGGCAATAACGCCACGGGTGTCGTGCTCTCGCCCGACGTCACCGAGCGCCTGCTGGTCAAGCGCCACGGCCGCGCGGCCATCGATGCATGGAAAGGCCGCCGTGAAACCGTCCGCGCCAACGCCGCAGCGTATCTGGCCGACGCCGACCGGGGGCACTACGCCCCTCGCTACCAGTTTGGCGACGCGGTACTCGAAGGCCCGGAACTCGAGATACACGCTGACCGTATTCACATACCTGGCTACGATCAGGCGGTGTCGCTGGCCCCCAACAATCCGTTTGGTTCGCTAGACGAGGAGACGCCGACATGAGCCTGCGCCGCGAGAATATCGCCGTCTATCCCGGCACGTTCGACCCGATCACCAACGGTCATTTCGACCTGATCGAGCGCGGCGCGCGCATGTTCGACAAAGTGGTGATTGCCGTAGCGGCTAGCCCCGGCAAACGTCCCAGCCTGGATTTAGAACAGCGAATCGCGCTGGCGGAAGCGGTATGCGCGTCGCTGCCCAACGTCAGCGTCATTGGTTTCTCGACGCTACTAACGACCATGATGCACGAGCAGGGCGCTACGATCATTTTACGTGGTCTGCGCGCCGTCTCCGATTTCGAGTACGAGCTGCAGCTGGCCAACATGAACCGCGCTCAAAATCCCGAACTCGAGAGCGTGTTTCTCACCCCCGCCGTGGAAAACTCTTATATCTCCTCGACCATCGTGCGGGAAATCGCCAAGCTGGGCGGCGATATTTCACCGCTCGTGCATCCACAGGTCGCAGAGACGCTGCGTAAGCACTACACTACCTAGCTATCGATAATTGTTGAGTAAAACACTCGGGTATCTCACTGCTCGGGTGATACGCCATTCGTGAGGTATGCCCATGGCCCTGATGATCACCGACGAATGCATTAACTGCGACGTCTGCGAACCGGAATGCCCTAATGACGCGATCTCTCCCGGTGAGGAGATTTACGTGATCGACCCCAATCTGTGCACCGAGTGCGTCGGCCACTTCGACGAGCCTCAGTGCCAGCAGGTGTGCCCGGTGGACTGTATTCCCCTCGACCCAGAGCGCCCCGAGACCCAAGAGCAGTTGATGGAGAAGTACCGCATCATTACTGCCGCTTAACTCTCCCACTTAAGATGTGCCTGAACGTCTGCGAGCGAAGGTCACTCTGAATGCGTATTTGGACCCTCGCTTGGCCCATCATACTCTCCAACATCACCGTGCCCCTGCTGGGGCTGGTGGACACGGCCGTGGTCGGGCACTTGCCCGATTCCCGCTATTTAGCCGGCGTTACCCTCGGTGCCACCCTATTCAGCTTCCTTTATTGGGGCTTTGGCTTTTTGCGCATGGGCACCACCGGACTGGTCGCCCAGGCCATCGGGCGCGATGCGCCGAGCGACGTGCGCAACCTGCTTGGCCAATCGTTGATCATGGCGGGCGTCATCGGGATGCTTTTGATCGTGTTGGGCTCGCCGCTGATCTCGCTTGGCCTTTGGCTTCTGGATGGCAGCGCCGACGCGACACCGCTGGCGCGGGAATACGCCGAGATTCGTCTTTGGTCGGCCCCTGCCGTACTGGCCAACTACGCCATTTTAGGGTGGTTTTTAGGGCAGCAGAACGCCCGCGTTACGTTGATGATTCTGCTGCTGACCAATAGCGTGAACATCCTGCTCGACCTGGGGTTCGTGGTGGGCTTGGGGATGACCAGTAACGGCGTGGCGCTAGCCAGCGTGTTCGCAGACTACAGCGCGCTGGCCTTCGGCGGCTACTTGGTGCTGCGCCAGCTAGGGTATGTGGAAGGCCACTTTCAGCGCCAGCGACTGCTAGCACTCAAGGCGTACTCGGCGCTGTTCAACGTCAACGCCAACCTGTTCGTGCGTACCCTGGGGCTGCTGTTTGCCATGGCGTTTTTTACCGCGCAAGGTGCCCGTCAGGGCGATACCGTGCTCGCTGCCAATGCCGTGCTGCTGCAATTCATCATGCTCACCAGCTACGCGTTGGATGGCTTTGCCCATGCCGCCGAATCGCTGGTGGGGCGCGCTTACGGCCGCCAAGACTGGCGCGAGTTTACCGCCACGGTACGCGCGACGGCCCACTTTTCGTTCTGGACCTCTGCCGCTGCGGCACTGCTATTTGCCTTAGGGGGAAATCAGCTGATCGCCCTGCTTACCGGGCTCAGCGACGTGCGCGCTACCGCAGCGGCCTATCTGCCATGGATGGTCGTCATGCCACTGATTGCCGTGTGGAGCTACCTGTTGGATGGGGTCTTCATCGGTACCACGGCAGTGCGAGAGATGCGTAACAGCATCTTTGCGGGCCTTGCCGTCTACCTGCCGGCCTGGTGGTTCTGTCAGGGTCTGGGCAATCACGGCCTTTGGCTAGCCTTCACACTTTTTATGCTCACCCGCTCGGCCGTGCTCATTGGCTATTATCGGCACTACCGGCTGACCCGCTGGCGGCCGTCATCCGGCGTTTCTCACCTTTGATCAGCAGCGTTGAACGCCACAACGGGCAGGGCGAGCGAACTGCGCTAACGTAAGATGATGTGACAATGTTAAGCACCCCACGCATTGGCCGTGGAGGGATGAAAATTGTACCGCACCACCGTATATTAGCCGCGCACTTCCTAATAACGAATAAAGTGAGCACTCCATGCTAAAACTCATATCAAAACCAGCGGTCAAGCTGGTCGAGCGTTATTTGCCAGACCCGTATATCTTCGTTCTCCTGCTAACCCTGATTGCTGCCGTCGCCGCCATCGCGGTAGAGCGCCAAACGCCCTTGGCCGTGCTGCGTATGTGGGGCGACGGTTTCTGGGGCTTACTGACCTTCTCGATGCAGATGCTGCTCGTGCTGGTTACCGGCTTCATGCTGGCAAGCTCTCCGCCCGTGAAACGCATTCTGCAAAAAATTGCCGGTACGGCGAAATCACCCGGCGGCGCGATCATTCTCGTCACGCTGGTCTCGCTGGCGGCTAGCTGGATCAACTGGGGCTTTGGCTTGGTGGTCGGCGCACTGTTCGCCAAAGAGCTGGCCCGTCTGATCAAGGTCGACTACCGCTTGCTGGTGGCCAGCGCCTACTCCGGCTTCGTGGTGTGGCACGGTGGCCTGGCCGGTTCCGTGCCGCTGACGATCGCCACCGAAGGCCACTTCTCTGCGGACCAGATCGGCGTCATCGGCACCGGTTCGACCATTTTCGCCTTCTTCAACCTGGCTATCGTCATCTGCCTTTTCATCGCCGTACCGCTGGTCAACCGCATGATGCTGCCGGATGAGAAAGACAGCGTCTACGTCGACCCCAAACTGCTCGACGACGAACCAGAGCCCGTGGGCCGTCTCACGCGCCCTGCCGAAAAGCTCGAAAACAGCATGCCGCTGGCGCTGCTGGTGGGCGTACCGGGCCTGCTGTTCTTGCTCGACCACTTCCTTCTGCGCGGCGGCGGCCTGAACCTGAACGTGGTGAATTTCATGTTCCTGTTCCTGGCGATCGTGCTGCACCGCACGCCCCGTAACCTGCTCACTAGCCTGAACGAAGCCATTAAAGGCGGCGCAGGCATCGTCATTCAGTTCCCCTTCTATGCAGGCATCATGGCGATCATGGTGCAGTCAGGCTTGGCCCAGAGCATGTCCGAATGGCTAGTCTCGTTTGCCACCGCTAACTCGCTGCCGTTCTGGTCGTTCCTCAGCGCCGGTATCGTCAACCTGTTCGTGCCCTCCGGCGGCGGCCAGTGGGCGGTACAAGCGCCGGTCATGCTACCTGCCGCAGAAGCGCTGGGTGCCGACATTGCCCGCGTGGCCATGGCGGTGGCCTGGGGCGACGCCTGGACCAACCTGCTACAGCCCTTCTGGGCCCTGCCGGTGTTGGCGATTGCCGGCTTGAAAGCCAAGGACATCATGGGATTCTGTCTGATCCAGCTATTCATTACCGGTATTATCATTTCCGTAGGCTTGGTCTGGTTCTAAGCAGCTAAGCACGACGTCAACGCCCGCCCCTATCGCCTGGGGGCGGGCATTTTTAATCGTAGGGTAACTTTTATGTCCAACGCCTCTGATGTACCCAACGCCTCAGACCAGAGCCTTGAACACAGCGCCTTACCGGGCCAGCACGAGCTTTCCATGACGGTCTTGATGACGCCGGACATGGCGAACTTCAGCGGTAAAGTGCATGGCGGTGCTATTCTGAAGAAACTCGATGAAGTCGCCTACGCCTGCGCCAGCCGCTACTCCGGCCACTACGTGGTGACGCTATCGGTGGATCAAGTGCTGTTCAAACAGCCAATCCATGTCGGCGAGTTGGTGACGTTTCTCGCCAGCGTGAACCATGTGGGGCGCTCCTCCATGGAAATTGGCATCAAAGTGGTGGCCGAGGATATTCGCCAGAAGCTGATTCGTCATACCAATAGCTGCTACCTCACCATGGTAGCCGTGGATGCCAACGGCAAGCCCGCCCGGGTGCCGCCGCTGGCGTTGGAGACCCCGCTACAGAAGCTGCGCTTCGAAAAGGCGGCGCTGCGCAAGAAGCTGCGTAAGCAGGCCGAGCGCGAAGAGGAGCTGACTCAACAGCATCACCAGCAGCGCTAAGCGCTACCCTACCCGCGACGACAAGGAGTCATCATGCCCATCAGGCAGCGCTACCCCCACCTGCCCAAGGCCGTCGAGTATGCGCACATCGGCTGGGATCTCTTGATCCTTGCCGCCGTTGTCCTCAACCTAAGCCTGCTGCTGTTTGACTCGCTGTTCCTTATCGGTCCAATCAACCAGTCGCTGGCCACCATCGCACCTGGCTTTCACGAGTTTTACGATACGACGATTCACAGCCGCTTCATCACCATCGACTTGGTTTTCGTCAGCGTCTTCATTGCCGATGTACTCCTGGGCTGGGCCGTCGCGATTGCCGAGCGGCGCTATCACCGCTGGTTTTTCTATCCCTTCGTACACTGGTACGACGTGCTGGGCTGCATCCCACTCAGTGGGTTTCGTTGGCTACGCGCCTTACGCGTCATTTCGCTCCTACACCGGTTACATCGACTGCGCTTGATCGATGTGACCCGTTGGTCGGTCTATCGATTTTTTGCCAAGTATTACGATATTTTGTTGGAGGAGCTCTCAGACCGTATAGCGCTGCGTTTGCTAGGCAACGCTCAGGAGCAGATCATGTCCAGCGACTCGCTCACCGAACGCGTCATCGAGCGGGTGATCATGCCGCGCAAAACCCAGTTGATCCATGAAATTGCCGAGCGCCTCGAGGCGACGGCCGGACGGGCGTATCAGCAAAATCGCACCGCCATCATGATGGCCATCGACGATCTGGTGAGCCGCACGCTGCGAGAGAGCCCGGAAATTCAACGACTACACCGCTTACCCATGGGAAAAACCGCATCAAGCGCGATGCAAGCTTCTATCAGCAGCGTCGCCCAGCGGCTGGTGGATGAAATGGCGCAAGGCATGCACTCCCCCGCCTTTCGTCAACTCGTCGAGCGCACCGCCGACACCAGCTTTGACAGTTGGTTGACCGTCGACGACACCAGCGCCAAAGTGACCGAACAGGTGCTTTACGACGTGCTCGACATGCTCAAAGAGCAGGTGCGCCATCAGGGTTGGAAAGATCGCTATGACTAGCTAGACCGTTGCGGTCGCAAGGGGCGTCTGCTCTAGGCTCGCGCGCACAATGGACAGCGCACGCGTAAGCGCCGCCTGATCAACGGCCGCTCCGATGCAAATCCGCACCGCCTGGGGGGCCGGTGCGCTGCCTACGCAGAAGGGTTCCGCGCTGGTCACTTTGACGCCCTGCTGGTTGAGCCGCTCGCACAGCTCGAGCGCCCGTACGCCATCGGGTAGCGTTAGCCATACGTTGCTGCCGTTTGGCCGACGGCTCAGCGAGTAGCCCGCCAGGTGGTCCGTGACGAGCTGCTGCCGTGCCGCCAGCTCCTGGGTTTGCCACGTCAGCAGCTCGTGTGACGCGCTTTGGCTCACCCAGTGGCAAACCACATCCACCATGAGCGGTGGCACCATCCAGCTTTGCGCTCTTAAGGCCGCCGCCAGCCGCTCCAGCAGCGCAGGTGGCGCGCGCAGCACGCCCATACGCAGCCCGCCCGCCAGCACTTTTGCCGTGCTAAAGACGAACAGCGTGCGCTCTGGCGCTAACCGATAGAGCGGCGTGCCACGCTGCTCGACGGGTAGGTACTGCACGCCATCCTCTAGCAGCCATATATCGTAGCGCCTTGCGAGCGCCACGAGCTGCTCTCGGCGCGCTTCGCTCAGGCAGATGCCGGTGGGATTATTTTGATCAGGCGTAAGGTATATCAATCGCGGCGGCTGACGCGCGCACTGGGCCGCCAGCGTCTCCATACACATCCCCTCCTGGTCGAAAGGGATGGCGACCATCTTGAGGTGCGCCTGTTGGGCTGCGCTGATCGCCCCTGGGTACGTCAAGGCATCGGCAGCAACCAGCTCTCCGGGGCGTAACAACGTGCCGATGGCCAGACTGATGCCGTGCTGCCCGCCTTGAGTGATCAGCAGTTCCTCAGCGTCGAGGGCCATGCCTAACTGGGTGAGCCACTGAGAGAGAGCGGCGCGGTGGTGGTCGCTACCCTGGGAGCTTGAGTAAGCCACGCTGCGCCTGAGCGCATCCGCCGAAGTACTGAGTGTGGTCAGAGCCGCACTCAGCGCCTGCTCTCTTAAAAGATGCGGTGGCGGCAGGCTGAGGCTCAAATCGATCGTATCGTCACCGGCTTGCGTACTGGGCTGACTGCCAAAGACGTGGCTTGGTCTGCGCTCTTTCACATAGGTGCCGCTGCCTACCCGGGCGCTCACCCATCCGCGATGCTCTGCTTCGGCATAGCCCCGGGTGACGGTGCCCACGGTGACGCCTAACGCATCCGCTAACCGGCGTTGGGGCGGCAGTTTCTCTCCTGGCGCCAAACCACCCCTGGCAATGGCATCGCCAATGGCCTGGGCAATCGCCCGATAGCGTGGGCCGGTCATGTGTTCAATGGAAGGCACCCAAATTGTCATGGTGACAATAAAACCTTTGACGTAAAAAATAGCCACATTATGCTAACAAAAATGCCCACCAACAACCCAATTCATCAAAATTGTATGGATACAAAATGAATAGCGAATGGCTCATCCTTGGCCCCGCAGCGCTCTATATGATGTCGATGACGCTCACACCTGGGCCCAATAACATCATGCTCACCGCCTCGGGGGCCAACTTTGGCTTTCGGCGCACCATGCCGCATATGTGGGGCATTTTAGGAGGTTGTTTCTTACTGTTTGCCAGCATTGCGCTGGGGCTAGGCGTGCTGTTCGAACGCTTCCCGGTGGTGCAAACCACGCTGCGCTGGGTAGGGAGTGCGTATTTGCTCTACCTTGCCTGGAAAATCGCCACCGCCCCGCCGCCCAACTTACACGCCAGCCAGCACGGGGTGCCGCTGACGTTTTGGCAGGCAGCCATGTTTCAGTTCGCCAACCCCAAAGCGTGGGTGATGGGGTTGGCGCTGATGGCGGGGTTTCTACCGGAGAGCGGCCAGCCGATCGTCAATGCCCTGGTACTGGCCGGGTTTGCGGAAGTGGTGGCGCTGCCCTGCATTGCGCTGTGGGCCGCATTTGGTAGCGCCATTGGGCAGTGGATCAAAAGCGACCGGGCGTGGCGTGGGTTCAACATCACGATGGGCGTTCTCACCGCCGCCTGCGTATGGCTGATTTTGCGTTAGCCGCAGCGCAGCGCCTCGATCATGTCGTTGCTTTCCAGATGAATATTGAGTCGATCGTCACGGTAATCCATGGTGGCGGCGCTGCCCGGGCGCAGCACCCGCACTTGGTTGGCGCCACTTTGCGCTTCAAGTGTTTCGACGTTGGCTTCATCGAAGGGCGCACCGATGGCGTACTGCACGGCGCTAGCATCGCATGTTGGTCGAGCCGGTGCCGTTTGATCGACCGTTGGCGGTGTCGGCGCGGCCGTTTCACTGGGTGCGCTGCTGCACCCTGCAAGCAGCAGCACGGCCAGCGCGCTGCTCAAGCGTTTCATATGGCCCTTTGCGATCATCATCCCCGTGCTTCCTGGCGTCATGATTGATGTTCCTCGATGAAGTTTGTTCTGACTCACACGTGTCACTGGCTCACTAAGCAGTGCGGGCTAGGCATTGCTGCCTAGCCCGCACGTAAACACGACAAGCCGTTGAGGCCGAGCCTTAGCTTGCGGCGTCTTGAACGGCTTGGCCGCCTTCTTCCACGTCTTGTCCTGCTCCTGCAATGGTGTTGCAGCCCGCGAGTGCGCCTGCCGTCATGAGCAGAATAAAGCTAGTCGCCAGTAATTTTTTCATGGTGTTCTCCTTAACAGGTCATTCGACATCGGGAAGCTCCGGCGGCAGCCTTACCGCCTAGGAGTGTTTTCAGCGTAACAGATTTTAATCATTTCGCCTGTTTTCCCTGACATAATCACTGCCTGCTATGATGCTAGTCCAACCGTTTGGCTTAGGAGCACTCCGCTTGGCAACCTTCGAACTCGATTCACGCTTAGAGGCCGATACCTTTCCCCTCGCTGACCTACCGCTTTGCCGCGCTCTGCTGATGAACGATGCTCGCTACCCTTGGGTGGTGCTCGTGCCCCGCGTGGCCTCGATCAGTGAGGTATTCGAGCTGAGCCAGGCCGAGCAGGCCCAACTTTGGCAGGAGGCGACGCAGCTGGGCGCCGCCATGAAAGAGGGCTTTCAAGGCGACAAGCTCAATATTGCCACGCTAGGCAACGTGGTTAGCCAGCTACATATCCATCTGGTGGTGCGCTATACCGATGACGCCAGCTGGCCCGCGCCCGTGTGGGGCAACGGCACCGCCACGCCTTACGAGCTCGACCAGCAGGGTGAGCGCCGTGAACAGCTTCTGGCGCACATCGAGAGCCTGACGCTTTAAGCTTAGCCCCCCAGCAGAGAGCTGCGCGCGGGTGGCTCGTTGAGTAATGTGCCGCTGGCGGGCTGCGCCGCACCTGCCAGCGCCAAGGAAACACCCAAGGCAATGATCACGACCCCACCAGTGAGCGCCGCCCAGCCCGCCGCTTTCTCGACCCGCTGCTGGCTCTGCTTGTGTAGCCGCTTGGTCGCCCACCCTCTAGCCACGATGCTGGCCAGGGCCAATATCGACACGGTGATACCCGTGCCCAGCGACATTGCCACCACCGATGCAACCCCCACATAAAATTGCCCCAAGAGACTTGCGGCCCCCAGCATCAGAATGGCGCCACTGCAGGGGCGCATACCGATCGCCCCAACGGTCATCAACGCCGTATGCCAATCCAGTGCCTGCGCGGGTTCGACGTGATGAGCCCCGCCACAGCAGTGGGTATGATCGTGGCTGTGGCTGTGATCGTGGCTGTGGTCATGAGAATGCGTATGTTCTATCACGGGCTCATGGCGAGCCGCATAGGCGTGGCGCAGCTGCTGCACCGCCCGCCAACAGAGCCAAGCACCCAATAGCGCTACCAGAAGAAAGCTGGCCTGTTCCACCCAAGCCACACTGCCCATGGCTTGTCGCGTCACCCAGCCTAGCCCGTGTACCAACACCGCCACCATCGCGATAGCCGTGAGGCCCTGCAGTAACGAGGCAGCAAACGAGAGCCCCAGCGCCCGGCGAGTCGCACCGCCATGGGACGCCAAATAGGTCGCCAATACCGCTTTACCATGCCCCGGCCCGGCCGCATGAAAGACGCCGTACGCAAAGCTCACGCCGAGCAGCGTGACCCACGTGGCGGTGGTGGGCGTCCGCGACAGCTCGGTAATCGCCAGGGTCAGGCTACGGTGTAGCTCCCGCTGCCACGCCAACAGCTGAAGGCTAACGCTCTGTAAATTCACCTGTATGGCCCATACCAGCAGCGCCACGCCCACTATCGCCACAGCGCCGATGGTAAGTTGTCGTCGGCTTAACGGCATGCCCCCTCCGCATAAAAGATATAAAGTAACACTTTATACACGACTCGCCCGTTGGGCGGCTAGCGACAATCCACGCGGCCCGTTTCCGCAAAGTGGCGGCCTAACCCTGGCTCGCCCTCTTCGTCTACATCCAACAGCGCCGCCTGCATGACCCGCTCAGGGTCGGGATCGGCAGGCAAAACGCTGAGCGCGCAGTCAGGGTCGCCGTTGAGAATCAGCGCCCGAGGAGAGGGCTCGTTGTCCTCTTCCTCATGTACCATCTCGATGTAGTACGTGGGGTCGAAGACTTGGTACTCCAGCACCTGCCCGCTGAGCGCTTGGGGAGTCGCCAGCGGCAGGATGAACATAAACGTCAAACGCCCGTCTCGCGCCAGCGCGGTGTACTCGGTGACCTCGCCAAACGTCTGTGGCTCTTCGCCGATCCGCACCTCGGTAAAGTAGTGCTGAGGAGTCAAGTTATCGCGAATCTCACTGCCCAACTGATCCAGCCCTTGCTCCAGGCTCGTGCCTGGTACCTGCTGCAACTCCTCCATGACGACCAAGCTATAAAAGGGGTCCATTCGCCACGTTTGATGAAGCCCGGTGACTGCACCGACGTCGTTGGTAATGACACGCACGCTCATGTCGATCCAGCCGTGAGGGTGGGCCTGTGCCATCGAACTGACCAACAGGCTGCCCACCAGCAGCGCTTGGCCAGTACGACGCAGCGTGGCAGGTGACCATGCATTCATCACGGCAATTCTCCTAAATTGCGCTGTAACGCCACGAGCCAGGGGTCTAGCACATAAGGCGGTATCGGCTGGCTACCGCGCAGTGCTGACACGCTGACCAGACTCCCCCCTTGAGCTTCGCTTACTTGAAGCTGAACCCGATATCCGGGCCAGCGTGCCAGGCTTGCCTCGGCGCGCCCTAAGGTCAAATCGGCGTGGCGTATCACATAGCCCTGCTCCATCATCAGTGCCACCGCCTCGCGGAAGGCTTGCTCCATTGGGGCATTGTAGCGCAGCTCTCTGGGTTCTAACGGCTGCGTCGTGGCGCAGCCTGCCAGCCACAACATGGTGCATAGCGTGAGGGCTGCCAATACGGTGGGACGGGACGGTGTCATGATGCCCCCTGAGGCGTGGCGGACGAATAAAAGGCTTCCTGGAAACGGCCACAAAAATCATCGTTACTGGCGCTGTAAGACTCGCGCAGCTCGCCCAGATGGTCGAAACGACGAATGTCACGAGAGATGCGCAGATGGCCATCGCGGGCAAGCAGCGATACCCGCTCTACTTCAACCGGCTGCTGGCCAAAACCTGGGCCGAAGGAGCCTCCCACGCCAATCCCTACACCGCGACCAATACCAAATCCGCCAAACAGGCGGAAGCCGCTGCCGTAGCCATAGTCGTAGTCATAGCGGTCGTAGTAGCCGATCAGCTCGCGCTCCCGGGAGGCACTCACTAGCCCAAGTTCAGTATCAGTGGTTTCCAACGAAAATCCCCAGGCTTCCAGGACGTCGATGCTTTTCGTCAAAACGTGCAGCGTTTCATCAGACGCAGGCTGGTCGGTGGGAAAGAAGCACGCCGCCGCTGGCGCAGGCTCTGCTTGGGGCAGACGGTCGGGAACCGTTTGGCAACCTGCCAGTGCCAATAGGCAGGTGATGCTAAGGGGTATGGCCTTCATGAAAAATCCTCTCGCTACCGTCATGGCTGGTGTGTCGCCAAGCAGCGCGCTAAGCTCGCCAACAGACATTAAAAGAACGACAACACGCTGAGACAACGTTTTAAGGAGGTCGTGCGATGAATGTACTGCTTTGCCCTGACAGTTTTAAGGACGCCCTAAGTGCCGACGAGGCCGCCAAGGCCATGGCCAAGGGCATCAAACGGGCAGCTCCCAGTGCCATCACACAGCTTTGCCCCCTGGCCGATGGCGGCGAAGGCAGCCTGGACGCATTGATTGCCACCACGCGCGCCGAACGCCGCACCCTTACCGTCAAGGACGCCCTGGGACGGCCCCGACAAGCCGCCTGGGGCTGGCTCGACGAGCAGCGTACCGCGTTTATCGAGCTGGCAGAAGCCAGCGGCTTACAGCACCTGACCCGCGAAGAGCGCAACGCACTGCACACCACCACCTACGGCGTAGGTGAACTGTTTCGCGCTGCCTTGGAGGCAGGCGCCACGCATGCCCTGTTGCTGCTCGGCGGAAGTGCTACCAACGATGCTGGCGCGGGCATGCTCCAGGCCCTGGGCGCCACGCTGTTGGATGCCCAAGGCCAGCCGTTGCCCCGCGGCGGCGCGGCGCTCCAGCAGCTGGCCACCTTGGATCTGTCGACGCTGGATCCACGCCTCGCCGACTTGCACGTTGAAGCCGCCGTGGATGTGGATAATCCGCTGCTGGGCGAACACGGTGCCAGCGCCGTCTTCGGCCCACAAAAAGGCGCGACGGAAGGCGATGTCGCCATACTCGACCGCGCGCTTGGCCACTTTGCCGACCTGACGGCCAAAGCGCTGGGCCGCGATGAACGAGAGCTCCCAGGGGCGGGGGCGGCAGGCGGCATGGGCTTTGCAGCCCGCTGTTTTCTGAACGCCACGCTGACACCGGGCATCGAGATGATCATGCAACAGGCGAACGTTGCCCGGTTGATGAATGAGGCCGACGTGGTCATTACCGGTGAAGGCCGCTTGGATGGTCAGAGCCTAGCGGGCAAAACGCCGATTGGCGTCGCCCGCGTCGCTAAACGCCTGGGTAAACCGGTGGTCGTGCTCGCGGGTAGCCTGGGCGATGGCTGGCAGGCGTGTACCGACGAGGGGGTAACCGCCGCCTTTGCCCTCGCCGATGGATTGATGACGTTAGAGCAGGCGCTGCCACGCACTGCGGAGCTGCTGGCAGACCGCTGCGAAAGCATTGCGCGGCTTTGGCTCGCCTGCCGCTAAGCGCCCCTTGAAATCCTGTGATGGTGCCTGCACGTATACCTTATCCGCTATGACGGCGATGCAAAAAATCTGTTTCACCTCGCCGTTGCAGCACTCTAAGCTGAACTCGGCACGAAACAGACACACGTTGAAATGCAGCGCCCACCAAGGAGGAGCAGACAATGGACGATACCAATAGCATTGGTTTACACGAAGGCAGCGCCAGCCAGCTCGCCGAGAAACTCAACCACCTGTTGGCCAATTATCAGATTTTTTACATGAACGTTCGTGGCTATCACTGGAACGTGAAAGGCAACGACTTCTTCGAATTGCACGCCAAATTCGAAGAGTTCTACACCGACCTGCTGACCAAGGTCGACGAGGTCGCTGAGCGTATTTTGACCTTGGGCCACAAACCGGTTCACGCGTACAGCGATTACACCAAGCTGTCGCGCATCCAAGAAGACAAAGACGTCCACGATGGCAAGACCTGCGTGCAAGGCGTTCTGGCAGGCTATCAAACGCTGATCGAACTGCAGCGCGAACTGTTGGCGCTAGCGTCCGACGCCGATGACGAGGGCACCGCCGCCCAAGCGGGCGACTACATCCGCGAGCAGGAAAAAACCGTGTGGATGCTCAACGCCTATCTAGGCAAATAAGCGAGGCGATTGGCCGCCATCGATATCGCAGGCGGTCATCACGCTTCATCAAAAACGGCACCTCTAGGGTGCCGTTTTTGATGGTGTTGGGCATGGCGAGAGGACGTTACTTCGCCAGCGCCGCCACCAGATCGCGCAGCATGGCCCAGAACTCCGCCACGGACTCGATCTCCACCCGCTCATCCGGCGAGTGCGCGCCGCGAATCAGCGGGCCGAAGGAAATCATGTCCAAGTGCGGGTATTTGCTGCCCAAAATACCGCACTCTAGCCCCGCATGGATCACTTTCACCTCGGGCTCGTGGCCCATCAGCGCCGCGTGGCGCGCCTTGAAGGTGGCCAGTAGCGGGCTATCCGGGTTGGGTGCCCAGCCGGGGTAGCCGTTTTCGACTTTCACCCGTGCGCCCATGAGCCCAAACAGCGCCTGAAAGCGCTCGGCCATCGCTTGGGCAGCGCTATCGTGCAACGAACGCACCAGGGCACAGAGATGAAAGCGACCGGCTTCGACGCTTAACACGCCCAGGTTGTTGGAGGTTTCGACTACGCCTGGCACGTCGGCGCTCATGCGCTCGACGCCGCACGGGGCGGCATGCAGCGCCGCCAGCAGCATCGCGCTGGCATCGAGCGTCAGCGGCTCGGCGTCGGCCTGCTCGGCGCGCTCGGCGGTCAATACCAGGCCGCTATCGCCACTGCCCAGCTCGGCCTTGAGGGTGGCGGCCAGCCTCTCGACGGTGGCCAGGGCGGCCTCCATATCGTCGGCGGGCAGCGCCACCTGCGCAAAGGCTTCACGGGGAATGGCGTTGCGCAGCGTGCCGCCCTGATAGCTCACTAGACGAGCATCGTACTCTTCTAGCGCCCAAAGAACGCGCACCAACAGGCGATTGGCGTTGCCCAGAGGCTGGTGAATGTCCATGCCCGAGTGGCCGCCTTTAAGGCCCGTCAGCGAGAGGGAAAGCAGTCGCTCATCGGCTTGCAGGGCGGTGCAAGGCAGCTGCGCATCGACCACCACATCGGCGCCGCCAGCACAGCCGATATACACCTCGCCACGGTCTTCACTGTCCAAATTGAGCAGCAGCGAGCCTTCCAACCAGTTCTCGGCAAGATTCAGCGCACCGCCCATGGAGGTCTCTTCTTCTAGGGTGAACAGGGCTTCGAGTGGGCCGTGGGTCAGGTCGGGGTCTTCCAGCACGGCCAATATCGCGGCCACGCCCATTCCGTTGTCCGCTCCTAGCGTCGTGCCTTCGGCGTGCAGCCAGCCCTCTTTAACCACGGTGCGAATGGGGTCGCGGGTAAAGTCATGCGCATGCCCCGCATTGGCCTGGGCCACCATATCCAGATGGCCCTGCAGTACGATTCCCGGCGCGCCTTCACAGCCAGGGGTGGCAGGCTTGCGGATACGCAGGTTGCCGAAGGCATCCTGGTCGTGGGCAAGCCCTTGCGCATCCGCCCAGGCTTCCAAGGTAGCGACCAACGCGGCCTCATGACCGGAGGGGCGCGGCGTGTTACACAGAGTACGAAAGTGCTGCCATACAAGGCGTGGCTCGAGCGCTGCTAGATGTGCGTTCATGGAAACTCTTCATTATCGATAACCGACTTACTTTACCGCTCTGGCTCACTGGGGAAAAGCTCGCACGCGGTGATCACCTGTTGCGCCGACTCGCGCAAGCGCTGCACGGCGAGGTTCTGGGTCTTGTCCAGCGGCTGGTTTTGGTAGGCCCAGGCGGCGAGCTGCTGGTGCGCCTGCTGAGCCTCGCCCAGCGGCTGTCGACTGGCTTCCCGCGCTAGCGCCTGGAGCGCGGGTCGGGCCAGCGCAGGGTCGCGACGGGCATAAGCCACGTCATGAATGGCTTGGCGCTCGGCCGTGCCGAGCGGCTGAGCGGGCAGTGCAGCGAGCAGCAGCGCCACGACCGACGCAGGCAATGCGGCCAGCTCGAAGGCCAGCAGGCTAGGCAGCGAAGCGGCAAAGCCGCTCCTCAAGGTGTCCAGCACCGCGTGCCCCTCGGGGTTGAGCGCCCTGGCGACCATCACAGCATACTCGCCGGTGGCGGCTTCGCGGGTCATGCCCAAACGGACAGGTACGAACCCTAGCGCCAGCCAAAAGCGCAGTAGCGACGCTTCCGCCCCGAAGGTGGCGCCATACAGGGACAGCCCTTGCTGGGTGGCGCTATCGATATCCTCTTCCAGGAGCTGTCGCCCCAGCCCTTCTCGGCGGCGCTGGGGATGCGTGGCAATACGCGCCACCCGCCGCCAGCGGGCGATGAGGGCCGCTCGACTGCCACCATGGGCTGCGAGCGACTGCGCCAGCAAATGCCCCTGGGGCCTGCGTTCGCCCCTGGCCACCTGGTCGGCCAGCTCGGCCGCGAAGCCGCCCTCCTCGCGGGTGACCAGAACGGCTTGCGGGTCGTCCCCGTCGCGGCTGGGTATCATGCGTAGTCCCGTGCCGGGGCCATCCAGCAGTTGGCGTAAATCGCTCGGCGTGGTGCGGTAGTGGGACTGCACCAGCAGACCAAACAGCGTTTCTAATCGTGCATCCTGACTCGCGAGCTGCGCTTGGCTGAGCACGACGCTCGCTGGCAACTCGTCTTGTGAAGGAGTTGCGTTAGGTAGCGGCGCATCCAATAAGAGCAAGCGCTGGATGAGCGCCTCCAGCGGGTCTCCGGTCGACCAGCGTATCGGCGTTTGCAGCGTTAGCTCGCGCCAGTGGGGTGCTTGGCGGTCCAGCACATCGCGAAAACGCAGCGCAAAACCGCGCCCAGAACCTTCGTAGCCATGCACCGTGGTGGCGAAGGCAATGCGCGGAAACGCCGACAGCCAGCGCCCCAACAGCGAGGCGGGAATGGCAGCGGCCTCATCGACCAGCAGCGTACTGCCACTGCCCCCCAACGTACCCTGTTCGACGAGCTCCGTTAGGACATCCGGTGGCAAAAAGCGCAACCGACTGCCGTTGGCCAGCGACACCTCGGCGGGGCCGTGGCGCTGCAGCGCCGGGCACAGCGCCGCCACACGGTTGAAGACGCTTTCCACGGCGCTTAGCCGAGGCGCGGTGAGCAGCCACTCGCCACCGTCGCTTTGCTGCAGTAGCCGTGCGCAGGCGATGCCCAGTGCGGCGCTCTTGCCCCGACCTCGGTCGGCAGTCACGACCAGCGGCCGACGCCGCTTGAGCTTGACCAGCGCGCTCACCGCCAAGGCTTGGTCCGCGGAAAGACAGTCAGCGTCTTCACTGGGCTCAGGGGCGCTTGGCCGTTTGCCCAGGATCGGCAACCGCAGTGCCCCTCCCACAGGCCAGCGCACCACCTGATTCGACGCCCTCAGCAAGCGCGCCAAACGCGCCAAATAGTGGGCACTAAAGTGCTCCCAAGGCCAGGGGTAATCGGCAAAGCGAGCGTAGTTGGGATCGGGCTGGCTACCCCAAGCCGAGGGCGTCATCAGCACCAGAAGACCGCCCGCACTCACCGTCCCCGCCAGTGCGCCCAGCGCATCGGGATCCAGCCCTTCGTGGCCACTGGCATCGAGAATCACGAGCTGGTGCTCGGCCCCCAGCCGGGTACGCGCTTTACGGCTAGATAAACTGGCTGAGACAGGGGCCTGTTGGGCATCGCCTACCCACAGTGGCGTCTGCCAGTCGGCGGCCTGCCACAGCGCCAACGCTTGCTGACGGGCCTGCTCCGGCACACCGCTTAACCACACCAGTCCGCGCCAGCCCCGCTGCTTTAAACGGCGGGCATGGCAGATGAGCGTGGCGGCGTCTCTGTCGATGCGTTCGCGGGATAAGGTGGGCTCGGCGTGGCGTGACCCGCTCATAGCGGCTCCTTAGGCAAGAATTCTCTTACAACTTTGGTTGAACAAACCCGGGCTTTTCAACGTTTTCTCACCCCTCAAGACGGGGTAAAGATCGTAGAAGTACCTTTTAAAGCAATGTTTTAACGGCTTTTTCCGCATTATCTCTGCGATGGCTGTCGCGTTAACTTCCTTGATTTACTGATATTGCGCTGCAGCGGGTGGAGTGTGCTAGCTTAGCGATGCAGCGCAGCGTTGTTTTACTTTACGTAAACGTCAGCATGCTGCTGTACTTTCCTGCTTTCAGGTCTCCAACACTAATAACGCTAACCGCCAAAGTACCAGGAAACATACAATGAAAAAGACCACAAAATTCGCACTCACCAGCCTTGCCGCTGGCGTCGCCTTCGCCGCCCTCACGTCTACCGCTCAAGCGCAGGAGCAGTGGACCATGACCACCACGTGGCCGGAGAACCTCGACCTGATCAAGATCGATCAGCACTGGGCCGAGCTGGTCAACCAACTGGCGGGCGATGAAGTCCAAATCAATTTCCGCGCAGGCGGCACCTTGATGCCGGGCACCGAGGTATTCGATGCGACCGAAACCGGTGCGATTCAAGCCGCAGGCGACTGGCCCGGCTACTGGGCGGGTCTGAACCCGGCGTTCTCGCCGCTGGCCACCACCACCAGTTTGTTCAACGGTGTCGATTATCTGAACTGGATCCAACAGTGGGGCGGCTTCGAGCTCTACCAAGAGATCTACGGCCAGTACAATATGGTGTACCTGCCCTACGGCATCACCAACAACGAATCGGGTTTCATGGGCCGCACGCCCATCGAGAGCATCGCCGACCTAGAAGGCAAGCGCCTGCGTCTCTCTGGCCGTGACCAGGGCCGCGTACTCGAAGAGCTGGGCGGTTCCCAGGTCACGCTGGCCGGTGGTGAAGTATACCAAGCCATCGAGCGTGGGGTGATCGACGCAGGTGAGTTCTCTACCCCTGGCGTTGACTTCAATGCAGGCTTTGCCGAAGTCGCCGACTACTGGGCGACCCCCGGCTGGCACCAGTCAGCGAGCGTGTTCGGCGTCATGATCAATAAAGACGCGTGGGATGCCCTCTCCGAAGAGACCCAGGCCAAACTGCGTATTGCCGCCGAAGCCACCATGGCGTGGTCACTCTCCTGGTCCGAGCGCGAGTCCACCGAAGCGACCCAGAAGTTCATCGACGCGGGCGTGACCATCAACCAGTTCTCCGAAGAGGATCTGGCGCGCATCCAGGAGATCACCAACGAGGTGATCGTACGCGGCGCCTGTGAGAATCCAGACCATGCCAAGGTCTACCACTCCATGATCACCTACCTGCAAGAGTACGCCGCATGGCGTGATGTGACGGCCCCCTTCAACATGAGCCGTACCATGGACAACCTCCCCTCACTGGAAGAGATCGAAGCCTGCTTATAAGGCACTCACTATAAAAGCGTAACATGGCCGCCCCTCCCCTTGTCGGGGCGGCCTTAGCTCAGTTGCGGAGATCTTCCATGAATGCGATTGCCAAGGCGATCGATGCGATTAACGAGCTGTTTGGCCGCATCATTGCGCCGTTAATTGCCATCATTACTCTTATCGTGCTTTACGACATCGTGTCGCGCTTTTTCTTTGGTCGCCCCAGCGACTGGGCGTTCGATGTGACGAAGATGCTGTTTGGCGCCCACTTCATGCTCATGGCCGCTTACGGGTTGCGCCATCACGCTCACGTGGAAGTCGACGTGGTGAAACGGCTGCTATCCCGTAAAAAGCAGGCCGTGCTGGATCTCATTGGGTATTTGGTCTTTTTCGTCCCGTTCATTTGGCTGCTTCTGACCTACGGCTGGGCCTTTTTCGAGCGCTCCTTTAGCCGTGGCGAAACGACTTACGGCATGGTCTCGATTCCCGTTTACCCGGTGAAAGGGGTCATCGTCGTGGCCGCTGCGCTGATTTTGCTGCAGGCGATTGCCATCGTCCTACGCGCCATCATGCAACTGCGTGAGGAGACATCCGCATGAGTGCAGAACTACTAACGCTGGTGATGTTTGGCGGACTGCTGGTCGGGCTGTTCATGGGACACCCATTGGCGTTCGTACTGGGCGGCATGGCGGTCATCGGCGCGTATCTAGGCCCCGGTATCAATACCCTGGGCATCATCATCAACAACGTCTATGGCAACGCCATGGACAACTACGTGCTGGTCGCCATTCCACTGTTCATTTTGATGGCGCGCTTTCTCAACGACTCCGGCGTCACGGAGAAGATGTTCGACGCCATGCGCCTACTGTTGGCCAACGTGCGCGGTGGCCTGGCGCTGACCGTCGTCGTGGTCTCGGTACTGCTGGCCGCCACCACCGGCATCGTCGGGGCGTCCATCGCCGTCATGGGGATGATCGCGCTGGTGCCGATGCTGAAGTATGGCTACAACAAAGAGCTCAGCGCGGGCGTGATCATGGCGAGCGGCTGTCTAGGCATTTTGATTCCGCCCAGCATCATGCTGATTTTGATGGCCAGCTACTCGCCCGTATCGGTGGGCGCGCTGTTTGCCGGAGCGCTGGTGCCCGGCCTGCTGTTGGGGGTGATGTACGCTCTATACGTGGTGCTGATCTGCTGGCTGAAACCCAGCTACGGCCCCAAAGTGCCTAAAGAAGAGCGCGCCGAGGTCAGCACCAAAGCGCTGCTGATCATGCTGGGTAAATACGTCGTACCGCCGATGTCGCTGATCCTGGGCGTGCTCGGTGCTCTATTTACCGGGATCGCCACCGCGACCGAGGCCTCGGCGATTGGCGTGTTTATCGCCTTCTTGCTGTTCTTGATCTTTGGCGACCGTAAGCTCTCGACTTGCTACAACACGCTGATCGAAGCGGGCAAAACCACCACCATGGTGATGCTGGTGCTGGTGGGCGCCACGGCGTTTACCGGCGTGTTCTCCATTGGTGGCGGTATGACGGTGATCAGCGACTTCGTCCTGGCCATGCCGGGCGGCACCTTTGGTGCGCTGCTTCTAATGCTGTTCCTGGTCTTCATTTTGGGTATGTTCCTGGATTGGACCGGCATCGTACTGCTGAGCTTCCCGATCATGCTGCCCATCATCGCCCAAATGGGCGTCGACGTACTGTGGTTCGTGGTGATGGTGGCCGTGGTGCTGCAAACCTCCTTCCTAACCCCGCCATTTGGCTATGCGCTGTTCTATCTAAAAGGAGTGGCGCCGCCTGGGGTCGAGATCGTCGATCTCTATAAAGCGGTGGTGCCGTTTGTCATCATCATCCTTTTGGCGTGTATCTTGATGTCGATCTTCCCCGGTTTGATTACCGGCCTGCCGAGCCTGATGGTCGGTTACTGACCGCGTCATTTTCGGTACCACACATCCCTCCGCGCTGCGGAGGGATTTTTTTTGCCTGTCGATGTGACGGCAGGAATGCTGGCTGCACCCTGTCAGCCCAGGTGATACTATTTGCAGCCGCTATCTTTTCGCATTGACGAGCCACGCTGCCTCTCGTCCTAGGAGTTCACGACGTGTCTACGCCTGCTCGCCGCTCACCCACGGCTCTGCTGTCAGGTTTCGCCTCGCGCTTTACGCTGTCGCTCAGCCCTTGGTCAGTGACGCTGTTCTTGATTGCGCTGATCGTGGCGCTGCCCATCTTAGTCGTACTCGCGCATATCGTGATGCCCACCGAAGGCGTTTGGCAGCACTTGGCCAGTACCGTTTTACCGCGCTATCTTTCCAACACGTTTTGGCTGGTACTGTGGGTCGGGCTAGGCACCTTGGTGATCGGCACCGGCACCGCCTGGCTGGTGGTCATGTGTCGCTTTCCCGGCAAGCGTCTGTTCGAGTGGGCGCTTCTACTGCCGCTGGCCGTGCCGACGTACGTGATCGCCTACGCCTACACCGACTTTCTACAGGTGGCCGGGCCGCTACAAAGCTTGCTGCGGGAGTGGTTCGACTGGCAGGTGGGCGACTACTACTTCCCCAACGTGCGATCGTTGGGCGGTGCCGCCACGTTAATTACCTTCGTGCTCTACCCCTATGTCTACCTGCTGGCCCGTGCCACCTTTTTAGAACAATCGGTGTGTGTGCTGGATGTGGGACGAACATTGGGGCGAGGCCCCTGGCGGCTGTTTGCCAGCGTGGCGCTACCGTTGGCGCGCCCGGCGCTGGTAGGCGGCGTCTCGCTGGTCTTGATGGAAACCCTCAATGAGTTCGGCGCGGTCCAGTTCTTTGGCGTGGATACCTTCACCACGGGTATTTACCGCACCTGGTTTGGCCTGGGTGAGCCGATTGCTGCGGCCCAGCTTGCCGCCTGCCTGCTGACCTTCGTGATCGCCTTCGTGCTGCTGGAGCGCTGGTCGCGGGGTAAGCGCCGCTACTTCCACACCACCAACCGCTATCAACAGTTGCCTGAGTACAGGTTGCACGGCTGGCACGCCGTCGGGGCGACGCTGGCCTGCCTGTTACCGATCACCGTTGGCTTCTTGCTGCCCAGCGGCATTCTGTTGGAAATGGCGATCACCACCGGGGACCGGCTGTTCGGTACGCGCTTCATCGGCTTTGCCATGAACAGCCTGAGCCTCGCGACGGTTGCAGCGCTGATTGCCGTGGGGCTAGCGGTGCTGCTGAGCTACGGCGTGCGGCTGCACGACTCCCCCAGCGCGCGGCTGTTTACTCGCATCGCGGCCATGGGCTACGCCATTCCGGGGTCGGTGGTGGCCGTGGGGATTTTGATTCCGTTTGCCTGGCTAGATAATGCCATTAACACCTGGCTGCACACCCATTACGACACCATCATCGGGCTAGTCTTCAGCGGCACGGCGTTCATATTGATTTACGCTTACGTCGTGCGCTTTCTGGCCGTCTCGTTCAACGCGGTCGAGGCAAGCTTGGGCAAGGTCACCCCGAGCATGGACGCCGCCTCACGTACACTGGGACAAACCGCTGGAGGGACGCTCCGGCGCATTCATACGCCGCTGATGCGCAGCAGCCTGCTGGCGGCCGGCATTCTGGTGTTCGTGGATGTGATGAAGGAGCTGCCCGCCACGATCATTCTCCGCCCGTTCAACTTCGATACCCTGGCGGTGCGCGCCCATAGCTTAGCGTCCGACGAACGCTTGGCGGAGGCCTCCACGGCCTCGTTGACCATCGTGGTGGTGGGTATTTTGCCGGTGATCCTTCTTAGCTTGGCGATGCGCCGGGCGCGCCCGGGCAGCCAAGCCGAGTAAGTGGACGCTCTGCAAAACAAGGCGCTTAACGCGGAAAGATAAACACCTGGGAGTGGTCGAGATCGATATCGATCGGCTGTCCCTCTTGGGGGAGGAAAACACCCGGCACACGGGCGTGGAGGTGTGCCTCCTGGCCCTGTGCGCCGTGGGCGCAGAGGTGAATCAAACTCGTGCGGCCGAGCAGCTTTGCCATCACCACATGGCTGTGGCTGTGTGCGTCGGCCGGCAGGTCGCGCTCTTTGATGCGCAGCGCCTCAGGGCGAATCATCACCTGCGCGGCACTGCCTTCGGGTAGCCAGCTTGCGTCCACGGGCCCCACCGGCGTTTGTACGACACCGCCTTTTACCACGCCCTCGAGCTCGTTGACTTCACCGAAAAACGTCACGACGAACGGGTCGACCGGGGCGCAGTACAGCTCCCGCGGCGTGCCCGTCTGCACGATCCTACCATCGCGCATCAGGGCGATGCGGTCGGCCATGAACATCGCCTCTTCCGGGTCGTGGGTAACCAGCAGCGTCGCAGACCCCAGCTTTTTCAACACGTGCAGCGTATCGTCGCGAATCCGATCACGTAGCCGGGCATCCAGGCTAGAGAAGGGCTCATCCAATAACATCAATTTTGGGGTGGGCGCCAGGGCGCGAGCCAGCGCCACCCGCTGCTGCTGGCCACCCGAGAGCATATGAGGATAGGTCTCGGCGTAATCGGCCATGCCCAGCTGTGCCAATAGCTCCAGCGCTCGGGCGCGGCGCTGGCCAGAGGGCAGATGCTTTAAACCAAAAGTGACGTTTTCCAGCACGCTCAAGTGCGGAAAAAGGGCAGAGTCTTGAAACGCCAGCCCGACATTGCGCTTCTCCGGCGGCACATGACGTCTACCGGGAGCAGCGATGGCCTGCCCTTCTAGACTGACGGTGCCCTCTTGAACCACTTCGAGCCCTGCGGCGATGCGCAGTAGCGTGGTTTTACCGCAGCCAGACGGGCCAAGCAAACAGACCACCTCGCCCTGGGCGATATCGAGATCGATGCCCTTAACGACGTGATTGGCTGCAAACGTATGCTGCACACCGCGCAGCGATAGCGCCGATGCGGGCGCAGCCACCTCAGAAAGGGACACTGTTGCCGTCATTCGTTCACCCATGAGTTGTTCGCAACATAGCGCTGAGCATATGGATATTGCAAACACGGTTGAAAGGTATTTGCATTCTATTTTCTATCAACGAGAGATGCACGTCTTGCGCGGACCCGCCTGACATAAAAAGGGATGCGTGTCATTACCATTTCACTTGACGTGTGTCGAACAAGACGTTTCAATAGCCTACGGCGCTAATGCAACTTATTATCATAAACATTCAGGATGCTATTTATGAAAAAGGCACGTCTCTCGGCTTCCGTTGCCGCCATCATGGCCGGCTCCGCGTTTGCCAGCAGCGCACTCGCTAACGAAGTCAACATCTACTCTGCTCGTCATTACGACTCTGATGAAATTCTCTACCAAGCGTTCACCGACGAAACGGGTATTGAAGTCAACGTGCTGGAAGGCGACGCCAACCAGCTAATGGAGCGTATGCAGCGTGAGGGCGTGGCCAGTCCTGCTGACGTCATGTTGACCGTCGATGCGGGCAACCTGTGGCGTGCCGAGCAAGATGGCCTGTTCCAGAGCGTCGAATCCGAGGTACTCAACGAGCGCCTGCCGACCTCCATGCGTCATCCGGAAGGCATGTGGTTTGGCTTTAGCCAGCGTGCGCGGGTCATTTTCTACAACCGCGAAAACTTCGACCCGAGCCAGATCGCCACGTACGAAGACCTGGCCGATCCGCAGTTCGAAGGCCAAGTGTGCATTCGCTCGTCCAATAACATTTACAACCAGTCTCTGCTGGCGTCGATGATCGAGCACCACGGCGAAGAGGGCGCGCAAGAGTGGGCCCAGGGCGTCGTGAATAACATGGCTCGCGACCCAGAAGGCGGTGACACGGATCAGATTCTCGGCGTTGCCAGCGGTGAGTGTAACCTCGCCGTCGCCAACCACTACTACTACGTGCGTCTGCTGCACTCTGACGATGCCGCCGAGCGTGAAGCCGCACGCAAAGTAGGCGTGATCTTCCCCAACCAGGATGACCGTGGCACCCACGTGAACGTGGGCGGTGCAGGCTTGGTTGCCAACGCTCAAAACCCGGAAAACGGTATTCGCTTCCTGGAGTTCCTGGCCTCCGACGAAGCGCAGGAAGTGCTGGCCGAGCGTAACTACGAGTTCCCGGTGGTCGAGGGCGTGAAGAAAAACCCGGTGCTGGAGTCTTGGGGCGATTTCGCCAAAGACGACATCAACATCAGCATCCTGGGTGAGAACAACCCGGAAGCGGTACGTATCTTCGACCGCGTTAGCTGGCGTTAAGCGCGGCTTGGGCACACGCTTTTGAAGCCGGTGCTTAAGTAACGCACTCAACACAACCCCCACAGCGACCGCTGTGGGGGTTGTGTGTTATTGGCGAGTGCTCTCTCGTTCGTTAGTGAGCTTCATCCCAATTCGCGCCGCTTTGCGCTTCTACAATCAGCGGGACGTTGAGCGATGCCGCCGCCTGCATGCGCGCCTGCACCTGCTCGATAAAGCGATCCACCTGGGCCTCGGCCACTTCGAACACCAGTTCATCGTGTACCTGCATGACCATCAGCGCGTCGAACTCTCCCTCCGCTAGCCATGTATCTACGTCGATCATCGCCTGCTTGATGATATCCGCCGCCGTACCCTGCATGGGCGCGTTGATCGCCGTACGCTCGGCGCCTTGTCGTCGGCTGCGGTTTTGCGAGTGGATCTCTGGCAGGTAGAGCCGCCGTCCCATCACGGTTTCGACGAAGCCATCTTCCGCCGCCTGGGTACGAATACGGTCCATATAGCGGGCCACACCGGGGTAGCGGTCGAAGTAACGGTCGATGTAGGTTTGCGCCTGGTTACGGTCAATGTGCAGCTGGCGAGAGAGCCCCCAGGCACTCATGCCGTAGATCAAGCCAAAGTTGATGGCTTTCGCACTGCGCCGCTGGTCGGCGGAGACCTTGTCCAGCGAGGTGCCGAAGACTTCCGCCGCCGTCGCGGTGTGGATATCGCGCCCTTCGGCAAACGCCTCTAGCAGCCCTTTGTCTTCAGATAGATGCGCCATGATGCGCAGCTCGATCTGCGAGTAGTCCGCTGCGACGATGCGGTAGCCAGGGCGCGCCACGAACGCCTGACGAATCTTGCGCCCCTCCTCGGTGCGGATGGGAATGTTCTGCAGGTTGGGGTCCGACGACGACAGCCGCCCGGTCGCCGTGACCGCCTGGTGATAGCTGGTGTGAACCCGCCCCGTCGTCTTGTTGAGCAGGCGCGGTAGCTTATCGGTGTAGGTGGATTTCAGCTTGGCCAGGCCACGGTGCTGCATGATGACTTTAGGCAGCGGGTAGTCTAGCGCCAGCTCTTCGAGTACCGCTTCCGCCGTGGAGGGCGCGCCTTTGGGCGTTTTCTTGATCACCGGGATTTTCTGCTCGTCGAACAGAATCTGCCCTAACTGCTTGGGCGAGCCCAAATTGAACTCGCGGCCCGCCAGCTCGAAGGCCTCGCTCTCTAACTCACGGATACGCTGTTCGAGCTGCTGGCTCTGTTCGTGAAGGCGCTCCGCATCGAGGGCAACGCCATTGCGCTCGATGCGCGACAGCACGTTGATCAGCGGCAGTTCGAGGTGGTCGAGCACCTCGGCCAAACGCCCTTCCCGTTCGACCTGCGGGCGCAACGACTCTTGTAGGCGCAGGGTGATGTCGACGTCCTCACAGGCGTAAGGCGCCGCCTGCTCCAGGGCGATCTGGTTGAAGGTGAGCTGCTTGGCCCCTTTGCCTGCGATCTCTTCGAAGGAAATGGTTTTCTCACCCAGGTACTTCAACGCCAGCGAGTCCATATCGTGACGCGTGGCGGTGGAGTTGAGCACGTAGGAGGCCAGCATGGTGTCCGCCAGCGGCCCCACGACATGAATGTCCACGTTGGCGAGCACGGAGATATCGTACTTCAGGTTCTGGCCAATCTTGGTCTTGGCAGGATCTTCCAGTAGCGGCTTCAACGCCTGGAGAACCGTGTGGCGGTCCAACTGGGCCGGGGCGTCCAGGTAATCATGAGCCAACGGAATATAGGCGGCCTCGCCTGCCTTCAATGCAATCCCCACGCCGACGATATCGGCATCCATATAGTTCAGGCTGGTGGTTTCCAGATCGAAGCAGAAGCGTTCGGCTTCGTTGAGCCGTTCGAGCCACGCCTCCAGCTCGGCCTGCTCGGTAATCACATGGTCGTGGCGCTCGGTCGGCGCCGTCTCCGTCGCGCTGTCGGCTGCTTCCGAGACGGGCTCGCCGCCTGCCACATCGTCCACGCCTTCGTCGTTACCTTCCAGCAGCTCGGCGAGCCACTGTTTGAACTCCATCTGTTTGTACAGCTCGACCAGCGCTTCGCGGTCCGGGTGGGCAATGTCCAAATCATCCAATCCCACGGGCAAGTCGCAGTCGGTTTTGATGGTGGCCAGCTGATAAGAGAGAAAGGCCTGCTCCCGATGCTCTTCCAGTTTTTTGGGTAACGTTTTCGCGCCACGGAAACCGAGGGTGGTCACGCGTTCTAAATCGCCATAAATCGTGTCCAAACCGCCGCCCATACCTTGCAGCAGACCGATGGCGGTTTTTTCGCCCACCCCAGGCACGCCGGGGATGTTATCCACCTTGTCGCCCATCAGCGCGAGGAAGTCGATGATCAGTGCGGGAGGAAGGCCAAACTTCTCCTCCACGCCCGCTTCATCGAGGGTTTCCTCTTTCATGGTGTTGACCAGCGTGATGTGACCGTTCACCAGTTGGGCCATATCCTTATCGCCGGTGGAGATCACCGCGTCGCGGCCAGCCTGAGTGGCGTGGTGCGCCAACGTGCCGATCACGTCATCCGCCTCGACCCCTTCGATGCACAGCAGCGGCAGGCCGAGTGCTTTGACACAGGCGTGCAGCGGTTCGATTTGGCTGCGCAGGTCGTCCGGCATGGGCGGACGATGGGCCTTGTAATCGCTGTACAGCTCATCGCGGAAGGTTTTACCCGGCGCGTCGAACACCACCGCCATGGGGCTATCGGGGTAGTCTTTCATCAGCCGTTTGAGCATGTTCAGTACGCCCTTCACGGCCCCGGTCGGCTGACCGTTAGAGGTCGTTAGCGGCGGCAGCGCATGAAACGCGCGGTAGAGGTACGAAGAGCCATCGACGAGCACGATTGGGGCACGGGCCATAACCAAATTCCATAGTCAGCAAAACGGTAAGGATGTCTGCTCTCTATGATACGCGTTCAACGCCGGGCCTGCAGAAAAGAGCCGTAAAACACGAGGCGCATCGCCACACAACGCTGCCAACTCGTGCGGCAAGCCGCTACAATAATGGGCTTAGCAACCTGGGCGAGATCCTCATGGCAGTATTCACCCCGCTTAGCGACGCACAGGTCGCCGCGTTTTTGGAAAAATTCGATGTTGGCAGCTTTGTCGCACTTCAGGGTGTGGCCGGCGGCACGGAGAATTCGACGTTTTTCGTGACCACCGACCGCCGCGAGCTGGTGCTCACCCTGTTCGAACAGGGCGAGCACGAAGAGCTGCCGTTTTTCGTGGAACTGCTCGACTACCTAGACGAGCACCGCCTGCCGGTACCGGGCACCATTCACGACCGTGAGGGCGTTGCCCTACATAGCTTGGCGGGCAAGCCCGCGCTACTGTTCCCGCGCCTACCGGGCAAACACCCCAGCGCCCCCAACTTGGCGCAGTGTCATGCGCTGGGCACTGCTCTTGGTCAACTGCATAAAGTGTCGCAACGGTTTCCTGGGCACCGCCCCAACCCCCGCGACCTGCACTGGCTGCGAGCGGTCCACCATAAGGTGCTCACCTACATCAGCCCCGACGATCAGACGCTGATGAAAAACGAAGTCGACGATGTCGAGAGCGAGTTCCATCAGCACGGCGCGCTGCCCCAGGGGGCGCTGCACGGCGACCTGTTCCGCGACAATACGCTGTACGAAGGCGACAGCCTCGGCGGCATCATCGATTTCTACAACGGCTGCACTGGCGACCTGCTGTTCGATCTCGCCATCGTAATCAACGACTGGGCCTCCAATGAGGATGGCTCGCTGAATGCCGAGCGCTACCATGCGATTTTGAGCGCCTACCAAGCACGTCGTCCGCTTACCGAGACCGAGCGCACCCTGTGGCCGACCATGCTGCGGATGACGGCTCTGCGCTACTGGCTGTCGCGGCTTCTGGTGGTGTATGTCGACCCGCCGGCCCACGACTTGACTCCCCATGACCCCGAACGCTTCCGCGTGATTCTCAAGGCACGCATCGCGTGGGGCGCACTTCCCATTCCAGAGGCATCTTCATGAGTGACATGGCAACGAGCAGTAGCCCCGCCGTGCGTGCCCGCCGCACGTGGAACATGGACCAGTGGGGCAGCGGTTACTTCGACGTCGACGACCACGGCCAGGCCCTGGTGCGCCCACTCGGCAGCGATGCGGAAGGCCCTGCGCTGCCCATCAGCGCGCTGGTCCGCCAGCTGCAAAGCGCCGGGCTGCGCCTGCCGGTACTGGTGCGCTTTAGCGACATTCTCCACGACCGCGTCGAGCAGCTCTGCGGTGCCTTCGATGCCGCCATGCGGGACGTGGACTACCAAGGCGGCTATACCGCCGTTTACCCCATCAAAGTGAACCAGCAGCGCCGCGTCGTGGAGGAGATTTTGGCGACCTCCGAGCGCGGTAACGGCCGCGTCGGCCTGGAAGCCGGAAGCAAGCCGGAGCTGCTGGCAGTGTTGGCGCTGTCGGATGGCGGCTCGTCACTGATCGTGTGCAATGGTTATAAAGACCGCGAGTACGTGCGCCTGGCGCTGCTGGGCGAGAAGCTCGGCCACAAAGTGTACCTAGTGGTGGAGAAACTCTCCGAGCTGGCGCTGATTCTCGAGGAGGCCCGCGAGCTGGACGTGACGCCGCGCATTGGCCTGCGAGCACGCCTGTCCTCGGTGGGTAAAGGGAAGTGGCAGAACACGGGCGGCGAGAAATCGAAGTTCGGCCTCACCGCCAGCCAGATTTTGGAAGTGGTCGACACCCTGCGCGTCGAAGATGCCTTGGCGAGCCTGCAGCTCGTGCACTTCCATCTAGGCTCGCAGATCGCCAACATTCGCGACATTCAGCGCGGCCTGCGCGAATGCGCCCGCTTTTATCAGAATCTAATGAGTCTGGGCGCGCCCATCGACACCGTCGACGTCGGTGGCGGCTTGGGCATCGACTACGAAGGCACCCGCTCGCGCAGCTACTGCTCGGCGAACTACTCCATGCAGGAGTACGCCCGCAACGTGGTCAGCGCGTTCTCCCAGCTCTGCCAGGAGGCTGACCTGCCCCAGCCGCACTTGATCAGCGAATCGGGCCGCTCGCTCACCGCCCACCACGCAGTGCTGATCACCAACGTGATCGGCGAAGAGCGTGTCAACGACACGCCGCCAGAGCGGGCAACGCAAGAGCAGGACCCGCAGGTCGAAGAGCTGTGGCGGGTGTTCGACCAGTTGGCCGAGACCCAAGAACCGCGGGTGCTGGTCGAGGCGTGGCACGACCTGTTGCAGGCAGTTAGCGAGCTACACGACCGTTTCGTTCTGGGTCTGAGCAGCATCAACGCCCGTGCCGAGGGCGAACGCCTTTACATGGCCGCCTGCACGCGCCTGCGCGGTAAGCTGGATACGCGCAATCGCGCTCACCGCGAGATCATGGACGAGCTGGCCGAAAAGCTCGCCGACAAGCTGTTCGTCAACTTCTCGCTGTTCCAGTCGGTGCCGGACGTATGGGGCATCGAGCAGATCTTCCCCGTGCTGCCTCTCACCGGTTTGGACAAAGCGCCGACTCGCCGTGCGGTGATTCAGGACATCACCTGCGATTCCGATGGGCGTATCGATAGTTACGTGGATGGACAAGGGGTAGAAAGCACTCTGCCGCTACCCGAGTGGGCCAACGATGACGAGCGCTGGCTGGGCTTCTTCCTAGTAGGAGCGTACCAAGAGATTCTCGGAGACCTACATAACTTGTTCGGCGACACCGACTCCGTCGATGCGGCGCTCGGCGCTGACGGCGAGTGGGTGCTCTCTAACCCCCAGGCGGGCGACACAGTGGCCAACGTACTGGCTTACGTCAATTTCGATGCCCGCGTACTGAAACAGAAGCTCACCGAGCAGCTGGTCACGAGCGGTTTCTCTCAGGAGGAGCAGGCGCACTTTGCCGCTAGCCTGACCGAAGGCCTCGAGGGCTACACCTACCTGGAGTAGCCCCTCTGGTTCAATGTGTATAAGAAAGGCCACCGAGATACTCGGTGGCCTTTGCGTTACAAGCGAGCAGGTAGACGACGTTATTCGACGACGCTGGTGGTGATCTCCAAACCGCCAGTGAGCGTCAGACGTAGCGATGCGCCACGCGGCAGCTCGCCCACGCCCGCAGGCGTGCCGGTCAAAATCACATCGCCCGGTTCAAGGGTGAAATGGCGGCTCATTTCTGCCACCAGCGTGGGAATGGCAAAAATCATATCGGCCCCTTCGCCGTGCTGGCGTTCTTCCCCGTCGATTTCCAGGGTAAAGGCCAGCGCGTTCCAGTTAGGCACGCGGCTCAGTGGCAAAAAGGGCGATAGCGGGCAGGCACCATCGAACGCCTTGGCGATCTCCCAAGGGTGGCCTTTCTCTTTCAGCTTGGTTTGCACATCGCGCAGCGTCAGATCCATCGCCAAACCAATGCCCGCAATGGCACGCTCGGCTTCATCCTGAGTGGCGTGGGTCAGACGTTCGCCTACTAGTAGCGCCAGCTCGACTTCGTAGTGTACGTCACCACGTGAAAATGGCGGATCGAGCGGTTTGGTTAAATCTACCACGCTGGTGGCGGGCTTGATGAACAGAAGCGGTTCGCTAGGAACCGGGTTATCCAACTCTTTGGCATGGTCGGCATAGTTGCGGCCGACACAGATGACCTTGCCCAGCGCGTGGGGAAACTCCTGACCATCGGTAAACTGTGGAACAAAACGCATGGCGGGTCTTCTCCTTCTCGTTATGCGTGCCGTATTCGCAACGACAGGCGCATTAGTCTACCCCAGCCATGCCCATGTTCCACAGTATCGACCGCGTATTTCCGAATTGCAGGAGTATCTGGATCCTTATGCCTCGGGATACCCGCTCTCCTCAGGCCCATGCGCCAAGAACGAAGGACGCTGTTTAGGCGCGGCAAACGGGGCAACGCAGCGGTTATCGGGCCGATTGAACACGAAGAACACGTTGCTGCGCGGATCCGGCGAGAGGTTGGCGTTGGACGCATGCAGCGTGTTGCAATCGAACAACAGCAGCCCGCCAGCTTTCCCTTTGGGGGCATCGATGCCGTATTTATCGACCAAGTGTGTCAACGCCTCTGGGCTCGGCACGCCCACTTCCTGCGCTTTCAACGAGCGCTTGTGGTTGTCTTCCGGCGTTTCTCCCAGGCAAGGCACGAATTCCATATGCGAGCCCGGAATCAACATCAGCGGGCCATTGAACTCGTGGTTGTCGGTCAAAATCAGCGAGGCGCTGACCGCGTGCATGTTAGGCATACCATCTTCAGCGTGCCAGGTCTCGAAGTCCGAGTGCCAATTGAAGCCTTTACCGGCAAAGCCCGGCTTGTAGTTGATACGCGACTGATGCACGTAGGGGTCGTCACCGACGATCTGACGAGCCGCACCAGCCACGCGCTCGTCGCTGGCAAGCGCCCCTAATCGCTCAGAAAGGCGATGCACGGCAAACAGTGAGCGAATCTCATGGCTTTCTGGCTCGGTGATGCTGAACGCCTTATCGCGATAGGCGTCGTTGCTAAGCAGGGCGTTCATCTCTTTGCGAAGCGCCTCCAGCTCTTCGCCATCGATCAAATTGGGAATGAACAAATATCCCTTGCGTTCGAACTCATCGAGCTGAGCCTCACTCAGCGGTCCCGGTAACGCACGCCCTTTTACAACGCCATCCTGGCGGGGCTGTGTGAGTGATGCAGGCGCTTGGGCCAAGCGTGTGGGATAAGCGTCTACCACCCTGGCATTGCCCGCCGTGGGCACGTCGGCCATCTCGCTATACTGTTTGTGGGCGGTCACATGGTTAAGCGGTGTATTGCTGACTGTCATCTAATCCACTCCTTGTATGATTAAACTTCAGTTAAAACGTGTCTCATTTAGAAACACAGCGCAGTAGATAGGGTAGCTAACCTTTCTGCGCTTGCAACCTAGGATGGCTCCTTTCATAACGTGGGTTATGACATTCACCTCCTCATCTCTGACTATCGCAAAAAAACGCCTTAAGAAAAATCCTTATTATTTATCGATATACCTTATAACTTTAACGCCCGATAATAGTGACCTCCTGTTTCGCCCTGATCGATAGACCTAAAAAAACCAGAGAAGCCTTTACAAGCGCCGCTCTGGTTATTCTAGCTCTCGGAAACGCTAACCAAGGCATAAATGGCCATAAATAAAATCGCGATCAAATCCGGTATTTCGCGCCATTTCCTCGGGCTTCAACAGTTTGATACTGCTACGTGTTTTACGGATTAGCTTTTTCTGCTCTAGTGCTGTCATACACCGGCTCACATGCACGCTCGTCATTCCCAGCAGTTCACCCACGACATCTTGAGTGACCGGGAACGAGAACACATTGCCTGTTAGCAATCCTTTAAAATTAAAGCGAGCATACACTTCTAAAAGAAAGTGTGCCACGCGTTCTTCCGAGCGATGATGCGTACAGCTTCTTAATCGCTCGATTGTAATATTGTCATTGACCATGACATAAGACGTGATGGCCTTTCTTATTTCCTCATTGGTTTTAAGCAACTCGTGCAAGTCATCGACCGATACTTTTTCGAGTTTGCAATTAGTTAAAGAAAGAATCACGATATCATGGCTTTCAAAAAAACTTTCACGCATGCCAATGATATCGCCCGGCATAAAGACATTACATATGTCCTGCCCTCGTGTGCTGGTCGCGTGCGAAAGGCTCGCCCACCCCTCCTTGACCACAAAAATGTCGGCGCGACCCTCGCATAGCGAAAACACTTTTTGGTTACGCCGTAGCTCGACGGGTTTTTGTCGAATGTTCGCCAATGCCTCTCGGGCATCGCCCCCCAGTTCACCGTAGAGGCCAAGTACCTCACCCAACCCTATACAAGAACTGTCACCACTCAAGCCGCCATGTACACTTTTGCGATTTCTATCTTCCACTTGCTGATACTCTTCTTCAGTAACCTTATCCATCTCTACACTCCTTTGTAGTTAGACAAAAGCTATACTCACCAGGAATTATTTATAATGCCGATATATAGAAAGGAAGATAACGCAACAAAATATAGACAAATATAAATGAGTAAACAAGGCGGCTTTATAATCCATGTTAGGAAACGACAAAAAAAATATTGATCATTAACATTTGTTAAATTTTTTGACACTGCCCATATTCGACGATAGTCAATTAACCCTATCGCACCCTGCAGCATAACAGAATCAAAAACAAACACCCCGACTAAAACATTCACCCCCGTACATAACCCACTAAAAGTGCCACATACATTAATTTTTAAGCTTTAACACTTACGTGCCCTGGAAAATAAAAAAAGTCTTTCATACGCTCAGTGCGGGGTAATAGGGAGCGTTCGCCCACTTGCCGACTAATGGAGTAGCGCATGAAACGTCACGTTTTCGTCATTGCTTTAGAAGACAAGCAAAAAAAGCCATGCAAACACTAAGAGAGCAAAAGAACTTAGATATACATGGAGTATTAGATGTAAAGAGCGCCGTGGAAGCAGAGAAAATCTCTTTTAATTATCTACTTTCATTAGCCAAAGAGCACCTAGATGCGTATCCCGGCACTGTCGATGCGATTATTGCACAATGGGACTTTCCCACGAGTGTGATCGTGCCTATTTTATGCCAACAGTACCAAATTCCCTCACCCTCAATTACGAGCGTTTTAAAGTGTGAGCATAAGTATTGGAGCCGCATAGAGCAGCAAAAAGTCGTGCCCGAGGTGGTACCTAAATTTTGCGGGATCGATCCTTTCGCCGATGATCCGCTCTCCCAAGTGACGCTCGACTACCCGTTTTGGTTGAAGCCAGTGAAAGCGTTTTCTTCCCATCTAGGCTTCAAGATCGAAACGTCGGCTCAATTCGAAGAGGCTATCAAAGAGATTCGCGCGGGCATCCGCCAACTCGGTGACGCTTTTAATGAAGCACTTTCTTATATAAACGTACCCGATGAGATAGCGCATTTAGACGGCAATGCCTGTATCGCTGAAGAGATCATCAGCGGTGTTCAAGGTGCCCCTGAGGGTTCTGTCTTCAACGGGGAGTTCAATGTTCACGGCATCATCTCACAACCTAAAGCCAAGAACTCCATGTCACTGTTCGATCGTTTGGAGTACCCCAGTAATCTTCCTGAGCACGTTCACCATAAAATGGTGGAAACCGCCAAAACCTTTCTTACCCATATCGGCTATAACAATGGTTGTTTCAATGTCGAGTTCATGTGGGACGAGGCACGAGAAAAACTATGGTTAATCGAAGTGAATACGCGCATCTCGCAATCTCATAGCGAGATTTTCGTCATGGTCGATGGCATGTCGAATCATGAAATCGCCCTGGATATCGCCCTCGGCCAACGCCCATCGCTGCTGAACCGTCAGGGCGTTGCCCCGATTGCCGCCAAATGCTTCATTCCCTTTGCCCACCAAGATGGCGTGGTCAAGCGCATCCCCAGTGACGCAGAGATCGCAGCGCTGAGAGAACGGCTGCCGCATACAGAGGTCGTGATCGATGTCGCGCCAGGCCAACAGCTTAGCCATCTGATGCATCAGGACAGTTTCTGTTACCGCCTGGGCACGCTTTACGTGACTGGCAACACTCATGAGGAGATCGAGCAGAATTATCAGTTCTGCCTGGATGTTCTCAATTTCGATATCGAGCCCATCGATACGTAAGGAGGCCCCTATGGAAATCGTTCGCGATTTTCCCTACCCCATCCGCGAGATTGAAAACCTCTTCATCCCCATGCGCGATGGACAACAGCTAGCCGCCAAGGTATGGCTCCCCGACACGCCCGACGCCACACCGTTTCCTGCCATCATGGAGTATATTCCCTACCGCAAACGCGACGTGACGCGAGGCCGCGATGCCAGCAACCACCCTTACCTGGCGGGCCACGGCTACGTTTGTCTGCGAGTGGATATGCGCGGAAGCGGCGACTCCGACGGCGTACTTACTGACGAGTACACTCAGCAAGAGCAGCAAGACGCGGTCGATGCTATCGCCTGGTTGGCCGAACAGCCGTGGTGCGATGGCAACGTCGGTATGATGGGTATCTCCTGGGGTGGTTTCAATAGTCTGCAAGTGGCGGCCAAACAGCCGCCCGCCCTCAAGGCGATCATCAGCCTGTGTTCTAGCGACGACCTTTATGCCGACAACATGCACTACATGGGTGGCTGTCTGTTGGGCGATAACCTTTCCGAGGCGACGGTGATGTTTGCCTTCAATGCACTGCCTCCCGATCCAGAGATCGTCGGCGACCGCTGGCGAACCATGTGGTTCGATCGCATGGAGCACAGCGGGCTATGGCTCGATCAGTGGCTGCGCCATCAGCGTCGAGACGCCTACTGGTCGACCAGCTCGGTGGGCGAACATTACGAGGCGATACAGTGCCCCGTTTACGCCGTGGGCGGCTGGGCCGATGGATTTACCAACACCGTCTTGCGGTTGATGGAGCATTTGGAAGTACCCCGGAAAGGGCTCATTGGTCCCTGGGGGCATAAATACCCTCACCAAGGCATTCCCGGCCCGGCCATTGGGTTCCTCCAGGAAGCGCTGCGCTGGTGGGACTACTGGTTGAAAGGTAAACAGAACGGCATCATGGAAGAACCCATGTTGCGTGTCTGGCAACAAGACAGTGTACCGCCGGATAATAGCTACGCCGAGCGGCCTGGGCGCTGGCTGAGCGAAGCGCAATGGCCCTCCCCCAACCTCCACATGCAGCGCTACTACCTACAGCCCAACCGCCTGACGACCGAGCCGATGCCAGCACACCTCGTGCCGTCCACACTGGGTTTACAGTCGCCTGTTAGCGTAGGGATGTCGGCGGGAAAATGGTGCTCCTATGCCGCCACGCCAGACCTTCCCGGTGACCAGCGTGAAGAGGACGGAGGATCGTTAGTGTTCAGCAGCGAGCCGCTAGAGGAAGCGCTGGATATGTTCGGCGTCGCCACATTGTCACTGACGGTTTCCTGCGATCAACCCCAGGCCATGCTGGCCGCGCGCCTATCCGACGTGGCTCCCGATGGCAAGGCGACCCGCGTGACCTACGGACTGCTCAATCTGACCCACCGGGAGAGCGATGAGCACCCGAGCGAGCTGGTGCCCGGCAGAGAGTACCGAGTACAGTTGGCCATGAACGGTATTGCTCAGCGCTTCCCTAAAGGACACCAGCTTCGCCTGTCGATCTCGACCACTTACTGGCCGTTGGCGTGGCTATCTCCTGCGCCTGCTCAGGTCGACATCACACTACAAGAGTGCCAATTGCATCTCCCCGTACGCACGGTGTCTCACGCAGAGACGCCCTTTGCCTTTGCCGCTCCCGAAGCAGCGCCACCGCTGGCCACCACCACGCTTGATCCCAGTCAACATAACTGGCTATTACACCGAGACCTGGCCACCAAACGATCGACGCTGGAAGTCATCAACGACCAAGGACGTTTTCGCATCGACGATACGGGCACCGAGATTCACCGGAGCGCGCGGGAGTACTACAGTACCGTGACCGATGACTTCACATCTGCCCAAGGCGAAACCCTCACCGAAAGCCACTTCAAACGCGGCGACTGGGATACAGAGGTGTATACCCGCACGGTACTTACCTGCACCGACACACACTTTTTGGTTCACGCCCAGCTAGATGCCTATGAAAACGCCTATCGTGTCTTTTCCAAGAATTGGTCGTCCAAGATTCCTCGAGACCACCTGTAACCTGTCAGGCTCTCAGTGAACGTCAGACCGCCCCTCGTTATTAGCAGGGGCGGTCGTGGCTCAATGTGCATGGATACATGCATTAAAAACCCCGGTCAGGGCTACCGGGGAAAAGGGCGTTGCCAAGTAAGCTACTGGACGTGCAAGTAAGCTACTGGGCTTGACAGCGTTGCTTCGCGCTATTTTTTAGCCTGCACGTCGTTGTCATCCGCGCGCGCCAGGAACGTGCGCGTGGTATCATCCAGATGCTGGTCCAACCAATCGGCCATGGCCTGTTCTTCTTCAAGGATCTCACGGCATACACGCACTACCTCCGGCTGATTGGCCTGCTCTGCAGCGGCAATCAATGCCTTATAGTTGGCAATTTCGAAACACTCGAAGGCGTAGCTCGCAATCCCGCCTTTGACCACTTCGTCCCCGGCCATCATACCGCCTAGCGATTGGCCGAAAGCGGTTAGCTTACCGCCCATATCTTTGACGGCGGACGTATCGATACCCAGCTCGTTCATTACCCGCTCTAGCTTTTCTGCCTGATGCTCGGTTTCGTGCAAATGCTGATCGATGCGGGCGCTCAGCGCCGGGTAGTGCTCTATCCGCTTGGCCTGTGCTTTCAACATCTCTTCCGCTTGCTTTTCCATAGCATGCGCATCGCGTAACCAATCTTCCAAATACTTGGCTTCCATCGTGTGCTCTCCTTGTTCATTCGCGGCGTAGGATACTTTCCCTTATTTGTTGGGGTCGATTTGCTCCTTCTGTGCCCCGGACTTTTCCTTGGCACTCCCCAGGCTAGGCTCTTGGCCTTCGGGGGCGGGCTGATTACGTACGCTGTACTGGCTCCGGCCATCCAACGAGGGGCCTTCGGACCAACGACCCTTCGGCGCCTCCTTGTCCATCAAGGTGTTGAGGTAGTAATAAGAGTGCTGCATCGCCTCATGATCTTCCGGCGTGGCATTGGGGATTGGCAGCTGTTTTTCGAAGCCGCCCAACTCTTCGATGACTGCGAGCCATTGCTGCTGATGGTAGGTGTCACGAGCAATCAAGAAGGATAGAAAATCCTTCATGCCGTGATCATCGGTCCAATTGTAGAGACGCGATGCCAAGACACGACCGCCAGCTTCGGCCGTAGCGTTGGCCAGCATATCAGCAGCGATATTGCCCGTGGCGTAAACGTGGCTCATATCAAAAGGGACGCCATTGGCATTCACTGGCATCGCCGACAAGCCCGATGAAAGCAGATGACGTGGATTGGCACCGCCCAAAATGGCGTTCATAACCGGGTCTTTAGCTGTCGCCTCTTGATAGGAAACCGGCGCCCCTTCCAAATTGAGCGCCACTGCATGACCCAACATCTCGATGTGGGACAACTCCTCGGTGGCCGTGGACATCAACATATCGCGGATACGGTCATCACCACGAGCCCCCATTGCTTGAAAGAAGTACTGCATGGCCACTCGGATTTCACCCTCAATACCGCCAATAGCCTGCTGCAGCAGCATGGCAAATTCTGGGTTCGGAGTGTCGACTTTAACGGGATACTGTAACTTTCCAGAGTGGTGGAACATAGCGCTACTCTCCTTCGTGAATTGCCAGGGAGCGCACTCCCTGGCAACGTATTTAAAGCGTTTGCTTTAATAGCTTCCGTGCTTCGTCTGCAATGTCCTCATAATGCTGCGTGACGCGATCAAAAAACGCTTGCGCCTCTTGATCCGACTTTTCTTTGGCATCTTGAGAAAACTGCTGGCTTAGCTAAACGCCTTGAGAGGCATGATATAGCGTGCTCACCATATCGAAGTTCTTATCGTTCACAGGATGATTCATCCTTGACTCCTTGTGCCTTTTACCTAAAGGCAAAAGGCACTCTTGAACGTGTAAAGAGAACGCGGCAGCTACCTAGTTAGCGGTTGTTACCACCACCACTGTGGCTATTCTCACCGCCTTTCTTACCGGCTTCTGAAGCGCGCTTGGGATCATTGGCAAAGTTGCCTCCGCTGTTTTCACCGCCTTTTTGGCCAATATCTTCGTAAAACTCTTTGCCATGGCTATCAGCGGTGGCTTCGCCACCCTTTTGGCCGATATCCTGATAAAACTCTTTATCGTGGGTTTTGGAGGTGGTTTCACCCCCCTTTTGTCCTGCCTCTTCGCGACTCATTCCATTATCGTTGCGGTTATTCGCCATGATAAATCTCCTTTTCATGAATTCGGCAAAACCAACTCATTGACTCGCACTCGGTGTGTCACTCGAGTAATTTGAGACTAGCCAACCTCACTCTCTTATCAAGCGAATGGCGGCTTAAACGACAACGTTTAACCTTTATGATCACAGCCAACCATTTCCATCAAATAACTTTTTAATCATCTCCCCGTAACCAAAGATAAAAAGATTGACTAAATTCCTAAACTGACAACACACTTTCTGGACATACCGACATCAAGGAACCGGCCATCCCATGCGATCACGATTCGCCCTCGCCACCACGCTCGGCCTTTGGCTGACCGGATGCCAAAACCATGCGGCTTTGCAAGCCTCCATGGCAGTCGATGAATCGCTCATCAATACCTACTGGAAGCTACTGACCGTAAACGACGACCCCGTGGTGGCCGCAGACAATGTTCGCGAAGCACATATAGTGCTGCACATCGACAACAGCGCTCGCTTGGCAGGCGCCACCGGCTGCAACACGCTCAGCGGACGCTACCAGCACACCCGCCAGCAGCTCACGTTCCACCCCATCGTCACTACGAAAATGACCTGCCCTGCTGCACTAATGCACATCGAGAAAGCCATGTTGAGCGCGCTCTATCAAACCACGCATTGGAAGATCTACGGTGAACGCTTAGTGCTCTTCAATGATAAAGGGGAGCCACTGGCAGGGCTCAGGGCAGTACACCTTTATTAAAAAATACAAAAGCTTAGCGATAGTATGGACGAGGAAGAGCTACGCCGCGCTGCTACGCACTAGTGAAATATAAAAAATCAATCATTTAAAAAGTTTTTCACGTAGGTGCCCACCTGCCCTCTCAACTCACCCAAGCTATTACTACCTCCATAATAAGCAACGGGGTGTTTTCTCGTTTTTGAAGGTACATCTCTCTACTCATTACTGGTAACATTATATTACCTATATTCGATTAGGATTCACGGATGAGGAAGAGTTTCGCGTTGACTGCGCTATTGGTATGGATACCTTTCTCTACTCAAGCAGAAGTACATAAGTGTATCGATGGCAATGGGCACACCACCTACCAGGATGCCCCCTGCGCAGATGGCACCTCAGAGACAGTCAATATCAACAACCTCACCATTATTCCGCCACCCAGCGTCACCGCTCGCGCCGAGCCATCCGTCAGGGCTAGCCCTGTTCCACGCCTTGCTGCGCCCTACAGAAACCAACACCAAACGGCTCTCGAACTGCGTAACAGCCGAGTGAAAACACGCGCTCGCTATCCATTGAGACGCGGCTGGTAAAGCGAGCGTGACGCCACGTCTTTCGGAAAGTTCTTTTATCGCTTCAGGAAAACGCTGATAAACAGGCCGCTCGATTGAGTGGCTTTTCTTCATAGCTATTAGATTGCTACCGGCATTAGAAATCGATTGAGCGCCTAGTCGATACAACTCTCAACTATTCAATAAATTTTAATGAACTTAAAATCGACTTCTTGCAGCGATTCGACACATAGTAACGGGAGAGTGAGATAACGTCAGAACAGCCTGAAACGCTTTCTAGAGCGGCTCGAAGGGTATAGAGAGGGCATGAGGCGTCATGCCAAAATAAGCGATATTAGTCGGCTATTCGTTTATCTCACACATACGAAAAAGGCCATCCGACTGGATGGCCTTTTATATTCTCTAATGCTTTGGTGCCGACACCAGGAGTCGAACCCGGGACCTACTGATTACAAGTCAGTTGCTCTACCAACTGAGCTATGTCGGCGCTTCGCATTTTCTTGAGAACTTGACTGGGCTGCCCTTAGACAAACCAATCAACAAGAAATCTTGTTGGCAATGGCTGGGGTACCAGGATTCGAACCTGGGAATGCCGATACCAAAAACCGGTGCCTTACCACTTGGCGATACCCCAACGTTGTGGTGGCCAGAGACGGAATCGAACCGCCGACACGGGGATTTTCAATCCCCTGCTCTACCAACTGAGCTATCTGGCCCTTGCCAACGGTGCGTATTAAACCAAAAGCTCCTCTTTTCGTCAACACCTTTGTGAAACTTTCTTTCTAGTCACATGCTTAGGGCACATCAGGTGCTTGCCGAAAAGCATTAAAGGCCACGTCATCCGTAGCTTAGCGCAGCGTTGCTGTTTTTATGCTTGGCTGGGCGGCACGTACCCTTCCGCTTGGTCGGTGGTTTCGTTATCCAAGAAACGTTGCATCTGCTCCATAAGGTAAGCGCGTGCTTCCGGCTCCAGCATGTTGAGGTGCTTCTCATTGATCAGACGGGTTTGCAACGCCTGCCACTCTTCCCAGGCTTGTTTCGATACGGTGGCCTGAATCTCTTGGCCCTGCTTACCCGGCAGCGGCGGGAAAGGCAGTGCGGGTAGCTCTTGCTGGTACTTGCGGCAAAAAACCGTGTTGCTCATGGTGTGCTCCTATAGAGTGTGTCTGTGTCGGCCAATCGCCCGTATCGTTTAAGGCCCGGGGGCAGGGTCTAGGGTAAACGGCGTTAGCTGGCTCAGTAGTGATTTGACCGGTGCCGCCAAGCCTAGCGCAGGCGGGTGGTGAACGTCATACCATACGCCGTTTTCACGCACGCCGCTGATACGCTGGCAGCTCACCGGCTGCGGCGTAATCGACAGCTTAAAGTGGCTGAAAGCGTGAGTGAAGCTAGGCAGCGCGGCTTGACGCTCGGGGGCTTCGGTGTTGTCTTCCAGCCAGTCGTTGAGTTCGCTGTGGCGCTCAAACTGCGGCAGGCTCCATAACCCGCCCCACAGGCCGCTGGGTGGGCGCTGCTCTAGCCAAACGCGGCCTTGGGGATCGCGCAGCAACAGCATAATGGTATCGCGGGTAGGCGTGGTTTTCTTAGGTTTAGATTCCGGATAGCGCTGCGGCTCCCCTTGGGCATAGGCGCGGCATACGTCATTGAATGGACATATCACGCAGTCAGGCTTGCTGCGCTTACAGAGCGTCGCGCCGAAATCCATGACTGCTTGGGTGTAATCCGCCAGTCGCGTGGTGGGCGTAAAGTAGTCGGCCAGCACCCACAGCGAGCGTTCTACCGCGGGCTTGCCGGGCCAGCCGGTGACGGCGTGTAGGCGCGTGAGCGAGCGTTTGACGTTGCCATCCAGTATGGCCGCCTGCTGCCCGGTGCTTTGAGCGATGATGGCGCCAGCAGTGGAGCGGCCTATGCCGGGCAGCGCCATCAACGCATCTACGCTAGCGGTGGGCAGCTCACCCCCGTTCGTTTCCATGGCAACCTGAGCCGCTTTGTGCAGGTTGCGGGCCCGAGCGTAATAGCCCAGGCCCGTCCAGTGGTGCAATACGTCATCTTGCGGCGCGGTGGCCAGGGCTTCCAGCGTGGGAAAGCGAGCCATGAAACGCTCGAAGTAAGGAATGACCGTTGCGACCTGTGTTTGCTGCAGCATGATTTCGGAGACCCACACGCGATAAGCGCTGCGGGGTGACTGCCAGGGCAGATCGTGACGGCCATGCTTGTCGAACCAGGTGAGCAGCCGTTGTTGAAACTCTTCCGCCGGTAGGCAAGGCGTGGGCATCTCGGCCATTGGGCTTCCTTTGAACACTCGCTTTGAACGACAGCGCCGGCCCAAGGCCGGCGCATACGGTGCATCGTGCGTCAACGCGGTCGTCGTCAACGCAGGCTTCGGTTAATTGAAGAGGCGACGAATGCCTTCGCGCAGCTCTTGACCTGCGCCTTCGCCCAGGCGCTCATCGATGCGGTCGAGGGATTCGCCAAGCCGCTCTTCCAACTCTTCTTCTACCCGGCTGCCGGCTTCGCCACGCAGCAGATCGACCACCGAGGCCTGAAAGGCGGTCCGGTCGAAGCGGCACCACTGGGTTTTATCGTCGCCAACGTGGCCTTCACAGCGCACCGGTAACGGTAACTGTTGAAGCCGTGGGTTTACTTGGCAAGCAGCATCGCCGGTATCTACTAAGCGTGCATTGGCTTGCGTATTGAAATCAAGGCTGTTGAGGTTGAAGCTCCCCTCCCCTTGCACATCGATTCCCGGTAGGCGAACCAGCAGATCGTCACTCTCTACGACTCCATTACGCACTTGGAAAGTGGCGTCGAAACGCTCGAAGCGGGTATCAGGGTGCCATTCGCGGTCTACCTCCCGCCCTTCTAGCTCCGCCACCAGCTCACACATCTCACGGGAGACGTTAGAGCGCAAAATGGCACCGTCGTTCAGCCGGGCGTCAAGCTCGCCGTTGAGGTTGCTCACCAGCACATCGCGGCGGTTGCCTTGGGTGGTCAGCGCGCCTTCCAAGTTGAAGCGGCCACGCAGCGGAGCCTCTTCCTCGCTGAAGGTTTCGATCAGCGGGGCGACCTGCACGTTACGGACGTTCGGTGAGAGCTGCCACTCCAATACGTTACCAGTGGCGTCCAGCTGGCCGGTGGCGTTGAGCTCCCCTTCGTAGAAGCCGGACTCGAACGATGTCAGGCGATGGCTACCGTTCTCACCGCGTAGTGCCAATTGGGTATTGCTGAAGGTCAATCCGGCCAACACTAGTTGCTCGACACTCAAATCGCCCTGCAGCGTGAGGGTTCTGAGCCACTCTTGGGGCAACAGTGCTTCTTCACTTTGAGCAAATGCTTTACGCAGTAACCCACGACTGGCCTGCTGCGCGGTGGCCGCCCCAGGCAGGTAGTGATCGAGGTTAAGTGCATCTCCTTCAAGAGTAAAAGAGAGCTGATTACCATCCAGCGCCGCACTGACGTCACCGGTAAAGGTGCTGTCATCGACGACTAACGAAAGGCGCGGTAGCGCTACTCGCTCCAGGCTCCCTTCGATGGGGCTGGTCAGCGCAACATCGCTCAGTGCGGCTTCGCTGGCGGTATCGAGCGATGCGCCGGTACGCGCAATCCAGGGACGCAGGTTGAATGGGGCGGCGGTGAGCTGGCCGCTATATTGAGGTGCATCGAGCAGTTGCTCGAGATTGAGATGACCACTGACTCGCAGTCCATCAGGTCCGGTCAATTGCAGATCCTTTAATTGAGCCGTTTGCGCAGCGAAGTCGCCATCGAAACCAAACGCCAACGAAAGCGCCAAGCTCCCTTGCCAATTGTCGGCATGCCGAAGGCCGGTTTCCAACACTCCCTGGCGAATGCTGAGCTGTCGCTCGCCCATACGCGCAACGATCTCAGCCGCTTTCAGGGCTAGCTGCTGCGGCTCGCTATCGGCACCGCGCCGAGTTTGGGTGGTGAGCTGGGTATTTTCGAAAACGATTTGCTCCTCTTCAAGGCCCAGCCGAAGGCGTGTTTCTAGGTTGACGTCGCTGGACAGGTCCGGGCCTCGCTCTAGCACTTCGGCATCCAGACGGTTGTGCTTGGTCAACGTAAACATCGCTTTCAACGGAAACGAGCGCACCGGGTTGACGTTGGTGCCCGACATATTCAGCGGCTGTATCCGCCAAAGCGCTTGGCTCTGCTCGTCGCGGTAGCGAATATCGGCCTCTTTGATGTCGACGCTGGCGATATTCAACACCACTGAAAGGTTGCCTGCATCGACATTGGGGCCAGCGCTGGCAGGCGCCAGCACGGTTTCGGCGGTTTCGTTGTTGTGCTCGGAAAGACGCTCCAAAAGCGGCTGCCAGTTGGCCTCACCCTCGGCGTTTTTCTCTAAATTCAGGCGCATGCCATCCAACGTCAGGCCATCCACAGCGATCTCGCCACGAAGCAGTGGCGCAAAGGCAACGCTCACTTCTGCACGGTTGATGGCGGCAAAGGCGGTATCGTCTTGAGACTGCTCGGGCAGCCAAGCGCGGGCCTGCTCGACGCTCACCCCAATACGCGGGTAGAACGACCAAGTGATGGGGCCTTCCAGGGCAAGATTGAGGCCGGTTTGCTCTTCGACCACGGCCGTCAGGCGTGGCTTGAAGTCTTCGGGGTCTAAAAAGGTGGTGACATAGACCACGGCGGCCACGGCCACCATGGCGAGAATGCCCACTGCCGCCAGCAAAATGCGTAATAGCTGTTTCATTTACCCTTTCCCTTGTGGGTCTAGCTCGACAAAATCACTGGTCGCCGTTAGGCCCGGCTCGGACGACTCATCGGCCATTGGCCGATAGCCAAGCTTCGATAGCAGGACGCGGTCCGCCAGCGGCAGCGTCGTCGTGGCTATACGCAGCACGCGGCCGTCTTGCTTGGCCTGCTCGCCCAGCAACGCCATGAGTCGAGAGCCGACGCCGCGGCGGCGCGTGGTTTTACGCACGCACAGTTCAGAGAGCCACCATGCCCGGTCATCGGCTTCCTGTATGGCTACCGCACCTAATAAACGGTCGTTGAAATGCGCACAGGCAAAAAAGTGCTGGCCGCTCAAGTGCTGTTCGATGAAGGGCAAAACCGTGGGGGTGGGCATGCGCTCTTGAGGCGCATCTTCATAAATGCGCACCAGATCGATGCGTACCTGCTCGTCTGCTTCCCAACGGGCCTGGTCGACATATTGCAGTGTCACCGGCATGGTGAAATCCTCGTTGCCAACGCAGCTAGGCTGCTATTTAGCGCCGCAAACGGCGGCGACATTCCCCGCATTGTAGCGGATGGGGGCGCCGATTCTCTATAATGGCTGCTTTGGCCTCAGTTGCCGCCCGCCGATTATTCCTCAGAGTGCGCCACGGCGCAGGAGATGCAACATGTCAGCGCGTATTGCCACGGTAAGCCGTGACACCAACGAAACGCAGATTACGGTCAGCGTCAACCTCGATGGCGAAGGCCGCTTGAAGTGCAACACTGGCGTTCCGTTCTTGGACCACATGCTGGACCAAGTGGCTCGGCATGGCATGGTGGACCTCGATATCGATGCCAAAGGCGACCTGCATATCGATGACCACCATACCGTCGAAGACTTGGGCATCACCCTCGGCCAAGCATTCAACGAGGCCATCGGCGACAAGCGCGGCATCTACCGTTACGGCCACGCGTATGTGCCGCTGGATGAAGCGCTGTCTCGCGTGGTGATCGACTTTTCTGGCCGCCCTGGTTTATTCATGAACGTCGAGTTCACCCGCGATACCATCGGCCGACTGGACACGCAGCTGTTTTGGGAGTTCTTTCAGGGCTTCGTCAATCACGCCCGGGTCACGCTGCATATCGACAACCTGAAAGGCTTCAATGCTCACCACCAGGCCGAGACCATTTTTAAAGCCTTTGGCCGCGCGCTACGCATGGCCGTTGCAGAAGATCCGCGCATGGCGGGCCAGATGCCGTCTACCAAAGGAAGCTTATAATGTTGGGCGTTGCGATTAGCAGCGTGGCGGCACGCATCTCCTCCGCGACTCCCAAGACCATGACCTTCTCGCCTACGACCTCAAGGAGCGCTTCATGACCATTGCGGTAATCGATTATGGAATGGGCAACCTACACTCGGTGGCCAAGGCGCTCGAGCACGTCACCCATGAAAACGTGATCATCACCCGCGACCCGCGCCGCATTCTGGGCGCGACCCGTCTAGTGCTGCCCGGCCAAGGGGCGATTCGTGACTGCGTTGGCGAACTCGAACGCACCGAACTGCGCGGCCTAGTGGATGACGTGTTGACCCGCCAAGCCAAACCGCTGCTGGGCATTTGCGTGGGCCAGCAGATGCTGATGGAGCGCAGCGAAGAGAATGGCGGCGTGGACTGCTTGGGCTTTTTTCAGGGCAGCGTGGACCGCTTTCCGGCCAACATGCGCGACGCGCAAGAGCAGCGCCTAAAAGTACCGCACATGGGCTGGAACTTGGTGGATCAGCACCACGAGCATCCGCTCTGGGCAGGCATCGATAATCATGAGCACTTCTATTTCGTGCACAGCTATTACGTCAATGCCGCCGACGATGCCCAAGTATTCGGCACTACCCAGTACGGCAGTGTGAGTGCTCACGTCGCGATTGGTCGCGACGCTACTTTCGCCGTACAGTTCCACCCGGAAAAAAGCTCCCGTGCGGGCCTGCGCCTGCTGGAAAATTTTGTCACCTGGACGCCCTGAGAGGTTTCACTATGTTGGTAATTCCTGCGATCGATCTCAAAGACGGCCAGTGTGTGCGCTTGAAGCAGGGCCGCATGGATGATGCGACCTCCTACGGCGACGACCCGGTCGCGATGGCGGCGCGTTGGGTAGAAGCCGGCGCGCGCCGTTTGCACTTGGTGGACTTGAACGGTGCCTTCGAGGGTAAGCCCGTCAACGGTGAAGCGGTCACGGCCATCGCCCGCGCCTACCCGAACCTGCCAATCCAAATTGGCGGCGGCATTCGTTCGGCGGAGACCATCGAGCACTACCTCAGCGCCGGTGTGTCTTACGTGATCATTGGTACCAAAGCCGTCAAAGAGCCGGCATTCGTGACTGACATGTGCCGCGCCTTCCCCGGTCATATCATCGTGGGGCTGGATGCCAAAGATGGCTATGTGGCCACCGACGGCTGGGCGGAGGTCTCCACCGTCAAAGCCACCGAGCTTGCCAAGCGCTTTGCCAACGACGGCGTTTCCAGCATCGTTTACACCGATATTGCACGCGACGGCATGATGCAGGGGGTCAACGTCGAGGCCACCGCGGCGCTGGCCCGTGACGGCGGCCTGCCAGTCATCGCCTCCGGCGGCGTGACCAACTTGGAGGACATTCGCGCGCTGTGCGACGTGGCCGACAGCGGCATCCTCGGTGCGATTACAGGCCGGGCCATTTACGAAGGCAGCCTGGATGTGGCGGAGGCCCAGCGCCTGAGCGACCAACTCAGCGGAGGCCAAGAATGAGCTTAGCCAAACGGATTATTCCCTGCCTAGACGTGGACGCAGGGCGGGTGGTGAAAGGCGTGAACTTCGTCGGTATTCGTGACGCGGGCGACCCGGTCGAGATCGCCCAGCGCTACAACCAGCAGGGTGCCGATGAAATCACTTTTCTCGACATCACCGCCAGCCATGAAGATCGCGCCACCACGGTCGAGATGGTCGAGCGCATCGCAGGCGAGGTGTTCATTCCCTTGACCGTGGGCGGCGGTATCCGCACCTGCGACGACATTCGTACCATGCTGAACGCAGGTGCAGACAAAGTCTCGATCAACACGGCTGCCGTCACCAACCCCGAGTTCGTACGCGAAGCCGCCGAGCGTTTCGGCAGCCAGTGTATCGTGGTGGCGATCGATGCAAAAAAAGTGTCCGAGGAGGGTGAGCCCGATCGCTGGGAGATTTTCACCCACGGCGGCCGCCGCCCTACCGGCCTAGACGCGGTGGAATGGGCCAAAAAAATGGTCGAATTTGGCGCAGGCGAGCTGCTGCTCACTAGCATGGACCGTGACGGCACCAAGATTGGCTTCGACCTGGGCGTCACCCGCGCCATTTCTGAGGCGGTCAGCGTGCCGGTGATTGCTTCCGGTGGTGTCGGCAACCTAGATCACTTGGTCGATGGCGTGCTCAAAGGCGGTGCCGATGCAGTCCTAGCGGCCAGCATTTTCCACTTTGGCGAATACACCATTCCGGAAGCCAAGCGCTACATGGCCGAGCGCGGCATCGAAATGCGTTTGTGATGACTCTTATCCCTTTACTGAGGGGCTGTTAATGCGCCGCAATATTCCATGGATTGGAGGAGTGGCAGGAGTTTGGCTGAGTGCATCTGCCTCAGCCTTCTCTTTGCCGGACTGGCCTCCCACTCTTACGCTCGATCACACGTTTGTGCAAACCAGCCTGCTGACACGACACTTCGAGCCCGACCCAGAACACACCAACCAGCAAAATCTGGTGAGTATCGAGCTTCACAATCCAGAGCGCTGGCTAGCCGGTGCGGCTTGGTTCAAAAACTCGTTCGATCAACCCACTTGGTACTTTTACGCTGGCCGTGAGTTTCCACTATGGCAGCTCACCGATGAGATTAGCGTGCGCGCCAAGCTAACGGGCGGTTTACTACGCGGCTATAAAGACGAATACCGCGATAAAATTCCTCTCAACCATTTAGAGATTGCCCCCGCGCTTCTGCCCAGCATTGGCGTTCAGTGGGGGCGAGTGGAGTCTGATCTCATCGTCTTCGGAACGGCGGGCGTCATGATAACGGCAGGCATGCGCTTTTGATGCTCTAGCCGTCGGCGTCTTCCAGGCTCAAACCCAAATTACTAATACCGCCATTGCGACCCAGCGTGCGAATCTCTTTGAGCGTGGTTTTATTGATCGGCCCGCTGACCGCTTCAAGCACTGCGTCTTGGAAGTCGTTTTCGTCCTCCATCAACGGATGGTCGCGAATGATCAGAGCCAGCGCTTGCGCGTCCACTTCGCCCTCGGTGAGTTCGATGAACGCTCGCACGCCAGCCCGCGACGTGCGGCTGACGTCCAGCACGGCTTCGGGGGATTCACCTTGCAGCGTATCGAGTAGCGCAGAGATCGACACCACCGCGTCCAGCGCCCGACGTGCACCAAAACTCTCGTCCCCCTCCGGCGGCTCGCACTCGGCCAACTTGTCTGCTTGGCGGGCAAAATCGATGCTGGCGTGGGGGACGCTCAAGCGCTCCCACACCAAATTCAGTACGGTGCGAAGGGTGTGCCCATCGCCCTGGCCACTGGTTTGCTCGTACAGGGCGTAATTCGGCAGTAGGCGCTCACACAGCGCTGCCATGAAGGCTTGTTGGGCGGGCAGCGGCAGCAGTTGCAGCCGCTGATAGAATCCTTGGGGTTTAGCCACCATGCTGATGTCCTGAGTCACTCTGTTGGTGAAAGTATGTGGGTGAAACTGAGTTGGCGAAACTGAGTTGGTGAATCGAACACGATACGTTATCGTCGCACCCACGCGGCGGGTACACCGCTGCACTCGATGTGCTCGGCCGGCGAGGAGATTACCATGCATATTCATCTGCTACAGCACGGCCCTGACCATGGCCCCGCCCGTCTGACCGACTGGCTTGAGAGTATGGGCCATAGTTACACCGTTTTTCATCTTTACGCGGGAGAACTCACGCCCCGCCCTGGAGAGTCCGATGCGCTCATCGTGCTGGATGGCACCGATAGCCTAGTTAGCGAGCCTCCCGCCTGGCACAAAGCGGAGCGTAAGCTGATCCATCGCTACCTGGATGGTCAAAAACCCGTGATGGGCATTGGCTTGGGCGCGCTATGGATCGCAGAAGCACTCGAGGCCGTCATCGCCCCCGGCACCTACCCCGAAACCGGTTGGCACACCGTTACCCTAGCGCCGGAAAGCGGCTTCGATTTACCCGAGCAGTTCGAGGCATTCATGTGGCATCGTTTGGTATTCAGCCTACCCGATGGTGCGATTCCGCTGGGCGGCAGCGCGGCGGCGCCGCTACAGGGGTTTAGCTGGGATGTCGGCCGGGTAGTAGGCTTGCTATGCCACGTCGAGACCACCCAAGCGAGCCTCGCTCCGCTGCTTCGCGATCCCGACCGCCCCAAGGCGAAAAGCACCTCCACCGGGCGTTTTTTGCAAACCGATGAGGAGATACTGGAAGACCCCGCGCGCTTTCAGCGCTTGGCACCGCTGCTGGATCGCGTCATGACTCAGTGGCTTAAGAGCGCTTGATGCCCCACCGCTCGGGGCGTCACCGTTAAGTACTCCACTGCCGCGCAGCAGCAAGACAGCTCTCCCAATCGCCCACGAAGAGCTCTGCGGGCCGATTGTTCTGCTGCTTTTCCAGGTGGTAACGGTAAAGGGGGTCGTAATACTCGGTGAGTAGCGGGGCGAGCCACGCCTCATGGGCCTGGATATCGCCAGCGGCATGAGCTCTGAACGCCATGGTCTGCAGACGCTGCAGGCGCTGTAGACGCGCATTGCCCAGGCGCTTGGCCAGCCGTTCCAGGGCGCTCGACAGTTGGCGCTGCATACGTCGTCGTCCCTCTTCCGGGCCAAAGCGCGCTGCATAGCCCTGCTCTAGCGCTTCGATATAGTCGCGACGCAACTGATCTAGTCGCCAATCGAGCGGCATCTCGATGCGAATACGCGGCGCGCGCTGCAGGGCGTACCAAACCTCTAGCGGAATGTTGGCGTTGCCGATTTGCCGCGACTCATCCTCAAAGACGAGCTTGCCCGTCTGCCCTATCAAACGCTGGGCCAAGGCATGCTCGAAGTCGATTTGCGTCGTGGGTTCCTCGGGCTGTCGGCCAAACGCAGAGCCTTTGTGATTGGCACAGGCTTCCAAATCGATCCCATTGGGCAGTCGATGGATCAGTGCAGTCTTCGCGCAACCGGTCAGCCCGGCGATCACCAGCATGGGTTGGCGAGCGGCTTCATCGATTCGCTGGCAAAGCCGTTGGCGAAGCGCCTTCCAACCTCCCTCGATACGCGGACGATGAACTCCAGTATCGGCCAGCCACTGCTGAGCAATTTTCGAGCGTAGCCCGCCGCGAAAGCAGTAAACGATCGCCTCTGGGTGCTGGGCCAAGTACTGCTGCCAAGCAGCGATCCTGGCTTGTTTCACCTCACCACTGACCAGCCGCTCACCTAACGCAATGGCGGCCTGTTGGCCCTGCTGTTTGTAAGCAATGCCAACCTGATGGCGCTCTTCGTCTACCATCAGCGGCAAATTGACCGCCCCCGGAAGGCTGCCTTGGGCAAACTCAACTGGGGCGCGCACATCGATCAGCGGTATGTTCGCTGCAATCAGTTCAAGAGAGGCTGGCGTGGTCGACAGCGTCATCCAACGACCTCGATGCTTATCTTGCCCTGGGCTGCTTTGAGGGTGCCGAACGGCGCTAGCGTGAGCCCATGCTCGCGTCCAATACGTTCTACGTCATCTTCCCAGGCGGGATCCACACTGATCAGCAGGCCACCAGAGGTCTGCGGGTCGCATAGCCACTGCCAGTGGGCGTCATCCATCGCCGGTAGCGCGCTCCCCAGTGCGTCACGATTACGCAAGGCACCACCAGGCACGGCGCCTTGGCGACGGTAACCTTCCGCCTCGGCGAGCCTAGGCAGGCGACGAAAATCGATCTCGGCCATCACGCCACTGGCACTACACATTTCACTGAGATGACCCGCCAAACCAAAGCCGGTCACGTCCGTCATGGCATTGACGCCCTTCACTTGAGCGAGCGCGACCCCGATGGCGTTGGGTTTGAGCATGGTTTCCCGAGCGAGACCATGGTGCCCAGCTTCCAGCAGTCCGCGCTTTTCGGCCGTGGTGAGCATGCCGACACCGAGCGGTTTGGTCAGAAACAGCAGATCGCCGGGTTTGGCTTGGCTGTTGAGTTTCAAATGGTCGAGATCGACCAGGCCGTTTACCGCTAAACCAAACATTGGCTCTGGGGCATCGATGGAGTGTCCACCGGCCAGGGCAATGCCCAGCTCGCGGCAGACCGCTTGGGCACCTGCGACCACATCGCCGGCAATGTCTGGGCCCAGCTTATCCAGCGGCCAACCCAAAATGCCCAGCGCCATGACGGGAGTACCTCCCATGGCGTATACATCGCTAATGGCGTTGGTTGCGGCGATACGACCAAAATCGAACGGGTCATCGACGATGGGCATGAAAAAGTCGGTGGTCGCAATCATGCCGCGACCATCGCCCAGATCATAGACGGCGGCATCTTCACGACCTTGATTGCCTACGATCAGCCGCTGGTGCCCCGCCGCAGGCCCGGCTTTGGCGAGAATGCCATCGAGTACGTCCGGAGCGATCTTGCAGCCGCAGCCCGCTCCGTGGCTATATTGGGTCAAGCGAATCGAACTCATCATCCCTCTCCTTTTTGGTTAAGCATAGCCGAAGTTACAGCGCTTCCAGGGCATCGCTCAATTTATCCACGGGAATCACTTCCATGCCTTTGGGGGCCTGCTTGGGTGCATTGGCGCGCGGGACGATGGCGCGAAGAAAACCGTGCTTGGCCGCTTCTGCAATACGCTCCTGGCCGCTGGGGACCGGGCGTATCTCACCGGAAAGTCCTACCTCACCAAACACCACCAGCTCCTTGGGAAGCGCGCGGTTCTGCAGGCTGGACACCACGGCCAGCAGTACGGCAAGATCCGCACTGGTTTCCAGCACCTTGACACCACCTACCACATTCAGGAAAACGTCCTGATCCCCGGTAAACAGCCCACCATGGCGATTCAATACAGCCAGCAGCATGGCCAGGCGATTCTGATCGACCCCGACGGCCACACGACGCGGGTTGCCCAGAGCAGACTCATCGACGAGGGCTTGCACTTCGACCAGGATCGGCCGGGTTCCTTCCCACACCACCATGACGAGGCTGCCCGGCGCCTGCTGTTCCTGACGCGAGAGGAAGATGGCACTGGGGTTCTTGACCTCCTTGAGGCCTTGTTCAAGCATGGCGAAAACGCCCAGCTCGTTGACGGCACCAAAACGGTTCTTCTGGCCGCGTAGGGTGCGAAAGCGGGAGTCGGCGCCGCCTTCCAGCAGTAGCGAGGCGTCGATCATATGTTCGAGCACTTTGGGACCCGCCAGCGTGCCATCCTTGGTGACGTGCCCCACCAGCAGCAGCACGGTATGGGTCTGCTTGGCAAAGCGAGTCAGTGCAGCGGCGGACTCGCGCACCTGGGCAACGCCGCCAGGGGCCGAGCTAATATCCTCCAAATGCATGGTTTGAATGGAGTCGATGACCAATATTTCCGGCTTCTCTCGCTCTGCCACCGCTAGAATGGTCTCGACACTGGTCTCTGCCAACATCTTCAAGCCATTGGTGGGTAACTGCAGGCGGTGGGCGCGCATGGCCACCTGGGACAGCGACTCTTCTCCCGTGACATAGAGAATACGCCGCTGCTGGGCAAGCTTGCAGGCGGTTTGTAGCAACAGCGTCGATTTACCGGCTCCCGGGTTACCGCCCAGCAGCACGGCAGACCCTGGCACTAAACCACCGCCGAGTACGCGGTCGAACTCGGCGAAGGTCGAGGTCAGCCTGGGAACTTCGCTTAAATCGACATTGCTGAGATCCACCACGTCGCGCGACAGATCGCCTGCGTAACCAGCTCGCCCGCTGGATGCGGTGCCGCTACCGGGACGAGCGCTTGCCAGTTTGACCTCTGTGAGCGTGTTCCACTCTTGGCAGCTGGTACATTGACCTTGCCATTTACGATACTCTGCACCGCATTCAGTGCAGACAAAGGCACTTTTCGCTTTTGCCACCGCCTGTTCGCTCCTTTTCTTGTGTCACGTAAAGGGCTAAAAGAGTGCTCAGAAATGCAAAAGGCGGCCAGTGGCCGCCTTCGAGCGTCGTATAGGGCTTATTGACGCTGTAACTGCAACATCTCGCCATTTTCGAAACGGCGGCGCTCAGGGTCGATCAGCTCCAGAGTACGCTCATCGATGCGCTGGAAGTAGTAGATCTGACCGTCGCCGTTCGGCGTAAGCTCGTAGACCGTTGCGTCGGGGTCAGAGGGCGTGCCGGTCAACACTTCCCAGTTACCGGCGTAGTTCTCGTCTGGCGGTGTCTGGGGATGGTTACGGTAGGTAGCATCCAGAGTGAACGTACGCTCTTCCGGAGCACTCATCTCTTCACCAACCAGCGTAACATCCAGGTCAATGCCGTCACAGTTACGGCAAGGCAGGGTGCCTTGATAGTTAGCCTGCGATGCTGTCATCCCTGCATCGTCGCGCTGATCCGTTGGGCCAGCTGCACAGCCCGCCAACAGTGCCAACATAGCCGAACCGGCTAGCAAACTCCTGAATTGCATTGGGTGTCTCCTTATGGTGTTGGACATACATTTCTTTCGCGCGCTTATGACAGCATAACCGCTACAAGGTGCGACGCCCACCCCCACGCAGACAGTTATCGCATGCCACAGGGAAGGCTTGCGCTCTTGCGGCCATCAGGCGACCATGGTGCGATTACCGCTAGGATAATCAGGTTACGCTCATGAGCCAATATTGGAGCCCTGCCATTAGGGATCTGACGCCTTACGTGCCGGGTGAACAACCCCGCGAACGTGTCATCAAACTCAATACCAACGAAAATCCTTACCCGCCCGCGCCTGGCGTGAGCGAGGCGCTGCGCCAGTATGCGATCGATCATTTGCGTCTTTACCCTGATCCAACCTCGCTGTCGTTGCGGGAAACCTTGGCAAAGACCTATGGCGTTAGCGTAGCAGAAACCTTCGTAGGGAACGGCTCCGACGAGGTGTTGGCCTTCGCTTTTCAGGCGTTTTTTTGCCAAGGCGCTCCGTTGGATGTTCCCTCGATCACCTACAGCTTCTATCCCGTCTATGCCAATTTGTATGGCGTCGAGTTACGTAAGCACTCACTCAACGACCAGTGGGAAGTCGACTTGGACGCTTTGGCGAGCGCCTCTGAGCGTGCTGGGGTAATTTTTGCCAACCCTAATGCGCCAACCGGACATGCCCACCCGCTCGCCAGTATCGAAGCCCTGCTGAAGCGCGTGACGGATCGGGTGGTGTTGGTCGACGAAGCTTACGTCGATTTTGGCGCTGAGAGCGCGGTGGCTCTTATCGAGCGTTATCCCAACCTGCTAGTCACCGGTACGTTTTCGAAGTCGCGCAGCTTGGCCGGGCTTCGCCTCGGCTACGCGATTGGTTCTCCCGAGCTGATCGAAGGCTTACAACGAGTGAAGGACTCGTTCAACTCCTATCCGGTCGACAGCCTAGCCAGCGTCGTAGGGATCGAAGCATTGAAAGACACCCAACACTTCGACGCCTGCCGAAACAACGTCATAGCTACTAGGGAGCGCACGCGTCAGCGCTTGGAAGCCCTTGGCTTCGAAGTGCTACCCTCGAAAGCCAACTTCCTGATGGCCCAGCACCCGGACGTTGCCGGAGCGCAGCTGTTTGCAGGGCTTCGTGAGCGAGGTATTTTAGTACGCCACTTCAATACCGATCTGCTCAACAACTTCCTGCGCATCTCCATCGGCACCGATGACGAGATGGATAGCTTTATCGAAGCGCTAGAGTCCCTATGCGGTCAATAGCTTTACTTAGCTTCCCGCAATGCTGAAGCACCTGATGCTTGAACACCAAAACCCAGCCACTTGGCTGGGTTTTTAGTATGCAGTGTACATTCTCTGTTGGGTACTGCGTCCACACGGCAGAAAGCCCCGTACACGGTGTGTACGGGGCTTATCGAGCGCGCAACAAAGAACCCAGCCGGTTGGCTGGGTTCTTTGCGGTATAAGTGCCTGATTATGTTCGGGCCGGCCACCCGGCGGGCGGCGCTCCGCGACTTTACTCGTCTCATCCTGAGACTCGCCCTTCGGGCCCGCTGAAGCGGTTCCCGTTCGTTCCCGACAAACGGCTCCAGGGAGAGACCCCTTAACGACAAAACCCCGACCAGATGGCCGGGGTTTCTTAATAAGTGCCTGACGATGACCTACTCTCGCATGGGGAGACCCCACACTACCATCGGCGCTAAGCGGTTTCACTTCTGAGTTCGGCATGGGATCAGGTGGTTCACGCGTGCTATGGTCGTCAGGCGTAACTGGCTATGTACATCATGCTAACTGTTTTTACCTAAATTGTGATCGTCTCATCGCCTGCCGCCCTGGCTGTTGCCTGGGCCACACGCTGCGTATCCGGCTTTCTGTTGATCTCTCAACCTTAACGTCATCATTACGACCAGACCCCTTGGGTGTTATAGGGTCAAGCCTCACGGGCCATTAGTACACGTTAGCTCAACGCCTTGCAGCGCTTCCACACCGTGCCTATCAACCAGCTGGTCTCGCTGGGCCCTTTAGGAGACTCTAGGTCTCAGGGATGTCTCATCTTGAAGGGGGCTTCCCGCTTAGATGCTTTCAGCGGTTATCCCGTCCGACCATAGCTACCCGGCAATGCCACTGGCGTGACAACCGGAACACCAGAGGGTCGTCCACTCCGGTCCTCTCGTACTAGGAGCAGCTCTTCTCAAACATCCAACGCCCACGGCAGATAGGGACCGAACTGTCTCACGACGTTCTAAACCCAGCTCGCGTACCACTTTAAATGGCGAACAGCCATACCCTTGGGACCGACTTCAGCCCCAGGATGTGATGAGCCGACATCGAGGTGCCAAACACCGCCGTCGATGTGAACTCTTGGGCGGTATCAGCCTGTTATCCCCGGAGTACCTTTTATCCGTTGAGCGATGGCCCTTCCATACAGAACCACCGGATCACTAGAACCTGCTTTCGCACCTGCTCGACGTGTCTGTCTCGCAGTCAAGCACCCTTATGCTCTTGCACTCATTGCACGATGTCCGACCGTGCTGAGGGTACCTTCGTGCTCCTCCGTTACGCTTTGGGAGGAGACCGCCCCAGTCAAACTACCCACCACACACTGTCCTCGATCCGGATCACGGACCTGAGTGAGAACGCCAATGATGCCAGGCTGGTATTTCAAGGTTGGCTCCACCCGAACTGGCGTCCGGGTTTCAAAGCCTCCCAGCTATCCTACACAGGCAACATCAGCGTCCAGTGTGAAGCTATAGTAAAGGTTCACGGGGTCTTTCCGTCTAGCCGCGGGTACACCGCATCTTCACGGCGATTTCAATTTCACTGAGTCTCGGGTGGAGACAGCGTGGCCATCATTACGCCATTCGTGCAGGTCGGAACTTACCCGACAAGGAATTTCGCTACCTTAGGACCGTTATAGTTACGGCCGCCGTTTACCGGGGCTTCGATCAAGAGCGTCGGCCGAGGCCTAACACCATCACTTAACCTTCCGGCACCGGGCAGGCGTCACACCCTATACGTCCGCTTGCGCGTTAGCAGAGTGCTGTGTTTTTACTAAACAGTTGCAGCCACCTGGTATCTTCGACCGGTTCGGGCTGAAGGAGCAAGTCCTCTCACCCTACGCCGGCGTGCCTTCTCCCGAAGTTACGGCACCATTTTGCCTAGTTCCTTCACCCGAGTTCTCTCAAGCGCCTTGGGATTCTCACCCTGACCACCTGTGTCGGTTTGGGGTACGGTCGCACATGATCTGAAGCTTAGAGGCTTTTCCTGGAAGCGTGGCATCAATGACTTCGACACCGTAGTGTCTTCGTTTCGTGTCTCGGCCTTGAGCACCCGGATTTACCTAAGCGCTCAGCCTACTCACTTTCACCAGGACAACCAACGCCTGGCTCACCTAGCCTTCTCCGTCCCCCCATCGCAATCATGTCCGGTACGGGAATATTGACCCGTTTCCCATCGACTACGCCTTTCGGCCTCGCCTTAGGGGCCGACTCACTCTGCTCCGATTAGCGTCGAACAGAAACCCTTGGTCTTCCGGCGAGGGAGTTTTTCACTCCCTTTATCGTTACTCATGTCAGCATTCGCACTCGTGATACCTCCAGCATGCTTCTCAACACACCTTCATCGGCTTACACGACGCTCCTCTACCGCTCACACATAGTGTGAACCCGTAGCTTCGGTACCTGGTTTAGCCCCGTTACATCTTCCGCGCAGGCCGACTCGACTAGTGAGCTATTACGCTTTCTTTAAAGGATGGCTGCTTCTAAGCCAACCTCCTAGCTGTCTGAGCCTTCCCACATCGTTTCCCACTTAACCAGGATTTGGGGACCTTAGCTGACGGTCTGGGTTGTTTCCCTTTTCACGACGGACGTTAGCACCCGCCGTGTGTCTCCCACGCTCGCACTCACCGGTATTCGGAGTTTGCCTCGGGTTGGTAAGTCGGGATGACCCCCTAGCCGAAACAGTGCTCTACCCCCGGCGGTGATACGTGAGGCGCTACCTAAATAGCTTTCGAGGAGAACCAGCTATCTCCGAGCTTGATTAGCCTTTCACTCCGATCCACAAGTCATCCAAATCTTTTTCAACAGATCCTGGTTCGGGCCTCCAGTTGATGTTACTCAACCTTCACCCTGCTCATGGATAGATCGCTCGGTTTCGGGTCTATATCCAGCGACTGTGTCGCCCAGTTAAGACTCGGTTTCCCTACGGCTCCCCTATACGGTTAACCTCGCCACTGAATATAAGTCGCTGACCCATTATACAAAAGGTACGCAGTCACGGAACAAGTCCGCTCCTACTGCTTGTACGCACACGGTTTCAGGATCTATTTCACTCCCCTCTCCGGGGTTCTTTTCGCCTTTCCCTCACGGTACTGGTTCACTATCGGTCAGCCAGGAGTATTTAGCCTTGGAGGATGGTCCCCCCGTCTTCAGTCAAGGTTTCTCGTGCCCCGACCTACTCGATTTCACGTGATCAGATTTTCGACTACGGGGCTATCACCCGCTATGGCCAGACTTCCCAATCTGTTCGCCTAATCTTTCACACGCTTAAGGGCTGGTCCCCGTTCGCTCGCCGCTACTAGGGGAATCTCGGTTGATTTCTTTTCCTCAGGGTACTTAGATGTTTCAGTTCCCCTGGTTCGCCTCTTACGCCTATGGATTCAGCGCAAGATACTCATCTTGTGATGAGTGGGTTTCCCCATTCAGAGATGTCCGGGTCACAGGTCGTTTGCCACCTCACCGAACCTTATCGCAGGCTACCAGGTCTTTCATCGCCTCTGGCTGCCTAGGCATCCACCGTGTGCGCTTCATTGCTTGACCCTATAACCCGAAGGGGTCTGGTGTCTCGCAATGATAACGATTGCCGGATACGCTTGAGACGTATCACTTAACAATTACGTATGAACGTTTCAATAAACGTTCATGTCAGCATGATATACATTGTTAAAGAGCGACTGTTCAGTGAACAGTGATAAGGCAACGCTAATGCGTCTGACTTATCAATGGTCACGAAACAACAAACGGTGTCGAGAATGGTGGAGCCAAGCGGGATCGAACCGCTGACCTCCTGCGTGCAAGGCAGGCGCTCTCCCAGCTGAGCTATGGCCCCATCTTGTAGCACTTTACTTCCACAAATTTCTGTAAGACAAGGCAAAATGCGACGACGTATAGCCTGCTATACGAGGAACATTTTAACGCCGTATTACAGGAATTTGGTGGGTCTGGGCAGACTTGAACTGCCGACCTCACCCTTATCAGGGGTGCGCTCTAACCAACTGAGCTACAGACCCGTGCTTCTAACGACCTCTCGTTACTGCATCGGCTGGCCGACCTCACCCTCCTTTCCATTTAAGATCAGGGGGTGCGCTCTAACCAACTGAGCTACAGACCCGGTCATTTCGCTGTATGCTTGAGCTTGTTGCCCAAACAAAGCAGAAATAGCTACCGTTTGCTCTACTATCTGATCAGGTAATTCATTGTGAGCGCTTACCGCGAGGATGAGTCATCGGTTAAGGAGGTGATCCAGCCGCAGGTTCCCCTACGGCTACCTTGTTACGACTTCACCCCAGTCATGAACCACACCGTGGTGATCGCCCTCTTGCGTTAGGCTAACCACTTCTGGTGCAGTCCACTCCCATGGTGTGACGGGCGGTGTGTACAAGGCCCGGGAACGTATTCACCGTAGCATTCTGATCTACGATTACTAGCGATTCCGACTTCACGGAGTCGAGTTGCAGACTCCGATCCGGACTGAGATCGGCTTTTCGGGATTGGCTCACTCTCGCGAGTTGGCAACCCTTTGTACCGACCATTGTAGCACGTGTGTAGCCCTACTCGTAAGGGCCATGATGACTTGACGTCGTCCCCACCTTCCTCCGGTTTGTCACCGGCAGTCTCCTTAGAGTTCCCGCCATTACGCGCTGGCAAATAAGGACAAGGGTTGCGCTCGTTACGGGACTTAACCCAACATTTCACAACACGAGCTGACGACAGCCATGCAGCACCTGTCTCTGCGTTCCCGAAGGCACTAAGGTATCTCTACCAAATTCGCAGGATGTCAAGAGTAGGTAAGGTTCTTCGCGTTGCATCGAATTAAACCACATGCTCCACCGCTTGTGCGGGCCCCCGTCAATTCATTTGAGTTTTAACCTTGCGGCCGTACTCCCCAGGCGGTCGACTTATCGCGTTAACTTCGCCACAAAGTGCGCTAGGCACCCAACGGCTGGTCGACATCGTTTACGGCGTGGACTACCAGGGTATCTAATCCTGTTTGCTACCCACGCTTTCGCACCTCAGTGTCAGTGTCAGTCCAGAAGGCCGCCTTCGCCACTGGTATTCCTCCCGATCTCTACGCATTTCACCGCTACACCGGGAATTCTACCTTCCTCTCCTGCACTCTAGCTTGACAGTTCCGGATGCCGTTCCCAGGTTGAGCCCGGGGCTTTCACAACCGGCTTATCAAGCCACCTACGCGCGCTTTACGCCCAGTAATTCCGATTAACGCTTGCACCCTCCGTATTACCGCGGCTGCTGGCACGGAGTTAGCCGGTGCTTCTTCTGCGAGTGATGTCTTTCCTAGCGGGTATTAACCGCTAGGCGTTCTTCCTCGCTGAAAGTGCTTTACAACCCGAGGGCCTTCTTCACACACGCGGCATGGCTGGATCAGGGTTCCCCCCATTGTCCAATATTCCCCACTGCTGCCTCCCGTAGGAGTTCGGGCCGTGTCTCAGTCCCGATGTGGCTGATCATCCTCTCAGACCAGCTACGGATCGTGGCCTTGGTGAGCCGTTACCTCACCAACTAGCTAATCCGACATAGGCTCATCCGATAGCGGGAGCCGAAGCCCCCTTTCTCCCGTAGGACGTATGCGGTATTAGCCTGGGTTTCCCCAGGTTATCCCCCACTACCGGGCAGATTCCTATGCATTACTCACCCGTCCGCCGCTCGTCAGCATCCAGCAAGCTGGATCTGTTACCGCTCGACTTGCATGTGTTAGGCCTGCCGCCAGCGTTCAATCTGAGCCATGATCAAACTCTTCAGTTTAAGATCAATGCGGTTCTTACCTGTCACCGAAGCAACAGAAGCGAACCAAACTTGGCTCAAGGGTCAAACGAATTCATTCATTAGGCCGAAGCCTGTTTGACGAGTCGCTTGCCTTGATAATAGGTGATTTATCACCCTCATCGGCAAGCGCCCACATGAATTACCTGATCAAATTGTTAAAGAGCAACTTTCTTAATATCGCTGCGGCGGGCTCGATGACCTGACCCGTGTTGCCTCAGCGAGGAAGGCGTATTTTACGCATTCCGTGGCGTTTGTCAACCGCTGTTTTCAGCGGGCGAAGCGAGCGATCTGACCAACCTACCACAGAGCTCTAACTTCCTGACAAACAAGAGGTTTTCCAACCTCATTACCGCTGGTAACGCTGTGCGTCCCCGGCAGCGGATGCGTACTTTACGGATTCGACGCCGGGTTGGCAAGGGCTAATGTGAAAAAGTTTTAAAAACGTTCAGCGTTTGGGTTTTGCCTTACGCATGACGGCCAAGATGGGCCCTGAACACACGTAAGCCGCAAACAGCAGCAGCAGCATGACCGACGGCTCGACGGAGATCATTACGAACCCCAGCACGACCGCCAACAGTACCACGAAAGGCACGGGCTTCTTGAAGTCCAAGTCCTTGAAACTGTAGTAACGGATGTTACTCACCATCAAGATCCCTGCCGCTCCAACGACAACGAGCATCAGCAGCTTGAAGCCAAAGGCATCGGCATCGAAGCTGTGAAACGTCCATACGCTAGCGGCCACTAACGCCGCCGCCGATGGGCTAGGCAAGCCGATGAACCATTTTTTATCGACACTGCCGATTTGCACGTTGAAACGCGCCAAGCGCAGCGCAGCGCAGGCGACATAAAGAAAAGCGACCACCCAACCTGTTTTTCCAATATCTTGGAGAATCCAGGTGAAGGCGACCAGTGCCGGCGCCATACCGAACGAGATCATATCGGCCAAACTGTCGTATTCAGCACCGAACTCACTCTGGGTATTGGTCATACGCGCCACGCGACCATCCAGACCGTCCAGCACCATAGCAATGAAAATGGCGACGGCTGCCGAGGTGAACTCACCGTTGATACCGGCCACGACGGCAAAAAAACCGGAAAAGAGCGCAGAAGTCGTGAACAGGTTGGGCAGTAGATAGATCCCTTTACGGCGAATCTTTTTACCATCTTCGACGGCTTCTTCCACGACCTCGGTTTCTCGCAAAAACGCGGCGGCAAGATCTTCATTGCCGACGTCTTCGTCTTTGGCAGACGAAGACGGAAAGGTGTCATCGGCAGCCGACGTCTCGGAAGGCTGCGTGCTGCCGTGCTTTTGGTCGCGAGCATCCTGGGTCATAAGCATCATCCATTTGAAGTGAATTCACACGAAAAGGGTTCTCTTCTCATTCTACACGGTGACGCCCAGGCGACCAGCCAATTGCCCTAGACAACGAAAAACGCCCCGAAGCAGCGCTTCGGGGCGTGGATAACGCTATACGTCGTTTAGTTCTTGGACTTATCGACGAGCTGGTTAGCAGCAATCCACGGCATCATGCCGCGCAGCTTGGCACCGACCTGCTCGATCTCGTGTTCCGCATTCAGGCGACGACGAGCCGTCATGGACGGATAGTTGGTGTTGCCTTCCTGAATGAACATTTTGGCGTATTCACCGGTTTGGATACGCTTAAGAGCATTACGCATCGCCGCGCGAGACTCATCGTTGATGACCTCAGGCCCCGTCACGTACTCACCATACTCGGCATTGTTGGAGATGGAGTAATTCATGTTGGCGATGCCGCCTTCGTACATCAGGTCGACAATGAGCTTGAGCTCATGCAGACACTCGAAGTAAGCCATTTCCGGGGCATAACCGGCTTCGGTCAGCGTCTCGAAGCCCGCTTTCACCAGTTCGACCGCACCGCCACACAGGACCGCTTGTTCACCGAACAGGTCGGTTTCGGTCTCGTCTTTGAAGGTCGTTTCGATGATACCGCTACGGCCACCGCCGACACCGGCCGCATAGGAGAGTGCCAGTTCTTTGGCGCTGCCTGACGCGTCTTGGTGAATAGCGATCAGATCCGGAATACCACCGCCCTTGACGAACTCGGAGCGAACGGTGTGGCCCGGCGCTTTCGGCGCGATCATGATCACGTCGAGGTCTTTGCGCGGCTCGATCTGGTTGTAGTGAATGTTGAAGCCGTGGGCGAACGCCAGGGTTGCGCCTTCTTTCAGGTTCGGCTCGACTTCCTGCTCGTAGATCGCCTTTTGGTTTTCGTCCGGCGCCAGAATCATGACGAGGTCAGCGGTTTTACACGCTTCCGGTACGCTGGCGACTTTCAAGCCAGCCGCTTCGGCTTTTGCTGCAGACGAGGAGCCTTTGCGCAGGGCAACGGTGACGTCGACGCCCGACTCTTTCAGGTTGTTAGCATGCGCATGGCCTTGCGAGCCATAACCCACGATGGTGACTTTCTTAGCCTGAATGAGAGAAAGGTCACAATCTTTATCGTAATAAACGTGCATGGCGAAACTCCAGAAGTCGATGAAACCGAAAGTTTTTATTGCGTATGTGTCAGCGTTGATGGCCACCCGTGCCGTCTTTTGCAGCACTAGGATTTGGCGTTGAAGCCACTCTACGCCAGCGCAGCTATTGCGTAAAACGCTATGTTTGCAACATACTATTTCATATTATGAAATATCGTTCAGTCCAAAGGCTCTCATGGATTTCCGCTTACTCAGGCATGTCACCATCCTGGCCGATACGCTGCATTTTGGCCGCGCTAGCGAGCTTTGCCATATCAGCCCTTCGACGCTGAGCCGCTCCATCCAACAGGTGGAGAGCGAGCTCGGTACGCGCCTGTTTGAACGGGACAACCGCCATGTAACGCTCACTCCTCAAGGCATCACCTTCCAACGCTATGCCAAGGAGACGCTCGAGCAGTGGGAAACGCAAAAGCGCACACTGGCGGCGACGACGGAGCAGCTCAGCGGCGAGATCAGCATTTACTGCTCCGTCACCGCAAGCTATAGCTTCCTCTATGAACTGCTCAGCGATGTGCGCACCCGCCACCCCGGCATCGAGCTCAAGCTTCATACCGGCGACCCCGCCGATGCGATGTCCCGGGTACTGGAAGGCGCTGATGACATGGCGATCACGCCGCGACCGCGCATCCCGCCCAGCGCACTGGCCTTCAAGTCGCTGACCCGCTCACCGCTGCTATTCATTGCGCCTACCGACGCGCATGCGTGGCTGCCACCGCAGCCGGACAGCTCCACCGCCGAGCAGTGGCAGCACGTGCCGATGATCTTGTCAGAAGCCGGTCTCTCTAGGGAGTACGCCAACACGTGGTTCAAGGCCATGGGCATTACCCCACGGATTTATGCCCAGGTCGCGGGGCACGAAGCCATCGTCAGCATGGTCGGGCTTGGGTTTGGTGTGGGCGTGGTGCCCAAGATCGTTTTGGACAATAGCCCACTGGCAGAGCGCGTGCAGATACTCAATGTCAAACCCGAGCTCCCCCACTACGACGTTGGCCTCTGCGTACTGAACCGGCGGCTCAAAAATCCGATGATCGACGCGTTTTGGACGGCGGTGATCCCACGCTGAGGCGCCCCTTACGCACGAAAAAGCCGCCCGGCGAAGGGCGGCTTTGAACGTTGCAGCGTTGAGTCGCGATTTAAAGCGACAGGACTTTATCGCCCCGTGCAATACCCGACACCCCTGTACGTGCTACTTCGAGAATGCCCACGGGTGCCATAGCCTGCAGGAAAGCGTCCAGTTTCGACGCGTCGCCAGTGATCTGTACGGTGTACAGGCTGGGCGTGACGTCGACGATCTGCGCGCGAAAGATATCCACCGTGCGCTTGACTTCATCGCGGGCGGCACCGAGTGCTTTCACCTTCACCAGCATCAGCTCGCGCTCGATGTGGTTGCCTTCGGTGAGGTCCACCAGCTTCACCACATCGATCAACTTGTTGAGGTGCTTGGTGATCTGCTCGATCACTCGGTCGTCGCCCACCGTGGTGACCGTCAGGCGTGACAGCGACGGATCTTCCGTCGGCGCTACGTTCAACGTTTCGATGTTGAAGTTACGCTGGGAGAAAAGCCCGACCACACGCGACAGCGCACCCGGTTCGTTTTCCATCAGAATCGAGATGATATGACGCATCAGGTACGCTCCGTTTTGGACAGCAGCATGTCACGCATAGCACCCAACGGTACCTGCATCGGATAGACGTGCTCATGGGGATCGACCTTGACGTCCAGGAAGACCAGCTCATGCTTGTCGGCAAAGGCACGTTCCAGCGCCGGTTCCAACTCGTCTAGCGTCGTAACGGTGATCGCGGTGAACCCGTACGCCTCTATCAGCATATGAAAGTCGGGTAGCGACTCCATGTAGGAGTGCGCATGGCGGGACTTGTAGTTCAAATCTTGCCACTGGCGCACCATGCCGAGCGATGCGTTATTCAGGTTGACGATCTTGACGCCCACGCCGTACTGCTTACAGGTGGAGAGTTCCTGCATCATCATCTGGAAACTGCCTTCGCCGGTAACGCACACCACATCGTCGTCCGGGAAGTTTTGCTTGATCCCCATGGCCGCCGGGAAGCCAAAGCCCATGGTTCCCAAGCCACCGGAGGTAATCAGGCGGTTGGGCTTATCAAACTTGTAATACTGCGCGGCAAACATCTGATGCTGACCTACGTCGGTGGTGACGTAGGCTTCGCCACGGGTGACGCGGCACAGCGCCTCGATAACTTCTTGCGGCTTCAGCGCCTCGCCAGCCTTGGAAGGCTCGTAGAGCTTACCTTCACGCTCGGCCCGCCAGCCGTCAATCTTCTGCCACCAGTCGGTCAACGCGTCAGGATGCGCAATGGCATTGCCCTGCACTAGGCTAATCATTTCGTTGATGACGCTGGAGGCCGGGCCGACGATCGGCACGTCAGCACGCACGGTCTTGGAGACCGAACTGGGATCGACGTCGACGTGAATGATTTTCGCCGTCGGGCAGAACTTCGACGTATTGTTGGTTACCCGGTCATCAAAACGCGCGCCAATGGCAATGATCAAATCGGCGTGGTGCATGGCCATGTTGGACTCGTAGGAGCCGTGCATCCCCAGCCACCCCAAACACTGGCGGTCACTTTGCGGATACGCGCCGATGCCCATCAGCGTGGTGGTAATGGGGAAACCCAGCTGCTTCACCAAATCGGTCAAGCCTTCGCTGGCCTTGCCGGTCACCACGCCACCGCCGGTGTAGAATACGGGGCGCTTGGCCTTCAGCATCATTTCGACGGCTTTTTTGATCTGTCCCGTATGGCCACGGGTCACCGGGTTATACGAGCGCAGCTTGACCTTTTTCGGGTACACGTACTCGTAGCGCTCGGTAGGAGCGGTCATGTCCTTAGGAATGTCGACGACCACCGGGCCAGGACGGCCGGTCGATGCCAAATAGAAGGCTTTTTTCAGCACTTCCGGGATCTCGGACGGATGACGAATCGAGAAGCTGTGCTTCACGATGGGGCGCGTGACGCCGACGATATCGGTTTCCTGGAAGGCGTCGTCACCGATCAGGTGGCTCATGACCTGCCCACACAGCACCACCATGGGAATGGAGTCCATGTAGGCAGTCGCAATGCCCGTCACCGCGTTTGTCGCGCCGGGGCCCGAGGTCACCAGCACCACGCCGGGCTTGCCGGAGGCACGGGCATAGCCATCGGCCGCGTGAGTGGCCGCCTGTTCGTGACGTACGAGAATGTGCTTCACTTTGTCTTGGCGGAACAGCGCGTCATAAATATGCAGCGCCGCACCACCGGGATAACCATAAATGTACTCGACGCCCTCATCTTGCAAGAAGCGGGCGATCATATCTGCGCCGGAAAGCAGTTCCACTGTGTTTCTCCCCTGGAGGTCTCGAGTGCGATCCGCAGGGCATCCTGCGGGGTCGAGTGCGGCGGTATGCCGCTGCCGGCCCATGCCGGCACCTGATGCCAAACCCTGGCAATATGGCCCGGTTAGGGCCTGCACTCTCATCGGGAACGCTCATTGATGGCAACCATAAAGAGCGTCTCCCTTACACGGCGGTTTACCGTGTCGGGGCGTTGGCCAGGTCAGGCGGTTAGCCCAAGCCCGGAAGTCCTTCGGCGGGTAAAGGCGTGAGCCTACCCTTCGCGCGGGGATGAGGGGTTGCCCGTTGGTTCCGCGCCCGCAAATCAGGAACCCACAAGATTCCATTAGCACCCTTAGCCTGTCAACCTCAGAACCGACCAAACGCAACAAAGGTCGCAGTCAGCGCAAAAAAATGCCCCGTCCGCGACGCTGACGGGGCATTTGCCCTATTTCATTGCGCAATATCCGCACGACATTGCGCTAAATCCGACTCTTCGAGAAGGTAAGATTAGTTAAACACCAACTTTCCTTCTTCTGCACTGATGTGAATGGTCGTGCCGGGAAGATACTTGCCTGCGAGCAGATCCTGCGCCAGCGGATTTTCGATACGGCTCTGAATAGCACGCTTGAGTGGCCGTGCCCCAAACACAGGGTCGAAGCCCACCACCGCGAGTTGCGCCATGGCATCGTCGCTCAATTCCAGACGCAGATCGTGCTCCGCAAGCCGTGCCTTCAAGCGCTCCAATTGAATGCCAGCGATGGCCTGAATCTGCTCCTGACCAAGGGCGTGGAACACCACCACCTCATCGATCCGGTTGATCAGCTCAGGGCGAAAATGGTTACCCACGACCTCCATCACCGCATTTTTCATCAGCTCATAGTCGTTATCATCCCCGCCCATGCGCTGGATGATGTCCGAGCCCATGTTGGAGGTCATGACGATCACCGTGTTACGAAAGTCGACGGTGCGCCCCTGGCCATCGGTCAAACGTCCATCTTCCAGCACTTGCAGCAGAATGTTGAACACATCCGGGTGTGCTTTTTCCACCTCGTCCAGCAGCAGCACCGAGTAAGGCTTGCGGCGAACGGCCTCGGTCAAGTAGCCGCCCTCTTCGTACCCCACGTAGCCGGGAGGCGCGCCGATCAGGCGGGCCACGGAATGCTTCTCCATGAATTCCGACATGTCGATGCGCACCATGGCTTCTTCGGTGTCGAACAAGAAGTTGGCCAACGACTTGCACAGCTCGGTCTTGCCCACACCGGTTGGACCGAGAAACAGGAATGAGCCGTTGGGGCGGTTGGGGTCGGCAAGACCCGCCCGGGAACGGCGTACTGCGTTGGCGACGGCCTCGACCGCCTCGTTCTGGCCGATGACGCGCTCGTGCAGGGCCTCTTCCATGCGCAGCAGTTTATCCCGCTCGCCCTCCAGCATTTTGGATACGGGAATGCCCGTCCAGCGCGAGACCACCTCTGCGATTTCCTCTTCCGTGACGTTGGAGCGCAACAGCTGATGGCTGGCAGTATCGGCTTCGCCTTCTCCTGCTTCGCTGATCTTTTTCTCCAGCTCGGGAATCTTGCCGTACTGGATTTCCGACATGCGGCCCAAATCACCCTGACGACGCGCCTGCTCAAGATCGATACGCGCTTGCTCGAGCTCCGCTTTGAACTGCGCGGCGCCTTGAATGCTGGCTTTTTCCGCCTTCCAGATCTCATCTAGGTCAGCGTAGTCACGCTCTAACTCGTGGATCTGCTGATTGAGCGCCTCCAAGCGTTTTTTGGTCGCTTCGTCGGTCTCTTTCTTGAGCGCCTCCCGCTCCATCTTGAGCTGAATGAGACGACGGTCTAAACGGTCCATCTCTTCAGGCTTGGAGTCAAGCTCCATACGAATCCGCGAGGCGGCTTCATCGATCAGGTCGATGGCCTTGTCCGGCAACTGGCGGTCGGTGATATAGCGCGTCGAGAGCTTGGCGGCCGCGATGATCGCAGAGTCGGTAATATCAACGCCATGATGCACCTCGTAGCGCTCTTTAAGGCCCCGCAAAATAGCAATGGTATCGGCCTCGGTAGGCTCGTCCACCAGCACTTTTTGGAAACGGCGTTCCAGGGCGGCGTCTTTCTCGATGTACTTGCGATACTCATCCAGCGTCGTCGCCCCCACGCAATGCAATTCGCCCCGTGCCAGCGCTGGTTTGAGCATATTGCCAGCATCCATGGCGCCATCGGCCTTTCCAGCGCCCACCATGGTATGCAACTCATCGATGAACAGGATCACTCGTCCCTCTTCTTGGGAGAGCTCTTTCAACACGGCTTTCAGGCGCTCTTCGAATTCACCGCGAAACTTGGCTCCGGCGAGCAGCGCGCCCATATCCAACGACAGCACGCGCTTCTCTTTCAAACCTTCGGGTACTTCACCGTTGACGATGCGCTGGGCCAAGCCCTCGACGATGGCGGTTTTACCTACACCAGGTTCGCCAATCAGCACCGGGTTGTTTTTGGTGCGACGCTGCAACACCTGAATCGTACGGCGGATTTCGTCGTCGCGACCGATCACAGGGTCGAGCTTGCCGTCCAGCGCGCGCTGGGTGAGGTCCAACGTGTACTTGTTGAGCGCCTCCCGCTGCTCTTCGGCATTGGGGTCATCTACCCTAGCACCACCACGCAGGCTGTCGATCGCCGCCTCTAACGTTTTATGGCTGAGTCCAGCCTCTTTCATCAGCTTGGTGATGGCACTGTTCATCTCCAGCGCAGCCAGCAGCACGAGCTCGGAGGCGATGAATTGATCGCCGCGCTTTTGCGCTTCGCGGTCGGTGAGATTGATCAGTTTGACGAAGTCACGCGATGGCTGCACTTCGCCATCGAATTGGCTGACTTTGGGTAGGTCATCCACTAGGCGCTGCAGACCGTCGCGCAGGCGTGAACTGCTGCCGTCGGCTTTCTCGATCAGCGCTTTGATGCCGGTATCTTTGGTATCGATCAGCGCCAGCAGCAGATGCGCGGGATCTAACTGGTTGTGGCCTTGGCCCACGGCGAGGGACTGCGCCTCGGCAATGGCGGCCTGTAATTTGGCGGTGAATTTATCGAATCGCATGGTGTGCCTCCTGGGGATGCCGTGCGTTTGGACCCACGGCGCTGCCCATTGACCTGTCGTTGAACGTGCTAAAGACGATTAGCTTGACAAGTAAGATGGCGTCATATCCACGCATTTCAAGTGGCGATTAATTGATCCAGATCACACTCGCCATGCGACCAGTGTTGCCGTTGTCACGGCGATAGGAGTAAAAGCGCGATTCGCAGGCGGTGCAGAAGTGTCCGCCGCTAATGTGGTGGATGCCCAGTGCTTCTAGGCGAAAACGGGCCAGCCGATACAGATCGGCCATATAGTGGCCTAGCCGGTACGGGCTGTGGTCGAACGCGTCGGCCGTGTCTGGATGTACAGCCACGAAAGCGCCATACACTTCGGGTCCCACCTCGAACTGCGCATTCGAGATGGCCGGCCCCAACCACACCAGGATATCGTCCGGGTCGCAATTCATGGCGGCGATGGTGGCTTCCAACACGCCACCGGCCAGCCCACGCCAGCCCGCATGCGCAACCGCCACCTGCGTTCCTTGACGATTGCAAAACAGCACTGGCAAACAGTCGGCGGTGAGAACGACACAGGCGTACTCGCTGCTGCTGGCAAGCGCTGCATCTGCATCAGGTGTGTTGCTTTGGTATTCCTGCTGCACCCGCGCACCATGCGTTTGGTTAAGCCACAGTAGCGGGCGTTCATCGCCGATCTCTTTGTGTAGCAACCGTCGGCACAGTGCAACATGGTCGGCATTGTCCCCAACGTGAGCGGCCGGATTGAACGCCGCAAAGTCATTCTGACTCGGCCCCGTTTCACGCGTGGTCACAAAGGCTCGCACGTTGGCGGGCGCTGGCCAGTCCGGCAGCAGAAGCGTCGGGCGCAGATCTATGGCATCGCTCATCGCATGGTCTCGCTATCGTCGCGCAGGTAGTCCAACAACATTAGTAGATCATCGGGCAGATCGGCTTGAAAAGTAAGGGTTTCACCACTAACGGGGTGCACGAAGCTGAGCTTTCGGGCATGCAGCGCCTGACGGGGGAATTCGCGCAAAATCTCTTTCAACGGCCCAGCGGCCCCCGGTGGGAGCTTGGCACGGCCGCTGTAGAGCGGGTCGCCAATCAAAGGATAGCGAGCGTGGGCCATGTGCACGCGAATCTGGTGAGTGCGGCCGGTTTCTAGCTGGCAGCGCACGTGGGTATGAGCACGAAAACGCTCGACCACGCGAAAATGCGTCACGGCGGGCTTGCCGGACGCCGTCACGGCCTGGCGCTTGCGGTCTTTCGGGTGCCTGCCAATCGGCGCATCGATGGTGCTACCCGCCACGGGCTTACCGATCACGATGGCATCGTACTGACGCGACACGGTACGGGCTTGCAACTGCTCGACTAGCGCTGTTTGCGCGGGCAAGGTCTTAGCGACCATCATCAGGCCGGTCGTGTCTTTATCCAAGCGGTGGACGATGCCTGCCCGGGGCACTTCGGCCAACGCCGGGTGATGATGCAGCAGGGCATTGAGCAAGGTGCCATCCGGGTTGCCCGCCGCCGGGTGCACGACCATGCCCGCCGCCTTATTGATGACGATGACGTCCTCGTCTTCGTAGACGATGTCCAGCGCGATGTCCTGGGGCTCGAAACGCGTGTCCTCCTCGATGGTCGCATTGAGCGTGAGCACTTCGTGGCCATGCAGTTTGGCTTTCGGCTTGACCTTGACCCCATCGACGGTGAGTTCACCGGCGTTGATCCACGCTTTCAAACGCTCGCGGGAGTAATCACTGAACAACTCCGCTGCTGCTTGGTCCAAGCGCGCACCAGCTAACGTTGCGGGCACCCGCTGCGTGGCTTCAACAATACGAGACATGAATAACCTCTCTAAGACGCTAACCGCCCAATCGAACCACCTGAGATGCGCGACTCACCGCTACGACGTGTCGCTAAGCCTGCGTTTTGCGTCTAGGTGTTTTATAGTGGGCTCACTGCGACCTATTCTACCATTTCTACTTATGGCCATCGTCGCTTTTCGGTGATTGAGGCTTGTTTGCAACGAGGATGATGATGCGCGTTTTTTCCGCTGCCCACCGCTTTGGCGCCCTAGCCTTGAGCCTTGCCCTTCTCGCAGGCTGCGCCAGCAACGACACGACCCCGGAAGAGGAAGACGAGTTTGCGGGTGTCCAAGAGCGCGAGCTATATGAGCTGGCACGCACCGCGCTCGATAGCAACCGCTTCCCGATTGCTATCGAGCGCCTTGAAGCACTGGATACCCGTTATCCGTTTGGCCCTCACGCCGAACAGGCTCAGCTCGAACTGATTTACGCCTACTACGAAAACAGCAACTGGGAAGAGGCGCGGGCGGCTGCCAGCCGCTTCATTCGTCTACATCCCGATCATCCTCAGGTCGACTATGCCTATTACCTCCGCGGGCTAGCCGCTTGGCAGGCGGGCCGCTTCAGCCTCGAGCGCCTGCGCCTGATCGACATCTCAAAGCGTGATCTGGGAGCCTCGCGCGATGCTTACAACGATTTCCGCGAACTGATTCAGCGCTTCCCACAGAGCCAGTACGCCCCGGATGCCCAGCAACGTATCGTCTACCTGCGTGAGCTCTTAGCACGCCATGAGCTGCACGTGGCCGACTACTACCTCCGCCGCGGCGCTTTTCTAGCCGCCGTCGAGCGAGGCCGCTGGGTGATCGAAAACTACCCGGAATCCAACGCGACTCGCGATGCGCTGGCGACGATGGTCGAGGGCTACCAGGGGCTAGGGATGGAAGATCGCGCGAGCGAGGTTCTCACCGTGCTGCGTGAAAATGCACCGGATCATGAGCAACTTCGAGGTGGTCGTTTCGTGCCAAAGCATGACAACAGCGACTGACACCATTTGCTTTTCACTGACAAAAAACCACGCTTAGGCGTGGTTTTTTTGTACAAGAAGATAATTGTTTAATAACAAAATCTTAACCAAATTATAGACAAAATATCATTACAAATATTGTACATCACTAGCACTGAGCATTATGATTCTCCTGCAACCACATAATAAAGCGCCTCCACGGCGCCTAGGAGACCCTGGATGACCTCCCTAATGAAACGCTTGTCTGGAACGACAATCAGCACCCGGCTAGCCATTGGCTTCTCTATTCTGTTAGCTCTCTTGGTGCTATTGACCGTAGCGGGCATTCTTCAAGTCAATCAAATCGACCGTGATTTGACCGTCATCAACGATGTCCAAGGTGAAAAGCAAGGATTTGCCGTCGACATGCGGGGCAGCGTCCATGACCGCGCGATTGCCCTGCGCGATATCGTAATTACCGCTGGTAGCGGGCGTTTGGCCGAGCTGGAAGGTGATATACGCCAGCTAGAGGAGGCTTACCAAACAGCCACCGTCGGCATGGCACAAATCAATCAAACCTCCACGGCCTCTCCGGAAGAACAACAGATTCTCGCGAGCATTCGTGAACAAGCCGAAACGACGACCCGCTTGACCGAGCAAGTCATCGCTGCTCGTGAAGTAGGCAACGACCAGCAAGCCGAAACCCTTTTGTTGGAGCAAGCAGGTCCGGCTTATACCGAATGGCTCAATCGCATCAATCAGTTCATCGACCTACAGACACAGAATAGCGCCGCTACCACCGCATCTGCCCGCGCGACGGCTTCTGGTTTCCAGCTACAAATGCTCGGATTGACGCTCTTTGCCCTACTGATTGGCGGCCTGATTGCGGTCTTCCTATCACGTCAACTGCTGCGAGAACTCGGCGCTGAGCCCTATGAAGTGAAAGCCTTTGCTCAGGCCATTGGTCGTGGCGAACTCGCCACTCAAGGTCGGCTGAAACAAGGCGATACCCGCAGCATCATGGCCTCGCAGGTCGCCATGGCGAAGCATCTGCAGGAGATCGTGGCGCAGGTGCGCGCGTCAGCAGAAGCGGTTGCCTCGAACAGCGAACAGATTGCAGAAGGCAATAACGATCTTGCCTCACGCACGGAAGAGCAAGCCAGCGCTTTGGCAGAGACGGCCTCTGCTATGGAAGAGCTTAATAGTACGGTAAAGCAAAACGCCGATAATTCCGAGCAGGCCAGCCAAGAAGCCGCTAGCGCCTCGATAACGGCGAAGCGCGGCGGGGACGCAGTTCACCAAGTGGTCGCCACCATGAACGACCTGAATAAAAGCTCACAAGAAATAGCAGGTATCATTTCGACCATCGACTCGATCGCTTTCCAAACCAATATTCTGGCCTTGAACGCGTCGGTCGAGGCGGCGCGGGCAGGCGAACATGGGCGTGGCTTTGCCGTCGTTGCTGAAGAAGTGCGAAAGCTGGCTCAGCGCAGTGCCGACGCCGCACGCGAGATCAACAACCTCATTAGCAGCAACCTAGAGCGCGTCAATCATGGCAACGAGCGCGCTGAAGAGGCGAGCAAATCCACTGAAGAGATCGTCGAAGCCATCCAGCGCGTGACCACTATCATGCAAGAGATCAGCAACGCCAGCGCCGAACAGAGTGCCGGGGTTCAGGAAGTAGGCCAGGCGGTCACCGAAATGGACCAAGTTACGCAGCAGAACGCATCATTGGTGAATGAGAGCGCGACCGCTGCCAACAACTTACGTCAGAATGCCCACCAGTTGTTAAACGCCATGGGGGCGTTCAAACTCCCTGAGTCGGCGATGGCGCCGGCCGCTCAACATCGCGCCAACCCACCCTCGACGGCAAGCAGCTATGCTCGTCCCAAGGCCCCGTCGCTACCCGCCACACGCTCCAGCGCCCCTGCCGAGCTTGAATGGGAAAGCTTCTAAATAAAACGTCTTATCTGCCGTTAATTTTTAGAGAGGCCGTGGCATGTCCGCCACGGCCCACTGCCTTTCCCAGAGGTGACGATGAAACCCTCGCAGAGCTTGTTCATGGTGTTTCTGCTCCCCATCCTGATGGTGATTCTGCCGGTTGCACTATTGCTGGGACTGGCCACCTACATGATCAAAGAGCAGTCGCTGCAAAACTACCGGCTTCAATCCAATGATCTGGAAACCCTCGTACAAATGGCGACCTTCGATCGCCAGTTGGGAGATCTTCATCAGCGGATGAGTGAGGTTTTCAGCCGGGCGGAAGCGACCGACCTCGACACCATGCAGCGCTACGCGGAGTACGGTCGTATCAACCAAGAGCTATCGCGTATTGGGGAAAGCGTCGATCGGCTGTCCAGCTCGCCGCTGATTTTGGACTTGAGCCAGGAAAGCGCAGCTACCCTGCAGCGCGCCTTTTATGAATACCGTCGCTTCGTCAACATGGCCAACGAGGCCGCCACCCTGAATCAGGGGGATCCCGTTTTTTATTTGCAAGAAGCCCAACGTCATTTCACGACGTTCAACCTCTTTTCTCAGCAAATTTTCGAGGCGCTTACCCATCGCGCCAGTGACCGACACCGAGAGTCTTACGCCGATCTCAACCAGTCGCGCAACTCCACGCTATGGCTGGGCTTGGGTCTCTTTGCTCTGCTGATCAGTGCCGCTTTTTTGGCCGCATGGCGCATCAACCAGCGGCTCGTCACGGTGGGCGATGCCATTTTGGCGCTGTCCGACAATCGCCGAGCGCTGCCCGACTTGCAAGCGATCGAACGGTTGAGTCAACAACACAGCGGCCCGTTAAAGCGTATTGCGCTTTCACTTCTTTCTTTTCGCGATACCGAGCAGCAGAGACGAGAAGCAGAGCGCCAAGTGCATCAACTGGCTTACTACGACACGCTCACCGACCTGCCCAACTGGCGACTGATGAAAGAGCATCTACAGCACTCGTTGGAGACCAACAGTCAAACCAACACTTACGGCGCGCTGGTGTATTTGGACGTGGACGAGTTCAAACGTATCAACGATGTCATCGGCCATCGGGCGGGAGACGACCTGCTCATACAGATGGCGACGCGTCTTAAAACCTTGGAGCAGCAGGGCTGCACGATGGGCCGCCTGAGTGGCGATGAGTTCGTACTGATTGTGGATGGTTTGGATGCCGATAAGTTGAAAGCCGCCGAAAAAGCCGAGTTCTTGGCGCAGCAGATTCAGCACGCGCTGACCCAGCCTTACTGCTTGGATGGGCATCACCAGTATCTTAACGTCAGTCAAGGGCTCGTGCTGTTCAAAGGCGTCGATGATAGCGTCGATCAGCTTTTTCAATACGCTAATTCAGCCGTTCACCTCGCCAAGCGTGATGACCAGAATATGATCCGCTTTTATGACCCAGCCGTTCAAGCCCAGTTAGAAACGCGCACCGAGCTAGAGCGCGACCTGCGCCTCGCCATCGAGCGGGAAGAGTTCGTGCTGGTCTATCAAATGCAAGTAGATAGCCAAGGGCGTGCCATCGGTGCCGAAGCACTCATCCGTTGGCAGCACCCCATACAAGGCTTCGTATCGCCGGGCACGTTCATTCCTCTAGCAGAGGAGACGGGGCTCATCATTCCCATGGGCACCTGGGTACTGCATGCCGCCTGCGAACAGCTCGCCCTGTGGGAAGCGGCTGCGCATACCAAAGACCTAGTGCTGGCCGTGAACGTCAGCGCAAAACAGTTTCAGCAGCCACACTTCGTCGAGGAAGTGGCCAAGGCATTGGAACTTAGCGGTGCGTCGCCTCATAAGCTGAAACTCGAGCTCACCGAGAGCACGGTCATCGGTCAGGTGGAAGATACCATCGCCCGCATGCACCGGCTCAAGGCACTCGGCATCAGCTTTGCCATGGACGATTTTGGCACCGGCTACTCTTCCTTGCAGTATTTGAAGCGTTTGCCGCTGGACCAAATCAAAATCGATCAATCCTTCGTGCGCGACCTTCATCAGGACGCGGATGACATGGCCATTGTCGAGACAATTATTGCCATGGGGCGCTCGCTGGGCCTTAACGTCATTGCCGAGGGCGTAGAGACCATGGAGCACTGGCGATATTTGAACGAACACCAGTGCCACGCTTACCAGGGTTATTACTTCTGCAGGCCGGTGACGCCAGAAGAGATGGCCAAACAGTGCTTAGCCCCGCCCCCGGTGCTCACGTAAGCCGCCGATGCCCCATCTGAGGGCTTACGTCAATCGCCCGGCTGCCAGCCATTGACGATAGGGTAGCGGCGATCTCGCCCGAAGCCCCGCGGGGTCACTCGCACGCCTACCGGCGCCTGGCGGCGCTTGTACTCACAGCGATCCACCAGTTTGACGACCTTGTAGACATCCTCTTCCTCGAAGCCTGCAGCAATGATCGCCTCGGCACTCATGTCTCCCTCGATGTAGCGGACCAGAATGGCATCCAACACATCGTAGTCTGGGAGCGAATCGCTATCCTGCTGGTCGGGCGCAAGTTCGGCGCTGGGTGGACGCTCGATCACGCGCTCGGGAATGGCCGGCGACTGGGTATTGCGCCAGCGCGCCAGGCGGTATACCCAGGTTTTATAGACATCTTTGATGGCGTTGTAGCCCCCCACCATATCGCCATACAGCGTGGCATAGCCGACGGCCATTTCGCTCTTGTTGCCCGTGGTCAGCACCATCAGGCCTTTCTTGTTGGAGATCGCCATGAGCAGCACGCCACGGCAACGCGACTGAAGGTTCTCTTCGGTAGTATCGCGCTCGGTGCCTGCAAAACTCTCGGCCAGCGTCCCCATGAAGGCTTCGACCATGGGCTCTATGGGCATCACGTCATAATGAACGCCCAGCAGGGTCGCCTGTTCGGCCGCATCCTGCTTGGATATATCCGCAGTGTAATGGTAAGGCATCATGACCGCTTGTACCCGCTGCGGTCCCAGCGCATCCACCGCAATGGCCAGCGAGAGCGCCGAATCGATGCCGCCAGAAAGCCCCAGCACCACGCCTTTGAAACCGCTCTTGTTGACGTAGTCACGCAGGCCGGTCACCAGCGCGCAGTAAAGGCTTTCCTCGGGTTCCATATCTGGCTCGATTTCGCCAGCCTGGGGTTCCCAGACGTTCGCACTAGTTTGCAGGAGCTGAATGGGCATTAGCCCCGCCTGCCAGTAGGGCGCCAGTACCTTGAGTTGACCGTTGGCATCGACACAGCTAGAGCCACCGTCGAACACCAACTCGTCCTGGCCACCGATGGTATTGACGTACACGACGGGCAACTGCTCGTCTTGGGCGCGCTGTTCTAGCAAGCGCAGCCGTTCGGCGGGCTTGTCTTGATGATAGGGCGAGGCGTTCAAACTGATCAATACTTCAGCCCCCGCCTCGCGCGCGGCCTTCACGGGCACACCTTCCCACAAGTCTTCGCAAATCAGTAGACCTAACTTGGCCCCTTTATGCTCGTACACCAGCGGCTCGGTGCCCGGCGTGAAGTAGCGCTGTTCATCGAACACTTGGTAATTGGGCAGCGCTTGTTTGGCGTACTCCGCCTCCCATTGGCCGTTGTAGAGCACCCCCGCCAAGTTGTAACACTTGCCTTCACGCACGCCGGGGTAACCAATGATGACCAGCACGTCGCGGGAGATTTTTTCCGCCATCGTGGCGCGCGCCTCACGCAAGCGGGTTTCCATGGAGGGACGCAACAGTAAATCTTCCGGCGGGTAGCCGGATAAAAACAGTTCAGGAAAGACGACGATATCCGCCCCATGCTCGATCCTCGCTTCACGCACCGCTTCGATGGCACGCGCGGCGTTGCCGGGAATATCGCCGACCAGCGGGTCGAGTTGGGCCATTACCAGCGTTAAGTCTTGCATGGGCGTCAAAATCTCTTGAGAATCTTCAGAATACGGTGGCATCTACCTAGTCGCTGCATTGTCCCGCAAGGCGTGCTCAGTGGCAAAGGTCATTGTTACGAATGCCATGTCGTCGCCTTTTCCCACCAGGGGAGCCATTGAGGATGAACCTATTGATCATTCGGCTAATTATCTTTGCCGCGCTGTTTTATGTAGGCCTGAAGCTTTACGGACTCTATCGCCAACGCAAGCTGGCCCATCAGCAGCAGGCACCGTCGCGCCACGAAGGCGGCAACATGGTGCGCTGCCGCTGGTGCGACGTTCACGTGCCAGAGAACGAGGCGCTACGTGACGTCGAGCAGTGGTTCTGCTGTAGCGCTCACCGTGACCGCTTCCTACAAGAGCAGGAAGACAATCGTCGCTAGCGATCATGGCCACGCCAAGCGCTCGGCCGTTGGCTGGTAAGGTGTTGGGTCCAGCAAGGGTTTGCGCCCCAGCACTTGATCGACCAGTAGATGCGTCGAAGCAGGCGCCAGCACCAAGCCATTCCGATAATGCCCGGCATTGACAAACACATTGGGAAACTCGGGCAGCGCGCCAATGAACGGTATACCTTCCGGCGAGCCGGGGCGCAGCCCCGCCCAATGGTACGCAACAGGGCAATCGGCTAACGCAGGGATAATGTTTTCCGCACTCCGCTTGAGCGATGCCAACGCCTCTTCATCGGTGGTTTTATCGAAGCCCGCCTCTTCCAAGGTAGACCCCACGAGCAGCAAACCATCGCTACGTGGAATCACGTAGCGACCATCCTTGAGCACTACGCGCTGGACTAAACCGGGCGGCGCTTGATAAGCGATCATTTGTCCTTTGACGGGCCGAACCGGCAATCGCACGTTCAGCCCGTCAAGCACGCTTGCGCTCCAGGCCCCGCCACACACGATGAACTGCTCTGCTAGCTGGTCACCTCGGCTCGTCGCAACCCCCACTACGCGGCCTTGACGCTGCAGAAAACCTTCGACACGACACGCCTCGATCAGCGTCACGTGAGACAGGGCAGCCAAACGAGCGCGCAGCGCCTGGCCCAAGCGCGGGTTGCGCACGCTGCCTAGTGTGGGCATCCAGAGCGCACTGCCTTCGGGAGTAGCGGCTTCAGGCTCTTTATGATGAACGAAATCGGCGTTGACCCGCTCTAGCGGCTTGCCGAGTTGTCGCGCCCAGTGCAAGGCCGCCTCGTCATCGTCCACATTCAAGTAGAGCAAGCCCTTTTGCCGATACTCCGGGTCGATACCGGTCTCTTCCAACAAGCGCAGGGCTAGCGTGGGATAGGCGCCCTCTGACCAGCGCGACAGCTGAGACACCGGCTCACCATAACGCCAGGGATAGAGCGGCGAAACGATCCCGCCGCCTGCCCAGGATGCCTCTTTTCCGCAAGTTCCGCGCTCGATGAGCGTGACCCGCTGACCAGCGTCCGCTAGCTGAAGTGCCGTCATCATTCCGATCACGCCACCTCCTAAAATTAAGAGATTGCTCACAACGTTTGTCCGTTTTGGCTTACATAAAAAGTGCGCGGTGCCCCCTAGGATCAACAAGATCACGCAACGTTAACCAGCGCAACGAGCATCAAGCTCGTCGACAGGGGGTCAAGCGATGAAATGCGGTGGCACGCACGGGCAGCACTCGTCCTATCAGCGGGGGTTTACACTCATCGAGATGTTGGTGGCGATGCTGTTGATGACCGCCATGATAGCGTGGCTGACACCAAGCGTTCAGGCACTGAGTCACCACAGCCTTCTCAATAGCGAAGTAAGCCGCCTGCGCTCTGCGTTTGCCCTGGCCAGACATACGGCCATTTCACAACGTACGAAGGTGACCGTGTGTCCGGCAAGCGCAAACCTCACCACCTGTGCGTCGACGTGGGGCGACGCACTGGTCGTCATAAAGGGAGACGTCGAGGACGGCTTTCAACCAGACGATATCCTGCGCGTCTTTCCTGGGCAGGCGGCGTCTTACACCACTTATAGCCGCGGCTGGCGACACGTTCGATATAACGTGCTGGGCCATACCAGTGGCTATAACGGCAGCTTCGCGATATGCACCACACAAGCAGAAGGAAAACGGTTGGTACTCAGCCAGTTAGGCAGGTTACGCGTGGATGAGGCACCTATCGACTGCTAAGATCGCCAACAGGTGCTCTCCTCCAGAATGCAGCTACATTAGCCAATGCCATCCAGATAGCGTTCGGCATCCAGGGCTGCCATACAGCCGCTGCCTGCCGAGGTGATCGCCTGGCGATAGATATGGTCCATCACGTCGCCACAGGCAAATACGCCCGGCACGCTCGTAGCCGTTGCATTGCCTTCACTGCCCGATGTCACTTTGATATAGCCACCGTTCATCTCCAACTGCCCTTCGAAGATGCCCGTATTGGGACTATGGCCGATGGCAATGAATAGCCCCGGCGCGTGAATCTCTTTCGTGCTGCCATCCTTGGTGGACTTGACTCTTACGCCAGTCACGCCGGTGTTATCCCCTAACACCTCCTCGACTTCGTAGAACCACTCCAGGGCAATTTTACCCGCCTCGGCTTTCTCAAAGAGCTTGTCTTGCAGGATTTTTTCCGCGCGCAGGGTATCGCGGCGATGCACCAGCGTGACCTTGGAAGCGATGTTAGACAAGTAGAGTGCTTCTTCGACCGCCGTATTGCCCCCCCCAACGACGACGACCTCTTGATTGCGGTAGAAAAAACCATCGCACGTCGCACAGGCCGACACGCCCTGCCCCATGAACTGTTGCTCGGTGGGTAAGCCCAGATAGCGTGCGCTGGCACCGGTGGCGATGATCAGCGCATCACAAGTATAGGTGCCGCTATCGCCTTTTAGGGTATAGGGTTTTTCAGCTAAGCTGACTTCATTGATATGATCGAACAGCACCTCGGTGTTGAAACGCTCGGCATGCTGCTTCATGCGCTCCATCAACGCCGGCCCCTGGACACCGTCGGCATCACCAGGCCAGTTATCCACGTCGGTCGTGGTGGTCAATTGGCCACCTGCCTGCATCCCGGTAATGAGCAGGGGCTTGAGGTTGGCACGCGCGGCATACACCGCCGCAGTGTAGCCTGCTGGGCCAGACCCAAGAATAATCAAACGTTCATGACGTGTTTCCATGACACCACCTTTGTCACAATTGAGCAGATAACGTTGCAAGAGAGTCTGCCTGAAATGGCGTCAAGTACAAGCGATTACAAGGGCTCGCCTACGCTATTAGGCGAAGACGGCTTGAAAGCGCACCGTGAAACACCCATGTCTGATTAATCAGCCATACTGATATTACGTCAGTCGTCGTTAAACACCACGATGAGACCGCCATAGCCAACATCGCCATACCCAGATAAACAGTGACCGTCGCGCAACGCCAAGCAATCAGAGGAGAATGGAATGAGCAAGATACCCAACACGCTTCATACCTTGACGGCAGGAAGCCAAGAGTATCACTACTACAGCCTGCCCACGGCGGCTGAGACGCTAGGCAATATCGACCGACTGCCCAAGACGCTCAAAATCCTGCTCGAAAATCAGCTGCGTTTTGCAGACGATGAGAGCGTCGAGCGGGACGATATGCAGGCGCTGGTGGACTGGCAAAAAGAGGGCAAATCCAGCCGTGAAATTGGCTACCGGCCGGCGCGGGTATTGATGCAAGACTTTACCGGTGTGCCTGGCGTGGTCGACCTCGCCTCCATGCGCGCGGCGGTGGAAAAGCTGGGCGAAGACCCTGCCCGCATCAACCCACTCTCTCCAGTGGACTTGGTGATCGACCACTCGGTGATGGTCGATAAGTTCGGTCATCCGACGGCGTTCCAGGAAAACGTCGATATCGAGATGCAGCGAAACGGCGAGCGCTACGAATTCCTACGTTGGGGCCAGAAAGCCTTCGACAACTTCAGCGTCGTGCCACCCGGCACCGGGATTTGCCACCAAGTCAACCTGGAGTACCTAGGCCGCACGGTGTGGACCAAAGAGGAAGATGGCAAGACCGTTGCTTACCCCGACACGCTCGTAGGAACCGACTCTCACACCACCATGATCAACGGCCTGGGTGTGCTGGGCTGGGGGGTGGGCGGCATCGAAGCGGAGGCCGCCATGCTGGGCCAACCGGTCTCCATGCTCATTCCGGAAGTGATTGGCTTCAAATTGACCGGCAAACTGCGCGAAGGTATTACTGCCACGGACCTCGTTCTCACCGTGACTGAAATGCTGCGCAAAAAAGGCGTGGTCGGTAAGTTCGTCGAATTTTATGGCGACGGCTTAAAAGACCTGCCGCTAGCGGACCGCGCCACCATTGCCAATATGGCCCCTGAGTATGGCGCCACCTGTGGCTTCTTCCCGGTGGATGACGAAACGCTCAACTACCTACGCCTAACCGGCCGTGAAGATAGCCAGATTGCCCTGGTCGAGGCTTACAGCAAGGCCCAGGGCCTGTGGCGTGAGCCGGGCGATGAGCCGATTTTCACGGACACGCTCAGCCTGGACATGAACGAGGTAGAGGCCAGCCTAGCGGGCCCCAAACGCCCGCAGGACCGTGTTGCACTCAAAGATATGGTCAGTGCGTTTGGCAAGGTCATGGAAGAAGACGGCAAGGCGCTGCCCAGCACCGAAAAGGGCAAGCTAGCCTCTGAAGGCGGCCAGACCGCCGTGGGCATCGACCGAAGCTACGAACACGACTTCAAACACAGTGATAGCCAGACCGTCACGATGGGCGAGCAGGACTTCAGCCTGGACCCCGGTGCCGTGGTCATTGCAGCGATTACGTCGTGCACGAACACCTCGAACCCCAGCGTGATGATGGCAGCAGGCTTGTTGGCGCGTAACGCCCGTGAGAAGGGCTTGACCACCAAACCTTGGGTGAAAACATCGCTCGCGCCCGGCTCCAAAGTCGTCACCGACTATCTCGCCGCGGCCAGCCTCGACGATGACCTGGATGCGCTGGGCTTCAACCTCGTGGGCTACGGCTGTACCACCTGTATCGGCAACTCAGGCCCCCTGCCAGAAGAGATCGAAAAAGCCATCAACAATGGCGACCTCACCGTGGCATCGGTGCTGTCGGGCAACCGCAACTTCGAAGGCCGCGTTCATCCCCTGGTCAAAACCAACTGGCTGGCATCGCCGCCCCTGGTCGTTGCCTATGCACTGGCGGGCAACGTGCAGTGCAACTTGACCACCGACCCGCTCGGCCAGGACAGCGACGGCAACCCGGTGTATCTTAAAGACATCTGGCCTTCGCAGGCCGATATCGCCAGCGCCGTCGAGAAGGTGAACACCGAGATGTTCCGCAAGGAGTACGGTGCCGTCTTCGAAGGCGATGAGACGTGGAAAGCCATCAAAGTGCCGGAGGGTAAGGTCTACGAGTGGCCAGAATCGACCTATATTCAGCACCCGCCCTTCTTTGAAGGCATGCAGCGGGAGCCAGACACCATCGAGGACGTGAAAAATGCGCGTGTCCTGGCGATGCTTGGCGACTCCGTCACTACCGACCACATCTCGCCAGCAGGCTCCATCAAGCCCGACAGCCCCGCCGGCCGCTACCTACAAGAGCACGGCGTGAAGCCGGTTGACTTCAACTCCTACGGCTCGCGCCGGGGCAACCATGAAGTCATGATGCGCGGCACCTTCGCCAACGTGCGGATCAAAAACGAAATGCTCGACGGCGTGGTAGGCGGAGAAACGCGCCATGTGCCGAGTGGTGAACAGATGGCCATCTACGATGCCGCCATGAAATACAAAGAGGAAGGCACGCCGTTAGTGGTCATTGCCGGTAAAGAGTATGGCACCGGCTCCTCGCGTGACTGGGCAGCCAAAGGCACCCGACTGCTGGGCGTGCGTGCTGTGATCGCCGAGTCCTTCGAACGCATTCACCGCTCTAACCTGATCGGCATGGGCGTGGTACCGCTGCAATTCCCGGAAGGCGAAAGCCGTGAGAGCCTGGGATTAACGGGGGATGAAGAGATCTCGATTGCGGGGTTGAGCGATTTGAGCCCCGGCGGTAACGTTCAGGTCGTGATTAAAAATAGCGACGGCGAACGTACCGTTGATGCCAAGTGCCGAATTGATACCGTCAATGAGCTGGCGTACTACCGTCACGGTGGTATCCTTCACTACGTGCTGCGCAAGATGATCGGCGCAGCCTAAAGGTACGACCTACCAATGCTTGCATCGCCCCCACCTCGGTGGGGGCTTTTTTTGCTCGGGTGCCGAGATTAGAAGGCGCGGCGGCGATAGAAACGATACTCCGGCGACCAGCACGCAGACTCGATACGCTCGCGCAGCGCGGTACCGCTGGTTTTCAACGCGACGCCGTTTTGCTGCGCTTGCGCGGCCACCTCGAAGGCTATCGATTTGCTAATGTCACGGATGCGCGACAGCGGCGGCAGCAGCGCGCCTTTACCCTCTTTCACCAGCGGTGCTTCACGCGCCAGCGCCCTTGAGGCACTCATCAGCATCTCATCGGTGACCCGGTTGGCATTCGCGGCAATCACACCCAAGCCAATGCCGGGGAAGATATAAGCATTGTTGCACTGGGCAATCGGATAGGTGCGGCCGTTATACACTACGGGGGCAAACGGGCTACCGGTCGCGACCAACGCTTGGCCATCGGTCCAACGAATCACGTCTTCTGGTACCGCTTCAGCCTGCGAGGTAGGGTTGGAGAGCGGCATGATGACCGGATGCTCGCAGCCTGCGTGCATGGTCCGAACGACTTGCTCGGTGAAGATACCGCGCTGACCGCAGACACCAATCAGAATCGTTGGCTTGATGTTGGCAATGGTCTCTTCAAGCCCTTGGCCATTCCACTCTGCGACCAGGGCAGGGTCATGAGCTAAGCGACGCTGAAAATCCCGCTGCCACGACTGATCCGTGGTCATGAGCCCTTCACGGTCGACGATGAAGATACGTGCCCGTGCTTCGGATTCGGTCAGACCTTCGGCTTCCATGGCCACGACCACCTGCTCGGCAATACCGCAGCCCGCAGAGCCACCGCCCACGAATACCACACGCTGCTGGGCAATCGTCTCTTCACGGGCTTGGCAAGCCGCCATGAGCGTACCGACCACCACAGACGCCGTCCCCTGCACATCATCGTTAAAGCAGCACAGTTCGTTACGATAGCGCTCTAGCAGCGGTACGGCGTTAGCCTGAGCGAAGTCCTCAAACTGCAGTAGCACGTTCGGCCAGCGACGCTTCACGGCACAAATGAACTCCGCCATGAAGGCATCGTACTCTTCCTGACTCACCCGCTCATGACGCCAGCCCATGTACATCGGGTCATCCAGCAGCGCCTTATTGTTCGTTCCTACATCGATCATGATGGGCAGCGTATAGGCCGGACTAATCCCGCCACAGGCGGTGTAGAGCGCGAGCTTCCCAATCGGAATACCCATGCCGCCGATGCCCTGGTCCCCCAGGCCCAAAATACGCTCGCCATCGGTGACGACGATCACTTTGACGTTATCTTTGGTAGCACTGCGCAGAATGTCATCCATATGCTCGCGATCGGGGTAGCTAATGAATAGCCCCCGGTGGTTGCGATAAATATTGGAAAACTCCTGACACGCCTGCCCCACCGTCGGCGTATAGATAATCGGCAGCATTTCCTCCAGGTGCTCTGACACCAGCCGGAAATAGAGCGTTTCGTTATCGTCTTGAATGGCGCGTAGATGGATATGGCGTTCGAGATCGCTATGGCACTGCTGGTACTGACGGTACACACGCTCCAGTTGGTCGTCGATGGTTTCGACTTTTTGGGGTAGTAGCCCTATCAAGTTAAACGCCAACCGCTCCTCTTGAGTAAACGCGCTGCCTTTGTTCAATAGCGGCATTTCAAGTAAAGAAGGACCGGCGTAAGGAATGTATAAGGGGCGTTTACTCGTCGTAGACATAGGCACTCTCTTTTTATGTCAATTGCTGTTGCAATGCAGCAACGCTGGGCGTTGGCGGCGTTTGAGCGTAATGTAACATGCTAGTACGACAAAGGTGGAAGAGACATAAATAAAGGGCATAAAAAAAACGCCTCGGCATTGCCGAGACGTTTTCTAGACGCCACTAACGTGAGTCTTCTAACAGCTTTTGGCGACGGGTCGACGTCCCGCTTCCCCATCAAAGAAGAACGGGCGCAGCTTAACCCCCGCCATGTTCCCGGCGAACGCCGCCACCATCCATACCCAGCCGTGGAGGCTGCCAGAGGCAATACCGCTAAAGTAAGCGCCGATGTTACAGCCAAAGGCCAAGCGGGCGCCGTAACCCAGCATGATTCCACCGATCACTGCTGCCAGTACCGATTTCAGTGGAATGCGGAAGTTGGGTGCAAAACGTCCTGCCAAGCTCGCGGCGGCCAAGGCGCCAAGCATAATGCCGACGTTCATCACCGTGGTAATGTCGCTCCATAAGCTGGCTTCCAGCGCGGCGGCATTGCCAGGCGATTGCCAATAGCCCCACTGGCTCACGTCGCCACCTACCAGTTCAAAGCTTTTGGCGCCCCATAGCGCAAACGCGGAAGTGATCCCCCACGGACGCCCCGCCAATGCCAGCGTGGCAAAATTCAGCAGTGCCAGCGCCACCGCGCCGGCTACCAGCGGCCAAGGGCCCGACAACCAACGCTTACTACCCGGTTTATCCACTACCGGGGCCTGCTCCAAATGGCCATGGCGGCGCTTTTCCATCATCACTGTGAACGCAGCAATCGCGGCAAACAGCACCAAGCTGATGCCGATGCCTCCCCCTACACCGGCGACATTGACCAGCGATACCGGTTGGAAAGCAGGCAGGCTTTGCCACCACGCAAAGTGAGCGGTGCCAATCACCGAGCCGACAATGAAGAACACCAGGGTAATCAGCATGCGCGCGTTACCACCGCCTGCGGTGAAGAGCGTGCCAGAGGCACAGCCGCCGCCTAGCTGCATACCTACCCCGAACAGAAAGGCACCGACCAGCACTGACAGACCAATGGGGGCAACGAAGCCACTCACCTCGGTACCAAACAGGCTGCCCGCGCCGAGCGCGGGGAAGAACAGCACCACCGCAATCGCCAGCATGACCATTTGCGCCCGCAGCCCACGACCACGGCGTTCGGTAATGAAGACCCGCCACGCGGCCGTAAAGCCAAACGCCGCATGGTAAAGCACCATGCCCAGCAGCCCGCCCACGATCATCAGCAAGCCGATGTTAGCGCTGAACACCACGCCAATGACCAGCGAACTCAGCACAATGGCCGCCGTCGCTAAAAGAGGCACGCGATAATTGATCGGTGCCGACGTTGAGGTCGTTGCCATAATTCACCTATAAGTAACGCCAAAAGCGCCTGCAATAGCGAGGCGCTTGGCTAATTTGGACAATAGTTATAAGCCTAACGTTGAGCTGTAAAGGCCGGAAATTCTTTATTCAAAGGTACATATTCTAAAAAGCAATATAAAGTCAGGCAGCAGGTCTTAACGGATTCACAACGTCAAATGCAAAAGGACGATTTCGCTGGCACACGGATATTCACTACTACTCACTCATACCGCTCAGACGACATTAACGCCAACCGGACGGGTCTGATCTTTTTCGCTTCGGAGGAAGAGGACACCATCGCCCACACCGCTGGGATCATGACTATCACGACAACTCCGATAGGCACTAGGCCCAAGAAACTGCCAATACCCACCAAAAAAGCGGCTAAAGCAGCGATAGTGACCCACGTGCTGCCTTTCCCTGTCACCTTATCGACATGAGTGAGATGAGCGGTCAAATCGGCCCGTTGGTCCTGATCAAGTGAAGCTTCATGGTGGCATTGTGGGCACGTTAACGACTCCCCCTCCTTGAGCGTGGTGACCTGCTTGCCCTTGGCAAACCATGAATGACCACACTGGCCGCAGGTTACGATGGCCAGTGTATCCAAAGGCCAATGCTCCTGTTTCGTCGCGCTATCCATTACGTCATCCTTGTCGTTGACCATGGGGTGACGATGCCTGCTCTACCTTCGCCCGGAAGGGAAACGAAGGATAGGGAGATTGTGCAGTCGGTGGCGCCGCTACCCTAAAACGTTTTTCAATATCGCCCATCTCCACGAATTTCTCGCCGCGTTGATAGGCAGCACGCACGTGTTCGCTCAACTCACTCACGGCTTGGGAGGGCTTGGCCCACTGGGACTCAGGGAGGGGCTTTGACCACTCCGCCAACCAGTCGCTGGGCACGGCTTTGGGAAGGATATGCTTCGTGCGGTACTCGGTGTACCAGTGGGCAAAGCGGGCATGCTCCCACAAGCGCTTACGTCGAAAGCGCCGCCAGCGGGCCATGTCGTTAGTGCGTTCGCATTCGGCTTTTTCGCGGGCCACGTAGGCGTCGTACCACTCCACGCCCCACTCTCGGGCGGCGGAAGTGGTGGCATCGATGCCCTCTTCCATAAAGCGGCGGATGTACTCCCACTGGGCCAGGGCCCCCGGCAAACCGCCCACGCCAACGATGATGCCTGCCCCAGGCAGGGTGTAGCCAGGGCGCTCGGGGTCCGGCGGCAGCAGCGCGAAGCTCCAGCCAAAACCGGTGATGGCCCCCGGCCCCAAGCTGGGGTTGAAACCACACACCGCCACCACGTCCTCCCAAGGCACCAGTACCGTACGGCGCTCGCGCTTGCAGAGTCGGCAGATGAGATCGTAAAGGGGGGGGTATACAAAGAAAAAAGCGAACCCACCAACATGCAACAGCAAAAAGCCAAAAGGAAAACTCTCACGAGCACCGCGCAGCCACTCGCCTATTTCAATGAGGCCCATAAACCCAGAGGCAGTCACCGCCAGACTAGCCGTCGAGGCGAGCCAAAGATTTTGAGGGGCAGGCAGCCAGAAACGACCTGGAGGATCAACCACAAAAGCCACTTCACGACGCTGACGATTCAACCGAATGGGCGGCATACGTTTGAATAACGTATTGAGCCAGAGAATTGCCAGAGTAAAGACGAATAGAAAACTTGCATACAGCCCCCCCCCCATGCGGCTGCTAACTGAAGGTCAGGAGGAAATCCCCCGATACCTATCCATACAACAAGGAAGAAAGCCATCATAGCTACGACGCCTACGCTCAGCATATGCCCCGCCGTCATCATGCTATCCGGGCTGGCCCCCTGGCGAATATCCATAGTGGCTTCATCGTGGCGCACGTCAATATGCGCCACGTCTACGGCGTACTCACTATTCACCGGTAACGGCAAGGGGCTTAGGCAGTACTGCTCGCCCCCAGCGCGGCTTTCCCGTTCACCCGCGCGCATGGGCGGTAGCGCTTTATTGGGAGTACTTTTAAACATGCTTCATCCTTGTTCAGGGTGCCCAGGGGGTCAGCGGCATGCTGGGCCAAGTACCTATTTCAACGCTCTGAAGCCGAAGGCCCGATCGCTGGCGACGAATGGTGGCGCAGCGTAGAGGCTAGGGAAGGCAGGCTGCCTTCCCTGGGTATAAGTAGAGGTAGGTCGCATGCACCGTCTGCGGCGATATTCGTCTCTCTACTAATAGGTTAGTGCCGTGTTCGTTTAGCCAATACTTATCAGGCTTCCAGCCCCTGCCTTTTGTAGGCTACCGAAAACACCACTTCAAGCGGCAGCGCCGGGTCGTGTGCACGTATGCGGCGCACTTCCTCGGAGAGCTTGGTCAGTTCCTCACTTGGTTTAGCCCACTGCTCTTCCGGCAAGGGTTGCGACCACGCCACCATATCCGCAGGCAGTAAATTAGGCCGCGTTTTGCTCAGACGCTTATTATCCCATTCCGTTAAGTAACCCGGCAGGTTCCAGAGCTGGATGATGTCGATGGCGTACCAAAAGCTCCAGTACAGCCAACCGATCTCCCCGTTGGCTCGGCGCTGATTGATATGGCGACGTGCGTTGCGCAGCGTGTGCACGTCTTCCCAGGGTGGGTCGTCTTGATTTCTCACTACTTGAGGATCCTGCACCTCGGCCAGTGAATGGACCTCGTACTCCATAGAGGCACGGATGGCTTCCCAGTGGCTGATGGCCAGGGGTTTGGCCATGGTCATGAATTCCTGTTTGAGCCACAAGCCGGTCTCTGGATGCGCGTAGCCAAACCCCATACCGAACTGCTGCTGGACGCCGTATTGGGTCGCACCACGGGCCTCTACCACCCAAGCCATCAGTGATTCCCAGGGAACGATCACCGTTTCTTGCCCGCCCTCCAGCACAAAACAGACTTCGCGCCGTTGGCGGTGAAAGCGAACGGGGGGGGGTATCCCGCAGAAGTCTAAGCCCTGTCCAGTGGCCCCAATACATGGCCAAAAAAACAGCCCCCCCTGCAAGTCCTGCCCAAAAACCAAACTTGTAGACATCCCACATAAAACCGAAAGATGTACCAGGCATCATTATCCAAGCCAAACTAGGAATAAAGAGAGCTAATAAAAGCAATAAAGTGAACGTCCCACCAGTCAGTAATTGCCAGCCAAAAGCATCCATATACCCGCCACCCACATCCAGCCAGACGTCATTCAAGTTGCTAATGGTGTCGTTCAAATCCAGCGCCTCATGCGTCGTCGGTAGAGGGCTTGGGGCCAAGTAGGTAATACGGCCACCAGGGATGGCTTGAGCATCCCCCGCCTTATGAGGCTGGGCCGCATCTGGCTGAGGCAGGTCTGGTGCCTTCTGACTCATAATGGATATCCTGTTCACAGTAATATAAAAAACTCAAGCTTCAACGAGCTGCCAACGACCAGGATCACCGCGCCGCGCAAAAGAGGAAGGCATGTAGCGCTTACCACTACCGACTCCACCACGGGGGTCAATATAGATATATGCCTCGCTTGCTTGGGATTCACCTTCACCACCCAGTTGCACGGCCCCCCGTTCACCTTGTTGGGTGGGGCTTTTTTCATAACTGTTTGCAGATGCCCAGAACCCGCCTCGAGCATTTTCGAATAGCTTGACGGTTTCACCCGCCAGCACAGCGGGAAAGGCGATTTGTACCCAGCAGCCCTGATACGCTCGTGATATTTTCTCCCTCCGCAATGCTCTCATGAGATTAACCGAGAACTGATGCAGGATTGACAGCAGGGTCATCACGAGCTTGAACGGGGCCTTATTACTATCTTTTTATATCAGCCCCTTCGCTTCAAAATGTAATACCGCCGGCTCGCGAAAAGCCGAGTTTTATGGTATGTCAATTTTTCCTTCTTCATATTTAGCATGAGGCAGGTGCTCCTTGAAGAACTGAATGCGGTCATCCAGTTCTTCGGGAAGGCAGTAGAGAAGATGCGTTCTCGGTCGATAGCTAGAATTACGCTTGAAAGGCTTCCACTGATACGTCAACGCAATCATGCTTCGTTTTCGCCAGACCTTGATATGCTCCGTTTTTGTCCAGTCAATCTCTTCATGTCGACTTCCTCGGGCCATTTCCTGGTAGCCTTTTGATGATCCCATCATCCAGGCCGCGAAGCCCATTGCCAGCGGCCCTAGGCTAGTAATAAGTAGCGAGGGGTCCATGAGAATCAGCACCAGAACGATCGGCATTAAAATAATAGCGGACCATTTTAAAAATGGTTTTACTGCATCCATTTGTGGTTTCCAGGAGCACACTTCAGCATTTTTCTTTGTAAACCGGTAAACCAAAATGGAGGTCTGATGAGTCATGCTCATGGGAATCAATATCGCCATGAGCAATCCCCCCCCCCCGAACAAAGTAGCGGATAAAACCGATTCATCCCCAGTCATCAAGAAGAAAAAAATAAATAAAGATGAAATAATCACTAAAACTACTAACAAAGAGTTAGCTACAAAAACATTATAATTACGCGCCCTAATCTGCCAGCTCATAATAGCTGTCTCATCTGCATGTCTCCACGGCATCTGAGAGACATAGTCCTGTTTGGGTTGTGCAAACCACATATCAATTTCCTTACTCTTCTAAACTCATGGGTACCGTGATGTCAAAGCGGGCGGGCAGGTTGATGCCTTGGCCTTCTTCGCTATTGGGCTCGATCTCTTTTTTGCCTCGGGCGGCATTCGGCTTGTAAAAGGTAAAGCCTAGGCTGCTTTCTGATGATGCGAGCAGCGTCTCTGCATAATTCACTGTCATTACAAACGGCTCCCGCTCAGCCTGTTCACTGGCGGGAATCCAGGCTTGCCATACGCGTACATCGCCAGTGTCATAGCCAGCGTCAGCGGGTAGCACAGCACCCCGTTCACCTTGTTGAGTGGGGCTTTGTTCATAACTACTGGCAGGTGCCCAGAACCCGCCTCGGGCATTTTCGGATAGCTTGACGGTTTCACCCGCCAGCACAGCGGGAAAGGCGATTTGCACCCAGCAGCCCTGATACGTACGGCTCATTTTGCCTGTCCCGTAATAGCTCATGTTGGATGAGTCAAACTCCAGATCAGTGACGCTGGTGAGCTTCACAGTGGGCTGAAGCAGAATCTCCATCAGGGCCTGCCACTCGCTCTTATGCCCCTCATCACTGGCTTCCCATGCCAATTCTCCATTGCCCCACGTACTGGTATATAGCCACCCCCGCACTCCCTCACGGTTATAGCGTGCAGCAAAGTGAGAGGCGATTAGATGGATGACACCCGCAGCAAGCAGGACGACCGCAACTTTAGGTCCTAATATCCAGGAAAATGCAAACCAGCGACCCAAAGCAGCACCACCAACCTGGGCAACACCTGTAATAGTCATTGCTAAGCTGGCAGCTCTTTTTACATTAAGCGCATTACGCTCAATAACACTGGTTGCTTCTCTCAGATCCTTGTTTGTTTGCCACATGTCAAGCCCAGCAGCAATTGCCCCAATAGCCGACAAACCTGCCATACGAGTGGCCAACCTCGCGGCGATACGTGAGGCCGCCTGCCTGCCATTGCTTTGCCACTCACCGATAGAAACATCCGTTAGACGTATCATGTTGCCGTTAAACCGAAAAGATCTTTTCGCTGCACGGTTCCAAAACGGCATGACCCACAGACTCATGACAGCCACCGTCGCGGCCCCCGTGGTCGCGGCCAGTTGGCGCATGCCTTCCTCATCCACGCCTTCTTTTTGGGCGGTGCGAGCGGCATCGATAAAGTTGTAGAGGTTCAACCCTGCGATCAATAGCGCCAGGCCACCGCCTAACTGCTCTACGCGGCTTGCCATGTGGCGGCGTGCGGCACTGGCACCACTGGTCAATTTCACACGGTGTTGTTCACGCAGTTCGTAATAGCCCGCACTGGAGAGGTTGCTGGCTCGGGTCTGGTTGCCTGCTGCGCTTTGATCGATACCTCCACCGGCTCCCTCGTTAGCCGTGACACGTTTGGGTTCGTTGAAGGCGTGTTCGTAGCGTTGTTGCTCTAATGCCTCCAGTCGTTGACTACTGGCGGTGCGCTGTTGGGCACTCTGGCCTTCACGGCGGCTGCGTAACTCTTCCGTGCGAATTTCGCCAGTGAGTCGCCATGCCTGCTCCCGCCATTCGCGATGCCTGGCTTCGTAATCGAGATCGATCGTAATGTCAGTAGCAGCTACGTCCGGGTGGACCATGACCACCATCATGGAGTGCACCAGGGCTCTGGCGGCTTTCTCCATGGACACTTGCCCCTTGGCGCTCAACGAGGGCAGAAACTGGTAACCGATGGTTTCCCAAAGCTTTTTGGAGGCGCTACTGACCTCGCTTCGCAGGGTATCGAACGCCTCCTGAACATGCGGGGCAAGCGCTTGATAGGCCGGGTGGCGTTGTACTTCTTCTAGCGAGAGCACGCCCAGCGCGGCATTGGCTTGGCTGACCACCCCTGTCGCCGTGACACCACTATCAGCGGGCTGACCATCCTCGGTGCCTTGCGCAATGAAGTGACGCGCAATGGTGTCGAGGGCTTCGGCAAGGGCCGGGTCGAAGTTGCTCATCGCCACGCTGATCAATGAATCACGGTTGTGAAACGTATCATCCAGCCATGCACGGCCAACCTGCGTGGCACCTAACACTTCGACGACCATGCATCCCCATTCGTGCATCGCTCGGTTTTGCTCGGCATCAACGGTATCGAAACACAGCGATTGGGCTGAGAGGGGAAGCCGTTCGAGCCACACCGTAAAATCGGCCAGGCTGTTGTCGATATGGGTGTGCAAGCGTTCGAGCTGTGGCGCTTTTTCGGCCAGAAACGCAATGGCCTCCTCCGATCTGACATCCAAACGTGGCAGTTCTTTTCCATGCCACTCTTCATAGAGCGGGCTATGGCGGCCCGGTGGCGTCGGCATGCCCAGCTCGACCAACTCTTCACGCAGTTGCGTGACGCGCTGCTCTCTACGAAGCAGGGTATGATCTGACCCATTGGTGACATTTTTCATGGCATCGAGCAATTCACCTGTCTTGAGCATGATGTCTCGATAACGCTCAGGATCCTGGCGAACGTCGTCACTGATCAGATCGTCAATATCGATCAGACACAGCGCTTTGACGACTTGAGCGATTTCAAGTTGATGGCCGTGCTCTTCCAGAAAGGCTTCTAACTCAAGCTGCCGCCCCACCAAGGCCATCGTTAGATCATTAACAATACCCAAATCGTCATCCAGGGCGACGAACAAAGCTTCGTCATGGTTGTCCACGGCGGCCAGCACGCTGTCCTGGGTGATCTCGGGTTTTACGGCCAACAGCGGATAGACACCCTCCTCATCGCCGTCGCCGTCACTGGCATCCGCCGTCTCGGCTCTCTCAATGGTCGAAACGGTGGTACTGGTAAAACCCTCCACCGCACCATTGGGCGTGATATCCGCCACGTGCTCTGCCAACTGGGTCAAGGGACCCACATGGGCCGAGAGAGAGGTGCCATCGGCGGTGTCGCTGATCGCCGACATCAGGTTCACGGAGCGCATGGTTCGTTGGCGCGCCTCGGCGTTTTCCAGCATGTGCTCGCGAATACGCTCGGTCCACTGCATCGGGGAGTAGGCCAGGGCGATGGCGTTGCACGTCGAATAGGTCAGGTGCGGCTCACCATTGAACGTGGCCCCTTCCACGACATACTCGTCGATCCGCTGCTCGCCATCTTCCTCGACCCATACGTACAGCCACCCGTCACGCAGCTGCCTCAGCGTGTAGCCACGGGTGTGGATAGCCGGGTAACCAGGGCCTTGCCACTGTTCAGACAAGGGGTGAGGGTGGGGAGCCCCCGCCTGTTCAGGCGCTTCATCGATGGCATAGCGCACGGGAAACAGGGTGACATCCAGCAGTAAAGGACACACACCGCCGCCAATCGGCGTTTCATCGAAGGCGGCATTGCGTGCCTGAGCATCCGTGTTATCCATGAGTGTCCTCGTCGTTCAAGAGTGATGCCGGGGCTCGGCCATGTGGCGTGGCTTCCGGACTTCGGCTCCAGGCATCCAATGCATACAGTTGCTCTTGCCTTGAGCGCGGCTTCGGCTCGGGCAGTTGCGCCCACCAGCGAGCATAGAGCCCATACGGCTCGGTCATGAAGTGCTCACCCCACTCCAGGCTCAAGCTCAGCCAAATCGCCAACTGCCGTTCTGTATGAGCCCCCCACGCAATGGCATCGTCCAGGCGATCATCGAGCCATTGCCCGCGCTCCGCCGACGGCAACTGACACCACGACGCCACCGCGTGCTGGTTGAAATGATCCGCCAGGCGCTCTTTGAGCTGCCATCGATCGACGGCATCCAGCGCGGCGAGCTGCGCGCTTCCCATGGGAGGAAAAGAGCGCTGCCACCCATTTCCCGAGGAGGCCTGGCCAGCACAGAACGTCTGCCAGCTCACGGTACGAGGTGCGGCCCAGAGAGGCGCCCAGTCCGCCACCCACCAAGTGTCGAGGGGCCCCATCAGCTCAGCTGGCAAGGTATCGCCATAACTGCTCAGCCAGTGACGGGTGACCAGGGGGTCCGCAAAGCGAAGCAACTGCTCGTGCCCTTCCACACTGAACGTCACGAACTGGGCCAGGTGGTGGCTCAACTCCCTCATACTGGCGTGACTACTCAAGAACGACAGCGCCCGATATAGCTCGGCATCGTCGTTGTCGCACACGTCACCTAACAGGCCATCCCCCTTAAGATGCACCAGAATAGGCCCCTGCTCGGCCAGCGATGACCAGCGGGTCATCAGGTAGAGTGGTTCGATATCTCGAAGGTCATCACGGCGATATAAGCGCTGAAGCGCATTGGGGAAGCGTACGCCGTCTACCAATGCATGCGTCACTCTCTGGGGGCGTTCCATCTAGCGATTTCCCTGGCTCGAATCTTCGCAAATCTCGCAGCGGGCCGGTGCCTTGAGCAGCGTTTTAAGCTGGGCCGGGCGGTTAATGGGCGCAACCGGCTGATGGCTTTCTGCCTCTGCCTCCTCGGGCAGCCTCGGCCCCTGCGCCGCTTGTCCACTCCCCGAACCCGGGCTGCCGCCGGAATTGATCTTGACCTGGGGGCCCACCAGGGTAACGCCGCTGGGGTCGATCTTGAGGAAACTGCCGCCTGCTTTTAGGGTGATTTCCGCACCGGCTTCGATCACCACCTTCATGCCCGCTTTGTGGTGAACCTCCTGCCCGGCTTCTAACAACTGCGCCTGGCCGATCTTTTCATGGCGGGTGCCGTCTACGGTGAGGTGGTCATCGCCGTCTACCTTGCCGTAGCGATGGCCGTGCACCGTGTGGTGGTCGTCATTGTCGATCTCGCTGATGCGGTCGTTGTGCACCTTAAGGTGGCTGTCGTGGCGGATCTCTTCGGTGCGGTCGTTGAGGGTGAGCAGCTCCAGGTCTTTCTGGGCGTGTAGCCAGATCTGCTCTTCGCCCGCTTCGTCTTCGAAGCGCAGTTCGTTGAAGCCTTCTGCCTTGTGGCTTTGGGTGCGGATGACGGTACGGGTTTTGTGTTCCGGCAGCGGATACGGGGCGGTGTTCACTGCGTGATAGGTACGCCCAGTGACCAACGGCTGGTCCGGGTCGCCTTCCAGGAAGGAGACGATGACTTCGTGACCTATCCGCGGAATGGCGATGCTGCCGTAGCCGCCGCCCGCCCAGCCTTGGGCGACGCGAACCCAGCAGCTGGCGGTGTCGTCTGGTTCCGCGTAGCGGTCCCAGGGGAACTGCACCTTGACCCGGCCATGCTCGTCGCAGTGAATCTCTTCGCCCTCCGGGCCGACCACGAAGGCGACTTGCGGGCCATCGACCCGGGGCTTGGGATTGGGCGTGGCCCGCCACGGGGTGTCGCCGGGGATGAGGGTGACCTGATTGTGGTAACGGGTCATGCCACTGGCGTCACTGTGGGTCATGCCATCCTCTTCCAGCGCCTGGGGCTGCTCCCCCACGTGGTGGACGTCGATGGCCTGCCAGTCGCGGTTGAGGCTGTCGGTGTCGTGGTCGGTGAGGGTAAAGCGCACGCCGGGGGCGAGTTCGGGCAAGTCGCTGTCAGCGCTGGCCGTGATGGCTTCCCGGCGGAGCTGTTCCAGGCGGATACGGCTGAAGGGCTTGCCGGATGCGTCCTGCTTGTAGCGGCCGGGGTAGTCGTAGTGTTCGTAGTCGTCCCGCTGGCCGTGGCGTTCTACCTCGCGGCCCAAGTGCTCGTGTAGCTGGGCGTAGGCGGGGTTTTTGAAGCTGTAGTCCTTCAACGTCGCCGTGGCGGCGGCTACCCGAGCAGTCTGGCTGAGCTTGCGCACATGGCGCGTAGGCGCGGTGCCACCTGCACGGCTGTGGTAAGAGCGCTCACCGACGTTGGTCAATACCTTGGGGTCATCGGCGAAGATCAAGCGGTGGGCGCCCCCATCTCTCTCTTCAAATTCATGAAAGAAGAACAAGCCTTCTTCCGCGGCGAGGCGCTCGATAAAGGCGAGGTCGGTTTCCCGGTACTGCACGCAGTACTCGCGCTCGGCTAACTCGCGAGTCACGGCAAAGCTCACATCGGTAATGCCCCGCTCGTCGCACAGGGTATTGATGATGGTCAGCGGGTCGACCTTTTGGAAGATGCGCGAGTTGTGGCGCAGCGAGAGCCGCCATAGGGCGGGGCGCAGCACCAGCGAGTAAAACGTGCGGCGGTGGCCGCGGTCGCCGCGGCCAAATTCGCTGATGATGCCGTGTACACGGCGCAGCGGCTCGCCATCCTGCCAAATAGTGAGGCTCGCTTCGCGGTCCAGCAGGTCGGCGGCATCCAGGCTGCCGTCACGGCTGGCCAGGTTCAGCGTCAGTTCGAAGGGCTGGGAGAGGGCTTCACGATGGGTGAAGTCGATGACGGCCACGTCGACAACGCCGGGTAGCGTCACGGTAAAGTGCAGTCCGGTGCTTTGCATATCAGCTTCCTTCTCCTGAGCCAGAGCCAATAACAACGCCGCCGCAATCCACCGCGTGGCCTGTCAGCGCGGCGGGTTTGCCGTCGATCAGTATGGAGCCTGAGCCCTGGGCAATCGTGCGCGGGTGGGGTGGATGGTTGGGCTTGTCATGGGGTTCCAGCGGGTCGCCAACGCGGGCGACCGGTTTGCCATCCATGATGACCGTGCCGCTACCGGCGGTGACGGGGGTGGGCGGGAACCCGTCATGATCGGTGCCCATGTCACCCACGAGTACGAACTTTTGACCCATCGTTGGTTCTCCTTTTCCTGTGTCACGCTATCCGACGATCATTCATCCCATTTGGCGGGTGCTTCGTAGGTGGCCACCTCGAACGCATCGACGTATTGACGCGTGAAGCCTGCGGCTTCGAGGCTATCCACAGCCGAGTAGCAGGTCAGCGGCAGGCGTATCTGCAGCGGCACGCCGCTCAAGCTCCGCCTGACGGCCCTGAGTAAGCGCGTTCCATGGCCGCTTCCTTTCCACTCTTTGCTAATGTAGAAAAAACGGAGCTGCCAGGCGGCTTCGTCATCCGGACGGCAAGCCAATACCATACCCAGTGGCGGCCCCTCGCCATGGCGAAGGGCCAGCAAGCGCCCTTGCCAGCGGGCCACTTGCCCCTCTTCGCGCTGAAGCCAAAGGCCTTGGTGAACGGTGAACTCCAAGGCCCGCCGCAAGGTGTCCAATGCGCTGTCATCGCGTAGCAGCCACGGCGAGTGTCCTTTGGCATCGGCTTGGTAAACGGCCTCGATAAAGCGATCGATGTCCTCTGGTCGCGCTTCTTCCAGAGGGCGCGAGCGTTTACCCCCATGTCGTGCTGGCCGTTTGGGGGAAGGTTGCGCGCTGAACAGCTGCTTAAGTTTGGTCAGCATCATCCCTCCGCTCTGCATAGAGCGCCGAGGGCAGCTGGAAACCAGAAGCCAACGGGCGAGTAAACGGATTGGGGGCGCTATCGGCGAACAGGCGATAGCGCATGCTGCCGCCATCGACATTGAACCGCAGTTCCAGCTCACGCTCGCTGACGCTGGTGATATCCGCTTGTTCAAGCAAGCGGAACCAGGCCCAGGCACCCTCCTGGCTGATGCTGCGCGGCGAACGGTTCACTTCACTGGGCACCATGGTGATGCGGCTTTCCGTGCCGCTACGCAGTGCATTGGGCCAAATCATGGAGACCCGCTGGCTGGCACTATGTGCATACTCGATGAGCTGACCATCGACACTAATGACACTGCGTCGCTTGTCGGGGCTCAGGCTGACGGGCTCTAAAGCAAACTCCACGTCGAGCGCGCCGTCGCGGCTAAAGTAGGCGCGACGAATCTGCTCGGCCTGTTGAACAGCGGTGTAGAGGCTGTCACGCAGCAGGGAGTTTCCTTCTGCATCGACCAAGTACTCCGGCGCGCCTTCGATGAAGGGCTTGAGGCTGTCCTGGTAGAACGCGTCTAGGGTGCCGTTAGGCGCAAAGAACGCTTCGAAATCACTGAGCGCGACTTCCCGATTTGCACTGGGCGACAGCGGGTAGCGGCCTGCCAATCGCTCTTGATAGGGAGCCACCACTTCGTCCAGCCACTGGCTCTCAAGATGGCGTGTTGCGCTTACCATCATCAGTTCCCAGCTTTGGTTGGCCAAGTTATGCAGCATCCGGCCAACCGGCTCGGGGGTGTTGTCGGCTATCCGCTGTAAGTTGTAGATAGGGTCGTTACCACGCAGTGAGAGGCGGTCACGAACGGTAATGAAGGCAGCGCGTCCTGAGTCGTTCGCCTCCTCTATATCCATCAGGTAATCACGCAGTGCGGTGACGGCTGATTTGATCTCCTCAAGCGACGAGGGGTTGTCGTTACGCGCCTGACTGAGCTGATTGATCGGCGTGAAAGGCTGCTCGATGGCCAGTGCCAACTGGTAGCGCTGGGACTGCCTTAGTGCTTCTCTTGCCTGTTCATCGTCGACGGGAAGCTCAGGGTACAGGCTGGTATTGCGAGCCACTGCATCCAGCAGCCGGTCCAGCGGACGCTGCGCGCCGACGAGTGCATCGGCCACGACGATGGCTTGACGAATATCGGGCAGCGGCACTAGCTGCGTGTCGCGCAGGGCATCACGCCAACTGACGTGATAATCCGCTACGTAGTGCTCTCGTAGAGCCGCTTGCAACTGCTGACGGTCGGCGGCGCTAAAGTTGATGTCGTCGCGTTGGCCGAGTACCCAGGCGTCGATCAGCGCCAGCTCGGTGGCACGGTCTAGCTCTTGCAAAAAGTAGTTCTCGAAGCCATTGCGCGTCACTAGGTGCGGTAATTGAACGTGTTCGGGATTGTCATTGCGCGACATGAACACCGTATCGAACAGCGTGCCCACACTGCGGCGTAGATCCAGCGGTTCACCCTGGCGGCTGCCTGCCGCCTTCAGCGCGGCATAAACACGCTCATCGATAGGCTGGCGTGCCAACTCCTCTTGCGCCGCCGCAATGCTCCCTTGCAGCGGCGTCATGGCCTGTTCGGCGCGGGGGCTGCCTGCCGCGATGCGCCCTTGTAAGTCACTATGCGCCATGGCGTAGTCTAGGTGAGTAAGCAGCCGCTGCTGAACATCGCCCTGTTGGGGAAAGAAGCTCTGCCAGCGCTGGGCCATGTAGCGCTCGACACGTTCGGGTTGACGGCCGCTGTCATCCGACATCATCCGCAGCACACGCAGCAGCGCTAACTTGGCATTGCTGCCCGGCTCGGCCCGGTTCATGTCATCCATGATGCCGATCATCAAAGCGGGCAAGAACTGATGCTCGAGCATCGCTAGGTAGGCTCGCTCGACCTGCGCGCCGATGATATGCCCTTGATACAACCCCATGTCCGCCAAATAGGGCGTATGAGTTTGGTAGCCCTCGAAGGTTTCCAGCGCGTAGCGCAACCGATCGAGGGGCTCCAATAACTCATACCCGGAAGGGTCATCACTTTGAAACGCTTCTGGCTGGGTCGCTAAGAAGGTCTCGGCACGCTCTTCCACGGCCGCCAGCGAGACGCTGTTTTTCTGGTAGAAATGCGCCCAGCCGCCGACTAAACCGACTCCCATCACCAAACAGGCAACGAGGCTGAGCGTGCGCATACGCTGGCGGCGCTGGGCCGCCCGAGCATTATCACCGGCTAACCCTGCCTCGGGATAAATGATCTTTTCGAAGAGTTCTTCGGTAAAGTACAGCGCACTGCGGGTGGCCCGATGCGCGGGCTGCACGCTATCGTCCATGCCGTAACGGCGCGCCGCTGCATCCACGAAGGGGTCTTCCGGTACGCCCTGCTGATACACCGAGGTAAAGTAGGTGCCGCGCACCATGGCGGCGGTCGAAAAGCGGTCGCTGGAGAGCGCTTCGGTCAAAAAGCCCTGCAGCACGTCACGCAGCCCTGCTAATTGGCGAACAAAACGGAAGACCGATTCGCGCTCTTCGCGGTCGCGACACTCGGAGAGCATCGTCGGTAACAGTTGGTTCAAGCGCGACAACATCGCGTCGTAATCCGCCTCGAACTCGGTTTCCCACTGGCCTGGCGTATGCATAGAGGCAGGGGTGAAGGTGAAGCCGAGTGGCGCTTTGCGAGCGGTGCGCGAGTAGTGGCGGAAGAAATCATCGAACCCGTGCAACAAATCCATCTTACTGAACGTGACGTAAACGGGCAGCCGCGTGCCGTGGCGCTCCATCAGCTCGCGTAACCGGCTGCGCAACAGCGCCGCGTAGGCTTTACGAACGGCGACCTGGGCATGGCTCAAACGAGCAAGGTCCAATACGAGCACCACGCCATCCAACGGTCGCTGGGCTCGGTTGCGCTCGAGCCATCCCACAAAGTGGTCCCAAAGGCGGCTCTGCAGCGCCTGGGGCTCGCCCTCTTCCATCGCGCCTTGGGTCAATAGCTCACCATCCGGGTCGATCAACACCGCTTGATCGCCAATCCACCAATCGAAGCCTAGCTGGCCTTGCTTGCTGCTCTGCCCCGAGGCCTTCATCACATGGGTGAGCGCAAAGTTTTGCCCAGACCGGTTGATCAGGCTAGTCTTACCCGCGTTTTCTACGCCCATGACGAGGTACCAGGGCAAGCGATACCGACTGTTAGCACCACCGCCCAAACTCTCGGTAAGTTCACTCAGCACGCGATTGAGCGACGCTTCTTGCCGCTCGACTTGGCTCATGATGGGGTCTTGCTGACGCGCCTCCTCTAACTGACGCTGCTCGTCCAATGCCCGCAGGCGGCGAGCGAGGCGAACGCCCCACACAATGGCGGCTACCGTCACGACCGCCAGCGTGGCCAACAAGCGATTGGTGAGCGGTGCCAGCGGCCTCATGCCACGCACTTCCCAGCTCGGCCCCCACCACCAGATAGCGACAACCAGCACGATCAGCAGTACCGACCACAGCAGCGTAGAGAGCCTGAGCAAGCCTTTCGCTTTGTTACCGTGCGCATTGGCTTGGTTGTGCGCTGACTGTGCCCGCGATAACCCCGGCACCCAGCGACTTAGTTTCGACATGAAAGTTGACCACATGAGCCTTTATCCCTCGTCCCTTCTGATGATGTCCGTTGTTAGTGCGTCTCTTGAATCGTCGCTTTCAGGCGTGACACCAAGCCCGGTTCCCACTGCTCTAATGCAAGGGCCGTCACAAGTTGGTGCAGCGTTTGGTAGTGTTGCTGAGCGAGGCTTTCCAAACCCGCCTCTTGCAGCAGCTCCGCACTGGCCAACCGCCAGTAGGCGCTGTCGCGCGGAGATCGCGCTCGGCTAAGGCCTTGATCCAAAATTTTGAGCGCCGCGCCTACATCGCCGTTTTCCATGGTTTCCCGGGCTTCTTCCAAGCCCGACTGCCAGGCATCGTTTCCACTCCCAGCGCCATCGCTACTCCCTGGGCTACTCTGAACCCATCGCGCCGTCTCCCCATCGAGAAACGCCACGCCGTTGTTGAACGTCAACGCGTCAATCCCCGGCAGCCGCTCGACGAAGCGCTGCGTCTCGTCACGAATCGCTTCGGCACAGCGTAGGTGCCCGAGCTGTTTCGCCAAGCCAGCGCTCATGCGATGGCCCTCGAGCCAATAGGGGCTGAGCGCCAAACTATTTTCAATCCGCTGCCAAAGTGCATAATCGCCGCCTTTTGCCAGCGCTTCGCGGTAATCGGCGATCCTATCGGCAGACACGGGAGCCAGCTCGGTCTTGCCGTTCTCTTTTGCGGCCGGGAGTGCTTGAATGGTGTTCCACACCGCATAGCGACGCAGACGATACGCCAGCGGCTCACCGATGGATTGCTCTCCGAGAAACTCCGCCATTTTGAGCAGCGCTTGACGGTTGGCGCGCTCATTCCCCGCTTCCAGACGCAGCTCGGGGGCTTTATGGGCAGAAGATGCCGCCGGTGCTGCGCCTGCCGACGGACGCGGTTCCGTGGAAGAGGACTCCGCACTTGGCGGTGCCGATGGCTCAGTGGGTACCCGCTGTTTTGCGGGGCGCAGCGCCAGCAGTTGACGACTGAACTCCTCCAGCGACTCGCTCGGCAGTGATTTCTCAGCCACTTGGTGCTGCAGCTCTTGCAGCGATGCTTGGCAAGCCTCGAACTCATCATCGGCGTTTTGGAAATCCACCCCCGCCAACAATTTGACGCTGCGCTGCATGAACTGCTGAAACAGCCGCGGGCGAAGCTTTTCGCCCCGTTTCCCTGTAAAAGGATACGCATGCTCCCACCAGGGTTGGGCAATGCTGCGTGCCAGCAGCCGCAGCGAAAGGGCAAACCGAACGCCATTGCCGTCGTGCTGTAGGCAGTGAATCAGGTGGCCCAACACTTTTAGGTCTTTACCTCGTTCACTCAACATGCGAATGGCCAAGCTTTCCGAGGTTTCCCACTCGACGTGAGCGTGCTGCAGTGATCCCACTTTCATCATCTCTTCATCGAGCGCGAGATAATCGTGGCTATCCTCCACCGGATCACCCACCAGCGCGCCCTCTGCGTTTGCAGAAAGCGGTGCCAGTATTGGCTCCAGGTGAGATTCTGACGTAATGCGCATCGTTCGATGCTCCTTTACCAGCGGCACGCATTGCGCAGTGGTTGAATAGATTCTCGCAGCCCCGTCACGTCGAACCGCAAACCGTCTAGAGCGCCCACATCGCTGCGCAGGGTCAGCTCATTGGCGCTCAGCAGTTGCTGAAGCGTTTCGATGGCGGGAAGCCCCCGGCCGCCACTCAGCACTTGTCCGCCATCGCGCACGCGCCACTGCTGTTGCACGGAACCGCCCTCCCCTGAGAGTCGAAGGTCTACCCGGGCATCAGTCAAAGGGCTGGGGAGGTGCAGTTGAAAGCGAGTAATGAGTTTTTCGCAGGCCATCACCAAAACCGGGCGAGGTGGCGTCGTTCCCAAGGCAGGCGCGCTCATCAACACGTCATTGCCCGAGACTTGGACGATGAGACCGACATTCTCTTCTTCACGCGCCGCTTCTTGCTGCTCGATGTCGTACCACAGTGCGGGCATGTCGACGCTGTTCGACGTGCCCTCTCCGACTTGGAACACCGCGTCGTAGCAGTGCAAGCGTTCCAGCCGGGAGGGCTCTTCGCCGCAGGCGCGGGCTTGACGGAGCAAATCTGTCTCGGGCTCTGCATGGAGACGAGGGGGGATCAACACACTGATCAAAAGCAGGCCAGCCAACAGCCACCAATGTTTAAGCAGCATCGTGTTCATTTACCATCCAACTCCAGTTGCTGGCACTTATGCGCCAGCGTTCGCTTTGGTAGTCCCAGGCTTTCCGCTGCACGTGCACGGTTTCCTCCAAAACGCCGTAAACGCTGACGAATGATCGAGGTCTCCACCTCACGTAGCGCTTGGCGCAGGTCGTCGACTTCGTCCGAGAGAGGGAACTCATTGGGCATGACCGCCTCCAGGGCGGTAGGCGTTGCCACGTCCTGATGCTCACCAGGCAGAACATCGACGTCGATATCAGCGCCTGCGGGCGTCATGGCGCAGGCGTAGTCCACGATATTTTTGAGCTCTCGCACGTTGCCTGGGTACTCTCGACGCTTCAGTAAACGCAGGGCAGCTGGCGTAATACCGATGTCGTCGCGCTCTTCGCGCTGACAAAACGCGGTAATGAAGGCCTGAGCCAGTAGCGCAATATCGTCCCGTCGCTCGCTAAGCGGCGGTACATTGATGGGAAACTGACCCAAACGGTAGTAAAGGTCCGCTCGAAAGCGCTGCTGCTTGATCTGCTCTTTAAGCGGTTGATGCGTCGCTGCCACCAAGCGTAAATCGGCGCAGCGCTCTTCACTGGCACCCAACGGCCGATACCGACCGCTCTCCAGTACGCGCAGTAGCTTCGCCTGTAGCGCTAACGGCATATCGCCAATTTCATCGAGAAACAGCGTGCCGCCGTCGGCTTGACTGATCAGACCTTCACGAGCCTTGTCAGCACCAGAAAAAGCCCCCTTGGCATGGCCAAACAGCTCTGACTCCAGCAGTGCTTCGGGAATGGCGGCACAATTGATGGCCAAAAACGGGGCCTTCGAGCGCGTCGAGAATTGATGAATGGCGCGCGCCACGCGATCTTTACCGGTGCCCGTTTGCCCTTGCAGCAAAACGGCAAGCTGTGTCTCTGCGGCGCGAATGATGTGCTGGCGCAGGGAGCTCATCACCGCCGACTGACCCAACAGGTCATCGGCGAGCCGGTCGGCCAAGGTTTGACGTCGAGCACCGTCGTTCAGTTTGGCCAACGATGCCTGCAGTGCTTGGGAGCGATGACGCTCTCCTTGCTCCCGCGTCAATCGCGACCACAATCGGCAAAGCAGCGCTTCGAACGCGCCCATTTCCGGCGTATTTTCCAAAGCCGTGAGCGTCTCTCGCTGCCCGACTAGCAAAAGTGCGCCCAGCCACTCCCGCGCGCCGTCCAGCGCACGTAACGGCAGCACGTTGAGCTGCAAAGCGCCGCTCAACGCCGACAGTTGGGCCTGAAAGCCAGGATGGTCGAGCCGGATGCGCGCGTCTGCCACGCTCAGCGCTAATGGTTTATTGCTGCGAATGACATGGGCATAGGGATGGCTGAAATCGGCACAGTCGAACTGCAGGTCGTCACTGTCCCGCCCCAGCCAACGCCCGCTCCCCTCCACGTAGAGACACTCGGCTAGCGTCAAGCCCAAGTGCCGTTGCAGTAGTTTGGCCGCCTGCAGGCGTAATCCGCTGGGAGAGCTGCTTTCGACCAACGTGAGGGCAAACGGCATACCCGCTAGCTCGACGGGCAGCCGTGAGGGGAAAGCAGTAGGGTAAGCAGCAGGCAGCGTCATGGGGTCACCCTACCTCCGCCGTGAAGGTGCCGTGCGCTCGGTCGATACCAAGTAAGACGCGCGTGACGGCTTCACGATTGGCCATACGCGCCAACAGCGCTCGCGACAGCGGCGGCAACAGCTCGCCATCGATCACCGACTCCAGCATGCGCGCGCCGTTTTCACTCCGCGTCGCACGGGCACAAATGGCATCGGTCAGGGCATCGTCGAGGGTGATCTCTGCGTCGCGGTGGCGCGCCTGAATACGTTTGGTCAGTGTCGCCAGCTTGGCATGGACGATATTGCGCAGCGTCTCGCCCGCCAGGGGCAGATAAGGAACGATTTCCATACGCGCCAGGAGGGCAGGCTTGAAGAAGTCGGCGAGAACGGGGTAGAGCGCGGCGTCCAGCGCCTTGGCATCATCGCCATGGGCGACGATGGCTTCGTAGCCCAAATTCGACGTCAGGAAAAACACGACGTTCTTACAATCGATCAGCCGCCCCTCTCCATCCGCAAGCTCGCCTTTATCGAACGCTTGGTAAAACAGGTTGAGCACGTCCGGGTGGGCTTTCTCGACCTCGTCCAACAACACCACCGAGTAGGGCCGCTGGCGGATCGCCTCCGTCAAGAGCCCGCCCTCGCCAAAACCGACATAGCCCGGCGGCGAACCAATCAGACGAGATACCGTGTGCTTCTCTTGGTATTCGGACATGTTGATGGTGGTCAAAAATTGGCGTCCGCCATAAAGCTGCTCGGCAATTTGCACGACCGTTTCGGTCTTGCCCACGCCGCTAGGACCGACCAGCAGGAACGCGCCCAACGGCCGCCCGGGGCGGCGCAGGTCGGCACGGGCGGTGAGCAGATGGCGATGGATCCGCTCGATGGCAGCCCCTTGCCCTTGAATTTGTTCGCCCAGATAGCGAGGCAATTCGGTTAGTCGCGTCAGCTCATCGCTGGTCATTCGCTCCACGGGCACACCGGTCCAGTCACCGATCACTTGCGCGATCTGCGCTTCTTCGACGCTGGGAGTCACGAGCGCAAAGTCTTCCTGAAGTTGGGCTAGCTGTTGTTCTCGCTCGGCTAACTCACGCTGCCACTGTTCAGGCAACGCCTCTTGCGAATCATGCTCGAGTAGTTGGCGGTGCAGCCCCACGATGGCATCCACGCACTCACGCTGCGCCTGCCAAGCTGCTTCAAAGGTCGATAGCTCGGTTTCAAGGGTCGACAAGCGCTCATCCAACGCGTGGCGGGCCGCCGTGTCCGGCTCGCGACCCAGCAGCGTCTCTCGGGCTAAGTGATCACGCTCACGCAGCGCAGCCGTATGCTCGCTCTGCAGATGGCTCAGCTTGCGAGGCGGCGTATCCAGTGCCTGCGCCAGCCGCGTGCAGGCGGTATCCAACACATCGATGGCTTTGTCAGGCAACTGTCGCCCGGCTAGATATCGTGCGGAGAGTGCCGCCGCCGCACGTAAACCGCTATCGCCGATCAGCACTCCGTGAGCACGCTCGTACACATCCCGCAGGCCACGCAATATGACCAGTGCCTGTTCGACGCTGGGTTCAGAAAGCGCGACGGGTTGAAAACGCCGCGATAGCGCGGGGTCTTTTTCAAAGTATTTTTTATACTCACGCCACGTGGTGGCCGCGATGGTACGCAGCTCGCCCCGGGCCAGGGCGGGCTTTAGTAAATTGGCCGCATCACCGCCACCTTCCTGGTTACCGGCACCAATCAACGTATGCGCTTCATCGATAAACAGTAGCGTCGGACGCGGTGCATTCTTCACTTCATCGATGACGGCTTTCAGACGCTTTTCAAACTCACCTTTCACCGCCGCACCGGCTTGTAACGCGCCTAGGTCGAGTGTCAAAAGCTCGACGTCCGCCAGGGCGGCGGGCACTTGGCCTGCCACGATACGTGCGGCCAAGCCCTCTACGACGGCGCTCTTACCCACGCCAGCGTCGCCAATCACGATAGGATTGTTTTTACGACGCCGCCCTAGAATATCGAGCATTTGATCGATTTCCGGGTCTCTACCAAGCACGGGGTCCAACTTGCCCTGACGGGCTTGCTCCGTTAGCGACGTGGCAAACCGTGCCAACGCGGTGTCATCGTTCTGCTGGGTAGGCGATCGCGATGCCAAGGTCGACGCCTCTTGCGGCGCCTCGGCGGATTCAGCGGTTATCCGCTCAAAATGGCGGCGTAAATGCTCGCGATTGATGTCGGCCAGCACGCGTACCGATCCGCTGGCCAAGTAGCGGTCTGGGTTATGCAGCAGGGCGGTGAAAATCACCCCACTACGCAGCGTCAGATGTTGATACTCGGTCGAGGCCAATAACCACGCGTCTTGTAGCAGCTCGATGAGCAACGGAGAAAAGCTGGGGGTGGCCACCTCGAGGGTGCGTGGAGGACGCAACTCTTCGGCCAATTGGGCACGCAAGTGCGACGTATCCAGATCGACATGCTCACAGATGCGGCGTACATCGCACAGCGGCTGGTCGAGCATGGCTTGCAATAAATGCCCTGCCGTCACTTCTGGAGCTTGCTGCTGCGCGCATAGTACAGCCGCCTGTTCGAGGCCTTGTCTCGCCACCGTGTCAAGACGGCCAATCAGTGCGGATAGCTCTACCCTGAGCATGGTGACTCCTAACGATAAAGTTGGTTGAGAAGGGACGTAATTTGGTCCGCTTGTTGATCCAGCGACCAGGAGAACGCGAGGTAGACCCCGACCATGGCGATACCGAAGAGGGCAAAGATTCCCCATGTTGGGAAACGTGAGCCTCGGCGCTGGCGACCCTGAACGACGTTATTCAGCGGTGTCGTCAAAGACTCGTCGGCAGGCTCTTTCAGCCCCGCCAACTGATCCCCCAAGGCGCGCACGACTTGCTCATATTCGTCGCGGCCATGCGACATCACCCGATAGCGTCCCTCGAAGCCCAAACAGAGGCACAGATAGATGAACTCCAGCATGTCGCGATAACGCTGCGGTTCTTGTTGCAGACGTGCCAAGATGGAAAACACTTTTTCCCCACCCCAGGTTTCATTGTGAAAACGCGTCAGTAACGAGTGTTCGGCCCATTTGCTTTGGCGCCCCCAGGGCATTCCCATGACCGCTTCATCAATGAATGAGCACAGCACATAGCGATACGCCAACAGGGTCGCCCGGTCATAGCCTTGCTCGGTCAACTCGATATCGATCGCCGCAATTTCGTCGACGACTTGACGGTACAAACGCTCCACATCGCCAGCACTGTCTAACTGACGTACCCGCACGACCATGCCCAAAAGACTACTGGCGGCATCGACCAAGGGGTTGAGATTGTGTCCACGCAGGCGAAACCAGTAATCTTCGTCGGCGTCGAGCTGCTCGGCATGGCTATGAATGAGATGCTCAAGGCCGCGCTCGTTGATCAAATCCTCGTGTCGCCCCTTTGCATGAAACGCGCGCTGCCGGGAGGTGCTCAGTCCATCACTCACTAATTGCTGCATGATTTAACTCCTGATCGCCCAGAACTGCATTTCCAACCCGGGGAACTCGCCCGCCACGTGGAACGCAAAACCGCTGGCACCGTTGAGCATTCCCCACGCTTCGCTTTGGCGGTCCAACTGGAAGTAGGTATAGCCTGCGTGATACGGCAGCTCACGAGGTGCCACTGGCAAAGGCTCGAGCGGTACGCCGGGTAGCTGTAAGCTGATCAGATCGCGGATACGCTCGACGCTGGCCACTTTGGTTTGTTGCAGGAATAGCTTGCGCAGCCGCTCGTTGGGCATGTCGGCACGCACCGCTAGAATGAACTCGGCGGATTCGATCAAGCTGAGATCAGACAGCGGCGCCACCAAGAGGCCAAATCGACGAGCCTGCAATTGAATCGCCACGGCACGTGGCTCGAGTACCGTCGAGAGCGCTTGACGCAGCATTTTCATCAGAGGACGGAACGCCCGCTCGGGATGATCGTGATCGTAAGCGGGACACTCTGGCGGCAAGCGCGACTCGTCGGTAAACGTGACCAGTTCACAGGCGATTTCGTGCATGGTGTCGTAGAGGCGCTCGGGATGGAGCTGACCTAGGCGCGCCAAGTGTTGGAAACGCGGCTGGGCGCGGTTCAACAGTTGTAGCAGCATGAAGTCCGATACGTCCGCGACACCGGCTTGATGGGGTGTCGATAGCCGCTGAGCAATGTTGCGTGCACGCTCACGCATCAACCCGGCCATTTCGCCGACAAAGCGCTGCAAGCCCGGAGCTGCCTGAACGTTGAGCAGCGTGGGCAGGAACTGCTCGTCCAGCACGAGGCTACCGTCAGGACGCCGTTCGACGATTCTGGCAACGGCTAAACAGGCGTAGCCGCTACGATCTTCTTTTTCTAGCAGCAAGCGGGGCGATACGCGGGCCACGTCTAGCTCGGCAGTGGCACCTTCCCGTGAATGCAGGTCGCGCACGCTACGGCTCAGTAACCGATAGCGAGCAGGCAGATCATCACCAGGCCAGCGCACTTCTCCTACGCCGTCTGTCGCTAGCGGTAATCCCAAATAAACCACTTGGTTCGTGATGCTGGCGTCGTCGATCTCCAACGGTGTGGGCTCGACATCATCGGCCGGTAAATGGAACGCCACGCCGTCCGGCATGACCCCACTGGCTCGACTAATCGCCACACGCCCGAAGCTGAGGAATTCGTTGTTCAATTCCAAAGAGAGAAAGCCGTATAGATAGTGGCTAACACCCTTCAAGCGGGTATCCAACAAGCCTTCCAAACTTCGCTGTTGCTGTTGGAAATGCTGCGGTTTGATGAAGAGCCCTTCGCTCCACACGACTCGGTTGCGGGTCGCCATTACTCTTCCTTCCTTAGTGCTACTTCGCGGTCACGCAGGTGCACCAACAGATGGTAGTGCTCGCCTTGGCTGGTGATTTTCACGACCTTTTTCCATTCCGCCTCGTTGGGCGAGGCATAAAACGCGATGATGCCGATGTAACGCGTATCCTCGTCTACCTCGAAGGGCTCGTAGAATTTCCACTGGCCGGGAAGCAGGGTGAAGTCATCATGGGTCAAGTAGTTGGTGCCCAGTGCCTCCTCTAGATCGCGCTGCAGCTGTCCCAGATCCGCGGCCATGAGCATGGAGTCATCTTTCAGTTGCAGTATCTGAAAGCGCAGCGGCGTGCCCTCGCCATCCGCATTAGGGTTGGCGTTGGGCTCGGCCACCATGCTGAGGTCCACGAGAGAGGGTCTCTCTTCTGGATACCCCACAGGGATAGAAGGATCACGGATCACTTGCCATGCCTTACCCGTGGCTTCCCGCGTTGAGGCACAGCCGACCAGCACTAAACAGAGGCACGCCACTGCCGCCAGCCGAACTAAACGGACGGTGCTCATGCTTCCTCCCGCTGCTGGCGTCGAACGGACTGGTCATAGCCCTGCTCGAAGACTTCCCAAAAGAGTTTTTGAAAGCCTTGCTGACGGCCAGAGTTAAGCTCCCGGTAATAGTGCTGGTACATTTCCCAAGCCCAGCCACCTTCATCGTCGATACGAGCGCCCGCGCCTCGGTACGCATGAAAACGCTTGAGCAGCGCGTCGGGAGAGAATGCATCCAGAATGGCCCCCAGCGCTAAGCCAATGGCCTCTTCGACGGCGGCTTGGTGCTGCCCTTGATGACGCAAACTTTCGGCCACCGCCTCGGGAGCTGACAGATGCACGGGGCTGCGCTGGGCGGAAAACAGCGTTTGTGCCGTCTCATCAAAGGAGAGCCCCAAACGTAATGGGTTATCCTCGATGGGCTGGAGCCGACGATCCCGAAGTGGGTACTTACTGTCATTCTGCGCCTGTTGTAGCAAGCGCAAACCATCCACGGCGGCGCGTAGTGTTTGGCCGGCTTCTTCCAAAAATGCCTGCTGCTCTTCGCTATCACGAAAAGGTAAATCGAGCCCCATACCTCGCAATAGGGGATCAGCGCCTACATGGCCCAGCGCTTGTGTCGTAGGGGTTTGCCAGCGATCCTCGAGCTGTTCACCCACCGAGCGCTCTAGGTCGTTAAGTTGCCGCTCATCCATGTCACTGCTCCTCTGCCTAAATGTGCCGTTAAAGGTTTGCCTACCAGAAAGGTTGACCGTTTCGCTGCGCGGCGGGTGATGCCGAAAAGGGGCTTCCTCGAGAGGTTCTATCGGTGATACGGGGGCTGACCCGCGATCCAACGCCACCATAGGATCGTGCTGTAACGAGCCAGGCATGACACCTCCTAGTGCCTCAATGGGGTCGTCTTGCCTGGACTGCTGACGATGCGAGTACTCACTCCCAATGGGCGCTTTGTCATACGGGTGCGTCATATCCTCATGTTCTTCATCGATCAGCGTTGTGATCGAGTGCACGCCTGGCTGCCACCCATGGCGGTCGCCCAAATGCACTTTTAACCGATACTCACCTACGATCAGCTCATCGCCATCGCGCAGAGCGACTTTTCGGCCCCTCCCCACGGGCAGCGTCGCGCGATTGATGTAGGTATGGCCACTGGCATCCACCAAGCAAAACTTGCCATCGATCTTAAGGATCTCAGCATGATGAGGACGTATCAGGCCGACATGATCTTGAAGCAGCCAGTCATCTGCGTCGCTTGCTCCCAGCGTGCCGCCTTCTTCATAAAACACGTGGCTGCTGGAGGAGCGACCCTCTAGCTGTTCACTGTTCAACACAACCAACGTAATGACATCGAAAGGCTCGGCGTGCATGGTTTAACTCGTCATTTGAATACGGACACGGCGATGCGTCGCGCTGCCGTCGCCGTCAGGGTTTACGAATGTCGTCCAGCCCAGTTGGCAGGAATCAATCTCGCCCAACTGCATGGGCCTCACGTCGCGCTCAAGCAGCTCGAGCTCCAGGTCGTAAGCCAGCGGCTCGCGCAAAACGAAACTCACCAGTGTCCTCAACGGCTGATGCTCGACGCCATCAGGAAGAAAATCGCGAAACCTCTCCAGGGTTAGCCCGCGCAAGCAAAGGGCAAACTTGCCGTTCACATCGGCCACCCGTTCGCCTGCCACCATGTCCTCACCAAGCGTCATGCCCGTGAAACCAGCCCGGCTACGCTGGTCCAGCGGTATGTCGACCCAGCGGTGTACCCACTGCTCGATCTCGACCGTGGCAATGTCGAAACAGTGGCTGACGATGCCGCTGACCACGTCCGGCGAACGTGACCGACCGGCCAGCAAGCCGGCATACGCCAGCATCTTGCTCCAGTTGATCGGTGTCTCACCGCGTAGGTTGCTGTCGGCAAGCCCTACCAAAGCAAAGACGGTGGCGGAAAAACCATCCTGGGCATCGTCTTGATAGCGCACGTAGTGGCGATACTTGCGCCAGCTTCGATGCAGCAACGTCAATAAGCGGTGATTGAAGAAGTCTAAAAAATCACCCGCCGCCCCTTCCTGATGCGCCGACTCATGCGCCAATGCTTCTAGGTAGTAGCTAGGCAGCGGTGACTGCGCTCCCTGTAAACCAAGAAAGCTGACTTGCAGGGCATACTGCCCCTCCTCGTTCATTTCCAGAGCCAGCACATCACTACTCGGAAACCCCAACGACGCCGAGGTGGTATAACGCACCCGCTGAAAAGCAGGCACGCTACCGCCATGCCGCTGCTCCAAATCATCCCCGTGATGACGATGCAGCAGTTCGACCAGTTGAAAGAATTCGTAGCGACGCGCGCCGTTGAACAAGGGCGCCAGCGCTACATCAGAGGCTGCTGCCCCACTTGCAAGCTCCATACATAGCGCTCTTGGTTATGACGATTGACCACCTGCAATTCGTGAAACGAATTGATGCTGGCGTACAAAGACAGAAAGCGTGCTAATACGCTGCCAAAGAGATAGAGGCTGCCCTCATCGCCAAACGCCTCTTGATCAAGCGTCATGACCGAGCGCAATCCGCGTACTGGCAAACCTCTGCGTAAACGGTCGACAGGCTGCGTCTGAATATCCACGATCCCGGCCAGGCGCTTTTGTGCGATGCGTTCTGCTTGCCGGTCGACCAGCGCTCGAAAGTCGTAGGCTTTCAGCACGGCACATAGCGCATCTCTATTGAGTAGCGACAGATAGTTCAGCGATAAATTGGAAATCAGCACCCACAGCAAACCATCATCGATGGCGGGCCGCAGTACGGGCGTGGGCTTGGTGATATTGCGAAATGCTGCGAACGTGGGGCTTTTCTCGGTGCCTACGCACACGTCACCAATCGTGAGCTGCTCGGGCAGTTCACGATTACTGCAGGTCAGGCTCAATGAGATGGTCTCCCGCAGCCCCAGACACTGCTGCTCATCGCCTCGGATGAAGGCAATGTCGTGATCAAATCCATCACCTCTTACGCTGTTACACACCCGCACCCGGTAATGCAGCGTTTCGCGTCCTCGGTCGCGCTCGATTTGATGCTGAAAGCTCTCGAAGGGCACATAACGACGCGCGGCTGCCTGTACGCTGTTTTTATCGCCCTCTAGGCGCCCGACGACGTCATCGACACTGAACGTTTCGAAATGCGCGGGAGTTTGGCTACTAGGCCGAATACGATAGTCACTTCGCTCCCCCGTCAGGTCGATAGGTTCAGCGTCATGCTTGAAGAGGTTGATCGCTGGCGTGCAGTACAGTGCCAAATGCTCGTCTTGCACCCGCGCATCCGTCGGTAAAGGGCGAGAAAACTCGAAACGAAGCGTGGCACGACGACCGGGGGTCGCAGGCAGGGTTTGCGCGAGATGTTGTACATCGAAAAAATGGAAGGCCTCGGGGAAGCAGAGATACTCCTGCAGGATTCGATACCCCTGATGCACGTTTCGCGGGTAGGGCAGCAAGGCTTGGTCTCCATCGAAGCCAACCGCCTGTAACGTATCCGCTGGCAGCCTGTACGCAACGCCGTCGATCTCCAGCTCTAGTCGCGCCAGATAGTGGCTCATCCACAGATACAGCGTCCTTGCGGTATACGAATCTCCACCCAAATAGAGCCGTATCGCGTCGATACCCAGCGAGTTCATGGGCTGGTCACTGTGCACGGACATCGCCAATTCGACGACGGAGCTTTCCCGGGTATGCCGCGCAGTGACACCGTCATGTGCCAATGGGTACAACGCAACATCATGACAGGTGCGAAATAAGCAAGCCGTGTTGTTAACCGCCACGCTCGCCATCTCTGTCCCACGGTCAACGACCTGCTGTTGGCTCAACGCGTTCACCTGCGGCGTGAACTGCACGACCGTCATACTGGGCACCGGACGCAAATAGTTTGGCCACAGCATGCTGATCAGCGAGTGGGTCAGCTCAGGAAACTCATCCTCGACTTTTTCGCGCATGCGCCCCGTCAGAAAGGCAAAGCCTTCCAACAGACGCTCGACGTCCGGGTCGGTGCTGCGTTCCGATAAAAAACGGCTAAGGCCAGGGTTTGCGTCGGCAAACTCCCGCCCTTGTCGTTTCAGAAAATTGAGTTCGTCTCGGTAGTAGCGATTGAGCATGAGTGCCTCGTTGGTCTATCAGTTGAGACACTGATAACGCTTGTTGTTGAGCAACAGGTCGATCGTGGTGTGCGTACTGCTATTTCCTAAAGCCACCGTTGCATGTACTTGAAAGCGCAGCTGAAGAGGGTCACCTGAGTTGGGCAACGACTCGACGTCGACATGCTGGACGCGTGGCTCGTAGCGCTCGATACAGTGCCGAATGGCCTGCTTGATATTGAGTTCCAGATCCAACACACCGATGGTGGCATCATTGAAATCCAGCAGGCCAAGCTCGGGCACACTCGCACTGTTGCCAGGATGACTATTGAGCAAATCCACCAAATGCCGTTTGATGGATGCAACGACGACTTCCAGCGGACTCTCGCTCGCCTCTGCATGGTGCGCTTGAGGTGCGGCAAGACGCTCGAACAAACGGTTGCCTAATCGCCTACGACTGCTCTCCATTGCCATCCTGGCTCCACCCTCTTATTCCTTGTCGAGTCGACCGACCAAAGACAGCTCGAAGTTGGCCCCCATGTATTTGAAGTGCGGGCGAACGGCCATCGACACTTGATACCAGCCCGGATCGCCTTCGACGTCGGACACTTGGATAGAGGCGGCACGCAGGGGACGACGGCTACGAACATCGGCAGGCGGGTTCTCCTGGTCAGCGACGTACTGGCGAATCCACGTGTTGAGCTCGCGTTCCAGGTCTTGGCGTTCTTTCCAAGAGCCAATTTGTTCACGCTGAAGCACTTTGACGTAGTGCGCCAAGCGGTTGATGATGAACATGTAAGGCAGCTGAGTGCCCAACTTGAAGTTGGTCTCTGCGGCTTTCCCTTCCGCCGTATTGGGGAACACTTTCGGCTTTTGAACGGAGTTAGCAGAGAAGAAGGCTGCGTTATCGCTACCTTTACGCATCGTGAGCGAAATAAAGCCCTCTTCGGCCATTTCGAATTCGCGGCGGTCGGTAATGAGCACTTCCGTTGGGATTTTGGCTTGCAGCTGACCGAACGCCTCATAAGTGTGCACGGGGAGATTTTCCACCGCGCCGCCACTTTGCGGACCAATGATGTTCGGACACCAACGATATTTGGCAAAGCTGTCGGTCAGGCGCTCTGCGAGCAGATAAGCGGTATTTCCCCATAGATAGTGATCGTGGTTTTCGCTGACGTTCTCGCGGTAGTTGAACGTCTTAACCGGGTTTTCGATGGGGTCGTAAGGTGTTCGCAATAAAAAGCGAGGGGCCGTCAAGCCAAGATAGCGAGCATCCTCGGACTCACGCAGACTGCGCCACCGCGCATATTTCGGCCCTTCGAAGATCGCTTTGAAATCCTTGATGTTGGGCAGCTCTTCGAAACTGTCGATCCCAAAAAAGGAGGGCGCCACGGAAGACATGAACGGCGCATGAGACATGGCGCCCACCGCCGAAGTGTACTGCAGCAGCTTCATATCAGGAGTCGAGGGTGAGAAATCGTAATGACCGATGATGCCCGCGACCGGCTCACCGCCAAATTGGCCATATCCTGCATTATAAACGTGGTGATAAAGGCCACTCTGGCTGATTTCGGGGGCAAACTCGAAATCTTCTAACAGCTCCTGCTTCGTGGCATGGAGCACATCGAGCTTGATGTTCTCACGAAAATCCGTGCGATCTACTAGCAGCTTCAAACCGCGCCAAGCAGACTCCATTTGTTGAAAGCCACGATCATGGAGAATTTCATCGACTTGATGACTAATTTTACGATCGAGTTCGACGATCATACCGTCGACGAGCGACTTATTGACGTTTTGCACCGAATCACTGTTGTTCAACAGCTCTGCAATGAACGCGGCCACGCCTTGTTTGGCGACATCATAGCCTTCATCGGCGGGTGCCATACGCGTTTGAGCCATTACCTGATCTAGCAGGGAAAGCTCTGATTCTGTCTCTGTCACTGCTGCAGACTGCTGCTTTGCCGTTTTGCTCATTGCCATGCCTCGAAATCGTTGACGGTGGGATCGCTAAGAGAACTGCCACGGCTTACTCGCCCTGGCGGTCTGACTCCAGTAGCTCCAACTCGCTTAATAGCTGCTGGCGAGCATCTTCGTCCTCCAGCAGTTTTTGCAAACGATCACGGAAGGCGGGCACATTGCCCAGCGGCCCTTTCAAGGCGACCAGCGCTTCACGCAGCTCGACCAGCTTACGCAGTTCGGGTACCTGCTTGGCAACGGCATCAGGGGAGAAGTCATCCAAAGACTTGAACGACAGGTCGACCGCCATATCGCTAGGCGTTTCATCGTCTGCAAGGCGGTTCGGAACAGAGGCCTGAAGCGTTAGCCCAGCCTCACGCATGACCGATTGAAAATTATTCTTGTCGACGGAAACTGCTTGGCGCTCCTCAATCGACGTCTCTTCCTCACCGCCTTTGAAATCACCCACGACCAATAGCTTGAGAGGAAGCTCCGTTTCTGATTGTTGATCCCCGGTTGCCGGCACATACTTGATGTTGATGCGCTCTTTTGGCGCGACAGTTCCTTGTTTAGCCATGCGGATAAGCCCTAGAGAAAAGTGACCGAATGTAACCGCGAACGGTTCTCAATCAGGGAAAATTACCGAATTATTCTTCTCCATGCCAACCGCTCTAAATATCGATCCTGACAACCTAATCGCCAACTACTGCCTAGATAGCTACCGTTTCATTCATTTTTTTAGGAGTTAGCAGCTTTATAAAACAAAAATACTGACAAAGTATAATTTGTAAGATATTTCTTACAAAAACTATCGGCAATCTCTTAAGCGAATAGACAGAAATCACTTACAACAGCCATAAAAAACGACCGTTTGATCCGGCCAATTAGTCAACTAAGATCCCTCATCATTTATTTCTTTGACTTCATTTAAAGCTACATTTATTAACATCTGCGTGCGATCTGCCACAAAGACTTAATACGCCCTGTATGGATTAGGCAACCTTTTGCCAATGGCAAGAGGTTGCTTAATGACAGGCAAAAAATTGCCTAATTAAAAATAAATACCCTCAATATAAAAATTTAAGTGCTTGTTTTTAAAACGAAAATTCAGGATGGCATTTGAATTGCAATAACACTGCGTCCATCGGACAACGTTAACTCAATCCGTCAAGGAGCAGACTTATGCCAACTCCATGCTATATCAGTATCGAAGGCCAAACTCAGGGCAATATCACTGCTGGCGCATTTACCCCTGATTCAGTGGGTAACATCTACGTGGAAGGCCACGAAGATCAAATGCTGGTTCAGGAATTCAAACACGTCGTCACAGTTCCTACTGATCCGCAGTCTGGTCAACCGTCTGGCCAACGCGCCCACAAACCATTTATCTTTACCGTTGCATTGAATAAAGCCGTGCCGCTCATGTACAACGCGCTGGCATCCGGCGAGATGCTGCCGAACGTAGAGCTCAAGTGGTACCGCACGTCGGTAGAAGGCAAACAAGAGCACTTCTTCACCACGACCTTGACCGATGCCACGATCGTCGATATCAACCTGCGCATGCCGCACGCTCAGGATATGACGAAAGCCGAATTCACCCAGCTCATGGATGTTTCCCTCGCCTACCGCAAAATCGATTGGGAACACACCGTGGCTGGCACGTCGGGTTCCGACGACTGGCGCGCGCCTATCGAAAGCTAAGTCCCCTTTCGATACGCAAAAGGCCCTCCTTATGGAGGGCCTTTCTCGTTATTACCGCCAACTCATACCTATCACACGAACCGGCCTAGACCGACCGCAGAACGTAACCGGTCCATCGTGACCGTCGCCTCTTCTCTGGCACGCTCGGCGCCTTTTTGAAGTACGGCTTCGATATGTCCGGGATCTTCCATCAGCGCATTATAGCGCTCCCTTGGCTCACTGAGATGCGCGTTGAGGTAATCGAACACTCGGTCTTTCGCCTCCCCCCAGCCAATGCCTTCAGCGTATTGCTCGCGCATATTCGCCGTCTCAGCATCGCTGGCGAAAGCAGCGTAAATCTGGAACAGCGTGCAGGTATCAGGATCTTTCGGCTCACCCGGCTCGAGCGAGTTGGTTTTGATTTTTCGCACCAGCTTTTGCAGCTTTTTCTCGCTAACGAACAGCGGGATCGTATTGTTGTAGCTCTTGGACATTTTGCGACCATCCAAGCCCTTCAATACTTCGCCCTTTTCGCTCACCACCGCTTCTGGCTGAGTGAAGTACTGACCTTTGAAAAGGTGATTGAAGCGACCCGCGATGTCTCTCGCCATTTCAATGTGCTGAATCTGATCGCGCCCTACCGGCACCTTGTTGGCGTTGAACATCAGTATGTCGGCGGCCATCAGCACCGGGTAGCCAAACAGCCCCATGGTGATACCTTTATCGGGGTCTTGGTCGCCCGCTTCTTCGTTCTCGGCCACGGCGGCCTTATACGCGTGAGCACGGTTCATCAACCCTTTCGCGCAGACGCAGGAGAGCATCCACATCAGCTCAGGGATCTCATGGATATCCGACTGACGGTAGAAAATGGCGTTGTCGGTATCCAGACCCAGCGCCAGCCACGTGGCCGCAATCTCTAAACGCGACGCTTGCACACGCTTGGGCTCTTGGCACTTGATCAGCGCGTGATAGTCAGCGAGAAAATAGAACGACTGCACGCTCGGGTCTTGGCTTGCTTCGATGGCAGGCTTGATAGCGCCCACGTAGTTACCAAGGTGCGGCGTTCCGGTCGTGGTAATCCCGGTCAGCACGCGGGTTTTGGCTGTCTGACTCATGATCTGAATCCAACTGAATGAAGGTCAAAAACGATACGCTATTGTACGCTTATTGCCAAACCACCGCTGCCTCTGCTCCTACTTCATGAGGGTTTTCGCGGCGAATGAGCAGCGGCGCACTTTGTGCGACCACCGTCCCGCTCCCTTCGAAGGTGGCCCCCATGGCCATGACCCATCGCTCGCTATGGTAAATGACCGGCATATAGAAACAGCTGTGCTGGGGACAGTGATGCGATGTCGATACTTTGGCGTGCGTGCCATACTCCTCAAAACGTGCCGTCTCGGGCGCATCTAGCAGTGGAGCGCCCTGCCAATCGAGTTCCTCCCAACGGGCCAAGGCTTCTGACGCCGCCGTTTCAGATCGCATTTGCGCTTGTATCGATGCACGAAAGTTACCTGCCAAGCGCTCGTCGATCAGTGCCGTTTGCATACTGACGAGCGCCATGACCAACGCGCTGGCCAGCAGTACCATGACGATGACCAAAGCCGCGCCCTGCTGTTGCTTCACTCCGCTCTTCTCCATGGTTATTCCCCTTGGGGTGCTAGTAGACTGGCACGGTGCGTTACATGAAAACGCAATTCGCTGCCGCCGGGGCCTAATGGCAATGACACGAGGCTATTGGCGCCGTCAGCCGTTTGGCTTCCCAACGGTACATCGCGTTCGCACGTACTCGTCGAGGGGGTGGCAAAATTGACCATGGGTTGAGCGCGCGACATGTCTTGCAACGTACAGCGGCACTCTTTGGCGACGCTCTGGCAACGTAAATGATAAAACGCCTGCCCCGACGCATCATAAGGCCCCTGCCGTCGCAGGGTTTGTGTCATCGTCGTCACTGCAAAAATCAGTGCTTCCTGCTGGCGACTCAGCATATCGACATGGCGATGGGTTTTCAGCGTGCCTAGAAATAGCTGCCCTGCCCCTAATACGATGACTAGCCCTATCGCCATCGCTACCATGACTTCCGTTAGGGTAAAACCGCGCTGCCTTTCCTTTAGCACAGAGACTCCTTGACCCTTACTTCAAAGCGGTAATAAGAACCGATACTCCATTCTGCCCCCGTTCTCATCCTGGGGCGTATCGAGTTGCACCGTGACATCGAACTGGCAGCCCGACCGGGCAATCCCACTTTGGCCCGGGTTCACGCTATGTCGTAGAGGGGCCCCCTTCGCCAGAAACCAGGCGTCACGCCACGCGTTTTCAATCGAGGCGACCGGTACGTCTTGGCACGCTTCTATATGATAGATGGCGGCCCACACACGCTCTTGCGCGTCCAATGCAGCCACGGAGGCCAGCGACCGTTGATAACCGCTGTGAGCGCTTTGCATCGATTTCAGCTGCATTGCAGCCACACTGAGCACTCCCACTGACAAAATGACGAGCGCGACCAGCGCTTCCACCATAGAGAGTCCTCGCTGGTGTGTCTGCATTACCAACAGACTACCGGCGTGCGCTCGCCGCGCGCATTGAGTTGAATATCGCCATGACAGCCATCGGCCTGAGGGGTGGTCGCAGTGAGAAGAAAACCGCCGTCACTCTCTCCCCCTGCCGCGACAGAAAGGGTGTAGTTGCCATCAGGCGACGTCGTGGTGATGGCACAGCCGGTGTAGTTGTATCGACGAGAGTAGCAGCGCTCCATTTCAGAAGCGGCTTGCAGCAGCCCCGCATGCGCATCAGTGCGAAGCGAGCGTTCTACATAGCGTGTGTAACTGGGATAGGCGATACCTGCGACGATGCCAATGATGGCCACGGCAATCAGCATTTCGATGAGGGTAAAACCTCGCTGGTGAGTCTCCTGCTCGCCAGCAAGGGAAAATGAAGGGCTAGGCACCGAGTCAGCTCCTGTATCGGTTAAACCATACTTCGAGTATGTCGGAAACCGATACGCTTTGCATCACTCGCTGACGTCTATTCACTCACGCAAGTTCACCGATGAGCGCTTCAGCACACTCATCTTGTAAAGCGCGTTACTCGCTGACGATCACTCGTTCACGCAGCTCTCTTGGCATCGAGAACGTAATCGTCTCTTCACGCCCCTGCAGTTCGACGGGGGCTTCCGCGCCCAGTGTCTGCAGCTTATCAATAACGCCTTTGACGAGCACTTCAGGGGCGCTCGCCCCGGCAGTGACGCCAATACGCTTGACGCCGTCGAGCCAAGTCGCATCAATTTGCTCAGCGTTATCGATCAAATAGGCAGGAGTGCCCATTCGCTCGGAAAGCTCACGCAGCCGGTTGGAATTCGAACTATTGGGGCTGCCGACCACCAAGACTAGGTCGCTATCCGCCGCCAAGTCACGCACCGCGTCCTGACGGTTTTGAGTGGCGTAGCAGATGTCGTCTTTACGCGGCCCTTGGATCTCCGGAAATTTGTCCCGTAGCGCGTCGATCACCTTGGCGGTGTCGTCCATGGAGAGTGTTGTTTGCGTCACGAACGCCAGTGCCGAGGGGTCGTTCACGACTAAGTTGGCCACATCCTGCTCGTCTTCGACCAAGTAAATCTTGCCGCCATGGGAGGTGTCGTAGCGCCCCATGGTGCCTTCGACTTCCGGGTGGCCTTCATGGCCAATCAAAATGCACTCCTGGCCGCGCTTGGCGTAGCGCAGCACTTCCATATGCACTTTGGTGACCAGCGGGCAGGTGGCATCGAATACCTTTAGGCCACGCTGTTCTGCGTCTTGCTGCACCGCGCGGGAAACGCCGTGGGCGGAGAAGATGACGATCACATCGTCGGGCACTTCGTGAAGCTCTTCCACGAAGACCGCGCCGCGTTCACGTAAGGTTTCCACCACGAAGCGGTTGTGCACCACCTCATGACGCACGTAAATCGGCGGACCGAAGACATCCAGCGCACGGTTGACGATATCGATCGCGCGGTCGACGCCCGCACAAAACCCGCGCGGGTTGGCTAGCTTGATCTGTACGGGCTGAGATGACTCTGATGACTGCATAAAAGCGCCTTGATGCAACCTGCATCGCTCAGGAAATTAGTGTTTGGTGATCGGCGTGACGTCGAGCACTTCGACATCGAATGTCAATGTACGCCCCGCCAGCGGATGGTTGAAGTCGACCTCGACGCGGTCACCATCAATGGCTTTGACCACGCCAGGCAATTCCGTTCCCGCTTTGTCGGCAAACGACATCACCATGCCGATCTCAGGCGATTCGTCACCAAAGTCTTCCCGCTTCAGCGTTTGAATGTTCTGCGGATTGTGTTGGCCAAACGCATGCTCTGGCGTGATATCGAACGAGCCGTTCTGGCCTGCGGCCATGCCTTTGATGGGATGCTCGAAGCCGGGCGGCAGATTGCCATCGCCAAATTGGAACGTCGCTGGCGCTTTCTCTTTGGTGGAATCGACGACCGTGCCATCTTCCAGCTTCAGGGTAAAATGCAGGGTGATTTCCATCCCATCGTCAATTAGGTAGTCCATGGTGCCTCACTCATTGATGTTAAGAAGAGGATGACTGCGCGGCTTTCTTACGCCGACGCTCACCCATGACCGACTCCCAAATCAAGCCCACGGCCCCTAGGGTAATGCCGATATCCGCCACGTTAAAGGCAGGGTAGTACCAGCCCGCCGCATGGAAGGAGAGAAAATCCACCACATAGCCGTGGACCAAGCGGTCGTACAAATTGCCCAACGCGCCTCCGATGATCAGCGGCAGCGCGATGGCCAACAGCGTCTCATCGGCGCGCACCCGAGATAGCCACACTGTGAGACCGATACTGGCACCGATGGCAATCGCCGCAAAGAACCAGCGCTGCCAGCCGGGATGCTCGGCTAAAAAGCTAAACGCCGCCCCCGTATTATGCAGCAGCGTGAGGTTGAAAAATGGCAGCACCTCGACCGGCTGAGCATAGTTCAGGAAATGGCTAGCGGCGTACTTGGTGGTCAAGTCCACTACGATGACCGCGACGGCAAGCCACAACCAGCGCAGCGGCCGACGCATGGGCGGCCGCTGGGAGTGTAGATCGTTCGCTGAAGAGGCGTTAGGCATAATGACGAATCTCACCGCTACCGTCGGGTAAATTACTCACGCAGCGGCCGCACAGGTCAGGATGCTCGGCAATGCTGCCTACGTCCGCCCGATGATGCCAGCAGCGCTCACACTTGGCGTGCTCACTGGCACTCACCGCGACCTTCAGACCAGCAAGCTCGGTGCTTTCGGCATGGGCGGCCTTTGCGAGCGGCGCTAAATGCACTTCACTAGTGAGCATCACGAAGCGCAACTCGTCGCCAAGCTTGGTTAACGTTGCGTGCAGCTCCTCATTGACGAACAGCGTCACGTCGGCCGCCAGGCTGCCCTTGATCACTTTGGCATTACGCGCGTCTTCCAGGCACTTGTTCACCGAGTGCTTCACTTCCAGCACCTGCTCCCAGAACGCCCGGCCCATTTCGGCACCCTCGTCCAGCGTGGAGAGGCCAGTGTAGTAGGTCTCCAGCAGTACGCTATCGCCACGCTCGCCGGGGATATGCTCGAAAATCTCTTCGGCGGTAAAGGACAGAATCGGCGCCACCCAGCGACTCAGCGCTTCCACCACGTGATAGAGCGCGGTTTGCGCGCTGCGGCGGGCCAGCGAGTCGGTTTGGGTGGTGTACTGGCGGTCCTTGATCACGTCCAGGTAGAAGCCGCCTAGCTCCCGGGCGCAAAAGCCGTGCACCTGCTGATACACATCCAGGAAGCGGTACTCCTCATAGGCGGTTTCGATGCGGCCTTGAAGCTGTGCGGCACGGTCCACCACCCACTGGTCCAGCGCCAGCATATCGCCAAACGCGACTTGATCCCGCGCGGGATCGAACCCGTTCAAGTTGGACAGCAGGAAGCGGGCAGTGTTACGGATACGGCGATAGACATCGGCGGTGCGCTTGAGGATTTCATCCGAGACGGCCATTTCACCGGAGTAGTCGGTCGACGCCACCCAAAGGCGCAAAATATCGGCCCCCAGCTTATCCATCACGCTTTGCGGCGCGACCACGTTACCAATGGATTTGGACATCTTGCGGCCCTGGGCATCCACCGTGAAGCCGTGGGTCAGCAGCTGGCGATACGGGGCATGACCATCGATCGCTGCACCGGTGAGCAGTGACGAGTGGAACCAACCGCGGTGCTGGTCGCTACCTTCCAGGTATAAATCTGCCCGCGGGCCGCTTTCATGACCGTGGGGGTGCGAGCCGCGCAGCACATGACGGTGGGTAGTGCCCGAGTCGAACCATACGTCCAGCGTGTCGGTGACTTTCTCGTAATCCGACGCCTCTGCGCCGAGCAGCTCGGCGGGGTCGAGCTTGAACCATGCCTCGATGCCCTGCTGTTCCACGCGTTTGGCGGCTTCTTCCATCAGCGACACGGTGTTCGGGTGTAGCTCACCGGTTTGCTTATGCAGGAAGAACGGAATCGGCACGCCCCAGTTACGCTGGCGAGAGATACACCAATCTGGGCGGTTGGCGATCATGCTGTGCAGGCGCGCCTGACCCCAGGCCGGGGTAAACTCGGTGGCCTCGATACCGGCTAGCGCGCGCTCGCGCAGAGTCTTGCCATCTTTGCCTTTGATATCCATGCCAACGAACCACTGGGCCGTGGCGCGGTAGATCACCGGCGTTTTGTGGCGCCAGCAATGCATGTAGCTGTGGGTGATTGGCGTGTGAGCCATCAGCGCGTTCACGTCACGCAGCTTCTCGATGATGTTCGGGTTGGCTTTCCAGATCATCTGGCCGCCGAAGAACGGCAGGTCATCGGCGTAAACGCCGTTGCCCTGTACCGGATTCAGCATGTCATCAAAGCTCATGCCATGCTCACGGCAGGTGACGAAGTCATCCATACCGTAAGAAGGGGCAGAGTGAACGATACCGGTACTGCCGGCTTCAGACTCGACGTAATCCGCCAGATAGACAGGCGATAGACGGTCGTAGAACGGGTGGCGGAAGTTGATCAGGTCCAGGTGTTTGCCCTGAGTCGTCGCGACCACCTCGCCTTGTAAACCAAAGCGCTCTAGGCAGCTCTCGACCAGCTCTTCGGCCAGCAGCAGCAGGCGCTCACCGGTGTCGACCAGCGCGTAGGTGAAGTCGGGGTGAACGTTCAGCGCCTGGTTGGCGGGAATGGTCCAAGGCGTAGTGGTCCAGATGACCACCGCCGCAGGCTTGGCCAGCTCGCTCAGACCGAACGCCGCTGCCAGCTTGTCGGCGTCTTCCACGGGGAAGGCCACGTCGATGGCATCGGACTTCTTGTCAGCGTACTCTACCTCCGCCTCGGCAAGCGCCGAGCCGCAGTCGAAACACCAGTTCACCGGTTTCAAACCTTTGAAGACATAGCCCGCGTCGACCATGTCGGCCAGCGCGCGGATTTCACCCGCTTCATTGGCGTAATCCATGGAGCGATAAGGGTGGTTCCAGTCGCCAATGATGCCCAGGCGCACGAAATCCACCAGCTGGGTTTCGATCTGGGCAGCAGCGTACTCTCGGCACAGCTCGCGGGCTTTATCCGCCGGCAGGTGCTTGCCGTGGGTGGTCTCTACCTTGTGCTCGATGGGCAGGCCGTGGCAGTCCCAACCCGGCACGTAGGGCGCATCGAAGCCCGCCAGGTTTTTGGACTTGACGATGATGTCCTTGAGAATCTTGTTCACGGCGTGACCGATATGGATACTGCCGTTGGCGTAGGGAGGGCCATCGTGCAGTACGAACAGCGGCGCACCCGCACGGGCATCGCGCAGGCGCTGGTACAGGTTCATGTCCTGCCACTGGGAAACGCGCCCTGGCTCCTGCTTCGGCAGCATGCCGCGCATGGGAAAGTCGGTTTCTGGCAAGTTTAGCGTATGCTTATAATCCATAGTCCGGTCAGCCGTCGTTTGTATCGGCGGCGTCATCCGCCGAAGTGAAATCAGAAGAAGCGGTCTCACGCCCAAGCGGGGCCGAGGCCAGCGGAAGAGAGAGTGCAATGCCAGTCTCCACGGCCGCAAAGTAACGGCGCGCCCTGGCTTGGTCATGGTGAATCTGTGTTTTCAGTGCCTCGAAATCGTCAAACTTCACTTCCCCCCGTAGCCGTGCGCAGGGGTAAACCGTCAGCCGCTGGCCGTACAAATCGCCCGTAAACGCCAACAGGTGCACTTCCAGCGTGGGGCGTTTGGCTCCCACCGTGGGCCGAAAGCCGACGTTCGCCACGGCGGGATAGCGCTCACCGCTGGCAAGCTCGGCCACGACCGCAAACACGCCACGCAGCGTCAGCGGCTGGGGCAGCAGCGGTAGGTTCGCAGTTGGCACGCCAATGGTGCGCCCCAGTTGCTGGTCGCGCACCACGCGGCCATGCAGCGAGTAGGGCCGGCCCAACAAACGGGCAGCTACGTCGAAGTTGCCGCTGGCCAGCAGGGTGCGCACACGGGTGCTCGACACGCGCTCGTCATCGACTTTAAAGGTGCGGGTGTGCTCGACGCCAAAACCGTGGGTACGCCCGACCGCTTCCAACAGGCTGAAGTCCCCCTTTCGGTCGCAGCCAAATCGAAAGTCGTCCCCCACCACCAAGTGCTTGACACCCAACCCCTCGATGAGCACTTGATCGATGAATTCACGGGCGGTCAGGCTGCGCAGCGCATCGTTGAACGGCAGACAAAGTACCTGCTCGGCACCGTGGTCGCGTAGCAGGCGCACCTTTTCGCGTAGCCGTGTCAAACGGGGCGGCGCTTGATCACCGGCAAAAAACTCGCGGGGCTGAGGCTCGAACACCACAACAGTCAGCGGAACGCCCAGGCGCGCAGCGTGCTCACGGCACTGCTGCAGGATCGCCTGATGCCCCCGGTGCACCCCATCGAAATTACCAATGGTCGCCACGCAGCCACGATGGGACGCTGTCAGATTGTGCAGACCTCGAATGACGTGCATGGCACCCCTGTTTTAAAAGCGTTAGTTTTTTAAAAACGTTAGGTTTCAAAAGCGCTGGCCGTGATCAAAGCGTTTAATTATAACGAACACGCAGGCCAGGTGCAGGAGTAGATCATCGCCCCCAACGCCTAACTTAACCGTTCATTCTAAAGTGGCGCAGCCGCAGGCCAAGCGCCGTTAACCAGATGAAGTAGAGCCCGCCGCCCAACACGACCAAGGCCGCCACCCACCCCACGCGCTGCAATAGACCGAAGTCGAGCCATGCCTGCCACTCAGGCGAGACGACCAGGAGCGCGAGACTCATGAGTACGCTGCCACCGATCAACTGTACGCCAAACCGCCCCCAGCCCGGCTGGAACACCAACACCTGCTGGCGATAGAGCAAGTACCCCAGCAGCCCTGCATTCAAAAACGCCGAGAGCGCCGTCGCCAGCGCCAAGCCCGCGTGGGCCAGCGGCCAAATCAGCACCAGGTTGAAGACCATGTTCGCAACCATGGCGATAATGCCTACCTTGACTGGCGTTTTGGTGTCTTGGCGAGCAAAGAAACCCGGCGCGAGCACCTTGATCAACATAAAGGCCACTAAACCGAAGGCGTAGGCACGCAGGCTCATGGCCGCCATCTGAATATCGTTATCGGTCATCGCCCCGTAGTGAAACAGGGTAATCAAAAACGGCTCGGCCAGTACCGCCAGCGCCAATGCCGCCGGCACGCCCAGCAGCAGCACCACGCGAAGCCCCCAGTCCAGCATGGCGGAAAAGTGCTCGGTGGACTGCTCCGCGTGCCGCTTGGAAAGTGCAGGCAAGATAATGGTGCCAATCGCCACCCCAAACACGCCAAGCGGTAGCTCTACCAACCGATCCGAGTAGTAGAGCCACGAGACGCTTCCCGCCGCCAACAGCGATGCCAGCACCGTATCCAACAGCAAATTGATCTGCGACACCGATACGCCAAACAGCGCCGGGGCCATCAGTTTTAAAATACGCTTGACGCCGTCATGGGCAAAGTTGGGCCACGGCGTGGGCAAAAGCCCTAAACGCAGTAAAAACGGCACCTGAAACGCAAGCTGAGCCGCCCCTGCAATCAGCACGCCCCACGCCAGCGCCATGGCGGGCTCTTCCATCAGGGGCATCAAAAACAGCGCCGCACCGATCAACGACAAGTTCAGCAGTACTGGGGTAAATGCGGGCACTGCAAAGCGGTTCCAAGTGTTCAGCACGCTGCCTGAGAACGCGGTGAGCGAAATGAGCAGCAAATACGGAAACGTCAGCCGCAGCATATCGGCGGTCATCGCTAGTTTATCAGGGTCGCGACCAAAGCCAGGGGCAAACAGCCACACCAGCCAGGGCGCGCCCAGCATCGCCAGCGCCGTGATCAGCGCTAGCAGGGCCGTCAGACTGCCCGCCACCGCGTTCAGCAGCTCACGGATCTCCTGCTTGGTGCGCTGAGAAGAGTACTCCGAGAGCACCGGCACGAAGGCTTGATTGAATGCGCCCTCGGCAAAGAGACGGCGTAGGAAATTGGGAATCTTAAATGCCACGAAGAACGCATCGGAGCCATTGCCCGCTCCTAGGAACGTCGCTACGACCACATCGCGCACCAACCCCATCACCCGGGAGAGCATGGTCATGGCGCTGACCACCAACCCAGAACGCATCAGTCCTCGACGGGGTGGCGGCATATTGGCATGCGGTGATGTATCGGCGCTCATCAAGTACTTTCCTACAGGCGACTAGAGGCTAAATAGAGACTCGCACATCGCCTGCGAGGCGACGTTCAGGCACAAAAAAACCGGCCGCAGCCGGTTTTTTTATGGCGCCTGCCGGCTTACGCCGCCAGAGCCTTAATGCGCTTGTTCAAGCGGCTTTTCAGACGTGCAGCTTTCTTCTTGGAAAGAACGTCTTTGTCAGCAATACGGTCAACGACCGGCTGCATTGCCTTGAACTCTTCCATCGCTTTGCCATGGTCGCCGGTGTTGATCGCTTTGATCACACGCTTGATGTAGGTGCGGACCATGCTGCGCTGGCTGGCTTTCAGGACGCGACGAGTCTCGGCCTGGCGGGCGCGCTTGCGTGCTTGCTTGCTGTTCGCCACAGGTATCTCCTTGGAGAATAAGGGCTGCCTATCAACGGCAACGAATTTACTATGTGTTTGTCGGCTGGCAGTTGCCAAATCACGACATTTCCGTAACAACCAATTGATCTAGCAGGGTTTTCAACACTGCTAAATAGTGTAACGAGCAGTCTTATAGCTGCCCGCTCACGGGTCTTGTCTGAGAGGATGGCGTAGTCTATCACGCGCAAAGCGGGCTTACTAGCCGGTGTCAATGCTTTTCGATGGTGCACTTACGGCAGTGCCTGGCCCGTGGGTGCCAAAATCTTGCGCAAAAAGCGCCGCGTGCGCTCGTCTTGGGGATTGGTGAAAAGCTGCTCTGGTGGCGCCTGCTCGACGATTTGACCTTCGTCCATAAACACCACACGGTCGGCGACGTCTCTGGCAAATTGCATCTCGTGGGTGACCACGATCATGGTTTGCTTCTCGGCCGCCAGTTGCTTCATGAGAGCCAGCACTTCCTCCACCCACTGCGGGTCGAGCGACGAGGTCGGCTCATCGAACAAAATGACGTCGGCATTCGCCGCCATGGCACGGCCAATGCCCACCCGCTGCTGCTGGCCGCCGGAGAGCGATGCAGGGTAAGCATCCGCTTTATCCGCCAAACCGATGCGCGCCAGGATCTCCCTGGCGCGAGCGTGGGCCTGCGCCTTGGGTAGCTTGTCCACCACGATCATGCCTTCGCTAATGTTTTCCAGCGCGGTTTTATTGGCGAACAGGCCGTAATTCTGAAATACGAAGGCGGTGCGACGGCGCAGTGCCAAAATATCCGCCCGACTCGCCTTTCGCGCATCGACGCGCAGATCACCGACGGTAATATGCCCTGCCTCTGGGCGCTCTAAAAAATTGATACAGCGCAGCAGGGTCGACTTACCGGTGCCCGATGGGCCGATGATCACGATGATCTCACCCTGCTCGAGGTGTAAATCGACATGACTGAAGACCGGCTGCTGTCCAAACTGCTTGCTGACAGATTCAAGCGTGATCATCGCTGGTACGCCTTATTCAAATACGTTTCCAAGCGGCGCTGGCCCCAAGAGAGGGCTTCCACCACGACCCAGTAGATGATCGCCACCAACAGGAAGGCTTCCAGATACAAAAAGCTGCCCGATGCCTCTTTCTGGGTGGCGCCCATCAGCTCCGTCACGCCGAGCGTAAAGGCCAGCGAGGTCGCCTTGATCATATCGATGAAGTAGTTCATCAACGTGGGCGTGGCCACGCGGGTGGCTTGGGGCAGGATAATCCGCCGCATCAGCTGCGGCTGGGTCATGCCTATCGAGAGCGCCGCTTCGGTTTGGCTACGGTCGATACCTACGATGGCCGCACGAATGGATTCCGCCATATAGGCCGAAAAGTGCAGCGTCAGGCCCAGTACCGCTGCGGTCACGCCATTAATGGAAATCAGCGCATCGATGAGCTGGGGCAGACCGTAGTAGAACAGAAATAGTTGCACCAGCAGGGGCGTGCCGCGAAAAAACGAAATGAACAGCAGCGCGGCGCCGTTCAATACGGGAATCTTCAACACCCGCACGACCGCCAACAAGCAGGCAATGACTAGCGCAAATACCATGGCGATGCTCGCCATCTGCAGCGTCAGCGGTAAATAACTCAGAAGGACCGGCAACAGGCCCCACATATACTCCACATTTAGCATCGTCGTATCGCTTATCAACAAAACGGCCGTGGTCATGCCACGGCCGCCATCATCAGAGGTTCGCCGAGCTTATGGCGTCGTGATGTCAGTATCGAACCATTTCTGGGAGATTTCACCCAGCGTGCCGTTTTCACGCAGTTCAGACAGCGCAGCGTCGACGCGGTCGCGCTGCGCCCGCCCCTCCTCGTCGTCACGGAACGGCAGCGCGTTTTCGATGGTGGTGAACGGTTGACCTGCCAAGGCGAGCGGCAAACCGCGCTCACTAATGACCTGGCTGGCACTCACTCGATCCATCACGAAGGCATCGACACGGCCCAGCGCGACATCCTGCTCCACATTGGATTCGTAGGTGCGGATATCGATCTCGTCGGCGTTCGGCTGCTCACGCAGCAGCTGCTCGTAGTTAGAGCCTAGGTTCACCGCCACGCTTTTGCCGGACAAATCGTCGACGCCTTCGATGGTGTCGTTACCGGCACGTACGACCACTTGGGCACCGTCGTATACATAAGGCGCGGTAAAGGCATACTTGGCTTTGCGCTCATCGGTGATAGTGATTTGGTTGGCAATGGTATCGATGCGACCCGATTCCAACATGCCCGCCAAGCCCGAGAAGCTCGCGGTCACGAATTCGATCTCGTCGCCGGTGATCTCCCCTACTGCATTCATCACATCGACTTCGAAACCCTTCAGCTCATCTTGCTCGACATAGGTGAACGGGAAGTAGCCACCCGACATACCGACACGCAGCGTGTCGGCCTGGGCAGCCATGGATGCCCATCCCGCAACGCCCAAGGAGAGCGCCATCACAGTCTTTTTCAAACGGCTTACGTTCATCATACGGTTTTCCTCATCGGGCCTTAGGCCCCTCGTAGAGACAGGGGCACTGGCGTCGGGGTGCCCGTCACCAGCGCAATGCCGACAAGATACCAGCAAAAAAGAAATAATAAACCGCCTGCTTATGATTTTTTGGAACTAGCCATCTCTCAAGTTGACTGCATCGACTCGCCGCCCAGGCCGACGACCTGCTCTAACTGCTCATAGGCATGCCGTAGCCACACCTTCATACGTTGGCGCTCGGCAATGTTCATCAGGCGGCGGTCGTTGGCCACCGCCCAGAAGCTACTGTTATTGAAATCGATTCTTTGGGTGAGCTTGGCATGCAGTCTTGGAAGCTCGATGAGCGCCACCCCCTGGTCAAAAGCTTGCGTATAGGTATCTGACTGCAGAAAGCGCTCGAAATGTTCGCCGCGGCCTTTGTTCTGCACCACCACGATGTCGACGGGTTGCGATGCGTAGCGCGCCAACACCTGAGACAGCAGCGTCACCGAATCGGCGCCATCGTCCATCACGTGCCACCACACGACTTGCATACCCAACTCATCGAGCAGGCCGAACACATCGGTTTCATCGATCCAGCGATTGATGGGCTGGGCCGATTGCGCAGCCAAATCGATGATCAAATCGCGTTCCGGGTGCTCCTCGACCGCCGAGAGCATGCCGTCCAGGCTGTCGTCGTCGCCTACCACCACCGGCGAGGCGTACTCTTGATAAAAGCGTGAAAACGTGCCGTGGGAGGCGTCGCAATCAAAGCCCAAAAACGGCCGTTCGTGATCGATGTAGTACTGCGCCAACACCCGCGCCGTCATCGACTTCCCCACCCCACCCTTCTCACCGCCAATAAAGTGAACCTTACCCATCCGTGTCTCTCCGCCGTCGGGCCCGATGCCCTGTTGGGAATTTAGCAGGAAAGTGATGGGCAGGGGGAAATCATCGTAATGAAAAGACCTTTGCCCTATAGCAGGGAAGTGAGGCAAACATATAAGCGTTATACTCTCGCCTGCCCTTGAATCACCGCATGAAAACCTGCGGAAGTAATCGGCTGCTGTTCGGCATCCACCACCGTGCCCCCTAAGCGCGCCAGCTTTTTAGATAGCGATACCAATTTCGCCAGCTGAAGTTTGCTAGGTGTCAGTGTACGGCTGTTTTTAACAATTTTAATGCTCACCCCCTTAATTGGCGGGTGGCTCGCTTGAGATTCGGTTAAGGGGGGAAGCTGACCAGCGCCTACAGCGTTTTCGATGACGATCGGCGTGCGCGAGGAATCTCCTGTCACGGCAAAGGTCTTGCTGCGCTGTTCGTATACCGCGCCTGCGGATGATAGCGTCACGCCTAGGCGGTCATTCAACGCGGGAGAGGGGGCTTTAAACAGCACCTGAACTTCCCAAGCGGCGCTCTGTTGATTGAGTAACACCGGTGCTGACTGGGGAGACAGCGAATCATTGGAAACGACAGCTGCACCCTGGGCAACAGGCACGCCCCCCGCCCTTCCACGCACCAGAAATAGATATAGTGCTACACACCCACAAGTAACACTTAGCCAAATCGCACCAATCGCCAGCACCAATAAAAGGGTTTGCGTGTCCATTGCCCATATCTCATGTTGTTAGCCAAGCAAAGCTTTATTTTTATGCATGAAACATTAGCCTAGGACAGAAAATTTGCAAGCTAACTATCTGTTACGTTGTGTCACTCTTTGTTGAGCATTTGCATCGTATGTTCACGCTGCTGGTTAACGGCTTTTCCCAAAATAGCCAGCAGCTGGTCGTAATCCTCTGGCTGGGTTTGGTCTAATCCGTGCAGCTCTACCTTTTCAATCAGCAACCGCGTTCCTCTGATGAGGGTATCTAATTCCAATATAACAGTTTTATGGCCTTGCGATGTCATGCCCATCTCAGCTGTGTTCCTGTAACTATTGCACAAGCTAATAAAACATCTAGGCATTTTCCAGTACAGTAGCCTCAAAGGCATCTAGACATGACAACATGTCTTGGCGTAGACCTTATGTGACCACCCCTCACCTTTTGTTAATTTAAATTAGCATCAGTATATTTAATGAGCGTTAATTACTGACCAATAGACAATGTCTCCCATAGTAACACTACGCATACTTAGCTGCGGCGACACCCTTACCAGAATTACATATCAATCCTGCCTAAATCAACAACCCTGGACTGACCATCCACAAAAATAGTGATCAGATTTGTTAACATTAATCCAGCTCTTATAAGTATTTTCATCTATAAAGGTGTTTCCAAGCACGGATTCCCATGCTTTGCTTGTTGTCAACGCTGCATCACTTACCATAGTTATGCAACGTCCTCTTCCTGATTTCTACACCAAGTTGAGATTAGTTAATTCATACACAAATACAGCAGAAACTGAAGACACACCTGCTCTACCTTCATTTAAAACAATATCATAAAGGAACACGTTACTAGCATGTGTTTTGAGAAAAGCCATATAACTGCCGGAGCTTAACTAACAAAAAACCTGCGACTCTCAGCCGTCATAGAAAAACTGTCTTCTGGCTTCGTAAAATCCGACACCCTCGACAAGCCCTTCCCTTATAACCCAAACTTTCACTACAACGATAGTATCATCAGAGTCTTTTTCGCTTTACCTTCAACTAAAAACCCTCACATTTACTTTTGAAACTTATTAACCCAATCTATTTTGCACAAAACTCCCGATAGACTTCATAACTTGAGTGGTCATATAGCTCTCACTTCAGCCATCGAGATGTTAATTATGAAAGCAGTCTACTAAAGACTGCTCTGTTTTAGAGCTTTATTTTTCTAACCATTCAGAATATCTCATATCCAGTCTAGATATCAAAAGCCACTAAAAATAGAGATTGCAGATTGCTGTGCGAATAAACGGATATTGCTAATTAACGTAATTTTTTCGCTAGTCGGCTAACTTGATCTATTGCACACTCCAGGGCGAGCAACTTATCTTCTTCGAGACGCGAAATAACAGTTCTTATATCTGTCGTGGAAATCCCTTCCGTACGCGGCAGATAAACAACCTCCACATCATTGGATAGTGTGTCAAACTTGCCAGCCCAATCATCTCCCATCCCCAGAATATCCACTCCGTATTCCTTCACATCACTGGCTTTTTGATCCCAGGTTTCTTCGGGAATAACCTTATCGACGAAACTAATTGAATTGATAATTTCACGTCGTTCGTCGAACGGATAAATTGATGCCTTACCCTTTTGAGCATTGAACGCATCTGTAGAGACACCTACTATAAGGGTGTCTCCCAGAGCTTTTAGGCGCCTGAGCAGGCGTATATGGCCAACATGCAATAAGTCAAATGTACCGTAAGTAATGACAACCTTACTCATTTCATCCACGCTCCGGTTTTTGTATATTGACCACTAATGCATCTGTTGTTAGTGCATCAGCTCGCTGTTCTCGCCACGTCTTTTCTAACCACCAGCGGTCTTCTCCTGGGAAAAAATCAGGTTCAGCTCCTAGCGGGGCGTTAGCATAAATCCAGTGCATGTAATTAAAAATGCCGTAGCGCTGATAGCCATATAGATTATCAGGTTTTCGATCCGTCCCTAGCTCGATCAGTTCACTCAACTTATCTGGCGAAAAATACGACAGATGCTCAATCATATAGGAATAATTAGCGAAAGCGGATGACAGCGATAGAAGCTCGTCATTCGCATTAGGTACTTCGATGGATAGCCAACCGCCGGGCTTTACCAACTGCCACGCATCCTTCACCAATTGAATCGGCTCTGGAACATGTTCCACCACATGCCATAGCGTGATAAGGTCGTAGGTAGATTGATGATTATGAGCAAAGATATTATCAAGCAAGCCCGCGATATAACGAATTTGCGTTGGGACTTCGTCACGCTCTTCTATTAACTTTTTGCCAGTTTCAATGCGCGCCTCGCTCGGGTCGAGCATATCAACTTGTGCACCGGGTAGTGCGCTCTTTAACAAATGAGAAAAGAACCCGTACCCCCCACCAATATCAAGACAAGCCGGCATAAATTGCTGACTTTGGGGCATTAGCCGATCCGTTAAAACACGGTTTACACGGCGTTGAGCTTCTAGCCAGGAATTTTCAATAAACTTCTTCAGGGGGGTACCGCACTCCTCGATGGAGGAGTAAACCTGCATATCTTTTTCGTAATGTGAAAGATTGTAAACTGGCAGAGAAAGCTGGCGATGCCCGCATGCAGCACAATTCACGATCTTTAAATTCCCTGACTCATCACCGCGAACGTTTTGAAAATGTAGCTGATAATCATGATAATGACAAAGTAGGCAAGAAAAACCTGTGTTTTCTGAAAACCACGTCATAAAAAAATCCTTTAAGCCTAAAAACCAAGAGCGGCAATTAGCACACCGCTCTGCTTCTTATTTCGTAAAACATATCGATTAATTAAATAGGGCTCTCGAGCCCTTAAGGGTTATAACAACGACTCCAAACGCGCTTCAATCTGTTGCAGTAACGTGTCGTCCGGCAGGTGCACTAATGAGCCCTGTACCATAGCCATCGCCTTCTTGATTTCCCCTTCATGCCATTTCTTGTAAATACGAGAAAATGCATAGCACTGTACCAATAAGGAAAATCTGAAATAGTTTTTGGCTCGAATTACCGTATCGAACGTGGGGTCAGGCTCTTTCCAACCTTCACCGTATAGCGCCACAAGCCAAGCTTTCGGATCTATTAAGGACCAGATAGGTTCGCCCGCCGGTGTGGTATCTTTTTTAAGTGTAAGCGGTGGGTAATAAGTGTTAGCATTCCATTCGTGTGGCACTTCTTCTTTTAACCAAAAACCAGTAAATACTTGGTTACTTTCCTTATCAACTACAAAGCCAGAAAGGTCTACCGTGACTTTTTTTACAGAGTGCACCATTGATCGAGGGTTATTTAAAAACTGGTTGGGAGTTTCTACCCAGCCGTTGTTTTCTAAACAACGTACCGCCCGCTCCATTTCAGTATGGGGAAGCCCCACATCGATGTCCTTATCAAAACTGATCAGACCGCCTTCACGCACCAGCCCTAGCAAAGTGCCATAGAGGGCAAACGCATGCACGTTAGCCATCGCTAGCTGATTCAAAGTATCCCACAAGAGCTCTTCGGTTTCAGGTTTATTGAAATCTTCACGTTTTTTTTTCGATGTTGTTTTTTTAACACTATCTATAGCAACAACTTCAGGCTGTTCAAGCTTAAGCGTTAGCGCCTTACGAAAGTGCTCTACCGATTCGGGCAGTTTGCCACGCCGTTGTTGCATAACGCCATAGGCCATATAAACGGAAGGGTTGTTTGGTGCAACATTCAATGCTTTTTTTATGAGCGGTTCTGCGTCATTAAAGCGGTTTTGTTGACTATAAGCTTGAGCAAGGTTGGTCTGCACCATCAGCATGCCGGGATCAAGATCCAGCGCTTTCTCATAATGCTTGATACTGGCTTCAGCCCGTCCATACTTGCCTAACTGCTCACCTAGCATTGCGTGTAGCACAGCATTTTCAGGCGCTAATTTAATGCCTTGCAGTAGCATGTTAATGCCGCGCTGTATTTCGTTGTCACGTAAAAAAGCTTGCGCACGGTTGATGTAGATACTAGCCGGTGATGACTGTTTTGGCTTTGCAACGCTGCTGTTCTTACGGCTGTTCTTTTTACTCACTTGACCCTCCTGCTTGCGGCTGGCTGCTTGGATGCTGGCCCTGCTTGTCCCAAGGTGCTGGGCTATATTTGGCCGTTAGGGTGAAGGTGTCCGGTTCGGTATCATACTGGCTGAGATAGCCACGCGTTGCTAAATAGTGGGTGGCCATCTCTGGGTCAATGCTACTCAACAGCCGGTGGGTAAAGTCATGCACCCCATGAACGGCGTCCATTAAAAAAGCCAGCTTAAGTAATCGGGTAGGTGCCATACACGCCAAACGATGTTCATCGGGTGTGAACACGGCTTCGATGGTATCTAGTTGAGTGGCTTGCTGGCGTTCTAGCTTTTGCTTTCTAGGCAAGTGGCTATGGTGGATAGGCTGATCAAAGCGGTAGCATTGAAACCCGTGCTGCGTCATCCACTGAAAAATAGTCGCCACATCGGGCTGACGTTGACAAGTGGGCATTAACGGCAGGCGCACGTGGATCAGCAGCGTTTCTTTTAGATATTGCGTACCATTTTCCAGCACGGCCAGGCTGTCGTTGAGTTCATCCAGTAACAGCCAATCGACCTGATTTAGGCCCTCGATGGCGTCTAACTGGAGGGTAGGCACGGGCACTTTAGCCAGCACTTGTGAATCGCTACGCTTGCGCTCGGGCAGCTGCTCGGGTGCCAGCGGCTCCAGGGTACCGCTTTTCTCCGGGGCCATGCAGGCGTAAAGCGTGGCCGGTTCACCGTTGCCAAGCAGCGCATGTGGAAACACCTGAAACTCATCCAGGCCTTTTAGCTCTTCCTTATCCGTCAAGCGGCTAGCAGGGTCGAAAATGATGGTCGCGAGAGCATTCAGCTTCATCAGGTCATCAAAATTTTTCTGGAACGGCAGGCGAGCGCCGTTATCCATCACCATGATGCGGCCCTGAAACTGCCAGCTGAAATCGGCAGTGGTATCGGTGCGGTCTGTGTGCATTTTTAGCCTGTTATTCTCCGGGCGGAAGCAAAAGCGGCGTTAGGCGCTGCGGCTGAGCCGGTACTAGCCCGCAATAAAGCAGCAAATCATGACCTTAGGATAACAAGAAAACGATAACGTAAAGCAGTAAATACCCGTCACAAAACGTGGTTATCGGTCAAAGCAATTACACCAATGGCTCCCGCAGTGTGCTGTAATTTTCTGGCATGTGCTCATCCATGGCGATGACCTCCGAGTTGCTAAGCCAGAAGCTTATATTTTGTTAAAAAGGCTATCAATCTCTGTCTTTAGCTCAACAATCGCTCCTGCAGCCTTACTAGCAATTTTCTCCTTTTCTTGTTCGGTTTTTCCCGACATAGATCCAGCAATTACGGAGTTTGCAATCACCTTAGTGACAAGACCATCGATTTTCTTTTTTGATTCGATTTTTTCAGCGTTAGAAATAGACAAAATAATATCTCCTATATATTAAAAACGGGAACCCTTAGGCTCCCGTCGGTATGCACTACTTCAACCTTTCGGCTAAGTGTCAGATTAACCCAGCAGAGAAAGAACGTTCTGCGGAATCTGATTAGCCTGTGCCAGAACAGAGGTACCCGCCTGCTGAAGGATCTGAGCACGGGTCATGCTTGCCACTTCAACGGCATAATCCGCATCTTCAATGCGTGAACGAGCAGCAGAGAGGTTAGTAGCATTGGTATCAAGGTTAGTAATGGCGTCTTCGAAACGGTTTTGCACCGCACCCAGCTCAGAACGCAAACCATCAATAGTACTCAGTGCACTATCAAGCGTAGCCAATGGGTTAGCTGTGGCTTCTGTTACATTAGCTGCTACATCGGTTAGACCTGCACGGGCGGCATCTAGGGGTTGTGCCTCAGCTCCGCCACGAATAGAAAACTCAAGTACGGCCGCTGCTGAAGCAGTACCTGCGGTGGCGACAGCGAAATCAACCTCGTAGAAATCTGCTGCAGAACCAGAACCAACTCGTGCAAGGAAACTGCCATCTTCACGCTGTACAAGCGTTGCTGAAGTCACGCCTGCAGGTACGGCGGAGGTATTCAAGGTCGGCGCAGCAGAAAAAGTTACTGCATTCGCACTAGCATCAGCTGAGGCTGCAGAACCAAAATTAAAGGTGGTACCATCTACAACTAATGTAGACAATTCAGTTGAGCCACTGCCAAAGGTCACGGCTTCGGGCTGCTCAATACCACGAACACTGAAGTCATCAATATTCAGGGCGCTAGAGTTGATAGCTTGAAGCGCAATAGAGATAGTTTCTCCATCGTTTGCACCCACTTGGATGTCCATTGCCTGAACACCATCAGCAAGCACCTTGGTACCGTTGAAGTCTGTTTCAGCGGAGATACGATCGATTTCTGCTAGACGCTGGGTAATTTCATCTTGGATAGAACCCAAGTCAGCTTGGCTGTTCGTACCATTTTGTGCTTGAACAGTTAGTTCACGAATACGCTGGACGTTGTCGTTAATTTGGTTCAGTGAACCTTCAGCAGTTTGCGCAATAGAAATACCGTCATTAGCATTACGGCTAGCTTGGTTCAGGCCGGTGATCTGCGCAGTCATACGGTTTGCAATTGCTTGACCAGCCGCATCGTCTTTTGCGCTGTTGATGCGCATACCAGAGCTCAAACGCTCCATGCTAGTCGTAAGCGCGTTTTGAGATTCGCGCAGATTCTGCTGGCCAATCATGGAAGTAATGTTGGTATTGATCACTGACATGGTGATTCTCCTTGCGTGTGAACTGGCCGTCAGGCCCGCTTTTCGGCTACTTGTTGCGCCGTTATATTGATTAACGGCCTGATGAGGAGAACCTTTAGGGGAAGTAGTAAAAAATTATGTAATATTTGGTAACTGGGCGATATCGGTAGTAGGCTGGAGTCACCTTCGACGCTGCCTCTTACCTCAGAAGTGAAAAAGCCCCCTGACGATGGGGGCTAGCGGACAACGGGTAGCGATTACCTCTTACGCCCCAGCTGTGCATCCAGCGCATCAAATTGCTGGGTGAGGTAGGAACTCATGCTGTTCATTTGCGCAATCATCGCGTCTAACTGGCCGAACTGAGAGCGGTAGCGGCTGATGGTGCGCTCGATGGTCACTTCCATGCGTACAAAGCGTTCGTCTAGACTTTTCACGCGGTTTTCAGCGCCGCTAATGGCCAGCTTGACGACTCCGTTGTTGCCGAGCATTTGCTCTACGGTGGTAGTGAGTTTCCCTGCCATTCCGTTCGCGGTTTTATCACCTGCAAAAAAATCGCTCAGCGCTTGGGGGCTATTGGCGACGAGATCACTCATCTTAGCGTCGTCCACTTTCAACTTACCATCACGCTGCAAAGTGATGCCTAACTGGTTCAAGGTGCCTAGCTCGCCACCTTCCACACCGCCCGTTAGCACACTGCGCAGGCGACCTTCAATGGTGCGTACGGTGTTATCGCCTACCAGCTCACCGGCGGTGTCAGCATCGCCGCTGAAGCTGGTGAGCTTGCCAATGGTGCCTTTTAAATCGTTGAACGCTTTTACGAAGCCGTTGATGGCTTCGCGCTGCTTTAGCGTGTCGCGCTCGATATTGATGGTACTGGTCGCCGTTTCGCCATCGGCAATGCTGAGTTCGGCTAGGTTCAGCGTGACCCCTTGAATGGCCCCTTCTATTTGATTGTTGGCACTGCTAATGGAAATACCGTTGACCGTCAGTGCTGCATCTTCGCCCGCACGCTTGGTGGCGGTATCTTCACCAAAAGGGCCTGCTACCGTTACCGCCGGGTCTTGACTGGTATCGACAAAGCTAAAGCTGGCAATAGAAGCATCCGCGCCGGTATTTTTAGAGCTGAGCGCCAGCCGGTAGCCTTGGCCATCGTTGATGATGGTGGCGTTAACGCCTGCATCTTTATTGGCGTTGATGGCATCGCGTATCGCGGAGAGGCTGCTGCCAGGGGCGATATCAATATCCACAGAGTCCGCACCGCCAAAAGCCAGCCGTAGGGCTGTCGCGCCCTGGAGGTCTAGCGCGGTGTCTCGGTCAGTCACACGGGTTGAGGCCAGCGTGCCGGAAGTGGCTAACTGCGATACCTCTACCCGATAGCTACCGGGCAGCGCGCTGGCAGACGTCGTGGCTTTAATGGCATCACCACGCACGTTCGCAGAAAGGCTTTGGTAGAGTTTCGGGTCGTTGAGCTTTGCTAACGCATCTTGAAAACTGTTCAATGACGTTTGCAGCTGGCCATAGGCAGAAATTTTTGCCTGCTGCTGCTTTTTCTGCAGCGTGATAGGCGCGAGTTTACCGCGCTCCGCTTCTTGAAGCTGATCTAATAAACCGGTGAGATCCAGGCCAGAGCCGACGCCTAGGGAGGTTATTGTCGCCATGCAGATGTTCCTCGATGCAAAAGGCTAAACCCACAGTCATTAATAAAATGCGCCAACGGTGGCGTTGCGACTGGATAGATAGCATGTTTATCGACGGAACAGCGGCCAACTTTAGGCTTTTTTTACCTCTTAACGACAGATAGCTCATTCCTTCAACAAAAACGCCTGCTTAGCGCAGGCGTTTTGCAACATTTTTAGCTCTAGTGCATTTAGTCGCGGCCTAACTGAGCGTCTAGCGCATCAAACTGCTGGGTAAGGTAGCTGCTGGTTTGGTTCATTTGAGCGATCATGCTATCCAACTGACCAAACTGGGTACGATAGCGAGAAATGGTCTGCTCGATGGATTGCTCCATGCGCGTGTAACGCTCGCCCAGCGACTCAATGCGGGTTTCAGCACCAGAAATAGCACCGGATACCGTGCCATTACTACCTAACAGCTGCTCGATGGTTTGGTTGACTTGGCCTGCCATACCTTCGTTATCGGCAGCGCCTGCAAAAAAGGCAGAGAGCGCATCCTGATCATTGGCAATGGCATCATCTAGCTTGCCGCTATCGATTTCCAGCGTGCCGTCTCGTTGCAACGAAATACCGATATCCGTCAGCATGGAGAACTGGCCCTCTACGCCACCACCCAACACGCTGCGTAAACGAGACTCCACCGTGCGTACCGCACTATCACCCAGCAGTTCACCGGCAGCGCCGGTTTCAGCATTAAAGCTAGTGAGTTCGCCAATGGTGCCTTTTAGATCGTTGTAGGCATCGACAAAGCCGGTAATCGCTTCGCGCACTGCACGAGTATCTTGCTCGACTTTCACCGTGCTGTCGCCTTCGGCCTGAAGGTTGAGCGTGACGCCCTGAATCGCACCCTCTACTTGATTAGTAGGGCTGGTAATGGCAATGCCGTTTACATTCAGAGAGGCATCGGTGCCGGTTTGCAATGTGTTATCAATATCGGCAGCAAAAGGTGCCGTGTCAGAAAAGCTAAAATTGGTGATAGAGGCCTCGGCGCCCGTCTCACTCGAACTTAGCGCTAGCCGGTAATCCGTTCCATCGAAAACGATAGTCGCATTAACGCCGGACTCTTCGCTGGCATTGATAGCATCGCGTATGTCTTCGAGGGAGCTATCTGCGGCAATGGTTACGCCTTGCGTGCTGCCATCACCAAAGGTGAACGTTAGCGTCTGCTCAGTGGTGGTAAGCGCCTCGTCCTGGGCAGTCACGCCTACCGATGCCAAGGTACCGCGAGTCGCCAGCGTATCCACCGTAACGTTATAACTCCCGGGCTGCGCTTCGCCATTCGCCGTTGCCGAGAGCGCCTCACCTCCCACGTTGGTAGAAAGGCTCTCATAAAGCGAGCTGTCATTGAGTACGTCGGCCGCGTCTTGAAAAGCAGACAAAGCCGTTTGCAGCTGGCCGTAGGCAGATATCTTGGTTTGCTGGGTTTCCAGTTGCCGTTCGATGGGAGCCAGCTTGCCGCGCTCAGCGTCTTGCAACTGGTCGAGCAGGCCGTTGAGATCCAGCCCTGAACCGATACCCAATGAAGAAATGGAAGCCATACGTTACTGTCCTTTTTTGAAAAAGCCGCCTGCCGTGCTGACGCCCCTTATCCAATACGATTCGATGTCGAAGTAGTTATTGATGTTTTATCGGCCAGCGTTTCAAAAACTTTAGGGCGCCCCCCATCCTGGGTGACAATCCTCACACTCCCTGGATGAGCCATCTACTTTGTTGGCCAGTGTAGACAGCCTACATGGCGATTGGATGACGCTACCCAGCACCTGATATAGACCTTGGTCTAATCCCCCTCCTGCATTATAATGCACTGCAGCACATCCATTTTGCTGCGAATGCAGGAGCCTCCCCCATGCCCGCCGAAGCGTTACACTCTGCGTCGACCGCCTCCTTCCATATTCAGCGCAGCTTACGACACTGTCTCTCCAGCGTGGCCGAAATGCTGTATGAGAGCGGACACGTGCTCGAAACCATCACACTGACACAGCGAGGTCTGTCCCGCCAAGAGCTGGATAGGCTTCGCCAGCAGCACCCGCGCTGGGCGATTTGCCAAACCACCTTGGAAAAGAGCGACGCCGCCATGTTCAATGACTATGGCCGCTTGGTGTTGACGCCATTGGGCCGAGAGCTAATGTTCGATATGTTTGGTCAAGGTGCCGCCGACTGCGCTTGAGCATCATTAGCGATATGAAAACGCCCGCTGAGAAAGCGGGCGTTGGCAGATGCTGATGTCGCGCTGCGTTAGCACTGATATTTCAGTACTAACGCTTCGATTCTGAGAGAACCGCTTAGCGCAGCCCTAACAGCGAAAGAATAAACAGCACGACAACGATCAGGCCGATGATATAGATGATGTTACGCATAATGGCACTCCTTGCTTTTGCGTTTCATGGAAATCAAAGGGTTGCTTCCCTTCAACGGGTGCTTTTAGCGTAGCAGGCTTTTCATCGGTTTGCGTAATGTCCGTCAGCGTTCCGCTGAGGGAACCTTGTCTGTGCATGGCTTTCAGAGCCGTACCACTCTCTTCTCAGGTATCGCCATGAAAACGACGGCTTTTATGCTGGCGTGTGCAATAAGTGCGTTGACCGTTACGCCGGTCCTTGCGTCAGCCCCTTCATCGGAGGCGCTGCAAGCACTCGATCGACAGGCCCGAACCCTCGATCGTCTACACACCGTCGTGGTGGCACATGACGGTACGATCATTCATGAGCATCATCAGGGCGGTCCCGGCGTCTCGGAGCCTGCCAACGTCAAGTCGCTTTCTAAAACGGTATTGGCCGCCGTGACCGGCGCGGCCATCGAATCAGGCATTATCGAATCGGTGGATCAGCCCCTCGTAGCGCTACTCGATAGCGTGCCGAGCAGCGCCGATCGTCGAGTCAACGACATCACGGTCGCTCACCTGTTGGCCCAGCAGGCTGGGTTGGAGCGCACCTCCGGCAGCAACTACGGCGCTTGGGTAGCTAGCGCTCACTGGGTCAACGATGCGCTTACACGCCCGTTCGTCGACCGTCCTGGTGGTCGAATGCTCTACTCTACTGGCACCAGCCATTTGCTGTCGGCAGCGCTGACTCAGGCCAGCGGCGAAAGCACGCTTGCACTTGCGCAGCGCTTGCTGGGCGAGCCGCTTGGTATTGCGATTCCCCCTTGGCCGCAGGACCCTCAAGGGATCTATTTTGGTGGGAACGACATGCAGCTTTCCCCACGCGCGCTCATTGCGATTGGGGAGCTATACCGTAATGACGGCAGGACCGATGGCCAGCGCGTGCTGCCGGAGGGTTGGGTAGAAGCCTCTTGGACGCCCAGAGGCCAATCGCCTTGGACAGGCGATGGCTACGGTTTTGGCTGGTTTATGACGACGCTCGCGGGTGAAGACGTTGCTTACGGGAGAGGATATGGCGGGCAGGCGCTGTATGTGATTCCTGAGCGCGACATGACGGTGGTGATTACGTCAGACCCAACGCCGCCCTCTCCCGGCGGTCAATTTCAGCAATGGTTGAATGAGCTGGTCGTCGGTTTATTGGAGGATGAGTAGCGCGGCGCAAGAAACGTCACGCCCTCGCCAACTACTCCCCTTTATGCGCCAAACTCATCAAGTAGAGCGCAGCGGCCAGCGCCAGTACGGACAGTGCCAAGTAGATCGCATCCAGCGGTGTGGCGAAGCGAATGTCCACCACAGCGCGGAAGAACTCGATGATCACGGCCAGAATCACCACGCGGGCGATTTTGTCTTTCAACTGATCCAGCGAGGCGACGTTGAAGGGGTGGGCGGGGTAACGCACCTCGGCTTGGTCGATACGCGAGACGAACAATCGATACACGCCCAGCCCGAAAATCAGCAGCACGATGGCAATCAGATAGATATCCACCGCGATAATGATGTCGGGCACCAGGGTGTCATGGATATTTTGGCTGTCGTCCACCAAGTAGTAGTGCAGCACATCCCCCACTACCTTGAAAATATCCAACGTACCGACGATAAACAGCATCAGCGAGCCCAGCAGGCTTGGCACCACCGCCAGCATGACCAAAAAGCGCGAATTCCACAGCGCCGTCTCGATACGCCTCTCCCAAGTAGACTGCTCGTGAGGCGGCTTGGGTGGCGGTGTCGACTGAGGTGAAGGTGAGTGACTCATCGTAGACGCATTGCTCCTTATGGTATCCAAGCCCATCACAAACGTACCTTGACTCTGCCTAACACGTCGACCAGCGGAGCCAGTTCACAAGCAGCGCTTGGTAAGCATTAAATAAGATTCATCAAGACGACCGTAAACGTTACGCCCGTCAGCAAAAACCCCAGCGCGAGCATCAGGCCATCTCTCGCCACCAACCCCAGCCCAAACAGCGAAAGTGCCAATCCAGCGCCGTTGGCACTGAAAGGGATGAACTCCATGGGTGGCATCGCTAACGCCACCAGCAGGCAAGCGAAGGCCGTCACCCGAATACCGATATAGCCCGTCATCCACGCCAAGCGCACGCCCAGCAGTCCATCGACCCAACGGGCCGGTTTTTTCATGTAGTGCAGCCCTTTATCGAATTTATGCCGAGACAAAGAGCGGTTGAGCAACCAACCAGGTAGCCAAAACGTTGCTCGACCGATCAAAAGCTGCACCGACGTGAGCAGCACCAAGGCGGCCATCAGCGTTGGCATTCCGGGGATATCACCAATGATCGGCGCCAGCGTAATCAAGCCTGCCAACAGCAGCAGCGGACCAAACGAGCGCCGCCCCACCGCATGCACCACATCATCCACGCTAACCTGCGCGTTTTCCCGCTCCATCCGTTCCATGGTGTGGATCAGTTCGGTTAAATTCGTTGCTTCCTGCGTATCGCTCATGGGCGTCTCGGCGCTCCTTTGCCGTGAGTGTTGCGATGGATAGCGCTCTCGTCAGGTGAATGGCTGAGTTTGCTGCGAATGAAGTCGCTGTGGCTGACGTAAAGTAGATCCGCCAGCCGACGAATGCGATGCTCTTCCAGCGGGTCGAGCGAGCCATCGGCCCAGGCCAGCTCCCACATGAGGTTCACCAGCTCCAGGCGCTGATCGTAGTCGTAGTGCTGTTTGATCAGGCTAACGAACTGATAGTGATCCACTGCATCGTCGACCTCCGCCTCTGCCAATGCCATCAACTGGCTGACATCTTGCTCATCGAGCCGGTAGCGCGCCATCAGCATTTGCTTGAGGGCCGCGCGCTCTACGTCGCTCTGATCGTAGTCCGCGCGCATCACCTCACACAGTAGCGCTGCCGAGGCTAGCTCCAGGGTCAGGCTTTGATCATCACGCTGCTCAGGCGCAGAGAGGGCCTGTTGAAAAAAAGAGTGAATGGCATCCAGCACGGCGAACTCCTCCTGTCAGTGGCTAGCTTAGGACTCCAAGATGCCTCGAGAGTGCCGCCTCAATCCTTGCGCTTGGCAAGCTGCTCTTTGAGCTGTTTGGGCACTTGTTTGATGATCAGCCGATCTTGGGTTTCGTCATATTCAATACTGGAACCCAGCAGGTGTGAATCAAAGCTGATCGAGACGCCCCCAGAGCGACCGGTAAAGCGACGAAACTGGCTGATGGTGCGTTTGTCCGGCGGAATTTCCGGCGAAAGGCCGTAGTCGGCGTTGCGAATATGGTCGTAAAACGCCTTGGGCTGCTGCTCGTCGACGAGCTCGGAGAGCTCTTCCAGCGTCATGGGTTCGCCACGGCGTAACTGCTCGTGGGCGTAGTCGACCAGCGTATCGGTTTTTTCACGGCTGGCATCGTCGTCCAGGTCCTCTTTTTCGACGTAGTCGCTAAAGGCTTTCAGCAGCGTACGGGTTTCGGCAGGAGCATCGATGCCCTCCTCCATCCCTAGCAGCGCCGCGACGCCGTCGGCCAGCTTTTTACCGCCGCGATCCTTCAGGAACGACACGTACTGCGTGCTTTCCGTACCGCTCTGCCACTGGGTCAGGTTGATGCGGGCCGCCAGGGTGAGCTGGCTCGTATTGAGCTGGGCGGCGGGCACCGCCTGGTGTGCGTCGTTGAAGCCAATGCCTTCCCGCTGATGCACGAGCGCCATGAACAGCGTTTCGGTGTCACCTTGACGAAGATGGGCGATGACCAAGAAACCGCCCACCGAGAGCTGGCCCTGCAGCGTTTGAGCCAGCCGCTCGGCCATGGCGCTGGCCAACTGGGCAAAGGTTTGCTCGTCGGCTTGATACGTCTTGAGCCACGCCACCAACGGCCCCGCTTGCTCACCCTGCTCGGCAAAACGCCCCCAGCCTTTTGCCTTGGTGTTGTAAGTGTCGTTTAGCGCGTTCACCAAGCTTGCCATCACCGCGTCATCGCTGGCGGTGTCGGCCTCGGTAGGTGGGGCAGTCACACTCAAGCGTTCGCCGTCGAGGGAAGGCTCCAAGCGGTAAACGGTACTGTGTAGTAGCGGCATAAACAAACATCACCTTTTGAAAAAACGTCGACTAGCGCACATCGATATCAAGGCTTCAAGCGGTAGCCAGTGCGGAAAATCCAGGCAATGGTGGCAAGACTGGCCGCCAGAAACAGCAAGATCATCGCCACGCTGGCCCCTAAGCTGACATCGCTGATGCCGTAGAAGCTCCAGCGGAAGCCGCTGACGAGATAGACCACCGGATTCGCCAGGGTCACACTCTGCCAAAACGGCGGGAGCATATCGATGGAGTAGAAGCTGCCGCCTAAAAACGTGAGCGGGGTAATCACCAACAGCGGCACGAGCTGCAGCTTGTCGAAGCCATCTGCCCAGATACCGATGATGAACCCCAGCAAGCTGAAGGTGACGGCGGTCAGCACTAGGAACGTCAGCATCCAGAACGGGTGGGCGATCTGCAGGGGCACAAAGAAGCTGGAGGTGCCGAGAATGATCAGCCCCAGCAGTATCGATTTCGAGGCCGCCGCCCCTACGTAGCCCACGACGATCTCTAGATAGGAGATCGGCGCCGACAAAATCTCATAGATGCTGCCGGAGAATTTGGGAAAAAAGATGCCAAACGAGGCGTTCGAGACGCTTTGGGTCAGCAGCATGAGCATGATCAAGCCAGGCACGATGAAGGCACCGTAGCTCACGCCGCCAATTTCCGTGATCCGCGAGCCAATCGCCGCGCCAAACACCACGAAGTAGAGCGAGGTGGAGATCACCGGCGAGACGACGCTTTGCAGCAGCGTGCGGCGGGTGCGCGCCATCTCCGCCATGTAAATCGCGCGAACGGGATAGAGGTTCATGAACGCTCCTTCACCAAGTCAACGAAGATGTCTTCCAGCGAGCTCTGCCGGGTGTGTAGGTCTTTAAAGCCAATGCCCGCCTGCTCTAGCTGCGTTAACAAGGTAGAGATCCCGCGCCCTTCCTCTTCCTGGCGACCATCGTAGGTGTACACCAGCTCATGACCGTCGGCGGCCAAGCTGAGCGCTTCCTGCGCCAGTGCGGGCGGCAATTCCGCCAGCGGGCTATGCAGTTGCAGGGTCAGTTGCTTGCTGCCCAGCTTTTTCATGAGCGCGGCTTTTTCTTCCACCAGTACGATCTCGCCGCGATTGATGACGCCAATGCGGTCGGCCATCTCTTCGGCTTCTTCGATGTAGTGGGTCGTGAGAATGATCGTCACCCCCTCATCGCGCAGCCCGCGCACCACGTCCCACATGTCCCGGCGAAGCTCGACATCCACCCCGGCGGTCGGCTCATCCAAAAACAGAATGCGCGGCTCGTGGGAGAGTGCTTTCGCAATCAAAACCCGGCGTTTCATACCGCCGGAGAGCGTCATCAAGCGGTTGTGACGCTTATCCCACAGTGAGAGCGACTTGAGCACTTTTTCGATATGGGCTGGATTGGGGGATTTGCCAAACAGGCCGCGGCTGAAACTCACCGTGTTCCACACCGTTTCGAACGCTTCGTTGGTGAGTTCTTGCGGCACGAGACCGATCCGCTCGCGGGCTTGGCGGTAATCGCGCACGCTATCAAAGCCGTCGACGATGACATGGCCTTCGCTTGGGTTAACCAAGCCACATACCACGCTAATCAGCGTGGTTTTACCCGCCCCGTTCGGGCCGAGCAGAGCAAAGATTTCACCGCGTTGGATGGTCAAATCCACACGGGTGAGCGCCTGAAAGCCACCTTCGTAGGTTTTATTCAGGCCATCGATGGTGATGATAGGGTCGTTCAAGGCGTGCTCCTTACATCGCGGGCCAGCGCAGTACCGGCACAGCACGATGCCAATGGCACCGCGACGGCAGTCGCGGTGCATGACGGCCTTTAAAAGGGATTAGACGATGTCTGGAAAGGCGGCGTGCGCCGCCAGTCAGACAGAGTGCTAGGTGCGGCTGGTGATTTCGAGCAAGTGATAACCAAACTGAGTCTGTACCGGCCCATGCACTTTATTGAGTTCACCGCTGAAGACGACCTTGTCGAATTCAGGCACCATTTGGCCGGGGCCAAAGCTACCCAGGTCACCACCTTGGCGACCAGAAGGACAGCTAGAGTGCTGCTTGGCGACATCGGCGAAATCACGACCGTTTTCGATCTCTTGTTTCAGCGCGTTGCACTGCTCTTCGCTGCTTACCAAAATATGACGGGCGCTGGCACGTGCCATAACGAACTCCTTTAATAAAACCAATTTGGCGGGCCAGTTTACCACGCCTGCCGCTAGTCGTGACCCAAGGCACCGCTATAACGCAGCGCCTCGCCCACCCTCGCCAAAGCGCGCTCGTGCGCCTGCACCGAGAGCGGCCCACGGGTACACGCCACCACGACCCAAGGGCCGTTTCCGGCGCGGCTCTCCTGGGAGGCGAGCACGTCGCGAGAGGCAATACCAGCATCACAGCTTCGCCGATGCTGCGTGCCCGTTTTGTGCGCAAAGGTAAATGCGCGGCCCATGCCCCGTTTCAAACGGTGCTCACCGGATTGGGTTCGTTGCATGATGCCAAGCAGCGTTTGGCGCTGTTCGGCATTCATATCCTCCATGCCACCGCGATGCAAGCTGGCCAGTAGGTCGCCATAGGCGCGCAGCGTGCCGACGTTTTCACCCGTGGCTTCATAAGCATCGAAGGCGTGGTCATAGTCGGGTTGACCGAAGCTTTCTTCGCTCACGCCCAGCACACGGGCCAACGCAGCGGAGCGCTGGTTCACACCGTGTTGACGCAGGGCGATAAAATCTAACCCGCTCAGCTGGCGAGCCCCGGGATGCCATTGGCCATACACGCCTTGGCGAACGTCCACCAGCTTGCTGATGGGGCCGAGATGCTCCGGCTGGCCGTTGCTGGCAGCGATCATACGGCGGGCACGAGCATTCACGGCCTCCAGGCCGACGCGGTCGATCAGCATGTCCGTGGCGGTGTTGTCGCTGACGGTAAGCATCTGCTCGAGCAGGTAGCGCACCGAGATCGGCGTGCCGGGGTCGTGCCAATTGACCGGCCCTGCGCCATCGACAAAGTCGCTACGTGCCAGGATCAGGCGTTCATCCAAGGAGAGCGTGCCCGCCTGACGCTCGGCCAGCACCTGAGCCGCCACGGGCACTTTAATCAGCGATGCCAAATACCAGGGGGCGTCTGCCTGCCACGCGTACGCCTCGCCCGTTGCGAGATTCTGAACGTAAACGCCAAGTGCTCCGCCAAATACGTCTTCAATGGCGCTTATTCGGGCGTCTAGATCGCCTTGCCAAGGGCTCTGCTTATCGACCTCGTAATACCAGTTCGTGTTAGCCCATACCGTGGCGCTGGCGGGCAATAAAACACCTACCAGCGCTGCCGCTAGCCAGCATTTAAACTGTCGCAACCGTACCTCCTACCGCTGATGGTGGCGAATTATTTGTATCGGGCGATCCAGCGCGTTAGCCAAATCCACAGCGCGGCCCCAATAATCAACAGCCCACCGACGCCAAGCGCCTGTGGATAGGTGTACATGCCTTCTCCTTCCAGCAGAAAACGCAGCACCAGAAAAATCATTACAATGTGAAAAATGAACGCTTTGAGGGCATCGCTACCCACGACCGTCAGCGGTGTCAACACCCGAGATGCCGCCGACCCACCCGCTAGCGCCATGCCCAGAATCACCAGCGCACCACCCACGCTGTACAGCGTGAATTTTAGCCCAGGCGGGTGCTTGCCATCGTTATTCGCCACCGCCAACATCGCGGCAGACACATCGCCTTCGGCCAAGGCCAACCCATAGAATGCGGCGACCATCACCGCCCCTGCGCCCAACAGCGCCAGCACCAGTCGTCGCCGCAGCGCCGTATCAAAATAGCAGCGTAGCAGGGCTTCACCGATCAGCAGGCCCGTCAAAATCAGCGGCGCGCGGCTGAGCTGCCCCCAGGTGTAGTGGTCTTCATGATCGACCAGCAACGCTTTCAAGGTATCGTTACCGCCAAAGCTTAACCCCTGCAGCCAAGCAGAAAGCGCGGTCAAGCCAATAATGAGCGCACACCGACTCCATAGCGGTGCGCGCGCCCATAGCGGCAGCACGAGCGGCACCCAGAGTAGCGCAATGGCGTAAAAGCCGAGAATCTCTACCCAAATCGCAAAGCGCTGGTAAAGCAGCGCATCGACAATATCGCCAGGCGCGTAATACGGCAGCATCTCGACGATGGTGAGCGCCTTGTACCAAAACCACACTTCTATCGCGCGCACCCACAGTTTTAGCCGCCTTCTTGGCCATGCATCCGTTTGGGTAGACGCTAAAAACGCCACGGCCAGCGCAATCCCAAATACTAAAATGAACAGAGAAGAAGAGAACTTGGTAAGAAAGTGGACGGGCACCATGCCCCAATCGGGCACGTTGCGTATGCCAATCAGCCCGCTCACCGTGTGGCTGAGAATCATCAGCCCAATCGCTATACCACGGGCGAGATCGATCGCATCTATACGCCCTTCCGCACGGGGAAGGTGCGGCACTTCTTGCCAGGTAAACACGTTAGCAACGTCCTTGTAGGGTGTTCGTGTTAGTGAAGCGTTGCTTTTACCATAGCCTATCCGTCTAGTGAGATACGGCGCGTTATTAAACGTTGCCACTCTTCCAACACAATAATTTCAACACAATAATTCCAACACAACAGTGCCCCGCAATGGCGGGGCACTGTGCTGCTCATCCATGAGCGTGAGGTAAAGGACTTCCTTTCGCTAAGAGGGGGTTACTGGCCGGACGTGTCGTCCTTTTCCGCTTCCCACTGCTCCTGCTCTTCTTCCTCTTCTTCATACGTAAATTCTTGCTCTTCCTCTTCGTACTCGGTGGTCACGTCATCCGTCGTGGCATCCTGCTCCTGACCGGTGTCGTAGGAGTTATAGGTGCCTTGCTCATCCTGCATGGTCTCTTCTTGCGGTGTTGTAGGCTGCTCTTCGTGCTCTTCCATCGCAAACGCCAACGGGCTTGCTACCAGACCAAACGATACACCCAGAATACCCAGTTTCTTGAGAGCTTCCTTTTTCATGGTCGTGCCTCCTAATGGCAACTCTTTCGTTCAATTCAGCGTTCAATATTCACAACGTTGCAACTTCACGATCGATAAGAGCGGCGAGTCGTCCTAACTTTTCGCTCTTGCCCAGTCATTGCAGTCAACGTACCAGGGCATACCAAAAACTCATATATCATATATTTTTCAAAAACTTATTTAATAAATGCGCGGTTATATATCCACTGATTCGCGACTTTTAATTAGCGAAAACTTGTTTATGTTTGACACATGGGACCCAGCGATTCATGCCATTCAGCACGCAGGCTAATTAAGCATCAGAGATAGCGGTCAAAGCAGAAGCGTTGGTGGGAGAGGTTGCAAGGCCAGAAAGGCTTATTTTAACCCAACATAACTGCTGGTATCTTTTGGTCACCGTTCATCGTATCGAGAAAACAAATGTCTACCCAACAAGCATCCACGTTTCGTTTAGTGACCCGCAGCGATTTTGATGGTTTGGTTTGCGGTGCCCTGCTCAAGCATTTGGGCCTCATCGACGACATTACCTTCGTGCATCCGAAGGACATGCAGGACGGCAACATTGAGATCGATGCCAACGACATCACCACCAACCTGCCCTACGTGCCTGGCTGCCACTTGGCTTTCGATCACCATTTGAGCGAAACGGTGCGTAACGTCGAGCGGGCCGACAACCACATCATCAATGCAGACGCCCCGTCTGCGGCCCGCGTGGTGTGGGAGTACTACGGCGGACATGAGGCCTTCCCCGCCCGCTGGGACGACATGATGGACGCCGTCGATAAAGGTGATTCTGCCCAGTTCAATAAAGACGAGATTCTCGATCCTCAGGGGTGGGTGCTGCTGAACTTCATCATGGATGCCCGCACGGGCCTGGGCCGCTTTCGCGATTTTCGTATTTCCAACTATCAGTTGATGATGAAGTTGATCGATTACTGTCGAGAGCACACCATCGATGAAATCCTCGCCCTCGACGATGTACACGAGCGCACTACGCTTTACCGTGAACACGAAACGTTAGCGAAAGAGCAGATCAAGCGCTGCGCTACCGTACATGGCAACGTGGTGGTGCTGGACCTACGCAACGAGGAGATCATCTACGCGACCAACCGCTTCGTCATCTACGCCATGTACCCCGACTGCAATATCTCGATTCACGTAATGTGGGGGCTCAAGCAGCAGAACACCGTGCTAGCGATTGGTAAATCGATCCTCAACCGCTCCAGCCGCACCAACGTTGGCGAGTTGTGCCTAAGCTACGGCGGTGGCGGTCACCTGAACGCGGGCACCTGCCAAGTCGATAACGACCAGGCAGAGAAAGCGCTGGCGGAGATTGTCGGGAAGATTAGAGCGGATGGGTAAAGAAGCTACTTATCTACCTTCGTTCTTCTAATACCCACCTCGTCTTCGCCCCTCACGTCACTAGCGTCTAAGGGGCGAAGCAAACGACTCTTCTTCAATACCCCATGACATCGGGCAGCCAAGTGGCCAGCCCAGGTACGGCGATCAGCAGCAGAATGGTCGCCAGGATGGGCAGCAAGAAGGGCAGTATCGCGGTCACCACTTGGTCATAGCGTAAGCGTGTAATGCCCACCATCAAGAACAGCACTGTGCCAAACGGCGGGGTAATCACGCCTACCGACAGCGTAATCACCATGACGATACCGAAGTGTACGGGGTCTAGCCCGGCGCTCAGCGCGGCGGGCACGACAATGGGGGTAAAAATTAGGATGCTTTCGATCACCGACATGAAGCAGCCGATCAGCAGGAAGAACAGCGCAAAGCAGAGCAGCAGCACGAACATGGGCATATCGATACTAGCCACTTGGCCCGCCAGCGCCTGGGGGATGCCCATACGCACGAGAATCCAGCCATAGAAGCTAGACACCGCGATAATCAGCAGGATCACCGCACTGAACATCAGGGTGCGACGGAAAGCATTGAAAAGATCCCGCCAACTCAAATCGCGATAGATCAAGCCACCCAAAATCACCGCATAGAGCGAGGCAATCGCGCCTGCTTCCGTCGGTGTGAAAAAGCCGCCCCAGATGCCACCGACAATGATCGCCGGCATCATCAACGGCAGAATGGCACGTTTTCCCGTGCGGGCGACTTCACACGCATCGAAGGGAACCGGCTTCGGCATCACCACCTTGCCACTGGCCGATAGCAATAGCGTCATGCCCATGAGCAGCAGCGCCATCAATATGCCCGGCAGTAGCCCCGCCATGAACAGCCCACCGATACTCACATTGGCCAGCCAGCCATAGACCACGAGGGCGATACTGGGCGGGAGAATGGGGCCGATCACACTAGAGGCCGCCGTGATGCCGGTCGAGTACCCCAGTGCGTAGCCACGCTCTTTCATGGCTTTGATTTCGATGCTGCCAAGCCCGGCAGCGTCGGCCACGGCAGTGCCCGACATAGTGGCAAAAATAGAGCTGGCGACCACGTTAGCGTGGCCCAGGCCACCCTTGGTAAAGCCCACCAAAGCGGTGGCAAAGTCAAAAATGCGCGTCGTGGTGGAGCCGATATTCATGATATTGGCGGCCAAGATGAACAGCGGGATTGCTAAAAGCGTAAAGTTATTGAGGGTTTGTACCATCCGTAATGGCAACAGTTCGACGGGCAACCCGCCGGTTCCCGTTACGACGAGAGCAACAAAGGACGTCACGCCGATGGCGACCACGACAGGCAAGCCTATTGCCATGAGCACTAGCAGGCCGCCGACGAATATCAGTAGTTCGGTCATGGCCGAGAGGCCTCCTCTTCACGGGCCGCGCCCAACCACACCACGGGGCCGCGCACGCATTGCCACAGGGCGATCAGCGCCATGCCCACAAAGCTGAAAAAGACACCGTAATAGAGGTAACTGAAACTGATGCTGAGCGAGACGGTTTTATTGTTGGCGCTCACGTCCGACATGATCCAAGCCCCCCAAGCGGCAAGCGCGAAAAAGCCAAACGAGATCAGCGCCGTGAGACGATATTGAACATGCCGACCCAGGCCGGAAAGCTTGTGACTAAACAGATCAACGGCTAGGTGCTCGCCGCGCACCCAAGCCGATAGAGACCCAAAACCAATGGCATAGATGGCTAGCATCGAAGCCACCTCTTCTGTCCAGGGCATCCCAATGCCGAGCAGGTCGCGGGCAATCACAGCCGCCACGATTAGCAACAGAATAGCGGCCATGAGCGCAACGCCCACCCCGTCGCAGAGACGAGTCACACTCCTTAGCGTATAGAAAGCCACTCGATCCAACCCTTTGCTGGGCGCTACCGCGTCTTCCACCAGAAAGCTCCTTATCTGAACGTTTTTTGATCGCAAATGGAAACTAGTCGTTGATAGCGTATTGACCTGACGTCTAAAACAGCGACGACCCAAGGGGCCGTCGCGAGCGCTGTGCTACGTGTGTTACAGGTCTTGATGACCCAGCGCGTCTTCACGAACACCGTCGGCCATATCCGCCATGACGCGGTCAATGGCCGGTAACGCGGCTTCACGGAAAGGCGTAACGTCTGGCTCAATCACGGTCATGCCTTCCTCTTGAAGGGCCTCGAGATAGAACTCGTCGAGTTCGCGCTCTTGCTCTGAACCGTATTGACGGGCCACGTCGATTGCCTCTTCGATCAGCGCTTGGTCCTCGGCTTCGAGGCCGTCCCACCAGCGCGAACTGGCCACCCAGCTCCACGGGAACTGCACGTGGCTGGTCATGATCAGGTAGTCCTGTACTTCCCAGAGACGGCGAGTGTAGGGGGAGGAGAGCGAGTTCTCATGACCATCGACCTGACCGGTCTGCATGGCAAGATAAATTTCGGGTGCGGGTACGTTGACGACCTGAGCACCGATCTCTTCCCACACTTCCAGCCATACTGGCAGCGACGGTAGGCGCAGGCGGAAACCCTCCAGATCGTCCGGCGTGTGGATCTCTTTATTCGCCGTCATATGGCGGGGGCCGCGGTGCTGCAAACCAAAATACTTCAAGCCGCCCTGGCTTTCGGCTTGCTCCACCAGCGCTTGGCCGGACGGACTCTCCATGTAGGCATCCACTTCCTCCCAAGTGGTGAATACGAAAGGAACCGTAATGGCGTCATATTCAGGCGCATACTGCTGGCGCCAGTTACCGCCGGTGATGGAGAGCTGGGTTTGACCCAAGTTGAGCAGTTCCAGCACGGCGTTTTCGCCGCCTAGCGAACCGGCTAGGAAAGGCCGCACGTCAAAGCGGCCGGGCGCTTTCTCTTCCAAATACTCGGCGAAGCGCTCCACGGCGGCACTTTCGGAACCGCCCTCGCTCATGGTGTTGTTGACTTGAATCTCAATGGGGTTGGCCAGTGCGAACGGGGCTGTCGTCAACATGCCTAAGGTCGCCAGCGTGGCAAGCAGGTGTTTCCGCATGGGAAGGCTCTCTATGGTTGTCGTTATTGGGTGTGATGCTGGCTCGATCTTGAAACAAGCCGCCAAGGCGCTCAAATCGGCGTTCGAGAAGGCAGGCTTCGTCAATGACGATGGCTGCAATCGCCCAGAGAATGGCGCCTTTTCAGAGATGCGGCGAAAGAGTGCGACTAAAGATGGATACTCAAGCGCTCGGATTCGTCACCCAATGACGCTTTCCCGAGCAGTTCAATATCAAGTCACTGTGGGAGTATTCTCCATGCACGAAACCAAGCAGGTCGTGTTCATCACCGGTGCGACGTCCGGCATTGGGCTCGCGTGCGCTCACCTCTTTGCCCAGGCAGGCTGGGCACTCGTTTTGACAGGCCGACGCCAGGAACGTCTAGAGCAGCTACAGGCGACCTTTGAAAAACAAGTGCCGACTCATACGGCGGCGCTGGACGTCAGCGACGCCAAAGCGGTGGCCAACGTCGTGGCGGCCTTGCCCGAGCCTTTTCAGCGGGTGCGCACGCTGATCAACAATGCCGGGCTGGCGCTGGGCAAGGATCCGGCACCGCAAGCATCACTGGATGACTGGCACCGTATGATCGATACCAACATCAAAGGGCTGGTCAACGTCACCAAACACTTGCTGCCGCATCTGTGCGCTTCTCCCTCAGGGGCCACAATCATCAACCTGGGCTCCATTGCCGCCAATACGCCCTACCCGGGCGGCCATGTATACGGTGCCACCAAGGCTTTCGTGGAGCAGTTCAGCTATAACCTACGCTGTGACGTGGGCCCGCTGGGCATTCGCGTCACGGACCTGGCCCCCGGCATGACGGCCAGCGAGTTCACCCTGGTGCGCATGAAGGGCGACCAGAGCGTCGCCGACCGCTACTACGAAGGTGCTCAACCGCTCCAGCCAGAAGACGTGGCCACGCAGGCGCTGCATGTGGCCTCCCTGCCTGCCCACGTCAACATCACCCGCCTGGAAGTCATGCCCGTGTGTCAGCAGTGGTCAGCACCGACCATTTTGCGCAACCAGACGTGAGTGTTGGCTCGGCGCATTACGTCGCTGGGCCAACCACATGCTTCACCTCTAGGTAGGCACTCAGTCCCCAAGGCCCCAACTCGCGGCCAATGCCGCTACGCTTGAAGCCGCCCCAGGCGGTTTCGGGCAGTACGAGCTGCTCGCTGTTGTACCAAATACTGCCTGCCCTCAACTGGCGGCCAATGCGCTTGGCGCGTTCCGGATCACCACTGATCACCGTGGCGGCGAGGCCAAAGTCACTGGCATTGGCAAGCCGAATGGCTTCGGCATCGCTGGTCACGCTATGGCCGCAAAGCACGGGGCCGAAGATCTCTTCTTTCCACAAACGGCTCTCTACCGGCACATCCCGGTAAAGTGTGGGTGCTAGAAAATAGCCTTGCGCGGGTAGCGTGCGGTGCCGCCCATCGCGCACTACCGTGAGGCCTTCCTGCTCGGCAATATCCAGATAACGCTTTACCGCATCGCGCTGCTTGGCGCTGGTCAACGGCCCTAAGTCGGTACCTTCGGCAAGCGGGTCGCCCAGTGTCAGCGCATCCATCCGTTCGGCAAGCGCCGCATAAAGTGCTTCGGCAATGTCTTCGTGTACCAATAGACGCGACGTGGCTGAGCAGATCTGCCCAGCGTTGAAGTAGATACCGGCCATGACCCAGTCAGCGGCTTGGGCAGGGTCTGCGTCTTCCATCACTACAATGGGCGATTTACCGCCCAGCTCCAGCGATACGCTCGCGGTGCGGGTACTGGCAGCCTGCATGACGGCCTCGCCCACGCGGTTACTGCCGGTAAAGGAGATTTTATCCACGCCAGGGTGGTTCGTCAGCGGCGCACCGATGCCCTCACCGTCACCATTGAGCAGATTCAACACCCCTGCGGGCAAGCCGATTTCCAGCGCGATCTCCGCCAGCACCCGTTCAGGCAGTGGCGTCACTTCCGACGGTTTGAGCACGGCAGTACAGCCTGCAGCCAAGGCAGGCGCCAGCTTCCAGGCACTGGTCACTAGCGGGAAGTTCCAGGGTGCGATCAGCCCCACGACGCCGACAGGGTCGTGATACGTGCGTGCTTCAACGCCGTCCATGTCGACATTGACCCGCTCCCCTTGCCGGGCACCCAGCGCTTTGGCTTGCTTGGCGTAGTAGCGATAACAGGCAATCGCATCGTCCAGATCAACACCTGCTTCCACCAGAGGCTTACCGTTATTGGTAGCCGACAGGGTGATCAATGCCTCTCGACGAGACGCTAGTGCATCAGCAAATCCATCGAGGTAGTTGGCACGTGCGGCCCCTCCCAACGCCTGCCATTCAGGTTGAGCCTGTTGAGCGGCGTTTACGGCAAGATCGACATCTGTCGCATCTCCCGCTGTGACCTGGGCAATACGCTCCTCGAGGTAAGGATTCATCACGTCGAGCAAACGGGTGCCCTTCGATGCAACCCACTGGTTGTTGATGAACTGCTGGTTGAGTGTCTGCATGGAAACGTCCTAGTCAGAAGGTGAGCACGCGCGCTGCCAAGCAGCGGCGTCGATCTCGATCAGTAGCGGCCCGCTGGGAGCACGGTTGGCGAGCGCCTCGGAAAGCTCGTCGGGGCTCTCTACCAGCATGCCCGGGCAGCCGAAGCCTTCGGCCAGAGTCAGGAAGTTGGGCGCTTGAATATCGACCCCCAAGCGCGCCACGCCGTTGGCATCCATATAGCGGCGGATCTCTTCGTAGCCCGCGTTATGCCATAGCACGACGACCACGGGCAGGCGGGCTTCCACGGCGGTGGCGAGTTCCGAGAGCGTAAACATCACTCCGCCGTCTCCCACCAGCGCCACGACGGGGAGATCAGGCCGGGCTAGCTGTGCTCCAAGTGCCGCAGGCAGCCCATAGCCCAGGGTGCCGTAGCCGGTAGAGGCATTGAAGTAGCGCCTGGGCGCAGGCTGGCTGACCAGATGGTTGCCGGCATACACCGGCGCGGTGGAGTCGCCCACGAGAATGGCGTCAGGCAAATGGTCGGCCAGCGTTGCGTAGAGGGGCACGAAATCGCTAAACGCGGGATCGTTGGCCAAATCCAAAGCGTTCAGAGTAGAGGCCGTTCGCTCGACGCCCTGACGTTTCAGAGGCTCAGAAAAATGCTTGAGCAGAAGCTGCAAACTCCGCCCGGCATCGCCCACCAGGCCGAGCGTAGTACGCTGATTGCGCACCAGCTGCTCGGGATCGATGTCGATACGAATCAGCGTGCCGTTGAGATGAAAGCCGTCGTCGAAAACGACGTCATAGTCGGTTTCGCCCAGCTCGGTGCCTATGGCCAAAATCACATCGGCACTGGCAGCCAGCTCCCTCACAGCGGGCAGTGCGGCATTGGCTCCCAGGTCCAGCGGGTGATCACGCCCCAGCAGTCCCTTGGCGTTGATGGTCGTCACCGTGGGGGCATCCAGCTGCTCTACCAGGGCCCTGGCGGCGTCTGGCGCTGACACACAACCACCCCCTAACAGCACCAGAGGCTGCTGCGCCGCCTTGAGTAGCCGAGCCGCCTCGGCCAGCCCTTCCGGGTCGGGAGCCGCGCGGTATAGCGTGGGCGCTTGCCAGCTAGTCGGCACGCTGACAGGCGCATTAAACAGATCGATAGGGATTTCGATATGTACCGGGCCTGGGCGAGCACCACTGAACACGGCAAAGGCGCGGGCCAGTACTTCCGGCAGCGTGCTGGCATCCAGCAGCGTGTGGCTAAACCGCGCCACGCCGCTGATCAGTTGCTGCTGGCTGGGCAGTTCGTGCAGCCGCCCCTGACCCAAGCCCAGGGTATCGCGTCGGTTAACGCTGGAGATCACCAGCATGGGGATGGAGTCCGCCAGGGCTTGGCCCATGGCGGTGGCTATATTGGTCATCCCCGGCCCGGTGATGATCAAGCACACCCCCGGCTGACCGCTGGCACGGGCATAGCCATCGGCCATGAAGCCAGCCCCCTGCTCGTGGCGCGGGGTGATGTGCTCTACCTCACTGCTTTCCAGGCCACGGTACAGCTCTACTGTGTGTACACCGGGAATGCCAAACAGTGCCCGCACGCCGTAGGTATCGCGCAGCAGATGGATCAACAGATCGGCGCAGGTCATCGTCGTTGACTCGTTCATACATGACCTCTTAGAAGAAAAACGTATGGGCCATGAAGGCAATGATTGGCAGCGTAATGGCCGTACGCAGCAGAAACACCACGGCTAGCTCCCAGAACCTGATGGGAATCTTCGACTTGAGCAGCAGTGCACCAATTTCCGACATATACACCAGCTGCGTCATGGAAAGGCAGGCAATCACGAAGCGGGTCAACTCACTATCGATGTTGGTGGCCAGCACGGCAGGCAGGAACATGTCCGCGAACCCTACCAGCGTGGCAGGGGCGGCCGCCTGGGCTTCGGGAAGACGCAACAGCTCCAGCACCGGCACCATGGGGTAAGAGAGCCAGGTAAATAGCGGCGTGAACTCGGCCAAAATCAGCGCCACGGTGCCAATCGCAAACACCAATGGCAGCAGCGTCAGAAAGATATCGATGACGTTGAGCAGCGCCAACAGTGCTAGTTCTTTTGGCCCTGGTGCGCCCGCTGCGCGGCGGGTGGCCTGCAACAGGCTGTAGCGGAACAGGCCCACGTTTTCGGTGCGCTCCTCGCTTAACTGGCAGCCGACCGGCTCGTAGTAGTCATTGGATTTACGCGACAGCGGCGGAATCCGCGAGACAACCACCGCAGCAATTAAGCCCGACACCACGACGGTAAAGTAGAACGGCACGAACAGGTGATTGAGATTGACGAAATTGACTACTAACAGACTAAAAGCGATGGAAGCGACAGAGAAGTTCGTTGCAATCACCGAGGCTTCGCGGCCATTGTAGTAGCCCTGCTCGTACTGTTGGGCAGTAATTAGCACACCCACCGTTCCCGACCCCATCCAAGAGGCAGTCGCATCGATAGCGCTTCGCCCAGGTAAGTTGAAAATAATGCGAAACGGTTTGCGTACCATGGTGCCAATGAACTCCATGAAACCGAATTCGACCAGAAATGGCAGCAATACGGCAGCAAAGAAGAAAAAGGTCAACAACACAGGGGCTAAGTCATTGAGCATGACACCGCCGGTAAACGACGCAGTGACGAACTCAGGCCCAAACTGGAAAAAGGTCATGATGACAAAAACGGCGCCCAAGACCCGCATGGCTATCCAAATCGCGCCCACATTGAACATATCGTGGAAAGGCCCACTTTTCGCCCAGGCAGGTTGGGTGACTTTAACGTAGAGCGTCACGACGACTGACAGGCACAATACGAACAACGCGATAGCGGGTAAGGCGTCCTCCAGCAGAGATTGCAGCCCATCTGCCATGATCCCCATGCCAATATTGATCGAATCACCTATTTGGAAAGGCACCAAAAACAGCATTACCCCAATGATGGAAGGGATCAGAAACTTCAGTAAATCTCGGCTAGGGATGGGGGCCGTCGATGTCGGTTCTTCCGACTTCGCTTGAGAATGAGACATACGATTCACCTTTTGAGTGTGATTATTGGAGGTGGGCTGGCGGCGTCCGGAAGGGAAGCGAGGCTTCCCTTCTCATGTATTGTCATCTGCGCCTTGTTAGGTCGGCGCTTGGTGCAGGGCACTTTTGCAGGCAGCGCTTACGGGCGGCGTTGCGCTGCGGGCAGTACGCAGAGCATTTCATAAAGCAGCGTGGCGCCCATTAGCGCCGTGTTGCCGCTGGGGTCGTACGGCGGCGACACTTCCACTAGATCGCCACCAACGATATTCAAGCCCGCAGCGCCCCGCACGATTTCCAAGCCTTGGGCAGAGGTCAGCCCGCCCATCTCCACGGTGCCGGTGCCAGGGGCAACGGAGGGATCCAACCCGTCGATATCAAAACTGATATACACCGGGGTATCGCCCATTTGCTCACGCACTTCGGCCATCAGTGGGGCCAGCGAGCGGTACCAGCACTCCTCGGCGGGCACTACGCGGAAACCCTGTTCGCGGCACCAGTCGAAATCTTCCGGGGCATAGCCGGTTCCACGCAGGCCGATTTGCACGACCTTGTTATGAGCCAGCAGCCCTTCCTCTTGGGCGCGGCGGAACGGCGTGCCATGGGCAATCGGCTCACCGAACATATGCTCGTTCACATCCGCATGGGCATCGATATGAATCAAGCCCACCGGGCCATGCTTTTTGGCCATGGCGCGTAGAATCGGCAGCGTCAGCGTGTGCTCGCCCCCTAGCGTGAGAGGAATGCAGTCATGCTTCAGCACGTCGTCGTAGAAGGCGGTGATGATGTCGACGCTTTTCGGCAGATGAAAGGTGTTGATGGGCACGTCACCGATATCGGCGATCTGAAGACGCTCGAAGGGAGCTGCCCCCGTGGCCATGTTGAAGGGGCGCAACATGCGCGACTCATCGCGAATCTGGCGTGGCCCCAGGCGGGTACCGGGGCGGTTCGATGTACCGATATCCATGGGAATGCCGATAAACGCTGCATCCAGCCCTTCGGCACTCTCTTGTGTGGGCAGGCGCATCATGGTGGCAGGGCCTGCAAAGCGCGGCATGGTGTTGCCGCCCAGCGGCTGATTGAATTCCGACATCGTTCTCTCCTTGGATTTATTGTGGCCAGCCTGAAGGGCTCGGCGCTTCAGCGATTTATCCAGCTCATACCGCTCATGCATCGTTGATGCACAGATCAGTGCACAGACCATGCCAAGTCACCTGCGCTGATAAGTAGGGAGGTTTACCGCCCCATCGATGCAAAAATGAATCGCAACGCTAATGAAACGATGCAAAAATGAATCAACGAGTCATATTTGCATTGTCCTGTTCATCCAACGATACAAAAGCGGGTGCGGTAGATAAGGAGGGACGCATGAGTGAAATCGACAGGCGCGTACTGCAAACCATTGTGGAAACCGCGAATGACCACTTTTTTATTGTCAGTGGCGACGGTCAAATCTTGGATATAAGCCCAGGTGCCGAGGCGGTGTACGGCGTCTCGCGGGAAGAGCTGCTCTCCAGCAGCGTTCAACAGCTGCAGGCGGCCGGCGTTTTGAAACCTTCCATCACCCTGGAAGTGATGCGCACCCGCCAGCCCGCTCAGCTAATGCAAATCACCGGCACGGGTCGCCGCGTCATCGCAGAAGCCTACCCGGTGTTCGTCAACGGCACGCTAGAGCGCATTATCAGCCGCTCAAGAGATCTCACCGACTTACAGCTTCTGCAGGACGAGTACGCCCTGCTACAAAAACGCTTTAGCGAACACTTAAAGCGCAGCCAGGCCGCGCCCGATGCCGAAGAGCAGGCGTTGGATGACGCGTTGGATAACCTGCAGGTCAGAAGCCATGTGATGCGGGAAATCGCCCTGCTGCTCAAGCGTGTCGCGCCGTCGGATGCCAACGTGCTGATGCTCGGCGAATCAGGCGTCGGCAAGACCGCGTTCGCCAAGCAGCTACACCGGTGGAGCCAGCGCTGCGACGGCCCCTTTATTGAAGTGAACTGCGCGGCAATCCCGGAAAATCTGTTTGAGTCCGAAATGTTTGGCTATCAGCCCGGCGCCTTCAGCGGTGCAGCCCGGCAAGGCAAAGCGGGGCTGTTAGAGCAGGCCGAAAGCGGCACGCTGTTTCTGGACGAAATCGGCGAGCTGCCGCTATTGATGCAAACCAAGCTGCTTAAAGTCATTCAGGATGGCAGCCTGACGCGCCTGGGTGATACGCGCTCCCGTCGGGTCGATTTTCGCTTGGTCGTGGCAACCAATCAGGATTTGGGCAAACAGGTAGAAGCGGGGCGTTTCCGCCTCGACCTTTACTACCGTCTCAACGTCATCCCGGTCACTCTGCCACCGCTGCGCGACCGACGTGAGGATATTCCCGTCCTGGTTGAAGCGTGTTTAAACCGGCTCAACCAGCGCTATGGGCGGCAGAAAATTCTCGGTAATCACGTATGGTCGACCCTCATGGGCAGCGACTGGCCGGGTAATGTCAGGGAGCTGGAAAACTGGCTGGAGAGAGCCTGGCTTTCAAGCCCCACCGATCAAATTGAAGTGCCTGCAACGCAGGCCTATATCGAACAGCATACCCACCGCTTGGCGAATGTATCTGCTTCACCTATCGCGGCACCGCTCGCCTCAGGCGAAAGCTTGAAAGAGTACCTAGAGCGGTTAGAGCGGGACGCGCTACGAACGTTGTGTCACACGCTGCCCAGCACCTACGCCATCGCCAAGCGGCTGGGTATCAGCCAATCCAGCGTCGTACGCCGGTTGCAGCGTTACGGCATTAACATCTCTCGTTGATGCTTAGCCCCATACGTCACACCCCTGCCACACGAGCGTCATTCAACCGCAACACCTCCATCACATGATTGACCGATAAGCCCACGGCCAATCTTGGAGGTGCTATGTCACAACAGCCGCAAATACGCCTTCAAAGCGTTTCCAAGCACTGGGGCGCGACCACGGCAGTCAACGACATTTCCTTCGACATTCAGCCTGGGCAGTTCGTCATCCTGCTGGGGCCGTCAGGCTGTGGAAAATCCACCACGCTGCGCATGATCGCAGGTTTGGAAGAAGCCAGCAGCGGGGAGATTCATATTGGTGAGCGCGATGTGACACGCCTGCCACCTGGCGACCGTGGGCTGAGCATGGTGTTTCAGTCCTATGCGCTATTTCCGCATTTGAGCGTGGCCGACAACATCGTCTTTGGCCTGCGCAGCCGGAAGGTAGCGAAGGCAGAACGGCAGCAGCGCCTGGCCCAGGTGGCCGAGCTGGTGGACCTGACGGATTACCTGCACCGCAAACCGGCCCAGCTTTCCGGCGGCCAGCGTCAGCGGGTGGCGCTGGCGCGAGCGATTATCTCAGAGCCCCCCATCTGTTTGATGGATGAGCCGCTGTCCAACCTCGATGCGCGGCTGCGCAGCGATATGCGCAGGGAGATCAAAGCCCTGCAATCACGACTCGATATGACGGTGGTTTACGTCACTCACGATCAGGTGGAGGCCATGAGCATGGGAGACCGTGTGATCTTGATGCAACAAGGACATATCGTGCAGGACGGCACACCCGACGAACTTTATAACCAGCCCGCCAGCGCTTTTGCTGCCAGCTTTATTGGCAGCCCGGCCATGAACCTTTTGCCTCTAGTGCAAGGTGACCAGGGGGCCGTTATCGAGGGCGAACCCTCGACCCCAGTGGCTCCCATGGAGGCCGCCGGGGGGCAGCTGGGCGTGCGCCCTGAAGATATCGAACTGCGCCCAGCATCCGAGGCAGGCATTCCGGCCCAGGTACTCAGTGATGAGTACTTAGGTGCCGACACGATTGCCCATGTCGCCGTCGGCAATCACACCGTGCGCGTTCGCCTTAGCGGTAAGCAAGCGCTCTCGGGTAAGCCCTGCAAACTCTACTGGACGCCAGATAGCGCCCATTTGTTTGATCAACAGGGTCTGCGTCAGCAAGCGTTAGCGCCTCTTGCCTTACCCGCTTCGCATCGAAGCGTACCGCGCCCGCCCGCCGTGGGCTCTTTCCAACACTGACCGCTCTCATCCTGACAACATCACAAACACTTGTGGAGTCTCTCATGCGTTCTCAGTTCTCTTTTGCAATGACAGCCATCGCCGCAGCACTGTTAGGTGCCGGTCACGCCAGCGCTAACAGTGTCGACTTGACGATGTACTACCCTGTTTCCGTAGGTGGCGCACTGACCGAGGTCGTTGACAACTTGGTGGACGAGTTCGAAAGCGAACACCCGGATATCAACGTAGAAGCCATCTACGCAGGCAACTACGACGACACTCGCGTGCGCGCCATGTCCGCCATGGAAGCGGGCGATACGCCTCAGCTCTCGGTGCTGTTCTCCATCGACCTGTACGAGCTGATCGAGCAGAACGCCATCGTGGCCTTTGATGACCTCATCGACACCGAGGAAGAGCAAGCGTGGCTGGATAGCTTCTACCCCGGGCTGATGGAGAACGGTCAGTTGGATGGCAAGACCTACGGTATCCCCTTCCAGCGCTCCACCATCGTGCTGTTCTGGAACAAGGACGCCTTTGCAGCCGCTGGCCTGGACCCGGAAACGCCGCCGGAAAACTGGGAAGAGATGGCCGAGATGGCGGCTGCCGTGCGCGAAGCCTCGAACGGAGAACAATGGGGCGTGATGGTACCGTCCACCGGCTACCCCTACTGGATGTTCCAGGCGTTCGCCTTCCAGAACGGCCATCGCCTGATGAACGACGATGGCACCGAGGTCTATTTTGACGACCCGGCCGCCATCGAAGCTCTCGAATACTGGGTGTCGCTGGCTACCGAGCACGATGCCATGCCTAGCGGCACCATCGAGTGGGGCACTCTGCGCCAGAACTTCCTAGAGCAGTCCACCGCCATGATGTGGCACACGACGGGTAACCTGACCGCCGTACGCAACGAGGCCAATTTCGAATTTGGCGTCGCCATGCTGCCCATGAAGACCCAGCGCGGCAGCCCCACTGGCGGCGGCAATTTCTACATCTTTGAAGATGCCAGCGAAGAAGAGCAGCGCGCGGCGATGACCTTCATCCGCTGGATGACCGCGCCCGAGCGTGCCGCCGCATGGTCGATCGAGACCGGCTACATGGGCGTTAGCCCCGCCGCTTACGAAACCGACGCGCTACAACGCTATGTGGCAGAGTTCCCACCCGCAGCGGTCGCCCGTGACCAGCTGGAACACGGCACGGCGGAGCTTTCCACCTACCAAGGTGGCCGCATTCGCCGCGCCCTGGATAACGCTGTACAAGCGGCGCTGACCGGACAGATGTCGCCAGAAGAAGCACTTAGCCAAGCACAACAAGAAGCCGACAGCGTGTTGCGCCGCTACGCACGCTAATCGTCAGACATATGACTGTTCGCCGGGGCATGCCCCGGCTTTTCCAACGTCTGGTACTGCTCTATGTCATTCAACGACCACCGCAACATGCAGCTCTATGGCGCGCTTCTGCTGCTACCCGCTGCGGTGCTGCTGACAACGTTTGCCTATTTGCCGACCGTTTCTACGGTCATTAACAGCCTTTTCTTACCCGGCTTCCGCGGTGCGCCCCCTGAATTCGTAGGCATCGAGAACTATCAGGTGCTGTTCGATGACCCAACGTTTTGGCAGGTAGCCCGCAATAATCTGTTCTATGCACTAGGTACCATTCCCACCTCTATTGCGCTGGCCTTGGGCATGGCGCTATTCGTCAACGGCAAACTGCCGGGGCGCGGTTTTGTACGTATGGCCTACTTTACGCCGACGATTCTACCCATGATCGCCGCGGCCAATATCTGGATGTTTTTTTATGCGCCGCAGATTGGGCTGTTTAACAGTGTGCTCGGTGCGCTGGGATTTTCCGGCGTTAACTGGCTAGGCGATCCAAGCGTTGCGTTAAGCTCGGTCATCGTCATGTCGGTGTGGAAAGAAGCCGGCTTTTTTATGATTTTCTATCTCGCGGCGCTGCAGAGCATCCCACCCGAGTTAAAAGAGGCTGCCGACCTTGAAGGGACGAACCGTTGGAGCTTTTTCTGGCGGGTCACCTTTCCGCTACTGATGCCCACCACGCTGTTTGTGCTGATCAACGCGCTGATCAATGCGGTGCGGGTGGTCGACCACCTGTTCATTCTGACCAAGGGCGGGCCCAATAACGCCACCAACCTGCTGCTCTATTACGTCTACGAGAACGCGTTCTCCTTCTTCGACCGCACCATGGCGGCCACCATCACCGTGGTCATTCTGCTGGTACTGGCGGTGGTGGCCACGCTGAAGTTCACAATCCTGGACCGTAGGACGCACTACCAATGAATACGCCCGCTACCTACGCGCCCCGCGCGCGCTTCGACTACTCCCTACCAGCGTTGGAAACGATAGCGGCATGGCTACTCGCGGTTATTTGGATCTTTCCACTGCTGTACGCCTTTTGGGCCGCCTTCCACCCCAGCGAATTCATGGTGACTTTCGATCTGTTCGCCCCGCTCACACTGGATAACTTCATGAACGCCTGGGCCCAGGCCCCCTTTGCGCGTTACTACCTGAACACCTTCGCGCTGGTGACCGGCGTGGTACTGGCCCAGTTCGTGGTCTGCACGCTGGCCGCCTTTGCCTTTGCCCGCTTTCCGATCCCCGGCAAGCACCTGCTGTTCATGCTGGTGCTGATTCAGCTATTCGTGTTTCCCGAAGTGCTGATCGTCGAGAACTACCGTATTGCCAGCGAGCTGGGGCTGATCAATACCATCACCGGCATTGGCCTGCCCTACGTGGCCAGCGCCTTCGGCATTTTCCTGCTGCGTCAGACCTTCAAGACCATCCCCCGAGAGCTGGAGGACGCCGCCCGTATCGAGGGCTGTGGCTGGCTGGAAATTCTGTGGAAGGTCTACGTGCCGCTGGCCAAGCCCACCTATCTGGCCTACGGGCTGGTGTCGATCAGCCACCACTGGAACAACTTCCTGTGGCCGCTGGTGGTGACCAACTCCGTGGAGAGCCGCCCGCTGACGGTGGGATTGGGCGTGTTCTCCGCGCCAGAAACCGGCGTCAACTGGGCCACCGTCAGCGCTGCCACACTGCTGAGTATTGCGCCGCTGCTGGTGGCTTTTCTGCTGTTCCAGCGCCAGTTCGTGCAATCGTTTTTACGGGCGGGGATTCGCTAACCCAACTCACTCGAGTTTTCGTGCGACAATTCTCCTTCACGCACACGACAAGGAGAGCAGCGATGCACGGCGACCCGGCAGCCCTCAAGGTACTGCAAGACGTCTTTGGCTTTGAGCGCTTTCGTGGCCCCCAGCAGGCCATCATCGAGCACGTGACGGGCGGCGGAGACGCGCTGGTGCTGATGCCCACCGGCGGCGGCAAATCGCTGTGCTATCAAATCCCGGCGCTGCTGCGCTCTGGCACCGCCATCGTGGTCTCGCCGCTCATCGCGCTGATGCAGGATCAGGTGGCCGCGCTGATTCAGAACGGGGTGCGCGCCGCCTATCTCAACTCCAGCCTTGAGATGCATGAGGCGATGGAGGTGGAGAACCGCCTGCGCGCAGGCGAGCTGGACCTGCTCTACGTCGCGCCCGAGCGGCTGGCCACGGCGCGCATGCAGATGCTGCTGGAGCAGACGCGCATTGCGCTGTTCGCCATCGACGAGGCCCACTGCGTTTCCCAATGGGGGCACGATTTCCGCCCCGAGTATCGCCAGCTCTCCCACCTGCATCAGCGCTTTCCTGACGTGCCGCGCATCGCGCTCACCGCCACCGCCGATGTGCCTACGCGGCACGACATCATGGAGCACCTGCAGCTTCAGGACGCCGCGCTCTACAACAACGGCTTTGATCGGCCCAACATTCGCTACCACATCGCTGAAAATCAGGGCAATGCCAAAGAGCAGCTGCTGAGTTTCATCCGCGAGCATCACGACGGCGAGGCGGGCATCGTCTACTGTCTCTCTCGCCGCAAGGTGGAAGAGACCGCCGCCTGGCTGGCGCGCCAGGGACTGACCGCGCTGCCCTACCACGCCGGGCTGCCCGCCGAGCAGCGCCAGCAGCACCAAGCCCGCTTTCTGCGCGAAGATGGCGTGGTGATCGTCGCCACCATTGCCTTCGGCATGGGCATCGACAAACCCGACGTGCGCTTCGTGGCGCACCTCAACCTGCCCAAAAGCATCGAAGCCTACTACCAGGAGACCGGTCGCGCCGGGCGCGACGGGCTGCCCGCCGATGCCTGGATGGCCTACGGACTTCAGGACGTGATTACCCTGCGCCAGATGCAGCAGGACTCCGGTGCCGCCGACCAGCAGAAGCGCATCGAGCAACAGAAGCTCGATGCCATGCTGGGGCTCTGCGAGATTATCAGCTGCCGTCGTCAGGCGCTGCTCCACTACTTTGGCGATTCGCTAGATGAACCCTGCGGCAACTGCGATAACTGCCTCACCCCGCCCGACACCTGGGAGGCCACCGTGGCCGCGCAGAAGGCGCTGTCGTGTGTCTACCGCACCGAACAGCGCTTTGGCGTCACGTATTTGGTGGATGTGCTGCTCGGCAAGCGCAACGAGCGTATCAGCCGCTTTGGCCACGACAGCCTGAGCACCTTCGGCATCGGCCAGGAGCTCACCGCCAGCGAGTGGAAAGCGCTGTTTCGTCAGCTGATCGCCAGCGGCTATCTGAGCGTTGATATGGAGGGACATGGCGGCATCAAGCTCACCGCCAATGCCAGGCCCCTACTGCGCGGCGAGCAACGTCTCACCCTGCGCAAACCCAGCAAGCCCGCGCGGCGTGGAGCCAAAGGGGCATCTGCGGCCAAGGGCCACGGCGCACTGTGGGAGGCGCTTCGCCAGCATCGCAAGGCGCTGGCCGATGCCCAGGGCGTGCCCGCCTACGTGATCTTCAACGACGCCACCCTGGCCGAGCTGGTCGCGCAAAAACCGCAAACGCTGCAGGCACTGGGCGCCATCTCGGGCATCGGCGCACGCAAGCTGGCCGATTACGGTGAAGGATTTCTGGCGGTGGTACTGGCGCACCCAAACGAGCCCGAGATACCCGCCGACATCGGCAATAGCGCCATGGAATCTGCCACGCTGCTGCGCCAGGGGTTCACCCCCGAACAAGTCGCCAAGCAGCGCGGGCTGGCCGCCAACACGGTCTACCGCCATTTGAGCGATGCCATTCAAGGCGGCGAACTGGCCCTGGAAGAGGTGGTCAACCTGGACCCGGCGACCCTGGCGCAGATTCACGCCGCCTTCGAACAGTTTCCAGGCCAGGGGCTGAAAGTGGTGTTCGAAGCGCTGGAGGGGCGTATCGATTACTCGATACTGCACTGCGTGCGGGCTTCCCTGGCTGCCAGGGTTAGCGCCATCCCCGCAGATGCTCGCCCCGAGCAATCGCCGCTGAGTCGAACACGCCGGTATCCAACACCCAGGCGGTGACCAGTGACGCGGGCGTCACGTCAAACGCCGGGTTCCACACCGGCGCCTCAGAGGGCGCCCACTCCACCTCCCCAAACGCCCCTGCAACACCGCGCACTTCCGCGCCATCGCGCTGCTCGATGGGAATAGCCGCGCCGGACGCGCAGGCGGGGTCGACCGTGGTGTAAGGGGCCACCACGTAGAACGGTACCTGATGGTAGTGTGCCGCCACCGCCAGCATGTAAGTGCCCACTTTGTTGGCAAAGTCGCCGTTGGCGCAGATGCGATCCGCCCCGACCATCACTTTATCCACCTTGCCCGCTGCCATCAGGCTGGCCGCCATGCTGTCGGTGATCAACTGGTAGGGAATGCCCAGGTCCGCCATTTCCCAGGCGGTCAAGCGGCCGCCCTGCAGCAGCGGGCGGGTCTCATCCACGTAGACATGCAGATCGATGCCGCGCTGTTGGGCGATGGCCAGCGCGCCAATCGCGGTACCTACGCCCGCCGTGGCCAGCGCGCCGGTGTTGCAGTGGGTCAGCACGCGGTCGCCGGAGGCCAGCAGGTCGGCGCCCCGCTCGGCCATGCGTTGGCACAGGGCGCGGTCCTCTTCGAACAGCGCTTTGGCACGCTCGGCCAGGGCGTCCGCGCCCTGGGCAAAACAGGCTTCCATGGCGTCCAGGCAGTACATTAGGTTCACCGCCGTCGGGCGCGTTGCCCGTAAGCGGTCGCTCACTAACTGCCACTCGCTTTGCGGATGGCGCGCCGCGTACTGGGCCAATACAAAGGCGGCGCTCAAGCCGATCAGCGGCGCCCCGCGAATGGCAAGGCGTTTGACCGCGTGCTGCCACGCCTCGGGAGAATCGCAGCGCACCCACTCTTCGGCCTGGGGGAGCCGGGTCTGGTCCAAATATTCGAGCGCGTCGGCATACACCCGTAAACTGCGTGACTGTAAATTGACCATGAAGGGCTCCTTGAGGTCTTGAACCGGTGAACGCGGCGCGCGGCTTATCAGGCGCGAAGCTTATCATATAGAATGGCCGCCACTAGACGAGGCGATGCTGACCCGATGAACACCTTACACACCGAACTGCTGGACGCCATCTCCTGGGCGGCCCAGCAAGGCTGGACGCCCGCCACCGGCGGCAACTTTTCCGCGCGTACCGAAACGGGCTATATAGTCACCGCCTCCGGGCGGGATAAAACCCGACTCCAGCCGGACGATCTGCTGCACTGCGACTTTGATGGCAATGTACGCTCCGGCGATTGCAAGCCAAGTGCAGAAAGCGACTTGCATGCAGCGCTTTATCGCTATGAACCGACGATTGCTTGTGTGCTGCACGTTCATACCGTGGCCAGCACCGTGTTGTCGCGGCGCTTTCCTGACGGCATCGAACTGAGCGGCTTCGAGATGCAAAAGGCGCTGACAGGTAACGAGACCCACGAAGCCACTATTCGCTTGCCGGTCGTACCTAATGAACAAGATATGGTTGAGTTGGCTAGACATGTACGACTCGGCTGGCCGATGCCCTGGGGCTTTTTGGTCGAGGGCCACGGTATTTACGCCGTCGGCGACAGCATTGCCAGCTGCCGCCGCCATCTGGAAGCCATCGAATTCTTACTTGCCTGTGTACTGGAAGAGAGCCGGTGGTCCCAATGAGTCAATCAACCGTTCGCGCTATCGTGACCGATATCGAAGGCACCACCACCGATATCAATTTCGTCCATAACGTGTTGTTCCCCTACGCCTACGCCAAGCTGCCCGACTTTCTGCGCGAGAACGCAGAGGCCCTGGCGGTGGCCGAGCAGATCCATGCCGTGCGTGATGTCATGAAGGACGCCAACGCCACGCTGGAAGCGGTAATCGCCACGCTGCTGCACTGGATCGATACCGACCAGAAAGTGACGCCGCTCAAAGCCCTGCAAGGCATGGTATGGGCCGACGGCTACCAGCGCGGCGACTTCACTGGCCATTTATACGCGGATGTCGCGCCAGCGCTGCGCCAGTGGCAGGCAGAAGGCAAGGCGCTGTATGTGTACTCTTCGGGCTCGGTGCAGGCGCAGAAATTGCTGTTTGGCTATAGCGATGAGGGCGATTTGACCCCGCTGTTCAGCGGCTACTTCGACACCCATATTGGCCATAAGCGTGAGGCCGCCGCCTATCAGCGTATCGTCACTGAGCTTGACCTGCCCGCGGAGGCAGTGCTGTTCTTGTCGGATGTGGTCGAAGAGCTGGACGCGGCCCAGCAGGCGGGCATGCAAACGCTACAGCTGGTGCGTGAAGGTACCCAGGCGGGCACCCGCCACCCGTGCGTCACCCGTTTCGACGAGATCCCCCTGTAACGTTTCTGTCTCGTCACTTTCAAGGAGAGCTTACGATGTCGCAACTCAAAGTATTTGCCGATAACAATCCCCATGATGCCCTCATCGACACCACCGACGGCGAACGGATTACCGCTGAGCTAAACCAGGTAGGCGTACTGTTCGAGCGCTGGGCAACCCCAGGCGAGATTGCCGACGATGCCACCCAGGAAGAGATTCTGGCGCTCTACCAGGAGGACATCGACCGGGTCAAAGCCAAGGGCGGCTACCAAACCGTCGACGTGCTGCACATGGTGCCCACCCACCCGGATAAAGACGCCATGCGCCAGAAATTCCTGAACGAGCACCGCCACCACGAAGACGAAGTGCGCTTCTTCGTCAAAGGCCAGGGGCTGTTCTGCCTGCACATCAAGGATAAGGTCTACCAAGTGCTTTGCACCCGCAACGACCTGATCAGCGTGCCCGCCAACACCCCGCACTGGTTCGACATGGGGCCAGAACCGGAATTCACCGCGCTGCGCTTCTTCGACAACGTGGAAGGCTGGGTCCCCCACTGGACCGAAAGCGACATCGCCGGAAAATTCGATCGTTTAGATCAGCTTTGAATAAATAAGACTGATCCCAGGCCGATACACACCTATGCGGGGGCGCTGTGAACCCATCCATGGGCGCTACTTTCGCCATCCATGGCGAAAGACCCCCGCTACGGTCTGTCCCGGCCTTCTCACATCGCCGTTCTGTCTTTAATAACCTCTTCCTACAACACTGCTTTCTGGTTAAACGTTTTGGCCAGCTCTGCCAGTGCGTTGAGATCACAGTAGGCTTCCGGCTCCATGATCAGCGTTTGCCCCATCAGCACGTTGCGCGCTTCCAACTCGGCGCGTAAGCCAGTGTCTTCGATCTCTTCGAAGTCGGCGTTGTGGGCCAGCGAGAGCACGCGGCGGTGCATTTCGATGCCGCAGTAGGCCAGGGCATCTTCACGAATCTCCTCAAGCAGCGCATCGCAGGCGTCGTCGGCGCTGTTGCCCTGGTCTTCGAACAGCGACCTGGGGAATAGAATGCCGGTGCGCTCGGTTTGCCAGAGATGGCGAAACGTCTCGTCGAAGCGGGTAAAGCACTCGGTGATGACCGCTAAAATCCAGGCTTGGTAGGCGTCTAGCTCGTCTTCCTTGCGGTGGGCTGGCTGACTGAAGTAGGCCATGAAGAAGTTCGCCACGGCCATGCCCAGGTCGAATGCCATGGGGCCGTACTGGGAAAACTCGGGGTCGATGACGCGCACGCTGGTGTCGGTGGCCATGATGGAGCCGGAGTGCAGGTCGCCGTGGAGCATGGTTTCGGTGTTCGAGGTGAACTTCATCAACAGCCGCTGCACCTTGGCCTTCAGGCGGGCGTTGCGGCGCAGCTCATCCACCACGGGCGATAGCTCCGGCGTATGGCGGTTCATCTCCGCGCCGTAGTAGGGGTCGGTGAACACCAGCGACTCGGTGATCGCGGGAATCGCAACATTTCCAGAGAACAGCCCCACGTCGGCTTTTTTGTCTGGGCTGGCCATGGAAAGCTCCGAGCCGCGAAACGCCGTGCGCGCACAGAATTCACCCAACGTAGCGCCCAGCTTCTCTACCCGTTCGCCGCTGATCAGCTTGCGCCGCAAAATCACGTGCGGATGCAGATACTCCATCACGATCAGCGCCTGGGGCTTGTCGAAGTAGTACACCTCGGGCGCCACGCCGGGCGCCCGCGCGGCTTGGCGCACCAGGGCAAAGTACTCGTAGTGAGCGCGATAGAGCGGTAGCGGCCAGCTCTCGCCCACCATGCGCACGTAGGGCAGCGCCTGTTTGACCACCACGCTACCAATGCTGCCGGTGACGATGAATACCAAGTTGAGGTTGCCGTCGCCCACCTCACGGATGCGCCACTTAGCAGGATATCCCCCCACGCGGCTAGCGACGGCCTCCACATCGCCTAGTCGCTGGGCTAACGTTTCTACCGTCAACGCCTGGTATGCTTGTTCTTCTGCCACCCTCTGTTCCTCGCGCAAAAAATGGGTTGTGTTTGTCATACGCTCACTACATTGTCAATTCAGAAAACTAACAGCCTAACGACTGGCCTTACATTTTCGACCCTGCATCCCAGTAGGGAACATTGCCAATCGTGCGCCCTAGGTAGGCCATAAAGACGGATACTTTCGACGAACGCAGGCGGTTTTCAGGATAAATGGCATAAATGTTGTCTAAATAGCCATCCTCAGAGGCTTTCCACTGCGTCAGTAACGGTACCAAGGTTTGCTGGCGAAGAGGCTCGAATAGCAGCCAAGAGGGAAACATCACCACGCCCTGCCCAGCGATTGCCGCTTCCACCAAGCTCTCGGCATTGTTGGCGACCAAATTCCCCGACAGCGCATAGCGAATCGCTCGTGGCGAGCCCCGTTCCTGGAAATACCATGACTGCGTTCCCTTACTGCCTCTATACAGCAGGCAGTTATGCTGGCTGAGCGCCTCTGGCGACGCGGGTGAGCCGTGTGTTGCCAGATATTCCGGCGACGCGCAGACGACAAAACGCTGCCGGGCGATACCGCGGGCCACCAAGCTCGAATCCGCCAGCGCTCCTACGCGAATCACCACGTCGGCTCCCTCTTGCACTGGATCGATAAAGCGATCCTCCAGCGTTAATTCCACTTGAATTCCCGGGTACTGCTGCTGAAACCGCGCCAAGTGCGGCGCGATATGACGACGCCCAAAAGCCACGGGCGCATTGATACGCAGCACGCCCTGAGGATGCTGCGCGCCACCCATCACCTGCTCGGTAGCTAACTCAAGTCGCGCCAGCGCATCGCGCACTTCGTGGAAATAGCGCTCGCCCGCTTCGGTGAGTTTCACCGCGCGGGTATGGCGATAGAGTAATCGCTGGCCCAAAGCCCGCTCCAGGCTAGCGATATGCCTAGAAGCAGAAGAGGTAGGCACCCCGAAGTAACGCGCCGCTTCCGAAAAACTGCCGCTGACGGCCACGCGTACAAATAGCCGTAGCGTCAGCAGCCGTATAGAGTTGTCCAAAATGCAATAGTCCTTTGTCTTTTCAGCGCATTGTAGCAACAAGACTACCTCTTTAGAGTGCTTCCTCTCATTTGATAAGGAGCACCACATGCAACACGCATTGATTCTGCTTGGCGTGCTCATCGCTGGCATGGGCTTATCCGTGGAAGCGGGGCTACTGGGGCCACTCGGTCAGCAGGTGGGGCATTTTTCCGCCACGCTCTCAATCTTTTTGGTGGGATCACTATTGCTGTCACTAGCGCTGCTGTTTTCTCCCAAACGACAGTTGGGCGCACTGTTCGAGCAGCCACGCTGGCTATTGTCCGGCGGCGTACTGGGCCCGGTCTACGTCATTGTCTTGACCTTGGCTACGCCGCTAGTGGGTGTTGGTATGACCATGGTGGGCATTTTGTGCGGTCAGATCGCCGCAAGCCTAGCCATTGATCATTTTGGCTGGCTGGGCAGCGAACGTCGTCAGGTCGATGGCTACCGTTTAGCGGCCCTGGTCATGATTCTTGCAGCGCTTTGGTTGATGTAACAGGAGAGACGTCATGCTATTACCCATCGTTTTTGTCCTACTGCTGGCCGGTGGTGCGGTCTTGGCCGCCCAATCCTCTATTAATGGCCGCTTGGGCGCGCAGACGGGTGTGCTGGAAAGCGCTTGGCTGACCTTTGTGGTAGGTGCCGTGCTGACCTTTTTACTGGTGCTGTTTTTTGAGCCGCACCACGAAGCGACTCTGTTTAGCGTGCCCAAGTGGCAGCTGACCGGCGCGCTGTTTGGCGTGGTGTATATGCTGGCGATTGTGTTTGCAGTGCCACGTGTTGGTACAGCGGCAGCGACGGTCTCGGTGATTTCCGGCCAGCTCCTAATGAGCTTATTAATCGATCACTTTGGCTGGCTCGATAACGCCGAACGGTCACTGGATGGTTCACGCTACGTGGCGATGGTGCTCTTACTGTTGGCTATTCTATTGATATACCTAGGCCATCGCCGCTCAGCGCATCCAGCGAACTGATCATCACCACGCGGTTACGCCCTTGTCGCTTGGCCTCGTAAAGCGCCTGATCGGCAGCTCTGAATAGCTGAGAGGCGTTCACGCCCACAGTGGGCTGGAGCACCGCGCCACCCACGCTAATGGTGACGTAATCAGGCGCGACCCGGCCAAGGTGGGGTAGCTGCAGCGCCTCCACCGCATGGCGCAGCTGCTCGGCTTGATCCAACACCGCTTGATGCGGCTGCCCTTTGCTCAATACGACGAACTCTTCACCGCCAAAGCGCGCCACCACGCAGGCGCTGCTCGCATGGGTAGCTAGCGTGCTGGCGACACTTTTTAGGCAGTGATCGCCCTGCAAATGGCCGTAGTAGTCGTTATAAGCTTTGAAACAGTCGATATCGATCACCATCAGGCCTACCGTGGCACGCTCCTCCACGGCTTGCTGCCAATAGTGGTTGAACAGCGCATCGAACTGGCGGCGGTTGGCTAACTCCGTCAACGGGTCGGTCAACGACAACTTGGACAATTCCGCATTACTGCGCAGCGCATGCCCGGTCCGATGGGTTTCGCGCAGCAACAGCAGGTAGGCTTTACGTTCGCTGGCTTCCAGGCGGTAATTAGCCACCAAGGTGAATACTGCTTTGGCACAGATCGAGAAAATCGCCAGTCTCTTGACCTCGGTGGGCATCGGGTCGTAGCCAATGACGAAGTACACCATAATCGCCACGCTCAACAGCGACGACCCCAGGGCATAGGAAAAGCGCAGTGAATAGAGAATATTCCCAACGACTAAAATAAGGCCAAACGAAAAAATATCGAGATAAGAGTAAGGCGACTTCGACGATACAGAGATCAAGCACGATGCCACCATGCCGACGACGACCGTGCTTGCCATCAATGTTTCGCGCGCGCTTCCCGATACCCCTTGGTGGACTGCCCATAAGATGGGCAGGCCAAACGGTATAACGACGACTCCTCTGATCAGCACAGAGAGCCAAAACACCTCTGGGCGAAAGCTGTAATCGTTAATGAGAAACAGGCTGTAGATCAGTGCCGCTATCAGGCCCGCCACGACCATATTGCGGTTTCGCTGGGGCTGGGTGTCGCGCTCGAAACGAGCTTCTAGCGCGCGCGAAAAACGCAGATGCCATTTAGGGTGGGATAACTCGTGCTCAATGGTGCTAGCAAAAGAGTCACTGGTCATTCACACCTCGCGAAGAAACTGCGCTTCTCAATCGTGCAGATACGAGAACTTGCCATCATGTTGCCAAACGATCATGACAGCCGTCAGCGCTCGCTTAATAGCACTAGTTAATCTATTTTCATGTCCTCTTACAACTATCTAAAAACTGCAATTCAAGAAAGTGTTTTAAATTTTTCTTTTTTTCACAAAGGAGCACACATGACCCGACAAACCGTCTCGTCAGAGCGTGATCTCACCTTTACCATGGGCCGCGAAGAGTTGGTCATTCACCGCCGTTATGAGGTGCTCGGTATCGTCAACGACTTTCTAATCGGCATCTGGTTCGTCATCGGTAGCGTCTGTTTTTTTTACGAGGGTGCAGTACAAACCGCTGGGGTTTGGCTCTTCGTCATTGGCAGCGTGCAACTATTGATACGCCCAGCGATCCGCCTGCACCGCTACGTCTATTTCAAACGTTTGCCCGACGAACAGCACGATGCCTAAGCGCCACTCATGAAACGCACGCCCTGGGCAGCTAACGGGCTTCTTAGCCGGTCGGGCAAGGGGCTGTCGGTGATGACGGCGTGATAATCTGCCAGCGACCCGGCGGCACAGCGTAGCGGCAGGTCGAATTTGGTCTTGTCCAACACGAGAATGCGGTACGCCGCATGGGCCAGCAGGGCTTCGCGGGCCATCACTTCGTCGTCGTTGTAGTCGTAAAGCTGGCCGTGGCTATCCATACCGCCCACGGAGACAATGCCGACATCCACCCGGTAGCGCTGAAAAAAGCGCCACGCGTCGCCGCCAATCACGTCCTGGTCGCGGCGGCGCACCCGACCGCCGGCCACTATCAGCTCACACTCCAACGCGCATAGCTTGATCAAGGCGTGCAGGTTATTGGTCATGATCTGCAGGCCCTGCTTGTCGTGCAGCGAATCGGCTAACTGCTCGACCGTCGTGCCCGTCCCCAGAAAGAGCGATTGGTGATGCGTAATCAACGAGGCGGCCTGACGTGCAATATGTCGTTTGCCCGCCTGATTGACGATTTGGCGCTGGTCGTAGCCCACGTTCTCTTGGTCAGGAAAGGGCATCACTTCGCCGTGACGGCGTAAAATCAGCCCCTGCTCCGCTAACACGCGAATATCCCCACGCAGGGTTTGCACGGAGACGCCAAAGTGATGGGCCAGCGCCGCAAGCGTTTGCCGCCCCTCTTCTCGCACGTGCGCTAATACCGCACGCCGCCTCTCTGTCACGTTCATACCGCGCCACCTTTCCTTTTATCGTTTCCATTGGAAAAACGAAAAAACCATTCCCGCTAGCGAAAGCTTTTCGCTATCAAACGAAAGCGTAGTGTCACGATGTTGTAAGCCGATGACAGTAGTGTGGTGACTGTTCACCTACTGGAGGTTTTCTCGATGTTGAAGCGCTCGTTGTGTTCCGCCGTGACTCTCGCAAGCATTGCCCTCTCCACCTCGTCGTTCGCTGATGAGAAGCTGGTGCTCTATACCAGCCAGCCCAATAGCGATGCCCAGCAAACGGTCGATGCTTTCCAAGCCGCCTATCCAGACATCGAAGTGGAGTGGGTGCGCGACGGCACCACCCGCCTGATGACTCGCCTGCGCTCGGAGCTAGCTGCCGGTGTCAGCAACCCCGACGTGCTGCTGATTGCCGACAGCATGACCATGACCTCGCTGAAACAAGAGGGCCATTTACAGCCCTACCTCAGCCCCGAGCGCGACGCCTACGACGAAGCGCTTTACGACCCGGAGGGCTACTTCTACGGCACCAAGCTCATCACCACCGGCATCGTGTACAACACCGGCGCCGAGCAGCAGCCAAAGCGCTGGGAAGATCTGACCGGCTCTGAATATGAAGGCCTCGTCACCATGCCTAGTCCGCTGTACTCCGGCGCAGCGCTGATTCATATGGCAGCCATCGCGGAGAATCCAGCGTTAGGACTCGAATACTACGAAGCACTTCAAGCCAACCGCACGGAAGCCCAGGGCGGTAACGGCGGCGTGTTCAACGCCGTGGCCGCGGGCACCAAGCCCTACGGCATCGTGGTCGATTTCCTGCCCATCCGCGAAGCCGCGAAAGGCTCACCCGTGGCGTTCGTGTTTCCTGAAGAGGGCGTGAGCGCCGTTACCGAGCCCGTAGCCATCATGCAGGAGGCCGAGAACCTGGACGCCGCGCAAAAATTCGTCGACTTCGTGCTTTCCCAAGAGGGGCAAACACTGGTCAGCCAGCAGGGTTACCTGCCTGCTCATCCGGACGTGACACCGCCTGAGGGCTTCCCTGAGCGAAGCAGCATCGACCTCATGCCGGTGGATATCGAACAGGCACTCGAGCAGGAAGAGATCCTCAAGCAGCGCTTTAGCGATCTGTTCGGCGGCTAACCATGACCCCTTCGCTCAACCTTGGCAGCCAGCACCGCTGGCTGCTTAGCCTGATCACCCTGCTCATCGTTCTGCTCAGCCTCGCGCCCAGCGTACGGCTACTCGTCGAAGCGCTTAGCGACCTTGGCCAGGGCAGCCAGGCGCCACTGTGGAAAGTGCTCAACGCTGCCAGTACGTGGCATGCGTTATGGCACAGCCTGTATACCTCGGGCCTGGGTATGCTGATCGCCCTGGTGCTGGGCAGCCTGTTCGCCTTCGTGATCACCCTGACGAACATTCGCGGCAAGGCCTGGCTGGTGTTCTGCTTTATGCTGCCCATGATGATCCCGCCCCAGGTCACCGCGCTGAGCTGGCTGCAGCTATTCGGCCCGGCCAGCCCGCTATTGAAGAGCATCGGTATGGCACCGCCCTTGGGTAGCCCGCAGCCGCTCTACTCCGCAGAGGGTATTGCCCTGCTGCTGGGTATCCAAAGTGCGCCGCTGGTATTTTTGGCGCTACGCACCTCCTTGCTATCGCTACCCCGCGAATTGATCGAAGCCGCCCGCATCAGCGGCGCGCGACAGGCTCAGGTGTGGGGCCATATCATCTTGCCCATCACCCGCCACGGCTTGGTGACGGGAGCCGCCATGGCGTTCATCTCCAGCCTGGGTAACTTTGGCATTCCCGCGATGCTCGGTATTCCCGCCGGTTATTACGTGCTGCCCACGCTGATTTATCAACGCATGGCCAGCTTTGGCACCGGCGTGCTGGCAGAGATGGCGGCGCTTTCGATGCTGATCGGCGTCCTGGCACTGGCCTGCGTAGCCTTGCAGCAGTACTGGATGAACCGCAGCCGCTTTGGGTTAGGCGGCCATAGCGGCCGCGCCCACGATTTTTTACTGGGCCGCTATCGCCCGCTGGTCACGGCTCTGCTGGTCGGTGTCCTGATGGTGATCCTGGTCGCGCCGCTGGCCGCTCTGGTGGTGAGCTCTTTGGTACCGGCGATGGGCGTGCCGCTTAGCGCTGACACCGTCACGCTCGATGCCTACCACGAGGTGATCGGTCGTCAAGGCGCCACTTGGCGGGCAGTGAGTAACAGTCTTTGGCTGGCGGGCGGTGCCGCGCTGGTGCTCATGCTCTGCAGCCTGCCGCTCGCCTACCGTTTACAGCGGCTTCCCCCTCGCCTGCAGCAGCTCACCCTGAGCGCCATCGAGCTGCCCTACGCGCTGCCCGGCGTGGTGCTGGCGATTGCCTGCATTCTACTATTCGTACGCCCCTTACCGTTTATCGACCTAGCGCTTTACGGCACGCTCGGGCTGATTTTCGTGGCCTATTTGGCGCGCTTTCTGGTGGTCTGCCTGAAACCGGTGAGCGCCAGCTTGGCCCAGCTAGATCCCTCTCTGGAAGAAGCTGCTCAGCTTGCGGGCGCGGGCCCCTGGCGTCGGCTCATCACCATTTTGCTTCCGCTAATGGCGCCCTCGCTGTTCGCCGGAGGGCTGCTGGTGTTTCTGCTGGCGGTGAACGAACTGACCGTCTCCGCGCTGCTCTGGAGCGCCGGGAATGAAACCCTGGGCGTGCTGATTTTCAACCTGGACGAGGGCGGCGAGAGCGTGCTGGCAGCGGCCGTTTCCGTGCTGGTGGTGATCATGGTCGCCACGCTGATGCTATCGCTCAGCCTGCTGGCCCCCCGTTTACCTAAAGGAGTCGTGCCGTGGCAGGGCTAGCGATTCATCGTGTTACCAAGCAGTTTGGCGATCACCGGGCGGTGGATGATCTGTCGCTGGAGATAGCCCCTGGCGAATTCGTCGCCCTGCTCGGCCCCAGCGGCTGCGGCAAAACCACCATGCTGCGGATGCTGGCCGGGTTCGAGCAGATCAGTAGCGGCTCCCTGACACTCAACGGCACCCTCCTCGCCAGCGACCAGCATCACATGCCTCCTGAGCAGCGCAATATGGCGATGGTGTTTCAGTCCTACGCGCTATGGCCGCACATGAGCGTGGCCGACAACGTGGGCTACCCGCTGAAACTTCGCCGCGTTCAGGGCAGCGAGTATCAGCGCCGGGTCGCTCACGCGCTGGAGCAGGTTGCGCTTACTCCCTACGCCCAGCGCGCTCCACAGGAGCTCAGCGGTGGCCAGCGCCAGCGGGTAGCGTTAGCGCGCTGCTTGGTCACCGATCCAGACGTAGTGCTGCTCGATGAGCCGCTCGCCAACCTGGACCGCAACCTGCGCGCCTCTATGGAGCACAGCTTTGTCGACTTCCACCGCCGCACCCAAGCCACCATGGTGTACGTGACCCATGATCAAAGCGAAGCCATGGCAATGGCGGATCGCATTGCGGTGATGCGTGACGGCGCGCTGGTACAGTGGGCAACGCCTGAAACGCTCTATCGAGCGCCGCGCAGTGAGTGGGTCGCTCAGTTCATTGGCCAAGGCAGTCAGCTAAAGGTCGCAGGCGGTACCCCGGGCCAGCGGCTGGATGAGTCAGCACTGATGCAAGGCTTGGCCGCGCCGCTCACGGCGCGCACTCAGCCCGTTTTGGTACGTCCTGAACATATCCGTATTGAGGCACACTCCCCTGCACCGTCGTCCGCGCACTCGCCTAGCCCATACGACTTAACCGGATGCGTGGAGCGGCTCACCTTTCGCGGTGAACGCTATGAGCTACACCTGCGCTTAGCCACGGGAGAAGCGCTGCTGGCCTATCATCACACGGCGCTCAACGAGGGCCAGCACGTCGCGGTGCGCTTGTTGGAAGGCTGGTGCCTGGAGCCTGACCAATGAGCGCCACGATTCAAATCCTCAGCGGGCTGGGCGACAAAGGGCCCGCGGCCATCGTGGTCGAAGCGCAAGGCAAACGCCTGCTGCTGGATGCCGGCGGCGCACTGCACCCCGGCGAGCCGGTTACCTGGGCACAGGGGCTCGCCGTGGACGCCGTGTTAATCAGCCATGACCACGTGGACCACATTGGCGGCGTCGTGGAACTGCCCGCGCAGATACCGCTTTACTGCACGCCGTTAGTCGCCAAGACGCTACCCCCGCAGCGGGCGTGGCAGCCGCTGCCCTATCGGGGCCGTCTTGACGTTGAAGGCATTGCGGTCACCACCGGTCAAGCGGGGCATTCGCTGGGCGGCGTCTGGCTGCATCTCGACGACGCGGGCGGTATTTTTTACAGTGGCGATGCCTGTTTCGAGTCGCGCCTGTTTCCGTTCGATGCGCCCCCACCCGCCCACACGGCGCTGCTAGATGCCTCCTATGGCCGCTACGACCAGCCCCAAGCGCAGTGCATCCACGCCATTGGCAAGGCGTTGGACCACCCTTTGGTGCTGCCGGTACCGGAAACGGGGCGTGCCCTGGAAATGGCGCTATGGCTCTCGGAAGAGGCGGACCAACGCCACCTTCCTTTGGCGATTGACCCGATCATTCGCGATAACCTGGCCGCCCTACTCGCGCTGCCCAATGACCTTCGCCGAAAAGGATTGGACGCGGCTATCCAGGCGCTTTTGCAGCGCCCCAATGCCCGCCATCCGGCGCTTTGGCTGGTCAGCGACCGTGACGATGATCCGCCCGACTGGCCGCATCATCGTCTGCTGCACACCGGCTATTTGACGCCGCAGCGTCGCCAACAGCTCGCGGCGGGCGAGGTGCTCTGGCAACGCTGGAACGTCCATTTGCGCGCCTCGCATTTGGTAGCCCTGGCCCACCAGCTCCAAGCGGTCCAAGTGGCACCGCTCTTTACGCCGCTCCATGCCGATGCTGAGTCCGCCTGGCGTGACCTGCTGGGCACACGGCTCATCACACAGCCTTCGCTTGACGTCGAAGCGCAGACGAAAGTGCTCTCTTCGCCCCTGTTAACACCGTAGGAAATATCTCTATGAACGCAGTCATTGTCGATGTCGACGGCACGCTGGCCGAATTTCATCCTGCCGATGTCCACGAATGGGTACTGGGTCCCGCCAAACAGTGGGATCCCTTTTTCGCCCACATGGCCAACGCGCCGGTCATTGAGCCCGTCGCCCGGCTGGTCAAGCTGCTAAAAGCCCAAGGCCAGCAGATCGTCATTTGCAGCGGCCGCCCCGACAGCCATAGAGCGCACACCCACACATGGCTTACTCGCCATGAAATCCCCTTCGACGCCATGTACCTGCGTCCAGAAGGTGATGACCATGTGGATGACGAAGAGGTGAAAGCGGCGCTACTGAATCAAATGCACCGCGACGGCTTTGCCCCTTGGCTCGTGCTGGACGATCGCGACGCCGTGGTCGCCCAGTGGCGCGCACTCGGGCTGACCTGCCTACAGTGCGCGCCGGGAGACTTTTAAGCATCGGCGAGGCGCGAGCGCCGCTGCCACAGGAGTACCGCCACGGGCACGAGTGAGATAGGCATCAGCACCAGATTGAGCGTTGCCCAGCCTAAACCGCTGACCAGAGGGCCTGCCAACAGGGCAGTGCAAGCAGCGGTGCCAAACACCAAAAATTCGTTGGCCGCCTGGGTGCGCGCTTTGTCCGCCGGGCGGTAACTCTCGGTGAGTAGGCCCGTGGCGGGCAGGAAGGTGAAGTTCCAGCCCAGCCCAAGCAGCACCAGCGCCACGTTGAAACCGGCCAAGCCGAGTTCCCCCTGAGCCACCATCGCGCTGGCCACCAGCAGCAAACACCCCGCGACGATGACTGGCTTGGCGCCGAAGCGAGCGGCCAAGTGGCCGGTAAAGAAGGAGGGCAGAAACATCGCCACGACATGCCACTGAATGGTCATCGAGACATGGTGAAAGTGGTGCCCCGCACTCTCCATGGCCAGCGGCGTGGCGGTCATCGCCAGGTTCATCACCCCGTACCCCACCATCGCGGCACTCACCGCCACGATGAATCCCGGCTGGCGGAGTATCTTACCCAGCGGCAGTGGCGTACCTTCGCTGTGGGTTCGGGATGCGGGCGGTAATCGAGTCACTATCAACACCAGCAGAGCCAGTGAGTAAAGCGCTGCCAATCCGATGAAACTCCCCAAGAACGGCACCTCGCCCAGCTCACGGCTTGCCCTTGCCAGCCACGGCCCGGCAAACGCCGCTAGCACACCGCCTCCCATCACCAACCCAATCGCTCGGTCGCGCAGTGGCGCTGGCGCGGCCTCAACGGCGGCAAAGCGGTAGAGCTGACCAAACCCAATGCCCACGCCGATTAACCAGGTCGCAAATAAAAACAGCCCAAACCGCTCGCCGATCAGCGCCTGCGCGGCCAACAGAGCCCCCACCAGCCCCACGAGGTTGCCCAGCATAAAGCCCCGTTTACGGCCCAACCGCGCCATGATCAGCGAGGCTGGAATGGTCGCGCACATTAGGCCGAGCCATTGCGTCGCCACGGGAGCCGTCGACCATACGTCGCTAGGCGCCAGCGACGCGCCGATCAGCGGCGAGATACCGATCAGTAGCACATTGCCGGTCACCAGTAACGCTTGGCACAGTGACAAGAGAGAGACGGTTACGGGCATGAGCGGTCCTCTTGACTGACAGCGGCTCGGGAAGAGGCAAAGCGTTGGCGATACACCGAGGGGGAGACGCCGTAGTAGCGCTGAAACTGGCGGCGCAGCTGTTCGGCACCACCCAGCCGCCAGCGCTGTGCAAGACGCTCCAGGGAGAGTGGTTCTCGCTCGTTGAGCAGCGCCAACCGGGCTTGTTCCAAGCGTAGCTGCGTCACATACGCGCCCGGCGTGGTGTTTAAATGCCGCTTGAATAGCCGTGTCAGATGACGTGGCGAAACCGCCATCTGTTCGGCCATGCTCTCCAGGTCGACGGCTTCGCTGGGATCGGCATGCAGTCGGTCCAAGAGACGGCGCAGTGGCCCTGCCGACTGCTGACGACGCAATACCTCACTGAACTGGGACTGGCCGCCAGGGCGCTGTAGAAATACCACTAGCTCTCGGGCCACCTGTCCCGCGAGCTCTGCACCATGATCGGCCTCCACCAGCGATAGCGCTAGATCAATGCCGGCGGTCACCCCAGCGCTGGTATACCGGCCATGGCTTTCGATATAGAGCGCATCGGGCTCCACCCACAGCGCCGGGTACTCTTCCGATAATTGCTGGGCATGCCGCCAGTGGGTCGTCACACGGCAGCCGTCCAGCAAGCCAGCCTCAGCCAGTAAGAACGCCCCGGAGCAAATGGAGCCAAGCCGTCTGACGTCGGGGGCTATCTCACACAGCACTTGCTTGACGGCAGCGACGTCTCGCTGCTGCATCACGCCGCTGCCGCCTGACACTAGCAGCGTATCCAACGGCCGTAATTGAGGGAGCTGTTGGTAGGTGTGGGTCGCAAGGACGCCCAAGCCGCTATTGGTCAACACGGGCCCCGTGGCCTCGGCCACGAGCGTCAACTGGTACAGCGGCTGAGGGCTCAGCGCGTTCGCGCTGGCAAAAACCTGCCAAGGGCCGCTGACATCCAGCAGTTGGCAGTCGGGGTAGGCAAGCAGAGCAACATGTCGCGTCACAGACTCTCTCCAATAAGAAAATGGAACTAGAGAGAGTCTCGGCGCTACGCCCTATGTCGGCAAGGACCATCACCCCACCGATAAAGACATGACGAGGGTGCTTGGGCTCGGCGTTAGCCCGTACGCTCCATCGGCGCTTCCATACGGCGCACGCTGGCAACGAAGTCGCTGAACCGCTCGCCTTGGATCAGCACGTGGTCGCAGAGCGCCTGCTGGGCCTGGGCTGCGTCGCCCTGCTCGATGGCGTCGACGATCGTCTGGTGTTCATGGAGCGAGTTGTGCATGCGCTGGCGTACCTGGAGCTGTAAACGGCGGTAAGGCTTCAGGCGCTGCTTGAGCTGGCGGGCTTCGCTGGCTAGAAACGTGTTGTGGCTAGCGGTGTAGATACAGTCATGAAACGCTTCGTTCTCGTAATAGTACTCATCCGTGTCGCCCGCCAATGCTGCCGCTTCGCAACGTTGGTGCGCATCCTTGAGCGCCGCAAGCTCAGTGTCGCTGATGCGCCGCGCGGCCAGGCGGCCACACATGCCCTCGAGCTCGGCCATCACTTCGAACATTTCGATGAGCTGATCGATCCCTACCTTAGCGACGAACGTGCCCTTCTTTGGGGAGACCGTGACTAGCCCGCTGGCGACCAACTGCTGAAACGCTTCGCGTACCGGCGTGCGCGAGACGTTGAACTCTCGTCCTAGGGCTTCTGGGTCTAGCCGCTCCCCAGGAGCACGCCGTCCGTTAATGATGTCATCTTCTAACGAGTCTCTTAGCCGCTGTGCGTTAGAGCGCTTTGTATCCACCATCGAGTACCTCCTTCAATAACGCCGCAGGCGATGACATTAATATGGCATAAATTTGACATTAGCATACATAGCCGCTATTGAAATATATATCAGCTCGCCTGATGAACACACAATACCAATCCAAACACACAACGTTAATCCAAAAACACAACAACAACGGTTGGAGACGCTACATGAAACGCTTTTTACTACCCACCGCTGCGGCCCTCGGCCTCGCCATTGCCGCCTCCCACGCCAGTGCCGATACCGTACTCCGAGCGTCGCACCAGTTCCCTGGTGGTCAGGGCGATATTCGCGATGAAATGGTGCAAATGATGGCCCGCCACGTTGCCGATGCGGATGTCGGCTTGACCATCGAAGTCTATCCCGGCCAGTCGCTGTTCAAAGCGCGCGAGCAGTGGGGTGCCATCGCCCGGGGCCGCCTGGACATCACCTCGCTGCCGCTGGATTACGCGAGCGGTCGCCACCCGGAATTCTCTGCCACGCTGATGCCGGGGCTAGTACGTAACCAGGCCCACGCCCAGCGGCTGAACGACTCCGAGTACATGACGATGATCAAAGACGTCATCCTCGATGGCGGTGCGCGCGTGCTCGCGGATGCTTGGCTGTCGGGCGGTTTTGCCTCCAGCGAGCAGTGCATCACCTCACCGGAAACGGTCGCAGGGCAGAACATCCGTGCGGCGGGACCTGCGTTCGAAGAGATGCTGGAAGCAGCCGGGGCATCGATCTCCTCCATGCCTTCATCCGAGGTGTATACCGCCATGCAAACCGGCGTTTTGGACGCCGCCAACACCTCCTCCATGTCGTTCGTCTCTTTCCGTCTGTATGAGCAGGTGGAGTGTCTGACCGAGCCCGGCGAGTTTGCCCTTTGGTTCATGTACGAGCCCATCTTGATCTCCGAACAGGTGTGGCAGGGCTTGACCGAAGAGCAGCAGGCCGCGCTGATGGAAGCGGGCGAGGCTGCCGAGATCTACTTCGCAGAAGAGGCGGCTGCCATCGACCAGCAGATGGTCGACGTGTACCGAGAGAATGGCGTCGAGGTGGTCAGCATGAGCGAGGATGACTACAACGCTTGGCTCGAAATTGCCCGCGACACCTCCTACAAAAACTTCGCCGATAACGTTCCCAACGGTCAGGCCATCATCGATGCGGCGCTCGCCGTCGAGTAAGGCGCTTGCTATTTGACCGTGCTGGCCACTCGTTGAGTGGCCACGTTTGTCCGCTGCTTGCTGAGCTTGACGAGGGAACTATGGCAACTTCAACCACTCACCCCCCTGCCCTGCGCAGTGGGGTTCTTGGCGGCTACATCCGCCTGATGGATACGCTATCGCGCGTGTCGGCTTACTTGGCCTGCGCCATGTTCGTGGCGGGCGTTTTGGTGATCTGCCAAATGGTGTTCATTCGCTACGTGTTGGGCATGAGCACGAGCTGGCAGACGGAATTCACGATTTTTTCGGTGACTGGCGCCATGCTGATGGGCAGCCCGTATGTCCTGATGACTGGCGGCCATGTGGCGATCACCATCGTGCCGGATGCCCTTGGCGGCCTGGCGCAAAAAGCCATGCGTTTGGTGGCATCGCTGTTTGGCTTGCTGTTTTGCGCGGCGCTGGCCTACGCCTCTTGGGTGTACGTGTTCGAAGCGCTGCACGGCGAGTGGACCACCGGCTCGGTGTGGAACCCGCCACTTTGGCCTGCTCTTCTGCCCATGGCCGTGGGAGCCACGCTGCTCTCGCTACAGTACGTGGCTGAAATCATGCGCGGGGAGGGCTGACCATGGATCCCATTACACTAGGCATCATCGTCGCCGTCGGTTTGATCGTACTGATGGCGATTGGCACCCCCATTGCGTTCGCGTTGGGCGGCGTGTCGCTGTTGGCGCTGCTCTACGACCGGGGATTGCCGGAACTCACCTACTTTGGCGAAACGTTTTTTGATCGCATCGCCGAGTTTGGCTTCGTGGCGATCCCGATGTTCATTCTGATGGGCGCGGCAGTGGCCTCCTCTCCAACCGGGCGCGATCTTTACCGCTCGCTCGACTTGTGGATGGGTCGTCTGCCTGGAGGCCTTGCCGTCTCCAATATCGGGGCCTGCTCCATTTTCGCCGCGCTCTCGGGCTCTTCCCCGGCCACCTGCGCCGCCATTGGTAAAATGGGCATTCCTGAAATGCGCACTCGTGGCTACCCCGACGGCGTGGCGGCGGGCTGTATTGCAGCAGGCGGCACATTGGGGATTTTGATTCCCCCCTCGGTCACCATGATCATCTATGGCATCTCGACCGAAACCTCGATTGGCCGCCTGTTCATTGCCGGGGTAGTGCCCGGCTTCATGCTCGCTGGCCTGTTCATGATCTGGACCATGATCGCCTGCAAGCTGGCCGGGGGTTACAACAACCCGCTAGCGGCCTCTGCTGAAAAACTGAAGGAGAACATCAAACAGAACGTCGATAGCAATATGAAGGCGCTCGTACGAGTGCTGCCCTTCTTAGGTGTCGTCGCGGGTATTCTGTTCGCCCTTTACGGAGGCGTGGCAACACCCTCGGAAGCCGCAGGTGTCGGCGCATTCCTCTGTTTGGCGTTGGCGATTTTGATTTATCGGATGTGGCAGCTTGGCCCCATCAAGCTAATCATGCGCGACTCGCTGCGGGAAAGCGTGATGATCATGCTGGTGATTGCCACTGCCGAAGTATTCGCTTACGCGCTTTCGTCGATGTTCATTACCCAGACCGTAGCGGCCGCCATTGCCGATTTAGAGGTGAATCGCTGGGTACTGATGGGCGTCATCAACTTGTTTTTGTTGGTGGCAGGTTTCTTTTTGCCGCCCGTGGCCGTGATCGTGATGACCGCGCCGATCCTGCTACCGATCATTTTGGCGGCCGATTTCGACCCCTATTGGTTCGCGGTGATTCTGACCATCAATTTGGAAATCGGCCTGATCACACCGCCGGTGGGGCTCAACCTGTTCATCATCAAAGGTATCGCACCCGATATCTCGCTGCGGGATATTTTGATGGGCAGCCTACCCTACGCACTGTGCATGGTGTTGGGCATTCTGCTTCTCTGCCTATTCCCAGGTATTGCGCTATGGCTACCCAACCTGATCATGGGTTAACGGGGGACGCATCGTGAACATGACTTTTCTCCAAGAGATGTTTAACAGCATCACCCAGCGCGACGCGCTGTTACGGCGAAAACATCCAGAAACACTGACGCCCGACCATCATCAACTGGTCAAAGCCTGCCAAGCGCTGCTGGCCAGTGACGGCGAGGCCTCCAGCATCGCGCTGGCCAGCCGCGCACTGGCCTTGTACCAGCGGCTCTCGGAAGGGGAAAAGCGCGCGTTTTTTAAGCGCCTGGCCGACGACTTTGCCGCTGAACCCAAGCAGATCGATAGCGCCTACCAAGCCTATCAACAGGCCCGCGACAACCACACGCTTCAAGCGCTGTTCGAGGCTTGCGAGCCGCGCCGCCAGGAGCTATTTAGGCGCTTGAACCTCGCCACCGACGGCACCTATGACCTGGTCAAAATGCGCGAAGATCTGCTGCAACTGCTGCGCGAGGAGCCTGACTTAGCGCCTATCGACGATGATTTTGCGCACCTGTTTGGCTCCTGGTTCAATCGCGGCTTTTTAATGCTCAAGCGAATCGACTGGAATACCCCAGCGTCCATTCTGGAAAAAATCATCCGCTATGAAGCCGTGCATGAGATTCAGGACTGGAACGATCTGCGGCGGCGACTGGATGCCCGAGACCGCCGCTGCTTCGCATTTTTTCACCCCGCGATTGGCGACGAGCCGCTCATTTTTGTGGAAGTAGCGCTGCACAAAGGATTGCCCAGCCGCATACAGCCGATTTTGGCAGGGGAAGAGGATGGCTTGGCGGACCCCGATGATGCCGATACCGCCGCCTTCTTTGGTATCAGCAACTGCCAAACCGGGCTCCGCGGCATTTCGTTTGGCAACTTCCTCATCAAACAAGTCGTGCAGGAATTGAGTCAGGAGCTCCCCCAGCTCAAGCACTTCGTTACCCTCTCCCCGGTGCCCGGCTTCGCCCAGTGGCTGGCCGAACAGCAGCAGGAAGATCAGTGGCCCGAGCCTATCCGCGAGGCGCTCGACGCGTTGGAGACGCCCAACTGGCAGCAGGATAAAGCCCGCGAAGAGCGCCTCAAAACCGCCATTCGCCCGCTCGCGGCCCACTATCTGGTCGATCAGAAGAATCGCCACGGCCTGCCGCTGAACCCAGTGGCGCGTTTCCACCTGGGCAACGGTGCCGAGCTGCATCGCATCAACTGGCTGGGCGATGTCTCGACCAAGGGAATGAAACAAGCGGCAGGGCTGATGGTGAACTACCTCTACGTGCTCGACGATATCGAGCGCAATCATGAAAACTATACCGCAAAGGCCACCGTTGCCTGTTCGAGCGAGGTGCGCGACCTCGCTCGCCGCGCCCGCAAGCTGGCCAAGGGAGAGACCACCAAATGAACCACAACTTATTCGATACCTTTGCCGCGCGCATGCGCGAGCGTGGCAACGCCCCCTTTATCACCACCCGCGAGGGCCGCTACTACAGTTACCAAGACGCGCTGAATGAAAGTGCCCAGCTTGCCGGAGCGCTGACCTCGCTAGGCGTGAACGTAGGCGACCGCGTGGCGGTGCAGGTGGATAAAAGTCCGGAAGCCATTTTGCTCTACCTCGCCTGCCTGCGCATTGGCGGCGTCTATTTACCGCTCAATACCGGCTATACCGGCGATGAAATCCGCTATTTTTTGAACGATGCCGAGCCCGCCCTGTTCGTCTGCAGGCCCGCCGATATCGACACCGCCCGTACCATAGCCCGCGATACCGGCTGCCCGGCGGTCGAAACCTTGGGCACCGATGCCGATGGCAGCTTGATGGAGAAAGCGCAGCAAAGTGCCCCCCGAGACGACATCGTCACGCTGGGCGAACGGGATTTAGCGGCGATTCTATACACCTCGGGCACTACCGGGCGCTCGAAAGGCGCCATGCTGACCCACCGCAACCTCGCCTCGAACGCTGAAACGCTGGTCTCGTCCTGGCACTTTAGCGCCGACGATCGGCTGATCCACGCGCTGCCTATTTTTCATACCCACGGCCTGTTCGTGGCGTGCAACGTCACGCTGATGGCCGGGGCCAGTATGTGTTTTTTGCCCAAATTCGATGCGGATGTCATTTTCGACGAACTGCCCAAAGGCAGCGTGATGATGGGGGTCCCCACGTTCTATACCCGCTTGGTTCAAGACCCACGCCTCACCCCCGAAGTGACCGCCCAGATGCGCCTGTTCGTGTCGGGTTCGGCGCCGCTCACCGCGGAAACCCACGAAGCGTTCGAAGCCAAAACCGGCCACGCCATTCTCGAACGCTACGGCATGACCGAAACCAATATGAATATTTCTAACCCCTACACCGGCGCACGCCGAGCGGGCACCGTCGGCATGCCGCTGCCGGGGGTCGAGATGCGTATCACCAGCCGGGAAACCGGCGAAGAGGTGCCACAGGGTGAGATCGGTATGCTGCAAATTCGCGGCGCGAACGTGTTCATTGGTTACTGGCGCATGCCAGAAAAGACCCGTGAAGAGCTTTTGGAGGATGGCTTTTTCATCACTGGCGATCTCGCCATGGTCGATGAGCAGGGCTACGTGCACATTGTGGGCCGAGATAAAGACTTGGTGATCTCCGGCGGGTATAACGTCTACCCCAAAGAGGTCGAGCAGGTGATCGATGAGCTGCCGCAAGTGGCCGAGTCTGCCGTAATTGGCCTGCCCCACCCCGACTTCGGCGAAGGCGTCACCGCCGTGGTGGTGCCCCAGCCAGGCGAGCAGGTGGATGAAGCCGCCATTCTGGATCATCTCGCCGGGCGGCTGGCCAAATACAAACAGCCAAAGCGGGTCTTTTTCGTCGATTCGCTGCCGCGCAACACCATGGGTAAGGTACAAAAGAACGAGCTACGCAAGCGCTTCGACACCACCTACCACGCCGCTTAGCCGATTCTTTAAAATGGCCCACCAAAAACACCCACGCCCCGCAGTGCGGGGCGTGGGTGTTTTTTCTTGAACGCTACTTTCAAATGTTGGCGTGATCAGCCGCCTGCAAAGGAGGCGTACATGATCACCACCAGGATCACCAGTACGATACCGGTGGGCACCGCGCCTTTCCACGGTGTGAGATCGACGTCGCCGGAGTCTTCCTGCACCCAGTCCGTGGCACGAGGGCGCAGCTTACCGATCACCAGCATCACCGCCACCAGCAGCACGAACACCGCCGCGACGAAGTGGAATTCGTGCATTACCATCGGCAGCTTGTTGAACGGCGGCACGAAGTAGCCTGCGGCAATCAGCAAACAGCCCCCGACCAGCGCGACTTTTGCAGCCATCGGCGGAACGCGCTTGGTCAGCAGGCCAACTAGCACCACGGCAAGAATGGGGATGAAGTAGATTGCGTTCATTTTCTGCAGGTAGCCAAACAGGCTCTCCTGGCCCGCCAGCAGCGGCGCAATGATCATGGTGGTAATCGCCATGATCCAGCCAAACACCTTGCCGGATTTCACCACCTGCTCTTCCGTGGCGTCCTTTTTCAGCACGCCTTTGTAGATCCCCAGGCTGAAGATCGTCGTGGTGCTGTTCAGCGCGGAGTTAAACGAGGAGAGAATCGCCCCGACCATCACCGCCGCAAAGAAGCCGGTCAGGTAAGGCGGCAACACGTTGAAGACCAAGTGGCCGTAAGCCTCGTCCGCGCGAATACCCTGGTCGGCATACAAGTGGTAGGCGATGATGCCGGGCATCACCAGATACAGCGGCCCCAACAGCTTGAAAAAGCCGGTCAGCAGCACCCCTTTTTGACCTTCTGCCAGGTTCTTCGCGGCAAAGGTGCGCTGAATGATCTGCTGGTTGGTGGTCCAGTAGAAAAGGTGAAGCAACAGCACGCCGGTAAAAATGGTCGAGAACGGCACCTGCTGATCCGGCCCGCCGAGGGAGTTGAACTTGCTAGGATCACTCTCTTTTAGAATGCTCCAGCCCTCCATCACACCACTGCCACCGCTGACCGCTTGTAAGCCGAAGTAAACGATGATGAAACCGCCAATCAGCAGGCCGACACCGTTCAAGGTGTCAGAAACGGCAACGGTGCGCAGGCCGCCAAACAGCGCGTAGACCGCGCCAATCAGCCCCACCGCCCATACCGTCGCCCAGAGCAGCACCGTGCTGGAGCCAATGCCGGTCAAGCCCTGTAAATCCAGCATGCCCTGAAGACCAATGGCACCGGAATAAAGAATGATCGGCAGTAGCACCACCGCGTACGCAATCAGGAAAATGACGTTGGCAATCAGCTGTGTGCCCGTGTCAAAACGAATCGCCAACAGCTGCGGCAGCGTGGCAATACCGCTTTTCAAAAAGCGCGGCAGGAAGAACAGCGCCAATGCCACCAACGCAATGACGGCGATCACTTCCCAGGCCATGACGCTCAAGCCGTCGGTGAAGGCCGAACCGTTCAGCCCCACCATCTGCTCGGTGGAGAGGTTGGTCATCAGCATGGACGCTGCAATCAGTGGAAACGTCAGCGTTCGGCCTGCCAGAAAATAACCACTGGTGCTGCGATGATCGTCACGCCGTGTGATGCGCCACGTGACAAAGGCCACCAGGCCCGTAAAAAACAGAAACGATGCCAGGGTTAGGGCATGCATGGGGGAAAGTCCTTCGGTGCGGTCGCGTCTGAAGCGGTGCCCAACACGGGCACGAAGAGCGGTATCAAGCGATACGACACGGTGAATTTAGGTAAAAATACCAAGCATCGCGGGATTCTAAGCGGGTGACACGTTTCATCTATTAGCCTTTAGTATTAAGAAATTGTCATAAAGACGTTTTTTAACCACGTATAGCGTCGACAACGAAAGAGGGGCGGTAATGCCCGCGCCTCCGCTAAGCTATGTCACAATGTCGGCTGTTGATTGACCGCACGTCATTAACCACAAGGATGCTCATCGCCATGCTGCACTATTTACAAGGACTCCCCTCTTTCTTTGCCTACCTGCTCGGCGCGCTCGCGCTGCTGGTGGCGTTTATGTATTGCTATAGTCGCCTGACCCCTCACCATGAGTGGGCGCTGATTCGAGCAGGCAATGCGGCGGCGGCCACCGCCTATGGCGGCTCTATCCTGGGTTTTACCCTCCCGCTCTACAGCGCCATGGCCCACTCGATTAGCTATCTCGACTTCATACTGTGGGGCGTGGTGGCGTTCGGCGTGCAGATCGCCACCTTCTTTGGCCTGAAACTGTTTCTGCGTCGTCAGGGCGAGAGTTTGTCTCAGCACATCACCGAAGGCCACCAGGCCTACGGCACGCTGGTCGGCAGCATCTCGATTGCCGTGGGCCTGATCAACGCGGCTTCAATGACCTGGTAACGGAGCGCTCTCATGGAAAAGCAGACCCAACCTACCCACCTGCCCCGCCGTAAGCGCAGCGCGCGCCTCTCGCTGGCGATGATGGGCGCGAGCGCCTTCGGTTTGACCGCCTGCACCCAGCCCGCCGAAGATGAGCATTTGACCGACGTGCGCTTCGACGAGCCTAGAAGCTATCAGGGCGTCAAGGAGTGCGTGGCCGCCAACGTCTACACCCGCAGCGCCTGCGAAGACGCCTACGAGGCCTCGTTGGCGTCCGTCCCCCGCTTCGATACTCTGGAAGCCTGCGAAGCCGAACACGGCGAGGGCGCCTGCGCAGCCCCCACCGACGAACAGGCCCAGGCCGCGGGCGGCGGCAGTTGGTTCATGCCTGCCATGATGGGCTATATGGTCGGTAATATGCTGGCGAATACCAGCCGAGGGCGCTCGTTCGAGCGCGTGTATCAAGAGCCGGTCTACCGTAACCGCCAAAACCAGGGCAACTGGAATGCTGCGGCCAGCCAGGCGACGCAACGGGTCAATCAGCGCAACGAGGCCCTGCGCAGCTCGGTGGTGCAAAACCGCCAAGCCACGACCCGTCGCGGTTTGGGCACACGATCGGCCTCTTGGGGTTCCTAGCATTTTGGGGTATTGACCACCGTTTGGGAGCCACCATGCTGCGCATCAACGTCTCTGAACGACCGCAATGGAAAGCCCTGGCCAAAGAGCTGGGGTTTCATTTTCACACCATCGATGGCGAGCCCTATTGGAAAGAGGACGCCTACTACCAGTTCACCCTGGCACAGGTGGAGAGAGAGATCGAAGCACCCACCGAAGCCCTTCACGAGATGTGCATGGCGCTAGTGGATAAGGTGTGTCACTCCAATGCCTTGATGCAGCGTCTCGCGATTCCTGAGCACATGTGGGACATCATCCACCACTCCTGGCGAAGCGGACAGCCGCCGCTCTATGGGCGTATGGATTTTGCCTATTCAGGCGACGGCCCTGCGAAGCTCTTGGAGCTCAATTACGATACGCCCACCTCGCTGTATGAAGCGGGCTTTTTCCAGTGGGTGTGGTTGGAACAAGCCATCGAGCAAGACATCCTGCCCCGCCATGCCGACCAGTACAACTCGATACAAGAGCGTCTGCTCAACGCCATGGCGCATCTTGGCGATCGTCTTCCGAATCGTACGCTCTACTTCTCTTGCGTCAAAGGCAGCGACGAAGAACGAGCCACCGTTCACTACTTGCAAGACATCGCCGTACAAGCGGGCTTGCAGGCGCCGTTCATTTACATCGAAGACATCGGCGTAGCGCCGGGAGTCGAGCACTTCGTCGATTTGGACGACCAGCCGATTGCCGCGCTGTTCAAGCTATACCCGTGGGAGGAGATGGCGGTAGAAGCCTTTGGTGAGGCCGTCACGCAGCTCAACACCCACTGGTTCGAGCCACCCTGGAAAGCCGTTCTTTCCAATAAAGGAATTCTGCCGCTGTTGTGGGAAGAGTACGAAGGGCACCCCAACCTGCTACCGGCCTATTTCGAGAAGGATAGTCACTCGGCGCTAGCACCCGGCTGGGTGCGCAAGCCATTCTTTTCGCGGGAAGGAAGCAACGTCAGCCTAGTTACGCCGGGCGGGCAAGCGGAGAGCGTGAGCGGCCCTTACACCGATAGCCCATGGATTCGTCAGGCCTATCAGCCGCTGCCTCGCTTTGGCGATAAACACGCACTCATCGGTAGCTGGGTGGTGGGCGACCGCGCTTGTGGCATGGGTATTCGCGAAGACGTGGGACGTATCACCAAGGATACGTCGTGCTTCGTTCCCCACGCAATCGTATGACGGAGGGCAGCCTAGGCGGCGTTCGCCACCGAGCTATCGCTGTGCTGCGACAACCGCCAAACAGGGGACATACTCGCAGCTTGCTCCTCTGCCAAGACCAAGCGCTCGGTCTTCGGCTCGGCTAGGCCGGGTAAGAAGTGGCGAGCTCCCACCCAGCGCAACGGCTCGGCTAGCTGTACCTCTTCAGGCATTCCGCCCTTCATCATTCTCAAGAGATAGTCATCGCTCTCGGTTGGGTGCCAGTGGGTCAGTAACTCAAAGGGCGCTTGAGGCGAACGACGTGCGGCCAGCACACCCAAACCGGGCTGGCAGTGCAGTTCGATGATGTGCGCAACGCCTTTCGCCAGTAGCGCACGGTAGGTGTGCTTATCCAATGTCGAGGTCGAGACGGCCGTGATGTTCATGGGCAGTGAGGGAAGCCGCTGCGCCAATTGACACCAGCGGTCTGCACTGGTCACCATGATGTCACCCGCATTGAGTTCCCAAAGCGCGTTGGCATGATCAAAGAGAGAGCGCGACGACCAGCCCGCCAGCTGCGGAAGCAGCGCACCGAGCATAAAACCTGCGGCCGTCTGTGCCGATAGCCAACTCACCACGCTACGAACTGGCTGCCCGTCCTGATCAAACAACGTCGCGAGCGCCTCTGCTTCTTGCAGCAGCGACGCCGCACTGTAGCGATGCTGACGTTGGAGTCGATGGCTGAACGCGCCGCCGATGTCGCTATCGAATAACTGTAAGTGGGTAATGTCACCACGCTCGTTCAACGCGTCTGCCCACTCATCCACGGTAATAGAAGAATCAGAAAGTACGTCGGCGTCCGTCAGGCCAAAGCGACGTTTGACCGAATCGACCAGGCTTTCTCGCTCGGGGGTCCCCGCGGCAGGCAGCATATCGCTTTGCGGGTTGCCGTAGCGCGCCAACATACTTCGCAACACGGCAATCAGAGTGGGTGAGGTCAGTGACAACATGATGCTTCCTTAGCAAATCGTCGTTCCATTAGGTTGCCAGATTACTCACATGTATCACTTTTGTCAAAGTATTAACTTATATCAAGCTTGCTAGCTAATACTTGTATAAATAAGCCGGACCTGAAGGCCAATCGTTGGTAGAAATAGTCGATGCTCTTGCCAAACGCCGCTGAAATCGTTGCTATCATGCCAAAGGGTATGAGGCGACTCAGCAATGAACAATGCTGATGCCTCATGCCTTTCGTTAAGCGTTTTCGTCCCACTTGGAGCAACCGCGATAATGACAGCGCGCTGGAAAACCCTGCCATTACGGCTACGTCTGTTTATCTCCTTCGGCACGGTGTTGGCCATTGCCATGTTTCTAGCGCTCTACCTGCAGGCGCGGGCACACGGCCAAGCTCGTCTGGATAACCTGCTGAACGTCGAGTTACCTGCCCAGGTTGAAGAGCTAGCCACACGCATCAACCTCCGCTTGAGTCCAGCGTTGGCGTTGTCTGAAAGTCTAGCCAACAGTTACTTCATCGAGCAGTGGGTTGCCGACGGGCTGCCAGCCATCCAACAACCGGACATCGAGCGCTACCTGTCACGCCTCATGAACCAATTGGACACCGAGCTGCTCTTTATCGCCGCTCAAACACAAGGGCGCGGCGTCTACTTCCAGTACCGTGACGGCAACTTCATGCAGCGTCCGCTCCAGCGTCCCGGTGGCGACGACGACTGGTACTATCAGTTCACCGACAGTGACGCTCCGTACAACTTAAATTTAGACAGCGACACCTTCTCCCCAGAGGAGGCCTTCGTCTTTTTGAACTTCCGCAGCAGCGCGACCGCTACCAATGGCCGTCCCAGCGTTGTCGCTGGCGCGGGGCTCGACCTATCGCGCATGGCCCAGCTCATCCGTGACTATCGTCTGGGCGACACCGGTCGAGCGTCGATCTTGAGTGCCGAAGGCGCCTTCATGGTCACCAGTAATGAAACCAATATCTCGGCACTTCAACCCCAGGAAACCGATACGCTACTGCGCCAGGATAATGACATTCGCGTCAGTGAAATCGAGCGCAATGGCCACCCCTATTTCGTCACCACCCGCTGGCTGCCAGAGTTACAGCGCTATCTCATGGTCGAGGTCTCCAAAGAAGAGTACACCAGCAGCATTCGCCAGCGCTTTTTGAGCTCGGTTGAACTTGGCCTACTGCTTCTCGTCGCCGGACTGCTGCTGCTTTACCCCTTGACGGGCAGTCTCATTCGCCCGCTCGATCGCTTTCAGCGCCAGCTCAAAGAGATTACCCATAGTCTGGACCTTTCCCGCCGAGTGGAAACCGACGACCGCGCCGAACTGGGCGACTTGGCCGACCAAACCAATCAGCTATTGGAGCGTCTCTCCCGCGCGATTGCGGCGGTGTCGTCCAACGCGCTAGCGCTCAATCAAGTAGCCGACCGCTTGGCACAGACGGCCGGGCTCTCCGGCATACAGGGCGGCGACATACAACATGAAGCCAACCAGACCATGGCTGCTGCGGTCGAGGAGATGGCCTCTTCGGTTGCCGAAATCACCTCCACCATGGAAGAACTCTCCACGTCTTCCACGCAAATTGCCGATCACTCGCAGTCCGTGGTGGACGTGGCGAACCAAACCCTTGAACGCAGCCGCAAGGGCAGTACCGCCATGCAGCTGCTTCAGGCCAAAATGCAGGATATTAGAAGCGACAGTGAGCAGAGCCTCGCGGAAATCATGACGCTGGGCGCGAAGTCCAAACAGATCAGTAAAGTAATGGAGCTGATCAATACACTGGCTGCTCAGACCAAACTGATCGCTTTCAACGCCGCACTCGAAGCGTCCAGCGCAGGGGAGTCCGGCCGTCGCTTTTCCGTGGTCGCCAATGAGATACGCCGCTTGGCCGATAGCGTGACCGACTCCACTCAAGAGATCGAGGGACACACCGACGATATCCAGCAAGCGATCAATCGCTTGGTCGTGGCCTCAGAAAAGGGCGCGACATCGATCGAACAGGGCGTCGAGGCCAGCCAAAGCACCGCGCAAGACCTGGAAGCGCTGCTCAAAGCCGCTAGCCAAACGAGCAGCGCCGCGCAGCAAATTTCGCTCTCGACCCAACAGCAGAAAACCGCCAGCAGTCAGGTGGTGATTGCCCTACGAGACATCGACACGGCCAGCGCTCGCAATGCCCACTCCGTGCGCAGCATCACGGAGATCAGCCAGGACATGGTACAGATGTCTGCCGAGCTGAACGCGCTCGTTCAGGAGTTCACTCTCGATGAGCAGAGCGCCAAACCGAACGACGATAAGCCACGTCCTTCCTGAGGAGGCGTCGATGAGTGCAATTCGGGTCGTGATGGCCGATGACAGCCCGCTAGCGCGCGAGGTATTGCGCGACATACTCACTCGGGATGGTGATATCGAGATCGTCGGTGAAGCGACCAACGGTCAAGAAGCCGTCGAGATGGCGCGGCGGCTGAGCCCACAGCTCATTACCATGGACCTGACGATGCCCATAATGGATGGGCTCAGCGCCATCGAAGAGATCATGCACACCAAAGGGGTGCCCATCGTCGTGATTAGTGACCGTTCAGACGCCCAAACGGCCTATCGCGCGCTGGAAGTCGGCGCACTGGAAGTGCTGCCCAAGCCGGGGCTGGACGACGAGGATGCTCAGCGCCTTCTGGCACGGGTGCGGCTATTGGCAGGCGTGTCCGTGATCACCCGACTGCGCCGACGCGCTCCTGCGACACCCGCGCTCGCGCCTGCCAGGCCTGCGGCTGTCCCTATGTGCCCGACCGCCTCACGCGGTTTTCAGCGGGTGGTCGCCATTGCCTGTTCGACTGGCGGCCCCCAGGCACTCGCGCGGCTGTTAAGCAAGCTCCCCAAAGAGTTTCCCGCTCCCATCTTGATTGCCCAGCACATTAGCCCTGGCTTCATCGAAGGTATGGCGACATGGCTAGGGTCGCTCTGTACGCTGCCAGTGAGCGTCGCCCAAAGTAGCGAGCGCCTTCTGCCCGGACACATCTATTTGTGTCCGCCCGACAGTCAGATCAACGTAACGGCACAACACCGTTTGCAGCTGTCACCCGGCCCTGCACAGGCGCTCTACCATCCAAGCTGTGATGCCATGCTTCATAGCGTGGCGAGCGTATATGGAGCCGATAGTATTGGGGTGATTTTAACCGGTATGGGCCGAGACGGCGTCAGCGGCATGCGCGCGATTCAGCTCGCGGGAGGCACCACCTTGGCACAGGATGAAGCCAGCTCGGTGATCTACGGTATGAACCAAGAAGCCATCAATGCGGGCGTAGTACAGCAGGTGTTGGGGCTAGACGAGATCCCGACGCGCCTGCTTCGCGACGTGCGCTTCACCCCCTCACCCTGGCGGGCACCGCAATGAGTTCACTGGCACCGTTCAAGCAGTGGGTGCATCAACGCTGCGGGCTACATTTGGAAGGACTCGCTGAAGCGCGTTTGGTGCGCGCCATCGAAGCCTTGCACGTCGAACTCGGTACACAAGACAGCCACGTCATGCTGACTCGTTTGGCGGAAGATGACGCGCTGTTCGACCGCTTTGTTAGCCAGTTGACGGTCAACGAAACGTACTTCTTCCGCGAACCGGAAACCCTTCACTGGCTGGTAGAGACGTACCTGCCACGTCGGCTGGCCGAGCAAGGCGGTCCGCTACGCTTACTCAGCGCTGGCTGCTCCTCGGGGGAGGAGCCCTATAGCGTCGCCATGGCACTACAAGAGCGCTACGGCGACCGCGCTCAAACGCTGTTCACCATTACCGGCGGCGACGTCGACCAGCAGGTACTGAAAAAAGCGCAGGCAGGGCGCTATGCGGGCATGGCGTTTCGTGCCCTTCACCCTTCACTAAAAGCCCGTTTCTTCACCCCGGTCGGGCGCAGTTTTCAGCTGGATACCACGCTGCGTCAGTGGGTGACGTTTCAGCCGCTGAACCTGCTGTCGACGAGCGCTTGCCACATGGATGGCCCGTTCGATGTCATCCTGTTTCGCAACGTCTCGATCTATTTTGACGAAGCTACGCGCCGTACCATTCAGCACCAGCTCAAGCAGCTTTTAGCCCCTAACGGCATTCTGCTATGTGGCGTGACTGAAACCTTAGGTAACGATCTAGGCGTGTTCTCTCTCAAGGAGGAGCAGGGGGTGTTCTACTTTCAAGCTGAGCTGCCGATGTCAGCGCGCTCCGTCAACGAACTCGTGCCCGTCGCCCCGCAGGCAACGAACGCACCGGTGGCGAGCGAGCCCGCCCCCCATGCGGAGCCTCTGCCCGCCGAGCCCAGTCACCAAGAGGAGCCGCCGCCCTTTTCAGCGCCACCGTCCGCTAACCACGACACGTTGCAGCACGCCCACGATGCGCTGAATCAAAACCGCTTCGACGACGCGAATACCCTGCTGATGCCGCTGTTGGCCGACGACCCGTGGAGCGTTGATGCATTGCTACTGGCGGGCCTCGTTGCCCGCTGGCAACAGCAGCCTCAGCGCGCGTACGATTATTTCAAACGTGCGCTCTACGTGTCCCCCGAGTGCTGGCCAGCCCACTTTTATCAAGCGGAGCTGCTACGCCAAGGCGAGTTACCTGACCAGCCCACTCAGCGGCAGCGCGGTTACGCCGCCGTCGTACGCTTGCTAGACGCCTCTCCGCTAGCCAGTGGCGGATTAAAAGTGATTGCCTCGCCTTTGCCTCCCGGCGATGCCTGCTTCTTGGCAAAACGCTATATGAACGAACATGCCGTCACACAGGGAGCGGGCTAATGGCGCTCGATATTCGACGCTTCATTCAGCGGTTCGTCGAAGAGGCTGCTGACCACTTGCCCCGCTTGCGCGAAGGCATCAGCGCTTTGGAGCAAGGCGCCGCTGATAAAGAGCGTATCAATGAGCTATTTCGCTCCGCGCATACGCTCAAAGGCTCATCGCGGATGCTCAAGCTCACCCCTATCACCGCGGTGGCCCACAGCATGGAGGAGCTGCTCAGCGCTTTTCGAGACGGCAGCCAAGTGCCTGGTCCCGATAGCATCAGTCTGCTATACCAAGCCACCGATGCGCTCGCTGACGATGTGGCCCAACTCGCCCAGGGCGCGTCTCCTGAGACGCTCGCCGTCGCCGACCCGGTGCTTTGCCAGGCGTTGGAAGCCGCTGCTCAACCCAGCACGGCCACTCTCTCCAACGCGGAGGAAGCCCCCGAACCCACAGCACCGCTGCCGCTGTCTCCACCGGTAAACCCACCGCGGCCCGCTGGCAGCGCGACCCTGGCACTCAGCGATACGGTGCGCGTGCGCCTGGAGCGATTGGACGATGTGATTCGTCTGATGGGCGAAGTGCTCTCGGGGCATCACCATCTGCATACGCTGGTCGAACAGGCGCAGGCGTTGGAAGCGCGTCTGCCTGGCGATCAGCGCAGCGCCATTCATGCCTTCAACCGCGACTTGAAAGACAGTGTGCTGAGCCACGATGCGTTAATGAGCGACCTTCACGAGCGCGCCCTGCAGATGCGTATGCTGCCCCTCGGCGTGGTCTTCGACCCGCTGGCGCAGATGGCCAGGGAGCTTGCCCAGTCACTAGGGAAGCATGTGGACTGCCGGGTGCGGGGCAGTGAGATCGAGCTGGATCGCCAACTGATCGACCGCCTTTCCGACCCGCTGATTCACCTGCTGCGTAACGCGCTGGATCACGGTCTAGAGACACCAGAGCAACGCAAAGCGGCAGGCAAACCCCCCCGAGGTCAGCTCGTACTTGAAGCTTGGCAGGATGGCAACTGGGTCGTGGTGGAAATGCACGACGACGGCACAGGTATTGCGCTGGACGCCGTCCGCCAAAAAGCCCTGGCCAAGCAGCTGCTCAGCGAAGAGCAACTGTCGGCGCTCAGTGAACAAGAGACGCTCGACCTGATCTTTTTGCCCGGTTTTTCGACCAAGGCGATGATCACCGACTTTTCGGGACGCGGCGTGGGTATGGACGTAGTGAAACGCACCATCATGGACGAGCTGAGCGGCGATTTGCAGCTCACCAGCGAGGCAGGCAAGGGCACGCGCTTTACGCTGCGTCTTCCACTATCACTGGCATTGATGCGGGTGCTGCTCATCAAAGCCGGCAACGTAACGCTCGGTATCACTGCCCCCCATGTGGCGGAGCTGGTCGAGTGCTCACCGGCGCAGTTCATCGACGCAGCGGGGCAGCCTACGTTGATCTTACGTAACGAGTTCGTGCCAGTAGTGCCGCTTGCCCAGTTGCTGGATCTGCCCGTGGCCGACACGCTGCCCGATCCGGCGTTACTGGTCGTCGTCCATCAGCGCCAGCAAAAACTGGCGCTGATCGTGGATACGCTGGTCGACGAGCGGGACATGGTGATCAAGCCGCTTCCCGAGCATCTACGCTACCTTCCCATGATCTCGGGCATGGTGTCTCAGGGGCGTAATGCGCTGGTCAGCCTTCTCCACGTCCCGGCGCTGTTTGAACGCGCCAAGCACCATACGCTCACCCCCCGTGGCGTAGAACCCAGCGGCACCGCTCACCGGATATTGGTCGTGGATGACTCTTTGAACACTCGGGAGATCGAAAAAGACGTGCTGGAAGCGTGGGGCTATCAGGTGACCCTGGCAGAGAATGGTCGCGATGGGTTGAACAAAGCCCTGGCCGAGTCTTTCGATGCCGTGCTTACCGACGTTGAAATGCCCGTGATGGATGGCTTTGCGCTGACCGCCAGACTGCGCGAAAATGAGCTATATCGTCATAAGCCGATCATCATCATCACCTCTCGCGAAAAAGAGAGCGACCGCCAGCGGGGGATGGAGGTGGGGGCCGATGCCTACATCGTGAAGGGCAGCTTCGATCAGAACAACTTAGTGGAGACGCTCAAAGCCTTGTTGGGCTGAGTCTCCCGCCACGAGGATAACCATGCGAATATTGGTCGTAGACGACGACCCCTTAGCCGGGGAAATGACCGGGGCGCTGCTGGAGTTTCAGGGCCACGACGTCCTGCTCGCCAACGACGCCATGGAAGCCACCCACGAACTGGATTCCCATGACGATATCGCGCTGATCGTCAGCGACATGTATATGCCTCTGATCAACGGCATCGAGCTTTTGCACATGCTGCGAGAGCAGGGTGTCATGCTTCCCTTCATACTGCTCACTGGTGACACGCCGGATGATGCACTGCGCCAGACCCCAGGGCTCAGCGCTTGCTTACAGAAAGATGCCGCGCTAGACACGTCATTAGAGCGCGCCGTTGCCCAAGCGCTTGGTGCGTAGCCATGCCGTTACCCAGCTATGCCCGGCTCGTCCACTCGCACAGGTAGCCTGATGTCATCCTCTGCTTCTTCGCTGCACGATAAACTCAATCAACTGCGTCAGCGTTTCATCGACCAGTTACCCGCGCGTTTACAGCTCACTGTCGGGCTGTGGCAACAGAGCCAGGCCTCCGCCGAGGCACAGGCACGACTTGGCCCAGAGCTGCATCGGTTTTTCCATAGTTTGAAGGGCACCGGACGCTCACTGGGCTTCGAGCGCATTGCGCTATTGGCCGAGCAGGGCGAGGCCGCTCTCGACGGCCAAGCACCTGCCGGGCAGGTGGTGGAGCAGGTGTTCGTCCACCTCGCCGAGGAGCAGCAGCGGCTGCAGTCACTGCCTGAGCAACAGCGGGCACTGGCCGCCATGACCAGCGTCGAATTCTCGCCAAAGCCAGTGCAAACCCGCAGCAAGCGTCAGCGGCTGATCTACCTATGCGACGACGAACCGGACCAAGTGAGCCAACTGCTGCACCACCTGCGCTGCTTCGGCCACGAGGTAGTGCACTTCGAAGACACGGATACGTTCTTCAACGCCGTGATCACGCGTCGTCCCGACGCCATCATCATGGACGTGCAATTCCCTCAAGGTAATACGGCGGGCACCGAGACGCTCGCCAGCCTCAACAAGCTGACCGGTGAACCGCTGCCCTCGATCGTCCTCTCCGCCCACGGTGATTTTCACTCACGCCTCAGCGCCGTGCGAGCAGGCTGTAACGGCTACTTCACGAAACCGGTGAAACCGCTGGACTTGATGCTGGCCGTGGATGAGCTCACCACGCCCAGCGACGAAGAGCCGCTGCGCATTTTGATCGTGGACGATGAACCAGAGGTCGCGGCATATCATGCCCTCCTGCTGGAGCAAGCGGGGATGGCCGTACAGCAGGTCAATCACCCCGCCGATGCGCTGACGGCCCTCGAGCGATTTAGTCCCGACCTGCTGCTCGTCGATGTCTACATGCCCGTTTGTTCCGGCGAAGAGCTGGCGAACATCATTCGCCAACAGCCCGAACACGTGGGTCTACCGATCATTTATCTATCGAGCGAAACCGACAGCCAAAAACAGCTCTCGGCCATGACGGCGGGCGTCGAGGCCTTCATCACTAAACCCGTAATCCCCGATGAACTGGTCTCGGCCGTCACATTGCGCGCCGAGCGCCTACGTTTACTGCGCTCGCTGATGACCCGTGACAGCATGACCGGGCTATATAACCACAGCACCACCACCGAACTCATCAGCAAAGCATTGGCACAAGCGCACCGTGACAACACCGAGCATGCCATGGCGATGATCGACATCGACCACTTCAAAGCGGTGAACGATACCCACGGCCACCTTGCCGGTGATCAGGTCATCATCACCCTGGCAAGGTTGCTGAAAACCCGCCTGCGCATGTCGGATATCATCGGGCGTTACGGCGGCGAAGAGTTCGTCGTGCTACTCAAGGGGGTCAGCGACGAGCGCGCCTGCGAGCTGATCGATGCACTGCGCCACGACTTTGCCCAGGTGGACTTTCATGCGGGCGGCACGCGCTTTCGCTGTACGTTCAGTGCCGGCATCAGCCGTTTTCCTAACCACCCCTCCACCGAGTCGCTGCGCCTGAGTGCGGACCAGGCGCTCTACCGCGCCAAGCATCAGGGGCGCAACCAAGTGGTCACCAGCACGGAGCAGGACGATGACGGACTCCCCACGGACTGCCCCTGAGGCGAACGCCACCTTCGCGCAGGCGTTCAACGCGCGCGGCGATGAGACAGCCATTGTGGAGGTGGATGAGCCCAGTCAGCAGGTGGTACTCTTCCAGCTCTCCGGTCAACCGTTTGCGCTGCCCGGCCAGGCAGTGAGCGAAATTTTGAAAGGCGACACGCCAGTGTATTTCGTCCCTGGCTTGCCAGATTCCACCGAAGGGGTAATTCACCTGCGCGGCCAGATCGAATCACTGATCACGTTGCAGCCGCTGTTGGGCCTTGCTCCGTCTCAAACCGACGGCATGATGCTTGTCGTGAAAGGCGCCGGCATCCGCAGCGCGGTCCGCATCGATCAGTTGCAGGATGTCTGCGAGCTGCCGATAAGTGCTTTGAAGACGCCTCCCGACACCCTGCCCAGTGCGCTGCGTCCCTACGTAAGCGCGCTTTGGCAATCCGATGACACGCAGCGCGCCACGGCTCTCCTCGACCCCGACGCACTGCTTCAAGCGTACCTACAGGGTCTTGGCTAGCCAGTGAGTACCGTGACCTGTGTTCGCTTCAACGCCTGCGGCCATCAGTGGGCGCTGGAAGCTCACCACGTCAGGCGTATCGATAGCGCCGCGACGCTGGCACGTTACGTGTCTTTCGAGACACTCATGTGCCGAGGACCTGGACACTCGAGTCGCTGGCTCACGCTGATCGACCGCCAAGGCCCTTGGCAGCTTGGCCTGCCTGGCGACAGCGAGCTTATCCCTCTCCAGGTCGCTGACCTCCACCCTCTGCCGCCGCTTTTGGCCGCCCGCACTTCCTACCCGGCGCTTTGCGGCGTCGCCCTGGAAGGAGCGTCCATGACGCTTCTTCTTGAGGGTGGACGACTCGGCCTGCCCGTCGATTCTGACTCAGTGGACTAACCACAAACAGGTCACCCGGCTGCCCGGCTCTACTTGGCAGTGCGGTTCGATCACGGCCAACGCATCAGCCGCAATACACGAAGAGAGCACGGCTGAGTTTTGGTCGTCGAACGCCTCGGCCTCTATCCCCTCGGCGGTAAAGCGCAACGCCACGCGCATGTAATGCTGGCGCGGACCGGTGTCAGTGGCGAACCTAGCCGTGGCCGTCAGTCGCGGCAACGACCCAAGCGAGGGGCAATCTAGGAGCGCCCCAATGAGCGGCCGCAGAAACAGCCATGCGCCCACGAACCCCGATACCGGGTTGCCCGGTAACCCCACGAAACGCGCAAGGCTACCGTCGTCACGGGGGAGTCGCCCCAACGCCAGGGGCTTACCGGGACGAATCGCCAGCTTCCACATATCGAGCTGGCCTAGCGATTCCAGGGCCGCTTTGACGTGGTCTTCCTCACCCACGCTCACACCACCCGTGCTCACCACCACGTCGGCGTCGGCAGCTGCGGCGTTCAACAGCGCGACGGTCTGGGCGTAGTCATCGGGTACGCTCACCAACTGAACCACCTCAGCACCAAACGTCTCTAGCAGGCGCTTGAGCATCGGGCGGTTGGAGTTATACAGCTGGCCAGGCTCGAGCGGCGTACCGGGATCGACGATCTCATCACCGGTGGAGAGCAGCGCCACCCGAGGACGACGACGAACGCTGACGTCGGTGATGCCCTGCCCCGCTAAATGCCCTAACGCTGCGGCCTCCAAGCGCTCACCTGCATTGAGCAGCAGATCGCCTTGACGTACGTCGCGCCCCTGCAAGCGCACGTTATCACCGGCAGGCACATCGTCTGGGATAAGCGCTTCGCCCTCCTTTTCGACCACCCGCTCCTGCATCACTACGCAGTCAGCGCCGGGGGGCATCTGCCCGCCGGTGAAAATCCGCGCGCAGGTGCCCGCTGCCAGCGGCTGTGCCGTATCGCCCGCCGCAACTCGCTGGCTGACCAACAGCCACTTACCGGCGTCTACAGCGCGCAGCGCATAGCCATCCATCGCGCTGTTATTGAAAGGAGGCACGTCCAGCGTCGCCGTGACCGGCTCGGCCAGCACACGGCCAGCGGCGTCGTTCAACGCGACTCGTTCAACCGCTAGCGGCATAACCTCGGCCAGCAGCGCGTCGAGCGCCGTTTCGATCGGCTGCAGCTCAGCCATGCTGCCCCCGGCCTGGAATCACCAAGTTGGCAAAGTTACAGGGCTTATGGCGGCTATCGAGCTGCTCGGCCAGGATGCCGTCCCAGCCGGTGCGGCAAGCGCCGGTGGAGCCCGGCAGACAAAACACCACCGTGGCGTTGGCAAAACCGCCCAGCGCGCGGCTCTGAATGGTGGAGCTACCGATCTCATCGCCGCTCAGCTGGCGAAAGCGCTCGCCAAAGCCTTCGATGCGTTTATCCAGCAGTACCGAGACCGCCTCGGGTGTGGAGTCACGCCCGGTAAATCCGGTGCCACCGGTGGTCAGCACCACCTGCACGCTGGGGTCGGCGATCCACTGCGCCACCACCGCCCGAATTTGATACACGTCATCCGGCACGATGCGCTTGTCGGCCAAGCGGTGGCCCGCCTCGGTCAACCGCTGCACCAGCGATTGGCCCGAGCGATCGGTCTCTTCCGTGCGAGTATCCGAGACGGTGAGCACCGCGATGTTCAGCGCTTCCATGGCATCCATCGGCTACTCCTCGCGCTCATTTCGAGCATTGGCTTGTTTCCTGGCTTGACGCGCCTCGAGCGCGGCGAGCTGTTCCGGCGTCGCCTCGCCCTGGTGATGCGCCTTCCACTCACTGTAGGGCATGCCGTAGACATACTCGCGGGCGGCCTCCAGATCCAGCTCGGTGCCGTGCTGATCAGCGGCGGTCACCAGCCATTTCGAGAGGCAGTTACGGCAGAAGTCCGCCAGAATCATCAGGTCGATGTTCTGCACGTCTTTATTGTCATCCAGATGCTTCAGCAGGCGGCGAAACGCGGCGGCCTCCAGCTCGGTGCGGGTGGTGGCATCCAGTTCGTCAAATGTCGCCATGGTCATTCCTCTTTCCCAATGCATGGAAGTGCAGCATAACAAAAGACACCGCCCGAAGGCGGTGTCGAAGGGCATTCACGTTCACTGATGTCGACGGAGTGACTCAGCTTGGCTTAGCGGCAGAGTTGGCTGCCGAATGCTCGCCGCTGTCACCCGCTTTACGCGCCGCTATCTCTTCTTCGCTGATGGCCTGATCTTTGACCTCTTCGTACCACAAATTGTGGTGCTCTTTGGCCCAGGTTTCATCCACGTAGCCGGTGGTCATGCCTTCCAGCGCGCCTTCCGTGCCCAGCGTGCCGATGTAGATGTGGCCCAGCGACACGGCGGTCAGGCCGAGCGCTCCTACGGCGTGGATGATGTTGGCCCACTGCATGGTGTCGCGACCCTGGTCGAAATTGGGGAAGTCGAGCACGAAGCCGCTCGCCACCACCAGAATGCCGACGGATGCCAGCAGCCAATACCAGGCTTTTTCACCGCCGTTGCAGAAGCCCGCATCGACATGGCCTTTGCCAATCATGCCGCCGCCTTTTTTGAACCATACCCAGTCGTGCTTTTTGGGAATGTTCTCTTTGATCAGGCTAATCAGCATGATCACCAGCAGCACCCCGAAGATCGGTCCCAAATAGTTGTGCAGCACTTTGGAGGCCGACACCATCCAGCCCCATACGGCATCGCCAAATAGAGAGCGGAACACGAACTTACCCAGCAGCAGGTTGAGTCCGGTCAATGCCAGGGTGATGAACAGCGTGGCGACGGTCCAGTGTAGAGCGCGCATTAGCAGCGACCAGCGCAGTAGCAGACGACCGGTGCGCGGCTCTTCCAGATACTTCCGCCCGACGATGAAGTAGAACAGCGCGATCAGTGCTGCCATGCCGCCAATGGCAATCATGCCAAACGGCGACACCCAGCGATTACGCAGAATGCGCCACGTTTCGCCGCTCGCGTTGATCAGGTTGTAGTTACTTTCATGCCGCGAGTCGCGGTAGTTGGGCCCGGTTTCTCCGCTGCGCACCTGACGCCACTGGTCGGCGGTGATGCCCGGCGCAGCCGTGGTCATTTCACGATCTGGATCGGCTTGCGCCACGGCCATTTGGGTGACGCCCAGGCTGGCCACCAACAGTACCAGCATGAGACAGAGACGCCAGCCGCGCTGTAGCCAGCTAGCGGTGCCGCTAGGCGCCCGTGAGGGCACCTTTGTCATGGTCAAGGTTGTCATGACACGCCTCCTTACCCTTTGCGGGCAGCATCGTAGGCAAGGTTGTCAGTGCTAGCCTGAGGATTGTTCGACCACGCACCATCTTTATGGCCACGGTGTACCACGCGTTGACGGAAGATATCGGCAACGTCCTGCGCGTCTCCGGCCAGCAGCGCTTTAGTGGAGCACATCTCGGCGCACAGCGGCAGCTTGCCTTCTGCGATGCGGTTAGAGCCGTACTTCTGGTACTCCTCTTCTTTGGTTTCGGCGGGACCACCAGCGCAGAAGGTGCACTTGTCCATCTTGCCGCGCTCGCCGAACGCATCTTGCTGCGGGAACTGCGGCGCGCCAAAGGGACAGGCGTACAGGCAGTAACCACAGCCGATACATAGGTCTTTATCGTGGAGTACGATGCCGTCGTCGGTTTTGTAGAAGCAGTCGGTGGGACATACCGCCATGCAGGGGGCATCGTCGCAGTGCATGCAGGCAACGGAGATGGACATTTCGTCCGCTTCACCGTCGTTCAGGGTCACCACGCGGCGGCGCTGAATGCCCCACTCGACGTCATTGGCATTCTTACAGGCAGTGACGCAGCCATTGCACTCGATGCAGCGCTCGGCGTCACACATAAATTTCATTTGAGCCATGGTGTTCTCCTCGTGCCGGTGCGGGGGTAGCCACACCGGCATGCTGTCTGGTCAGGTCGTGTTAGCTGGCGCGTTCGATACGGCAAATGGTGCACTTGGTCTCTTGCATCAGTGTCACCGGATCGTAGCCGTAGGTGGTCGCGGTATTGGCCGCTTCACCAGTCACGTAGGGAACGGTGCCTTCCGGGTAGCGGTCGTGCAGGCTTTCGCCCTGGAACACGCCGCCAAAGTGGAACGGCATGAACGCCACTTTACGATCCACGCGGGGCGTCACCAGTGCTTTTACTTTGACCCGACCACCTTCGGCGCCTTCGACCCACACCTGATCGCCATCGCGGATGCCAATGTCGTTGGCATCGGCTGGGTTGATTTCGACGAACATCTCCTGCTGCAGCTCGGCCAGCCAGGACATGGAGCGCGTCTCTTCACCGCCACCTTCGTACTCGACCAAGCGACCGGAGGTCAGAATGATCGGATACTCCGCGCTGTTGTCACGGTCCTGGATGGTTTTGTACATCGTGGGCAGACGCATGATGGAGTCGAAATCGTCCCATGTCGGGTAGCGCTCGACCAGGTCACGGCGGGTGGTGTAGAGCGGCTCCCGGTGTTTCGGAACGGCATCTGGGAAGGTCCACACCACGGCGCGCGCTTTGGCGTTGCCGTAAGGCGCACAACCGTGTTCGATGGCCACCCGCTGGATACCGCCGGAGAAGTCGGTCTTCCAGTTTTGGCCTTCGGCCGCTGCTTTCTCCTCATCGGTGAGATCATCCCACCAGCCCAGATCTTTGAGCAGCTGATCGGTAAACTCCGGGTAGCCGTCGTCGATGTCACCGCCAACCGGTGCCGAGCCTTCCGCCAGCAGGTTCACACCGTCGCGCTCGATACCGAAGCGGGCGCGGAAGCCCATGCCGCCTTCCATGACCGGGACGCTGGTGTCGTAGAGGTTGGGCGAGCCGGGATGCTTGAACTCAGGCGTTCCCCAGCAGGGCCACGGTAGGCCGTAGTAGTCGCCATCGGCAGGGCCGCCCTGGGCACGCAGGTTCTCAAAACTGAAGGTGTGCCAGTTTTGCTGGTGCTCTTTCAAGCGCTCTGGGCTTTGGCCGGTGTAGCCGACGGTCCACATACCGCTGTTAATTTCACGCAGTACGTCTTCGATCACCGGTCGATTGCCTTCCATCGCGAAGTTCTTCACGAACTCGTTGCCAAAGCCGAGCTTGTTGGCAAATAGATACATGATTTCGTGGTCCGGCTTGGACTCGAACAGCGGCTCGATGACCTGGTCGCGCCACTGAATCGAGCGGTTCGTTGCCGTGACGCTACCGGTCGTTTCAAACTGGGTGGCGGCGGGCAGCAGGTACACGCCGTCGGTACGGTCATGCATGACAGCGGCAACGGTGGGATACGGGTCGACGATGACCATCATCTCCAGCTTCTGCATCGCCTTCTGCATTTCGACGCCGCGGGTTTGCGAGTTGACCGCGTGGCCCCAGTAGAACATCGCTTTCAACGCAGTGCGCTGGGAGATGTTGTCATCCTCTTCCAGCACGCCATCCACCCAGCGAGAGACGGTGATACCGCTGGAGTACATCGGTTTGCCATCGGCGTACTCGGTGTCGTCGAAGCGGCCTTTCAGCCATTCGTAGTCCACGTCCCACACCTTGGCCCAATGCTGCCATGCCCCCTCTGCCAAGCCGTAGTAACCCGGCAGGGAGTCACACCCTAGCCCCAAGTCGGTCGCGCCTTGCACGTTGTCGTGACCACGCAAGATGTTGGCGCCGCCACCGGATTTACCGATGTTACCCAGCGCTAGCTCTAGAATGCAGTAGGCGCGGGTGTTGTTGTTGCCGGTGGTGTGCTGAGTACCGCCCATGCACCACACCACGCAGCCGGGGCGGTTGTCGGCAAGACGCTTGGCTACGTCGAACATCTCGGCTTCGGGTACGCCAGTAATGTCTTCGACGACGCTGGGCGGGAACTGGGCGACTTCGGCCCGCACATCGTCCATGCCATAGACGCGCTGGCTGATGTACTCACTATCTTCCCAGCCGTTTTCGAAGATGTGCCACAGCAAGCCCCAGATGTAAGCCACGTCCGAGCCGGGGCGAATGCGCACGTACTTGTTGGCTTTCGCCGCCGTACGCGTAAAGCGCGGGTCTGCGACGATGATGTCGCAGTTGTTGCGCTCTTTGGCAATCAGGATGTGCTGCATGGCGACCGGGTGCGCTTCACTGGGGTTCGAGCCAATGAACAGGATCGCCTTGCTGTTGTGCATATCGTTGAGCGAGTTGGTCATCGCTCCATAACCCCAGGTATTGGCTACACCCGCCACGGTCGTGGAGTGACAAATACGTGCCTGGTGGTCAGTGTTGTTGGTGCCCCACATGGAGGCGAGCTTGCGCATCAGATACGCCTGCTCGTTGTTGAACTTCGCCGAGCCCAACCAGTAAACGCTGTCCGGGCCGTAGCTGTCGCGCAGCTCGAGCAGCTTGTCGCCGATCTCGTTGACCGCCTCGTCCCAGTCCATGCGCTGCCACTCGCCCGCCACTAACTTCATCGGGTACTTCAAGCGGCGCGTGGAGTGGCCGTGCTGGCGCAGCGACGCGCCTTTGGCACAGTGGGCCCCACGGTTGATCGGGTGGTCGAAGGCAGGCTCCTGTTTGGTCCAGATTCCCTCTTGCACTTCGGCATAGACACCACAACCCACCGAGCAGTGGGAACAGATGGTGCGCTTGGTCTCCACCGGGGAGTCGAGCACCGGCGTTTTATTCGCCGCTTCGGTGCGCTGCATCATCGGCGCGCCCATGAAGCCTGCTGCGGCAACGCCGCCAGTGGCGACGCCCGTACGCTTCAAGAACTGACGACGGGAAATACCCAGTCCAGTGGTCGCAGGGGCGTTCGTTTTACGAGTTAAACGCATGGCAAATCTCCTGGCAGTTCGCCGTCAGTCACGCAGCGATGCGTAGTAAGCACGAATATGGTCGGTCTCACGGTAGTTCACCGTCTGCTTATCGCGCTCGACCGGGCTCTTGTCATCCGCCTGTGCCAAGGTGACGTGGCCGACCGCAGCGGCGGCACCCGCAGCAGCGGTGCCTAAACCAACGGTTTTCATAAACCGGCGGCGCTCAGGGTTATGTGACTGGTGCATGGGGTTCTCCTCTTTCATGCTTTTCTTATACGTGGCCAGCAGGCCTGTCGTTCACTTACCGCTGCGCACGGTCACGTCACGGTGTGGCTTTGCGCGCTGCACCGGCATCATAGGAAGCAGGCTCCACTATGCGTACCGGTCGATAGGCCGTCTGATCGCTCAAGCGTGCCTGTTCGCTCTCCATGAAAGCGCTACCCAACTGCCCCAGCGCTGCATAGAAAGCGGTGTCTACGTTGGCAAGGTCATCCCAACAGCGGCTGGCCCAAGGGGCAAGATGCCGTTGAAAAAAGGTAAATTGCTCGCCATTTTGTGCCGCGATGAGCATGGCCATCACTTCACACACCGCGGCCAGGTGATCTTCTGGATCCCGGGTATGCTCGCAGCGCTCGAAGCCCAGCGCTCGGAGGTCTTGGCGCAGTGCGACCAACGCGGCTTCCATCAATTCGCCATTTCGGTACCAAGACGCATAGGGGACTACGTCGCCTTGAATCACGCCGACCAAGTGGCGAAAATGCGCCCGTTTCAAGCCGTCGACATCGCTCTGGGCCGCGGCCAGCGACAGCGCCGCCCAACACTCGGCAATACGGCTACCGTCTTGCTCGTTATCCAAGCTCGCCAACCACGCCAGCAGCTCGCCATCCGGCGCTTGGCGCAGCAGGCTGGCGAGCAGTTGGTAGATATCCATGCGCAGTGCATCGGTGTCGCTTAGCGTCGGCATTGCATCGCTCATAGCTTCATACCTTTAGTTGCGCGTTAGGGTCGCGCGCCATGGTTTTCCAAACGTCTTTCACCCGGCAGTCTTCGCACATTTCCAACCGCGCCATGGCATCCCCGGCAAAATAAGGGTGATTGGCCAGCTTGGCTTTGATGGTGGCCACGGTACTGGCCGTGGCGAACGGCTTACCGCAGCCGATGCACTCGAACGCCGCCTCCTCATGGCAAATGTGCCGTGTGTCGCGCTCGGGCGCGGCGAGGAACCCCGGCGCCAGCGTAATGGCGTCTTCCGGGCAGGCCTGTTCGCAGAGCCCGCACTGCACGCAGTCTGCTTCGAGAAAACTCAGCGCGGGGGCGTTGCCCCCTGACTTGAGCGCAGGCGTTGGGCAGTTGCTGACGCAGGCGTGGCACAGCGTGCAGGCCGCGCTATCCACCTGAATACCACCGTACGCCGCGCCCTGAGGCATGACATGACGTTCACCGCTGGGCGCACCCAACTCGGCCAGTCGCGTCAGAACCACGTTCAGGCGGGCACGCTTGTTAGGCTCGTCGAAGTTCAACGGCGACTCGGTGAGCGGAGTGAGGCTCGGCAGCGCATCGCGCTCGCTCTCGGCTCCAGCAGGCAGCAGCTTGATGCGTGCCGTGTCGTGGCCAAGCGCGGTCAGTAGCGCGTGCGCCTGGGCGATTTGCTGCTCTAAAAACGCGCTGAGCCGATTCGGCATGTCATCGTGAAGCTGAATGCGCACTTCGGCGGCACCGCTGGCAAGTGCCGTCAGCCACTGGTCGTGACCCGCCGCGCCCAGTTCTTCTAAGGGTGCATCGATGATATGACCCGGCGTGGTAATACCTGCGTTGCGCTCGGCTTCCAGCGAGTCATGGGTGATGAAGCGCAGCACCGGCACCTCGCCACCGGCGTCGCGGTAGGCAGATAGCCAAGTGGCGAGCGTATCCTGCTGCCGGCGGGTTTCCGGTAGGCGAAACTCGATGGCACCGGTCGGGCACGCGCTGGTGCAGCTCCCCACGCCCTGGCAGAGAAACGGATCGATCTCGATGCGCGACTCGATACGGCCTTGGATGCTGGCAATCGCATCCGCCGGGCAGACGTCGAGACAGCGGGTGCAGCCAACGTTACCACTGGACGAGTGGGCACAAAGATCGGTATTGACCTGGAAATAGCGCGGTTTGTCGAATTCGCCCACCAGTTCGGTCACGCTCTCCAGCACGTCGGCACGCTCTGCCTCCTGACGCTCCCACGCGAGGCGCAGGTAGCCCGGCGGCGGCAACTCCCATGCAGCCACGTCCAATGCGCCTTCGGTGAGATCCAGCACCACGTCGAAAACGTCGCGTTCGATCAATGCTTGCGCCAGATTGAGCGCGTCGCCATCGGCTTGAGCCAGGGTGGTTCGGAACCCGCCCAGGTGGCCCGCAATACGCAGTTGGGGCTGCTGATGTGTGCTCAGCAGGTGTGCGGTAACCGGCTCGCTGGTGGCAGGAAGATCGACAGCGACATCCGTCGTCAGCAGCGTCAGCGACGCGAGCCCACGACCTTGCAGCGCACGCGCCGCTGAGCTGACGGACGCTGCACGACCCAGTAGCAATACGTGCCCTCGGCTATGGTAGGTCACGTTGGCAGGCGTTAAATTCACCGGCCATGAGATACGCCGACGCACCGCTTCACGGGCGGCGGCGTTACGCTGGTCGTCGATCGACGCCAGTTGGATTCGTTGGTTCATGCATTCTCACGGTCAAGAGGTCGTTTTTGTTATAATTAGCGTTTAGATGTCGTCATTTCGAGGATGACTTTCGACGTTATATCGACATAGCTTATTGTATCAGCGTACGGCGCAAACCGCTTTTTTGCCACTTCCATTGGTCGAATCGCTGTCAACGCAAGCCTGCTCGGTTTTTTACAACCCACTGATTCAAAAAGCTAACCGTCTTTTTTTCGCTCTCCCAGAGCGTGATCGGAATCATCAGACCGGTCGTCTAGTGAGACACTTTGTACAAAACTGTCATCACTTGTGCAAGCGCTCCCCTGCCCAGCTCCCTTCTCATCCTCATCATGGCCCGCGCGTTCTGCGTCGTTTTGCGCGGACTCGTCCAGCTTATCGAGGGCCTCCTCTGCTTTATTGGCCCAGCGCCGCAGCTTGCCCGCCAGCTCGCTCGCCATCGGCTTCAATTGCTGAGTGTAGTCAGCGTCGTAATCGTCCAGACCATCGCGCACGTTGTAGTTACCGGTGGCCCAGAGCCTGCGTAGTGCGCGACGGCGCAGGGCGGCGCTCACGCCAGGCACCATGAAGGCACTGAAATCACTGCCAGCAGGCAGCGTATCCGGATCGGGCAGCGTGTGGTCCAAACTACCGGGGGGTGGCAACGCTGACGTCTCTTGCTCGTCAGTGGCTGCCTCGACTGCTACGTCATCGGCCCCATGATCGGCAACATTAGCGCGCTGTTCCGCCGACGGCCTGACGCGCTCACCTTGCTCGACACCCGTAGGCTCGGAAGAGTCAGTTTCAGACGAGCTAGGCGGAAGATTATCGTCATCGAGACCGCGCTTTTTACGCGACCAGCGCTCAAAACGGCTCACTGCGGCTGCTCCTTGGCCGGGGTCTCTTTACCACGCCCGGCTCCTTTGCGTTTTTTCTTGCGGGTTTCCACCGGGGCGTCACCGTGGCGGGCGAGGTAGTGCTCGATCCACACTTGAATCGCCATCGGCATGGGCGCTTCCAACACCTGCTGCTCGCCATCGAGCCAGCCCGCGGCGACGTCTTGGCTGGCGGTCATCGCATCGGGCGTCGGGGTCTGCCCCGTGAATCCAGCACGCACGAACAGGCGCGGTGTGGACGAGGTAAGGTTGAACCGGTAGGCCGCTCGCTCGGTCATGTAGAGCTGCAAGTTGAGAACACACTCCCCCTGGTCGCCCGGCACGAGCTCGGCAATACGCCACTGGGTCTGTGTGAAACGTCCCACCTGCTTGGCCTCCGCCATCAAGGTGACGCTCAGCGCGCGCAAATTATCACTCATGGGTTTCACCCCCTTAGACCTTGAACGGGTAGACAAGTAAGCCTTTTGAGCGCCATCATCGTCAACTCAGACTATTTTACTCAACTATTATCGTAATGTTCGCCGTGTTTGCGTTACCCACACCACGTTTTGGTATCAGTGAGGATTGCGGATGCCCGCCCTTCAGCTAAGCCGAGCCCGCTTACCGGCCACGACCACCATCGATGTCATGGATGCCTACGGCGACACGCGCGCCCAGGCGATTGCCGCCGAGCGTGCGCTCACGGTCTACCTCAATAAGCGCGAGATCGTCACGCTAATGACCCTAGGAGACGACCCAGAAGCGCTGGTGGTAGGCTACTTGCGTAATCAGGGTCTATTGCGCAGCGCCGAGGATTTGGCTGCCGTGCAGGTCGATTGGGACGTCGAAGCAGCGGTGATCGTCACTCGCCATCTGCCGGAGGACTTGGAAGCGCGCCTGGGCAAACGCACCGTGACGACCGGATGCGGCCAAGGTACCGTGTTCGGAAACCTGCTGGAGCAAACCGCCCTGACCGCGCTGCCCGAGACACCGTTGGCGCAATCCACTCTGTATGATTTATTGGCTAATTTGAACACCTATAACGACACCTATCGCAGCGCGGGGGCGGTTCACGGCTGTGCGCTGTGCCACCAAGCGCGGGTGCTGGATTTCGTCGAAGACGTGGGCCGCCATAACGCCGTCGATACGCTGGCCGGCCGCCAGTGGCTCAATCAAGCGGACAGCCAGTGCGCCGATATTTTCTATACCACCGGCCGCCTCACCTCCGAAATGGTGCTTAAAGTCGCGCAAATGGGCATTAGCGTGCTGGTATCGCGCTCAGGCGTGACGCAAAAAGGCGTAGAGCTGGCCGAACGTTTCGGCGTCATGCTGATCGCTCGGGCCAAAGGCAAAAGCTTCCAAGCGATCAACACCGCTGGCCGCTTGACCCTAGACGCCATTCCCCCCAAACCGCCCAGCGCGCGCTCGTCCAAGGAGGCAGGCGTATGATGGCCAAGCAGGATCTCACCGGAATGATTCTCGCCGGCGGCGAGGGTCGCCGTATGGGCGGTCGAGACAAGGGGCTCGAGCCTTTCGCGGGCCTGCCGCTGGTGGCGCATACCGTCAAACGCTTTGACGGTCATGTGCATGAGCTGATGATCAACGCCAACCGCAACGGCGATGCCTACGCGCTGTTTGCCGACCGCGTCATCGCTGATGCCGAAGGCGGTTTCAAAGGTCCGCTGATGGGTATTTACAGCGGCCTATGTGCCGCCCAAACGCCGTGGCTATTGGTCGCCCCTTGCGACTCCCCGGCGCTGCCCTTCGATTTGGTGTCGCGGATGATCGCGGGGGTTATCCAAGAAGGTGTCGAACACGACATTGCCGTGGCCTTCGATGGCGAGCGCCTGCACCCGGTCATCGCGCTACTGCGCACGTCGCTGGCCGACGATCTGGCCGCGACGCTGGCCGACGGCGAGCGTAAAATCGACCGTTGGTACGCCCGCCACGCTTGGTGCCGCGTCGATATGTCGGATTGCCCGGAAGCGTTCGCCAACCTCAACACCGAAGAGGAAAAAGCGCGTTTGGAGCAGGCCATGACGACATCCTCCCAGGAGGTGCCATGAGCCTATCGTGTTTCGAGCTGGGCGAGCAGATGCTGAGTGTCGAGGCCGCCCGAGCGGCGCTGATGACGCTGGTGGAAGCGCCGGTGGCCGTCGAGCAGGTGCCGCTGAGCCGCGCCTACGGGCGCAGGCTGGCCGTCGACATCACTGCCCGAATCAATGTGCCGCAAAATACCAACGCGGCGATGGATGGCGTTGCCCTGGCATGGCCCGAAGCGCCGCTTCATGATGCGCACTTTCCGATCATCGGCGACGCCGTTGCCGGGCAAGCGTTCGACGGTCGCGTGCTGCCCGGCCAGTGCGTACGCATCACCACCGGCGCGCCCATGCCTAGCGGCACCGATACGGTCATCATGCGTGAACAGCTCATCGAAGAGGCGCACCGTGTCACCGTCGAACGCCCTGAGCGCGTCAGCGTCGGGCAGCACGTTCGCCAAGCGGGCGAGGACATTGCCGAGGGCGATGTGGCGTTGACGGCAGGCACCCGGCTGGACGCTGCAGGCATGGGTCTGGCAGCCTCGCTGGGCTATGCCGAGATCACGGTGTATCGTCGTCCCAAGGTCGCGATTTTCTCTACCGGCAACGAAGTCACGCCGCCAGGGGAGCCGTTGCCCAACGCCGGGATTTACGATACCAACCGGTTTACCCTGATGGGCATGCTCAGCGAGCAAGGGGCCGAGGTCGTGGATCTAGGCATTTTGCCCGACGACCCGCACACCATCGAACGGGCGCTGGCCGAGGCTGCGACACAGTGCGACCTAGTGATCACCAGTGGTGGCGTATCGGTCGGTCATGCGGATTACACACGCACCGCGCTGGAGGCCCTTGGGCGGCTGGCCTTTTGGCGAGTGGCGCTGCGCCCCGGTCGCCCCATGGCCTGCGGCCAGCTAGGCGATTCGCGCACGCCGTTCGTGGGTCTGCCGGGCAACCCGGTGGCCGTCATGGTAACGTTTAGTCAGTTCGTGGTGCCGCTGCTGCAGCGGCTGCAAAGCCAACCACCGGCAGCACCGCGACGGCTGACGGCGGTGGCCCAAACGTCTCTCAAAAGTCGTTTGAAACGCACGGATTTTTTGCGCGGTGTCTATACGTGCGATGACCAGGGAGTGCTGCACGTGCGCAGCACCGGCGCCCAGGGTTCGGGTATTTTGACATCCATGGTGATGGCCAACTGTTTGATCGAACTTGGCGATGACCAAGCAGGCGCTCAGCCAGGCGAGGCGGTCTGCATTCAACCCATAACGAGCTGGCAATGACCGAACAACTGATCGACGATTTTGGCCGCCGGGTACGCTACGTACGCATGTCGGTCACTGACCGCTGCGACTTTCGCTGCGTGTACTGCATGAGCGAGGAAATGACGTTTCTTCCCCGTGCGCAAGTCCTCACACTGGAAGAGCTGGCCATGGTGGCACGCGCCTTCACCGAGTTGGGTGTCGAGAAAATCCGCCTGACCGGGGGGGAGCCGCTGGTGCGTAAAGGCATCGAGCAACTCGTGGACGACATCGGCGCTCTGCCGGGGCTGGACGACTTCACCATGACCACCAACGGTGCCAGCCTACGTAAACACGCCAAGCGGCTCTACCAAGGCGGCTTGCGTCGGCTCAATATCAGCCTCGACTCTCTCGATCCCGAGCGCTTCAAGCAGCTCACGCGCACCGGCGATCTCGCCAAAGTGATCGACGGCATCCACGCCGCCCAAGAGGCGGGCTTCGAGCGCATCAAGCTGAACGCGGTAATTTTGAAGGGCCGCAACGAAGACGAAGTGCTCGACTTGGTGACCTTTGCCCGCCAGGAAGGCCTCGATATCAGTTTCATCGAGGAGATGCCGCTGGGCGATGTATCGGATCACTCCCGGGCGGAGACTTTCTACTCCAGCGACGACGTCCAGGCGATGATCGAAACCCGCTACCCGCTGACGGCGACTACCGAGACCACGCCCGGGCCGTCGCGCTACTTCAGAATGGCCGACAGCGATAGCCGCGTAGGCTTTATCTCGCCCCATAGCCACAACTTCTGCGATAGCTGTAACCGCGTTCGGGTCACCGTGGAAGGCCGTCTGCTGCTGTGCTTAGGGAATGAACACTCGGTGGACTTGCGCGCCGTGTTGCGCCGCCACCCTGGCGACATGCAGGCGCTCAAAACCGCCATTATCAACGCCCTGCCGCTCAAGCCAGAACGCCACCACTTCACCACCGACGGTGATGTGCAGGTGGTGCGTTTCATGAACATGACCGGAGGCTAACCGTTGGCTGCTGCGTCACGCGTACCCGTTCACATCGTCACCGGCTTTTTAGGTAGCGGTAAAACCACGCTTATCCACAGCCTGATCGAACAAAAGCCTGTGGATGAGAAGTGGGCCATTCTGGTCAACGAATTTGGTCAGATCGGCATCGACCAAGCCATGTTCGATCGCCGCGACGATGTGGTGGTGAAGGGCCTACCCGGCGGCTGTCTGTGCTGTCAGCTTGCGTTCGTGTTACAGGCCGCGCTGGTCAATCTGTTGGCGCGCAGCAAGCCTGACCGGGTGATCATCGAGCCCTCCGGCCTTGGCCACCCGGCGGGGTTGCTCGACCTGCTGCGCGGTGAGGCGTTTCAGGATGTGGTAGCCGTACAAGATATTATCGCCACGCTCGACCCTCGTCGCCTGGACGACACCCGCGTGCGCGAGCACGAGACGTTTCAAGACCAGCTGCAGATGGCCGATGCCATCGCCATTACGATGGGTGACCAAGCAAGCGAGGCCCAGCATCGTCGAGCGCAGCAGTTTGTCGGTGCGCTATGGCCAACGCCAAAGTGGGTGCATATCGTCGACCACGGCAAACTTCCCGTGGCGCTGCTGCTGGAGAGCGGTCAGGCCAGCCAGCCAGCGCAGACCGCGATGCCTGACGCGCACCACGCCTTGGCGGCGGCCCCGAGCCTGGATGGCGCGTTTTTCGATTTCCCACCGCCGCCCGGGGCACCTCAGCAGCAAACCGCCAACACCTTGGGCTACACCAGTACCGGCCTGCGCTGGCACCCCACCGAACGCTTCGACCTCGACCTGCTTGCCCACTGTGTCGGTGAATTACCTACCTCCGCTCGGGTGAAGGGCGTGTTTCACACCACGGATGGCTGGAAACGGCTCAACCGCGCCGACGGAGCGCTCAGCGTCGCCAGCAGCGCCTGGCGGCAAGACTCGCGGATCGAAGTGATTACCCCCGACCCTATCCCCTCCGACGCTATCGACACTATCGAACACGCGGCGCTCATCGCCACCCTGCATGCACAGCTGGCTCGCTCACGAGTGGAAGCGCCCTGATACCATCGCCTCGATCTCACTGACCGGAACCGGGCGACCATACAAATAGCCTTGAAAGGCGTGGCAGTCGTGAGCCATGAGCCACACCTGCTGGGTCTGGGTTTCGACCCCCTCGGCAATGATGTCGAGGTTCAAGCTCTTGGCCAGGGCGATGGTACTCTCCACGATCGCCGCATTGGCCTTGCTCTCAAGTACTTGGTGTACAAAGGACTGATCGATTTTTAGCTGATCCAGCGGCAACTGAGCCAAATAGGCCAACGACGAGTAGCCGGTGCCAAAATCGTCCAATGAAAAGCGCACACCCAACGCCTTCAAGCTCAACATTTTATCTCGAGCGTCGTCACGGGCCTCCACGAAGAGTGACTCGGTGACTTCGAGCTTGAGCTGGGCCAGCGGCGCTTGGGTGCGCTGAAATACGTGCTCCACGCGGGACAAAAAGTCCGCCTCGCGAAACTGCAGCGGACTGATGTTGACCGAGATCGTCAGGTGGCTGAGCAGCGGTGAAGGCGCCCAGCGAGCAAGCTGCTGGCAGGACTCCTCCAATACCCATTCGCCCACGTCGTTGATCAGCCCGGTGCTCTCCAGTAGTGGAATAAACTCCCCCGGAGAGACCATGCCACGCTCGGGGTGCTGCCAACGCAGCAGCGCTTCCACCCCGGTGAGCATACCGTGGCGATCCACCTGAGGCTGATAGTGAAGTCGCCATTGCTGATTCTCCAATGCCTGGCGCAGTTCCGCCTCAAGCTTCACTTTGGCCAGCAGCGCGGCCTGCATGGAGGGATCGAAGAAACGCAGCGATTGTCGCCCGCCCGTCTTGGCTTGAGAGAGCGCCATATCTACCTGCTGTAGATAGTCGTCGGCGCTCCGCTGACTATCCGACACGATGGTAATGCCCACGCTGGCACTCACCACGGCACTCTCTTCACCAATTGGGACGGGCTCGTCCAGCGCCGCTAACAGTTTTTTGGCGATGTGCTCGACTAACGCGTGCGTTTGGCGTGGGCTACCATCCACGCCTTCGATCAACACGGCAAATTCGTCACTGCCCAGCCGAGCGAGCGTGTCGGTGTCACGCAGCATTTGACCGAATCGGCGGGCCACGCACTGCAACAGTTGGTCCCCCGCGTGATGCCCCAAGGTGTCGTTCACATGGTTGAAGTTATCGATGTCGATCAGCAAGAGCGCGCCACAGCGCTGATGGCGGTTTAGCTCCTTCAGCGCCGTGCCGACACGGTCCATGAAGAGACGCCGGTTGGCGAATCCGGTGAGCGGATCGTAAAACGCCAACTGGTGAATCTCCTGCTCGGCAGCTTTGCGCTCACTGATATCGCTCATGGTGGCGACGTAGTGAGTCAGCTCGCCCGCCGCGTCGTATACCGCACTAATGGTCAGCCACTCGGGGAACAGCTCACCGTTTTTGCGCTGATTCCAAATTTCTCCTTCCCAACTCCCCGTGGCCATGACGCTGCGCCACAAACGACGATAAAACGCCGCGTTATGGTGGCCCGAGCTGAACATGCGCGGGTTCTTGCCCACCACTTCTTCATCGCTGTAGCCAGTAATGCGTTTGAAGGTATCGTTGACCTTTAAAATGTTACCCCGCGCGTCCGCCACCATGATGCCCAAGTGCGCCTGAAAAGCCGCAGCCGCGATTTTCAGCTCGACTTCTGCTTGTTTCGCGTCGGTAATATCGCGGGTCACGGATAAAACTCCTTCGATGTGATGAGTGTGACTGGCCAACGGGCTCACCGTGGCGTGAAAGTGACGCTGCTGCTGGCCAAGCAGTAACGGATATTCGAACGTCGCCACCTGTCCGGAGCGCTGGACTTGGTGGAACACCTTATCAAAGGTCTTGGCCAGCGTGGCAGGCAGTACTTCATCATAATGTCGCCCTAGCGCTTGCTGGCTTTCCAGCAGAAGTTTGTCCTTCTCGATGGCGTGAACGAAGCGAAACCGCCCTTGACCATCGAAGACGAAAATCAAATCTTGCAACGAGTTGATCAGCGCGTCCAAGCGCGCCTCCCGGGATTGCAGCCGATACGAGAGCGACAGTCGATTCAAATAGTGCCGCACGCCCCAGGCCCCCAGTAGCAACATCCCTCCCATTGCCAGCGTGAGAACCAGGCCGCGTTGACGCCAACCGGCAAGCTGGCGCTGCACATCGACCCCGACCACTACCAGTACGGGGTAATTGCCGACACGCTGCATATGGAACAGGCGCTCGCGCCCGTCCAGCGGCGAGCGAGCCGTAAACGTTTGAGAGGCTTGCTGGGTGGTCAGCCACTGCCGTGTCGCCGGATCGTCGATCTGCATGCCCACCAAGGCAGGTGGATCAGGCACGGGATGACGAGCGATGAGCTTCAAGCTACCGTCGACCAAGCTCATGCTTTCGCCATCATAAACGCGCATTTGTTGAAGAGCGTCCATCAGGGTTTGGGGCACCAAACGCGCGACCACGACGCCATCGAAACGATCGTTTTCGCCGCTGATTCGCCGAGCGTGATAGAGATAAAACTGACGATCCTCGTCCGACCAGTAAAGCGGCGTCACGAGCTCGCGCTGGCCCCCTTGCTGAAATGAGCGAAAAAAATCAGTGTGACTAATATCGATGCCCGCATGGCGATTATCACGACTACTGATCCATACGCGTCCTTGGTCGTTGAGAATACCGATCTCATTGATCAGCGGCATATACCGGGTCAAGGCTTCTACGGCCCCCTGTATGTCAGCCATACCGTCAACGCTATCGAACCCGCGGGTCTCAACGTGCTGAGCCAAGGTGAAAAGTGCTTGCCCGCTCTGCCCAAAGACGCCTTTCGCCCACTCGGTCATGACGTTAGAGCGGGCAGAGGCCCGGGCTTCTGCCGCACGAATCTCCTGCTGGTACTGGCCAGTCAATAGCCAACCAAACAGCGACACCACCACACACAGCGCCAAAAAGAAAAAGCCGATCGCGCGTCGCTGCAAACGTCGATAACGTGGCAATACGGGCACATCGCGGCTCGTTGCATCACTGCGAGAAGGAAACATGGCACATCGACCTTATTCAGGTATCCCGCAGGCGCACCTGATACAGTGTAAAAAAGAACAGTGGAAGATACACCAACGCCAGGCCAAGATGACATCACCCCATAGTGGCGCGTTGTTTTTTTGATGTATATCAGTTTTTAGCCAGCTTAATTCTTCAATAAGCGCCCTTTTTATCAAGAAGAGGCAGTTATGGCATCGCTAGGCCAAATGAGCGACTACGACATACGTCTAGTGCGTATTTTTAAAACGGTGGTGGAGTGCGGAGGCTTCACTGCAGCCGAGACCACGCTGGGCATTAGCCGCTCGGCGATTAGTCAGCACATGAGCGACCTTGAAAGCAGGCTGGGCTTTTCGCTATGTCAACGGGGGCGTGGAGGCTTTAGCCTGACAGAAGAGGGTAAGGAGATTTACCAGGCGGGACTCACACTGCTTACGGCGCTGGAAACGTTCAAAAGCGATGTGAATGCGCTACACCATACCATCAAAGGCGAGCTGAACATCGGCATTACCGACAATCTCGTCACCCTCCCCGCCATGAATGTCACCCATGCGCTAGCCGCACTGACCGCCCCCCACCATGAGGTCACGGTACACATTCATATGGAGCCCTCAGATGCGGTGATTCGCGGCGTGATGGACGGCCATCTACACGTGGGCGTCGTGCCCGCCGTGAACCTGCCCACCAGCCTGGAAACACGCTTGCTCTACGACGAGCCCTCTTACCTATACTGCTCCGCTGGCCACCCGCTGTTCAGCGTACCCGACGACGCCGAGAGCGCCGCCCAGCTCGCTCGATACCCGGCCATTCGACCCCGCTATCCGCTTCCCGACATGGCACGTCAGGCCCACGAAGCGCTCAACCTACAAGCCTCCGCTTCCGACCGGGAGGGCGCGGCGTTCCTGATCCTCACCGGCCGATTCATCGGCTTTCTACCCGAGCATGTCGCCGCACAGTGGGTCGCCACAGGCAAAATGCGCGCCCTGCATCCGACCACTCGGCACTATCGCATTCCCTTCGTGCTGGTCACGCGCCACGACCGACGACCCAACCGTGTGGTCGATGCGTTTTTGGGGTTTGTCGAACAACGCGAATCATAAAGCATAACGCCCGGCAAAGTGCCGGGCGTCATAGCGTGGTTCAGTCATCAAACCGGATAACGACTTATTTTACGACCTCACTCGCCGCGAGAGGTACAGGCCCCACCTGAGGCGACTTTGCCAGTGCTTGGCTGGCGAGGTAATAGACGACTGCCCCCAGCGCGGAGCCCGTAAACCAGCCGTAGTCATAGAACCAGTTCATGGTACCGGTCAGCAGCGAGAGCAGCGTTAACGCCACCGGAACACCAAAGGCGATAAAACCGGCGATATTGACGGCGGGATAAGCATGGTGGTCCATATACAGGCTCGGCACATCCAAACGCTGCTTTTTAATCAGGAAGTAATCCACCGCCATGATGCCAGCGATGGGCCCTAACAGGCTGGAGTAGCCCAGCAGCCAGTTGGAGTACATCTGCTCCAGAGAAACGCCCTGGCTCACCACCCCCGCCTTTTGCAGCAGGTCGTAACCCATCAGCAACACCCCTACAGCCCCTGTCAGCAGCACTCCTCGCGTTTGATTGATAAATTTAGGCGCAATATTTTGGAAATCATTGGTAGGGGAAACAATGTTAGCGGCAGTATTCGTGGAGAGTGTCGCGATAATGATCAATACCATCGCCAGCACCACCCAAGCAGGACTGTCAATCATCCCAATCAAATTGACTGGATCAGCAATGGTCTGTCCTACCAGCGACTCAGACGCTGCGGTAAGCACCACACCAAGGGCAGCAAAGAAGAACATGGTCAACGGCAAGCCCAGGATCTGCCCGACGATCTGGTCCTTCTGGCTCTTGGCGAAGCGACTGAAATCAGGAATGTTCAGTGACAGCGTTGCCCAGAAGCCCACCATGGCCGTCAGGCCAGCAAAGAAGTAACCATACACCGAAGCCCCTTCCGGGCGCGACGGCGGCTGGGCCAGCAGCTCGGTCATCGACATGTGCGGCCACGCCCACATCATCAACCCGATCCCTACGGCCAGCAGCAGCGGCGCTGCCAGGGTTTCCAGCCACTTGATCGACTCGGCCCCGCGAATCACCACGTACAGGTTCATGGCGCCAAACACGAAGAAGCCAATCACCTCGCCGACACCTCCCAGCGCCGCCCAGGCGGGAAACAGCGCCGACAGCAGCAGGTGAATGGCCAGCCCGCCAAACATGGTTTGAATGCCAAACCAGCCGCAGCCCACCAGCGCCCTCACCAGGCAGGGCACGTTGGAGCCCAGGATACCAAACGAAGAGCGCAGCACCACCGGAAAGGGAATGCCGAATTTGGTGCCGGGAAAAGCGTTCAGCGTCAGCGGAATCAGCACGATCACGTTGGCCAGCAGAATGGCCAACAGCGCCTCGCCAACGCTCAGCCCAAAGTAGGCCGTGAGCACGCCGCCCAGAGTGTAGGTGGGTACGCAGATCGACATACCGACCCACAGCGCCGCAATGTTCCATTTGCTCCAGGTACGCTCTTTTGCTTCGGTGGGCGCAATATCCTCGTTGAAGCGGGCGCTTTCACGTACATCGTCTTCCACTGCCAGTTCGACCAACCCCTGCTGATCGATCATTCGAGATTTCGCTGCCGTCATCGTTGTCTCCTTAGCCTCGCCATTGCTTTTTTTATCTTCAAAAGTTCAACAGGTTACCCAGCAATAAGCGTGCCCAAAACCACACACTCACCGCTAACTCATTGAACACAAAGCTGACTAAAAAGACATATATAAAAAAGAAACTCTCTACATCATTGTTGTTATAGCAACGGGTATTAAAACTTACTAAACAGGGTAGCGACATATTCATAAAACGCACCATAAGAATGCAAAGAATCAATATGAAAATAAAAAAACAAAACACAAACTATTGATTTAAAATCATAAAAAAGAAACGCCATAATAGTGCAGCATCTCACCAAATTGATAAAAACGGCCAACTTAAAATTTAAAAAACAGAAAAAACAGTCACTTGAAAGACAACCAGGCTTTTTATAAAAACTTCTTGCAAAACGTCTTCAATCAGCGCTATGTTCAAAAAACTGTCTATCATGACAGCTTTGCTAACAATTATAAGTGTCGACCATGAGTCGATGTCATGACACGCCTAGCGATCTTTTCCGCCACTCATCGATACCGGCAGAAAAGCCACCCATAGCTGACCTCCCATCCATTCGGATGGTCGGCGCGTTATGACAAAAGAGGGGTAGTCCATGCAGAAAATGAAGATTGGCCTGATTCAGATGGCCCTGAATACCAGCACTGATCAAGAACCCGGCGCCATTCGTGACGCGATGAACGAAGCGCACCTGCCCATGATTCAGCAAGCCGCCGAGCAAGGCGTGCAGGTGCTGTGCTTCCAGGAAGTGTTCAATCAGCCCTATTTTTGCCCCAGCCAGGACAGCAAGTGGTACGCCGCCGCCGAGCGGGTTCCGGAAGGCCCCACCTGCCAGATGATGCAGAAGCTCGCGGCCGAGCACCGCATGGTAATCATCGTCCCTATCTATGAAGAGACCGAGACCGGCGTTTACTACAACACGGCGGCGGTATTCGACGCTGACGGTAGCTACCTGGGCAAATACCACAAGACACACATTCCCCAGGTGGCTGGCTTTTGGGAGAAGTTTTTCTTCAAGCCGGGGCAATCCAACTGGCCGGTTTTCGATACTGCCTACGGCAAGATCGGCGTGTACATCTGCTACGACCGCCACTTCCCGGAAGGCTGGCGGGCACTGGCGCTCAACGGCGCCGAAGTGATTTTCAACCCTTCTGCCACGGTGGCCGGTCTTTCCCAATACCTATGGGAGCTGGAGCAACCCGCCTCCGCCGCCGCCAACGGCTGCTTCATCGCCGCCATCAACCGGGTTGGCACCGAGGCGCCCTGGAATATCGGCGACTTCTACGGCTCCAGCTACATCGTCAACCCACGCGGCAAGATCGAGGCCCAGGCCAGCGCCACAGAAGACGAGCTGCTGGTGCATGAGATCGACCTGGATATGGTGCGCGAGGTGCGCAACAACTGGCAGTTCTTCCGCGACCGCCGCCCCGAGACCTACACCCGCCTCACCGACGGTGAATGATTCTGCTGGCTAAACACAACGACAGGAGCGAACCATGAGCTTATTGATCAAGGGCGGCACGGTGGTCACCCACGCTGACACTTACCGCGCCGATGTGCTGTGTGTCGACGGCAAAATCCACGCCGTTGGCACCGACCTGGAGGTGCCGGAAGGCTGCGAGATCGTCGATGCCAGCCACCAATTGGTGATGCCGGGCGGCATCGACCCCCATACCCACATGCAGATGCCCTTCATGGGCGCGGTGGCCAGCGAAGACTTCTACACCGGCACCGCCGCCGCCATGGCGGGCGGCACCACCACGATCATCGACTTCGTGATTCCCAGCCCCGGCCAGTCGCTGCTGGAAGCCTTCGAAACCTGGCAGGGCTGGGCGGAGAAAGCCGCCACTGACTTCGCCTTTCACGTGGCGATCACCTGGTGGGATGAGAGCGTCAAAGAGGAGATGGGCACCCTGGTACGCGAGCACGGGGTCAACAGCTTCAAGCACTTCATGGCCTACAAGGGCGCGATCATGGCCACCGATGACATTCTGGTGGAGAGCTTTTCCCGCTGCCTGGAGCTGGGAGCGGTGCCCACCGTACATGCTGAAAACGGCGAGCTGGTCTACCACATGCAGCAGAAACTGCTGGCCCAAGGCATCACCGGCCCGGAAGCCCACCCGCTTTCTCGCCCACCGCAGGTGGAAGGCGAAGCCGCCAGCCGTGCCATTCGTATTGCCTCCACCCTGGGCGCACCGGTCTACCTGGTGCATGTCTCCACCAAAGACGCGGTGGATGAAATCGCCTACGCCCGCCAGCAGGGCCACCCGGTGTTTGGCGAGTGCCTGGCGGGCCATCTGGTGATCGATGACAGCGTTTACCAGCACCCGGACTGGGCCACTGCCGCCGCCCATGTGATGAGCCCGCCATTCCGGCCCAAGGGCCACCAAGAAGCGCTCTGGCACGGCCTGCAATCTGGCAACCTGCAAACCACCGCCACCGACCACTGCTGTTTCTGCGAAGAGCAGAAGGCCGCTGGTAAAGATGACTTCACCAAGATCCCCAACGGCACCGCTGGTGTGGAAGACCGCCTAGCGGTTATCTGGGACGAAGGGGTGAATAGCGGCAAGCTTTCGCCCCAGGAGTTCGTAGCGGTCACCTCCACCAACACCGCCAAGATCTTCAACCTCTACCCGCGCAAAGGGGCGATCCAGGTGGGTGCCGATGCCGACCTCGTGGTCTGGGACCCCAACGGCACCCGCACGATTTCAGCCAAGACCCATCATCAGAACGTCGATTTCAATATCTTCGAGGGCAAGACGGTACGCGGCATTGCCCGCCATACCATCAGCCAGGGCAAGTGGACATGGCGCGACGGGGAGCTGTACGCCGAGCGCGGTGCGGGGCGCTATTTAGAACGTCCCGCCTACCCCGGTGTGTTTGAACTACTCGCCAAACGTGCCGAGCTAAACGCACCCATGGCGGTAACGCGCTAACCCGCCCTTTCTCAGAACAGAGCCATGGAGAAACGACCGTGACCCATTCACTTGATCATCTGCCCAACGCAAAAGAGGTCGGCACCTACGACCCAGCAACGCTGGCAAGCAACTTCAGCGATCTTCATCCGCCGCTGACGCCGCGCCAGGCCATCATCGAAAGCCAGCGCTGTCTCTACTGCTACGACGCCCCCTGCGTCGAGGCCTGCCCGTCGGACATCGACATTCCCAGCTTCATCCGTCAGATCAGTGACAACAACATCAATGGCGCAGCAGAAACCATTCTGGAAGCCAATATCCTCGGTGGCAGCTGCGCCCGGGTGTGCCCTACGGAAATCCTCTGCGAGCGCAGCTGCGTGCGTAACCACGACGCCGAGTGCCAGCCGGTGCTGATCGGTTTGCTCCAGCGCCACGCCACCGACCATATGCAGTTCGATAGCCACCCCTTCAAGCGGGCCGCCAGCACTGGCCGCCATGTTGCCGTGGTGGGCGCGGGGCCAGCGGGGCTCTCCTGCGCCCATCGCTTGGCCATGCTGGGCCATCAGGTAACGATCTTCGAGGCCGAGCAAAAGCCTGGCGGGCTCAACGAGTACGGCATTGCCCGCTACAAGATGACCGACGATTTTGCCCGCAAGGAAGTCGAGTTTCTGCTGGGGATTGGCGGCATTGACCTCCAGTACGGCCAACGCCTGGGCGACAACCTCACTCTCGACACCCTGCGCCAACAGTACGACAGCGTATTCCTGGGATTAGGGCTGGGCGCCAGCCGTACGCTAGGGCTGACCGGCGAAGATGCACCGGGCCTGATGCCCGCCGTGGACTACATCAAACCCCTGCGGCAAACCGATGACCTGGGCAGCCTGGCCGTGGCCAAGCGCTGTATCGTGATTGGCGCAGGCAATACCGCCATCGATATGGCCACGCAAATGGCGCGTTTGGGGGCTAAAGAGGTCACCCTAGTGTATCGCCGTGGCACTGAGGCGATGTCTGCCACCGACCACGAACAGGAGATCGCCAAGGCCAACGGCGTGCGCATGGTGACCTGGGCCCAGCCGGACGAAATTCTGCTGGACGCCCAAGGGCGCGTGGCAGGCATGCGTTTTGCCAACACCACCGAGCAGCAGGGCCGCCTCTCCACCACGGGTGAGACCTTCGAGATCACGGCGGATGCCATTTTCACCGCCATCGGCCAGGGCTTTGCGGGCGACAGCCTACGCGATGCCACCGCCGCCGAACTGGCCCGGGATGGCGAGCGCATCCACGTGGATGAAATGTTCCAAACCTCACTGCCCAACGTGTATGCCGGTGGCGACTGCGTAAAACCCGGCCAGGACCTCACCGTACAAGCCGTGCAGCACGGCAAGCTGGCCGCCCACGCCATTCATCAAGCGCTCGCCGCCCAGCAGGAGGCCGCATGAATACCACACCTTTCAACACCCTCTCTTTTCCAGGCAAGAAAAACAGCGGCGACAGCGTGGTGAACGGCGTCGACCTATCGGTGAACTTTGCTGGCATCAAAGCTCCCAATCCCTTCTGGCTGGCATCGGCCCCGCCCACCGACAAAGCCTACAACGTGGTGCGCGCCTATGAGGCGGGCTGGGGCGGCGTGGTATGGAAAACCCTCGGTGAAGAGCCGCCTGCCGTGAATGTCTCCTCCCGCTACTCGGCCCATTACGGCAAAAACCGCGAGGTGATCGGCTTCAACAATATCGAACTGATTACCGACCGTTCGCTGGAGATCAACCTTCAAGAGATCACCCAGGTGAAGAAGGATTGGCCGGACCGTGCGCTGATCGTCTCCATCATGGTGCCCTGCAACGAGGAAGCCTGGGCGTATATCCTGCCGCGGGTGGAAGCGACCGGCGCGGACGGCATCGAGCTCAACCTGGGCTGCCCCCATGGCATGCCGGAACGCGGCATGGGCGCGGCGGTGGGCCAAAACCCGGATTTGATCGAAAAAGTCACCTACTGGTGTAAAAAGCACTACTCCAAGCCGGTCATCGTCAAGCTCACCCCCAACATCACTGATATTCGCGTGGGCGCCCAGGCGGCGCTGCGGGGCGGGGCCGATGCGGTCTCGTTGATCAACACCATCAACTCCATTACCAGCATCGACCTGGACAACATGGTCGCCAAACCCACCGTGGGCCACCAGAGCACCCACGGCGGCTACTGCGGCAGCGCGGTGAAACCCATCGCCCTGAACATGGTGGCGGAAATTGCCCGTGACCCGGCCACGCCCACGCTGCCCATTTCCGGTATTGGCGGGATTTCCACCTGGCGGGATGCCGCGGAATTCATCGCACTCGGCGCGGGCAGCGTGCAGGTATGTACCGCGGCAATGCTCAACGGTTTTAGAATCGTGGAGGAAATGAAAGACGGCCTCTCCCGCTGGATGGCGGAAAAAGGCTACGACTCCATCGAGGCGTTTTCCCGCAAGGCGGTGCCGCAAACCACCGACTGGAAGCACCTGGACATCAACTTCAAGACCATCGCCCATATCGACCAGGACCTGTGCATCGAGTGTGGCCGCTGCTATATCGCCTGCGAGGACACCTCCCACCAGTCGATTGCCAAGCTCACCGAGCAGGACGGCGCGCGCCGCTACGAGGTCATCGAAGACGAGTGCGTGGGCTGCAACCTGTGCCAAATCACCTGCCCGGTGGAGAGCTGCATCACCATGGTGCCTCAGGAAACCGGCAAACCCTTCCTCGCCTGGGACGACGACCCGCGCAACCCCTTCCGCGTCGCCTCTTAGGCGCTACTCAGCCACACCTACGCCGACTCAGGTCGACATGGCCGCCTCTTGATAAAGAGGCGGTCGCATTTTCTGCAACCTACCGTTCCCCCAGTGGCACACGACAACGCCTCGACTTACTGCGATGATGAGAAAATATTGCATATAGCTATATTTCTCAAAGAAAAGGATGCCACATGACAGTAAAAGCCATCGCTGCCACATTGCTGCTGGCCAGCGTCAGCGCCGCCGCGAGCGCGGACCAGCGCATTGCCACGTTTGATCTAGGCAGCTTGGATACGCTGGACGCCCTAGGGGTGAGTGAGCAGGTCGTCGGCGTGCCGAAAGCGAGTTTGCACAGCTATCTCGACCAGTACGCTGCCGACGCTTATAGCGACATTGGCGGCCTGCGCTCGCCGGAGATGGAGGCACTGCAACACGCCGATCCAACCCTGATTCTTTACACCGGCCGTCAAGCCGAGTGGGAAGCGGAATTGGGCGAGATTGCTCCGCTGCTCAATACCAGCCTGACGGGCGATGATTACCTGACCGCCTTCGATGCCAACGTGCGCGAACTCGCCGGACAGGTAGGCGAAGAAAATAACGCGGAAGAGGCACTCGCCACGCTGCATACCGAGATCGAGCAGCAAAGAGAAGCGTTGAGCGACGCGCCGACAACGCTGGTCGTCACCCATAATGGCGGCAACCTGATGCTCAATCAGCACCCGGTGGTCCACGACGTCTTGGGCATTGCAACACTGGAGATGCCCGAGAGTGTCACCCCCGAAGTACGTGGCGAACGCACTTTTACACCGCTTTCCGCTGAAGCGATTGCCGAGATCGCTCCTGAGGTAGTGCTCGTGATCGACCGCAGCGCAGCCATTGGCAATGAACCTGCTGACGCCGACGCGCTGCGCGCCACCCTGGCGGAGGCTGGCGCCAAGCCTAGACTCGTGATGCTCACACCGGCCCTTTGGTACCTATCAGGCGGTGGCTTACAAAGCCTGGCGCTGCAAATTGACGAAGTCACCAGTGCGCTAGCAACACAGCTTTAAATCATCATCTTTACGAGCCGGTTCCCGTTGCGCTGGTCAATGTACTGCGTCGGATAGTCAGCCATCTGAAGGGCTCGCTTGCTAAGACGGATCACGGTCGCCTTCGGGCGGCCGTGGTGGCACATAAGCGGCGGTGCCGCCTAGCTGCCCTGCATGAGCTCTTATGCTTTCCAGCATGGCGGTTGCTGCGGCAGACGGGGAGCCTCTGACCGGTGTAATGATCCCCAAAGAGCGGGGTACGTACGGTTCGATCAAAGGACGCCAGCCAATGCCCTCTGCAGATATCTGTCGGAAGCTGAATGAAGGAAGCGCTGCCACTCCTAATCCCGCCGCCACCATCCGTCCAGCGGTGCCAATCTGACTGACTTCACACATCAAGTCCATCTCAAGGCGTGTCTGTTCTAATACGCTCTCAATGGCAGCACGCGTGCTCGATAGGCGGCTCACGCCGATAATGGGATAACGCAGCAGCGCCTCCCAAGGCACGGTGTCCATCGCTAACAAGGGATGCCCCACGGGGCAAACCGCGACGAAATAGTCTTCAACGAGCGGCTCGAAATGCGTTGCCTCTACACGAAGCGGCTGTACCGACAATCCAATGTCTGCCCGGTGGTCACTTACCAGGTCATCTACCTGGGAGGCCAGCACATCGTGAACACTGATCGCGATATTGGGAAATCGATGCCGATAATCGGCTAGCACGGTCGGTAAGAATCCTGCCGCTAGCGTTGGCAGCGCAGCCAGCGTTACTTTGCCTCGCTGTTTATTGAATAGCTCTCCAAGATCACCCAGCGCGTCATCCCAATCGCTAATCAATCGCCTAGCCGTTGGCAAAAAGAACTTGCCTTCTGGGGTGAGCTGCACGCCGCGAGGGGAACGGTTGAACAGCACGCCTCCCACACACTCTTCTAGTTTGCGAATGGCAATACTCAAGGCTGGCTGCGACATGTGCAGCCGCTCCGATGCTTCGACGAAGCTGCCGAACTCGGCAATCGCCACGAAGGCTTTTAGCTGACGAATGGAAGGCTGCATAAATAAAGTAAAAGTCTCATTCATATAATTATATTAGACAAATACTAGCAGGCTCTCTCATTCTTAATAAGTCAAATGACACGCATCTTCTGGAACCAACAACCCACAATACCCAGAGAGAGCAACTGCTATGTACTCACTCAAAACGCCACTCTTAACCGCCATTCTCAGTGCTGGCTTGATCGCAGGCACGGCCGTTCACGCCGAAGAGCAGCTCTTGATTGGCTCGACCTCCACATCGTCTAGCCAATACGGCTATTTCGTCGCCGTTGGACAAATTATCAATCAGCATGTCGATGGTGTGCGCACCTCTGTCGTAGAAACCGGTGCCACCGTTGACAATTTGCGGCGCATTTTAAGAAACCAAATCGATATGGGGCTCGTTACCACCAACGTGGGCTATCACGCCTATGCAGGCGAGGGTGAGTTTGAAGGTCGCCCCGTGGATAACCGTCTTCTTTGGGTTTACTCCCAAGCACCACAAAATGTCGTGATGCGCGAAGATTCCGGCGTTACCAGCATGGCAGAACTAGACGGCGTGCGCCTGAATCCGGGGATTACCGGCTCTGCCACCGAGGCCACGACCATTGCCGTGATGGAGACGCTGGGGCTTACCCCAGAGTATGTGCGCGGTTCTACGACGGATGTGGTCGCCGGTGTCAAAGACAACCGTATGGCGGGATACGTCAAATCTGGCGTGGGCGAAAAGCTGGACGGGTCCTCCATGGACATTGCGACGTTCACGCCGATCCAAGTGCTGTCCCTCAGCGATGAACAGGCTGAAACGCTGAATGCACAGATGCCTGATATTTCCGTGGTCAATATTCCTGAGGGAGCGGCCGAGGGCATGCCCGCTTACACGACGTGGAGCTTTGGCTTAGCGATGCATGCAAGTCCCGAGCTTGACGAAGAAACGGCCTACCAAATCGTTAAAGCCGTGATGGAAAATCCCGACCCGCAAGTCAGTGCACTCGCTAATCTCGCCGAGGTCGACATCGCCGAACTCACTCTCAGTAGCGGAACGGTGCCCTTTCACCCGGGTGCCGCGCGCTATTTCGAAGAGCAGGGATACGACATTCCTGACCGTCTGATGCCGTCAGAATAAGGAAAGGAGCTCGGTTCCATGCGCAATAAGCTGCTCATGCTGGTCGCCCTGTTGTTGGGCGGCTTCATCTTCTATACCTCAGCAACCGGGCCTTTTGAAAGCTTGGTTCATCGCAGTCTCTTTCTTGCGCTGGTCATCGGGCTGGGGCTACTCACCTATCCACTGGGCGCTGGAAAATCCTGGCGCCCCTTAGGGATAGCGATCGATGGGTTATTAGCCCTGGGCGCCATCACCGCCTGCCTGTTCATTACCTTCAACGCTAACCGCATTTTGACCACGCTTCCCTGGGCAACCCCCCAAGATATGGCACTCACGGCCATGTTGGTGGTGTCCATTTTGGAAGTCGCTCGACGGGCGATTGGGTGGGTCTTTCCGCTGTTAGTCACCATCGGCATCGCTTATGCCCTACTGGGTGACCGACTCTCAGGACCGCTTAGCCACCGGGGTTTTGATGCTAGCTTCGTGACGGAAACGCTGTTTCTCGGGGATTTAGGCGTATGGGGGATGTTGCTAGGCGTCGCAGCCACGACCATTGCCGCGTTTGTGCTTTTTGGTAGCCTTTTGCTTCATACGGGGGGAGGCCAAACGTTCATTGACCTTTCAATGCGCATCGGTGGGCGTAGCCAAGGGGGCGCCGCCAAAATTGCGACCGTGGCCTCCAGCCTATTTGCGATGGTCAGCGGCAGTGCAGTAGCGAACGTGGCCACCACCGGCAACTTCACCATTCCGATGATGAAGCGGCTCAAATATCCTCCGGCCTTTGCTGGCGGCGTAGAGGCCGTGGCATCCACAGGGGGCCAAATCGCACCGCCTATTCTCGGGGCAGCGGCATTCATCATGGCAGAGATACTGGGGGTCAGCTACGTCACCATTGCCCTCGCTGCCGTATTACCTGCGCTGCTTTTCTATGTCGCAGTATTCTTTACGCTCCACTTGGTAGCGGTACGCAAAGCCCTCCCCTTGGTACCGGAGAGCGAGCTTCCCGCTTGGCCCGATGTACTTCAATTGAGACGATTAACCCCCATTGTTGCCGCGCTGGGTGGCTTATTTGGGGGTGTTCTAAACGGCTACTCCATCCAATTCGCTGCTTTTTTAGGCATTACACTGCTGCTGGTCAGCTATCTTTTCTTTGCGTTGCTAGACCGAACACCGCCCCGTCAAATAGCCCGTTCGCTTGTGACCGGCTTGGAAGATGCGGGTAAGGGCATGGTGATCATCGGGGTGTTACTCGCTGGCGCACAGATTTTGGTCGCCATGCTCAACCTAACGGGCATTGGTGTCACGCTGTCGACGCTCGTGGTCAGCGTTGCGGGTGAACAGGTTTTCCTAGTGGCCCTGATCGTCGCCGTCATCTGTCTCATTATGGGCATGGGCATTCCGACTACGGCGGCCTACGTGTTGGTGGCTGCCGTGCTAGCCCCTGCGCTAACGCGCATCGGTATCGAACCGTTAGTCGCCCATCTGTTCGTTTTCTATTTCGCGACGATATCGGTCATCACTCCACCGGTCTGTATTGCGGTGTTCGTTGCCGCTGGCATTGCTAAGGCGGGCTGGCTGCAGGTCGCTGGCCAAGCCATCCGCTTGGGGGCGACCACTTACATTATCCCCTTCTTGATTTTGGCGTACCCGGCGCTTATCGGTTTAGGCGATGCCTGGGACATTACCCTAGCCGCTGCGCGTGCCATGGCCTTTGTCTTGGCTTTTGCCGGCATATTAGGGGGCGCTCGTTTCTTCGGTCACCGCTGGTTGGATAGTGCGCTGCTGGCCATCACAGGACTATTAGCGCTGGTACCCAATAGTGCGCTTGGGTTACTCGGCATCGCGGGCCTGACAGGGCTCTATCTATGGGCTTGGCAATCCTCTCGGCGTATTGCACTTCAAGGAGCGGAGCTATGAGTCATCGAGAAGTGAACATGACGACGATCGCTGTGATTGGCTGTGGCACGATCGGCGTCAGTTGGGCCGCCTACTTTCTTTCCCGCGGTTTACTCGTCACGGCTTTTGACCCGGATACCAACGCCCGAGCCTACTTTGCTCAGCGCGTCGCTGAGGATATGCGTACGCTTGGCGTCGATCCTATCACGCCAGTGGTATCGCCCACCCTGGAAGAGGCGCTACAGGGGGCAGAACTGGTCGTCGAAAATGCGTCCGAGTCCATCGCGCTCAAGCAGCAGGTATTAGCCGATATTCAACGGATAGCGCCCTCGCAAGCGCTGGTGGTCAGCAGCACCTCCTCTCTAAAGCACTCTGATATCACTGAGGGGACGCCTGCACCTGAGCGCATCATTATCGCGCACCCCTTCAACCCCCCCCACTTAGTGCCACTGGTCGAACTCTACGGGCCAGATAGTGAACGGGTGCAGCGCTTGGCCGATTTTTATCACAGCATCGGCAAGCAGCCGGTGGTGCTGCGTAAAGAGATGGTCGGCCATATTGCGAACCGCCTCTCTTCAGCCTTGTGGCGAGAAGCGCTTTATCTGTTACAGGAGGGCGTGGCCAGCGTCGAAGACATCGATCTAGCGGTGACGGCAGGCCCAGGGTTGCGCTGGGCCATTCAAGGCCCATTCCTGACCTATCACCTAGGCGGTGGCCAAGGGGGCATTCGCCACTATCTGGAACATCTCGGCCCTAGCCAGGAGTATCGCTGGGCAAGCTTAGGGCAACCGACCATGAGCGACGAACTCTACGAGCAAGTCATCCAAGGAGTAGAGTCAGCCACGCATGGTCACTCACTGCCGGACCTTTTCTCTGAACGAGACCGTCAGTTAACGGCCATCCAGCACGCGCTAGCAAGTAATGGCAAACAGGAGAAGTCTCTATGAGCGCCTCACCTTGTTTGCTAATGGTTGCCCCCAACGGCGCACGGCGCGTCTATCAAGACCACCCTGCCATTCCATTGACCCCAGAAGAGCTTGCACGCGATGCACAAGAGTGTCTAGCGGCGGGAGCCTCTGCCATGCATCTGCATGTACGAGAGGCCGATGGACGTCATTTACTCGATGCTGCGGCCTACCAAGAGGCGCTTAGCGCCATCCAAGGCGCCGTTGGAGATCAATTACTCCTTCAGGTCACCAGCGAAGCCGGTGGACGTTACTCACCTTCAGAACAGCGACGTGTGATTGAGGCGTTACAGCCAGAGTATGTGTCTATCGCGGTGCGTGAATGGTTCGGCGATGCGTATGAAGTTCACGCCAGTGGCGAGCTGTGCCGTCACTTGGTAAGTCGTGGCACCCATATTCAATACATCGTTTACTCACCTGAAGATGTTTATCATTTCAATAAATTAAGAGATAAAGGTGTAGTACCCCACGGCCCGGCGTTTTTGCTCTGCGTGCTTGGACGCTATGCAGACCCGCCCATTGCCGACCCTGGCCGTTTACCAGGTTTTTTACAAGCATTGGCGGCTGGCGACCATTGGGCGGTGTGTGCCTTTGGCCCCACCGAAGGTGATTGCTTAGCACTAGCAGCCCAGCAAGGCGGCCATGCTCGAGTCGGCTTTGAAAACAATCTATGGCGGGCGGATGGCCAACTCGCCACCCACAATGCCGAGCTGGTCGCTGAGACCAAGGCGCGTATCGAAGCAACGGGACGCCGAGTGATGACGGCACCCGAAGCACGCCACTTCCTTGCCTTGACTACCAATGCACGCACGGGAGTCACCTTATGACGGTCGTAGTCGGTTGTGGTGCGGGCTTTTCCGGTGATCGTACCGATGCAGCCAGGCCGCTCGTCGATGCACTCATGTCGTACGATGCGCCTCGTGCGCTCATGTTCGAAACATTGGGTGAGCGAACGCTGGCGGCGGCTCAATTACGCCGCATCAAAGATCCTGACAGCGGTGATGAGCCGTTGCTGGAAGAGTTTTTATCGCCCGTGTTGAGCGATTGCCTCGCCCATCACATTACGGTGTTGGGCAACTTTGGGGCGGCCAACCCTGAGGCCGCCTGCCGTCGTATTCAGCAGCTAGCCAAGCGCTTGGGTCACACTGAAGCGTGCTTGGCCACGATTCACGGCGATGACGTGAGAGACCAGTTGCATGCCCTCGACTGGCAGGCCTGGGAGGGCGAAAAACGGTCTCTGTCAGCACTCGAGCACGTGGTTGCCGCCAATGTCTATCTCGGCGCAGATGGGCTGATAGAGGCGATGGCACGAGGGGCACACGTCGTGATTACCGGGCGCGTGGCCGACCCCTCGCTGGCACTCGCCCCACTGTGCTACTACCACGACTGGGCAAGCGATGACTGGCACAGGCTTGCCGCTGGGGCATTGGCAGGTCACTTGATTGAGTGTGGCACGCAAGTCACCGGGGGCTACTTTGCTGACCCTGGTTTCAAAGACGTCCCTGGTATGGCCTCGCTGGGTTACCCCCTGGTGGAGGTGGAGCGAAACGGGCGACTGATCGTGACCAAACCACCCGGTACGGGTGGCTTGGTCACCGAGCAAACGGTGAAAGAACAGCTGTTGTATGAAATACATGATCCCAGTGCTTACATCACTCCTGATGTCGTCATCGATTTGGCGCATGTCAGCGTCAGACAACTGGCCAAAGACCGTGTCGAAATCACGGGTGTCCGCGGCAAACCAGCACCTGCTCGTTTAAAAACCACCGTTAGTTTTCTGGGTGGCTACCAAGGTGAAGCCGAAATCTCTTATGCAGGCCCTAATGCGTTTGCCAGAGCCCGTCTCGCCAGAGACACGCTGCGACAACGGCTGGCGTTACGCTGCCCCGCCAATTTGCGAGCGCGCTTCGACTTGATTGGTGTCTCCAGCGTTTTCGATGGTGACTCGCAATACAATCCCCATCACATCGGCCAAGCCGCTAGCGATATTCGCCTCCGTCTCGCCGTCGAGCATGCCGACCAGCGCGTGGTGGAGCTGGCAACACAGGAGTTATTAGCCCTTTATTGCTGCGGACCTGCTGGCGGTGGCGGCGTCAGGAGACACCATACTCAACGCCTAAAAACCGCTTCGTATTTGGTACCCAGACAACAAGTTACCCCCATCGTGACACTGCATAGAGGAGAGGGTAATGCGTGAATTATTGCATCGCTACGCCCATGCCCGGGCAGGCGATAAAGGCGATCGGCTCAGCTTAGGCGTGTTTGTATACGAGGAAGCGCACTATTCCTGGCTGGTCGAACAGCTCTCGGAAGCGAACGTTGCAGCGCTATTTGCGCATCGAAATGTGCATCACGTCACTCGGTATTTATTACCTCATCTCAAAGGTATCAACTTAGTGTTGGACGATGCGCTGCAAGGGGGCGTCAATGGCGCGTTGAACCTGGATGGACATGGAAAAACGTTGTCCGCTCTACTTTTGTCCATGGAGGTCACTCCTCCCGAAGCGGCTCCCTAACATACCGCGCTAGCGTATCGCTCATCGGCACGTTGAGGGTAATGCCTTTACCGGGCAAAGGCTGCTGGAACCAGCGTTCGTAGAGTGCCTGCATGTCCCCTTGCTGGTAAATGGTGCGCAGCGCTCGATTGACCTGCGCCACGAACGCCTGATCGTCTTTACGCATCAGCAAGCCCAGTGGCTCTTCGGCGGTAATGGCCTCTTCTGAGAGGGCATAAGCCGTTGGATCCTCTGACTCTGCGATCATCGTGCTGAGCAGAATGTCGTCCATGGCAAACGCGGCGACGCGGCCATCGGTGACGAGATCGAAGGCGGCTTGCAGCGTCTCGACCGGCACAACGGAAAGATTCAGCCGCCGTTCACGGTTGGCTTGGTTGATTTGCCCGACGTTGACGGTGCCCCGGGCCACGCTCACACTGCGTCCGGCCAAATCCTGAAGCGTGTCGTAATGGTTCTCTTTGAGTGAGACGAAGCGCACGGAGACAAAAAAGTGACTCAGCGAAAAATCAGCGCTGCGTCGGCGCTCTTCATTATTGGTGCTGGCGTTGCATTCGATATCGATCTCGCCGCTATTGAGCATCTGCACACGATTACCGGGCGTTCTAAACACGTACTCGATGGCGAGGGAGGGCAGGCCGAGCTGCTCTTGGAGTTGCGACGCCACCTGCTGGCATAAGTCGATGGAGTATCCGAGCACGTTGCCGTTGTCATCCGTGTAAGAAAAGGGCGCGGTATCGCCATAGCCCACGCGTAAGGTGCCTGTCTCGCTCAGCCGCTGCAGCGTATCGATATCGGAAGCCGCCGCCGAGGAGACAGCCCACACCGACATGAGAAGTCCTACCCACCACTGCACTAGGATTTTCACGTTTCACCTCCTGGAGGGGTCATGTGCATCGGGCCATTCGAACGTGGCCGCCAGCTCTGCACTCATCGGTAAACCCATCACTTGGTTATCGGGCGGTATGGGCTGCAAAAACCATTGATCGTACAGCGCATGAATGGCCCCGCTTTGGTAGTACTCATGCAGCGCCTGGTTGACCGCCTCCGCAAAGACCGCATCCGCTAGCGGCATCATCAAGCCATAGGGCTGGGGGTCGCTGATCGCTTCGTCAGAAATACGAAAACGCTCGGGGGCATCCGCACGGGCGACGAGACTGGCAAGCAAACTGTCGTCCATCACGAACGCGGCGGCCTGTCCCTTATCGACCATGGCGAACGCCTCTTCATGGCGACGGCTAAGCATCACGGCAATGTTCAGCCCATGACGGCGGTTAAGTGCATTGAGCTGCTCGATATTGATCGTCCCTGTCGTCGATACCACGCTGCGTCCCGCGAGATCTGCTACGGTGCGCATCGCGTTTTCTGCCAAGGCGACATAGCGCGTCGCGGTGTAAAAATGCGGGTATGAGAAAGCCGCCTGTTCGAGCCGCTCCGACGTGCGCGTGGTGACGCCACACTCGAGGTCGATCTCCCCATGGCGCAGTAGAATGAAACGATTGACCGGCGTGACCGGCACGAATCGGACCTCGAGCGGCACGCCGCCCAACCGCTGTTGAAGACCCGCGACCACCGCCCTACAGAGATCGATGGAGTAGCCGACAGGCTGCCCATCGACCACGTAAGAGAAAGGAATTTCCTGAAGGCGGTGACCCAGCGTGATGGCCTGCTGCTGCGCGATCCGCGTCAAGGTAGGCGAGGTTTCAAGGGCAATAGGTGCCGCGCTTACATGCAGGCTCATCAGTGTCAGAGCCAACACGCCGACACTGTTAGCCCTCATGCGGTGCGCCCCCCATGGTCATGGCAGGGTTGAAGACCGCATAGCGGCCACGCCCCATCGCTTTCGCGGTATACAGTGCCACGTCTGCGCTGCGTAATAGCGTATGGCTACTGGTTCCGTCCCGGGGCGCCAGCGCAATACCGACGCTTACCCCAATGTGTACCTCGTGACCATCGATGGCAAACGGCTCTTTCAGGACCTCGACCAGTTGATGAGCCAACTGCTGGGCTTTTGCCAATCCGTCATGGCGAGCTTGCTGAATGATCGAAAACTCGTCGCCTCCCAAGCGCGCAACGAGGTCGCTCTCTTCCAGCAGCGCTTGCACGCGTTGGCTCGCCTCTATCAGCAAGGTATCGCCTGCCGCATGGCCAAGCGTATCGTTCACCGCCTTGAAGCGGTCGAGATCAAAAATCATGACATTGAAAGGTGCGCCGTGTGGGGCTTGTGTCACGGCCTCCTGTAGCGCATCGTTGAAGTGTACGCGATTGGGCAGCTTGGTCAGCGCGTCGTGATGCGCTAGGTGCTGGTAACGCAGTGCCTGCTCTTTCACTTCTAATAGGTGCTCTCGCTCTTCCACCTTTTTACGCAACGTCTCGATGGCCTGGGCCATGCAGCCAATTTCATCGCTGCGCCAAGTATAGGGCGTGGCCCGATCCGCTCGATTGTGCGCAATATGCGTCAAGGCCCGGATCAAGCGAGGGACCGGTTTGAACAGTCGATGCATCAACATACTCAGCAGCAGCGCCGTTGCCAGCAGCACCACGCCCAACGACGCCACAATCTTCAAGATCAGTTCACGATGTAAGTGATACAGTTCACTCTTCAAGCCAATGCTCGACACCACGACCCCATGCAGATCGCCCTGAGGGCTGATGATAGGCAGCGAACTCACGAAGTGCGCCTCGCCCCCAATGCGCGCAAACCCCACATAGAAGTCGTTCGCAAATGGAGCATTGCCAAGCTCAGCGGCATTCGGAAACACTAATTCACCGGCGGCATCGCTATACGCATTGGCGACCGGCGTAAAGCGGCGGCTATTCGTCAGTGAAAAGAGCCAAACATTGTGGCGCGTTTGCGCACTGGCCAGCGCCAAGACATCGATGGGGCTGAAGCCAGTGCTCAACACCGACTCTTCATCGCCAATCGGGCGTGTCGATACCAGCTGCGTCACTTGCCCGCCAGGATCGGTACGCACCGCAACAGAAGTATAAATACGCCGAATAGTGGCACTGACCATCTGTGCATTCATTTGCGCTTCGCGCCCCCACTGATCCCGGGCGCTGCGCTCAACCATGGTGAAGCCCAGCATCGCGCCCATCAGATAGGCAAAGATGACGCCCATCAGCATGAAGATAGCCACTTTCCCCACCACCGTTCGGTGCCAAGGAAGTGAAGCCTTCGAATCAGGGGCGTTATCGGCGCTGGCCTCTTGCATGCAGCAGGTGTCCTTCAATCGGCGTTTTAGCCATCCGTATCGATGCGTTTAGCGACCAACATCTTGAAATGACATGTCTCACCTTTCAGCAACAGCTGCAGGCCCATGGTTGTTTGATAAATTATCACCAAATGCCTTCTGAATAAGCACACTATTTAAACGTTTTATCCATGAGTCATGTCGCTTTTCTGGCATGCCCTTTGCGAGCTTCAGCCAATCGCTAGGCGCAGGTATCTCATCCCCGCTTGGCTAGCGAGCGGGAGACACGCTAAGTTAGTGATAAATACTCTCAAGGAGCCCATCATGAGCATCGAAACCGTTCGCCAATTTTTTGCCGAGCACGCGCCCGAGGTGACCATCGAAGAGCTAGACACCAGCACCGCCACCGTACAGCTCGCCGCCGAGGCGCACGGTGTGGTCTCTGGGCAAATTGCCAAAACGTTGGCGTTCAAAGTGGGAGAAAAGCCGCTACTGATCGTCGCCAGTGGCGATGCGCGGATTGATAATCGCAAGATCCGCGATACCTTCGGTGGCAAAGCCAAACTGCTGGATGCCGACACGGTGATGGAACTGACCAGCCACCCGGTAGGGGGTGTATGTCCGTTTGGACTGGCCACCCAACTTCCCGTCTATTGCGACGAATCCCTGCACGCGTTCGATGAAGTGCTACCCGCGGCGGGCTCACCGAACAGTGCCGTGCGCTTGAGCCCACAACGCTTAGCCGACTTAGTAAGCGCTCAATGGGTCGATGTGTGTACGCTACCAGAGAGCATCCGCTAAGTGACGATGAAGCGCGTTTAGGTCACATCGAGCACATAGCCATAAAACGCCGTATTGCGCTGCCAGCCCAGCGACTCGTACAGTCGCTGGGCGCGCTCATTGTCGACCTGCGTCATCAATATCAAACGCGCAACACCATGTTCACGAGCCAATCGAGTGGCCGCTTCCATCAGCGCTCGCCCCGTGCCGTTCTCTCGGCACGCTGGTCGTACGAAAAGATCGTTCAGCGTCCAGCGCGCATTTAGCCCCACGGTGGACACGCCCGGATAGAGCTGAACGAACCCGGTGAGCGTGCCATCCTCACCTTCGCTCACCATGATGCGCGAATCTGCTTGCCCAAACCGTTGGCGCAAAAAGTCACGCGCGGCTTGCCTATCACTTGGCTGCTGATAAAACTGCCGATAGCCGTCTAGTAGCTCGGTCAAGGCGTCGAGATCATGAATCGTGGCAGAGCGAACGTGGGACATGCGCTATAACTCCTATATGGGTGAGCCACCGAGTGTCTGGCACACCGCCAAACGCTGAGACCAGACGATTTGCCGCGGATTTTCTGACGACGTTCTGAATGTAGTGTATCGTCTTTTCACCGTTTATCGATCCATCTAACAGCAAGGGGACCACGTGTTCCCACTGGGGTTACCGTGGTCCAAACACTCTTTACTCAAACCGAATCCCGAGCACCGATTTACAAAGCTTGGAGCGTGCATGTTTTTACCGCCAGCGGAGTACTGCTAGGCACGATGGCGCTGCTAGCGCTAATCGACAATAACCCGGTGGCCTGCCTGCTCTGGCTGGGGGCGGCGATGATGATCGATGGGGTGGATGGCACGCTGGCACGCAAATATGAAGTAAAGTCCGTGCTGCCGCATTTCGATGGATCAACGCTGGATATGGTGATCGATTACCTCACCTGGGCCTTCATTCCCGCGCTATTCATTTATTACTTCATCGAACTACCGCCCTATTTAGGGCTGACCTCCGTCTTCATCATACTGCTATCGTCGATGTTCTGTTTTTGTAACGTCGAGATGAAAAGCCAGGATAACTATTTCGTTGGCTTCCCCGCCGCTTGGAACATTGCCGCGGCCTATTTTTACATTCTCGATTTACCGCCGTTCATCACGTTTACCGCCATACTGGTCTTAGCGATGCTGACGGTGACCAAAATGAAGTTTCTGCACCCCTTTCGTGTGCGTTTGTTCATGCCGTTCAATATCGCCGTCACGCTGCTGTGGTGCGTGTGTGCCACCTCGTTAATTCTTTCACACCCTGATCACACCGCCTGGGCACGGTGGGGCTTAGGTTTGACTTCTCTGTACTTCGCGGGCATGTGCTTTTGGCGCACGGCTCAAGAGTGGTTCGGCGGTCAGGTACCGCGCTAATGGCTCATGACTTCATCGCCCCCGACGGTCACCCCCGCTGCCAGTGGTGTGGCGGAGCGGCGGAGTTCCTGCCCTACCATGATCAGGAGTGGGGCTTTCCCGTGAGTGATGACCAGCGGCTATTTGAAAAGCTCTGCCTGGAGAGCTTTCAATCGGGCTTAAGCTGGCGCACGATTTTGAATAAACGTGAGAGCTTCCGCACCGCCTTTCACCACTTCGATTTCCACCACGTCGCCCGCTTTACGGAAGAGGACGTGGAGCGCTTACTGCAGGATGCAGGCATCATTCGTCATCGCGGAAAAATCGAAGCTACTATCAATAACGCACGTCGGGCCCAGGAGATGGTGGTTCAGGAAGGCTCGCTAGCGGCGTTTTTCTGGCGCTATGAACCAGACAGCGCATCCCGTCCAGACCCACAAACGCAAACCACATCGCCAGAATCGATTGCGCTAGCAAAAGAGCTTAAAAAGCGCGGCTGGACATTTTTCGGCCCCACCACCGCGTTTGCATACATGCAGGCCATGGGGCTGATTAATGATCACTCGTTAAACTGCGTCACACGTGAACGGGTTGAGCAGGCACGCGCAGCGTTTCAGCGGCCTTCGTAAGTCAGCGCGAAATCGTTGCTTACTTCATCGCTAGTAAAGGCTCACCTACCTCGTTGAGCATCTCACTCGCTAGCTCGCCCACCGTACGCACCGCCTCTTCAATCGCAGGCGTTAGGGTAAACGCGTAGTTCAACCGCAAGCACTGGCGAAACTTCCCAGAGGCCGAGAACAGCGACCCCGGTGCCACATGGATGGCGTGCTGCGCTAAACGCTCGTTCAGGCGCACGCAGTCGACATCCGCCGGTAGCTCTACCCAGAGTAAAAAGCCCCCTTGCGGATAGCTAATGCCCGACCCTTTGGGGAAGTAGCGCTGCACCCAGCTAATCATGATGTCTCGCTGGCGCTGATACTGGCGGGAAACCGCGCGCAAATGGCGCTCAAAATGGCCCTTGGCGACAAACTCCGCCACCGCTAACTGCGGTAGCGTGGCAGAGGCGCCGGTGGAGACGTACTTCATATGCAGTGCTTTTTCCCGATAGCAGCCAGGGGCCAACCAACCCACTCGCAGGCCCGGCCCCAAGGTTTTCGAGAAGCCGCTACACAGCAGCACACGCCCATCGGTATCAAAGGATTTAATCGTCAGTGGCCTGGGCTGGGTATAGGCCAAATCCCCATAGATATCGTCTTCGATAATCGCTACATCAAAACGTTGGGCAAGCTGATAGAGCGCCCGCTTGCGCGCTTCCGGCATGGTATAACCCAAGGGGTTGTTATAGGTAGGCGTGACCTGAATGGCGCGGATAGGCCACTGCTCTAGCGCCAGCTCTAACGCCTCCAGACTAATGCCGGTTTGCGGGTCGGTGGGAATCTCCAGCGCCTTTAATCCGTTGGCTTTCAGAATCTGCATGGTGCCGTAAAAGCTGGGCGAATCCACTGCCACCACATCACCATTCTGGGTGAGTGTGCGCAGCGCAATGGCCAGCGCCTCCTGACACCCCGTAGTGATCATGATGTCATCCGGGTGCAGCAAGCAGCCAGATGCCACCGCCAAGCGCGCCACCTGCTGGCGCAGTTCAGGGCTACCGCTGAGTTTGTCGTAGTTGAAGCCGTGCAGATCGTTGCTACGGTGCAGCCCGGCGAGGATTTTCGACAGTGGCTTTAACGACTCGACTTCAAGATTGGGAACGCCGCGCCCAAGCAGCAGCCGTTTATCGTCCCGCTGGGTAGCGACGAGTTCTAACACTTGATCCCATTGGGAGACATCCAGCGGGCACTGAGCAGGCCGCGAGACAGAGGGTAGTACAGAGGGAATACGACACGGCAACACGAAGTACCCCGACTTTGGCCGGGACTCGATCAGCGCGGCGTCCATGAGCTGGCGATACGCTTCTTGTACCGTTGAGATACTCACATTCAGCTCTTGGCAGACCGCTCGAATAGACGGTAGCCGGTCGCCCACGCGATAAATCCCGTGCTCGATTCGCTCCCGCAACGTTACCGCCACCTCTTCGTAGCGCGTCATCACGCCCACCTCACTCGGTTAATTCGCCATACAGAAGGCATCCCGCTTTGCCATACAGAGGTATAACACGCCCCATCTGTATCGTAAAAATAAAAAAACCTATATCTGTATGGCAGCTGGAAGGCTACGTAACCTAGATAGGCACCCCACCACCCGGAGAGCCGCCATGCCACGCTTCAGCCTCACTCAGCTGCGTTATCAGCTAAGCCGCTACCAACAACGCCGCCGCAGCCGTCGCCAACTGCTCACACTAGAGGATCACTTGCTGCAAGACATCGGCCTCACCCGTGAACAGGCCTGCCAAGAGGGAAAACGCACCTTTTGGAAACAGAGGCTCTCCAATAAGGGGGATGTATGACTACCGCCGAGTACTACTTGCTGGATGTCTTTACCGAGCAGCCGTTTACGGGCAACCCATTGGCCGTGTTTCTCAACGCGGATGGATTGGACGCCCACACCATGCAAGCGCTGGCCAATGAATTGAATCTGGCGGAAACGGTTTTTTTGAGTGCCGCCACGCAACCGAACCACTATCCAATGCGGATTTTTACGCCGACGAGAGAACTCCCGTTTGCAGGCCATCCGACGGTAGGTACCGCACACTTGCTGGCAGCATTGGAACTCGCCCACCCGACGCAACCGCTGGTACTTCATCCACCTATCGGGGAGCTGGCCATTACATCGACCAGCGGCAGAACGGAGTTCACAACGTCGCAAGCCGTTATGCTGTCAACCAGTACGCTCGATCGCTCCACTGCCGTGGCGCTGTTGGGATTGGATAGCCACCAAATAGTCGGCGACCCGATTATCGCGTCTTTCGGGCTGCCCTATCACTTGATCGAGCTATCGGATACCTCGGCCTTGGAGAGCGTCACTATTTCACCTGCTCTCTGGGCCAGTACCGTGCTGCCCAGTAGTGCGGTTCAAATCTACCTGTACGTTAGGGAGCCATCAGCAGGGCAAGCGACCGTGATTCGTAGCCGTATGTTCTGCATGCACGACAGCCTCTGCGAGGACCCCGCAACCGGCAGCGCTGCCGCAGCGTTAACCGGCTATCTAGCCTCCCTCCAGACCGAAGCGTTGCGCTGCGAGATACATCAAGGCATTGAAATGGGGCGGCCCAGCGTTATTTATACGGCGGCCAATGGTGATATGACGCCGGGGTTCGTGACGGTGGGAGGGCACGCCATCGTGGTGGGTAAGGGGACGCTTTACCTACCGTGAAGCCTTAAAAGCAAAAAGAGTGTCCACGATATCGCGGACACTCGCTCTTATCGCCATGCACTGCCTAGCGTCACGCCGCCTGGACCTCGATACGGCGCGCGCGGTGGCTCTCTTTCTTGGGAAGCGTCAACGTCAGCACGCCGTTGACGATAGTGGCCGTAATGGCCTCACTATCTACCTCCCGGCTCAGGTTGAAGCGCCGCGCGAAGCGTTGACCGCGCACTTCGGCATGCAAAGCGCTGAGTCCTTCCGGCATATTCAGCGCTATCTCCCCTTCCAGACTCAACACTTGGTCATCGACCTCTACCTTGAGCGTCTCCGGTGTCACACCGGGCATATCGGCCACTAGCTTGAGCGCGTTAGCCTCTTCGATAATATCCACCGCCGGTAGAAGCGCCTCCTTATAGTGCCGATTCTGGCCGTTCTGCTCCTGCTGCAGCGGGGAGTGATGGGAGTGGGATGAACGGACGATGTCATTCATGATTCGACCCTCCAAAACCTGGTTAAACGCATGATTTACGCCGCTTGAACATCAATACGCCGTGGCTTGAGTTCTTCGCGCTTGGGTAGCACGATCTCGAATACCCCATAGGCATGACGCGCCTCTGACCGCTCGACGTCGATTCCCTCGGGTAAGGCGATCGATCTAACGAATTCCCCGCTGGCGCGCTCACGGCGCAGAACCTGACGCGACTCACCCTCCTCATGTTGGCCCGACACGGAGTCTCGTTGACCACGCAGTGTCAGCACATTGTCCTGAACATCGATGATTAGATCCGAAGGGGCCAACCCTGCGGCAAACACGTAGACCCTAACGGCCTCGTCGCTGCGGGCGATATTGATCATGGGAAAGCTACCCCGCGGAACCGCGCGAATATCCATGGTATTGCGATCAAGAAAGAAGCCATCCAGCAACTGGCTGAGCCAGTCAAACTGCTCAGACGAGCCCGTTTCAAAACGCTTGAGATCATCGAACATGTCGAATACCTCCTACGTAAAGCAGACTGTGAGACTTGCGATGAGAGGCGGCCCCTTTTCCACTCCACCGAAGCAGCCTCTACGGTACGAAAAATAGGAGCGTTCGTTCGTATTTCAAGCGTCTGATGGCCATTTTTTTGGCGCGTTCTAAATCGCCTAACCGATATTTATGTGTTGAGCTCAGTGTGCTGACCGTCACCGATTTAGAGGCGTATGACTGCTTCTGCGACCGCGTACTCTATGGCGATGACAATCTGCGCAAGTTCCGCACGTTACTCTCGCGTAAGCGCCATAAGTTCGATCTATCGGTGCCCATGGAGAGCCTGCTTGCGACATAGCACGACTCATGCGACTGGCGTGATAGGATAGGTGCGCCAACCGATGGGCGGCTGATGACCCTGCCAGTGGGCCAGCACTGCTTGGCTTGCCGGGAATAGCGGCGCGGGCAGCGCGCCGGGGTGGAACCAGCGCCACTCCGTGAACACCTGAGGCTCTAGCAGCAAGGCCTCGGCCTCTTGTTTCACGTGGGCGATGACGGCTCCCGTCACCATGGAGGCGGCGCTGTCGAGGTTCTGAGTGATCGCCAGCAAGGCCAAATCGTGCAGCTCGGTAATGCCCGCTTCTTCCGCGACTTCGCGAGCAGCCGACGTCTCAAAGGACTCTCCCGCATCGACATGGCCGCCGGGCAAACACCAGCACGGCGTTTCCCCCGGTTTATCGCGATACCCAAGCAGCACGCTTTCATCCGGGCGGATGACTATCGCCCCCACGCCGATGATAGGTCGTGCGGTATCGTTCATCGCTCCCCCTTTTGCAGGTCGGTTGGCACACGCCGATACCCTAAGCCGTCAGCCCAATGCCGCGCAATATCACCGAGGTCACCGACTGCACGGCCTTTTCGAACTGCAGGTCGTCCAGCGGTTTGTCGTCGTTGAGCAGTGAGATTTGATAGTCGAAGTCGGCGTAGTGCTGGGTGGAGGCCCAGATCATGTAAAGCAGGTAGGAGGGCTCGACGGGATTGATTTGACCGGCCTCGATCCACTCGCGGATTTTCGACTCTTTCAGTTTGGTCCATTCGTAGAGGTGATCCCGCAGGCGCTCTTTGAGAATCGGCGCGCCCTGCATCACTTCGGCCGCCCAGATCTTGGAGCCGTGGGCGCGGTAGCGGGAGTGATTCATCTTGGCGCGAATGTAGGTGGAGAGCACCACCCGGGGGTCGTCGTACAGCTCGAAGCAGAGTGCGTCCTGCTTCCACACCGCTAACAGCGCCAGCAGCACCTCTTGATAGAGCGCCTTCTTGGTCGCGAAATAGTAGTGCACGTTGGACTTTGGCAGGTCGGCCAACTGAGCGATCTCTCCCATGGAGGCTCCGGCATAGCCTTTCTCGGCAAACAGCTGCTCCGCCGCTTGAAGGATCTTCTTGACGTTCGTTTGCCGAATTTCGTCCTGAGTTCTCGCCACGCTGGTATCCCTTTGCCGCTCTGACCGCTAATCACACGCAACAAAAATGCACCACCGTCCCCCGAGGATGCAGGCGGTGGTGCAGTGAAGATGGCGCAGTTAGCGCATCGCGTCAACGCTGGGTGGCGGGAAACGAGAACTCCGCCCGGGTGGCTTCGCTGACGGAGGGCCAACGCTGGGAAACCGCTTTACGGCGCGTGTAGAAACGCACCGCGTCTGGGCCGTAGGCGTGAAGGTCGCCAAACAGCGAGCGCTTCCAGCCGCCAAAGCTGTGGTAGGCCACCGGTACGGGCAGCGGCACGTTTACCCCCACCATGCCAACCTCGATACCGTCGGTGAACCGGCGGGCGGCTTCGCCATCACGGGTAAACAGGCAGGTGCCGTTGCCGTATTCGTGGTCGTTGATCAGCTGCATGGCGTCGTCCAGGCTGCCGACCCGTACCACGCAGAGTACCGGCCCGAAGATCTCTTCCTGATAAATGCGCATCTCCGCAGTGACGTGATCGAACAGACAGCCACCGACGAAATAGCCCTCTTCATGGCCAGCCACGCTCAGGCCGCGCCCATCCGCCACGAGCGAAGCGCCCGCGTTCACGCCCTCTTCGATAAACCCAAGCACTTTATCGCGGTGCTCTGCGGTCACCAGCGGGCCCATATCCAGGCCTTTGTCGGTACCCGGGCCTACCTTCAGCTGGGCGATCTTGGGCAGCATGGTTTCGACCAGACGGTCGGCGGTGTCGTCACCCACGCACACCGCCACCGAGATCGCCATGCAGCGCTCGCCGCAGCTGCCGTAGGCGGCACCCATCAGCGTGTTGGCGGCGTTTTCCAGGTCGGCATCCGGCAGAATCACCGCGTGGTTCTTCGCCCCGCCCAGGGCCTGAACGCGCTTGCCCGCCGCCGAACCACGGGAGTAGATCGCCTCTGCCACGGGCGTGGAACCGACAAACGAGATCGCCTTCACGGCTTTGGCATCCAGCAGGGTTTCCACCGCCTCGCGCCCGCCATGCACCACGTTCATCACGCCTTTGGGCAGCCCCGCCTCTTGCAGCAGTTCAGCCACGGCCATGGCCGCCGACGGGTCCTTTTCGGAGGGCTTGAGGATAAAGGTGTTACCGCAGGCAATCGCCATCGGGTACATCCACAGCGGCACCATGGCAGGGAAGTTGAACGGGGTAATGCCCGCCACCACGCCCAACGGCTGGAAGTTGGACCACGCATCGATGCCCGGCCCCACGTTGTGGGAGTACTCGCCTTTCAGCAGCTCCGGCACGCCGCAGGCGTATTCGACGTTCTCGATGCCGCGCTTCAGCTCGCCCATCGCGTCTTCCACCGTTTTGCCATGCTCTTCGCTGACCAGTTGCACGAGGCGGTACGCGTGCTCTTCCAGCAGCTGCTTGAAGCGGTACATGACCTGGGCACGCTTGGCGGGCGGCGTATCGCGCCAGGCGGGAAACGCCGCCTGAGCCGCAGCAATCGCCCGCTCCACATCCGCTGCGCTGGCATCCGCCACGTGGCGAATCACTTTTCCGGTAGAAGGGTTGGTGACCTCCAGCGTGCGCTGGCTTTCCACCAGCTCACCATTTATCAGGTGGGAAACAACACTCATCATGAAACTCCAAAACAGGGTGGGCCAGGGTTACGCCAGTGAATCCAGGGTCGTCGCGACGGCATCGAACAAACGCTCGAGCTCGGCTTCTGTGGTGCCGAAGGGAGGGCCGAACTGCAGGGTGTCGCCGCCGTAGCGCACGTAGAAGCCCGCTTCCCACAGCGCCATATGCGCATCGCGGGGGCGAATGGTGGGGTCGCCGTTGCGCGGCGCTAGCTGCAGGGCACCGGCCAAGCCGTAGTTGCGAATATCGACAATGTGATTGTGGCCTTTCAGGGCGTGCAGCTTCTGCTCGAACGCGGGAGCGATGGCGCTCACCTGAGCGGGGAAGTTTTCACGCTCCATCATCTCCAGCGCCGCCAGCCCCGCAGCGCAGGCCACGGGGTGGGCGCTGTAGGTGTAACCATGGGGGAATTCAATGGCGTGCTGGGCACCGCCTGCGTGCATGAAGGTGTCGAAAATCTCGCTAGTGGCAATCACTGCGCCCATCGGCACCGCGCCATTAGTGATCTGTTTAGCCACGTTCATGATATCCGGCGTGACGCCAAACGCCTCGGCACCCGTGGTCGCCCCACTGCGGCCAAAGGCGGTAATGACCTCGTCGAAAATCAGCAGAATGTCGTGGGCGGTGCAGATCTCCCGCAGCCGATCCAGATAGCCTTTTGGCGGCACGATCACCCCCGCCGAGCCCGACATCGGCTCCACGATCACCGCCGCAATGGTAGAGGCATCGTGCAGGGCGATTTGATCCAGCAGCGCATCGGCCAGCTCAGCGCCGGTGTCCGCTTGGCCACGGGTGTACGCATGGCCCGCCTGCAAGGTGTGGGGCAGGTGCGTTACGTCCATCAATTGGCCGTAGTGCTTACGGTTGCCGCCAATGCCGCCCAGGCTGGTGCCGCCGATGTTCACCCCGTGATAGCCCTTGGCGCGGCCGATCATGCGGGTTTTTTCCGGCTTACCTTTTAAACGCCAGTAGGCCTTGGCCATCTTGACCGAGGTGTCAGCGGCTTCTGAACCGGAGTTGGTGAAGAACACGTGATCCAACCCAGCAGGCGTCAAGCTCGCGACCTTTTCCGCCAGCTTGAACGCCAACGGGTGGGCAATCTGAAAGCCGGGGGCAAAATCCAGCGTGCCCAGCTGCGCCGCCACGGCTTTTTGGATCTCTTCACGGTTGTGGCCTGCCCCGCAGGTCCATAGGCCAGAGAGCGAATCGAACAGTTTGCGCCCCTGGTCATCGATGTAATAGCGCCCTTCCGCCCCGGCTATCATGCGCGGGTTGGCGCGGAAATCGCGGTTCGCGCTGAACGGCATCCAGAAGTGCTGGTTGAGGGCGGTGCCTGATACAGGCTGCTCAGCCATTTTTTCCGCTGACTGAGCGGTTGTTTTACTTTTTAAACCAAACATAGTGTCTAGCTCCGTCGCTTTGAGACATGCCCTCAGCATGCGCCACCCACTACGTTTGTAAAATTATGCTTTTCTTGAGTTCACGTTAGAAAATACATACGTAATAGAGCATCAAACAGCGCCTACCCATCTTGACGGGACGATTCAAAGCGCCTAATTCTTATATTTATACGAATAAATACAACAAATCAGTGGAACACGCCTAAGTAGCACTCGCATAGACAATGCGCCCCAACAGTGCTGTTGTTGCCTGCGTGCACTATGAATACTGCTCACAATTTCAATATAAACAAAGGGCTAACTTGCTATGAAATACTTGACTCCCTTAAAGCTGTCTATATATGGCGGCATGCTCTTCAGCTTTATCATGCTGGAAAGCCCCCTCATTATGCTGGCTAACCGTATAGAGCCCATGGTGATGGGCCTCCCCTTTCTGCTGGTGTGGAACTTGTTCTGGTGGTTCGTATTAACGGCGCTATTTTTGGTGGCTTATTTCACCAACTGGGGTAGTCCCGAGCCTTCCACTATCCACGCCACCCAACAGCGGTAAATGAAGGGGTATATCATGACCGGAAGCTTAATCATCATTGCAGCGTTTATGATCATTCCCTTGATGGTGGGGGTTTTATCCGCTCGTCAATCACAAGAAACCAGCGAGGATTTTTTCGTTCAGGGCCGTGCCATGGGCAGTATCGCGGTCTTCTTCACCGTCGCGGCCACCTGGTGGAGCGCGTTTGCGTTCCTCGGCTCTAATGCCACCTTTTATACCAACGGGCCGGTATTTCTTACTGCGTTAGCCTGGAACCTGCTGTTTGGCTTCATGTATTACTGGATTGGCAAACGAGTTTGGTTTTTAGGCAAACGATTCAACTACTTAACACCTTCAGACTTAATTGGCGATTTTTATAACAGCGAGGCGCTGCGCATTACCGTTGCCGCGATTACGCTGATTTTTACCGTACCTTATTTGCAGATCCAGCTCACTGGCGGCGCTTACTTAATCGAGGTTGCCTCGGGTGGGTTGATTCCTTTCTGGCTCGCCGCCCTGCTGTTCTACTTCATCATCATTATCTACGTGTGGATTGGCGGCATTCGCGCCATTGCCTGGACCGACGTCATTTATGGCGCGCTGTTGTTCTTCGGCATGCTGTATGCCGGTTACTACATTTCCACCCAGGTAGGGGGCCCCACGGCGCTATTTAGTCAGCTGCAGCAAAGCTCTCCTGATCATCTCACCATGCCTGGGCCGAACGGCACGATGGGCTACCCCATGTGGTTCTCGCTGTTTGCCATTACCGCCATCGGTGCCTTTATGGGCCCGCAAATCTGGCTGCGCATGTACTCGGTCAAACACGGCAAACTGTTTAACCTAATGCCGTTTTTATTGGGGTTGGCGGCCTTTGCCTATGTAGGCTCGGTGCTATCTGGCTATTCAGGCGTGCTGCTCGAACCCAACGTAGAAAACCCTGACCAGATACTGCCCATCATGCTGATGGAGTATGCGCCTTACCTGCTCGCCTCGTTGATCATGGCAGCCGGCGCCTCAGCCGCCATGTCTACCGCTAACTCGCAGATCCACGCGGTGTCTACCGTGGTGACGATGGATATCTACAAACGCTATATCGACCGCGATGCCAGCCAAGCGCGTATCGTGTATATCGGTCGTTTATCGCTAGTGGGTTTCTCATTGGCCGCTTATATCATGGCGCTCACCGTACCGGGCGTACTGGTCACCATTGGTATTGCGGCATTGGCGGGCACCGCGCAGTTGATCATTCCCACCATCGGGGCCATCACCTGGAAAAAAGCGCACCCCACCGCTGCACTGGCGGGTTTGTGGGCGGGCGTTGCCTGCGTGCTCCTCATGACCTTTGGCCCGCTCAGCGCACCATTTGGCTACCATGCGGGTATCTGGGGGTTATTGCTGAATGCTGCGCTGTTTGTTGGGCTCAGCCACGCGCTGCATCGCCGCGATACAGCGGTCGTGGAACGCTTTACCCAAGCACGCCATGACTATGATGCCGAGTACCATCCAGAGCGTTTGCCCGCCTATACACAAGAAATCACCCGAAGCGCTAACCAACAATAAGGAGTGGGTTGATGACTCAAGCCCCTGTTTCGACCTCGCCGCGCAGACCCAAGCTTGCCGAGCTGATTAGCGACGACATCAAGCGCTGGATAGCCGCAGAGTCACTGGGAGAAGGTGACCGGCTGCCCAACGAAAAAGCGCTGATGGAGCTTTACGGTAGCGCTAAGGGCACCGTGCGCGAAGCGCTCAAGATCCTAGAGGTTGAGGGGCTCATCACGTTAAAAACCGGGCCAAAAGGAGGCGCGGTCATCAATCAGCCCAGCATGGAGCCCGCCAGCCGCATGCTGCGTAACTTCCTGCACTTCCAACAATTGGATGGAAAGCAGGTATACCAGTTACGCAAACTGCTGGAAGTAGAACTGGCAGCCTCCGTGGTGGGTAAGCTCACCGAGCAGGACTTCCAACAGTTGGAAGCCAATATGTCGGCCTGCGCCTGCTGTGCGAGTCATGAAGAGGATCACCGACACCAACGTTTTCTAGAGCTGGAGTTTCACCAGCTGCTGGCCCGCGCCTGCCCGAATCCATTGCTCGCGTTTATGTGCCAGTTTTTAAACGACATGCTGCGCGATTTGGTGGTGATCAAAAAAGCGTACGTCCCGGAGCGAAAGCAATTCGATCACGCCAATCAGGATTACCACCGGCAGCTAGTGGATGCCTACCGCGCTGAAGATGCCCCGCGTGTGCGACAGATCATGGCCGAGCACATGGCCGATGCGGAACATCACATGAGTGCGCTGGAAGCTGAAATGGCGATACAGATGCTAGTCAGCAACGATTCACCCACTCATCAGAATCACCGTTCCAAGCTACACGACTTATTAACGGACAACACATCCGTTTAACTTTGCGAGGAGAGTGAAATGAATACCTACGTTACGCCCATCAAAGAGTCCGACCTACTCACTGACGGCGACCGCCTTTGGGCGTCGCTCATGGAGATGGCTAAACTAGGGGCCACGCCCAAGGGCGGCGTGAACCGTCAGGCGCTGACCGATCTAGACCGCCAGGGCCGCGACCTTTTCATTCAGTGGTGCCGTGCCGAGGGCTGCACGATTCGCATCGATAATGTCGGCAATATCTTTGCCCGCCGGGAAGGCAGCGCCCCCAGTGCCAAAACCGTCATGGCGGGCAGCCACTTGGATACCCAACCCACCGGCGGTAAATACGACGGCTGCTTTGGTGTCATGTCTGGCCTTGAAGTGATTCGCACCCTAAACCAGCACAACATCACCACGCAATCGCCGATTGAAGTGGTCGCGTGGACCAACGAAGAAGGCTGCCGATTTCCCCCCTGTATGATGGGCTCCGGGGTATTCACTGGTGAGCTGGCGTTTGACGCCATGATGGCGCGCACCGACGCCGATGGTGTTACGGTCAGCGATGCCTTAGACGCGATTCACTATCGCGGTAGTGATGAGGTCTCACCCGACGAGATCAAAGCCTATTTTGAGCCACACATTGAGCAAGGCCCCATTCTCGAAGATACCGACACCACCATTGGCGTTGTCATCGGTGGGCTTGGGCAGAAGTGGTTCGATCTAACCCTCACAGGGCTTGAAGCCCATGCAGGCCCCACCCCAATGAATCTTCGTCGGGATGCCATGATGGGGGCCGCAGAAGTTACTCAAGCGCTCAACCGAATTGCCCATGAGCACCAACCCCACGGGCGCGGCACGGTAGGCTGTATGACGCTACACCCAGGTTCGCGCAATGTAATTCCCGGCCAAGTCAAAATGACCCTGGATATGCGCCACTGGGAACCCCACGCCCTGATCGCCATGGGCCAAGCGGTGACGACCGCCGTTGAAGACATTTGCCAACGCCACGGGCTGGAATACGAGCTCACACCCACTGCAGATTTTGCGCCTGAGCATTTCGATCAAACGTGCGTGGATAGCGTCCGACAAGCCGCTGAAAAACTTCAGCTGTCACACATGGATATCATCAGCGGAGCCGGGCACGATGCGATGTTCGTTGGCCGCGTAGCACCCGCCGCCATGATCTTCATTCCCTGCAAAGATGGCATCAGCCATAACGAGATCGAAAGCGCTACCCCGGAACATGTACACGCAGGCTGTAACGTTCTACTGCATGCCATGCTCAATGCGGCGGGTGTGAAGAGTGGGGAGTAACCATGGCGGATACCTTTGAAACCTTGACGGCAACCGATGCATTGGCACGCTTCAGCGAGGGCTCGCTCTCGCCGGAAACACTGGTGAAGGACTGCTTAACGCGTATTGAGCGGGATAACCCCAAGGTAAATGCCTTCACCTGTATTAACGGGGAAGAGGCACGCCGTTTAGCGGCAGAATCCGCTCGACGCTGGCAAGCAGGCACTCCCTGCGGCCCGCTAGACGGCATCCCAGTGACGATCAAAGATTTAACCCTAACCAAGGGCCTGCCTACACGGCTGGGTTCCACCACCACGGCACCAGATGGCCCCTGGGAAGTAGATGCGCCCATTAGCCGTCACCTGCGCAATGCCGGGGCCATTGTGGTCGGCAAAACCACCTCGCCCGAGTTTGGCTGGAAAGGCGTCACCGATAATCCGCTACACGGCATCACCCGCAACCCATGGAACACGGAACTAACGCCGGGAGGGTCATCCGGCGGCGCGGGAGCGGCCGCGGCGCTTAACCTGGGCCTGCTTCATCAAGGCAGCGACGCGGGCGGCTCCATACGTATTCCATGTAGCTTTACCGGCACGTTCGGTATTAAACCCACCTTCGGCTGGGTGCCTCAGTGGCCTGCCAGCACCATGAGTACGCTGTCTCACTTAGGGCCCATGACGCGCACTTCACGTGACAGCGCCCTCATGCTCAGCGTCATGGCCCAGCCCGATGCTCGGGATGGTTACTCAGGCAACCCCAAAGGGCCAGGTTGGCTCACGCCGCCACCGGCTAGCCTAAAGGGCTGGCGCATCGCCTTTAGTGCTGACCTTGGCTATGTAGACGTAGCGCCGGATATTGCCCAGCGAGTCGAGGAATCCATTGCTTATTTAGAAGCATTGGGGGCCACCGTAGAACGTATAGACCCAGGCTTTAGCGATCCGCTTAAAACGTTTAATACGCTCTGGTTTGCGGGGGCCACGCAGGCACTCGAAAAACTGAACGAACAGCAACAGGCAGCGCTCGATCCTGGCTTTCTGGAGATTGCACGACGCGGGCAAGACGTATCACTTTCCGCCTACCTCGCCGCCCGGCGTGAGCGCAGCGAATTGACCGCCCACATGGCGGCCTTTCACGAACGCTATGATTTGCTGGTAACGCCTACGATGCCCATTGCACCCTTTGCGGCGGGCCACAACGTACCACCGGGCAAGCACTATCGAGATTGGATGGACTGGACGCCGTTCAGCTACCCCTTCAACCTGACCCAACAGCCCGCGGCCTCCCTTCCCTGCGGGTTAGACAACCAGGGGCTGCCGGTAGGTTTGCACTTAGTGGCGGGTAAATATCAAGACCTCAAGGTACTGCATGCGGCCCAGTTACTTGAACGCTATTTGCCGCCGTTAACGCCGCCTACAACACCACCTCAAACCCCTCGAACTTAGGCGGGCCAAGGTAAATGCCTTCCGGCGATTTTGCATTGGCGTGGGCCTTGCGGAAAGCCTCTGACTTCGTCCAGGCGCGGAAGGCCTCTTCGGATTCCCACACGCTGTGGGAGATAAACACGGTGTGGTCTTCCTGGCTTTCGCCCTGCAGCATGTGAAACTGTTTGAAGCCGGGCACTTCGTCCAGGTGGGAATCGCGGTTGCGCCATACCTCTAGAAAATCCTCTTCGCGGCCTGGGGCAATCCGGAAACGGTTCATGGCGATATACATAGTGGTTCTCCTGTGAGCGGGTGTGACTCAGTTGGTTACGCAAACAATCGCTTGATGGTAACGTCATCACTGCATCACGAATAGATAAGTGACGAACAGGCGTACGGCTAATGGCTCAGGCACCCCTTCAGGTCGTTTGGTTCAAACGCGATTTACGCATTCACGATCACGCACCGCTGGCCAACGCCGCAGCGGCGGGCCCTGTGCTACCGCTATTTGCTATTGAGCCCGCACAGTGGCAATCGCCCGACAGCGCCCTGCGCCACTGGCAGTTTGCCGCCGATTCGCTAGTTGATCTTGCCCAAGCGCTCAACACGCTGAGCTTGCCGCTCTGCCTGTGGCAGGGCGATATGGTGGAGTGCCTGGCGGCGCTAAAAGCGCACTACGGCGAACTAGTGCTGCACTCCCACCAAGAGACGGGCAACGCCTGGAGTTTCGAACGCGACCAGCGCGTTCAAGCGTGGTGCCACGCCCACCAAGTGCACTGGCAGGAAGCCCGCCAGCAGGGCGTGATTCGCGGGTTGAGCAGCCGCACGGGGCATCAATCCCGCTGGGAAAGCCACTGGGAATCGCTTATGGCCGCCCCCACCTACCCCGCCCCGCCAACAGCGGTGGCCGCACCCGGTTGGGAAGCGTTTCATTACGTAGACGTAGCGCAACTGCCCTCGCTCACCTTGGGGTTCGATACCACGCCCTGCCCCCAACGCCAGCGGGGCGGGCGCAGTGAAGGCCGCTCGCTGTGGCTGAGCTTTATTACCCAGCGCGGGCGGCGCTATCGCGGCTCGCTCTCTAAACCGTTACTGGCCTGGGAGTTTGGTTCGCGGCTCTCCCCACACTTGGCCTGGGGCACACTCTCCATGCGGGAAGTGGTGCAATCCTTGCGCCGCCAGCGGCAAAAGCACGCCGACGACACCGCCTGGGCCCGCTCACTGCGCGCCTTTACCTCGCGACTCTACTGGCACTGCCACTTCATTCAGAAGTTGGAGAGCGAACCCAGCATCGAGCATCAAACGTTGCACCCGGCGCTGCGCGGCCTGCGGGAGCGCGACCCGGAACACCCGCACCTGATCGCCTGGAAACAGGGCCAAACCGGCGTGCCACTGGTGGACGCCTGCATGCGAAGCCTGACCGCCACCGGCTGGATCAACTTTCGCATGCGCGCCATGCTGCTCTCCCACGCCACCTTCGGCCTAGGGCTGCACTGGGTTGAGCCAGCCTTACATTTGGCGCGGCTATTCACCGACTTCGAACCCGGCATTCACTACCCCCAAGTACAGATGCAAGCAGGCGCTACCGGCACCAACGCCATGCGGGTCTACAACCCGATCAAGCAGGCAGAAGATAACGACCCCACCGGCGAATTCATCGGCCGCTGGGTGCCAGAGCTGTCGCCCCTGCCCATGGAATGGCGTGCCAAGCCCTGGGCACTACCGGAAAGCCTGCAAAAGCGGTTCGGCTTTCAACCGGGCGTCGACTACCCCATTCCCAACGACTTCGAAGCCGAAGCGCGCCACTGGAAGACGATGCTGTACGAACTGCGCCGAACGCCGGAGGCGAGAGACGCCAGCCAAGCGATTGTGGAGAAGCTGGCGAGTCAGCGAAGACCTCACTCTCGGCGTACTAAAAAAGCAAAACCCACTAATCGCCAGCAGCTTTCGCTGTTTGATGAGGGCGGGTTAGAGGATAGATAGCGGATTGCGCTTAATAAATAGGTTGTCACTAGAAGTAGCGACCGTATCGGGAGAACAACACGGCATGATATATGCGTCAAGGGAAAGAGCTTGTTGCCCCTATTCTACTCATATTATTAAAAAACCGCTTCAGCAATACTGAAAGTTAATTTGACCCCGCGTCTCGTCTTAGAAATGTTAAATATTTTCTTAATCAATTGCAAATAAAATGAAACGCTAAATCCATCAGCATATCCGGCACGACGACAGATTATGAGTTAATATACTTGATTGTCTGAGTGATCATCTCGTCTACATATCCAATTGCACTATTGTGCGACGGTCGGTACATTGTCGGATGTGCGCATTGATTCCTAACAGATAACTGACCATCCATAATGCGCAGCTCGGCTCTTTTTATGAAACTTACAACTTTCGCTACTTCAATCAGGTGAGCTTCAGCATAACTCTCCTTTAACTCACCTACATCTTTAAAATTCCACTTTGGCCTTGCTTTGCGAATGTCTTCCTCATGCTTCTGGCATAGAGCCTCGAAGAACAAGTTAAAATGGCCAGCCCAAGCCATTACAATGGCCGCTCGATATAATCCTTGCTCAAGGCAGGTTATTGATTCTTTGAAGTAATTCTGGACATCTATGGGAGCTCCAGAAAGGCGTTTGCTTAATGCTTCTAGATGAATTATCCGAGAAGTAGAGAGCTCATGCTGAGATAGAATCTCATGCGCAGCTTTCTCAGCCAGCCTCGACTTCCTTACAAGCGGGAGCATTTCCATTGTTAATTATTCCCAGATAACAAATTGTCCTTCAGTGCTTTAAACAGCTTCTCATAAACTTCAGCGTTATCCGTTTCGGGAAGATGAAGCTGAATATTTATCGCAATCTGCGGTGGAGTCGTCAAACCTGTAAGGTTTATTTCTGGAGGGAGTGAATCGGGTTTTCCTTCACTTTCAGAGCCGTGTTGCTTTGCGGCTGATTCAACAACTTTTCCCATTTCCTCAGAGTCTTCGCTCTCAGCCAAGTGTTCGTTTGATGGAGTCGCTACTTTCAATGTACCATCTACACTCTCAAGCAAACCCGATTGTATGAGAATTTCAACAACAGTCCTAGAGCCAGCTCTATTTTTAGCATTATTCCCTTGACCAGAGACATACAATATATGAGCTGCTAGCTCCTCTAAACTCATCCCACCTTTTATACGAACTACTGTAACAAGCCTTGAGACACCCTCGTTAGAGCTGACAGCATCACTCCAACACTTTTTAGCGTCTTGAACCTGAGAGTGTTCTATAGCTCGTGCAAGCTTGGTTCCTAAATCAGTGATTGACTTGGCCCTTCCACCTTCAATTAGCTCAATATCTGACAAGAACTTGTTATTACCACTAATAGCAAATTTATTTAAGCCCGTCAGCTTCGCTATTTCATCAAGTGATGCTCCTTTCGATGCATGTGAGTACCCTTTGATAATTTTAACGAGCTCATCAAAGGATGACGAAGGTAAATTAATTTTTTCGGACATTTCCTACTCCATAATGTAATTTTCGAGGCTGTAACAGATTTTAGGGAGCTAGTTGGATGATCGCGTTAGCATAATTGTCCGAAAAACGCAGCTCGCCCCTTTGATTCTTTGTTTTGCTAGACTGCATAACCAAATCTCGCGCTTTTGATACTCTGGGTAGTTACCTTACCAAATCCAGACTAGCACAGGATGATTAGGACGACAGACGATCTCAGCGTCAAAATTTCAACGCCCACAAAAAAGCCCACCAACCGCCAAACAGCTTACGCTACCTGACGATGGGCGGGCTTAGTGCCGCTTGGAAGGCTACTAGCTCAGCGCTTCCAACGACTCCTCAATAATGCTCAACCCTTCCTCCAACACCGCAGACGATACCGTCAGCGGTACCAGAATGCGGATGCTGTTGCCGTAGAAGCCGCAGGAAAGCAGGATCAGGCCTTTCTCGCGGGCTTTGGCGCAGAGCGCGCCGGTGAGTTGTGGGTCGGGCTTGCCTTCACCGTTGAGCAGTTCGAACGCGGCCATGGCGCCGAGCTGGCGGCCGTGGGCGACGGCGGGGAAGCGTTCTTCCCAGACGGCGAAGCGTTCGGCCAGCATGTTGCCCATCTGCTCGCTGCGGGCCAGGATGTTCTCTTCTTCGATGGCCTCGATTACCGCCAGGGCCGCCGCGCAGGAGAGCGGGTTGCCGCTGTAGGTGCCGCCCAGGGAGTTGGGGCCGGAGGCGTCCATGACCTTGGCGGTGCCGACTACGGCAGAGAGCGGCATGCCGTTGGCGAGGCTCTTGGCGGTGGTGAGAATATCCGCTTCGATACCACTGTGTTCCAGCGCAAACAGCTTGCCGGTACGGGCAAAGCCGGACTGTACTTCGTCGGCGATCAGCAGAATGCCGTGCTCGTCGCACAGGGCGCGCAGGGCTTTCAGGTAGTCCGGTGAAGCGATGTAGAAGCCGCCTTCGCCCTGTACCGGCTCGATCACGATGGCCGCCGTGCGGTGCGGGGCGATGTCGGTTTTGAACAGCGTGCGAATGGCGTTCAGCGAGGCTTCTTCGCTGATGCCGTGCAGCGGGTTGGGGAACGATGCGCGGAACACGTCGCCCGGCATGGGGCCGAAGTCGTTCTTGTAGGGCAGCACCTTGCCGGTCATCGCCAGGGTCATCATGGTGCGGCCGTGGAAGGCACCATCGAAGGTGATGATGCCGGTGCGGCCAGTGGCGGCGCGGGCGATCTTCACGGCGTTTTCCAGCGCTTCGGCACCGGTGTTCACCAGCATTGCTTTGCGCTCGGGGCCGCGCACCGGGGTGAGTTCGCATAGCTTTTGGCACAGCTGCACGTAGGGCGCGTAGGAGATGACCGCGGCGCTGGTGTGCATGACTTTTTTGAGCTGCGCTTCGACCGCCGCGACGATTTTCGGGTGGCGGTGGCCCAGGTTGAGCACGCCAATGCCGCCCGCGAAGTCGATCCAGCGTTTGCCGTCGGCGTCCCACAGCTCGGCGTTTTCGGCGCGCTCGGCAAACTGGGTAGTCGGCGTGGCGGCACCGTTGGCCACGAAGCGGTTTTTCAGGTCGTTCAATTCTTGGTTAGTCATCATCGTTCTCTTTATAAACCGCCAACGCAGACGTATTTCAGTTCGGTAAATTCATCCAACCCGTGGTGGGAACCTTCACGGCCCAGCCCGGACTCTTTCACGCCGCCAAACGGCGCCAGCTCGGTGGAGATCAGCCCCTCGTTCACGCCGACCATGCCGTATTCAAGCGCTTCCATGGTGCGCCAGATGCGGCGGTAATCCGTGGCGTAGAAGTAGGCGGCCAGGCCAAACGGGGTGTCGTTGGCCATGGCGATGGCTTCTTCATCGCGCTGGAAGCGGAACACCGGCGCGACCGGGCCGAAAGTCTCTTCATCGGCGACGGCCATTTGAGTGGTCACATCCGCCAGCACCGTGGGGGTGAAGAAGCGCTCCCCCGCCGCATGGGGGTGGCCGCCGCACAGCAGCCGCGCGCCTTTGTTCACCGCGTCATCGACGTGGCGCTGCACTTTATCCACCGCCGCTTGGTTGATCAGCGGGCCGATGATGCTGCCGTCGGCCAGGCCGTCGCCTACCTTCAGTGCGTTCACGCGCTCGGTGAGCTTGGCGACGAAGGCATCGTAAATGCCGTCCTGCACCAGGAAGCGGTTGGTGCACACGCAGGTTTGCCCGGCGTTGCGGAATTTGGAGGCGATGGCTCCGTTCACGGCGGCGTCGACATCGGCGTCATCGAAGACGATGAACGGCGCGTTGCCGCCCAGTTCCATAGCTGTTTTCTTCACCGTGCTGGCACACTGGGCAAGTAAGTGCTTACCCACCGGGGTAGAGCCGGTAAACGACACCTTGCGCACCCGAGGGTCGGTGGTCAGCACCTCGCCCACGGCGGCAGGCTTGGAAGCGGTGACCACGCTGATAGTGCCTTCGGGCAGGCCCGCTTCCAGCGCCAGGTAGGCGGCGGCCAGGGCGGTGAGCGGGGTAGCTTCGGCGGGTTTGATGACCACGGTGCAGCCCGCTGCCAGGGCCGGGGCGCACTTGCGGGTAATCATCGCGAGCGGGAAGTTCCACGGGGTGATCGCGGCCACCACGCCCACCGGTTCGCGCAGTACCAGCAGGCGCTTGTCGGCGCCGTGGCTGGGCAGGGCTTCCCCCGCCATACGCTTGGCTTCTTCGGCGAAGAATTCGATGAACGATGCTCCGTAGGTCACTTCGCCTTTGGCTTCCGCCAGCGGCTTGCCCTGCTCTAGGGTCATCAGGCGGGCTAGGTCGTCGGCGTGCTCATTGATCAGCTCGAACCAGCGACGCAGCAGCGCGGAGCGCTGTTTCACCGGGGTGGCGCGCCAGGCGGCACCGGCTTCGTAAGCGGCGGCCACGGCGTCGCGGGTGTCGTCGGCGCTCAAGTCCGCCACGTGGGCGATGGTTTCGCCGGTGGCGGGGTTATCGACGGCAAAGGTCTGCTGGCCTTTGCGCCATACACCGCCCACCAGGGCCGGTACGGCATCGTGCAACCACTGTTCGATAAAGCTCATAGCGTGCTCCTTTAAAGTGTTGGAACGGCTTACAGGTCAGCCATCATGTGTTGGTCGCTGTAGGCGCGGCCGTAGGTGCGCAGCGCGTGAATGTAAAGGCCCACACCGAGCAAAGACCAGCCCGCGAAGATCGACCACTCAGCGCCGCTCAGTGCCGCCGGGCTACCGGGCAGGTAAAGGCAGGCCATGCCAAAGGAGAGCACGACCGCCAAAGTGCCGCACAGCTTGCCGTGGCGAATGCGGAACGGGCGCGGCATATCCGGCTCGCGAACCCGCAGCACCACGAAGGAGATGGCCACGAACAGGTAGGCAATCACGATGCCCAGGCCACCGGCGTTGACGATCCACACCAGCGCGGGGCGGCCGAAGAACGGGGCGATACAGGAGAGGAAGCCCATCAGGAAGATGGCGTTAGTGGGCGTTTTATAGCGCGGGTGCAGCTTGGCAAACGGCGCAGGCAGCATGCCCGCTTTCGCCAGGGCGTAAATGGCCCGCGAACCGCCGATGTAGAAGGCGTTCCAGCTGGTGATGATGCCCGCAATACCGGCCAATACCATCAGGTTGCTGGCCCAGGGGGCGTTGAACAGGCTGCCCATGGCATCCGGCACGCTCAGGGAACTGGCGGCCAGCTCGGTGCTGTTCAGGGCCAGGCTAGTGGCCAGAATGATCAGCGCGTACCACACCACCGCCAGAATGACCGACATCATCAGCACTTTGCCTATGGCTTTGTAAGGCAGGTTGATCTCTTCGGCGGCTTGGGGAATGACGTCGAACCCCACGAACAGGAACGGCACCATGACCAGCACCGCGACGATGCCCGCCATCACGCCGGTATCGGCCTGGGTGAATAGCGGCATCATGTTGATGGTCTCGCCTTCGAACAGCGCGCCCGTGACAAACAGCACGCCAACCAGCAAAATCATGCCGGTCACGACTTTCTGGAGAAGCGCGGCGGTGGTCACACCGAAGTAGTTGATGATCATCATGGCGAGCGAGCCGCCGACACCCACGGCCACCCACGTCGCCTTCACTTCCCAGCCCGCGATGGTCCATAAGTGGCCAACCGCGTAGTTCGGTGCCAGATGCTCGATCACGGTGGGCAGCGCCACGGCTTCGAAAGCCACCACGCTCAAATAGCCTAAAATGATTGCCCAGGTGCACAAGAACGAGGGGAGATGGCCCAGGGCGCGATAGCTGTAAACATGCTCGCCGCCTACTTTGGGCATGGCAGAGGCCAGCTCAGCGTAGGTCAGGCCCACCATGACGATCGCTAAACCGCCGATAATGAACGCTAAAATGGCACCGATGCTGCCAGCGGATTGAATCGCGGTGCCGGTCAATACAATCCAGCCCCAGCCAATCATCGCGCCGAAGGCGAGGGCTAATACGTCGCCGCGGGCCAGTACCCGGACGAGCTTGTCCTGTTCAGAAGAGGGAGTGGTCATCGCACAGTATCCTGCAGGTTATTGGATGTTGTCGTTGGCGCTCTTTGGCGCAGTGTCCTGATTCCGGTGGCGGAATAGTGACACGCTAGCAGGCGGCGCTCAGAACGCGAATGCACCACTTTGGCGTTCGACTAGACCACTTCTTCAACGCACCAAATAAGTGCATACATGGCATCATGCTTTCGTCTAAACGCCTGATGGTAGCGGGCTTCACGCGGGAAAGGGGGCGCTGATATGGATCGCGAGCAGGTCTTGCACCAATTCAAGCAACTTTATGCACTCCAACCGGAGCGGCTGAGTAAGCAGGTGCGCATCGAGCAAGCGCTGCGCCAGGCCATTACGCAGCAGTGGCCCAGCGGGCTGCGGTTGCCCTCTCATCGTGTGTTGGCCGATGCCGTGAACGTCGCGCGCCAAACCCTGGCCTTGGCAATAGGCACACTGCTGGAAGAGGAGTTGCTGAAAACCGCCCACGGCCAGGGAACCTGGACGTGTAAACCCACCGCGCCACCGCCCCCAGCGCCGACCCACGCTCAGCTCTCCCAGCGGGCCCAGCGGGTGCTGCAAGGCCCTGGGGCCAGCATGATTCAGAGCGGGGCCTTCGTGCCCGGCATTCCGGATATCGCCCAGTTCCCCATGCGCAAGTGGCGCCAGCTCTACGCCAGCGTCACCGTGCCGCAAAATGCGCTGCTGCTCTCCTACTCCACCGGCGGCTACGGCCCACTAAAGCGGGCGATTCGTGATTTTCTGGCCCGCTGGCGGGATATCCATTGCGATACCGAGCAGATCATCATTACCGATGGCACCCACAACGGCATCGAGCTGTGCGCCGTTGCCTTGGCAGACGTGGGCGATACGGTGGCGATGGAGTCGCCCTGCTACTGGGGGGCGCGCAACGTGTTTACCGCCGCCGGGCTGAACATCGACATGCTGCCGTGGCGGCCGGAACAGGGCCATGCACTGCCTACTTCCCCCGGCCCCGTGGCGCTGGCTTACCTCACCGGCTCGCACCACTACCCGCTCAGCGTGCCGACCCGCGCCGCGCATAAACGTCAGCTATGTGAGGCGTTATCGCCTACCTACGTGGTGGAAGATGACTATGAATTTAACCGCGACGACCACCCTAACCTGCTGTTCGATGCCCACTCCGAACGCCATTTGCTGGTAGGCTCTTTCTCCAAGATGATGTTTCCCGGCCTGCGGCTGGGCTACTTGGTGGTGCCGCGCCATTTGGCAGGGCCCATGAACCGCCTGCGCAGCGAGCTGTTTCGTGAGGGCCGTATGCTGGACCAAGCCGTGCTGGCCCAGTTCATTTTCGATGGTGATTTGGATGCCTGGTGTCGGCGCATTCAGCGCGACTACTTAGGCCGCCAGCAGGTGCTGCACGACCAGCTACGTTCGCTGCCCCAGGTGCGCTCGGTGTCACCGCCCAGCAGTGCCATCAGCCTGTGCGTGGAGTTCGAGCCGGGCATCAACGATGTGGCCATCGCCCAATCGCTGCTGAAAGAGCACTTGATCGTGCGGCCGTTAAGCCCGGTGTGTGCACCGAACGACCCGCGCGCTGGCTTGGTGATGGGGGTGGGCATGCTGTCAGGGGAAACGCTGGTGCGCGAGGCGCAGCGCCTGCGCCGCTGCCTGGAGACGCTGCTGCGCTAAGCGGCCAACGCGCTTTATTCGTCAGTACACTACACACAACGTGAGTAACACGACTTATCCACAAGGACCGTCCTATGCATCGCCCTGTTGATAGCTTTTGGGTCTCTGCGCTCTCTACCGCTGCCTCCTCTTCCACCGCTTCGCTCCGCGGATGGCTGGCCGTCACGGCCCTACTGCTGCTCTCTGGGTGCGCCACTTTTGCGCCCAGCCCGCCGAAGGATCAGACCAATATCTGCGAGATTTTCCGCGAACAGCCGAGCTGGTACGACTACGCGAAAGAGTCGGAGGAGAAGTGGGGAACGCCCATCGCGACCCAAATGGCGTTCATTCAGCGGGAGTCCTCGTTTCGCAGCCACGTGCGCCCAGACCGCAAATACTACCTGGGCTTCATCCCCGGCCCGCGCCCGTCGTCCGCCAAAGGCTACGCCCAGGCCCAAGACCCGGTATGGGGCGAGTACGAAGATCAAGCGGGCAGTCTGTTTGCCCGGCGCACGCACATGAAGCACGCCACCGATTTCATTGGCTGGTACAACGCCCGCACTCGCGCCCAAACGGGTATCTCGCTCAACAATCCTGAACACCTCTATTACGCCTACCACGAGGGCGCAGGCGGCTATCAGCGGGGCACCTATCGCAGCAAACCCCAGGTGCTCAACGCGGGCCGCCAAGTGGCGAGCCTTTCCAACCGCTACCAGGCCCAGCTCAACAGCTGCCAGGCAGAGTTCCAGTGCCGCAAGTTCTATCAGGTGTGGCCGTTCTGTCGTAGCTGAGGGCGTCTTTCATGACACTGTTAATGGGATTTGCCTTTGTCGGCGTGGTGTTTTTCACTTCCATGCTCTCCGGCGTGTTTGGTATGGCGGGCGGGCTGGTGTTGCTGTGGTTCCTGCTGGTGGTGTTTCCCGCCAGTACTGCCATGGCCGTGCATGGGGTGATTCAGTTAACGTCCAATGCCTCTCGGGCGTGGCTGTCGCGGCGCTTTATTGTTTGGCGCATTGTGGCACTGATGGCGCTGGGCGTACTCAGCGCGGCAGGGCTTCTGCTACTGTTTAACTACACGCCCAATGCGGCCACTGTTTCTTTATTGATCGGGCTGCTGCCCATCTTGGTATGGACGCCCAAGCACTGGTTCCAGCTAGACGCCCATCGCGCCAGCCACGCATTTTGCTGCGGAATCGCCTCGGGCGGCCTCACGATTGCCGCCGGGGTATCCGGCCCGCTGATCGATATCTTCTTTGTGCGCTCGCAGATGGACCGCCGCCAAGTCGTCGCTACCAAGGCCATGATTCAAGTGGTCGCCCACTCCATTAAAATTCTCTTCTACTTAGGTGCCGCCCTTGCGCTCAGCGTGGGTGAGTGGAGCATCGTGCTACTAGCCGCCCCGTTTGCCATGCTGGGCACGCAAACCGGCACACGGATTCTGCACCGCCTGACCGACGCCAACTTCCGCACCTGGACCCGCTGGATCGTGACCGGCATTGGCGTGTTTTACTTCCTGCAGGGGGTGTATCTGCTAACCCGTTGACCGTTGATGGCCTTAGCGGCGCGCTTTGGATGGCGACCTATACTGACCTTACCAAACGCTGGAGGTCGCCATGGATTACCACCACTACCGCGAAGCCCTTGCCACCTCGCTTGCCCAAAGCGAGCTGCCCTTCTCCCCCGCTGAGTATCAAGCGCGCCTTGAGAAGGTGCGCCACGCCATGGCGAAGCGCGAGTTGGATGCGCTACTTCTCACCGATCCCGCGGATATCAATTATTTGACCGGTTACCACACCTTTGAGGTGTCGGTGCATGCCTGCTTGGTCTGCACACAGGAAAAGCTCGTTCTTCAAGTGGCCTCGATTGAAACGGGTGCCGCGGTGGTCACCGCCCGCGTAGATGAGATCATTGGCTACCGATGGGAAAACCTGAATGAAATCATCGACCCGTTGGCCGACCTGTTAACCCCCTGCCCGCGCATTGGCATCGACGGCTGGAGCAGTGGGCTGCGGGTGGGCGTGATGAACGCCCTCGCCCAGGCAGTGGGGAAAGAGCGCTTTTTTGAAGCGGGCGACCTGCTGGATGCCATCAAGATTGTCAAAAGCAGTGCCGAGCTCGAGATGCTTAAAGAGAGTGCGCGCATCACCGCCGCTGGCTTAGAGACGGCGATGGCCGCCATTCACCCCGGTATGACCGATAACGACATTGCCGCCATTGGCGCCAAGGCGCTGCTCGAAAACGGCAGCGAGTTTATGAGCCTACAGCCTATCGTGACCAGCGGGCACCGCATTGGGGTGATTCACGTGAACCATAAGCGCCGCGTGATTCAGCCCAACGAGCCGGTGTTTTTAGAGTTCGGCGCAGCGTATCAGCGCTACACCGCACCAATGATGCGCACCGCCGTAACCGGCACCCCGAACGCCGCCCTCACCGCCACCCAAGACCTCTGCCGCTCGATCTTCGAAACCCTCTGCGAAGCCATGCATCCCGGCCACTCCTTCGATGCCGCCGCCCAAGCCGCCGATGCGCTGCTGGCCCCGCGACGCGACGAGCTGTTTTTTTCGGGGGTGTTTGGCTACGCCGTGGGGGCACAGTTTCCACCCAGTTGGGTAGAGGGCACGGGATACATTGCCAAAGGCCAAGCCCGTTCCTTCGAAACCAACATGGTGTTTCATTTACCGCTCTGCCTGCGGGTACCCGGCCAATGGGGCGTTGGCCTGAGCGATACCGTGGTGGTCACCGAGCAGGGTGCCAAGCCGCTCACCAACAACGATTGGCAGCTTTATCACGCCAGCAATACGTCCATGCACCCATAGCCTAAGATTGACACCACGATTGAGGGAGGCTATCTTCAACAGAAATGTAAATGAGAAACACTCTCTTTTTAGCCAGCAACCGGGTAGATAAAGAGCCGTTGAGGTAAAGGGACGTCACATGACCAGTGAACAGCGCCAGCTTCGTCAAACTCTGCTGTTTTTACGCACCTCGTTTGAAGCCATTCAGCACTCCATTGCCGGACGGCTAGAAGACCCGCTGCCCTGCTGGCTAGACACCAGCATGCTCTCCATGCTCTCCCGAGAGCTGACCCGCTGCTGCCAGCAGGCCAAGCCGTTGTTCGCGCCTGCGGTCGTAGAGCAGCTCTTTATCGCCTCCCAGCAATGCGACCTGCTGCTCAAACAGTGCCCCGGCGTGCTCAGCAGTGCCGTTTGCCACCGTCAGCTCAGCGCGATCATGCTGCCGCTCGCCAGCGCCATTCGCCAAATCGATACGCCTGCCAAGCGCCGCTGGCCTTGGCAACGGCACTAAACGAACGCTCATTGACGCCCCTTAACCCCGCCTCATTTGCTCGGCGGGGTTTTGTTTTACGCGACCGTCCCCATTAACCATAGCCATCGCATCGTCGTTGGCGCTTACTAGTAAACTGGTCTATTCTATTCGCCACGATGATACCCACTACTTCAAAAGGAGTTTTGCTCTATGGCGTATGAAACGCTGTTTACCCCCATTACGCTGGGTAGCCTGACACTTCCTAACCGCGTCATCATGGCACCACTGACACGTGCTCGCACGCCGGATAGCATCCCGGGCAAGATCCAAGAGGCGTATTACGGCCAGCGCGCAGGGGCAGGCCTGATCATCAGCGAAGCCACCAACATCTCTCCCACTGCCCGTGGCTACGTGTACACACCCGGCATCTGGACCGACGAGCAGGAAGCCGGGTGGAAAGGCGTCGTGGACGCCGTTCATGCCAAAGGTGGCCGCATGGCGCTGCAGCTGTGGCACGTTGGGCGCGTTTCCCACGAAATGGTGCAGCCCAACGGCCAGCAGCCGGTAGCCCCCAGCGCGCTGAAAGGCGAAGGCGCTCAGTGTTTCGTCGAATTCGAAGATGGCACCGCTGGTCAGCACCCCACCAGCACGCCGCGTGCGCTGGAAACCGACGAGATTCCCGGCATTGTGGATGACTATCGCCAAGCGGCCATCCGCGCCAAGCGCGCCGGGTTCGATATGGTCGAAGTCCACGCCGCCAACGCTTACTTGCTGAACCAGTTCCTGGCCACCGGCACCAATAAGCGCACCGACCAGTACGGCGGTTCGCTGGAAAACCGTGCCCGCTTCCCTCTGGAAGTGGTCGATGCAGTGGTAGAAGTGTTTGGTGCCGAGCGTGTTGGCATTCGCATGACGCCGTTCATCGAGCTGTTCGGTTTGACCGACGACGAGCCGGAAGCGATGGCGTTCTACATGGCCGAGCAGCTCTCCAAGCGCGGCCTCGCCTACCTACACCTGAACGAGCCGAACTGGGCGGGCGGCGATATCACCTTCCCGGCCGGTTTCCGTGAGCAGATGCGCGAGCGCTTTAGCGGCAGCCTGATCTACTGCGGCAACTACGACGCCGAGCACGCTGAAGCACGCATCAAGGAAAACACCACCGATGCCGTGGCCTTTGGCCGTCCTTACATCGCCAACCCCGATTTGCCGGAACGCTTCCGCGTCAATGCCCCGCTGACCGAACCGAACCAGGAAACGTTCTATGGCGGCGATGAGAAGGGCTATACCGATTACCCATTCATGGATAACGGTTACGACCGCATGAGCTAAGCGACGTTGCTGACGTTGCTAAGGCATGACGAGGGTTCCCCCATATGGGGAACCCTTATTCTTGAAAAGCATCACTTAGGTGGTGCTTTTTTTATGCCTTGAACGCGTAAAACGCTGTTAATCTGTTGATTCTATCGTTTTAACGCGATAACCCTACTGCTGGAGAGGTCGCTCATGTTCGGTTCTTTGATGGCGCTGCTCGTCTCGCTCCTGCTGGTGGGAGCTGCCGCCATGACGGGCGCGCGCTTTCGCCCAGACGGCTGGTATCAAACACTGCGCAAGCCCCGCTGGACCCCGCCCGATCTGGCCTTTCCCATTGCCTGGGGTATTCTCTATCTATTGATGGCGATCGCGGCATGGCGGATCTATATGGCGGACGACTCGCCGCTACGCAGCGCGAGCTTGGCCGTCTATGGCGCCCAGCTGCTGGCCAATGCAGCGTGGTCCTGGCTGTTCTTTGGGCGCAAGCAGATCGGCGCGGCGCTGGTGGATATCGTGGTGTTGTTGGGATTGATTACACTGGCCATTGGCCTATTTGCCCAGGTGAATACCTTCGCCGCGTGGCTAATGGTGCCTTACTGGCTGTGGGTCGCCCTTGCGCTGGCACTCAACGCCACCATTTTGCGGCTCAATCGCGCCTAGGTGTTACATAACGAAAAGGTTTCACCCCATGGATACAACGTCACTTCCCGTTCTACTGGCCTTTACCTCGCTGCTACTCGGCGTGGTGGCCGTGGTGATTTTTGCTTATGTCGTGCTGCCAAAACGGCGCCGTGCCAAGGCCAAGGCCACTGAGGCTCCCGCACCGGTCGCAACGCCCACGCCGCCTCCTGCGGACGAGCCGCCGCCCGCCCCCACCAAGCGCACGGGCAAGGTCAAGCAGCACTCGCTGTTCGTCATTTTTAACCAGCCGGATGACACCACCGACGCGCGTTTGACCGAGTGGCTGCGGAGCAAAGGCGCCCATTACGACGCCATCAAGAAGGTGTTTTTGATCGACGGCCAGCAAGCGTCTAACCCCATTACCGTGGCGAATGCCTTCCCGCCGGGAGAGATGCCTGACCTATTACGCGGGGAAACCCACGAGCCGATCCGCGGCGTTAGCCTGCTGGTGAAGCCGCCGCTGCATAAACGCCGCAATCAGCAGATGCACGTGTATGTGGAACTCGCCAAGGAGATGAACGAGACCTTCAGCGGCGACATGCTGGATGCCGACAGGGAACCTGCCAGCGAATCCACCTACGCCCAGATCATCGGTTAACTCATACCACGCCTTGGCTACGCAGGTAGTCGTCGTAGCTGCCGCTGAAATCGACGATGCCCTCCGGCTGCATGTCGATGATGCGTGTGGCGAGACTGGAGACGAACTCGCGGTCATGGCTGACGAACAGCAGCGTGCCGGGGTAGTTTTCCAGCGCCAGGTTGAGCGCTTCGATGGACTCCATGTCCAGATGGTTGGTGGGTTCGTCCATCAGCAGCACGTTGGGATTGGTGAGCGTTAACTTACCGAACAGCATACGCCCCTGCTCGCCGCCGGAAATCACCTTCACCGATTTGCCGATATCGTCGCTGGAGAACAGCATGCGGCCCAGCGCGCCGCGCACCACCTGCTCGCCCCCTTTGGTCCACTGGCTCATCCACTCGAACAGGGTGGCGTCATTGGCGAAGTCGTCGGCATGATCCTGAGCGAAGATGCCAAGCTCGGCGGCATCGGTCCACTTCACTTCGCCAGCATCAGGGCGCAGGTCACCGGCCAGGGTTTTCAGCAGCGTGGTCTTACCAATGCCGTTGGGGCCGATGATGGCAATCCGCTCGCCCGCTTCCACGGTCATGGAGAAGCGCTTGAACAGCGGCTCGCCGTCGTAGCCTTTGGTAATGGCATCGACGTTCACCGCGTTGCGGTGGATTTTCTTGTTTTGTTCGAAGCGGATGAACGGGCTGACGCGACTGGAGGGTTTGATGTCTTCCAGCTTGATCTTGTCGATCTGGCGCGCCCGCGAGGTGGCCTGCTTCGCTTTCGATGCGTTCGCCGAGAAGCGGCTGACAAACTGCTGCAGTTCGGCAATTTGCGCTTTCTTCTTGGCGTTTTCGGCATACTGACGCTCACGCGCAGCGGTGGCCGCCGTCATGTAGTCGTCGTAGTTACCGGGGAACAGGGTGATTTCGCCGTAATCCAGATCGGCCATGTGGGTACAGACGCTGTTCAGGAAGTGGCGGTCGTGGGAAATGATCACCATGGTGCTGCTGCGCGCTTTCAGAATGTCTTCCAGCCAGCGAATGGTGTTGATATCCAGGTGGTTGGTAGGTTCGTCGAGCAGCAAAACGTCCGGGTCGGAGAACAGCGCCTGGGCCAGCAACACACGCAGCTTCCAGCCGGGGGCGACTTCGCTCATGGGGCCGGCGTGCTGTTCGATGGGAATGCCCAGGCCCAACAGCAGCTCGCCCGCGCGGGACTCGGCGGTATAGCCGTCCAGCTCGGCAAAGCGCACCTCCAAGTCCGCCACGGCCATACCGTCTTCTTCGCTCATCTCGGGCAGCGAGTAGATGCGCTCGCGCTCGGCGGCCACTTTCCATAGCTCGGCGTTGCCCATGATGACGGTGTCGATCACCCGCTCGTTCTCGTAGGCAAACTGGTCCTGACGCAGCTTGCCCAGACGCGTGCTGCTGTCCAGCATCACCTGCCCGGACGTGGGCTCCAGCTCGCCACCGAGAATTTTCATGAAGGTGGACTTGCCGCAACCATTCGCGCCAATCAACCCGTAGCGATGGCCATTATTGAACTTGACGGAGACGTTTTCGAACAGGGGCTTGGCCCCAAACTGCATGGTGATATTGGCGGTGGCGATCAAGATAGAGACCCTGGTTGGCGACATAGCCCTGTTGGAGGAGCGGCATGCGTGCAAAAGCACGCGATTCTACGCGCCTTTGGGCCACGTTACATCTCCCCTCAAGGCTTCTGCTCACCGTCTTTTACTGGCTGCGCGGGCATGTCGAGCAGAAAACGTTCACCATCAATCGCTTGGCGGAGTCGCGAGTGGAGAATCTCGACAATGCCCGCGTGCTCACCTACTAGCGCGGTGGTCGCTACCGTCAATCCGCGATGGCGGTGCTCGGCGGCGGCGCAAATCTCGGCAATGTCACCACCCTCACCGGCATGACGGCCTGGAGAGAGAAACAGCATCGCCAGCACCACGTGGCCGCTGTTGAATTCGGGAGTATCCAGCAGGTCCTCCAAGAGTGGCTCGTTGAAGCGATACTCATCGCCGTCACGTCGCTCCATGGAAGCGGCCGCCACGCAGCCCACCTCGTCGCCCAGCAGGACGCTCAACTGCCCGGCCAGGCGGTTACGGACGGCGGTGACCTCGGGAATCGGGCTGCCGTGATCCACCAGCGCGACTTTCGCCGTTCTTTTTTCAGGTAGCAGGGCGCGCACGTGATCGGCCAATAACGTTGCCAAGCGCAGGTCGTTATGACCGAGCTCATCCACCAACGGCCGTGCGACGCGCACCGTCACATCAGGGAAGCGTGCCTGCAGCGCGGCCATCCGCTCCGGTAAATACCCCGTGAGGGCTTTGCTGGGGCCGAAGAAAAACGGCAGCACGACGATCTCGGTGGCCCCCGCTTCGGCGCTGCGTTCGGCAGCGGGGCCCAGCGTGATGGCCGGAATGCCATCGACCTCTTCGGCGGGGATTTTATTGGAGTGCAGCAGCGAGGCCGCTTGAACGGTTTCCCCGAGCTGCTCACTTAGCGCCGCCGCCACCCGACGCAGATTATGGGTCGCTTGGGGGCGTAGAGAGCCGTTATCGACAAGAAAAATAGCGCGCATCGCGTTCGTCCTTTTCAGTCAAAGCGTGGATGAGCCGCCAGCACATCCGCAGCGGCTCGGTGTAGCTGGGCGTGGCGTGCGGCGAGAGCGATGATATCGCGGTCGTAGCCACCGCCAATCACCGCCGCGACGGGAATGGCCGCCTCGCGACAGAGGTTCAACACATAGTGATCTCGGGCATACAGCCCGTCGCTGCTTAGCGATAAATAGCCCAGGCGGTCGTCGTGATGCACATCTACCCCCGCATCGTAGAGCACCACGTCTGGCTGGTAGGCAGCAAGCACCCCAGGCAGCCAAGAGGTCAGTTCGGCCAGATACGCAGCATCGCCCATGCCGTTGGGCAGGGCGATATCCAGGTCGCTTTTTGCTTTGCGGGCGGGAAAGTTTCGCGCCGCGTGCATGGACAACGTAAACACGCCTGGCACCTTTTCAAAGAGGCGTGCGGTGCCATCGCCCTGGTGCACGTCGCAATCCACGATCAGCACCCGCTCTGCCCAGCCCTGCGCCAGCGCGTGGGCGGCGGCCACGGCTAAGTCGTTGATCAAGCAGTAGCCGCTGGCGGCATCTGTATGGGCGTGGTGCGTGCCGCCCGCCGAGTTACACGCAAGCCCGGTGGCCAGGGCCGCTTCCAGGGTGAGCAGCGTGCCGCCGGTTTCCAGCCGCACTCGTTCCACCAAGGCCTCGGACCATACGAATCCACTGCGCCGCTGGGCGGCACGATCGAGCTGACCGTGCACAAACGCATGCACGTACTCTGGGGTATGCACGCGTTGCAGGCTTTCCAGGGTGGCCGGCTGGGGCGGGTGCCACTCGATGGGACACGCCAACGTTTGCTCGCCCAACAGCTGCCGAAGCACCCGAAACTTTTCCATCGGAAAAGGATGATTGGCTGGCAAATCAATCGTATAACCCGGATGATGAACCACCGTTAACGCCATGCGCGTGTTGCCACTTTGGTCACGAATGTAGATCGCTTATGTTGCTTGATACCACGACGTTAAACCAGCAGAGAAACTTCTTCGACGGCCATGCGGCTATTTGGCTATTTGGCTACGGTTCGCTGATTTGGAAGGCCGATTTTGAGTATCTAGAGCGGCGCCCGGCGGCCATTACCGGCTGGGCGCGGCGCTTCTGGCAGGGCTCCCACGACCACCGGGGCACGCCGGACGCGCCGGGACGTGTGGCCACCCTGATTCGTGCCGAAGGCGCGGTGTGCCACGGAATGGCCTACCGCATCACCCCAGAAGTGCTTGCCCCGCTGGATATGCGGGAGAAAAACGGCTATCTACGGGAGAAAGTCACGCTGACCTTTCTGGATGAAGCGGGCCATCCCGACCCCGCACAAGCGCCTACCGACGGGCTGATTTATCTGGCCAGCGAGGATAACCCAGCGTTTTTAGGCGATGCGCCGCTGGCCGAGATCGCCCAGCAAATTGCCCAGGCCCACGGCCCCAGCGGACCCAACAGCGCCTATTTGCTGAACCTAGCCCAGGCGCTGCGCGAACTGGGCACCGAGGATGCGCATATCTTTGCCCTGGAGGAGCAGTTACAGCGCTACCAGTAGCGCGGGTAGCGGCGGTGGCGGGCGAGGTTATTGACCAATATCGCGACCAACAGCATGACGATGCAGCCCGCGCCAATGGGCATCAGCGGATACCACCAGCCCAATTGATGCACGCTAGCGCCGCCTGCCACGGCAATCAGCGCTGCGGCAGCTCCTGGCGGATGCACGGTATGGGTGAGCTGCATGATCAATATGGAGAGCGACACCGCCAGCGCCATGGAAAGGGGCGTGGCGCCCAGCCATTGATAGCAGCCTACCCCCACACAGGCAGAGAGCACGCTACCAAACAGCACGTGGCTTGGCTGGGCAAACGGACTTTCCGGGGCCGCGTAAATCAGCACCGAGGTTGCCCCGAACGAGCCCACGATCAACAGCTGCTGGGAGAGCCATTCGGAGCTTAGCCAGCAAATCAGCGCCATGCCGGTAAAGGCTCCCAGCCATGACCAGCAGGCATCTTGCCAACCCACCCGAGGGCGCGGCGTCCGTTCTCCGCGCATTTTGCCAAGATACGTCTTCATCGCACTCGCCTTTGCACAAAAAGAGTGCAGATGATGACAAAATGCACCACAGAAGCAAATGACAATGCGTCATGGATAGATGAGATTCGCTCAAGCCAACGTTACCGAAGACAGCCGGACGAGCCGACGCTTTAGCGTTTGCCCTCCCGCCGCGGTGCTACATCATCAGCCACGACAGGATAAACAGTGCCACCAGCGTGCGGAAAATGCCGCCGATGATGGAACCGCGCAGAAACGCTCGCAGCCCGCCCCATAGGATCAGTAGACCGATCACCAGTATCGCGAGGCTCAAGAACGAGTCGTTGATGCCCAGCGAACGCGTCAGCCCGCCGATGAAGTCATCGAAGGCACCAAAAAAATTGGTGAAGATTCCCACCAAAAACTCCACCACCACGCGGATGGCCTCACCAATCGCTTCACCAATACCTTCAAAAAATCCGTTTGCCTGCATGCGTGTTGTCCGTTGCTCGAAGATGATCGTCTAAAAAGAATAGCGGGAAGTTAAGTGCTCAACGATAGTCGGCATTGTGTGTGAAAACGCGGTGTGTGAAAACACGCGAACTGGCAAAACCACGTCATGGGCAGCTTCCACCTTTCGCCTATTCCCTTTTTAGCACTTCCGCGTTACAACAATAAGCATGCATGTGCGGGAGAGACTGGTGCACGACGCCAGCGCCGAAGGAGCAACGACCCCGGAAACTCTCAGGCCAACGGACCGCAATCGCTAACGTTTTTACCAATACGTTCCGAAGAGTGGTTGATGACGGCGTCACTCAACCCACCGAAGGAGCAAGCGCCGCCACATTGGCGTGAATCTCTCAGGTTCCATGACGGAAGGGGTACCCCTAGCAAACACCTTTGCTGAGGGTATCGCCCGACGCTCATACAATCTGTGGAGATCATCATGCAACGCATTGCAGTCATTGGCGGTGGCATTACCGGCATCACCAGCGCCTACGCCCTCGCTAAACGCGGCTTTGACGTCACCGTCTTCGAGAAACATCGCTACGCGGCAATGGAAACCTCCTTTGCCAACGGCGGTCAGCTGTCCGCCTCGAATGCCGAGGTATGGAACCACTGGCCCACGGTCATCAAAGGCCTGCGCTGGATGCTGAAAAGCGACGCCCCGCTGCTCGTCAACCCTCGCCCCACCTGGCACAAGCTGAGCTGGTTTGCCGAGTTCATCGCCGCCATTCCCCGCTATGCCGACAACACCACCGAAACAGCACGCTTGGCGATTGCTGCCCGAGAGCACTTGTTTCAGTGGGCCCGCGATGAGCAGATCGAGTTCGATGTGAAGCAAAAAGGCATTTTGCATATCTACCGCGATAAAGCAGGCTACGAGCACGCAGCCAAGGTGTCACAGTTGCTCCAAAAAGGTGGGCTCGAGCGCCGCGCTGTCACCCCAGAAGAGATGCGCGCCATCGAGCCCACCCTAGCGGGTAACTATTACGGCGGTTTCTTTACCGAAAGCGATGCCACGGGCGATATCCATAAGTACACCAACGGCTTGGCGAAAGCCTCTGCCAAACGCGGCGTGCAGCTCAACTACGGTCATCAAGTGACCGACCTGGGTGCGGATGAGAGCAGCGCCTGGATCAGCGCGGTGGTCGACGGCGAAGAGGTTCATCAGAGCTTCGATAGCGTAGTGGTGTGTGCGGGCATTGGCAGTCGCGCCATCGCCGCCAAGTTAGGCGACCGTATGAACATCTACCCGGTCAAAGGCTACTCCATCACAGTACAGTTGGATGACGAGGCATCACAGCAGGCCGCTCCCACGGTCAGCCTGCTGGACGACGAGACCAAACTCGTCACCAGCCGCTTGGGCAACGACCGCTTCCGCGTGGCGGGGACGGCAGAGTTCAACGGCGCCAACCGCGACATTCGTAACGACAGGATTCAGCCACTGGTGCGCTGGGTGGAGCAGTGTTTCCCTGGCGTGAGTACCCAGCGAGTAGTGCCGTGGGCGGGCCTGCGCCCGATGATGCCGAACATGCTGCCCAAGGTCGGCCCCGGCAAATTGCCAACCGTTTTCTACAATACCGGTCATGGCCACCTAGGCTGGACGCTCTCGGCGATCACTGCCGAGATGCTCGCCGACGCGGTCGATCACTCACATGCCACGTCACTCGCGATCACCCGCTAGACGCGGTAACCCATAACGAAAAGGGGCCACCAGGCCCCTTTGTTAACATGGCCAACATGGCTAACATGCGACCCTATCCCGTCCGCTCTCTTTGGCGTGATACAGCGCGTTATCGACCCGTTTCATCATGCTCTTGGGCGTATCGTGCGCAGCGGCCTCGGCAACCCCCAAGCTAACGGTGACACGGTCGGCCCCCGGAAAAGAGGCGCTAGCGATACGCTGACGTATCTTCTCAGCGAGCTTGGCCGCTTGCTCACGGGGCGTTTCGGGAGCCAGAATGATGAACTCCTCGCCTCCCCAGCGGGCGCAGTAGTCGGCGCTGCGCAAATTGGTCTCCAGCAGCGTTGCCAACGCGCGCAGCACTTGATCGCCCACGTCGTGACCTTGGCTATCGTTGATCGTTTTAAAATAGTCGATGTCGAGCATGATGAGCGAAAATGGTCGCACATAGCGGCTTAAGCGACCTAGCTCGTGTTTCAGCAGGTAATCGAACCTCGAGCGATTCATCAGCCCGGTCAGCATATCGGTGGTGGCGAGGCGCTTTAATTCGGCTTCTTTTTCCACCCGCCGGGTGATATCACGCTGAACTAGCACTAGAACGGTCGACGCATAGCCGGGCATCGACATCGCGGTGATACGCCACTCGATGAGCGGTCGTGGCGCTTTGGAGAGCAACGCCTCCTCTTCATGATCCAGACCGGAGAGCGAATATCCCACCTTCAGCTCACCGGCAGACAAGGCTTGGTCGAGCTGACTCAACAATTGCTCGTTCGCCGCCGCTTGATGGACGATTTTAGGGGACGCCCCCAACCAACGGTAGCGATCGCCCCCCCAAAATTGAACGTACTCTTCGCTAACATCCAGCACCCGAATGCCACCACCATCGGGCCACCTGCCAAGCATCGCGACGGCCTGACTGCTGGGTTCGCTGATGGACAGCGGCGCTCCTTGCTCTTGATCTTGCGATGTTTCTACCATAATTCATCCAATGAAAGTCGGCGTTGGGGTCGTTTCGTCCCAGAAACGAGCCGTGATATCCAAGCGCGAAACGTCTTTCGACAATACGCACCCTCAATGCACTGGCCACGTCGCCATTACACGGAGGATACGCGCGCTTACTCAATAGCAATATAGTCCACGTTATGAATACGCGAAAAGTAGCGACCGTTACGCGGCTCTTGCGACCCAAAGCCGATAGAGCGCTGGCGTAAAGAAAAACGACACTAATGTGGCCAAGAGTAGACCAAAGCCCACCGTTTGTGCGAAGGGAGGCCATAACCCACCGGCGGCGACCATGAGCGGAATGAGCCCCGCAAAGGTCGTGATGGTCGTCGACACGATATGTCGGCTGGTTGGCCCGCTGATCACTGCCAACATTGCCTCGCTATCCCCTTGCCGAGCAGCCGGATCGTCATCGAAGGCAGCAATGATGATGATCGTGGCGTTGATCGCCACCCCCACCAACCCCATGATGCCGACGATGATCACGAACCCGAACGCGTGCCCGCTCAGCAGTAGGGCCACGATGCCCATGCCCATCGCCTGCGCCCCAGCGATAAAGACGATGGCGGCACGACGGAAAGAGTTAAAGGCCAGCACCACGGTCGCCAACATCGCAATGACGAGCAGCACCACCGAGGCGAGCAGCTGGCTGACGGCTTCGTCACGCTCGGCGGCTTCACCACCGGTTTCGATCCGATAACCGGGGGGAAGACGTATCTCGCCCGAATCGATGGCCGCCTGAAGCTTGGTCTCGAGCTGTGCCATGGAGATGGCTGGCAGCGCATCGGCTACCAAATAGCCTTGCACGAGCTGGACACGCTCGGCGTTGCGGCGGGTAATGACGCTCCACGAAGGCACCAAGCCGCTGTCGGCGACGGCCGCGAGCGGTAATCCCTCGCTGGCGTGCTCACTGACGAGGCGTAACGCCGCCAGCTGCTCGGCGTCGGTACGCCAGTCGTCGGCATAGCGCACGCGCACGGGCAGCTGCTGGGTGTCTTCAAGTAATACGCCCGCGGGTTGACCAGAGAGCGCCGCCCCCACCTGCTCGGCAAGATTTTGCGGCGATAGCCCGACATTGTTCAGCGCGGTTTGGTCGATATCCAGCATCAGGCGGGGTAAATCTTGCTGCATCCCGGCGCGCACATGAGTCACCTGCGGAAGCTGGTGCATCAGGCCTGCTAGCTCGAGTCCGAGCGACGAGAGTACGTTCAAATCATTGCCATAGACGCGCAGCTCGATGGGAGCCTTGAACGGCGGCCCCTGCTCGTATTTGCGCACCACGCTTTGGGCCTGTGGAAAGCGTCTATCCAACGCCTGCTGCAAGGGGGGCACCTGCCGATTGGTGACGTCTAACGATTCTGTATCCACGATCAAGTGCAAGAAAGCAGGGTTATTATCTTCATTCGTCAGCACGTTGTAGTACATCATCGGAGCGCTTTCGCCGATGAACGCAGAGACGCGTAGCACGCCCGGCACCTCCCGCACCATGTGCTCCACCTCATGGGCCAAGGCCTGCGTTTGCGCGATGCTGCTGGCAGCGGGTAGCCGTACTTCGATATGAAACTGATCGCGGTCCGCCGGCGGGAAAAATGCGACGTCTAGCGTGGGCATTAACGCGATTCCACCCACGGGCACACAGAGGGTAATGACCATGGCGGCCACAGGATGGCGCAACGCGCTCCGCACCGTGCCACGAAAGGCACGCTTCAGCGAGTGGTCGCGCGGGGCAGGCGGTTTGGCCGCCACCTTGGCCAGCAGCATGGGTGACAGCGCCGGCACCAGAAACAGTGAGACCAGGTACGAACTCACTAGCGCCACCATGACCGCCATGGCCAGCGGTCCGACGAACTCTCCCGCCGGGCCTGGCATGAGTACGATGGGCATGAACGCCAGAATGGTCGTCAGCGTACTGGCGAGCAGCGGCACCGCTAAATGGCGTAACGCATCGCGGGTCGCGGCCAGCGCAGAATCACCTTGTAAAAAGCGCTCCCGGAGGGCGTTGGTCATGACGATAGCGTTATCCACCATTAGCCCCAGCGCGACAATGATGCCGATGATGCTCATTTGGTGAATTTCCATGCCCAACGGCCGGAATAGCGCCAGTGTCAGCAGCGCCGTGGCGGGAATGGCCAAGCCCACGGTCAAGGCAGAACGCCACCCCATGGTCAGAAATAGAATGGCGACCACCAATACCAAGCCCATTAGCAGACTGAGCGCTACATCGCTCAGCCGCTGGTTGGTGTAGCTGGCCTGCTCGAAGACCTCTTCGACGGCAAGACCGACCGGCAGCTCATCGGCGAAGTCGGCAAGTCGCTCCTGCGCCCGCGCTACCCATAGATCGATCCGCTGACCAGGCGCCATGCGTGCGCCCACATAGACGGCGCGCTCACCGTCGAGCAGCGCCACGGCGTTGGGCGGGTCTTGCACACCACGGCGCAGTTCGGCGATTTCGCCCAGTTTGACGCTCTGTCCCTGCCGGGTCGTCACGTTGATCTCCCGCAGACGATCCAGCGCGTCGAACTCGCCGCTCAGACCTACCGTGAGCCGATGTCCTTGGGTCACGACTTCGCCCGCCGTGCGTCGCCCATCGCTGGCCTCGATGGTGGCCGCCAACTGCCCCACGGATAGCCCGAGAGCATTGAGCTCCATGGGGTCCACCACTACCTCGACCTGCTCGCCGGCGACGCCAAAGCGGTGGGTATATTCGGTGCCGGCCACTTGGCGAAACGCATCTTCCAGGCGCTCGGCGTAACGCTCCATGACGGGCGGCGAGGGAGGCGTGTCTAGCGTCCAGCGCAGCGCGGCGACGAGACTGAACGCATAGCCGCGATCATCCAGCAGCTCAGGCGTTTGCACGCCCTCTGGCAACGACGGGGCGACATCGCCGAGCTTGTCGCGCACGCGGCTCCATACCGGCGTGACGTCGGTGACCTCGTCACCCAGCTCCACACTCAGCAGCGCAATGCCTTGGCGCGACGTGGATTCCAACACGTGAATTTCCGAGATGGTCCTTAATTCATCCTCGATAGGTCGCGCGACCAACGCTTCGATTTGTTCCGGCGTAGCGCCTGGAAACGGCGCGAGCACCGTGGCCATGCGTGCCACCAAATGGGGGTCTTCCGCCCTGGGCAGAGTTTGTATGGCCGACAGCCCCGAGACGACGAGCAAACCGAGTATGAGCGCCAGCAGGCGGCGATTGAACAGCCACTCAATGCGCATGGGCGACATCCTCACTGAGCGTGACCTGCTGCCCTGGCGTAATGCGGTGAGTACCACTGCGGATCAGGTGCATGCCGGGCGCCAAGGTGCCGCGCACGAAGGCGCTATCTCCTTCGGTATGCAGTAGCTCGACGCTGGCTTGCGCCACCCGGTAGCGCTCGTCTTCATCCGGTTCGGCAATCAAGACGTTCCACAGGCCACGGTCGGCCGCACGCAGCGCCGCTAGCGGCACCCAGTAACCGCGCGCCGGTTCGCTGATCGAGTAATCCAGTTCGGCCAAGTCGCCTGGCACGGCGCGATGGTCGCCCGTCATCGCCACGACCAGGGTCTGTGTACGACTATCACCATCCACTTGAGGCAACCGCGCCCGTACTTGGCCCGCGATCGTTTGCCCGTTCACCTGCAGCGTCACGGACTCGCCTACGGTAAACGTCGCCGCGAGACGCGCGGGTAGCCCGAGATGAGCCTCTAACTGACGCGTGTCGATCAAATCGAACGCCGTCGTACCGCTACTCACAAGGCTACCAACATCGATGTAGCGCTCGACCACCCGGCCAGCAAACGGCGCTTTGAGCATGCTGTCTTCTAGATCGGCCGTCAGACTATCGCGCTCGGCGGCCAGGGCAGAGAGGCGCGCCTGCAGGGTCAAACGGTCAGTGCGGGCCTGATCGAGCGCCGTGCGACTCGCAAAGTTGCTCTGGTTCAATTGCGCTTCTCGCTCTTCCTGACGCTGGGCTAGCGCGAGACTGGCACGGGCCTCTTCGCTTCGCGCCGCTACTTCGGCCAGGCGGCTCTCCAGTCGCCGGGTATCGAGACTCGCCAGCACGTCGCCCTGCTCCACGGCATCTCCTCGGTCGGCTAACAGGGATTCCACCCGCCCGGCCGGTTCGAAGGCCAACGACACCGACTGGCGCGCCACCACACGCCCGGTCAATCGCACCTCACGGGTAAGCGTTTCGGCTTGTTCGAGCGGCAGCGTGGCGACTTGGAGCAAGGCGTTATCCGCCCCCTGCTGCCGAGCCTGCTGGGCGCTGCTGTGCTGGCTGCTTACCAGGGCCACCACGACCAGCGTCGCACCGATCATCGACAGGGCTGCCAGCGCCCCCCGCAGCCGGTGTCCCCAAGAAGTCTTTGACGTGCCCATGTTGGCCTCGAAATGGTTTATTCTTGAACGGTAGCGTTTACTATAATATGTGTACGCTTCCGTTCAATAACTATTTTTTAATAGGCATGGGTTTATTGCATGACAGACGCTCAACCGCCGTTATCCGACCCCAAACGCAGCGTCGGCCGCCCGAAGGACATGGCCAAACGCAATGCGATGATGGACGCCGCGGCGTGCCTATTTTTTCGTAACGGTTTGGAAGCCGTGACCATGGAGGCAGTGGCTCGCGAGGCAGGCGTTTCCAAAGTGACGGTGTATGGGCACTTTGCGTCGAAAGAAGCCCTATTTGGCAGTGTCATTCGTCGCGAAACCGCGACGATTCGGCAGGGATTATCACAGCTTCCCGATACCCACGACGCGGTGCGCCAATCGCTGATCGATGTGGGGGTGAGCATGGTCCGCTTCTTACTAGAACCCCATGTGCTGGCGGTCGAGCGTGTGATGAGCCATCAGGGTGAGCAACACCCCAAGCTGCTGCTGGCGTTTTTCGAGGCAGGTCCCTGGGCCATGCTCCAGTGGCTGCAAGAGAAGCTGGAAGGGTTGGCCAGCGCAGGCCACCTGAGCCTCCCCGACCCAGAGCGCGCCGCCGACCAGTTATGCAGTATGTGGCAAGGCATGCTGACCAAGGAGGTCCGCATGGGCGTGCGCCCACCGCCTACCGAAGAGGAACTACAGCGCCAGATCACTAGCGCTGTGGATGTGTTTTTGGCGGCGTATGGACGACGCTGATGGTGACTAAAAAGCCCTGCAGTTGCAGGGCTTGAAATACTGTTTCAAGTGCCGTTACCACGTTCACGACTTACACCCCCACCGGCCCTCCATCGCGCTTCTGGATGACCACGGTGGCCGCACGCGGGCGCACCTGGCCACTCGCTGACGCAGTGGCGTCTTGCACTAAGGCATTGCCATCTGCTGGCCAATTACCGGGGTGTTGGATGTTGATAAACAGCGCGGTTTTATCCGGCGTGGCAAAGATACCGGTGACTTCGCAGCCGTTCGGACCCACCGCAAAGCGCTTGAGCTGCTGCTGGTTGCTGCTGTTGATGACCGGGCCCGTGCCGCGAATGTCGTCCAGCCCATTGGGTACCACGGCCAAAAGCTGATCGTTGGTATGCTCGGTAACACCTTCGTAGCCGTTGTCGGTTTGAATCCACAGAATACCTTGGCCACCGTCGCGCTCATCGAACCACAGGCCATCGGGGCTGGCAAACTGGTTCATCTCGTTCAAACCTGAGTGATTGTCCGCATCGTCAGCCGCCGCGCCGAACACGAAGACCTCCCAGGTAAAGGCGTTGGGCAACCGGCTCTCCCGCCAACGGATCACGTGCCCGGCTTCGTTATTGGCACGGGGGTTCGCGGCGTTCACGGGCGCCGTTGCGAAACCTACTCCCGGCTCGGCCAGCTCGCTGCCATCGTTGGTGAGGGTCGCATCGCTGCCCTCTTCGCTGCGCTGGGAGTTATTGGTGAGCGTCAGGTACACCTCGCCGGAGGCCGGATCCACCGTCGCCCATTCGGGACGGTCCATTGGCGTTGCGCCCATGAGGTCGGCCGCATCGCAGGTATTGATGATGATGCCCGCCAGGTCGTTCTCGGCTAGGCCAAGTGCGGCAGCTAGCGTGCGACCATCCTGAGTTTTGGCACTCGGTGTGAGCGGCAGCCACTCGCCGCTACCATCGGCATGGAAGCGCGCCACGTACAGCGTGCCGTTATCCATATATTTGCTGCCAATGGCGAGACGGTCGTACTCCGCGCCGGGACGGTTGGCATCGGCGGGATCCCAGGCGGCATCAGAGACGTATTTGTAGACGTATTCGTTGCGGGCATCGTGGCCTGAATAGTAAACGATCGGCTTGCCCGCTTCTAACTTGCCCAACCAGCATCCTTCATGACGAAAACGCCCCAGCGCCGTGCGTTTCACCGCGCGAGCACCGCTATAGGGGTCGACTTCGACCTGGTAGCCGAAGGTACGCGCTTCGTTGCGGTAGTCATCTTCGGCACGCTCACCGCGCGGGGTGATGTCAAAGCGCGCGAACTCGCCGTTCTGCTCTGTCGCGTCGGCTGCCGAGGTATCCCAACCGTAGCGGCTTTTATCGGTAGGAATACCGATGCGTGCATCGTCTTGGAAGCGCTCGCCACGGTTGACGAAGATATCGGGCCAGTTCTCTTCACAGGCGATATAGGTGCCCCAGGGGGTCACGCCGTTACCACAGTTGTTGTTAGTACCTCGGGTTTGCGTGCCGTCAGGGGAGAATTGGGTTTTCACATAGTTGCTACCGGCCACGGGGCCGGCAAGGTCCATCACCGTGGCGCTGGTGAAGCGGCGGTTATAGGGAGAGTCGGTCACGTGCGACCACTGCCCGCTGGCGTTTTTTTCAACCTCCACGAGGGTGACGCCATGGGCGTTGATTTCGGTGCGCGACTCTTCCGCCGGGCGCTTGCCTCCCGCATTGGTAGGGCCACCCTGGGGCGCCCATAGCGCATCCTGCTCGATATACTCATTGTTGAGCGCTAGCACGAAACGCCGCGACGCGCTGTCGACATCCAAGGCGAATCCGGCCATACCATCGTGGTTCATGCCAACGCTATCGGCCTGGCGCTCGGCGGTCATGTGAAGATCGGGCTGCCACTCTGCGGATGGAGTGAGCGGCGTGCCCCAGGGCACCAACACCTGGGCCACGTAGCCTTCCGGTACCACCACCGCATCGGTGCGAGAACCACGCACCGCTTCAAATGCGAGAGTCAGCGGCGTCTTGGCCTGCTCGCCTGCTAGCGCTTGGGCTGCGCCGCCAAACCCCAACATCGACGACGCCGCCAGCCCCAGGCCGCCCCGCATCACATCGCGCCGAGAGACGTGCTTTGCCAGTACCTCGGCAAATGGCTGGTTATGGCTGTGGTTAAACAGGCGGTGATCTTCGATTGCCTTGCTCATGGTACTCCCCTCGTCATCATTAGCCCGTACGAACTACGTGTTGTTTTCGAGGGAGAGTATTAGGTAAAGATGAAAGATGTATGACGCAATCACGACGGTTTATTGACGTCGGGCATGCCGTGGGCCATTAGGACTAAATCGGTACCTTGTGGGTCGACACCACCTCCCGCAGCCCCATGAACGAACGAATCTGACGCACGCCTGGCAGGTAGAGCAACTGCTCGGCGTGTAGCCGGTTGAAGCTTTGGCTGTCTCTGGTGCGCACCAGCATGAAGTAGTCGAACTCCCCCGTGACCACGTGGCACTCCATGCAGCCCGACACTTTTTGAGCCGCCGCCTCGAACGCCGCAAAAGATTCTGGCGTCGAGCGGTCCAGCACCACGCCAATCAACACCACCATGCCTGCCTGCAGGGGCTCCGGGTTCAGGTGGGCCACGATCCGGCTGATCACCCCGTCCCGCTTCAGCTTTTCGACACGCCGCAAACAGGCCGCAGGGCTGAGGTTCACCTGCTCGGCCAGCGCCACATTGGAAAGCGTCGCATCCTCCTGAAGCAGCTTGAGAATACGCTTGTCGATACGATCCAGCTCACCGCCCATGGCATGGGGCTCCAAGGCCCCTCCCGCTCGTTTGGCACACATTATTATTTACTCAAAGAATAAATTTACGAATTAATCAAACCTATAAACGCAATCAGACAATCCATTGTTGTTTATAAAGCCCTTATTTCGCAACCCGCCTGAACACACTAACGCCTAATATAAACCTCAGGGAGCACGCCAACGTTCCAACCACCGTTACCCAGCGATCCTTGTCTATCGCGTTGATTGCCAATGCAGGAGCTTGCCATGAACCTTGAACGCTACCCCCGTTATCCACTGACGTTCGGCCCCTCCCCGATCACACCTCTCAAACGGCTGAGCGCCCATCTGGGCGGCGAGGTCGAGCTGTATGCCAAGCGCGAGGACTGCAACAGCGGCCTGGCTTTCGGCGGCAACAAGACCCGCAAACTGGAGTACCTCATCCCCGAAGCGCTGGAGCAGGGCTGCGATACGCTGGTGTCGATTGGCGGAATCCAGTCCAACCAGACGCGTCAGGTGGCTGCCGTCGCGGCGCACCTGGGTATGAAGTGCGTCCTCGTTCAGGAGAACTGGGTGAACTACTCCGATGCGGTGTATGACCGGGTCGGCAATATCGAGATGTCGCGCATCATGGGGGCCGACGTTCGCCTGGACGCCGCCGGTTTCGATATCGGCATTCGCCCTAGCTGGGAGCAGGCCATGGAGGATGTGCGCCAGCAGGGCGGCAAACCATTCCCCATTCCCGCGGGCTGTTCCGAACACCCCTACGGCGGCTTGGGCTTCGTCGGCTTTGCCGAAGAGGTGCGCCAGCAGGAGAAAGAGCTGGGCTTCACCTTCGACTACATCGTGGTGTGCTCGGTGACCGGCAGCACCCAGGCCGGGATGGTGGTCGGCTTTGCCGCCGATGGCCGCGCCCAGCGGGTGATTGGCATCGACGCCTCGGCCAAGCCCGAGCAAACCCGTGCGCAGATCCTGCGGATTGCTCGCCACACCGCCGAGCTAGTCGAACTGGAAGGCGGCATTGCCGATGACGACGTGATCCTGGACACCCGCTATGGCGGCCCTGAATACGGCCTGCCCAATGACGGCACGCTAGAGGCCATTCGCCTTTGCGCCCGCCTGGAAGGGGTGCTCACCGACCCGGTGTACGAAGGCAAATCCATGCACGGCATGATCGATAGGGTGCGCAACGGAGAATTCCCGGCGGGCTCCAAGGTGCTGTATGCCCACCTGGGCGGCGTGCCCGCTCTCAATGCCTACAGCTTCCTGTTCCGCAACGGCTAATCAGGCCAAGCGTCGCTGATCCGTGCCACGGCCCGAGCAGCCGACTGCTCGGGCCATTGGGCTTGACGCTACTGCCCCCTCTGTATGCAGAGAACAAGACTTACCCTTCTCGGAAGGCTTCGGCCACCCGTTCGGCTAACACCTCACTGGCACTACCAACACCTGGACGCTTCACCAGCGCTACCTGGTAATCGCCTAGTGGAGGCAGCGATTCGTTGTGGAGACGCTTGAGCGGCGAGCGAACCAGGCTTTTGGGGAAAGCCGTCACGGCCAAGTCAGCCAGCATGGCGGCCTCCTGCCCGGCACAATGGTCGCAGGAGTAAGCAATTCGATACGTGATACCCGCTTGATCGAGGGCATCGAGAGTAATTCTGCGCCACTCACATCCCTGTTGCGCCAGCGTCACCGGCAGTGGCGAGCGCTGTACGGCAACGCCATCCTCGCGGCCCGCCCACACCAGCGGTTCACTATGGACGATCTCTCCTCGTCCAGCCTGTCCAGGCCCTCCAGCCATCACGAGGGCGAGATCAAGTTCGCCCTCGTCCAGCCTGACGAGCAGGTCTTTGCTGCGCCCCACCTCGACATCGACCTGCACCGCTGGGTGCGAGCGGGCAAACTGAGCCAACACAGTCGGCAGGATACGACCTACCACATCGTCGGTGAGCCCCAACCCCACGCGCCCCTCGATGGTAGGCGCTAGAAACTGGGTCACGGCCTCTGCATTCAGTTTAAGTAGCCGTCGACCATAGCCCAGCAGCACTTCTCCCTCGGTCGTCAAGCGTACGTGCCGCGCTTCGCGTACAAAGAGCGTCTGGCCAAGCGTCTCCTCCAAGCGTTTAATCTGCATACTCACGGCGGAAGGCGTGCGACATAGCTGTTGGGCGGCGCGGGTAAAGCTGCCACTTTCCGCAATCGTTACAAAGGTGCGCAACACCTCGCTATCCAATAGCGGCAAGGCGACCCGACTGGGTGGCAGGGTAGAGAGTTGGCTCATCACGCTAACCTTTCAGAAAAACTTAACCCTCAGTGTAAATCTTTTCGTTTGATTGATCCAAGGCAAAGCGCCAAGCTTCTAGCCAGAGGTCGCGACCCTCCTACTTACTCATCACAGTTCACACCTGCCCAGTCGTTGGGGAGGTACCGCTTTGGATAAAGCGAAAGTAACGATGGAGGTGCGCGATGACGTTTGAAACCCCTTGCCAACATGCCCAGCACGCTTGGGAGAAAGCTAGCCGCTTGGCACCACCGCCCAAGCCACCCCAGTTGCCGTTTTACATGCCGGCCATGCCATCAATGCGACTGATCCGTGTCATCGATATGGCTTGGTGGCGCTGTCGGCGGCGCTGGCTGTTCCGCAGGCATATAGTGCCACTACTGAAATACGACGATCAGATACTGCGCGATATTGGCCATCGCCGAGAAGACATCCTCTGGGCCAACCAGCTGCCATTAAAGGTCGATGCCCTACAGGCGTTAAAGGCTCGGCAGAAAAAATGTCATATCCTGCACCGCTAACCTCAGAAAGGCGTCGCCCTTAGGACGGCAGAGGGGTTTCTTCTCACCCAAAAAACTATGCAAAACCATCACAATCATTAGACTCTACATAAACACCATTGAGCCAATGAGGTGCCATGATGGTTTTGCCCCTTCCTCCTCGTATAACCCTGGCTGCGCTTGCCCAACTGGCCAAGCCGCTGCCCGACGTTGAGCTGCATGGGATTGATATGGGCTGGTATATCGTGCGCCTGCATCGCGATGACTCGGTCAGCCTATTAGTCGATTCTCAGGGCGACACGAAGCGTTTTAGTGGTACCCAGTGGGTAAGCCGCACGCTGGCACCGCTGGGTTTCACCCACGGAATTCTTACTTGGGCCGATGCAGCCGATGAGATGATCGGCCACCCTACGCAACCTGTTTCTGCCCAACAGCGGCTTCAGCATGGCGTACGCGTGGCCTTTGTAACTCGGCACTGACACGTTCCCGTTTCACCTGGGCGACTAGAGGGACCTGGTCATGAGGGTAAAAAAGCCCGCATGGCTTTCAACTGCGGCTGCCGATAAGATTCATAGTGAGCCATCGAGCGCTTTCAAGTAGTTGTGTTAAAAATTAATGACCAAAGGATGGACTCTATGCGCGATGAAGAGAAATACACCAACACCGAGGAGCAGCTTCTCTATCTTCAAAAATTGCTCGACGAGGAAGATACGGTTGCCCTGAACGAGCTGTTCAATGAGCTCGATATTTTAGCGATTGCGCGCACCCTTGAGTCTTTTCCTGCCAAAACCCGTGACCGGCTGTGGGAGTACATTCCAGAAGCGATGCTCGGCGAAGTACTTGCCGAAGTCGACGAGGACATTCGCGCCGATTACATCGAAGACCTGACCGCCAGCGACGTCGAGCAAATCGTTAAAGGCTTGGATGCTCAGGAAGTCGCCGAAGTCCTCGATGTCGCCGATGAAGAAATCAAAACCACCGTCTACGCCAGCCTGGACCAGGAGATTCGCGCTCAGGTCGAGAACCTCTATACCTATGAAGAGGACATGGTCGGCCGTTACATGGACCCAGAGACGGTCAACGTAAAGCAGGGCGTGTCGTTGGAAGCCGTGCAGCGCTACATCCGGATTCACCATCTGCTAGACGACGACTCGCAGCAGATCATGATCACCGACAAGGACAAGCGCCTACTGGGCACCCTGACGCTGATCGACTTGGTCAAACAGCCCCAGGAGAGTACCGTCGACGCGTTTATGGACGATGCGCCCTACTCGCTGAATGACCAAATGAAGGTCAGCGACGCCGCCGCCCTGTTGCGCTCCAAAGAGCTGCCCTTCGTGCCGGTGTGCAACAGCGACGGGCTGCTGGTCGGCCAGCTGAACGCCGCCGACGTGCTGGAAATCACCCAGGACGACGCCGACATGACGTTGAAGCACATGTCGGGCGTGAGCGACGAAGAAGAGGTGTTCACCCCCATTCTACGCAGTGCCAAGAGCCGCGGCATTTGGCTGGGCATCAACCTGCTCACCGCCTTCCTCGCCGCCTTCGTCATCGGCCAGTTCGAAGCGGTGCTGGATCAAATCGTCGCCCTGGCCATCCTTATGCCTGTCGTCGCCAGCATGGGCGGCATTGCCGGTAGCCAAACCCTGACCGTGGTCATACGCGGCTTGGCGCTCGGCCAAATCGCGGGTAACAACAAACAGTGGCTCTATAACAAAGAGCTGTGGGTGGGCATGAGCAACGGCCTGGTATGGGCCCTGGTGGTAGGCGGCATTTCCTATCTGTGGTTTAGCGACCCGCTGATTACCCTGGTCATCACGTTAGCCATCTTCATTAACATGAGCCTCGCCAACCTCTCCGGCGTGCTCATTCCGCTGGTGCTGAAACGCTTACAAATCGACCCAGCCCTCTCCGGCGCGGTGATTCTGACGACGGTCACGGATGTGGTGGGTTTTCTGTCATTCTTAGGGCTGGCGACGGTGATCATTTTGTGATCAACGCGATGACAAGGCGCCCCACCTTTCTATTCGCCCGCTAACATTTATCTAATGCTATCCTGTGCTGCCCCGCTCCTGCGGGGCTTTTTTGTGGCAGCTGTTTTCAATCACCCTATTTTCATCACCCTTTGAGGCCTCCATGCTCCCGGATTACTCCCTTATCGCCTGGCTGTTGATCGTTTTTTCGGTGTATCTCACCGGCGTCTCCAAGGGGGGCTTTGCGGGTGGCTTCGGTACGCTCTCGGTACCGCTGATGGCGCTGGCGATTAGCCCCACCCAGGCGGCCGGGCTGCTGCTGCCGCTGCTACTGGTGATGGATGTCTTTGCGGTCAAGGCGTGGTGGGGCAAACACGACCGGGCGGAAGTGTGGCGCTTCGTGCCGGGGCTGTTCATCGGCGTGGCGGTGGGTACGCTGCTGTTTGGCAGCCTGAGCGAGCAGGGCGTGCGCATGGCCCTGGGCATTCTGTCGGTGGTTTTCGCCGCTTACATGCTGCTCAAGCCGGTGGCGAAAAAGCCCATTTCCCACCACTGGGCGCTGCCCGCTGCCAGCGTCTGCGGCTTTACCAGCTTCATCGCCCACGCGGGGGCGCCGCCGATGAACATGTACCTGATGCCGCGTAAGCTCACCAAAGAGACCTTCATTGCCACCTGCACGGTGACCTACGCGGTGGTCAACACCATCAAGCTCGGCCCGTACATGTGGCTGGGCGAGGTCAACATGACCAGCGCCTGGGCCTCGCTGCTGCTGGTGCCCGTGGCGTGGATCGGCGTACGTAACGGTCTTTGGCTACAGAGCCGCGTCAATGAAACGCTGTTTTACCGTCTGGTGATCATCGCCATGTTCTTAGTGGGGATCAACTTGGTGTGGCAGGCGCTCTAGTTTAGAGAGCAAGAAGGTGGCGCGACTACAGCGCCACCATCACCAACCCCGCCAGCATCACCAAGGTGCCGAGTGTTTTAGCGGTGGAGGCAGGCTCTTTCAACCACAGCACGCCCATCAACACGCCCACCGGAATCGAGAGCTGGCGCAGCGCGACCACGTAGCTCACTTCATCGGTCATCGCCATGGCCACCAGCACGAGGCCGTAGGTGCAGGTCATCATCAGCCCGGTCACCACTAACACGGGCAGGCCTTGCTGGCGAAGTAGCGGCAAGCGGCGACGCTCAGCGGGCAGCAGCGCCAGCAGCGGCACTGCCCAAGTCAGCGTCATCACCGCTTGCAGCACCATAAAGACGGCTCCGGCGGTGAGCCCGCTGTGACCCGCGCTCTGCATCAGGCCCAAGGCCTGCTTATCGATGAGCGAATAGCCCACCGTGCCCGCCGCCGCCAGCAGCGCGAACCCCATGGCGGGCGTGACATAGGTGGACACCCGGCGCGCCTCCGGGTGGCTGAGCGGCAGACAGAGCGCACCCAAAACCACCAGTGCCATCCCTAGGCCGTCCCACGCATCCAGCACGCGGCTACCTAGCAACGCAATGGAGACCAGCGGCACCAGCACGACAGGCAGCGCCCTGGCGATGGGGTAGAGCACGCTCACCTCCCCCCGTGCATAGGCCCAGGCCAAGCCTCCCATATAGAGCATCTGGCATAGCCCCGAGAGCGCCAGCCACCCCCAAAATGCGCCTGGAAGCGCCATGAGCGGTGGCCCCAGCACTAACAGCGGCAGCATCACGACACCGCCAGCGCCATAGGCCAGAACGAACGCCCCCAGCGAGGGCGTGTTGCGTTTGCCCAGCACGTTCCATCCGGCATGCATACACACCGAGACCAGTACCAGGGCGAGGGCCGCTGGACTCATGTGGTCGCCTTGACAACGAGAGTACCTATGAAACGACCATCATGTTTTAGCAAGACTGGAGTATTCACTATTAACGGAGCTAGATAAGCGGTCATTACTAAAAGAGAATGCCCGCCAGTCTAAGCGTCGCCACCCTTCTACGCTAGCCACCTCGGCCAAGACCGGGTCGGGGTTGACCGCCACGGCGCAATCCACGTACTGCAACAGTGGTAAATCGTTGCGCGAGTCGGAATAGAACGTGGTGTGGCTCGGCGTGATGGCGTGCTCCGCCAGCCACTGCTGAAAGCGGATCACCTTGCCGCCTCGGTACGAAAGCACGCCTTGGCTGCTCCCGGTGTAAACACGACCCTCTTCGGACATAGTGATCTCCGGCTCCACCGCCAGCACATGCTCGATGCCGAGCACTGTCGCGATGGGTGCCACCAAATGGCGAGACGAGGCAGAGATCAAAATCAAAGTATCGCCCGCTTGTCGATGGCTCTCTAGGCAGCGCCACGCTTGATCGAAAATACGCGGCTGCAAATGAGTAGCGACGAAGCGCTCGACTTCCTTTTCCACCTCAGCCACTCGCCGCCCCTTCAGGGGTGCCAGCGTCATGGCCAGGTACTCGTCTAGCTTGAGCTTGCCCGCATGGTAGGCCTGCTGCATCTGTTCGGCGCGTGTCATGAAGCGCTCCGCGTCGGTGACCCATCCTTGCTCGATCATCCATAAATTCCAGCGGTCGCTGCAGTCTCCGTCCAGGAGCGTATCATCAAGGTCAAACAGGGCCAGGCGCATGGGAACTCCTATCGTCGCGGTTTGGCGCGCGTAGGGTATGCCACGCATGATGACAGTAAGATGACGAACGTGCGCCTAGCGACTCAGCCAGGTATGGGCAAAGCGATCGGCTGGCAGCGGCTTGCCGAAAAAGTAACCTTGCGCCTGATTACAGCCCATCTCGGCCAGAAGCGCCGCTTGGGCGGCACTCTCGACACCTTCGGCAAGGGTTTTCATGTCCAGCGTGTTGGCCATGGCAATGATCGTCTGCACGATGGCCCGATCGTGGTGGTTATCGAGCATTTCGCGCACGAACGAGATATCGATTTTTAGCGCGTCGGCGGCAAAGCGGCGCAGATAAGAGAGCGAGGAGTACCCGGTGCCGAAGTCGTCGATGAACAGCGCATAGCCTGCCTGACGCATGGCCTGGGTAATGATGACCGCCTGATCCGGGTCGCGCATGAAATCGCTCTCGGTCAGCTCAATGGCAATCGCGCTGGGCGAGACGCTGGAGGTGAGTGCGGCAATATGAGTCGTTAGTCGCGGGTCGGCAAACTGCTGCGCGGAGATATTGATCGACAGCCGCCCCGGAAGCGGTGTGCCCGCTGCTTGCCAAGCGCTCAACTGACGCGCGGCCTCTTCCAGCACCCAGTCACCGAGTAAACGAATCAGCCCGCGCTCCTCGGCTAGGGGGATGAACTCCCCAGGGCTGACCCACCCCCACTCTGGGTCGTGCCAGCGGCACAGCGCCTCTGCACCGGTCAGCGCTTTCGTGTCTAAATCCACCTGGGGCTGGAAGTAGAGCTCTAGCCGCTGCTCTAAAATCGCCATGTGCAGCCGCTCGGTCATCCATTGGCGGCGTTCCAGCGTATGGCGCATGGCTTGCGTGTAGGGGGAGATATTGGTTTCACGCTTTTTGGCGTGATGTAGTGCAATACTGGCCGCATTGAACAGCTCGCTGGTGTTGGCCACATCGCCTGGGTAGCGCGCAAAACCAATGCTTACGTCCAAATTGAAGACGCGGTGCTCTAGACGAATCGGCCGTCTCACCAAGCTGCAAAGCTGCTTGACAAGCTCATCCAGCGCTGCGCGTTCGACGCGTGGTAATAGCAGCGCGAACTCATCCCCCGATAGCCTCGCGCAGTGCAAGTTGGCGATATCCAAGTGGCGCAAACGCGCCGCCACCGTTGCCAGCAGTTGATCACCGACTTGATGTCCGTGCAGGTCGTTGACCTCTTTGAAGCGGCGCAAATCCAACAGCAACAGCGCCAGCGGCGACGCCTGCTGCTCGGCCCGCTCGCCTATATCACGCAAGAGATCCATGAACTGCACCCGGTTGGGCAAGCCGGTCGTGCTGTCGGTGTAGGCCAACTGGTGCATGTGGCGGTGGTCGCGGCGTCGCTCGAGCTCGGCAGCAGCCCCCGTGGAGAGAATCTGCAGCACGGAGGTAGCAAAGGCATTGGTGGTTAACGGCGTTTGGTAAAACACCATCATCACCCCAATGGCTTCCCCTTTGGCGTTATCCAAGCGGCGTCCGATCCAGGCTTGCGCGTTCATCGTGGCGCCCGGCAGGCTAAACCGCTGCCCCTGCTGTACGACGCTCTCTTGTTCGAGCACCACGCGTTCGACGGGCGTGCCGCGCAGCAAGAAGGTGTGGTTTTTACGGGTCTGGCCAGCGACGACCAGACTCACGGTATGCCCCGTAGTGGCAGGCAACAGATTATTGGGATGAGAATGGCCCTGTGGTGCAGGCGGCACCGGTTGGTCCAACAGAGCGATGAATCCCGCATCGGCTTCCAACAGCGTGGTCAGCGTGGCAATGAGTTGCTGAAAGTAATCGTCGCCCACCCTAGAAGTGACGGTCGAGGCCACTTGAACCACCGCCTGCTGTACCCGCTGCGCCTCTTGCTGGTCGGTCACATCCGTAATGAAGCCTTCCAAGCAGAGTACCTCGCCTTGATTGGAAAAGACGGCCTGCCCTTGCTCCCACATCCAGCGCTCGCTACCGTCGCGGTGCCGAATGCGAAACGTCACGCGATAAGGACGGCGCTGGCGAATCGCAGCCGCTACCTCTTGCGCCAGCCGCGCTTGATCATCTGCGTGCACCAGGCTGGCAAAGGTCGTCACTCGGCTGTTTTCCAACTCTTCCGGCCGATAGCCGGTCAGCGCTTCGGCACCTTGGCTGACGAGCAGCATGGTCCAGTCATGATCGTTCAGGCAGCGGTAGGCCATGCCGGGCAGGTGATCGAGCAAGGTGTTCAGCCGTCGCTCGCTCTCTTTGGCGGCGGCCTCGCTTTTGCGTAGCGCGTTTTCTGCTTGACGCCTGCCTAGCTCAGCACCCGCTTGTGCGGCGGCAATTCGCAACACTTCGTTTTCTAGTCCATCGAACGCCATGGGGCGATTGCTCAGCACCGCTAGCAGACCGATGGCCGCCCCATCCGGCCCAAATAGCGGCAGGCCCATGTAGCTATCGGCACCGAGCTGGCGCAAAAGATCGTCTTTAGGAAAGCGGGATTGTACGTCGCAGGCGTAAAGGCATGGTTCATGGCCAACCACGGTCTCGCAAGGCGTGCCTGCCAAGGGGTAGGTGATATTGGCTTGTAAACCATTGCTTGACCAAACGGCCAGGGTTTCCGCTATATTGGCATCAGTGACGACCGCGATCAACGCATGATCGACGGCCAGTAAACGAGCAAGCTGTTCCACCAGGGAGGCAAAGAAGTTGGGCTGACTGCTACGCCCCACCCCTTCTGCTAGCTGGCGAAAAATCTCTGCTGCTTCTTTTCGTGTGTGCATCGTTGCACTCGCTTATGTCGTTATAGAGCAGCTAAGCTTTGCCACTGTTTTAACAAAGCACGGCGACGTTTGCACCATAAACAGCTACCTTTTGGAAGACGCCGATCGCGCCAAGCGGTATCGGCCAACCTGACAATATGATAAAAAAAACGATCGTTATTCAACTGACTGCCTACTTCGCTGCACGGCATTGAGGAGACACTATGACGGGGCCTACTGCCGTCAGCGAAACGCTTTATACCTCGCTGGCCAACCAGCTTCCCAGCTTTCTCAGCAGCACTTTGCTGCAGTGCAAGCGGCTACCGTCTTTGCCGGCGGTGGCGCTCAACGTGCTGGAGATCACCCGCACCTCGGATGCCACCTTGAGCGATTATGCACGCGCCATCGAGCACGACCCGGCCTTGACGGCACGGGTGATGAGCGTGGCCAATAGCGTGCACTATCTGCGCGCCGCCCAGCCGCCTCATACGTGTTTCGAAGCCACCCAGCGTATGGGGCTAGATGTCACGCTGGCCACGGTGCTGAGTTTTTGCCTGTTCGAAAATGACCACTCGGCACGCGGCCGCCAGCACTTCTGGCGGCGAGCCATTACCTCAGCCGTTGCCGCGAGTTATCTCGCGCAACAGCTCTGCCCTCACCAAGCGGGCAGCGTGTTTACAGCAGCACTACTGCAGGACATTGGCATCCTGGCGCTGCAGACCGCCTACCCCAACGACGCTGAGCGGCTATACGGGACCGAGCAGGCCTCTCATGGCCATACCCAGCAGGTCGAAAAACGCTACTTTGGCTGCGACCACGCGCTGATCGGCGCTTGGTTACTCGCGAAATGGGGCGCTCATGACGATTTGATTCGCGCCATCCAGCGCAGCCACGAAGGGCTCGAGACCGACAATCCCTCGGTTCTCTGCCTGCGCGTCTCGGGTGCACTTGCCGATGCTTGGTTATCGGCCGATCCCGCCCAAGCATTAGCGGGCGTGATGCGTCAGCTTCGAACGTTGGCCACCGCTGACGAGTGGGCCCTTGCCGGCCTTTTGGCACACCTCGAATACACTCTGCCGCCCTTGATGGAGACTCTGGGGCTAAGCCAACCCGTCTCGATCGATAGCGTTAGGCTGTTACAAGAGGCTCAGCAGCTGCTGTACGAGCATACGCTGTCGCTTAGCGCCCGTCTGGACGCTCAGCAAAAGGCGCGGGATGCGCTGCTCGACGATTACGCCCAGCTAGAGCAGCGCAGCCGGATCGATCCGCTGACCCAACTGGCCAATCGCGCATGGCTAGAGGAACAGCTGCGAGAGCGATTCCACCTTTGCCTATCGACCAAGCGAACCATGTCGGTGGTGTTCATCGACCTCGATCACTTCAAAGTGCTCAACGACCGTTTTGGTCATCAGGCCGGCGACGAGGTACTGGCCCGCTTTGGTAAGATGCTCGCCTCGCTGGTGCGCGTGGGCGATCTAGCGGGCCGCTATGGTGGCGAAGAGTTCCTGGTGATTCTGCCGGATGAAAATGCCGAAGGCGCAAAACGCTTTGCCGAACGCATTACTCGGCGCTTGCAGGAGCGGCCCATGGCGCAGATCGAACAAGAGCCGCTCTATGTCTCGGTATCGATTGGCGTGGCGTGTTTGACCGACGGCGGTTTTGGTAATGAACGCGAGCTAATCGATGCCGCCGACCAGAGCATGTACTTCATCAAGCGCTCTGGCCGGGGCGGTGTGTCGGTCTATGGTCAATGACTCGGCCAATTAGCCGGTCATGGCGTAAGGCAGGTAAAGCGCAATGCTGGGGAAGAGATGCATCAGCGCAATGGCCAGCATCATCAGTAAAAAGAACGGCAGCGTCGCTTTGGTGATGGTCAGAATATCCTTACCGGTCAAGCCTTGAATCACGAATAGGTTAAACCCGACCGGCGGCGTGATTTGCGACATTTCGACCACGATCACCAAATAGATGCCGAACCAGATCAGATCGAAGCCCGCCGCGCTCACCACCGGCATGATAATGGCCGTCACCAGCAGAATCAGCGAAATACCGTCCAAGAAGCAGCCCATGATGAGCAGCAGCAGCGTGAGTGCCACCAGCAGCATGGTGGGCGATAGTCCCATCTCGCCAATGGCCTGAGCAAGCTTCATGGGCACTTGAGTAAAGCCCATGGCCGAGGTCAAGAACGATGCACCGGCAATGATGAAGGCGATCATGCAGGCCGTGCGCACTGCCGCAAAGAGCGAGTCGGTAAAAATCGACCGGTCGAAGTGACCATTGAACCGAGCAATGATCATCGATAGCACCACGCCCACCGCAGCCGCCTCCGTTGGCGAAGCCAGCCCGCCGTAAATCGATACGATGATGCCACCAATCAGCAGCAAAATAGGCACCAGCGCCCAGGTATTGCGCAGCTTTTCAGCGATGCTCATATCCGATTCGTCGGCACCCGTCAGGCCAGCACGGTTGCCTTTGAGCAGCGCCCAGAGCACCAAATACGTCATGAACATGGCCAAGATCATCAGGCCGGGGCCAATGCCCGCCATAAACAGCCGCGAGATCGACTGCTCGGTGACCACGCCATACACGATCAGCACGATCGAGGGGGGTATCAACAAGCCCAGTGTGGACGCGCTGGCCAGCGTGCCAATCGCCATGTTGCTGTCGTAGCCGCGGCGTTCGAGCTCCGGCAGGGTCATTTTACCCACCGTGGCACAGGTGGCGGCTGACGAGCCGCATACCGCTGCGAACATGCCACTGCCAATGATGTTGGTATGCAGCAGGCGGCCCGGCAGACGGTTGAGCCACGGCGACAGCCCGCGGAACATGTTGTCCGCTAGCCCCGAACGAAACAGAATTTCGCCCATCCAGATGAACATGGGCAGCGCCGTCAAGTCCCAGCCGTAGCTGGCGCCCCAAAAATCAGAGGCCAAAATGGGGCCTGGATCGAAAGGACTAAAAAATTGTAGGGCAATCCATGCGGTGCCGATGAGCGCAAAGGCAATCCACACCCCGCTGCCCAACAGCACCACGAGGGTCACAATAGTCGCTAAACTGAGTAGTAGCACGAGGGTATCTCCCGAGTCGCCGCTTAGTGCGCGTCGTTATCGTCGATGGACATGGCTTCACGAAAGCTTGACGGGTCTCGCAGGGCAATACGCCCAGCCATCCATAGCGCCTCCAGCAGTGCCAGGGCCAGCAGACCAACGCCAACGGCCAGCACCACTTGCGGGATCCATAGAGGAATCGACAAGAAGCCCGACGACACATCGTTGTATTCCAGGCTCTCCCTCGCCAAGCCGATCAAGCCATAGGTCAGCAGCACGCTGATGACCAGCGCAATCAGCAGACCAAACACCTCAAACCACACGCGCACCGCCGACGGCAGACGCGAAATGAGCAGCGTGACCCGTATATGGGCGTGATGCACGAAGGTGTAAGCCAGACCCAGAAACGTCGCGCCGACCAATAAATAGGCGGCCATTTCCGAGACGCCGGTGATACTGATGCCGAGTCGACTAAGGCCCACCAGCACCAACAGAGCATCCACCAAACGAAAAGTGACTTGCAGCGCAATGAGCGCACAAATAGCCACCATGCACGCTGCTGCGCCCCAGGCACCCAGGCGGTAGAGTTTGTCGAATTTAAACGTCATGTTCGCAGTCTCACAGAGCGCGTAGGGAAAGGGGCAGCCCGCGGGCTGCCCCAGGCGTTACAGTGGCAACGAAGGGTTAGTTGCCACGCTGGGCGCGGTAGGCTTCCAGAGCCGCTTTGGCTTCGTCATCGGCGCGGGACTGCCAATCGGCGAACAGCTCGTCACCCGCCGCTTGCAGCGCAGCGGCTACCTCAGCGTTGGGTTCGGACACGCTGATGCCGTTCTCTTGCAGCGCCGCGAGGCTCTCGTCATTGTTCTCACGGCTCATCTGCCAGCCGCGCTCTTCGGCACGGGCCGCCGCTTCCATCAGCGCTTCTTGCGTCGCTTCGTCAAGACGATCGAAGCTGCGCTGGCTGATGAAAACGATGTTCTTCGGCAGCCACAGGTTGGCATCGGTGTAGTCGGTGACGTAGTCCCAAGCGGCCATGGAGTTGCCGGTAGAGCTCGACGTAATCATCGCGTCGACGCGGCCGGTGCTAAAGGCCGTGGGGATATCAGACTCTTCGGTTTCGGTGGGGCTACCGCCTAGGTTATCGACGAAGCGCTGGGTGTTGATGTTCGGCGCACGCACGCGCAGCCCCTCGAACTGTGCCGGATCCGTCAGCGGTTCCGCCGTGTAGATGCCCTGTGCAGGCCAGGCAACGGCATACAGCGGAATCAGCCCTTCATAGGCGAACAGCTCGGTAATCATCGGCTTGGTCGCTTCCCACAGCGCGTAGGCGTCATCGTAGCTACCGGCCACGCCAGGCAGCGTATCGACTTCGAAAATCGGGTCGTCGTTAGAGAGAATCGACAGGAACACCTCACCGGCATCGATGGTGCCACGACGCACGGAGGGCTTGATCTCCCCGTGGGATACTAGCGAGCCACCGCTATGAACGGTAATGGTGAGCTCGCCGTCCGTGGCTTCCGCCACATCTTCCGCGAACTGCTTGGTGTTTTGGGTGTGGAAGCTGGCATCCCCGTAGGGCGTGGCCATGGTCCACTCGGCGGCCTGAGCCGTGGCGGCAGCGGCAAGGCTGCACGCCGTGGCAAGAAGCAGGGGGGTCGCAATGCGAGTACGCATAGGTAAAGTCCTCTTATTCATAGGGATGGAGGTGCTGCACAGGGGTGGAGGAGGCGGCGTTAGGGGTCACCCAACGCCCGGTAAAACACATGTTAGTAATCTCGTTATGCTTTTCAGTGGCATACTCACGCGCGCACTCTTGGGCCAATCGGCCCACGCCGCGACAAAAGCGCGGATGATTGGCGCTGCGCCAAATCACATCATAGTGCATGGCGGGTAACGGCGCGGGGAGCGCCAGACGATACAGCTCGCCCCGTCGCCACTCGTCCAGCACGGTAGCGACCGGCAGCGCGCCGATGCCTAATCCCTCGGTCGTCAAGCGAACAATGGTCATCAGCGTGCTCACGCTATGAATACGTGGCTGCGCCACCCCCTGGGCGGCGAGGTAGCTCACCAGCTCCTCATAAGGGCGCGCCAGCTTGCCAAAAGAAATGAACGGCAGCGTGGTGCACCAGGCGTGGGGGCGTTCGCTAAGTCGCTGGGCGTGGCGTGGCGAGACGAACATGCCCATCTCGTAAGGGCTGAGCGTCTCTTGGTCGATCTGCTCCTGGGGCAGGTAGCCGTTCATGGCCAGCAGGATATCCAGCTCATTGCCGGTCAAACGCTCATTGAGCGCGGGCGAGTAGTCGACGGTCAGTTCGATGATGAGCTTGGGATAGCGCTCGGTGAGGCGCTGCATGAAGCGCGGAAACCAGCTATGGGCGATGGTTTCGATGGTGCCCAGACGTAGCGGCGCCGAAAAATCCTCTTCGCTGTCGAACAGTTTCAGGGCTTCATCGCGCTGAGCCAGCATGCGTTCGGCATGGAGAAAGAACTCTCGGCCACGCATGGTGGGTTGAATCGGTCGCGCCGAGCGTTCGAGCAGCAGCTCGCCCACCGTGCTCTCTAAGCGAGAAATACGCTCCGACACCGAGGGTTGAGTGATGTGTAACCTGGCGGCCGCTTTACGAAAAGAGCCAAGTTTCACCGCCCACACAAAGGCATCGAGTTCCTTAAAATCCAGCATCGTCTCACCAGCCTGTCAAAAACGCACTCGGGCAAAGCACCCCAGTAGGCGCATTCACCATGCCGCCCACCGTTGGTAATCCAGGTGAAGCGTCGTTATGCAGATGTATATGCAACCTGCCGTGCTGGGCACAGGCAAGCTGTCGCGGGGCTGGCAACCGCATGTGGCACTCCTCAGACATCACCCTTTCCTAGCCATTGTTATAGGTAGCGCAAACGCGCGACATCCGGCGGATCAGGGCGTCTCTTTTGTAATCTTTTTTGAGTCGCTTTCAATAGTTGATAATCGTATCACGCTCTAGCGTCAACTATTTTTCCACTAAATAACAGCATGATAGGAACAGCCGATACTCAATATCGCTAAAAACGATTGGCACTTGGAACGCGCTCTCCATATATTATTTTTGCGCTAACAACACCATATATAGGCTCACTAACACGTCATTACTATGAGCAAATAGACTGTCTCATTTGGCTAATGAATAGCGATATCAATTACTAACAACACACAACCCAGCAGGAGACGTTATGGCGATTCCGCTGCTTAACTGCGATATGGGCGAAAGTTTCGGTAACTGGTCGATTGGCTTGGACGCTGAGGTCATGCCCCACGTTGACTGTGCCAACATTGCCTGCGGCTACCACGCATCTGACCCCCATGTGATGCGCAAGACAGTGAAGCTTGCTGTTCAGCACGGCGTAAAAATCGGTGCCCATCCCGGTTACCCTGATTTAATGGGCTTTGGCCGCCGCTCCATGGCCTGCTCGCCTGCCGAAGTGGAAGACATGATGCTCTACCAAATCGGCGCCCTGGCAGGCATTTGCCAAGCAGAAGGCACCGCACTGAGCTACGTCAAACCCCACGGGGCAATGTACAACGACATGGCAGCCGATGTGGCGCTACTGGAAGGCGCCATGCGCGCCGTGAAGGCGTTCGATGACCGCCTGCCGCTAATGGTGATGGCCACCGCCGATCCAGCGCCGCATCGTCAGCTAGCGGAAAAAATGGGCATCACCCTCTGGTTTGAAACCTTCGCGGACCGCGCGTATGAGGCCACCGGGCACTTAGCCTCACGCCGCCTGCCGGGGGCCGTGCACCACGACCAAGCCACCATCGTCGCCCAAGCCGTCGCCTTGGCCAAAGGGGAAACCCTCACCGCCCGCGATGGCAGCGCCCTGCTGCTACCCTGCGATACGCTCTGCGTGCATGGCGACAATCCCGAATCCGTGGCCGCCGTGCGCGCCATTCGCGAGGCCTTTACGGCGTTGGAGTCCGCGTGAAACTGCGCTTAGAAACAGCGGCGATGGACGCCCTAACGGTGCGCTTGTTCGACGCCATCGATGAAACCAATATGGCGTGGATCATGGCCGCCGACGAGGCGCTGCGGCGCGCTTTCGATCACGCGCTCATCGACCTGATCCCGTCATACACCACCCTGCTGGTGCATTACGACTGCCAAAAGCTCACCTTTGCCCAGGCCACGACCCTCGTACGCAGTGCCCTACGCAATTTAGCCCCTGCCGACTCCCAGCAGGGCCAGCTCCACGAAATTCCCGTATGGTACGACGATAGCGTTGGCCCCGAATTGCCCACCGTGGCAAAGCGCGCCGGTCTCAGCGTCGAGGCGTTGATCGAGCGACACTGCAGTCACGACTACTGCGTGTTTGCACTGGGCTTTGCCCCTGGCTACGGCTTTATGGGCTTGGTGGATGAGGCGATTGCCGCGCCGCGTTTGAAAACGCCCCGCCGCCGTGTCGCGGCGGGCAGCGTCGGCATTGCCGACCGACAAACGGCCATCTACCCGCTGCTTTCACCGGGCGGCTGGAACATTCTGGGTAGAACCGCCGTGCCGCTGTTCGAACACGCCAAACGCGGCGAGCCGCTGCTGCGCCCGGGCGATAAAGTGCGCTTCAAGGCGATATCCCAATCCGAATTCGAAGCGGCCGGGGGCGACACCACCCCGCTGGAGGAGCGCTCATGAGCCGTCCTACCCTGACCGTAAAGCAAGCCGGACCGCTGGCGCTGATTCAAGATGCGGGCCGCTTCGGCGTCGGCCACTTAGGCGTGACGCAAGGCGGTGCCGCCGACTGGATCGCCTTCCGCTGGGCCAACTGGCTGCTGGGCAACTCGCTGGAGAGCGCCGCGCTGGAAATCGTCATGGGCGGCAACCTGACGCTGGTAGCCAATAGCGACGTGCGCCTCGCCCTGGCAGGTGCCGACCTTGCCGCCACACTGGACGACCAACCGCTGGCGCCCAACGCCAGCTTTATGATGCAAGCGGGCCAAACGCTGGTCTTTCGCCAGCCGAAAAAGGGCCTACGCGCGTACCTCGCCTTCCCGGGCGGGCTGGATGCGCCAACCGTGCTGGGCAGCCAAGCCTGCACGGCAAGAGAACACATCGGCGGTCTGCACGAAGATGGCAAACCGCTCAAAACCAGCGATCAGCTCACCTGGAAAGGCAGCAGCGCCACGCCGCGTCAGTTACCCCAAGGCACCCAGATCCCTCTGCCTGATGCAGAAGACACCGTGCTGGACATGGTGCTGGGCTCCCAGGCCGCCCACTTTGCCGGGCGCAGCCTGTTTGACGCCTTCAACCAGCCATGGACCGTGGATCAACGTGCCGACCGCATGGGCATTCGGCTCACCGGCAAAGCGCTGAACAGCCGCCTAGACGGCATCGTTTCTGAAGGGATTCCGCTAGGGGCCGTGCAGATTCCTCCCGACGGCCAGCCGATCATCCTGATGAACGACCGCCAAACCATCGGCGGCTACCCGCGCCTGGGTGCTTTGACCCCCATAGCCTGCGCCCGCCTCGCCCAGTGTTTGCCGGGTACCAAGGTGCGTTTGCAGCCGATCAGTGCGACCCATGCGCAGGCGGCGTATCGCAAGCAGCTGTTGCGGTGGAAGTAGGCTGAAAAGCCCCAGTAGACAGGGGCTTTTAGCGCTAGGGGCCTAAGGAGTCGACTGCTTGGTCGTTGAATTACTGGCAGAGCGGCGCTTGTGACCCAGCTCATCCTCGATGGCGGCAAAAAAGGCATCGGTAGAGGCTGGATGAGGCTGGGTCGCAAGGCTAACGCCCACAAACAGCACACTCGCGACCACAATGCCCCATACACCGGCAGGCAGGCCCAGCAACGAGTTGCCGGTGGCATACATCAGCAGTACAAAGGCGCTCGTGCCCACCACGCTGGTCAGTGCACCGGCAGCCGTGCCGCGCTTCCAATAGAAAGCACCGATCAGCGCGGGCACCATGGCCACCAAGCCCGAGGAGGCGGCCACCGATAGCACTGCAATGAGATCGAGCTGTAGCTCAGCGAAGGCGAGCGCCATGAGTGCAATGACCGGTATGACGAGCTTGCCGACTTGGAGTTGGCGCTTTTCACTCACGTTCGGCTTGAGGTTCGCGTAAACATCGCGTGAGACCATGGAGGCCAGCGTCAGCATGATCGAGTCGATGGTGGAAACGGCGGCCGCCATGATGCCGATCATCACGATCACGCCCAAGACGGGTGGCACGAACTCTGAGCCCAGTAGCGTAGGCGTGGCTAAATCGGCGCGTTCTAGACTTGGGAAAGCGGCCAAGGCGGAGAATCCCCACAGCACAGAGACCAAGGTATAGATAAAACCGAACACTAAAAAGCCGATCAGCATGTGGCGCATCGAACGCAGCGACGACGGCATGAACAGACGTTGGCTCACCTGCGGATTGGAGAGGCTAAAGAAGAACCAGGGAATGGTAAGACCCAAAAAGGTGACGAAGCTGAATAGGCCCGGGCCGGGCACCGTCAGTGACTGCGGATGCTCGGTCGCCAGTGTTTCGAAGAGCGCACCAAAACCGCCCAAGCTATGAATCACCAACAGCGCCACCAGCGTGGATGCCACGATCATCATGATGGCCTGCAGCGAGTCGGTCCACATGACCGAACGAATCCCCGCGATATAAGAGAAGAAAATGGCGACTACCGTGGCCAGCGCAACCCCGGTGGTAAACGTGATGGTGCCTCCCGACATCCCCTGAAGCAGGTAGCCGACGCCCGCGAGCTGAACCGCTGAGTAAGGAATCAGAAAGATACAGCTAGCAACGGAAACGGCCATGGCCACCTGTTTGCTGTTGTAGCGGTGGCCGAGCATCTCGCTGGGCGTCACGTAGCCGAACTTCTTGCCGACCGCCCAGAATTTAGGGCCGAAAATCGCCACCAGTGAGACACCGGCAAAGTAGATGATTTCAAAACCGAGCGCGCCCACGCCACCCGCATAGGTAAGGCCTGCCAACCCCACCATCATAAAGGCACTGTAGGTCGTGGCACTGTAGCTCAGCGCCGAGACGAACCCGTTCATTTGCCGGTTGCCCAAAAAGTAACCGGACATGCTTTCCGTGTGTCCTTTCGTCGGGGGACGACGCGACAGCACCGCAATGCCGAGAGCAATCAACAGGTAAAGCGCAATGCCTCCCCAAATGAGCGTCTCAGTCATCACTATGTTCCTTGAAACCTTGAGTGATCAACACATTCAGGGCGATGATGACCAACCCCGCCACGGTCCAGAACAAAAAGCTGCCGTACCACCGCGACACGTCGCTCAACAGCGTGTAAGGCACTACATAGCTCGATAAGACAACGGCCCATACGAGCCATATCCATTTACTGCGTGTCATCGTCGATCTCGTGTTGTTACATCAAAGGGAAGCAAACGCTACTGTAGCAAAGCTGACGAACCAGCGATGCCTAAGTACGCATACAAAAAAGGCACCCGACTGGGTGCCTCGATTGGGTGCCTTAGAGAGTACGACTCACGATTGTTGACTTACGACGCGACGTCGAAACGATCGGCATTCATCACTTTGGTCCAGGCGGCGACGAAGTCTTTGACGAACTTCTCACCGTTATCGTCCTGGGCATACACTTCTGCGTATGAGCGCAGCAGCGAGTTGGAACCGAACACCAGGTCCACGCGCGAGGCGGTCCACTTCACGGCCCCGGTCTTGCGATCACGGATCTCGTAAGCGTTGCTACCCACCGGCTTCCACGTGTTGCCCATATCGGTCAGGTTGACGAAGAAGTCGTTGGTCAACTGACCTTCGCGGTCGGTGAAAACGCCGTGCTTGGTGCCACCATAGTTGGTGCCCAGTACGCGCATACCGCCCAGCAGCACGGTCATTTCCGGCCCCGTCAAGCCCATCAGCTGCGCACGATCCAGCAGCATCTCTTCAGGCTTCACCACGTACTCTTTCTTCTGCCAGTTGCGGAAGCCATCGGCCAGCGGCTCCAGTGGCGCGAAGGAGTCCGCGTCGGTCATCTCGGCGGTCGCGTCGCCACGGCCTTTCAAGAAGGGCACGCGCACGTCATAACCCGCTGCTTTCGCAGCTTTCTCGATACCGACGCTACCGGCCAGTACGATCACGTCCGCCACGCTAGCGCCGGTATCGGCAGAGATCTGCTCGTAGACGCTCAGTACCTTGGCCAGGCGCTCCGGCTCGTTGCCCTGCCAATCCTTTTGCGGCGCTAAACGGATACGGGCACCGTTGGCACCACCGCGCATGTCGGAGCCACGATAGGTACGGGCGCTGTCCCAAGCGGTAGAGACCATGTCGCTGATACTCAGACCGCTTTCCGCGATTTTCTGTTTGACGACTTCTTCGCAGTAGTCGGTGCTGCCTGCCGGAATCGGGTCTTGCCAAATCAGGTCTTCTGCCGGCACTTCCGGGCCGATGTAACGTGCTTTCGGTCCCAGGTCACGATGCGTCAGCTTGAACCACGCTTTCGCGAAAGTCTTCTTGAAGTACTCCGGATCGGCCATGAACTTTTCGCAGATGGCGCGATAGGTCGGATCCATCTTCATCGCCATGTCCGCATCGGTCATGATCGGGTTATGACGAATCGAGGGGTCGCTGGCGTCGACCGGCTTGTCTTCTTCTTTGATGTCGATCGGTTCCCACTGGTGGGCACCGGCGGGGCTCTTTCTCAGTTCCCACTCGTAGCCGAACAGCAGGTCGAAGTAGCCCATGTCGAACTTCGTGGGGTTGGTGGTCCACGCACCTTCGATGCCCGAGGTCACAGCGTTGCTCGCCTTGCCCTGCATGTGGGGGTTGCCCCAGCCAAAGCCCTGGTTTTCAACGTCAGAGGCTTCTGGCTCAGCGGCCAACGCAGAGGCATCGCCATTACCGTGACACTTACCGACGGTGTGGCCACCAGCGGTCAGGGCCGCCGTCTCTTCGTCGTTCATAGCCATACGGGCGAAGGTTTCACGCACCTGCTGAGCGGTTTTCAGCGGGTCCGGCTGACCGTTGACGCCTTCCGGGTTCACATAGATGAGACCCATCTGAACGGCAGCCAGCGGGTTTTCCATGGTTTCGGGCTTATTCACGTCGCCGTAGCGCTCGTCAGAGGGCGCGAGCCACTCTTTTTCATTGCCCCAGTAAATGTCTTTCTCGGGCTCCCAAATATCGGCGCGACCGAAGGAGAAGCCGTAAGATGGCAGGCCCATGGACTCATACGCCACGGTACCGGCCAGAATCATCAGGTCCGCCCAGCTGATCTTGTTGCCGTACTTTTTCTTGATCGGCCACAGCAGACGACGCGCTTTGTCCAGGCTGACGTTATCCGGCCAAGAGTTGAGCGGTGCAAAACGCTGGGCACCGGTGCCGCCGCCACCACGGCCGTCGGCAATACGGTAGGTGCCTGCGGAGTGCCAAGCCATGCGGATCATCAAACCGCCGTAGTGCCCCCAGTCAGCGGGCCACCACTCTTGGCTGTCGGTCATCAGCGCGTGAACGTCTTTTTTCAGCGCGTCGAAATCGAGCTTACGGACTTCATCACGGTAGTTGAAATCCGGGTCCATCGGGTCTGATTTGCGATCTTGCTGATGCAAAATATCCAGGTTCAACCCTTCCGGCCACCAATCTTTGTTAGAGGTACCGGTTGAGGTGTTACCGCCGTGCATGACAGGACATTTACCGCTCATAGCTCTCTCCCTTATTGCTCTTGGCCTTGGAGATACCAAGGGAACAAATGCAGTGCACCTCCGCACTAGGCTGGACGTTAAACGCGACCATCACTAGCACCGGCGTGCGTTATTCACATGCCACAGTTTTAAAGCACCTTTGCAATAGCCACAATTTGCATTTTACGACCAATGTAATAGCTCTCGGCTATTGGAAATATCCTCCCTCTTGTCGATAGAGCTTTATGCTGACGCGCCTTTCGAGCATAGCGCGACTTTAATGAACGCGTATGTCGAATATCCGCAGGGCGTGTTGCCTTGTTGCACCCATGCCGTATGTTATAAACGCTATACTTTCCTACCACAAAATCAAATATCGATATAATGAATTCAGCCGACCCGGGCATTACCGTGACTAGACACGCCAGCCACAGCACTTCTCTTGATGTGCTTGCGCAGAGTAATCCCTCATGCTGACGGCTAGACGTTCCGCACATGGCTTTACCCTGCTGGAACTTTTGGTGGCCCTGGCGCTATTCGCTACGCTGGCCACCATTGCGATACCCAATTTTGCTAGGATCATTCAAGAAAACCGCGTCGTGACGACCACCAACGACTATAAAATTGCGCTGAGCTTTGCCCGTAGTGAAGCCGTGCGACGCAATCAGTCCGTCGACTTACTCCCCGTGGCCGAAGGTTGGGATAACGGCTGGGTAGTGCAGGCCGATGAGGTGGTGCTACGTCGCTGGGCGCAGGAGGTAGACGACATTACGATTGCGAATGCGCCCGAGCGTTTTACGTTCAACAGTCAAGGGCGCCTGGTGTCGGCAGCCTTTGCTTCCCAGCGCGTCTCCGTCACGCTGAATGAGATAGGCCGCTGCGTGCGTATCGAGCCGAGCGGCATTTCCCGAGTACTCACTAATCGTCAAGCCTGCGACTAATTCATTAGCGAGCCACGCCATGCCAACACGACAACGGGGTATCTCACTGCTGGAGTCATTGATTGCGCTACTGGTGCTGTCGATTGGCCTATTGGGTGTGCTTGGCTTGCAAACCCAGTCGCTGGTGCATAACCGTGCTGCCTATTTCGAGACTCAGGCCACCAACATGGCCCAGGACATGCTGGATCGCATTCGCGCCAACCGTGAGCAAGCAGCCGACTATGCGCTCACGTTAGGCGGAGAGGTCGACGGCAGCGGATTGCCCGCGACTGATCAAGCCGAGTGGGTCGCGGATGTGAGTACCATGCTCCCTGGCGGCGTAGGCGGCATCGAGATCGACAATCGGCGTATTAGCGTCACCGTGCGATGGGAGGACGCCACGTCGCCCAACGATATTCGGCAAGTACAATTAGCGTCGGAGCTATAGCGTGGGCAGAGGCAAACCTCGAACGACTCAAGCAGGCTTTACGCTGGTGGAGCTGTTAGTCGCCATGGTCATTGGGCTACTGGTCATGGCTGGGGCAACCCAACTCTTCATCTCCTCTCAGCAAAGCTACCGTTTTCAAACCGCACTGGCCGACATGCAGGACACTGGTCGCTTCGCGCTGGATACGATGGCCCGCGAGCTACGTCAGGTGGACTATAGCGGTGGCTGTGCGCTACCACAGACGACCGTCCATATGCGCAATATGGCCGATGCCAGCAGCCTCCCCTTACCGTTGCAAGCATGGGACACACCCAACAACCATGATTTTACGGCCAGCTTGGTCACACCCCTCGACGAGCAGCATGTGCTCGCGTTTCGTGGCGGTCTCCTTGCCCGGACGGGGTTTATCGATACGTCGTTGGAAATTGCCGCGATCGATAGCAGCCAACGACTCACCTTGAATCGAGAGACCGATAGCGCCTTTCATCAACGATTGGTGCTGCTTCAGGGCCTGCTGAATTGCGATATTTTCTATAACACCACGAGTGACGCCCGCACCCTGCAGAAAAGCGCGGCGGCAGGCTGGCAGGGCAACGTCGACCCAAGCGAAAGCGAATGGGGAGAGGCGAGCGATATTACCTATGCTGCGGGCCAAACCGTATCGCTGAGTGCCTTGAACAGCGCCCTTTACTACATTGGCCGAGATGCCAATAACGCGAATGTGCCCTCGTTGATGCGCTTGGATGTGAGCCAAACGACGCCTCGTAATGAGGTCGTGGCCAGCCATGTGGTGGCGATGCGAACGTCCTTTCTGCTCGACGGCGCCTACATACCACCCGACGAGATCGATGAGGCAGAGTGGCCCGATGTCAGGGCGGCGCGCATCACGCTCATCGTACAAAGTGACCGTCCCAATCTACGGAATGCCGACACCACGCTGGCGATCGGCAATTTTCGAGGAGACAACGCTTTCACCGGCGGCAACGGACGGATTTATCAAGCCTTCACGACGACCATCGCTTTGAGGAATCGTTAGCATGCAGAGCCACGCATTGACGCATCAGCGAGGAATGGCGCTCGTGTTGAGCCTGATTTTCCTTGCCATCGTCACCATGTTGAGCCTCTCTTCCATGCAAGGAGCGATCACTCAAGACCGTATGGCCTCGAGCCAGCGCGACTACGGTGTTGCCTTTCAAGCAGCAGAGGCCGCACTGAGCGAAGCCGAAACGCTGCTTCAAAACGGCGCCCCGCCTGGCAATGGATGGCGTAACCACGACATGGCGATGGAAGAACTCACCCGTAACCCACGCTACCGCATCCAGACGCTGGCACCGCTAGGATCACTGACCAACAACGACGGGACGGAGGCGGTCGAAATGCTTTATCGGATCGAAACTCAAGGCTTTGGCCGTGGTGAAGATACCCGTGTCACGCTCGAGGCCCTCTACGTTCGCCAGCAGCCAGTGGAGGTCATCGTGCCATGATACAAAGATCCGCCCTGACACTTTTTGTATGCACTGTGTTCGTAATGTTGATCGCCACGAGTGCGCCCGTGCTGGGTTTTTCTCCTCCGCCACCACCTGATTACGACCCGGATCAGGAGGTCGATCTAGGAGACGATGATCCTGATCCAACGCCGGAGGAGCCTGATCCTGAGCCCCCCATAGGAGGCGGAGGCGATGAGCTCGTCGATGAAGATTACGACATCCCAAACGACCAAACGGGACTCTCCCCTGCTCCGTTGAACGTGGTCAGCCGTGTGCCACCTAACGTGTTATTGATTCTGGATAACTCAGAGAGTGGACAAGAAGGCCTAGATGGCCGTGTCGCCGTAGGCAACAACGCAGGCGATAGGGAGAACCTAGCCGCCTGCCAACCCAACACGTTCAATGCCTCTCAATGTCCAGCAGGTGCTCGTTCACCCCTCAGTAAATCCAGCATTATGAAGCGCGTGGGACGTGATCTCATTGAGCGCTACCGAGGCGAATTAAATCTTGGGTTGATGGCATACCAGCAGAACCCCGCCTCGCTCACCCGAGACGCGGCTTTTAGCGGCAATACAGTCGTCTGGCGCTTAACAGAACGTGCTTTGGCCGCACGGTACTCCAGCAACGCTAACCCAAGCTGGTACGACCCAAGCTTCGACGGAGCCTGGAACGCTAGCACCAAACGTTACAGAGCACGGCTCCCGAACACCGACATCTACACGTTTTTCAATGTTGGTGTACCTGGCTACATGTTTGAGGAAAACTTCACGTCTGGCTTACCACGCAATGACGTCACTGAGTACTGGCGTCGGATATCCAACCCAACCACCACATCCGATCAGCTTTCAGAACGCTTTCGTGGACTGACCACAGGTTTTTCAAGCTCTCCAGCTATTGGCGATGGTGTCTCTTACAGCAACCCGGTTCGCTCAAATTTTACGCTGCCGCTGGTGGACAGTCTTCGCCAACGGGGCATACCAAACTGGGGGGCGCACACAGCCTCCATACAACTCAACCAATGGGAGTGGCGGACGACATCATCACCGGGACTAGGCTATCTGCATGTTCCCATTGGAGGGCTCAATAACGATGGCACGGTAAACAGTGCCCATTGGAGTGCCATCGAGACAAAACTGGGTGCCCAGCGCCATGAGTGGAACGGTAGCGGTAACCCCATGACGGATCCTTCTTGGCCACTGCTGGCGACAGGTTTGACCCCTATCGAAGGCACGATGTATACCGCCCGCGACTACTTTTTGAACACGAGCAGCAGCGCGTTCGGCCCCAATCAGGGACGCCGTGCGGGTATAGCGATTCCCAACATCAATAACCCCGATGCGCAGCAGTGCTTAGTGAATGCCAATATTTGGCTAACCGATGGTTTGCCGTCGGTAGACCGCTTCGGCAACTCACTAGGCAACAATGTTAGCGGCGCTTTAGCCAGCGCCGAAGCGGCCATTAAACGGCTATACGACGATACCAATGCACAGCTGCCTAACCCGGTAAGAACCTATGTGGTGGGCTTTAACCTACCGCCGGATATCGCCAATTTACCCAACGTCTCCGACGACCCACTCGGCGATCTTGCCCGCGCAGGGGGTACCGATCGCGCGTACTTTGCCAACGATGAAGCCTCGTTGAACCAGGTCATGCAGCAGGTGCTGGGCAATATCATCGCCGCCTCTCAGTCCAATACCTCCGCGGCGGTCAATGGCGACGAATTTGGTCTTGAAGATGGCAACTTGCTCTATACCGCAGGCTTTCGCAGTGACGACTGGTCAGGGCGTTTAGCCGCTTCGGTGATCCAAGCCGATGGTACTCGTAGCGAACGCTGGAATGCTGAAACCGAGCTCGCCGAGCAAGCAGGCAATCGGCGGTTATTGACCTATCGACGGCTGGAGAGCGGTACCCGGAGCGGCGTTATACTAAGTGCCGACAACAGCGGCTTAACCAGTACCGAAGTGCGCTGGCTACAGGGCGAAGACGTGCAGGGGCTGCGGCCACGCCAATCGCTGCTGGGCGATATCATCAACGCCAACCCGGTGTTCTTAAAGGGGACTGATGAGCGTATGCCGCTCCTGCTGGTGGCCGCCAACGACGGCATGCTGCACGGCTTTAACGCGGAGACCGGTCGGGAACTGTTTGGCTTTTTACCCGCTGAGTTGACCCAAGGCGAGGCGCCCGCCATTCGCTCATTGATGCAGCCTGACTATAGCCATCGCTACTTCATGGATGGCACACCTGCTGTGCGGGAAGTGAACATCTCTGGTGGCCCGACTGCCGCGGCCGTCGGCACCATGGGCGCGGGTGGGCGGACGGTGTTTGCAATCGATGTGAGCAACCCCAGCAACATGAGCGCTGCTGACGTGCTTTGGGAGTTTCGCCATCCCGAGTTGGGCACGGGGGTTTCTCAACCCACGATCACGCAACTGACCGACGGCACCTGGGCCGCCATTTTTGGTAACGGCTATAACAGTATGGGCTACCAAGCGTCACTTTTCGTAGTGAACCTTGCTACCGGTGAGTTGATCAAGCAAATAAAGACAGGCGTAGGCAACACGGATACTCCCAACGGATTGGCCACCCCCACCGTCACTGCTTGGCCGAGCTATAACGGCGCACGCTTTGCCTACGCGGGCGACTTGGCAGGCAATATGTGGCGCTTCTCGTTAACCGGCAGTGGCACCGTTAACCAGCTATATCAAGGCAGCGCTAGCCAGCCCATCACATCAGCCCCCGCCGTCACGCTGAGTAGCGGCTCGCCGGATACGCTACTGGTCTCCTTCGGCACCGGCAGCTATTTCCGCAACGGCGACATTGGTGACGCTTCGATACAGCAGCTCATTGGCCTGCGAGACCAAGTGAGTCGCAGCTCGACCATTACTCAAAGCGATCTACTGCTTCAACGCATTACGGGTGAAAACTCACAGAGTGGCTTTAACCGCCGCGCCAGCACCAACTTCGCCCCTGACAGTAGCGACGTGGGATGGCGCTTGGAGCTACCTGCTGGAGAGCGCGTGATCGCCGCCCCGTCGATCTCAACCAGCCTCCCACGGCGGGTGCGCTTCTCGACGCTGCTTCCCGATGAATCCGACCCCTGCGGCGGTGGACGCAGCGGGTTCTTCATGTCGCTACTGGCCGATACCGGCGGAAGTGGCGGTTCGACCGCTTTCGACTTCAACGGTGATGGACGGCCAGACAGCGACGCCACCATCAACGGTGACGCCATCACCGGTTTACAAGCGGGCACCGGCGAGCGCTTGGTGAGCGTGAATGACGGGGAGATCGAACGTCTCTTCGTGGGCAATCCAGAGGATACGAACGCTTCACCGAATGGCGATGGCTCCATCACGATTGGTTTTAGCGATGATCACTTGGGGCGTCGCTCCTGGCGGCAAGTGACCGGCGAAGAGAGCGATACGTAGACGGAAAAAACCGGGGGAGCCATTGGCTCCCCCGGCGAACGACGAGCAACTGCTCACTCGTCGAGTCCTACACATCCGTACTTACAGGCTCAATCCACCAGTGGTAGCAGCGCATTCAGGCTTTCGCGAGCATCACCGTAGAACATCCGGGTGTTCTCCTTGAAGAACAGCGGGTTCTCGATACCCGAGTAGCCGGTGCCTTGACCACGCTTACTGACGAAGACCTGCTTCGCTTCCCACACTTTGAGCACCGGCATGCCCGCGATGGGGCTGTTGGGGTCCTCTTCGGCGGCAGGGTTCACGATGTCGTTGGAGCCGATGACGATGACCACGTCGGTCGTGGCGAAATCGTCGTTGATCTCGTCCATTTCCAGCACGATATCGTAGGGCACCTTGGCTTCCGCCAACAGCACGTTCATATGCCCCGGCAAGCGCCCGGCCACCGGGTGGATACCGAAACGTACGGTCTTACCCGCCGCGCGCAGCTTGCGAACGAGATCGCTGACCGCGGTTTGCGCCTGCGCCACCGCCATGCCGTAGCCCGGTACGATGATGATGCTATCGGCATCGTTCAGTGCGGTAGCGACGCCATTGGCGTCGATGGAGACCTGCTCGCCTTCGATTTCCGCGGCAGGCCCTTGAGAACCCCCAAAACCACCGAGAATCACGCTGACGAAATTGCGGTTCATCGCCTTACACATGATGTAAGAGAGAATCGCCCCGGAGGAGCCCACCAGCGCACCGGTCACGATCAACAGGTCGTTGGAAAGCGTGAAACCAATCGCCGCCGCCGCCCAGCCGGAGTAGCTGTTGAGCATCGAGACCACCACCGGCATATCCGCTCCGCCGATGCCCATGATCAGGTGATACCCAATGAAGAATGCCAGCGCCGCAATCACCAGCAGCGTCCAGAAGCCTGCGCCGTTGAGGTAGAGAATCGCCAGCAGTAGCGACACTACCGCGGCACCCGCATTCAGTAGATGGCCGCCGGGCAGCTGCTTGGGCTTACCGTCCACCTTGCCCGCCAGCTTACCGAAGGCAATCACCGAGCCGGTGAACGTCACCGCGCCAATGAAGATACCCAGCACCACCTCGATTTGCAGGAACATCAGCTCGTCGGGGGCCTTGGTGGCCACCAGCGCCGCAAAGGCAGAGAACTGGTCCAGCGACGCCTCAGCGGCACGGGCCGCCATCACCCGGCGACGCTCCAGGTCCGCGCTCCAGGCCACGAACACCGCCGCCAAGCCTACGAAACTGTGCAGCGCGGCCACGAGCTGGGGCATTTCGGTCATCTCGACCTTGCCCGCTACGTAAGCACCAATGGCTGCGCCAATCAGCATCATCGGAATCAGCCACCAGTAGCCGCCGATACCGGGGCCAAACGCGGTGAAAAACACCGCGACCGCCATACCGACGATGCCGTACCACACGGCGCGCTTGGCCTTTTCCTGATTACTTAGGCCGCCCAGCGACAAAATGAACAGCACGCTGGCCGCAATCGCTGCGGCAGATACGAATCCTTGCTCTAACATATCGTCTCTCCGCCGCTTAGGATTTTTGGAACATGGCCAGCATCCGGCGTGTCACCAGGAAGCCACCCACGATATTGATCGACGCGATCAGTACGGAAATACCCGCCAGCACGCTAACGACCGCGCTGCCGGAGCCAATTTGCAGAATCGCCCCCAAGATGATGATGCCGGATATCGCGTTGGTCACCGCCATCAGCGGCGTATGTAGCGAGTGGCTCACTTTCCAAATCACCTGGAAGCCAATGAAGCAGGCCAGCACGAAGACGATGAAGTGCTGCATGAACGAGGCCGGGGCGACCCAGCCGAGCAGCAGCATCAGCGCACCACCTATCGCCAGCAGGCTCACCTGACGCTTAGTTTGCACTTTGAATTCGGCAAGCTCGGCCGCCTTTTTCTCTTCAGGCGTTGGCTCTTTCTCTTTTTTCTTCGGCTTGGCCGCGCCGATGGCTTTCACCTTCGGCGGCGGCGGTGGGAAAGTAATCTCGCTTTGGTGCGTCACCGTGGCCCCCCGAATCACGTCGTCGTCCATGTCGTGATGGATCACGCCGTCTTTCTCGGGGGTGAGATCGGTGAGCATGTGGCGAATGTTGGTAGCGTAAAGCAGTGAGGCTTGCGTCGCCATGCGCGAGGGGAAGTCGGTGTAGCCGATCACCACCACGCCGTTATCGCTCACTACGCGCTCGTCAGGCTGAGTCAGGTCGCAGTTACCGCCCTTCTCGGCGGCCAAATCGACGATCACCGAACCGGGCTTCATGGCCGCGACCATGTCTTCCAGCCACAGCTTGGGCGCAGGCTTACCGGGAATCAGCGCCGTGGTGATGACGATATCCACGTCCGGGGCCTGCTCGCGGAAGCATTCCAGCTGCTTCTCGCGGAATTCAGGACTCGAAGGTGCCGCGTACCCCCCGCTTTCGGAACCATCTTGGCTATCTTCGAAATCGAGGAACAGGAACTCGGCGCCCATGGACTCGATCTGCTCGGAGACCTCGGGCCGTACGTCGAAGGCGCGCACCACGGCCCCCAGGCTCGCCGCCGTGCCAATCGCCGCCAAGCCCGCCACTCCGGCACCGATCACCAGTACTTTCGCAGGCGGCACCTTGCCCGCCGCCGTCACCTGACCGGTGAAGAATCGGCCAAAGTTATTGCCCGCCTCGATCACCGCGCGGTAGCCCGCAATGTTGGCCATGGACGACAGCGCGTCCATTTTCTGCGCCCGGGAGATACGCGGCACCATGTCCATGGCGATCACGGTGGCCCCCTGGGCTTTGCAGGCTTCCAGCAGCGCTTCGTTTTGCGCGGGCCAGAAAAAGGCGATCAGCGTTTGACCTTCGCGCAGCCGCTTGGCCTCTTCATCAGAGGGTTCGCGAACCTTGATGACCACTTCAGCGTCGCGCCACAGCGCGTCGGCGCTCTCGATCACGGTCACGCCAGCGTCACGATAGGTGTCGTCATTGAATCCCGCGGCTAGGCCAGCACCCGTTTCGATGAGGCACTCATGGCCCAACTTTTGAAGATGCTTTGCGCTCTCAGGGGTCAGCGCGACCCGCGCTTCTCCCCGGGCACTCTCTTTTGGTGCGCCTATTTTCACACGCTTTCTCCCTTGGTTGTCCCGCGTCCAGCGCCCGCCCCTCTCCTAGCCAATCATCGCTAGCATCATGGAGCGCTGCTTTAATTCGTTGCGGCGCAAAAAAACGCGCCAGCTAGCAGTTTAGGATCTAACGCCAAGCCTGCCAGTGGCCATTCAACCTTTGCTTCAACTGAGTTGTATTTCTACAACATATTGATATCGAAACAGCGCCATGAATTAACGACTGGCATTCTTCGCAAACGCCGTGAGCTCCTGGTAAAGCCAGACATTGGCAGGCGCGTTGGCGTAGAGGGTGTGCTGGATCAGCGTCATGGTCAATTCGGGAAGCTCTACCGGCGGCGCCACTATGCGCACGGGCAGCATAGCGACGAAGCGCTCGGCCATTTGGCGCGGCAAGGTGATGATCGCATCGGTCAGCGCGACGACCCGCGCGGCGGCGATGTAGTTGAGGTTCTTCGATATCACGCGGCGATTCAGGCCGTGCTGAGCCAGGCAGTTTTCGATACGGCTGGGCAGCAGGCCGCTGATATCGGCAAGCTCGACGTGGAGCTGGCGAGCAAATGCCTCCAGCGCCAGCGCGTCCCCCACGTGAGGATTGTGCTGGGCCGCCAGACACACCAGCTCTTCGTGCATCCAGGGCGTTTGCACCACGCCATTGGGCAGCGATGACTGGCTGTCCAAACCAACCACCATATCCACCTGGCGCTGCTCTAACGCCTCACTCAGCACCTCCGGCGTAATCAGCTCGATGGAAAAACTGATGCCGGGCGCATAGCCCAGCAGCTGGCTCAAAAATGCCGGGTACATCACCTCTTCGAAGTAGTCGGTGGTCGCCAGGGTAAAGCGCCGGGTGCTGGTGGCGGGCGCGAACGTGGCGGGTGGAGCCAAGCCCGCTTGCAGCGCCGCCAGCGCCTGCTGCACCACCGGCAGCAGCGCCATGGCGCGGGGCGTCGGCTGCAGGCCCTGCTCGGTGCGCACCAGCAGCGGATCGTCGAGCGCTTCTCGCAGTCGTTTGAGCGCATGGCTGAGCGCTGGCTGGCTGAGATGGAGCTTTTCGGCGGCACGGGTGACGTGGCGCTCGCGCATGAGCATCTCGAAGACCAGCAGCAAGTTCAGGTCAAAATGGCGGAGTGATCGCATAGCGCCTAACTATTCATATGATGAATGATTTCATTCTAAACATTCATTTCATTCATCGCGAAAACTTCCTTATCGTCGCGCTTCTTCGAGCCCACCACTTTTCCAGATACACGACGATAGGAGAACCCATTAGGTGACCCCAGCGCAGATCATGCCCAGCCTGTTTGGTGATGTTATCTCCACGTTCATGGGCGTGCCCAAAGCCACCGACCCGAACGCCACCGATGCCGAGGTGGTGGTCAGCGGCGTGCCGTTCGACCTCGCATGCTCCGGCCGTTCCGGCACCCGTATGGGGCCGAACGCGATTCGCCAAAGCACCGCCAACCTGATTTGGGAGGGCAAGCGCTGGCCGTGGAATTTCGCGCTGGAAGATCGCCTGCGGGTATGCGATGCCGGTAACCTGGATTACGCCTACGGTGAACCGGAAAGCCTAGTCGATAACCTGGAAACTCACGCCATGCGTTGGTTGAAAGCGGGCAAGAAAATGCTGACGCTGGGCGGCGACCACTACATCAGCCTGCCGCTGCTGCGCGCTCACGCCCGCGAGCACGGCCCGCTGGCATTGATTCACTTTGATGCCCACACCGACACCTACGAGCAAGGCACGCGCTTCGATCACGGCACCATTTTTCACCATGCCCTCAAAGAAGGCTTGGTCGTGCCGGAGCACTCGCTGCAAATCGGTATTCGTACCAGCTATGACCGGAGCAACCACCCCTACGAAGTGCTGGATGCCGACTGGGTGAACGACCACGGCCCGGCGGCGGTGCTGGAGCGGATTCGTGCGCGAGTGGGTCACCACCCGGCGTATGTCACGCTGGATATCGACGGCCTGGACCCCGCCTTCGCACCGGGCACCGGCACGCCGGTATGCGGCGGCATGTCCACCGATCTGATGCTGAAAGTGATGCGCGGTATGGTGGGGATGGAGCTGGTGGGCATGGATCTCGTGGAAGTGAACCCGGCCTACGACCACGGCGACATTACCTCGCTGGCCGCCGCAACGCTGGGCTTGGAGTTTCTCTATACGCTGGCAGCGTCCAAGTCAGCCTAAGCGCAGGGTCACGTCGATGACCAGCAGCAGCGCGAGCGCCCCGACGGCGGGCCAGGGGCTTTTTAGGACGACGCCAAACAGGGTGAGCGGAATCAACACGGTCAGCGCTGCCAGCACGTGCGGCAGCGCTGCCGCGCCGCTCGTCCACATACTGCCAATGACGATCAATCCCAACAGCCCTAAACAGAGCCCCAGCCACACGCCGCGCTGCCGATTCGGTGATGGCATTGCGTTCGTCTCTTTTCGTTATGTTGGGCGTGAGTATGTGCGCTTAATATGCAGACCATTGCTGGACGATAACGTCGCTCGCATGCTGTACGATTTCAGGAATATGCAGCCCTCCTTCTTGGCTAAGCTGTAGCCTACTCTCTCCCATTTGGATGATGTTGGTTTGGTTTGCGTTACCCGTCTGCTGCAGGTTCGCAGTGTTGCTGTTACCATATTGTTGTATATCCGCTGTATTGAAATTACCAAACTGCCCAACCGCTGTTAGGTTGCCATTACCATGCTGAGTAATCGACATCGCGTTTTCCAAGCCTTGTTGACTTACAAAAGCTTGATTACGCTCCCCTGTTTGGTCAATTAGCATCCAATTCGCATATCCAGACTGTAAAGCTGGGCCATCATCAAGTCCAAGAATCGTATGATGGTCGCCTAGCTGTTGGAACTGTGCACGACTGCTATCACCCTCTTGATAGAGCGATGCCTTCAAGCCAATGCCTGCCTGTATCATCCGGGCATTATGGTTGTCTCCGACCTGTTCGATATATGCCAGATGGGTATCGGCCTGCGCCACGACACTTGCCATAATAAAAAGGAGTGTACTGGCTATCATCTGTGTCTTGGGGCTCATCGGCACTCTCCTCACCCAACAACCTCCGCGCTACGCTACGGGAGGAACATGAGCCCCTCCCGTAGTGGCGAATGCGATATTGCCACCGCCTTTTTGCGTCTTTTAATACTGTACTTGAGTACCCGTGTTGTTATTGCCCGTTTGCATCATCGTCGCGGTATTGCTGGATTGATACTGAGAAATAGAGCCAGTGTTGCCATTGCCCGTTTGTGTGAGCGTCGCCACGTGGTAAGAACCCTCTTGGCCTACAGTGGCTGTATTACCGTCGCCATACTGACTTACGTAAGCCGAGTTATCGAGCCCATACTGCATAACGGTCGAGACGTTGCTATCACCTTGCTGGAACTGCTCTGACACGTTCCCATAGCCCGCCTGGTTAGCCGTTGCCTCGTTCCAGTCGCCCACTTGTTCTTGCGTAGCCGTATTACCATACGTAACTTCAACACTTAACGAGCCAGCGTCACTTACCTGAGTGATGCTGGCCATATTGGTATCACCCGTTTGGGTCTGGCTGGCAGTGTTGAGAGTAGTAAGAGCCCCAGAAAAAAGCCCTTCTGCGCTGGAGTTCTGCTCAATCATCGCATCGTTATCGTTACCCGTTTGCGATTGCGTGGCCGTATTGAAGGAGGTGATTGCACCTGTCAAAAAGCCAGTCGCATCACTATTTTGTTGGATAGACGCATCATTACTATCGCCTACCTGGTCTTGTTCAGCCGTATTATTGAAGGAAGCAGCCGCACCAGAGCCTATCTGTTCAATGTCCGCTACGTTTGCGTTACCGTCTTGCTGTTGATCTGCGGTGTTGAGATTACCTTGCTGCATAATGTCAGCGAGGTTGTCATCTGCAAAAGCCGCACCTGAAACCACGGTGAAGGCTGCTGCGATGCTGGCTGCCATTAGTGACTTGTTAAATTTCATGATACACCTCACCATTGTAGTGTCCCTTGGGACTTGGATTTGGTTACGGCCTATGCCGCAACCAGCCTGGGTGTGACGGGGTACATCCCGCCAAGGTGGTCCGTCACGCCCAATTCTTTAGCTCCAGCGGTTTGTTGACTGCCTGTTGCGAGACCGCCAGAGGTGAGCCGAGCCATCACCTTTACATGGCCATGCTAGCCATAGCGTTATCTGTTGGGCCTTAGAACTTATTGCACCAACTCGCCTTGCCTATCACGATAGGCGGCCAGGGCTGCCGCCCCCTCTGCCGCGTTAGCGAAACTCCATAGCCCCCGCTCAGAGCCTTCCATAATCATGGCATGGACGGCTTGCTCAACCGCCTCACGCAGGGCGACTAAACGTGGTTCGTTACGAGAAAAGCCGGCTTCCAATTCGAGAATTTCATCGGCATCCACGAAGCGAAATACATCGCCTTGAGCTTGTACCGAATAAATGCGTTTTGAGGCCACCACCGTTCTCCATACTTCTCCGGTCTGACTACTAATCGCTCGTAGAAACACAGTGATCACGTCCTCACGGTATCTAGAACTCGCGCCAATACCGAGAAAGCGTGCGCCTGCTCCGCCGGTCAGCGTATTGGTGTCGTAACCGATAATGCCGCCCTCTAAAATGACGCCCGCATAGAGCAGTGGAGATGGCGGAGGGAGCGGGTTACCGTTTGCATCCGCAAAGCTTTGCCGCTGGTCTCGAATAATCTGCCGCTCAGTTAGCACACTGGAAAGCCGGTTACGCTCTAACACCCTAAACCACCTACCCCCGCCTGCGTCCTGGAGAGCGCGAATGAGGACTGCCGCCCCACCTTGGGAAACTGCCTTTGAATAGTGGGGCGCCCCGGCTTCCGTTTCGCGATGCTGCCCGGTCATATCAGGAAAATCATAAACAGCAGCGACAACGGGCTCAGGTGGAAGCGGAAGTGTGGCCAAACTTGGCGTCGTACGAGTCTCAGGAGTGAAGGGCTGCAAACGTTGTGGAGAGGCACACCCAGCAAGTGCAACGGTCAGCGCCAATACCAGCATGAGATTTGGTGTCAGTTGCAATTTCGTCATGTCAACGTCCTGTTCGTACTTGGCTGAATAATCAAGGCCGCCAAGCGGCTCACTGGGCGCTGCTGCTTTTTATCATTACTGCACTTGTAGTGTTGGAACGGTCACTTCTGTCTGGCTGCCATCTGTGGTGTTCTCGATCACAAGATGAACGCCCTCGAGGCCACGACTGAAAGAAATCACCTGCTCACCGAAAACAATGCGGCCCTCTTCAGCAGCGTTCTCACCAAAAATGGCTTCATTAACTTGCTGTGAAAGACTGCTCAGCATGCGACTCTGGAGTTGACGTACGAACTGGTCTGCAGGGCTATTGCTATACCGAGAGGCTGCCGATGAGCCGGTCTCTTTGTGTTTATTCTGTCGTTCGGCCAGGCCAATCAGGTGGGCTGAATTGAACGCATCGCCACCGAAGGAGGGGTTATTAGGGCGATATACATAATCAGAGCTTTTAGCGCTTACTCCCCAAACACTGCTCACAGCACCTAAGAAAATAAGCCAAGCAAGCCGCCTGTTGAACCTTTTTGTACATTTAACGTTCACATAAGCCCCCTATAGTTCGTCGGCTTTTACACTAACCTCTAGTACAACAACATCATGAGATAATCGAAGCAGCATCAATGCTTCAAATAATGATGACGTTATTATTAATAGAGAGGCTTCAAAACAACCATGCAACAAATAACTAAAAAATATCCACCCACTCCCATAACATCTAGAAGCGCTTCTGCATCTTTGTTTTGCTATGTTGATTTTGGTTATTTTGAGGATTTTAACTATAAGGTTAACTTACTATTCTATCCGTGCATTTTAGCCACACGAAAAAAAGACCGAATAACCAGAAAAACAATATGTCAACATTACGCGCCTAGTCACCTAAACGCACAGCCAAGCATTGCATACACACTACCCGTGACTATTTAATTCAGTTGACTAAACTGCAGCGCTGCCAAATGGCGATAAAGGTCGCTGTGCTCCATCAGCGTCGCATGCGTGCCTGATGCCACCAGCCGTCCTTCTTGAAACACGAGGAGTCGATCCGCATGCACCACCGTGGCCAAACGGTGGGCAATCACGATGCTGGTTCGCCCCTGCATCAAACGGTCGAGGGCTTTCTGCACTAGCCGTTCGCTTTCGGCGTCCAGCGCGCTGGTGGCTTCGTCCAGCAGCAGTATCGCGGGATCTTTCAACAATGCACGGGCAATGGCCAGCCGTTGGCGCTGTCCGCCCGAGAGCTGCACCCCACCCGGCCCCAGCGGCGTATCGAATCCTTGCGGCAGCGCCTCGATGAACGCTAACGCGTTGGCATCCTGCGCGGCTTGCCGAAGCTGTGGCTCGGTGGCTTCTGGGCAGCCGTAGCGCAGGTTATCCGCCACCGTGCCACTGAACAGCACCGGTGACTGGGCCACCAGCCCCAACGCGCCGCGCAGCTCACCAAGCGCCAGGGTGCGAATATCGACGCCGTCTAACATGACCTGTCCTTGGTCCGGATCGTAAAAACGCAGCAGCAGCGCCAGCAGCGTGCTTTTTCCCGCTCCGGAAGGCCCCACCACCGCGACCCGCTCGCCGGGATGAATATGCAGATCGATCGCGTCCAAGGCAGGCAGCTCGCGGCCTGGGTACGTGAAGCGAACCTGCACTAGCGTTAGCGCCCCTTGCAGTGGCTGAGCTAACGTTACTGGCTGCGTCGGCGACCTGATGGTGGGGGGCGTATCGAGTAACTCCAGCAAGCGCTCGGCCGCTCCAGCCGCCCGCTGCACATCCCCCGCCACCTCCGCCAATGTCGCGACGGCCCCCGCAGCCAGCACGGCATAAAAGATAAACGCGGACAGCTCTCCCGCGCTCATGCGCCCTTCCAGCACCGCAAGACCGCCTTGCCACAGCATCACGCCTACAGCGCTGAACACCACCAGCATGGCGACCCCGGTTAACCACGCCCGCTGGCGGGTACGCGCCACAGCGCTAGCAAAAGCTCGCTCGACGCGCTGGCCGTAGTAGCGTCGTTCCGACGTTTCGTGGGTGAAGGCTTGTACGGTTTGCAGGCCGCTGAGCACCTCGTCGGCGTAGCGCCCCAATTCCGCCACGTGGTTTTGGCTAGTACGCGATAGCTGCCGCACCCGCCGGCCGTACCAGACGATGGGCAGTAGCGTCACAGGAATACCTACCAGCACCAGCGCCGAGAGCCAGGGCTGAGTCAGCAGCATCAGCACGACCGCACCGATCAGCATGACGCCATTGCGTAGCGCCAAGGAAATCGACGAGCCAAACAGGCTCTGCAGCACGCTCGTATCCGCCGTGAGCCGCGAGGCAATGTCACCGGCGGCACGCCCGTCGTGAGCGCTTTCGAAAAAGCTGGGTTCCAACGTCAGTAGATGCTCGAACACGTGCTGGCGCAGATCTGCCGCTAGGCGCTCACCGATCCAGGTCACTTGGTAATAGCGTAGCGCCGAGGCGGCCGCCAGCAGTGCCACGACACCGAGCATTAGCCCTAGCGTCGTGGCAAGCGCCTGAGCATCGGCCGCCAAAAAGCCTTGGTCGATGACGCGTTTCAGCCCATGCCCCAGCAGCAGCACGCTGCCCGACGCAATGAGTAGCGCACACCCCGCCAGCGCTACGCGCAGCCGGTAAGGGCGCAAAAAGTGCAGCAGCCGAAGAAGCGTGCGTCGATTGGCGGGTGAAGACATAAGCGGTCAAGGTCTCTGTGATCGGCAGCCGTTAGCGTTGTCTGGATAGCGTACGCGCCCGCCATGCTGTACATTAATTATACGAAAAGATAATCAAGCAACAGTGGTGTACTAAATACAGGAGGAAAGAGCCATGCTGAACCTCGTATCGCTTTGGCTAACGGCTATTTTATTTGGCGGAATGAGCCTGTTCTCCTTTGGCTTGGCGGCCTTTTTGCTGTCCGTTTTGCCGAACGACACCGCCAGGGCCACACTTCGACGCGCTTTTCCTCCTTTTTATCTGTTCGTGCTCGTCGTCTCCATGTTAACGGCCCTACTGATGTGGCGTATCGACTATGTGTCGTCGATTCTCATGGCGACCATTGCGCTGTCGGTGATACCTACACGGCAAGCGCTCATGCCTGCCATCAATCGCGCCACTGACTCAGGCCAGCATGCACGCTTCAAGCGACTTCACGGGCTATCGGTGGCCATTGGCCTGGCACACATCGCGCTCAGTGGCTACGTATTGGCGAGGTTCGTTTGAGCGCTGGTATCACCGGGCTCGGTGGTCACGCTCTCCTCGTAAGGCTCGCCATTTTCATCGAGCAGCTGCTGATCGTAAGCGGCTTGAAGCCCCGTGTCCTCCTCGCTGTCTAGTAGCGCGGGCGTCTCTTCGGTCAAGTAATCGATATGGCCAGGATAAAGAGGCGACAAAAGCGCAATGAACACGCCCGCCACGCAAAAGAGCGAAAACGCATTCGCGTAGCCTAGTTGGTCGACCAAAGCCCCTATCACGGGTGATCCAATGGCTTGGCCTAACGCACACGCCATGAACGGCAAAACAGGCCCTAGGGAAAGCCGACCTGGCAAGAGACGAATACCGGTCATCAGGTAAAGCCCTGTCAGACTCATATAGGCCCCGCCGAATATCAGCGCAGAGAACATGGCCAAGCCCAGCTGATTGGGGCTAGCGGCCAGCAGCACCAAGCTCGCTGAGAGCATCATCAGCATCAGCGCTTGGGTAATCGGTGGGTTATTGCGATCGGCTAGATCGCTCACCACGGCGCCTCCCAAACCTGCCACGCCTGCGGCAAACCATAGCCAGCCGGTCAAGTGCCCCGATAAGCCGCCCAACGACACCAGAAGATCTGGTGCAAACAGCCAGTACGGCGCTGCCACGAAGCCCATGGCAAATGCAAAGAGTGCCAGGCGTACCAGGCGAGACCACTGCTGGCGCGAGAGAGGCTCCGGTGGTGCAGCGTCGGCGGGCACCACACGAGAGACCGAAGGAATGAAGAGCCAAGCCGCTAACACGCCCAGGCCTGCAAGAACGGCAAAGGCGGCATACGTCACGCGCCATGCATCCGAAAGAAATACGACGGTCGGCACCGCCACGATGATACCGATACTCGTCCCCGCATTCATGATCGAACTGACGCGCCCATGCATGGTACGACTCACCAAGGCCTGCATGGCTGCCGTTAGCGCAGGCATCATCAAGCCCGTGCACACCCCGCAGATAAATACCCCTACGCCGAGCAGCGAGGCACTACCGGCCTGACTAATCACCGCTAGGCCAGCCACGCCCAGCGTTCCGGAGAGCATGGCTAGATATCGAGCGCCTAACCAGTCGGCCGCCATGGGCGCCATCAGCGTGGCCAGCACAAAGCTCAAAAAGGGCAACGCCCCAATGACGCCGATCATCGCGGGCGTGATCGACAGCTCCGTACTGATGGAGGGCACAAAGAGACCAAAGGCGAAACGTGCCAGCCCGTAACTGATCGCCACCAGCGCAGCACCAAAGAGAGCAAAGCCCATGTTCGATAAGGTTTTCATACACTGCACTCCGCCGCCGCGCTTCGCCTAAAGGTAACGTCCATGGGCATCGTGCAGGCAACACGCGTGATGAGCAATGCATGCCTTCCTTCATTGAATAAAACCATGCTTAGCTCGCTTAATCACACCCAATACTACGTTTTGTTCGAATTCCCATCTCCGACATTCATCAGCGCCTCCCCTGCGAACATCGTTGCTTTGAAAGCAACAAACACATCTCTATTGGCACTCGTTCCTGCCCGCCAAGTCGCTTAGCGTTACCTATGCCCACAACGACACAGACAACGGCAAGGACAGGACATGCATTCATCCCCCTTTTTCACCCAGCCACAAATTGACGACGCGGTGGCCGTGCGCCATCAGCTTCACCAGCATCCAGAGCTCAAATTCGAGGAAACCGACACGGCCAAACGGGTGGCCGAACGGCTGACGTCAATGGGCTATAAGGTCACCGAGGGCATTGCCACCACCGGCGTACTGGCCGAGTTGGACACCGGCCGTAAAGGTCCTGTGATTGCCTTTCGGGCCGATATGGATGCGCTACCGATCAAAGAAGCCAACGGCTTTGCGCACCGCTCCCAACGGGAAGGGCTGATGCACGCCTGCGGCCACGATGGCCACACTGCGACGCTGCTGCTCGCCGCTGAAGCGATCATCGCCCAGCGCGATCAGCTTTGTGGCTACATCAAACTGCTGTTCCAGCCAGGAGAAGAAGGCGGCAACGGTGCCGATAAGATGGTCAAAGCGGGCGTGCTCCAAAACCCGCAAGTAGACGCGATTTTTGGCTACCACAACCGCCCTGGCTTTCCCGAAGGGCAGCTGTTCGTCAAACCCGGCCCCGCTATGGGCGGTAACGACACCTTCAAAATCACCATCGAAGGCGTCTCTGGCCACGCGGCCATGCCGCATTTAGCGGTCGACCCGATCTATGTGGGCGCGTCTCTCGTTCAGCAGCTGCAAGGGCTGGTGGGCCGCCATAAATCACCGTTGGAAGCAGGCGTGATTACCGTCGCGGCGTTTCATGCTGGCGGCGCCGCCAACGTGATTCCAGGCCAAGCAGAGCTGCTGGTCAACATCCGCAGCGACCGGGAAAGCTCCCGCGCTGCATTGGTCGGCAAGCTGGAACAGGTCGTTAACGGGGTGTGTTCCGCCCACGGCGCGCATTTCCAGCTAGAACATCGGCACCAAATTCCTCCTCTCGTGAACGATACCGCTTGGTCGGAACGCGTATTGGCGATTGCCGCCGAGCACGGCGTCAGCGCCGATATTCAGCAGTTGGACTACATGCCCACCATGGGCGCCGAGGATTTTGCGTTCTACCTGCAAGAAGTACCGGGGTGTTTCTTCTTTGTGGGGAACGGCGACAGCGCCTATCTGCACAACGAACGCTACGACTTCAACGATGCCATTCTGCCCGTTGCAGGCGGCATGTTCGTGGCGCTCGCCACCTCACTGCTCAAGCGCGACTAACAGCGCTCGCCGCCACGCACGTGGCCTAACAACGTTCAACAACAAGGCTTAAAATAAGGAAACTGTCATGCAAGGTGTTCTCGCATCCATCGAACGGGTAGGCAACAAGCTGCCGCACCCGTTTATCCTATTCGCGATCTTGGCCGCGCTGGTGGTGGTCATTTCCGCCATTTTAGCGGCGCTAGGCGTCTCGGCGATCAACCCACAAACCGAGGCTGAAGTGACCGTTCGCAGCCTGCTCTCGGCGGATGGTGTGGAGTTCATGCTGACCAGCGTGGTCAGCAACTTCGTCAACTTCCCGCCGCTTGGTCTGATTCTGGTGGTCATGTTCGGCATTGGGCTGGCCGATAAAGTCGGCCTGATGTCGACGCTGATGCAGGTGAGCGTCGCCAAAGCACCGCCTTCGCTGCTGACGTTCTGCGTATTTATGGCGGGTATTTGCGGCAGCATCGCCTCCGATGCCAACTACCTCATCCTGATTCCGCTGGCCGCGATGGTCTACTACTCGGTAGGCAGGCACCCGGTGGCCGGGGCCGCCGCCGCGTACGCCGCCGCCGGGGCTGGATTCGATGCCAGCCTGTTCATTACCGTGGGCGATGCGCTGTTTGCGGGTATCACGACCGATGCTGCTCGGCTGGTGGATCCAGATGCCTACATTTCGCCCGTGGATAACTACTACTTCGTGGCCTGCTCGGTCTTCGTGCTAGCAGCCGTCGGCACCCTGCTGGTCGATAAAGTGGTGGAGCCACGACTACAGCGCACGCTCCCCATGGGTAAAGATTTCAAAACCGAGGTGGTCACGCCGACGTTGACGGAAGCCGAGAAGCGCGGCCTCAAGCGCGTGGGACTGGCAACGCTGGCCTACATTGCCCTAGTGCTGATGGTGGTGCTACCCGAAGCCTCGCCGCTGCGCAACGAAGACGGCGGTTTGATTCCTTCGCCGTTTCTGCGCTCGCTCGTGCCGCTGATGTTTATCTACTTCGTCACCATTGGATTGGTGTACGGCATCACCACCGGCAAGATTACTCGCAGCCGTGACGTGCCCCAGCGCATGGCGGAATCGGCCAGCGACCTCGCCCCTACTCTGGTGCTGTTCTTCGCGATTTCGCAGTTCATTGCCTACTTCCGCTGGTCGGAGCTTGGCCAGTTCATTGCCATCGAAGGTTCGAACGTGCTGCAAAGCACGGGCTTTACCGGGCTTCCCCTCGTTGGCGCGTTCATTGCCATGAGCGCGGTGCTGAACGTCTTCATGACCAGCGGCTCGGCGCAGTGGGCTCTCATGGCCCCGGTATTCGTACCCATGCTGATGATGATCGACTTCGACCCCGCCTTCGTACTGGCGATGTTCCGGATTGGCGATTCCAGCACCAACATCATTTCGCCCATGAGCCCCTACTTCTCCGTGGCGCTGGTGTACATGCAGCGCTACAAACCGGACATGGGACTGGGCACGCTGATTGCCACCATGCTGCCCCTTGCCATGGGCTTCTTGCTAGCGTGGTCGGCGTTCCTGATGTTCTGGCTGATGATGGGATGGCCGATTGGCCCGGGTGTTTACATGATGGCGAGCTAACGCTACTGCATCGCCATCATCAGCTTCCACAAATAGTCGGCAGCGGGCGAGAGCCTTCTGCCGACACGCTTGACCAAGTTGCCCTGGCTGCTGGCCGCCATGGGGTGATCGATCGGGATCGCCTTCAACAGCCCCGCCTCGATCTCGCTGCGTGCAGCGGCCGCCGTCATGAACGACACGCCAATGCCCGCGCTCGCCATACGCCGCGAGACGGAGTGCAAATTACAGCGGTATGCGGGGGTGGCAGGCTGCCCCGCCGCGCCCAATAGCGCATTCACGAACTGCTGCGAGCCCGACACGTCGGGCAGAAAGATCAGCTTATGCTGCAGCAGTTCCGCCACGCTCACCCGCTCATGGTTGGCCAACGCATGGGAAGGTGCCACGAGCGCACACAGCGGCCCCCTTTCAAACGAGTGCACCACCAAGCGCGGGTCGGAGATCGGCCCATAGGTGATGGCAATGTCGACCTCGTCGTTGGCCACCATCTCATGGGGTTCGCGAGGGTAGTAAATGCCGGTTTTGATCTCGATGAGCACATCTGGGTAGTGCTCAGAGACCCGCTTCATTACGTGATTGATAAAGCTATCCACAAAGCCATCGCCCACCGACACCACCACTTTCCCGGCCTGCAAGTTACGTAGCCGCGACAGCGTATCGCCCAGCTCAGAGTTCAGCCGCCGCTGGGCCAAAAAGCCATCCACCACCAGCTGACCCGCCTCCGTGAGCATGACATGCCGCCCCTGACGCTCCAGCAGTGCCATGCCCAGCGCCTGCTCCAACGAGCGGATCTGCCGGCTCACCACCGACGGGTTGGTATGCAAATGCTCCGCCGCCGCGCGAATACCGCCGCAGCTGCTGACCTCCAAGAGATAGAAGGCACGTTTGTCGAGTAGGGTCATGGAGGCTTCATCCAGAGCGTGGTGCACTCAAAGCGTGCTAACGATTGACGAACATCCTAGCGGTTACGCGCGAACGGTCAATTCGATGAAGGCCATGGGGAATAAAAACGGTTAGGCACGTCACGTAGCATGCTGGCCGAGCCAATCTATGCATGTGCAATAACGATCGCCCTGGCACCGCGACACGGCCCAGGGCGAGAAAGGCTGTCAAACGAGCACTGCGTTAGCGGGTGCTGGGTTGACGCGCGGCCAGCAGTTTGGGTATCCACCAGGGCAGCACCAGTAGCAGCACCGCGGCCACCCAGAGCCCTAAGGAAATGCCCGATTGCCATAGGATTCCGACGTCGCCACCGCTAATGGAGAGGGCACGGCGCAGGTTCTGCTCCATCAGTCCGCCCAGCACGTAGCCCAGGATGACGGGGGCCAACGAGAAACCCAGCTTACGCAGCAGATAGCCAAACACGCCGATCAGCAGCATCAAATAGATGGCGAAGAGATCGGAGTGAAGCTGATACACCCCAACGAACGCCAAAATGGCAATGGCGGGCACGAGCACCCAACGCGGAATGGTCAGCACCCGAGCGAAGACACCGGCCAGCGGCAGGTTGAGCATCAGCAAGACGATGTTGCCAATGTACAGAGACGCGATCAGCCCTCCGGCCACTTCAGGACGTTCGGTAAACATCATCGGGCCCGGCGTGATGTTGTAGAGCATCAGCGCACCGAGCAGGACCGCCGTCGTACCCGAGCCAGGGATGCCCAAGGTCAGCATGGGCACGAACGAACCTACCGCCGCGGCATTGTTGGCCGATTCCGGCGCTGCCAGCCCGCGCATGTCGCCGGTGCCGAAGGTGTTATCTTTATCGGAGAGGCGCTTTTCCGTGGTGTAGGAGACGGCCCCTGCCACCGACGCGCCGGTGCCCGGCAGTACGCCGATGATGAAGCCGATCAATCCCGAGCGGATGATGGCTCCTTTACACCACAGCACCTCTTTGAGACGGACGAAAACGCGCCCCAGCACCGGCAGCTCGCCGTCGTCGCCCTTGCGCTGCGAGTGCTCCAGCATCAGCAGAATTTCACTAATGGCGAATAAGCCGATGATCATCACGACGAAATCGATCCCGTCGTAAAGCTCGGGCATACCGAAGGTGTAACGCAAAACACCGCTGCCTGAGTCGATGCCGACGGTGCCAATCAGAATGCCGAGGACGGCGCCAATCGCCGTTTTGATGGGGTCTTTGCCCATCATCACCGACATGGACGAAAACGCGAAGACCATGAGGGCAAAAAACTCTGCCGGGCCGAACAGTACGGCCACCTTAGCCAGCAGCGGCGCAAAGAGCGTCAACCCTAGAATGGCAATGGTCGCGCCAATGAAGGAGCTCACGGCGGACAACCCCAACGCTGGCCCTGCCAGCCCTCGCTGCGCCAGCGGATAGCCATCCAAGGTAGTCATCACCGCACCGGCGTCACCCGGGACGTTGAGCAAAATACTCGACATGCGGCCGCCATATTCAGCGCCGGTGTAGACCGCGGCCAGCAAGATCAATGAAGACTCGGCGGGTAACCCTAGCGTGTAGGCCAGCGGCATGAGAATCGCAATGCCGTTGATGGGGCCAATGCCTGGCAAGGCGCCAAACAGCGTGCCCAGCAGGGCACCCAGCAACGCCAAGCCTAGATTGAGTGGGGTTAGCGCAACGCCAAACCCCTCGATAAGGAAATCGAACATCGTAGCAACCCGTTAAAGAAAGGAGGCGAACCAGTAGCCGGTGGGCAGGCTGATCCCGAGGGCCGTAGTGAACAGAAAATAACCGACCACCGGCATGAGGACGCCGGTCATCAGGGCTTTCACCCAAGAGGCGCCGAATAGCCTTGCCAGCGCCGTGACCGCCAGTAGCGATGAGACGATGAATCCCAGTTGCGTGAACAGCACGGCATAGGCCAACAGCAGCGCCAGTACCAGGAGTAGCCGAAGGGCCAACGTTTTATGGGGCCATTCCCCATCCGGCCCCGGCCTAAAGACCATGACCAGTGCGAGCAGTGCCAACACGATGGCGAGCACGATCGGAAAGGCCTTGGGACCCACGGGTTCGTAGCTAAAGGTGGTTTTTAGCTGCATGGCCTGGACGGCGATGAACGCCGCCAGACCGATGAGCGCAATACCCAGCATTCGGTCGGCGGCGATTCTCATTGGGTCAGACCTACTTCTGCAGCTAAACCTTGGAACTCCGCGACCTGCTCTTGGACGTAGCGATCGAAGTCGTCACCGAACCGCGCCATGGGGAACAAACCTCGCGCCTCACGCAGCTCGGCGAAGACCGGGTCTTCCGCCAGTTGCTGCATGCGCTCCACCCACGCCTGGTACGCTTCATCACTGACCTCTGGCCCCATGTAGTACCCCCGCCAGATGGGCCACTCCACGTCATAGCCCTGTTCGGCAGCGGTCGGAATCTCTGCATAGGGCCCCTCCATACGCTCTTCGGAGAGCGCCGCCAACACGCGGATGGTGCCGCCCTCGAGCTGTGACCTCAGTTCGGACAGATCACCGGTGAACACCTGAATATGGTTACCTAACAAGGCGGCCAGCGCCTCACCACCGCCCTCGAAGGCCACGTAGCGCAGGTCTCTAGGCGACATATCGCCGGATTTCGCAATCAGCGCTGCCTTCATCCAGTCCTGGCTACCCACGGTGCCACCGGCACCGAAAGCAATCTCGTTCGGGTTCTCTTTCAGGTCCGCCATGAGGTCGCCAAGGTTCTGCCAGGGCGCATCGGCGCTGACGACGATCGCGCCGTAATCAACGCCCAAGGCCCCTAGCCAGCGCACTTCATCGGCGTCGTACTCGCCAAACTTGCCCAGCGCCAGGTTCACCGCCGCACCGGTGCTGGCCGCCACGATAAGACCGGGGTCATCCGTGCGCACGCCGTTGACATGGTTATACGCCACCGCCCCGATGCCGCCGGGCATGTAGCTCACCATCATGGGACGACTGATCAAGGCCGTCTCTTGCAGGCCGTTCGCCGCCAAGCGACACGTCAAATCGTAGCCACCGCCCGGTTTGGCAGGTGCGATACACTCGGTCGCGTCGGGGATGGCTTGAGCGTGTGCCTGGCCCATCAGCAGAGCACTACTCATCAGGGCGAGACGAGAGGCGTGGCGTAGCGTAGCGTTGAGCTTCATGACGAACTCCTATTGTTTTATGGTACGCGGGAGCAGGAAAGCCCGAACCCGTTCATACTGGAATGACCAGCGCCATGTTAGGCAGGCAACCTTTCATCAACCTGTCATTTACTTGATCACCTCCTGAGACTTTAGTCATATGCGTCTAATCATCGTCGAAGACGATCCGATGATCGCCCGCTCGCTGGATCACGCGTTATCCCCGCTGGGCAATAGCGTCGACGCCTTCTCACGGCTAAAGGATGCACGTGCGGCGCTCCGCCATGACCGCTTCGATCTCCTGCTGCTTGATTTGGGCCTGCCCGATGGCAACGGGCTGGAGCTGCTGAGCGAGTTACGTGAGCGTGGCGATAAAACCCCCGTACTGATCCTGACGGCCAGAGACGGCATCGAAGATCGCGTCAAGGGGCTTGATCTAGGCGCCGACGACTACCTGGCCAAGCCGTTTTCATTGGCGGAGCTCGAAGCGCGCGTACGCGCACTGCTGCGCCGCAGCCAGCAGCGCAGCGATAATCGTCTGATGCTAGGACCGCTGTGCCTCGACCCAATGGCGGGCACGGCCACACTCGACGGGGTCACGCTTGCCCTGCCCCGCCGCGAGCGACGCCTGCTCGAAGGGCTCTTGCTGCACGCTGGCAGTATTGCCCCACGGGAGATGCTGGAAAGTCGCGTGTTCAGCTTTGGTGATGTCGGCTCTAATGCACTGGAGGTGTACGTTAGCCGGTTACGTAAGCGCCTTCAGGGCAGCGGTTTGCACATCCGCACGTTTCGTGGCCTCGGCTATCGGCTCGAGGAAGCGCCGACGTGACCCAGGTCGTAGGTTCGTTGAAGGCGCGTTTGGCGATTTGGCTGCTGGTCATGGTCTCGGGGCTAGGGGCACTGCTCTTGATGGAGGCCTATGGCGCCTCTCAGCGTGCCGCCGAACGCGCTTTCGATAGCCAGCTGGCCGCCGCCGCGCTGACGGTGGCCGATGCGATTCAGTGGGAAGGCCGCGACCCTGTCGTCAGCATTCCCCTCGCTGCGCTGCAGATTCTCGCCACCGCCCATCAGGAGCGGGTTTTCTACACCGTGCTCGATCACGATGGGCGACGCATTTCGTATAACCTCGACATCGTCATTCCCGAGGCCGATCAGGCCGCGGCAGCGGACGCCCCGATTTGGCGGGACACGACCCAGGCTGGCACGCGGTGGCGGCTGCATGGGCGTGAATACGACTCGGCTGGCTGGGACATTCAGGACCCGGTACAGATATGGGTCGGTCATACGACCGAAGGTCGACGCGTCTTGACCCATGAACTCTTCGAGCGCGCGATCCTCCGCTTCGTCGCCATGGTGCTGCTGGCCGCTCTCTTGATGCTGCTGGCGATGCGCGTGGCGCTAACCCCGATGCGCCAGCTACGCCATCGTCTGCGCCAACGTCAGGCCGACGACATGCGCCCCCTCGATATGCAGGTTCCGGAAGAGCTGCGCGAGATGGTCGAGGCATTGGATACTCTGTTCAGCCGACAGCGCAAGAGTCGCGACAATTTACTCCGCTTTACGGCCGACGCCAGCCATCAGCTCAAAACGCCGCTGGCCGGCCTACAAAGCACCAGCGAACTGGCGCTGCAGAGTCATGCTCCCGACGTGTGGTATCAGGCGCTTGTCGATGTCCACGAGGGTGCCCAGCGTACCAGCCGTCTAGCCGGACAGCTGCTCAGCCTGGCGCGACTTCGTCACATGGAGGAGGCAGAAGAGAGTCAGCCGCTCGACCTGGGGGCGCTGCTCCGCGACAGCGTGCTCGAGTGGGCCCAGCGCGACATGGCGGCTCAGCATGATCTTGGGCTCGCAGAGCTGCCTAGTGAGCCGATGGTCGTGCAGGGGCAAGCCTGGGCGCTGCGCGAACTGCTGGGTAATCTCATCGATAACGCGCTGCGCTATACGCCGCCGGGCAGCGAAATCACGCTAGGCCTTTACGCCAACGACGAGGGGATCGTGCTGTACATCGACGACAATGGCCCTGGGGTGGACGCCGAGGTTCGCCATCGACTGCGGCAACCCTTCGAGCGCGGCGGACGCCAGGATACTCACGGCTCGGGATTGGGCCTTGCCATTGTGGATAACATTGCACAGCGCCACGCGGCCACGCTCGAGATCAAAGAGCGCCTCCCCCAAGGGCTACGCATCGAGGTGCACTTTCAACCGTCAGTTCAACCGTTAGAGGAGCTAGCGTGATGCAGCGTGTATGGGTAGTGGCGTTACTGATAGGGGGCTCGCTCGCGTCCTTGCCCAGCCTGGCCGTCACGCCACTCGTGGTCGAAGCCGCCTTGGATCGGCAGGTGGTCGCACCGCTGCTGGCCACTTTCGAGCAGGCCCACCCGGGCATCGAGCTGAGCTACCGTGACAGGAGCACCTTGGAAGTGGACCGCTTAGTCGTGGCGGCCGACCCGCCGCCCGATGTGGTGATCAGCTCCGCCATGCCTTGGCAGATGAACCGCATCAATCAAGGCTACGCCCAACGGCTGGACTCCGAGCTGGCCAACGAGTGGCCCGAATGGGCGAAATGGCGTAATGAGGTGTTTGGGTTTACCTTCGAGCCGATCGTCATGGCCTACCGGCTCGATCTAGCGCGCCATATGCTGCCGCCGCACACCCATGCGGATTTACAGCGCCTACTGGAGACCCAGCGCGATACGTTGCAAGGCAGGGTCACCACCTATTCGCCGTCCGAGAGCGGGATCGGCTACACGCTCTTTCAGCAAGATGCGCGCTATACCGAGCGATTTTGGGACCTGGTCACCGCGCTTGGCGCAAACGATGCGCACCTCGCTCCCAATACCCGAAAGATGCTCGAAGGGCTATCGGAAGGACGCTACTGGCTGGGCTATAACCTGCTGGGTTCCTACGCCATGGTGTGGGCCCAAGAGCATCCCGAAGTGATCGTTCAGGTTCCCCAGGATTACGCCTTGGTGGTAATGCGCACCGGCTTCATCCACCGTGATGCGCCCAACCCTCGCGCCGCCCAAGCCTTCATGAACTTTCTGCTCAGCCGTGATGGCCAGCGGGTGCTCGCAGCACAAACCCCGCTGTTCAGCGTCCGCCCCGACATCATAGGACCCTATACGGCGCAGCGCCTTCGCGACCAAGTCGGCGACCGCCTCTACCCCATTCCACTCAACGCCTCGGTGCTGGCTTTCGTCGACCCCCAACGCCGCCAAGCGTTCATGGCGCGCTGGGCGCGTGAGTTCGACCGCTCTTGGCGTGAGGGGGATCAGTGATGACTGCTAATGGAAGCCCAGCGTCCGCTATGGTGGTACTCAAGGCGGGTCATATTTTGAGGTAAATAAAAAAGTTCTCTGAATACCTGACATCGGCCCATGGGTTCGTTGGGCGCCAGACGGACAACTCAACTAACTGTAATAACGCCACATTGTGCCAAGTGCCCTACCTTATGCGATACGCTTCCCGCGACCATACCGCCTAAATCACTGAGTCCGCGACTACCCATCACGATCACGTCGACGCCTTCGCGCCTTGATACTTCCAATATGATATCGACAGGCCTGCCTTGTTCGATCATTGTCTCGATATTGCGGATGCCTTTCGCTTTAGCAAACGTTTCGGCTTCTTCAAGCAGTGCCTCGCCCGCTGACGCCAAGTGTTCGGACGTTGCATCACTTGCAAGCACGCCGACACCCCAGATCAGCTTGGTAGTGTTACCAACCACCTCAGGAATATGCAGCACGTAAACCTTCGTACTGTTTTGCTCTGACAATTTGCACGCCACGGACAGCGCATGCTGTGAGTGTACAGAACCATCGATAGGCACCAAAATCTTGGTATACATAACATCTCCGACATTGACTAAAGTATGAGAAATATCCTTCAGCAAAACTGATAGCTTATACTTTTTAGGTATTTTGAGCGCTCTGCCAGAAAGATTAATTATAGCTAGAAAATGCCATTTCCATTGGCATTTCTCCAATATCTTTCGGACAGAAAGCCATACCCAGGAGGTATAATGGAGCTACGCCATCTTAGATACTTCTGCGTGGTTGCCGAAGAGCTAAACTTCACGTCTGCCGCAGAGCGGCTCCATATGTCGCAACCTCCGCTTTCTCGTCAGATCAAGCAGTTGGAGCAAGAGGTAGGCACGGAACTGTTCGAGCGCAGTTCACGAGGCCTACAGCTCACCCCATCAGGCATTTTCTTTCAACAACACGCCATACAAATATTAGAAAAAGTCGATGTTACGGTGGAGGCTACTCGCCATATGGCGCGCCATAAACGTCAGCTATTTGGGATTGGCTTTGTGCCTTCGGTTTTCTATGGGCAGTTGCCCACGCTCGTGCGTGATTTAAGACAAATGGACAATGTCGAGCTATCGTTAGCGGAGCTGACGACGGTGCAGCAAATTCAGGCTTTGAAAGCCGGGCGGATCGATATGGGGTTTGGCCGTATCAGAATCGACGACCCCGATGTGGAGCAGGACATTCTTTTCGAGGAGCCCATTATCGCGGCGTTACCCAGCGGCCACCCGCTCGAAGGAACGACCCCCAGCTGTGAAGAGCTTGCCCGCTACCCCCTCATTCTCTTTCCCGCCAAACCACGCCCGAGCTTAGCCGACATGGTACTTGGCATTTTTCGTAGGCGAGGCTTGAAGGTTCAGGTCTTTCAAGAAGCGAACGAGGTGCAAACGGCACTCAGCCTCGTCGCTTCTGGCATTGGCATCACGCTCGTACCGGAACAAGTCAAGCGTGTGCAGCGAGATGGCATCACCTATGTCTATTTAGCGGATAGCAGTATCACTTCCCCCGTTATCTGTAGCCGTCGCCGTGGTGAAAAGCCATCTCACGTCATGCAAACGGCCAATGCCATTTTGGATGTGCTAGTCGATAACCGACGCTCGGGACGGTATCCGTAGCCTCACACGCATCGATCGCACTAGGGACGGAGCACGACGACCGGGCACGGCGCTTCATGAACGACCTCGTGACTGACGCTGCCTGCCACTACCTGAGAAAGGCCGCTGCGGCCATGGGTCGTCATCGCCAGCATGGTATGGTGACTATCTGCTAGGTAGCTCACGATAGACGCCGCTGGGTCGCCATGAAGCACCTCCCAGTCAACCTCCAGTGCTTGGTCTTTTCCAACGCGGCGCGCCAACCCCGATAAATACGCCGACTCCGAGACATCGGCGGGGGCCAACGATGTCGGTTTGTTGAACGTTGGGGTATCGAGTACTTGTAGCAGCTGTAAGCGCGCGCCTAATCGTTTGGCTAGTTCGGCCGCATGGGGCAGCATTTTTTCAGAGAGTGCAGACCCATCGACACATACCGCCAATACATCGACGTGCTGGTGAGCGCGACCACTATAACGTGGTCCGCATAAAAAAACGGGCCGTCGAGAACGCCGAACCACGCCAGCCGTCACGCTTCCGATCAGCATTTCCGGCACCGGGCGACGTCCATGAGCCATCATGCATACCCCCACCTCCTCCCGATTGGCCAGCGCTCCCAGGTAGTCCTTGACGCTGTGATGAGCAATCACTTCCAGCGCCATATCGTCGACACGTTGCGCCTTGAGGCGTGCTTTTAGCAGCGCCGAACGTGAACTGACGTCTGCTTGTTCGAGCACCACGGAGACGGCCTTCATCTCTACGCCCAGCTGCGACGCGAGGCGTCGACCAAATTCGATGGAGGTCACCGCTCCTTCACTGTCATCAATAGCCACGACGATCGTCTTCATCATTCCTCTCCAGTGACGGTGTCAGCCGCCTTTGTTGTTATTGCGTGTCATTGTTCAGTGGCGCAAAGCGCCGGTGCAGTAGGTTGTACGCCAGTCCGCCAACGACCACGCCCCAGAAAGCCGACCCGAGCCCCAAAAAGCTCACCCCGGATGCCGTGGCGACGAAGGTCAACACCGAGGCTTCCAAGTGGCTCTTCTCGGCGGCGAACGCGCTGATGTTGCTGCTTATCGCCCCCATCAACGCCAGTCCCGCCAGTACCGCCACGAAGGCATTCGGCAGCGAAGTAAATAGCGCCACGATGGTGCCTGCAAACAGACCGCCCACGAGATAGAACACACCGTTGGCCACGCCGGCAACGTAGCGCTTGTCCGGATCTTCATGCGCTTCTTTGCTGGTGCAGATTGCGGCGGTAATGGCCGCGATCACCGTCGTGATGCCGCCAAAAAAGGCTGTCAGCAGCGACGTTACGCTGGCCACCGTGACAATGGGCTTGGCAGGCGTCGTGTAGCCCGAGGTACGCAATATCGCCATGCCCGGTAGGAACTGGCCCGTCAGGCTGACGAGTACCAGCGGTATCGCCAAGCTCAAGGTCGCCTTCCATGTCCAATCGGGCTGGATGAACTGCGGCTGCGCCAACTGAACGCCGACACCCTCGAGGCTGGCTCCCTCCAAGAGAACCGCCAACACGACACCGACCAACAATAGGCAAATCAAGCTGTAGCGCGGCGTCAGACGTTTGAAAACCAGATAAGCGATCATCATTCCAATCACCAACGTCGGCACATTGCGCAACGACTCGAAGATGCCGACGCCGAATTGGAACAAGATGCCGGCCATCATGGCACTGGCAATGCCGGGAGGAATCAGCTGGATGATACGATCGAACGATCCGGTGATGCCGATCACGAATAACAGGATGGCGGCCGTCAGGTAAGCGCCCACCGCTTCGTTGAGCGACAGCTCTGGAAAAAGCGTCACCAACAGGGCGGTTCCCGGCGCCGACCACGCGGTCACCACCGGCACCTTCAACCACATGCTCAGCAAAATCCCCGAGATGGCGGCCCCCATGGAGATGGCCCAGACCCAGGAGGTCATCATCGTGCTCGAGATGTCAGCACTCTGAGCGGCCTGAAAAAAGATGGCCAGCGGTCCAGAGTACGAGACCAGCACGGCCACGAAGCCTGCGGTGATCGCAGACACCGACCAGTCTTTGTGTAATTGCATACCCACAGTATCCCAACGCGATTAAGGGTCACTACCCTGTGTAATGGCCTGGCAAAGAGAGCTCGGCCAGGCCTTCCATTACGCAACGCCCAGGTGCGTTTCCAACAGTCCTGGGTTATTCCTGAGCCCCTGTGAATCACCGCTGTACTTCACTTCCCCTTTCACTAACAGCAAGTGCTTCTCAGCCACTTCCAGCAGGTTATCGATGTTTTTATCGACGATGATCGTCGAGATGCCCGTGGCCTTGATAGTGCGAATGATGTTCCAGATTTCATCGCGTATCAGCGGCGCCAAGCCTTCGGTGGCTTCATCGAGGATCATCAGATCGGGGTTCGTCGTCAGCGCTCGACCAATCGAGAGCATCTGCTGCTCCCCGCCCGACAGCAGCGCGCCATCATGGTTAATGCGTTGCCCCAGGCGCGGAAACGTGTCCAGCACGCGTTCCATGGTCCAGGGGGTCTCTCCCCGCTCATTGGGGCGCGCCGCCATAATGAGATGCTCACGCACGCTGATCCCAGGAAAGATGCCACGCCCTTCGGGTACGTAGCCGATTCCCTGACGCATCAACTGCCATGGGCGTCGTTTCGCGGTCGACACGCCCTTGATATAAACGTCCCCACGGCGTGGTGGCACAAAACCGAGGATCGACTTCAACGTGGTGGTTTTTCCCATGCCGTTACGCCCTAACAAACTGAGCGTCTCTCCGGGCATTAGGGTCACATCGACGCCGTGCAACACATGGCTTTCGCCATAGTAGGCGTGCAGCCCGCGGGCTTCGATGAGGGGAGTCACGGTTGCGTCTGTGGTCATGCGGTTACTCCTTCGTCGTGACGTCCCAAGTAGACATCGCGCACCTTGTCGCTGGTACGTATCTGCTCCGTCGGGCCGCTTTCTAGGACACAGCCATCGACCATGACCGTGATGCGATTGGCCAAGCGGAAAACCGAATCCATATCGTGCTCGATCAACACCAGGGTGTAGCGGTCGGTCAAACTGGCGAGCAGCTCCGTGACCTGCGCCGTCTCTTCACGCCCCATGCCGGCCATCGGTTCGTCCAGCAGCATCAAGGAGGGTGCCGTAGCCAGCACCATGGCGATCTGAAGCTGGCGCTGCTCGCCGTAACTCATGTCCGAGGCGGTCGTGTGCGCCCGGTGGTTCAGCTGACAGGTTTCCAGCACCTCTTGGGCGCGCTCGCTCACCTGCTGCGCCGTGTGACGGGAACGCCAGCTGCCCAACACGCCGCCCATATGGATGCGTGCCGCTAGCTCACAATTCTGCAAGCAGCTAAGGCGTGGAAAAATATTGGTTTTCTGATGGCTGCGCCCAATGCCCAAGCGTGCAATTTGGCGAGCACTTTTGCCTTGAATCGCTTTTTGTCGATAGAGCACCTGGCCTTCCGACGGGGGGATCTCACCGGAGAGCAAATTGATCAAGGTGCTTTTGCCGGCGCCGTTGGGGCCCAAAATTGCATGTATTTCGTGGGCTTTCACATCAAAGTCCACGTCATTGACGGCAACGAGGCCACCAAAACGACGCGTCAAGCCCTGGGTGGCTAATACGATGTCATCACTCATGGCTAGTCCACCTTACTCTGTGTCACGGGCTGGGCGGAGACGGTCGCCTTTTCCGGCGCGTCATTGGCTGTCGTGCGGCGTTTGCGTGCCCAGGGAGGCGCGATCATCAGGCCTGCCACACCGCGCGGCAGCACCAACACTGCCACGATGATGGTCAGCCCCATCAAAATGGGCCAATGTGTCGTGGCATGCTCATAGACGAACAGCAGTATTTCATACGCGAAGGCACCTAGAATGGGGCCAAAGATGGTGCCTATGCCGCCCAGAATCAGCATCATCAGTACCTCGCCGGACGTGTGCCAGCCGAGCTGGGCTGGATTGGCGAAGCCGTACTGCATCGCCGCCAGCATGCCGGCAATCGAAGCCATCACCCCGGCAATCACGAAAGCGATCAGCTTGTAACCACTGGTGGCATAGCCCAGGGCCTGCATGCGGTGCTCGTTATCATGAATGCCGTCCAGCACCTGACCGAAGTAGGAGCGGGTCAGCCAGCGCAGAAAGAGGTACCCCGCCAACAGCGTTGCCAGGCAGAAGTAGAAGAAACTGTAAGGGTCATCCAAATCGACTAGCAGGGTATCGCCCACGGCCAAGCTGGGGCGGAACATGATGAAGACACCATCGGTGCCCCCCGCGAACTGAGACGTGCTAATGAAGTAGTAAAGCATCTGACCGAACGCCAGCGTCGTCATGATGAAGAAGATACCTTTGGTGCGAATGACCAAGAGGCCGACGATGAGCCCAACACAGGCCGACACGCCGATCACCAGAGGCAGCATCCACCACATGGAGGCTGGGCTAAAGTCAGGGCTGGCGAGGGCAAGCGTATAGGCGCCTAACCCGAAAAAGAGCGCGTGCCCCAGGCTCACCAGACCCACGATGCCCACGAGCAAATCGAGGCTCATGGCAAACAGCGCGAGAATCAGCATCAAGGTCAGCTTCTCCAGCATGAAATTGGCCTGATTGCCGAAGACCGCCTCGCCCCACAGCGGAAAGGTTGCCACTAGCGCCGTCAGTACCAACATGAGGTAGGCAACGCGCTTGGGATATCTATGTAACATTGCTTGTTCTCCTCACGCGAAAAGACCGCGCGGTTTCACCAAAAGAACCGCTGCCATGATCAGGTAGATCACCATGCTGGCGAGACTGGGAATGAGCACAGCGCCGAAGGTCGTGGCCATACCGATGATGATGGCCCCCCAAAAGGCACCCTTGATGGAGCCAATCCCCCCGATGACCACGACCACGAAGCAGGTGATCAAAATACTGTCACCCATGCCGGGGGCAATCGACGTGAGCGGCGCGGCAATCATGCCGGCAAAGGCGGTGAGCGCCACACCCACGCTAAAAATCAGTGTGAAGAGCGTACGGACATTGATACCGAGCCCCTCCACCATATCGCGATTCACGGCACCGGCCCGGATGATGATGCCCAGACGGGTATGGCGAATGACGCCATAGATGACGCCGGCCAACACCAGACAAACGCCCATGACGAAGAGCCGATAGACCGAATACTGCAGGTTGTCGGTGAGTTGGATACTGGCGTCGAACGGCGCAGGTACCGGCACGCGATGCACGTCGCCGCCCCAGATGATTCGCTGGGCTTCGTTGAGCACTAAAATCAACCCAAAGGTCAGCAGCACTTGATAGAGATGGTCGCGCTTGTAGAGCGTGTCGAGAAACAGCCGCTCGATGACCAGGCCGAGTGCGATAGCGATGGGGACCGCAACCAAGATGGCCAACCAGAAGTTGCCGAAACGCATGGTCAGGTCATACACCAAATAGGCACCGATCATGTACATGGCACCATGGGCCAAATTGATGATGCCCATGATCCCAAAAATCAGCGTTAACCCACTGGCTATCAAAAACAGCAGCAACCCATACTGGAGCCCATTGAGCAGCTGGACACCAAAAAATGCGAGATCCATAAGACCCCTCCGAGCATAAAAGGGGAAGCGGGATTGCCCCGCTCCCAAGCTGTACGAAGTGTCGTTACATCTGACAGGCGTCGTCGGGCACTTCTAGATTCTCGGCAGCAATGCTGACGACCTCGTGCTTGCCGTCACGAATCTCGCGGAGGTAGACATTCTGGATGGGGTGGTGGGAATCCGAGAAGCTCATCGGACCGCGCGGACTAGCTAACTGAACATTTGCCAAGACATCGATTAGTCGATCGCGGTCTGACGTGTCTCCACCGAGTACATTGAGCGCCTGGGCTAGCATCATGCCGGTATCGTAGCCTTGCACCGCGTACGTATCCGGCGCTTCTCCGTAGGCGTCTTCATAGGCGGCCACGAACGAGCGGTTCGCGTCGTTTTCTAGCGTCTCTGCGTAATGAAGCGTGGTCATGACGCCTTCACCCGCATCGCCCAGGGCGGCTAGATTACCTTCGGTAAGGAACCCGGACCCCAGCAGCGGGATGCTCTCGTTGAGCCCCGCCGCCGCGTAATCCCTCACGAAGCTGACACCACCGCCCCCCGCGAAGAAGGTGTACACGGCATCCGGCTGAAGGCTGGCAATCTGCGTCAGGTAACTCTGGAATTCGGTGCTCGGAAACGGCACGAGAATTTGCTGGACGATGTCACCGCCTTCGGCGGTAAAGGCCTCTTCAAAGCCCTCCAGGTCTTCTTTCCCCCCTGCATAGTCCCAGGTAATGGTCACGATGTTTCTATGCCCTTGCTCGTAGGCCACTTTTCCCATGGGATAGCTGTCTTGCCACATACTAAAGGAGGTGCGAAACACGTTCGGCATGCACAGTTCGTTGGTCGCCGCCCCAAGCCCTGCATTCGGAATGATCGTAATGGCGCCGGTTTGTTTGGCCACGCGCAGCATGCCCATCGCCACGCCTGAGTGTACCGGACCTATCACGAAGTCCACGTTGTCACCGTTGACCAAACGACTCATGTTTTGCGGAGCCTTGGAAGGATCGGCTTCGGAATCCAACTCGACGTACTCGACGTCGCGACCGCCCAACTGCCCCCCCTCCTGCTCGATGGCCAGCTTCAAGCCGTTAGTGATGGCTTCGCCCAGCGCTGTATAGGTGCCTGAATAAGGCAGCATCAGCCCCAGTTTCACGGGATCTTCATTCGCCGAAAGGCCCATGGCCGACAGCGTCAGAGTGGTACCCAGAGCAGCAACGAGAGTGGTCTTTTTGACATTTTTCATTATGGATTCACCAGGATTGTGTTGTTTTAGATTGTTATGTCCATCGCGCTTCGCGTTGATGGAAGACACGATCAGCGACGTCCCTGTCTCATCGATGCGGCTTATACGTGATACACGTCGATGACTTGATGGATGTAGTCGTTGTTCAGCTGCACGACTTTTCTTGTGATTAGCGGGCGCTCGCCCGAGACGTCCAGGGTGTAGAAGCTCGTGCCGAAGAAGCTGTCCGTCTTCTTGTAGCGGTGGCTCAGCGTGTGCCAGTTGAACCGCAGCTCGGCCGTCTGGTCGTCTTGCGACAGGATTTCGAGGTTGGTCACCTGGTGCGTGGTCCGCGGCTCCGGCGTGCTCGCCCCGCTGCGCTCGGTCTTGATCCGGTAGACCCGATCTTCCAGCCCTTCGCGGTTGGGGTAGTAGATCAACGAGATCTCGCTGTGCGGATCGCGGGTGAGCTGATCATCGTCGTCCCAGGCGGGCATCCAGAACTCGGCGTCCTTACGATACAGCGCAAGCCACTCGTCCCACTCGCGGTCATCTAGTAGGCGCGCTTCGCGGTATAAAAAGGCTTGGATGTCGTGATAGCTGATGCTCATGGCGTTCTCTCCTCTCTTCTGGCATCGGACGTTTAGGCGGTCGCCGTGGCGATGAACTGGCGACGCTCTTTGTCGATGGCGCGCAGCATTTCGCTGACCCAGTGTTGGTGGTGCAGCACGTAGAGCCCTTCGTCTTCGGGGGAGGCGCCGCTGAGCAGCGGTTTCATGTCGATGGCCTGGGCGTTCTCATCAGCCCCTTCGATCCATTGTTGGGCGCCGCGGGAGAGGTCGTTCCATTCGGCCAACGCGCCGTTGTAGCCTTCTTGGCAGGCGCGGAACTCTTCGAGGTCGTCCGGCGTGCCCATGCCGGAGACGTTGAAGAAGTCTTCGTATTGGCGGATACGTACGCGACGGTTTTCGGCCGACTCGCCTTTGGGGGCGAAGCAGTAGATCGTAACTTCGGTTCTGTTGACGTCGATGGGGCGCAGCACGCGGATCTGTGTGGAGAACTGGTCCATCAGGTAGACGTTGGGGTAGAGGCAGAGGTTGCGCGTCTGGTTGACGATGGCGTCGGCACGCGCCTCGCCTAGCTGCTCTTGGATCCACTCTTTTTCTTGGTAGACCGGGCGCACCTCGGGGTTGAGTAGCCGGGTCCAGAGCATCATGTGGCCGTTTTCGTAGGAGTAGAAGCCGCCTTTACTCTTCGACCAGCCGTCGGCGTCCACCGCCTTGGTACCACCGGCGTCGTAATTGCGGCGCTCCATGGTGGAGGCGTAGTTCCAGTGCACGGAGCTGACGTGATAGCCGTCGGCGCCGTTTTCGGCCTGCAGTTTCCAGTTGCCGGTGTAGGTGTAGGAGGAGGTGCCACGCAGCACTTCCAGACCCTCGGGGGCTTGGTCGACGATGTTGTCGATGACCTTGGTGGTTTCGCCCAGGTGCTGCTCGAGGGGCAGCACGTCGTCGCTGAGGCTGCCGAACAGGAAGCCTTTGTAGTTCTCGAAGCGCGGTAGGCGCTTGAGGTTGTGGGAGCCGTCTTGCTTGAACTGGTCGGGGTAGGCGCCAGTCTTTTCGTTTTTGGCTTTGAGCAGCTGGCCGTCGTTTTTGAAGGTCCAGCCGTGGAACGGGCAAGTGAAGGTGCCTTTGTTGCCGCGCTTGCGGCGGCATAGGGTGGCACCGCGGTGGGCGCAGGCGTTGATCAGGCCGTGCAGTTCGCCCTGCTTGTCGCGGGTGATGACGATCGGCTGACGGCCAACGGTGGTGGTGAAGTAGTCGCCCGGCTCGGCCACTTGGCTCTCGTGGGCCAGAAAGACCCAGTTGCCTTCGAAGATGTGCTTCATCTCCAGTTCGAAAAAGGCGGGGTCGGTGAACATGCTGCGGTGGCAGCGGAAAATGCCGTGATCCGGGTCGTCTTGTACCGCTCCGCGCACGCGGGCTTCGAGTTGATCAAGCTGTGTGGTCATGATCGCTCTCCTCGTTAGGATGTCACGCTGTTAGGGCGTCAAGGCGGGCCAAGGGGAAGGTCCGCCTCTTGAACAGGGGGGGTTATACCTTGGCCGTTCCGGCCAGTTGACTGGCCAGATCCTGCTCGTCTTCCTTGGCGCGGGGGCGGGCGTGGCGTACCTGCAGCTCGGCGGCGTCGGTGGGCGCTAACTCGACATCGAACACCACATGGGCGAAGGGGCCTTCCAGGTCGCGTTGGGCGATCTCGGTGGGATCGTCGATGCGCTCGGCGGGCACCACCAGCTCTTCGCGCGTGGCAAAGGCGAAGTCGTCGAAGGTGTAGGGGTCACCGGCGAGGTTGATCTGAGTCGTCAGGTGTTGATGGCCGGGGGCCGAGACGAAGTAGTGAATGTGCGCCGGACGCTGGCCGTGGCGGCCCAGCGATTTGAGCACGACGTCCGTGGGGGCGCCTTCGGGCACACCGTAGCCCGACGGGACGATGCTGCGGGCGGTGTAGCGGCCGTCGCGGTCGGCATAGATCGTGCGGCGCATGTTGTACTCGTCCTGGGAAGGGTCGAAGAACGAGTAGCCGCCTTTGGAGTTGCAGTGCCAGATCTCGACCTTGGCGCCGGGGATCGGCTGGCCGTTCACGTCGCGCACTTGGCCGGTCAGCCACATGGTCTCGCCGTCGGGATCGCTGCCGTCGTCCATCCGGGCGAAGCCGTCAGCTTCCGGGGCGCCGGCCACGTAGAGCGGGCCTTCAATGGTGCGCGGGGTGCCGCCGGTGCGCTTGGCTTCGGCGTCGATGGCGTCGTGGCGCATGTCGAGGAAGTGGTCGAACCCCAGCCCCGGCGAGAGCAGGCCGAACTGGGTCTGGCTACCCAGCGCGTTGAGCAGGTTCACGGCGGCCCAATACTCTTCTTCGGTGACATCGAAGTCGTCGATCAGTTTGAACAGGTCACCTACCAACCGATGCACGATCTGCTTGGCGCGATCATTGCCGCCTGCCTGATCCAGGCCGGCCACGGCGTTGAGAAAGTCTTGAACCTCGGGCGTGTCGAAGATTTTTACGGTCATGGTTAAAGCCTATTGTTAGTTTTATCGTTATTTATCTCCCAATCACCGAATGGACGTTTGTCGATGAAGTGATTGAGTATCTACTTAGGACATGAGGACACTGTGTCTCTGTACTCTTCACGACAATATCGAACAAACACCCATTAACAGACCAATATCGTTTGAGTTCTCACCCATACTTCGAAGGTATCTCAAGCAGCGTTCGTTTTTTGTGCGGTCGCACACAGGACATCACACGAAAAGCACAACCTTTTGTTTTTATTTAATAAAAAACCAAACACAAGGATAGCAAGCTAACAAATAAACCCACCTCTCAACGCATTATCGAGTATATCCCGTCGCGCAGGTAAGGATGGGCTAGGAACGGCCAACACACTCTGTCCAAAGTCGGGGTGGGATACGACCAAAGCACAAAGGTCTCAACGGGCATCCATAGAAAAAAGCCCGCACTGCCTAAGCATGTACGGGCCAAACGCATCAAAAGAGTAACAAAGCAGAACTTGCTATCCGCTATGTTTCTGGGCCGCTCTACGCGTAAACATGACGTCAAAATCTTTGGTTTCAAAAATGGCCGATACTACCACTCCAAGGACCAGGGCCCAGAACGTTGCGCCGATTCCCAATATTTGAATACCGGAAGCGGCAATTAAAAAGGCGAACAGCGCTCCTACTTCGTGTTTCTTGCCCGCAAACGCAATGGTCATGGAGGACGTGATGACACGCATCAGCGCCAAGCCAGCGATGATGGTGATGAAGTAGCGAGGCGTGGCTTCCAGCAGGCTGACCACATAACCATAGAAAGGCGCCGCCACGATAAAAATAGCCCCGGCAATGACCGCTGCGACCCAGCGTTTGTCATGGGCACCGGCCTCCGGTGAGGCGCATACCCCGGTCATGGGTGCCGCGATGCAAGTACTGTGTAGATTGAAGAACGATGACACGATGGTTCCGATGCCACCCACGGCCGTGATCGCGTTCGCGGGCGCGTCCTTATAGCCCATTCCTTTGACCAAGCCCACGCCTGCCGGCGTCTCCATCCCAACCAGAATAATCGCGAGCGGCAACCCATAGGTGAGAAACGCCTCCAGAGTGAACGTCGGCAGAATGAACTCCGGAAACCGGATGGTCGCTTGGATTCCCGAAAGATCCACTCCGGTGACTGTCAGGTAAGCAAGCCCTGCCGCCATGGCGATGATGAGCGGGGGAATTTTGCGAAAGACTCTCGCCGAGATAAAGAAAGCCAACATCATGATCGCGGCTGGCACCATCGCGTTTTCCAGCGGCTTGACCATGTTGAGCCCAAAGCTAAGCAGCATACCGCCGACCATGCCCATCACGATTGGCATCGGTATCAACCGCATCACGATGCCCATGACACCGGTCACGCCCGCTATCAGCGTAATGATGCCAGCGATAAGACCAGCGCCCAAGGCCGCTTCTAGCCCGATCACCGGAATGACCGCGGCAAACATCAGCGCACCTGGAATGGAGTTTGCCATCGGCAGCGGTAGACGGTAGTAAGCGGGCATGAACAGCCCAAACAAACCGTTGATCATCAAATAGCTGATGACCCAGATCATGATGAAGGAGGGGTCGAGACCTGCTGACGTGCCCGCACTGATATGGACGACGCCAACGCTGAGACCTAAGATGCCGGCGACTAACCCAGTACTGGCATTCTCAGCATTGAGGTCACGTAGAAAATCGCGAGGCGCATGCAGTAAGCTCACGCCTTTTTCTATATGTTTCACGGTGTGCTCCAGGGGTTTTTGTAGTATTTAGCGTTATTTTGACAACGGGTTTACGACGATGGCTAACGGTTCGATTAGCCTTGATCACCCCCACCGACCGGTAGAACGCTCCCTGTGATGTAGCTCGCCTCATCGGACGCCAGAAACAGAATGGGGGCGGCCATCTCATCGAGCGTACCGTAGCGCTTCATGAGGCAGCTTTGCTTGGTCTGGTCGATGTGGGCTTGGAACCAAGCGCGCTCGGTGTCATTACTGGGCTCGGGCGTTCCACGAGAGATGCGGCGCGGTGGCGCTTCGGTGCCGCCAATGCCCGCCGCCACGACACGAATGCCCGCCTCAGCGTACTCAAAAGCCAGCGACTCAGTGAGTGCGTTGACACCGCCCTTGGCCGCCGAGTAAGGGATACGATGAATCCCTCGTGCCGCCACGGAAGAGACGTTGACGATCACACCCGCGCCCTGGGACACCATCGTTGGCAGCGCCGCGCGGCAGCACCATAGCGTCGGCATCAGGGAGCGGGTGATCTCTGCGGAAATTTGCGCTTCGCTAAACTCCGTGAAGGGTTTGAAATTGATGGCGCCCCCCACGTTATTGATCAAAATATCGATACGCCCAAACGCGGTGACCGCCGACTGCATCGCCTGCTCGGCACCTGCCCAGGTCTCCAGGTCTGCTTGTACCGCCACCACCTCACGACTGCCCTGACGGATGTCTTCCACGACCTCGTGGATATAGTCAGAGCGGTCTACCAGCACCAGGCGCGCGCCTTCCATCGCCGCACGTTCGGCCACCCGCCGCCCAATCCCTTGAGCGGCCCCGGTGACGATCATTACTCGGTCCTGAAATCGAGCCCTATCCAAACGTTGATCGCTCATGCTGACGCTCCCGCCTGGTTAGGCGTAAACTTTTCATAGTGGAAGCTTTGCGGTTCGATGCCTTCCGTGTCGAAATGCTTGAGCACTGCGTCGACCATCGGAGGCGGCCCACACAAGTACACATCCACATCCCCGTCATGCATCACGGCGGCATCCATATGGTGGGTCACATACCCTTTTCGCGGGTGCTCGCTGGCCTCGTCCACCACCACGGTGGCGTAGCTAAAGCTGGGCAGCTTCTCCGCGATCGCCTCCAAGGCATCGATTTTTACCAGATGATCGTCTTTATTGACACCGTAAATCATGTGGATGGACGCGTCACAGCCCTTCTCGACCAGCTGCGCTAGCATGGACAAAAAGGGTGCCAGCCCCGTACCGCCTGCCAGCATCAGTATCGGGCGCGTGACTTCACGTAGGTAAAAGCTGCCTAACGGGCCTGTCAGTGTAAGCTTGTCACCCACGGCGGCACGGTCGGTCAGATAGCCACTCATCACCCCATTGGGGATATTGCGAATCAGGAACGTGGCCCGCTGATCGCCTGGCTGAGAGCTAAAAGAGTAAGAGCGATGCAGCTCCGTGCCAGGCACGTCGATATGGATGTACTGGCCAGGCAAAAAGGCAAGCTCCTGACCCTCCTCCAGTTCGACTACCAGCTCGATGCTGTCTTCGGAGAGCTGCTCGACGGCAGCGACCGTTCCCTCGACCTTGCCCACCTGGGTTTTACACATCGTAGACGCGACGGGCACTTGGATAACGCAGTCTGAAGAGGGCACCATCTGGCAGGTCAGCACTTGGCCTTCGGCCGCTTCCTCATCAGAGAGCGCCTCCTCCAGATACTCGTCGCCCATATCGAACTCGCCCTGCTCGCAGTGGCCTTTGCAGGTGCCGCATACGCCGTCGGAACAGTCCATCGGAAGATTCACTTTCTGGCGGTAAGCCGCGTCAAGAACGGTTTCCCCTTCTTTACAGCCGATGAAACGCGTCACGCCGTCTTCGAAGTTGAGGGCAATGGTATAGCTCATGATGAAATCTCCTCTCCCATCGAGTCACACGTGATACACGTCGATGACTTGATGGATGTAGTCGTTGTTCAACTGCACGACTTTTCTTGTGATTAGCGGGCGCTCGCCCGAGACGTCCAGGGTGTAGAAGCTCGTGCCGAAGAAGCTGTCCGTCTTCTTGTAGCGGTGGCTCAGCGTGTGCCAGTTGAACCGCAGCTCGGCCGTCTGGTCGTCTTGCGACAGGATTTCGAGGTTGGTCACCTGGTGCGTGGTGCGCGGCTCCGGCGTGCTCGCCCCGCTGCGCTCGGTCTTGATCCGGTAGACCCGATCTTCCAGCCCTTCGCGGTTGGGGTAGTAGATCAACGAGATCTCGCTGTGCGGATCGCGGGTGAGCTGATCATCGTCGTCCCAGGCGGGCATCCAGAACTCGGCGTCCTTACGATACAGCGCAAGCCACTCGTCCCACTCGCGGTCATCTAGTAGGCGCGCTTCGCGGTATAAAAAGGCTTGGATGTCGTGATAGCTGATGCTCATGGCGTTCTCTCCTCTCTTCTGGCATCGGACGTTTAGGCGGTCGCCGTGGCGATGAACTGGCGACGCTCTTTGTCGATGGCGCGCAGCATTTCGCTGACCCAGTGTTGGTGGTGCAGCACGTAGAGCCCTTCGTCTTCGGGGGAGGCGCCGCTGAGCAGCGGTTTCATGTCGATGGCCTGGGCGTTCTCATCAGCCCCTTCGATCCATTGTTGGGCGCCGCGGGAGAGGTCGTTCCATTCGGCCAACGCGCCGTTGTAGCCTTCTTGGCAGGCGCGGAACTCTTCGAGGTCGTCCGGCGTGCCCATGCCGGAGACGTTGAAGAAGTCTTCGTATTGGCGGATACGTACGCGACGGTTTTCGGCCGACTCGCCTTTGGGGGCGAAGCAGTAGATCGTAACTTCGGTTCTGTTGACGTCGATGGGGCGCAGCACGCGGATCTGTGTGGAGAACTGGTCCATCAGGTAGACGTTGGGGTAGAGGCAGAGGTTGCGCGTCTGGTTGACGATGGCGTCGGCACGCGCCTCGCCTAGCTGCTCTTGGATCCACTCTTTTTCTTGGTAGACCGGGCGCACCTCGGGGTTGAGTAGCCGGGTCCAGAGCATCATGTGGCCGTTTTCGTAGGAGTAGAAGCCGCCTTTACTCTTCGACCAGCCGTCGGCGTCCACCGCCTTGGTACCACCGGCGTCGTAATTGCGGCGCTCCATGGTGGAGGCGTAGTTCCAGTGCACGGAGCTGACGTGATAGCCGTCGGCGCCGTTTTCGGCCTGCAGTTTCCAGTTGCCGGTGTAGGTGTAGGAGGAGGTGCCACGCAGCACTTCCAGACCCTCGGGGGCTTGGTCGACGATGTTGTCGATGACCTTGGTGGTTTCGCCCAGGTGCTGCTCGAGGGGCAGCACGTCGTCGCTGAGGCTGCCGAACAGGAAGCCTTTGTAGTTCTCGAAGCGCGGTAGGCGCTTGAGGTTGTGGGAGCCGTCTTGCTTGAACTGGTCGGGGTAGGCGCCAGTCTTTTCGTTTTTGGCTTTGAGCAGCTGGCCGTCGTTTTTGAAGGTCCAGCCGTGGAACGGGCAAGTGAAGGTGCCTTTGTTGCCGCGCTTGCGGCGGCATAGGGTGGCACCGCGGTGGGCGCAGGCGTTGATCAGGCCGTGCAGTTCGCCCTGCTTGTCGCGGGTGATGACGATCGGCTGACGGCCAACGGTGGTGGTGAAGTAGTCGCCCGGCTCGGCCACTTGGCTCTCGTGGGCCAGAAAGACCCAGTTGCCTTCGAAGATGTGCTTCATCTCCAGTTCGAAAAAGGCGGGGTCGGTGAACATGCTGCGGTGGCAGCGGAAAATGCCGTGATCCGGGTCGTCTTGTACCGCTCCGCGCACGCGGGCTTCGAGTTGATCAAGCTGTGTGGTCATGATCGCTCTCCTCGTTAGGATGTCACGCTGTTAGGGCGTCAAGGCGGGCCAAGGGGAAGGTCCGCCTCTTGAACAGGGGGGGTTATACCTTGGCCGTTCCGGCCAGTTGACTGGCCAGATCCTGCTCGTCTTCCTTGGCGCGGGGGCGGGCGTGGCGTACCTGCAGCTCGGCGGCGTCGGTGGGCGCTAACTCGACATCGAACACCACATGGGCGAAGGGGCCGTCCAGGTCGCGTTGGGCGATCTCGGTGGGATCGTCGATGCGCTCGGCGGGCACCACCAGCTCTTCGCGCGTGGCAAAGGCGAAGTCATCGAAGGTGTAGGGGTCACCGGCGAGGTTGATCTGAGTCGTCAGGTGTTGATGGCCGGGGGCCGAGACGAAGTAGTGAATGTGCGCCGGACGCTGGCCGTGGCGGCCCAGCGATTTGAGCACGACGTCCGTGGGGGCGCCTTCGGGCACACCGTAGCCCGACGGGACGATGCTGCGGGCGGTGTAGCGGCCGTCGCGGTCGGCATAGATCGTGCGGCGCATGTTGTACTCGTCCTGGGAAGGGTCGAAGAACGAGTAGCCGCCTTTGGAGTTGCAGTGCCAGATCTCGACCTTGGCGCCGGGGATCGGCTGGCCGTTCACGTCGCGCACTTGGCCGGTCAGCCACATGGTCTCGCCGTCGGGATCGCTGCCGTCGTCCATCCGGGCGAAGCCGTCAGCTTCCGGGGCGCCGGCCACGTAGAGCGGGCCTTCAATGGTGCGCGGGGTGCCGCCGGTGCGCTTGGCTTCGGCGTCGATGGCGTCGTGGCGCATGTCGAGGAAGTGGTCGAACCCCAGCCCCGGCGAGAGCAGGCCGAACTGGGTCTGGCTACCCAGCGCGTTGAGCAGGTTCACGGCGGCCCAATACTCTTCTTCGGTGACATCGAAGTCGTCGATCAGTTTGAACAGGTCACCTACCAACCGATGCACGATCTGCTTGGCGCGGTCATTGCCGCCTGCCTGATCCAGGCCGGCCACGGCGTTGAGAAAGTCTTGAACCTCGGGCGTGTCGAAGATTTTTACGGTCATGAGATAGCTCGCTACATTATTATAGATGTTATGGATCAGTACCTTGGCGTGCTCCGCCGAGCATTAGCTGTCGTCGTCACGCACGGACGAGGGGTGGCGGCAAAGCGGCTTGACGCTGATCTCCATGTAGGGGAACAGCGGCAGGTTACTGACCAGCTCTTGAAGCTCGGCATTGTCCTCTACGTCAAAGATACTGACGTTCGAGTAGCTACCGGCCACCCGCCACAGGTGGCGCCATTTGCCTTGACGCTGTAGGTCCTGGGAGTACGCTTTTTCGGTTGCCTTGATACTCGCGGCCTGCTCGGCGGGCATATCGGTCGGCAATTTGACGGTCATCTCGACTTGAAACAGCATATCGATGGCTCTCCTTTTCGTTTGCGGTCTTTGCGTGCGGCGCGTTGGCTAGCGCGCGTAGTGCGCCAACTTATCTTCATCCAAGGTGATCCCCAGACCTGGCCCAGGCGGTAAGGCCACCCCAAATTCGCTGTAGTCGAGAGGCGACACCACGATATCGTCTTGCAGCAAGAGCGGGCCGAACATTTCCGTTCCCCAGGTCATGGTCGGTAGCGTTGCCCACGTATGCAGCGACGCGGCGGTACCGATCGTGCCTTCCAGCAAGGTGCCGCCATACAGGCCGATGCCAGCCGCCTGGGCGACATGCGCGAGCTCCAGTGCGCCATAAATCCCGCCCGACTTGGCGAGTTTCAGTGCAAAGGCTCCGCTGAAGCCGCCGCATACCAAATCAAGGCCGTCACGCGCATCCTGGACGGCCTCATCGGCGAGCATGGGCACATTGAAGCGGTTCGCCAAACGCACCAACCCCGCATGCTCACGCGCGCCGATGGGCTGCTCGATCAACTCGATACCCGCCTCTTGTAACGACTGAATACCGCGAACGGCGGTGGATTCGTCCCACGCTTGATTGACATCGACGCGCACGCTCGCCCGGTCTCCCAAGGCCTCCTTGATGGCCGCTACGTGGCGGACGTCCTGGCCCACGGGATTGGCGCCAATTTTCAATTTGAAGTCGCAGTGCCGACGCTGCTCTAAACGCAGCATGGCTTCATCGATATCTTTCGCGGTATCGCCACTCGCGAGCGTCCATAGCACGGGGATATGATCCTGACGCACGCCTCCCAGCAGCTCGGCCACGCTCAACCCCAGGCGCTTGCCTTGGGCATCGAGCAGCGCCATTTCCAGTGCGGATTTAGCGATCATGTTGCCGCGCGCATGCCGATTGAGCAGCGCGCGGGCGTGGTGAATGTTCTGGGAAGGCTGGCCAATCAGCAGAGGTGCCAAGTACGTATCGATGTTGCGCTTGATGCTCTCGGGACTTTCCGGGCCATAGGCTAGGCCGCCGATGGTCGTGCCTTCGCCCAACCCCTCGATACCGTCTGAGTGATGCATGCGGATGATCACCATGGTCTGGCAGGCCATGGTGGTCATCGATAGTTTATGAGGACGGATGGTCGGTAAATCGACCAGAAGCGTCTCTATTCGTTGGATAACAGTTGACATGGCGGCTCCGGCATCAGGCAATCGTTTCGCTATCGAGCAGTTTGCGTGCCCGTGCAAGCCGGAACCAATATTGTTTAAGTGCGCGTCCATACCAAGGAGGTATCACAAGCGCATGACAGGCTCGGCTATTCAGCCACTTTTTCCCCATAACCCCGAGTGCGAGAGCCGCTGCACGAGACGTGCCCTCGCCAGGGGCGCTCAGCGCCGGATAAAGCGCGTATCGATACGCAACCGCGTGTTAAAGAGCCACGCAATCACTTCGCCGTGATACAGAGCGCCATAAGACAAAAGAATGATCCAAGCGTGTTGCTCGACGCGCACTCGCCTCAAGCGGAGTTTCTAGAGACGGTCTCGAGATACGGTTTCGAGATACTGCCGAGCCGCAATGACATCGTCGTGTGGATCGTGATTCCACAGCCAGTCGAAGCGATTTTCCAGATCGTGGATGAGCTTGCTCTCATCGCCCCCAATGCCTTTTCCCGAATATTCATAGACATCGCCGGCGTCGTGGGAAGTACGCTGCGCTCGACACGTGCGTGCATGGCGCACGTGCTCGAAAGCGGCCAACACATCGCTCACGGGGCGGTGATCGCAGCGGACGTCTGTCAGTAGTGTCGCCAGCACGTAGGCATCTTCGAGCGCCTGTCCAGCCCCCGCCCCTTGGTGGGGCACGAGCGCATGGGCGGCGTCGCCGACAACCATGACGCGCTCGCGCCGATAGAAGGGAAGCTCGGGTAGCTCATGCAGCGCCCAGCGCGTTGGTTCGGCGATGGATGCGAGAATGGCCTGGCAAGCCGGGCTCCAGCCTTGGAAGACGTGTAACATTTCCTGCTGGCTGACGGCCTGAACCCACTCCTCCCCGTCGGGTAGCCGCGGGTGAGGAACCGAGCGGTCCGTGATGAAGGCTACGACGTTGACGAGCTGGGACTGTTTGACCGGAAACGTCAAAATATGGCGATCTTTACCGAGATACATTTGCGGCACCCATGCCAAACGTTTCTCGCTGCCATTAGCCTCGAGCGCTGTCTCTAAGGTGTGGGTGGGGATCATGCCACGATACGCGTAAGTACCGCTCCAGAAGGGCGCAATATCGCCAAACTGGTCGGGCGGTAATACATGGGAGCGAACCGCCGATTTGATGCCGTCAAAGCCGATGATGACATCCCCCGTAAAGTGCGTGCCATCATCGAAGTGGGCAGTGGCGCTAGCGGCGTCTTGCGTCACCGCGACACAGCGTTTGCCGAAATGCGCGATGCCCTCCGGCAGATGGGCCACGATCGCATCCAGGAAGTCGGCACGGTGTACCGAGGATTGGCCAACGCCCGGCGCTAGGCTGGCCGTCAAGTAGGTATCATCACTGCCTCGGCGCCACTCGAACCACACATCTTCGAAGGGGGCTGGTGAGGCGTCGGCAATACGTTGATAGGCCGCTTCCAACCCCAACAGCTGAATGGCTCGTACCGCATTGGGGCCAAAGGAGACCCCAGCGCCGATTTCGGAGAACTGGGGAGCGGCTTCGAATAGCTGGACATCAAGGCCGCTATCTCGCGACAGCGCAACGGCAAAGGCGACGCCACCGATCCCGCCCCCCACAATGCCAATGGAGAGACGTTTTGGCTGGGTATGTTTGACGTGCATGCTTCACTCCCTTTCACAGTGTATCGTTATCATGTCGAGCCTCACGCTCTACTGATAACGCTATTAGGAGGAGGCAACGGTCACCACACAGCCCTCTTCATGTAAACTATAAACGGCGCTAATAACGATATGAAACAAAGAGTTGAGCTAGCACTCCGCGACAGAAGTAGACAATCGTCGCATGCCCGTCAGAGGCCATTGTGATGATCAAGCTTGCCGATATCGATCTCAACTTGCTGGTGGTGTTCGATCTGCTCTACCAAGAGCAAAACACACAGCGTGTCGCGCTACGCCTGGGCATTACCCAGCCTGCGGTCAGCCATGCCTTGAAGCGTTTACGTCTTCTATTGAACGACGAACTCTTCGAACGCACCTCGCAAGGGTTACAGCCCACGCCCCGCGCAAGCCAGCTTTATCCCGGGTTTGCCGACGCGTTAGGGAAAGTGAATGACACGCTGAACCTACACAACGATTTCAACCCAGCCCTTAGTAGCCGTACCTTTCACCTCAACATGACCGACATTGGGGAAATCGTTTTCCTGCCCCGTTTACTGCAGCATTTATCCCAGGTGGCTCCCAGCGTCTCGCTCCACACCGCTCGCAGCAGCCATCACGCGCTGAAGTATGAGATGGAAGAGGGGCAGATCGATCTAGCCGTTGGGCTGATACCGCAGCTGGGCGCTGGCTTTTATCAACAGCGGCTATTCGAGCAGCGCTATGTTTGCCTGATGCGTGACAACCACCCACTCGCCAAGGGCGATTTTGGTCTCGAGGAGTTTCGCTCAGCCCATCATGCCGTCATCGTCGCGAGCGGTACCGGTCATGGCGTGGTAGAGGAGCAGCTCGCCAACGCGGGCATTCAGCGCCCGGTGAGATTGACGCTGCCGCATTTCGCTGCCATTCCCTACATCGTGGGCAGCAGCGATCTCGTCGTGACGGTTACGAATAAATTGGCCGAAGCGACTTGCGAACGATTTGGCCTCACCGTTCGCGAGCACCCGCTGGCCTTTCCAGACATTCCCATCAATCTTTTCTGGCATCGCCGTTTCCATCAAGACCCCGGCAACCGCTGGCTAAGGGGGGTTATATTTAGCATGTTTTCCGAGTAAGCCACCTAGAGCGGCATCTGCCTTAAAGAGGACGGTCTTGTTAAAACCCCTCTGTCGCCATTTGGATAAAATTATCGAGCACCGGCAATACATTACCAGCTCGCCACGCTAACCACAGTGGCATATCGCAGGCGGTTAGCTCATCCAGCTCAATAAAATGAATGCCGGGCATGGGGTGACTTCGGCTAGCGGCCGGTACGATTGCCAACCCTAATCCAGCCGCCACCATGCTAAGAATCGTAATATTATCAGCGCCATACTGCACCACACGAGGCTCAAAGTTGAACCGCGAAAAGTGCGCCACCACCCGATCGTAATAGACCGGTGAAATGCTGCGGTACCCCCAGACAAATTCAGCATCGGCAAGCTCTGCTAGTTTTTTAGGTGGCACTTGCACCCATGTCGAGGTAGTGGGGACGGCAAGTATCAGGTGGTCGTGCTGGAGTAAACGTGCTTCGATATCTGACTGTGCATGATCATCAAGATAAAGAATACCGACATCAAGGGTGCCCTGTTGCAGCCTATCCAACTGTGGGCCGGAAAGTAGCGGAAAGACATCCAGCGCCACATGAGGAAAGCGACCACGATAGCCGCCCATGAGCTTAGCTACTCCGGGAACCCATAAGTGCGTGACGGTGACTCCTAGACTGAGCTTGCCCGTTTGACCGCTACCAAGTGCCAGTAGTCGCGCTTTGATATCAGAGCGCTCGTCTAGCATCCGTGTGGCTTCACTATAAAGTGCTTGCCCCGCAACCGTCGGCCGAATCCCCCGAGCATGGCGATATAGAAGCTGGGTACCTACATCCTCTTCCAACAACCTCATCTGGCGAGTCAGCGCTGGCTGCGCAACATACACTTTCCGGCTAGCAGCGGAAATTGAGCCTGTTTCTACCACGGCAATAAAGTACTCCAACTGGCGAAATTCCATTGTTGTTATCTCCCCCCAATCAGTCACTTTTCTTCTTCAACTTACTACTTAACATACCTATATGATATGGCTAGCATCTAAAATCTATATTTTTGGTATCTCTATTCTTGTTTCATAGTGACACAACAACTCATAACAAGACTCGCCATGGCGAGCAGGACTCTGCTATGAACAACAAGTACCACCTTGTAACGGGGTTGCATTTTGCGGTGTGCACCCTGGCGATGATCTGGCCCGGCGCACTGATCGCCAATCGTATCGAACCCACCGTGCTCGGACTGCCCTTTCTATTTTTCTGGTACATCCTATGGATGCTGATCCTATTTATCGGCATGTGGGTCGCCTTTGCCGTTCGCCACGGAGGTGGACGCCATGAATGATTCGATCATTGTTGTCGGCATCACTTTGACCTATCTCGCCTTGATTCTATGGGTGGGGCTTCGCGCTCGCGGTCAGGAAAACTCCAGCTTGGAAGGTTATGTCGCGGGCGGTCGCCACGTGGGCGTCGTGATCCTGTTCTTCATTCTTGGCGCTGAAATCTTCTCCGCTTTCGCCTTCCTGGGCGCTCCGGGCTGGAGCTATCAGCATGGCGCGCCAGCCTTCTATATTCTCGCCTACCTCTCCCTGGTTCCCATCACCATCTGGGCCATGGGGCCGCGTGTAGCCAAGCTAGGTCGCGAGCGAGGTTACCTCACCCAAGGCGATATGATTGCCGATTACTACCAAAGCAAATCGCTGGGCATGTTGGCGGGCGTGATTGGCGTGTTAGCACTGGTGCCCTACCTCACCATCCAGATTGCCGGTGCAGGCCTGCTGTTTCAGGCAGCAACGGATGGGGTGATCCCCTTCTGGCTGGGTGCGCTGCTGGCTTTCTTAGTGGTTGCTGCTTATGTCTTCTGTAGTGGCCTAAACGGCATCGGTTGGACCAACCTCATTCAGGGCATCATGATGATAGCCATCGCTTGGTTCCTGGGTCTTAGCATCTCCGAACGCCTCTACGGCGGCGTGGGCGACATGTTCAGCCAAATCCAACTGACGATGCCCGAGTACCTCACCATGCCAGGCGCAACGGGCATGAACTGGGGCTACTTCAGCACGGCGGTATTGGTCAGCGCGTTCGGCGGCGCCATGTGGCCGCATCTGTTTATGAAGTTCTACTCGGCTGATAGCGGCAAAACGCTGCGCAAAGTCAGCGTCTTTTACCCCCTCTACGCCTACCTACTGGTACCGCTGCTGTTTATTGGCTTTGCTGGCATCATAGTGTTTGCTGACACACCGTTAGAGCGCTCCGACACAGTGCTACTGCGCATGGTGATGGACGTGGCCAACTTCTCGCCCTGGGTTATCGGCTTAATGCTCTCTGGCGCGCTGGCCGCCGCTATGTCGACCGGCGCCAACTTAGCGCATACCGCGGCGGTGGTATTAGTCCGCGATGTGGTCGGCCCAACCATGATGAAAGACGCCAGCGAGAAGGCGGTCGTCAGCGCAACACGTTGGAGCGTACTCGGCCTGTCGCTGATTGCTTACCTGTTTGCACTGGCTAACCCCTCATCCCTGGTACTGCTGCTACTCGGCGCTTACGGGTTGATTGTCCAGCTATTCCCTATGGTGATCGGCGCGCTGTTCATGCCACAGCTGCGCCGCGCCAGCGTGATGGCGGGTGCTCTTTTCGGCAGCGTGGCCTACCTGTTGATGGAATTCGCCTGGAGCTCACCTTTTGGCTGGCACGCTGGCGTCTGGGCGATGCTGCTCAACGTCGCTGTCGTGGTGGTTTGGCAGTGGCTCACCAAGCCCACTGTTACCAACCCCACCCCTTCCCATACTTAAGAAGTGCCAGGAGAACAGCATGAGTATCCAGACAGATCACTTAGATTTAAAGAGTGCCATCGCCTCTCAACTAGAGGCAGCATTCGACGATATTCAGTCGCTCTACCACCAGTTACATCAAACGCCCGAGCTGCCCTTTCAGGAACATAAGACCAGCGCACGGCTCGCCGACGCTTTGGAAAGTTTTGGCTATGAGGTGAGCCGCAACGTTGGCGGTACGGGTGTCGTGGCATTGCTGCGCAACGGCAAGGGCCCTGCCGTCATGCTCCGCGGCGATATGGATGCCTTACCCATCAAGGAAGAAACGGGGCTAGATTTTGCCAGCTGTGAAATGGCCACCTCAGAAACGGGTAGTGAAGTGCCATTGATGCATGCCTGCGGACATGACCTACACAGCAGCTGCATCGTCGGCACCGCGGCCGTCATGGCAGGACTAAGGGAGCAATGGGTCGGCACCTTGATGCTGATTTGTCAGCCCGCCGAGGAGATATTTGGCGGGGCAAAAGCAATGCTTGATGACGGCCTCTATACGCGCTTCCCTCGCCCAGACATTATTCTTGGCCAGCACAATATGCCCGCTCTTGCAGGCACCGTTGGACACCGTCCGGGTAGCGCTATGGCCGCTTGTACCAATTTGGCCGTTACCATACACGGCAACGGGGGCCACGGCTCCATGCCCGCCCAAACGGTGGATCCCGTGGTCATTGCCGCCCATGTGGTCACCCGCCTGCAGACCGTCGTTGCTCGCGAGGTTCCGCCGGAGGAGACCGTGGTGGTCACGGTTGGCAAGCTTCACGCTGGCACCCAGGCCAACATCATTCCGCACTCGGCAGAGCTTGAGATCAATATCCGCAGCTTTGATGACGCATTACACAGCCAAGTGGTTGAGTCGATCGAGCGTATCGTTCGTGCGGAGTGCGATGCGGGAAGAGCGCCCAAGCCCCCGACCTTAAAGGTGCTCAATGAAACCATCGCCTTGAACAACGACGCGATAGCGGTTGAGCATGTACGTCGCGCCCACGCAGAGCATTTCGGTGACGCCAACCTTTATGACATGCCACGGCTTAACGGCAGCGAGGATTTTCCGTTTTTTGGGAATGCAAAAGCAGCCGGTTTTGGTGGCGAGGATATTCCATACGTGTACTGGTTTATTGGCTCCACCCCCGCAGAACGCTGGGCAAACACCCCAGGAACGAACGTCTCACAGAAAATGCGTCATCTAGAAATGCCTCATTCGCCCTACTACTTCCCAGGCAATGACGTAACACTGCGCACAGGTATCGAAGCCATGGTCGTAGGCGCAATGGCATATCTAACGTAGCAGCGTTAAAAACGAAACGGCAGTGCGAGGCCCTGCCGTTTCATTCCGTCGGTATGCCTTTGCCGCGCGTTTACGGCTGGGCCCAGGATGCGCGGCTGCTGTGCGCAGCCGTCTTATTGGTAATTTTCCATTTACCATCGATTTTGATCAGCGCAATCACATCGACCCAAGAATCTTCAAGGTTGTCGCTATTATCGAAGCCTAATAGCACGCTGGCGACCTCTCCGGCCTGGGTGATGGCAATGAAACGGCTCTTGACCTGCCGCTGGCTATTCGCCCATCGCTCAAAACGGTCGCTAATGAGATCGGTTGCCAAGGCACCCGCCGCGTCCAGCGCAAAAATCCACGCCTCTTGATGAAACGCCTCCTCCAGCTTCTGCCTACTGCCTCGAAAACCATCGACATATAGCTGCACGACTCGTTTAATCTCGTCGATGTCAGGTGCATCACCGACCATCGTGGTATCTACCATCTCGTCACTCCTGCTTATCAAGTGGTTGTTTCTTATCGTTATAACCCAAGCATCTCACGCGCTTGCTGCCAAGTAGCCACCGGGCGCTGATACTTTTCGCAAAGGGCTACGGTGCGCTCGACCAACACCGCGTTGGAGGGCGCCAAGGTGTCACTATCCAAGCGCACATTATCTTCGAGCCCCGTACGGGTATGGCCGCCAGCCGCAATCGACCACTCGTTGAGTAGGTACTGATGGGCACCAATGCCTGCACCGCACCACTGCGCATCCGGCGCCAGCCGCTTGAGCGTCTCGATGTAGAAATCGAAGGTGGGCTTGTCCGCTGGCATCGCATTCTTCACCCCCATGACAAACTGCACATAGAGCGGCGTCTTTAGCTTGCCTTGCTGGGAAAGACTCACGGCTTGATGGATATGCGACAGGTCGAACGCTTCGATTTCAGGCTTGACGCCGTACTTGAGCATCTCATCGGCCAACCACTCCACCAGTTGGGGCGGATTCTCGTAGACACGATTGGGGAAATTATTGGAGCCCACCGAGAGGCTGGCCATATCAGGCTTCAGCGGGAGCATCCCACCCCGGGCTTCTCCTGCCCCGGAACGCCCGCCGGTGGAGAGCTGAATAATCATTCCCGGGCAGTGCTTCTTAAGCCCTTCCATCAGGCGGCCAAACTTTTCTGGGTCAGATGAGGGGGTTTGGTCATCGTTGCGCACATGGCAGTGGGCAATGGTCGCCCCTGCTTCGAACGCTGCCTGGGTGCTCTCAACCTGCTCCTCGACCGTAATCGGTACGGCTGGGTTGTTCTCTTTGCGTGGCAGGCTGCCGGTAATGGCGACACAGATAATGCAGGGCTGGGACATGGGAGCCTCTTTGTTCTTATTGCGAACATTAATTTGTATAACGAACACTTTAGGCTGTCTATCCGGTATCGTCAAATCAACAGGGCGACCAACGACATTGAGCATCACGGTTTAGAAAGAGACATCGAAGACCAGCGGTACGATGGTGTAGAGCGCCACCATGATCACCAGCAGGCCGATGACATTGAGCCAGACACCTGCTCGAATCATGCTTTGGATAGGCAGATCTCCCGTGGCGAACGCCACGGCATTGGAAGGCGTTGCGACCGGCAGCATGAAGGCACAGCTCACAGCAAAGGTGACCACGATGGTCATCAGGAAGGGCTCGATACCCAGCCCCACGGCAATCGATCCCATGATCGGGAAGAAGGCCGCCGCCGTCGCCGTGTTACTGGTGAGTTCGGTCAATAGAATGATGACGAAAGCCGTGATGGCGAGAATCAGGATCGGCGGTAGCCCCGATAATCCCGATACGCTTTCGCCCACCCAGGCACTCAAGCCAGTGGCAGTGAACTGGGCTGAGAGTGTTAGGCCACCGCCAAACAAAATCAGGACTCCCCAGGGCACATCGCGGGTGGCCGACCAATCCAGCAATGCCCCCTTTCCCTTAGAGGCGGGAATCACGAACATCAGAATCGCCGCGAGGATCGCCACACTGGTGTCGTTGATATTGGAGAGCCAGGGTAAGACGTTCTGCACCGACAAGATTCGCGCTATCAAGGGTAAACATACCCAGCAGAACACGGCCCCGCCAAACACCATCAGTACGCGCGCCTCTTCAGGCGATAGGCGGCCCATCCTTTCGAGCTCCGACGCGATCATCGCTCGACCGCCCTGAATGTTTTCGACTTCCGAGCGGAACACCAGCTTGTTCAGAACGAACCAAGCCAACACTAGCATGGTGAATGAGAATGGCACTCCCACCAGCATCCAGTGGCCAAACCCGATACTCAGCCCGTGGGTATCTGCCATGTATGCGCGCATTAGCGCCATCGGCGGCTGACCAATCAGGGTGGCCATGGAGCCGATGGTGATGGCGTAGGCAATACCCAGTAAAACAGCGGCGGAGAACTTGGGCGTGTCATCACCGTTACCCAGTGATGCCACCAGCGCGATGATCGAGCCGCCGATGGGTACCATAATGACGGCGGTGGCGGTATTGCTCACCCACATGGTGATAAACCAGCTAGCGAACATCAAACCGAAAACGATTTGCGCAGGCTTGGTACCCACCGTTAGCACCGTCAGTAGCGCAAAGCGGCGATGTAAATTCCAGCGCTGCGTTGCCAAGCCCAGCAATACGCCACCCAAGACGAGAAAGACGATGCTATGGGCATAGGGCGCAGCGGTCACACCGACCGACGCAATATCGAAAAAGGGGAACAGTACGAGCGGAAGCAGCGATGTCGCCGGAATGGGAATCGCCTCTGTCATCCACCAGGTGGCCATCAGCATTGCAATGCCAGCGACGAGACGCGCATTGAAGGTCAGCGTTTCGGGCAAAAGGAAGAAAACTCCCAAACTTACTAGAACGCCCAGAACAAGAGACATCGGCTTGAAAGCCGAGGCTTCAGTAGAGGGCGCTGGCTCAACGGCCCCAGTGGAGTGCGACATGGCAATGACCTGCATCGGAATAGAAATAACGTGCAAATCAGTGTCACGACGGACGCGCAATGCCGCCAATACCTCTCAGGTTGATGTGCATACCCGGACAAACCGCACCGCCCAAGCACACACCCTCCCTACACAACAGAAACGATGAATCGAGCTTCCAGGGGCTATCCACTTCCCATCTTTTTGGGAGAAGACTGCCAACACATCGTCTCCGTGCTCATCCGTGCGACGTATGGCTTACGACTAATGGATTTTACGATTAGTCCTTATTGCCGAGCGAGGGCCATTGACGTATCAACGCGCTCCCTTTTGGTACAGGTTGAGGCATTAAAGGCCCAACTGAGTGGTAAAAAGTCCTAACGAGGCGCCAGGAATTGAGTACAAAGAGCACACAACGTGCTACGCTCTACCTATGAAAACGATCACATGGAACCCAGAGAAGAACAAACTTCTCCAAGTGGAAAGAGATATCTCGTTTGAGGATGTGGTTTTTCACATCTCGATCGGAGGTATCCTAGATACGTTTGAGCATCCGAATCAGGAGCGGTATCCGGGTCAACAAATCCATGTGATTGAGATAGAGGAGTATGCATACCTCGTACCCTTCGTGGAGTCAGAGGATGAGGTTTTTCTGAAAACGATCATCCCGAGCCGGAAGGCGACCAAAACCTATTTGGGAGGTCCGAAATGAGCAGGTTGGATAAAGAAGAGCTGGAAATCCTGGATGCTTTTGAAGCAGATGAAATGCAGCGCGCACCAGATGTAAAGGATAGGAAAGCGCGGCATCAACAGTACGCCGACGCTATGTTCAAAAAAGATGCCCGTATCAACATCAGGCTTTCTTCCAAGGATCTCAGGGGGCTCCAGAAGAAGGCGCTGGCCGAAGGTATTCCCTATCAAACACTGGTTGCCAGTATCCTTCACAAGTATGTGGAAGGTCGCTTACATGAGGATCGGTAGCTAATACACTGTTGCGGCGCCTATGACGTAGCGCCTTAGGTTTCATTACATGGGGCACATGCTACAAGGGCTGCATGGGATTATCTAAATAATCGCTCATAAGCGAAGCCAGCCAAACAAAAATGGCCTGCGAGAAATCGCAGGCCATTTTTTCAATTTGGCGCGCCCGGCAGGAATTGAACCTGCGACCTTCGGCTTCGGAGGCCGACACTCTATCCAACTGAGCTACGGGCGCTTTGGATGCGTATCGTACCCGTGTGGGCGGGCCGTGTCTAGCGGCGGGGCGGTTTTAGGCCGCCTTGTGATTGACCGTTTTCCCTGCGGTGGTGCATGCTCTGTGGGCACTTTTGCACCTCTTAACCCCCTTGGTCATATTGGGAACATAATAAATGAAAACATTTGCACGTAGTACGCTGGCACTGGGCATCTCACTGGCGCTGGTCAGCGCCGCGAACGCCAACGATTTTGCGGATATGGACCCGGTCACGCTGCGCCTGGCCCACGTGGTCAACGAGCAGGATGGCTTCCATATCGCGGCCACCAAGTTCGAAGAGCTGGTGGAAGAGCGCACCGATGGCAAGGTGAATATCGAGATCTTCCCCAACGCCTCGCTGGGCGATGAGCGCACGCTGCTGGAAGGCATGCAGATCGGCACCGTGGACATGGGCGTGATCACCAACGGCCCGGTGGCCAACTTCGTGGAAGAGATGGCGGTCTTCGAACTGCCCTTCCTGTTCCCCACTCCCGAAGCCGCCTATGGCGTGCTGGATGGCCCCATCGGTCAGGAGCTGCTGGACAAGCTGGCCGACGTGAACCTGAAAGGCCTGGCCTACGCCGAGCGTGGCTTCCGCAACCTGACCAACAGCGAGCGCGCCGTGAATTCGCCGGAAGACCTGGATGGCCTGCGCATTCGCGTGATGGAAAACCCGGTCTACACCGACACCTTCCGCGAGCTGGGGGCCAATGCGATCCCCATGGCCTGGACCGAAGCGCTTACCGCCATGCAGCAGGGCACCATCGACGGCCAGGAGAACCCGGTGAACGTGATCCACTCGTTCAACCTGGATGAAACCCAGAACTACATGACGCTCTCGCGCCACACCTACGCACCGGCGATCTTCGTGATGGGCATGCCCGCCTGGAACCAGCTCCCCGAGGCTGCCCAAGCAGTATTGGAAGAAGCCGCCCAGGAAGCTGCCGAGCACGAGCGCCAGGTGAACGCAGAGATGGAAGCGGAGCAGTTGCAGGCGCTGCGCGACGCGGGCATGGAGATCAACGACACCCCGGACATGGAAGCCTTCCAATCCGCCGTTGCGCCGGTGTACGAGAAGTACGGTGAGCAGTTCGGTGACTACCTGCCGCGTATTCAGGAGGCGCTGCAACAGTGATGTCGTTTGCACAGCCTCTGTTGACGCTGCTGCAACGCATTGAACGCGGGCTGGATGCCATCATCCAGCCCGTGGTGTTTGCGGGCATGGCGGCGTTGATCGGTGTGATCACGCTACAGATCGTTTCGCGGGTGCTGTTCAGCGCCGTGGGTTGGACCGAAGAGGTCGCGCGGTTTCTGCTGGTGTGGATCACCTTTCTCGCGGGCACGCTGGCGTTTCAGCGCGGGCGACATATCGCGGTCAGTTTCGCAGTGGATGCCTTGCCCCTCCCGATGCGCAAGCTGGCCAGGCTGGCGGCGCTGGCGATTGTGGTGGCGTTCATGATCACGCTGATCGTCATCGGCTACCGCTATATGCAGGTGCAGAGCTTCCAGAAATCCGCTTCGCTACGGCTCTCGATGACCTATGTCTACGCCGTGATGCCCGTCTGCGCGGCGATCATGGCGTGGTATGCGCTGGTCGATATGGTCGAGCTACTGGTGAACGGCGAGATGCCCCCGTCCCAGGAGGCGTCGTTATGACCCTGCTGCTGTTCGGGCTGTTCTTTCTGTTCATGCTGCTAGGCGTGCCGATTGCCTTTGCGATTGGGGCCAGTACACTCTACGCGCTGTATCAATCCGGCGTGCCGCTGATGGTGGTCACCCAGCAGATGTTCCAGGGCATCAACTCCTTTGCTCTGGTGGCCATTCCGATGTTCATTCTGGCCGGGGATTTAATGGCCCAGGGCAAGGTTAGCGAGCGCCTGGTGAGCTTTGCCGATTCGCTGGTGGGCTTCATGCGCGGCGGCTTGTCGGTGGTGTCCGTCATGGCGGGCATGTTCTTCGCGGCCATTTCTGGCTCCGGCGCGGCCACCACGGCGGCGGTGGGCTCAAGCCTGGTGCCGGAGCTCAAGCGCAAAGGCTACGACCCCGCCTCGGCGGCCAGCCTGATTGCCGCCAGCGGTACCATTGGTGTGGTGATTCCCCCGTCGGTGCCGATGATCATCTACGCGGTCATCGCCCAGCAGTCGGTTTCCGAACTGTTCTTGAACGGCTTTTTGCCGGGGCTGGCGATGGGCGTGGCCCTCATGGCCATCGCCATTACCCAGGCGTACAAACGCCAGTACCCGAAAGGGACCCCGCTGTCGCTGGCCACCATGTGGCGCACGTTCAAGGCCGCGAGTTGGGGCTTGATGACCCCGGTGATCATTCTAGGGGGCATCTTTTCGGGGATTTTCACGCCGTCGGAAGCGGCCGTGGTGGCGGTGAACTACGCCCTGCTGGTGTCGCTCTTCGTGTATCGCGACTTGACCCTGCCCCAGGTTTACAAGCTGTTGATTCGCTCGGCGATGACCACGGCGGTGATCATGCTGGTGATCGCCATGTCGGCGGTGCTGAGCTGGACGCTCTCTAGCTGGCAGGTGCCCGGCGCGATTGCCCAAGCGGTGCTGTCGCTCTCCACCAACCCTTACGTGATCATGCTACTGATCGTGGGAATCATTCTGCTCACTGGGGTATTCATCGAAACGGCCAGCGCTTTGATCATCCTCACCCCGGTACTGCTGCCGCTGGTGCTGCAGCTGGGCATCGACCCGATCCACTTCGGGCTGATCATCGTGGTGGGGCTATCGATTGGCATGATTACCCCGCCCGTGGCGATCAACCTGTACGTGGCGTCGTCCGTGACCCAACTGCCGCTGGAGCGGATCACCCGCGCCATCATCCCCTATCTGCTAGGGCTGATTGGCGTGCTGCTGCTGGTGGTTTACGTGCCTATCCTGCTGGGCTGGTCGGGAAGCTGACGCCAAGCACCGAGCTCACGCGCGGTTTACTGCGCTTGGCCACTGGCTTGGCACGACTTCCGAAACTGGCCGGGCGTGACGTCGAACAGTTGATAAAAACAGCTGCGAAAATGGGAGATACTGACGAAGCCCGTGGCCACCGCCACCTCGGCCACGGGCTTGTTGGTTTGCTGCAGCAGCTGCCGCGCGCGGGTCAAGCGAAGCTCCATGTAGTAGCGCGAGGGGCTGGCATCGACGTACGTGCAAAACATACGCTCTAACTGACGTCGCGAAATGTTGACCCAGTTGGCGATTTCGGCAATCGTCAGCGGCTCTTCGATATTGTTCTTCATGAGCTGCAAAGAGACTTTGAGCTTTTCGGGTAGGGTCGGGTTTTGGTCGACGTTGAGCGTCGAGATATCCGGCGAATCGAGCCCCTTGTCGCAACTCAACATCTCCTCCACCGCCGCGACCACGGCGTTGCCGCAGTCCGCGCGCACCACCTCGAGCATCATGCTCAGCGAACTGCTGGCACCGGCGCAGCTCAGCCGGTTGCGGTCCACGATGAAGCTACGGCTGGTCACGGCGACATCCCAAAACTGCTCGGCCATCATCGCCCGGCCATCCGGATGATAAGCGCACTGATAACCGCTCAGCAGTCCCGCCTCCGCCAGAAAATAGGCACCGTTCCACAGCCCACCCAGCACGATGCCCTGAGCATCAGCACTTCTCAGCCGGTTACGTAGCAGCGGCGTCGACTTGGGCTGCACGCGCAGCCCCCCGCAGACGATCAACACATCGACCGGCGGCGAGGCGCTATCGAACGCGTCGAGCGATAGGTCGGTGGCCACCTCGATGCCCAAGTCGGACATCGTGGCGCCCGACTCGCCGCCCACCACCACCACGTCGTACAGCGTGGCGGCTTTCATCAGGTTGGTGGTCACCAGCGCATCCACCGCACCGGTAAACGCCATCATCGAAAAGTGCTCCAACAGAACGAATGCGACGCGACGCGTGCCGTGGGGCGTATCACGCTCCTCGGAAGGCGTAATGTAGGGCAAATTCTTGCTCTTTAACGTGCTAGAGAACCGGTCTCGCATGTGCCCTCGGTGTTCATTGGCAGCCGTGGTTTTTCTCGAACGTCGTTCACGAAGGAGGGTCGATCGCGTCGAGCACTTCGTCTACCGACATCACCTCACCGCACCGGCTGGGGGCGTACCCCGGTAGTTGGCTAACGGCCTCCTGGAAAGGCGTACCGCGCAGCGTCTTCAAAAAGAGCTGAACGCGGGGCTCTTTCAAGGCGCGGTGGTGGCAGGCCAGCAGGTAATCCTCGGTGGCCAGCGGAAGGAAATCGAGCCCAAATTTTTGGGCGGCTGCCTCCACCCCAAAACCGACGTCGGCCATGCCGGCCGCCACGTAGGCGGCGACGGCGGAGTGGGTGTACTCCTCGATATCAAAGCCGCGAATCTGATGACTAGGCACGTGCGACTCTTCCAATAGGCAGTCTAGCAGCGAGCGTGTACCTGACGAGCGTTGACGATTCACGAAGCGAATGCCGCTCGCGTTCAGCGAGGTGATCGCGTCGATACCCAGCGGGTTTCCTGGGGCCACCATCAGTCCCTGGGTGCGGGCAATGAAGCCGATCACCCGATGCTGCTGAGGCTTGAGTAGACCGTCATACGTGGCCCGCACACGCTCACCGACCGACCCACGCGGCAGATGAAACCCTGCTACGTCGCACGCCCCCCGTTCGAGCGCGGCCAGCGACTCATGGGGGCTGCAGTACTGCAGGTCCAGCGGCAGCGCTTCCAGGTGCTTGGGCAACAGCTCCACCGCAAAGCCGTGGCTGGCGTGCAGCCGCAGCACCGACGAGGCTCCCTGGCAAAGCTGCTGAATGGTGAGGTTGAGCTCCGAGCCGAGACTCTCCAGCTGTGGCCCTAGACGAGCCATCGCGCGCTGTTCGGCCCACAGCAGTTTTTCGCCGAGCAGCGATAGCTTGGCACCGCGTCCCCGTTGGAGTTCCACGAGCGGCACGCCAAAAAAATCGTCGCCCTGACGCAATAAGTTCCAGGCATGCCGGTATGAGACACCCACCTCTGCGGCGGCTTTGGTTAACTTACCCCGTCGATAGACCGCGCCCAGCAGGCGAAGTAACTGTACGTCGAGCTGATGTCCCGCCTCGTCTCGAAAGCACCAGCTAGGAATGACGGAGATTTTTTTCATTGGCACAAACTTTCATATTTTTTAGCTCGTAACTTGATGCTAGCGTGAAATTAACCGTGATGCACGCGAAATGACCATTCAAATATAGGCAAAAACGTGCATATTTATAATCAACAATTTGCACCGGGGAGAGACATGATGAACGGGTCTCCAAAATGGTCGCTGCCGTCGATCCAAGCCGAGATCGATGCGCTCAAACACCTACCAGGCGCGCTGCTACCGATCCTCCACGCCTTGCAGGATCGCTTCGGCTTCGTGCCATCAGACGCCATTCCCCTGATCGCCGAGTCGCTGAAGACGACCCGCGCGGAGGTGCACGGCGTCATTACCTTTTATCACCATTTTCGCACCACGCCGCCAGGCCGCCACGTAGTACAGGTGTGCCGCGCCGAAGCCTGCCAGGCGGTGGGTGGGCGGGCGCTCGAAGTCCACGTTAAATCTCGCCTGGGGATCGATTACCACCAGACTACCCCGGATCGAGAGATCACCCTGGAAGCCGTTTACTGCCTGGGCAACTGCGCCTGCGGCCCGTCGGTCCGCGTGAACGACGAGGTACGCGGCCGCATCACGCCCGAGGCGTTCGATACCCTAATGGACGAGCTACAGACGCAGCCCCTGGAGATGATCTCATGAGCGTGCGCGTCTTCGTTCCCCGGGAAACCACCGCGCTGTCATTAGGTGCCGATACCATCGCGCGACGCCTGGAGCGCGACGCCGCCGCCCGGCACGAAGGCATCACCCTGGTACGCAACGGCTCGCGAGGGCTGTTCTGGCTCGAACCCATGATCGAGGTGGAGACCCCCAAAGGGCGCTTCGCCTACGGGCCGGTCACGCCTAGCGACGTCCCCGAGCTGCTCGATAGCGGCATGCTGGAAGGCTGCATTAGTCACCCGCTAGCGCTGGGGCCGGTCGACGAGATCGAGTACCTCGCCCGTCAGCAGCGCCTGACCTTTGCCCGTATCGGTATCACCGACCCGCTCTCCATCGACGACTATCAAGTCCACCGCGGTTTCGCCGGTTTGGAGGTCGCCTTGGCGCTGACGCCCCAGGCCATCGTCGATGAAGTGAAGGCCTCCGGGCTACGCGGGCGCGGCGGCGCGGCGTTTCCCACCGGCATCAAGTGGCAGACGGTGCTGGATGCCCCCGCCGACCAGAAGTACATCGTCTGCAACGCCGACGAGGGCGACTCCGGCACGTTCGCCGACCGGCTGGCCATGGAGTGCGACCCCTACATGCTCATCGAGGGCATGACCATCGCCGGGCTCGCCGTGGGCGCCACACAGGGCTATATCTACCTGCGCTCCGAGTACCCGCTGGCGAAAAAAGTGCTCGACGAGGCCATCGCCCGCGCCGAACGGGCGGGCTTCCTGGGTGACGACATTCGCCACAGCGGCCACACCTTCCACCTGGAAGTCCGCCTGGGGGCCGGTGCCTATATCTGCGGCGAGGAAACCTCGCTGCTCGAAAGCCTGGAGGGCAAGCGCGGTCTGGTACGCTTCAAGCCACCGCTGCCCGCCATCGAGGGGCTCTTCGGCCGCCCCACCGTAGTCAATAACGTTCTCTCCTTAGCAGCGGTGCCGTTCATTCTGGCCGAAGGGGGCGACGCCTATGCGAACTACGGCATGGGCCGTTCGAAGGGTACGCTGGCGCTTCAGCTAGCGGGTAACGTCAAGCGCGGCGGACTGGTGGAGCTGGCCTTTGGCACCACTTTGCGCACGCTGATGGAGGAGTTTGGTGGCGGCACGCTCACCGGTAAGCCGTTGCGCGCCGTCCAGGTAGGCGGCCCGCTATGCGCCTATCTGCCCGAGAGCCAATGGGACATGCCGCTGGATTATGAAACCTTCGCCGAGGTAGGCGCAGGCATTGGTCATGGCGGCGTGGTGATGTTCGACGACAGCGTCGACATGGCCGAGCAGGCGCGCTTCTCGATGGAGTTCTGCAAGGTGGAGTCCTGCGGCAAGTGCACCCCGTGCCGCATTGGCTCGACCCGTGGCGTGGAGGTGATCGACCGCATTCGCGCGGACGATGATCGTGAGGCCAACCTCGCGCTGCTCAGTGACCTTTGCGACACGATGGTGGATGGCTCGCTCTGCGCCATGGGCGGCATGACCCCCTTCCCGGTACAGAGCGCGTTGAAACACTTCCCCGGCGACTTCCAGCGCCCGGCGAATGGAGAGTACTCATGATCCAACATTTCGATCCCCGCCGTCAGGCCAACAGCGTCGACTTCAGCCGCGACTTCGGCACCCCCGCGCCAGCCCCCGGTGCGGCCAACGTCAACCTCGAGATCGACGGTGTCACGCTCAGCGTGCCGGAAGGCACCTCCGTACTGCGCGCCGCCGCCCTTGCCGATATCAGCATCCCCAAGCTCTGCGCCACCGACAATCTCGAGGCGTTTGGCTCTTGCCGCCTGTGCGCCGTCGAAATCGAAGGGCGTCGCGGCCTGCCCGCCTCCTGCACCACGCCAGTCGCGGAAGGCATGAAGGTAACGACGCAAAACGCGCGGCTCGCCAAGCTGCGCCGTAACGTGATGGAGCTCTACATCTCCGACCACCCGCTGGACTGCTTGACCTGCCCGGCCAATGGCGACTGCGAACTGCAGGACATGGCGGGTAGCGTCGGCCTGCGCGAGGTGCGCTACGGCTTCAGCGGCGAGAACCACCTGGAAGCGGTCAAGGACGAGTCCAACCCCTACTTCACCTTCGACCCGAGCAAGTGCATCGTCTGCTCGCGCTGTGTGCGCGCCTGTGACGAGGTGCAGGGCACCTTCGCGCTGACCATCGACGGCCGGGGCTTCGACTCCAAGGTGTCGGCGGGCCAGAACGACGCCTTCATGGACTCGGACTGCGTCTCCTGCGGCGCCTGCGTGCAGGCCTGTCCCACCGCCACGCTGATGGAGAAGAGCGTAATCGACCAGGGCGTGCCGGACAGAAGCGTGGTGACCACCTGCGCCTACTGCGGCGTGGGCTGCTCCTTCGAAGCGCAGATGAAGGGCGACAAGCTGATCCGCATGGTGCCCTACAAAGGCGGCGACGCCAATCACGGTCACTCCTGCGTCAAAGGGCGCTTCGCCTTCGGCTACGCCACGCACAAGGATCGCATCCGCGAGCCCATGATCCGTGACAGCATCGACCAGCCTTGGCGCAGCGTCTCCTGGGAGGAGGCCATCGGTTTCGCCGCCCGCCGCCTACAGGAGACCCAAGCGCGCTACGGTCGTGAAAGCATCGGGGGTATCACCTCTTCCCGCTGCACCAACGAAGAGACCTATTTGGTTCAGAAGCTGATCCGTGCGGCGTTCGGCAACAACAATACCGATACCTGCGCGCGGGTATGCCACTCGCCCACCGGCTACGGCCTGAAGACCACGCTGGGCGAGTCGGCCGGCACGCAAACCTTCGACTCGGTGATGAAGGCCGACGCGATCATCGTGATCGGCGCCAACCCCACCGACGCCCACCCGGTGTTCGCCTCGCAAATGCGCAAGCGCCTGCGCCAGGGCGCCAAGCTGATCGTCGCTGACCCGCGCCGTATCGATCTCTTGAAAACGCCGCACATGGGCGAGGCCCAGCACCTGCCGCTGCGCCCGGGCACCAACGTAGCGCTGGTCAACGCGCTGGCCCACGTGGTGATCAGCGAAGGCCTCGAAGACACGGCGTTCGTCGCCCGTCGCTGCGATAGCGAGGCGTACCAGAGCTGGCGCGCCTTCATCGAAGACCCGCGCCACTCGCCGGAAGCCAGCGAAAGCATCACCGGCGTGCCCGCCGAGGCCGTGCGCCAAGCGGCACGCACCTACGCCACCGCCGACAACGGCGCGATCTACTACGGCCTGGGCGTCACCGAGCACAGCCAGGGCTCGACCATGGTGATGGGCATCGCCAACCTCGCCATGGCCACCGGCAACATCGGCCGCGAAGGCGTGGGCGTGAATCCGCTGCGCGGCCAGAACAACGTGCAGGGCTCCTGCGACATGGGCTCTTTCCCCCACGAGTTGCCGGGCTACCAGCACGTCGCCGACCCCATCGCCCGTGGCCGCTTCGAGGCCGTGTGGGGCGTGAAGCTCGACGACGAACCGGGCCTGCGCATTCCCAACATGTTCGATGCCGCCATCGAAGGGAGCTTCAAGGCGCTCTACGTACAGGGCGAGGACATTGCCCAGTCCGATCCCAACACCCAGCACGTCGAGGCAGCGCTCTCGTCGCTGGACTGCCTGATCGTGCAGGATATCTTCCTCAACGAGACGGCCAAGTTCGCCCACGTACTGCTGCCGGGATCGAGCTTTTTAGAGAAGAACGGCACCTTCACCAACGCCGAGCGGCGCATCAACCGGGTACGTAAAGTGATGCCCGCCGTAGCCGGTATGGAAGATTGGCAAGTCACCCAGGCGCTGGCCAACGCCCTGGGCGACCCGATGCACTATACCCACCCCTCCGAGATCATGGATGAGATCGCGCAGCTCACCCCGAGTTTCGCGGGCGTTAGCTACGCCAAGCTGGAGGAGCACGGCAGCCTGCAGTGGCCATGTAACGCCGACTACCCGCTGGGCACGCCGACCATGCACGAGCATGAATTCCCCATTGGCCTGGGCCGCTTTGCGATCACCGAGTACGTGGCGACGGAAGAGCGCACCAACCGCCGCTTCCCGCTGCTACTCACCACTGGCCGCATTCTCAGCCAGTACAACGTGGGCGCCCAGACCCGGCGCACCGACAACCAGTACTGGCACGACGAGGATGTGCTGGAGCTACACCCGTCTGACGCCGAGGTACGCGGCGTGCGCGACGGCGACTGGCTGGGTATTACCAGCCGCTCAGGCCAGACGGTACTGCGCGCCCGACTCAGCGAACGTATGCAGCCCGGAGTCGTCTATACGACCTTCCACCATCCAGGTAGCGGGGCGAACGTGATCACCACGGACAACTCGGACTGGGCCACCAACTGCCCCGAATACAAAGTGACCGCCGTGCAGGTAGAAAAAGTCAGCCAGCCATCGGCTTGGCAACAGCGTTTCAACGCCTTCGATCAGGCCCAGCGCGACCATTTGGCCAAGGCGCACCAGGAGGCGCCATGAGCGCAGCGGACACCCGCCATGCCTCGGCTTCGGCCGAGGCCGCGCTCATGCGCCTGCCGGTGGAGGAGCGCCGCGGCAGCAACGGCTGGCATGCCGACACCCACGAGGATGGCCTGGCCCTGGAGCAGCCGGTCGCGCTGGTCTACAACGGAATTTCGCACGCGGTGATGATGGCCAGCCCGACGGATTTGGAGGCGTTCGCGCTGGGGTTCAGCCTGACCGAAGGCATTCTGCACAGCGCCGACGAGTGCTACGACCTAGAGGTTCACGAAGCTCCAGGCGGTTTGGCCATTCACCTCACCATCGCCAGCCAGCGAATGGCCGAGCTCAAGCAGCGACGGCGCAGCCTGACGGGGCGGACCGGCTGCGGGCTGTGCGGCACCGAAGCGCTGGAGCAGGCCATCCGCCCGATCCCAGCAGTCACCGCGCCGTCGCTGAGCGACGCCGCCATCCAGCGCGCGCTTCAGGAGCTGTTCGCCCACCAGCCGCTCCAGGCCGTGACGGGCGCCAGCCACGGCGCGGCCTGGTGCGATCTTCAGGGGCGCGTCCAGTGGCTCTGCGAGGACGTGGGTCGCCATAACGCCCTCGACAAACTGGTTGGCACTTTAGCGCGCGAGAACGCGCCTTTGGCCAGCGGCTTCGTACTGGTCACCAGCCGTGCCAGCTACGAGATGGTCCATAAATGCGCCAGCGTGGGCATCGGTGCCCTGGTGGCCGTCTCGGCGGCGACGTCGCTGGCCGTTGAGCAGGCCCAAACCGCAGGGCTCTTTCTGGCAGGCTTTGCACGGCCCGGCCGCCACCTGATCTACCATCGCCCCGCCACGGCGGCGGTGGCCCACGGCTAAGGAGCCACATCATGTCGTCGAATCACACCACGCAACTAATCAGCATGACCAACCAAATCGCCGCTAACCTAGGCGGCGGTCGCGATGAAGAGGCCGCCGCCGCAGCCACCTGCCGCCACCTGGAAACCTTCTGGGCACGGTCGATGAAGCAGCGCCTGGTCGCCACCCTGGAGCACGACGATACCGAGCTCTCTCCACTAGCGAAACGTGCCGTCGTTCTACTCAGTGAGCGGCTCGCCGAGCGCCAGGCGGGGTAGTAAATCGGGCGCGCAGATACAAACGGGGGTGGCCAGTCGACCACCCCCGTTTGCATCGTCATGATGGGACAGATCAAGCCTCAGCCAAATTATGCCCGGTCTGGCCTGCGTCGAACGCCAGTACGTTATCGAACGCATCGCCAAAATAGAGCTCGTAGCTATCTTTCTCTACATAGCCCAGGTGAGGCGTGGCCAGAAAGTTGGGCAGCGCCAGCAGCGTATGTTCCACCACCGGTTCTTCATCGAACACATCCACGGCGGCCATGCCAGGGCGACCCGCTTTCAGCGCTGCTTCCAACGCGCCCGCCTCCACTAACGGCGCGCGGCTGGTATTCACCAGCACGGCGGTTGGCTTCATGCTGGCCAAATTCGCGGCCGTGACGATGCCGCGGGTTTCCGGGTTCAAGCGCAGGTGCAGGCTGAGCACATCGCTGCGCTGGAAGAAATCCTCTTGCGAGGCCGCGACCTCAAGCCCCGCCGCAGCGGCCCGCTGGCGGGTGCCTTCACGTCCCCATACCAACACGTTCATCTCGAACGCCTGGCCGTAGCGGGCGACCAACTGACCAATTTTGCCGTAGCCAAATACGCCCAGCGTGCGCCCTTTCAAGCCAGTGCCCAGGGTCCGCTGCCAGCGGCCTGCCTTGAGGTTTGCCATCTCTTCGGGAATGCGTCGCATGGCCGAGAGCACCAGCCCCCAGGTCAGCTCGGCCGCCGCAAAGGGCGAGCCGGTACCGGCCAGTACCACCACACCGTGCTCGCGGCAGGCGGCCATGTCCACATGGGCCGCGCCGCCGCCGGTTTGGCTGATCAGCTTGAGCTTGGGTAGCCGCGCCAGCAACGACGCGGTGATCGGCGTGCGCTCGCGAATCAGCACTAGCGCGTCGGCGTCTTGAAAGCGCTCGACCAGCGCGTCTTCCTCGCTGACGGTGTCGTTGTAAATGGTGACCCGGTGCCCCGCCAGCTTGGCGAAGGCATCGAGTTCACGCACGCAATCCTGGTAATCATCGGGAATGACGATGTGCATCAAAGCGGCTCCTTGCTCGGTGAACGCGCTAAAGAGCGATCCCCTTTAGCGGAATGGCTGAAAAACCGCTGCCAGGCGAAGATGCCGACGATGACGGCAATACCTACGACGTCCGTCATGACCTGACCGTTGATCAGCATCAGCGCGGCAAACAGCAGCAAACCGCGCTCTATCCAGGAGCAGGGGCGGGCAAAGTAGCCGATCGTCGAGGCCGCCAAGGCGATGATGCCCAGCACTCCCGAGGCCACCGCCATGGCGATGTCCAGCTTGGAGCCCTGCCCGAGCAGCGGTGGATGGTAGATAAACATAAACGGAATCAGGAAACCGCCCAAGGAAATTTTCGTCGCTGTCAGTGCCGTACGGAACCAGTGGGATCCCGCAATCGCCCCGCCAATGTAGGCCGCCAGCGCCACCGGAGGCGTCACACCCGACAAAATTGCAAAGTAGAGAATGAAGAGGTGAGCAGAGAGGCTCGGCAAGCCCGCCTCGACGAACGCAGCGGCGACCACTGACGCCGCCAGCATATAGGCGGCCACGGTGGGCAAGCCCATACCGAGAATGATGGCCACCACCATCGCTAGTAGTAGTGTGACCAGCACGTCACCGCCGCTCACCATCAAAATCAGCGAGGAGACTTTCAACCCTAGCCCGGTGATGCTGATCACCGCCGCAATGATCGCTACGCTGCCGATGATGACCGCAATCATCGCCGCGGTCATTGCCCCAGCTTCCAACGCGGCCGGTAGCGATTTCACCCGCTCCCAGAGCGTGCCTTGGCTGCGCGGCGACACCAGGTATAGCCCCATGGCGGTGAAGTAAGCCGCCACGGCGGCGGTAGTGGGCGTGTAGCGCAGCACCAGCATGGTAATCAGTACCACTAGCGGCAGCAGCAGGGTTTCGACATTGAAAAGCCCCTCCCGCAGCGTCGGGCGCTGGTCTTTCGGGATCGGGTTCAACCCCAGGCGTTTGGCTTCGAAGTGAACGCTCATCCAAATGGCAAGGTAGAACAACAGCGCAGGAATCAGCGCGGCGCTGATGATATCCAAATAGCTCGTGGAGATGACATCGGCCATCACGAACGCCGCGGCGCCCATGATCGGCGGTAGGATTTGCCCACCCGTCGAGGCAGAGGCCTCCGTGGCGGCCGCAAAGCGCGCGCTGTAGCCGTTTTTCTTCATCAGCGGAATGGTGAATACGCCGGTAGTGGCGACGTTGGCGGCGGTACTGCCGCTGATGCTGCCGAACATCGCGCTACACAGCGTAGCGGCTTTGGCAGGGCCACCTGCCATACCGCCCGTCGCGGCATTGGAGAGACGCATGAAGGTGTCACCGCCACCGGTGGTGACCAAAAGCGCGCCAAACATGATGAATACGACAATGACGGTGGATGAGGTGCGCATCAGACTGCCGAAAATGCCGGTTGGCCCTAAATAGAAGGTGGCAACGAGGTCATCCCAGCGGAACCCACCGTGCCCCCAGACGCCGGGCAGATGTTGCCCAAAGGCGGCATAGGCCAACGCAATCAACACCAAAATGGGGAACGCGAGGCCAATCGCCCGACGGCAGGCTTCCAGCAACAGTAGAATCGCGCTCACGCCGAAGACAAGATCCAGCGTCGTGGGCATTAAGTAGCCCAGCTGATAGATGATGCGATCGAAGTGATAAACGTAATAGGCGCTGATCACCACGCTCAATAAAATCGGAATGACATCGAACCACGGAATGCGCTGGGTATCCCGCACGCGGCAGTGGTACGCCAGAAAGATCAACGGCAGCGCAAACAGCAAATGCACCGCATTTTGGGTGTTCACCGGCCCAGTGACGGCGGTATAGAGGTGGAAAATGGCCATTGCCACCGCCGCCGTGCGGGCCACCATAAACCAGGCGCCGGTAAGCTGCCGCTTGCCTGCATCCTCCTGGTATTTTTCGACGACTGATTCTTTTGCGGTTTCCATGGGGGAACTCCCGCGCCGCCTATCAAGGGGAGGCTAGGCGGCGCGTCAGGCTAGTAGCAAACCACCCCGCCCGTAGAGGAGCGGGGGGCATGGGCGGGTTACTGCGCTTCAGGCGGAATGATGTCGGCGGGGATCTCCAGCCCTAATTCCTGGTAGTAGCGCAGCGCGCCAGCATGCAGCGGGAAGGTGGCCGTATCGACCACGGTTTGAGGATCGACGCTGCCCGCAGGTTTGAAGGAAGCAGCCACTTCGTCGTGATTTTCCCAGTAGGCTTTGGTGAGTTCATACACGGTGTCGGCATCGAGGTCGGTGGTGGCCGCAATGCCCATGTAAATGCCCAGCGACTGCGCTTCGCTCATGCCGGTGTAGGTGTCGGCCGGCACGATGGCGGGCGACAGGAAGGGCAGCTCAGTGGTCACCGTCGATACTTGCTCATCGGTGAGTGACAGCAGCTGTAGCGGCCGCGAGGAGTGCACTTCGGTGAACAGCGGAATGGGCGGTACGCCGTTATAGCTAAAGCCCACTAAACGACCATCGGTGACCCCTTCCGCCGCATCGTTGACGCGCATGCGCTGGAAATCGGGCTCGATGCCTAGGATGCCGAACACCTGCTCGGTGATGTACTCGCCACCCCCGCCGATGCTGCTGGGGTTGAAGCGCTCACCGTTGAGGTCTTCGAAGGTCTCGATGCCACTGTCCTGACGAACGGCCCAGTGCATGGTCGAAGGCGCAATCCAGTACACCAAGCGCACATCGGGGTTGGGCATATCGGCAAAGCGGCCTTCTCCGTTGTACTGTTCGTAGCCCACTAACGCCTCGGTGAAGGCCAGGTCCAGTTCACCGTTGGTGAGGCGAATGGCGTTTTCGCGGGTGCCGCCGGTTTCCCGCACGGTAATTTCGTAAGGCGTGTTGGCGCTGATCACCCGTGCGCCTTCAGAAATACCAAAGAACCAACCCGTGCCCGTCGGCACCGAACCCATGTTGAGTGCCGTTTGCGCTTGGGCAGTCGCAGCGGTCAGCGCGCTGACGGCCAGCAGAGAAGCAGGAAGTACGTGGCGTAATTTTAGCGTCATCATTGTTATGTCCTCAAAGCGTCGGGAAGCATGTTGTGATGTTTTGTGCTGTGGGAGGCCTGAACTGCACCTCTCCCGAGAACCGAGTCAGCAAGGGGAGTCGCTTAACGGTGACTAAAGTGATACCGCCAATCCAGAGAGCTGTACATTGGTCATTGATGAACCTGCCTTCTCCAAACGCGAAAGCAGCGCCACCAACGTGGCGTCAAAGCGTCGTTGAAGCGCCGTTGGCGGCCTGAGTCAAATGCTCCACCAGCACTCGCGCCGCCATGGAAAGTCGGTCTAAATCTTTGACATAAATACTCAGCTTGCGCCGTGCCCAGTCGTCCTCGATCGGTAACACGGTCACGTTGAGCCCATCCACGTACTGACGAATCGCCCCACGAGGCAGCACGCCGACGCCTAGCCCCGCCTGTACCATCAGGCAGAGCGCATCGTAGCTGGTCACCTGAATACGAATACGTAGCGTTTTGTTGGCTAGGCTGGCCGCCCGCATGATCTCTAAGTTAATTGCGCTGGCGGTGTGTAGACCCACATGGGGGTAGTCCAAACATTCTTGAAAAAACACCCTCTCCCGCGTGGCCAGCGGGTGATGCTGGGGCACCACCAGCACCAAATCATCGACATGGTAGGGGAACTCGATCAGGTCATAGCCGTGCAGCATCTGCGCACAGACCCCGATGTCGGCGTTGTTGTTCATCACTTCACGGGTGATGATCGGGCTGACCTTCTCTTCCAACTGCACGCCAATATCCGGATGCCGCTCGAAAAAGGCACGCATTTCATGGGGCAGGTATTGGGTGATCGCCGACATATTGGCGAAGACCCGCACGATGCCTCGCTGGCCGCTGGCGTAATCGCGCATCTGCAGGTCGAGGTCTTCTAAGTTGTGCAGAACGCCTCGGGAAAGATTGAGCAGTGCGCTGCCCGCAGGCGTTAGCTCGATGCCCCGGTTATTGCGCTTGAGCAACGGCGTATTGAAGTACGCCTCCAGCTCGCTCAGGCGCTTACTCACCGCAGAGGTCGCCATGAACGATGCATCCGCCGCGCCAGTGATGGTGCCCAGCTCGGCCACTTTCACGAACAGCTTGAGCGAGGTGGGATCGAGTTTCATGAGAGCTGTCGCGCCAAGTCGAGGAAGTCTTCTGCGACCAAATCGAAGCGGGGGTCGACGCTCAAGTCCGGCGTGGAATCGGGCCCAAACTCTAACGGGCGCTTCACGAAGGCGGTGCGCATACCCTCCCGGTGAGCGGCCTGTAAATCGTCTTGATGGGCGGCGACCATCAATATTTGCGACGGCTTCAGGTCGAGGAGATGGGCCGCCATGTGGTACACCTCCGGGTCGCGTTTATAGTGCCCGGCAAGCTCCGAGGAGAGCACGCAGTCCCAGGGTAGCCCCGCATGGCGCGCCATGTTCACTAGCAGCGAGATATTACCGTTGGAGAGCGTGGCCAAGATATAGCGCTGTTTGAGCTGCGTTAGACCGTCCACGCTGTCTGGCCAGGGCATCAAGCGGTGCCACACGCGGTTGAGATGCGCTTTTTCGGCGTCATCCAACTGCTCGGCAATATCAAAGGCGACCAGCAGTCGGTCGAGGGTCATGCGGTGCAGGTCATCCAATTTGGTCCAGGGCAGCTCGCCTTGGCGGACGCGGTTCATCGCGGGGGCGTAACCAGCTCGCCACTCGTCGGCAAACCGCGCCCAGTCGATAGTCAGCCCTTTGGCCTGGTTCAACCGTTCGCCTTCGCGGATGACGCTACCGCGCCAATCCACCACCGTACCGAACACATCGAAAGTGAGCGCTTTAATCTCGTGGGCAATGCCTGTTGTTGTCATGGAGTCTCTCCGATGGCGCCTGTAGAAGTGAGCAAGTGATCGACCAAGTGGCGAGCCACTACGGGCAGCGCTGCGTAGTGGCGCATACCGATCACCAGCTCGCGGGTGGCCCAGTCGTCGGCCAGCGGTATCATGCGCAGCTTGAGATCGTTCAAATCGCGGTACAGCGTGCGCTGCGGCAATACGCCGATGCCCATCCCGTAATGAATCATGCGGCAAATGGCATCGAAGCTGCGCACCTGTATACGCATGCGCAGGGTGCGCCCCGCTTGGCTCGCTTGCTCGTGGAGCAGGGATTGCAGCGAGGCATCCTGCTGCAAACCGACAAAATCGTACTCAGCGGCCTGATGTAAATAGAGTTTGTCATGCACCGCCAGCGGATGGTCGTGGGGAGTCACCAGCACCAGCTGATCGCGCCGGTAAGGACGCACTTCCAGCTCGTCGGCGGCGACGTGGCTGGCGAAGATGCCGATATCCGCCACGCCATCGCGCACGGCGGTAATCGCCTCGCTGCTGGTGCGCTCCTGCAAATCGATTTTGATTTGCGGGTACTCCATGGCAAAGGCGCTCAAGTCTTGTGGCAAAAACGCAATGATGGCCGAGGTATTGGAGTGAATGCGCACATGCCCCCGCACCCCTTCCCCATACTCGCTCAGCTCCGCCTGTAGCCGTGCCACGTCCTCCAAAATACGTCGGGCGTGGTGTAAAAACGCGCGCCCCGCCGGGGTCAGCTCCACGCCGCGGGGGCGGCGATAGAGAAGCTCGGTGCCCACCAGCGTTTCTAAATCGCTCACCCGCTTGCTCACGGCCGCCAGCGCCAAGTGTTCGCGCTCGGCAGCGGCGGTCAATCGCCCTTCGTCGGCAATCGCGACGAACAGCCTCAACGTTACAAAATCGAATCGCAGCATCACGTTTACCACGTCGTTATGGAGTAGGCCGTACCGGTCGCCTGCGAAAGGGTTCGTCGCTGGCGAACGTCTAGTTCCTGATTGCCTAATTGTGATGCTCAGCAGGCTCACAGATGCTTGAGGAACAACAAGGCATACAGACACGCTGACGCGACGGCTCAGCATTACCAGGAGCGTTCATTATGACCACCCGCCAGCTTCCTCTCGATGGCCTTAAAGTCGTAGAGCTTGGCCAGCTCATCGCCGGGCCGTTCGCCACCAAGCTGTTGGGCGAATTTGGCGCCGACGTGATCAAAATCGAGCCGCCCGGCACCGGCGATCCCCTTCGCAAATGGCGTATTCTCGAAGAGGGCACATCGCTGTGGTGGCATGTGCAAAGCCGTACCAAGCGCTCGGTCACGCTGGATCTGCGCAGCGAAGAGGGGCAAGAGATGGTGCGCCGCTTGGCCGCCGAGGCCGATGTCATCGTCGAAAACTTTCGCCCGGGCACGCTAGAGGGTTGGGGGCTGGGGTATGAGGCCCTCTCCACGATCAATCCTAAACTGATTATGGTGCGCGTATCCGGATTTGGCCAAACCGGCCCCTACCGCAACAAGCCAGGCTTTGGGGTCATTGGTGAAGCCATGGGCGGGCTGCGTTATTTAACCGGCCACGCGGGTGAGCCGTCGGTACGCGTAGGCGTGAGCATTGGCGATTCGCTCTCGGCACTTTACGCGGTCATCGGCACGCTGCTGGCCCTACAAGAGCGCCAGCGCAGCGGCCTAGGGCAAGAGATCGATGTCGCTCTGTACGAATCCGTGTTCGCCATGATGGAGAGCCTGCTGCCGGAGTTCGATGCCACCGGCCAGGTGCGGGAACCGAGCGGCAGCGCGCTGCCCGGCATTACCCCCTCCAACGCCTACCGTACCTGCGAAGGCGAGTATGTGCTGATTGCCGGTAATGGCGACAGCATCTTCAAGCGTTTGATGGGCGTGATTGGCCGTGAAGACCTCGCCAACCATCCTGCCATGGCCCACAACGATGGCCGCAGCCAGCACGCCAACGAGATCGACGCGGCCATCGAAGCCTGGACCCAGACTCGCCGCCGCGACGATATTCTCAGCGCCTTGGACGACGCCCGCGTACCGGCGGGCTTCCCCTACACCGCCGCCGATATCGCCAACGACCCCCACTACCTCGCCCGGGAGATGATTCAAACCGTCACCCGCGCCGATGGCCGCCCGCTCAAGGTACCGGGCGTGTTGCCCAAATTAAGTGCCACGCCCGGCAGGCTGGGGCAAGGCGGGCCGTCGCTCGGCGCGCATACCGATGACGTACTCGACGAGCTGGGCATCGATGCCGCCACCCGCGACAAGCTACGCCAAGCGGGCATCATCTAAGTGGAGACCCCCATGACGACGTTACAAATCAACGAAGTGGCCCCGCGTGATGGCTTTCAGAGCGAAGAGCGCTTCATCCCTACCGAGCAGAAAATTGCGCTGATCGATGCCCTCACCGCCACCGGCATTGCGCGTATCGAAGCGACGTCTTTCGTTTCGCCCAAAGCCATTCCCAACCTGCGCGATGCCGCCGACGTGGTGAGCGCCATCCAGCGCCGCGAGGGCGTGGACGTGACCGTGCTGGTGCCCAATCTCAAAGGGGCCGAGCAGGCAATGGCGTGTGGCGTGGACGAGATCAACCTAGTCATGTCGGCCAGCAACGCCCACGGCCGCGCCAACCTGCGCATGACCCCGGAAGAGTCGCTGACACAGTTCGGCGCCATCCTTCAGGCGGTGCGCGGTAGCGGCGTCTTCATCAACGCTTCGCTCTCCACCACCTTTGGCTGCCCGTTCGAGGGGCAAGTGCCCGAGGCACGCGTGTTCTCCCTCGTCGAGCAGCAGCTAGCGCTGGGCGTGGAAGGCATCACGCTGTGCGATACCACCGGCGTGGCAAACCCCGCCCAGGTAGAGGCGCTCTGCCGCCAAGTGCTGGAACGCTTTCCCGGCGTGCCGTTTACGCTGCATTTTCACAACACCCGCGGCATGGGGCTGGCCAACGCCTTAGCGGCGTGGCAAGCGGGCATTACCCGGTTCGATGCCTCGCTGGGCGGCTTGGGCGGCTGCCCGTTTGCCCCTGGTGCCACGGGCAATGTGTGCACCGAAGACCTCGTGCATATGTTCGAGCAAATGGACGTTGCCACCGGCGTGAATTTGCCTGCCTTGCTGGACATATCCGCCACGCTACCGGCATTGATTGGCCATGAAACGCCCGGACAAGTGGTGAAAGCCGGCAGCGCAGATCGTCGTTACGCCCTGCCTTGAATACGTTTTTCCCCTACCTCCTCTGAGCTTTCGATAACAACGACAATCGGATAACTGACCATGACCTCAACCTCCTCTGCTCAACCTTTAAACCTTGCCCAGCAACTGCTCCAACGCCATCTCGTCAGCGGTGACCTAACCCCGGGCAGTGAAATTGCCCTTCGCATCGACCAAGCCCTGCTGCAAGACGTGTTAGGCACGCTGGTCATGTTAGAACTAGAAGCCATGGGGCTCGATCGTGTGCATACCGAGCCCAGCGTGCAGTACATCGACCACGGCTTGGTGCAGGCCGATAACCTGAACGCCGAAACTTACTTGTTTTTGAAAAGCGCCTGCGAGCGCTTTGGCGTGTGGTATTCAGGCCCCGGTAACGGCATTAGCCACCCGGTGCATATGGAAAACTTTGGCGTGCCGGGCCAATCCATCGTCGGTTGCGACAGCCACACCACGGCGGCGGGTGCGCTCGGGATGCTGGCGATTGGCGCGGGGGGTATCGAAGTGGCCATGGCGATGGCGGGCGAACCGCTGTATGTCACCATGCCGAAAATTTGGGGCATCAAACTGGAAGGTCAATTGCCCGATTGGGTCTCGGCGAAGGACATCGTGCTGGAATTGCTGCGACGCCACGGCGTGGCGGGTGGCAAAAACACCATGATCGAGTATTACGGACCGGGGCTTGCGCATCTTTCTGCCATGGACCGCCATGTATTGGCCAACATGGGCACCGAAATGGGCGCCACGGCCACGATCTTCCCCAGTGACGAAGAGACCCGGCGCTTTTTAGCCTCCCGAGGCCGGGAAGCCGACTGGGTGGCGCTGGCCGCCGAACCCGGCTGCCACTACGACCTGCACGAAACGCTCGACCTCAGCCAGTTGGAGCCCATGATTGCGCTACCTTCTAGCCCCGATAACGTCGTCACCGTGCGCGAGGCAGCAGGCCAGCCGCTGCATCAGGCCTACATCGGGTCGTCGGGCAACCCGGGGTTTCGAGATTTTGCCGTGGTGGCCGAGATCGTTCGCGGCAAGCGCGTCGCCGACGGTGTCTCGCTCGATATCAACCCCTCTTCCCGTCAGGTACTGACGACACTGATCGAGCAGGGTTACCTGGCCGACCTGGTCGCCAGCGGCGCTCGGCTGCACCAGGCGGGCTGTAATGGCTGTATCGGGATGGGCCAAGCTCCCGCCGTGGGGCTCAACAGTCTGCGTACCGTGCCGCGCAATTTTCCCGGGCGCTCCGGCACGCGGGAAGACAGCGTGTTCTTGTGCAGCCCTGAAACGGCGGCGGCCTCGGCCATCCAGGGTGTCATCACCGACCCGCGAACCCTCGACATGCCTTACCCCCGCCCCCAGGAGCCCGTCCAGGTCAAGGTGGACCGTGACATGTTCAAGGCGCCACTTCCCCTTGAAGAAGCCCGGTTGAAAGCGCTGCAGAAAACCGACAACACCCCTGCGCTGCCAGAACTCAGCCCGCTGCCCCATCGTCTCGACATTCCCGTCCTGCTGGTCACGGGCGACAATATCTCCACCGACGACATCATGCCCGCCGGACAGCGGGTGCTGCCGTATTGGAGCAGCGTGTATGCGTCGGCGCCGTTCACGTTCGAGGCGGTCGACCCGACCTACGCCGAGCGCGCAGACAGCACCCGCACCCAGGGCGGGCACGCAATTATTGGCGGGGCGAATTACGGGCAAGGCTCCAGCCGCGAGAATGCCGCACTGGTGCCACGCTATTTGGGGCTACAGGTGGTGGTCGCGAAGAGTTTTGCGCGGATTCACTGGCAAAACCTGATCTGCTTCGGGGCTCTACCACTGACGTTTACCCACGAGCAAGACAATGCCCTACTCGCAGAGGGCGACCGCTTGGTGATCGAAGATCTCTATGGGCAACTGGAGTGCGGGGACACGCTGACCGCGCATGTCCCCGGTAAAGGCGAGCTGACGCTACATCATGGTCTCAGCCCCCGCCAGCGGGAGCTGATCGCGCAAGGTGGCGTGATCAACCACCTGCGCCAGCGTCACGCTTAGAACTCTTCCCAGTCGTCTGCGCTATGCTCGGCAGACGACGGCTTGGCGGCCAGGGCTGGACGCTTGAGCTCCTGGCCCGCCCCCGTGCCGTTGGCGCCGCTGGCGGGCAACGCTTGGCGCGCCCCGCTGCGTGACGGCGCTGAGGCGCTGTCTTCTCCTAGCACGAACGAGTTGATCAGTTCGTTCAGGTGCTCGGCGTGGCGGCGCATGTCCGCTGCGGCGGTGGTGGCCTCTTGCACCATGGCGGCGTTTTGCTGCGTCATGGTGTCCATCTCCGCCACGGCGGTGTTGATCTGACCAATACCACTGCTCTGCTCTTTGGCCCCCGCGCTGATTTCACCGATCACGTCAGTGACCTTCGAGACGCTTTCGACGATGTCACGCATGGTGGCCCCTGCGCTGCGGACCAGCTCCGCACCGGTGTGGGTGTGCTGTACGGATGCATCGATCAGCTCGCGGATCTCTTTCGACGCGTTACTGGAGCGACTGGCTAGCGTGCGAACCTCCTGAGCCACCACCGCAAACCCACGACCGTGCTCCCCTGCGCGGGCGGCTTCGACCGAGGCATTAAGCGCCAGAATATTGGTCTGGAAGGCAATCGCGTCGATCATCGTGATGATGTCACTGATACGCGAGGCGGAGTCGTTGATATCGCGCATGGTGCGCTCGACCTGCCCCATGGCCTCTTCGCCTTGGTGCGCCACTTCGGCGGTGGACTGCACTAACTTGTTGGCCTGCTGGGCATTATCGGCGCTGTGGTTCACGGTGGACGTGATCTCTTCCATGGAAGCCGAGGTTTCTTGCAAGTTGGCCGCTGCCTGCTCGGTGCGCGTCGCCAGTTCTTCCGAGCTGTGGGAAATGTCGCCCGCCGAGTGGTAGACGCTTACGGTGCTGCGGCGTACGTCGCGCAGGGTATCCTGCATGCGGCCAGCAAAGGCGTTGAACTGGACAGCGAGGTTCCCCACTTCATCGTTGCTCTCTATGGTAAGACGACGGGTTAGGTCACCACGACCCTGGGCAATATCAAGCATGGCATCAGCAGCACGTTTGATCGGGCCTACCAAACGACGAACGAAAGCATACGTCAGCATGGCTATCGCGATGAACAAGGCAGCCGCCATCAGGACAGTGATCCCGATAGAGTCACGTAAATCGCTCATCGCCCGTGTTTCGATCTCGGCCAAGGCGTTTTCCATATCCACCACGTAGACCCCCGCACCGATCAGCCAATCCCACTTTTCGAGGCGCCCCACGAACGAGTGCTTCGTTTCCATGGCTTGCGTGCCGGGGTGATCCCATACGTAGCTATAATAACCACCTCCGCTACGAGCAAGCTCGATGATGTCACGAATCAAATAGGTGCCATCGGGCGTTTGCGCATCGATCATATTGGTCCCCTCTCGCTCTGGAGCGGGTGCCGTGACGATATTGTTACCGTCGAAGTCATAAATGAAGAGATAGTTGTTATCTTCAAACCGCATAGCACGGATGATACTGGCCACTTCTTGTTTCGCCGCTTCATCGTTAGGCCCTGCTGCCTCATAGATCGGGGCAATGGCCGTCATGGCCACTTGGACAATGTCTTGGACGGCTGCTCGGCGCTCTTCGATCAACATGTTGCGCTGTTCGGCCAACATCTCCTGAGTATCTTGCGTGCGGCTATACGCATCAAACGACACCAGCGCAACGGTGACCAGCAGCAAAGGAAGCAGCACCAACATCAGTACTTTGGTTTGCAGACTCGAACGGCGCTTTTTCAGCGTGGAGGGGGGATTACTCGTCATGACGTTTCTTCCAATGGAGTCGTGGTCAGATATTTGAATTTTTGTAAATTCATTATCGACCTACTTGCCATCAGCTTTAGCTTGGGATGCGTTTTTTAGTTTATGGACAGTAAATTAGCGTATGAACAGCCGTTTCATAACATGGGTTAAGGTTATCGATCGATTATCGGTTCACTGTGACGGAGTGGTGGCCAGGGACGGCCCGTTTTGGCGCGGTGCCAGCCACGAAACAACGCTGCCCAGCACCGGGTTTCCCGGGCTGGGCAGCTTTTTTATGCGTCGAGCGTCGTGAGCAGTTAGGCCGTGGCCACCTGCGGGCGTCGCTCCTCCAGCATGCCTTTATCAAGAATGAAGCGAATGATCTCTTCGAGGCCCACGCCATCGTAGAGATTGGTGAACACGAAGGGGCGCTCGCCGCGCATTTTCTTCGAGTCGCGCTCCATCACCTCCAGCGAGGCGTGTACCTGCTCGGCGATGTCGATCTTGTTGATGATCAGCAGGTCCGATTTGGTGATGCCAGGCCCCCCTTTGCGGGGAATCTTATCGCCAGCGGAAACATCGATGACGTAGAGCGTCAGGTCGGAAAGCTCGGGGCTAAAGGTAGCAGAGAGGTTATCGCCGCCGGATTCCACCAGCACCAGCTCCAGCTTGGGATGACGGGTGTGTAGCTCGTCAATCGCTGCCAAGTTCATGGAAGCATCTTCCCGAATCGCCGTGTGCGGGCAACCGCCGGTTTCGACACCGAGAATGCGGTCGGCGGGCAGCGCATCGTGCTTGAGCAGGAAATCGGCGTCTTCACGGGTATAGATATCGTTGGTGACCACGGCGATATCGTAGTGGTCGCGCAGTGCCGAGCAGAGTTGCTTGAGCAGGGCGGTTTTGCCGGAGCCGACCGGGCCACCCACGCCAACGCGTAAACAGTGAGTCATGATGTTTCTCCTAATGGATAACGCCCGCTAACTTCGAAACAGGCGGGAGTATTGGGTTTCGTGCAGAGCGCTGGCGAGAGCGACGCCTGGCAGAGCGGGGCCAAGCTCGTCATCGTCGAGTTGATGCGCTTGGTCGACCGCCGTCACCAGCTCACTACGTAACCGTTCGATGATGCGCTGCGCCGCCGTATGGCCCAGCGGTAATGCTTTGCAGGCCACCGCAAGTTGGTTTTCCAGCCATGCCCAGCCAAAACCGAGCAATGCTTGGCGCACGGGAATGCCGCGCTGATAAGCCGCCCAGGCAAATAGCGTGACATAGCCTGCCTGGGGTGGCAGCAAGGGCGTGAGTGAGTCTTGTTGGGGTAATAGGTCGAGACTGCCCAGTAGCCGCTTGAGCGAGGCGCCCAGACGGCTATCTTCGGCGGCGAGCTCGGCGGTTTCACGGGTAGCGGCCAGCCAGTCGTCCCATGCGGCAACGGCGGTGCCATCCTGCTGTTCGAAAGCGCGATGTAGCCGCTCGATCACGGGCAGCTCGCAGCGGCTCAAGCCATCGTCCAGCACGCCGGAGAGCCACTCGGCTAGGCTCTGCTCGTCACTCACCCAGCCCAGCTCAAAGGCGCTCTCCAGCCCTTGCGAGAAGGCAAAGGCACCGATGGGCAGCGCGGGGCTAACGAGCTGCATCAGCCCGAGCAGCGCGAGGTCGGATGGCGGCTCAGTGGGCATGGCTGTGTCCATGGTCGTGGTCGTGGTCGTGGTCGTGGTCGTGGTCGTGGTCGTGGTCGTGGTCGTGAGCATGGGAATGCCCGTGGCCATGGCTATGACCATGGCCGTGCGAATGCCCACCCCCCACCTGGTTATAGGCGCCCGGCTCGGGGTCGAAGGTGGCGTTGTGGTGCTCGAGTGTGGCGCCCAGCAGCTCGGCCAGCTCTTCGAGAACGTGGTCGGGTGGGAAGCGCACCCAGCCGCCCTGCTCGTCTTCACCCAGCGCCAGCTGCACATGGCGATTGCCGAGGTGGTACGCCAGCCGTGCCAGGGGTAAGCCAGTACTCACTCGCGCGGTCACCACGGGCTCGATGGCGGCACAAACGCGCACGATCTCGCCATTGTCGGCTTTCAGGCCTTCACCATCGCGCAATACCGGGCCGCGATCCAGAAACAGGCCCAGCGGCTGGCCGCTATCGCTCTCGGCTTTCAAGCGGCCACGAATGCGCAGCTCGAAGGGCAGTGTCAGCGTGTCGCTGGCGGTGTCCTCTTCTACGGGGCCGAGGCGTTCAATCAGTTTCAACATCGATACCGTCCTGTTATAGCCTTGGGGGGCTCGCCGGGAGCAACCCTACGAGAGGGCGCTGTGAATACCTCCCTGTACGCTACTTTTGCCATCTGACCTCCATGGATGGAGGAAATGCCGGAAATGTAGGGAACATTTTCCGGCCATGGCAAAAGACCCTCTCTACGGGCTACTCCCGGCTATCATGTCATGGGAGTGTGTTCTCTATGTTCAAAACAAGTGATACCGCTGCGCCAGCGGCAGCTCGGTGGCGGGCTCGCAGGTGAGCAGTTCGCCGTCGCAGCGCACTTCGTAGGTTTGCGGGTCGACGGTGAGCTCTGGGCAGGCGTCGTTGAGCTTCATGTCCTTTTTGCGCACGCCGCGCACGTTCTTGCAGGCGGACAACGTGCTTTGTAGGCCCAGCCGCTCCTGGATGCCCGCATCGATGGCGGCCTGGCTGACGAAGTTGAGCCTTACCTGACTGGCCGCGCGGCCAAAGGTGCCGAACATGGGGCGGTAGTGCACCGGCTGCGGTGTAGGAATCGAGGCGTTGGGGTCGCCCATGGGTGCAGCCGCAATCATGCCGCCTTTCAAAATCAGCGATGGCTTCACGCCGAAGAACGCGGGCTTCCACAGCACCAAATCCGCCAGCTTGCCGACTTCGATCGAACCGACCTCGTGGGCAATACCGTGGGTAATCGCAGGGTTGATGGTGTACTTGGCAATGTAACGCTTGGCGCGCAGGTTATCGGCCCCCATCGCCTCGTCTTCCGGCAGCAGGCCGCGCTGCACCTTCATTTTGTGCGCCGTTTGCCAAGTGCGGCAGACCACTTCACCCACCCGGCCCATGGCCTGGGAGTCGGAAGCGATCATCGAGATCACGCCCAGGTCGTGGAGGATATCCTCGGCGGCGATGGTTTCGCGGCGAATGCGTGAATCGGCAAAGGCCACGTCTTCGGGAATATTGGGGTCCAGGTGGTGGCACACCATGAGCATATCCAAGTGCTCGTCGATGGTGTTCACCGTGTAGGGACGTGTGGGGTTGGTGGAGGACGGAAGCACATACTCCTTGGAGCAGGCGGTGAGAATGTCCGGGGCGTGACCGCCGCCTGCGCCTTCGGTGTGGTAGGTGTGGATGCCGCGCTCTTTGAAGGCCGCCAGGGTGTCTTCCACGAAGCCGGACTCGTTGAGCGTGTCGGTGTGGATGGCGATCTGCACGTCGTACTTTTCCGCCACGCTCAGGCAGTTATCGATAGAGGCCGGGGTAGTCCCCCAGTCTTCGTGGAGTTTGAGGCCCATGGCACCGGCTTCCAACTGCGCTTCGAGCCCTTCCGGCAGGCTGGCGTTGCCCTTGCCGAGCAGGCCGATGTTCATGGGCAGATCGTCCACCGCCTGGAGCATCTTGCCAATGTGCCACTCACCGGGGGTGCAGGTGGTGGCGTTGGAGCCGGTGGCAGGGCCGGTGCCGCCGCCGAGCATGGTGGTGACGCCGCTCATCAGCGCTTCTTCCACCTGCTGGGGGCAGATGAAGTGGATATGCGCGTCGATGCCGCCTGCAGTGAGAATTTTGCCTTCGCCCGCAATCACTTCGGTGCCGGGGCCAATGACGATCTCGACATCGGGCTGGGTGTCGGGGTTGCCGGCTTTGCCAACGGCGGCGATGCGGCCGTTTTGCAGCCCCACATCGGCTTTGACGATGCCCCACCAGTCCAGAATCAGCGCGTTGGTGATCACGGTGTCCATCACCGAGGCATCCTGGCGCTGGCTTTGACCCATACCATCGCGGATGACCTTGCCGCCGCCAAACTTCACTTCTTCACCGTAGTGGGTGGCGTCTTTTTCGACTTGGATCCAGAGTTCGGTGTCGCCCAGGCGCACGCGGTCGCCTACCGTGGGGCCATACATATCGGCGTAGGCTTGCCGACTGATCTTGTTTACCGGTTTCATATTTGCCTCTGCCTCAAGCGTTGAGTCCAGTGCTGGGCGGGCATCGCCTGTGTGAACAGTCACCCAGCCGATGCCCGCCCTACCGACGGTTGTTCTTTATTAATCCGTTGGCTAATCGAGCGGCCCCATCACATCGCCACGGAAGCCGTAGATTTCCCGCTTGCCGACGAACGGTATCAGCGTGACGTCGCGGGTTTGACCGGGCTCGAAGCGGATGGCGGTGCCGGCGGCGACGTCCAGGCGGTAGCCACGGGTTTTATCGCGGTCGAACACCAGCGCCGGATTGGCTTCGGCAAAATGGTAGTGGGAGCCGAGCTGAATGGGGCGGTCGCCGGTATTGGCCACCTCGACGGTGATGCGTTCGCGGCCCGCGCACAGCTCGATATCCTCTTCGTACAACTGATACTCACCGGGAATCATGGCACTCTCCTAGCGGTGGACGGTTAATTGATAGGGGTGTGGACGGTGACCAACTTAGTGCCATCGGGAAAAGTGGCTTCCACCTGCACTTCATCGACCATCTCCGCCACGCCCTCCATCACGTCGTCGCGGGTCAGGATCTCGCGGCCGTAACTCATCAAATCGGCCACGCTCTTGCCATCCCGTGCGCCTTCCATGATCTCGAAGCTGATCAGCGCCACGGCTTCGGGGTAGTTGAGTTTCAGGCCGCGCGCTTTGCGGCGTTCGGCAAGCTGAGCCGCGGTAAACAGCATCAGCTTGTCTTTGTCTCGTGGGGTTAGTTCCATGGAGCCTCTCCAGCGTTATGAGCGTATTACTCATTAGGTTAGCCAAATACGCGGCGTGTGCGCCTTGCGCTCGATCCAACGGGGCCGCAGTAGGTGCCAGGCCTGCTCACACAGCGCCCAGGCTTCGTTTCGGGATGCACCTAAATAGCGCAATAGCAGTACGCCATGGCGAACGGTCACCGCCCAGCGGGGGTTATCCGGCAGCGCTTCACGCAGTGCGTCGATGGCCGCAGCGGCATCGTCGAGCCCCACGGCCCAGAGCGTGGCCTGCACCGTGGCACCGCCTTGGCCCCAGCGGCCCGCAAAGCGTGGGTGCCCGGGGTCTAGCGGCTGGCGTTCAAGCCATAGCGGTTTGCCATCCAGGGTCAAGCGAAAGTGCTGCTCGATGCGCCCGGAGACATAGGGCAACTCGCTGGCCGGGCGGCCAAGGGCCATCACTTCCCAGCCCAGGCAGCGGGCGGTGCCTTGGAGCGCAATGTGCGTACGCTGGCTACCTTTCGACCCATCGAACGCGATGGTTTCCTGGGGCAGCCACTCCAAGGAGCCGCCCTCTTCGACCGCCAGCTCGGTGTGCTGTGTCCAGGCCACGTCTTGGCTGTCGGCTTTGTAGAGCTTGTTGGCCGCGGGCGTGGTGAGTAGCGCGTGGGCGCCGCGCTCGACATGGGCACGAATGGTCAGCGCATCGCCGCTGACGAGCCCGCCAGGCGGGTGCAATACGTAAACGTGGCACGCTTCCTGGCTGCCTTCCGGGTAGAAGGGGCGTTGTACTCGTAATGGCCCTTGGTGGCGTGCCTGCACTAGCCGGGTGACGCCATCGCGGTTGGCAAAGCGTAGGGCCAGCGAGGCGGCCCAGCGACGCTCGGCGTCAAAGCGGTGGCCAGAACCAGCGGCGGCGGGGGCGGGTTCGCTCAACATCATGGGGCGCTGTCGCTTCCTGGTAGATAAATCATTGCCTTACAATGCAAAGAGTGCGCCAAAATGGTGAAAGCGCGGCAGCGGTGCGTCTCGGCCGCTCACACAGTGGTTGACAGCCGCTGCCATGGGTCTCGACGCTGCTTTAAAGCACCAAAAAAGAGCATCTCCATCGAACATTGCACCAAATAGACTCAAGCACCGTCATCGTCCTTCGCGGCAATACACCACAGCGTTCATATACGGCACTGAGTGCGCTGCTCACGCGTCAAGCTGTACAATTCTCTCTCTTTAAGCCGCTTACAAAGCGTAGTGTGAGATGCGACCTTTCCGCTCGGCAAATTCCATGGGGTACCGTATAGCGCTCTACTTGGCGTTCGCGGCGCTCTTTCTGGTATTTGCCGGGCCGCTCCTCTCGCAGTTTCAAGCGCAGGGCCACGCTACCGCGCATGCCCATGGCCAGCATGCCACGCATTCTACGACGTCGCCCGCCCCGTCGCCGCACGACCATGACCCGCTCCACCGCTGGTATCACCCCTGTGATTATTGCGGCTTATGGCAGCATACGCCGACCGCCCCTCAACACTTACCCGCCATTGGCAGCACGGCATTTCCATCGCGTACGCCCCTGCCCTCGGTGTTCGCTTCGCGCGCTGGGGTGTCACGTCACTATCCCCACGCTCACTCCCGCGCCCCACCGTCGCCACGCCTCATTTAACGCACCGATATTTCCCCTTTGCCACCCCATGACGGGCCACCCCATAACGGGTGTGGCTAACCACTTATTTTGCCTGTGATGCCGCTGGTACGCCCGGCGCGGCGCCACGGGCGCTTGGAGCGTTGTATGACGACGATGACGTCTTCCCAGGTGGCGCGCAAAGCGTCACTCGATCTGTATCGCGCCGTTTGGCGCTGGCACTTTTATGCAGGCCTGTTAGTCCTGCCTTTTTTGATTACTCTGTCGCTGACCGGAGCGCTTTACCTGTTCGATGACGAGTTAGATGCCCTCATCCACTACGATCTCAAGCGCGTGGAGGCACAGCAGGACGTGCAGCCACCCGCAACGCTCGTGAGCGCCGCGCTGCAGGCGCACCCCGGCACGGCGGTGAAGTACACCTCCCCCACCACGCCGGAAAACTCGGCTGAAATTACCGTCAATACCCTTAGCGGAGAACGGTTGGCCGTCTATGTGAACCCGTACACTGCCGAGGTGCTGGGCTCGCTGGATGACCGGGGCACGGTGATGTGGACCGTGCGCTACCTGCATAGCTTTAAATTTTTCGGGCAAACGCCGCGCAAGCTGATCGAGATGGCCGCGGGCTGGTCGATCTTGCTGGTCGTCACGGGTATCTATCTGTGGTGGCCGCGCAAAGGCAGCGGCGGCGTGGTGCGCGTGCGCGGCAAGCCTAAAAGCCGCGTATTCTGGCGCGACCTGCACGCGGTGCTGGGGCTCTTTGTCGGCGGGTTTATCGTCTTTCTGGCCATTACCGGCATGCCGTGGTCGGGGGTGTGGGGCGCGCAGGTGAATGAGTGGGCCAACGGCAATAACTTTGGCTACCCGTCCGGCGTGCGTGTTGAAGTGCCGATGTCCAACGCCTACCTGAGCGACCAGGGCAGCACGAGCTGGTCGCTGGAGCAGGCGCAAGTGCCGGAATCGACACCGCCCGCCGCGCCCACCCCGCGCATTGGGTTGAACAACGCCGTGGCGCAGCTGGAAGCGCTGGGCTTGCAGCAGGGCTACACGGTCAACCTACCTACCACGGCCGCCGGGGTGTACACCGGCTCGATTTATCCCGATGACTTGTCCCAGCAGCGCGTGGTCCACCTCGACCAGTACAGCGGCAAGCCGCTAATCGATATGCACTACGCCGACTACGGCCCGCTCGGTCGCTGGCTGGAGTTTGGAATTAATGTACATTTGGGGCAGGAGTTTGGGCTGATCAATCAGCTCGTGCTGCTGGCGGTGTGTATCGCGATCATCGTGATGTGCGTGGCGGCCGGTGTGATGTGGTGGAAACGCCGTCCTTCGGGGGGCATGGGCGTGCCGCCCTTGCCCACTGATAAACGCGTGTTTCGTGGGCTGATCGCCATGTTAGTGATAGGCGGCGTGCTGTTTCCGCTCGTTGGGGCGTCGCTGCTCGTGATGCTGATCATCGACTGGCTGATCGTGCGGCCATTGCAAGAGCGCCGCCCCGCTCGCCAAGGCTAACGGGGCGGTAGACTGACGCGGCGGGCTGCTTAGTGCGCCGCGTGATTATGACCATGACTATGACCACTTTCATGGTGGTGACCCTCTGGAGACGCCCCTACGGGCAGCACCCGAAGCTCGATCTCCATCGGCTCGGCGTGTTGGAACTCCAGCGTCACGGGGACGGGCTCACCCTCGACGATGGGTGAGTCCAGTTCCATCAACATCAAGTGCAAGCCGCCCGGCGCGAGCGTCACGCTCCCACCCGCCGGTAACTCGATGCCACCGGGCAGGGGGGCCATGCGCATCACATCGCCGTCCATCTCCATGATGTGAATCTCGACACGCTCGGTGACCGGACTGGTCGCTCCTATCAGCATGTCGTCGCCATCGCCGTGATTGGTAAGGGTGACGAAGCCACCGCCCGCCCCCGCTCCCGGCGGCGTGGCACGGGTCCAGGGTTGCTCCGCTTCAATAGCGGAGTGCCCTGCCATCGCCTCAGAGGAATCGCCACCGTGGTGGGCCGCCAACAGCGGGGTACTCATCATCAACAGTGCTGTAAGTAGCGTAGCGCGCATCGACATGGTGTTCTCCGTAGATAAATGACCGAAACAAGGCAGACAGCGATATTACTCAGTGGCCGCGGCCACCACCACCCGATCGCGCCCACTGCGTTTCGCTTGGTATAGCGCCTGGTCGGCACGCTGCATCGAGCGCTGGTAATCGGGGTGACCATCGTGCAGCGTGACACCGATACTCACCGTGACGTTCAGCAGCGTATCGGCAGCGGCCAACATCGGCTCTTTGGCCACGGCGTGGCGCAGCCGCTCGGCAAACAGGCGGCTACCGTCTTGGTCCGTATCCACTAGCACGATCAAAAACTCTTCACCGCCCATGCGGAACACGTAGTCACCGCCCCGGGTCGAGCGGTCGAGAATGCTGGCCACCTGCTGCAGCACATGGTCGCCCGCGTCATGGCCGTGGGTATCGTTGATCGCCTTGAAGTGATCGATATCCACCATGAGAAGCGCAAAACACTTTTCCGAGTGGCGCGCGATCTCTATTTCACGGTTCAGCACCACCGAGAGGAACTTGCGATTGAGCAAACGCGTCAGGCTATCGCGGCCTGCTTCGAGCCCCGAGGCGCGATCCAGAACGTCATCCAACAGCATCAAGATCGTGCGAGCCGCATCGCGAATGCTGCTCAACGCGGTCAGGCGACGCTGGCTGTCTGAGTCGCCTAGCTGGACGAGCCACTCCTCGTCCACGCGACGAACATGCCGTGAAATGGTGGTAATTTCCGGCGCGCCCTCAAAGGCGTGACACGCCTTGTGGTGATACCAAAGCCCAAACTCGGAACTGGCTAATCGGGGTAAAGCCGTCGTTGCCTGCTGCGCAGCGACGGCAAACATCAGTGCGTTTTCCCAATCGAGCAGCGCCGAACGCTGCCGCTCGCGCTCATCGCCGATGCTCTGGGTCAAAGAAAACAGCTTATAGGCTTCTTCGGTGCGGGTGTTGCGATTGTTGGCCACGGAGTAGGCGTGGCTCATGATTTCCATCGCCATATCGATATGATCGGACACATACACCGCCGCCTCGCCGGAGGAGAGTTCCGCCCCCAGGGTAGCGTGAATGTGCGCATACAGCGCCTGCTTCAACTGTCGCGCGCCGTTGAGCACTAAATTCACGGGAATATCGATACGCGCATGCACTTGGCCAACCTTTTCCTGCTGCTCGACCAGCGATTCGAAATCCGCATGCTCGACGGCAAACATAGCACTGAGCCAGCGCTGCATGGAGGGGTGCAGCCGGTTTTTTACCTGCTCATTGGAGAGAAACAGCGACGCGTGGGGGTCTTCCAACATCACTTGATAAAAATGATCGGCAAAGATATCGCGGCGGGATTTCACCAGCGTCTCCACCGCCTGGCGAAGCGCCACCGGCGTGCGCTCCAGGAGTGCCTGCCACTCGGCAGCGAGCTGATGTTTGTCTTTATAACGCATACCCCACCCAACGATTGTTGTTGAAACTGGCCATGTTACACATAAAACGCAGCGCCAAAACCTACTCAGCGCAGGGTTTTAAGCAAAAAGCCCCCTCTTTTCTACATGAAACGAGAGGGCTATTAGAGTGTGCTCAGTAAACAGGAAAAGAAAGGTTAAAGGGGGTGTGGATAACTCAAACCGTCAAATGCTGCTTGATCAGCTCGTTGGAGAGTTCGCTGATCTCGCCTTTGGCCACCGGACGGCCGCGGTCCATGATGACGAAGCGATCGGCGTATTTGCGGGCAAAGGGCAGCTTTTGCTCGACCAGCAGCACCGTCAGGCCGTCCTCTTTGATCAGTTGGCGAATCACCTGGCCGATTTGGGCGACGATATTGGGCTGAATGCCCTCGCCGGGCTCGTCCAGAATCAGCAGCTTCGGTTCGATCACCAGCGCGCGGCCAATGGCAAGCTGCTGCTGTTGCCCGCCGGATAGGTCACCGCCTCGGCGGTGCTTCATCTCTTCGAGCACCGGAAACAGCTCGTAGATGCGCTTGGGGATTTTCTTCAGCCCGTCGCCTCGGGCGGCCAAGCCGGTGCGCAGGTTCTCCTCCACCGTGAGCAGCGGGAAGATCTGCCGCCCCTGGGGCACGAAGCCGATGCCCAGTCGCGAGCGCGCTTCCACGGCTTTTTTGGTGAGTTCGATCTCGCTGCCGTCGCCCTGGTAGCGCAGCTGACCACTTTTCACCGCGACTTCGCCCATGATGGCTTTCATCAGGGTGGTTTTACCCACCCCGTTGCGGCCCATCACGCAGGTGCACTGCCCGGCGGGCACGTCTAGGTCTAAGTCCCACAGGGTGTGGCTCTCGCCGTAGAACTGGTTGAGCTTTTCAATGGCTAGCATCAGGCGCTCTCCTCTTCATCCGACCCTAGATACACCTCGACCACTTTAGGGTCATTGGAGACCTGATCCATGCTGCCTTCGGCCAGCACGCTGCCCTGGTGCAGCACGGTCACCTTACGCGCAATCGAGCGCACGAAGCCCATATCGTGCTCTACCACCACCACCGACTGCTTGCCCGCCAAGCCGGTGAGCAGCTCGGCGGTGCGCTCCATCTCCTGCTCGGTCATGCCCGCCACCGGCTCATCCACCAACAGCAGACGCGGGCGCTGCATCAACAGCATGCCGATCTCCAGCCACTGTTTTTGGCCGTGGGAGAGGATCCCGGCGGGCTGAAAGCGCAGCTCGGTCAGGCCGATGGTTTCCAGCACGTCGTCGATGCGGTCTTTGATCTCGCCGGTCATGCGGGCGGTCAGCGTGGGGAAGATGCGCTTGTCAGCGGCCATCGCCAGCTCCAGGTTCTCGAACACGCTGAGCGCTTCGAACACCGTGGGCTTCTGGAACTTACGGCCAATGCCGAGGCTAGCAATGTCTGGCTCGTTCATTTGCAGCAGGTTGTGGCGGCTGCCGAACCACACGCTGCCCTCGGTAGGCCGCGTCTTGCCGGTGATGATATCCATCATGGTGGTTTTACCGGCCCCGTTGGGGCCGATGATGCAGCGCAGCTCGCCGTCGTCGATGGTCAAGTTCAAGTTGTTGATCGCCTTGAAGCCATCGAAGCTGACGGTGACGTCTTCCATATACAGAATCGGGCCGTGGCGCACGTCGACCGGCGAGGACTGGGTCGCCATGAAATCGAACACCCTATCCCGCGCTTTTAGCGATTGTAATAGGCTCATGCGGTGGCCTCCTTGGGTGGGTGATCCTCCTCTTTACGGCGCTTTAGGTGGCCTAACAGCCCCGCCACGCCTTTGGGCAGCAGCACCGTCACCAGCACGAACAGCGCGCCCAGCGCGAACAGCCAGGCGTCGGGCATGATGCCGGTGAAAATGGTTTTGGCGTAGTTGACCAAAATCGCGCCGATCACCGCGCCGTACAGCGTGGCCCGGCCACCCAACGCCACCCACAGCACGATTTCGATGGAGAACAGCGGCGAGAACTCGCTGGGGTTGATGATACCCACCTGCGGTACATAAAGCGCCCCGGCAAGGCCTGCCAGCATGGCCGAGACCACGAACACGAAGAGCTGGAAGCGCTCGACGCGATAGCCTATGAAACGCGTGCGCGCCTCGGCATCGCGCGTCGCCACACAGACCCGGCCCAGCTTGCTGGTGACGATGGCGCGGCAGAGGATATAGCCCAGCGCCAGCGCCACGCCGGTGGCAATGAATAGCCCCAAGCGGGTGGCGTCGCTACGCAGGTTGAAGCCCAGCAGCTCGCGGAAATCGGTCAGGCCGTTATTGCCGCCAAAGCCCATCTCGTTGCGGAAGAAGGCCAGCATCAGGGCAAAGGTGAGCGCCTGGGTGATGATCGAGAGATACACCCCCGTGACCCGCGATCGGAAGGCCAAAAAGCCGAACACCAGCGCCAGCATCCCCGGTGCCAGTAGCACCATGGCAAAGGCGAACCAGGCCATGTCGAAGCCGTGCCAGTACCAGGGCAGGCTGTCCCAGTTGAGGAACACCATGAAGTCCGGTAGGACCGGATGGCCGTAGGTGCCGCGATCACCGATTTGGCGCATCAGGTACATGCCCATGGCGTAGCCGCCAATGGCGAAAAACGCCCCGTGGCCCAGGCTCAATATGCCCAAATAGCCCCACACCAAATCCACCGCCACCGCGAGCAGCGCGTAGCTCAGGTACTTACCGAACAGGTTGACGGTGTAAGCGTTCACATGCAGCGGATGCCCCTGGGGCACCGCCAAATGCAGCACGGTGACCAGCACCAGGGCGCTCAGCAGCACGCCGAGGAAAAGTTGCGTGGCCCGCTCACCGAACGGGCGTGTCAGCCAGAATTGACTGGACGTCGATTGCATCGTCATCACTTAGCCCTCCGCAGCCCGGCCCTTCTGCGGGAAGAGTCCACGCGGGCGTTTTTGAATGAATAGAATGATGAACACCAGCACGATGATCTTGGCCAACACGGCACCGGCCCAGGGCTCCAGCACCTGATTGATCACGCCCAGCGAGAGCCCCGCCACCAGCGTGCCCCACAGGTTACCCACGCCGCCGAATACCACCACCATGAACGAATCGATGATGTAGTTCTGGCCGAGGTTGGGTCCCACGTTGGTGAGCTGGGAGAGCGCCACGCCCGCCAACCCCGCCACGCCCGAGCCCAGCGCAAACGTCATGATGTCCACGCGAGTGGCACGAATGCCCATAGAGCGTGCCATGGCGCGGTTCTGGGTGACGGCACGCACTTCGAGTCCTAGTCGGGTGCGGCGCATGATCAGCATCAGCGCGGCAAACACCACCAGCGCAAAGCCCAGCACGTACATACGGTTGAGGGTCAGCGAGAGCGCGTCGTTGATCACCAGCGAGCCGCTCATCCACTCCGGCGTCACCACGGTGCGGTTGAGCGGTGAAATGACCGTGCGCACTAGCTGCTGAAGAATCAAGCTGATACCGAAGGTGGCCAGCAAGGTTTCCAGCGGGCGGCCTTTGAGGAACTGAATCACACCCCGCTCGATGGCAATGCCTACCAGGGCGGCCACCATAAAGCCCGCCGGAATCGATAGAATCAGCGCCAGCCCCGGCTGGCCCGGCAGAAGCTGCTGCATCATCCAAGTGGTGTAAGCGCCCAGCATCATCAGCTCGCCGTGGGCCATGTTGATCACGCCCATAACGCCAAAGGTAATCGCCAGGCCAATGGCTGCCAGCACCAGCACCGAGCCCAGGCTCAAGCCGAAGTAGAGCGTCTCCAGGCCGCGGTTGATCTTGAGTTGCTGCTCAATGCCAGCCAGCGCCGCTGTTGCTGCATCGGCAACAACAGCGTCGTCGCTGTTCGCCGCACGGCCCAGCGCCACGCGAGCTCGCGGGTGTAGGCTGCCGGAGAGGGCTTCTACGCCTGCCATCTCACCCTGTTCCGCGCGGTATATCGCCACCGCTTGCGCCAAGCGTGTGCGCACGTACTCATCCTCTGCGTCGGCAATCACCGGTGCCAACGTCTCGGCCAGTTCGCCGTCCACTTCACCCAGCAGACGGTCGGCGGAGGTGCGGCGGCGCTCGACGTTGGGGGAGTAGAGATCCACCACGGCAATGGCGCTACGCAGCTGGTTACGCAGCGCATTGTTGATGCCGATGCGGTCCAAGTCGCGGCGAGACATGTCGCCCAGCGGCTCGTTGGTCAGCGCATCGGCCACCGGCCAGTCGCGGCCGCGATTATCCAGCACCAGCACGAAGCGGCCATCGTCGGTGCGCTGCAGGCGGCCATCCAGCAGCGCCTGCAGCCAGTCGCGTGCGCGCTCGTCGTCGCTTTGTAAAATGGCGGTAATGGCGTCGCCTTTATCGCGGTAGGAGTCCACATCCAGCGCGCTGAGTAGCGCAAGGGCTGCTTGGTCATCGGGGTTCGAGGAGCTGCTTTGTGCCTGCGCCGTCACGGCGGTGCCGAGTAGCATCAGACACAGTAGCCCCAAGGAAAGGAAACGCCTCATGGGGTTCTTCCTTTGGTGATCGAAGGGGGGAGATAGCGTGCTCCCCTACTGCACCGATAAACAGGCACAGTAGGGGCAAGGATTACCCGGCGAGCGTTACTCGGCGAGCGCTGCTTCGGCTTCTTCTGCGGCGGTGCTACCCCCGCACGAGCCGTTCACAACGTTGAAGTTGCCGCACTCCATGGGCTTGCGCCAATCGGCGATCAGGTCGCGGGAGCCCGGTAGGTAGTCCGACCACGCATCACCGGCCACGGTAGAGGGCGTTTGCCAAACGATATCGAACTGCCCGTTATCCTGAACTTCGCCAATCAGCACCGGTTTGGTGATGTGGTGGTTGGGCATCATCGCCGCATAGCCGCCGGAGAGGTTCGGCACGGTCACGCCGATAATCGCGTCTTTCACCGCGTCCACGTCGGTGGTACCCGCTTTACGCACCGCTTCGGTCCACATGTTGAAGCCGATGTAGTGCGCTTCCATGGGGTCGTTGGTCACCGACATCTCGTCACCGGTATGCTCGATCCAGGCATCGATGAAGTCATAGTTGGCGTCGGTATCCACGCTCATGAAGTAGTTCCAGGCGGCCAGGTGGCCCACCAACGGCGCGGTATCGATACCGGACAGTTCCTGCTCGCCCACCGAGAAGGCGATGACCGGAATGTCGGCGGCGTCGATACCCTGGTTAGCCAGCTCGCGGTAGAACGGCACGTTGGCGTCGCCGTTAATGGTAGAGATCACGGCGGTGGGCTTACCCTCTTCGCCAAAGCGGCGGATTTCGGAGACGATGTTCTGCCAATCCGAGTGGCCGAAGGGCGTGTAGTTGACCATGATGTCCTCTTCCGCCACGCCGTGCTCATCTTTCAGGAAGGCTTCTAAGATGCGGTTGGTGGTGCGCGGGTAGACGTAGTCGGTACCGATCAGCGCGAAGCGCTCGATGCCCACTTCGTTGATCAAATACTCCACGGCAGGAATGGCCTGCTGATTAGGGGCAGCCCCGGTGTAGAAGACGTTTTCCGACGACTCTTCGCCCTCGTACTGCACCGGGTAGAACAGCAGGCCGTTGAGCTCTTCGACCACCGGCAGCACCGCTTTACGGGAGACGGAGGTCCAGTTGCCGAAGATCACATCCACCTCTTCCTGGGCCAGCAGCTCACGGGCGCGTTCGGCAAACAGCGGCCAATTGGACGCAGGGTCGACCACCACGGCCTCTAGCTGACGGCCCAACAGGCCACCGGCCTCGTTCTGCTGCTCGATGAGCATTTCCACGGTGTCTTTCAGGGTGGATTCACTGATGGCCATGGTGCCAGAGAGCGAGTGCAGAATACCGACTTTAATGGGGTCGTCATCTTGGGCGACCGCTTGGGCGCTCGCGCCCATAACGGCGGCGGTGATCAAGGCAGTAGCGAAACGGCTAAGGGTACGAGGGTGTGTCTTGCGCTGCAGTGTGGTCACTTGAACCTCCTTGCGCCCCTTATGGTTGGGGCTCGTGTTTGGGGTACCGCGGCCAAGCGTTGTCGTTATCGAGGCGACGGAGCACTTGGTGCGTCCACTCGTGGGTAGCGAGTTGCTGCTCGTTCTTCACACGTCGCTCTACACACTGCAAGGGGTGCGCCAATGTGGAACAAAGACCATGATTAAAAACACAATCAACCACTTAGCCGTATACAAAAAACATGCTCCAGGCCACTTAGCACCAAAATAGCGCAATACAGTAGCGCGCATGCACGGTTGTCATGCACCAACAAGATGCTTTGCACCACAGGCGGTGATATAGCATAAAAAAAAGCGTCCTCGCAGACGCGAGGACGCTTTAGGGTTCCGCCATAGCGGGTCAGTTAGCAGCGGTGGCCGCTTTGTTGCGCCGCTTTTTGAGCAGCGGCAAACCCAGCGACAGCACCGCAATCACCAGTAGCGCCAGCGAGATGGGCTTGTCGATGAAGGTGGTCCAGTCACCGCCGGAGATCTGCAGCGCCCGGCGCATGGACTCTTCCATGATGTTGCCGAGGATCAGCGCCAGAATCAGCGGCGCGGTGGGGAAGCCAAACAGACGCATACCCAAGCCCAACAGGCCAAAGCCCAGTAGCAGCAGCAGATCGAACACGCTGAAGCTCATGCCGTAAACGCCGATCATGCAGAAGATCAGGATCATCGACAGCAGCAGCGGACGCGGCAGGTCGAGGATTTTGGCGATCAGCGGAATCAGCGGCAGGTTGAGTACCAGCAGGAAGATGTTGCCGATATACATACTGGCAATCACGCCCCAGAACACGTCCGGGCGCTGCTCCAGCATCATTGGGCCAGGCGTGACGCCCATCACCAGAAGCGCGCCCAACAGCACCGCCGTCGTGCCGGAGCCCGGTACGCCTAACGTCAGCAGCGGTACGAACGAGCCGGTACACGCGGCATTGTTGGCCGCCTCCGGCGCGGCCACGCCTTTGATGTTGCCTTGGCCAAAGGTGTCGCCATCTTTCGCTAGGCGCTTCTCCATGCTATAGCCCAGGAAAGAGCCAATGGTGGCGCCCGCCCCCGGCAATACGCCGGTAAAGAAGCCCAGTACGGAGCTGCGGCTGATGGGGCCAGCGATCTTCTTCACTTCGCCACGGCTCAGCTTCAGCGAGCCGATCACGTTGCGTGGCACTTCTTTACCACCGCCGCCGCGTAGCAGCATGTAGAACACTTCCGCCAGGGCGAAGATACCCAGCGCCACGACCAGGAAGTCGATACCGTCGAGCAGCTGGATCGAGTCGAAGGTAAAGCGCTCAGTGCCGGTTTGCGTGTCGATCCCGACGATCGAAATCATCACGCCGACGACCGCCGCAATCAGGCCTTTGACCAGCGACTTGTCCGACAGTGATACGACCGCCGTCAAGCCCAGCACCATCAGGGCGAAGTACTCAGCCGGGCCAAAGCTCACCGCCACTTTGGAAAGCAGCGGGGCCACCAGCATCAAAAAGATCACCGACACCGTGCCGCCGATGAAGGAGGCGTAAGCGGCAATGGCCAGCGCCTTACCCGCCATGCCCTGCTTGGCCATCGGGTAGCCATCGAAGGAGGTCGCCACCGTGCCCGCCACGCCCGGGGCGTTGAGTAGGATGGAGGAGGTCGAGCCGCCAAAGATGGCGCCGTAGTAGACCCCGGCCATCAGAATCAACCCGGAGGAGGGCTCCATGGCAAAGGTAATCGGAATCATCAGGGCCAGCGCGCTGATCGGCCCTAGGCCGGGCAGCATGCCGATGATGGTACCGGCAAACACACCGGCAAATACGTAGGCGATATTGATGGGCTCTAGCGCGATGCCAAAGCCGTACATCAGATTGTTCAAGGCATCCATGGGAGTGTCTCTCGTTAAAGCCTGCTAAGCGTGCGCTTGCACGCCTGCTTAGAACGGCAGTACGCCGGTGGGCAGATAAACATCCATTACCCGCGTCATGGTCAGGTAAAGGGCCAGTACCACGCCCAGCGACGCCGCTAGGTTGACGCCATGGCGTCGATAGCCGTAATAGGCGGTCAACCCCACGCTCAGCAGCGTGGAGGCCAGCACGAAACCCAGCGGCACCAGCAAGAAGGCATAGGCGGCAATGGCCAGTGCCGTCACGATGACGCGTGCCCAGGGAGTGAATAGGAGCGGACCTCGGGTGGCCTCATGGTCGATCTCATCGGCCCCAGCGATGGCACTTGGCTTCTCGAAAAACAGCAGCGCAGCCAGAATCAGCAGCGACACACCCAGCACTTTGGGGAAGAGGTCCGAATCCACTGGGCGCGGCAGAGGGAACGTCGGAATTTGCCAGGCCATGGCCAAGTAAACAGCCGCCACTAGCGCCAGCACGAGTGCTAGCCACTGGTTGATATTCAATCGAGTCATTGGGATTTCTCCGAAGACACCAGCGCTGATGCGCTGGCTCTCGCGGTAACAGATAGACGCATCCGGCGGCGCTTGGCCGCCGGCGTATCGCTAACGGGTGTTGGCGCTTATTGCCGCAGCAGGCCCAGGTCGGTCAGCACGCTACTGAACTGCTCTTGCTGCTCATCCAGAAAGGCGCCGAACTCTTCGCTATTCTGGTACGCATCGATCCAGCCCAGCTGGTCGCTGGCTTCGCGCCATGCGTCGGTTTCGAGCATGTCAGCAAACAGCGTTTCGTAATATTCGACCGCCTCTTCCGGCATTTCTGGCGCGCCCATCACACCGCGCCAAATGTCGAAGGTGTAGTCGTAGCCCTGCTCTTGGTAGGTGGGCACGTCGGCCAAGCCGCCGCCCAGACGCTCTTCGGAGGAGACGCCCAGCGCACGCAGCTGGCTGCCTTCGCCTAACTGACCCACCGCTTCACCGGCACCGCCGATCACCGCTTCGATGTGGCCGCCCATCAGGTTGGTCATGGCATCGCCACCGCCGGAGAACGGAATGTAGTTCACTGCAGACGCTTCCATTCCCGCTGCCGAGGCTAGGCCCGCCATTGAAATGTGATCCATGGAGCCAGGCGCACTGCCGCCGCCTACGCTCAGGCCGGGGTTGGCTTTGAGTGCTTCGAACAGGTCATCGAGGGTTTGGTACTCGGAGTCCGCTGCCACCAGGATGATGGAGTAATCGGTATTGATTCGGGCGATCGGCGTAAAATCGGTGTGGTCATAGCGGGAAGCGCCTGCCAACGGCACCAGAATCATCGGCGGGCTGGTGGCAAACAATTTATGCGGGTTGCCGCTATCACGGGCGACCTGGGCCCACGCCACTGCGCCGCCGCCGCCGGGTACGTTGATGGCCGCGAAGCTTTCGTCTGCCAGAGACTCCTGCTGAATCACGCGGGACATGGTGCGTACCAGCGTATCCCAACCGCCGCCGGGGTTGGCGGGGGCGATGAATTCGATGGACTTGCTCGGCGTCCACTCCTGCGCTTGGGCAGCGGTCGTCATGGCCAGGGCCGCCATCGGCAGGGCCAGCACGGCGATGCGCTTCAAGGAAAGCGTAGTCATTGGCGTTCTCCACGTTTTTGTTCAGGCGTTATTGTTCAAACGGTGTTTTGGTGGGCGCGGTTTGTTGTGTGCGCCGAACGAACCAAAAGCACGGCTAACCAGCAGCGCTTGGCACTCGATGATTAGCTTTGTGTGGTTACGCCCTGAACGTTAGAAGAGTGCCACCCTCCTCGACAAGCTTATGGCCATTAACGACAAACTGTTCTTTTTGTGCGTTTTGTTCATTTTGTTCACGCCGTGCTGCTCATAGCGTTTCCAGCCATCCTTTGGCGGCGCTCAATAGCCGATAGCGCCGCTCGGGACGGCCTACATCGCCATAGCCCAGCTCGGCACTGACGGCCTGCTCGGCGACCAAAAACTCCAAATAGCGACGCGCCGTCGAGCGGCTCGCCCCCATGGTGCGCGCCACCTGCATGGCCGTGAGCGAATCGGACTCGCAGGCCAGCGCGTCCACGACCCGACGCAGCGTCAAACGGTCGATACCTTTGGGCAGCGTTCGGCTTGCCGTGCGCGTGGGCTCGCTGGGCGTCATCCGGGACAGCACGTGATCCAGTTCGTCCTGGCTCATTTCCGCGCGATTGGCCAGCGCCTCACGCTCACGGCGAAAGCGGGCCAGCATCTGGTTCATGCGGGTCGCTTCGATGGGTTTGATCAGGTAGTCGAACACGCCGCCACGCAGCGCTTCGCTGATGGTTTCCACTTCTTTGGCGGCGGTGACCATGACGATGTCCACATGAACATGATCCCGTCGGAGGGCCCAGAGTAGTTCGAGCCCCTCCACGTCGGGCAAGTAGGCATCGAGCAAAATGAGCTGAATATCGGCGGCGTGCTGTGCCATTAGCGCCTTGGCTTCGCTGCCGTTACGCGCCATGCCGACCACGTAAAACCCTTCGCTCTGCTCGATGAAGGCGCGATGGATATCGGCAATGCGAAAATCGTCTTCGACGACCAAAATGCCGTATTGCGTCGTAGACATGCGGTGTCCTCTTATTATCGTCGTGTGCTCGTCATGAAGTCAGGGAAGAGTTGGCGGAGTCTGCGCATAGCGCGCGATCCAGCACGGCGATGAAGCACGCCCCCCCCAGCTCGCTCTCCTCCAGCGTCACCGCACCGCCATGCTGACGGCAAAGCCTGGCCACCAGGGCGAGGCCAATACCCCGGTGTTTGCCGGTCTTGGTGGAGAACCCGTCGACGAAGATCGACTCGGCATGCTCGGCGGGCACGCCGGGTCCGTTATCTTCCACTTCGATGAGCAACTGCTCGCCAAGATCGGTAAAGAATAGCCGCACCTGGGGTTGGTCACCGTGCGGCCCGTTGAGGGCGGCGTGGCAGGCGTTATCCAGCAGATTGCCGACCACGCTCATCATCACTTCCTGGCCCGTTGGGGTCAGCGGACAGGAGAGCGAACTCTGCTCGTCGATCTCCAGCGCAACGCCCAGCTCGCGGGCACGGGTGAGCTTGCCCAGCAGTGTACCGCTCAGTACGGCATCCGCCACGTGGCGCATTAAAAAGCTCATTTGCGCCTGGGCACGCTCGGTTTCCTGGTGAATTAGCGCCAGCGCCTCCTCGATGCGCTGAAGCTGCAGCAGTCCCGAAATGGTGTAGAGCTTATTGGAAAACTCATGGGCCTGGGCGCGTAGCATGTCCACATCGCGGCTCGCCTGGGTCAACGCTTGAGAGAGGTCGATGATCTCCCGACGGCTGCGAAAGGTAGCGACGGCCCCCTCTATTTCGCCTTCATGCACAATCGGCACGCGGTTGACCACCACCGGATGATCGCCGAGCCACATCTCCTGGTCGAACTCCTGCTCACCGCGCTTCAAGACTTCCAGTAGCCGCGAGTTGGGCACCACCTCCCGAATGGGCTGGCCTAACAGCACATGCTCGTCGGGCAGCGCCAAAAAGCGCCGTGCCTGCTGATTGACCAGGGTGATATGGCCCTCTCGATTCACCGCAAGAATACCTTCGTGAATCGACTGCAGAATGGCCTCTTTCTCCATGGCCAAGCGAGCGATTTCATAGGGTTCCAAGCCTAAAATGATCTTCTTCAAATGCTGTGAAAGCCAATAAGCACCCGCGAAGCCCAACACGATCATGAGCGCCACGAGGGCCCAGCCCAGACTGGTGTAGCGGGCAACGTCCATATCGACCCGTTCGAGCATGAAGCCCACCGATACCACGCCGATGATATTGCCCTCTTCGTCCCATACCGGTGTCTTGCCACGCATGGCCGTGCCGAGCGTGCCGGTCGCTTCCGAGACATAGGACTGGCCATAGATCAGCGCCTGCTCGTTATCGCCGCCTACCATGGGCTGGCCGATCCGTTCGGGAACGGGATGGGAGTAGCGGATAGACTGGGCATTGCCCACCACCACATAGCGCGCGCCGGTCTCATGGCGCACGCGCTCGGCGAGCGGCTGAATGATGGCAGAGGGGTCAGACGTCGCAAACGCGTTGACGATCTGCGGCATCCCGGCCACGGTCTTGGCCACCGCCAGCGCCCGCTCGCCCATTTGATGGGTGATGATCTCGGCTTTGCGGTGGTTGAGATACGTGCCCTGGGCCAGCAACATCCCCGCCAGCAGCAGCCCCACCAGCATCATGACTTGCAGGCGAAAACTGCGTTTGTACCAGCGGCGCTTGGCACGAGTGCGGCGCCAGCGCTGTAATTCGGCCAGTGTTCGGGGGCGAGGAGCAGTCATAACGGAACTCATGGTGCGCGACCGCGTCATTATGGCACGCAGCGCCTAATGGCCGTTAGTCGTTGCGCTGCTGCCTCACTGTGCTTATATAGCAGCCTCTTAACGACTCTACGCTCAAGGAGGAGTGTCGTGCGACACCTATTTTGCTCCCTGATGTTTGGCACCACGCTCCTGTGGACAACCGGGGCCATAGCTTATCCGTTCTACGCTCCGCCACCGCCCAAAGAGGACTCGCCGGTGTTCAGCGGCGACGCCGAGCTCGGCTTTACCCACCTGTCGGGCAACACCGATAGCCAAACACTGATCGGCAAATCGCGTCTGACCTGGCTGACCGGTCAGTTGACCCATTCGCTGCGAGGGGAAGTGCGTAACGTCAGCAAGGATGGCGAAACCAGCGCGGAGCAATATCTGCTCGCAGGGCGTGAACGCTACGACTTTAGCGGGCCGCACTACCTGTTTGGCTTTGCCCGCTGGGAGAAGGACCGTTTTGCCGGTTACGACCAGCAGCTCTCGGTGATTGGCGGCTATGGGCGACAGCTATTGGAGAGTAAGCGCCATACGCTATCGCTAGAAGCAGGGCCCGGCTATCGCAACGACCGCCTGCGAGATACGGATAACGAGCAGCTCGCCGTCGCCTATACCGCGCTGGATTACCGCTACCGATTCTCTGAATTCGCCGATCTCGCCCAGGAGATGTCGGTGGAGTACACCGAAGCCAACACCACCGCTCGCTCGCTGACCTCTCTCACTGCCCGGCTGAATGCCAAGCTGTCGCTGCGACTCTCTTACGAAGTGAAGCACAACTCTCAACCGCCCGAAGACGCCAGCGAGCGCACCGATACCACCACCAGCGCCTCGCTGCTATATAGCTGGTAAACAGCAGTGGCTGCTAGCGGTTCTGCCCTCGGTGAGCCCAACCGGTCATGCGCTTTTCCAACAGCGCGAACAGCTCGTACATCACCATCGCCATGGCGCTGATCACCAGCAATCCGGCGAACACCAAGCCCATGCGCATCTGTGAGCCAGCGCTCATCATCAAGTAGCCAATGCCTTGGTTAGACGCCACGGTTTCCGACACCACCGTGCCCACAAACGCCAGGGTGATGGCGATTTTTAGCGAAGCAAAAAAGTACGGTAGCGAGCGCGGCAGGCCCACCTTGAGCAGCACGTCGATACGCCGCGCACCCAATACGCGCAACACGTCCTCCATTTCCGGCTCCAGCGTCGCCAGCCCCGTCGCCACGTTCACCACGATGGGAAAGAAGCAGATCAAAAACGCGGTGAGGATGGCGGGCACGGAACCGATCCCAAACCAAACCACCAGAATGGGCACGAACGCGACTTTTGGGATGGCGTTGAAACCCACCAAGAGCGGGTAGCAGGCGTTATAGAGAAAGCGTGACGATCCCACGATGAAACCCAGCACCAGCCCCACCACGACCCCCAACCCAAAACCAATCAGCGTGGTCCAAAAGGTTTGCCAGGAGTGCATGGCAATCGGCCCGGAATACGTCATCAGCGCCTGCAGGGTGTCCAGCGCACTGGGAAAAATGAAGCTCGGTACGTTGAAGAGCCGTACGGAGGCTTCCCAGACGGCCACGAGAACGGCCACAGCGATCCAGGGCGCGAGCCGTTCAATCAGCTTGCTGTTATGGGTCATGTTCATATCCGTTAGGTGCTGCGCACGTCGCCAATCTGGGCGCGTAAGTCCTGCACTAGGTCGATAAAGGGCTTTTCGTAGGTGGTTTCCAGCGCTCGCGGGCGAGGCAGTTCGATACGGCGCCGTTCGATGACGCGGCCGGGGCGGCGGCTCATGACGTAGACCGTGTCGGCCAGGAACGCGGCTTCGCGGAGATCGTGGGTCACCAGCACGACGGTAAAGCGCTGGGCTTCCCATAAGTCCCGCAGCACGCACCACAGCTCTTCGCGGGTAAAAGCGTCTAGCGCGCCAAAGGGCTCGTCCAACATCAGCAGGCGCGGCCGATGAATCAGCGCGCGGCAAATGGAGGCCCGCTGCTGCATACCCCCCGAGAGCTGCCAGGGATACTTATCTTCGTGCTCGGCCAAGCCAACCGCGGCAAGCAACGCCCGCGCCCAGCCTTTGAACTCCTCGCGGCGCTGCCGAAACTGCCGCCGATACGGCTCGACGATCTCCAGCGGCAGCAGCACGTTATCCAGGGTAGTACGCCAGGGAAGTAGATTGGCGTTCTGAAACGCCATGCCCGAGATCTTCAGCGGTCCGGTCACGGGTGCATCGTCCACGCGCACGCTGCCCTGGGTCGGCGCGTGCAGCCCGGTACATAGCTTCATGAAGGTGGATTTACCGCACCCGGAGGGCCCCACGAAGGCGACGAACTCGCCTTCGTGGATAGCGAGATTGATATCCTCGATGGCGTTGCCGGTGCCATCATAGGCCAGGCTTACGTCATCGAAACGGACAAACGCTGCCGACATCACTCGGTCTCCGATAGCAGCATGCGCTCTTCTACCGGCGGCAGGTAGCGGGAATCGAACACTTGATCGGGCGACGGCAGCGTCGGCAAATCATAGGCATCAGCGACCAGTTGAATCGCCTGCATCAAGCGCTCGTCATCCACGCCGCCTACGCCAAACTCGCGGGCATCCGGGGTGTCCACCACGCTCTCCAGCGCCAGTTTCAAACGGCGGGTCTCCATCTCCACATCGATCAAGCCATCGCGGTTTTTCACGTACTCGATGGCGGCGTCTGGGTCGGCCAGCGTTTCTCCTAGCGCACGGTTAAAAGCACGCAAAAATCCCTGAACCGCCTCGGGATTGTCTTGGGCAAAGGCTTCGCTAGCCAATATCGCGTTGCCGTAGAGCGGCACGCCATAGTCAGGGAACGGCATGATGGTCAGATCCTCTTCGCTCATTCCCCGCTCTTCCAGGTTCAGCAGGCTGGTGAAGTAGAACCCGGTGATGGCATCTACGTCGCCACGGGTCAGCAGGGTTTCCCGTAGCGTGGGGTCGACGTTTTGCCACTCCACGGCATCGGTTTCTAGCCCGTTGGCAGCCGCGAAAATGCCCCAGGCGCGGTAGCCGGTATCGAAGGCGGGCGCGGCAATGGTTTTGCCTGCAAGATCGGCGGGGCTTTCAATGCCGCTCTCTTTGCGGGCAAATACCGCCGCTGGCGTGCCGTCATAGACGATGTAGACCCCCTGGATGCCAGGGCCTTCGGGATTTTCGGCCAGGAACTCGATCAACGCGTTCAGGTCGCCAAAGCCCATTTCGTAGGCGCCTGACGCCACCCGATTCACCGCACCTGCCGAGCCGCTGCCGGAATCGATCTGCACGTCCAGGCCTTCTTCGGCGAAATAGCCCTTTTCAGCCGCCATCAAGAACGGTGCAGCGGGGCCTTCGAATCGCCAGTCGAGCTGGAAACGGATAGGGGTCATGTCTGCCAGAGCGCCCATCGGCAGCAGCGATAGCGCTAAGCCGCCTAGCGTGCTGGAGATCGTGCTGGAGATTGAGCGGGGTGAAGCAGAACCAGGGCGTTGTGTCATGGCTTGAGGCACCTTGTATACAATGATGCCCTGCCCGTTGCAGCAATACTGCCATTTTTCGATTTTTACTATTTTTTCATAGCGTTATAGGGCTGCCGATAGCGGAAGGCGCTCCGTAAACGTTCAAAATGGTGCAATCACTTTGCGGCACGCACCATTTTTAAACATTTCCGCTCTAATCGTTAGACTTTGGTCTAATTCATCGGTACACTGTGCTCAGTTTCCTGTCCTCGCGCCATTCATTGAATGGCGCTTTTTTTTGTCCTGAAAATTTGTCCTGAAAACGGGCGGCGACGACGGGTATCGCATCCAATGCTCCTGGGCCGTTAAGTCGGCTCACGCAGCGGTTTGTTAAACTCGTGGTTCTGCTTCCGCATTTCTCCCTGCCACTCCCATCCATAGGTGTTCATCATGAACCAACCTCCTCGACACGCCGAGGGGTCTTCGCGTTTCTCCCTCGGCGATCCTATCGTGCTGCTGCTCAGCATCGGCTTTATCGTGGCGTTTCTTGGGCTCTCGTTTTATGACATCGAACGAGTCGCCAGCTCGATTAGCGCAGGCTTCGCCTGGACGGCCCTCGTCCTGGGCAGCTATTTCCAACTCCTGCTGTTACTGACGTTTTTCATTGCGATGGGCGTGGCGTTGACGCCCGCGGCGAAAGCCAAGATCGGTAACCTCGATGCACCCGAAATGAGCACGTTCAAGTGGCTTTCGATCATTCTGTGTACCCTGCTAGCCGGTGGCGGCGTGTTTTTTGCCGCAGGCGAGCCGGTGTATCACTTCGTCGTGACACCGCCTGCGTTCGATACCGAACCGGGCACCGCCAACGCCGTTGCCGGTGCGTTGGGTCAATCGTTCATGCACTGGGGCTTCATGGCCTGGGCCGTGCTGGGCTCGCTCACCGCCGTGGTGCTGGCCCATGCGCACTACGTAAAAGGCCAGCCGCTTCAGCCGCGCACGCTGCTCTACCCGGTGTTGGGCGAGCGCTTGATGCGTGGCCCGCTGGGCAGCATCGTGGATGCCTGCTGTGTGATTGCTCTGGTGGCGGGCACGGTCGGCCCCATCGGCTTTTTGGCCACGCAGGTGAGCTTTGGCTTGCATGAGTTGTTTGGTCTGCCGGAGGGCTACACGGGCCAGCTCATCATCCTAGGCGTATTGGGCGTTATCTATGTGCTCTCTTCCATGAGCGGCGTCCACAAGGGCATTCAGCTGTTGAGCCGTTTCAACGTGCTGCTGGCGCTGGCCATCGGCGCCGTCATCATCGTATTCGGCCCCACGCTGTTTTTGGTCAATACCTATCTGTCCAGTATGGGGGCCTATATCAGCGAGTTTTTCACCATGGCGACGATGACCGCTGAAACCGCCCCGGCGTGGTGGATGCAGTGGTGGACGGTGTTCTTCTTTGCCTGGTTCATTGGCTATGCGCCGCTGATGGCGATCTTCGTGGCGCGCATTTCACGGGGCCGCAGCATTCGCGAGATGATCGTGGCCGTGGCGGTGCTCGCCCCGATTGCCACCACCGTGTGGTTTACGCTGCTGGGCGGTTCGGGCATCTATTACCAGCTCACCGGTGTGATCGACCTCAGCGAAGCGCTCAACAACTTCCAATTCGACGTGGCGACGCTCACGGTGGCCCAGGCGCTGCCCGGCGGCACCTGGATGGCGCTGGCGATTCTGCTGCTAACGACGATTTTCGTGGCCACTACCGGCGATTCGATGAGCTATGCCATTGCCGTCGTCGGTGCGGGACACGATGCCCCCAGTCCCTACATGCGCGCTTTCTGGGGCATTGCCATGGCGCTGATGGCGGCCGTGCTGCTGTACATGGGCGCAGGGCAAATCAGCGCGCTGCAGCAGTTCATCGTGATCACCGCGATCCCGGTGTCGCTGATACTGCTGCCTTCGTTATGGAACGGGCCGCAGGCGGCTTATGCCATGGCACGGGAACAGGGCATCATCGACGAACGCTGATCGGCGGCTCGTCGTTATAGCCCCTCCAGCAGCCGCAGAATCAGCTGTGGCTGCTGGTTGACCCGGGTCAGCATGGCGATACCCACCTGTTGTAGCAGTTGGGCACGAATCAGATTGGAGACTTCTTGCGCGTAGTCGGCGTCTTGGATACGCGACTGGGCGGCGGAGGTGGTGATGATGTTGGTATTGAGGCCGTCGATGACGCTCTCGAAACGGTTCTGTACCGCGCCAAAATAACTACGCTGACGATCGACCTGCTTCATGGCCTCATCCACGACATCCATCGGGTTGGGCGTGGCCGAGCCATCGTCCAATACGCTGAAACCGTCCATGCCCAAGGCCTGGCGCCCCATTCCCGAAAAGCGCACGCCAATCACATCTCCGGCGTTGGCGCCCACCTGAATGTTGAGGGTTTTATCGCTCTCGACCAGCCTGATGCCGTTAAAATTACTCTGCCCAGCGACGCGATCGATCTCCTCCAGGCGCTGGTCGATTTCCAACTGAATAGAGGCAAGATCGTCTGACGAATTGGTGCCATTGAGCGCCTGAACGCTCAACTCGCGAATACGCTGCAGGCTGTCGTTGATCAGGTTCAGCGAACCTTCGGCAGTTTGCACCATGGAAATTCCGTCATTGGTATTACGGATCGCCTGGTTCATGCCGCGGATCTGCGCGCCCATGCGATTAGCGATGGCCTGACCCGCAGGGTCGTCTTTGGCGCTATTGATACGCAGCCCAGACGACAGACGCTCCATGGAGGTCTGCATCGCTTGTTGGCTCGTACGCAAATGGTTCATTACCAGTAGCGACGTGATATTGGTCGCAAGGCTGATCACATAAGTGACCTCGACGGTAAGCGCGAAGGCGCCGTTAGCATCGTTATCGGCCAATGGCCAAAAAACATGAGGCCTGCAGCATCGACGACACCTCACATGCTGGCGATGGCAGGGCTACGAGACGGGGCCTGCGCTTATGGAGCGCCCGCTGGCGCTCAATACCGCATCGACCGGGCCACGCACGTACTGATGCTTGAAGTAACCGTCGTCGACGATTTCACCGTCCCACGCCACGATGTCTAGATCCATGGTTCGAGGACCGGATTTGATCGGCCCGCGCACCCGTCCCAAGCGATCCTCGACCTCTTTCAGATAGGCTTTGAAGGCGTCCCGATCCAGCGCAGTGCGCACCACCAGCGCGGCATTGAGAAAATCGGGCTGATGTTGAAAGCCCACCGGCGACGTACGGACGGCGGACGAGCGGGCCACCAGCTCGCACTCGCTGCTCAAAATCTCCAGCGCTTGAGAAAAGTGGTGTTCGGGTTCGATATTGGACCCCACTGAGATCACGCACTCATGGTGCATGCTGCCGGTTGTTGCATGCGACGACGTTGATGACATAGCGACATTCCATAGATAAGCCGATGATGGTGTAACGAGGTCAAAACGCTTTCACACGGCCATGCACTCATCCAAAGGCCGATAGACGCAAGCAGGCTGCGTTTTCACAGAGTAGAACGTGGGTCATTTTGTTCAAGCTCTGTACAAGTTATTGACAAACGCTGCGCTCACGCAGAGAGTCTTCGTTATTGCTCCACCACCATTCACTTCCTATCGACAGCGAGGGATTCGTCATGCCGACACCTGCGGCACTCGTCACCGGCGGCGCCACACGGCTTGGTCGCCACTTTGCAGAAGCCTTGGCCGACAAAGGTTTCGATATTGCTCTGCACGTGAACAGCTCACGCGGGGAGGCTGAAGAGGTCGCCACGGTGATTCGCGGCAAAGGGAGGGAGTGCGAGATACTACCCTGTAACTTTCTGAGCGACTCGCTGGAGAGCCTGATACAACAGGCGGTAACACGCTTCCCCGGCTTGAACGTGCTGCTCAATAGCGCCTCGGCCTACGAGCCCGCGCCCATCGCAAAGACCGAGCTGGCAATGCTGGAGACCCAATTTCGGGTCAATATGTTCACCCCGCTGCTTCTCACACGCCATTTTGCCGATGCGGTAGCGCAGGGCCAGGTGATCAACATCATCGATAACAAGGTGGCCTATCACCAGTACCCGTATGCGGCCTACTTGCTCTCCAAAAAGAGTTTGGCCGAGATGACGCGGATGGCCGCGCTGGAGTTTGCTCCACGCCTGCGCATCAACGGTATTGCGCCGGGAGTGGTGTTACCCGCCTCTCAACGCACCAGCGACTATATCCAGTGGCGCATCGACGGGATTCCGGTGGATCACCAGGGCGATCCAGCCCACCTTGTACAAGCCTTGCACTATCTACTGGACAACGCCTTCGTCGCCGGACAAATCCTGTTCGTGGACGGCGGCGAGTCGATCAACCTCGAAGGTCGCCACTCCGAGAACTATCATCCCAAAAACCATCACTCCAAAAACCAACCCGGCGACCGCTGACCCAACGCAAAGAGGCCGCCCGGAGGCGGCCTCTCGTAGGTCACGATATCAATGCTTAGGTCTCATCGACATCGTCATGATCCGGCTTGTGATGCTCCGGGTTATGCTGTAGTGCGTCTTCGCTGCGCTCTGACAAGGGCGCCGTTTCGGTCCGTTTTTTCTCGGCTTTCGCCTCCAAAATACGCACGTTGGCGGGCGGCGTCTTGCCCCCTTTGGTTTCGCCAAAGTAGAGCGTGGTATGCGGGAACGGAATCTCGATGCCCGCGGCGTCGAAGCGCAGCTTGACCAAACGATTGTAAGCGCGGCCCACGGCCCACTGATCGCCTGGCGTGGTCTTGATCACGACACGGATATTGACCGAGCTGTCGGCCAGCGCGGTGACACCCGCCACGGTCATGTCCGCCAACAGTTTATGACCATGCTCTTCGCTGGCTTTAAGATCTTCGAAGGCTAGCTGTAGCTGCTCGATCGCCTCGTCGATACTTTCGTTGTAACCAATGCCGTACTCGCCCACATGGTTGCCGTACTCACGCATGTAGTTGGAGACGGTATCGACGCTGGAGAACGGTACGATATGGTAGGTACCGGACAGGTCACGAATGCCCACCGAGCGGATACTCAAACGCTCGGCCGTGCCGGTCACGCCGCCCACGGTGACCACGTCGCCGGTGTTCATGGCGTTCTCTACCTGAATGAACACCCCGGTGATCACATCCTGCACCAGCTTCTGCGCACCAAAACCAATCGCCAGACCCAGCACACCGGCACCGGCAATCAGCGGCCCGATGTTGATGCCGATTTCCGACAGCACGATCATGCCGGTGATGGTCACCATGGCAATTGCCAGCGCGTTACGGAATAAACTCAGCAGCGTTTTGGCGCGAGCCGACGGCTCACCATGTCCGGTTTCCGGGTTGAGCTTGTGCTCGATCAGGCTCGCCAGCCCCAGCCAGACACCGAGAGCCACGATCAGAATGACGGCCACGCTGATCAGGTTACCCACTAGGTTGGCGCCACGCTCGGAAGCATACCAAGCGGCGAGGTTAAAGGCTCCCCAGGCGTCCAGCACGACCATGATTACCGCGACGACGATCACCGTGCGCAGCACGCGCAGCGCGTTGGGCACGTAGCTATTCAAACGCACTTCCAAAAGCGGCAGTTTGCGGCGCAGATCGTCGGAGAGCTGGATACGACGGCCAATGGTTTGCGTCAGAAACGCAGAGAGCAGCAGGCCTACGACCACGGCCCCCAAGGTTTTTAGTGTCGCGTAAAGTACGAAGGGCAGCGCATCGCCTGGACGGGTCAGGGTCAGCACGAACACCATCAGGAAGTAGATCAATGCAAACAGGTGCCACGTCCGGGCAAACAGCTGCAGCGACACACGGCTCGCCGTCAGCGTCGAGCGCGCGCTCATTTGATTTAGATTATCGCGCAGGCGCACGCGGTTTTTGAGCACCACGCCCACCGCATAGATAAACGCCAGCAGCATGATCAGCGTGCCGACCGCTTGTCCCAGGGTGGCGGCCACATAGAAGTTGACCAGCGGCACGACGACCATCAGGCCGTACCCCACCATGCCAATCAGGCGCGCCAGCCAGCGGTTCCAATACGAGGCTTCTTGAGCTGAAATCGGTAATAAGCGAAGACCCTCGTAACGCGAGGAGAAGAGCATTCGTACACCGGCTTTGAGCAGTTCGATGATCAAGAAGGCATTTAAAAAGAGCGACGCGCGGGTAGAGAGTTCACCGGTCTCTCCCACGGCAAAGGTGGCCACCAAGTTACCGCCAACGTACGCCAGGGCGATCAAAAGAATATCGACGACCGCGGCGACCGCGACACACAGCACTAAACGTAGCACCGGCGTCAGTCCCGTGCCCTGCTGTGACCAGCCGCTGATTTTGGTGAACAATGATTTTGCCAACCGGCGGAACACCATAAAAATGGCGAAGGTCGCCACGATCACGATGCCCAGGTTGATGGCTGCGCTCATGAAGGCCGCCATATCGAAGCTGCTGCCCGTGCCTTGGCCGGTGAACATATTGCCGACGATCGCCGCAGCCTGCTCGATCTGACCGCCCACATCACCTACTACACGGCTGGTCAACTCTGCCAACTGGCGGGGTAGTGAGACGTCCTCGGGCGCTACGTTGCCCCCCGCGGCAGCGGCTTCCGGCGACAGCTCGGCCGCAACGCCAGCAGGCAACTCAGACGCTTGATTACGCAGCAGTTCAATGAGCTCCTGGCGGGCCTGCTCGTCTTCCAGCAGGTCGGCCAGCGCCGCATAAGAGGGCTGCTCTTCAGCGACGGACGCATCGCTCTCGGCGCTTAACGTGGTTTGCGCCATGGCTGGCCCGGCCAGCATGGCGAACAGCGCCAGCATCCAGACGCTGAGCCAGGGGAGTAAACGTAGTGACGTCACACCATAACCTCCTTTTGGGTGAGTATTTGCCATCCTGCCCTCGTTAAAATTCAACCTAAGAATGTTAAACACAGGATAGTGCATCCAATGGAAATGCAAGCTTTGTATAACGCTCGATCCAAAGTGACTAGCGTAACATGACTCGAAGAAAGAGACGTTAACGCGACTGTTTTTTGCGCGCCATATAAGACAAGGTAACCTTCAGTGGCAGTAAGGGGCTAACCACTGCTGAGCCATGGTGATCAACAGAGCGTAACGCGCCCCTTTGGCCAATACGATCCACAACATCGCCCGCCACCAAGCAAGGCGCATCACCCCTGCCAGCACGGTGAGCGGATCGCCAATCACGGGTAACCAAGACAGCAGCAGGCTCGCCTCACCAAAGCGGTGATACCAGCGCTCGGCGCGGGCCAGCCCCTCAGGCGACGCCGGAAACCAGCGGCGATCTTGAAACTGACGAGCGTAGCGGCCCAGGGCCACATTGATCAAACTGCCCAGCGTGTTACCCACGGTAGCCACAGCCCACAACGCCAGCGCAGGCTCGCCCACACACCATAGCCGCGCCAGCCACACTTCCGAGCCACCGGGTAGCAGCGTGGCGCTCGCCAGCGCCACCCAAAACAGGCTGAACACGTTACGCGTCCTCTCTCGCTCAGCGGGGCAACTGCCCCCCCAGCTGTTGCGTGATCTCTGACGCGACCTGGCGCACTAGCGCACCGAGCACGAGCAGGCGCTCTTCGGGGATACGCGCCATGGGGCCCGAGACAGAGATGGCGGCCAGCGGCGTGGCGTGCTCATCGAAGATGCAGGCCGCCACACAGTGCAGGCCAATGGCGTGCTCTTCTCGATCACAGGCAAAGCCCTGGGCACGAATGTCGGCCATTTCTGTCTGCAGCGAGTCCGTTCGGTAGAGGGTGTTCTCCGTGACGCGTGCCAGCTCATAGCCGCCTTCCAGCAGTGCACTACGCTCCTCTTCGCTCGTCCACGCTAGCAGCGCCTTGCCCACGCCGGAGGCGTGCAGTGGGGCGCGGGAGCCCAAGCGCGTAATCATGCGCATCATCTGCGGAGACTCGTTTTGAGCAAGAAAGACCGCCGTGGCCCCGTCGCGAATACCTAGATTGGCCGTCTCACCGGTCTCCGCGGTGAGGCGGCGTAAAAAGGGGCGACTTTTAGCCACCACGTCGCGGGCCTCTAGAAAACTGTTACCAATACGGAAGGTTTTGACATCGATACGCCACAGGCCCTGGTCACTCTCCTGGGTCACGAAGCCCTGGCCTTGTAGCGCTTGCAGCAGGCGATGGGTGGTCGAAGGGGCCAAGTCGGCCATCTCCGCCAGCTCCGAGAGTGCAAGGCCCAGCGGGCTAGCGGATAGGTATTCGAGCAGCGTGAGGCCACGCACCAACGATTGGCTATGCCCTCCGCTCGCTTTCGTGGCTCCCGCCGGACGTCCGACTGATCTGCGCTTGGCTTCACTCACCTGACTACTCTCCTGACGGCGCTCAATACGTAAAAAGCCAGCAGGATAACGCGCCGCAGGGGGCGCTGTCGCGTTTACGGAAACAAATTCCACCAATGGCTAGCAGCGTGTACTAGCGATGCTGCCAGCGAGGCGCGCGCTTTTCGATAAACGCATCGATGCCTTCTGCCACATCCTCGGCCAGCATGTTGCACGCCATGGTGTCGCCCGCAAAGGCATAGGCCTCTTCCAGCGGCATAGCGAGCTGGCGGGCAAACATCGCTTTGCCGGTACGCACCGCCACCGCGCTTTTACCACCAATGCTGGCCGTTAGCGACGCCACGGCACTGTCTAGCTCGCCCTCTTCGGCAACACGATTGATCAGCCCCCACTCGGCGGCGGTGTCGGCGCTAATGAAGTCACCGGTCAATAGCATCTCCATGGCGCGTTTACGGGGAACATTACGCGAGAGCGCTACGGCGGGCGTCGAGCAAAACAGGCCCACGTTAATGCCGGAGACGGCAAAGCGGGCGCTGCTGGCGGCCACGGCCAAGTCGCAGCTGGCGACGAGCTGGCAGCCGGCGGCGGTCGCGATGCCCTGTACTTTGGCAATCACAGGGACAGGACAATGAACAATGCTTTGCATCACCTGGCCACAGCGCGCGAAGAGCGCTTGGTAGTATGCTTCGTCGGGGTTCGCGCGCATCTGCTTCAGATCGTGGCCTGCACAAAACGCCTTGCCGTTGGCCGCTAGCACCACACAGCGCACCCGATCGTCTTGGGCAATGTCATCCAGCGCCGTTTGCAGCGCGTCCAGCATCGCCTCTGAGAGCGCATTGAAGCGCTCGGGCTGGTTGAGCGTGAGGGTGACGACGCCCTCCTGCGCGGTGCGCATTAGGCAGTCGTTGGATGGGGATGCATGAGTGGGCGACATGGCAGGCTCCTGGGCAGATGTGGCTACCCAGTCTAGCGCTTGCTGGGGCCGCCGAGGGCGCGCTACGACCAAAGTGGCCTCCCGGTCGGCGGCAGGCCACCTCTGGGTTACGCCTTCTCGCGGGCGTCCTGGCGAGGGTTGTAACCCAGCGGGTGAGGTTCGCCGCGCGCTTTGGCCAGCTCGATCTGACGCTGACGCTCGCGGGCGGCGGCGCGGGTTTTCTCGGGCAGCGAGTCGATGCAGTGGGGACAGCTGATGCCTGGCTCGTAGGCCGACGACTGCATATCCTCCTGGGAGATCGGCATCCGGCAGGCGTGGCACTGCTCGTGCTCGCCTTCGCTAAGATCGTGACGCACGGTGACTCGGTTATCGAACACGAAGCACTCGCCCCGCCACAGCGACTGCTCTTCCGGTACTTTTTCCAGATAGTTCAACACGCCGCCTTTCAGGTGGTAGACCTCTTCGAAGCCCTCTTTCAGCATAAAGCTGGAGGCTTTTTCGCAGCGGATACCGCCGGTGCAGAACATGGCGACTTTTTTATGCTGTTCCGGATTGTAGTGCTCGCGGACATACTCCGGGAACTCGCGGAAGGTGGTGGTTTTTGGGTCGATCGCCCCCTCGAAGCTGCCAATCGACACTTCGTAGTCGTTGCGCGTATCGATGACCAGTACGTCCGGGTCGGAAATAATAGCGTTCCAGTGCTCTGGCTCGACATAGGTGCCCACGGTGTCGTTCGGGTCGATACCCGGCACGCCCAGCGTCACGATCTCTTTTTTGAGCTTTACTTTGGTGCGATAGAACGGCGGCTCGTCACAAAACGACTCTTTGTGGTCGATATCGGCCAGGCGCGGGTCGGCGGTCAGCCAGGCCAGCAGGGCGTCGATGCCCTCGCGGCTCCCAGCCACGGTGCCGTTGATGCCCTCTTTGGCGAGCAGCAGCGTGCCTTTTACGTCGTTATCGACCATCGTTTGACGCAGCGGCTCGCGCAGCGCTTCGAAATCGTTCAGAGTAACAAATTTGTACAGCGCCGCCACCACGATGGGCGGCGTTGGGGTCGGGGTCGTCATGGCGTGCTCCTGGTAGTCGCCCTCGCAAAGGGCGGACCGGGTTAAATGAACGCGCGTATGATAGCAAAAAGTGCGCCTTCGGCGCATCTCGGCGAGGCTGACCCAGATCAAAGACGTGTCAATCGTCGATTATTTCGACGCCATCATTGAGAAAGCTTCATCCCACGACGCACACACTCGGTCGTATAGTAGACGGCAACTCGACTCCGTCATTGAGGTGCTTTCATGAAGATTCGTCGTTCCAACGAGCGGGGCTACGCGGACCACGGCTGGCTGCGCTCCTACCACACCTTCTCCTTCGCCAACTATATGGATCCCAACCATATGGGCTTCCGTGCGCTGCGGGTGATCAACGAAGATCGCGTCGCACCCGGCCACGGCTTTGGTGCCCACCCCCACCGGGATATGGAGATCATTTCCTACGTGCTCGAAGGCGAGATGGAGCACAAAGACAACATGGGCAATGGCGAAGTCATGCGCCCTGGCGACGTGCAGCGCATGTCGGCGGGTACCGGCGTCCTGCACAGCGAGTTCAACCACTCCCAGGAAAACGGCCTTCACTTTTTGCAAATCTGGATCGAAACCGCCCAGCGTGGCATTCGGCCCAGCTACGAACAGAAGCACTTCCCCAGCGCCGAGCGGCAGGGCCAGTGGCGTTTGGTCCTCTCCCCCGATGGCCGTGATGGCTCGGTGAGCGTGAACCAAGACGTCAACCTTTACGCCAGCCTGCTAAGCGCCGGGGACCACCTCACGACACCGCCCTCACGCTACGCATGGCTACATGTGGTGAAAGGGACCATCGAGGTGAACGGCGAACGGCTCACCACCGGCGATGCCGCTGCGTTTACGCCGGATGAGCACGTCGAGCTCACCAGCAGCGACGCCAGCGAAGTGCTGCTGTTCGATCTAGCCTGATAACGTCTTGTTAGGTCATTGATGAAACGCAAAACGGCCCCTGCGGGGCCGTTTTGGTGACAAGCGCTAACTCACTATTTACTTAGCTATTTTGCTTGCTTAGCTATTTTGCGCCGAGTAGAGCACACGAATCTTCAGCGTGTGTTCCACTTCCTTCAGCGCTTCCAGCGCCTGCGGGCCGTAGGCTTTATCGACATCGATGACCACGTAGCCGACCTTATCGTTGGTCTGCAGATACTGGCCCGAAATATTGATGCCGTTTTCCGACAACACGCGGTTGATCTGAGAAAGCACGCCGGGCACGTTGTCGTGAATGTGCAGCAGACGGTGCTTGTCCGGATGGGCGGGCAACGCCACTTCGGGGAAGTTGACCGAGGTGACCGTGGTACCGTTGTCCGAGTAAGTGATGAGCTTCTCGGAGACTTCGATACCGATATTCTCCTGAGCCTCCAACGTCGAACCACCGATGTGTGGCGTCAGAATCACGTTGTGCAGGCCACGCAGCGGGCTTTGGAACTCTTCGTCGTTGCCCTTCGGCTCGACTGGGAAGACATCGATGGCCGCGCCATTGAGTTTTCCCGCTTTGATCGCCTCGGCAAGCGGCTCGATCTCAACTACGCTGCCGCGGGCGGCGTTGATCAGAATCGCTCCGTCCTTCATGGCCGCGATCTCTTTGGCACCGATCATCCAGCGGGTCGAGGCCAAGTCCGGCACGTGCAAGCTGACCACGTCAGCGCGGCCGAGTAGCTCTTCCAGGCTGCCTACCTGATTAGCGTTCCCCATACCCAACTTGGTAATCACGTCGTAGTAAATGACGTTGAAGCCCAAGGATTCGGCCAATACGGAGAGCTGCGCGCCAATGCTGCCATACCCCACGATACCGAGGGTTTTGCCACGCGCCTCGTGGGAGTTTTTCGCCGATTTCAACCAGCCCCCCTGGTGAGCACGGGCATTCTTTTCGGGGATACCGCGCAGCAGCATGATCGCTTCGGCCAGCACCAGCTCAGCCACCGAGCGTGTGTTGGAGTACGGCGCGTTGAAGACCGCGATACCGCGCTTGAGCGCCGCATCCAGGTCGACCTGGTTGGTACCGATACAGAAACAGCCCACACTCACCAGCTTCTCGGCCGCCTCGAACACGCGCTCAGTCAACTGCGTGCGGGAGCGGATACCGATGAAGTGAACATCGCGAATCTTCTCGATCAGCGCCTCTTCATCCAGCGAGGTCGGCAGAAGCTCGATGTTCTCGTAACCGGCGTTGTGAAAATTGTCCACCGCGCTTTGGTGGACGCCCTCGAGTAGCAGGATCTTGATCTTGCTCTTTTCCAGGGACGTTTTGGCCATGGCTGAATCAACCTCTATGGTCGGCGGCATGCGCCGTGTATCGGTTCACGGGAGGCGCATATGGTAGCACAGCCGCTGGCGCTCTCGGCGGCCTGGTGTGATGAAAAGTGTGCGCTTTCAAGATGAACGCAGCGCAAGTCGATCAATCAACCCATGGTGAGGGCAGACGCCGCCCCCTCGCCTCGGTGTATACTGTGCGTTTATTTGACAGCACGCAGCCACACTCGTCGCCCTGGCGGACACTAGGGCGCCCGGAAAACGGTAGGCACTGCCCGATGAGCGACACGACACCCCCACACGATTTTGCCGCAACGGTGGCCCAACTCGAGACCATTGTGGAACGCCTGGAGTCCGGCGAACTCTCATTGGAAGATGCGCTGACCGCCTTCGAGCAAGGCGTACGACTCACCCGCGACGCCCAGCAGCGGCTCGACAGCGCCGAGCTGAAGGTCCGGGCGCTGAGCGAAGATGCCGACGGCAAACTCGACGTCGCTCCCTTTGCCAGCACCTCGGAAGCAGGCGATGACAGCGAGGAGACGCCGCCATGGTAACGGCTCAAGCTTCCCGGCTTACCACGCTGCGCCACGCCAGCAGCCGCCGTGTCGACGCGACGCTTGCCGCTCTGTTCGACGCTCGCCCCGCCGTCGATGCGCGCCTGGAAGCCGCCATGCGCCACGGCCTGCTGGTCGGTGGTAAGCGCCTACGTCCACTGCTGGTCTATTTAGCGGGCCAAGCCCTCGGGGCGAGCGACGACGACCTTGACGCGCCAGCGGCCGCCATCGAACTGATTCACGCCTACTCGCTGATTCACGACGACCTGCCTGCCATGGACGATGACGACTTGCGGCGCGGTCAGCCCACGGTGCACAAAGCCTTTGATGAGGCCACCGCCATTTTGGCGGGCGATGCCCTGCAAGCGCTGGCATTCGAAGTGCTCGCGAGTCGCCCATCTCCTCGCCTGAGCCAACTAGTCACTACCCTGGCAGTCGCCTCGGGCCGTGACGGTATGGTGGCGGGGCAAGCGCTGGATCTGGCCGCCGTGGGCGGCCACCCGGATGCCGAGGCCATGGCCCACATGCATGCCCATAAAACCGGCGCGCTGATCGTCGCTGCCGTCCGGCTAGGGGGGCTCGTCGCCGTGGATGACCACGATCCGCGCCTGGCGGCGCTGATTCGCTACGCCCGCGCCATTGGGCTAGCCTTCCAGATTCATGACGACATCCTGGATGTGACGGGTGACACCGCCACGCTGGGCAAAATGTCCGGCGCTGACGCTGCCCGCGCCAAACCTACTTATCCCAGCTTGCTGGGTCTGGAAGGGGCGCAGCGTAAAGCGAACACGCTTATTGACGAGGCCATTGCCGCCCTCGCCCCGCTAGGCGAGCAGGCCGCACCCCTGGCCGACCTTGCCCACTATATGATCGAGCGCGACCACTAACGATGCCTATGAAGCTGTTCGACGAGATACCCCGCGAGCGCCCGGCGACGCCACTGCTCGACTCCTTTGACCACCCCGCCGCGCTGCGGGCCATGAACGCCAAGCAGCTCGCCCAGCTCGCCGACGAGCTGCGTGCCTACTTGCTCTACAGTGTCGGCGTTACCGGCGGCCACTTTGGTGCCGGGCTAGGCGTTGTCGAGCTCAGCGTCGCGCTGCATCACGCCTTTCACACACCGAAAGACCGCTTGGTATGGGACGTGGGCCATCAGGCCTACCCGCATAAAATCCTCACTGGGCGGCGCGATGCCATGCTCAGCATTCGCCAGCACGGCGGCTTGGCGGCATTTCCACGTCGAGCCGAGTCCGAGTACGACACCTTTGGCGTGGGCCACTCCAGCACCTCGATTTCTGCCGCGCTAGGCATGGCTCTGGCCGCCCAAGCGCAGCGAGACCCGCGCAAGGTATGCGCCATCATTGGCGACGGCGCGCTGACCGCGGGAATGGCGTTCGAAGCGCTGGCTCACGCAGGCCACGTCAATGCCAATCTGTTGGTCGTGCTCAATGACAACGAAATGTCGATTTCCGAAAACGTCGGCGGCATTGCCACCTACCTTGCTCGGGTGCTCTCCAGCAAGCCCTACCTCAAAATGCGCGAAGAGGGCAAAAAGGTGCTCTCGCACCTGCCCGGCGCGCTGGAGCTTGCCAAACGTACCGAAGAGCACATGAAAGGCATGGTCAGTCCCGCCACGCTATTCGAAGAGATGGGCTTTCACTATGTCGGCCCCATCGACGGTCACGACTTGGAAGCGCTGACCCAAACGCTGCGTAACCTGCGCGACCAGAAAGGGCCGCAGTTTCTGCATATCAAAACGGTCAAAGGGAAAGGCTTCCTGCCCGCCGAAGCGGACCAGATTGGCTACCATGCGATCACGAAGCTGGAAAAAACCAGCGCAACCGTGAGCGCCCCGCTGGTGAGCAAACCGGCCAGCCCCAGCGCGCCGAAGAACGCCCCCAAGAAAAAGTACTGCAACGTGTTCGGCGACTGGCTGTGCGATATGGCCGCCGCCGACCCACGCCTGATGGGCATTACACCTGCCATGGGTGAGGGCTCGGACTTGATACGCTTCTCGCAAACGTATCCCCAGCGTTACTTTGACGTGGCGATCGCCGAGCAGCACGCGGTGACTCTCGCCGCAGGGATGGCCTGTGAAGGTATGAAACCGGTGGTGGCGATCTATTCCACCTTTCTGCAGCGCGGTTACGACCAGCTGATTCATGACGTGGCGGTGCAACATCTGGACGTGACGTTCGCTATCGACCGTGCAGGTCTCGTGGGCGAAGACGGCCCCACCCACCACGGCAGCATGGATCTTTCGTTTCTGCGCTGCGTGCCGGGCATGGTGATTCTGGCGCCTGCCGATGAAGCCGAATGCCGCGCCATGCTCAGCGCCGCCTACTACCATCCTGGACCAGCCGCCGTGCGCTACCCCCGCGGCACCGGTCCTGGGGCCGTCATTCCAGAGCACCTAGAGCCGCTGGCGATTGGCGAGGCCCAGGTGCGTCGCGAGAGCACCAGCGACGGCGTGCGCATCGCGCTGCTGGCCTTTGGCAGCGTGAACAGTGCCGCCGCCGACGTGGCTGAGAAGCTCAATGCCACCCATATCAACATGCGTTCCGTAAAGCCGCTGGACCGCGACGCGGTGCTTCACGCGGCGGACGAACATGAGCTGCTGGTCACCTTGGAAGAGAACGTCGTTGCGGGCGGTGCAGGCAGCGCAGTCAACGAGCTGCTCAACGCCGAAGGCGTTCAAGTGGAAGTCCTTAACCTAGGCCTGCCAGATGCCTTCGTAGAGCACGGCACGCCCGCCGAGCTACTGCGCGACTGTGGCCTGGACGCGGAAGGTATCGAGCGCGCCATTCGTGCCCGGCTGCCGTAACGTTCATGCGCACCCCACGTGAATATAAACTATCGAGATCTCTATGTTATTTCTAATCATTGTGTTTGGTTTGATTGGCCTCGCCATCGGGGGCCCCATTGGCCTCCTGGTGGGTGGGGGCCTAGGTTGGTGGCTGGGACGGCGCATTAGTCGTCGCTTGCACGCAGCTCGCATGCAGCTTCAAGAAGGCTTTTTGGAGTCGATCTTTTCGGTGATGGGCTGCCTGTGCCAAGCGGACGGCAAGGTTACCGAAGGCGAGCTCGGCGTGACCGAAAAGCTCTTCGATCAGATGCGTTTGCAGGGTGAACACCGCGCCAAAGCGCGCGCGGCCTTCGAGCGTGGCCGCGCCGATGATTTCGATCTGGAAGCGGAGCTGGCCAAGGTCAACCGCCTGACCCAGCGCCAGCCGGTACTTCGTCAAGTCTTTTTGCAGGTTCAATTGAGCGCCATTGCCGCCGATGGCGTGCTGCACCCTGCCGAGCACGAGATGATACTGCGTGTGGCTCGCGGCGTTGGCTGTAGCGATGCCGAGGTGCAGCAAATCGAAGCCATGCTGCACGGTGCGGCGGCCAATTCTCAAGGCGCCAGCGAGGAGGCGTTGAAAGATGCCTACCGCGTGCTTGGGGTATCGGAAGATGCCAGCGACGCCGAGATCAAGAAAGCGTATCGTCGCCTGATGAGCCAAAACCATCCGGACAAACTGGCCGGCAAAGGGCTGCCGGAGAGCATGCGCGACGTCGCCCAGGCACGCACTAGCGAAATCGGCAACGCTTACGAACGTATCCGCGCAGCCCGCGGCCAATAGTCGGTCCGTGACAGACGGCAAGGGAGTCGCTACATTGAAAGCTTCACGGTACTGCCTGGAGCCGACGAATGATCTCGCTATACAGCTTTCCCAACTCCCGCTCTTTACGAGCCGCCTGGACGCTTGAAGAGCTGGGTCTGCCATACCAGTGCCACCACGTTGCGCTGGATAAAGGCGAAGGGCAAAGCACCGAGCATCTCGCCCGCCATCCGGATGGCAAAGTACCGGTACTGGAAGACGGGGAGCTAACGCTATTCGAGTCAGCCCCCATCTGCCGCTACCTCGCCGAGCGATATGGCGAGGGGCAACTGCTGCCACAGCACGAGACCGAACGCGCACAGGTCGACCAGTGGCTTAGTTTCATCGTTACCGAGATCGAGCAGCCACTGTGGCTGCAAGCCAAGCACAAATTCGCCCTGCCTCAAGACAAGCGCGTCCCTTCAGTGCTACCCACCGCCGCTTGGGAATTCCAGCGAGCCCTGCTCGCGCTCGAGCGCCGCTATCGTGGCCAGGAAAATCTGGTGGGCGATACCTTCACGTTGGCGGATCTGTTCTTAACGCACACGCTCACTTGGGCCACAAGCATGAAACATCGCTTGCCGGAGCCGCTGGTGGCCTATCGCGCCCGCCACGCCAATCGCCCAGCGCTTGCCCGCGCCGCCGAAAAAGAGCAAGCAGCGGCGCAAGCGAACCAATAATCACGCATGAGGCGCAGGAAGCCGGGGTGGCAACTGCGCCTGACCCTCTTCGGCGCGGGCGGCACCCCAGGCACTCTTCAAGCCCCCCGGAAAACCACTTCGCTGGCTATAATCTGGGGTGATACCGCCTTGATAGGCATGGCGTTGGCTCAGCGCTTTGGCGCAGCCATAATCCACTATCGTCAGCACGCCTACGGCGGTGAGTGCCAAATAAAGGTTCTCTTTATGCGACGGGTGACGCTTCAAGGCAAACGTAAGCGCTGAAAAGTCGAGCACATCCCCCACCACGCGGCTCCATATCGCGCGGGTCGGATTATCAGACAGCGCGCCGATGCCGCTGACGACTCCGCGGGCACCGCACGCGCGTATTTTATTGTGCCGCTGCGGCATTCCCAGCGCTCGGCCTAGCCGACGCGGCGCCACTAACTGATACAACCCCATCCCTAGGCTTAACCACCCCAAACCTCTGGCCAGCTTGTCCGCTGGTGACATCGAGCGTGTTGATGAGCGGGAATGGCGTTTCATCGGTGTGTTCATGCACTCCTCCCTGGGTAGCATCACGGTTTCAGTATGACTTTGACGCAGCCATCCTGTTTATCTCGAAAGGTTTGATACATTTCAGGCCCCTGGGCCAAATCCACCGCGTGGGTAATCACAAACGAAGGATCGATTTGTCCCTCGTCGATACGCCGTAACAGATCGTCCGTCCAGCGGTTGACGTGGGTTTGCCCGGTGCGCACGGTGAGGCCTTTGTTCATCAGTGCCCCCATAGGAATTTTATCGACCAACCCGCCATACACCCCGGGAATGGATAGAATACCGGCCGGACGGCAGACGTAGATCATTTCACGTAACACGTGAGCGCGGTCGGTTTCTAACCACATGGCCTGCTTTACCCGGTCGTAGACCGAGTCCAGCGAGCGCGTGGCGTGGGCTTCTAGCCCCACCGCGTCGATGCACTTTTCAGGCCCTTTACCGTGAGTCAGCTCCTGCAATCGGCCGAGTACGCTCTCGTGGGCAAAATTGAGCGGAATCGCACCGCCGGCAGCAGCCATCGAGAGTCGCTCGGGCACGTTATCAATGACCACGACCTGCTTGGCGCCCAACAGTACCGCACTGCGAACGCAGAACTGACCAACCGGGCCTGCGCCCCAGATCACGACGGTATCGGTGGGCTGAATGTCACACTGCACGGCGGCCTGCCAGCCGGTGGGAAAGATATCGCCTAGAAACAGCACCTGCTCATCGGTGAGCGTATCGGGCACTTTAATGTGGGTGGTATCGGCGAAGGGCACCCGCACAAACTCGGCTTGGCCGCCTGCATAGCCGCCAGTGAGTTGAGAGTAGCCAAATAGTCCAGCACCGCCATGGCCAAAGACTTTATCTGCCAGAGACTTGTTACGATTGGAGCGTTCGCAAACCGAGTAGTTACCGCGCTGACACTGCTCGCATTCGCCACAAAAAATGGTGAAAGGCACCACCACCCGGTCGCCTACCTTGAGGTTTTTCGTCTCGCTGCCCACCTCCATCACCTCGCCCATGAACTCGTGGCCGAGGACATCGCCACAGGACATACCGGGCATATAATGGTCGTAAAGGTGCAAATCAGAGCCGCAGATGGCGCAGCTACTCACATTGATAATGGCGTCGCGGGGATGTTCGATTGCGGGGTCGGGCACGGTGTCGTAACGAACATCGTTCTTACCGTGCCAGCACAATGCTTTCATGACGGCTTCTCCTGACTAAGGTGCATATAGCGTCCTGCTACGTATCACCATAGCTCAGACACCCAACAACCAAAGTTAAGAAAAGCAGGTTATTGCACGTTCGAAGAAAAACGCGCTTTTAACGGGCAACTTAGATTAAAAACGCGATCAATAAAGGTTAGCTACTTAGCCTTTGCGCTCGATATCCACATCGCTGGCTTGGGTAAAGTCGTCCAGCGCCATCATATGGCCAAGCTTTCCCGCCTTGGTGGAAAGATACTGCTCGTTGTGGGGATTCAAGCCAGTGGTGATCGACAGCCGCTCGACGACGTTTACCCCATCGCGACTCAACGCATCCACCTTACGAGGGTTGTTGGTCATCAGCTTAAGCGCGGTGATGCCCAAGTGGTCGAGCATCGGGACGCAGAGGTCGTAGCGGCGCATGTCGGCACCGAAACCGAGTTGCTCATTGGCCTCTACGGTATCGGCCCCCTGGTCTTGCAGATGATAGGCACGGATTTTGTTGAGCAGCCCAATACCCCGCCCCTCCTGACGCAAGTAGAGCAGCACGCCGCGCCCCTCTTCGGCGATGCGCTTCAGCGCTTCTTGCAGCTGGTAGCCGCAGTCGCAGCGCATGGAAAACAGCGCATCGCCCGTCAAGCACTCGGAGTGTACGCGCCCTAGTACCGGCTCGCCGCCGCTCACATCGCCCAACGTCAAGGCGATGTGGTCCTTACCCGTGGCGTCGTCTTCGAAGCCATGCATAGTGAATGTGGCCCAGGGAGTGGGCAGCCGAGAGGCAGCAATGAAGCGAATGGTCACAGGTTTCCTCGCTGATTAACCAAACCAGTTAACCACACCAGTGTTGGCGAAGTGGGCGGACAGTTTATCAGGAAGCCGCGCGGGCCTCACGGTCTTCGCAGGGTACGACGATGTTGGCCACGGTTTGCGCCGCCATCCCCGGCGATCTTCACGTACAATTCCTATCTTCAGGTAGAATGACTCCCTTACAATGCGGGCAAATTTCTCAAGAGCAAGTGTTTATGACCACCACACCTTTGCAAAACGACCGTTTTCTTCGCGCGCTGGCTCGCCAGCCCGTTGACCGCACTCCGGTGTGGATGATGCGTCAAGCAGGACGCTACCTGCCGGAGTACCGCGCCAGCCGCGCCGACGCGGGTAGTTTCATGGACCTGTGCCGCAATCATGACCTGGCTTGCGAAGTCACCCTTCAGCCGCTGGAGCGCTACCCGCTCGACGCCGCGATTCTGTTCTCGGACATTTTGACCATCCCCGACGCCATGGGGCTGGGCCTCTACTTCGAAACCGGCGAAGGCCCCAAATTCAAGAAGACCGTGCGCACGCCGGAAGAAGTAGCGGCACTGACCGTGCCGAACGCCGAGCGCGATTTGGACTACGTGATGCGCGCGGTGTCCACTATCCGCCGCGAGCTGAATGGCCGCATGCCGCTGATCGGCTTCTCCGGCAGCCCTTGGACGCTGGCGACGTATATGGTCGAGGGCGGCTCCAGCAAGGATTTCCGTCATCTGAAAACCATGCTGTACGACACGCCGGACACCATGCACCAGCTACTGGATACCCTGGCGCAGGCGGTCACCGACTATCTGAATGCGCAGATTCGTGCGGGCGCTCAGGCCGTACAGATTTTCGACACCTGGGGTGGCGCGCTCTCCACGCCGGCGTATCTAGAGTTCTCGCTGCGCTATATGGAGCAGATCGTCTCCGGGTTGATCCGCGAGCATGACGGCCGCCACGTGCCGGTGATCCTGTTCACCAAAAACGGCGGACAGTGGTTGGAGCATATCGCCTGTGCCGGTGCCGATGCCCTAGGCATCGACTGGTCGACCGAGCTATCCGATGCTCGTGCACGCGTGGGCCATAAAGTCGCCCTGCAGGGCAACCTGGACCCCAACGTGCTGTTTGCCCGCCCCTCGGCCATTCGCGCCGAAGTGGCACGCGTGCTGGAAAGTTACGGCCACGGTCCGGGTCATGTATTCAACTTGGGCCACGGCATCAGCCAGTTCACCAACCCCGATCACGTCACCGCCTTCATGGAGGCGCTGCACGACCTAAGCCCGCAGTACCATCAGGGCATTCCGACCCAAACGAACGATCAATGCCCAGGAGCCAAGTAATGAGCGACCTACGCGACGACCAGTGGTTTACCGAAGTCTTCGATAGCCATGGCAGCGCTTTCTCGCTGAAAGTCACCGAAAAACTGCTGGATGTACAGAGCCCCTACCAACACCTGGAAGTCTACGCCACGGAGACCTACGGCCACCTGATGGTGCTGGATGGCTGCGTGATGCTGACCGATCGCGATAATTTCCTGTATCACGAAATGATTGCCCACCCGGCGCTGTTCACCCATCAAGACCCCAAGCGGGTGGTGATCATTGGCGGCGGCGACTGCGGCACCTTGAAAGAAGTGTTGCGCCATCCGGGCGTCGAGAAGGTCACCCAGATCGATATTGATGAAGAAGTGACCAAGGCGGCTGAGCGCTTTTTCCCGTCGCTGGTGGAAGCCAACGGCGACCCCCGCGCCGAGCTGCTGTTTGCCGACGGCGTGAAGTGGGTCGACGACGCCGCCGACGAGAGCATCGACGTGCTGATCATCGACTCCACCGATCCGGTCGGCCCTGCCGAAGGCCTGTTCAAGACCGACTTCTTGAAACGCTGCCACCGTATTCTGAAAAGCGGCGGGGTGATGGTACAGCAGAGCGAATCGCCGCTTTATCATAGCGGTTCGATCATCCGCGAACTGCGCAACGACATGCGCGAAGCAGGCTTCGATAGCGTCGCCACGCTACCCTTCCCCCAACCGGTGTATCCCTCGGGTTGGTGGAGCGTGACGTTGGCCGGTAAAGCGACCAGCGTTGAAAGCTTCCGCGAAGAGGCTGCCGCCGATCACGAAATGCCGCTACAGTACTACACAGTGGATGCCCACCGGGGTGCCCTGGCGCTGCCGCCCTTTATGCGTAAAGCCTTCGCATAAGCGGGCAGCTTCGCTAGGTATCTGGCCGGGCTCTGCCCGGCTTTTTTATGCGCCAATCATCGTGCGCGCCACGTTAAGGAATAACAAATGAACACCACGCGTTGGTTTGGATGGGGAGTCACCCTGTTAGCGCCCGCCCTATGGGTACCCACGGCCATGGCCGATACGCTACAAACGGTGCAAGAGCGCGACAGCGTGCGCTGCGGCGTTAACGCGGCTCAGCCCGGCTTTTCGTCTTTAGACGATAACGACGAGTATCGCGGTCTAGATACCGATGTGTGCCGTGCCGTGGCGGCCGCCGCGCTGGGTGATGCCAGCAAGGTCAACTTCGTACCGTTGGATTCGGTGGAGCGTTTTGCCGCGTTGCAATCAGGTGAAGTAGATGTCCTTTCCCGCACCACCACCTGGACGTCGAGCCGCGACACCACACTGGGCATGCACTTTACCGGTGTGAGCTACTACGACGGCCAAGCCTTCATGGTGGCCAGCGACTTGGGCGTACAGAGCGCGCAAGAGCTGGATGGCGCGGCGGTGTGTACGCAGTCGGGCACTACCAGCGAACTCAATCTTTCCGACTACTTCCGTATCAACGACATGACCTACGATGCGGTGGTGTTCGATTCACCCGAGCAGTCGATTGCGGGCTTCGAAGCAGGCCGCTGTGACGTCTTGAGTTCGGATGCCTCGCAGCTCTACGCCCAGCGCATTCAACTGGCCGACCCCGACATGGCCGTCGTGCTACCGGAAATCATCTCTAAAGAGCCGCTAGGCCCCGCCGTACGCCAAGGCGATGATCAGTGGTTCAACATCGTGAAGTGGTCACTGTTTGCCATGTTGAATGCCGAAGAGCTGGGCGTCAGCCAAGCCAACGTGGATGAGCAGCTAAGCTCAGAAAATCCCGATGTGATGCGCCTGCTTGGGCAAGACGGTGATTTTGGTGAGGCCATGGGCCTGTCGGCGGACTGGGCTTACCAAATCGTCAAACAGGTCGGTAACTATGCGGATATTTATGAACGCAACGTGGGCACCCACTCCGACTTCAACATTGCCCGTGGTCTGAATGCCCTGTGGAAGGATGGCGGGATTCAGTACGCGCCGCCCATTCGCTAGCGCGATCGGTCACTCGCCAGCGGCTGCGCACCAAAAAGGCGCAGTGCGTAGCCGCTGGCGCACTTTTTTGCACCAAGACCTTCGTTAAATTCGCTGATTTTACGTTGAAAAGCGCTGAATTTGACGACATATCTTTTTTGGCACCTTCCTTGCTAGCTTTTAGTGATGCATCACCATGCATAACGACACTAAATCGAGGAAGGGGAACACAACATGATCAATAAGAAACACCTGGTACTTCTGGCCTCCGCAGGCGCCATCTCTCTTGCGGGCGTGGCGACCGCCCAAGCCGATACGCTGGAAGATACCCGCGAACGTGGTGCCGTACAGTGTGGCGTCAGCGACGGCCTGCCAGGTTTTTCCGCCCCGGACGATAACGGTAACTGGCAGGGCCTCGACGTTGACGTATGCCGTGCCGTGGCCGCTGCGGTACTGGGCGACGCCGATGCCGTCAACTACATCTCTTTGAACGCCGTCGAGCGTTTCACCGCGCTGCAGTCCGGCGAAGTGGACGTTCTGTCTCGTAACACCACCTGGACCACGACCCGTGACACTACCCTGGGTCTGAACTTCACCGGCGTTAACTTCTACGACGGCCAGGGCTTCATGGTCTCTCGCGACCTGGGTATCACCAGCGCGGCCGAGCTGGATGGCGCGGCGATTTGTATTCAATCAGGCACCACTACCGAGCTGAACCTGGCTGATTACTTCCGTGCCAACGGCATGGAGTTCGACCCCATCGTTTTCGATACCTCCGAGCAAACCGTAGGTGGCTTCCAGGCTGGCCGCTGTGACGTTCTGACGTCTGACACTTCTCAGCTGGCGGCCCTGCGCATTCAGCTCGACGACCCGTCTGGCGCGATGATTCTGCCCGACGTCATTTCCAAAGAGCCGCTGGGCCCGGTCGTACGTCAGGGGGACGATCTGTGGTTCAACATCGTGAAGTGGTCGCTGTTTGCCATGATCAACGGTGAAGAGTACGGCGTGACCAGCGAGAACGCAGAAGAGATGCTCAGCTCCGATAACCCGGACGTAGCGCGTCTACTCGGCCAGGACGGCAACTATGGTGAAGGCATGGGTCTTGACGCCGACTGGGCCTATAACATCCTGAGCCAAGTGGGTAACTACGGTGAAAGCTTCGAGCGCAACGTAGGTATGGGTTCACCGCTGGAAATCGAACGCGGTGTCAACGCCCTGTGGAACCAAGGCGGCTTCCAGTACGCACCGCCGATTCGCTAAGCGTCTCGCTTGACCCCGGCCCGCCACCCTTTTTGGTCATGGCGGGCCATTTGATTGACCTTCCGTATCGCGGAGACGCCACCCATGTCCGTAAGACCTAACGCTCGCCCCGTTGGCCAAAAGCCACCGTTCTGGCGAGACCGCGCCAAACGTGCGCTCATCTTTCAATGTCTGCTGATTGCCGCTGTCATCGCTTTTCTGTTCTATATCGTCGGCAACGTGCAAGACAACCTCTCCTCACGGGGTATCACCACAGGTTTTGGCTTCCTGAGTAATACCGCCGGTTTTGGGATCGTTCAGAGTCTGATCGACTACTCTTCCCAAAGCACCTATGGCCGCACCTTCTTCGTTGGCCTGCTGAATACGCTGCTGGTGGGTGGGTTGGGCGTTATTGCCGCCACTATCATTGGCTTTATCGTCGGTATCGCTCGTCTATCGCCCAACTGGCTGATCGCCAAGCTAGCCGCCGCGTATATCGAAACCTTTCGTAACATTCCGCTGCTGCTGCAGATTTTCTTTTGGTACTTTGCCGTGCTGCGGGCGCTCCCCAGCGCTCGAGAAAGCCTCGCGTTCGGCGAGGCCGTGTTTCTTAACGTACGCGGGCTTTATCTACCTGAGCCGCTGTTCGAATCGGGCTTCGGACTGATTCCTGTCACCTTCGTGATCGCCATCGCGGCCAGTATTGCGCTGGTGATATGGGCAAAACGCCGTCAGGAAGCCACGGGGCAGCGAATTCCCGCTTACTGGATCTCCTTTGTACTGATCTTTGGGCTGCCCCTGTTGGTCATGTTGGCCACTGGCGTACCCATTACTTGGGAAATGCCCGAGCTGCGTGGCTTCAACTTCCGCGGCGGCATCACGGTGATTCCTGAGTTTCTGGCGCTGTGGTTCGCACTCTCGATCTACACGGCGTCGTTCATTGCCGAGATCGTGCGCTCCGGTATTCAGGCCATTTCACATGGCCAAACCGAAGCGGCGCAGGCACTGAGTCTGCCGCGCAACCTGGTGCTGCGCCTCGTCATCATTCCTCAGGCATTGCGGGTCATCATCCCCCCGCTCACCAGCCAATACCTGAATTTGATCAAAAACTCGTCGCTGGCCACGGCCATTGGCTATCCGGACCTCGTGTCGGTGTTTGCGGGCACCACGCTGAATCAGACGGGCCAGGCCATCGAGGTCATCGCGATGACCATGGCGGTGTATCTGACGATCAGCCTGCTGGTGTCGATGTTCATGAACTGGTTCAACGCCCGCGTGGCGCTGGTTGAACGCTAGGCTGAGGCGAGGAGCCACACATGATTCATAATCAAACGATGATCGAACAGCGGCCAGCGCCCAGCAACTCCGTTGGCGCGATTGCTTGGCTGCGAACGAACCTATTCAACGGGCCGATCAATACGATCTTCACGTTAATCGGCCTCTATATCCTCTATCTGCTCGTCGTGCCTACCGTGCAGTGGGCGTTCATCAACGCCGATTGGGTAGGCACCACACGCGACGACTGCTCACGGGAAGGCGCTTGCTGGGTCTTCATCAACGCACGTTTGACGCAGTTTATTTATGGCCTATATCCCAGTTCAGAGATCTGGCGCGCCAATATCGTGTTCGCCATGTTCTTTACGCTGATTGGCTGGCTGGCGATTCCCAAGCTGCCTTTCAAGCGCTGGGTGGCCATCTTTGCGCTGGTGGCATTCCCCATCATCTCGTTCGTACTGCTTTACGGCGGCTACTTCGACCTTCCCCAGGTGCCTACGCACCGCTGGGGCGGCCTGATGCTAACGCTGCTGCTGGCCACGGTAGGCATGGTAGGCGCGCTACCGATCGGTATCGTACTGGCGTTGGGACGTCGCTCGGACATGCCGATCGTCAAAAGCTTTTGCGTGGTATTTATCGAGTTCTGGCGCGGCGTACCGCTGATCACCGTGCTGTTCATGGCCTCGGTGATGTTGCCGCTGTTCCTTCCTTCGGATATGAGCGTCGACCGCCTGGTGCGCGCTTTGATCGGCTTGACGCTGTTCCAAAGCGCCTACATGGCGGAGGTCATTCGCGGGGGCTTACAGGCCATCCCTAAAGGCCAGGAAGAGGCGGCAGCGGCCCTCGGCATGACCTACTGGAAACGCATGGGGCTGATCATCCTTCCCCAGGCGTTGAAGATGATGATTCCAGGCATCGTGAATACGTTCATTTCGCTGTTCAAAGATACCACCCTGGTCATGATCATCGGCCTCTTCGACCTCTTGGGGATCGTGCAAGCGGCTCTAGCCGACTCACGCTGGCTCGGCTTCTCGTTGGAAGGTTACGTGTTTGCCGCCTTCATGTTCTGGATCTTCTGTTTCAGCATGTCGCGCTACAGCCAGTACCTAGAACGCAAGCTGCATACCGGCCACAAGCGCTAACGCCGCTTTTATCAACGATTTTTTAGCAGGATAGTGACATGACTCAAGCAGCGACCAACACCCCTGGCACCAGCCCCTCTGACCTAATGGTCGAAATGCGCGGCGTGAACAAGTGGTACGGCGATTTCCACGTGCTGCGGGATATCTATCTGGAAGTGAAACGCGGCGAGCGGATCGTTATTTGCGGGCCTTCTGGCTCGGGCAAATCCACCATGATCCGCTGCATCAATCACCTAGAAGAGCACCAAAAAGGCGAGATCGTGGTCGGCGGCGTGCCGCTGACCCAAGACGTCAAACGCATCGAGCAGATTCGCCGCAGCGTCGGCATGGTATTCCAGCATTTCAACCTGTTCCCTCACCTCACGGTGCTGGAAAACTGCTGTATCGCGCCAATGTGGGTACAGAAGAAGCCCCGCAAAGAGGCCGAAGCCATGGCCATGCAGTATCTGGAGCGGGTGCGTATTGCCGAGCAGGCCAAGAAGTATCCCGGCCAGCTCTCCGGCGGCCAGCAGCAGCGGGTAGCGATTGCCCGCTCGCTGTGCATGCATCCGGACGTGATGCTGTTCGATGAGCCCACCTCGGCCCTCGACCCGGAGATGATCAAGGAAGTACTGGACGTGATGATCGAACTGGCCGAAGAGGGCATGACCATGCTCTGCGTGACCCATGAAATGGGCTTCGCCAAGACCGTGGCCGACCGCGTGATCTTCATGGACCAAGGACAAATCATCGAAGAGAACGCGCCGGAGCCGTTCTTCAACAACCCGCAATCCGAGCGTACCCAGCTCTTCTTGAGCCAGATTCTGGGACATTAATTCAGCTTACAGCGCCCCACAGTGCTGAACTTGGGCCTCCTATGAGGCCCATTTTTATGGGTTTTCTACGCCACAACACCACAACGAGCGAGTCATCATGGAAAAGCTATTCATCGATCGTGCACCGCAACCCATTGCGCCCTTTTCCCATGCCTGTCGCGTGGGCGACCTAGTCTTCATCACCGGACAGATGCCCACGGTGCCGGAAACCAATGAGATGCTGCTAGGCACCTTTACCGAACAAACGCACCGGGTGATGCAGAACCTGGCCATCGTACTGGAAGAGGTGGGCAGCCGCTTTGAGTACGTGGTGCAGTCGCGGGTGTTCATCACCAATATGGGTCACTTCGATGAAGTGAACCGGGTCTACGCCAGCTATTTCGATAAGCCGCTGCCCACCCGCACCTGCATTGGCGTGACTGGGCTTGCGGGCGGCGCGGATGTGGAGGTGGATATGATCGCCTGGATTCCCCCCAAAGAGGGCGCTTAACCACCTACGAGGGTAATGCTGGCGGGTAGCAGCGCAGGCTGCTCCCGATGCTGTGTCAGCGGTTTGCCCGCCAGCGCCGTGAGCAGAATTTGTAGCGGATCGCCGTGGCTGACGACCAGCACCGTTTCGTTAGTAAAGCGCTGCTCCAACGCTTCCAGCACGGCACACATCCGTGCTGCTACTCGGCTGACCGGCTCCACCTGCCACTGGGCATGCTCGGCGCTCTTGGCATCGAAGGCCCACACGTCTGGGTAGTGGTTATCCGCCTGCCCCTCCAATTCGCCAAAGTGGCGCTCCCTCAAGCCCGCCTCTTGCTGCATTCCCACCCCAAACGCGGCGGCCACTCGGGCGGCGGTGTGTGTCGTACGTAAAAAGTCCGAATGCACGATCTGTGTCGGCACCGGCCAGGACCACTGCGCCAGCGCTTCCTCGAGTTGCTGTTCACCCTGCTCTGATAACCCGTAGTTCGCCAGGCCCTGCTCCGGAGAGCTGATGATTTTCCCCTGAGCGTTGGCCTGGCTATGGCCATGGCGCATCAGCAGATAGCGGTTCCGCCAATGGTAGGAGGGGGTCAGGAAAGTGTTTGACATATCTTTGTAACAAACCCTAGATTGAAGATGCTCGTTTTCGAAAAATAAACATCTGCGCTTTTAAATGTCCATTTGCGAAACAGACGCTGATCGAAGCACATACTTGCGACGCAGCAGTGGGCATACGCGACAACAATAATGCACGTAAGAGGCTGACTATGAAAACGCTACATCTGCGCAAGCGTCCGCTTGCCATGCTCACGGCTATCTCGCTACTTCCCCTTGCGTTACTCTCCAGCCCTGCCTACGCCGAATGCGAGCGGGGCGACTTGGACACCCTTTACTGCGACGAAAATGGCGACATGGTCGCCGACCGCCCGGCCGATGAGTCGGAATGGGCCAACCCCGACACGCTGATTTTTGCTTATACCCCAGTGGAAGACCCCGCCATTTATTCCGATATCTGGCAGCCCTTTATCGACCACTTATCGGACGTCACCGGGCGCGATGTGCGCTTCTTTGCGGTGCAGTCAAATGCCGCCCAGGTAGAGGCCATGCGCAGCGGTCGACTGCATATCGCGGGTTTCTCTACTGGCCCAACGCCGTTTGCGGTCAACCTAGCCGGTGCCGTGCCCTTTGCGCTGATGGGCTCTGACGATGGCCAGTTCGGTTATACTTTGCAGCTGTTTACCCATGTCGACTCGGACATCGAGACGCTGGAAGACTTGAAAGGTAAACGCGTGGCGCATACCTCGCCCACTTCGAACTCGGGCAACTTAGCGCCGAGAGCGCTCCTGCCCGAGCTGGGCATCACGCCGGAAGAGGATTACGAGGTGGTTTACTCCGGTAGCCACGATCAATCCATGCTGGGCGTGGTAGCCAGAGATTACGATGCTGCTCCGGTCGCCTCTGAAGTCGTCGAGCGCATGGCCGCGCGTGGCCTTTACGATACCGACGATGTTCGACTGATCTACGAATCCGATCGCTTCCCCACTACCTCGTATAACTACGCTTATAACCTACATCCTGACCTAGTAGAGAAAATCGAAGAAGCGTTTTTTACTTTCGATTTCGTGGGCACCGAGCTAGGTGACGAATTCGAAGGCGTCGAGAAGTTCATCCCCATCACCTACAAAGACAACTGGCAGGTGATTCGCACCATTCAGGCCGCCAATGGCGTGACCTACACGCCTGACAACCTGGAGTAACGCGTGCTGCGCCGCTTGTCGCGGCGCGGTTCTTCGTCTTTCGATGGATGCGGACACATGCTGGAAATCACGAATTTGGTCAAACGATATGGCCACAGCGAGGCCGTGCTGAAAGGCCTCGATTTGAAGGTGGAGGGCAACAGCGTGGTGTCTATCGTAGGTGCCTCCGGCGCCGGTAAAAGTACCATGTTGCGCTGTATCAATCGCTTGGTAGAGCCCACCTCTGGCTCAATCAAACTCAATGGCACCGAACTTGTGAACCTGAAAGGGGCCGAACTGCGCCGGGCACGCCGTAAAATTGGCATGGTGTTTCAAGGATTCAACTTACTTGATCGGTTAACCGTGATGGAGAACGTGCTGGCAGGGCGGCTAGGCTACGTCAGCTTTTACCAAGCCATTTCACGCCGCTACCCACCCGCCGATATCGAGCGTGCGTTTGTGCTCATGGAACGCGTAGGCATTGCCCACTACGCTAACAAGCGCGCAGACGAGCTGTCTGGTGGCGAGCGCCAGCGGGTGGGCGTTGTACGTGCTTTGATGCAAGAGCCGGACGTATTGCTGGCAGATGAACCCACCGCCTCGCTGGACCCGCGCACCTCCGAGCAAATCATGATGCTGCTACAGAGCCTGGCGAACGAGCTGTCGCTGCCGGTATTGATCAACATCCATAACGTCGCCCAAGCCAAAACCTATACCGAGCGCATCGTGGGCCTGCGTCACGGCAAGATGATTTTTGACGGCCAGCCCGGGGATTTCAATAAAGACGCGTTGGACGCCATTTATGGCGGCATCGAAGCACCGGACGATGCCATCACCGAGACGCCGGGCACCGCCGTGGAGGGGGCACGCCATGACGCCGTCTAACCCGCCCACGCCTAGAGCCTGGAAAAAGCCACCGTTTATCGCCAACCCACTGCTGCGCTACGGATTACTCGTGATGACAGTAGGGTATCTGGTGTGGGCGTTTGGCTCGCTGCCCTTTAACTGGGAACGTATTTCGGAAGGCCTCCCCCGCGCGGCGCGCATTTTTAGCGGCGGTTTTCCGCCGAACCTAGAGCGCTATGAGCTACTGCTCACCGGGTTTAAAGAGAGCTTTCAAATTGCCATTCTCGCCACGCTATTAGGGGTGTTGCTCTCGATTCCATTTGCGGTGATGGCTGCCCGTAATATCGCGCCGCTGCCTGTTTACCTGTTAGGGCGCAGCATCATCATTATTTCGCGTAGCTTTCACCCCGTGATTGTCGCCATCCTGTTCGTTGCCGCCGTGGGATTTGGCCCGCTGGCGGGAATACTCACGCTGACACTCTACTCCATTGGCTTTGTCGGTAAGCTGCTCGCTGAAGAGATAGAGGAGATCGACTGGGGCCAAGTAGAGGCCATGCGCTCGACCGGGGCTGGCTATCTCGTTACGCTGTTTTATGCGGTGTTCCCACAAATTCTGCCACGCCAAGTCGGTCTGTCCATGTACCAGCTCGATAGTAATCTGCGTGCTTCTGCCGTCGTGGGCATCGTCGGTGCAGGCGGCATTGGTGGCACCTTGATGAATGCCTTTGGGCGCTACGATTACGACTTTGCGTTTGCCATCTTACTGGTCATTATCGCGGTGATTCTGCTCAGCGAAGGGATCAGCGGCTGGGTGAGGAAAAAAATATGGTAGATCGCGAACAGCTACTCGCTGACCGTATTTGGCAGCGTTACGACCGCAAAGAGCGGCTGATCCGTTACGCCGCCCTGCTCGCCACGCTGATGCTGGTGTTTTGGGCCGTGCGCGATATCGATATTTTTTGGCCCTGGGTGTGGGATGCTCCCAACCAAATATCGAACCTCGGGGCGCGCATGTGGCCGCCAAGCGCGGTCGGACTCAGCGGTATTCTCAATGCGCTCATGGAAACCGTGCATATCGCCACGCTGGCGACGTTCCTGACGATTTTTCTAGCCTTACCTGTTGCCTACATGGCGGCCCAAAACACCACACCTAACCGCGCTTGCCTGTGGTTAGGCCGTTTCATTTTGGTCTCTAGCCGCTCGGTGAATACGATCATCTGGGCCCTGCTGTTCGTGGCCATTTTTGGGCCCGGCGTGCTGGCGGGCATTCTGGCCATCGTCTTTCGTTCCATTGGTTTTATCGGCAAACTCATGGGCGAAGCCATCGAAGAGATCGACCGCCGCCCCGTGGAAGCCATGGAGGCGACGGGAGCATCGAAAGCGAAAGTCGTGGCCTACGCCATCGTGCCCCAGGTGATGCCTGCCTTTTTTGCCATCGTGGTGCTGCGCTGGGATATCAACATTCGTGAATCCACGGTATTGGGCTTGGTAGGCGCAGGGGGCATTGGGGTCATTCTGCAAGGCGCGATCGATACCTTTGCCTGGCCAACCGTGGCGACCATTCTCATCGCCATTATCGTGCTGGTACTGCTCGGCGAAGCGGTGACCAGCCTGCTGCGCAGTAAGGTACTTTAACGGGCCTTGGGGCAAATGGGCAGGCGTTTGACCAAACCCTAAACGCTTGCCATGGTTAAAGGGTAATCAACGACATGGAGGACGTATGACAATGACCACCTATATCGTGGTAGCCGATGCCGCACGCGCACGTATCTTCACCCGTGATGCGCTCCATCTCGCCGAGCAGGAGAGCTTGGTACACGCCGCAGGCAGACTGCATGAAGGCGACTTGATCACGGACCGTCGCGGTGCCGACGTCCACGAGTCGACGTCGACGTCATCACGCTCCTCTGGCGAAGAGGGCGCAGCCTCTCAACATGAAAACGAGCTATTTGCCAAAGAAGTCGCCCAGCGACTCTATGCTGCCCGGGTAGACAACCGCATGGAGAAGCTGATCATGGTCGCGCCTCCCAAGTTCTTGGGTCTGCTCAAAGAAAAACTCGATAATCCCACGCAAAAGCTGGTCACGCATACGCTATCGAAAGATTTTAGCAAGGCCTCGTTGGCCGACATCCAACAGGCGGTCAGCGATTTGCGTTAGTCAACGCAGTTAGCACTTACTTACTATTTTCCTGCTTTTTGCTAAAGACAGCGTCGCTCTCGCCGATACCCATCATGAATCCTGATGATCCCGAGAGCGACCATGTTTTCCTCCCTACGTACACGCATCCTTCTGGCGGCCCTCATGGCTATCGTGTTGGCTTTGACGGCCAATGGCATTGCCAGCTACACCACCGTTAAGCATCATAATAGTGAACAGGTAAACCGCAATCTCAGCGCTGTTGTGAATGGAAACACACAGGCCATTAACGAATGGTTCAACGCTCGCTTTACGATGCTGGCCAGCATGGAGCATGCCGTTGGTAGCGAGGCACCGCTACAAGCGCTGCGGCAGCTAGCCGACTCTGGCGACTTTATGACCGCCTACATCGCGTACCCGTCTACCTCAGAGGGGATTTTCTCAGACGGCTGGCAACCTCCCAGCGATTATGACCCGCGCCAGCGCCCTTGGTACCAAGGTGCCGTGAGCGCACAGGACACCATCATTACTGCCCCTTATGTCGATGCGCAAACAGGCGGTTTGATCGTGACCTTCGCTCGGCCTTTCTATCAGAATGGTGACCTCACCGCCGTGGTAGGCGCCGACATCACGATTGCCGACGTCATCGATATCGTCGCTAGTATCGCGCCGACCCCATCCAGTTTCGGCTTTCTAACGACGAGCGACGGCACTCTGGTCGCCCACCCCGACGCGTCACTGACGCTGGAGCCTGCAAGCGCGCTTAGCGATGCGCTCACCCCTTCCGACCTGACACGCATCGTGCAAGCGGACACCCCGCAACCGCTCACCCTACAAGGCAACGACAAACTCCTGATGGGCAGCAGTGTAGGTGGCAACAGCGGTTGGCAGTTGGTCGTGGCGCTGGATGACGCAGAAGCTACGGCAGGTCTACGCGCCATTGCGACAACGTCCATCGTGACGCTGCTGATCGTTGCGGCCATCACGGCCGTCGTGTTTGGCATGCTGCTGTCACTGCTGCTGCGTCGTCTACTAGGCGTCCGAAATGCGATGGATAACATCGCCTCGGGTGAAGGGGATCTGACTCAGCGCTTGCCGGAAGAAGGCACCGACGAAGTCGCCCAAATCGCCAGTGCTTTCAATCGCTTCGTGGGCAAGATGGAAGCGGTCTTGATCGACGTGCGTACCAGCAGCGAATCGGTGCACCACGCCGCCAACGAGATTGCCATGGGTGGACAAGATCTTTCCCGCCGCACCGATAACGCCGCTTCGAGCCTGCAGCAGACCTCGGCGTCAGTCGAAGAGATCACCAGCACCGTGGCGCATACGGCGGCCTCGGCCCAGGAAGCCAACAAGCTTTCCCACGCGGCCACCGAAGTCGCCAAAGAGGGTGGGCAGGTCGTGTCGAACGTAGTCGCCACCATGGAAGACATCTCCAACGCCTCCCATAAGATTGGCGAGATCGTCACGCTGATGAACAGCATCGCCTTCCAGACCAACCTGCTGGCCCTCAACGCCTCGGTCGAAGCCGCCCGCGCAGGCGAACACGGTCGCGGTTTTGCCGTCGTGGCGGATGAAGTGCGCAAATTGGCGGGCCGTAGTAGCGATGCAGCCAGCGATATCCAGCAATTGATCGAGGACTCCCAAGCCAAGGTGAATAACGGCACCTCCTTGGTGCGTAATGCTGGCAGCACCATGCAGGATATCGTCGCACATATCACCCGCGTCACCGACGTACTGGAAGAGATCAACGCGGCCACCAGCGAGCAGAGCGACGGCATCAAACAGGTCAATATTGCGGTCGCCGAACTGGACCGGATGACCCAAGAGAACGCCGCCATGGTCGAAGAGTCGACCACCGCCGCCGAGCAGTTGAAAGAGCAAGCGGATCACCTGACCGGCACGATTAGCAGTTTCAAACTTTCTAAAGCGGCATCACCCACGCTACAAGCGCCGCAGGATCGCTTACCGCGCACTACAGAGAGTTTCTAACCGTCAGTCACTCCACGGCCGCTTCCGCCCTCACGTCTGCGGAGGCGGCCATGTCACGCGTTAGCCATGCATCTTTGTTCTACTGATTCGAAGATGGCACCCGATAGGCTCTTTCGCCGTTTGCTGAAACAGGACCGCGCTTCTATGCACTTTCGCTCCCTTCGCTCTCTCGTTTTGGCGTTGGCAGGCCCTTGCCTGCTCGCCGTTGTTGCCGCGCTGGTGGTTTATAACCTCATCGCGGCCGCCCGCACCCAACAAACCGTCGAAGAGCACACCCAAACGCTCATGCAAAGCGCACTGGACGCGCGACTCGATGCCATTGCCCAAGCAGAAGGGGAGCGGATTCAACGCGAGCTGGACAAGGCCATGACGTTGGCCAGCCAGCTCGCCACCACCAACGCCCTCATGGGCGTGGAAGATGCCGAAGGCCAGCGCGCGCTCTACCTGAGCCGCCGTCAGCTCTCCAATTTGGTGCGGCAAACGGTGGCTGACAACCCGGCGCTATTGGATGCCTTCATCGGCTGGGAGCCCAACGCCTTTGGTGACGATGCCCGCTTTGCTGGCGACGAGCGCTACGGCCACGATGGCAGCGGCCGCTTCATGCCCTGGTGGTACCGCACCGGGGATGGCTCGCTCGACGTCTTGCCACTGGGTGACACCATGGAGAGCGACACCCGCCTAGCCAGCGGCGTGCGAGAGGGAGAGTACTACCTTTGCCCGCGCGAAACGCTCGCCCCCTGTGTGATCGACCCAGCCGCCTACGATTACGACGGCGAGACACAGCTGGTCACCTCGTTTAACGCACCGATTTTGGTGAATGGCGAATTTCGCGGCGTGGCTGGGGTCGACCTCTCGCTGAACTTCATCCAAACGCTGCTGAGCGACGCTAACGCCGCGCTGTATGACGGCGCAGGCCGGATGGCGCTGGTTGCCGGGCGCGGCGGCTTGGTGGCGGACACCCACGGTGAAGAGGCCCTGGGCCTGCCTGCCAGCAACGCACTGAGCGACACGGCGCTTGACGGCATTGCCGAAGCCACGACACAAGGCAGCCTCTACAGCAGCATGGCCAACGGCATGTTTCAGCGCTACCAGCCGCTGACCATTGGCGATACCGAACAGCCATGGGTGCTGGTACTACAGTTGCCCGAGTCCGTCGTGCTCGCCGAACTCAACGCGCTACAGAACGTTTTGAGCGACCAGCGCCAGCAAAACACCCTGGGCATGACGCTGGTGGGGCTGCTAGTGGCAGCCATCGGCATCGCCGCACTGTGGTGGATTGGTGGCCGCATTGCCCGACCGCTCAAGCGCTTAGCGAACAGAATGGAAGAGATCGCCTCTGGAAATGGCGATCTCACTCAGCGCCTGCCCGTGCATGGCCGCGATGAAAGCGCCGCCGTGGCCGAGCAGTTCAACGCCTTTGCCGAAAAAATTCAGGCCATCCTTCTGGACGTGCGGCGCAGTAGTGAGGCCGTGAACCACGCGGCCAGCGAGATCACCCAGGGCGGCCATGACCTCTCACGGCGCACCGAGCAAGCCGCTGCTAGCCTGCAAGAAACGTCGGCAGCGATGGAAGAGATCAGCAGTACCGTCAGCCACACCACCCACGCTTCCCAAGGGGCCAGCGGGCTGTCCAACACCGCCTCGCAGCTAGCTTCCCGTACCGACAAAGCGTTTGTTGAGGTAGTCTCGACCATGGATGACATCCGTGCGACCTCGGCAGAGATTCAAAGCATCGTCAGCGTGATCGACGGGATTGCCTTTCAAACCAACCTGCTGGCCCTCAACGCCTCCGTGGAAGCAGCGCGGGCTGGCGAGCACGGGCGCGGCTTTGCCGTAGTGGCCGATGAAGTGCGCAAGTTGGCCTCGCGCAGCAGCGACGCCGCCAAGGACATCCGCCAGCGTATCGACGCGTCTGCCGACAAGGTCGAAAGCGGCACGCAACTGGTGCGCGATGCCGAGGCCGCCATGCACGAGTTGGCCGATAGCGTGACGCGCGTCACCCACATGCTCGGCGATATCAGCACCGCCGCCGGTGAGCAAAACGACGGCATCAATCAAGTCAGCATCGCGGTGAGCGATCTGGACCAAATGACCCAGCAAAACGCCGCTCTAGTGCAAGAGTCCACCACCGCAGCGGAGCAGCTCAAAGACCAGGCGGACAGGCTGGCCGCGCTGGTGGGAGGCTTTACGCTGGAAGCATCACAGCAACCGGCCCAGACGCTGCCAAGCCCTGACGAGGCCAAGGTTTAGCCGCTAGGGAATCGGCGGCAGCGGGATATCGTCGCTGCGCTTGGCCCCGGCGGTCATTTCGCGACAGAGACGTAAAAACTCGCGCACGCCGGTGGTCAGGTACTTGTGACGATGCCAGATGAACGTGAACTGGCGTTTTAAATCCAGCTCCGGCGTGGGCAGCGGCACCAGGCTACCGCGCCGGAAGGCATCGCGCAGCGCCAGCCGCGAAACGCAGCCAATGCCCAGCCCCGACTCCACCGCGCGCTTGATGCCCTCGGTATGTTCCAGTTCCAGCAGGGTATTGAACCGGCTGCGGCGGTGGCGGGCGGCATGTTCCAGCGTCATGCGTGTCCCCGAGCCCTCCTCACGCATGATCCAGTCTTCGCGCAGCAGTTGATCCAGCTCCAAGTGCTCGCGTCCCGCCAGCGGGTGACGCGGCGAACAGAACACGCACAGCTCATCCTCGACCCAGGGCTGGCTGATGATCATGTCGTCATCGCACTGCCCCTCGATCAGCCCTAAATCTAACGAGTGCTGGCGCACGCCTTCGATGATATGCCGCGTGTTGCGCACCGCCAGCTGAACTCGACTGCCGGGATAGCGCTGCATGAAATCACTGATCAGCAGCGTGGCGAGATAGTTGCCGATGGTGAGTGTGGCCCCCACGTCCAAAGCTCCCACGCCCTGTTGGCCCCGCAGCAACTCTTCGACCTCCTCGGCGCGGTCCAGCAGCGCCACCGCCTTGGGCAGTAGCTGAAAGCCGAGCGCGTTGAGTTTCAGCCGTTTCCCAATGCGGTCGAGCAGCTGGCAGTCGAACTGGCGCTCCAGCTCGGCCAGCGCCGTACTGGTGGCCGATTGCGACATGGCCAGCGCACGCGCCGCGTGGGAAACGCTCTCGTGCTGGGCAACGGCCACGAAGACCTCTAGCTGCCGCAGGGTGTAATGCATGACCAAAACCTCTCTGTCGAGTGAGCGGCGAAGGGCTATATCGATTTTAAAGATAAGCGTTATCAAGATAATTTGCTTAACAGATATACCACCCTTTATTTAGAATTAGCAGCAACCTATAGAGATAATTTTTATTCTTTTTTGGAATATGGCGAGCAAGGCTTAGGCTGCGCCGCCTCTGGAGGAGTGAGCATGAGCAAGTTTGCCCTGGAAGAAGTGCTAAGCGTTCACCACTGGAACGATACCCTGTTCAGCTTCCGCACCACTCGCGAGCGCAGCCTGCGCTTCAAGAACGGCCAGTTCGTCATGATCGGCTTGGAAGTGGACGGCAAACCGCTGATGCGCGCGTACTCCATCGCCAGCCCCAACTACGAAGATCACCTGGAGTTCTTCAGCATCAAGGTGCCGGATGGCCCGCTCACCTCGCGCCTGCAGCACCTGCAGGTAGGCGACCAGATCATGGTCAGCCGCAAGCCGACCGGCACGCTGGTGTGCGACGACCTGCTGCCAGGCCGTAACCTCTACATGCTCTCGACCGGCACCGGCTTGGCGCCGTTCATGAGCCTGATTCAGGACCCGGAAGTCTACGAGCGCTTCGAGAAAGTCGTGCTGGTACACGGCGTGCGCGAAGTCTCCGAGCTGGCCTACGCCGACTTCATCACCAAAGAGCTGCCCGCCCACGAATACCTGGGCGAAGAGATCGCCGAGAAGCTGGTGTACTACCCCACGGTGACTCGCGAAGAGTTTCACACCATGGGTCGCCTGACCGACCATATTCGCACCGGCAAGCTGTTCGAAGACACCGGCCTACCCCCCATCGACCCGCGCCAAGACCGCGCGATGATTTGCGGCAGCCCGGCGATGCTGGACGACACCAGCGCCCTGCTCGACGAGCTGGGCCTGAACATCTCCCCGCGTATGGGCGAGCCGGGCGACTACGTCATCGAACGCGCCTTCGTTGAGAAGTGAGCCCCGTTCGAAGGGTGAAGGGTGAAGGGTGAAGGGTGAAGGGTGAAGGGTGAATAGGAAATCGTAGCCCGTGTCATCGTCGCCTTATGCACAAAGCCCCTGTGGATATTATCCACAGGGGCTTTGTCGATTCAGCGCGACTCACTGTTCACGCCTTACCATTCACCGTGGTTAGACAGCGTCTTTACCGGTTTCGCCGGTCCGGATACGGATGACCTGCTCGAGCGGCATCACGAAGATTTTACCGTCACCGATTTTGCCGGTATTGGCGACCTGGGTAATCGCGTCGATCACCTGCTCGGCCATATCGTCGTCGACGGCGACTTCCAGCTTCACCTTGGGCAGGAAATCCACCACGTACTCTGCGCCACGGTAGAGCTCCGTGTGGCCCTTCTGGCGGCCAAAGCCTTTCACTTCCGTGACCGTAATGCCTTGCACGCCGATATCCGAGAGCGATTCGCGTACGTCATCAAGCTTGAAGGGCTTGATAATGGCTGAGATCAATTTCATTGCGACATCCTCTAGCTTGGTGGCCCGCTGTCATGCAGACAGCGTTATTAACCGATTGTCATAACCATCGAGGTTAGCGGGGCGCTCACGTAGCCAAGCCCGTTACCCAGTCGATTAAGCATACACCGCCAAGGGCGGAGAATAAAAAATCCGAACGTCACTAGCTCATAACCTTCGACGTACCGCATATCCATCAACGACAAAAAGGCCTCCCACTCGGGGAGGCCACAAGGAGCACGCCAGCTCACATGATTAGCGCAAGCTTATTTCTTGACGCTAAACTCGGGGTAGGCTTCCAGACCGCATTCAGCGATATCGACGCCTTCATACTCTTCTTCTTCGCTCACGCGAATGCCCATGACCGCTTTCAGCACCAGCCATACCACAAGGCTTGCGATGAAGACCCAGCCAAAGATGCCCACGATACCGATTAACTGCGCACCGAAAGAGGCATCGCCATTGGTGAGCGGCACAGCCAGCACGCCCCAGATACCGACCACACCGTGCACGGAGATCGCACCCACCGGATCGTCCAGCTTCAGCTTGTCCAGCGTGACGATCGCAGCGACGACGATCAGGCCACCTACTGCGCCGATGATGGCGGCGCCCAGCGCCGAGGGAGAGAGCGGATCCGCAGTGATGGCGACCAGGCCAGCCAGCGCACCGTTCAGCGCCATGGTGAGATCCGCTTTACGGAACCATAGCTTGGCCAGCACCAGAGCGGCAATCACACCGCCTGCTGCCGCAGCGTTCGTGTTGACGAATACTTGCGCAACGTTGTTGGCAGAGCCGATATCGGACATTTTCAGCTCGGAACCACCGTTGAAGCCGAACCAGCCCATCCATAGGATGAAAGTACCCAACGTGGCCAGCGGCATGTTGGCACCGGGAATTGCATGGATAGAGCCGTCTTTACCGTACTTGCCTTTACGCGGGCCCAGGACGAGTACACCTGCCAGCGCGGCGGCCGCACCCGCCATGTGGACGATGCCAGAACCGGCATAGTCAGAGTAACCCACTTCGGACAGCCAGCCGCCGCCCCAGGTCCAGTAGCCCGACACCGGGTAGATGAACGCCGTCATCACCACGGCGAAAGCCAGGAAGGCCCACAGCTTCATACGCTCAGCAACCGCACCCGAGACAATCGACATGGCGGTGGCAACGAACACCACCTGGAAGAAGAAGTCAGAACGCATGGAGTAGTAAGGCGCATCGTCGCCACCGGCCAGCACCGCATCGACGCTGTTCTCGGTACCGATCAAGAAGCCCAAGTTCGGCAAGAAGCCGCCTGCGCTGCTGGAGTACATGATGTAATAACCCACCAGCAGGTACATGGTGCAAGCAATCGCAAACAGCGCGATGTTTTTGGTCAGAATTTCGGCGGTATTCTTGGAGCGAACCAAGCCCGCTTCCAGCATCGCGAAGCCAGCGGCCATCCACATGACCAGCACGCCGCAGATCAAGAAGTAGAACGTATCGAGCGCATAGCTCAAATCAGCTAACTCATTCATGAGGTGTTCCCCGTTGGTACTTAAGAAGAGGTACTTGGAAGATGTACGTGGCAGCGCGGCGACATCATCAGCCGCCCAGCATTACCCTTACACGGCATCTGCACCGCGCTCACCGGTACGAATACGGATCACATCTTCCAACGGCGTGACGAACACTTTGCCGTCGCCGATCTTGCCGCTATTCGCTGCGTTACAGATGGCGTCCAGCACGCTTTCCAGGCGTGCATCGTCCACGGCGACTTCCACTTTCACCTTTGGCAGAAAATCGACCACGTATTCCGCGCCGCGGTAGAGTTCGGTATGACCTTTCTGGCGGCCAAAGCCTTTCACTTCGGTTACCGTAATCCCTTGAACGCCGTTGTCGGCGAGTGCTTCACGAACGTCGTCAAGCTTGAATGGCTTGATGATAGCGGTGATGAGTTTCATCCCGGATCTCCCCTGCTGGATCAGTCCCACTCGGTGAAAAGCGGCATGGCCGCCCGAATTTAGTGCTTGCCCTACTAATGCGCATACCGTGCCACCCGCTTTTTTATTATTAACTTTCAATTACTTAAAATAATTATATAAGCAATTCACGGTAGCTTAGACGTGCTACCCAATGAGGCTCACCCTGGCTTTGCACCATTAATGAACATTAATAAAAGCTAGCCGCTCCATTTCGATGCATTGATTCTTCCCGCTCACCACGCTTAATTCACACGCGGCGCATGCGAATCGGCGTCGGGTTGCGTATCCTTACTGACAAGCAGTTCATATTCATGCATGCCCTTTCAAGGAGAGAGCCATGGCGCCCCAAGATCGCATTAGCCGCTTAGCCCAGCAGATCGGCGACCGTCTGCAGAATGCGTCGCAAGCCCCGGAAGATATTCAAAAAGGTGTCCAGCAGGTGGTACGCGGCGCCTTTGACCGCCTGGAGCTGGTATCGCGGGAAGATTTCGATATTTTGATGGATGTGCTGCAGCGCACGCGCTCGCGGGTTGAAGCCTTAGAGCGCCAAGTGGCCAGCCTGGAAGCGGCCGTAGAAGCCTCTAGCAACACCGCGTCCACGCCCGTAGAAGCCGAAGTGCCGCCCGCCCCTGTGCACCCCTCCGGGACGACGAAACCAACGTCCGATAAACCGTCCACTGGCGATACTGAGTAAGCCGCCGTTGTGCTCAGAATGGGGCAGGCTGAGCTGCCCCAAATTAGCGAACAAGAATCACTATCATTGACTCCCGTCGCGATAGTGCTATCGTGCGTTGATTGGCTGCCTCATTCACGATAGCGACGGCTCAGATGCCCCCGCAGGAACGCCTCATCACGCCCGAAATCACCCACCGCTCGCTGGTCCAGCTTGGCCAACGATTTGGCATTCACTACCGCGTGGACGGCACCCCTTTACAACACCAGCCGGTCGCGCTGGGCCATGTGCACGATGTTGGCTTACCCCAAGGGCTGCACCTAACGCTGTCTAATCTGCAAGTAGAGCGCGGCTATACCTCCACGTCTTACCAAAGCGTCCCCTGGTTCTTTAGCATTATTTTGGAAGGCACGATTCAACTACAAATAGGCCAGCAGCACCTGCAGCTAGGTGCCGGGGAGGGAGTGTGCGCTCACTTTGATGCCCACCACCCGCTAACGGTGCACCAACCGGCTCAGCCGCGCCTGAGTACCGTGAATATTGCGGTGCGTACGACCGCACCGTTAGGGCTTCCCGCTCCCGGCAGCCAACCGGCCTTGCACCGTTGGCGGCTGCCGAGTGCCTTACACCAGCACCTTTGCACCATAAGTGAGCAACCACCCACCACCTGGCGCCAGCCCCTCGTGTGGCAAGGTCTCGCGATACAACTGATTGGCCTGGGACTACCGGAAACGACGCCCGCACTCCCCAAGCATCACGGCCTCTCCACCCGAGACAGACGCCGCCTAGCAGCGCTGCACGCGCGCATCACTCAGCATCCCGCCGAGCCCTATAGCCTCGCGGCTCTAGCCAAAGAGGCCGCCATGAGCGCCAGCAGCCTGCGGCAGAAATTTCGTGCCTACTACGGCTGCACACTGTTCGACTACATTCGCCAAGCGCGCCTGGAGCAGGCGCACGCATCGTTGCGCCAAGGCCACAGCGTTCAACACACGGCCCACCGCTGCGGTTACCGCCATGCCAGCAATTTTTCGAGCGCCTTTAAGAGCCACTTCGGTGTTTCCCCTCACGAGCTTCAACGGGACAAGCCATAAGTCATCGTTCCCTTGATGCGATCACTTATGACAGCGCGCATAGCAGGCTTGGCATAACGCATACCTTTACGATGCCATAAAAAGTAATAATTCTCATTGCTCAATAAAACTGATTCCACTTCCTCTCAGGATCACTTATGGCCTCCCTCCATCGTCCGTTCTTATTGGCTCCACTCACTAGCGCGCTGCTGATGGTGCTGATGTCACCCGTGGCGGCACAAACCAGCACGCCCTTGGCCACGGTTACCGTGACGGCTCAACAAGCAGCCACCAAAGTCGCCACGCCTTTTATTGAAACGCCGCAGAGCGTCTCAACCATCACCGATACGCAGATGACACAGCGCGGTGTCACCACGGTGCAACGCGCTACCGACTACACGCCCGGCGTGTACAGCAATCAAATAGGGGCTTCCAACCGTTTTGATTACCTGGTGCTGCGCGGCTTCTCCGATGGCAGCTTGAGCAACACCTTTTTAGATGGTTTGAAGGTGATGGGGGACGCCAACTCCCATAGCAGCATGCGCATCGACCCCTGGTTTCTAGACAGCATCGAGGTGGTGCGCGGCCCGGCGTCCGTGCTGTATGGCCGTGCCTCACCGGGCGGCGTGGTGGCTCTTAACAGTAAACGCCCCGAGTTCGAGCCGGGCGGCGAGCTGCGCTTCAGAGTCGGCAACAATAACCAGCGCAGTGCCGCGTTCGATCTCACGGGCCCGCTGGGGGCAGAGCAGCGCGTCGCGTTTCGGCTCACCGGCATTGCCAGCGCCGCCGATACCCAGTTTGGCCCAGCCGAGGAGGAGCGCTACGCCATTGCGCCACGGCTGACCTGGGACATGACCGACGCTACCAGCCTCACCGTAGAAGCCTACCTGCAAGATGAACCAGAAGGCGGCTACCACTCCGGCGTACCCTATGAAGGCGCGGTGATCGCTCGCAATGGCCGCCAAATAAGCAATAACTTCTTCGATGGCGAAGCCGACTACGACGCCTATCAGCGCACCCAGCGCATGCTTGGCTATACCCTCGAACATCGCTTTAACGACCGCGTGTCCGCCCGCCAACTGCTGCGCTATCTCAATTCAGACGTGACGCTGAATCAGGTGTACGGCTTTGGCTGGGCATCGCCGACCTCCAACGAACTGGCCCGCTACTACTCCGGCAGCGAGGAGTCGCTTCAGGCCCTGACGGTGGATAATCAGTTAGAAGCGCGACTGACCAACGGCTTCATGGAGCACACCCTGCTGCTCGGCGCGGATTACCAGCAACGCGAGAACGAGGTTGCTTGGCCTTCCGGCGCGTTCCCCTCGCTGGATGCCTTCAACCCAGTCTACGGTAGCGAGCCGCTGGTGTTCTACGCGCCCGTTCAGGAGAACCACGAGCTGGAGCAAACCGGGGTCTATCTGCAGGATCAGATCGCCATTGACCAGTGGCGCGTGACGCTGGGCGGGCGTTTTGACTGGGTCAATATCGACAACACCAACCGCGACAGCGGCGCTACCAGCGCGCTCAGCGACACCCAGTTTAGCGGCCGCGCCGGGGTGGTGTACCTGTTCGATAACGGCATCGCACCTTATGCCAGCTACTCGACGGCCTTTACCCCCACCAGCTTTGTGGATGCCAACGGCGACCTGCTTTCTCCCATGGAAGGCGCGCAGTGGGAAACCGGCGTGAAATACCAGCCCAACGAACAGCAGCAGTACAGCGCAGCGCTGTTCCACATCAGCCAGGAGAACGTGGCGACCAAAGAGCAGCCCACCGACCCCTACCGCGCTGTAGGCGAGATCGAGTCGCAAGGTATCGAACTGGAAGCCCAAACACAGCTCACCGAGGCGCTCTCGCTTCAGGCGGGCTACAGCTTTACCGACATTACTTACGCCAAAAGCGACGACGGCAACCAGGGCAATCACGCTATTTACTCACCCCGCCACCAAGTGCAGCTGTGGGGTCACTATGCCGTGCAGGAAGGCTGGCTGAGTGGTGTGGATGTTGGCATAGGCGTGCGCCACTACGCAGACATTGCCGCCGACCGCGCCAACACCGCCACGGTGCCGGATTACACATTGGTTGACGCCACGCTGGGCTACGACTGGCGTCAAGTAGGCTTGAACGGCGTCGAAACCCGCCTGAATGTGCACAATGCGTTGGACAAAGCGTACGTGGCATCGTGTAACTCACTGGAGTACTGCTACTTCGGTGCCGAACGCGGTATCACTGCCAGCGTTCACTACCGCTTCTGAGCAGCGCCCGCCAAGCCCACACCCAGTCACACGCTCCCTGCGCGTGCCTGGGTGTTTCTATTTGCAATTGATAAATAGACTCGTTTAAATAAGGCGCTTATTGCTAGGTACTAATGCCATGCGCCGTTTTCCCCGACTGCTTATCCTGGCTCGCCACGGCCTTCTCGCGGCAAGCCTGCTGCTGTCTACCGCCAGCCACGCCCAGTGGGCCACCATCGACTGGACCATTGCTGAAACGCTGCTAGCCATTGATGCCCCCGTGAGCGGCATTGCGCAGCAACCGGCCTACCACGACTGGGTGGGCGAGCCGCGCATTCCCGAGGGCGTGATGGATATTGGCCTGCGCACCCAGCCCAACTTCGAGCTGCTGGCCCAATCGCCCCCCGAGCAAACGCTGCTCTCGCCCATGTTTACCGGGCTCATTCCCCGGCTGGAGAAAATCGCCCCAGTGGGCACCTTCGCCCTCTACTCACCGGGTGCGGATACGTGGCAAGAGATGCAGAGCCTCACTCGCCAACTGGGCGAGCTGACCGACCGCAACGCCGAGGCCGATGCGCTGATCGAGAACACCCAGCAGCTGATGGCCGACCTGCGTCGCCAGCGCAGCGACTCGCCCCCACTGCTGATGGTGCAGTTCATGGATGCCCGCCATGTGCGCGTGTTTGGCGAGAACAGCCTCTACAACGCCGTGCTAGAACAGCTCGAATTGCCCAACGCCTGGGATCAGCCCACCAACGCCTGGGGATTCTCACTGGCCGGTATCGAAGCGCTGGCACGCTACCCCGATGCCACGCTGGTGGTCGTCGACCCACTCCCCGCAGGCGTGGAAGAGCAGTTGGAGGGGAGCGGCCTCTGGCAACACCTGCCGAGTGTTCAAAACGGCAACCTGCTGCGCCTGCCCCCGGTGTGGAGCTTTGGCGCGCTGCCTTCGGCACAACGCTTTGCCCGTGAACTCACCAGCGCGCTGAATGCTGACGTTGCTGGATAGTTCTTACTTCACCTTCTCCACTTCGGTAGCGCTCAATGCTTGAAAAAAGCATTCTTAGCCATCGGTTTGCCAAAAACTATCGTAACGGAGAGCCGCAAGCATTGCGCAACGGCGCAGCGTCTCGTTCAAGGCAGTCTGTGATGTCTCTGGCACCAAATGCACCAACCTCGAACTCACCTCAGCGGACTCCCCAAAAGTGCGGTTGTTTACATTAGACCACTACACACATGTAGGAACTTAGTCATGTATCAATCGAGCAAAACAAATGTATGTTAGATGAATTATCAATAGAAACATGACATTTGGGCGCTCAAGTTTGCAAACTCTGCACATCGTTAAAAACGGCTCTACGGTCGAGAATATCTAACGCTAGACGGTGTAGGCTAAATAACACTATAGTTTTGAAGTCTTCTCCATATGGAACCCTTTGTGGACATATCCTCGGTACTACCCTGCTCTATCCCCTCTTCGGTGTTTGGTTGGATACTGACATGATCGAACCAATCCTCACGCTTCTTTTCGGCATGGTCATTATCCTGGCGATTATCGCAGCCAATGGTTATTTCGTAGCCCAAGAGTTCGCCTACATGGCCGTTGATCGCACTAGGCTTGCCGCGTTAGCAGCGAGAGGCGATACGTCAGCGGGTCGAGCCCTCGATGTGACAAAACGCACAAGCTTCATGCTCTCGGGTGCGCAGCTCGGCATTACCGTCACCGGCCTGCTTGTCGGTTATGTCGCAGAGCCGCTCGTGGGCGCATCACTGGGTGAATTGCTGGGTGGCACAGGCGTGTCCTTGGATACGGGTATCGCCGTTGGCACCGGCTTAACGCTCATCGCCGCCACGTTGATTCAGATGATCTTAGGGGAGCTTTATCCTAAAAACTTAGCTATCGCGAATCCGGAACCCCTCTCGCTGGGTCTGGCTCGCTCTACACTGCTGTATATGTCCGTTTTTGGTTGGCTCATTAGCTTTTTCGACAAGTCGGCTAACCTTTTTTTGAAGCTATTACGCATTGAGCCCGTCCATGACTTGGACGTTAGCGCATCCGCCAGCGACCTTCCGCACATTATTGCGGATTCAAGGGAGAGTGGAGATTTGCCACGAGAGCTATCGCTCATGATGGACCGGATTCTCGATTTCCCACAGCGCAATGTCGAGCATGCCATGGTACCCAGATCACAGGTCGACTGGGTGAGTCCTAATACGTCGCTCGACGAACTCATCGCCCTCATGGCACGTGCACATACTCGCTACCCTGTGATTGATGACGATGATGCCCCGGTTGGTGTCGTTCACCTTGCTGACGTGCTTGAGCGTATCGAGGCAGGGCAACGAGGACTTTCGGTTTCTTCAGTGATGAGAACGGCTGCAGTACTCCCTACGCTGATGCGTTTACCCGATGCACTCGATCAGTTAGTCCAAACAACTAATCAGTTGGCTTGTGTCATTGATGAGTACGGGGGTTTTACGGGGGTTCTGACCATCGAAGACCTCGCCATGGAGATCGTGGGTGAAATTACCGATGAACATGATGAGCTCACTAATGAAGCGATTATCCCTGAAAACAATAACACTTGGATGATGGAAGGCGAGGTTCACTTGGATGAGGTAAGGCGTGTCATTGATCATGACTTGCCACATCCTGATGTGGAGACGATGGCAGGCTTGCTCATCGCAGAGCTGGGAGCATTACCTAAGGAAGGGGAAACAGTGACGATTGACCTGCCTATCGATCCTGCTGAACTCGTGGTAGAGGAACCCATGCGTCAGCGCCTCATCATTGATGTGCTACGAATTGAACGCCATGTTCCCGCGTTGCTACGTGTCCAATTAGTAGAGCTACCCCTGGCAGGTGAAAACGCATGAACGATCCAATGTTTGTCTTAATCGCCACGGTCGCTCTCATTGCTTTGAGTGCTTTATTTGTCATTATCGAGTTCGCCCTACTTGGCGCTCGCCGTCATCGCCTTGAAGAGTTGGCTCCCAACAGCTCCTCTGCGCGTGCCGCGCTACGCGGTATGAATGATTTAACGCTGATGTTAGCCGGGGCGCAGCTAGGGATTACTCTGTGCACGTTTGCGCTCGGGGCAGTTACCAAGCCTGCTGTCGATGTTTGGCTAGGCCCAATTTTTACCGCCTGGGGGCTGCCCGATTGGGCTGCGGGTGGTGCAGCTTTTGGCCTTGCCCTGTTCGTCGTGACGTTCTTGCATTTAGTCGTTGGGGAAATGGCGCCGAAATCTTGGGCCATTGCCCACCCCGAGAAGTCTGCCTTGGCCATTGGCGTCATCTCACGCATCTATATTTGGCCGCTGCGTGGGCTCCTAGGCTGGGTGAATCGTCTCGCCAATCGCTTAGTTAAAGCGTCGGGTGTTGAGCCTGTCGAAAGTGCCGCCGTGGGGGGACAAGACATTGAAACGATCCGACAATTGGTGGAGCACTCTGCGCAAGTAGGGACCCTTCAACCAGAGATGCAGCAACAGCTCTCTGGGTTGATGGACTTGGGCACGCTGCCAGTCGCCTCATTGATCACCGAAGGAGATTTGCCAGTACACGTTACCCGTGCGGCCTCAGTCGCTGAGGTGCGTGCTGCAGCGATGAAATCTGGTCATTTTCGTATTCTCGTGATGGGTGAAGAGAATAGTCCACCAACGGTCGTACACGTACGCGATACGCTGCTGGAACCCTCTGATCGAGCTGCCCATGAAATCGCCCGGCAAGCATTTGTACTGGAGGGTGAAACGCCTGTTTATGAAGCACTGGCTCGCATGCGCAAATCAAGCGTACAGCTAGCAGTCGTTATGACTACCGAAAGATTGCAGGGCGTGGTCACACTGTGAACCGTACCGGCTTTCTCGGAGACCCGTTAGTTTGAGTCAAGCAGCCTTATTTGCCTGACTCTGTTGCTCATAATACATGGCTTCTCGCTCTGCTGGTGGGATGTGGCCAATCGGCTCCAGTAACCGCCGGTGATTGAACCAGTCGACCCATACCAACGTTGCAAACTCAACCGCTTCTAGTTGCCGCCATGGTCCGCGTCGGCGAATCACTTCGGTCTTGAAAAGCCCTATCACGGTTTCAGCCATTGCGTTGTCGTACGAATCGCCCACGCTTCCGACAGAGGGCTCAATGCCGGCATCTGCTAAACGTTCCGTGTAGCGAATTGAGACGTATTGAACGCCTCGGTCGCTGTGGTGAATAAGATCACCTTTAGGTCGCTGAGGGCGCTCATGAAGCGCCTGTTCAAGCGCATCCAACACCATATCGGTTCGAGGTGTACTGGAAACTCGCCAGCCGATGATTCGGCGAGCAAACGCATCAATGACGAAGGCGACATAAACAAAGCCCTTCCATGTGGCAACGTAGGTAAAATCTGATACCCACAGTGCGTTCGGCTGAGCTGGCTGAAACTGCCGCTTGACCAAATCCGCCGGACAGGCCTTGTTAGGGTCAGATACAGTCGTACGCACCGGCTTACCACGTATCACACCGCGCAGCCCCATTTGGCGCATCAGGCGAGCGACGGTGCAGCGAGCCACCGGAGTGCCTTCTCGGTGTAGTTGACGCCAGACTTTGCGGATGCCGTAGACACCGAAGTTCTCTTCCCAGACACGCTGAATTTCGGCCCTCAGCCAGCGCTCACGTTTATTGCGGGGAGGCGCTCGGTTGGGCTCGCGTGCGCGGGCACGATGCTCATAGTACGTCGACGGGGCGATCGGCAGGACACGGCAGATCGGCTCGACCCCGTATAACGCTCGGTAATCTTCGATAAAGTTGATCATCACTTCCCGCGGCGGTCGAGCTCCGCCTGGGCAAAATATGCAGAGGCCTTTCGTAGGATCTCGTTGGCTTGCTTCAACTCTCGGTTTTCACGCTCTAGCGCTTTGATCTGTTCACGCTCGGAGGTCGTAGCGCTTTCCCGACGCCCTGTGTCACGCTCGGCCTGTCGGACCCAACTGCGCAGTGTTTCAGGCGTACAGCCGATTTTTGGGGCGATGGCACCGAGGGCTGCCCACTGGGAGGAATAATCGGCCTCGTGGTCGAAGACCATACGTACCGCCCGCTGGCGAACTTCAGGGGAATATCGATTTGATTTGCTCATGGCTCCATCCTCTCAAGGTTTGGAGCCTCCGGGAATCCCGGTACGGTTCACTGGCCGATATTCTGAAGCGTGTCCTACCTCTCTCGAAACCTCGCACTGAAGACCTGGCGTAGTGCATGGAAACGCTAAGAACACGACAAGACATGATGATACATACGAGTGGCAATCGACTTCTAACGGTCGGTTGCCCAGGCCTCGAGAGGCATAGCGCTTCCAACTAGCTTACCTTTCGCCTGCTGGGTCAGAGTTAAGGCAACTTGTTATCCTCCCAGAACGTTGTCAGCTCCACCCGAGGTTAGCCAATTCTCAGTCGCCTCTGGGATTAGAGTAAGAGGTCACTCTACTGCACTTTACAATCAAGTGCTTGATACAGCCCTCTCCAACACTTGGTAGCACTCTGCGCCCAAAATAAAGTAGGCTTAGCTAACGAACAGGCTCATTAAGCTGACTGAGTCGATGGATGACGTTGCGAGGGAGCGCCATGACGCTAGCGATTGTGGCCACGCGGGCAGGCGTGGGGTTGGAAGCACCGGCGGTACATGTAGAGGTTCATTTGGCTAACGGTTTGCCGGGGTTGACCCTGGTAGGCTTGCCGGAAACCGCCGTAAAGGAGAGCCGCGAACGGGTGCGCAGCGCCTTGATCAACGCGGGCTTCGATTTCCCCAACACCAAGCGCATTACCCTCAACCTCGCCCCGGCGGATCTACCCAAAGAGGGTGGCCGCTTTGATTTGCCGATTGCGCTGGGCATCCTCGCCGCCTCTGGCCAAATCCCGGTAGATGCATTAGAAGGCATGGAGTGCGCGGGCGAACTGGCCCTGGATGGCAAGCTGCGGGCAGTGCCCGGCGTGCTGCCGTTTGCCCTGGCGACCCGCCGCGCCAATAAAGCGTTGATCGTCCCCCGCGCCTGCGCCGATGAGGCCGCCCTGGCAGGCGATTTGTCAGTGCTGCCCGCCGACTCGCTTTGGCAAGTGGTCGCCCATTTGCTGGGCCAGGAGAAAATTCAGCCCCACCAGCTCTCAGCCTCCGTCAAATCCACCGCCCCGGTGGCGGACTTAGCCGACGTGCGCGGCCAGCATCAGGCCCGCCGGGCGCTGGAAGTAGCCGCGGCAGGGGGCCACAACTTATTGCTGGCAGGCCCACCCGGCACCGGCAAAACCATGCTCGCCAGCCGCTTGCCCGGCATTCTGCCGCCGCTGTCAGAAGATGATGCGCTTCAAGTGGCAGCCGTGCGCTCGGTATGCGGCTTGCCGCTGGAAGCCGACTGGGGCCAACGGCCCTTTCGCCAACCCCACCACAGCGCGAGCGCCGCCGCGCTGGTCGGCGGGGGTGTCATTTTCAACAATTGTTGCGACTAAACAATAATTGCTGCGACAATCTCTATGTTGAGTTTACATAGAGCACGCCCTTGTGACCGTTTCTCTCAAACAATCCAGAACCTTTAGCTTTCAAGATGGCACCCTTAAAGACGAAACTGAGCGCTTGGTCGTTTGGTGGTACGGGCCTATCTTCAAAAATATCCGCTCACAAAGCGTCCCTAAAATTTATGTATTTTTAAGACCTATTGATCAGGAGAACAAATTAGGAGACGTGATTAAGCGAACGACGGTCTTAACGCATGTCGGACTATTGAGAATCGGCTCCGTCTGGGAAAAGGGCGTGAGCAACTCCCGCATCGCATTTGAGGAGAAAACATTCCCTGTTTCGTTCTCTCCGGGCGGCTGGCGGATTGTCTCCTTAGACGACTTGCACAAAGCAGGGCGCAGCCTCTATACCTCCTTTCATGAGGCAAGCTATTTACCGCTGGACAGAAAACACAAATCGTACCTGATTGAATTTGACCTCCCAGATGGCAAACATCTGCTCATCCCTTGCACCGAATTTTTTGCACGCGTTTACGGTCGATCATCTGAAATCAAGCGTGTGCTCGCCACTTACTGTTGGGAGGAGGTCAAAGAACGGCTTTATCGACCGCTTAATGCGCCCCCATCGCCAGGTACCTGGCCTGTCAGATTTACATATCGTGTTCATAGGCACGATGCGATTTTGCTCGCGCACATGCTGTACGACCCCTATGCCGAACAAGCTGCCAGAGATATTTATGCGCAGACTGAAGCCAGCTTCCCCCAAGATAAGATGCTTTTAAAAGTCACTCCATGGTTTCAAGGCAGCGGGGAAATCTCTGTTTCTGGCGTTCCAATTGATGGTGGCAACACATTCCTAGGCTTGCAGATATTAGGCTGTACGCAGCCCGATGGTGCCACGATCCACCGTGAAAGAGAGAAATCAACGACAGTACCAGCCACCGATGGCGACGATGCCCCCTCTCAGTTCCCCTATCATCAGCTTCAAGACATCCCCGATGTCATTGACCTGACGGATGATGACGAGCCCGACCATGGTTCTTCCTGGCTAGACCTTACTGAGGACGAATTCGTTATTTTAGGTAAGCCTCGCGCCGTCTTGGATAAACGATATACCCGAAAAAACGTGCCCGATACACGAGGCGTCCCCGTTCCGGGTGACGAAACCATTTTCTCCACTGGGGAGCCACATGGGTCAGGGAAGGGAGTGGGACAAGCGTCTATTCATGCTCCTATTACACTGGAATCACAGGGCTTTCTACGTGATATGTGGAATGCGCTTCTCTATTTACAATCGGCCTATCCCGCAACGATTCGTGGCGTTAGCTGGTTTACCTTTGAAGACGGATTCAGCACTTCTCCTGACCCTCGGTTAATCAGCCTCGAACCTTTCGAAATAGACGAGGAGGTGGAAACGTCAGTCGCTAATTGGGTTTACATTGATACTCAGACCAAGGTACCTCGCGGGGTGCTCGTCGTTCGGGTGCATGTGTTAGATCAAACGCTCTATCTCATGGAGATCCAACGACGCCCTCCAAAACCCAGAGCTGGCGGTAGCGAGGAGGCATCCAAGCCTCCTTCCTATAAAGGTTTAGTCTTCACGCTGAGCCACCAAGGCAGCTTCGAGCAGTGGTTACGCCAAGTGCTGTCTAACGTGCGGCACGTAGAAGGTGTTGTCCAAAAACTAGTTGGTCACTGCCCAGGATTCGCCGATACGTTCAAGCACCCTAAATCCAAAAAGGAACAGATACCCTGCGAAGCCTCTGTGTTAAATGCTTTTAGCAAGGTCAGTATTGGTCGCAGTGACTTAGCATAGGTACTATTTGCCACCTTTATGAGTAGCGGTGTCTGTTTTGTCGGTAAGAGCAACCTGTACACCCCGTGTGCAGGTTGCTCTTCTGACGAAGAGCCGATACGGCCATCCCTTCAGTGGCGGGCGAGGATCTTCGCTGCGATGGGCGAAGTGATCATTTGAATCACGGCAAAAAAAGCGGCTGGAATTGCGATCTCTGATGGCAAGCCAGAAGCAGCGACAAACGCTGCAGCGATGCTGAATTCCTTTTTACTGACCGTGAAAAGATAGGTAATCACCTCTTTGCGATCAGAGGTGAGTAACCGTGAGGACATACCTACCAGGTACCCAATCAAATTGAGGCACAGGGCCGCGCCCGCAATCACAAACGCATACCAGCCATAGCCAATGATCGTGGTGGCATTCGGCCCGACCACGGCGAGTAGGATCAGCAGATACAGAATCGACCCTATCCCTGCATACGCTGAATCATGCCGTGCAAAGAAAGCCGAGAACCTTGTACGCAAGCTGACCCCAATCACGGTAGGAAGAAGCACGATTAGTGTTAATTCAAGAATAATTGATCCAAGCGGCACGTCTAACTGAAGGCCGGTGAGCCATAAAAACAGGAAGGGAACAATAAACGGACATAACGCGGTGTTGACTGCGTTGAAAACAGCGGCAAGCGCCACATTGCCTTTCGCCATCAGTACCAAAAGAGGAGAAGACACATCTGTCGGCAGCGTGCCGAGCAAGGTTTGGCCAGCAGCCAGCGGGCCGCTTCCAAAAAATAGACGGCCCGTTAGCCACCCGGCAATCGACATAGGCCCATAGACCAGCCCCAATGCCAACAACTGCCGTGACGGCTTTCGGAACACGATGCGCACTGCATGCGCATCGAATGTGAGGCTGATAATCAACATCAGTAATGCCAGTAATGGCCCAATCGCGAACTTAAGCATTATTCCGGTGGCCGGAAAGAGTAAGCCTCCCCCCGCGACGACGATTACAAACCAGACAAGGTGCGCCTCGACAAAATAAATGAATCTACCCATGGTGGATTGGACGTTACCGGTTGAAGTGGATTGAGCCCCGCACCTAAAACATGATCACCTTCGGCCCAGCACACAAAGGCTCCTTGGTAGCTAGGGACGTGCTTCCCAATCCAGCGATGCAAATAGATAATGCTCAAGGGTTGAAGCTTTAGTTGCTAGAGGTTTTATAGTACCAAGAACAGATAATTCGAGAGAAGGTAACAGATGGGACATCATCATGATCATCCCCACATTGATCCTGCCTCTGGCGACCGGCGCGTCAGCATCTCCATTTGGGCCAATGGGCTCTTAACCATCGCTCAAATCGTCGGTGGCATTATGGCGGGGAGCCTATCGCTGATCGCTGATGCGTTACATAACTTTTCTGACATGGCAGCATTAGTCATTGCCTTTGCTGCTCGTAAAATCGCCAGACGGCCTGCCGATGCGCATATGACCTTTGGCTATGGCCGCATCGAGATAGTGGCAGCACTCATCAATTACACCACCCTCATTATTGTCGGTGTCTACCTGATTTACGAAGGCGCTATGCGGATGGTCGATCCCCCTGAGATAGAGGGATGGACGATCGTGATTATTGGTGGCGTCGCGCTCGTCGTCGATGCCCTTACCGCCATGCTCACGTGGTCAATGCAAAAAGAGAGTGTCAATATCCGCGCCCTTTTTCTGCATAACTTATCGGATGCGTTTGCCTCCATCGCCGTGATTATCGGTGGTTCGCTTATTTTACTGTACGACATGCGCTGGGTGGACCCCGCGATCACGATAGGGATTGCGCTATATATTCTTTACCTAGCCTTCTCTGAAATTGGCGGCCCTATCCGTACGCTAATGCTGGGATCTCCCCCGGACATTGACGGGCAGGCAGTCGTTGAGACCGTACGAGATATCGAGGGAGTCCAGGATATTCACCATGTGCATCTATGGCAGATGCAGGAAAACATGGCAGCCCTTGACTGCCACGTGGTTCTGACAGAAACCGGCTGGCAGCAGCTTGAATCCGTCAAAGCAGAGATCAAGGAGCAGCTTAAAATGCGCTTCAGTATTGCTCATTCCAGCCTAGAGTTTGAGCATAGTGACCACGCGCATCAAAATGCCAATCTATATGGGCACGAGTGATAGACCGAGGCCGACTCCCGGCTCAGGTAGGTAGCGAGCGGCTTACTCCCATAGCGATTGGCTTATTTTTCAACCCTACTTTTCCACCCCATCGTTGAGAAAGAGAGAGAAACATGTTCAAAAAAGCGTCTTTTATATTGGCCGGTACGTTAATGCTGACCGCTGCGATCGTCGCCGTATCGAAACCTGCCCTCTTAGATATGCAAGCTCAGGCAGCAAAGGAGAGCAGTGTCCAGGCAGAGGACTCCTTGGTGCGCTCACACTCCCCCATCTTGGGACGAGAAGACGCGCCGGTGACGATTGTGGAATTCTTCGATCCGGCTTGCGAAGCCTGCCGTGCTTTCTATCCCCTGACAAAAAGTATTCTGGAAACCTACCCAGAAAAAGTGCGGCTCATCGTGCGCTACACTCCTTTCCACGGCGACGTATCTGATAAGGCCATTCGGGTATTAGAAGTTGCTCGTCGTCAGGGCGTCTTTGAACCGGTACTGGAGAGGCTGCTGGCTCGCCAGGATCAATGGGCTTCACATGGCAGTTTTGATGAATCCGCTATCCTCGATATCGCGAGCCAAGGAGGCCTTGATTTAGCGGCTGCCGAAGAGCAACTGACTTCTGCTGAGGTGCAGGCGGTGATTGACCAAGACATGGCGGATGTCAGAGCCAATCAGATTCGCCAAACACCTACCTTTTTTGTCAATGGCGAGCCTTTAGACCCCTTTGGTATGCAAGAGCTGATTGATGCCGTTGAGAGTGAAGTAGCGGAGATCTCTGGGGAAGAGGATGGCCAGTGATGCAGCGCTGGTGGTTACTAGGCTTTGTGGGCTTTTACCCCTTGCTAGCCGAAGCCAATTGGCAAACGCATCTGTCATTGCCTCCGTCTGAACTTAGCCCTGTCAAGTTACAGGCGGCTAGCGAGCAAGAAGGCACATTACCGCTCGATAGCGTTGATACCCTAACCTTTGGGCGTGATGTCGTCATTGATACCACCCTCTACGAGGCCTTGGCAGCAGAAGGTGTCCCAACGCGTTTCGCCACTAAACTGGAAACACTGCTCAGCGAGTTTATCGCAGCGCCGCTGGAGTTTTCTGGCAGTGAACGTATTCAATTAGTGTGGGAGGAAGATCGACGCCAGGACGGCGCCCGTGTTGGGCCACCACGCCTCAGTTATGCCGCTCTGCCTGATCAGGCAGAGCCCTTGGAGGTCATATGGCCGGTCACCCAAAAGGGGGACGTAGCTCTTTTCAAAAGCGACACCCTGCTAGGCACGTTGCGGTTGCCCGTGCTTAGTGCCCGCTTAACGTCTCGCTTTGGGAATCGGCGACATCCTGTGTATGGAGGGATGCGTCCTCATAATGGAATTGACTTGGCTGCGCCGACAGGAACGCCGGTCATTGCCACCGCACCTGGGCGCGTATTCTTTATGGGTCGCCAAGGGGGATATGGGCAGGTGATCGAGGTGGAGCACGACACAGGGGCCATTAGTCGCTACACACACCTTAGCCGATTCTCCCCACAGCTAGTGGTTGGGGATTTAGTCAATGCGGGAGAGTCGCTCGGAGAGGTAGGTTCCTCCGGGGTCGCCACGGGCCCCAACCTGCATTACGAAGTGAGAGTCAATAACCAGCCTGTTGATCCCCTTGGTCAAGGTCAACGCATCATGTTGGGTGAGCAGCCGACTCAAGGTGAATATCAAGCGTCACTTTACGAGGCAAGAGATCGCTTGGAACAAGCTATCGGCACGGCGTCCATTTATGACTTGATCTCGTTTAACGAGCCGTAACCACCCGTGCTTAGCAACGTTGCATGGATTGTTAGTAACGTGAACGTGTGCTTGCCTCGTTATGGAACCCTAGCGCTGTGATCACTCATCTACCACAAGACAGGTAATCGGTATGGAAGAGGTTTCTCTCGTCACAATGGGGGTATTGGGAAGCCTTGCCGCGGGCTTGATGACGGCTGTCGGGGCGCTTCCTATCTTGTTTACCAAAAGACCGAATCGTGGTGTTCGCGATTTAGCGTTGGGGTTCGCCGCTGGCGTCATGCTAGCGGCCTCTTTCTTCTCACTGATCATACCCTCCTTAGAAGCCTCGGAGCTGCGTTACGGAGGTAGCGTGGTACCTGCTGCCATTGCCTGTGCGGCCATCTTGCTAGGGATTGGAATGGTCGCACTACTGAACGAACTCTTACCTCATGAGCACTTCGAACAGGGGCGAGAAGGGCCAGAGGCTGCCTCACTACGTCGTATCTGGTTGTTTATTATTGCCATTACGATACACAACCTGCCAGAAGGGCTAGCCGTTGGCGTGGCCTTCGGCGCAGGGGGAAGCGAAGGAGGCATTCCACTAGCGATTGGCATTGGACTTCAGAATGCCCCAGAAGGACTGGCCGTAGCAGTATCACTGCTAGGCGTGGGCTATTCACGTTGGCGGTCATGGACGATTGCCGCCCTTACGGGGCTTGTTGAGCCGTTGGGTGGCTTATTAGGCGCTGGAGTCATCAGCATGTCACAAGCGCTACTGCCCTGGGGGTTGGCCTTTGCAGCGGGGGCGATGTTGTATGTGATCAGTCATGAGATTATTCCCGAAACTCATCGAAGCGGGCACCAAAAAAAGGCCACGCTGGGCCTCTCCATCGGATTGGTACTCATGCTGTTTTTGGATGTTTCGCTGGGCTGACCATTGGGCGTGGGGCGTAGCGTTAGTGCTAACCCAAGTCGAGAGCCCCTCCGTGCGATTTTTCAGTGATACAGAGTTGATGATCACTGATGACCTCAATGATTCGGCAGCTTTCCACTTTACCACCGGCACACTGCGTGACCATCCGTTGAAGCTCCTCACGCAGTATGGACAGTCGTTGAAGGCGGGACTCCACTTTCTTTAGGTGATGCGTGGCGATGGCATCGACTTCTTGGCAAGGCATATCAGGTTGATCTGACATGGCCAAAAGCTCTCGCACTGACTCCACCGAAAAGCCAAAGTCACGGGCATGACGAATAAAGGTCAAGCGCCGCACAGCGTCGTCTCCATAGCGGCGCTGCCCCCCACCGGTTCGTGTCGCATCGCGCAACAGCCCAATACGCTCGTAATAGCGAACCGTTTCAGGTTTGCAATCGGCTCGTCGTGCTAACTCACCAATGCTGATACTTTGGCCGATCATCGACATGGTAAAACTCCTTAGGCAGGGCTTGAAGCTGTAGTTGCTACAAGGTTTACACTTAAAAACCATAGCCCATTGGCAGGAGAGGCACCATGAAAACATCAACGCCGACAACAGCGCCTACCACCTTGACGCTGCGTGTTGAAGGCATGGACTGCGGCGGTTGTGAGCGCAAGGTTGTATCGGCGCTAGAGCGACTGGAAGGCATTGAGGAAGTCACGGCAAGCTCGGTCACGGGATCAGTGAAGATTCACCACCACGATCACGGGGCCCCCTCGCGAAAGACCATTGAGGGCATCCTGAACGAACTAGGCTATCAAGTGGCTTCCCATGATGGCCAAACACGCGCACCTGGTGCTTCATCCTCTTGGTGGCAAACCGCTAAAGGGCGCTTGGTCATTATCACAGGCAATTTGCTGATCGTAGCCTTCGCGCTTCGTTTAGCATGGCCTGCGCTGGGTAATATGCCTTTCATTTTGGCCACGCTAGTCGGCTTAATACCCATTGCGCAGAGTGCCTGGGGCGCCCTCAAAATGCGCAATCCCTTTACCATAGAGATGCTGATGTGCATCGCTGCGCTTGGCGCATTGGCCATCAATGCTGCCGCTGAAGCTGCGATGGTCGTGTTCTTGTTCGCCGTAGGTGAGCTACTCGAAGGGGTAGCTGCTTCACGAGCGCGCCGCAGTATCTCAGCCTTGGCAAATTTAACACCCTCAACGGCGAGGCTGATGGACAATGGCCATCTGCGTGACGTCTCGGCGGAGTCACTTAAACCCGGGCAGCGTGTGCTGGTGCGGCCCGGTGATCGCGTACCCTGCGATGGACGCATCCTGGTGGGCACCTCCGACATTGACGAGTCGCCGGTAAACGGCGAGTCCATACCCCGTTCGCGAGCGCCTGGTGATGACATTTTTGCTGGCACAGTGAATCTTGATGCCGCCCTGGAGGTGGAGGTAACACGAGGCGCTGATGACAATACGATCGCACGCGTTATTCGTCTGGTTGAAGAAGCACAGGCCGCCAAGGCACCGATAGCACGCTTTATTGATCGTTTTGCGTATTACTATATGCCCGCCGTCGTCTTACTCGCCCTACTGATGGCGATAGTGCCACCGCTGGTATCGACCATGGCATGGTCGGAGTCGATTTACCGTGCGTTAGCATTGCTGTTAATCGCATGCCCCTGCGCGTTAGTCATTTCCACCCCAGCCGCCATCGCCGCCGGTCTCTCGGCGGGAGCTCGGCGCGGACTACTGATCAAAGGGGGAGCCGTTCTTGAACAGTTAGGTAAGCTTCGCTTGGTGGCATTAGATAAAACGGGCACCCTCACTGCGGGTACCCCAAGAGTCACAGATGTGGAGTCTTGGATTGCTGAGGAAGACGATAACAGCGTATTGCGGCTCGCCGCCGCAATAGAGCGGGATTCCAGTCACCCTATCGCCACGGCTATCGTTGAGCATGCCCGACAGTCGGGCATCAACCTCCCCACCGTCACCGGCGGCCGCGCTCTGGCGGGGCGCGGTGTTTCCGGCCAGGTGGAGGGTCGCGAGCTGAGCTTAATGACGCCTCGTCACCTTCACGAGAAAGTCATCCTTGAGGAAAGTCTCAGTGCTCGGATTGTCGCGTTAGAAGAAGCCGGTAAGAGCCTCGCTCTCCTCGTCGAAGGCGAGCGTTTACTGGGCTTGATCGCGGTTCGCGATGAGCCACGCGAAGATGCCATTGAAGGCCTAGCGGCGCTATCCCGTTTGGGCGTACAGGCGGTCATGCTCAGCGGTGATAATGCCCGCACCGTCGCTGCCACGGGGGGTCGCTTAGGCATTGAAGCGTACGGCGAACTAATGCCTGAAGACAAGGCAGCGTATGTTCGAGACTGGCAAGCGGCTGGCCGTGGCCCCATCGGTAAAGTAGGCGATGGCATCAACGATGCACCGGCACTCGCGGCAGCCGATGTGGGTATCGCGATGGGGGGCGGCACGGATGTGGCGTTGGAAACCGCCGATGCAGCCTTGCTCAAGAACCGCGTTACCGGCATCGCTGAGCTGATAGACCTCTCTCGTGCCACACTGCGCAATGTGAAAACCAACGTTGTTCTCGCCCTTGGCTTAAAAGCCATTTTCCTAGTTACAACGGCGCTGGGTATTACCGGCATGTGGATTGCGGTGATGGCCGATACCGGTGCTACCGTCCTGGTGACGTTGAACGCCATGCGACTGCTGGGTTACCGCTTTTCGCCCAGTACCGCAATGACAGGCCTGTCACAAGGAAAAACAACGTCATGAGAACAGCGCCAAACGATAGCCCTTCACGACGTTGGCCATGGTTCACATTTGCTTGCGTATTGGCTCTAGCCGATCAACTGGTCAAAGAAATCGTGCACGCCCAGATGTCGTTTGGCCAAGTCATTCCGCTAACGCCGTTTTTTAACTGGGTTTATACCGGGAACACAGGAGCCGCTTTCAGCTTTCTCGCAGAAGCAGGGGGTTGGCAGCGCTACCTCTTTCTTGGTTTAGCGTTGGTGGTGGTCGTCGTATTGGTTGTGCAGCTATGCAAACCCCTGTCGCGCTTGGAGGCCTGTGCGTACAGCCTGATTCTTGGCGGCGCGCTCGGTAATACTGTTGATCGCTTAGCGCGAGGGTACGTCGTCGACTATCTGGACATTTACTGGGGCGAATGGCATTGGCCCGCCTTTAACATGGCCGATATCGCTCTGTTTGCAGGTGTATTGATGTTCGCAGTGGCGTTATGGCGTGAAAGTCCTGCTTTTAAGCGCTCTGAGTAACGCTATGGATGTGGTCGATAAAGATAAAGAATATACGCTTTTTGCTGGGCGCTCCTCACCAATAGTCGATTGCGTTGTAGCGCTCGCCGCTGGGGTAATGACCACCTTGAGTGCCGCCCCCTTTTCCCTATGGTGGCTTGGCCCAGTGGCCGTGGCACTGGTCTATTGGAAGATACAGTCGCTAACGCCCGCCATGGCCACCCTGCGTGGGTGGTGCTATGGGGTAGGCCTGTTCGGTTCTGGCACATCATGGGTCTTCGTTGCTATTCACGATTTCAGTGGCACCGGGGCCTTGGTGGCGATGCTCCTCACCACTCTTTTTGTCAGCGCCCTGGCGCTCTTCTTTGCAATCCCCTTTGGGCTCTATCGGCGCATCACGGGGCCACGGTTAGCCTGTCTTAGCTTTGCCGGTATGTGGGTGGTGAGCGAATGGCTACGCACCTGGTTGCTCACCGGCTTTCCCTGGTTATTGCTGGGCACCTCTCAGGTAGATTCTCCACTAGCCCCATGGGCGCCCGTTGGTGGTGTGTACTTGCTGTCACTCATGACCGCGCTGACAGGTACGTTAGGGGTAGAGGTACTGCGTCGCCGCTGGGGTTTCCTTGTCCCAATGGCCGCCTTGTGGATCGTTCCATTCCTATTGCCCGCCCAATGGACAACCCCGGCTGGCAAGCCCATCCGGGTGGCATTGCTGCAAGGGAATCTTGACCAGCGCATTAAGTGGACTGCCCAAGGGCAGCGCGAGGCGATCAGTATCTACACGGCGATGACACGGGAGCAAGCAAGGGATATCGATCTCATCGTTTGGCCCGAGGCAGCCCTTCCCATGCTTGAGCAGGAAGCACAGCAAATACTTGAGCAAGTAGCGTCCGACCTGGGGCCTGACACCGCCTTGTTGACCGGCATTTTGCAACGCGACAGTGAAGGGCGCTCTTATAACAGCGTCATAGGGCTAAATGATGTGCAGGGCGAATACCAGAAGGCGCACTTGGTGCCCTTTGGCGAGTATTTGCCATTCCAAAGTCTCCTCGCTGGCACCCTTGCTTTTTTCGACTTGCCAGTACCTCGCCTGACCCCAGGGACAGGCGAACAGGCTCCGTTACACGTGGCTGGAGCCACCATTGGCAATGCCATTTGTTACGAAATCATTTTTGCCGACCATGTCGCCCAACAGGCGCGTAATGCCGAGCTGCTATTAACGGTTTCCAACGATACGTGGTTTGGGCGCTCCATTGGCCCACACCAACATCTTCAAATGGCGCGTCTACGTGCCTTAGAAAATGGTCGTCACCTACTTCGAGCTACCAGTAATGGCGTGACGGCCATCATCGATTCACAAGGCCACGTCACAGCCCGTGCCCCACAGTTTGAACCGGCCAGTTTAACTGGCGAGGTGACCCCGATGCAGGGCCTAACTCCTTTCACACGCACCGGTAGTGGCCCCGCTTGGATACTCGCTGCGGTGCTGACACTGCTCGGGTTACAACTGAACTTATCTCGATCAAAAAACGACGCATTAGATGAAAAAGGAACCTAGCGATGCTCTTGGCAAAGAACGCAGCAATACTTAAGAGATTCCTCCCATGGCCAATGCAGATCGGCTTCATCGTGAGTGTGATGGTTTCGTTTCTGGCATGGCTCCCTGTCGCCATGGCGGCACAACCTTCCACTGCCCAGGAGACGGAATGGCCCAAAGGGCATTACCCGCTACCAGAGGAAGGTAATATTATCGGAGAGGCTGACACCTTTATCGTAAAGGATTACGACGATACCTTGATAGATATTGCCAGGCGTCACAACCTTGGCTATTTGGAGATGATCCGTGCAAACCCAGAGGTTAGCATCTGGGTTCCAGGGGTGGGCACGGAAGTGACTATTCCGGGACGTTTTATTCTGCCGAATGTGGAGCGTACTGGGATCGTCATCAATATCGCCGAGCTGCGGCTTTACTACTACCCAGATGTCAAAAACGGTGAGACACCGCGTGTTGAGACCTATCCTATTGGCATTGGTCGCGAAGGGTTTGATACTCCTCTAGGCGTGACCGAGACCACCATGAACATTAAAAACCCCGCGTGGTACCCGCCTGAGTCGGTAAAACGCGAAGCGGAAGCACGCGGTGAAACCGCGCCCAGCGTTGTGCCACCCGGCCCCGATAACCCGCTAGGAGACCATGCCATCATCCTAGGCTTCGATGGCTATTTGATTCACGGCACCAACCAGCCCGATGGCATTGGCATGCGCGCAAGCCGAGGTTGTATCCGCATGTTACCCAAAGACATCGAATCTATATTTGACCGCATTCCACCCGGCACCCAAGTCAACATCATCAATCAGCCGATCAAGATAGGTTGGGAAGGCGGTCAGCCGCTGATTCAAGCCTTTCCGCCGCTTGGAGAAGAAGAGCACAGTATGACCGCACTCACAGAGACCATGACACGCCTTAACCAATACAATGTCGATAACGTAAACCTCGATTACGAGCAGCTCAGCGATGTCCTGTCACTCTCTAACGGGCTTATAACCCCACTACATCCAAAGCAGGAACAGGAGCCACAGCGCCACAGCCCAGAAGAGAAGGCTATCAAGGGCATTTATGAAGACCTGGTTTTGACGTCATCTCAACGGTCATGACACGCCTTTTGGCACCCCGTTGAGCCCTGGCATATAGGTAGAGAGCCATAGCCCCGTCCAAACGGCGGGGCGACATTCGCCTACAGAGTCGCGGGGCCCTCCAAGTGACTGCGCGCTATCAGTGTCTTAGCACTCAATATCCAGAGGCAGCCAGTAGGTAACGCCACCCACTACCACCTGTATCCCGTCTGTCGTCCGCTCTACGGTCTGTTGTCGAAGCATTTTCTGCGTTAATTTTGTGTCATGGAAATACTCCATGGCAGCAACGATCCATGCCTCCCTCCAGGCCTCTCCTTGATCAGCACACCGGGCCATCGTCATCAGGGTGCGGGCTAGTGTTTCTTTTCGCCGCTTTCTTGCCCGTTTTACATCCACCCGAGGAGCCAACGTGGTGGCATGTTGGCGATTTAAGAAATTAGTAAACCCCGTGACCGAGGCTGCTTGTCCGGGCACCGCCTGCAAATAGTTGTCCACATCGCCCTGTTGAGGCAGTCGCTGCCCCTCCCGGTCAGTAGCGAGTAGCAATGCGGCTGCCGCTCTTAGTGCAAGTCGTGCGGAGGTGTGGGACGTTTTGCCCGCCTCTATACGGGTTTCCAATTGCTGCCAATAAGCATGCAGCGCTTTTTCTGATAAAGAAGCGGACGGCATAGACCTGAGACACGTGAACCGTACCGGGATTCCCGGAGGCTCCAAACCTTGAGAGGATGGAGCCATGAGCAAATCAAATCGATATTCCCCTGAAGTTCGCCAGCGGGCGGTACGTATGGTCTTCGACCACGAGGCCGATTATTCCTCCCAGTGGGCAGCCCTCGGTGCCATCGCCCCAAAAATCGGCTGTACGCCTGAAACACTGCGCAGTTGGGTCCGACAGGCCGAGCGTGACACAGGGCGTCGGGAAAGCGCTACGACCTCCGAGCGTGAACAGATCAAAGCGCTAGAGCGTGAAAACCGAGAGTTGAAGCAAGCCAACGAGATCCTACGAAAGGCCTCTGCATATTTTGCCCAGGCGGAGCTCGACCGCCGCGGGAAGTGATGATCAACTTTATCGAAGATTACCGAGCGTTATACGGGGTCGAGCCGATCTGCCGTGTCCTGCCGATCGCCCCGTCGACGTACTATGAGCATCGTGCCCGCGCACGCGAGCCCAACCGAGCGCCTCCCCGCAATAAACGTGAGCGCTGGCTGAGGGCCGAAATTCAGCGTGTCTGGGAAGAGAACTTCGGTGTCTACGGCATCCGCAAAGTCTGGCGTCAACTACACCGAGAAGGCACTCCGGTGGCTCGCTGCACCGTCGCTCGCCTGATGCGCCAAATGGGGCTGCGCGGTGTGATACGTGGTAAGCCGGTGCGTACGACTGTATCTGACCCTAACAAGGCCTGTCCGGCGGATTTGGTCAAGCGGCAGTTTCAGCCAGCTCAGCCGAACGCACTGTGGGTATCAGATTTTACCTACGTTGCCACATGGAAGGGCTTTGTTTATGTCGCCTTCGTCATTGATGCGTTTGCTCGCCGAATCATCGGCTGGCGAGTTTCCAGTACACCTCGAACCGATATGGTGTTGGATGCGCTTGAACAGGCGCTTCATGAGCGCCCTCAGCGACCTAAAGGTGATCTTATTCACCACAGCGACCGAGGCGTTCAATACGTCTCAATTCGCTACACGGAACGTTTAGCAGATGCCGGCATTGAGCCCTCTGTCGGAAGCGTGGGCGATTCGTACGACAACGCAATGGCTGAAACCGTGATAGGGCTTTTCAAGACCGAAGTGATTCGCCGACGCGGACCATGGCGGCAACTAGAAGCGGTTGAGTTTGCAACGTTGGTATGGGTCGACTGGTTCAATCACCGGCGGTTACTGGAGCCGATTGGCCACATCCCACCAGCAGAGCGAGAAGCCATGTATTATGAGCAACAGAGTCAGGCAAATAAGGCTGCTTGACTCAAACTAACGGGTCTCCGAGAAAGCCGGTACGGTTCAATGGCCTGTCAAATTTACATATCGTGTTCATAAACACGATGCCATTTTGCTCGCCCATATGCTGTACGATCCCTATGCGGAGCAGGCTGCCAGAAAAATTTATTCGCAGCTTGAATCCCGTTTCCCCGAAGATAGGATACTTTTTGAGGCCATGCCTTGGTTCCAGGGAAGCGGGGAACTCTCTGTTTCTGGCGTTCCGATTGATGGTGGCAACACATTCCTAGGGTTGCAGATATTAGGCTGTACACAGCCCGATGGTGCCACGATCCATCGTGAAAGAGAGGAGTCAGGGACAGCGCCCGCCAACGATGGCGATGATGCTCCCACTCAATTCCCCTATCATCAGCTTCAAGATATCCCCGATGTCATTGACCTGACCGATGATGAAGAGCCCGACCATGGCTCTTCTTGGCTGGATATTACTGAGGAGGAATTCGTTATTTTAGGTAAGCCTCGCGTTGTCCTGGATAAGCGATATACCCGAAAAAACGTGCCCGATACACGAGGCGTCCCCGTTCCTGGTGACGAAACGATTTTCTCCACCGGAGAGCCCTATGGGTCAGGAAAGGGAGTGGGACAAGCATCTATTCATGCCCCCATTACACTGGAGTCGCAGGGCTTTCTACGTGATATGTGGAATGCGCTTCTCTATTTAAAATCAGCCTATCCTACAGCGATTCATAGCATTAGCTGGTTTACCTTTGAAGACGGCTTCAGCACGTCCCCTGATCCTCGATTAATTAGCCTCGAACCCTTCGGCACAGACGATGAGGTAGAAACGTCCGTGGCCAATTGGGTCTATATGGATACTCAAACCAAGGTTCTTCGCGGGGTACTTGTCATCAAGGTGCATGTGTTAGGTCAAGCGCTTTATCTCATGGAACTCCAGCGACGCCCTCCGAAACCCAGAAATGGCGGTAGGGAGGAAGGGTCAAAACCTCCGTCCTACAAAGGTTTAGTGTTTACGTTGGATCACCAAGACAGCTTTGAACACTGGTTGCGCCAAGTGCTGTCTAATGTGCGGCACGTTGAAGGTGTCGTTCAAAAGCTCGTTCGTCACTGCCCAGGATTCGCCGATACGTTCAAGCACCCGAAAGCCAAAAATGAGAACGTTCCAGGAGAAGCCTCCGTGCTGAATGCCTTTAGCAAGGTCGGTATCATGCGAGCTGACCTATCAGGGCACTAGCTATGTGAGGCACGTTATGATTAAAGCCAGTATAACAGCAAAGGCAACCGGACTGAGCAAGCGAAGGCTGCTCATTACCGTGCTCGACGCTTTTCGACTAGCATTCAGAAGAGCTCAGACTGACACAGCGCTAGGCGATTCATCAAACTAATAGGGCGATCATAATGGGTGACTTATATATCTCTTCGGCAGAAAAAGAAGCCTTAAAAACCATCGACTCCGACGAGCTAGACCTAGCCATCAGGGAGTGTGTCCGCAGCGTAACGCCAAGTCAGCTCTACGGATTTAATTTAGAAAGCTGCGGCCTATATGTTTCAAACAAGTTGAGAGAATTTCAAAAGTCAGTTGATGCACATTGTCGGGCCAAGTCATCTAAAAAGCGTGATGAAACCGCTGAGTCAATGCGTCGAGCTGCTGATGATCTAACATATGCGGTTCAGCAGATGCAGCAGCGGATGGAAGAAGAAGAGAAAGACAACCTGTTGTTTCAAGTCGATGACCATATCTTCCAGCCCTTTCATTACAGTGATCGTCTGGAAGTGCGACTTGGGTACCAATGGCGTAAAAATACGGCGGATGATTGGACGTATGGCACCATCACGTTCCTCTATACACCTGATCTTAGCCCCGATTACAGCTTTCCATTACCTAAGCGAAAGCCCAGTGCTGCGAAACTGGCACAGGAGCGTCAAGAAAAACTACGGGGTGAATGGGAACACCTTAAATTGTTAAGCCTTCATTCCCTTAGGGATTTTTTTAGGGGCGGAGGAAATGGCCACGATGTTCCTAAAAGCTACACTGTGACTACAGACCCATATAACCGTAGTCTGAATAATTTCAGCGCACACTTTTGGCGTCAAAGCGCGACCTGAAAAAAAGCCATGCCATTGCTCACTCGCTGCAGCATAATTTATCTGCCACGAACCGAGTTAGGCATGGTTACACGCACTCTCAGAATACCCTTTAAAATCCACACACGCACTTCCCGTACTACATAAACAGAAGAATGCCGCTCGACATAAAGCATGCTAACCTAATAAATATAAAACCATTAGTGTTCCAACTCCGGCTGCACCTAATGCATCGAGCATATCTATCAAATCATTTTCAAAAACTTTCAATGCACTAGCAGAAAAGCAGCATCTAAGAAACTGTGACATGCCATTAGCCATAACACTTAATATAGCAATGGTGACTTCTATATATTGTTCTCCAACCACCCACAGCAGAATGGACAGTAAAGAAATCAAAACGATGCTGACTTTAAAGGAAAGGCACTTGGCATAACCAATAGGTATATTAATAATCATTATCGAATCCTTCGGGATTGCCATGCTTTTAGGTATAATCTCTTTCCAACCTTTTTGACGGGAAGTCAAGAATGGCGACACATTCATTTCATGCACCATAAATAGTTGGCAAAAATTAGGAGAAGTATGTCATGGAATACTTAACAAAAAATTAAGCATTCATCACTTGGCGAATCGGCACGCTTGACTAATATCTGCTTCCTGCTGATAAACGTCTGTCACTACGCCCAGCAAACCTAGCACGCTGTGGAATAAGTTGTCGTGTGAGGCGGCTTGGTTGGCACGACGGTGTAAACACTCAGTATCAAGCCTTTGTTGCTGTGAAAATGAGGTGGACAGCCACCAAATCATAGGCACATGCGTTTGCTCGTTGGGGGCAATAGCGTAGGGAATCCCGTGCAGATAGAGCCCTTTTTCACCAAGTGATTCGCCATGATCCGAGAGATAGACCATGGCGGTTGCGTAATCATGCTCACGCTCTAGCGTGTCAATCACCTGATCCAGGACGTTATCGGTATATAGAATGGCATTATCGTAGCTATTGGTGATGGCCTCTCTTGTGCATTTCGCCAAATCAGCATTTTCACAGGCAGGAACAAAATGCTCGTAGGCTGTAGGATAACGTTGATAATAGCTGGGCCCGTGGTTGCCTAACTGATGTAGCACAACCACCTGGTCAGCAGGCGTACTACTGAGTTGCGTTGATAAGGCTTGAACCAATGCCTCGTCGAGACATCGCCCATCTTGACAGAGAGACGCATACTCCTCTGGTGAAACCGCTTTTGTCGTCACCCCCTCACAGACGCCTTTACATCCTGATTGGTTATCCAGCCAAGTAACCTCTAACCCCGCGTGCGCTAATACGTCTAGCAAGGACTCATGCTGCTGAGCATAGGATTTAGAGTACTCAGCACGGCCCGGTAATGAAAACATGCAGGGTAACGAGACCGCCGTGCTCGTACCGCATGAGGAAACGTCTGCAAAATTGATAACGTCAGGCCGTTGGGCAAGTTTGGGGGTGGTTTGGCGCTCATAACCATTTAAGCCCCAATTCGCCGCTCGTACCGTTTCACCCACCACGATGACGAGGAGTATAGGTTTGTCACCCTCTGATGAAGGGATGTAGGCGTCCTCTCCTACTGGGGAGCGCACCATATTTGCGTTAATATGCTGGCTAGAAAGAGCCTGCACCATAGAAACAATATAATTACCTGGAGTTACCAAATATCGAAGCTGCTTATTGTTTCGCATGAGCGACGATATTTCTTGGTAAGATAAAAATACGGCCAACAATAATATAGCAAAGCTGGCAATTAAGTAAGACGAGCGAAGCAATATAGCCTTCTTCCATGTCAAAGGTATTAGTCTGACTCGCCAAACCACAAGGGTCGGCAATAAAAAAAAGAAGGCCAAATGAATTAGCAAACCGGTAGTGAGAAGTTCTTTCGCTTCGTTAGTGTCTGTTTGAAGCACATTATCCAACATGGAGGTGTCAAAATAGGTACCATAGTAAGTAGTGAAATAACTAACGAAGGCTGCAATCAGAAGAAGTAGCGTTAACAAAGGCTTGACTGTTATGCGAAAAGAAAAGCTAGCAAAGACTAAAAAATTAAGACAGATCATTACCAAGAGCATATTGGCAAAGGTTAGCCATGTATGAATGACAAATAGGTCATACCCCTCTAAGGCTTGCTGCCAAAAAGGGATGTTATAGAAAACGCTCAAGATGACTACTATCCATAAGACAAGCTGCTCTGTGTTTAAAACAGGGCGATAATGGGAAAGTTTGTTAGCTGCTTTCACCATTTTAGAATAAGCAATATTTTCTGGGGGCATCGAAAAGCTCTCTATAAAAAAGCTAACAAACACGGTTGACTAATAAGACTTTTGACAGTGAAAAGCTTACTGTCCAGCTAAGCATCAGCGTCCAGAGATCGTGAGACAGAAAATGCGCTCCGCGTAGCTGTTGAGCAAACCCAAATGCAAGGCCAAGCCCTAACCCCACCGCAAGTCCTGCCCATCGCCAGCGGGGTCGTACAGAGGCGCAAAAGAAGTAAAGTGCTATCCATGCATATCCTGCACTGGCATGCCCAGCGGGAAAGCAGGCGGATGCTGGCAATGAGGGTGGGCGTATGTCGAGCAGGCCAATAAATCCTCGAACTCCTCCATAGCGAATTAAATCCCAAGGGCACTCCATACTCACCAAGTGCTTAATTGTCGCAACGAGTAACGTCGAAATAAGCGTTGAGGAAAAAAGATATAAAAGCGGTATGCGGTACTCTTTAAGACAATCAAAACTAAAGCTTAGTATCAACAGTATCAGTGTAGCTATACCCATCAACAGGCTTAGCCATTTACCGCCTTTGTGAATCACACCCTGAGCCAAGAAGGTATCTTTCCATGCCCAGGTACTACCTTGAAGACGATAGAAAAAATCTGCTAGCGTGAAATCTACATTTAAAACACTAAAAACTGACATGGTAAGTAGAAATAAAAGCCAGGCGGATACCAAGGACATGAAGAATCTTAGTTGAATATCACGCATAGCCATACGCTCACTGTCATAAGAATGGTCAACATAACAGCTGCCGCGCCCATGTCTTTTGCACGCCCACTAAGCTCGTGATGCTCTGTTCCGATACGGTCAACAGCACACTCGATGGCGGAATTTATAAGTTCCACTATCGCGACAAGCGTCAGTGACAAAAATAGTAACGCCTTTTCAGAGTAGGTGGCATCAATAAAAAATATAACAGGATATAAAACTAGACAAAGTATCACTTCCTGTCTAAAAGCAGATTCGTTTATCCAACAAGCCTTTACTCCAGAAAAGGCATTAATAGAAGCACGAAAAATTCGTATCACACCCTTTCCATTAGGTTTTGATGCAGTTGACGTAGGCAAGTCGGAGCTCTCTTTGATAGGATAGTAAAGCTACTATAAAGACCAAAACTTAACGAAAAATTATGCAATTTTATTCAGTAGCTAAATATTCGAGCTGGAACAATCAAACAAGCCATTGCTGTTATGCTCTTTGTACAACCTGAGAACACCTGAGCCCACAAGCTGCCTCGCTTAGGCTTGTCCCCCTGATTCTCCATGACACTGGTTAGAGCAGGCTTATTGCAACGCCTAATACACTCTTTGTTTCAGGGTTGCGTGCCCGGATACATACATTTTGACATCAAGTTTTAAGCCCCTCTCGGTGTAGGCTAGCCTATTACCGCCGCCGTTTGCTCAAGCACTGTTGTGTTCTGTCTATCAACATTAGCGAGTATCGCTTCAACAACCGTGCTGACCTCTGGACGCCACAGTGTGGTGTCATAGGCTTCTCGTGGTACAAAGGCGAGTGATTTTTTCTGGCGTATGAGTGAAATGGTGGCGACATCGAGTGCTGCCGCTAAGTGCATAGGGCCTGAGTCGGGTGTTACAAGTAGTCGAGCTCGCTCTAACACGGCGGCAAAATGTCGGATTGGAAGCGGTGGACATAAGTAGCCATACATCGATGACATCAAACGCTGTTCAATGGGTGCTAGAAGCCGAAACTCTTCAGGCCCAAGAAAAACGATATAGCGTATTCTGTGGGCCTCAAGGTTATCGATGAGAGTTAGCCAAAAGGCCAGTGGCCAACGCTTTTTTTGATGTCCACCCACAAAGATCGCGATAAAGCCAGAATCGGATAGATGATTGCTATGAAGGCCAATTAACTGTTGAATCTTTTCCATTGCCTGATAGCGCTCCTGCACAGTTAGCTGTAGCAATGGCCGATTCCGGCAGACAACACCGAGTGGGCGAGTCAAACTAACGATGAAGTCGTAAGCGTGGGACGACTTCGCATCAACTTCAATGTTGTACAAGCGTTGATCATCTTTACGAGACCCCATGCTGTAACGTGCCCCTATTAACCGAGTCACAATAAAGCCGCTCGTTGATCCCCCGCTGACTTGTACCGCTAGGTCGTAGCGTTGAGCTCTTAGGCGTCGACATAATGTTACACACTGCCAGGGACGAAGAATGGCAGTTCTCGATAATAGATAAAAATTATCTACAGGGCGTTGCTGCAATAGAGGTAGTGTTTTATCAGTTGCTAAATAGTCTATCGTTGCCCAAGGAAAACGTTCACGTAAAGCATCAATAACAGGGGTGCTAATGAGCGCGTTGCCTAGACGAAAATTAGGACGAATGATGAGAATTTTTTCTATGCCTACAACGCTGTCAATGGTTTCTGGGACAGGCGCTTTGAGAAGATACAGCCCCCCTCCCAGTAAATATCGCTTTGCTCTTTTTTCTAAAAATCGAGCCATTATTTTCAAATAATAATTTGTTCTAATGCGTGTTAGTAAGTGCATCATTTGGCGCTCTTCAGTTAATAGCCGATGATGTGCCTTCGGCAACGACAGTTCAGACTCAAGCCGTCAGCCACTCAAAGCGATGCTTTGGCCTCGCACAAGGTCAGGGGGTGTAGCTTGAACCTGAAAAACTTAAAGAAGAATTAAATCGCTCAGTAAAATTGCAAAAAAACAGAATGGCTATCTGACGGCCTGGATTCATATCCACGTTCTGTATGGTCATTACATCGCTATTTTTAAGAAAACCTTAATTTTTTGATGGCTAAAATGACAGCTTGTCGATTGAGGGAGCAGTATGCGAGCACTACTAGTAGAAGATGATCCCTTGCTTGGGGATGGCATTAAAACGGCTCTAGAGCGCGAGGGGTATACAGTCGATTGGTTCATGCTGGGCCGCGAGGCAATCAGCGCTATCGGCAACGAGACCTTCAGTGTGCTTATCTTGGATCTCGGGCTGCCCGATATGGACGGCATGCAGGTACTGAAGTTACTTCGCCGGCAATCCACTTTGCCTATTCTGATTTTGACGGCCCGCGATGCGGTCGAAGACCGTATTGGTGGTTTAGATGCGGGGGCGGATGACTATGTGCTCAAGCCTTTCAATTTACAGGAGCTACTTGCCCGCTTGCGTGTCGTAATGAGACGTTCTGAGGGACGTACCTCGCAGATATTGGCACTGGGGGCGCTGACTATTGATGAGGTACTTCATGCCGTGAGCTGGCGAGGCAAAGACGTTAAATTGGGCCGACGCGAGTATGCCCTACTTTTAGAGCTAGCTAGACACCCCGACCGGGTGCTATCTCGTCCCCGTTTAGAAAATTTACTATATGGTTGGGATGGCGAAGTAGACTCAAATGCGTTGGAGGTTCATATCCATCATCTTCGTAAAAAACTTGCTAAGCACTTGATCGTTAACGTACGCGGGATTGGCTACCGATTGGACAGCACAGTGCAATGACATCAATACGGCGTTATCTACTGCGCACGCTAGCAATTGCCCTGACTGTTACAGGCGGCATGGCGGTGACCGCAGCTTACTTAATTACAAATCACGAGCTAGAAGAGATTCTCGATACTCAGTTAAGTCTGCATAGCCGGATTGTGGCTGGCCAACTCGATCCAAGTGCAACGGTTGACGACTATGCTCGCCTTGCTTCGCGCATGGGGCTGCCTCAGCATCCGGCACAGCTGTATCGCGACGGTATTGCTGTGCCCGTGAACAGCTCTGACTCAGGTTCCAAGCTTTACCACGAAGAAGAACTTAAATTAGTACTGGGCTTTTGGAATGCTGATGGCTCACCTAAGTTATTAGGAAGCAAATGGAATGATGCTGGGCCCTTTCCCAAGCCTTTGGAAGAGGGGTTTCGCTGGGAAAGCTACAATGGTCATCGTTGGCGGGTTTTCAGTATGTTCGATTTTGCCAGCGATACCTGGATTAGCATGGGGCTGAGAGGTTCTTTTCATGATGAAGTAGTGGAACGTATCACCTGGAACAATTTATTGCCGATGCTTTTTTTGCTTCCACTCCTTCTTTGGCTGATGAACCGTATTATCCGGAAAGGGGTTGCGCCCATCCAAGCGCTTTCCAGTCAGGTACAAGGCCGCTCCGCTCGCGACCTAAGCAAAATCGATAATCCTGTTCCTCAAGAGCTTAATGGTTTACGTCAATCTCTCAACGACTTTATTGCCCGACTAAAAGAAACGTTAGAACGAGAGCGACGCTTTACAGCCGATGCGGCTCATGAGCTACGCACGCCTCTGGCAGCCCTGAGAATTCATCTTGACAACGCGCAGGCAGGCGAACAGCAATCACTACAAAAGGCTTATGTTGGGGTGGAGCGGCTGCAGCGTGTGGTGGAACAATTGCTTATTTTGGCTCGCTTGGATCAGGTTGCCGCAACACCGCCAACGACTATTGATCTTTATCCAATTATTGCTGAATTAGTCGCCGAGATGTGGCCAATCGCTGAAGAAAGAGGTCAGCACTTGAAGCTAAAAGGGTTAACCCGGCTTAATGTTAGCGCCGATGAAGTCGAATTAGGCATTCTCTTTCGTAACCTACTGGATAACGCCTTGCGCTACACGCCGCAAGGGGGGCATGTAAAAGTGGAGCTGGCACTTTGGGAAGGAGCGCCTCAACTGATCGTGAGAGACACTGGCCCTGGGCTGCCCGAATATATGTTAGATAAAGTCACTGAACGCTTTAGGCGCGCTTCTGGCCAAGGCATCACTGGCAGCGGATTGGGGTTATCGATTGTTTCGGAATTAGTCCAACGCCAACGAGCCATTCTTACTCTGGCCAACCGTGAGTTTAGTGGGCTAGAGGTAAGCGTGAGATGGACGCCACTCAAATCTCACCAAACTGCTCTGATCGAAAGGCCGGAGTAGTTTTGTCATGGCGCATCTAACGATCAGGAACAGTACAGAAAACTCAGAGTGTCACCAGTATTTGTGATGTCTTTCAGCACTCATGTAATAGGTAGCCAATAAGTTGCGCCTTCCATGTGTAACCGCACCCCATCTCCTGAAAGCTCTATTGTCTGCTGACGTAGCGTTCTTTTCGATACTTTTTTACCATGAAAATATTCCATCGCAGTGACAATCCAACGCTCCCTCCACTCCTCACTTTGTTCAGTGCACTTCGCCATTTTCGTCATAGTGCGAGCCAACTGCTCTTTTCGCTGTTTTCTTGCTCTTTTTTTATCCACTCTAGGGGTCAGTGTGGTGGCATAAAGGCGATTCAGAAAATTGGTAAAGCCTGTTACCGAGGCCGCCTGTCCAGGCACTGCGCTCAAGTAACTGTCCACATCTCCCTGATTGGGTAGCCTCTTTCCCATTCGATCAGTATGAAGTAACAATGCGGCTGCCGGCCTTAGAGCAAGTCGTACTGAAGTGTGAGACGTTTTTCCTGCTGCTCTTCGGACTTCCAATTGCTGCCAGTAGGCCTGCAGCGCCTTTTCTGATAAAGAAGCGGGCGGCATAGTCCTGAGGCACTCCTGAATACGCCGCTTCTCGGAGTCGATTCGTTTTGCTTGATGATCCGGCTTCACCCCTTTTTCTTCATGCAACCATCTCATAGGGAGCCTCACACGCCGCAACCCCTCCGCCCCGAAGTGATGGAGCAGCTCCACATAGCTCGGTATCCGTGACCACGTCTGGTCGAGCTCAAGAAAGAACGACCAGAAGTGGTTGATCTTCAGGGCAGCTTTATGCGGACCTGTGGTGCGAATCATCCATTCACCAAACTCCCCAAATGCCTCACGTAACGCTTTGGTGGTGAGACCGGCTTGACCAATGGAGGTCCGCTTGCGGCATGTTCGTGTCCAGTAGCAAGGCTCACAGACATCGCCTCGACCTGCTGGCATAGGATGGTCACACGATGGACAAGCAATTTCCCCTTGCTCACAACAGGCCTTGCACAGTGCATTTCCGTCGGGTGCCACCACCAATAAACGATGCCGACGACACGCAGAGCAAGTACCGTGGTCTGCCGTCGCACAACTTGGACATAAGCGATGATCATGCCCCATACGCGTCACTCGGGTAAGACGTTGAGACGCCTTCCCACACCCCTCACAGGGTTCCGGCTCTCTAAAATAGGGAGCGCAGGCGTTACAGACAGGGCCGTAGGGAGTGACCTTACCGATGGTGTAGTCTGAACTGGCTTTGCCACATCGTGCACACGGTTTGTCGACCTCACATTGGCGACAGACGGCTTCTAGGTCGTGCTTAGGCAGACGGGCAAACTCACCACACCGTGGGCACATCCGCCGCTTAAACACTCGGGCATAGCAGGTTGAGCAGTAACCATGGCCTTTGTGGCGTCGCCACAATTTGGGAACCTCCCGGCCACACTCATCGCAGCCGACCATTGGGTGTTGATTCAAAAGAATGACTCCGCTTTCATTCTGCGTTTCAAACGTGCCCAAGAGGCTCTAACAGCTCGCTCCGACGCTGGGCGATGATCGGGTTGAACGCGGCGGCGATGTGGCCCATGAGGATGATGAGATAATCGTGATAGCATCGGTAACAGGACAACGGGAGGTAGCTTTCGAGGATCAAAGAGCGCGCTCGTTTTCACATTGAATGCGACCAACGCACTGAACGCCTCCTCAATACCGATATCCATGAAGCGCTCAACCGCCGTCAATAAAGCACTCCGCTCGCTGATAGGCAACAGCTCAAACGCCAATCCAGATATCGGCATTCGGCTATTCACGACGGGAACACCTAATGACAGAAGCGCTTCCGCGAGGGATGACGTAGGCCGTCGACTTGCACGCCGCATAACGCCAACCAAGAAGCTCGCCATTGAAAACCAATCCGCGAGTGCGATAGAGGTGTTCCCAAATGCTGCTCTCTCCCCTTGTAAAACACGATCAGCCAGCACTTGGAAAAGGAACGCTTCAGGTAAAGGCGACGTGCATACTGCCTTTCTAAAATCCTCATGACACCGGCTGCATTGAGCTAAATGTTGATCTTCCGCTGACAGACGATGAGGCTCTATAGGGGCCTTGCATACCGGGCACTCATCTATCAGTTGCACTTCATGAAAGCCGCACCCAATGTGCCAAGCGAATCGCCAGTGTCGGCGTAAGTAAGGGGTGGAGTCCTCTGCCAAGCATAACGTGCATACCTGCTGTCCTCCATGGCGTAGTCGATTTCGGCTACCAAGAGCCAACAACCAGGGCCAAGTCCGCGTTTCCGGTAATGAGTAACCGGCCACTTTCTCACAGTCGTCCCGCATCCCCGCCTTTTGAAACTTGGCGGGAGCATTCCCCGAGGCATTCACCAATGGGCGCATTCTTGCGAGGGGGATTTCCCGATCAATGTCCCTCGTCCATACACGCCACGATGGCCAAATAGCGCCGGTGAGCGACAAAGGATCACACCCCTGTCGCAATGCCGCCCGAACGAGCCATGATGAAAGGGACTCCCCAGGCAGCAGGGACACACTCAGCGCCCAAGACATTACAACATCACTTCCCTAATGCCACGGGTAGGTCGCACCCACGATTTACTCTGAATAATTTTCTCATCGATGCGCTCAGCTCCAGACACAATAGCGGCATTCGCACACTCAACCAGCAGTCGGTGCAAGTCACCCAGATTACCGCCAGAAATCGCGTGGAGCTGAGTCGCCAATTGTGGCTCATGCAGTTGGGAAGGGTGTTGGAGCGGTAAGATCTTCTCAAAGCCAGCAAGCAGCTTCTGAAACTCCTGATTGAGCTCCCACTTCGGCAATGCAACAACATCAAAGCGACTCGCATGCTGCGGGTCTGAATGCAGCACACGCACAGCATCCTGCGTACCCACACCCACGATGGGAATCATCAACTCATTGCATAGGAGCTTAATAGCATTCATCGTTTCCCGCTGCTTGACGGCTCCACCGGTTAACAATGAGTGGAACTCATCAATGATCAATAAGCGGGTATGGCAAGCCCGCAGTTGATGAATCACCTGGTAGCGCAGCTTGGGTACCGGGTCTGAAGGCCGATAGGGAGCCCAAAAGCTCTCTAGCACTGCGATATACAGACTTTTCTCATCGGCACTCGGTGGTGCTTGAGTGACGATCACGGGTTTCACCGGTTCTACGTCTTCATTCACGTAGCCCTCACCGTACTGCTTACGAAACCGTTGAACGATGGTGGTTTTTCCGTTGTTGGAGTCACCCACGAGCAAAAGGTTAGGCATACGAGGGCGACTCGGCTTCTCCATCAGCCCACGCATGACCTCGATGACACGATTGGCCAATGGATACCCCAACCATCGCGGTTGATCCATAAACTCCATTCGCTCTTTAGCGGACAGTCCCAAGACATAACGAAGATCAGGATGAAGGTGTGTGCTCATGATATGTCCCAGTTCACATCGATATCACCCGATAAGAGACCGTCTGCCTGAGCGGGTGACTCTTTGGGGGCCGCGGTTGAGGGCGCATGTAAAAGGGGATCAGCAGGCGTCACCTTTTTCTCATGCTCTTTACGTCGTTGGGCCTGACGGCGACTTCGCTTGGTACGTGCTTGCGACTCCTCCACATGGGCTCGCAGTTCACTAATAGCGCGTAGGATTTCAGACTCATTGACCGAACTCCTGCCTTCCTGGCGAAGGCGCGCTTTGGCCTGGGTATGCTCCCAAACACTCATTGAGGGGAGAGCGAGATTGGCAAAGGGCACACGAAAATACTGCCCGAGCTCCGGGTCTTTGAACCAAATGACGCTAATGTCACGAGGGTCACGTCGAAACACAAAGGTGCGTTTCTTGTTCGGCGTGTCTGGATCTTTGGCATTGATCCATGGCCTGAGCGCCTCATCGTAATAGTTCATGCCATCGATGGTCACACCAAAAGTCTGGATCGTGCGCTGAAAGCAAGGCAAAAAATCGAGCAGCACAGAAAGTCTATCAGCAGGCCGTGGTGCTAAGCCCACTCCCTGCACGTCAGCATTGCCAAACACACCGATTTCCCATTTCCGCATCGGTGACATACCAATACCAGAATGAAGACGCTGGTGGTAAACCTTACAAATCAACGTCACCAGCCACTCTTCAAACTCGCTTTTCGTCATGGCCGCATGTTTCTCAGGATCGTACCCCTCTTTCTCTTTAATGGAGGAAAAGGTCGTCCCAGGCAGGTTATGGATCTCCTTGAGAAGAGAGCCCAACAACCGCTCGATATGGCCACCGTAACGAGGCTGCTTAACAGGCCGAAATTCAAGGTTGATCCCATAGGCTAGGCATGAGCGCCGAAACGTCTCTGAGCGAAAATCTGGGCCGTTATCGACATGAATCGTGGCGGGAGTGCCCCATACCGGCCACTCAGCCTCCACGTTATGCAGCAGCAACCATTCATCTTTAGGCAGCATTGATTGAGCCACACACATGCCGACGGATGTTTCAGAGGGTGGGTCGAACGATAAGTAATAGCCCGTGACTACGCGAGTGCACACGTCCATGGCTAACGTTATCCATGGACGACCAATCGGTTTGCGATGCACGTCATCCACCAAAATAATATCGGCAGGCGTGTGGTCAATCTGCATGACCGCTAGCGGATAGTCCGCATTGGGAAACTTCCCGGCCGCTGGCTGGAACTTGTTAATGGCTTTGTCTCTAAAGCCATGGCCACGCAACCGGTCACGCTCTGGAATATCCCGCAGACGAGCACGAACGGTACCAGGGCTCGGCGGGTCAATGCGCCGTTCATGGCAACGCCGCATCACTTCCTGTACCGCTTTTTGTGCGGAAGGACGCTGCAGCGTGAGGTACACGTCTTTGATGACTTCCTGAATGACCGCCTCGGCATGCGCAGGGATACGCGACTTACCTTTCTTCCATCCTGGCTTTTGAGGAATCAAAGCAAGCACCGAGCCCGTCGCCTTGTATCGCTTCAACCAACGGTAGATCGTGGCCGTATCCACGCCCGTTTGTTTAGCACGCTCTTCCGCTGCATCTCGCCCTACGGTATGGCGATCCACCAAGGGCTTAATGATGGAAAGGCGATGCTCAGCCTCCCGCCAATCGGCATCCCCAATCTCAGACATATCCTGCTCAAGGGGGCCCGGCCCGCTATGGAAAGGCGTTAATTCACTGATGCGAAGCGGACAACTACGCCCGGACTCAACGGCAATACCAATGACCGTCTCAAAGTCGAGCACCTGAGAAATTCGGTAAACGGTGTCATCTTTCTGAACCTGCTCACCCACCGTGATCTGCAAGTGTTGGCGTGTTTGGGCGACGCCGTTACTTGGTTCAGCTGTGTTGTCACGAGGATTATTCATAATCGGGTATCCACACCTCTGATAGAGGGCCAAAGGATTGAGCCATATCGCAATCTAGCTGCCGAGTCGCCAGCAGGTGCCATAAGTGTGAAATCCCCTCTGCCCGATAAATGTCGCCCATGAAATGCCGAGACAGCAGGTAATCCAAGGTCGCCACTCCCATCGCCCTCACCGTGTTGAGCACTGCCTGGCTTTCAACCGAGGGAAACACCATTCGTTTGTAGCGCGCCAAGAAGGTGATGTTGTCCAGGGTCTTATCACGAATGCGGCTCTCGTCATGAATGCTAAACGACCAACCCTCGTTGCTGGCATGCCGCATCGCCGCCTTCCATTTAGGCGACCATTTACGCCAATGTGCTTGCCACTTTTCCCGTGGTTTGACCTCCACCAGGAGAGGTTTTGGGTAATCCCTGTAATGACGGTTACCGAGACGGTAATAAACCAAATAGTCAGGTGTGTAGGTGTAGCGCCTACCGGTCACGGGATGATGAAACGGGATCTCGCACGGCTGGGAAATCACACCAAGGACGCTCACATCAAAGTCAGCCTTGATGAGGAAATCACGTTCGAGCGTCGACTCGAACGCAATAGACTCCTCCCCGCGAAAGGCATAGTAGCCAGACACACTTCGTCGGGTAGGGCCGATTTTACGAACGGATGTAGGCAGTGGCATGGGTAGTCGCACCAAATGTTGAATAAAACAAGGCCTGTCGCATCAATTGCTATTAATTCTGTCGCACTCAATCCTGTACAGACTACCATAATAGCCCGATATTACGCCCTGAGGGTCGCATCAATTGCTGAAAATGACAGGGGGCTCGAAACCCAAACCGGGTGAAATATCGCTCGCGCACCACGGCGTGCTGTTTTTGGACGAGCTGCCGGAATTTTCTCGTAACGTCTTGGAAGTATTACGCCAACCGCTGGAAACGGGCGAAATCCACCTCTCCCGCGCCAGCCACGAACGTCGCTACCCCGCCCAATTTCAGCTCGTTGCCGCCATGAACCCTTGTCCCTGCGGCCACCTGGGCGACCCGCGCCAACGCTGCCAGTGCAGCGCCAGCCAAATTCAGCGGTATCAGGCACGCCTCTCTGGCCCGCTGTTGGATCGTATTGACCTGCAAGTGGAAGTGCCCGCTCTGCCCCCCGAGCAGCTCACCGCACAAACGCAAGGCGAGCCTTCCAGCGCGGTGCGCGAGCGGGTAATGGCGGCTCGTGAGCGGCAAATGGCCCGGGGCGCACTCAACAGCCAGCTCAGCGGTAAAGCGCTGGAAGCCGCCTGCGCCCTCAATGAAGAGGAGCGCGCCTGGCTCGCTGGCGTGCTTGAAAAGCTCAAGCTCTCCGCCCGCGCCTACCACCGCGTGCTGCGCGTCGCGCTCACCCTGGCCGACCTGCAAGGCGAACCCAAGCCCTCACAGCCGCACTTTATCGAAGCGATCGGTTACCGGCAGTTGGATCGGCTGTTGAAAGGGGCGTAAGCCCCCTTCGTCATTGGGCGTGCGTTGCTGCAAGGGCATCGACCAAGCGCTGGCACAGCGCATCCAGCTTTTGGCCCGTGGCGTCATCGTGCAGCGCGCCGCTGTCGTTGAAGGCGCTGCCCGCTTTAGGCAGCGAGAGCGGCTGGGGCAGTACGGTGAGGCTCAAGTTGGCCAGTAACTGCTGGCCCAGCGGCAGAGCGCGAATACCGCCCAGGCCACCGGGGGAAGCGGCCACCAGCGCTGCCCATTTACCGTCAAACAGCCCCAGGCCAGGCGTATCGCCGTAGGGGCGCGATAGCCAGTCCAAGGTATTTTTCAGTAGCGGCGTGATAAAGCCGTTGTACTCCGGCGAGGCGATCAACAGCGCTTGGTGGTCCGCCAATATCTCGCGCAGTTTCAGCACGTTCTCCGGCATCCCTTGGGCTTCGATATCTTCGTCGAACAGCGGGCAGGGGTACGCTTTCAAATCGATGAACGTGGCCTTGCCGCCTAACGCCTCGATGCGCTGGGCAGCTAGCTTGGCGAGCTGTTTATTGAGCGAGCCTTCACGGGCGCTGCCAGCAAAAACCAGTACTTTGGGTGGTTGAATGGCGGTCATGGCCTCTCCTTCGTTGGGGTCAATGCACGTTCTCGACGAAATGGTCGAGCGCTTCAAACAGCTGTTGACGAATCGGCTCTGCTTCGTTCACCAAATGGTGGCGCGCTTCCGGATGACGATGAACCTCCGCATTGGGAAATTTCTCCGCCAAAATGGTCAGGTTCCACTCCCAATCCACGGTGAGGTCCTGTTCGCCCTGCAGAATCAGGGTAGGCAACGGATTGGGTTCGAGCGCCAAGAGGCGCGGCATCCAGCGGCGCATGGCCGTGATCCAGGCCACGCTCAAGCGCTCGGGCTGTAGCGGGTCCTGGTCGCGTAGAAAGGCGGTGAACGCTTCATCGGTGGAGTTGGGACGATACTTGCGCGGCAGCTCTTTGACAAAGGGGCTGGCGATTAAATGCAGCCAGCTGGCTTGGCTCCAGCGCCAAGGGCGCACCAGCGGTGCCAACAGCACGATACCGGCCCAATGGGCGGCTTCTCGGCGGGTGAGCGCATCGGTGGCTAAAATCGCCGCGCCGGTGCTTTGCCCCACGCCCAGCCACGGTGTGGGTGCCATGTTGAGCGTTTGCAGCGTCTTTTGCAGGTGCGCTAGGCAGTGCTGGTAATCATCGAAGTCTTCGATTTCCGCTCTCGGGCCGCTGGAAAGGCCGTGGCCGGGTAAATCCCACAGCACCACGCGCCAGCCTTTGGCCAGCAGGCAACTGAGCAGGTGGCGGTACAGGCCCAAATGATCGAAATAGCCATGAATCACGAACGCGGTGCCGGTGGGCTTGGGTGGGCTCCACACTTGGCACCACAGCGCGAACCGTCCGGTATCGACAAATCCGGCATGCACTTCGCTAGTGTCGTTGAGCAGCGCCTCGAGACCGTAGTGGCGAAAGTAGTCATGCACAGCGTCCGTTAGCGCGTCGCCTGGCGTCAAGCGGGAGAGCGACGACTCCCCTTGCGCCTGCCGGAACAGGTCTTCCAAGTGCTGGAAATTATGCATTGACGTCTCTCCGTGAACACCACACTTCCATGGGCTGAGTAACAGCACAAAATAACAGCGGCGGTGCCGCCCGCTCTTATCATTTGGTCGAGCATTTTACCGCTTTAGGGTCTACGCTGTTTACATGCCAACGCAGGTGTGGAAGTATTTTCCATAAATCACCATTCACCCTGACCGTGGCACTTCAACCCACCACGGGCACCTTCACAGGAGAACCCCATGAGCGAGCGTATCACGCGTCACCGTTTACAGGTGGCAGCCGACCTAGATCGTTTCATCAACGAGCAGGCTCTGCCGGGCACCGGCGTCGACGAAAGCGCCTTCTGGGCCGGTGTCGATGCCCTGTTCCACGATTTGACCCCAAAAAACCGCCAACTGCTCGAAGAGCGCGACACGCTGCAAGAGAAGCTGGACGCTTGGCACCGTGAAAACCCCGGCCCGGTCAGCGACATGCCCGCCTACCGTCGCTTCCTCAAGGAGGCTGGCTACTTGGTAGACGCACCAAACAGCGTCAAAGCCACCACGGCCAACGTCGATCGCGAAGTCGCCACACAAGCAGGCCCGCAGTTGGTGGTACCGGTGAGCAATGCCCGTTACGCCCTGAACGCGGCCAACGCCCGCTGGGGCAGCCTGTACGACGCCCTATATGGCACCGACGCCATCTCCGAAGAGGACGGCGCGGAAAAAGGCACCAGCTTCAACCCGAAACGTGGCGAGAAAGTCATCGCTTACGCCCGCGGCGTGCTGGACCGCGCGGCTCCGCTGGCCACTGGCTCGCACCGGGATGCGGTGAAGTACGCTATCCGCGACGGCCACTTGGTCGTCAGCCTGGAGGGCGGTCGTGAAACCGGCCTGAAAGACGCTGGCAAGCTGATTGGCTTTAACGGCGACGCCGCTGCGCCCGACTCGATTCTGCTGGCCAATAACGGCCTGCACCTGGAGATTCAGGTCGATGCCAACCACCCCATCGGCAAGACCGACCCGGCCCATGTCAAAGACGTGGTCGTGGAAGCCGCGCTGACCGCCATCATGGACTGCGAAGACTCCGTCGCGGCGGTGGATTCCGAAGATAAAGTCGGTGTGTACAGCAACTGGCTCGGCCTGATGAAGGGCGACCTGGAAGAGAACATCGAAAAGGGTGGTAAAACCTTCACCCGTAAGCTGCACGCCGACCGCACTTGGCAAACCACCGATGGCAACACCGTCACGCTGCCGGGCCGTTCGCTGATGTTCGTGCGCAACGTGGGCCATCTGATGACCACCCCGGCGATTCTGGACGAAAACGGCAACGAGCTGCCGGAAGGCATTCTGGACGCAGTGGTGACCTCGCTGCTGGCGCTGCACGACTTGAAGAAAGACGCCGACCAGCCGCGCAACTCCCGCGCGGGGTCGGTATACATTGTCAAGCCGAAGATGCACGGGCCAAAAGAAGTCGCTTTTGCCAACGAGCTGTTTGGCCGCGTGGAAGACATTCTTGGCATGAGCCGTGACACCCTGAAAATGGGCATCATGGATGAAGAACGCCGTACTACGGTCAACCTCAAGGCATGTATCGCCGAAGCGACCTCGCGCGTGGTCTTCATCAATACGGGCTTCCTGGACCGCACTGGCGACGAAATGCACACCGCCATGGAAGCAGGCCCGATGGTTCGCAAGGGCGACATGAAGAGCGCCGCCTGGATCACCGCCTACGAGAAGAACAACGTGCAGGTTGGGTTGGCCTGTGGCCTGCGCGGCCGCGCCCAAATTGGTAAAGGCATGTGGGCCATGCCCGATTTGATGCACAGCATGCTGGAGCAGAAAATCGGCCATCCGAAAGCCGGTGCCAATACGGCGTGGGTCCCTTCCCCCACCGCCGCGACCCTGCACGCGCTGCACTATCACCAAGTCAGCGTTGCCGACGTTCAGCGCGAGCTGGAAGCCCAGGGCGAGCCGGACTTCTTGGACGACCTGCTCACCGTGCCGGTGGCCGAAAACGCCAACTGGTCCGATGACGAAATTCAGCAAGAGCTGGACAACAACTGCCAGGGCATTTTGGGATACGTGGTTCGCTGGGTAGAGCACGGTGTCGGCTGCTCCAAGGTACCGGATATTCACAACGTCGGTCTGATGGAAGACCGTGCCACGCTGCGTATCTCCAGCCAGCACATTGCCAACTGGTTGCACCATGGCATCGTCGATGCGCCCCGTGTCGAGGAAACGCTCAAGCGCATGGCGAAAGTGGTCGATGAGCAGAATGCTGGCGACCCCACCTACACCGCCATGAGCGCCGACTTTGAAGGCTCTACCGCGTTCAAAGCCGCTTCTGACTTGGTGTTCAAAGGCCGCGTGCAGCCGTCTGGCTACACCGAACCGCTCCTGCACGAATGGCGTCAGGTACATAAGGCTAAGTAAGCCTCATCGCTCAATGGCCCCCAGCCCCAAGGCTCGCGCCTTGGGGCTTTTTTATTTATTCTGATTTACGTTGACGTAAAAGAAGCACACAGCAAGCTACGCGACAATTAGATGCGCTGGCAGTATGTTGCCGAGAGGGTCTTATGCCAGGGATGGCATAAGTAGCGCCCAGGGATGGGTTCACAGCGCCCTCTCGGCGGCCTACTGGCAGCGGACTCCCAGCCTGTCAGAGTGAATAACAACAATGACCGTGATGACCGTCGAGCAGATCGAGCACTTTCTAGATGAGGTCTTTCCCCAGCGAATGGGCAAAATAGAGAGCGTAGGCGAGATGTGCGCCACCATGCGCCTAAGCATTGGCCATGAGCATCTGCGCCCCGGCCCCCGCGTGTCCGGCCCTACCATGATGGGCTTTGCCGATGTGGCGCTCTACGTGGCCATACTGGCCCAAATCGGCCCCGAAGCGATGGCCGTGACCAGCGATCTGAACTGCCACTTTCTTCGCGCGGCCTCAGGCGATCACGACATCATCGCCCACGCCAAGCTGATCAAGCTGGGCCGCCGCTTGGCGGTGGGAGAGGTGCAGATTTTCTCCGCCAGCGATGACACGCGTCCCGTGGTGCATGTCACCGCCAGCTATGCGCTGCCGGATAACACCTAGGTGGCCCAACAGCGGGGCCGTTCACGTCTCAACGCACTCAACTCACTTTGGGGAGCTGGTCGATCAGCCGATCCAGCGTCATCGGGTAGTCGCGCACACGAATGCCGGTGGCGTTATAGATCGCGTTGGCCACCGCCGCCGCCACACCACAGATGCCTAGCTCCCCCACGCCCTTGGCTTTGAGCGGGGTCGAGGCGGCATCGGTGGTGTCCAGAAACATGACCTCCTGCTCGGGAATGTCCGCATGCACCGCCACCTCGTAGCTGGCGAGGTCGTGATTGACGAAAAAGCCGCGCTCCACATCGGGGGTGAGCCCCTCCATCAAGGCCGCGCCCACCCCCATGGTCATCCCTCCAATCACCTGGCTGCGCGCCGTAACCGGGTTGAGAATGCGCCCTGCGTCACACACCGCCAGCATGCGGCGTACACGGGTTTCGCCCGTGTGGGCGTGTACCGCTACTTCTACAAAGTGCGCCGCGAAGGTGCCAATTTGTAGCGTGTCCTTGAAGTCGCCAAAGTGAATGGTGTCTTCCGCCACCAGCTCTTCGCCGTTCGCTACCTCGGCTAGCGTCACGCCGGTGGTGCCTGCGATCACCCGGCCCTGCGCAAATCGTGGCGAGTTCATACCAAGGCGCTGGGCAATCTCCTCTTGAAGCTGCAGGCAGGCCGCGTAAACACCGGCGGTCGCGCTGGCGGCACCAAACTGACCGCCGGAACCCGACGAGACTGGGTAGTCGCTGTTGCCCAGCCGTACCTCTACGTCCTCTAGCGCCAAGCCCATGGCTTCCGCGGCGGTTTGAGCGATGATGGTGTACGAGCCGGTGCCGATATCGGTCATATCGGTCTCTACCACCAGGCGCCCAGCCTGCAGGCGAACCCGCGCGCCGGAATCCATGGTGGGCGCGCCGCGATAAGCACCGGCCATGCCGTGGCCGATCAGCCACTGCCCTTCCCGCTGGCCGCCTGGGGTGCGGTTGCGCGCCTCCCAGCCAAACGCCTCGGCCCCTTTTTGCAGGCACTCCACGTAGTGGCGGTCGCTAAACGGTTTACTGGGGTCTTCTGGGTCGACCTGAGTATCGTTGAGGATGCGAAATTCTACCGGGTCCATGCCCAGCTTCTCGGCCATTTCGTCCATGGCGATTTCCAGCGCGGCAAGGCCAGAGGCTTCGCCGGGGGCGCGCATATCCGCCGACTCAGGCAAGTCCATCTCGATGGCCGTGTGGGCCACGCGGCGGCTTGCACCGGCGTAAAAGGCGCGGGTTTGGTTGACCGGGTTCTCGCCGCTGCCGCCGGGCAGCGTATGGGAGAACGCCGAGTGGTCGAAGGCGGTGATCCGGCCGTCGGTATCGGCAGCGATACGCAGGCGCTGGACAGTGCCAGAGCGGTGGGTGGCGTTGTTGAACACCAGCGGGCGCGGTAGCGCCAGCTTGACCGGCCGCCCGGCCGCCCGCGAACCCAGCGCGGCCAGTACGGTATCTGCTCGCAGCCAGAGCTTGCCGCCGAAGCCACCGCCCACGTAGGGGCTCTCTAGGCGAATGGTCTCGGGGTCGATCGCCAAGGTGGTGGCCAGCGCTTCGCGGGTCCAGGCTATCATCTGGTTGGAGGTCCAAACCGTCATTTGGCCGCCATCCGACCAATCCACGATGGAGGCGTGGGGCTCCATCATCGCGTGGCTTTGGGAGGCCGTGCGGTAAACTTCATCCAGCGTTACTGCGGCGTTTTTAAAGGCCTCATCCACATCGCCCACATCAGAGAGCGGCTCGTCGGGTGTTTGCTGCTCCCAGGCGGCGTCTAAATCAAACACGCCTTGCTCGTCTTGGTAGCGCACCTCGATCAGCGCGGCGGCACTTCTCGCTTGCTCTAGGGTGTCGGCTACCACCACGGCAATGGCTTGATGGTAGTGGGCAACGGTATCGCCACCAAACAGGCGTGCCACGTTGCTTTTAGCTTGCGCCAGCGGTGCTATATCTAGGGTGGTGACCACCGCTGCCACCCCAGGTGCGGCGCGGGCGGCCGTGGCATCCATATGGGTAATGCGCCCTTTGGCAATCGTGGCGCACAGCGGATAGCCCACCAGCTGGTGAGCCGCTACGTCATGGCGCTCGTAGGCATAGGGCGCTTGGCCGGTCACTTTGAGCGCGCCATCGATGCGCGCATGGGGCTTACCAACGATACGGGCGTGATCGAACAGGTTATCGTCGGTCGATTGATTGAAATCCATCGGTTACTCCTCGGCCAGCAGCGCGGCGAGCGTTCGCTCTGCCAGGGTCAGCTTGTAGGCGTTCTCGTCGGTGGGGCGAGCACCGTCCAGCAGTTTGGCCATCACCGCTGCTGCGCCCTGGGGCAGCGCGGCGTCTGCCGCATCGCAACGCCAGGGCCGGGGGGCCACACCGCCTAGCGCCACTCGCCCCGTGCCGTCCGGCGCGTGAATCAGTGCCACCGAGACCAGCGCAAAGGCGTACGAAGAGCGGTCGCGCACCTTGAAATAGGCATGGCGCCCTTCCATCGGCGCGGGCAGCACCACCCCGGTAATCATCTCGCCTTTAGCCAGTGTGCTTTCCACCTCGGGAGTGTCGCCAGGCAGCGGATAGAACGCATCCAGCGTCAGGCTGCGAGTCTCGCCCTCGGGGGTGACGGTTTCCACGCGAGCATCCAGCGCTTGTAGGGCCACGGCCATATCGGAGGGGTGTGTGGCAATGCACGCATCGGACGTACCAATCACGCCCAGATGCCGGGTGGTCGCGCCTTTTCCCAGCGCCGCGCAGCCAGCGCCCGGTGAGCGCTTGTTGCAGGGCATGGCGGTGTCGTAAAAGTAGGGGCAGCGGGTGCGCTGCAGCAGGTTGCCGCCGGTGGTGGCTTTGTTGCGCAGCTGGCCAGACGCCCCCGCGACCAGCGCCCGACTCAACACGCCATACGCTTCGCGCACACGGGGGTCGGCCGCCAGCGTGCTGTTGCTGACCATCGCCCCCACCCGCAGGCCGCCCTCTTCCGTGGCCGTAATGTCGTCCAACCCCGTGCTGCGCACATCGATGAGATGCAGCGGGGTTTCGATCTCGTGCTTCATTAAATCCAGCAGGTTGGTGCCCCCGGCAATGAAGGTCGCGCCCGGCACCTCAGCCGCACGGGCCGCCGCTTCGGCAGGGCTGGCAGCACGCTCGTAGGAAAAGGCTCTCATGCGCGCTCCTTGGCAACCTGGGTAATGGCCTTGAGAATGTTGGCGTAAGCGCCACAGCGGCAGAGATTGCCCGACATCCGCTCGCGAATCTCGGCATCGGTGATCTCGATGGGTGCGGTAAGATCCGCCGTAACATGGCTGGGAATATTGGCGGCGATCTCCTGCAGTACGGCGTTGGCCGAACAGATCTGCCCCGGCGTACAGTAGCCGCATTGAAAGGCGTCGTTATCCACAAACGCCTGCTGCATGGGGTCTAGCTGCTCTACCGTGCCCACGCCTTCGATGGTGGTGATCTCGTCACCTTCGTGCATCACCGCCAAAGTAAGACACGCGTTGATGCGTTCGCCATTCACCGACACGGTGCAGGCGCCACACTGGCCGTGGTCGCAGCCTTTTTTGGAGCCGGTGAGCGCTAAGTGCTCCCGCAGGGTATCCAGCAGTGTGGTGCGGTTATCGAGCGTCAGCGTGTGCCGGGTGCCATTGACCATCAGCGTCACGGTCGAGCGCGGTACGTTTTGCGATGCCTGATCGCGGCGCTGTTCAGCGCTAGGTTGAGCGTTCATAACTCGGTGCCTTCCCTGATCATTGCTGTTGCTTATCGACGGTCTCGCCCTTCAGCATAGTCATAAATCAGCGGCGGCGACCTAACGTAACGCAGCGACCCGCGCTAGGCTAGCAAGACGACTCAGGACAGGAGACGACATGGATACAACGGCGGGATCGGCAGGTGATTGAACATACTCGGCAAAAAGGGCAGTGCGCGGCGAGCGCTCATCACGTCGTCGCGCTCGTGATGGCAGCAGGTTACTCACGGCGCTATGGCGACGCCGATAAGCGCCAAGCGCGTCTTGCCGATGGCAGAACGCTGTTGGCCACGACGGTGGCACGCATTGAGCAGGCGTTTCTCCAGGTAAGGGTTGCGATTCGAGAGGAAGACGACGCGCTTCAGCTCGGCTTGGCGCCGAGCACGCCGCTGATTCGACTGCATCGGGCGCCACTGGGTTTGGGTGCGAGCCTTGCCGAAGCGGTGGCGGCGTTGAGTCGTGATTGCCGCCTAAAAGACGCTCAGGCCGTCGCGGTGCTGCTAGGCGATATGCCTCGCTTTCAGCCCGGAACGCTACTAACGCTGCAGCAGTGCATCACCCGAGACACCATCTGGCGGCCATGCTTCCGCGGCCAACCTGGACATCCGGTACTGTTTGGGCGGGATTTTTGGCCAGCCCTGGCAGGCATCGACGGCGAGTCAGGGGCAGCGTCTTTGATTCGGCAACATGCTTCACACTACCGTACCCATGACGTGGGCGATGCCGGGGTGGTATTCGATGTTGATACGCCAGACGCACTCGCCAGCCTCAAGGACTCCCTGTAGATCAACGCATCTTTCTCACAGTATCGATAGCCTTCCGGCCGCAGGGCGTTTAAACCTCCCCCGATTTTAAGAGCAAGACATTAATAAACATTATAAAGTACTGTATGCATGCCACTGCCACACGGCGACTAACCCATGATACTGCCCAACCTGTTATTGGAACCGCAGGCGCTGAGTGCTCTGCAGGGAAAACACGATATCCCGCTGGTCGTTTTATCGTGGTTAGTCGCCTTGGCCGCCTCGTTTGCTAGCCTGGAAATCATTCGCCTGGTGGGCAGTACGTCATCAACTTTGTGGCGACGCACGTGGCTTATCGCTGGCGCTAGCGTCATGGGCACTGGCGTTTGGAGCATGCATTTCGTCGGCATGCACGCTTATCGCTTGGATTTCCACGTCAGCCATAGCCCTTTATTGACGCTCCTCTCCGTTCTGCCAGCCATCGTCGGCAGTCTGGTGGCCATGACGCTGCTCTGCCGAGAGAGACTCCCACACGACACGCTGATCAGAGCGGGCACGAGCCTAGGGCTAGGCATCGGCGTCATGCACTATAGCGGCATGGCCGCTATGCGCATGCCGGCAACGCTGTTCTACGCCCTGGACCTATTCCTCGCCTCGCTGGTGGTAGCCATTGGGCTAGGCGTCTTGAGCGCTTACGCGTACCGCCTATGCCGCCTGGATAACGGCAAAACTCACTATCAGCGGTATGCTTTCGTATCTGCCCTATGCATCTCGGTTGCGGTGAGCGGCATGCACTACGTGGCCATGCAGGCCGCCTGGTTCGTGCCGGATGGCGCCATCGGCCAAGCCCCAATAGAGACCTCGCACTGGCTCATTTATGTCATCAGCGGCACTGCCGTCTTTGCGGCATTGCTTACGTTGATGGCGATCAAAATTCAGCGCCGCCTACAAGACAGCGAGCGCCACGGCTATATGACCCAGCAGCGGCTGCTGGAGGTGATCGCCGCACTGCAAGATGGCGTGGTGCTGTTTGACGATGGCGCCCGCATCCGGCTGTGTAATAACGCCTTTGAGCAATTAACCGGGATGACCCAAGCCCAGCTCATCGATGCGGATATCACTCAGGTGCCTTACGCCAAAGAGAGCCAAGCACTGACGCCCACCATACAGCGCGCACTGGTGTCACAAGGTGAGTGGAGCGGCATGGTGACGGCACTGCGCTCCAATGGCGACGAATATCCTGCGTGGATCAGCATCAGCCGAGTGAACTATGCCAACAGCAAAGACAGAGATTACGTGGCCCTGTTCAGTGACCGCACCGACGAGCAGAACGCGCAGCAGCGTATCCGCTACTTGGCCTACCACGACATATTGACCGGTTTGCCGAACCGGCTGGCCCTTCAAGAGCATCTCTCCACTCATTTGAAAAGCCCCTTAACGAAAGGGGGCTACTCCGTGTTCGCACTGCTGGATCTCAACCGATTCAAGGTGTTGAACGACAGCATGGGACAAGATATTGGCGACGAGCTTTTGCGGCAGCTAGGCCGCCGTTTACAGCAAGCCGACGATCACATTTATGCAGCCCGGCTGGACGGCAATGAGTTTGCGCTTTTCGCATCCCTCGCAGCCACCGAGCACACCGCTGCAGAACGGCTCGCCCATCAATACATCGAGCGAGTACTGGCATTGTTGACGGCTGACTATCAACTGCACGGTCACACCCACCCATGCAAAATCAACACAGGCACGCTGATCTTTTGCCCTCGTGAGATCGAGAGCGTTGGGCAGTTGTTCAAACGCGCCGGGCTCGCACTACTGGAAGCCAAGCGCCAGCGAGACGGCGAACCCAAGCGTTTCTGCTCCGCACTGGAGCAAAAACTGGAGGAGGACATCACCCTGGAGCGCGAATTGCGCCTAGCGATCGAGCGCGGCGCCCTCAACCTTCATCTACAGGCGCAGGTGAATGGGGAGCATGAGGTCATTGGCGCCGAAGCCCTCCTGCGCTGGCAACACCCGGAGCGGGGAATGATATCACCCGCCCGTTTCATTCCCATCGCCGAACAAACCGGGCTGATACTTCCTTTAGGGGCTTGGGTGCTCGAAGCGGGCTGCCGACTGCTTGGCGAATGGCAGCACGATCCACGTCTGAGCCGCTTGAAGCTCTCGCTCAACGTTAGCGTGCGTCAATTCCAGCAACCCACTTTTGTCGAGCAGGTCATGAGCACTCTAACGTCGACCGGCGCACCGCCTGAACGCTTGACACTAGAGTTAACGGAGTCGCTGCTGATGAGCGACCCAGAAGGCACCATCGATAAAATGCTGCGCCTGCGGCAGTTGGGAATTCGCTTCGCGCTGGACGACTTTGGAACAGGCTATTCGTCGCTGGCGTATCTGAAATCGCTGCCGCTGAACACGCTCAAAATCGACATTGCCTTCGTCAGGGATTTGACCCTGGATATGCAGGCAACGCCGATTGCCGCCACTATCATCGCGCTGGCCGAGAGCCTAGGTCTGGATGTCGTGGCCGAAGGCGTAGAAACCGTCGACCAAGCCACCGTACTGGCTCGCCTGGGCTGCCATGTGTATCAGGGCTACTACTTTGGCAAGCCCACTCCCGCGCAGGCGTTTACCCAACACAACGGTGCCTCTTCGTTTACAGCGTCATGAACGGCTGGGCGTTGTGGTCGCTAAACGTGTAGACGTGGTAAGGCTCACTCTGCGGCCCAGGCATGCCCGGAGTGCCTATCGGCATACCGGCCAAACCAATACCATCCACCTCGGGCTGCTGTTCGAACAGCGCTTCGACCGCTTCCAACGGCACGTGCCCTTCGATCCAGTAGTTACCTATCTCGATGGTATGACAGGCGCCCATGCCGTAAGGCACGCCTGCCTGCTGCTTGATCTCACCCAGCTCGACGTCATCGATAATGGTGACGTCTATACCCAACGCTTCCAGATGACGCGCATACTCATCGCAACAGCCGCATTGCGGGTTCTTATACAGCGTCGCCTCATCGGGCAGCGCGGCATGGGCCGTGGCTGCACCGAACATCAAAGCACCGGATACTAGCAGCGCCGTGGTATGTCTTTTCATATGGCTCTCCTATGACACTCTGCTTGTATAGCTTACAACCTAGGTGCTACCTGCAGGTCAAGATCCAGGCAACCGCCATCCTCTCCCATTTGACCTATGGGCGGCACCGGGTTCTATGCTTGAAGTTGGACGTTGACCGCAAGACGACAAGGAGGCTGATCATGGCAGCAACGACCCACCCCAACGCTCAGGTATATCGGATGAAAACCGCCGAGCATCTGTGTCCGTTTGGTTTGAAAACCGTTGATTTACTCAAACGCAAAGGCTACACGGTGGACGATCACACGCTCACGTCCCGCGAGGAGATCGACGCGTTCAAGGAGCAGGAGCACGTCGATACGACGCCGCAGGTCTATATCGACGGGGAGCGGATCGGCGGCTACGAAGAGCTGCGCGACCACCTGGGGATGAGCGTTCCCAGCGCCAAAGAGACTACCTACCGCCCGGTCCTGGCCATTTTTGCCGTCGCCCTATTGATAGGCGTGGCGATGAGCTGGGCGATACAGGGCACGCTGTTGACGGCGCGTATGCCGGAGTTTGCCGTGGCGACTGCGATGGTGCTGCTGGGCCTGCAAAAGCTGCAGGATATCGAGAGTTTTAGCACCATGTTCCTCAACTACGACCTGCTCGCCCAGCGCTACGTGCCCTATAGCTACGTTTACCCTTACGCCGAGACCGCCGCCGGGCTATTGATGCTGGCAGGCACGCTGATATGGGTGGCCGCGCCGCTGGCGCTGTTCGTCGGCACCGTAGGCGCGGTATCAGTGTTCAAAGCGGTGTACATCGACAAGCGCGAACTCAAGTGCGCCTGTGTGGGTGGCAACAGCAACGTTCCGCTTGGCTTTGTGTCACTCACCGAGAACCTAGTAATGATCGGTATGGGCGTGTGGATGCCGCTGCGCATGCTGCTGGGCTAACGTCGATTAAGTGCGGCTAAGGAGCGCCGTGACACCCAGGGCCAACCAACCGGCCATCAGTAGAAGCCCGCCGATGGGTGTCACGATCCCCACGCTCAACCCGACCAGCGCCATCAGGTGGAGCGAACCGGCAAAGGCCAGTACGCCTAACGCCCATAAGGCGAGGACGACCTGCTGACCAGGGAGCGGGCGGTGGCTGCGCCACGCAAGCACCGCCAGCATGGCCAGCGTGTGCCACGCTTGGTAGCGCACCCCGGTTTCCACGATATCCACCATGGCGGCGCTGGTGCGGGCCGCTAGACCGTGGGCGGCATAGGCCCCCAGCATCACCATGACGGCCCCCGATAGCGCCACCACACACCACCACAGTTTGTCGGTTCGCTGCACGCCCTGCTCCTTTTCACGCATGTTAGCGGCCACACGCCGCACTGTTAATCATCGAGATATTCACCCCGTTGCATACCTTGCACGGGGTGAAACCGCTACAATAGAGGCCGTTTTGCCTCATCCACCAGGGTGCTTATTGTTTATGTCTACCCCCCATGAGTCGATACAGCTTACGCTCAACGGCGAACCCTACGCCATGACTGCGGGCCTGACCGCTGCCGATTTGGTCGAGCAGCTGGGCCTGAGCGGGCGGCGGATCGCTGTCGAAATCAACGAACAGATCGTGCCCAAAAGCCAACTGGCCGCGACCCCGCTGGCCGCAGGCGACCAGATCGAAGTGGTCCACGCCATTGGCGGCGGCTAGCTGCCGATGCTTTTTCAAGGAATCGCTATGACGCAACTGACCGATACACCGTTCACCATTGCCGGACGTGATTTTCGCTCTCGCCTGCTCGTAGGCACCGGCAAATACAAAGACTTTACCGAAACCGGTGCTGCCATTGCCCAGAGCGGTGCCGAGATCGTCACCTTTGCCGTGCGCCGCACCAACCTTGGCCAAGATGCCGATGCCCCAAACCTACTGGACGTCATCTCGCCCAAGCAGTACACCCTGCTGCCCAATACCGCGGGCTGCTACAACGCCAAAGATGCCGTGCGTACCTGCCGCCTGGCCCGCGAACTGCTGGATGGCCACAATCTGGTGAAGCTGGAAGTGTTGGGCGATGATCATACTCTCTACCCCAACGTGGTCGAGACACTCAAAGCGGCAGAAACGCTGCTGGCCGACGGTTTCGACGTGATGGTGTACACCAGTGATGACCCGATCGTTGCACGCGAGCTGGAAGCCATGGGCTGCTGCGCCATCATGCCGCTGGGCTCACTGATTGGCTCGGGCCATGGCATTCAAAACCCACATAACGTGCGCCTGATCGTCGAGCAGAGCCGCGTGCCGGTGCTGGTGGATGCCGGCATTGGCACGGCGTCCGATGCGGCCATGGCCATGGAGCTTGGCTGCGACGGCGTGCTGCTCAACAGCGCCATCGCCCATGCACGCGACCCGCTGCGCATGGCCAACGCCATGAAGCTCGCCGTCGAGGCTGGCCGCGATGCGTTTTTGGCGGGCCGCATGCCGCGCCGCCAAAGCGCCGACCCCTCTTCGCCTTTTGCAGGCCGCATCAACGGCTGATACAGAGACACCATGACTGATACGAACGATACCGCGCCCGAGAGCAACACCACTGGCCCCGAAAGTGCCGACGCACCGCTGCACCGTCGCGGCATTAAAAGCTATGTGATTCGCGCCGGACGCATGACCCAGGCCCAAAGCCGCGGACTTGAAGAGGTATGGCCGCGCCTTGGGCTGACCATTGCCGATGGCCGCCAGGAGTTAGACGCCCTCTTCGGCCGCCAAGCCCCTCGCGTGGTGGAAATTGGCTTTGGCATGGGTAACTCGCTGATCGAGCAGGCCGAAACCCACCCGGATACCGACTTTATCGGTATCGAAGTGCACGCCCCTGGCGTTGGCAAACTGCTCGACGAAGCCGACAAACGCGGCCTGACCAACCTACGGGTTTACCGTGAAGACGCCCTGGCCGTGCTGGAGCAGTGCCTACCCGAAGGCTCGTTGACTACCTTGCAGCTCTTCTTCCCCGACCCGTGGCCGAAGAAGAAGCATCACAAACGGCGCATCGTCCAGCCCGCCTTCGTGGAGCTGATTCGCACGCGCCTCAAGCCCGGGGGCACGTTCCACATGGCCACCGACTGGGAAGCCTACGCCGAGTGGATGGCGGAAGTGATGGACGCCGCCCCTGGCTACGTCAACACCGCAACGCCCGAGACCGCACCTTACGTGCCGCGTCCGGCCTTCCGCCCGCTCACCAAGTTCGAAGCGCGCGGCGAAAAGCTCGGCCACGGCGTGTGGGACTTGATCTACCGCCGGGAAGCCTGACGTTCGATTGGCAGCAGACCAGGTCTTGCGTCTGCCGCCGCGACGAACTCGTCTAAAAGACCTACCCATCAAAAAAAGAAAGCCGCTCCAAAGGAGCGGCAAAAGACCGTGACTAGCAATGAGAGGGAGAAACCATGACAGGAAACTGGCGCTGATCTTGGCCAAGCAGCTGTCGTGGTTGCCAGCGTCTCATCAAACGCTGACCATCACAATATAATCATTCTCATTTACCCCGTCAACACAAATGCGAATACTTTTTATTTATTTTTAAATCAACTGATGAGCTGGAGCCACAACGGCAACGTCAGCATAGCGAGCAGCGTTTGTCCGGTAATGATGGCGGCCATCAATTCCGCATCGCCGCCAAGTTGACGGGCCAGAATATACGCCGAGGTTGCCGTGGGCAGGGCGGCAAACAGCAGTGCGACGTCTCGGCTGACGGGGTCGAGCCCCAGCAGCCAGGCTAACGACAGCACGAAAGCGGGCATGAGCAGCAGCTTGATCGTATTGGTCGCCATCACACCGCGGTCGAGGCGCAGCAGCGCCATGGGTCGAAGTGCCACCCCCACTGCCACTAGGCCCAGCGGCAGCGCTGCGCGGCCCAGCAACGAGACGGTTGCTTCGCTCCAACCTGGCAGACCAACACCGCTAAGGTTTAGCCCAATACCGGCCAGACACGCCAAAATAAGCGGATTTTTCGCCAATGCCAGTGCGCTCTTGCCCAGACTTGCCCTGCCTAGAGTGCCCGCCGCCACGAAACTGGCGACGCACATGACGTTTACCACGGGCACCATTAGCGCCACGGCTACCGCTGCCGTGGTGGCGCCTAGCGAACCATGCAGCGCGGCCGCTCCCGCCACGCCTACGTAGGTGTTGAAACGCACGGCGCCTTGAAACACGGAGGTAAACGCCGCCGGGCCGAGCCTTAACCAGCTACGTCCATGCCACAACAGCATGCCAAACAGCGCCATCGCTCCCAGCAGCGCCAGCGCCAATCGGCCGACGGGCACTTGGCTCACATCGGCCGTGGCCAGCGTGCCTACCAGCATGGCGGGGAACAGCACGAAATAGATCAGCCGCTCCATCTGCGCCCAAAAATCCATAGTAGGCCAGCGGGCATACCCTAAGCCTGCCCCCAATAAAATCAGTAAAAACAGGGGCCCTAGTGCCCCGGTAATGCTCTCCATTGTCATTCCTTATCAAGTGCGACATCCCAGCACAGAGACATCTGCAGGATAGCTGTTACCATGATTTGCATACCCTGACACAAATGACCCGCCTTATGGCCTGCGTAGCGACTATTCTGCCATGAAGAATTTGCTTAAACCTGTCGAGGTGACGGGTTTTCCAGCGCTGAAAGTGCTTATTCTAGTGACGGGCATCGCGCTGGCCGCGTGCACGTGGTACGTCTTTGCTAACTGGCTGCGCGATGATCGCGATATCGTGTGGTTCACCCCCAATGGCGAATGCAACTTGCATAGAGCGCCCTGTTCGGCAACGCTGGGCGATAAAGGTGAACTGACACTGACCATCGATGCCGATGGGCGTATCGAGGCACTTGAAGTGCTGCCGCTGGATGTCGAGGTAGAGGGCGTTAGCCCTCGCCATGTGACGGTCGATTTCGTAGGTCGCGACATGGATATGGGTCTCAACCGCTTCGCCCTCACCGCCACCGCGCCGGGGCACTTCCACGGCCAGGGACAAGTGGGGGTGTGCACGCAAGCCGTGATGCCATGGCGGGCGCGAGTGATCTTGGAAACCCCGGACGGTAAGCTAGGCAGCTGGTTCGATTTCGATGTGACAAGGAGTTAGCGCATGGCAATTCGCAAGCCGCTTTGGCTAGGTATCGCCCTCATGGCTCTTCTGCTGGTCGTGGCAAGCGTTGGCCTGTACCAACTACGCGCAGGGGAGGATCCCGACGAACCAACAGGCGGGCCCATTGCCATGCCGTCGACGCAAGGCGATTTCTCCCTGGATCAGCTCGGCAACGACGAGATTGCCATCGTCTCTTTCGGCTATACCTACTGCCCCGATGTCTGCCCCATGAATCAGGCGGTCAAGCGCCAAGCGCTGGCACAATTGAGCGATGCCCAGCGTGAGCGAGTGGTGCCTGTCATGATTACCGTCGATCCAGAACGCGATACGCTGCCCCGCATGCGCGAGTACATGCAGTTTTTCGGCGAAGAGTTCATTGGTTTGGTGGGTAGCCAGGCGCAGCTCAACGAGGTGGCCGGGCGCTATGGTGTGATTTGGCGACGGGTCGAGGCGCCGGAGTCGGCCATGGCCTATACCATCGACCACAGCGCCTCGCTGTTTTTGGTCAACCGCGAGGGGAAGATACTGCAGCGGGTGCTCTACTCACCAACGCCCCATGGGTTGGTATCGGCGCTCGAGCGCGAACTAGGCAGTTAACGCTCTAAAACGGCTTGATGCGTTAGCGACACGGCGGCTATTCGGCCGTCGTCGCCTCCTCCGTCTGATCGGCTTGCAGCCGATCCAGCATGGCCATCAGCGCCTGTACTTGGGTGCCGTCTCGAGTATCGTGTAGCGGGTTGATCTGCCACGTGCTCTCCGCGAAACCCCACCAGTCCCAGCACGCTTGCGGATTGGCCATGCTGCTTTCGGCCTGTGGATACAGCACCACTTGGCCATGCGTCGCCGCCCAACGGTTCAAGCCGCTGTAGCGAACGAAGGTATCGCCGATGGTCTCTGCGTTCATCTGGCAACCGTGCAACGCTACGGTGACCGGACACCCCCCCAACTCACACGTCTCGGGCACGAACAGATAGCCTGTATCGGCCACCCCCTTCACCGCGAAATCAGATTGATCGAAGGCCAGCAGCTCGCCTTCGCTAGCGTTCGCCTCACGCTCGGGGTAGAGCCACGCCAGCATCTCCCCCGCGACGTCGTCGCCACAGGCCAACACGTGACTACCACCTCCATTATGGCAGTCACCTAGCGACTGCGGGTCGATAGGCGCATCTTTGGGCATCGCCACCGGCCAGCCGTGCCCGGTGTTTTCCCGTTGAACGAAGCGTAGCTGCTGCTCGGGGTCCGCCAGCCAGCGCTGCCACTGCTGCGCGAGCAGGTCGCCCAGCGCAGGCGAGACCGTCTCGTCCGACGTACCATGCCACACAAAAGCACGCAGCGAGCGCAGCGCCTCTTGGCTGCCGACTTGCTCCATCTCTGCGTAGCGCTGGCGACGCTGCTCCAGCTCGTCGAGCGACGGCAGGCCGCGCCGGGTCATCATGCACTGATTGAGAGCCGTACTCAAAGCCCCCTGCGCGCAGCCCCAAGGACCTGCTGCCAGTACGCCCAGTCCGCTAAAGCGCTCGGGCCAGGCCACCGCAAGCTGAGTGGCCATGTAGCCCCCCGCGGAGACGCCCACGACGCTTGCTTGATCGTTAGCCGCTGCCAGCGCTGGGAGCTCAATAGGTGCTTCCTGGGCCTGGGCAGCGCCGCTGCCCAACACAATAAGCGCCGCCATCCAGCGGCGCTGACGAGAGGCCATACCCATGGCTTATTCGATACCTAGCAGTTCGACGCGGAAAGTGAGCATTTCATTCGGACCAATCGGGCCCTGGCCGCGTTCGCCGTAGGCGAGATCCGCCGGGATGTAGAGCATCCAGCTGTCACCCACGCTCATCAGCTGCAGGGCTTCTTGCCAGCCCTCGATCACTTGGTTGACCTGGAAACTCACCGGCTCACCGCGCTCGAAGGAGCTATCGAACACGGTGCCGTCCAACAGCATGCCTTCGTAGTTCACTTCGACGGTATCTTCCGGGCCAGGCGTTGCACCATCTCCTGACTCGATGACTTCGTACTGCAGACCAGACTCGGTCACTTCGACCTCGTCACGCTCGGCGTTTTCGGCCAGGAAGTCTTGGCCCTCTTCCAGGTTCATCTGCGCCAACTCAGCGGCTTGCTGCTCGCGCGCTTCCATCGAGCGCTCTTGGAACGCCATCAGCGCTTCCATCATCTCCTCTTCGTTCATCGCTAGCTCGTTGCCATCAAAGACATCGCGCATACCGTCGGTGAACGCATCCAGATCGAGATCTTCGATGTCTGCCTGCATGCTTTCGCCCAGGGTCACGCCCAGGCTATACGCCAAGCGCTGCTCGTCGGTTTCCGGGGCAGCGGCGGCAAACGGTGCGACTAGCAGCAGGCCAGTGAGCGCGGTAGAAGAGAGTAGTGCTTTCATGGAAAAAACCTTATCCAGCGGCGCAGCGCGCCAAATATTTTGGGGTGCTTCAAAGACTAACACCCGCCGCCTCAGGCTGCATTACCTGAAACGGCGGGTGCTGCTCAGACCACACGATTGCGTAGAGGTTTAGCCGGTCGCCTTCACACTAGACCACCAGCGTGGGGCAATGAGCGGCACCGGCCACGCGTTGGGAAACGCTGCCCAGCAGCAAATTCTTTTCCCCATTGGTTCCCTGTGCGCCAATTACGATCAGGTCGCACTCCCGCTTACGAGCAAAGCGCACGATGGTACGGGAGGGACGTCCGCCTTTGACAAAAGCTCGCACGCGAACGCTATCGGCGCCCAGTTCGATGGCGTGGGATTTGGCGTGCACGGCAATCTCCGTTGCGTACTCCTTGAGCGCGTCATCGGGGATATCCAACCGGTTGGGGCGCACCATGGAAAGCGACGCCTCCAGCAGGCTGTGATGTTTGAACACACACAGTAGGTAGAGCTCTGCCCCGGTGAGCAGATGCAGACCAACGGCTTTTTCGAGCGCCTTGATGGCCCCCTTTGAGCCATCGACAGGGATCAAGATGCGATTGAACATCCGCGTTCTCCTTGTGACTGCTTAACGGAAGGCAACATCACGCAGGAACAGCGCAATTTGCGGGAACATGATCAACAGCGCCGCCGCCAGAATCAGCATGAAGATGAACGGTGGCGTGCCCTTGATCACCTCCCAATAGGGGCGTTTGAAGATCGCGATGGCGGTAAAGATATCGCAGCCAAAGGGTGGCGTGGCCGACCCAATCGCCACCTGCAGCGTAATCAGGATACCGACCAGTACGGGATCGAGCCCGGTGGCTGCAATCGCCGGGGCAAAGATCGGCGTCAATACCAGAATCACCACGATGGGGTCGACGAACATGCACGCCACGAAGAATGAAATACAGATGGCGATCAACACCCCCGTGGGTCCGGCCTCGTTGACCCCCACGGCTTCGAGGATCGCTTGGGGAATCTGCGCAAACGAAATGATCCAAGAGAAGCCATTGCCCACGGCCACCAGAATGAACACCACGGCGGTGATCAGGCCAGTAGACTTGGCGATGGTGTAGATATCGCGCATTTTCAGCGAGCGAAAGACGACGAACTCTAACAGCACCGCATACAGGACACAGGCGGCCGCCGCTTCGGTAGGACTGAAGATCCCGCCGTAAATGCCGCCCACGATGATCACTGGGAAGCCGAGCGGCCAGAGCGCTTTCTGAACGGCCGTGGCCCGCTCTTTCCAGCTTGAGCGCTCTTCGGTAGGCACGTCTTTTACGATGGCGTAAATGATGCAGTACGTGGAGAACATGAACAGGATAAGCAGGCCGGGACCAATACCGGCGATGAACAGCTCGCCAATCGAGGTGCCGGAAATGACCCCGTAAATGATCATGCCAATGCTGGGGGGAATCAAAAAGGCAATATCACTGGCATTGATGATCAGCGCCAGCGTAAAGGGATCGGAGTAGCCCGCTTTGAGCATCTTCGGACGCAGCGGCGAGCCTACCGCCACTACAGTGGCCTGGGTCGACCCCGACACGGCGCCGAACAGCGTACAAGAAGCCGCCGTGCTGACCGCCAACCCCCCTTTGATATGGCCAATGAAGGACATCACCATATCGATGAGGCGATTCGCAGACTGCCCTCGGGTCATGATGTCGGCGGCCAGAATGAACATCGGCACGGCGATTAGCGACGCCGGGCGTATGCCCGCCATCATCTGCTGAATCAGCGTATCCATTTGGCCGAAGCCGTTGAACATCATATAGAAGCCGATCACTGCCGCAGTGATCAGCGGGATCATCATTGGAAAGCCCAGCAGCAGCAGGGCAATCATGGTGACTACCATTATCGTCGTCATAGCGTTCCCCTAAGGTGCAATCCCTGCTTTACACTTCTGTTTCGGTGTCTTTATAGCCGTCTACCACCCCGGTAGAGAGGTAGACGTCTCGGGTGGTGAGATTCTTGATCGCGGTCAGTAGGTACTGAATCCCGGTGATCAAAAAGCCCATGGGCACCCAGACGTAGATGATCCATACCGGTAAGCCCAGCGACGGCAGTACGCGCCCTTTGCTATACAGGTCGAGGATGTACACGACGGAGTAGTAAAGCAGGAAGAACATCACCAGCGAGGTGAAAAACGCGATGCCGATCATTAGCACTTTGCGACCGCCCACCGGCAGCGCATCGTAAATCGCCGACATGCGAATATGGCGACCGTGGCGGGCAGCGTAGCCAATACCCGCAAAGGTGATCATGATGATCAGGATACGGTTCAGCTCGCCTGAGAACATGATGCTATTGCCGAACACGAAGCGGGCAACGACGTTGGTGACCGTATTCAGCGCCATTAGCAAAACCCCCATCGCCAGTATGACTGACTCGATTTTGCTAATTGCAGTGTCGATCACTCCTAGTACGCCGGGCAAACCCGAGCGGTAGTTCTTTTCGGACTCTTCTTCGGACATGGCCGTTCTCCTTTGAACGCAGCGTGGTCGCTTGCTCGATGGCGACGCGACCTTCCCATCACTGACACCGAACGGAGCAGGTTCGGCCTTGCTCATTTTGTAGCGTAATGGGTAATGACTCTTTTCGCTTCAACGCTGGATGGACGTAGATTTTTCTGTGTTCGCCCCCGCGAGCATGTGTTTTTTCGCTAGAGGGGTGGACAACAAAAAAGGGGCAGCGCTGGCTGCCCCTTGGCGACGTCATGTGATTAACGCAAGCGCGCTAACCGATTAGGACTCGCTTTCGACGGCTTCGAGGTCCGCTTTGAACTGCTCCAGCAGCTCGGCACCGCGCTCGCCCGTCATTTCGAGGAAGGCTTCCTCGACCTGCGGTGCGCGCTCGCGGAACGCTTGGATCTGCTCTTCGTTCAAGCGTGTCACGGTGACTTCGTCAGACGCTTCCTGGATTTTGGCCAGCGCTTCATCGGCTAGCCCTTTGATGTGCTCGATAGTGTGGTCGTAGGCCGCGTCCGAGGCGTTCTGGACCAGCTCTTTGTCTTCATCGGACAGGCCTTCGTAGAAGTCCTGGTTGGCCATCATCGCGGTGGTGAACCAACCGTGGCCAGTGAAAGTCAGGTGCGGAGACACTTCGTACAGACCGCCAGATTCGATCCAGAAGATCGGGTTTTCCTGACCATCGATGATGCCGGTCTGCAGGCCACCGTAGACTTCGCCCCACGGCAGCGGTGTCGGCGTCGCGCCAAAGGCGTCGTAGGTTTCCGACAGCAGCGGGTTGGTCATGGTGCGGATTTTCTTGTTATTCATGTCTTCCGGCGAGCTAATCGGCTCGTCGGTGGTGACCACCATTTCACCCTCGGGGTACATTTTTAGAAGCTCGAGACCCTGCTCGGCGTAAAGCTCCGGGAACATTTCATTGATGGCTTTACTCTCGTCGAAGAACGTTAGAACGGTCTCTTCGTCGGTCGGCAGCAGATACGGAATGAAGAAGATTTGCGCTTCTGGGATCAGCGCACCGGTAAAGCCAGGTGACTGATTGACGAACTGGAGGATGCCGTTTTGCGTCTGCTCCATGATGTCGTCGGACTCGCCCAGTTCACCAAAGCGGTAAACCTGTACGGTATGGTCGGAGTTATCTTCGATGTACTCCTTGAATGCGTAAGCGAAGACATCCTGCACGTCGCCTTCGTACTCTTCGTGTGCGTAACGCCAGTTATCTGCCTGAGCGGTCGCGCTCAAACCCAGCAGCAGTGCACCCACGCTTGCCGTGGTGAGCAACTTGGTGGTGACGGAACGAGTCGAAACTAATGTGCTTGCCTTCATGCAGAGTTCCCCTAGCAGTGGTAAGCGCGCCGTACGAGAGCGCAAGGATCTTAGTGTTTGTATATCCCGAGTCGCTCCACTTTTATTCAGCGTTTGTTCAGCCGCTAACACGCAGTAACGTCGTTCATTGCTGTGGGTTAGCGGACGATCGCCAGCGAAGCTAACACGGGTTATTCAAAAACAGCTTAATTTCAGGCTAGCGTGGTGATTCACAGCGGTCAAGCTGGCTTGCCAAGGCAAAAAGGGCCGCTCTCGTCCTCTCGCGCCCGCGTGGCGCGCGACACAAATCGTTGTCAAGCGGTGTCGAAAACAGCGTATCTTGCAGCCACTGTGCAACATTATGCTGGCTTATGTCGCTTTTTGTTAAGCGCGCGTCCGCGTCTGATGAGCCGAGCGCCCACTGCTGCCAACGTTGAAGGTTTTCACGCTCTGCCTGCAGCTCGGCACTCTGCAGCGTGGCACGCAACGCTTTGACGGCCTCGTTGTGGGCGGCTTCGGGTTTCAATCGGCGGCGAAGCGTTCGTAGCGTCGCCGTCACCTGCTGCTGCCAAGCCATGCGCTCGGCGCGTATGGTAGCGAGCGGGCCTGGCGAGGCCGCCAGACCCTGCTGATAGAGCCAGCAATGGAACAGCAGCTCACACACATCCACACCAGCCTCATCCTGCAACGTGAGGCAGGCCTGCTCGACGCCGGGCCTGGCATAGAGCGCCAAAGCAAAATCCCACAGCGGCCTCTGCTGCAAGCGCTGCAATCGGTTAGAATCGCGCATTGATTTACCCACTTTTTTCGGGAGAAAACATGATCGCACTGCGCCAAGTCGCCCTGCAACGGGGTACGCAAACGCTCCTAGAAAACGCCGATCTAACACTCCATAACGGGGTCAAGGCCGGCATCATTGGAGCCAACGGTGCCGGTAAGTCGAGTCTGTTTAAACTCCTGTTAGGTGAACTGGGCCCTGATCAGGGTGACGTCGAAATGAGCGGTGGCCAGCGGATCGCCCACATGGCCCAGGAAGTGGAGGCGCTGGACCGCCCCATCGTGGAATACGTGCTGGATGGCGATCACGCATTGCGCAAGGCGCAAGCCGATTTGCTCGCCGCTCGGGAAGCGGGCGACGCCCATCGCGAAGCGGAGCTACACGGGCTGATCGAAACGCTGGATGGCTACACCGCCGAATCCCGCGCGGCCCAGCTACTGGTGGGGCTGGGCTTCGTCCAGTCGGACCTGATGCGCCCGCTTTCAGATTTTTCCGGCGGCTGGCGAATGCGGGTCAATCTTGCCCGTACGCTGTTCATGCCTTCCGACTTGCTGCTGCTCGATGAGCCGACCAATCACCTGGATCTGGACGCCCTGCTGTGGCTAGAGCAGTGGCTCACCCGCTACCCCGGCACGCTGCTGCTGATCTCTCACGACCGGGACTTTCTGGATGCCGTGTGCGACCACATCGTCCACATGCATCATCAAACGCTGGAACTCTATCGGGGCAACTACTCTCGATTCGAGCGCACACGGGCGGAGAAGCTCGCCCTGCAGCAGGCCGAAGCGGCCAAACAGCAGGCGCGCCGCGAAGAGATCGAGCGTTTTATCGCTCGCTTCAAGGCCAAGGCCACTAAGGCGCGTCAGGCGCAGAGCCGCGTCAAGATGCTGGAGCGCATGGAAGATATCGCCATGGCCCACGTGGACTCTCCCTTTCACTTCACCCTGCCCGCGGCAGATAAGACCTCTCACCCGCTGCTGGTGCTGGATCAAGCCACGCTAGGCTACCGCAGCCAGGCGGGCGACGTCGCACAGCTCGACAAGGTGAACATTACGCTGCTTCCCGGCAGCCGGATCGGCCTGCTGGGACCCAACGGCGCGGGTAAATCCACCCTGATCAAGTCGCTCACCGGCGAACTGGCGCTGCTCGACGGCAAGCGCGTGCCCGGCGAGCACCTAGCGATTGGCTACTTTGCTCAGCATCAGCTGGAGGGGCTGGACGTGACCACGACGCCGTTCGTCCACGTGCAGCGGCTCTCGCCCACCGCCAGCGATCAAGAGATTCGCAATTTTCTAGGCGGCTTTGGTTTCAAGGGCGACGACGCCTTCGGGGAAGTCGCCACCTTCTCGGGCGGTGAGAAAGCGCGGCTGGCACTGGCGCTGGTCGCTTGGCAAAAACCCAATCTGCTGCTGCTGGACGAGCCGACCAACCACCTGGATTTGGAAATGCGCGAGGCGCTCACGGAAGCGCTGGCAGGCTTCGAGGGCACGGTCATTTTGGTCTCCCACGACCGTCACCTACTGCGCGCCACGGTCGATGAGTTTTGGCGGGTCGCCGACCACCGGGTCGAGCCCTTCGACGGTGACTTGGAGGATTACCGGGCTTGGCTCAAGGCGCGGTTGGAAGAGAACCGCCGCGACGCCCGTAGTGAAAAGAGCGAACGCCAGAGCCAACAGCCCAGCGGCGACCGTAAAGCCGCCCGCAAAGCAGCGGCCGAGCTGCGCGAAAAGCTGCGCCCTCTGAAAAAAGAGCGCGACAAGGCGGAAAAGGCCATGGAAAGAGCGCAGCACTCGCTAGAGGAGGTCGAGGCCATACTCGCCGACCCTGAGCTCTACACTGACGGCGCCCGCAAAGCGGAGCTGACCGATGCGCTGGCCAAGCAGGCAACGATCAAAGCGCAGCTAGACGACGCCGAGCAGGCGTGGCTCGCCGCCGAAGAGGCACTGGAAGCCATGGAAGCCGAATTGCTCGCCAGTGAGAGTGCCTAGAGCGCTAGCTCTCCAGCAGAAACGTGACCGGGCCATCGTTCGTCAGCGCAACCTGCATGTCCGCGCCAAACTGGCCAGTCGCCACCTGGGGCCAAGCAGCGCGCGCTCGATCGACGAGGTAATGAAACAGCCGCTGCCCCTCCTCGGGCGGCGCGGCGCTGGAAAAACTGGGGCGCAGCCCCTTGTGCGTGTCGGCCGCAAGCGTGAACTGCGACACCAGCAGCAAGCCTCCTTGGGCCTGCTGCAAGTTGTGATTCATCTTGCCCGCGTCGTCGCTGAACACGCGGTAATGCAGCAGCTTGTGCAGCAGTTTATCGGCCTCCGCCTCGCTGTCGCCTTTCTCGACACCTATCAGTGCCAGCAACCCGTGGTCGATCGCACCGATGGTGCTGCCATCCACCGTGACGCTGGCGTGTTTGACCCGCTGAATCAGTGCTTTCACGCTTACCCCTTTGTCCGTTCATTGGCGCTGTCGAAGAGGGCGAGTGTAAACTGAGGCGAGGGCTGGCCCAAGCGAGATGGTGCGTGGTCAGCCGCTATCCGTCCACGCCCAGTAGCGCGTCGCGAAACTCTTCACCCAGCGGGCGCTCGCCCAGCCAAATGCCGAACATCGCGCTGGCAAACTCGGCGCTGCTATCCTCGTAGAGCGTCTCACCGTTGAGGGCAAGGCGTAACTGCTCACCGTCCCAGCTCAACAGGTACCGATCACCGGGTACCACATCCCGGTACCGTTGATTCAACTGCGCCATGTTCTCTTTCACCTGATTGAACTCGTAAAGCGTCAACGAATCGTCGAGCGTTTTCTCTGTCGCCTCGGCAAAGTCGTCGGCAGCAATCTCATGAAAGTAGGCAAGTTCCAAACGGCGGGGTACATCGCTTAACGGCTGAGGCTCGCGCTCCCCTTCCAACTGATAATACGCCCCCGCATAAGCGGTCCATATCATGTAACGAAATACGCCGCTTCCCAGCAGCACATAGCGCTGGCCATTCTCTTCCACCACACGGTCGAAGCGTTCGCCCCGCTCGGTCACGCTTTCGGCTTGGGCGCTATTGACCGCCACGGTGGTTCCTATGAGCAAACAGGTCGACAGTAGGGCTGTCACAAGGCGTGGTTGCACGGTGTCCTCCTCCCGTATTGGCTTGGCTGGCTTCACGTATAGCTATACATACCCACCAGGACAATAAAGGTTCCGTACAGCCATGCTCGAAACGGCACTACCGGCTACCAAGGTCGACACACCATCACGTCGCAGTGGGGTTCGCTCAGCAACATGTCGGTGAGCGGGTTGGGTTGATGCGGTCGGCAGCGGCTACCCAACATGACCAAGTCTGGCGAGTGGCGCTTGATATAGTCGTGCAGCACGTCGCAGGGCTGGCCCGGTTCCAGTACCAGCTCGATATCGGGTATGCCGTCTAGTTCGCGCATGAGGCTTTCGACCTCGTTGTCCAGCGCTTCTCGTAGGCGGGCGACCTCATGATCACGCCAATGGGCATAAAATGCCTGGTTACCCAGCTCTCGCTCACCGGGCAGGTTCCACGCGTGCAGCAGCGTGAGCTGAGCGTCGGGAAAGCGGATCAGTGCCTCTTTTAGCGTTTGTCGAGCGGTGAGAGAGAAGTCGATCGGCACCACGATATGCTGCCACGGCTGCGTCGGTCGGTATGACGCTACCACCACGGGGCAAGGGGTACTGCGCAGAATACGCATCAAGGTCGTGCCAAAGAGTAAATCTTTCTCACCCCGCTTACGGTGCATGCCAAGCACGATTAGCGATGCATGACGCTCATGGGCTTCGCGAACGATCTCCACATGGGCATCGCCCACCACCGTTTGAATCATCAGCGAAGGGAGTTCGAGCGCGTAATCCTCACGAAGATCGGTGAGCGTCGCGCTAATGTCATCGCTGACCGCGCGCTCCAGGTCGTGAAGCATCCGATGGGGAAGGTAGGGGTCGAGCACGTGGAGCACGTCCAACTGCGCGCCCTGCTGATGGGCAAGTCGCAGCGCACGGGCAAAGGCCGCGCGATTTTCCTGTGACAGGTCAGTGGCAAATAGCAGCGTGCGAGACATGGCTAGCTCCTTGGCCGAATGGCTCAGCCTGATAGGCAAACAAACGGGCACCCTTCAGCATGGTGCCCGCTGCCCTATCTCGCAAGGAGACTCTGCGCCGCCTTTCCCCTCGATCCGACGTTTATTCTGCGTGGCGCTCGCCTAACGGCCTACCACCACGCATGGAAGTGGTGTACCGGACCACGCCCTTTGCCAACGGTTAAACGGTGGCTGGCCGCCAGTGCGCTATGCAGCCACTGCTTTGCCTCGGTAATGGCCTGCTCTGGCGCATCCTCTTCAGCCGCGTCAGGCAGCTTTGCCAGGCAGGCAGCAATGGCAGAAGAGAGCGCGCAGCCCGTGCCATGAAGATTCTCAGTAGCAATGCGGGAAGCCGGTAGCCACTGCTGTCCGCTGGGAGTGGCCAGCAAGTCGGGGCAGGTATCGCCACGCAAATGGCCGCCCTTTAGCACCACAAAGGGCGCGCCAAGGGCCACCAGCTTAGGCAGCAGCGCTTCCATTTCGTCCAAACTGGTGGGCGCAGGTGCGTCCAGCAGCACGGCCGCTTCCGGTAGGTTGGGGGTAATCACGTCAGCGAGCGGCACCAGCACTTCCCGCGTTATCGACCAGGATATCGCCGCTCTTCGCTACCATCACCGGGTCGAGCACGATCCAGCGCGGACGCCGTTGGCGTAGTACGTCTGCAATGACTTCCGCCACGTCACGACTTGCCACCATGCCGATTTTCACTGCATCGATAGTCACATCGTTCAACAGATGCTCGAGCTGCTCACGGATCGCTTGGGGCGATACAGGGTACACCGAGGCGACGCCACAGGTGTTCTGGGCAATCACCGCCGTGATCACGTTCGTGCCATAAACGCCAAGGGAGGAAAATGTCTTGAGATCGCCCTGCAGACCGGCACCTCCAGAGGGGTCGGAGCCAGCGATGGTCAATACATTACGCAAGCGAGCGTCGGCAGGTCGTGAAGGCGTGAGCATAGCGGGCGTGGACATGGGGCTCCTTACCAAGCAGAACAGTATCTGCATAGGATACTCAAGCCGCCGCACTTACGCTGCCTTAATCTCACGAAAAGGCCGCCCGAGGGCGGCCTTGTGGAGGCATGGCGTTACTGGGTGGTATCGCCGTCCGGGTTGCGGGCGTTGTAATACGCCTGCTCGGAAATCGCGTGGTAATCCTCGACCTTGTCCTGGAACTCGCGATAAGAGTCATAGATGCGGGTCGCCAGCTCGCTGGATGCAGCCAGCTCACCCACTACGTCGGCTGAGTGTTCGCGAGCCTGGGCCAGCACGTCGTCAGGGATGCGGCGCAGTTCGACATCGTGCTCGTTGACCAGGGTTTCCAAGGCGTCGTTGTTTCGGGCGGTGTACTCATCCAGAACGCTTTGGTTGATGTCGCTGATGGCAGTGCGCAGAATCGCCTGAAGGTCGGCGGGCAGTTCCGCCCATGCCTCTTCATTCACGATGGCTTCGAACATCACCGTCGGCTCATGCCAGCCTGGGTAATAGTAGTAATCAGCGGCTTGGTGCAAACCAAAGGCGAGATCGTTGTAGGGGCCGATCCACTCGGTGGCGTCGATGGCACCGGACTGTAGCGACGTGAAGATTTCACCGCCGGGCATGTTAACGATGGCCACGCCCATGCGGCTCATCACTTCGCCCCCCAGACCCGGCATGCGCATTTTCAAGCCTTCCAGGTCGTCTACCGAGTTGATCTCTTTGTTGTACCAGCCGCCCATCTGAACACCGGAGGCCCCTGCGACCAACACATCGACGCCGAAATCATCATAAAGCTCGTTCCACAGCTCCATACCACCGCCGTAGCTGAGCCAAGCATTCATTTCCTGAGCGTTCATGCCAAACGGTACGGCAGCAAAGAACTGGGCCGCTGGCGCTTTGCCTTTCCAGTAATAGGAGGCGGAGTGGCCCAGCTCGGCGGTGCCGTCTGCCACCGCATCGAACACCTCGAAGCCTGGCACGAGCTGACCTGCTCCGAAGACTTCGATGGTCAACCGGCCATCGGACATCTCCTCGACGAGCTGGGAGAGCCGCTCAGGGCCTTGGCCCACACCGGGGAAGTTTTTCGGCCAGGAAGTGACCATTTTCCAGCGAAAATTCTCTTGTGCCTGGGCCTGGTTATCGAAGCTGGATACGACCAGCAGACTGGCAGAAAGAGCGGTCGTCATGGCAATGGCGACAGGCAGTGCTTTGGCTTTCATGCGTTAACCCTCTTGCTTGTTTTATTGCTGTTATGGGTAGGGAATACCCCGCTTGGCGTGTGCCACCAAGCGGGTTGTTACAAGCCATTGTGTGTCTGCAGCTTGGCTGCTTTTAGTGAAGGTTGCCACTCTCTTGCGTTGATAGCAGCGTTATTTTTCAACTAAGTGCGTCTTAGAACTGTGTCGGCAGCCAGGTCGCCAACTGCGGGAAGAACGTCAGCAACAGCAGCATTCCTAACTGCATCAGGATGAACGGCACCACGCCACGGTAGATGGCCGAGGTGGGCACCGACGGTGGCGCCACGCCGCGCAGATAAAACAGCGCGAAACCGAACGGAGGCGTCAGGAAGGAGGTCTGCAGGTTGATGGCGATCATGATGCCCAACCAAATCGGGTCGAGTCCCATCGCCAGCAGGATCGGACCGACGATTGGCACCACCACGAAGGTGATTTCGATGAAGTCGAGAATGAAGCCAAGCAGGAAGATCACCAGCATGACGATGATCGTGGCTCCAATCACGCCCCCTGGCATGCTCTCGAACAGCTCGGTGACCATGTGCTCACCGCCATAGGCGCGGAAAACCAGCGAAAACAGTGCCGCGCCGATCAGAATCAGGAACACCATCGTGGTGACATGGGTGGTCGAACGCAGCACGTCTTTGAGGGTTGCCCAATCCAGTTGACGATAAGCCAATGCCAGCACTAAGGCACCAAAGGCACCCACCGCCGATGCCTCAGTGGGCGTTGCAAAACCACTCAGGATAGAACCCAGTACGGCGACGATCAGCACCACTGGCGGCACCAGGCCTTTGAGTAGCAGGATGCCCAAGCCCGAGGTGTGGCCAAGCTCGGCCATCAGCTCTTCGCGGTCTGCCGCTGGCGCCATGCTGGGACGGAAAAACGCCACCAAGCCCACGTCGCCACCAAGCCCACGTAGATCATGTACATGACGACGAGAATCAACCCTGGCACGAGCGCCCCCATGAACAGGTCGCCCACGGACACCGTTTTCGGGCTGAAGATGCCCATGTCGAGCTGGGCCTGCTGATACGCAGACGACAAGACATCGCCTAGCAGTACCAGGGCAATGGAGGGCGGAATGATCTGCCCCAGCGTGCCGGTAGCGCAAATGGTGCCCGTGGCCAGCGACGTACTGTAGCCACGCTTGAGCATGGTGGGCAGCGACATCAACCCCATGGTGACCACGGTTGCCCCTACGATGCCGGTAGAAGCGGCCATTAGCATGCCCACCAGCGTGACCGAAATCCCCAGGCCGCCACGCATGGAGCCGAAGAGCAGCGCCATGGCATCCAGCAGCGTTTCGGCGACTTTGGACTTCTCCAGCAGCACGCCCATCAAGACGAATAGCGGTACCGCCAAGAGCGTCTGATTGGTCATGATGCCGTAAAGACGATTGGGTAGCGCGGCTAGATAGCCGCTATCGAAGTTGGCGTCGATGCCAATGGCTTCCAGCCCCAGACCCATGCCTGCAAACAGCAGCGCAGTGCCCGCCAGCGACAGAGCCACGGGAAAGCCGAACATCAATACGACGCAGATGGCGGCAAACAGAATAAGCGGCATAAATTCGAGCATCAAACACGCTCCTCGAGGTGATTGTCATCGGCAGTTGGCGGCGTCATTCGACCGGTGAAGACATAGCCATTGCGCACGACTTCGATCAGCCCTTGAAGGATCATCAAGAACGCAAACACCGGAATCAGCGTCTTCAGTGCAAATACGGCGGGTATGCCACCGTAATCCGAGGAGGTTTCCATGATGCGCCAAGAGTTCGCCACATAACCATAGCTGGACGCGATGACGAACAGCATCACCGGAATCATCAGCAACAGAATACCCACTATATTCACCAGCGCCTGTCGGCGAGGGGTCATCCCACGATAGAAAATATCGACGCGGACATGGCCATCGTGGCGAAAGGTATAGGCAGCAGCGAGCATGAAGACGCTAGCATGCATGTACATCACCAGCTCTTGCATGAAGATACTATTGATACTGAACATATAGCGAAGCAGAACAATCGCGAACTGAATCAACATCATGATGATGATCAGCCACGCAAGGGTACGCCCGAACCACTCCGAAGCGCGGTCCAGCGCACCGATAAACGCAGGTAGTTGTGTTGTGTCCGACATGGAAGTGTCTCGCGTAAAACGGCTAAGGGGAGTCAGCGCCCCAGACAATAGCGCATATACGCAGACAATGCAGCGCCCCAAAGACGCTCTTACGGCTTATTGTTCAACGTTCGCGCTGATAGACGAGAGACACGCCGCTGGCAGCGGCAGATCCACCGCGATCGGCAGATGGTCGGAAAAGAGATGATCCAGTACGCGCACCTCGGCGGCTTCCAGCGTTTGCGACAGCAAAATATGATCCAACGCGCGGCGCGGTTGCCAGGAAGGGTAGCTGAGTAGCGGTTTGACAGGGTGCAGCGGTAGTGAGGTGCTAAACCGCTCGTGGGCATGAAGCTGATCGGGCGTGCAGTTCAAGTCACCCATGACCACCACGTGTCGCAGCGGTTCGATGATATCGCTAAGGTAGTCGAGTTGGCGCACTCGGCCTCGGTGGCTAAGCGCCAAATGGGCGACGAAGATATGCAGCGCATCTGGGCCTTCGCCGTAACGCACGTGAATCGCGCCGCGGCCGGGCAACATGCCGGGCAGCCGATGCTCTTCGATGTGGCTAGGGGTCAAACGAGAAAGCAGGCCGTTGCTGTGCTGGGCAAACTGCCCCAAATTGCGGTTGAGTTGTTGAAAGTAGTGCGGAAACTTCGCCTGGGCTGCCAAGTACTCCACCTGATTGACCCGGCTGGAGCGAAAGCTGCCGCCATCGACTTCCTGAAGCCCTACCACGTCGAACTGCTCCAACACGCTGCCCACTAGCGCCAACCGCTTGATACGCTGGGGGTTGGGCAGCACATGCTGCCAACTCCGCGTGAGGTAGTGGTGGTAGGCAGAGGTTTGAATACCTACCTGTAAGTTGAAGGTCAGCAGCCGAAGATGGCCGCGTTCCAACAGCGCGGAGGAGGGAAGCGCTCCGGGCGAGCGAGTTGGCCCGCCCGTGTGACCGTGCTCAAGCACCGTTATTGCGCACGCTCGCTGCGAACTTTGTCGATCAGCGCATCGGCGATTTGTGGCATGTTTTCCAAGCTGCCAGCCGACTGGGGCGATACCACGTAGCGGCCATCCACGATCAGTGCTGGCACACCCATGAGACGCATGTCACGCATACGACTGTTGGCCTTGTTGACCTCGCTACGCACGCTGAACGCGGTCAACGCTTTTTGGGCTTCTTCTTCGCTCACGCCGTAATCAGAGAAGAAGTCGGCGATGTCGTCTGCTTCGGTCAACGAACGACCGTCTTGGTGAATGGCGTCGAAGAAGTCCTGGTGCAGGTCTTCTTCGATTCCTAACGACTGGGCAGCATAGAAAGCCGTCGCATGGGTATTCCAGTCACCGCCCATGGTAGCAGGCATTTTCACGATGCTTACGTCATCGTCCAGCGTTTCGTACCACTCATTCACGGACGTTTGCAGCCGGTAGCAGTGCGGGCAGCCAAACCAGAACGCTTCGGTCACTTCGATCTGATCATCGTCTACCTGGGTCGCCACCGGCGACTCCAGCAGCGTGTAGTGTTGGCCTTCGACCAGTTCTTGAGCGCTTACCGCTGCAGACAAGCCCAGACCGGCCAGTGCGACCATTAACGTTTTCAACATAGCGAGAACTCTCCAAAAAAGCAGGCCAACAAAAAGTGTGGCTATGACCCCTGGCGGGTCAGGCAGGTTCCCCATCCGGCGGATATTTCACAGGACAGGGAAACCGGCGGAGGGGAAATTAGTTCAAGCCCAGCACGTAGTTGGCGACGGCTTCCATGTCTTGGTCGCTCATCTTGGAAGCGATATCGCCCATGATGTTGTTCGGGCTATTGGCGCGCTCACCGGAGGCAAAGTCTTGCAGCGTGGAGACGGTGTACTCCGCATGCTGGCCTGACAGCGCCGGATAGACCGCACTGCCGATGCCGACACCCGTGGGCGTATGACAGGCGCTACAGGCGGGAATGCCTTTGGACATATCGCCTGCGCGGTACAGCTCTTCACCGCGGGCCAGCAACTCAGCGTCTTCATCGCTGGTTTGACCGAGGTTAGCCTCTTGGCCTGCAAAGTGGGCAGCGACGTCCCAAGCATCTTGGTCTGAGTAGTCATCGACCAAACCGGCCATCTGAGCAACGACACGGTTGCCGTCACGAATGTCCATGATCTGTTTGGCCAGATAGGACATCTGCTGTCCTGCCAGGTTGGGGAAGGTACCCACTGCGCTAATGCCCTGCTGGCCATGACAGGCGGCACAGGTTTGCGCAAGTTCGCGACCCGCCGCTGCATCAGCGTCGGCTTGAAGGTCCGTTTGGGCGTGGGTGGTGCCAACGGCACCCATGGTAATTGCCAGGCTTGCCAGTAACTTTCTCATTGCTATTCCACTATGCCGTTTGATTATTGACTGGTACGCACCCTGGGCGCTGCCCAGGTTCAGCACATTACCAGGGTCAGCTCCGCCAAAACGAACAACATATCGCGTTGGTCGCTGCTGGCTAGAGCGCGATGGTACACTAGCGCCCCAGGTCGCAGTTATAAACCGCTTGCATTATAACGAATCACCCTAGCGGCGGGAATGCAAGTCCAGGTCTGCTTTTGGGGTAATTCGTCGCGGTACCGCCCTCGCTCACTCGAGAGTGCTCGGGCAGGCCGTGTCATACGTTTGTTTTTCAGGATGAACTCCATGTCTACCCCTCATGATAGCCCAGTCCCTCGGCTAAACTACCCCACTGCGCGCTTTATGATCAGCGCGCCGACCCTGGCGCTATGCCCAGACGATACGGGGGCAGAAGTGGCCTTTGCCGGGCGCTCCAATGCCGGTAAATCCAGCGCTATCAATGCGCTTACCCGGCAAAACGCGCTAGCGCGCACCTCGCGAACACCCGGCCGCACCCAGCTCATCAACTTCTTCACCGTGATGAACGATACGTCGCGTCGCTTGGTGGACTTGCCCGGCTACGGCTACGCCAAAGTACCGGAAGCGGTCAAGCTCGAGTGGCAGCAGCACTTGTCCGACTATCTGCGCGGCCGTTTTAGCCTGCGCGGCCTCGTACTGCTCATGGACGTTCGCCATCCGCTGACCGAATTCGACCAAATGGTGCTCGATTATGCCGACCAGCGCGGCATGCCGGTGCACATCCTGCTAACCAAGGCCGACAAACTGAAACGCGGCCCGGCCAGCGCCGCCCTCCAAAAGGTGCGCTCTCGCTTGAGGGAGTGGGAAGATTTGGTATCGGTCCAGCTCTTCTCGTCGCTGAAGCGTGACGGCGTCGACATGCTCTCCCAAAAGCTCGACCAGTGGCTCTACACCCCTGAAGACGCCAACGAGTAACGGGCCTAGGCTTGTCGCTCCAGCCATGCGATCAGCTCGGGTAACTCTTTGACGTGGGCAATACGATGTACCCGCTCGGGCAGCGCTTGGTCGCCGCGCTCGGCCACCCAAGCGGCGTGCATACCGAGCTGCTGAGCGGGAAGTACGTCTTCTTGCCAGGAGTCACCCACGTGCATGGCCCGTCTCGGCACGGTATTCAGGCGCTCCAACGCGGTGAGAAACGGCTTGGGATCCGGCTTCGGTGCCAGCAGCTCACCCGCTGCAATCGCCACTGGAAAGTGCGCCGCCAGCGGCTGACGTTTGAGGTGAATGTTACCGTTAGTAATCGCCGCGAGCCGATAGCGCTCGGCGAGCGCCGAGAGCAGCCCGGCCGCTTCAGGGTGCGGGGTGACCTGCACACGCAGACGGTGGAACTCGTTCATGGCGGCAGCGGCCCATAGTAGCGCGGCGCTACGTGCCAAGCCGCTCTCCTCCAACTGGGCCTCCAGCGCTCGCAGACGCAACCACGTGAAGTCGCCACGTCGTTCGGGCACCTGGTGGGCCCACTGCTGGCGACGCTTTAAATAGTCTTCTACCCCCTCCTCGTAGGTGAGTGGTAGCGGTGCCTCCTGACGCGCCGACCGCCACGCGGTGAGCGCTTCCAGCAACCAGCGGTAGTGCCCTTCCTCGGTTTTCAACATCACGCCCTGGTTGTCCCACAGGGTGTCGTCCAAATCAAAGGTGATGGCGTCTAACGTGATCATGATTCACTCCCACTGGGGCGGCGTTTGGCGCGGGGATGCGCGGCATCGTAGCTCTCGGCAAGATGCTGCCAATCCAGCCGCGTGTACACTTGGGTCGTCGATAGATTGGCGTGGCCCAACAGCTCCTGCACAGCGCGCAAGTCCTGGCTGGACTCCAACAGATGGCTGGCAAAAGAGTGGCGCAGGCGGTGGGGGTGAAGGTGTTCGGGGAGGCCGCGCATCACTGACAGTTGCGCCAAGCGTTTCTGAATCGCCCGATGGCCCAACCGCTGCCCGCGCTGCCCGACGAACAGTGCCGTTTCAGCACTGTCTACCCAACTGGCCCGGCAGGCGAGCCACGCGGTGAGCGCCTGCTGGGCACGCCGTCCCACCGGCACTTGGCGAGGCTTACTGCCTTTACCCCTCACCCGCACATGGTTGGCCGCCAAGTGATTCACGTCCAGCGCCGCGAGCTCTGCTAAACGCAGACCGCTGGAGTAGAAAAGCTCCAACATGGCCTGGTCACGAAGCGAGAGCGGCGAGCCGTCGTGAGGAGTGTCCAGAAAGCGCGACAGCGCGTCTACGTCCAACGGTTTGGGCAGGTGGCTGGGCTGCTTGGGGGTGCGCAACAGTTGAATCGGGTTATCCACCAGCACATGGCGTTCTACCAAGGCATCGGCGAAACGCGACAGTGCCGCGCGACGGCGGGCCAGCGTTCGGGGCGCCAGCCCCCGGCTACGCTCGGTACCGAGGAAAGCTCTTGCCAGCGTCGTGTCCAGCGCGCTGGCCTGAGTCACGCCGCGCTGGTCAGCAAACTGACAAAACGCCGCCAGATCCTGGCGGTAGGCTGCCACCGTTGCGGGACTGGCGTGAGTCGCCAGTTGCGCTAGGTACTCTTCAACGGCGTTTGTCAGCGTCGCTTGGCTAGCCATGCTGCTCCACGCCGTGGGGGCCTAATCGCAGCAGCAGGCGCGCGACGATATCGCCCAGGTACTCGGTAAATAGCGTATCCATGCTGGCGCGATAGCTGTCGGGGTCGGGGCTTGCAAGCAGCAAATAGCCTAGCTGCTCTCCGGCCGAGAGTCGCGTGATGGCACAGGAGCCCGCCTTGCGGGGCGCTTTGGTATGGGGCAGCAGACACTTCCAGTCGCTGACGCTTAGCTTGGCGCAGCGGCTGGTTCGACCATCCAGCAGCGCTGCCAAGCGGGCGCTGGCGTGCTGATCCAGCACGTGGCGCGGTGGCTGAGGCGGCGCCGGTTCCGCATCGCTCAACGAGGCGGGGCACCACAACGCCATCGCGGGGGTTTGAAAACGCTCGCTCAACTGCGTCGCCAGCGCTTGAGCGAGGGCATCGCGGTCTTCCGCTTCGACCAAGCTGAGCAGCGTCTCCCGCAGTCGGCGGTACTGCGACTCGTTGTGCCGCGCGGTTTCCAACAAATGCTCAAGCCGCCCTTCCGCCGTTTCGGCGCGCTGGCGAAGGTCGATCACCAGACGCTCTAATAGCGATACGGCGCCTTCGATATGCGGATGCGGCACTTTGAGTTGCTGCAGCAGCCCTTCACGACCAATGAAAAAATCGGGGTGTCGGGCCAGCCAAAACGCTACTTGATCCGGATCGAGCGTTTTACGCGGCTCAGGAGCTTGAGACATCGCCGTTCTCCTCGCATTAGTTGAGTGATACCCGACCGTCAAACACCCGCGTGGCGGGGCCCACCATGACCAGCGACGCCTCAGGGTCCGGCCACTCGATGCTGAGTTGCCCGCCGGGCAAATGCACTTTCACCGGACTCTTCAAAAGACCCTGACGAATACCGCTGGCCACCGCCGCACAGGCACCGGTGCCGCAGGCCAGGGTTTCACCGCTGCCTCGTTCGAATACCCGCAGGCGAATTTCGCTGGGCGAGACCACCTGCATGAAGCCCACGTTGACCCGGTTGGGAAAGCGCGGGTGCGCCTCCAACAGTGGCCCCAGGCGCTCCACCGGCGCGCTATCGACGTTCTCGACCTGGAGAACCGCATGGGGGTTGCCCATGGACACCACACCAATCTGCAGCGTCTCACCGTCGGCTTCCAGCTCGTGCAGCGGCTGGTCACCCGGCGTCTCGAAAGGCAGCGCGGTTGGGTTGAAGCGCGGCCTGCCCATGTCCACGCGTACCATGCCGTCGTGCTGTACGTGGAGCACCAGCGGGCCTCCGGCGGTTTCCACGTGGATGTCATGCTTATGGGTCAAGCGCTGGTCGCGCACGAAGCGGGCAAAGCAGCGCGCGCCGTTGCCACAGTTCTCCACTTCGCTACCGTCGGCGTTGTAGATACGGTAGCGAAAATCCATGTCCGGATCGCGGGGCGGCTCGACGATCAGCAGCTGGTCGAAGCCAATGCCGAAGCGTCGGTCCGCCAGCTGGCGAATCTGCTCGTCGCGCAGGCGCGCCCGCTGGGTGACCAGATCCACCACCATGAAGTCGTTGCCCAAGCCGTGCATTTTAGTGAAGTGCAGCAGCATCAGCGCGCTCCTTCGGGCAGCAGCGCCTCGCCGGCCCACAGGCTTTCCAGCGCTTCCCGAGCGCGCACCACGTGAAAGGTATCACCATCCACCATCACTTCGGGGGGACGGGGACGGCTATTGTAATTGGATGCCATGACGAAGCCGTAAGCACCGGCGGAGCGCACCGCCAACAGATCGCCCTCGGCAATCGCCAGCTCGCGCTCCTTGCCCAGGAAGTCGCCCGTTTCGCACACCGGCCCTACCACGTCGTAGGTGGCGGTGTCCCGTGCTTGGCGGGTGTCCACCGGCACGATCGCCTGCCACGCCTGGTACAGCGCTGGGCGAATCAAGTCGTTCATGGCCGCATCGACGATGGCAAAGTTCTTGGTCTCGCCAGGTTTCAAAAACTCGACGCGGGTGAGCATCAGCCCAGCGTTGGCGGCGATGGAGCGGCCCGGCTCGAACAGCAGCGTCAACGTTTCACCGCCTTCCCAGCGGGAGAGGCGCGCCAACAGCTGGCTGGCGTAGTCGAACGGCTGGGGTGGCTTCTCGTCGCGGTAGGGCACGCCCAGGCCACCGCCTAAATCGAGGTGGTCGATCTCGATGCCGTGCTCGCGCAGGCGCTCCATGAGCACCAGCAGGCGCTCCAGGGCATCCAGGAACGGCGCAGTTTCGGTGAGCTGTGAACCGATGTGGCAATCCAGTCCCGTCACCCGCAGGTTGGGCAGGCTAGCGGCCAACTGGTACACCTCCAACGCGTCGTCGACGGGAATGCCGAACTTGTTGTCCTTCAAACCGGTGGAGATGTACGGGTGGGTGCCCGCGTCCACGTCGGGATTGACGCGCAGGGATACCGAGGCGACTTGGCCCAGCTCCCCTGCCACGGCGTTCAAGCGCTCGAGCTCGGGGCGCGACTCGACGTTGAAGCACTTGATGCCGACCTCCAGCGCCCGCGCCATTTCCTGGGGCTGCTTGGCGACCCCGGAAAACACGACTTTGCTGGGGTCACCACCGGCTTTTAGCACCCGTTCCAGCTCGCCCACGGAGACGATATCGAAACCGGCGCCTAGGCGGGCCAGCAGGCCCAGCACGGCTAGGTTGGAGTTGGCTTTCACCGCGTAGCAGATCAGGTGCGGATGGCCGCCCAGCGCTTCGGTGTAAGCGCGAAAGTGGCGCTCCAACGTCGCTTTGGAGTAGACGTAGCAGGGCGTGCCCAGCTTGTCCGCCAGTTGCGTTAGCGGAACGTCTTCGGCGTAGAGCACGCCGTCGCGGTAGTTAAAGTGATCCATTACCCCTCCTGCTCGGCGGCCGAATCGGATGTGTCGTCAGGCAAATAGAGCGGCCCTTTCTGGCCACAGCCGACGAGTAGCAGCGAGGCCAGCAGCAGCGCGCCGAGTGTGATCGTATAGCGCTTCATGACGTCCCCTTGAGCGCCGCCAGCGCTTCACGGGCACGGCTTGCGGCCGCGCGTACTTGGTCGGGGGCCGTGCCACCAATGTGGTTACGGGCCGCCACCGAACCTTCCAGGGTCAGCACCTCGAACACGTCCTGCTCGATGGTATCGGAGAACTGCTGAAGCTCTTCCAGGCTCATTTCTGAGAGGTCTTTCTTGGTTTTTAGACCGTAGGCGACGGACAGCCCCACGATCTCGTGAGCATCGCGGAACGCGACGCCTTTACGTACCAGATAATCCGCCAGATCGGTCGCGGTGGAGAAGCCGCGACGCGCCGCTTCGTACATGCTCTCTTTCTTGGGCTCGATGGCGGGCACCATGTCCGCAAAGGCTTTCAGACAGTCGCGCACGGTGTCGACGGCGTCGAACAGCGGCTCTTTGTCTTCCTGGTTGTCCTTGTTGTAGGCCAACGGCTGCGATTTCATTAGCGTCAGCAGCGCCATCAGGTGGCCATAGACACGCCCGGTTTTACCGCGCACCAGCTCGGGCACGTCGGGATTCTTCTTCTGCGGCATGATGGAGGAACCGGTGCAGAAGCGGTCGGGCAGGTCGATGAAGTCGAACTGGGCGCTGGTCCACAGCACCAGCTCTTCGCTCATGCGGGAGAGATGCATCAGCAAGATACTGGCAAAACTGGTGAATTCGATGGCGAAATCGCGATCCGACACCGCATCCAGCGAGTTTTCCGCCGGGCGGTCGAAGCCGAGCAGGTCCGCGGTGACGTGGCGGTCGATGGGGTAAGTCGTGCCCGCCAGGGCCGCGGCGCCCAGCGGCATCACGTTTACGCGCTTACGACAGTCCAAAAGCCGCTCATGGTCGCGGGCCAGCATTTCCTGCCACGCCAGCAGATGATGGCCGAAGGTGACCGGCTGCGCGGTTTGCAGGTGGGTGAAGCCTGGCATGATGGTGTCGGCTTCGCGCTCGGCCAGTTCGATCATGCCGTCGCGCAGGCGTGTCAGCTCCGCTTCGATCACGTCGATCTCATCGCGCATGAACAGACGAATGTCGGTGGCCACCTGGTCGTTGCGCGAGCGTCCGGTGTGCAGCTTCTTGCCGGTAATGCCGATTTTGTCGGTCAGGCGTGCTTCGATGTTCATGTGCACGTCTTCCAGCGGCACCGACCAGTCGAACTCGCCGCGTTCGATCTCGCCCTGGATCTCGGTCAAACCGTTGATGATCGCATCGCGCTCGTCGTCGGTGAGCACGCCTACCCGCGCCAGCATGGTGGCATGGGCGATCGAGCCCTGAATATCCTGGCGCGCTAGGCGCTGATCAAACGTCACGGACGCGGTGAAACGCGCAACAAAGGCATCGGTGGGCTCGCTGAAGCGACCGCCCCAAGACTGGTTCGTAGCTTGGCTCATCGGAGAGATATCCTGCTGACAAATCTAATGGAGTCGTTAAAAGAAAGTGTACCAGAGTCACCGCCTGGAACGGCATGCCGTTTTGCAGCCGTCACGCTCAGGAGATGGGATCAGCGGCGCTGGCCGTGGCGGCGGATGGCGAGTCCAAGAAGTGCTTGAGCACGCTCAACGCCATTGGGCGAGCGAAGTAGTAGCCTTGGAAGTGATCGCACTGCAGCATGCGCAGATGATGAAACTGCTCGGCCGTTTCGACACCTTCGATGAGGACTTCTAGTCCCAACTTGTCGGCCATGGTGACGACCCCCTCGACGATGGCCGCATCACGGGAGTCGGTCGCCACGTCGCGTACGAACGAGCGGTCGACCTTCAATTTGTTGATGGGCAACCGTTTCAGGTAGCTCAGGCTGGAAAAGCCGGTGCCGAAGTCATCGAGGGCGATATGCACACCGAGCTGGCGCAGTGCTTTGAGCGCTTGAATGGTGTGCTCGGCGCTATCCATGAGCACGCCCTCGGTCAGTTCAAGCTCCAGCAAGGCCGGTGGCAAACCGCTGCGCGCCAACACGTTCTTCACCGAGTCCAAAAAGCCGGGACGCTGAAACTGCATGGGCGAGACGTTGATCGCCATGGTCATGGGCGTCGCACTCTGCGCATTGAGCACCATCGCATCGCGACAGGCCGTCTCTAGCACCCACTCGCTGATTGGAATGATTTGACCGGTATCCTCGGCCAGCGAAATGAACTGCCCCGGCGGGATGTTGCCACGCTCGGGGTGGCGCCAACGAATGAGCGCTTCGACCCCGGCGACTCGACCGCTGTGATGAATTTGCGGCTGATAGTGTAGTTCGAACTGCTGCTGTTCGATGGCCTGCTGCAGCGCATGGCGTAAGCTCACCCGCTCGGTGACCTTGCGATTGAGCTCGTCGGTATACCACTGGAAGGTGTTACGCCCTCGCCGCTTGGCCTTGTACATGGCCAGGTCGGCCTGCTGGATCAGCTGGCGCGGCGCTCGAATCGTGCCGTCGTCGGTGGCGATACCGATACTGGCGGTAATGCGCAGCTCGCTGCCGCGATACCAGTAGGGAGCAGACACCCGCGTCAGCAGCCGCTCGACGACCTGTAGCACGTCATCCTCTTGCGCCAAGTCCGGGAGCAAGACGATGAATTCGTCGCCACCAAAGCGCGCCACGGTGTCCCAAGGCCGCAGCTCTTCTTCTAGGCGCTTGGCCACTTCGCGCAGGATAAAGTCACCGACCTCATGGCCAAGAGTGTCGTTGATGGGTTTGAAGTCATCCAGATCGATGAACAGTACGGCCAAATAGCGATGATAGCGTCTGGCGAGCAGGCACCCTTGGGCCAAGCGCTGATCGAGCATGAGCCGATTGGGCAGCCCCGTCAGCGCGTCGTGATTGGCGTTATGGCTGAGTTGAGCCTGGTACTCACGCTGGGCGGTGATGTCGTTTTGCGCGCCAATGAAGTGCGTCACCACGCCCTCTTCGTCGCGCACTGGCGAAATATAAAGATCGTTCCAGAACGGTTCGCCACTGCGACGGTAGTTGCGAATCACCACATGCACATCGCGCTGCGCTTCGATGCCTTTGCGAAGCTGCGCCAGGGTGGCGGGATCGGTGTCGACGCCCTGTAAGAAGCGGCAGTTGCGGCCCAGCACATCGTCACGCGAGTAGCCGGTAATGCGCTCGAAAGCGGCATTGACGTAGACCATGGGCAAATCGGGGCGCTGGGCATCCACGATCACCACGCCGTTGGTGCTGGACTCGACGCTGCGCTCCAGCAAGGTGAGCTGCCGCTCGGTGTCTTTACGTTCGGTGATGTCTTGAGTCGAGCCCTGCACCTGAATGATCTGGCCCAGCTCGTCACGCACCGCGCGGCCAATCACGCGCACCCAACGTCGCCGCCCGTCTCGGGTTACGATTTCGAGCTCTTCGTCAAAGCTCACGCCCTGCTCGCAGCAAGCAGTAAAGACGGAACGAATACGCGGCTGCACACGAGGCGTGTAGAAGCCGAGCGCTTCGTCGAGGGTGGGTTGGTGCCCCACCGGCATGTCGTGCAGACGGCACACTTCTTCGGACCATATGGGTAGCCCTACGGCCAGGTCCATGTACCAGCCCCCGATATGGGCCGTTTCACCGGCAATGCGAAACAACCGCTGGTTGCGCCTCAACTGCTTTTCGACCGCTTTTCGCCGCGTAACGTCCCGTGCGATGACATAAATGACTTGGTCGCCGCTGGAGGCCGATACCTCAAGCCAAATACGCTGGCCCTCGACCGTCCGCGCGCATACGTCGAAGGTATTTACCTTCTCACCACGGCACAAGCTCGCTAGTGCCGCTTCGATCACGGGATGATCGCGTGGCTCGACGACGACACCACAGGGCTTACCCAATAGCGCATGTGCCGGGTAACCGAGCAACGACTCGAAGGTAGGATTGACGCTCAGCAGCGTGCCCGAAAAGTCAATGCAGCAGAGCAAATCCTGCGATAACAGGAAGAATTGGTCTAGCTTGCCTTGCGGTTCGACAGAGGGCATGGCGTTTCCTAGCAGGCGTTAAACGCGGTCAGCGCTGGCCCTAAATATGGCCGGTTATTTTTACTGTGTGGCTGGGTGCTTTATGATGAGAATTATCACAGTTCGACGCGCCGTGTCAGCGGCAAAGGGAGAATCAGGTGTCATCCATCACTAAATTGCGCATTGCCACACGTAAAAGTCAGTTGGCCATGTGGCAGGCCGAGTACGTCCGCGACCGCTTGATGGCGGCCCATAGCGGACTGGACGTCGAGCTTGTCCCCCTCTCCACCAAAGGCGACAAAATCCTCGATACGCCCCTTTCCAAAATTGGTGGCAAAGGGCTATTCGTCAAGGAGCTCGAAGACGCCATGCTGGATGGTCGCGCCGATATTGCCGTGCACTCCATGAAAGACGTACCCATGCACTTCCCCGAAGGCTTGGGGCTATCGGTGATTTTAGAGGGGGCAGACCCCACCGATGCGTTCGTGTCTAACCACTATAACAGCATCGACGAGCTGCCCGAAGGTGCGCGCATCGGTACCGCCAGCCTACGTCGTGGCCTACAAATGCGTGAAGCCCGTCCGGACCTGCAAATCCTCAACCTGCGCGGCAACGTCCAGACTCGCCTTGGTAAGCTCGACGATGGCGAGTTCGACGCTATCATTCTGGCCACCTCTGGCCTGCAGCGCCTGGGGCTCGACGCGCGAATCGCCCAAGCACTGCCCCCCGAAATCTGCCTGCCCGCCTGCGGCCAGGGCGCACTAGGCATTGAATGTCGCTTGCACGACCCCGAATTGATTGCGCTACTGGCCCCCTTGGACGATCAGGATACCGCCACCCGCGTGCGCGCCGAGCGCGCCATGAACACGCGCCTGGAAGGCGGCTGCCAAGTGCCGATAGCCGGACACGCCATTCTGGATAAAGGCAACGAAACGCTGTGGCTTCGAGGGCTTGTCGGCAACCCAGAAGGCACAGAAGTGCTGCGAGCCGAGGGGCGTGGCTCGATTCACGAGCCGGAAGCGCTCGGCATCCGAATTGCCGAAGAGCTTCTAGATCAAGGCGCTGGCGATATCTTGGCAGAGGTCTACGGTCGCCACGTATGAACCAACCGGTTCTGATTTGCCGCCCAGGAGAGCGTGGACAAACCCTGGCGGATGCCCTGCGCGAACGCCACGACTGGGTAGAGTCCCTTGACGTCATGCGCTTGGAGGCTTTGCCCGAAGCGGCGGCCCAACGCCAAATATGGTTGGATATCGATCAGTACCATAAGATAGTAGTGGTCAGCCCCTTTGCCGCACACTGTTTGAGCGAGGCATTGGATCGCTACTGGCCACAGCTGCCCGTTGGCATCGATTACTATAGCGTTGGGCGGGCCACTGCCAGCATACTGTCCGACCAGCTCGGGGTTAAGGTTCGTATACCCCCGCCCCATCGGGGTGAAGACACCAGTGAAGCGCTGCTCTCGTTGGCGTCGCTTCGCCAATTGGCGCACCAGCGGGTGCTGCTGGTGGCCGGTGAAGGCGGTCGCACGCTCATCGCCGACACGCTGACAGCACGCGGCGCCCAGGTGACGCGTCTAGCAGTCTATCGGCGTGTGTATCAACCGCCGCTCCCCGCCCTGCGCGAGCGCCTTCACGGTGGTGACTACCGGGCGCTCATCGTCACCAGCGGCGAACTGCTTGAATATCTGGCAAAATGGTGTGGTCCAGCAGCGTTGAACCAACCGCTAATCGTTTCCAGTCACCGTTTAGCTACACTGGCCGGTAAACTGGGTTTTTGTGACCTCAAGGTGGCGTCGGGAGCAACGCCGGCTGCGCTGGTGGCCGCGTTGGATCGGTCCTGCAACCCATAGGGTGCCGATGTCGATCAAGGAACTTAATAAGGGCTAGCGACAGATGAGCAAACAACCAAACGAGCAGGAAGGCGTCAACAATACGTCTGCCGATACATCCCAAGCGAACACGCCGTCGAGCGATACTGCGGCATCATCGTCGAAAAGCGAGTCGACTGCTAGCAGCGCCTCCTCGTCTTATGCGGCCAAAAATAGCCGTTCGCGCCGCCGCCATAAGAGTGGCAACAGTGCCTCTTCGGCACCGCAAACCGGCACGGCGAGCCATAACGGGCCGACGTCTGACTCGGCCAAAACGTCCGCCGCTAGCAACACCAAGGACACGAAAGAAACGAAGGACACTAAGGACGCCAAGAACAGCGCCGCCGACACCAAGCCAGCCGCTTCGTCGGGCAGTGCCGGTAAGCCAATCCCGCCCGCCTCTACAGCCGGTAGTGGCGGCAGCAAAGGCGGCGGTCTTGCCATCGCGTTGGTGATTATCCTGGCACTCGCCCTGGGCCTGATCACTTGGCAAGGCTGGCAGCGCCTGGATAGTCAGCAGCAGCGCCTGGACGAATTGGCCCAGCAAGCGCAAAACAGCGCTTCCCAGCAAGCGGTCAGCGAGCTTGAGTCACGGATCGAAGAGGGCGAAGCCGAACGAAGCCAAGCGCTGGAGAGTACCGTGAGCGAACTGCGCAGCGAGCTGGATAGCTATCGCAGCGACGTCAACAGCACGCTGGACGAGGTGCTGACGCAGCTCTCACAAGAGCAGGACACCGACGAGCGCGATTGGCTTCACGCCGAAGCGGCCTACTTGCTGCGTTTGGCGAATCAGCGCCTGCAGCTGGAGGGTGATGTGGAAGGTGCCGCCGCTCTGCTGCGCACCGCCGATGCCCGTCTGGCCGATGCCGATAACCCGGCGCTAACGCCCGTGCGTCGTGAAATTGCCAACGAGCTCGCCGCGCTGGACGCCGTTCCTCAAGTGGACCGCACAGGCATTTACTTAGCTCTGAATGCCCAGCAAGAGCGCGTAGCGGGTCTGCGCCTATCTCAAGAGATCGAAGAGCGCGCCGTGACGTCGAGCATTGAGCAGCCGCCTACCGGCACCTTCCAGCGCCAGCTCGCCCGCTTCGGTGAAGAGCTAAAAGATCTCGTGGTCATTCGCCAGCATGATGAAGCCCTGGAAGCGCTGATCACGCCGGAGCAGGAGTCCTACCTGCGCCAGAGCCTGCGCCTGATTCTCGAGCAGTCTCAGCTGGCGCTGCTCAAAGAGGAGCCCGAGCTGTACGAAGCGAGCATCGACAAAGCCCTGGAGCTGCTGAACGGCTACTACGACACCGAACGTGAAGAGACCCAGAGCGTCATAGCCCGCCTTCAAGAGCTGAAGCAGGCCGAAGTAAAGCCCGAGCTGCCGGATATCAGCGCCTCACAGCAAGCGCTGGCCAGCTTCATCGACAACCGTTTCGAGTCGCGTCGTCAGGATGGAGGTGATGCATGAGAAAACTCATCCTGCTGATCGTCGCGGGCCTTGCGGTTGGCGCGCTCTTTGGGCATCTGATGATGTCGGTGCCCGGTTACTGGCTGATTCGAGTGGGCGACACGTCGGTACAAACCTCGTTCTGGTTTGGGCTAGTGCTGCTACTGGGTGCCTTTATCGTCCTGCACTTCGCGCTGCGCCTGCTCACTGGCATCATTCGTCCGGTGGGCCGCTTCCGTACCTGGAATAGCCGTGCTCGCAACCGCCGCGCCATGAAACGTACCGTGCGTGGTTTGGTGGCACTTACCGAGGGCCGCTGGAAGAAAGCGGAGAAAACCTTGGTTCGCGCCGCGGACGACTCTAGCACGCCGCTCGTTAACTACCTCTCGGCAGCGTTGGCCGCGCACTACCAGGGCCATCATGAGAAGTCCCAAGAGCACCTGAACCAGGCCCAGTTGACTACCGACGGCGCGGATACCGCCATCGGCTTGATGCAGGCGCAGCTGATGATCGACCGTCAGCAGCCGGAAGAGGCGCTGGCCATCCTCAACCGCTTGGACAAGCAGCTCACCAATCATCCCCAGGTGCTGAAGCTGCTGAAACAGGTCCACCTTAGTGTCAACGACTGGGAGGGCCTGCGCCGCTTGATTCCACGCCTGGCGGCGCAAAAGCTGATTACGCAACAAGAGCGTGAACAGCTGGAGTTCAAGGCGTATCGTGAGCTGATCATCTTCGAAGCGCAAAACCCCACCAACATCGAACGGGTTCGCGGGCTGTGGGCCGATATGCCTGACTACCTGCGCGGCAATACCGAGCTGATCGTGCTCTACACCGAAGCACTGCTGCACGCCAACGAAGAGCCGATTGCCGAACGCCTGCTGAACCACTCGCTGGATCATCACTGGGATGCACGCTTGGTCAAACGCTACGGTTTGCTCAACGTGGACGCCGCACGTCAGCTCGCCAAGGCAGAGAAATGGCTGCAAGAGCGCCCCAACGACCCCGAACTGCTGCTCGCCTGTGGCCGCCTGTCGCTGCGTGTGGGCCAGTGGGAGAAAGCGCTGGAGTACTTCGAAGCCAGCCAGCGCCAGCGCCCCAACGGCGAAGTATGCGCCGAGCTTGCGCGCCTTTACGCAAGCCTAGGCGAGCATAACAAGAGCCAGCTCTACTATCGCCACAGCGTCGATATGCTGGCGAAATCATTGCCGTCGCTGCCACAGCCGAGCGATGCCAGTGATAGTAAGCAAACGGATAAGAAAGCGGCGAAAAAGACGGCTTAACGGCCCTCTTCAACGTCAAAAAGGGTGCCCATTGGGCACCCTTTTTGATGGCGACTCGCCAGGAGAGCTGACCGCGAATCACACGGATTCCATCGGTTTCTCTGGCGTCGCTACCTGTAGCTCAGAGGTGCAATGCCCGCAGCGAACGGCCTTGATCGGTACCACCATCAAACAGTAGGGGCACGGTTTTTCAGTCGGATCAGCGGGCGCCACCGCCTCTTCACGCTTCAAACGGTTGATGGTGCGCACCAGCAAGAACACCACGAACGCGACGATGGAGAAGCTCACCACCGCGTTAATGAACAATCCCACGTTCAGCGTCACCGCTCCCGCCGCCTGGGCGTCCGCCAAAGTGGCATAAGGGGCCTCCGCCACGCCCTCCCGTAACACGACAAACAGGTTCGAAAAATCGATACCGCCCACCAGTAAACCAATCAGGGGGTTCATGACGTCTTTGACAAGGCTTTGCACGATCAGCGTAAACGCTCCGCCAATGATGATGCCCACCGCCATGTCGATGACGTTGCCCTTGACGGCAAACTCGCGGAACTCCCGAAAAAACTTAGCCATACGCCCTCTCTCCTCACCCAGCTAATGAAACGCTCAAGGGCGACACTGCCCAGAAAGAAGAATGGGCCAAGGCCAACAGAGCGACAAGAGGCAGCGGTCAGATAAAAAACCCAAACCGTGGGGTTTGGGCAAGGAGGAAGAGCGCCAGCGTCGCTTATTCGAGCGATTCGTAAGGCAGCCCCACATAGTTTTCTGCGATGGTCGTCAGCCCTGCCGCTGAGCTGGTCACGTAGTCCAGTTCGGCCAGCTGCATGCGACTATTGAAATCCTCCTCATCGGAGAAGTTGTGCAGCATGGAGGTCATCCACCAGGAAAAACGCTCTGCTTTCCAGATACGCTTCAAACAGGTTTGCGAATAGCGCTCTATCAGATCGGTACGGCCTTCCTGATAGACCTTGACCAGTAAGCGATAGAGCGTATTCACATCGCTGGCGGCCAGATTGAGTCCCTTGGCGCCCGTGGGAGGCACGATATGGGCGGCATCGCCCACGAGGAATAGCCGCCCATACTGCATCGGTTCCACCACATAGCTACGCAGCGGCGCGATACTCTTCTCGATGGAGGGCCCTGTCACGAGCTTTTGCGCCACATCGTCCGGCAAGCGCCGCTTGAGTTCCTCCCAAAAACGCTCGTCCGACCAGTCTTCTACTTTTTCATCCAGCGGTACTTGCAGGTAGTAACGGCTGCGAGTGGCGGAGCGCATGCTGCATAGGCTAAAGCCACGCGCATGGCGCGCGTAGATCAGCTCATCGGACACCGGCGGCGTATCCGAGAGTAGCCCTAACCAGCCGAAGGGATACACCTTTTCGAACTCTTGGATGCGGCCCTGGGGAATCGCTTGGCGGGAGACGCCGTGGTAGCCATCGCAGCCCGCGATGTAGTCGCAGTCGAGCCTGACGGTTTTGCCTTGGTGCTCGAAGGTAAGGTACGGACTATCGCTCTCCAGATCGTGGGGCTGGACGTTTTCTGCCTCATAGAGCGTAGTCGCACCAGCGGCGGCGCGGGCCTCCATCAGATCCCGCGTGACCTCGGTTTGGCCATAGACCATGACCTTGCTGCCGCCGGTCAGCTCGTCCAGCGCAATGCGCACGCGGCGGTTATCGAACACGAGCTCGAAACCGTCGTGGGGCAGGCCCTCTTCATCCATGCGCCGGTCCACACCTGCTTCACGCAGGAGATCGACCATGCCCTGCTCGAGCACACCTGCGCGGATACGGCTCAACACATACTCACCGCTGCGACGCTCGACAATCACGTTATCGATACCTTGACGCTGGAGCAGTTGCCCCAGCAGTAGGCCTGACGGCCCGGCCCCAATAATGGCGACCTTCGTTTTCATAGGGATGCCTCGTCGTTGTCATTGTCAAAATCAGATAACTTGTATTTTTCAATGAAACACGTCGCTTAATAAGGCATGATCTAGATCAATTATTGGACATTCGACATTGCATCACTCAACCTTAGTCGTAAAGGAGAGCCCCCATGACGCCCTCGTCGAACGCTCCCGTTCCCGTCTTCAAGCTCTATGGCGAAACGCAGCACTGGCCGACGCCCGACTTGCTCCACTGTGAGTCCATTCCCGAGCGCAGCCGCCTGCATGACTGGCGTATCCGCCCCCATCGCCATGCCGACTTGGTGCATATTTTATTGATTGATCAGGGGAGCGTATCGCTGGAGTTGGAGGGTACGCGTCATGAGCTGCAAAGCGTGGCCGCCATTGTCGTTCCCGCCATGGCGATTCACGGGTTTCACTTTTCACCCGACGTACAAGGACACATCATTACCCTAGCCAAGCCGCTGGCCGAACACTTGCATACCCTGCTGGGCGAAAGCAGCGCCCTTAAAAAGGCCGATTTCTTTCGCCTATCGCTGGCTCATGAGCAAACGCGCATTACCACGCTCGTGACCCAGATCGATCGCGAGTATCGCCAGCCAGCGCCTGGACGCAGCCTGCTACTCGAAGCGCTGATCCAGGCACTCGTCGTCGAGCTTTCGCGGCTTGGCCATGCGGTCGGTAGCCCTAAAAGGCGCTATACCCCTCGCCAAAATGACAAGGGGCAGCAACATGTCGAGCAGTTTCAAACGCTCATCGAAACGCATTACCGTGAGCAGCCCAGCATCGAGTGGCTGGCCGGGCAAGTGGGGGTGAGCAGTGCACATTTGAACATGCTCTGCCGCCAACTCGCCGGGCGCAGCGCCCTACAGTTGCTACACGAACGGCTACTGCTAGAGGCCAAGCGCCAGCTTACCTACACCAACATGACCATTGGGCAAGTTTCTGACAGCTTGGGCTTCTCCGAACCGGCCTACTTCACGCGCTTTTTCAAACGTAATACGGCGCTGTCACCTCGCGATTTCAGAACGCGTCAATCGCAAGGGCGTTAACCCGCCTTAGAGCAAAAAGAAGGTCGACAGCACCGGAAAGAGGATCAACAGCGTCAAGCGGAGCAAATCAGACACGACAAAGGGTGTCACGCCCTTGAAGATCTCCCCTAGCCCGACATGCGGTGCCATCGCTTTGATGACGAACACGTTCATCCCCACCGGCGGGGTCATGAGGCCCAGCTCAACGGTCAGTACGGTCAAGATACCGAACCACACCGGGTCGATGCCCATTGCCTGAATGATCGGGTAGACCACCGGCACGGTGATCACCAGCATGGCGATGGAGTCCATGAACATCCCCAGCACGAAGTAGAGCGCCAGGATGCACAGCACCACGACGATGGGCGTGAGGTCCATGCCGTAGAGCAGATCCGTGATGGAGAACGAAATGCGCGATACGGAGATGAAGTAACCCAGCGTTTCCGCCCCGACCAGCATGAAGAACACCACCGCAGAAAGCGCCAGCGTCTCCTGTACGCTGTGCCATAGCTGGGCACCGCGCATGCCCTTCGCCAAGGCGTAGAGCAGCGTGGCGAAGGCGCCGACACTGGCCCCCTCGGTGGGCGTAAAGGCACCGAAATAGATCCCTAGAATCATCACCAGGAAGACGCCAAAGAACGGTACCAAACCGGTCAGCGAGAGCAACTTCTCTTTCCAGGCAGTGGGTTGACCCGCTACCGCCAGGGAGGGGCGCAGATACATCACCACGGTAATGGTCAGCGAGTACATCACCAGTCCCAGCAGGCCGGGAATCAGCCCCGCCATGAACATATCGCCCACGGACTGTTCGGTAAGAATGGCGTAAATCAGCAGCGCGATACTGGGCGGAATCATGATGCCCAGTGTGCCGCCAGCGGCCAGCGCACCGGTCGCCAAGCCACGGTTATAGCCGTAGCGCTCCATTTCGGGCAGTGCCACTCGCGTCATGGTGCTCGCCGTCGCCAGCGATGAACCGGAGATGGCGGAAAAGATGCCGCAAGAGCCCACCGCTGCAATGGCCAAGCCGCCTTTCCAGCCACCGCAAATGATCCGAGTCGAATCAAACAGCTTACCGGCCATCCCCGAGTGAGCCGCGAGTACGCCCATTAAAATGAACATGGGTACGGCGCTGAAGCTGTAGTTGGAGAGCACCTCGACCGGTACGGTTTTCAACTGTGCAACGGCGGCGTCCCAACTGATGATCTGAGCAAACCCCACCACACCGACGATCAGCATGGTCAACGCGACCGGGACGCGCAGAATCATCAGTACCAATAACAGCCCTAGCCCAATGGCACCAATCGCTTCACTCCCCATGAGCTGCCTCCTCACCGGCCGCATAGATCATGCCTAGCAAGGCGTGAATGGCGCTGCGCAATCCCAATAGCAAACTCAGCACCGCTGCCAATTGGTAAATCGGCCCCATGGGCAATCGCAGGTCTTGGGTGACCTCCCCGTGACGCGTCGCGGCGGCAGCAGAATCCAGCAGCCCAACGAACAGGACCAACCCCAGCGCCATGAAACCGAGCAAAAAGACGCCTTGCACACGATTCTTGATGGCTTGTGGCAAGCGGTGAGAGAACGCCTCCACCACTACTTGGCTTTTTTCGACATTGGCCGCCATCGCGGCCAGTAGTGCGAACAGCATCAAGTAGCTCACCAGCTCCACACTTCCGGAGACACGCAGCGCAATCGCGCCCTCGGTCAACCGGGAAAGATAGCGTGTGCTGACATCGGCCATGGTGACCCCCAGCAGGCCAATCAAAGCGACCCCGGCCACTAAGCGACAAATGAGGGCCAGCCAATGGCTGGCCCGATAAAAAGTAGACTGCATGACACATTACCCCTATTGGGCGCTGCAAGACTCGCTGGCTGCCAACGCCGCCTGATAGACGTCGCGCGCCTGATCGAGACCACGCTCTTCCAACTGCGTCAGGTAGTTTTCAATACCTGTTTGAAGCGGCGCCTGCCAGTCGGGATGCTCCAGCGGGTTTTCGATTTCGCGAATCGTGTGGCCCGCTTCGACGGCCTCTTGCTTGCCTTCTACGTCGAGTCGGTCAAACACTGCACCGGCGTTTTCAGCCCACTTCATACCGGAGTTATTGTCGATCACCGCCTGCTGCTCGGGGGTCAGGCTGTCGTAGCTGCGCTGATTCATGGTGGCCACGAAAATCAGCGTGTAGAACGGCACCTCGGTGTGGTAGTTGACGAGTTCGTTGATACGGAAGCCTTTCAAACCCTCCCACGGAAAGCTCAGGCCCTCGATCACGCCGCGCTGCATGGAGGTATAAATGTCGGGTGCAGGCATGCCTACCGGACTCGCCCCCATATTTTCCAGCATCTCACCCGCCACTGCGGTGGGGCGACGAATGCGCAGACCCTGCAGATCGGCGGGGGTTTGCACGTCGGTATCGATGGTGTGGATGCCACCCGGGCCCGTGGTAAACATGAAAAGCGGACGAGTATCTTCGTATTCGCTGTCCAAATGGCCGTCGTCGTAGAGCGTCTGCAGCACACAGGCCCCTTGGGTCGCGGTGCTGGCGACGCCCGGTAGCTCAACGATTTGCGACAGCGGGAAACGGCCCGCCGTATAGCCCTGGGCGGTAGCGCCGATATCGGCAATCCCATTGGCGGCGGCTTCGTAGATGGAGTCCGGTTTGGCTAACGTACCGGCGGGAAACATCTGAATGGTCAGCTCGCCGTTGGACTCTTCGGCAATGGTATCGGCCCAGGCCTGCAACACATCCTGGTTGACGCCCGACGGGCCAGGCCAGAAGTGGGCCATACGTAGAGTGGTTTCTGCCTGCGCAGCGCTAATGGAAAGTCCTGCAATGGCGGCTGCCAGCACGCACCGAGCAAAGGTATTTTTCATGGGGGACTCCAGGCTTATTTGGATTATTGTAAGTTCGCAGAGCGAATACTAGTTCGCTTTAAGGGATCACATTAGTCCACTATCAGGCGTAAGGCTAATCGACATTCGTCTATGTCCAAGCAGCATAGGACGCCTTGCTACCCGCGCCATCACTATCAAGCCGTGTTCCAGCCCTCTGATCTTTGCTAACAGCAAAATAGAATCAAAAAATTGGACTTTTACCAGATAGATTCACGACCATCGTCGAATGACCTCACGATTTGCCATTTCCTGATACATCCATAAAAAAGCCGCCTTCACTCGTGCAACGGCGGCTTGCTGACAAATGCAGAAGTACCAGGCGCTTTTCTAGATGGGATAGTGGCGCGGGCCAAGCTGCAGGGTCATCCAGCGCAGATTGGTGAACTCCTCGATCCCGGCCTTACCGCCAAAGCGTCCATAGCCGCTCGACTTAACGCCGCCAAAGGGCATCTGGGGCTCGTCGTGCACGGTGGGAGCGTTGATGTGGCAAATACCCGACTCGATGCGCTGGGCAAACTGCATCGCCCGGGCGGTGTCGCGGCTGAAAACGGCGGCCGACAGGCCATATTCGCTATCGTTGGCCACGCGTAGGGCTTCCTCTTCATCCTTAACGCGCATCAGCGCGACCACCGGGCCAAACGACTCTTCGCCATACAGGCGCATCGCCTTGGTCACCCCATCCACCACGGTGGGCTGCATGATGACGCCTTCGGCTTGACCACCGCAGGCGATACGAGCGCCATGCTGCTGGGCGTCGTCCAGCAGGGCGTTGAGCTTCTCGCCCGATTCGCGATTGATTAGCGTACCCAGCGCATTGCCTTCACCACGTGGATCACCCGCGCGCAGCGTTTGCGCCTTGCGAGCCAGCTTGTCGACGAAGGCGTCGGCGACCGCATCCATCACGATCAGCCGTTCGGTGGACATACAGATCTGCCCCTGGTTGAAGAAGGCGCCAAAGGCGGCGGCCTCTACGGCAGCGTCCAGATCGGCATCGTCAAGCACCACGAACGGCGCTTTACCGCCTAGCTCCAGCAGAACCGGCTTGAGATGACGCGCTGCTTTTTCGGCAATGATGCGCCCCACCTGGGTAGAGCCGGTGAAGTTGATACGCCGTACGGCTTGATGCTCGATCAGCGCCTCGACGACTTCGGCGGCCTTTGGCGGCGCATTGGTCACCACATTGACGATGCCATCGCCCAACCCCGCCTCGATCAGCACCTCCCCAATCAGGTGGTGGGTCGCGGGGCACTGTTCCGAGGCTTTGAGAATCACCGTGTTGCCACACGCCAGCGGGGTGGCGATGGCCCGGGTACCCAAAATGATCGGCGCGTTCCAGGGAGCGATCCCGACCACCACGCCGCAGGGAACCCGCACGCCCATCGCCAGGTTGTCGGGCACGTTGGAAGGGATGACCTCGCCATTCACTTGCGTGGTCAGCGACGCCGCCTCGCGCAGGATGTTGGCGGCGACCATGACATTGAAGCCCGCCCAACCCGGCGTAGCGCCGGTTTCGTCCACCATGCGCTCGATGAAGTCGGCCTGGCGCGCCTCCATGATCTCGGCCGCCTTGAGCAGCTTGGCGCGCTTTTCGCCGGGGCCGGTCGCTGACCAGGCCGGAAAGGCGCGGACTGCCGCCTCAGCGGCGGCCTGGGCATCGCTAACCGATGCGGCCGCTATGCAGCTGACCGTTTTTCCGCTCAGCGGGTTGGTGTGTTCGAAGGTAGCAGACGCGCGAGCTGAGCATGAATGGCCGCCGATTAGCAGATCGAGAGTGTTCATGGCGTACTCCTGGAATATAAATGGTAAGACGGATGACCGTTGCGCCAAGATTTATTCTTCACACTGATCGCGTAACGCTAACGCTTTCTCGTAAACAGCGCGGGCACTATCTAGGCCCCTCTGCTCGAGTTGCGCTAGATAGTTTTCAGTGCCTTGTTCGAGTGGAGGAGCCCAGACGGGATCATTGAGTGGATCTTCAACCACATGGATGGTATCGCCCTGCGCCAATGCCTCTGCACGACCAGCCTCGTCAATATCATCAAAGACTTGCCCCGCCTTACTCGCCCATACCATGCCACTATTGTTATCAATCACTGCTTTTAGTTCGGGGGAGAGGCGATCATAAGACGCCTGATTCATAGTGGCCACGAACGTGCCCGTATAGTAGGGCAACTCCAAATGATGATTCACTAACTCATTGATACGGAAAACCGTCATGGCTTCCCAGGGGAAACTCAAGCCGTCTATCACGCCACGCTGCAGCGACGTATAAATATCCGGCGCAGGAATGCCCACGGGGTGCGCGCCCATACTGGTCAGCATTTCCCCTGCTACCTCGCTGGGATGACGCATCCTCAGGCCAGCCAAGTCAGCGGGCGTTTCGACTGCGGTATCTTGTGTATGCAAATAGGCTGGCCCAGTGGTGAATAGAAATAGCGTATGGGCATCGTCATACTCCTCGGCTATATCCCCTTCATCATAGAGTGTCTGTAAAATGCAGGCCCCTTGCGATGCGCTCGTCGATACGCCAGGAAGCTGCACGATTTCGGAGAGAGGGAAGCGGCCGGAAGTATAGCCTTGTACCGTGATGGCAATGTCAGCGATGCCATTCACCGCTGCTTCGTAAGCTTTGTCAGCCTTGCTCAGCGTTTGAGAAGGGTAGATTTCTACTTTCAACTGGCCATTCGACTCCTGCTCGACTCGTTGCGCCCAGGCTTGATAAATTTCCTGGTTAACCGTCGAACTGGCAGGCCACAGGTGGGCCATGCGGAGTGTCGTATCAGCATTAGCCGACGTACATAGAACGGCTGTCGATAGGCCGACTAACAGTGGCGATAGGGTTCTTTTCATGAGGGTGCTCTCTGTCATTGTTATTACCTTCATTGTTTGGCGTGATTACAACGCCCTTGGATATAGCTTCGTATCAAGGCTCTATCGTTGTCGTCGGCACCTCCAGCAATATCGGGCGGGAAGCCTTCAGCGCTCGGCATAGTGCCTCCTCGAAGGTCTCGAGCGTCTCTGTACGAACCGCCTCAACGCCATACCCCCTAGCCAATTCGCAAAAATCCAGCCCAGGCACATCGAGCCCTGGAGCGTCTTCAGCATCCAGCAGCCGTGAGAACCAGCGTAGCGCTCCATAGGTATCGTTCTTGAGAATGATAAAGACCACCGGGACGTTGTACTGGGCGGCGCTCCACAACGCGCTGATAGCATAATTCGCTGACCCATCACCGATGACCGCGATCACCTGCCGATGGGGCTGAGCGAGCTGGACGCCCACCGCAGCGGGCAAGCCAAAACCGAGCCCGCCTGCCGCCGGAAAAAAGTAGCTTCCAGGGTGGCGCATCTCAACGCGCTGCCAGAAAGCAGACACCGTCGACGTCGACTCTTTAACGTAGATCGCGTCCTCTGGCGCGAGGGCGTTAAGTGCGTCAAAGACACTCTCCGGCGCTAAGCGCCCAGTGGAAACCGCCTGAGGTGATGGCAAAGGAAGAGGACTGGGCAGCGCACGGTCACGTTGTGGTAACAACGGCAGCAGCGCTTCCAGCGTGGCATGGATATCGCCAACGAGAGCGTGTCCCACCGGAGCGCGGGCCGCCTCTTGCAGGTCGCCGGTCAAATGCAACAGTGTTGCACCTTGAGGTATATAACGACCCGGCGCATATTGATGATAGCGAAACACTGGCGCACCAATCACCAGTATCAGGTCATGGCCTTCCAGCTTGTCTGAAATACCCGAAATGGCCGCCGGTAGTACACCGCGGAAACAGGCATGGCGCGTGGGAAAGGGGCAGCGCGACGCCGAGGGAGCCACCCACACCGGCATACAGAGTCGTTCGCTCAGCTCTACGGCCAGTGCATTGGCACGAACGGCATCCACCTCCGGCCCCAGTACCAACACAGGGTCATGCGCTTGTTGGAGAGTTTCAGCCAAGGCGTCCAGCTGGGAGACCGATGGTAAACCGGCATGGCGAACATCGTGCTGAACGACTTGATCTGCGTCACCTTCGAGTTCGTGGTCCCAGTCATCATAAGGAATCGAGACATAGACCGGGCCCCGGGCGGGCAGGTTCGCCATGTGAATCGCCTGGCTCAATGCCCTCGGTACATCCTCTGCACAGGCAGGCTCGTAACTCCATTTAACCAGTGGGCGCGGAAGTGACGCGGCATCGACATTCGCCAGCATCGCCTCAACACCGATCATAGAGCGCGCCTGCTGGCCTGCCGTAATGACCAACGGTGAATGGGAATACCAGGCATTGGTCAGCGCCCCCATCGCATTGCCGGTTCCCGCGGCGGCATGTAAGTTGACCAGTACCGGCTGCCCGCTGGCCAGGGAGTAGCCGTCGGCCATGCCCACCACCACGCCTTCATGAAGGCCCAGAATGTAACGGAAGTCTTCAGGGAAGCTCTTCAAGAACGGCAGTTCATTGGATCCCGGATTACCGAAAACGGTGTCGAGGCCCTGTCGGCGCAGAAGCTGGTAAGTAATAGCGTGTACGGTTGGCATATGTGGCCCTAGCGTGAAGACGTTTGTTTCACACTAATGGGCCTTTAAAAATCCATCAAATCAATATATGTTCTACAAATTATAAATGGTGTCTATTCTATGGCGGCTATCGATCTCAATCTGGTCAGGGTCTTCGTCACTCTCTTCGATGCCCGTAGCGTCACGGTCGCGGCGGATCGATTGAACGTGACCCAGCCGTCCGTCAGCTACGCGCTATCGAGACTGCGCGACCTATTTGACGACCGTCTTTTTGTACGTTCTCGCGACGGCATGGAGCCAACCTTCACTGCGATTCAGCTCTACCCAACGCTGCGCGACTCGCTCGCTCAGATCGACAGTACGCTGGAGGAAAATCGCGAATTCGTTCCGTCCTCATCGCATCGCCGCTTTCGACTAGCGCTGACGGATCTCGGTGAACTGGCACTACTGCCCCGCATTCTCTCTCACATGCACACCGAGGCGCCAAACGTGGAGTTGGAAGTCATTGCGTTGGAAATCGACAAGGTTGAGGAGTGGCTGGCGGCAGGGAAGGTGAATGCGGTGATCTGTAGTCGACCGATGACTGCCTCGGGCGTAGCGCGCCAAGTCATTCTCAAGGAGCGATACGTTTGCCTGCTGAATCAACATCACCCAACGATTGGTGACCATCTCAGCCTGGAGCAATTCATGGAGGCCAAGCATGCTGTGGTTGCCGCTTCGTCAGGGCATGGCCTGGCTGAAGATGTGCTGGCACAGCGTGGGTTAAAACGCAAAGTTAGCCTCGTGGTGCCCCACTTCTCTATTTTACCCAGAGTGCTCCAAAAGAGTGACTTAGTCGTGATTCTACCTCAGCAAATTGCGTCCAACTTCGTAAATGAAGCTCCTTTGAAAGCACTTGAGCTGCCGTTCGAAGTGCCCCCATTCGATGTAACACTTTACTGGCAGGCACATACGTCGCGTTCACCCGCTCAACGTTGGTTCTGTGAAAGCATCATTACCGCCATCACTGAGAAACAGTAAGTTTCGGCAAATACAAGCCGCCTTCGCAAGCCCAGCTATTTTTGCAACACCTTCACTTCTTCATATACGTTTACGCACCGACTCAACACCAAGCAAACAGAACGTAACATCTCAATGAAATACCGCCCCCAACCGTCACGCTTGAAACGATGAACGGCGACATTGCCAACCAACAGAATAAACACTATCTATAAATATTCCTCAAACTATCTATTTGATTTATTAGCATGCGGCACGATACAAGTGATAGTCAACAAGCCATTGATGGATGGCTATCAGCCCAGTTAACAACCATCCAATACGCTTACTCCGTTGCAAAAAAGCCAACAAAAAACATGTGCACAGATTTATCAAGAGGACAAATAGTGGATAACCCAAACAGAAAAAGACCTCGTATCGCTATCCTCGGCGCAGGAGCAATGGGTGGACTCATCGGTGGAAGCCTTTCCGAAGGAGGCGCGGACGTTACCCTGATTGATGTCAATGCAGAGCACGTTGCCGCTTTGCGCCAGAAGGGGCTCAAGCTCAAGACGGATAAAGGAGAACGGTTCATTCCTGTCCCGGTGCTTTTTCCTTGGGAAGTAAGTCAAACCTATGACCTTATTATAGTTTTCACTAAAACAATGCACACCAAGTCGGCAATAACGGCCATACGTTCAGCCATAGACTCTCATACTGTCCTCTTAAGCCTGCAAAATGGGCTCGATAACAAGCTTTCTTTAATGGAGTTCGTCGATCAAAAGAACATCATCATCGGCATTACCACTTACCCTGCAGACACGAAGCAGACAGGGTGTGTGGAGTCTCACGGTGAAGGTATCGTCAAGCTTGCTGCCGCCTCGACCTCGGCTGCACCACCGATACTTAACGATATTCCTGAACTCTTCACGCATAGCGGGATAAGAACCATCGTTGCCCCCCAGGTAGAAGTCGCCATTTGGGAAAAAGTCATCTTCAATGCCGCTTTGAACGGCCTCTGCGCAATCACTCGCTCGACCGTTGGCCAAATAGCGGCTAATGCGGATACGAGGGAGCTTGCATTCCAAATTATCGATGAACTTTGTACGACCGCTCATGCGTGTGGCTTTGCGGTTCAGAATGAGCGTATCGAGAAAACCGTGAGCGAAGCTCTGGAACGCCACACCTCCCATAAGCCCTCTATGCTTCAGGACGTGCTAGCAGAAAGGCCTACCGAAATCGAAGCGATTTGTGGCGCTGCCGTACGCCGTGCGGAAGAACACCGCATCGCGGTGCCTGTTACCCGCACTATTCTGAAGCTTGTTAGGCATATCGACTGGCGCTTAGAAGTGGCTACATCGATTAATCATTCTCAATGACATTCTCAAGAAATCTGCTCGATGAGCGTTCAAGCTAACGTTGAGTAGCGGATAGCTGATTGGGCCATTAGTGCGAGTCTAGGGCAAATGATATGGGCAGCCAACTGGCTGCCCATATCATTGCTTGCCTACCCGCCTGCTTAAAATCAAAAATCAAAAAACACCGTCTCACCCTCACCCTGTAAGCAGATATCCAGCCGGTAACGCACCTTGCCACCCACCTCTTCGCGCTGGGCGATCAGCGTTTGGCGGCGCGTCGGTGACTCGATGCGCGAAAGCACCGGGCACTGAGCGTTCGCTTCGGCCTCATCGTCGAAGTAGAGGCGCGTTTGCAGGTGGATGTTCACTCCACGGGCAAAGAGCGTCAGGTTGATGTGTGGCGCCATCAACTGCCCACTGGGGTGTTTCACCGCGCCGGGCTTGATGGTGGTCAGCGACCACTCGCTGCCGTGATCGAAGGTGGTCGCGGTGCGGCCAAAGCTATTGAACGGCTTGTTCAGGTCATAATCGGCCTGGTAATCACCATTAGCATCGGCTTGCCATGCCTCAATAAACGCATCGCGTACCAGATCGCCGTTGCCGTCGATCACGGTACCTACCACTTCGATATGCTCGCCCTCGGCGTCGGGCTTGGCCATCTCGTTCCAGATTTCTTCGTCGCGCACGGGGTTACCCGCCGCGGCGAGGGCAAGGCCGATATGCACGTAGGGGCCGGCCGTTTGCGAGGCGGTTTCCCGCAGCATCAGATCGCTGGCCGGCTGGGTATTGGGCTGAATAGCGGGCTGTTTCATGAGGTTCCCCTAGCCTTACTGGTTTTCGAAATAGGTCTGCAGCTCACCGCGCACCACGATGTCAAAGCGATAGGCCAGACAGTCCATCGGTTTGCTATGGGCCATGTCGAGTCGGCCGATCATGGTGTCCACCGCGTCGGGATCCCTGAGTGTGTGCACGATGGGGCACAGGGGAATCAGCGGGTCACCCTCGAAGTACATCTGGGTGATCAGCCGCGTCGAAATCGCAGGCCCGGTGACCGAGACGTGAATATGCGCAGGCCGCCAGCTATTCATATCGTTGGGCCACGGGTAGGGGCCGGGCTTGATGGTGCGAAAACGATAAAAGCCCTGCTCGTCGGTCAAACAGCGCCCTACACCGCCGAAATTAGGGTCCAGCGGTGCCAGGTACTTATCGTTTTTGTGGCGGTAGCGCCCACCGGCGTTGGCCTGCCACATTTCTACCAGGGTGTGCGGTACTGGCTTGCCAAACTGGTCGACCACGCGGCCAAACATGATGATGCGCTCGCCCTGGGGAAGTCCGCCCCGGTCTGGATCCTGGCGGAAGTTCAGCAGCAGGTCGTTATCGTGGGGTCCCATGCGCAGATGGCTAAAGTCCGGGCCGGTCAACTCGGATGCCGTGGGTTGCTGCATACTCACCAGCGCCTGCTGCGGCGAGCGCGGTACGGAGGTTTTGTAGCCCGGCGCATAGGCGGGCGGATGCCAGTTGCGGTCGCGTGCCACAAAGCGTTTGTTGTCGTGGGTCATCGCCCTTACCTCTTATCCATGATGTTGATTCGCTACTCGCCCCACCCCATCTCTTTGGCGAGGGCAAAGGCGTGGTTGGCCGCCGGAACGCCGCCGTAAATCGCCACATGCATCAGCACTTGGCGCAGCTCGGCGTCGGTCAGTCCAATCCGCTTGGCGGTTTTCAGGTGCAGCGTGAGCTCTTCGCGACCCAGGGCGGCGAGAATGCCGGTGGTGATCATGCTGCGCTCACGGCGGGTGAGATCGTCGTTGCTCCACAGCTCGCCCCAGGCCAAGCGGGTAATCATCTGCTGGAAGGGCGCATCCAGGCTGTTGGCGTTGGCGGTGGAGCGCGCGACGTGCTCCTCGCCCAATACCTGCTTGCGCGTCTCCAAGCCGGTCGCATAAGCTACGCCGTGGTTGGCCACGTCGCCTAAATCCCTCATTAGTACGGCGCGCAGTTTCTCCGCAAACAGCGCCGGGGCTTCCACCGAAGGCACATGGCCAACGCCGTCAAAAATCTCTAGCGGTGCGCCATCGAGCTCTGTCGCCAGGGCGTCCAGCGTCGCGGGGGGCGTGGCCATATCTTCACTGCCGCCAAACAGCTGCACTTTCGTGCTCTTGCCTGAGAGCTTGCCAGTAAAGGTATCGCGACCCAGCATTTCGCACAGCTGGGCGTAGGATTCATCGTCGCCACGGCCCATCTGGGTACACCAGCCCGCTTTCAGCGCGGGGCTTGCCTCGAACGCCGCTGGAGCAAACCAGCGCGGCACGATCTCTTCAGACATCGCCGCTAGGCCTTCCTGGCGCACGCGGCCGGCGCGCGTGTTCCAGAGATCCGGGTTGCCAATCACGGCGCCGGTGTTGGTCAGCGCTGCGGAGAGCAGGCGGTCGCCATGCTCGGCAATCAGCTGCTGGCCCACTACCCCTCCAATGGAGGTACCGGCAAAGTGAAAGCGCTGCGCGCCCGCCAGGTCTACCAGCGCCAATGCCTCCGCCGCGAGATCAGCAGGGGTAATGTGCTCCCCACTCACCGCCTGGCTGGCACCGTGGCCGGGGAGATCCCAGGTCAGCACCCGATAGCGGGGCAGCAGTGCGGGAATCACGTCATCCCACACCGCTTGGCTCATGCCCAACGGGTGCGCCAGTACGACCAACGGATTGCCTTCTGCGCCGAGCAGGCGGTAAGCCACGCTGCGGCCATTGATGGTATGAAACGCCATGACGGTCTCCGTTAAACGCGTTCGATCAGGGTAGCAATTCCCTGCCCAACACCTACACACATGGTGCACAGCGCGTAGCGCTTGCCGCTGTTGTGCAGCTCATGAGCCGCGGTCATCAACAAGCGCGCACCGGACATACCCAGCGGGTGGCCAAGCGCAATCGCGCCGCCGTTGGGGTTCACACGGGGGTCGTCGTCTTCAAGGCCCAAGTCGCGCATACAGGCCAGCGCCTGGGCGGCGAACGCTTCGTTGAACTCGAATACATCGATCTCATCCATCGAGATACCGGTGCGTTCGAGCAGTTTCTGCACCGCTGGTACCGGGCCGTAGCCCATGATGCGCGGCTCGACGCCCGCCGTGGCCATGCCGATGATTTTCGCCATCGGCTTGAGACCGTGCTGCTTGACCGCCGCCTCGCTGGCGACCAGCATGGCTGCCGCGCCGTCGTTCACACCGGAGGCGTTGCCAGCGGTGACGCTGCCACCATCACGGAACGGCGTCGGCAGCGCCGCTAGTTTTTCCAACGTGGTTTCCCGCAGGTGCTCGTCCTGATCGAAGCTCAGCGGCTCCTGCTTGCGGCGGGGAATCTCGATGGCGGTAATCTCTTGGGCAAAACGCCCAGCTTTTTGGGCCGCCGCGGCTTTCTGCTGGGAGCGCAGCGCAAACGCATCCTGGTCTTCCCTAGAGATATTGAACTGTTCGGCGACGTTTTCTGCCGTTTCCGGCATAGAGTCAATGCCAAAGGTTTTCTTCATCAGCGGGTTGACCAAGCGCCAGCCGATGGTGGTGTCTTCGATTTTCTGGCCGCGGGAAAAGGCGCTGTCGGCCTTGCCCATCACGTAGGGCGCGCGAGACATGGATTCCACGCCGCCTGCCAGCGCCAGCGCCATCTCACCGGCCTTGACCGCGCGAAACGCCGTGCCCACCGCATCCATGCCCGAACCGCACAGGCGGTTCATCGTGGTGCCGGGCACCGAGGTGGGAATGCCCGCCAGCAGCGACGACATCCGCGCCACGTTGCGGTTATCTTCGCCGGCCTGGTTGGCACAGCCCATGAACACTTCTTCGATGGCGGCGGGGTCGAGACTCGGCGCTTCCGCTAATACCGCTTTAAAAATCGTGGCGGCGAAATCATCCGGACGCACGCTCGCCAACGTGCCGCCAAAGCGGCCAATCGCGGTGCGGCGGGGATGACATAGATAAACGTCACTCATGGCAAACTCCTCATGCGCCCGCGTGGGCTTGCTCGGTGCGGGCTTTTAGCTCGCGCAAAATGGTCAGCTCGTGGGCACTGGGCTCGGGAGTGCTGTCGAGCTGCTCGGCAAAACGGATGTCCCAGCCGGTCGCATCGATGACGTCTTCGCGGCTAACGCCAGGATGCAGCGAGACGACCACCAGCTCCTTGGTGTCGGGGTCAGGCTTCATCACGCACAGGTCGGTGATCACCCGAGTCGGGCCTTTGCCGATGTTGGGTACGTTGTCGCGGCCTTTGCCGTCGCGGCCAAAGCCTAGCGTGGTCACGAAATCGACGTCTTTTACAAAGGCGCGCTTGGAGTGCTTCAGCGTGATGAACACCTCGCCAGCGTTGGTGGCGATTTCCGGCGCGCCGCCGCCGCCCGGCAGTCGTACCTTGGGCGCTTTGTAATCACCAATTAGCGTGGTATTCAGGTTGGCAAAGCGGTCGATTTGCGCGGTGCCCAAAAAGCCCACGTCGATTTTGCCGCCCTGCAGCCAGTAGCGGAACATCTCCGGCACCGCCACGGTGGTCAGCGCCGACTCGCACAACTCGCCATCGCCTATCGAGAGCGGCAGGGTATCGGGCTTGGTTTGCAGCGTGCCGGATTCGTAAATCAGCACCACGTCCGGTGCATGGGTGAGACGCGCCAAATTCGCGGCTTCAGAAGGCAGGCCGATGCCGACGAAGCAGGTCATGCCGTTTTCGAGCGCCCGCGCCGCGGTGACCGACATCATTTCAGAAGAGGTATATTCCAGACTCATCAGGCTTGGCCTCCTGCATTAAAGACGTTGTCGTCGAGCCACTGGGTAAAGGTGTCGCGGTCGCGTGCGATGGCATCCCACTCTTTGTAGAAGCGATTGCTGCGGCCGTAGTAGCCGTGGGTATAAGAAGGCAGGGCCCCTTTTTCGGCGACGGCGATGGCGCTAATGGCCCAGCTGGGAATCACGCAGGCGTTGGGAGTCGCCCCCAGGTCATCGACAATCTCTTCCACCGTGACGATGCTGTGCTTGGCGGCCAGTACCGCCTCTTTTTGTACCCCGACGATACCCTCGACCAGCACGTTGCCCTGGCGATCCGCCCGCTGGGCGTGAATGATCGACACATCCGGTCGCACCGCAGGAACCGCGGCCAACCGCTCGCCGGTGAACGGGCAGTCGATGAACTTGATTTGGTCGTTGACGCTGGGCAGCTCGCTGCCGATGTAGCCGCGGAACACCGCCAGCGGCAACCCCGCCGCCCCCGCTTCGAAGGCGCAGGCCATCGCCGCGTGACTATGCTCCAGAATCTCGATCTTGCATGGCCAGCCTTTCTCGACGGCATCACGCAGGCGGTGCAGCGAGCCGACACCAGGGTTACCGCCCCAGGAGAAGATGACTTTTTTGGCACAGCCCGCGCCGATCATTTGGTCGTAAATGATATCGGGGGTCATGCGAATCAGCGTCAGGTCACGCTTTTTCTGACGGATCACTTCGTGACCTGCCGCAAAAGGAATCAGGTGGGTAAAGCCTTCCATGGCCACGGTAGCGCCGTCTTCGACGAAGCGCGCTACCGCGTCATGCAAGCTGAGAAACTCGGCCATGATGGGTGCCTCTTAGCTGGTCGTTGCCATACTTGTTGGTATTTGTTCGTCAGACGAACACAGATTCTCAATACGAACAAGTTACTTCCGAACACCTATCGGGTCAAATGGCGGTGGCGTTTCCCAGACAGCGAGCGAACGGCACGGACAAATCGAGTGAATCAAAAAAACATGGATAAACAGACACTTAATCCGACATCAGCCAGGTACGGGCACGCTTCACCTGCTCCCTGCTGCTACCAAGGTATAAAGCTGGGTCGCAGGCATCTCGCAGCGCATCGGCGTCGATGACGTCTTTCACGTCAGGATGGCTCGAGAGCACGTCTGCGTAGGCGCGGGCTTCTCGACGCGCGGTCTCCGCCGCGTCGGCACTGACGGCTTTGGCCTTCTCGGTGCCTAACGTGGGAGCCAACAATCGGGCGACCGGTTCGGCCATGATGCCCCCGCCCGTGGCCGTCAAATTGCGCGCCATGTTTTCAGCGTTCACGTCGAGCCCCTCCAGCAGCACGGCGACCTGCTCCAAGGCGCCTTCTACCAGTAGAGCGCTTTCGATCAACGGCGCCCACTCGGCATGCCATTCGCCCAGTCCACGCTCGAGAGGTTGCGCCGCAGCGCTCATCACGACGCTGGTATGGCCATGCACGAGCCGCGCGGCTCCCTTGATCAGTGCGCTACGTACCGGGTTACGCTTATGCGGCATCGACGAGGACTCGCCCATGCCGGGCGCGGAGGGCTCCGCCACTTCGCCCACTTCGGTTTGCGTCAGTAGCGACACATCCAGGGCGATTTTTTCAGCGGCGCCCGCGACGGCATCCAATGCCGTACTGAGCGCATGGATCGGGTAGCGGTCGGTATGCCAGGGGAGCACCGGCGACGCCAACCCTAGCCGCTCGGCCAGCGCGTCCATCCAGTCGAGCCCCAAATGCCCCCAGCCCGAGTGCACGCCCACTGCGCCGCCGAACTGTACGGGCAGCGCCACGTCCATCAAGCGGCGTCGACTCTGCTCTAGGCCAATCGCCCAGTGGGCCACCTTTACCCCGAAGGTAATCGGCAGCGCCTGCTGCATCAGCGTACGCCCCACCATCACGGTATCCCCATGCGCGCTCATCAGCGCCAGTGCCGCCGCACGACAGCGCAGCAGTAGGTCGTTCAGCGCGGCCAAGCGCGGTGTCAGTAGCAGCATCAGCGCCGAATCGACGACATCCTGGCTGGTCGCTCCTTGGTGCCAGTAGCGTTTCAGCTCATCAGGAAGCAGGGAGCGCCCCTGCTTCACGAAGGGAATCGCCACATTGCCACCACTGGCAATGCCCTCTGCCAGGGCATCGACGCTGAAGGTGGCCTTTTCTAACCGATCGCGTATTTGCTGGCTCACCCCGGTAGGTACGGCTCCACTGGCTTCCTGCACTTCCGCCAGGGCGAGCTCGAAAGCCAGCATGGCCTTCACCATGGCCTGCTCATCACAGGCGTCCAAGGCAGGCTGGCTCATGAAGGGGTGTTGGGTAAAGATGGCGGGCATGGCAACGACGTCTCCGTTAGCAACGCCTTGGCAACTGCGTGCCAAGAGGCAAGGGTCCTGAGCGCACGCATTTGTACTTATGTTCGCTCTTCGAACTATAGGCTAAAGAGACCGCTACCCATCAAGCAACCAAAATTTAACAATAGGCGCTACGCTGCTCACGATGACGTTGCTAGGGGATTGCCATCGTGGTGTCATCCGGCAACACGTATCGCATCACCATGTCCGTGACATGGTCTTCCAGCTTGCGCTGATTCTCCGGCGTCATTTGTTGCCAGTCGAAAATGCGCGAAAACGTGTGCTGGTTGGAGACGTTGAAAAATGAGAGTGCGCTAATCAGCCAATGAAGCTCGCGGGGGTCGAGCCCTTCACGAAAACAGCCCGCCTCGACACCGCGGCTGTAGACGTTGGTAAGCGCATCGATCACGCCTGCGTTCAGCGATTGGATCAGTTTCGATTGCGCCAGATAGCGGCCATGATGGATGTTCTCGATCATCACCAGGCGAATGAAGTCGGGATTGTTGGCGTGATGGCAGAACGTAAACCGCACCAATCGGCTCAGCGCCTCTACCGGAGCCAAATGGTTTAGCTGCAGCTCCGTTTCTTGTAAACGCACTTTTTGATACGCCGCTTCCAGCGTATGCAAGTAGAGCGTCTCTTTGTCTTTGAAGTAGTAGTAAATCATGCGCTTGGAGGCACGCGTCTTTTCGGCGATTTCGTCTATGCGCGCCCCTGACAAGCCTTTTTCCGAGAATTCGCGCGTGGCGACGGCCAGGATATCGGCCTGGACAGACTCGGGATCGTTTTTACGGCCGCGCCGCGGAGAAGAGGACGAAGAAGCGTTGGATGTGGCGGTCATCGAGAGGGCCTTTATTATCATGATCGTCTTTGGTCTAGTATGCCATATATTGACTGAACGTACCATTTCGTACATTGTTGTTTTGGACACGGTGAAATGGCCATGTGCATCACCTTCATGGCTTTTCAAACCCCATGACAATGGCTCGATAAGAGGACAACAATAATGTCTCTACGCCCCATGCTCTCACTACCAACGACATCCATGAAACGCACGCTGACAGTGGCGATTGCGTCGGCAGCACTGCTGACGGCGGCACATGCCTCGGCACAAACCCTGCGCTTTGCCCATGTGGACCCCGACGACTGGACGACCTCCAAAAAAGGGGCCGCCGGTCAGGTCTTCAAAAACCTCGTCGAAGCCGAAACCGACCTCACGGTCGAGCTCTATCCGGCGGGTGCGTTAGGTGGGGAAACCGAACTCATCGAAGGCGCGCAGGATGGCACCATTAGCATTGCGATGGTGTCCGGCGCCTATGCGAACTTCTGCCCGGCCGTCGCCGTCACGGACATTCCGTACACCTTCCCGTCAGCGCCCGTTGCCTGGGAAGTCATGGACGGTGAATTCGGTACGGCACTCGCCGAACACTGCCTCGAGCAAACCGGCCTGCGCACCCTGGCCTATGGCGAAACCGGCTTCCGTCATTTCACCAACTCCGTGCGCCCCATTCATACCCCCGAGGACATGCAGGGGCTGAAGTTCCGAGTACAAACCATCCCTCTCTACTTGGAAATGGTCAGCGCACTCGGCGGAGTGCCGCAGGGAATTGCCTGGGGTGAAGTACCGACGGCGCTGGCGACCGGCGTGGTCGATGGCCAAGAGAACCCCATCTCGGTGATCTACGGCAACAATTTCTACGAGTTCCAGGACTACCTGACCCTCGATCGCCATGTGTACGGTGTCGATCACATCCTGATCAACGATGAGATCTTCCAGTCGCTCTCCGAAGAAGAGCAAGCCGCCGTGAAGCGCGCGGCAGTGGTGGCAGGCACCACCGGTCGCGCCATCCAGCAGTTCAATTCCGCCGAGGGCATCACCAAGCTGCAGGCAGAAGGCATGGAGATCACTCAGCCCACCGCCGAGCAGATGGACGCCTTCCGCGAAGCCGCACAGCCACCGGTTCAGGCCTACCTGCGCAACGAGCTGGGCGATGAAGCCGAGTGGATCGACCGTCTCGCTGCCGCCGTGGATGACGCCTCCTCACGCTTCTAACCGCCGTTCAATGTAAGTGCTTGCGAGTAGGCCGCCGCGCCTACTCGCCTCCTTGCGTGCCTGACCATCGATCGAAGGTGCCCTTATGCCTGCTCTTCTCCGCCGAATACATCGCGGCCTCATACTTTTCAATGGCAGCCTGGCGGGGCTTGCCATGATGCTGATCTTCCTGCTGGTCGCAGGTAATGCCTTTGCCCGCTACACCTACGGCGGCTCCATTAGCTGGGGAGAAGACACCGCTATTTACCTGATGATTTACGGCCTGATGTTCGGTATGTCCTGGGCCTATTTACAAGACAAACACATCGGCTTCGATCTCATTCGCCGTTTACTGCCCGCCCACTGGGTGCGTTGGCAGGCGGCGGCGGTCGACGTCGTGGTACTCGCCGTGGGAATCGGCTTGATGGTGTCGGCGGTCGAGTTCATCTCGGCGCGAGGCGGGCGCACGTCGTCGAGTACCGGCATGCCCATGTGGCTGTTCCAAGCGTCCATGCTGCTGGGCGGTGGGTTACTGAGTCTTTCAGCACTCGTCATGGGTGCGCTGCGCTTGAGTCAGCCCATTCATGAGGAGGCATCCTCATGATTTTCATACTGCTCATCGCCCTCGTGTTACTGGGCGTGCCGTTTGCCTTTGCCATCCTCGGTTCGCTCACGGTCCTGATGGGCGCCGGCGATTTGCCCTACCACATTCGCATCGTCTCGCAGCAGTTCTTTGGTGGCATGGAGTCGTTTCCGCTGCTGGCCATTCCGCTCTTCATTCTAGCGGGCGAGCTGATGAACGAAGCCGGTATCACCCACCGCATCATCAACCTCGCCAGCGCCATCGTGGGCCGCCTCAAGGCCGGGCTTGCCCACGTCAATATCTGGGCATCGGTGATTTTTGCCGGACTGTCCGGCTCTGCGATTGCGGATACGTCCGCGCTTGGCCGGGTGTTCATTCCCTCGATGGAAAAAGAGGGCTACCCGCGTGACTTTGCCGCCGCCCTCACCGCGGCGTCGTCCGTGATTGGTCCCATCATTCCGCCGAGCATTCCGGTCATCATCTATGCATTGACGGTCTCGGGCGTCTCCGTGCCAGGGCTCTTTTTGGCCGGCATCGTCCCTGGTGTCCTACTCGCCCTTGGGCTGTCGATTTACGTGTACTTCTTTGCAGGCGACCTGAGCACGGCGACGGTAAAGCAACAGTCACGGCGTCATGCGTTACTGCATGGCCTGCTTCCCGCACTCATGCCGGTATTCGTGGTGGGCGCCATTCTCGCGGGCATGGTCACCCCCACCGAGGCCGCTGCGTTTGCCGTGGTGTACGCGCTGATTCTCGGCGTGGTGCTCTATCGCAACATCAAACTGATCGACCTACCCGCCATTTTTGCCCGCGCCATGCGCGATAGCGCGGTGATCATGGTCATCATGGGTGCCGTTGCCGCCGCCAACTGGGTGTTAACGTTCGAGCGCGTGCCCAACATGCTGACGGAATGGGCCTTGATGAGCATCGATACCCAGTGGACGTTCCTCATTGCCGTCATTCTGCTGCTGCTGGTGGTCGGGCTATTTTTGGAAGGGATTGCCGCTATCTTGGTGCTCGTTCCCATTCTTCACCCGATTGCCATGGCGCTGGGCATCGACCCGCTGCACTTCGGCATCGTGGTGATCTTCAACCTGATGATGGGCCTGATCACACCGCCCATGGGGCTCTGCCTCTTCGTGGCGGACTCCGTGTCGGGCGTGGGCATGGGCCCCATTATCCGGCGCATCATGCCCATGCTCGCCGTCCAGTTCTTGGTGTTACTGCTCATTACCTTCGTACCGTCCTTGGTCACGTTCCTGCCGCGCTTGGCGGGCTACTGATCGCCACTCTTACAAGGAGCATGATGCCATGTACTCATCGATTGCTACCGTTTGCCTCAGCGGCTCGCTGGAAGAGAAAGTCGATGCGATTGCCCAGGCAGGTTTCGAAGGGCTCGAGCTGTTCGAAAACGACTTGACGGCCTTCTCAGGCACGCCACGGGAAGCTGGCGAGCTCATCCGCTCCCGTGGGCTGAAGCTGGTCACTCTCCAGCCTTTTCGTGACTTCGAAGGACTGCAGGGCCGCGCGCGGGAGCGCGCCTTCGATCGCGCCGAGCATAAGTTCGATCTAATGGAAGAGCTCGGCACCGACCTGCTAATGGCCTGCAGCACCGTTCACCCGGATGCCCTGCCAGGCATTAGCCGCGCGGCCGATGACTTTTTCGAGCTGGGCGAACGCGCCGCAAAACGGCAGTTACGCGTGGCCTACGAAGCCCTGGCCTGGGGCCGACACATCCACGACTACCGCGATAGCTGGGAAGTGGTACGCCGCGCGGCGCATCCGCACGTGGGCCTGGTGCTGGATACCTTCCATATCTTCTCGCGCCAGACGGAGCTGGGCACCCTGGGCCGCATTCCCGGTGACCGTATCTTTTTGGTCCAGACCGCCGATGCGCCGCGCCTGTCGATGGATCACCTATCGTGGAGCCGACACTACCGCTGCTTCCCGGGACAGGGCGAGCTACAGATGGATCGATTCATGGCCATGCTGGACGAGACGCGCTACGACGGCCCGCTCTCCCATGAGATCTTTAACGATGTGTTCCGCATGGGCCACAGCGACCAAACCGCGCGCGATGGGCTGCGCTCCTACCATTTACTGCGCAGCATGCAGGGGGATAGCGGCATTCCCGCACCGCAGCCCATCGAGTCCGTCGCCTTTCTCGAAATCGCCGTCGAGCCCGAGGACTTGACGCCGCTGCGCGAGCTGCTGAGCGCCCTGGGCATGGCCTGCGTCGGTCGACACCACACGCTGGACGCCGAGCGCTGGGCGGCGGGCGACGTCAACCTGGTGCTGAATACCGAGTCGAGCTTTACCGGGCGCGTACCGGGCCGTGACGCTACGGCCGTCACGGCGATTGGCCTTCGCGTGGGTAACGCTTATGAAGCGTTCAAGCGGGCCGATAAACTCGGTTACGAGATCGTCGAGCCTGAAGACGTAGGCGCGAGTCACCGCATGAGCGCGCTGCGCAACGTCGATGGCAGCCTCTCGTATATCATCGACGACTCGCAGCTGAGCCGCACGTGGGATCACGAGTTTCCCCTGGAGCGCCAGCCGGTGCCTCAAGGATCGCTGGTGGATATCGACCATATCAGCGTGGCGCTCTCCTACCATGACTACCTGTCGCTGATGCTGCAGTACCGCGCCATCTTCCAACTAGAGGTGACTCCCTCGTTCGACGTCACCGACCCGCGCGGTTTGATTCAAAGCCAAGTACTGCAAAACGGCAATGGTCGTTTTCGTTTAGCGCTCAATGCCAGCGCCTCACCAGACACGGCCAGTAACCGCTTCGTTCGCCAGTACGGCGGGTCGGGCGTTCACCATATCGCTCTAAGCACCACGTCCCTGCGTGATGCCAGTGCTGCGTTACATAAGGCAAACACCCCCGTGCTGCCGATACCCAGCAACTACTATCGCGACCTGGCGGCGCGCTTCGACCTACCGGCGCAAACCCATGCCTGGATGCAGGAGCACCACATCCTGTTCGACCAGGACGCTCACGGCGACTTCCATCAGCTCTATACGCAACCCAACCACAAAGCCTTTTTCATCGAATTAGTGCAGCGAGAAGGCTACCAGGGGCTCGGCGCGCCGAATGCCTTCGTGCGGGTCACGGCACAGCAACGCCTGGAAGCAGCTCGCATAGCCTCAGATATCAATAGCGACACGGGAGAGCGCCCCGCATGATCACGTTAGGACTCGTCGGCGAAGGTATCGCCAAATCACAATCTCCCGACCTGCACGAACGCCTAGGCGCATCGCTGGGCCTAGCCGTCCGCTACGACTTGGTCGACAGCCTGGGGATCGCTGATTTCGACTTTGCCAGCGCCATTCAGCGGCTGCGCGCAGAAGGATACCGAGGCACCAACGTCACCTTTCCCTTCAAAGAGACAGCCGCCAAATTAGCCGACATCTGTGGAGCCGGTGTACAGCGGGTCGGCACCGCCAATACGCTCCTGTTCGATGAACAGGGATTGCGTGCCGAAAACACCGACTATACCGGGTTCATCAGCGCCTACCGTCACTCGTTTGGCAACCAGCCGGCGGGCGATGTCTTGTTGATCGGTGCCGGTGGCGTGGGACGCGCCGTGGCGTGCGCGCTCGGCGAGCTGTCGGCCCGCTGCATCCATATTTTGGAGCGCGACGCTCAGCGTGCCGACACCCTATGCCAGGATCTGAATGCCATGGGCATTGCCGCCACGTGCGTGTCAGCCGAACAGGCAACGCGCGAGCTGCCCACCTGGCAAGGGGTCGTGAACTGCACCCCCATTGGCCACATCAACCATCCCGGCTGCCCCATCGACACCGCAGGCCTGGGTGCCCAGCACTGGGTATTCGATGCGGTGTACATTCCGGCCCATACCGAGCTCTTGAAGGCGGCGCACGAGGCCCACGCCAACACGCTCTCCGGCGTCGACCTGTTCGTCTTTCAGGGAGTGGATGCGTTTCGGTTTTTTACTCAGGGGCAGCTCGACCCAGAGCAGATCACACCGCATGTGATCCCCCTGCGCACTCACTACGTCGAGCAACTCGTTGCACAAAAACCCCAGCGCGCTTCATGACACCCCCATAAATTAGCGTACAATAATTCGCTCAACGAACGCTCATTGCGCGCCGCACCGGGGAGCCGACCATGCTCGATATTCTAGCCATTACCACGCCTATTTTTTTGCTCATGGGTATTGGCTATGTGGCGCGCTGGGGCGGGATCATTCAACGCGAACAGCTGCAAGGCGTGGGCGTTTTCGTGCTGTACTGCGCCTTGCCCGCCCTGGTGATTCGCGCGCTGACCCAGCAGCCGCTGAGCGACATTTTTCAACCGAGCTACCTGCTGGCCTACGGGTTGGGATCGCTCTTCGTGCTGGGCGCGGGCTTGGTCCTCTGCTTGACACTGCAGCGCCAACCGCTGAACGCGAGCGCCATGCAGGCACTCGGCATGACCGCCTCCAATAGCGGGTTCGTCGGCTACCCGGTCGCCGCTATGGTCATCGGCTCACCGGCAGCGGTGCTCTTAGCGCTCAATATGCTGGTGGAAAACCTGCTGATCATTCCCGCCGCGCTCATTCTTGCCGAGATGGGCAACCAGCAGGGCTCGAACGTGTGGCAGACCCTGCGACAGACGGCACGGAATCTGGCGAAAAATCCTTTGCTGATCGGCTTGACCGTCGGGGTCGTCATCGCAGGCACGGGTATCGACATGCCTCTCCCCATCGAGAAAGCGGTCCACATGCTGGCCGAAGCCGCCGGGCCCGCCGCCCTCTTCGTGATTGGTGGCTCGCTATTTGGTCTGCGTGCACAAGGTATGATGAGGGACGTGGGCCAAATCGTGGTGGGCAAGCTACTGCTTCACCCGCTGGCCATTTTGGTCGCGTGTCTCCTGGTACCGAGTATCGAGCCCGTCTACATGGCAGGCGCGCTGCTCTTTGCCGCGGCACCGATGATTAGCATCTATCCTCTATTGGGCCAGCGTTACCACCTGGGAGACGTGAGCGCCGCCGCCATGCTCGTCGCGACGGTCGCCTCCTTTTTTACGCTTAGCCTGCTGATTTGGCTCATGACACTGAGTGACTTAGTCGCCTTTTGAGCCCCTTGCCACATCGCACACGAGGAAGCATGCATGAGTCACGAACGTTCCCAACACGACGTTGCCGTCGTCACGGGTGGAGCACGTAATATCGGCCAAGCCATTGCCCTGCGCCTTCAGCAGGATGGCTATCGCGTCATCGTATTGGATATCGTCGAGCCGGAAGCGGAATCGCTACAGACAGACGCTTACCAGATCGACCTTGCCGACGCCGAAACGACCCGCCACCTCATGACGGATATCGCCAAGCGCTATCCCGTCACTCGGCTGATCAACAATGTCGGCATCGTGGCGCCCGCCCTGCTAGAGGAGGCGACCCTCGAGGATTTCGATACGCTGATGCAGCTGAACGTCCGCTCGGCGCTGATCTGCACCCAAGCGGTGCTGCCCGCCATGAAGGCGCAAGGTAGCGGACGCATCGTCGTGAACGCCAGCCGCGTGGTGCTCGGCAAAGAAGCGCGCTCCATTTACAGCGCCACCAAGGGGGCGCTGCAATCCATGGCCCGCACCTGGGCGCTGGAGCTGGCCGAGCACGGCATCACCGTCAACTGCGTTGCGCCAGGCCCCATTGCGACCAGTGCCTTTTGGCAAAACAATCCGCCCGACTCTGAGCGTGCGCGACGCATCATCGACAACATTCCGCTACGGCGCATGGGCCAGCCGGAAGACGTGGCCCAGGCAGTCAGCTTCTTTTGCGACGAGCGCAGCGGCTTCATCACCGGCCAGACGCTCTATGTGTGCGGCGGCGTCACGGTCGGGTAACCGCTGCCGCCCAGTGTAGCGGTGACGCCACTGGCCTCGTTTCACGATGGGTCGGTGGCAGCTCGTGCGGCGCGGCGTGCGGACAGGAAACGGTAAAGTGCCAGGCCAATCGACACCACCGTCAGGGCAATGAAGGCCCAGGTAATCGGCCCGCGCACGAAGATGGACAAGTCGTTGTGGCCGATCAGCAGCGAGCGGCGCAGGTTGTCTTCGAACATCGGGCCGAGAATGAAGCCGATCAAAAAGGGCGCTGCGGGTATCGCCGCCCGATTGAAGACATACCCCAACACCCCGAACGCCAGCATGAGCCATACGTCGAAGGTGTCGTTGTTCACGGCATACGCTCCGTAAACGCAGAACATCAAGACGATGGGAAAGAGGATCGACTTGGGAATGTCGGCAATGAGCGAAAAGTACTTGATGGCGACGTTGCCCACCACCAGCAGGACCACCGAGCTGAACATGATGCCCATGAAGAGCGCGTAGATCAGCGATAGATTCTCTTGGAACATGAGCGGGCCGGGCGTCAGGCCGTGAACCATGAAGGCGCCCAAGATGATGGCCGTGATCACGTCGCCGGGGATACCGAGCGATAGCAGAGGAATCATCGTGGCACCGGCGACGCCATTGTTACCGGCCTCGGCCGCCGCGACGCCTTCCACTTCGCCCTTACCGAAATTCGCCTTACGAGGGGAGCGGCGGCGGGCGTCGCTATAAGAAATGAACGCCGCCGCCGTGGCGCCCGTACCGGGAATGGCGCCAATGATCACGCCGATCAAACTCCCCCGCACGATGGTCGTCATGCAGCGTTTCAATTCAGCAAAGGCCAAACCCGCCCCGCTCGCTTTCGCTTTGATATGCGGTAGCGCTTTTCTGCGGTAGAACTCGATGATTTCTGGAATGGCAAATAGGCCGATCAGCAGCGGAATGAACGAGATGCTGTCCATCAAGTTGTAATTGCCAAAGGTAAACCGCTGAGAGCCGAAGACGTCGTCCAGCCCTACCAACGAGAGCAGAATACCCAGCAGTGCCGCCATCAACCCCTTGATCATCGAGCCGCTGGCCAACGAGATGATGATGGTGAGCGAAAAACAGATGAGCCAGAAGAATTCCGGTGCGCCAAAATTCAAGGCGATTTTCGCCAAGTAGGCCGCAAAAAAGATCAGCGCAATGTTCGAGATGAAATCGGCAATGACGGAGGAGTAGAGCGCCGTTTTCAGTGCCTTCTTGGCATGCCCCTGTTGTGCCATGGGGTAGCCGTCCAGCAAGGTACAGGCGGAGGCGGGAGAGCCGGGCGTTCTGATCAAGATCGCCGTAATGGAGCCGCCGTACATCCCCCCTTTGTAGATACCCACGAGCAGCAAAATCGCCGCTACCGGCTGCATGGAGAAGGTGAACGGCAGCGCGAGCGCGACTGCCATGGTGGCGGTCAACCCAGGAATCGACCCCACCACCACGCCGATCACGACCCCTAACGCAATGGCGACGAAGTTGTCCAAACTAAAGAACAGCGCGACGACTTCCGAAAAATTTTCCATAGCTCACCCGAAACGTTGACAGCCCATCAGAAACCGATCGGCGATAGTGGAAGCGGTACATTCATCACGTTGACGAAGAGAAGTGTCACTGCGATAGGAAAGACAAAGGCCAAGCCATAGGCCCACCAGGTACGCACGGGATGCGCCACGAACAGGATGAGTGTCGCCAGGATACCGGTGAATACCGCCCCCATCGCTTCGAACAGCGCGACATAGGTCAATAGCGCCGCCACCATCAGCACGAAGCGCCGCGTTGGACCTTTCTCGATCTGTCGTTCGTCGTCTTCGTGACGTCTGTCGAGCAGAAACCCTTGCAGAATCAGCAGAACCGAAAACAGCACGATCAGCCAGCCCACGATCCCCGGTAGCCAGCGCGGTGACATCATGGGGTTTTGTAGAATCGGCGGTTCACTGATGTAGTTCGGCACCAGATAGAACACCAGCGCCAATGAGAAGCACAGCAGGATGCCCCCCGCTATCACATCATTGACGTCTTTTATCCTTCGCTTAGCATCTGAGCGTGTCATGACGGCATTCCCCAGGGAAACAAGAAAGGCGAGAACGCAGGTTCTCGCCCCAGTGCACAACGTGAAGTGGTGTGACTTACTGGCTAATACCTGCCTGCTCGGCAACGTTTTCCCAGCGCTCTACTTCCGCAACGATGAACTGCTTGAACTCCTCGCCGGATACCTGACCCGGTTCAGCGCCTAGCTGTTCGACGAAGTCTAAAAACTCTTCACGTTCCATGACCTTGTTCAGGGCCTCTTGCATGACGCTCTGCGCTTCTTCGGGGAAGGAGTTGTGCGCAATCAAGCCAAACCACGCCGTGGTGATGAACTGATCGAGGTTATACTCACCAATTTCAGACAGCGTGGGCACGTCCGGCAAGAATTCAGAGCGCTCGGCGGAGGTGACGGCCAGTGCGCGCAAATCACCCGAGCGGATATGCGAGAGCACGGTGGGCATGTTCTCGAACGAGACATCCACGTCCCCCCCCAGCAGCGCAGGCAGCGCGGCGCCACTTCCCGCAAACGGTACGGCCGTCATGTTGGTCTCGGTCAGCGTTTTGAACAGCTCGCCAGACATATGGATGGAGCTGCCCACGCCGCTGTGGCTAAACGTCATGTTCTCTTCTTTGGCGGCTTCCACGAACTCGATGACGCTTTCATAGGGACTGTCGGCGGGCACCACCATGACGTTGGGAATGTCGATCATGTTTTGCAGGAAAACGAAGTCGTTCACCGGGTCATAGCTCAGGTCGGGATAAATGGCTGCCCCAATCGTATGGCCTGGAGACGCCATGAGAATGGTGTGATCGGCGTCCCGGCCACCGCGAGCAAGACGCCCAGTCCCTACCGTCGACCCCGCACCCGGGCGGTTTTCGACGACGACATTCGCATCGAGCTCTTGTTGCAGAAGGTCAGCGACGCGCCGAGAAAGTACATCCGTGGTACCGCCCGGCGCGTAAGGGACCACCAAGCGGATGTCATCGGTGGGCCACTCGTTTGCCGTGGCAGACGATACCGTCAGGCCCAAGGTGAGCGTGCTACCGACGGCAGCGAGACAGGCAGTGCGGAGGAGCTTGTTCATTATTATCATCCTGTGCGTTAATTATTGTTCGTATCACGTACATATATTCGCAGTATATGCATTGAGATTACGTTGTTGCTAAGCGTTTAAAAAACACAACTTTAGTAGCATTTCGTCCAATAAGACCCAAAGCACCGGGACAACTCTATAAGTTCGCATAACGAACTTTTTTACGTTACCCTTTTCGAATGCTTTCGAACACAGTGGATATCGAACATGCAAGAAGAGATGCTTAGTACGGAGAGCCGCGACTTTGTCACTGCCTTAGCCAGCGGTTTGGAGGTCATACAAGCATTCGACGCTGAGCACCCGCGCATGACGTTGAGCGAAGTCGCCTCGCGCACCGGCATGAATAGGGCCAAAGCGCGACGCTTTTTGCTGACGCTGCATGCCTTGGGCTACGTACGCAAGGAGCAGCGCTACTTCGAGCTAGCGCCCCGCGTGCTCCAGCTAGGCTATGCGTTTTTGTCCGCCAATAATTACCAAGGCGTCATTCAGCAATACTTGGAAGAAATCACCGTTGAGACAGGCGAGTCGTCCTCGCTGGGCGTGCTAGACGGTCACGACGTGACCTATGTCGCGCGCTCGGCTGCCAAACACCGCCTCATGGCCATCACCCTATCGGTAGGCACACGGCTGCCCGCCGCGTACACCTCCATGGGGCGCATACTGCTGGCTCAACTCAGCGATGAAGCACTCGATCGCTTTTTGGCGACGATTACGCTTGAGCCCTTCACCGATAAAACCGTGACCGATGTCAACGAACTGCGCCACCGCATCGTCGAGGCACGCCAGCAAGGGTATGCCATTTCGGATCAGGAGTTGGATTCGGGCCTACGCTCCATCGCGGTACCGGTGTACGACGCTAAACAGCACTTGATGGGAGCCATCAACATCAGCACCAACGCGGCTCGAGTCGACCTCGACACGTTGGTGAACGTTTACTTACCGGTGATACAGAGCAAAGTCGCCCACATACGCGCGACCATCAACTAGCCATCACCGCCTCGAGCGCCGCTTTATAGCCCTGCACGCCGAGTCCCGCAATCACGCCATCGGCGCGTAGCGAGACGTAGGAGTGGTGACGAAACGACTCGCGCTTATGCACGTTGGAGAGATGCACTTCGATGACACGGCCATCGAAGGCGTTCAATGCATCGAGAATCGCCACCGAGGTATGCGTATAGGCCGCCGGATTGATGATGATGGCCCGGGTGCCGTCCACCCTCGCCGCGTGGATGGCATCGATGAGCGCTCCTTCGTGGTTACTCTGCAGGCAGTTGATCTCCCAGCCGCCCATCACCGCTTTTTCGCGCAGCAGGTTATTCACGTCGTCTAGGGTGTCGAAGCCATAAATCTCTGGCTGACGTGTGCCCAGTAGATTGAGATTAGGCCCATGTAACACCAATACTTTGTCCTGCTGCATCGTGCCCTCCTAAGGTGATGTGATCGAATCATGGCAAACGTTGGTCGCCACGTTCTAACACCTTCCTTTGAGCACTGCCAGCGCCGCGTCCAGCGATGCCTGCTCGCGGCTTGCGTAGAGCGCAATCTCATCGATCACATCGGCCCCTAGGTCGTGCTCGAACTGCGCTTGGTTGGCCTGACTGGCGTATTCGTCGCGCTCCTCGCCGCCCAGATTGGACTGGAAGATACCCGCCGCGCTGACCGGCAGGAAATCTTCGTAGATCATGGGTTGGCAGAACAACGCCCCCTGGTCGACGAGAGCCTCCAGGGTCTCCGCATCGATGTGTTCAGGCAGCGATACCTTAACGTCTGGAGCGGCGTAGTAGTGGAAGAACGCGAGCCCTTCACGACGCAGCGTCTCGAGATCATCAGGGAACGCTTGAAACACCTCGGCCAGCTGCGCTTGGTGGGTGGCGTTATCCTGAGCAGCGGGTAACTGCCGCGACTGGGCCAAGAGCTGGTCGTAGAGCGCTCGTCCTTTCTGCGTCAAGGCAACGCCGCGCTGCTCGATTTCACCGAAGCGGGCGGTGTGATGACCGGCCACGCTATCGGCAAAGGTAATCGTCTCTTCCAGCGCTTTGAAGCTGGTTTGGCGAAGCAGAATCGGGCAGCGTCGACGGGGCGGGCCTTCGATCACCGCTTTAGGGTCGATGCCGACACTCGGCATCTGCTGCTGTACCGCATCGATATCCAAGGTGCGCGGCGTCAAGTGATTGATATGCGGGCCGTAAAAACTCACCACGTCGGCAATCAACCGATGCTCTTGATGCAAACGGTCGTAGGTGGCGCGGTCGACGGTGGCATCGTGATGCCAGCGGAACGTATCGAGCGCGGCCTGCACGAACGCTTCGGCATCGGCAGCGTTCAAGCCCCCTTGCGCTTCGCAGCGGGCAATCAGCGCTTGCGCCTCGGGGGTGACGATTTCACGGTGGGAGAGAATTTCCCGCGCCTGCTCGCGAAGCGCTGCGTTTTCGATGAGCTCTAGACGCAACAGCGAGGTAAAGACACGAAAGGGATTACGCCTCAACGCGTCGTCGTCCACCGGACGAAAGGCCGTCGAGTGCACCGGCACACCGGCAGCCGCCAAGTCGTAGTAACCCACCGGATACATGCCCATGACCGCAAACATGCGCCGCAGCAGCGCCAGCTCTTCGGGCAGGCCGACCCGGATCGCTCCATGACGCTCGACGCTCAGGCGCGCCAGCTCGTCAGACGCTTCGAGCGAGCGGGCGAGGTCGGCATCGTCTGCCAGCACGTCACGATTCACACGCTCCACCAGCGAGAGCAGCGTGCCGTATTGCGGTACTTCCTGTTGATACATCGCCGACATCGCTTTGGAGAAGTGATCGCGAATATCGTCGGCGCTTACATAAGCAGCATCCATGGGGCGTTCCTGTCGATTGTCTTGTGAGCGTTGTAATGATCGCCATAGTAGCGCTGTAGCGACGGGGAGAGTTTCATAAATGTGGCCGTTATCTTCATGAACACGCCTTGCACCACCGCCACAGCGGGCGATGTTAAGGTTACACTAACTTTTTTATACGTTACTTTGGCTACTGTCGACAAAGGCTACCGTTGCGATGACCGCCTCATGCTCGCCCCTACCGCTATATCTTGGCTTGCCCATGTGGGCCAATCAGGATTGGCAGGGTGGCCTCTACCCGCGCCAGGCCAAAACCGACCTGCTGAGCGACTACGCAGCAGTGTTTTCCAGCGTCGAGGGTAATACGACGTTTTACAGCGGTGCGCCCAAATCCGACACCATCGCTGCTTGGGCCCGCCAAGCCCCGGCGCATTTCCGCTTCTGCTTCAAACTGCCCGCGAGCGTGACGCATGACCAGCGCCTCGGCAATTTAGCCGCTGCCTGGGAGTTCATCGCCGCACTGACGCCGCTTCATGACCGGCTAGGTCCGACCATGGTGCAGCTACCGCGCGATTTTGGCCCTTCAGAGCTGCCTAAGCTAGAAGCGCTGCTTGCCCACTGGCCAGTGCATCTGCCCTGCGCCGTGGAGGTGCGCCACCCTGTTTTTTTCCACAAGGGTGAGGAGGAGAAAGCCTTCAACCAATTGTTGATAACTTATGGCGCCAACCGTGTGATGCTCGATGTGCGCCCCGTGTTCTCGACCCCTGCCAATGGCCATGCAGGTCTCGCTCACGCTCAGCAGGAAAAGCCGAAACTCCCGCTACACGTGCTTTCCACGGCAGAGCAACCGATCATTCGCTTCATTGGCCATATTGACAAAGCCATCAATACTCGCTACTTCGAGCCTTGGGTAGACCGCCTCGCCCTGTGGATAAGTCAGGGGAAAACCCCTTTCTTATTTGTGCATACAGCCGATAACCGAGCGTCGCCAGAGATGGCTCGCCATCTGTACCACACCCTCCAACGGCGCATTTCACTACCGCCACTCGCCCCCTTTGCTGACGCAAAGCAGAGCCAGCTATTCTAAGGCCTCTTTTTAGACGAGCTGACTGGCAAGCCCCCCTATGATCGGATAAATTGCGCGTTCTTTCGGAAAAGCACGCTGGCAATCTCTCTATTTCCGAAAATCGGTGCAGTGCGCCGACAACGACTCATTACAATCGAACTTCACATAGGTGATTTATGGCAAAACTTGCACATGCACAGTGGTCGTCACGCATGGGCTTCGTGCTGGCGGCTGCGGGTTCCGCCGTTGGCCTGGGCAATATCTGGCGCTTCTCTTACATGGTGGGCGACAGCGGCGGTGCGGCGTTCGTACTGGTGTATTTGGCATGCGTCGCGCTGGTGGGCCTGCCCATTTTGGTCGCCGAATGGATGATTGGCCGTCGCGGCCAGAAAAATCCCATCAACACCATGTCTGATTTGGCCGCTAGCCACGGCAAGACGCGCGCTTGGGCAACGATCGGGGTGAGCGGTGTTCTCGCCGCCTTCTTGATCTTGTCGTTTTATAGCGTGATCGGCGGCTGGTCGTTGAACTACACCCTGAGCTCGGTGATTGGCACCTTCAACGGCCAAGATGCGGACAGCATTGGTGCGCTGTTCAGCGGCATGCTAGGCAGCCCGACGACACTGCTGCTGTGGCACACCGCCTTCATGGTGCTGGTGATCGGCATCGTGGCCCGCGGCGTCACCAAAGGCCTGGAAAGCGCGGCTCGCACCATGATGCCTGCGCTGGTGGTACTGATGCTGATCCTAGTCGGCTACGGCATGACCAGCGGCTACTTCGGTGAAGCCCTGAGCTTCATGTTCAGCCCGGACTGGTCTGCGCTGAATGGCGGCGTGGTGCTGGCGGCCATGGGCCAAGCGTTCTTCACCCTCTCGCTGGGCATGGGCATCATGATGGCCTACGGCTCTTACCTGGGCGAAGACGTCAACCTGATCAGCACCGCGCGCACCGTGATCATACTGGATACTGCCATTGCCCTGCTGGCCGGCTTGGCGATCTTCCCGATCGTGTTTGCCAACGGCTTGAGCGCAGGCGAAGGCCCCGGCCTGATCTTCGTGACGCTACCGCTGGCGTTCGGCAACATGACCGGCGGTACGATTCTGGGCCTGATGTTCTTCCTGCTGCTTACGTTTGCAGCGCTGACCTCTGCCATCTCGCTGCTGGAGCCGGTGGTGGAAACCCTGGAAGAGCGTACCTCGATGTCGCGCTTGGTAGCGACGTTTGCGAGCGGTATTGCGGTATGGGCGTTAGGCGTTGCTGCCCTGCTCTCGTTCAACGTGTGGTCGGAAGTGCTGTTCTTTGGCTTGAATATCTTCGACCTGCTCGACACCTTCACCAGCAAGATTCTCCTGCCGCTGACCGGCCTGGGCGCGATCCTGTTCGCCGCCTGGTGTTTAGAGCGCAAGAGTGTCGAGACTGAGCTTGGGTTGTCAGCCGCTGGTGTGGGCGTGTGGAACATACTCGCACGCTTCGTCGCGCCCGCAGGTGTCATCGCCGTGTTCGTGGCCGGCTTGATCTAAGCCGTCACGGCCCCGCTGACCGGCGGGGCAGTATCCTCACACGCGGTGGTTAGTGCAATTCGCTCTCTTGCGGGTCGTCATCGTCTGGCAAGGGAGCGATATCCCGCGACAATTTCTGAAACTCCCGATGCAGCTCGATCCCTCTGCGTGCTCTTAGGCTACGCTGGGCGGCGCTGCGCCGACGTTGGGCATGCTCATCGACCTCCATACTCATGAATATGTCGAGCAATTCGCTTTTTACCGAGGTCATTCGTTCGACGTTTCTCATGATCGACGCTCCTCCAGGTGAAGTTGCCTACGTCCACCTGCATCCGTGACCACTGATTTTTTGAATGATGCAGTGCGGCACGTCACTTCTTACTATAACCTACTTGACAAAATGATGACGAATCTTGAAGAAATAGGTTAACGCCCTTTTAACGGCAGCCCCGGTGGATGATTACCGCTACCCTCTTCCCGTCACTCAGGCATACTGTGGCCACCTAGGCCTCATAAGCACGATCAAGAATTTAAGGAGCTGAACGTGAGCCGCGCCCTGTTCGATGAAATGAGACGCCGCATGGAGCATTTCCGTCGCTCCGAGCAAAAGGTAGCGCGGTTCGTGCTGCGTAATCCCGATGAAGTGATCCATATGCGGATCGTGGACCTGGCCACCGAGGCGAAGGTGAGCGAGCCCACCGTGGTGCGCTTCTGTCGCGCCCTTGGCTGCAACGGGTTTCAGGATTTCAAGCTCCAGCTCGCTCAGATGCTGGCCAGTGGCAGCCAGTTTGCCCAGTTCTCCATGAACGATAGCGACTCGGTGGCGGAGTTTTCCCACAGCATTTTCGACTCCACCGTGGGCACGCTGCTGTCGGTACGCGACCGGCTCGACAACGAATCGCTGGGGCGGGCCGTGAACGCGCTGGCCATGGCCAACCGGGTGGAGTTTTACGGCTTTGGCGCCTCCGGTGCCGTGGCATTCGATGCCCAGCACAAGTTCTTTCGCCTGCAGATCTCGACCTCTGCCTACGCCGACCCGCACATGCAGAACATGTCGGCGGTGACGCTGCAAGAGGGCGATGTAGTGGTGGCGATTTCGCAAACCGGGCGCACCAAGGCGCTGGTGGCCAGCGTACGTTTGGCCCGCGAAGCGGGGGCCACGGTGATTGGCCTGTGCCCCAGCGAGTCTCCGCTGGCCCACGAAGTGAGCTTGCCGCTGTTCATCGATGTGCACGAAGATACCGAGATTTACACGCCGCTCAGCTCGCGCATCGCGCATCTAGTGCTGATCGACGTGCTGGCCGTTGGCGTGGCCAAAACCCGCGGCCCCAAGCTTGCCGAACAGCTCAAAGCGGTGAAAAAGAGCCTGACCACGCTGCGTTATCCAGACGACCAATGAACACGGGCTAACGCGACGTACGCTGTATACCCAGCCAGTGGGCGGGCTGTGCTAAACTGGCCGCCCATTTTTCGAACCGGCAGCGGCTTATATGGACGACGTCACGGCGATACTCGATCAGCTCAACCCCGCCCAGCGAGAGGCCGTCAGTGCCCCCCAGGGCAACCTACTGGTACTGGCGGGCGCGGGCTCCGGTAAAACCCGCGTGCTGGTTCACCGCATTGCTTGGCTGATGCAGGCCGAGGGGCTGTCGCCTTACGCGCTGCTGGCGGTCACGTTTACCAATAAAGCGGCGCGCGAAATGCGCACGCGCTTAGAGGCGCTACTGGGTATTTCCATGCGCCACGTGTGGGTCGGCACCTTCCACTCCATTGCCCACCGGCTGCTGCGTACCCACTGGCAAGATGCCCGCCTGCCGCAACACTTCCAAATCATCGATTCCGATGATCAGCTCCGGCTGATCAAACGACTGCTCAAAGATTACTCGATCGACGACGAGCGCTTCCCGCCCCGCCAGGTGCAGGGGTTCATTGCGGGCTGCAAAGAGGAAGGGCTGCGGCCCCACCAAGTCAACGTCAACGGTGATGGCTATTTGGCACAAATGGTCGAGCTCTACGAGCGCTACCAGTTCACCTGCGAACGCGGCGGGCTGGTGGATTTTGGCGAGCTGCTGCTGCGCAGCCTGGAGCTTTTGCGCGACAACCCGCCGCTGCTGAACCACTATCGCGAGCGTTTCGGCCATGTGCTGGTGGACGAGTTCCAAGACACCAATACCCTGCAGTACGCGTGGCTGAAACTGCTGACCGGCCAGCAAACGCCGATGACGGCGGTGGGCGATGATGACCAGTCGATTTACGGCTGGCGGGGCGCCAAAGTGGAAAACATTCGCCGCTTCGAAGAGGAGTTTCCCGATACCCACACGGTGCGTCTGGAGCAGAACTATCGTTCGACCAGCGCGATTTTGGACGCTGCCAACGCGCTGATCAGCCATAACAGCGAGCGGTTGGGCAAAAACCTCTGGACCGATGGTATCGAGGGCGAACCGATCTCGGTGTATGCCGGGTTCAACGACCTGGAAGAAGCCCGCTACATCGTCGACACCATCAAAGAGAAAATCGAGGAGGGCTTCAACCGTCGTGATGTGGCCATTCTATACCGCTCCAACGCTCAGTCACGGCTGCTGGAAGAGACGCTGATTCGCCAAGGGATGCCCTACCGCATCTACGGCGGCCACCGCTTTTACGAGCGGCTGGAGATCAAGAACGCCCTGGCCTACCTGCGCCTGCTGCTCAATCGTGACGACGATGCCTCCCTCGAACGCGTCATCAACGTCCCCACCCGAGGCATCGGCACCCGCACGGTGGAAATCGTTCGCCACCGCGCCCGCGAGCAGAGTGTCTCGCTCTGGCAGGCGCTCCACGACGCGATTCAGGATGGCACCTTGAAAGGCCGCGCGGGCAACGCCGTTCAAGCCTTCGCCAACCTGATCGAGCAGCTCGATAACGACGCCGCCGGGCTACCGCTACATGAAATCATCGACCATGTCACTGCCCATACCGGGTTGATCGAACACCATCAAAGTGAGCGTGGTGAAAAGGGCCAGGCCCGTGTCGAAAACCTGGAAGAGCTGGTCACCGCCGCCCGCGCCTTCACCCATGGCGACGCCTTCGAAACCCCGGAAGCGGGCGAAGGCATGGCAGCACTGGAAGCCTTCTTATCAGAAGCCGCCCTCAACGCGGGGGACCACGAAGCCGAAGAGTTCGAAGACAGCGTGCAACTGATGACGCTGCACTCGGCCAAAGGCCTGGAGTTTCCCGTGGTGTTCATCGCGGGCGTGGAAGAGGGGCTGTTTCCCCACAAGATGTCCGTGGAAGAGCCTGGGCGGCTCGAAGAGGAGCGCAGGCTTTGCTACGTGGGCGTCACACGCGCCATGCAGAAGCTCTACCTCACCCACGCGGAAACCCGCCGACTGCACGGTAAAGAAGTGTTTCCACGCCCGTCGCGCTTCTTGCGTGAGCTGCCGCCTCATCTGCTGGAGGAGGTCCGCCTGCGAGGCCATGTATCTCGCCCGGTGACCGCCTCGCGGCAAAGTTTTGCCCAAACCAATATCGAGAGCGACGGCGAGCTACCTGCGCTGCACGTCGGCCAGCGAGTCGAGCACCCGGTCTTCGGCGAGGGCATCATTCTCAACGCCGAGGGAGAAGGCGCCCGTGCGCGGGTGCAGGTGAGCTTCGATGGCGAAGGCGTGAAGTGGCTCGTGCTCGGTTTTGCCAAACTGACACCGCTTTGAACGTAGCGCCGTTTTCACCTCGTAAAAGGGCAAGTGAAGACAGGGACTTGCCCTATAAAAGCGGCTTAGCGCATACTGGCAGGCGGACACTGCGCTCACTGCGCTTATAAAAAAACAGCCTATAATTTCGGAGTCATGCCCGCCATGCAACGCCGCCAATTTTTGAAAACCGCCGGCCTAGGCGCCGCCGGTGTCGCTGCTGCCCCCTTTGTTTCTACCGCCAGCGCTAACGAAACCTACACGTGGGATATGGTCACCTCCTGGCCGAAGAACTTCCCTGCCCTCGGTACTGGCGCCAACGACTTTGCCCGCCGAGTGGAGCAGCTCTCGAACGGCCGTATGCGCATTCGCGTTCATGGTGCAGGCGAGCTCGTGCCAGCACTGGAAGTATTTGACGCCGTCGCCGCAGGCACCGCCGAAATGGGCCACTCCGCCTCTTATTATTGGCGCGGCAAAGTGGCTGCCTCTCAGTTCTTCACCGCCGTGCCCTTTGGCATGACTACCACCGAAATGAACGCGTGGCTATATCATGGCGGTGGCCAAGAGCTGTGGGATGAGATCTACGCCAACCACAATCTGAAACCCTTTGCCGTGGGCAACACCGGTACGCAGATGGCGGGCTGGTTCAAAAAAGAGATCAACTCCCTCGAGGACATGCAGGGCCTCAAGCTGCGCCTGCCGGGGCTCGCCGGGGAAGCCATGAACGGCATCGGCGTCAGTACCGTCAACATGGCCGGTTCTGAAATCTTTACCTCACTGCAAACCGGTGCGCTCGACGCGGCGGACTGGGTCGGCCCCTATAACGACCTAGCGTTCGGCCTGCATCAAGTGGCGGATTACTACTACACGTCCGTGTGGAACGAGCCCACTGCCGTTCTCGAAGGCACCGTCAACCTGGATGCCTGGAACGCGCTGCCGGAAGACTTGCAGGACGTGATTCGTGAAGCGGCGCGCGCTTCTAACCTAGCGATGATCAGCGAGTTTGCCTACCGCAATGCTCAGGCCCTGGAAACGCTGGTGGAAGAGCACGGCGTGCAGCTACGCACGTTCCCGGAAGACGTCATGGCCGCGCTGTACGAGTCCTCCAAGCAGGCGATTCAGCGTCAGGTCGAGAGCGATGAAGAGTCTCGCCGCGTTTACGAGTCCTATTCGGCCTTCCAGGAAGTGGTGCGCCCGTTTAGTGACGTAGGGGAGTACGCCTACCTGAAAAGCCGCGACAATGTCGGTGCTTAACGTATTAGCCAATGTGAAAGGGCGCTTCGGCGCCCTTTTTTGCTATAAGGTCACGCTTACGATGTGACGGACTAGCCATGGACGGCACGGATACGACCGTTATCGTCCAACGCCACCATGACGAAACGCGCTTCGGTGACTTTCTGGCGCTCTTCAATGTGGCGGCCATGGGGTGGGCGCACCCACACCTCGACATCGATTTTGATCGAGCTATGGCCAATATCCTGCACTTGGGTATAGACACTCACCATGGACCCGACCCGCACCGGGCTCAAAAAATCCATGGCTTCGATGGCGACCGTCGCGGTGCGGCCACCGGCTTCACGCCCGGCAGCCAGCTCCGCCGCTTGGTCCATATGATTCACTAACCAGCCGCCAGGAATATCGCCATAGAGATTGGTATCTTGCCGAGAAGCCAGTAACTTTAAGGTGAGCTGCCCTTTGGGGGCCGGTACGTCGTCCAAGTCGGTATCCAGCGGTGTCATAAGGTGGTCGCTTTGTAAGGTTATTGTTGTAGTGAAACGCTGTAGTAAAACCGGTACTCAAAACCGGCACTACGCAAGTGCATCACGTTGCTGCATCGCAACAGGGTAGCGATAGTTAATCATAAGAGGGGTGATGTTTGAAGGGCAATCGTTGGGCGTGCCATTGCGAGCGGATTCATCGCTGTTGTCGCCGTTGGGTGGCCATGGGCGTGCTGCTCTGCTCCACGGTTGCCTGGGGGCAACCTGCACCGGTGAGCGGCACCTTGGGTGCCGTAGGCTCCGACACCATGGCGGGGCTGATGCTCCGCTGGGGGGAAGCACTCAACCACCGCTACCCGGATATTACGCTGCAGTTTCAAGCAGGTGGCTCTGCCAGTGCACCGACCGCGCTAGTGGCAGGAACGACGCGCTTTGGCCCGATGTCGCGCCCCATGACCGATACCGAGCGCCAACAGTTCATCGAGCGCTACGGCTACCCGCCCCGTGAATTGAGCGTTGCCCGAGATGCCCTACTGCTGGTGGTTCACCGCCACAACCCTCTGGCATCGCTCACCCGCGAGCAGGCCGATGCGATTTTTTCCACCACCTTGTCGTGTGGGGGGCAGCAGCCAATCCGTCGCTGGGAAGAGTTACTGCCTGTGGCGCAGTGGCCCTACGGCAAGATTGCGCTACATGGCCGTAACTTGGCCTCTGGCACCCACGGGCTGTTTCTGGACCGGGCTCTATGCAACGGCCAATTCCGTCGCGATATCAGCGAACACCCTGGCTCGTCGGCGGTGATCGCCGCCGTAGGCGAGTCACCCAATGCCATGGGCTACGCAGGCTATAACCACGTGAATGCGATGGTTCGTGCCCTGCCGCTGATCGACGAGGCCGGCCGCGCTATCCGGCCAACTGTCTCGACGATCCAGGACGGCACTTATCCGTTATCGCGAAACCTCTACCTCTACGTGAATCTGCCGCCAGGGGAGACGCTACCGCCTGCCGAACAGGCGTTCATCGAACTGATCTTCTCCGACGAAGGTCAGCAAATCGTTCGAGCAGCGGGCTTCGTACCGCTGCCCCAAGCGCTGCGACAGCCGCCGCTGCTGGCGCCTTAGATTGTCATTTAAATGTCATAAACATGCCGTAGGGTGAAGAACTTCTGCCATGTACGTACTTTTTTGCGACGCTACTCGTTTCTTTATGATGTCGACATGACTCCCCCACGGCTACCTCTTTCGCGTCAGCCGCTGCGCCTCATTCATGACCGTATTGCCACTGGCCTGATTACCGCCGGTGGTATCGGTGTTCTATTGGCCATTCTTGCCATTGGCGTGTTTCTAATATGGGAAACGCTACCGCTGCTGTCGTTTGGCGACACCTTATCTCTCAGCACGTTATCGCCACTGGCATGGGGTACGCTCAAAGCGGCCCTCGCTGCCATGCTGTTCGCGACCCCCATCGCGCTGGGCGCGGCCATGTACTCGGCGCTGTTCATGTCGGCACGGCTACGCAGCCGTATCAAGCCGCTATTGGAGCTCATGGAAGCCATTCCCGGCGTGGTCGTGGGCTTCATTGCCGGTTTGCTGCTGGCCCCTTGGGTAGAGCGTCATCTCGCCAGTACGCTACTGGTGTTTATATGGCTGCCGCTAAGCGCTGGAGTGGCAGGCTCGCTCTGGTATTTCGCCGGTTCGCGTGTGCGTCGGTGGCTGCCGCTCTCTTGGGCGGGCCTCTGGCTGATGCCTTGGCTCGCCATCATGATCACCTTGGCGCTGTGGTTGGCACCGCTCTTGGAACAGCTCTGGTTCGGCGGCGACCTACGGCTCATGCTCGATCAGCAGTACGGCCTCGATTACGCCACCCGTAACGCGCTGATCGTGGGGATCGCCATGGGGTTTGCGGTGATTCCTAGCATCTACTCGCTGGCCGAGGACGCGCTCGCCGATGTGCCTGCCAGCTTGATGGAGGGCGCTCAAGCACTGGGTGCCAGCCGCTGGCAGGCGCTGTGGAAAGTCGCGCTGCCTACCGCAGGCCCAGGGGTCTTCTCGGCCGTCATCATAGGTGCCGGGCGCGCGGTGGGCGAAACCATGATCGTCTTGATGGCCAGCGGCAATACCGCGCTGCTCAGCGCAAGTCCCTTCGAAGGGTTGCGCTCGCTATCGGCATCGATTGCTATCGAGCTTCCAGAAGCCGCTCCCGGTGGGATGACCTATCACCTGCTGATTTTTGCAGCTCTGACGCTGTTTCTCTTTACTTTTTTGGTTAACACCCTTGCTGAGATGGTGCGCCAACGCCTACGTCAGCGCTATCAGCGCATCGGTGGGAGTCGCTAATGCGCTGGCACCGGAAGCCCCCCCGCCTTACGTCCGTGGGCAGCCTGTTGTGGCCTTGGCTATGCGCCGCTAGCGTTGCGCTGTCGCTGCTGATGCTGGCAACACTTCTGACGTTGCTCGCCGCCCATGGCCTGGGCCACTTTTGGCCTGCCACGCTGGAACAAGTCACTCTGCGCTCTGGGGAGACGGTGATCGGTCAGCCGGTGCGGGAAGCCCCGCTGCCCAACGCAGCAGGGACAGAACGCCTCTACTTTACCGGCAACCGGGATATTGACGGCGACAGCTGGCGCTGGGTCGCCCTCGGCGATATCGCCGACATTGCGGAGCCCAACGACCTCATCCGCTTGGAGCGTGCCCCATGGGGGGACTTCATCGGGCGCCTAGACGTCGTCGAGAGCGCAGGTCAGCGTTTTGAGGGTGAGGCTGCCTGGGCATTCGTTGCACAAGCGCTTAGATTGCCTGACGGACAACGGCCGATCGCACGGCTGCAGCTCACTTCCGCCCAGGGCGACACCGTGAGCCAACCGTTAGCGGGCGTCACTCGATTTCAAGCACCAAACGCCATGTCCTGGGGCCAAAAAGTCGCCGTTTGGTGCAAGCGTATATGGCAATTTCTTAGCGAAGGTCCCCGCTCGGCCAATACCGGCGGCGGCGTGTGGCCCGCCATCTTCGGTACGGTCATGATGGTGATGCTGATGTCGGTCATCGTGACGCCGTTTGGCGTACTGGCCGCCATTTATCTCAATGAAATCGCGCATCAAAACCGCCTGACCCGCTTGGTGCGTATCGGCGTACGCAACCTTGCCGGTGTGCCGTCGATCGTTTACGGAGTGTTTGGCTTGGGCGTTTTCGTTTACGGGATCGGGGGCTCCATCGACAGCTGGTTTTTCGACGATACGCTGCCTTCCCCCACGTTTGGCACGGGCGGCCTGCTCTGGGCATCGCTGACCCTGGCGCTGCTCACTCTGCCGGTCGTCATCGTGGCCACCGAAGAGGGCCTGGCACGCATTCCCGATGCGCAGCGAGAAGGTGCGGTCGCACTGGGCGCCACCCGCCTGGAAATGCTGGTCCGCGTGGTGCTGCCCATGGCGACCCCGGCCATGCTCACCGGCGTGATTTTGGCCGTGGCCCGAGCCGCTGGCGAAGTCGCCCCGCTGATGCTGGTGGGCGTCGCCAAGCTGGCTCCCCAAATGCCTGTGGATGGCGAGTTTCCCTACTTGCACCTAGAGCGCAAATTCATGCACCTTGGCTATCATTTATTTGATACCGCTTTTCACGGCGAAGATGTCCAGGCCGCCATTCCCCTGGTGTTTGCTACTGCGCTGCTGCTCGTATTGATCGTGCTCGTGCTTAATCTAACTGCCATATTTCTGCGTCATTATTTAAGGCGTCAACGAGGAAACGAATGCTAGCGTTATCGTCCGCCAACCCGCCTCATGCATCGGTGACTCGCTTTACTGCCGAGACCTGCTGTTTGAGCATCAACCAGTTTCACCTCGCCTATGCGGGGAAAACGGCGTTGCGTGACCTAACGCTCGATGTGCCTCGCCACCGAGTCACCGCTTTCATCGGCCCGTCGGGCTGCGGAAAATCGACGTTACTACGTGCTATCAATCGGCTGCACGATCTTAACGAGTCGGTGACGCATCGAGGTCAGATTCAGCTGGAGGGTCAGGACATTCACGCCCCACAGATGAACGTCACCGAACTGCGTCGCCGTGTGGGCATGGTGTTTCAGACGCCCAACCCATTCCCAATGTCCATTTATGAAAACGTCGCCTTTGGGCTGCGTTTGCAAGGGCGCATGCCCAAGCGCAAACGCGACGACATCATCGAGTGGGCATTGACGTCCGCGGCCTTGTGGGACGAGGTGAAAGATCGCCTGCACCGCTCGGCGTGGCAGCTATCCGGGGGTCAGCAGCAGCGTTTGGTGATTGCCCGGACGCTCGCCGTACAGCCCGACGTGCTGCTGCTCGACGAGCCCGCCTCGGCGCTGGATCCGATCTCGACGCTGAAAATCGAAGAGCTGATTCGTAACCTGAAATCCCAGCTCACGCTGGTATTAGTGACGCACAATATGCAGCAAGCCGCACGGGTATCCGACTACACGGCTTTTTTGCAGCAAGGTGAACTCGTTGAATACGGGCCAACGGATCAAGTGTTCACCAACCCGCGTTTACAGCGCACCGAAAATTACATCACCGGCCGCATGACCTAGGCCCAACCGACGTTACGTCAGGAGTGCTCAATGGATATTACGAGCGATACCCACAGCCAGCATATCTCTCGCCAGTTCAACCAGGAGCTGGAAGAGCTGAAAACCCACCTGATGGCCATGGGCGGTCTGGTGGAAAAACAAGTGCAAGATGCCGTTCACGCGCTGCTGGAAGGCGACAGCCGTCTCGCCGAAAAAGTGCGTGACAACGACCGCCAGGTCAACGACCTGCAGCTACAGATCGATGACGAATGTACCCGCGTCCTAGCGCGTCGTCAGCCAGCCGCCTCTGACCTGCGCTTGGTACTAGCGGTCATTCGCGCCACGTCGGATCTCGAGCGGATAGGCGACGAAGCCAGCAAAATCGCCCGTAACGCACTTTTGCTGAGTGAGAACAGCAGCAGTATTCGTGGTTTGGTAGAAGTGCGACATATCAGTGAACACGTGCGTAAGATGCTACGCGATGCGCTGACGGCCTTTGCCCGCTTCGATACCGAGCTTGCCATGCAGGTCGTACGCGAAGACGAGTCCGTGGATGACGAATACGGCAGCGCCATGCGCTCGCTGATGACGTTCATGATGGAAGACTCGCGCTCGATCAGTTCCGTGTTGAGCATCATGTGGGTTCTCCGAGCATTGGAGCGCGTGGGCGACCACGCCAACAATCTGGCGGAGTACGTGGTCTACCTGGTGAAAGGCTTGGATATTCGCCACAGCGACCCCGACACCCTAGATCAGAAGATGCTGAAAAAGCCTTGACCTGACAGGTCATTGCTCCTGCAATACGCCCAGATGACTCATCTGGGCGTTTTTAAAGGAGACAACATGGTGGATGCCATCACGACGTTGAGCCAAGGCACGCGTTTGGTGTATCAAAAAGGGCTGCGGCGCTACATTTTCCTCCCCATCCTGGTCAACCTCATCGTCTACGCCAGTATGCTCAGCGTCGTATTCCAGGGCTTTTCAGGCTGGTTGGATAGCGCCATGACCATGGTGCCCGGTTGGCTGGAGTGGCTCTCCTGGCTGATTTGGCCGCTCTTTTTCGTTAGCCTGCTGGTGGTGATCTTTTTCACCTTCACCCTCGTGACTCACCTCATTGCCGCACCGTTTTACGGCTTTCTTGCCGCAAAAGTCGAGCGACAAGCCACCGGGCGGGAACCGCTGGACGATCGCGGACTGGCTAAAACGGCCATCGACGCACTGGGGCGCGAGCTAGTCAAGCTGGGCTATATTCTGCCGCGCATGGCGGCGCTGTTCATTCTCAGCTGGATTCCCGGCCTCAACCTACTTGCGCCGCTTTTGTGGGCGCTGTTTTCCGCCTGGGTGATGGCGATCACCTATCTGGATTATCCAATGGATAATAACAAAGTCACGTTTCGTGATATGCGCAGCCGCCTCTCGCGACGCTGGTGGCCCAGCCTTACCTACGGCGGGTTGATCATGCTGGTTACCTGGATTCCCCTTGCCAATCTGTTTTTGATACCCGGCGCCGTCGCAGGGGCAGTGCTCATGTGGGACGGGCATTATCGCGGCACACAGGATGTAGTGAACCCGTGACGACGCGACAGTGGGAGGCATAGACACAAAAAACCCCGCCTAGGCGGGGTTTTGGGGATATAGCGCTGGGCTTACCAACGGATACCGTCACCTTCGTCGCGGTTCAGCTCATTGGCGTCATAGCCCGTTTTGCGGGTGGCTGTATCGGTTGAGTCGTTGGCGCTGCTAGACGTAGAGTAATCCAGCGTGTCACCTTCGTCATGGATCAGGTCACTAGTAGAATACTGGGCCGGACCTGACGTATTGTGCGAGCTTGGCTCGATAATATCGTGACCTGCAGAACGGTCTTTATTCAATTCAATGGACGTGTGGGCAAAGGCCATTGGACTTGCAACCAAACCGAATGCAACGCTTAGAACAGCCGTCTTTTTCGCTAACTCGTTAAATAACATCGCTACGTACTCCTTTAACGTGGAGCCAGTCGGCGTAGGCCAGAACCAGAACACATGAGCGCCTACGACTAATGGCTAACTTAACACCTAGTTATTGCACACAAGATGCCAAATTACATAGAAAATAAAAAATTATTTTATAAACATGTATTTATACAAATTACATTGTGCGCAATATAATGCAGCAACGTCAAAAATACCTCAAATATATTGTGCAATAATGACACATGCGCCGTGTACGTGGCGCAGAATGACTCACCTTAAGAAAGATTCCGCAGACTTTCATGCAGGCTCGTTCTAAAGAAAACCTTACATACCCTCTGCATATGCCGCAGGCACAAAAAATTAGACCCCGCAGGGCGGGGTCTTGGTCACTCTTACTTGTCAACGATACTGACGTCTGGCTTCCTATCCTTTTGCGGGGTGCCAACCTTGGTATATCCCCTGACCAGCGTATTGATCGTTATCTGATTCTTTCCATGAATCTTTGAGCATCCTTGCTATAGGACATCCTTGCCCCTTAAATGCTCACTCCTAAGCGTAAGAGTTTTTAACAGCTTTGCAAATAAATGTTACAACTTACATGCCGCTATTTTCTTCCGGAAGCTCTTCGGTGCTGTCGTATGTCGCATCCGAGTCATCGCTCATGGAATTCGGCTCCATATCGCTGGCGTTATCGCCTTCGTCATGGGTTAAATCTTGGTTGCCATGATCAGATGGCATCGCAGTATCGCTGGACTGAGATTCCACCGGCTGCTCGTCTGGAGAAATATTGTCGGCCGGGTCAGCAGGCTCTTGGGCAAAAGCCAATGGGCTTGCTACCAAACCAAACGTTACACCTAAAATACCAGCTTTCTTGAGTAGTTCCTTGGACATCATATTCCGCCTCCTCGATCGCTGTGAAATACCGCTTTAGTAAGGAAGAGCGACTTCATGTCTTACCAGTTCCTGCGGTAATCTTCCTTACCAGAATTTTTGCATCCGACATGCCAAAATTTCAAAAAAATAGAAAAATACATATAAATACAATAGTTTATAAAAAAATAAAGCCATGCCAAAATAGCTTCAGCCGCGATTTCATAGCGAGTTAATTGGCTACATATGGCACATGCGCGGTGTTTGACCATGCTTACATGCCAATATGACACACTTGTACATAGATTATGCAAATCGACGAATGAGGAAGGATTGAGTGTACGAGGTGAGGCCGGTGAAACGAGTGGCCGAGCGGCATTTTTACTCGTTGACCACCCTAGTGGCCGGGAATACGCAACGGAACAGTGCCCCTTCACCGGGCAACGACTCCACTTGGAGCTGCGCATCGTGGCGCAGGAGAACGTGTTTTACAATGGCCAGGCCCAGCCCAGTGCCACCGGTGGCGGTGCTGCGCCCCTTATCGACGCGGTAGAAGCGTTCGGTGAGACGCGGGATATGGACCGGATCGATCCCTTCACCGTCGTCGTCCACTTCGATGCAGGCACTGCCATTGGGCAGAGCCGCCCAGCGGAGCGTGATTTGACTTCCCTCCGGCGTATAACGCACTGCGTTGAATGCCAAGTTGGAGATCGCACTGCGCAGCTCCTGCTCACTGCCGATTAGGCGCGCTTCGCAATCGAGTACGATCTGCACGCTGTGTTGCTGGTGAGACAGCGCCAGCGCATCGCGGCGAATACTCTCCAGCATCGGCCCGACGGCAAGCGGCTGGTGATCTTCTCCCCCTCGATCGATTTCGAGCCTAGAGAGTAGTAGCAGGTCGTTGACCAAGTTCTGCATGCGCTTGGTCTGCTCCTCCATTTGACCGATGCCTTTGCCCAAACGGGGCGGCAGCAGCTCTTTCAAATCGCCATAGGTTTCCAAGTAACCCGACAGCACGGTCAGCGGTGTGCGCAGCTCGTGAGACACGTTGGCTACGAAGTCACGGCGCATCTGTTCGAGGCGATGCAAGCGCGTAATGTCCCGGGCCATGACCAAGCGCTCGTCATCACCATAGAGCGTGATTTGATACTGCAGAATACGCCGCTCATCGATGGGTGAGGTGAGTGTTAGCGGCTCGCCATACTCCCGGGCATTGAAGTAGCTAATGAAGCGTGGGTCGCGCAGCAAGTTGGTAATATGCTGTCCGCGGTCATGGGCGGTTTGCAGGCCCAACATCTCGGTAGCCGCGCTATTCCACCACTCTAAATCACCATGCCGATCCAGCATCACGACGCTATCACGCATCGCTTCCGAGGATTCCTGAATACGCGCAAGGGTCGCCCGCAGGCGGCTTTGAGTAATGCGTTGGCTCTTTTGATAGCGGTAGAGACGATCGAAAAGCTCACCCCAAAGCCCCGTTGCCGCGGGCGGCTCATCGTGAGGGTGAAGCGTCAGCCATTGGAACAGCGCCTTTAATTGGCGCAAGTGATAAATCAAACAGAATAAGAGGCCAGCGGCGAGCCCCACACCGGGATACCCCACCAGCCACCCCAGGCACATGCCCAATAGCGCCAGCCAGGTAATGCGCCACCATTCACGGCTCCACAGGCGCACGACTACACCCGAGCAGAGAAACGATACCCAGTGCCCCGCACTGTTTGAATCAAATTCTGGTGCGCCTCCCCTAGCGCCTTACGCAACCGGCGAATGTGCACGTCCACCGTGCGCTCCTCTACGTACACGTTGCCGCCCCACACCTGATCGAGAAGCTGGCTACGGGTATAGGCACGCTCTTGGTGGGTCATGAAAAACTGCAGTAATCGATACTCGGTAGGGCCCATCTCCAGCGCCTTTCCATACGCGCTAACACGATGGCTCACCGGGTCTAACAGCAGCCCATTGATTTCGATGGGATCTTCCACGCCGCGCGGGGTCGCCCGGCGCAGAACGGCTTTCAGGCGCGCTACCAGCTCACGGGGCGAAAACGGCTTGGTGATGTAATCGTCGGCGCCCGCTTCCAGACCTTGGATCTTATTATCCTCTTCGCCCTTGGCGGTCAGCATGATGATCGGCAGTTCCGCAGTAGCCTCTTCGCGCTTGAGACGGCGTGCCAATTCGATGCCGCTGGTGCCAGGCATCATCCAGTCCAGCAGCAGCAGGTCGGGCTGATGATCTACGACCATCGCGTGGGCATCCTGGGCGTTATCCGCTTCAAGCACGCGATAGTCAGCCATTTCCAGCGCCACAGCGATCATCTCGCGAATGGGCGCCTCATCATCGACGATCAGTACGGTCTTGGCGGTCATTCCAGGGCCTCACGGTGTGCTAAGAAAGCTCATGTATGCGAAAACGGTTCAATGACATGTCTGTGACGATAACACCATGACTTAATGACAATTCTATGACACCCAGCAATATTAGCCAGCCACGGGCCACTCGCTTAGAGCAATGCCGGCAAAGACCAAGAGCCCCGACCAGTGATTATTCAAAAACGCTTGGAAACAGCGATCACGCTCCCGGTGAACGATCAAACGCTGTTGATGGGCAAAGGTTACCGCCATTCCGACCACACCGAGCCAGAAGAAACCGCCCAGGCTCGCCATCAGCCCCACCCAAATCAACAACGCTAGGGTGGCAAGCTGCAGCAAGCCAATGATGAGACGGTCGGCACTGCCAAACAGCACCGCCGTGGATTTGATGCCGATCTTCAGGTCGTCATCGCGATCGACCATGGCGTACTGGGTATCGTAGGCCACTGTCCATAGCACGTTAGCGCTGAACAGTAGCCACGCCACGAGTGGCACCTCGCCGAGCACGGCGCCAAACGCCATCGGAATCGCCCAGGAGAACGCCGCCCCCAGGACCACTTGGGGAAAGTGGGTATAGCGCTTCATGAAAGGATAAATGAACGCTAGCAGCACACCGCCGAAGGAGAGCAGCACGGTAAACCAATTGGTCAACAGGACCAACACGAAGGCCGCCGCCACCAGCGCCACGAACAGCAGCTGCGCCTCGGTTTCACTAATACGGCCGGTGGCCAGCGGCCGCTGCCGGGTGCGCTTTACATGGCCATCGAAGTGGCGGTCGGCGTAGTCGTTCACCACGCAGCCTGCCGCGCGCATTACGTACACCCCGGCAATGAAGATCAGCAGTACATCGCGGCCCGGCACCCCGTCCGAGGCGATCCACAGCGCCCATAGCGTTGGCCACATCAACAGCCAAGTACCTATCGGCCGGTCCAAGCGCATTAGCTGTAGGAAATCGGTCAGGCGGGCCCACCCGGTTGGGCGCAACAGAGAACGGTCCATGCTCATGCTTACCTCGTCGAAAAAGTCGCTGCGTTAGCCTAGCGCGACGGCAGGCTCAGTGCATCTGTCATGGTGGATAAAAAGTACTCCTGCACCAGCAACGACAGCCCGCCGTGCTCAAAGACGGAGCGCCGCCCCCAAAGGCTACTGGCCGACGATCCCAGCGTCAGCCGGTTGAATGGCGGCGCGGCCGACGTTACTTCCAGCGGCCCGCGCACCAAATCAGGCTTCTGGAATAGCCAGCTGCCTAGCGAACGCTCACCTAAGTTGCCCAACCCTTTGCCCTGCAGGTGGTGAAGCGATGCCACCGAACGCGCCACGACCCACGGCGTTTCATCGATACACAGCGCCACCTCACGCAGCCACGCATAGCGGCGGTGTGCAATGCCCAGGGCAAGGGCTTCATCGCGCTGGGGCAGGCCGATGGTCTGGCGCAACACGCGCACCCGAAATGCGCCCGGCTTACCGGCGGCCATCAGGCGGGCGGTCAACGAATCCGTGGAGGCGACCCACTGCCACCAAGGCGCGCTCATGGCTGGCCGAGCAGCGGCCACCGGCAGCCACTGAGGAAAGAGTGAAAACTCGGGGGCGGTCACCTAGGCCTCCAGGGCAGTCAATTGAGAGTGAGCTAGTGTAACATGGTGGTTTATAGGCTTTTGTTCCACCGACGTCAGGGGACGGTATGCCCAACTCACACACGACCTCTTCCACGCCCTCTCCTCACTCAACTGCTCTGGCGATCGTCGGAACCGGCATGGCAGGCGTGGGGCTAGCGCGTACCCTGCGACGCCAGGGAGATACACGCACTATCACGCTGATCAGTGCAGACAGCGGCGATGACTACAGCAAGCCCCTGCTTTCCACCGGCTTTGCCAAACGCCTCGGCCCTGACAAGCTCGCCCAGCGCGATGCCAGTGCACTGGCAGACGAACTCAATGCCGAGGTCATTACCCACACCCAAGTGACGCATCTAGATGTGGATAACCAAACGCTACACCTGAGCAGCGGCGCCACGCTTCGTTACGATGACGTGGTGCTGGCCACCGGTGCCGCCCCTCGCAGGCCATTCAGCGTGCCCAGCGCACTGGCGGAGCGCTGCTTTACCGTCAATGACTTAGACGACTACCGGCACCTGCATGAAGCACTCACTCAGCCGAGCCGCGTGGCGATCATTGGGGCCGGGCTCGTTGGCTGTGAATTCGCCAATGACTTGCACGCAGGCGGACACCAACTCACCGTAATCGCGCCGGAGAGCGCCCCACTGCCGCGGCTGCTGCCCGAACCACTGGGTCATGCGCTGGCCAATGCGTTTCACGCGGCAGGCATTCGCCTCGCACTAGGGCGCAGCTTGGACACGCTTTCCCAAGCGGCCGACAACGCCGTAGCTTTGCACTTGGATAACGGCGAGCGGCACGCGGTAGATCTCGTCCTCTTCGCCACCGGCTTGATACCACGCACGGCGTTAGCAGAGGCCGCTGGCCTAACCGTAAGTGCCAGCGGCATTCACGTCGACCGCCACCTCCGCACTCGCCAGCCTAACGTTTATGCCCTGGGTGATGCAGCCTGTATCGACGGTGTGAACGCCATGTATGTCCAGCCGCTGCAAGCCAGCGTTAAAGCGTTGGCGGCGACGCTCACTGGCACGCCTACCGCGGTTCGCTTTGGCGCATGGCCCGTGGTGGTCAAAACGCCGCTACTGCCCATCGTGGCCTACCCCCCAACGCAGCCACCCAAACGCTGGCGAATCGAAGGCGACGGTGACGATTTCACCGCCTTGGCCGAAGATAAAGACGGTCGTTTGATTGGTTTTGCGTTGACAGGCGGCTGTGTGAGAAGGAAAGTGGAGCTTTCCAGAGCCGCCCCCACCCTGCTAGGCTGATTTTCGCCGCGTTCGCGACTAGGCTAAAAAAGCTCCGCCTGCTGGGGTAAGCCGAGCAACCAACAACATTGATGTCTGTTTTTTCACAAGGGAGATTCCTTTATGCGCAAACCTGAACTCGCTGCCGCGATTGCTGAAAGTGCTGACCTGTCCAAAGACAAAGCGGGACAAGTGCTCAACGTCATTCTGGACGAAATCACCAACAGCGTCGCCAAGGGCGAAGACGTCGCCTTGATCGGTTTTGGCACCTTTACCGTTCGCGAGCGCGCTGCCCGCACCGGTAAAAACCCGCAAACCGGCGCACCGCTGCAGATTCCGGCCAGCAAAAACGTGGCATTCAAGCCAGGCAAAGCGCTCAAGGACGCCGTTTCCTAATGAAGCTTTCGCTGACGCTGTGGCTGCTGGGCTTTATGCTCAAGCGAGCCCTGCGCCGCAAGCCGCGCTTTCGTGAGCAGCTCGAGCGCATGCGCGGCCTGGACTGGGGTGTCGCTACGGAAGACTTAAGCACCGCCCGCTACTACCGGATGGCGCCTAACGGCATCACCACCGGCAAGGGGTTGCCCGTCGATCTAGATCTTGAGCTGCGCTTTCGCGATCAAGACGCGGCGCTGCGTATTCTCAAGAAGCCTACCCAGCAGGCGTTTCTGGACGGCATGGTGGCAGGAGACGTCCGCCTCGTCGGCGACTCCTCCGATATGAACAAGCTGCAAAAATTGTTGAAGTATTTGTAGCAAGCTTTGCGGCATGGAACGAACAGTCAAGGGGCAATCCCGCAGAGGTATAACGGCTATCGATGGACATACCTCATCAACGCTTAGTGTACTTCCGCGTTACCCTGGAATCTGGTTCTGTGCGCCGAGCGGCAGCGCGCTTGGATATCGCTCCCTCGGCCGTCAGCAGGCAAATTGCGCTGCTGGAAGAGGCCCTGGGTGCGACGCTCATGGAGCGCCAGCGCGACGGCATCTCACCTACTCCCGTAGGTGAGATGCTGCTTGAGTATTGTGAACGTCGTGGCGCCCTCGATGAAGGATTCATTGCCTCGCTGGAGTCCTATCAGCGCATGGAGACCGGCAAGATATCCCTGACCGTTGGCGAAGGGTTTGTCAGCGACTTGGTGGCTTCTCCTCTGCATGAGTTCACTCAACGCTATGCGGGCATTCAGCTCGACATCCACACGGCGGGTACCTCGGGCATCATCGAGGCGGTGGTGGGCGATCACAGCCACATTGGCTTGATGTTCCATGAGCGTACTCATCCCCAACTTCGTTTCTGGGCCTCCAGCCCGCAGCCGCTGATGGCGATTCTCTCGCCCAGTCATCCCTTGACCTGCCAAGCCACCCCGCTCACGCTAACTCAGCTTAGCGATCAGCCGATGGCCATGTGGGATACCACCCATGGCGTGCGTCAAATGGTCGATCAAGCTTTCCAGCAGGCTCGCATTGCCCCCCGCATGGCGATGAACACCAACTCCATGGTGATTCTGGCGCAATATGTCCGCAGCGGCATGGGCATTACCCTGCTGCCCGCGTTTGCCGTCGCCCACGACCTGGAAGTGGGAACGCTGGTAGCACGCCCCGTCGATCACCCGCTATTTCAGCGCTCTCAGGCCCACATGGTCACCCGTGTAGGGCGCCAACAGCCCAAGGCCAGCATCCTGCTACTGCGCCATCTACAGCGCTGGATGCAAGCCTTCCGCGACCCGGCGTTAGATCAGCCGACGCCACTGCCATAACCAAACGCCACGCTGGCTTCTGGCGCGGTTTCCACCCAGACGCTTTGTGGCACGGTGTATTCGCGTAGGCCATCCAACCCGCTGGAGCGACCAAAACCGCTGTCACCAAAGCCACCGAACGGTGACATCACGCTGATGGCCTTGTAGCTATTGATCCATACCGTGCCAGCACGCAGCTGACCGGCCACACGATGTGCCCGCGCCACGTCCTGGCTCCATACCGCCCCTGCCAAACCAAAGCGGGTGTCGTTCGCCAATCGAATGGCTTCCTCTTCATTGTCAAAGGCCATCGCGACGAGCACTGGCCCAAAGACCTCTTGTTGGGCAATCTCCATATCAGGGGTGACATCCACCAGCACGGTAGGCGCGATAAAATAGCCCTGGGCGTCGTCAGGCAAACCTTCAGGACGTTTGCCACCCGTCAGCACTCTCGCGCCTTGCGCTTCTGCGGCCTCGATCATGCGCGTTACCTGCTCGAATTGACGGCGATTCTGCAGCGGCCCCATACGGGTGGCTTCATCGCTGGGCAGGCCCACGTGAATCTGCTCCGCCGCGCGAGCCAAACGCGTAGTGACTTGCTCAAATACCGAACGCTCGATCAACAGGCGCGATCCTGCCACACAGCTTTGGCCCGCCGCCGCAAAGATGGCCGCCTGGGCGCCAGCTACCGCTTCGTCTAACTTGGCATCGGCAAACACGATATTGGCGGATTTACCGCCCAGTTCTAATACGCTGGGCACCAGGCGGCGGGCCCCCGCCTCGGCAATCATCCGTCCACTTTGGGGCGAGCCGACAAATACCAATTTGCCTATGGCGGGATGGTCGGTCAGCGCCGCGCCGGTCGTTTTGCCCAGCCCATTGACGATATTGACCAACCCCTTAGGTAGCCCACCACGTTCGAGTTGTTTGGCAATCACGACCGAGGTGAAAGGGGTCAGCTCGGAAGGTTTCAGCACCACCCCGTTGCCCGCCGCCATGGCCGGTGCCAGCTGCCAGGCACAGGTGAACATCGGCGCGTTCCAGGGCGTGATCTGCCCCACCACCCCATAGGGCACGTGGCGCACATAGTTAAGATGCGAGGTAGGCACTGGAATGACCTCGCCGTGCTGCTTGTCGCACCAGCCCGCGTAGTATTCGAACATCTCGCGCACTTTGCCTACTTCGGCCCGGCAGTCACGAATGGGCTTACCGGCCACCACGCTTTCTAACTGCGCCAGCGCTTCTTCATGGCCTTCTAGCGCACGTATGGCAGCATTCATGCGCCGCCCACGCTCGCTGGCGGTCAGCGCCATCCATTCGCGTTGCCCCCGCTGCGCCGCTTGTGTCGCCCGCTCAATCAAGCCCGCACCCGCATCGCGGTAGCTGACCAGCGCATCCCCCGTCGCCGGGTTGATCAGCGTGATCTCTTCACCTTCTCCGGCCACCAGATCACCATCGATCCAGTTGCTCAACGGCGTTTTTGCCGCTAAACCAAAGCCGTTTAGGAGTGCGGCAAGCTGGTCGCTGGCGTGTTGGCTAAGTGAATTCATTGGTTACCCTCCGCTTGGCTGGCACGGGCTAAAATCGGCGTGGTGATATGGTTGAAGTCATCGCTATCGGTGGGCTGTTCGGTGTTGTCGTGCCAAGCATCGACAACCATTTGTAGCAGCGGTAAAGGAAGGCCCAACTGCTCAGCCGCCTCCCGCGCCAGGCGCAGGTCTTTACGCATCAATCCCGTGGTAAAGCCAGAGTCGAAGCGCTCGCTCAGCACCCACTCGGGGAAATTCACCTCACTGATAGCGCTACGCCCGGAGCCGCTATTGATGCCTGCCAGACAAGCAGCGGGGTCAACACCGGCTTGGGCGGCCATGGCAACTGCCTCGGCGGTCGTGATCAGGTGCGCCGCACACAGGTAGTTATTGGCCAGTTTCACCACATGGCCGCTGCCTGGGCCACCCACATGGGTGCATTTGGCGGACATCGCCTCCAACATCGGCCTGACCCGTTCAATGGTGGTTTCATCGCCGCCTAGCAGCATGCCTAGCTTGCCGCTGGCCGCCCCTTTGGGGCCGCCGCTGACCGGGGCATCCAGCCAATGAAGCCCTGCGGCCATCACTTTTTCAGCCAATTCACGACTCACGGCAGGGTCACTGGTAGAGGTATCGACAATCACACTGCCCCGAGGCGCCCGCGCGAGTAAACCAGGGGAGGTTTCAAGCACCTCACGCACATGGGCTGAGGTCGGCAGCGATAGAAGGTAGACATCACTGGCTGGTAGGGCATCAGGCGTCACAACATTCAAGCCAAGTGATGCGAGCTTGGTACGCGCGGCGTCAAAGACATCCGTGCCGGTTACAGCAAACCCTGCTGCTTTAAGCGTGAGCGCCATATTGCCGCCCATCTGTCCCAACCCAATCACCGTCAACGATAAAGACCTTGAGGTTTGAGGCATCACAAAACTCCTTACAGTGCAGAAAACGCTGAATGCTGGGTAGACGCTCCCCTACCCAGTGGGCATAAGGAAGCGAATAACGCGAGTTAAATCGTTTGGCTATTTAGACCAAGAGCGCTTTGACCAACTCCACCCAGTAGCGCGTTCCTAGCGGCAATAGCGCATCGTTAAAATCGTAGTGGGGGTTATGCAACGACGCCGAGTCCTCACCGTTGCCCATCCAGATGTAAGCACCGGGCCGTTCGGCAAGCAGGAACGAGAAATCTTCGGACGCCATGCTAGGTGGCGGGTTACGCAACACATTTTCTTGGCCTAGCAAGCCCGCTAATACCGTTGCGCAGTGCTGGGCATGCGCTGGCGTATTGATCGTGGCGGGGTAGCAACGCTGGTAATCCAGCTCAACGGCTAAACCATGGAAGTCGGCCAAGCTAGCAATCGCCTGTTTGAAACGCGCTTCTAGGCGTTCTTTCAGCGCCATATCGAAACAGCGTAGCGTGCCGCGCAGCGCCACCTGCTCGGGAATCACATTGAACGTGTCTCCCCCGTTGATGCTGGTCACACTCAGCACCGCCGATTTATCCGGTGGCGTTTCACGGCTTATCAGGCCTTGCAGTTGGCTGATCAGTTGGCAACTCGCCAGCACCGTATCAATGCCTAGATGCGGCATCGCTGCATGGCAGCCTTTACCGGTCAATGTCAGGCTGAAAATATCAAACGCGGCCATGACGTCGGTATCGTGCACCGCTGCCACACCAACGGGCAGCCCAGGCCAGTTGTGCAGGCCGTACACCGCGTCCATCGGAAAGCGCTCGAACAGGCCGTCCTCCACCATGGCACGGCCACCGCCTTCGTTCTCTTCGGCGGGTTGGAAGATGAACACCACCCGCCCTTTGAAGTCGGGCTGCTGCTTCAGCGCCCAGGCCGCCCCCAGCAACATCGTGGTATGGCCGTCGTGACCGCAGGCGTGCATCTTGCCCGGCGTCTGCGAGGCGTAGGCAAGCCCGGTCTCTTCACGGATATCCAGGGCATCGATATCGGCCCGAAGGCCGATCGTTTTACCTTCACCCTGCTGACCGTCCAACGCGGCGACCACGCCCGTTCCAGCGATTCCAGTGGTCACTTCAAAGCCCCACTCACCGAGCAGCGCGGCGATACGTGCACTCGTGCGCTGCTCCTCGAACGCCGTTTCCGGATGCTGGTGGAAATCGTGTCGCCAAGCGGTGAGTTCTTTACTATCAGGCAAGGGTATTGACGTCGCCATGTTTTGTATTCCTTAAAGCATCACGTGAGCCACCACCGCCGACCCAATAAAGGTGCCGGTGAAGACGAGAAGGGCCACAATGACCAGCTTCCAGCCGGTCTGCTTGAACATCGAGAATTCACGGTGGGTCAGCGCTAGTCCGGCATACGCCAGTACGGGGGTGACCACCGCCAAGAAATTCACCTCTGCCAACTGCCCAATGATCCAGCCGTTACCCGGAAAGACGGGGAGCGTCGCGATGATACTAATCAGCGAGACCCACGCCACACTAGGCAGATAAAAAGGGCATAGCCGCCCGACCACTAAGCCGATGATGACCATGACATACAAAATTAGCATGCCAGGCAGCGCATCCAACAAAGGCGAGCCGTTGACGATGTTGCTAAACCACGCCGCCACACAGACAGCCGCCAGCACAAGGGCTGTTTTACCTAGCTGCTGTTCAGGGCGGAGCTCTTTTAATGCCTCAGCGTCGAACTGATCGACGGTGCTCTCATGAGTTTTCATGGCGAACCTCCTGACGGGTACCCTTCAAACGCGTAAACATCCACTCGGTGACCGGTAGCGCAATAAAGAGCGATACATACAATCCGGTGGCGTAGGTGAGCAGATTGCTGGCGCCGGCAAAGGCAAGCAGCTCATCTTTGGCGGCAGGGACGGCTTCTGCCAACGCTGCCGAGCATGCCGCTACCATGCTGCCACTGCCGACACCGCAGGCCATGGCCAGCGCGCGGATATCGAGGATATCTAGCGAGGCGATGTAGCCCGCCATCAGGGCAAAGTAGAGCGTACCGAACATAGTACCCACCACGTACACGCCCATAATGCCGATGCCTTCAGGGCTTCTTAGCCCGTAACGGTCTGAAATAATGGCAATGTTGGGTTCGCGGGCAATGGAGTAGGTCGCACCAATCGCTTCCCGGCCCATTTTGAGCACGAGTACCGCAAAGGGCAGCGCGATCAGCATGGTGCCAAGATTCCCCAGCTCTTGAAGAATCAGCGCAGGACCCGCCGCGATAATTTGCTCGATCGCTGGCCCAATGGTGGAGCCAAACTTGGCAATGAACGGCAAAATAGCGATCAGAATGATGGGGCCTGCGGCATGACTCACCGGCTTGGGAATGGCCTTGCCCATTGCTGAAAAGAGATGAGGATTGAAGAGTACGCCAATGATAAACGCGTAGAGGAGTGGTAATAGTAGTAATGTTCCCGGCCCAAGCGGAATCCGAATGATGCCGATCCACTCGGAAAACATCGATGTCAGTATCACCAGCAGATGTAGACGCCAGTCCAGCAGCAGTTTTAGATCCATGGGAGTGATCCTATTTTTTTTAGAGTCACTCCGAGTATCGAAAGGTTACTGTTTCAATCATAGCGTTTTGGTGCACTAATTTTTAGAACACATGGCCGCGATAGCATTAGCGTTGATAGGTTAAGAGCGACATCATCGTTGCGATGCCTCTATACTAACCAAGACTAAAGTCTAACATCACTTGTCACACGAGCCTCTATGCCCCTGACCCATTCCCTGCGCCGCCTTTGGACACTGGACAAGTTCGCTTACAGCCTGCGGGTGTTCATCGCCTTCAGCGGGGCGCTGCTGTTGAGCGGGCTAGCGGGGGATGTGGCACTGGTCATTCCGCTATTTTTGGGCATCATTGCCAGTGCCCTCTCCGAGACCGACGATAGCTGGCAAGGGCGTTTGCAGGCACTGGTAGTGACGCTGCTCTGCTTTGCATCGGCGTCGTTCGTGGTGCAGTGGCTGTTTCCGTGGCCGTGGCTATTTGCGGTCGGCTTGGCGCTCTCTACCTTCACGCTGATCATGCTGGGGGCGATTGGCCAGCGCTACGCGACGATTGCCTCGGGCACGCTGATTCTGTCGATCTACTCCATGATCAATATCGAGCAGCACGGTGGCGTGGATGAAGACGTCGCCTCGCGCCAGCTGCTGCTTTTGGCCGGAGCGGCCTGGTACGGCGCGATTTCCGTGGTGTGGTGTGCACTGTTCTCCCGCCAGCCGGTCAAGCAGAGCATGGCGCGGGTCTACAAAGCCCTGGGGGAGTTCTTGATCTTGAAGTCGGCGCTGTTCGAGCCGGTACGCGGTGTGGATGTCGAAGCTCGCCGCGTGGCATTAGCACGGCAGAACGGCCAAGTGGTGGAGGCGCTCAACCAAGCCAAGGAGATGATTTTTCGCCGCCTAGAGGGCCAGCGCGGTAACCGTAAGCTCAACCGCTACCTGCAAATTTACTTTATCGCCCAGGATATCCACGAACGGGCCAGCTCCACCCACTACCCCTACAGCGCGCTTACTGACGCCTTTTTCCACCACGATGTGCTGTTTCGCTGCCAACGGCTACTCGACCAGCAGGGCCGCGCCTGCCGCCAGCTGGCCAAATCGCTGCTGCTGAATCGCCCTTTCAGCCACGAGCAGAGCGAGCAGGCGCTAGCCGACCTGCGCGCCTCGATCGATAATCTGAGCGAGCGCGGCAAGCCCGAATGGCGGCCACTGATGCGCCCGTTGAATGCCTTAGCGGACAACCTCACCACGCTCGAGGCGCAGATTGCCAGCGCCCACAACCCGGATACCGACGACGAACGCCGGGATAGCGCGCTCTACGACCGCTCTCCCTCGAGTCTGCAGGAGGCCTGGAAACGGGTGCGGCTCAATATCACGCTAGGCTCGCCGACCTTTCGCCACGCGGTGCGCCTAACCACCGCGCTAGTGGCGGGCTATGGGCTGCTGCAGTGGCTCGACCCCCAGCAAGGGTTCTGGATTTTGCTGACCACGCTGTTCGTATGTCGACCTAACTTTGCCACCACGCGGCGCTTTCTCTCCCAGCGGATAGTGGGCACGGTACTCGGGCTGGTGGCAGGCTGGGCCTCCATCAGCCTGTTTCCCCAGCCGCTAATCCAGAGCATGATTGCCGTGGCGGCGGGCGTGTCATTCTTTGCCAATCGTGAAAAGCATTACGTGATCGCCACGGCCTCGATCACCCTGCTGGTGCTGTGCAGTTTCAATCAGGTGGGGGATGGCTTCGACCTTATCTGGCCGCGGCTGTTCGATACGTTGATCGGCTCGCTGATTGCGGGACTGGCGGTATTTTTCATTCTGCCGGACTGGCAGGGCCGCCGCCTCTACCGTGAGGCCGCCAAGGTGCTGACCAACCACCGCCGCTACTTGGACGAAATCGTCCACCAGTACGAAGAGGGCAAGCAGGACGACCTAGCTTACCGCTTGGCACGGCGCAATGCGCACAACGCGGATGCGGCGCTCTCGACCCTGCTCACCAACATGCTCCACGAGCCAGGGCACTACCGGAAGCAGGATGCCGACAACGGGCTGCGCTTTTTGGTGCTCTCCAACACGCTGCTCAGCCACCTCTCCGCGCTAGGTGCCCACCGCCACCGGCTGGCAGAGGATGAAGACGATGCCACCCTCGTGCCGCAGGCCAAGCGGATCAGCGCCTTACTGGAACAGCTAGCGGAACAGCTGGATAAACGCCTACCCGTGGAGCCGCTGACCGCGCCTGCCAACGAGCTGCTGAGCCAGCTAGGTGAGCACGGCGGCAGCGGAGAAGAGAAGGCCATCACGCTCTATCGACCCATTCAAAGCCAGCTGCGCCTGATTGCCGAGCAGCTTGGCCCCTTGAGCGATGCCGCCCATCGTTTGACCGATTCGAACGCAGAGTCGCTGCACGCGCTCGATACGGCCACGTGACCCTTGGCCACGCCTCGATGCCACCTCACTACACCGCCATTACACCTGCCCGTAGCGGCCCGCCGCCTCGCCCAGCCAGCGGCGCACTAGCACGGTAGTGACCTCGGTGTTGCCCTGGAGCGCCTGAGCCAGGGCGGTGACCCGCTCTAGCTGGTCGGCATCGCGCTCTAGATCGGCGATTTTCATCTGGGCGAGGCCGGTTTGGCGAGTCCCTAATACCTCGCCAGGGCCGCGGATTTCCAAGTCTTTTTCAGCAATACGGAAGCCGTCGGTGGTTTCCCGCATCACGCCGAGCCGTTCCCGAGAGCTTTTGGAGAGCGGCGGGTGGTAAAGCAGCACGCAGAAGCTTTCGGTGCTGCCGCGTCCCACACGGCCGCGCAGCTGATGAAGCTGAGAAAGCCCCAAACGCTCAGGGTTTTCGATGATCATCAAGCTAGCGTTGGGCACGTCGACTCCCACCTCGATCACCGTGGTCGCCACCAGCAGGTCGAGCTCACCGGCTTTGAAGGCCTCCATCACCTCGGCTTTTTCGGCCGCCTTCATACGCCCATGAATCAGCCCGATGGCCAACTCGGGCAGCGCCTGGGTGAGTTCATCGCGGGTCACTTCAGCGGCCTGGCACTGCAGCGCCTCCGACTCTTCGATCAGCGTACACACCCAATAGGCTTGGCGACCGTCACGGCAGGCGTTGCGAATACGCTCGACCACCTCGGGGCGGCGCTCGTCCGACACCACCACGGTTTTCACCGGCGTGCGTCCCGGCGGCAGCTCGTCGATCACCGAGACGTCCAAGTCCGCATAGGCACTCATGGCCAGGGTGCGGGGAATCGGCGTGGCGGTCATGATCAGCTGATGGGGCGTCAGTCCACCGGCTTCGCCCTTTTCCCGCAGGGCAAGGCGCTGGTGCACGCCAAAACGGTGCTGCTCATCGATGATCGCCAGCCCCAGACACTGGAAATGCACGTCGTCTTGAAATAGCGCGTGGGTGCCCACCACCATGCGCGCTCGACCATCGGCAATGGCGGCTTTGGCATCCAGCCGCGCCTTGCCCTTTAGCTTGCCTGCCAACCACGCCACTTCGATGCCCAGCGGCTCGAACCACGCTTTGAAGGCGCGGTAGTGCTGTTCGGCGAGGATCTCCGTGGGCGCCATCATCGCCGCTTGGCAGTTGCCCGCCAGCGCCGAGAGCGCCGCCATGGCCGCCACCACCGTCTTGCCCGACCCAACGTCCCCCTGCACCAGCCGCAGCATGGGCGCGGGGCGGGCCAGGTCGAGGGCGATTTCTTCCAGCACCCGACGCTGGGCACCGGTGAGCGCAAACGGTAGCTGCGCCAGAAAGCGCGTTTGCAGGCTGCGCCCCGACGGTAGCTCCGGCGCGCCGTCGGCCTGGATACGCAGGCGCACTTCCCGCAGGCTCAGTTGATGAGCCAGCAGCTCTTCCAACGCCAGGCGCCGCGTGGCGGGGTGGTGGCCATGGGTCAGCTGCTCCAAATCCACGTCCGGCGGCGGCTGGTGCAGTAGCTGCAAGCTAGCGTGCAGCCCCGGCAGTTGGAAGCGCTGGCGCAGGGCATCGGGAATCACATCGGGCAGCGCTTCGGGCGCTTGCTCCAACAGGCGCAGCGCCTGCTGGGTCAGCGCCCGCAGACGGGTTTGGTGCAGCCCCTCGGTGGTGGGGTAAATCGGCGTGTAGTACTCCTCCACCGGCGTTTCACTGCCACCGCTAAGACGGTATTCCGGATGATAGATCTCTAGCCCCGTGGCACCTGCCCGCGCTTCGCCAAACGCTCGAACGGTCACGCCGGGGAGAAGCTGCTGCTGTTGCGCGGGCGAGAAGTGGAAAAAGCGCAGACTCAAAATGCCGCTATCGTCGCGCAGACGAATCAGCAGGCTGCGCCGTCGCCCTTTGACGATATCGCTGGCGGTCACTTCCCCCTCGACCACCGCTTCATGGCCTGCCCGCAGCAGGCCAATGGGGGTAAGTCGCGTGCGATCCTGGTAGCGTAGCGGCAAGTGAAACAGCAGATCACTCACGCGCTCCACACCTAGGCGGGCCAGCTTGATGGCCAGCGCCTCGCCTACGCCCTTGAGCGCCGTCACCGGTGCGGACAGCTCACTCATGGGGCTTGCTTCACCTTATGCACCGGCTGCTGGCACTGGCTGATCGCGTTGGCCAAGGCATCGATGGCCTTCGGGCGCGGAAAACTGGCTCGCCAGGCAATGGCCACCGTGCGCGAGGGTGCTGGTTCTACGAAGGGGCGGCTGACCAGCATGGCGTTCTCGTACTGGTCGGTGCCGAGCGCCGACTGCGGCAGCACGGTAATGCCGAGTTTGGACGCCACCATATGGCGAATCGTCTCGAGCGAACCGCCTTCGGCAATCAGGGTATTGTTGGGACTGTTGAGCTTTTGCGTAATCGCCGGGCAAGCTTCGAGGATTTGGTCGCGGAAGCAGTGGCCTTCGCCCAGCAGCAGCAGCCGCTCTTCTAATAGATCCTCTTTATGGATCGCCTCGCGCTCGACCCACGGGTGGCTGGCAGGCATCAACACCTCGAAATGCTCGTCGTAGATCGGCTTGGTGACCACGTCGGTTTCGGTAAACGGTAGGGCCACGATGATCACGTCCAGCTCGCCGCTACGCAGCTTGGCGCGCAGCGTGCCGGTCATGCCCTCTTCGATATACAGCGGCATTTGCGGGGCAGCGCTGGCCAGTGCTGGCACCAAATGGGGGAACAGGTAAGGTCCAATGGTATAAATCGCGCCGATGCGCAGCGGGTTAGCGAGCTGGTCTTTGCCCGCGCTGGCCAGCTCGTAGATCAAACCGCTCTGTTCCAATACGCGCTGGGCCTGGGCAACGATCTTTTCGCCCAAGGGCGTGACTTGCACGGTGGATTTAGAGCGTTCGAACAGCGGAATGTCCAGCTCGTCTTCGAGTTTTTTCACGGCGACCGAGAGCGTCGGCTGGGAAACATGGCAGCGCTCGGCGGCGCGGCCAAAATGGCGCTCTTGGGCAAGGGTTACGATGTAGCGAAGTTCTGTTAAAGTCATAGCAATGCCAGTGGCATCCTCTCGTTGCAGCTCGAGTCATCGTGTTAGCGAGACGGAAAAGGACAGACAAGCCCTATTGAAGATGGCACATCTCATAGGGACTTTGTATCTGATAGGGAATATTTATCAAGAGGGGTGAGCAAGGTGAAACTAACGGTACTGATTATCGGCTGTGGAGACATCGGCGTCACGCTTGGACAAGAGCTGCTAAACGATGGGCATCGCGTGATAGGTGTGCGCCGCCAAGCCAACGCATTAGAGCATACCGGCATCGAGCCGCTATCCCTCGATCTCAACGACCTGGAAGGAGCCGACGCCAGCGCCCTGCCCCAAGCCGACTACGTGATTTACACCGTCAGTGCAGACCGCTTCGAAGAGAGTGCTTACCAAAGCGCCTATCCAGACGGTCTCAAGCGTGTGCTCAGCGTACTGGAGCAGCACGACACACCGCCACGGCGCATCTTCTTCGTCTCCTCTACCAGTGTCTATGGTCAGCAAGAGGGCGAGGTGGTCAACGAGGAGAGCCCCACGGAATCCACTAGTTTCTCCGGCACCCTGATGTGCGAGGCCGAACAGGCGCTGCTCAATCACCCGCTGCCCGGCACCGTGGTGCGCTTCTCCGGTATTTATGGCCCAGGGCGTGATCGTTTGATTCACCAAGTGGCCGAAGGCCGACTGGCCGCCGTCACGCCGGTGATCTACTCCAACCGCATCCATCGGGACGACTGCACCGGCATTCTGGCGCACCTGATCCGCTGCCAGGAGAGCGGCACACCGCTGGCCGACCTTTATCTCGGTAGCGACTGCGAACCGGTGACCATGCACAACGTGATGGCGTGGTTGGCCAAACAGTTGAAGGTGGAGTCCACCGACACCATGCAGTCGCCGCTGCGCCGTCGTGCCAGCAAGCGTTGCGACAACCGCCGTATTCTCGAAACTGGCTACACCTTCCGCTATCCGACCTACAAAGAGGGCTATGCCCAGGTGTTGAAAGAGGGCGGTTTTTTAGAGTTGCAAAAAGCCTAGCGCTCCAGCCGCGAGTCGATTGGAACGCTAGAAAACGCAAAGAGCGAGCCTCATAGGCTCGCTCTTTTTGTATGCGTCGGTGTCACGCCGTTTAGTCGCCGATCACCATCACGGCTTCGGCTTCTACTTGGCTGCCTTTGGGCAGCGCCTTCACGCCGACCGCCGCACGCGCCGGGAACGGCGTGGAAAAGAACTCTTCCATCACCTTGTTGACGATCGCAAAGTTGTCCAGATCGACCAAATAGAGGTTGAGCTTGACGATATCGCCCAGCGACCCAGCGGCTTCTTCACACACGGCCTGCAGGTTGGTAAAGACCTGACGCGCCTGAGCTTCGAAATCGTCCGAGACGATTTCCATGGTGTCTGGGTCGAGCGGAATCTGGCCCGACAGATACACCGTGTTGCCTGCTTTGATGGCCTGGGAATAAGGGCCGATGGCGGCAGGGGCCTTTTCTGTGTTGATAACCGCTTTGTTGCTCATGGGGTGTCCTTCTCCTGTAAAAATGAAACGTTGCTTATTATCGCCATGGCTGACGCCGCCAGCTTGAAACGCCAGCCGTCGACGCATGGGTGTTTAGTTAGCGGTACGGGTAATTTTGCCAACGTTGGGCAGGTTACGGATGCGTTTAATGATGCGGGCGAGGTGGACACGCCCTTTGACCGACAGCGTGAGATTGACGGTGGAGAGGCGCGCGTCGCGCTCTTCGATACCAATGCGCTCGATATTGGCATCGGCATCGGTCACCAGTCCCGCCAGCTCGGCCACTAAGCCACGGCGGCTTTCGATTTCGATACGCAGTGCCACCGGGAAGTCTTCGTCGATGTGTTCCGACCACTCCAGCGCAAACAGCTTTTCGGGATCGTTTTTACGCTCGGCGAGGTTTTTACACTCGCTGCGGTGTACCACCAGCCCTTTACCGACCGAGAGATGTCCTACCACCGGGTCGCCGGGCAAGGGGTGGCAGCAACGGGCAAAGTTGATCACCATGCCTTCGCTGCCGCTGATGACCACGGCCTTGTCGTTGCTGTCAGACAGTGTCTTATCGAAGCTGTCGCCATGGGCGACATCCACCAAGCGGCGCGCGACCACGTGCGCCATGCGGTTGCCTAACCCCAACGACTCGAGCAAGGCATCCAGCGACGGTGCGTCCAGCTGCTCGAGCGCCTGCTCGAAGATACTCTCGTCGAGCTCTTCCAGGCTCGTTTCGAACGGTGCCAGCGCCTTGTTGAGCAGTCGACGGCCCAGCATCACCGCCTCCGCCTGCTGCTGATGCTTCAACGCATGGCGAATGGCGGAGCGCGCCTTGGCCGTGGTGACGAAATTCAGCCACGCCAGATTGGGACGCGCGCCGGGGGCAGTAATGATCTCCAGCGTCTGGCCGCTTTCCAGCCGCGTGGAGAGCGGCGCGAGGTGACGGTCGATCCGGCAGGCGATGCAGTTATTGCCGATATCGGTGTGTACGCTGTAGGCGAAGTCGATCACCGTGGCGCCCTGGGGCAGCTCCATGATGTCGCCTTTCGGGGTGAACACGTAGATATCGTCGGGGAACAGGTCGTTCTTGACGTGCTCGATGAACTCCAGCGAATCCCCCGCGTGGCGCTGCATCTCCAAAAGCCCCTTCACCCAGGCGCGGGCGCGAGCGTGGCTACCTTCGGCAATCGGGTGCGCGGTCTGGCCGGCTTTATAGAGCCAGTGGGCAGCGATCCCGTTATTGGCCATGGCTTCCATCTCTCGGGTGCGGATCTGCACTTCGATGGGCATGCCCCGCTGGCCAAACAGCGTAGTGTGCAGGCTTTGATAGCCGTTCGCTTTGGGAATCGCAATGTAGTCTTTGAACCGCCCCGGCACCGGCTTATAAAGGTTGTGCACGACGCCTAGGATTCGATAGCAGCTCGCCACGTCTTCGGTGATGATCCGAAAACCGAAGACATCCATGATCTCGATGAAGGGCTTACGCTGATCGCGCATCTTCTTGTAGATCGAGAGCAGGTGCTTTTGGCGACCAATCACCGTGCCTTTCAGGCCTTCATCGTCGAGGCTCTGCTGCAGCGATGACTGAATTTCCCGCATGGCGCTGCGACGATTGCCCCGCGCACTGGCCACGGCGCGCTTGATACGCTCGGCGCGCATGGGGTGAATCGCCTGGAACGAGAGGTCTTCCAGCTCGACACGAATGGTATTGATACCCAACCGACCCGCAATACGCGCATAGATTTCCAGGGTTTCCCGGGCGATGCGGCGCTTTTTGTCAGGGCGTAACGCGCCCAAGGTGCGCATGTTGTGCAGTCGGTCGGCCAGCTTGACGATGATGACGCGAATATCCCGCGACATCGCCAGCACCATCTTCTGGAAGTTTTCCGCCTGAGCAACGGCTTTGTCTTCGAAGGTGATCTGGGTAAGCTTGGAAACACCGTCGACGAGCTCGGCTACCGGCTTGCCGAACTGGGCCGCCAGGGCTTTTTTGGACACGCCGGTGTCTTCGATCACGTCGTGCAGCATGGCGGCCATCAGGCTTTGATGGTCCATGTGCATGTTGGCGAGAATATTGGCGACCGCCAGCGGATGGGTGACGTAAGGTTCACCCGAGCGGCGGCGCTGGCCATCGTGGGCCTGCTCGGCGTAGTAGAAGGCGCGCTTGACCTGCTGGATCTCGTCCGGGGGTAAGTAGCCGCCGAGTCGATCGGCCAGGTCATCGATGGTGAACATGTACCGCGCCTCTAATCGCTGCCTGCTTAATCGTCGATTTGAGTGCTAGGCGTCATGGCGGGACGCGCGCGCACCGGCGCTTCGACCGGCTCGTCCAGAACGCTGTGATCCACCAGGCCTGCGGCGATTTCGCGCAGCGCCATGACGGTGGGCTTATCGTTTTCCCAGGGCAGTTGAGCATCGCGGGAGCCGCGTGCCAGCTGGCGAGCACGCTGGGTGGAAATCATCACCAGTTTGAAGCGGTTTTCTACATTTTCCAGACAATCTTCAACGGTTACGCGAGCCATGGGGCCTTCCTGTAATGACGACGCCGGGCCGGCGTTGTTGAACAACGTCGCCGACCCAGCGAAAAGAGTGGTGATAGGACCTGATAGATTACTCGACGCTAGGCGCCTGTGACAAGAGTGCATCGAGCAGCGGCGCGTGGCGTTCCTGCATGGTGGCGCGCGTCAAGCGGCGGCTGATCACCAGCGATTGGAGTTCCTGAAGCGCCGTGGTGAAGTCGTCGTTGATGACCAGGTAGTCGTACTCGTCGTAGTGGGACATCTCACTGACTGCATCGCGCATGCGTCGGGCAATCACCGCGTGTTCGTCGGTGCCACGGCTGGAGAGACGTCGCTCCAGCTCGCTACGCGATGGCGGTAGGATGAAGATCGACACGGCAGAAGGCATCTGCTCGCGTACCTGCTGCGCGCCCTGCCAATCGATCTCTAGGATGACGTCTTGCCCCGCGTCTAGCAAGGTTTGGACCGACTGACGCGACGTGCCATAGTAATTGTCGAAGACCTTGGCATACTCGAAGAAGTCGCCGCGGTCGATCATCGCTTCGAAGTCAGGCACTTGGGTAAAGTGGTAATTGACGGCATTGACCTCACCTTCGCGTTTGGCACGCGTGGTATGCGACACCGACACCTGAATACCGTCCAGGCTTTCGATCAGCTCACGAACGAGGCTGGTTTTACCCGCGCCCGACGGGGCAGAAACAATAAACAGCGTACCCTGGGACATGAAGCGCTTCCCTAGTTAGTCAAAATGGTCGTTCGTCATCACGCAGGCTGGCCACTGCCGACGTCATAGGGTGCGCAGTATCGCACACCCATGGCAGGGACTGTAGCGTTTCCAAACAGCCGCAAGGAGGTCAGCATGCGCAGCACATTGTTCATTTTATGCTTGATTGCGCTGGGAGTGGCGCTGCAAAAAGGGATGATCGAGATTCCCCGGCACTGGGCTCCCTGGGCGCCGTTACACGTCGATGACCCTATCACGCCCATTACCCAACTGAAGCTCAAGCGCTTGAACGACGACCGCACCGCCTGCCTCGCAGCGCTCGACACCGTGCCCGAAGGCGAACTGCGCTACACGCCACTGGCCGATTACACCCCTACCGCCAGCTGCCCACTCAGCAATACCGTACGCATGCAACGCAGTAGCGTGCGCTTCAACCAGAGTTTCGTGGCCTCCTGCCCGCTAGCGCTGGCGTGGGTGATGTATGAACGCCATGCGTTGCAGCCTGCCGCACAGGCCATCATGGGTAGCCGGGTCGCCCAAGTGAACCATGTGGGTAGTTTTGCCTGCCGCAACGTATATGGCCGTGAGACGGGGCGACGTAGCGAGCACGCGACCGCCGAAGCGCTGGATGTGGTGGGGTTTCAGTTCGAGAACGGCCAGCGAATATCGCTCATTAGCGACTGGGACGATACGGGTAACGCGGGAGCGTTTTTGCGAGCCGCGCGGGATGGCGCGTGTGAGACGTTCGGCAATGTACTTGGTCCTGAGTACAACGCCGCGCATGCCGACCACTTTCATCTAGGCATGCGCGGTTTTAGCCTATGCCGCTAGGCAGGTGAGTTATTCGAGGTTGATATCCTCTTCATCGGTGGCTGCCCCCGTGGCGGCACCCACACCACCACCAATGACAGCCCCTTGTGTGACGCTACCACCGGTCACGGCAGCGGCCCCTGCACCAACCGCCGCCCCGACACCGGCACCGCTGGTTGCCCGCTCACCGGTCGTGGAACCACAGCCCGCCAGCCCGATGGTCAGTGCAGCAATGGCGCTCAACGTGACAAGACGCGAAGTATTCACTGAAGTATGCATAGGTCACCTCCTTATGGATTGCACCTTTACACCCTAGGAACGATACGCGCTTTTTGCCACTTTAAATGACATCAGCATTTATTTAGCCATACCTTATTTACAACCATGAGCAACCGTTGGTTGCGCTGACCCCGTGCGCTTCTCCAGCCAGCGCCCCCAAGCAAAAATCACCAGGCCACACAGCGCAAGCCCCGACCCGACCAGTCCCGTGCTCGACCAGCTAAACCCAGCGCTAATCGCCAAGCCCGCCAGCCACGCGCCCAGCGCATTGGCACCGTTGAATGCCGCGTGGTTCATGGAGGCCGCCATGGTTTGGGCATCTTCGGCCACGTCCATCAGCCGCGTTTGCAACGACGGGGCCAGCGCCATGCTGGTGCCCACCAACCCCACGAACAGCAGTCCCGACCACACCTGGTTGGCAGCAAAGTAGAACAGCCCCTGCACCACAGCGCACCACACCAAAATGGTAGGAATGGCCCGCATCAGGTTTTTATCCGCCATGCGCCCGCCCACCAAGTTACCGGCGATGGAGCCCAGGCCAAAGATGACCAACACCAAAGGTCCCAGCGCTTCGCTCATGCCCGCCTGCTGGGTCAGCGTCGGCATGACATAACTGAAGATCGAAAACATACCGCCGCAGCCGATACAGGCAATCGCAATGGTCACCAGCACGCGCTGTTTGACCAGTGCGGAAAGCTCTCGCAACGGGCTGGCGTGAGCATCGACAGGCTGCACAGGCACAAACAGGCGAATCAACAGCGCCGTGAGCAGCGCAATGCCGCCGACCGCCGCAAAGGCGATCTGCCAGCCCAACAGGTTACCCGCCCAGGTGCCCAACGGCGCACCGATTAGAATGGCCACCGTCAGCCCCATCATGACGCGGGCAATGGCCCGCGCCCGTTGATCGACCGGCACCGCGCCGGCGGCCACTAGCGCCGCCACACCAAAATACGCCCCATGGGGCAACCCTGCTAAAAAGCGCAGCCCGACGAACGACCAAAATCCCGGGGCCATGGCGCTGGCAATGTTGCCCAAAGCAAATACCAACATCAGTGCGATCAGCAGGGCTCGTTTAGGCACCCGCGCGGCCAGTGTCGAGATTAGCGGCGCCCCCACCACGACCCCCAGCGCATAACTGCTGATGGAGTAGCCTACTTGCGGCACGCTCACGGCTAGGTCTTCCGCCACGCGGTTCATCAACCCCATAATGACGAATTCGCTGGTGCCGATGCCGAACCCGCCCAGCGCCAGCACGAACTCCGCCCATCGCGGATGCCGCGCCAGCTCCGTTGATGATGCTTGCATACCTCTCTCCCCAGGCGCTGTGTAAAGCGCCTGTTCACTGAAACGATCCTGGTTAACCGCAAATGATGGCAGGATTAGACGAAAGTAGAAATATACGACGCTAAAAAAGTTAGCATGCAAAGGGCAAGGCACTCTGCACTTTCGCGTCATCATCAAAGTAGCAACTGCTAGGATGTTACGATGCTCTATTGATCAAGAGAGGTGGCCATGACTCCCTGTACCCTCGAGCGCGCCATGCAGGCCTTGGCCAGCGCCGACCCCGACATTGCTCGCGCTTACCCCTTGGTCGGTGCGCCCAACCCGCGCCAGCGCGACCCGGGGTTTGCCACCTTCTTTTCGACCATCGTCAGCCAGCAGATCTCCACCGAGGCCGCTCGGGCGATCATGGGCCGGGTGAATACGCTGCTGCCCGAACTGCATGCCAAGGCGGTGATGGACGTAGAAGGCCAAGCACTGCGCGATGCAGGGCTATCGTGGCGTAAGATCGAGTACGCCAAAGGACTGGCAGAGGCGGAGCTTGCGGGTACGTTTAGCGCCGATGGTTTGGCGCATCTCAGCGATGACGAGGCCATTGCCGCGATTACCCAACTGCGTGGGTTTGGCCGCTGGAGCGCGGAGATCTACCTGATGTTCTCGCTCCAGCGCCCCGACATTTTCCCCGCCGACGATCTTGCGTTACGTGTCGCGCTGGGCCGGTTGAAGGGCCTGGAAGACAAACCTACGCCGACGCAGGCCCGACAGTTGGTAGCGCACTGGTCGCCCTGGCGCAGCGTAGGGTCGCTGTTTTTATGGCACTACTACCGCGGCGAGCCGGTGTAGAAGCAGCGCTTATCGACTTGGGCCTGCGCGTATGGCGTCATCGTCGGCGCCCTCCTCGTAGCCTTGGCTACCCACCGAGACGCGCCCTCGTCGCACGCGAAGAACGTCCGCCATGATCGCCAGGGCGATTTCCGCCGGGGTTTTGCTGCCCAAATCGAGGCCGATGGGCATGTGGATACGCTCGATCTCTGCCTCGCTCAGCCCGCCGGTTCGGCGCAGGCGCGCGGCCCTGGCCCGGGAGGTTTGTCGAGAGCCCATGACGCCAATGTAGCTCGCCGGGGTTTTGACCGCTTCCATCATGGCCAGGTCGTCGATTCGCGGATCGTGGGTCACGGCCACCACAGCGGTCGACGACGTACACATCCCCGGCAGGGCAATGTACTGGGACGGCAATTGGGGAACGAAGGTCATCCCCTCGGGCCACTCGACACTGGCCGTGACCTCCTCCCGCGGATCGCATAGCACGACCTGATACCCCAACCGCAGGGCGAAATGCGCGCACGCGTCGGCCACCGAGGAGTATCCGGCGAGAATGAGTTTGGCCACGGGCCCCACGCGCAGGAGCACGCTCTCCCCATGCGCCTCGTAGCACACACGCTGCCCGCCAGCGCTCGCGGGCGCCAGCGACGCGGCGCCATCGGCCAGGCTGACGCGTCGCAGCAACTCCTGCTCACCGGCCAGCGCCGCGCTGAGCTGCTCGAAATGCTGAACGTTCGCCGACGTCGCCTCGCGTCTCTCGACCAGCACATCGAGTATGCCGCCACAGGGCAGGCGCACCTGGGGATGGCCATCCCCACTCCCGGGGGCGCCATAGCGCACGATCACGGCGGGCATCGTGTACTCACCGGCCATCACCCGTGCGAGGAAATCCTCCTCGACACACCCGCCGGAGAGCGACCCCACGTGGTCACCGCTGGCGTTGGCCACCATGATGGAGCCCGGCTCCCGTGGGGACGAGCCAAAGGTCGACAGGACCGTGCAGTACCAAACCGTGTCGCCGCCCCTGGCCCACTCAAGGGCCTGCGCGACAACTTGGGCATCCAGACTCTGCATGCTCAAGTACTCAGCTGGCCAGCAACGGGCAATCGCCGGATACGCTTGCCCGTCGCCGCATAGATCGCGTTGCACAAGGCAGGAGCGACCGGCGGCAAGCCGGGCTCGCCGACGCCTCCCATGGCATCACCGGGATTGTCGATGAGATGCACCCTCACGACCTTGGGCGCATCCGGCATGCGGGGTATGAGGTACTTGTCGAAATTGCTCTGCTGGGCGACCCCGTCTTCAAACGTCACTTCGCTCTTCAGCGCAATACCGATTCCCATCACGCACGCTCCTTCGAGCTGCGAGCGGATCCGCTCGGGGTTCGCCTGCGGGCCGCAATCGAAGGCGATGTCCGCCTGATGGATGATCACGCTGCCCTCGCTGTCGACTTCCACATCGAAGACGATCGCGGTATACGACACGAAGCTATGGTGAAACGCCAGCCCCAATCCACGCCCCTCGGGCATCTCGCGGCCCCAGCCCGCTTGCTCGGTGGCGCGCTCGATGACCCGGCGCAGGCGAGCGGTATCGATGGGATATAGGTCAGGGTTTTCACCGTAATTCCAGCCGTCCCCCAGGGTCAGGTTATCGATTTTACGGTCGGGGCCGAGCAGCGCCAGCGCGTACTCTTTGTGGTCACGGCCAGCGGCCACGGCCATCTCATGGGCAAAGCTCTGGATCGCCCAGGCGTGGGGCAGGTTGTAGACGGCACGAAACCAGCCGATGCGCACATGGGCGGGGGCAGGCGGGTTTTCCAGGCGCACGGAGGGAATGTCGAACGGCATCGTATTCAGGCCCATCCCCAGCTCGAACGCTTGCTTATGCTCAGGGTCCGGGGCAAACAGCGAGGCAATGCTGGGCGACAGGGTGCGGTGGAGCCAGCCCGTGGCGTTACCGTCGGCGTCGAGACTCGCCTCCAGATGGTCCACGGAGACCGCGTGAAAAAAGGCGTGCTGCACATCGTCTTCGCGAGTCCACTGCAGTTTGACCGGCCGGCCCTCGAACGCCTTGGCCACCCAAGCCGCTTCGCTCACGAAGTCCGGCTTGGACTTACGCCCAAAGCCACCACCCAGCAGCGTTTGATGGACGGTCACGTTCTCTAGCTCAAGCCCCAACACGCTGGCCACCCCCTCGCGGGCGGCTCTGGGATGCTGAACCGGCGCCCACGCTTCGGCTTTGCCGTCTTGGACACGCACGATGGCTACCGGGGGTTCCATGGGGGCCTGTGCCATGTGCGGCATGTAATACGTCGCCGCGACGCGCCGGTCGGCGTTACTCAGCGCGGCCTCCACATCGCCGGATTGACGGATCACCTTCCCCGACGACTGTGCCGCTTGCTCCAGGGCCTTGCGATACGCCTTCGAACGATAGTCGGCGTTATCGCCCGCGGCGCCGGTATCCCACTCGATGTTCAGCGCCTTGCGCCCCTCGATGGCCGCCCAGGTATTCGAGGCGATCACCGCAATGCCGCCCAGCGGATTGAATGCCGCGGGCTGAGTCGCCGTGTCGATGCGCATCGTTCGTTGAACACCGGGCACCTTGAGCGTTTCGCTATCGTCGACGCTTTGGATGGTCGCCCCGTACACCGGTGGGCGAGCCACCACGGCGTAGAGCATGTCGTCCAGGGCCACATCGGCGCCGAAGATTGCTTTACCGCTGACGATGTCCTCGCCATCCGATGCCTTGGGCGACGACGACGTCAGCTCACCGTTGACCCAGCCGCTCTCCTTGCCGACGAAGCGCAGCTCACTATCGGACTTCAACACCAGATCATTTCTGCCCGGCACATCCAATTCACGCGCCGCCTCGGCGAGTTCGCCAAAGCCCAGCTCCCGCCCGGTGGCCGGATGGGTCATCTTGTGCAAGTCGGCGTGGACTTCCCAGACCGGCACTTCCCACCGCTGGGCAGCGGCCTGCTGTAGCATCAACCGGGCAGCGGCCGCAGCGCGGCGAATAGGGTCGTACCAGTGGCGCATGCTGCGGGAACCGTCGGTATTTTGGTTACCGTACTTCTCCTGGTCGGCGGGGGCTTGCTGCACGCGCACATGCTCCCACTGCGCGCCCAGCTCATCGGCCGCCACCATCGCGAGACTGGTGCGAATCCCCTGGCCCATCTCGGCACGGTTGTTGATGAACGTCACCCGGCCATCGGTATCGATCTGGATGAACACGTTGGGATCGTCCACCCAGCCACCCGGCATGGCGCCCGCCCCAAACTGCGCCTGTTGATTGGCCATGCTCATGTCCCAGCGAGCCGCCAACAGCAGGGCCGACACACCGGCGATGCCTTTCAGCACGCCCCGACGGCTGACGTTGGCCAGCAGCAATGCGTTGCGAGAATCGCTCATGAGTTGGCCTCCTCACCGGCTGCGCGCTCCACCGCCGCCAAAATGCGGTTGTAGGTGCCACAGCGGCACAAGTTGCCTGACATGGCGTCGATGATTTCCTGGGGCTGCGGCGCTGGGTTGTGTTTGAGCAACCCCGTCGCGTTCATGATCTGGCCACCCTGGCAGTAGCCGCACTGCGCGACCCCGAGATCCAGCCACGCCTGCTGCACTTTTTGGCCAACGGGGTCGTCCGCCATGGCTTCGATGGTGGTGACTTCACCGGTGACGGCAGAGACCGGCATCACGCAGGAGCGGGTCGCCACTCCATCGATATGCACGGTGCACGCACCGCACTGGGCAATGCCACAACCAAACTTGGTGCCCTTCATGCCCACGACATCGCGAATCGCCCAAAGTAGGGGCATCGTGTCGGGGATATCGAGTGAATGCGACTGTCCATTGATGGTCAGGTTGATCATTGGTCTCTCCCAGTCCCGGTTATTGTCATTCGTTCACGGCGATGCAGCGTCACTGCCTTGAGTCTAGCCAGTGAACAAAAATTAACCATTTCGCGCCATGATAGGGAACGAGAACCGCCAAGATTCCGACGAATCATCAAATAAATCGGACGAATAGGCATGAAAACGGTGCGCGACGTCGTGTCCGCGCACCGCTCGCTATGCCGCCATGCGGCGACTTACGCGTCTAGCCCGCCAAACTGGCCGTTCTGATAATCCTCCACCGCCTGAACGATCTCGTCGCGGGTGGTCATCACGAAGGGGCCGTGGGAGTAGACCGGCTCATCAATCGCGTCGCCATGGCCAAACAGCAGGCGCGCGTCGCTGGCGGCCTCGATGGTGAGGTGGTCACCGTCGCGGTCGACCTCGATCAAATGATGCGCTCTGGCGGGCTCGCCGCCCACCGTGACATCGCCACTCACCACGTATAGAAACACCTGCCGCCCAGGGGCGACGGGAAGCTGCTCACGCGTACCCGCAGGCAGGGCGAGTGTGGACATGAACACGCCGGTCAGCGACTCGATAGGGCCTGACTGCCCCTGCCACTCCCCGGCGATCAGGTTGAGCGTACCGCCGCCCGCCAGTGGAACGGCGGGGATGCCGTCCTCCTGCAGGCCTACGTAGCGGGGCTCGCTCATCTTGAGCCGTGACGGCAAGTTGACCCACAGCTGCAGGATTTCCAGCGGTCCGCCGTCGCGCAGAAATTCCTTTGGGGAAATTTCCGCATGCACGATGCCGCTGCCAGCGGTCATCCACTGCACGCCGCCTGCGTGAATCACGCTCTGGTGCTTGGCGCTATCCGCGTGGGCCAGCGAACCTTCCAAAATGAAGGTAACCGTTTCAAACCCACGGTGCGGGTGCGGCCCGAACGGCAGCCCCTGGTTGTTGGGTGGGTACACCTGGGGGCCGTGGTGGTTCAAAAACAGAAACGGATCGAGCTGATCCAGCCCCGGCCCCGGCAGCGGCCGACGGGTGACCAAATCGCCGATGTCGTCTCGTCGAGCCGGATGCTGAGCGACCACGCGGCGAACGGATGGGGTATTGGCTGATGACATAACGTCCTCCTTATCGATACGCCCAGCCTAAAACCTCAGCGCCGCGATGGGGAGCGAATAATTTACCCCGGTTCATTGAAGGAAATGCACAGAAACCGCTAGCGGCTGGGAACGTTCAGCCGCCCCACCACCGTAAAACCCTCCTCTTGGGGGCGCACGATCACCATTTCTCCAGAGCTGACGCCGCCGCCGGTCAGCGCCGTGATATTCACCTGATGCGTGACCAGCAACAGATTCCCCGGCCCCTGCCACCCCGCCATACGTTCACGAGCCGCTTGGGTAATGGCCACCTGATCCCCACGCCCGCGAAAGAACGAATTCAGCCACGGCGCAGACATGACAGGCCCCACCGCCATCAGCTCAGCGGTGTCCAGCGCTCGGCACCACTGAGAGCTGTACACTGCATCGATCGCCACGCCCTGCTCCCGTAACGCCTGCCCCGCTGCCACGGCATGGGCGCGACCTTCGCTGGATAGGTTGCGCTGGGTCTCGCACGCCTCCAATACGAACCCCGGCGGGTCGCCAATGCCGGGCGCCAGCGAATGGCGCATGAGAATGACCAAACCGCCCTCTTGGAGGGCTTGCCAGGTGGCGGTGTTGGCCTGAGCAGTGAGGGGTACAAGGCAAATCAGGCCCGAGAGCATGTACAGGATAAGAATGCGTAGCGGGGACATTGGCAAACCCTCTGATGAGAACGAACTCCCCTCTTTTATCAAAATTTCGTGACGACGGTGACTCCCACGCCTTCGAACTTATCCATATTGGTCAACGCCTGCACGGATTCCTCCAGCGTGATCCGGCGGCCAATCAGCTTTTCAGGCGCCAGTTTGCCCGACTGGATCATCGCCAGCATGTCGCCGTAACGATGCGCCTGCATGCCGTGGCTACCGAGAATTTCCAGCTCGTTGGCGATCACTTTGCTCATCGGTACGGCGGGCGTGCTGTGGTCCGCCAGCATCAGTCCCACCTGGACATGCTTGCCGCGCTTGCGCAAATTGCTGATGGAGTTGAAGCAGGTGGTGGGGTGGCCCAGCGCGTCCAGCGAGACGTGCGCGCCGCCTTGGGTGATCTCGACCACCGCCTCCACCACGTTGGCCACCTGATTGGCATTCACCGTGGCCACCGCCCCTAGCTGGCGCGCCAGGGCGAGCGCCTGCTCGGAGATATCCACCGCCACCACGTTGGCGCCGGCTGCGCTGGCAATCATGATCGCCGACAGCCCCACGCCACCACAGCCGTGCACGGCCACCCACTGCCCCGCCGACACGCGGCCCTGGTCTATCACCGCACGAAAAGAGGTCACGAACCGGCAGCCCAGGCTGGCGGCGGTATCGAACGTCAGGGTGTCCGGCAGGGCGACCAGGTTTACGTCAGCGTAGTGAATACTCACATACTCGGCAAACGAGCCCCAGTGGGTAAAGCCAGGCTGGAACTGGCGATCGCATACCTGATGGTGGCCCGCGTTGCACTCCAGACAGGTGCCGCAGCCGCCGACGAACGGCACGGTCACCCGATCCCCGATCCGCCACTTCGTCACGTCCTTGCCTACCGCTTCCACCACGCCGGACAGCTCATGGCCCGGCACATGGGGAAGCTGGATATCCGGGTCGTGGCCCATCCAACCGTGCCAATCGCTGCGGCATACGCCGTTGGCCATAACTTTGACCACGACGCCGTGGGGCTCGGGAGTCGGATCCGGCACCTGCTGGATGCTGGGCGGGGCAGAAAACTGCTCAAACACAACGGCTTTCATGGGTGACTCCTGCGCGGTATTGATCGTTTTTAACTATAACCAACCACACCTGAAATTACTTTTCGAATCAATGGACATACACGCCAATTTTGCATCACTCTTTCTTTTATACGCATAAACATGAAAGAGATTTTCAAATGATCCCATTGGATAACGTAGACGCCCACATCATCGATAGCCTTCAAGCCGATGGACGGCTATCCATCGCCAAGCTGGCCGAGCGACTGGGAATGAGCGAAGCCACCTGTTGGCGGCGCCATAAACGCCTGGAGGAGCTGGGCGTGATCGAAGGCTACCAAGCCACGCTGAACCGGCGAAAGCTTGGCGGTAACGTGCTGGCCTTCGTGCAGATCACCTGCACCCAGCACAGCGAAGCCGCGACGGCAGAGTTCGAGCGCATCATCCAGGCCAGCTCACGCGTACTGAGCTGCCACAACACCACCGGCGAGGCCGACTTCCTGCTACAGGTAGTCGCCAAAGACCTGGACGACTACAGCCACTTCGTCGAAACGGTGCTGCGCCAACTGCCCGGCGTGTCGAGCATCCGCTCCAACCTCTCGCTGAGGGAAATGAAGGCTACCAGTCATTTGCCGGTGGAGAAGTTGTTGGGGCTGTAAGCAAGGCAATGGAGAAGAGCGCTGAAATGAAGGTGTACTTCGCAGCCATAAAACGGATACATCCATATCCATTAATAGCTAAAATAGCCTAAAATGGATATAGGAATATCCATAAAAAGGAGGCGAGCTTATGCCGCGTTTTCTGTTGTTGGACGATACCGATGTTCAGCAGGCCTTTGCTGCCCACCTACGCAGGTTGCGTGAGCAGGCCAGGCTATCCCGTGCGGCGCTGGCGCAGCGCAGCAACGTGCCCGCCCCCACCATCAAGAAATTCGAAACGACCGGCCAGATATCCTTTCGCCAGCTGCTGTTGCTCTGGCAAAGCCTGGATGACCTGGCACGGCTCTATGCGCTGACCCAACACGATACGAATAGCGCAAGCCCGCCCTCCTCGATTGATGAGGTACTCAAACATGGCTTTTAAGCCAATACAGCGGCTCGACGTAACGCGCACGCTATCGACCGGTGAACAGGTCACTGTGGGCGTCCTGGCGCAAAACCGCCAAGGGGTCTTTTTTCAATACGCACAAGGCTATGAGCAGCGCCATGGCAGCCTATCGCCCTTTACGTTGCAGCCCGGTCAGGCGCTTCACGCGGCCCCGAAAACACCGCACCAGGGGCTTCACGGCGTGTTTGGCGACTGTTTACCCGATGGCTGGGGGCAACTGCTGCAAGACAGAGTATTCCGCCAGCACGGCATAGCGCCGACGCAGCTGACGGCGATGGATCGGCTGGCCTTTGTGGGCCAGCGCGGCATGGGTGCATTGGCCTTCGAGCCAGCCTCGCAGGCTGCACCGACACCAGGCGGTGACGAAGACCTGACCACACTCGGACTTCAGGCCCAAGCCGTTTTTGATGGGCAGACCGACGAGGTGCTGAGCGCGTTAGTGGCCGCGGGCAGCTCTGGAGGCGCGAGACCCAAAGCACAGCTTTTCATGCCCCCAGGCCAATCGAACCAGTGTCGAACCACTGCCCGGCCCGGCGATGACGCATGGCTGGTCAAATTCACCTCGCAGCATTTGCCCCTGGGCCACGAAGAAGGGCTGTGCGAGGCGGCCTATCTGGCATTGGCTAAAAAGGCAGGCTTGGCGCCACCCACGTGGCAGTTGATACGCACAGCGACACCGCAGGGTGAGCGCGCCTGGCTTGGCATCAAGCGGTTCGATTGGATCAGCCATGCCACTACGCCGGGGCGAGTGCATATGCATAGCGCCTGCGGGCTGCTGGATGCCGACTTTCGAACACCCAGCCTGGATTACATCGACCTGATCAAGGCCAGCCGCCAGCTGTGTCAATCCCCCGCTGTCGGCCAGCTTCAGTTCCGGCGCGCGCTATTCAATCTGTTCGCCTGCAATCAGGATGATCACAGCAAAAACTGGGCGTTCTTGCAAAACGACCAGGGCCAATGGCAACCCGCGCCCTTCTATGACGTGACCTTCAGCCCTCACCCCTTTGCAGAACACGCCACCGCCTTTGCGGGCCACGGCAAGCAGCCGCCGCTTAAAGCGATTCAGCAATTGGCAACGCATGCCGGTTTCTCGACCTGGAAACAGGCGCAGCCGCACGTTCAGGAGATAGTCGACGTGCTCAGTACGTTCCCTGACAAGGCAAAAGAGTTGGGTATCAAAGCCAGTACGGTGGCGCTGATGACTCGGCAGTTGAACCAGACGTGGCGAGACAACAAGGGCCTACTAACTTAGCACCTCGGCTAAACCGTAGAGCAGCGGGCTGAAGCGGCCAAGCAGGGCCAACACCTCGCGGGTCCATTGGTTGAATGCGTGAAAGGCATCCCGTTTTAAATAACAGGAGTACGCAATCGACTCATATCATCGGATCGTGGAAGAATACGGGTTTATCAGCGTTCATCAGGCCACGGCCAACATATTATGCCAGCTGTATTGGCCACTCCGGCCCATAAAAGCAGTCAGCGGTTCAATTTATAGAAAGGACAGTCATGATTACCGGCGAACTGAAATCCAAAGTCGATCGCATCTGGGACACGATGTGGTCGGGCGGTATTTCCAACCCGTTGACCGTTATCGAACAGTTGACCTATCTGCTTTTCATCAAGCGGCTGGATGAGCTGCATACGCTCAAGGAGCGCAAGGCAACGCGCACGAAGACGTCTATCGAAGACCCCATTTTTGCGGAGAATCAAGAACACCTGCGGTGGTCGCACTTCAGCGAGCTGGCGCCGGAGCCGATGTTCGCCACCGTGCGCGACGAGGTGTTCCCTTTCATCAAGACACTCGGTCAGACAAGCGACGCTGAGGGCGAAGAGGGCTCGACCTACACCCACCACATGCGCGACGCGCTCTTTTTAATGCCGACGCCGCGGGTGCTCTCCAACGTGGTCGACCAGCTTGATGGCATCGACATGAACGACGCCGATACCAAGGGCGATCTCTACGAATATATGCTCGGCAAGATCGCCAGCGCCGGTCAGAACGGCCAGTTCCGCACCCCGCGCCATATCATCAAGCTGATGGTGGAGATGACCGCGCCGACGCCGAGCGACGTGATCTGCGACCCGGCCTGCGGCACGGCGGGCTTCTTGAACGCCGCCTCCGAGTATTTGCAGCGCCACCACAGCGGCGAGATCTACCGCGACGAGGCCTCCCGCCGCCGCTTCAACGACGAGACCTTCCACGGCTACGACTTCGACTCCACTATGCTGCGTATCGGCAGCATGAACATGCTGCTGCACGGCGTGGAAAATCCGGATATTCGCTACAAGGATTCGCTGGCCCAGGCGGACGAAAGCGATGCGGAAAAATACTCGTTGATTCTCGCCAACCCGCCGTTTGCCGGCAGCCTTAATTTTGAATCGACGGCGAAGGATCTGCTACAGATCGTCAAGACCAAAAAGACCGAACTGCTGTTTCTGACGCTGTTTCTGCGCCTGCTCAAGACTGGCGGACGCGCGGCGGTCATTGTGCCGGATGGCGTGTTGTTCGGCTCCAGTAAGGCGCACAAATCGCTGCGCAAGATGCTGGTAGAAGAGCAGAAGCTCGACGCCATCATTTCGATGCCCTCCGGCGTGTTCAAACCCTATGCCGGTGTCTCCACCGCGATTCTGCTCTTCACCAAGACCAACTCCGGCGGCACAGATCGGGTCTGGTTCTACGACATGAAGGCCGACGGCTTCTCGCTGGACGACAAGCGCACCCCCCAGCCGGACAAGAGCGACCTGCCGGACATCATCGCCCGCTGGCAAAACCCCGGGTGGGAGATGGGCCGCAAGCGCACCGAACAGAGCTTCCTGGTGCCCAAGTCGGAGATCGCCAGCCACGACTACGACCTCTCGATCAACCGCTACAAGGAAGTCGAATACGAAGCGGTCGAGCACGAAGCTCCGCAGGAGATTCTGCAGCGGTTGGCGGCTCTGGAGGCTGAGATTGCTGAGGGGCAGAAGGCGCTGGAGGGGATGCTGGGATGAAATATCCTTCCGCTATACTCGGCGATCTATTGGAAGCTAACCCAAGGTTTGAAAAGGGAGACAAACCTTCTGAAGAAGAGCTCGTAAGTTTTGTACCCATGTCTTCGGTTTCAGAAAAGACCTTATCGATAACTGAGACTATTGATCGACCATACCATGAGGTAAGGAAAGGGTTTACTCCATTCAAGACCGGGGATGTTCTTATTGCCAAGATAACCCCATGCTTTGAAAATGGGAAAATGGCGTTAGTAGAAAATCTTCCAAGAGAGCTTGGGTTTGGTTCGACTGAGTTTCATGTTTTTAGGCCCGGAAAGAGAATTTTTCCGAGGTACCTCTTTCATTTGCTTCGCTCGCCCTTTGTTAGAGCCTCGGGCAAGCTGAAAATGAAAGGGGCTGCTGGCCAGCGGCGTGTACCGGTAGATTTTTTTACTAGATTAACTATTCCGCTCCCGCCCCTCGCCGAGCAAAAACGCATCGCGGCGATTCTCGATGCGGCCGATGAGTTGCGCGCCAAGCGCCGCGAGGCGATTGCCCAGCTCGACGTTTTTCTGCAGTCGACTTTTATCGAGATGTTTGGTGATCCGGTTACCAATCCGAAGGGGTGGCCAGTAGTTAATTTTGAAGATGCCGTCTATTTCCAGGAAGGTCCTGGAATACGTAAATGGCAGTTTCGAAATAAAGGGATAAAGCTTGTCAATATTCGGAATATTGTTGATGGTGAGCTGGTATTAACCAATACAGAAAAATATCTCGATCCTGATGAGGTTAGCAGAACATATTCACACTTCCTTCTTGATGCGGGTGATCTTGTGATGTCAAGCTCGGGTGTAACGTGGGGTAAAATCGCCTATGTTAAGCAGCAACATCTACCATTGAGTTTAAATACAAGTATGATCAGGCTGCGTCCGCAGGGAGGCAGGATTACACACGCGTTCATTCGTGCATTTGTAGAGTCACAGGCTTTTAGGCGGCAGATTAGTCGACTGATTACTGGGTCTGCTCAGCCTAATTTTGGGCCTTCCCATCTGCGTAAAATCGTAATTAATTTACCTCCTATAGATATCCAATCCCATTTTGAAGAGATCGTCGCTTCTATCGAACATCAAAAATCTCTGCTTAATGTTCACCTCGCCGAGCTGGATACGCTATTCGCCTCACTCCAACACCGCGCCTTTAACGGGGAGCTGTAGCCCATGACCAACTTCGCCTTCCTGCCACGTGAATTCAGCACCGTTGCCGAGTCCGCTATTCGGGCGGAAGGCCATATCGTGGGTGATCCACGGGCGTCCTGCTTTCACGCCCGCTTTGCGCTGGAGGCGGCGGTGCACTGGCTTTACCGGCATGACGCCGCGCTCACCATGCCCTACGACCGTAACCTGGGCGCGCTGCTGCACGAGCCGAGTTTTCAGAACCTGCTGCCGCAGGCGGTATTCCAGAAGGCGCGGGTGATTCAAAAGATGGGCAATCAGGCGGTGCATGATGCGCGCCCGGTCAAGGAGAGCGATGCGCGACAGGTGGTGAAGGAGCTGCATCATATTGGCTACTGGCTGACGCGTACCTATACGCCACAGGCCCCCCGCGACGGGGCTGCGTGGCAGGATGCGCGAATTCCCCAGCCTGTCAGCTCTGATGATGTTGTGCCACGACAGGAATTGGAGGCGCTGGAGCAGCAGTTGGCCGAGCAGAACAAGGCAGCGCTCAAGCAGCAGCAGGCGCGCGATGCGCTGGATGCCGAGGTGCGAAAGCTACGCGAGCAGATCGCCGAGGCGAAAGCGGCGGCGGAGGCAACGCCGGATACCCACGACTACTCCGAAGCCGAGACACGGGACTATCTGATTGATGTCGAGTTGCGCCGCGCCGGTTGGCTGTTGGATAACATCGAGGACCGGGAGTATAAGGTCAGCGGTATGCCCAATGCGCAGGGCGTGGGCTACGTCGACTATGTGCTGTGGGGGGAGGACGGCAAGCCGCTGGCGGTGGTGGAGGCGAAAAAGACCACGGCCGATGCCAAAAACGGCCGTCAGCAGGCCAAGCTCTATGCGGATTGTCTGGAGGTGATGCACGGCCAGCGCCCGCTGATCTTCTATACCAACGGCTATCAAACCTGGCTGTGGGATGACACCTTTTACACCCCGCGCAGCGTCGCCGGGTTCTACAAGCGCAGCGAACTGGCGAGCCTGATTCGTCGGCGCGATCAGCGCAGCGTGCTGGCGGCCCACGCGGTAAAGGATGAGATCGCCGGGCGCTATTACCAAAAGCGTGCCATCGCCAGCATCTTCCAGCAGTTCGCCCAGGCGCGGCGTAAGGCGCTATTGGTGATGGCCACCGGCACCGGCAAGACGCGGACCGCCGTGGCACTGGTGGATGTGTTGCAGCGCGCTGGCTGGGTGAAACGGGCGCTGTTTCTGGCCGATCGCGTTTCGCTGGTCAATCAGGCCGCCAATGCCTTCAAGGCGCACCTACCGGACTCCAGCCCCGTCAATCTGGTGACCGAGAAGCACAAGGAAGGACGCGTTTACGTCTGCACCTATCCGACCATGATGGGGCTGATCGATGACACCCAGGGCGATGAAGCACGCTTTGGCGTGGGTCACTTCGATCTGGTGGTCATCGATGAGGCCCACCGCTCGGTGTATCAGAAGTACGGGGCGATTTTTCGCTACTTCGATTCGCTGCTCGTCGGTCTCACCGCCACCCCACGAGAGCAGGTGGACAAGAACACCTACGATCTCTTCGAGTTGGAGCCGGGCGTGCCAACCGACGCCTATGAGCTGGATCGCGCGGTGAAGGATGGCTTTTTGGTCCCGCCCAAGGTGCAACAGGTGGACCTGAAGTTCCCGCGGGAAGGGATCGACTATGAAGATCTCAGCGACGACGAGAAAGCCGAGTGGGAGAGCCTCGATTGGGGAGACGAAGCGGGCGAAGCGGTGATGCCGGTCGAGGTGAACGCCTCCGCCATCAATAACTGGCTGTTCAATACCGATACGGCTGACAAGGTGCTCAAGCACCTGATGGAGAACGGCTATCGCGTGGAAGGCGGCGACCGTCTGGCCAAGACCATTATCTTCGCGCGCAATCATAAGCATGCCGCGTTCATCGAGGAACGCTTCAATCATCACTACCCGCACTTCGCCGGGCATTTCGCCCGAGTCATCGACAACCAGGCCAAGTACCCCCAGAGCCTGATTGATGACTTTTCCCAGCCCGACAAACCGCCGCATATCGCCATTTCGGTCGACATGCTGGATACCGGTATCGACGTGCCGGAAGTCGCCAATCTGGTGTTTTTCAAACCGGTGTTCTCGAAGATCAAGTTCTGGCAGATGATCGGGCGCGGAACGCGGCTCTGCCCGGGCCTCTTCGGCCCCGGGGGTGAAGAAGACGACAAGAAAGACTTTCGGGTCTTCGACTTCTGCTTCAACTTCGACTTCTTCCGCGAGAACCCGGACGGCATCGAGGCGAGCGGTAATGCCGCGCTAGGCACCCGGCTGTTTCGCTCGCGCGTCCAGCTTCTCAGCCACCTGCAGTCGACTCCGGCTCTCGACCCCGATAGCGCCGTGACGACCGAGCTCGCCTCAACGCTTCATGGTGAGGTCGCCGCCATGAATTCGGACAATTTCATCGTGCGGCTGCATCGGGAAGCCGTGGAGCGCTTTCAGGATCGCAAGCGGTGGGATCAGTTGGATCTGCACGCGCAGGAAACGCTACTCAACGAGGTTGCCGATCTTCCCAGTGAAATGCCGACCGACGATACCGAGTCCCGTATGTTCGATCTCACGGCGCTGCGCATGCAATTGGCGTTGATCGAGGCCGATGCCGGGAGCTTTAACAGGCTGCGCGCTCGGGTAATGGATATCGCCGCCATGTTGGAAGAGAAAACCACCATTCCCTTGGTCAAGGAGCAGCTTGGCTACCTTCAGGCCATGCAAGAGCCCGGCTTCTGGGAAGATATCGACGTTGCGATACTCGAAGAGATGCGCTTGCGTTTGCGGGGGCTGGTGCCGTTCATCGACAAGGGGCGCCGCGAGATCGTCTATACGAACTTCAAGGACGAAATACTGGACGTGCGCGAGGAGACGGTTTTTGAAATGCCAAAGATGACCGGCGTTCAGTACGCCAAGAAGGTCGAGGCTTACCTGAATAGCCACTGGAACAACATCGTCGTGCACAAACTTCGCACCAATCAGCCGCTGACACCCACGGATCTGGAAAGCCTCGAGGCCACGCTGAAACAGATTGGCGAAGAGGATGGCGAAACGCTGCTGGCGAATCTTCTGGAGCAGCGTCAGGCGCCTTCGCTTGCCTACTTCATTCGCAGTTTGGTGGGCATGGATCGCGAAGCCGCTCAGGCTGAGTTTTCCGAGTTTCTCTCTGATCGCACGCTGACCTCCGCTCAGATGCGATTCATCGAGCTGATTATCGATCAGCTAACCTCGCGGGGCGTCATGGAGGCGAATGCGCTTTACGAGGCACCATTCAGCCACCTGCACGCCGGCGGCCCGGATGGACTATTCGCGGGACGAGAGAACGTTATCGATGGCATCTTCGGTGCATTGGAAAAAACGAAGCCGGTGACTTCCACGAAAGCAGGATAAGTCACTATTTTCGTCCAGAATGCTCATTTTTTGAGTCGAATTTTATGGATGGGACTAAAGCTGATCCTGGAGCATCGATATGGAAAGTGCGCGACAAGGATACACGGCTATCGGAGGTGACTTCGAGAAAGCGTTCAGGTACGAAAGAATTTTAAAGCTCGTCAATGTGAACGACGATATAGCTACAGTGCTCAGGTTGCACCTGGTTATTGAAAACATTCTCGAGCTCTGGGTTTCCAAGGCCACTCAGCACCCTGAGATTCTGGCGCACGGGAGGTTCAGCTTTGCGCATAAATTGGCACTGGCTGAAGGGAGTGGATTGCCACAAGACCTTGCCAAAGCCTATGGTCATATCAACAAGGTTAGAAATCAGATTGCGCATGCCAAAACCGAAGAGCTATCCGACGCTCAAGTCGAGTCGATGGCTGCTTTAACGGACAATATAGTCACGGGGATCAAGGAAAACGATGACTTGAAAGTCAGGAAGTTGCACCTTGGGATTGGCGGCATATTGCCATCGGGTGAGGCCGCCACACAGCAGTTGGAATATGCGACTAGCAGTAACCGAATTAAGCTGATTATCGCGGGATGTATCCTTCTGACGAAAAGCGTGGCGCTATTCACTTCGGAACTTTCAAGTATGGGTGTTCCGCTCACAGTGGGAGAGGCAATGCCTAGCGACTTTGAGCCACCCTCATTCGAATAAATATACTCGTAGAGTATTTCTGAGCTCGACAGCCGATTCCTATATAGCGAAAAACCCTGATGAAACTCACCGAGGTTTAGACGCCGACCGGGCTCTTCCAGTCCATTTAACAAGAAGTGAGTTACCTCTAAGGTAATAAGTCAACGTCTAGCAGCAGCACACTTACCCTAGATACGCAGAGAAGCGTCTTATTTACACCAGGGACCAACCATGATTAGCAAGCTGGCCGAGTTGAGTGCTTTAAACCGGGCGTTGTTCGGGCGCATCCAGATCGAGCTCGCCGCCCAGGCACCGAAAAAACGAACGCGAAAGAAGGCAACGATATGAGTCAGGCAGAGACTCTCCAGCCCGCGGCCCAACGCTGGCTTCGCTACTGGCGCAACTCGCTGGCGGATGCCGAAAGCGGGCAAGGCGCGCTGACCCAAAAGGCGCTGGATCAGACCGAGTACCTTGAGCGGACGGTTTATCGCGATGGCTACCTGCCCTCCAACCACCCGGTACTCAAGCGGCTGTTCGAGGGGGAAAAGGAAGCGACTCAGCTGGTGCGGATAGCGCTACGCCCAGCGGTGTACAAAGGGCTGCAGGAGCATGGCGTGGAAAAACTCGCGCTCTACCCCGCGATCATCACGCCGCTGATCTGCGGGTTGTGGGTCGCCCGCGACGGCCGCTTGATTCCCGCCGAGCCGCCGGTGATTCCCCGCGACCTGCTGGCGCCCCAGGCCGACGACCGCTTCACACTCAATGATGTCGCCGAGCAGGATCGTTTTCTTAGCAAGGCCGAGCCGCGGGTCTGGTCGGAAAGCGAAGCGCAGGCATTGCTCGAGGCCACCACATTCGAGGCGCACAGCGAGTATTGGAAGCCGTACTACGCGCTGTCGCAAAAACTATTCGAAGCGCTTTGCCCGACGGATCGGTTGAAAGAGGTATACATCAGCGCCGACGAGGCGCGCATTGCCAAGGTCGATGAACAGCTGGGCGCGGCTGAGAAGATCATCGGCCTCTACGACTGGCTCTCGGAAAACAAGCCAGCGCTGCCGCTGCTGGAAAGCTACGCGCTTTCACGCAACGAGACGTACCAGCCCTGCGTTGCGCCTCTGCCCGGCATGCCCCATCGGCTGGGCCATGCCACTAGCCAGTACCCGCTGGCCATTGCCCAGCGCGATGCGCTGGCACAGGTCATGGCCATGGAGGAAGGCGAGGTGCTGGCGGTCAACGGCCCGCCGGGCACGGGCAAGACCACCTTCGTGCTCTCGGCCGTGGCCTCGCTGTGGGTGAACGCTGCCCTCGGTGAACGCGAACCGCCGCTGATCATGGCCGCCTCCACCAACAACCAGGCCGTAACCAACGTGCTCGAGGCCTTTGCCAAGGATTTCGAGGAAACCGAGGACGCCTTCGGCGGACGCTGGCTGCCGGGCATTGACAGCTACGGCGGTTTCTACTGCGCGCGCAGCCGGGAAGGCGACGCATCGCAGCACTACCAGACCCCGTCGTTTTATCGCGAGGTCGAATCCCCGACATATCTCGAGCGCGCCAAGATAGCGTTTCTGGCACATGCCCGCCAAGCGTTCGACGATGACGCGCTCACCGACGTAGACGCCGTTCGCCAGCGGCTTCATCAGCGGTTAAAAGCGCACCAGGCCCAGCTTGATGATTTTCACCAGCGCTGGGCGGGGCGGGCAACGCTTCAGGCACAGCTTGCCGAGCAGCTGGGCGAGGCGCCCGACCAAGCACTTGAGCGCGAGCAAGCGGCGATCACCGCGCTACAAGGCGAGTTCGATACGTTCGAGGCGGATCTCAAGCGTTGGCAGCGCTTTTGCGCCGACGAGCCCATGTGGCTCTCCCTGCTGGCCGTGCTGCCGCCGGTGGCCAAAAGGCGGCGCATGCGGCGTGATCTGTTCATCAGCGAGCACCTGAGCAGTGACGGGCAGCATCTGATCGACCAGTCGGCAGAGCCTCCCGAGGCGGTGCTGAAGGCACGGCGCGATCAGCAGCGCGCCGCGCTGGACGAGAAGCACGTCTTCGTTGCCAAATGCCAACAAGCCATGCGGGCGATCGAGCAGGCCACGGCAGCACTGGAGGCGGCCTTTCGCGAACACATCGGCAAGCCACTACCGGCGACGTTCGACGCCTTCGATCAGGCGCTGGATACCACGCTTCGCTTCACCCTCTTTCAACTGGCGGTGCACTACTGGGAAGCGCGCTGGCTACAAGCGTGCGCCGAACGCGCTGACGAGCTGGCCGAGCAGACGGCCAAGGGCAATGAGAAACAGGGACTTGCTTCAGTGCGCCCGCGCTGGCGTCGACGCATGATGCTGACCCCTTGTATCGTCTCGACGCTGCACTCGCTGCCGTCGCACATGATCCACAAGGTGTTCGAAGGCCCAGGCCAGTTCCGGCCTAATTATCTGGTGAATGAAATCGATCTCTTGATCATCGACGAAGCGGGCCAGGTCGCGCCGGATGTGGCAGGCGCTTCCATGGCGTTGACCAAACGCGTGCTGGCGATTGGCGATGTGCACCAGATCAAGCCGGTGGCCACCCAGTCGCCGACCGTCGATGTGGGCAATTTATCCCATCAGGGGCTGCTTACCACCGTCGATGAGTATGAAGAACTGCGCGAGGGCGGCCGCTCGGTGATGGACGGCAGCGTAATGCGCATTGCCCAGCAGGCCAGCCGCTACCATTACCTAGAGCAGGCCGAGCCGGGCATGTTCCTGCGCGAGCACCGGCGCTGCCTCAACGAGATCATCGCCTACTGCAACGACCTCTGCTACCAGGGGGTATTGCAGCCGCTGCGCGACAAACCAGCCACCGATACCGAACTGCCGCCCTTTGGCTACGTGCAGGTGGATGGCCGGGCGGAAACGCCACCTTCGGGAAGCCGCATCAACCGGCTGGAAGCCATTACGGTGGCCGAGTGGCTGGCCACCCAGCGCGAGCAGCTGGAATCTACGCACGGCAAGCCGCTTGAACAGATCGTCGGCGTCGTCACGCCCTTCAAGGCCCAGGCCAAGCTGATCGAGCAGGAGTGCCAGGCGCGGGATATCAAGGTCGGCGCGGGCAGTGCGGCGATGACGGTGGGCACAGTACACGCTTTGCAAGGGGCGGAGCGCACGGTCGTGCTTTTTTCTGCGGTCTATTCGCGCCACGACGATGGCAGTTTTATCGACAATGACCCTTCGATTTTGAACGTAGCGGTATCACGCGCGAAAGACAGCTTTCTCGTATTTGGCGACATGGACGTTATTGATGCTGCCCCACGGGGAACGCCACGTCACCTGCTGGGGCGGTACCTGTTCAGTCGTGAAGAAAACGAGCTACTGTTTACTGCCAGCATTTCACGCCCCGACCTGCTCGAACTTTGTCGAAAGCCACGAGTGATCAACGATGCCGAGGAGCATGACGACTGCATAAAAGAGTTACTTGAACACGCCAGCTCACGCCTCGATATAGTTTCGCCCTGGATCTCTTACAGACGCCTGGATGAAACCGGAATACTGACAGCACTTCAAAAGGCAACTGCCCGTGGCATTGCCATTACGATCTATACCGACCATCGCTTCAATACCGCTAACGGTGATCAGCCGGATACCCAGAAAGCGGCTCGCTTCGAAAGGTGCTGTGAAGCACTCGCCGAGGACAAGGTGACAGTGAAGGTGGTCAACCAAGTTCACAGCAAACTCGTCATGGTCGATGATTACGTTATGTGTGCGGGCTCCTACAACTGGGCCTGCGCTGCGCGTCACGGGCCGTACCGAAACATGGAAACATCGATACTTTACAGCGGCGAACTGGTAGAGGAATTGAAGCTTCAGCGCGCGGCTCTGGAGAAACGCGTCAGAAATCAGCATCCCGAAAACACTGTATAAGAAACCTGCGTTGGGGTTTATCTTCATAAAATCAAATGAATGGATTTAACCAAACGCCTCCAGTGCCAGATGTTCGCTGCTTGGCTCGAACATCTGGCCCAATACATTCACGCCCACTCAGACCCGCTACTAGCATCTGCTGGTAGGTAGCAAAGGTTGCCTCTACCACCCTTGCACTCCAAGCTGTCGCTCGGCTCCTACTTTTCACTCAATATTCTGGATCTGCTCCCGCATCTGCTCGATCAACACCTTCAGTTCCACCGCGCAGCGGGTGGTCTCTGCCACCACGGATTTCGATGAGAGCGTATTCGCTTCGCGGTTGAGCTCCTGCATCAGGAAGTCCAATCGGCGGCCTTTGGGGCCTTTTTGGGCGAGCTGGTGGCGCACTTCTTCGATATGCGCGGTGAGGCGGTCCAGCTCTTCGTCCACGTCGGCTTTTTGGGCCACCAGTACCAGCTCGGCTTCCAGACGCTGGGGGTCGAGTTCGGTTTTGGCGATGTCTAAACGCTCTAGCAGTTGGGCGCGTTGGCGCTCCAGAATCTGCGGCAGCAGGCTGCGTACGGTGGCCACTTGCTCGCTGACCGCCTCCAGGCGGGTGGTGATCATCTCGGCGAGCTTGTCGCCTTCGCGGGCGCGGGCGTCGATCAGCTCGTCCAGGGCTTGGTCAAACAGCGCGTTGGCGGCGGCTTTGATGGCGTCTTGGTCGAGGTGCTGGGTTTCCATCACGCCGGGCTGGTTGAGCAGTGCTAGCGTGGTGGGCGGCACGGCGCCGGGCACCTGCTGCTGAATGGCGACCAGGGCATCGGCTATCTCTTTTAGTCGCTGGGCGTTCACGGCCGGTGCTTGGGCGGTATCAGCGCTCTCAAAGCGTACGCTGCACTCCACCTTGCCACGCGCCAGGCGCGTGCGCAGCGCTTCGCGCAGCACCGGCTCTAGATCCCGCAGGCTTTCGTGTAGGCGAAAGTGCGGCTCTAGGTAGCGCTGGTTCACCGAGCGAATCTCGACCTGCAGGGTGCCAAACGGGGCGGCCTGCTCGGTGCGGGCGAAAGCGGTCATGCTATGTACGTGGCGGGAAGCGGCCATAAGTGAGCATCCTATCCATCAATGTGATTCCGGACAGTCTAACCGATAGGCCCATCCACGCACGCTCAGACGTGTACAATAGAGGGCTTTCCACTTTTAACATGATGTGAGGTGCTATGCGTCCTGATGTTGTTCGCCCCAGCGGTCGCGAGGCCGACCAGCTCCGTGAGATTCGCTTGACCCGTGACTACACCCGCCATGCGGAAGGCTCCGTGCTGGTGGAGTTTGGCGATACCAAGGTGCTGTGCAACGCGAGCGTGGAAGCGGGCGTGCCGCGCTGGCTGCGCGGTAAGAATCAGGGCTGGATTACCGCCGAGTACGGCATGCTACCCCGCGCCACCCACTCCCGCAGCGGCCGCGAAGCGACCCGCGGCAAACAGGGTGGCCGCACGCTGGAGATTCAACGGCTGATTGGCCGCAGCCTGCGCGCGGCGGTGAATTTGAAGAAACTGGGCGAATTCACCATTACCGTGGATTGCGATGTCATCCAAGCCGATGGTGGCACGCGTACGGCGGCGATTACCGGTGGCTGCGTGGCGCTGGTGGACGCGATTCGCTATCTGCAGCGGGAGAAGAAGATCAAAGGCGACCCCTTCAAGCAGCTGGTCAGCGCGATCTCGGTGGGTATTTACAAGGGCGTGCCGGTGCTGGACCTGGACTATCCCGAAGACAGCAAGGCCGACACCGACCTGAACGTGGTGATGACTGAAGACGCTGAGCTGATCGAAGTGCAAGGCACGGCGGAAGCGGGCGCGTTCAGCCGTAAAGAGCTGAATGCCATGCTGGACCTAGCTGAAAAAGCCGGTAATGAGCTGCGCGAGAAGCAGCGTGAAGCGCTGGGCATTCGCTCTTGAGCGAGCCAAACGCAACAGGCCAGCGGTAAGCTGGCCTGTTGGCGGTGCGACGCGGGAAGTAGCTAACGCTTAAAGCGCTAGATCGTACTCGACGATCAGCGGTGCGAACTCGGAGAAGGTCGCATCGTAATCGATCCACGCATCGACCACGTGACGACGGAAGTTGGGGCCGACCAGCTGGTAGTCGATCCGCCAGCCCTCTTGGCGATCACGGGGCACGTCTTGGTCAAGCTTGGGCCACCAGGTGTATTCGCCAGCGTCGCGATTGATTTCGCGGAAGGTGTCGATAAAACCGGTGGGGCCAAGCACCTGGTCCATCCAGGCACGCTCTTCCGGGCGGAAACCGGAGGTGAGCTGGTTGTCCGACCAGTTGGCCAAATCGACGGTCTTGTGGGCGATGTGCCAGGTCCCGCAGATGATGTATTCGCGGCGTTTGCGCGACATCTTCGTCAGGTACTCTTGGTACTGCTCCATGAACGCCTGTTTGGCTTTTTGGTCGCTGCCATCGGGCATCAGGAAGGTGGCGATACTGAAGCGGTCGTAGTCCGCCTGCAGAAAGCGCCCTTCGTGGTCGCACTGAGGGAACCCCAGGCCGTACATGATGGCTTTGGGGATTTTGCGGCAATAGAGTGCCACGCCGGCGAAACCATCCTCCTCGGCATCCAGGAAGTAGCCTTCGTAGCCTTCCGGATAGAGGATGTGGTCACCCAGTTCGAAACTTTTCGCCTTGATGTTCTGCACGCAGACCACGTCGGCATCCTGCTGAGCCAGCCAGTCCAGGAAGCCACGGTCGACGGCATCACGTATACCATTGACATTGATGCTGGCAATTTTCATAAATCGTCCCTTTTGCGTCGCTGCTGTATGATACCCGACGTTTAGACGTTTGGGTAAATAGACAAACCAAATCTTGCTATTTAGCCCCGTTTTATTGTTGCGTTTGACTTACATTCTTATCGACCACCCCTACCGACAAGAGAACACCGCCGTGGCCACCACTCTACAACCCTACCAACGCGATTTCATTGCCTTCGCTATTGAGCAGGGCGTGCTCAAGTTTGGCGAGTTCACGCTGAAGTCGGGGCGAGTAAGCCCTTACTTTTTCAACGCCGGGCTGTTCCAAACGGGCCGCGCGCTGGCCAAGCTGGGCCGCTTTTACGCCCAGGCGATCGTCGATAGCGGTTTACGAACGGACGTACTGTTTGGCCCGGCCTACAAGGGCATTCCGCTAGCGGCGGTCACCGCGGCGGCCCTGGCCGACCACCATGACCGCGACATGCCCTACGCGTTCAACCGCAAAGAGGCCAAGACCCACGGCGAAGGCGGCAACATCGTAGGGGCTCCGCTGGCCGGTGATATCTTGATCATCGATGACGTGATCACCGCAGGGACCGCCATCCGTGAAGTGATGAGTCTGATCGAGCAAAGCGGCGCGCGGGCAGGCGGGGTGATCATCGCCCTCGACCGACAGGAGCGCGGCCAGGGGGAACAGAGCGCCATTCAAGAAGTGCAGGCGCAGTACGGCATGCCGGTGGTCAGCATCGTCACCCTCGAACAAGTGCTCACGTATTTGGAAGAGCACGCAGGCGGCGAGATGCTCGCCTACGCCGATGCGGTACGCGCTTACCGCGACCAGTACGGTATTGCCGGGTAAAGCTAGATCGCGAGGGCGCCAGCGTAATTCTGCTGGCGCCACGCCTCATAACTCACCACCGCTACCGCGTTGGAGAGATTCAAACTACGGTTATTGGGCTGCATGGGAATACGCAGTTTATGCTCGGCGGGCAGCATGGCGTGCACCTCAGGGGAAAGCCCGGCGGTTTCCGAACCAAATAGCAGCACATCCCCCGGTGCAAAGTTGGCATCGCTGTGGGCGCGGGTGCCCTTGGTGGTGATCGCCCAGATGGTGCGCCCCTGCATGGCGGTGTAAAACGCCGTAAAATCCGCGTGTCGGGTTACGTTGGCGAGGTCGCGGTAGTCTAATCCCGCGCGGCGCAGCTTTTTCTCTTCGAGATCGAAGCCTAGCGGCTCGATCAAATGGAGTCGGCAGCCGTTGTTCGCCACCAGGCGCATAATGTTGCCCGTATTGGGAGCCATCCGCGGCTCGAATAGCGCTACTTCAAACATCACCACCTGCCTATGAGTTACCTGCTGTATTTGCCCGCTGCGCCTTCGTCAGCGCCGCTGATTGTAATGGAAATCGCTCCGAAACACTTGTAGAGGTCACCCTTCGCCATGACGCCCCAACCGCCAAAGAGCATTCTTAGCCGTATCAAAGGGCTCAACCCACGCCAGCAAGAGGCGGTGCGCTACATCGATGGCCCCTGCCTGGTGTTGGCGGGCGCGGGGTCGGGCAAAACCAGCGTGATCACCACCAAGATTGCCTACCTCGTGCAAGAGTGCGGCATGAGCGCCCGCAAAATCGCGGCGGTGACCTTTACCAACAAGGCCGCCCGAGAGATGAAAGAGCGGGTGGGCCAAATGCTGAAAGGCAAAGAGGGCCACGGGCTGACGGTCTCGACCTTCCACAACCTGGGGCTCAACATCATTCGCGGCGAGCTAAAGACGCTGGGCTACAAGCCGGGCTTTTCACTCTTCGACCCAGAAGACGCCAAGGCGCTGCTGCGCGACTTGATGAATAAAGACGCTCAGGTCGATGCCGAGCAGATCAACGCCGTGCAGGCCAAGATTTCCCAGTGGAAGAACGACTTGGTACTGCCGGGGGAGGCGCTCTCGTTCGCGGCGGACGATGACGAGCACTTCGCCGCGCGGGTGTACGAAGCCTACGTTCGCCACCTGAAAGCCTACAACGCGGTGGATTTCGACGACCTGATCCTGCTCCCGGTGGTGCTTCTACAGCGCGACCCCGAGGCGCTGGCCCGCTGGCGGCGTAAAATCCACTACATGCTGGTGGATGAGTACCAGGACACCAACGTCTCCCAGTACCTACTGGTGAAACTGCTGATGGCGGAACGGGCCACCTTTACCGTGGTGGGCGACGACGACCAGTCGATTTACGCCTGGCGGGGCGCGCGGCCGGAGAATCTGGTCACGCTAGGGGAGGATTTTCCCCGTTTGAAGGTCATCAAGCTGGAGCAGAACTACCGCTCTACCGGCACGATACTGCGTGCCGCCAACACGCTGATTGCCAACAACCCCCACGTCTACGATAAAACCCTGTGGTCGGACATGGGCGACGGCGCGCCGATTCGCGTGGTGGTGAACCGCCATGAAGAGGCCGAAGCCGAGCGGGTGGCTAGCGAAATGCTCACCCGGCGCATCAAAGAGAACGCCGAGTGGCGGGATTTTGCGGTGCTCTACCGGGGCAACTTTCAGGCGCGTCTGCTGGAGCTGAAGCTGCAGCACTATCAAATCCCCTACAAGCTCTCCGGCGGTACGTCGTTTTTCTCGCGTAACGAGATCAAGGACGCCATGGCCTACCTGCGCCTGCTGATCAACCCCGCCGATGACAACGCCTTCTTGCGTATCGTCAACGTGCCGCGCCGGGAAATTGGCCCCGGCACGCTGGAGAAACTCGCCAACTATGCCACCGAGCGCTCGATCTCGCTGTTTGCCGCCTGCCACGAACTAGGGCTCGAGCAAACGCTGCCCACCCGCGCCGTGGAGCGGCTCTCGCGCTTTACCCACTTCATCGACGGCGTGCGCAAACGGATGGACCAGGGCGATGCGATTGCCGCCATCCGCGACATGCTGCGGGAGATGGATTACGAAGCATGGCTCTATCAAAACGCCAGCGCGCCCACCATCGCCGAGCGTCGCATGGCCAACGTGTGGATCTTGATCGACCAACTGGAAAAATCGCTGGACCGCGACCCGGAAGACGCCACAGCTTCCACCGAGACAGAAACCGACGGCGTGGAAGCGGCTATCTCCCGCCTGGTGCTGCGCGACATTCTCGAACAGCAGGCAGAAGAGGATGACTCGGACCGCGTGCAGCTCCTCACCATGCACGCCTCCAAAGGGTTGGAGTTTCCGCACGTGTATTTGATGGGTTTGGAAGAGGATCTACTGCCCCACCGCAACGCCATCGAGATGGATACCGTAGAAGAAGAACGGCGTTTAGCCTACGTGGGCATTACCCGCGCCCGACGCACGCTAACGCTGACGCTGGCCCGCCAGCGCAAGGCCTATGGCGAGCTGATGGACTGCCAGCCCAGCCGCTTTTTGGATGAGTTGCCCGCGGATGATTTGGAGTGGGAGGGCCGCGCCGATAAAGAGGACCCGGAGAAGAAGCAGGCACGCGGTAAAGATGCCATTGCCGGATTGCGTTCGCTGCTGGGATGAGCGTACGAAGCAAAGGGCGCACATAAAAATATCCACAGGGGGTTTTGAATGCCCACCTGTGGATATCTTATAAAGAATGATGCCCCCACCCTACGGTTAGGGTGAGGTATCCACTTACTGTACTTGCGAGACCATGTAGTCGACGACGGCCATGATCTCTTCATCGGACGCGCTGCTGCCACCGCGCGGCGGCATCACGCCTTTACCGTTGAAGACGCTTTGGTAGAGTGCGTCGGTACCCTGCTCAATGCGCGGGCCCCAGGCTTCCGCATCACCGATGGCGGGGGCACCCGCCACACCAGCGGCGTGACACGCTGCGCAGCCAATGCTGGCGTAGAGGGCTTCACCGTCTAAACCGCTGTCACCACCGGATGCTTCGACATCGCTGGCGGCGGTATCCTCAGCGGGCGCTTCAGCGGTTGTTTCGTTAGCCGCCATATCGTCGCTCGCGCCTTCGTCGGCGGCTTCTGCTGACGCTTCTTCACCGCCGCCCAGCTCCGGGACTTCCATCACGGGAGAGACCAAGTGAGCAACGGCGGCTTCCACCTCTTCGTCAGAGAGGTTGGGGTTGCCGCCACGGGCAGGCATTGCGCCAATACCATTAATGGCGTGGTCTAGCAGGGTGGCAAAGCCTTGCTCGGTGCGCTCGGCCCAGGCCGCTTCATCGCCACGTACCGGGGCACCGGCTGCGCCCGTTTCGTGGCACGCCATACAGACGTTGTTGTAAATACCGGCACCGTCAATTTCACCACCACCGCCACTGCTGGCCACGGCCGGTGCTGCGGCCGTACCACAGTCTTGGCCTTGAAGGCAGAGTTGTCCTACCGGCGCTAGGCGCTCAGCGATTGCGTCACGCGCTGCATCTTGGGCATAAGCACCGGATGTGCCTGCCATGACGCCGAGGGCCGCCAGCCCGCTCATGATCAGCTTAGATTTCACTCTCACCACCTCTTGAGTTTTATGTAATAAACGCGTTGCGTTTCAAAACGAGTGCGTCCGTTTTTGCTTATGCTGACTACCTAGCGCTTGGAGACACCGCTCTTGCCGAAGTGCGGCCATGCCACTGTCGATGAACTCTGCCACCGGGACACCGAAACGCCAAGACATACGTATAGAGTTAGTATACCGAGAACATAAAGGGTAAGAAAATGCTACTAAGCGCGGCAATTCAACCCACGGTAATGGTACTCATTCGTTGCGACCGCTGAAGACGACTTCAATACCACCCTAACAGGCGCTCGCGCCCCTGTAGTTCGAAGCCTGTGTGGTCATATACACGCCGTGCGGGTGTGTTTTGCGCATCGACCGTTAAGCTCAGGCTCTTCGCCCCAGCCTCGGCGGCCAACGTTTGCGCATGGCCGATGATGGCTCTCCCCAGCCCTTGGCCCCGCCATTCGGGCACCAGCCCCATCAGTTGCAGGCTCCAGTGCGAGGAAGAGGTGCCCAGTAACAATACCCCCACCTCTCGCTGCTGGTACGTCAACCCAAACCAATGCGATGGTTGAGACGACCCCGCCTGAGCCTGGAACCCCGCCAGCAAAGTCGTCACGGGCAGTGCATCGCGCAGCGCTGGGCAATCCAACGACGCTTCCCCCACCCGCGCCAACAGCGCATGCTGCTCAGCCAGAGGAAACATCGTGAACGGACGTAACCCCAGCGATGGCTGGGGAGCAACGGAAGTTTGGCATGTCCATACCCGATGCTCCAGCGTGGCCATAGCCCGCATTCCGCCATGAACCAGCGTTCTTTCCCATGCGTCCCACGGCGCGGGTAGTACCACGTGGCACAACGCGATGGGCTCGCGCCTTACCCACTCTCGTAGGGCGTTTAACAAGGGCAGCGCGGCATCGACGTGCCTGGGCAACCATAGCTGCGCCGTTTGGCTCGACAGCGGCTGCACCCAAGCAGCCGCGAGAATATGCTCGCCCGCCATGGCCACCCATAGGCCTCGCCAATCGGCCGAGCTGGCCGTGGTCAGGGCGTGCTGCAAATCCGCCTGCTGGGTAGCGTTTTGAACGGCTGCCAAATGCAGCAGCGCCTCGCGCCGACGGTGGTCGGAGCAGGGTCGAACGACAAGGTGGCTGAGTGGCGAACGACGTGTCATGTTAGATAACCGGGTAATATGAAATAGCCCCTATGAGTCAAGGAGGGTCCCCCTACGTTATGCGCCTGTTATTAGTAGAAGACGACCCCAGCTTAGCATCGGGAATTCGCATCGCCCTAAAACCCGAACACTATACGGTGGATCATCTTACCGATGGAGAGAGTGCGCTCAACGCACTCCAAAGCGAACCCTTTGATGCCGTCATACTGGATCTCGGTTTACCCAACGTGGATGGTATAGAGGTATTACGGACAATTAGACGTCACGGCAATCACGTGCCCATTTTAGTACTCACTGCCCGTGATGCCGTGGATCATCGCATTGAAGGACTCGATTCAGGCGCCGATGACTATCTCACCAAGCCATTTGAGGTGGATGAACTCAAGGCACGTTTACGCGCCCTGCTACGTCGTAGCCAAGGCCACACGAATGACGTGTTGAGATTTCGCGGCATTAGCTTGGATCCTCAATCCTTGATCGTGACCTATCAACACCAGACGGTTCCCCTGTCACGTCGTGAACTCGCGTTGCTTCAAGAGTTTATGAGTCATCCAGGACGTGTTTTCACCCGCGATACGCTCACTCGATTGATTTATGGGTGGGAAGAGGAGGTAGAGAGCAACGCCATTGAAGTTCATATCCATCATTTAAGGCGCAAGCTATTTCCCGATGTGGTGCGAACGGTACGAGGGATTGGTTATGTCATGGATAAACCCGAGCAGGTAGCTCCATGACCTCCATTCGCCGTCGCACGTTAGGCCTCGTCCTACTCGTCTTTGGCATTAGCATGCTGATCATTGGCTATATCAGCTATCGCTATGCCGCTCGCGAAATCGAGGCGTTGCATGATAGGAGCTTGGCGCAAAATGCCGTGTTGCTAGAGGGACTACTTCAAGCCCCTTTGCCCGAATACGAACAGTCATTGCTGATTAGTAGCCTAGAAAAAGCCCTATCGGCCCCCCACCAACGTGTTACCTCTGCGACAGCTGACACCCTGCGTGAACTCGCCTTTCAATTGTGGGAAGAGGACCGTCTGCTTCTACGCTCTGCCAGCGGACCGAGCACGCCGCTGGTTCAGCAACCGGCTGGCTACTCGACGATCACGGTGGACGAGTACGAGTGGCGCGTGTACGTCCTGGATGTTCCTAACAGCCCCAAACGCGTGGTGGTCAGCGAGCGCGAGGACGTGCGCGGCGAGCTAATCAGCGCCGTGGCGCTTCGCACGCTGCTGCCCGACCTCATCGGGCTGCCCTTCCTGACGCTGCTGCTATGGTGGTCCATTGGCTGGGGATTGGCACCTTTGTCTCGCCTGGCAGAGCAGATTCGTAGTCGAGATCCGCACAATCTCAAACCATTACCGCTCTATCCGATGCCACAGGAGTTGGGCACCATCGCTGGCGCACTGAACAGGCTGTTAGAGCGGCTGCGTCAACTGCGAATACGCGAAAAACGGTTTATTGCCGACGCCGCCCACGAACTGCGCACCCCTTTGGCCGTGCTGGATCTTCACGCCCAGAATGCGCTAGCGGCCGATAACGCCGAAGATCGTGAAGCGTCGCTGCACTACTTGCGTAGCGGTGTCGCTCGCTCGACGCGTCTAGTGTCCCAGTTACTCACCCTGGCGCGCCTCGACCCCGAAGAGGAGCCGCTGCCAGAAATACGCTTCGCCAACGTGCTGCAGGAAACTCAGGAAACCCTGGCAAAGCTCTCGCCACTGGCCGCCGAACGCCAACAGCAGCTGCTGCTCAATGTCGATCAGCATGCCGACTGGCAGATGGAAGAGGAGCCTGGCGCCATCGAAACACTCATACAGAATTTGGTCGGCAATGCCATGCAACACTCCCCGGCTCAGAGCATCGTGACGGTGACGCTCGAAGCCGCTTCCCAGGGCATCACGATCATGGTCGATGACCAAGGTCCCGGCATCCCTGTCCAAGCACGCAGTCGGGTCATCGAACGCTTCCAGCGTGCAGGCCCGGGAGCAGGCGCGGGACTTGGGCTTTCCATCGTCGAGCGTGTGGTCAAACGCCACGAAGGCTTGTTGCGGTTGGAAGAGGCTCCAAACGGCGGCCTGCGGGTGAGAGCGGTCGTGGCAAGAGATGCGTTGACGCAGCGCCAGGCAAAAGAATGAGAAAAAATGTAACACGGGGGATGTCTTAAGATTGTGATAAGAATTCCGTGCAAATGTGAAGGTACAAAGCAGGCGCGTGGTGAATGACCTGCTTCTTCACAACCACGGAGGTACCCCTCGATGAACCAACTCATGCACTCACATAAGCCGCTCGTTCAGTTTGGTGCGACTCCGTTGCTCACGACGCCGACGCCCAAGCAGTTGACGCCCGATAGCCCGGCCATGTCGGTACTCACCGACTTTACTCATGTCATGCCGCAATCGATCGCAGGCGACACGCCCATCGATGACGCTCATCTGAAAATGCGCCATGGCGGTATTCGTTTACTATTCGTGATGGACAAACAGTCCCACTGCGTGGGCGTGCTCACCGCCAAAGAGGTCATCGGTACCCGGCGCATCAATCTGGCCATGCAGCAGCGTAACCTAGAGCGCTCCGAAGTGACCGCCGCCATGATCATGACACCCTGGGAGAAACTCAGCGCCATGCCGCTGGAGCAGCTCGCGTCGCTCACCATCGAAGACCTCGTCCTCTCCATGGAAAGCTTTACCGAGCAGCATCTGTTGATTACCGAGCGCAAGCCAAACCAGGAGCTCAGCGTAAGAGGCATCATTTCTGCCACTGATATCCAGTCGGCCATGGGCAGCCGTTTGAATACCCAACCACCCACGACGGTGGTTCCCATGGCGCGCAGCTTCGCCGATATCTGCCAAGTCATTACCGGCCACGACTTATAAGCCACCAAGGCGCGTGGTCTTAAGTGCCACGCCGCCTGTCGACATATAGGCTCCTAACGAAACGCCCCTTATCCAGCGATAAGGGGCGTTTTTATTGGCCTGCCTAACCAAACGGCTAGGCAGGATAGCCAACCGCCTTAGAAAAGACTGGCGTTGATCAGCAGGTGTGCCACGATACTGGCTACGTAACCTAACAAAATAGCGGGCACCCAGCGCAAATGCACCGCAAACGTGTAGATACCACGGGCTTGCCCCATCAGCGCTACCCCGGCAGCCGATCCCATGGAGAGCAGGCTGCCCCCCACACCGGCCGTCAGAGTGATCAGCAGCCAGTTGCCTTCCGACATATCCGGCGCCATGGATAGCACGGCGAACATCACTGGAATGTTATCCACCACCGCTGAGATCAGCCCCAGCACGACGTTGGCCCACACCGGGTCCCAGCCGCCGTAAAGCGTTTCCGAAAGCAGGCTGAGATAGCCCATGAACCCCAGGCCACCCACACACATCACCACCCCGTAGAAGAACAGCAGCGTGTCCCACTCGGAACGGGCGATACGGCTGAAGATATCGAACGGCACCACGCTGCCTAGCTGCTCCAGCTTTTTCCAATCTCCGCGGCGGGAGTAACGCTCACGTTTGCGCTCCAGCGAACGGGGCAAACTGCGACGCAGGTAATAGCCAAAGAATTGCAGCAGGCCTAGACCAAACATCATGCCCATAGCGGGCGGCAGGTACAGAATCGAGTGGCACAGCACCGAGATCGCCACGGTGATCAAGAACAGTACGATGATGCGCCGGGCGCCCCGCTTCAACCACACGTTTTCGGTGAGCGCAGCGGGCTGACGATTGACGATGAAAAAGTTCATGATCACCGCAGGCACCATGAAATTCACGATGGCAGGTACCAACAGTGCAAAGAAGCCTTCGAAAGGCACCTGACCGGCTTGCCACACCATCAGTGTGGTGATATCGCCAAACGGGCTGAACGCACCACCGGCGTTGGAGGCCACCACCACGTTGACACAGCAGAGGCTGATAAACTTGTTATCCCCCTCGGCGACCTTTAGCACCACCGCACACATCAGCATGGCAGTCGTCATGTTGTTGGCGATGGACGAAATACCGAACGCCAAACAGCCGGTAATCCAGAATAGGCTCCGGTAGCTAAACCCCTTGCGCACCAGCCACGCACGCAGTGCATCGAACACACGACGCTCTTCCATGGCGTTGATGTACGTCATCGCCACCAGGAGGAACAGCAGCAGCTCGGTATACTCGAGCAGCGTCTCTTTGAAGGCGCTCTCTGCCTCATGGGGCATACCCGCTTGTACGTAGACCCACGCGACCATGGCCCAGATCAGGCCAGCGGCCACCAGAACCGGTTTGGATTTACGCATGTGGATGATTTCTTCACTCATGACCAGGGCATAGGCCAGAATGAAAATGGTCACGGAGGCGATACCGGCAAGCGAGGTGGTGAGATCGAGGGGGCCAGCAGCAGCAAAAGCAAGAGAAGGAAAAGCGAAGAGGCAGAGTGCGGTCAACAACCAAGCAACGCGGCAAGCGGGATGCCGAGTTGCAAGGACGTTAGGTGGTTTCATAGCAGCGTGATCCTGGCAGGGTTAGAGAGTACCGCCACGATCATAAGCACACTAACTATGTGCTGCAACGCAGCGATGGCGCATAAGATGCGGCCATTTGCCGCATCTTGTAAAGCGCTTTATTCATTCGATTGCAATTAATTGTGACGCTTCGATCATTCAACGGTCACGCTCTTGGCAAGGTTACGCGGTTGATCCACATCGGTGCCTTTCAGGACCGCCACATGATAGCTCAGAAGCTGCAGTGGCAAGGTATAGAGTAGCGGTGCCAGCGCTTCGTGAACATTCGGTAGCTCCAAAACGTGAATATCGTCTTGGGAGTTAATCCCTACCTTTTGATCGGCAAATACGAATAGCTGTCCCCCACGGGCGCGTACTTCTTGGAGATTGGATTTTAGCTTTTCCAGCAGGTCATCGTTGGGGGCTACCGAGATGACCGGCATCTCGCTATCCACCAGCGCCAGCGGGCCGTGTTTGAGCTCGCCGGCCGGATAGGCTTCCGCGTGGATATAGGAAATCTCCTTGAGCTTCAGCGCGCCTTCTAAAGCAATGGGGTAGTGCGCCCCACGACCCAGGAAGAGCGCGTGATGCTTCTCTGCAAATGCCTGAGAAAGCACTTCGATCTGCCGATCGAGACCCAACACCTGCTGACAGAGCGCGGGCAGTGCCTGCAGGGCGCCAATGATCTCTGGCTGCGCTGGCTGGCCCTTTGCTTTACTGACCGATAGCGTCAGCAGCATCAGCGCAATCAACTGAGTGGTAAACGCTTTGGTCGAGGCGACGCCAATTTCTGGGCCCGCGCGGGTCATCAGCGACATGTCGGACTCCCGCACCAGGGAGCTTCCGGGCACGTTGCAGATCGCCAGCGAGCCGACATAGTTCAGCGTCTTGGCAAAGCGCAGCGCCGCCAGCGTATCGGCGGTTTCTCCAGATTGGGAGAGCGTGACGAACAGTGTCCCTTCCGGCACGACTGGGTGACGGTAGCGATACTCGGAGGCCACTTCGACCTGTACCGGCACCCCGGCGTAGCGCTCCAACCAGTAACGCGCCACCAAGCCTGCATGATAGCTGGTGCCGCAGGCAATGATATGCACCTGCCGGGCTTTCTGGAACAACGCCTGGGCCTCTGGCCCAAAACTTTCGACCAGTACGCTGCTGGCGCTCAGCCGACCTTCCAGAGCGGCTTCGATAACCTTGGGCTGCTCGAAAATTTCCTTGAGCATGTAGTGACGATACTCGCCCTTGCTGGCCGCGCCGTCGCCATGCTCGAAGGTATGCACCGGGCGCTCAGCCGTATCGCCCTGCCGATCGACGATGCGAAGGGCACCGCCCTCACGCAGCTCGACTACATCGCCCTCTTCCAGATAGATAAAGCGATCGGTCACCTGTAAAAGCGCCAGCGGGTCAGAGGCTAAAAAGGCTTCGTCGATCCCGACACCCACGACTAGCGGGCTTCCTTGGCGCGCGCCCACCACCACATTGGGTTCGGTCACGCTCATCACGCCCAGTGCGTAAGCACCGCCAAGACCATGCACGATCTCCTGCGTCGCCTCGAACAGCGTTTTGCCCGTAGCGAGTGTTTCCGCCAGCAAGTGGGCGATCACTTCGGTATCGGTTTCCGAAGTGAACGTGTAACCGCTACCTTGCAGCGTCTCTTTGATCTGCTCGTAGTTTTCGATAATGCCGTTATGAACCACGGCAACGGTATCGCTGCTGTGATGCGGATGCGCATTGGCCTCGGAGGGTTTACCGTGCGTGGCCCAGCGAGTGTGCGCAATACCGCTACTGCCCGGTAACGCCGCAATATCCAATCGTTCGGCCAGTGCCGAGACCTTACCCAAGGCACGGTGTCGCGTTAAGGCACCGTCGTTCAGCACCGTCATGCCAGAGGAGTCATAACCGCGATACTCCAGACGTTTGAGTCCTTCCAGCAAAATTCCCTGCACATTGCGCTGTGCAACCGCTGCGACGATGCCACACATAACTCTTTCTCCTAGGGCGTTTGCACGCCGCATTATTCAACGTGTCGATGCACTTATTTAGTCGTTTTCACCGGGCGCGGCCAGTCGGGCTTCTCTAGCTGTCGGCTGCGGGTCACGGCCAACGCGTGCTCGGCGACGTCTTTGGCAATCGTGGATCCCGCGCCGACGGTGGCCCCTTTGCCCACCGTGACGGGTGCCACCAGCGCGGTATTGGAACCGATGAAGGCATTATCGCCAATCTCGGTGCGGTGCTTGTTCACGCCGTCGTAATTGCAGGTGATGGTGCCCGCGCCCACGTTCACATCGCGCCCCAGACGAGCATCCCCCACGTAACTCAAATGATTGATTTTGCTTCCTTCACCCACGTCAGCGTTTTTGGTTTCGACAAAATTACCGACCTTGGCTTTGACTGCCAAGCGGGTTCCGGGGCGCAGCCGCGCGTAGGGTCCCACCTGGTTAAGGCCTGCCGCCACGGTCGTATCGACCACGCTGTGGCTGTGAATCTCGCTTTCCGCGCCAATGGTGCTGTCCTTGATGACGCAGTAGGGCCCGACCCGCACGCCTTCGCCAAGTTCGACGTTCCCTTCGAACACGCAGCCTACGTCGATGAAGACGTCGTGACCGCAGGTGAGCTTACCGCGCACGTCGATGCGTGCGGGGTCGGCCAAGGCAACGCCTTGAGCCATCAGCGTCTCCGCCGTTTGCTGCTGGTAGGCACGCTCTAGACGGGCCATTTGCACGCGATTATTGACCCCTTCCACCTCTGTGGCAGCGTGTGGCTGTGCGGTGGCGACCTTGATGCCCTCACTGGCCGCCATGGCGATCACGTCGGTCAGGTAGTACTCTCCCTGGGCATTCTCTGCCGAGAGTTGGGGCAGCCAACGCTTCAGTTGAGCGCTGGTCATGGCCATGATGCCGGTGTTGCACTCGTTAATCGCCAGCTGCTCCTCGTTGGCATCTTTCTGCTCGACGATCGCCACGGCGTGGCCCTCGGCATCGCGCACGATACGCCCATAGCCACTGGGGTCTTCCAGCGTGACGGTGAGCAGGCCCATGTGCTGCTCATCCACCTTGGCCAGCAAGTCGGCCAACGTATCGCGACGAATCAGCGGCACGTCGCCATATAGTACCAACACGATACCGCTGCCCAACTGAGGCTGCGCCTGAGCCACCGCATGTCCGGTGCCTTTTTGCTCTTCCTGCAGTGCAAACGAGACATCATACTCCGCCAACGCGTCGCGAAGTTGGTCAGCACCATGGCCAATCACCACGTGGGTACGACTCGGGTTCAGGCCACTGGCCGTTGCCAGTACGTGCTCTACCATGGGCTTACCCGCTAGCGTGTGCAGTACTTTGGGCAACTGAGAGCGCATCCGTGTGCCTTTACCTGCGGCTAAGATGACGATATCGAGGTCGTGCATGTCATTCACCTGTTTGCATTTGGCGATTCGCTGAGGAGGCCGTCCAGGGCTCGATGCCCAGTTCATCGATCAGCGCATCACCGAAATAGTTGACGAAGGCGGGGCTCGCCAAGCTACGCCAACGCTCCCCCTCACGTACTAACATCAAAATATTGAGGTTGTTTTCGACGGCCAGCTGCATACCCTGCTCGCTCCCCACGACGGTGAGCGCCGTGGCCCAAGCATCGGCCCAGGCATTGGAGGGGTGGAACACCGATACCGACGCTAGCTGATGCTTGATGGGCTGACCGGTTCGCGGATCCAGAAGATGAGAAAAGCGCTCGCCATCGACTTCAAAGTAGTTGCGATAATCGCCCGACGTGGCCACTGACATCCCCTCCAGCGCCAACACGTGCTGCGCTTCCGGCACGCCGCTTTGCGGTACTTCAATGCCGACACGCCAAGGCGTTTGATCTTCGATGTCCCGGTAACCGCGGGCAATCAGTCCGCCACCGATATTGACCAGATAATTATCGATGCCCTGCTGATCCAGATACGCCGCCACGCGGTCGGTGGCGTGGCCTTTGGCGACGCCGGAGAGATCGGCGAAGACATCACGCAGGCGACGTGCTTGCATGCGCTGGGTATCGACTTCCACCGCATCGAAACCAATGGTGGCCATACGCTCGCTGAGTTCGGCATCGCTGGGCACCTCTTCGGGACGTGCCTCGGGCCCAAAGCTCCATAGATTCACCACATCGCCAATGGTGATATCGAAGGCCCCTTCGCTTGCTTCCGACACCGAACGGCTAATCGCCAGCACTTCGATCAGCTCGTTGGAGAGCGGCTGCCACTCGCCAAGCGGCGCTTCGTTAAAAACGACCAGCTCGGAGTCGTCGCGGTAGGTCGACATGGCGTGGTCCACGTCTTCCATCTCGGCTAGGATGCCCTCTTCCAATGCGTTCGCGTCGCCCTGGGTGAGTGGGTCGACCAGAGTCATTTGATAATACGTACCAAAAATACCGCCCTCGAAGCGCACCGGAGACTCCAGTGGCCGATCACTTTCCGAACAGCCTGCCAATAGCGTGCCGAGCAGTGCCACGACGCCCAGTCGCCTACACGCGGTTTGATAGCCCTTCATCCGATGTCCTTCATTGAACGCGCGGGTTAAAAATGAAAAAACCAGAGTAGCCAGGCACCAAACAGCACGCGGTATACCACGAACGGCTGCATCCCCAGCTTTTTGATTACGACGAGAAAGTAGTGAATACACACGAAGGCGCTGATACCCGATAAAAGCGCCCCTATTAGCATAGCGGGTACGTCGATCGAGTGAGGCGCTTTGAAGAGATTCACCGCTTCGAGGCCACCGGCAAGCACGATGACGGGAATCGAGAGCAAGAACGAGAAGCGCGCGGCGCCTTCTCGATTCATGCCAACCATCAGCGCCGCGGTCATCGTGATCCCCGAGCGCGACGTACCGGGGATCAGCGCTAATACCTGAGCGCCGCCGATGATCAGCACGTCTTTTAGCGTCAACTGATACTCGCTGCGGATACCACGCTTTTTCCAGTCGGCGTAGCCTAGCAGTAAGCCGAACCCGATCAGGCTAAGGCCGATGATCAGCGTCGAGCGCATGTAGCCTGCGATCAGGTCATGGAGAAGAAAGCCGACGATGCACACCGGCAAGGTGGCCACGACCACCCAAAACGCCAGACGCGCATCCTCATTGACGCCTTTGCCTCTTACCGCCGTGAGGCTGCTAGCGATCATTTGCCAAATTTCCTGGCGAAAATAGAGGACGACGGCGCTCAAGCTACCCAAGTGGAGTGCCACATCGAACGCGAGACCTTGGTCTTCCCAGGTGGTGAGCACCGGCACCAAAATCAGATGAGCGGAGCTGGAAATCGGAAGAAATTCAGTGAGCCCCTGCACCACCGCCAATACTACCACTTGGAGCCAATCCATAGGTCGTCCTGTCTATGTTCTGTGTTGCGTTATGAAATGAGGTCGTCTCACCTGCAGCGGCGCTTAGGATACACATCCCAACTTTCATTGTCCGCACCGGTAACGCCTGAGAATGCACAAGAGGGTATAGAGCTTGCCCGGCGGTAAGCTACAATGGGCATCTAATGGAAGTGTGCGTCCCTGCAGGTACCTCATGACTCAGACCGTAGAAACGCCAGTGGTTCCCAACCACGAGCTAGATAGCCAAGAAGCCAAGCGTGTGACCTATATCGGCGCTTGGCTAGACGGTTTCCTGAGCGTCATTAAAGTCGCTGTGGGCTTTTTGGTCGGTTCGGCAGCCCTCATTGCCGATGGTATCCATTCGCTCTCCGACCTCGTGACCGATGGGTTCGTGCTGGCAGCCATTCACTATGGCCGCCAAGAGCCCGATAACGACCACCACTACGGCCATGGCCGGATCGAAACCCTGACCACGCTGCTGCTCGGTAGCGTGCTGATTTTCGTGGCCGGGGGTATTGCCTGGTCGAGCCTGGATCGCCTGTTCAGCGGCACGGAAGTCAATGCCCCTGGCCTGATCGCCATTGCCATTACCGTTTTGGCCCTGCTTAGCAAAGAGTGGATCTTCCGCTACACCATGCGAGTAGCAAAGCGGGTGAAATCCAAATTGCTGGAAGCCAACGCTTGGCACTCGCGCAGCGATGCCCTGTCGACTGCCGTGGTACTGGTGGCACTGGTAGGCGCTCAGTTTGGCCTGGGTTGGCTAGACGCCATCGCCGCGATCATCGTCGGGCTGTTAGTGGGTAAGGTGGGTTGGGATTTATTGTGGGAGTCCGCACGCGAGCTGGTGGATACCGCGCTGCCCGAAGATATTCAGCAGCAGATGCACGACGTCGCCTGCAGCGTGCCGGGGGTGGATAGTGTCCACGACCTGCGCACTCGCCAGTCTGCCGGGTGGGTGATGGTGGATCTGCACGTGGTGGTCGGGCCGAAGATCACCGTGTCGGAAGCCCATGAAATCGGCAACGAAGTGAGCCGTCGCCTGCGCCATGAATTCCCACTGCTGACCGACGTCATCTTCCACGTCGACCCAGAAGATGACGCTGGTGAAGGCGACCCGAGCCGCCTACCCGGCCTGCCGCTGCGTCCAGAAGTGGAAGCGGCGCTGAACGAGCGATGGTACCGCCATCCGGTGTGGCGCACGCTGAATGACCTACAGCTTCACTACTTGGACGATAAGGTCTCGGTGTCGCTGATCATTGGCGACGCCGTTCACCAGCCGCCTCAGTGTTTGGCGAGCCAGCTCAAGGCGCTCGCCAGCGACATCGAGTGGCTGGGTCATGTGGAGGTCATGTTCATCACCCGGGCGGCCAGCAGCGCCATGCGCTAGGCTACCCTAACCCAGATCAGACGCCGGCAAGTATGGCCGTTGCAATACTGAAGTAAATCAGTACGCCGGTGGCATCGATCAGCGTGGTCACCAGCGGAGCCGAGGCCGTCGCGGGGTCTACTTTGAAGCGCTCCAAAACGAACGGTAAGCACATGCCGATCAAGCTGCCAAACAGCACGATGGTCACCATGCTGAGCGCCACGATGATGGCCACCGCTTCCCCGCCGCGAAAAATCCCAATGGGGGCGACGGCAATGGCCATGGTCAAACCCAATGAACCGGCCACCAACAGCTCACGCCCAAGCATCTTGCTCCAATCCTTCACGCCCACATCGCCGGTGGCCATGCCGCGCACCATCAGCGTGGCGGCCTGCGCTCCGGCATTACCGCCACTACCGATCAGCAGCGGTAAGAAAAATACCAGCGCCACCTGAGCAGCAATGGTCTCCTCGAAATAAGCGATGCCAGCCCCCGAAAAAAGGTTGGCAAAGACCAGTAAGACCAGCCAAAACACGCGTTTGCGGTAAAGACTCCACAGCGGTACCCGGCTCACGCCATCCTCTAGCTGACCGATGGACATCCCTTTGTGGATATCTTCGGTGGCTTCCGACTCAGCGACGTCCATGGCATCGTCGTGGGTCACGATCCCTACCATACGCCCATCGGCATCGATCACCGGCAGCGCCAGCAAATCGTAGCGGGCCACGATACGCGCCACCTCCTCCTGCGCTTTGTCCACGGGCGTGTTGATGACGTCTTTAATCATGATGTCGTCGACCACTGCCCCAGGACGCGCGACCATGAGTTGACGCAGCGACATGGTGCCGATCAGATGGCCGTCGCTGTCCAACACATAGAGCTGGTAGACCGTTTCCGCATCGGGCGCGGTTTGGCGCACGCGCATCATTGCTTGTGACACCGTCATGCCACTGGCTATGGCAACATAGTCAGAGGTCATGATGGCGCCGGCAGTGCCCTCTTCATAGCTCGCCAAGCGCTTGAGATCCTCGCGCTCCTGGTGCGCCATACGACGCAACAGCGCTTCGCGACGGTCTTCCCCAAGCCGGTTGAACAAATCCGCCCGCTCATCGGAGCCCATCTCTTCGAGCAGCTTGAGCACCTGGGTATCGGACAGTTCACCTACGACCTCGAGCTGGCTCTCTTTGGGTAGATAGCCCAACACATTGGCGGCTCGTTCGGTGGAGAGAATGTCCAACACCGTCAAAGCGGCGCTTAACTCTTCATCCTCTTCGATCAGCTCTTCGAGCACTTCGCCGATGTCAGCCGAGCGGATTTCGGCGAGGCGTTCCGCCAATTGCGACTTACTGGGATCTTCCTTGACCAGCTCATCGAGCAGCTCGGTCTTCAACGCCTGTAAGGCTTCTTCGTTTAGCGCCATCGCTCGCTCCTGAGACGTTCAACTCTGGGATAACTCACCCGCATATTAACAGACAAAAAAAAAACGCCCCTTAAACCCTGAATCGGGTTTAAGGGGCGTTTGATTACGCAGAGCGTCTAACTAGCCTTTACCCGCCTTTTTACGCAGCTGCTGAATCGTTCGCAGCTGAGCAACGGCTTCGGCAAGTTCAGCGGCAGCACGGGTATAATCCAGCTCCGCTGACTTCTCGTTAAAGGCTTTCAGCGCCTGCTGACGCGCTTCCTCGGCAGCGGCCTCGTCGAGGTCGCTGGCACGCGCCGCAGCGTCTGCCAGGATCGTCACGACATCTGGCTGGACTTCCATGAAGCCGCCAGAGACAAAGAAGTTCTCTTCCTTGCCATCATCGTGGATCACGCGGATCGGGCCCGGCTGAAGCTCGGTCAGCAGCGGGGCGTGCCCCGGCAAAATGCCGAGGTCACCCATAATCCCGGAAGCAATCACCTGCTCAACCTTACCTGAGAAGATGGATGCTTCTGCGCTGACGATATTGCAAGTGAAGCTATTCGCCATAGCGAATCCCCCTAATGGACGGGATTACTTCTTCATCTGGTTGGCTTTTTCGACAGCTTCGTCGATGGAGCCGACCATGTAGAAGGCCTGTTCCGGCAGATCGTCGTAGTCACCCGCGAGGATGCCCTGGAAGCCACGAATGGTGTCTTTCAGCGACACGTACTTACCGGGCGAGCCCGTGAAGACCTCGGCCACGAAGAACGGCTGCGACAGGAAGCGCTGGATCTTACGCGCACGGGCAACGGCCAGCTTGTCTTCGTCAGACAGCTCGTCCATACCCAGAATCGCGATGATGTCCTTCAGTTCCTTGTAACGCTGCAGAACGTTCTGAACGCCACGCGCTACGTCGTAGTGCTCTTCACCGACGACCAGCGGATCCAACTGACGCGAGGTGGAGTCCAGCGGGTCGATCGCGGGGTAGATACCCAGCTCGGCGATGGAACGCGCCAGTACCACGGTCGCATCCAGGTGCGAGAAGGTGGTGGCTGGCGAGGGGTCGGTCAAGTCATCCGCCGGGACGTAAACGGCCTGTACGGAAGTGATAGAGCCCGTTTTGGTCGAGGTGATACGTTCCTGCAGAACGCCCATCTCTTCGGCCAGCGTCGGCTGATAACCTACCGCAGACGGCATACGACCCAGCAGGGCGGATACTTCGGTACCGGCCAGGGTGTAACGGTAGATGTTGTCGACGAACAGCAGAACGTCGCGGCCTTCATCACGGAATTTTTCCGCAATGGTCAAACCGGTCAGCGCCACGCGAAGACGGTTACCGGGCGGCTCGTTCATCTGACCGTAGACCAGCGCTACCTTGTCGATAACGTTGGATTCGGTCATTTCGTGATAGAAGTCGTTACCCTCACGCGTACGCTCACCGACACCAGCGAAGACAGAGTAGCCGCTGTGCTCGGTGGCGATGTTGCGGATAAGCTCCATCATGTTAACGGTTTTACCAACACCCGCACCGCCGAACAGACCGACCTTACCGCCTTTCGCGAAAGGGCAGACCAGATCGATGACCTTGATACCGGTCTCGAGCAGCTCGTTAGACGCTGCCTGATCGGCATAGCTCGGCGCTTTGCGGTGGATCGGCATACGCTCTTGCTCACCGATCTCACCTGCTTCGTCGATCGGCTCGCCGAGTACGTTCATGATGCGACCCAGCGTTTCCTTACCGACCGGTACGGAAATCGCGGCACCTGTGTTGGTTACGTCCAAGCCACGTTTCAAGCCCTCGGTGGAGCCCATGGCAATGGCGCGTACTACGCCGTCGCCCAGCTGCTGCTGGACTTCGAGGATGGTCTCAACGTTGGAGACCTTCAGCGCGTCGTAGACCTTGGGCACAGAGTCCCGCGGAAACTCTACGTCAATCACCGCGCCGATGATTTGTACGATACGTCCGCTCATCTTGGTTCCTCTCAAAAACCTGCAAATGAAACCTGTTTGCCGGGAGCCACCTTAGCGATGGCAGGCTCCCTTGGCGTTATACGGCTGAAGCGCCGCCGACGATCTCGGAAATTTCCTGGGTGATGGCGGCCTGACGGGCCTTGTTGTACACCATTTCCAGATCGTCGATCAGGTTGCCCGCGTTATCAGTGGCACTCTTCATAGCGATCATTCGGGCGGCCTGTTCGCACGCACCGTTTTCGACTACCGCCTGATACACCTGCGATTCGATGAATCGAACCAACAGGCTGTCTAGCAACGCCTTGGCATCCGGTTCATACAGGTAGTCCCAGCTTCCGGGACGGGCGTTTTCTTCGTCATGCTTAGCGTCAGCGCCCATGTCAGGCGACAGCGGAAGAAGCTGACGCACGACGGGCCGCTGGGTCATGGTGTTGACGAACTCGTTATACACCACGTACAGACGATCCAGGCGTCCTTCGTCATACGCTTCGAGCATGACCTTGACACTACCGATCAGACCCTCGACGGTCGGTGCTTCCCCTAGTCCGCTCTTGGCCGCAATCAAGTTGCCGCCATAGTTGCGGAAGAAAGCACCGGCTTTCGAACCGAGGGCACAGAAGTCCAGCTCAGCGCCTTGCTGTTTCCAGGCAACGGCGTCTTTCACCACTGCCTTGAACAGGTTGACGTTCAAGCCGCCACACAGGCCACGATCGGTGGAGACCACAATGTAACCAACACGCTTTACCTCGTTACGCTCGACCATATAGTCGTGCTTGTACTCGGGGTTCGCGTCGGCAATGTGGCCTACCACGTTACGAATCTGCTTGGCGTACGGCTGGCCAGCCTTCATCAGATCTTGCGCTTTACGCATTTTCGATGCAGCCACCATTTCCATGGCGCTGGTAATCTTCTGCGTATTTTTAATGCTCCCGATCTGGGTGCGTATCTCTTTTGCAGCTGCCATAGCGATCTACCTTTCGTTCGTGGCTCTCAGAAAGCATGCAAGCCCGCCCGTAGGCGGGCCGGACATTACCAGCTCTGAGTCGCCTTGAACTTCTCGAGACCTGACTTCAAGCCGTCCTGAATCTCACCGTTGTAGTCGCCGGTCTGGTTGATCTTATCGAGCAGCTCGCTGTGCTCGGACTTCATGTAGTCGTGCAGGGCACGTTCGAAGTCCAGCACCTTGTCGACGCTCACATCGTCCAGGTGACCTTCGTTAGCGGCGTACAGAGACAGCGCCATTTCCGCCACTGACATCGGCGAGTACTGCTTCTGCTTCATCAGTTCGGTCACGCGTTGGCCGTGCTCGAGCTGCTTGCGCGTCGCTTCATCAAGGTCAGAGGCAAACTGCGAGAACGCCGCCAGTTCACGATACTGAGCCAGGGCCAGACGAACACCGCCCCCCAGTTTCTTGATGATCTTGGTCTGCGCAGCACCACCGACACGAGAAACCGAGAGACCTGCGTTGATCGCGGGACGAATACCGGAGTTGAACAGGTTGGTTTCCAGGAAGATCTGACCATCGGTGATAGAGATAACGTTGGTCGGAACGAACGCCGATACGTCACCACCTTGTGTTTCGATGATCGGCAGTGCGGTCAAGGAACCGGTTTTGCCCTTCACTTCGCCGTTGGTGAACTTCTCGACGTAGTCGGCGTTGACGCGAGCGGCACGCTCCAACAGACGCGAGTGGAGATAGAACACGTCACCCGGGTAAGCTTCACGGCCCGGCGGACGACGCAGCAGCAGCGATACCTGGCGGTAGGCAACGGCCTGCTTGGAAAGATCGTCATACACGATCAGTGCGTCTTCACCGCGGTCACGGAAGTACTCGCCCATGGTGCAGCCAGAGTAAGCGGCCAAGAACTGCATCGGTGCCGGGTCGGCAGCGCCCGCGGCCACGACGATGGTGTGATCCATCGCGCCGTGCTCTTCTAACTTGCGCACCACGTTGGCAATGGTCGACTGCTTCTGACCGATGGCGACGTAGACACAGGTCACGCCTTTGCCTTTCTGGTTGATGATCGCATCGATGGCAATGGCGGATTTACCGATCTGACGGTCACCGATGATCAGCTCACGCTGACCACGACCGATCGGTACCATGGCGTCGATGGATTTCAGACCGGTTTGGATCGGCTCGTCAACGGACTGACGGGTAATAACGCCAGGCGCCACTTTTTCGACCGCGTCAGTCTGTTTGGCGTTGATGTCGCCTTTGCCGTCGATGGGGTTACCCAGCGCATCGACCACACGACCCACCAGCTCGGGGCCTACCGGCACTTCCAGAATGCGACCGGTACACTGGGCGGTCATGCCTTCTTCGAGCTGCAGGTAGTCACCCAGGACAACGGCACCCACGGAGTCACGCTCCAGGTTGAGTACCATGCCGAAGATGCTGTTGGGGAATTCGATCATTTCACCGAACATCGCGTCTTCGAGGCCGTGAATTTTCACGATACCGTCGGAAACGCTGACGATGGTGCCCTGATTACGGGCTTCGGATGCGACGTCAAGCTTCTCGATTCGCTGCTTGATGATGTCGCTGATCTCGGAAGGATTCAGTTGCTGCATGCCATGTCCCTCAGACTCAAGCGGTCAGCGCTTCGGAAAGTCGGTTCAATCGACCACGCACCGAACCGTCAATGACGGTATCGCCGGCACGCAGGATGACACCGCCAATCAGCGCCTTGTCCACCTGAGTAGTAATGGAGATTTCGCGATTCAGACGTTTCTTGAGCGCGTTTGCTAGCTTGGTCTGCTGTTGGCTGTCCAACTCGTAGGCGGACGTGACCAATACCTCGACTCGCTGCTCATGATCGGCACGCAGGTGCTCGAACTGTTCAGCGATGAAAGGCAGAGCCAACAGACGACCTTGGTCGGCCAGGGTATCCAGAAAGCGCGACACGTCGGTGCTCTGCTCCGGCAACATATCAGAGAGCAGAGCGACCTTTTTGTCGTTCTCGAGCTTTGGACTGCCCAGCAGGCGACGTACATCGCTGTTGGCAACCGCTGCGCTTAAAAAACCCAGCGCTTTGGACCAGCTATCAAGCGCCTCATGATCACGCGCGTATTCAAACGCCGCCTTAGCGTAAGGACGAGCGACGGTCAATAATTCCGCCATGGGTCACCTCCTTACAGTTCAGCAGCAAGCTCATCAAGTAACTTGCGATGTGCTTTCTCGTCGACCGAAGCTTCAAGGACACGCTCGGCACCTAGGATGGCGAGGTGAGAAACCTGGGCACGAAGCTCGTCTTTTGCACGATTCACTTCTTGCTCGATTTCGGAACGAGCGCTTGCCATCAGGCGTTCGCCTTCAGCGCGAGCCTGTTCGCGTGCTTCTTCGATCATTTGAGCAGAGCGCTTGTTGGCTTGCTCGAGAATTTGAGAAGCCTGCTCCTTGCTTTCACGCAGCGTTTGCTCAGCACGCTCTTGAGCAAGCTCAAGGTCGCGCGTCGCACGGCTGGCTGCGTCCAAGCCATCAGCAATTTTCTTCTGACGCTCGTGAAGCGCGTTGCTGATCGGAGGCCACACATACTTTATGCAAAACCAGACAAAGATCGCGAAGGCGATCGTCTGCCCGATAAGCGTCATGTTGATATTCACAGGGATGTACCTCTGACAAGTTCGTGGCGACCGGAGTGAAACAAAACCGAGCGGATGACCGCTCGGTCAAGCTGCATTAACCGGCGACTACGAAGATCAGGTACATCGCGATACCAACACCGATCATCGGAACGGCGTCCAGCAGACCAGCCATGATGAAGGTTTTGGTTTGCAGCTGGTCACCCAGTTCCGGCTGACGTGCAGTCGACTCGAGCAGTTTGCCGCCCAGAAGAGCGAAGCCAATGCCGGTAGCCAGTGCGCCCAGACCGATGATGATAGCAGCTGAGAGATAAACCATTTCCATGATGTTGCTCCTGAGTTTAAGTTTTGGTTAAGGGTTGAGGGTTAATGAAAACGTCGTTGCTTGGTTTAGTGGTGTTCGTGCGCCGCGCTGAGGTAAACCACCGACAGCGTGGTGAAAATAAAGGCCTGCAGCGTTACCACGAGGATGTGGAAGATGGCCCATGGCACGTCCAACAGCCAGATTGCCCAGAACGGTAGTAGCGCAATCAGGATAAAGATAACTTCACCGGCGAACATGTTACCGAACAGACGCAGGCCGAGACCCAGCGGCTTCACCAGCAGGCCGATCACTTCAAGTACCAGGTTGAAGGGGATTAGCGCCCAGTGATTGAACGGCGTTAGTGACAATTCTTTGGCGAAACCACCGGCACCTTTGACTTTGATGCTGTAGTAGATGATCAAACAGAACACGCCTAGCGCCATACCCAGCGTGGCATTGGGGTCCGTGGTCGGTACGATTTTCATGTACTCGACGCCCAGTCGCTTGAAGAGCTCGGGGCCATAGTCGACCGGGATGATCTTCAGCGTGTTCATGAGCAGAATCCACACGAACAGCGTGAGCGCTAGAGGCGCAATGATGGGGTTGCGGCCATGGAACGTGGCCCGCGTGAGGTTTTCGATGAACTCGACAACCATCTCAACAGCATTTTGCAGGCCGCTGGGAACGCCGGTGGTCGCCGCTTTACCGGCTTTACGGAAAATCCAGATGAACAGAAGGCCCATGGCGATGGACCAGCCCATGGTGTCCAAGTGAATGGCCCAAAAGCCCATTTCACGGGCTTCTTCGGCGGAGTGCGCCAGCGACCAGCCATTTTCTGGGTGTTTACCAAAGGTCAGGTTCTGCAAGTGGTGCTGGATATAGTAAGTCGATGAGACTTCGTTTCCTGCGGCCATAGACATGTCACCTCAATCAGTTGTGCGATTTCCCAGGCATTAGCCAAGGCGCAAGCCAATGCGTCAGAACAACCGCAACATAAGCACTAAAAAAGAAAGCGGGGTTTGAGGGGGGCACTACCACGAACACCAGCGCAAACAGCGCCACCGTCAAACCAAACTTGCCTGCCTCGGCACGAAACAGGTCCATTGCGCCCGATATTCGGCGCGTATTGCGAAAAATTCCTAACCGCTGTATGAAGAAAGCATGCGGTAGCAGTGCTACCAACGCTCCCGTTATGACCGACACGACCCCTGGCATCTGAGCAAAGGGGTAAACAAGCATTGCGCCGACTAGCATGACAACGAGCTGGGCGCAGATAAGTCGGACTACATAGGCTCGCCTGCGCTGGGTTTCAATTCGCTGCATATGCTTTCAACATCGTGCCTGTTCGCCAACGATTCCCCAGCGCGTTAAGCGGGTTGCTCACGGTGCCTTCTGGCATACCTATAAGCAACCTGCACAAATCTTGCGCGATTATAGGGAAGCGCTATCACACCTTCAACCGAAGTTGCACGGATTTCGCGCGTTTCAGCGCCGACTTGCGACCAAAGGGTGAAAAACTGGCCGCATCTTCCATTAGCCTGCTATTTAATATGCGCCAGGATTCCGTCCAACTCTTCGAGGCTAGTGTAGCGAATGGTGACCTTCCCCTTGCCCTTTTGGCCATGGTCGATCGACACCGGGGCACCCAGCAGTTCGCCTAAATGCGTCTCGAGCCGAGCAACGTCCGGTGTTTTGGAGACCTGCTTGGGAGATGAGGTAGACGCCTGTTGAGTCTGAACTTTTTTTACCAATGCCTCGGTGTCGCGCACCGTAAGATCTTTATTGACCACTTCGTGGGCCACCTGACGCTGCTGGGCACTGGACAGCGATAGCAGCGCTCGGGCGTGGCCCATATCGAGATCTCCCCGCTCCAGCAGTGTCTGCACTTCCGGGTCGAGGGCGAGCAGGCGCAGAAGATTGGCCACTTGGGTCCGGGATTTTCCTACTGCATCGGCGATCTGCTGCTGCGTTAGCTCGAATTCGTCGCCCAGGCGCTTCAAGGCCAATGACTCTTCGATCGCGTTGAGATTTTCCCGCTGAATGTTTTCGATCAGCGCCAGCGCCAGCGCTACCTCATCGCTAACGTGGCGAATGACGGCGGGAATGACGTCTAGCTCGGCCAACTGCGCCGCTCGCCAGCGCCGCTCACCGGCAATGATTTCGTAACGCTCTTGGCCAATGGGACGAACGACAATGGGTTGCATGACCCCTTGGGCGCGAATGGAGTCGGCAAGCTCTTCCAGCGCTTCGGGCTGAATGTCGCGGCGAGGTTGATACTTGCCACGTGTCAATTGACCCAGCGGCAGGCGCTCCAAACGTTCGGGGGCGTCATCCGACATGCCCTCGGGTAGGGACGCCTCAGCGTTGTCCAGCGTTGTCTCGCCGGTGAGATCCAAACTGTCACGACGACGGGCGCCCGCACCAATCAGGGCATCCAGGCCACGTCCTAGCGCGCGTTTACGCGTCATTCGCTTTCCCTCGTACTTTTTATGTTACGTACTGTTAACGCTACGGTAGCCACCGTTACAACGATAGGCGCCGAATCATCTCTTTGGCCAGCACGCGATAGGCTTGGCTACCCCGCGAGAAACGCGCATATTGGGTCACAGGAACACCATGGCTCGGCGCTTCAGCGACTTTGACGTTGCGCGGAATGGTCGTTTTGAGCAGCGCATCACCGAAAAAGTCGCGCAGTTGCTTATCCACTTCCCGAGTGAGGCTGGTGCGCTTGTCGTACATGGTGCGCAGAATGCCCGACACGGCAAGCTCGGGGTTCACACTTTGCTTGATCTGCTCCACGGTATCCAGCAATGCCGAGAGGCCTTCCAGCGCATAAAACTCGCACTGCAGCGGGATCAGCACGCCGTGGGCTGCCGTCAGAGCATTCACGGTCAGCATGTTCAGCGACGGGGGGCAGTCGATCAGCACCACGTCATAGTCGTTTGCAACGCTGGCGAGCGCTAGTGACAAGCGACTTTGGCGTTGGTCGCTATCCAGTAGTTCCACTTCTGCTGCCGTCAGGTCACCGTTACCAGGGAGCACATCGTAGCGCACCGTTTGCCCGCGCACGATGACGTCACCAGCGGAGGCCTCGCCAAGCAGCACGTCGAGTACGCTTTTTTCAAGATCGTATTTATCGATCCCGCTGCCCATGCTGGCGTGTCCCTGGGGATCGAGATCCACCAACAGTACGCGGCGATCCAGAGCCGCCAGGCTCGCGGCCAGGTTAACGGCTGAAGTGGTCTTGCCCACGCCGCCTTTTTGGTTGGTCAGGGCAATGATCTGGCTCACTACGCAACTCCTTTTGGGGTCAGGATCAACAGCTGCCGCTCGGCGGTTTCGAAGGGTACATTCAACAAGTGGCGTTCACTCAGTGCAATGCCGTCGGGCAATTCGCGCAGCTCATCATCGGCACCGGGACCTTTCATCGCTAGCCACTGACCGTCGGCGGCAGGCAGTGAATGGGTCAACGTCACGAAGTCGACCAGACTGGCAAACGCCCGCGAAATCACTTGATCGAACGATTGCCCGGTAAACTGCTCGACGCGGGCTTGGGTCGGGGTCACGTTCGTCAGTGACAGCTCCATCACTGCTTGACGCTGGAAACGTACTTTTTTGCCATTGCTATCCAACAGCGTTACCCGAAGCTCCGGGTTCATGATGGCCAGTACCAAGCCCGGCAGGCCTGGCCCCGCCCCTACGTCGAGAAGCTCAGGACCATGAACGTAGGGCGCCACGGCGGCGCTATCCAGCACATGACGGGAGACCATCTCCTCGACATCGCGCACTGCAGTGAGGTTATAAGCCCGATTCCACTTGTGCAACAGCGCTAGTAATCCGAGCAGTTGCTCTCGTTGCGTCGTCGTCACGGATACGCCCAGGTCGGCCAGCCCCTGGTCCAACTTGGGCGCAACGCCGCTGGGCAGCAGATCGATCAATGGCTGCAGTGCGCTCATCCGTTGGCGACCTCGGTATGACTGACCAAACGGCGCTTTTTCAGGTGAATCAACAGAATCGATACCGCCGCTGGCGTCACACCGGAAATACGTGCGGCTTGCGCGAGGGTTTCCGGGCGCGCAGCGCTGAGCTTTTGGCGGATCTCATGGGAGAGCCCTTCCACCGTCTGATAATCCAGTTCGGCGGGTAACGGGGTCGCTTCGTGGCGCTTCAGCTTATCGATTTCATCCTGCTGACGGTCGATATAGCCCTGATACTTGGCCTGAATCTGCACCTGCTCGGCGACCGCGTCGTCGTCGATATCGCCGCTCTCCATGCCAGGTAGCTCGGCGATATCGGCATAGGTTAGCTCGGGCCGCTTCAGTAGATCACTCAGATTGTACTCACGCGGCAGCGGTTTACCGGTCTTTTCGGCAATTTTCGCAGCGGCCGGGCTGTTGGGCTGTACCCAAGCAGTGGCCAGACGCGCCGTTTCACGCTCGATGGCGTCACGCTTTTGACTAAAGGCTGCCCAACGAGCATCGTCGACCAAACCCAAACTGCGGCCTTTCTCGGTCAAGCGCAGATCGGCATTGTCTTCACGCAGCAGCAAACGGTACTCCGCACGGGACGTGAACATACGGTAGGGCTCTTTGGTGCCCATGGTGATCAAGTCGTCTACCAGTACGCCCAAGTAAGCTTCATCACGGCGCGGGTACCACGCCTCGAGCTGCTTGGCGCGGCGAGCGGCGTTCAAGCCCGCCAACAGACCTTGCGCGCCGGCTTCTTCGTAACCGGTGGTGCCGTTGATCTGTCCGGCAAAAAACAGGTTGTGGATAAATTTCGTTTCCAGCGAGTGTTTCAAATCCCGTGGATCGAAGAAATCGTACTCGATGGCGTAACCAGGACGCGTGATGTGCGCGTTTTCGAGTCCTTTGATCGAGCGTACCACCTGCAACTGCACGTCGAAAGGCAGCGAGGTCGAGATGCCGTTGGGGTAGAGCTCGTGGGTATCCAAGCCTTCCGGTTCGATGAATACCTGATGGCTCGATTTGTCGGCAAAGCGGTGCACTTTGTCTTCGATCGACGGACAGTAGCGTGGCCCGATGCCCTCGATCACGCCGGAGTACATCGGCGAGCGATCCAGGTTACCCAAGATGATCTCGTGGGTGCGCTCGTTGGTGTGCGCAATATGGCAGCTCACCTGCTGGGGGTGCATTTCCCGCGAGCCGAGATAAGACATCACCGGCGTTGGCGTATCGCCTGGCTGCTCTTCCAATTGGGAAAAATCGACGGTTTTGGCGTTGATACGCGGCGGCGTACCGGTTTTGAGCCGATCAACGTGAAATGGCAGTGCCCGCAGTCGTTCAGCCAGTGCGTTGGAAGGCGGATCACCGGCGCGGCCGCCGCGGCTTTGATCGAGTCCAATGTGAATAACCCCACCCAGGAAGGTACCGGTCGAGAGCACGACGGATTCCGCGTAGAAGCGAATGCCCGTCTCGGTCACGACGCCACGCACGGTGTCGTTATCCACAATGAGATCGCCAGCCGCCTGCTGAAAAATCGTCAGGTTGGGTTGGTTTTCCAACATGCCGCGAATGGCGGCTTTGTAGCGGACGCGATCAGCCTGGGCACGAGTTGCGCGTACCGCGGGCCCTTTACGTGCATTGAGCACGCGAAACTGGATGCCGCCTAAATCCGTGGCTAGCCCCATTGCACCGCCGAGCGCATCGATTTCTTTGACCAAATGACTTTTGCCAATGCCACCGATGGCCGGGTTGCACGACATTTGGCCGAGCGTCTCGATGTTGTGGGTCAGCAATAGGGTTTGACAGCCCATACGAGCAGAGGCCAGTGCGGCTTCGGTTCCCGCATGGCCACCGCCGATGACAATCACGTCAAAGCGGTCGGGGTAATTCAAGAGACACCTCGTCTTGCGCCTATTGGCACGGATGATGTGGTCAGCGATTCGCCGCTGATGAAATTAGCCCGCCAGTATAAACCTCCTGTGGGTAACCGTCAGGTTTTTCCACACCCCGTATGGAACGCAGTGCCGTTATTAATAACAAAATAAAAATATATAAGAGAAGTTCTGTTGATGTTGTAACTATTGGTGTGGACAAAATCTGTTGATAAGTCAATATTCTCTATATTTTTTATGACCTTATATTGTTGACCTTTACGTGATTAAAGGGCGGAGTGCCTGCGTAGAAGCGGTGGCGGAGCTGTGGATGAAACATCGACTTACCCACAACGCTGCCTGACAACGGGTTATCCACCTATGGATACCGTGCTTGTTACCGTACCTGTGAACAAGCCGGTCGATACGGCCGTATCGCTTGAAGAGGTACCCATGCTGGGGGCTGTGGCGATGTAAGAGTGTGCTTGTAAAAAATAGTATCCACAGGCAAAAAAAATGGCCTGTCAGCAAGACAGGCCATTGGGTGGGTCGTTTTTTGTGCTCTGTTTACCTCGAATGGAGCAAAGATCGAGGGCGCATCAGTGCTTGAGTACGCGCGCCAAAAACGATTGGGTGCGCTCGTGTCGAGGCGTATCAAAGAGCTGCTCGGGGGGGCCTTGTTCGGCAATTTCGCCCTTATGGATAAAGATGATACGGTCGGCTACCTCACGGGCAAAGCCCATTTCGTGGGTCACGATCACCATGGTCATGCCCTCTTTGGCGAGCTCCCGCATGGCATCCAGCACTTCACCAATCATCTCGGGATCGAGCGCCGACGTTGGCTCGTCGAACAGCATGAGGCGCGGCTCCATCGCCAACGCACGCGCCAGCGCCACACGCTGCTGCTGGCCGCCAGAGAGCTGGCTGGGATACTTGTTGGCCTGATCGGCAATGCCGACGCGCTCCAGCAGCCGCTTGGCGGTCTCTTCGGCGTCTTGGCGGCTCCAGCCGCGCACCTTCATCGGCGCCAGCGTGATGTTGTCGAGCACGCTCAGATGGGGAAAGAGGTTGAACTGTTGGAACACCATGCCCACTTCGGTACGGATGGTTTGCAGCGCCTGGCTGCTTTTACCGTTGGGCAACAGCGTGTTGCCGTCGACCTCTAAACTACCTGACTGAAACTCTTCCAGACCGTTGATACAGCGGATCAACGTGGACTTGCCGGAACCACTGGCTCCGATGACCACGACGACCTCACCCGGGACGATGTCCAGGTCGATATCCTTGAGAACGTGCAGACTGCCAAAGTGCTTGTGGAGCTTTTGCATACGCACAATGGGCGTTTGAGTTGAAGTCATCGTGCGCTCCTTATTGTCCGGCGAGGCCACGGCGCTCTAGTTGACGCAGCACCAGGGAAAGGGTCCAGGTAATGGCGAGATACATCAGCGCCACCATGAAGTAGACCTCCAACGCGGTGAAGGTGGTCGCGATATAGATTTGCCCTTGGCGTACTAGCTCACTCACCCCGATGACGGAGAAGAGCGAGGTGTCTTTGATACTGATGATGCCCTGATTGCCGAGCGGCGGAATCATGCGGCGCAGTGCCTGAGGCCAGATGACATAGCGGAAGGCTTGTACCCTAGAGAGGCCAAGTGAAAGCGATGCTTCGCGCTGGCCGCGTTCGATGGATTGCACGCCGCCGCGAACGATCTCGGAGATATAAGCCCCAGAGTTGACGGCAATGGCGGCAATACCCGCGACCAGGGCATTGATGGGCCCACCCAGCAGTTGCGGCAAGCCGTAAAAGATGAAAAGCACCTGGACTAAGATGGGGGTGCCGCGGAATACCTCGACGTATACGATGGCAGGCCAGCGCAACCAGCGCACGGGACTAATGCGCAGCAGGCCGAAGAAAATACCGATGAAAAAGCCAATCGCTAGACCGCCAAAGGAGATCAGTAGCGTCCAGGGAATACCGGGTAATAAATAGGGGATCGAGCTAAACGCAGCCGACCAGTCGAACTGAAAGTTAACGTCCACGCGTTATCTCCAGGTAAAGAAAACAACGACACAGGGCCGGGGGAAATGGCCGCCCGGCCCTGTGGTGAGAATCGCTTCAAGCGTTGGCGATGAGCTATTGCGCGATTTAGTCAGCGCTAGGGGCTTCACCGAACCATTTGGTGTAGATCTCGTCGTAGGTGCCATCTTCACGCATAGCGGCTAGTGCCTCATTGGTCGGCTCTACCCACTCGCTGCCTTTGTGGAAGACGATGCCGTACTGCTGACCTTCGTATAGCGGGCCGACGACCTTAGTACGTCCCTCACCACGGGTTTGTGAGAAGTAAGCTACGTTGGGCGCATCGTAAAGTACGGCATCGACGTTACGGCCCAGCAGTGCCATGTACATATCGGCGGTGCCGGGATAGGGCGTGATGTCGGCGTTCTTGCCTAGCTCTTGTTGTAGGAAGTCGTAGCTGGTGGAGCCGATTTTGGTGGCCACTGACAGCCCTTCGAGATCCTCGATGGAGGAGACCTCTTCGTTGTCGGCGCGTACGATGATTTGCAGACCGGAGTCGTAGTAGGGATCGGAGAAGTCGACGACTTGAGCGCGCTCTTCAGTGATAGTGGTGCCCGCAATGGCGATTTCTTGACTGCCGGTTTGCACCGCAGGAATGATGCCCGAGAACTCCATGGTGGTGAGATTGACTTCGAAGCCAGCGCGCTCGGCCACTTCGTTGATGATGTCCATGTCGAAGCCGATCATTTCACCGGTATCGGGGTCGAGCATTTCGAAAGGCACAAAGCTTGGGTCAGTGGCCACGTTGACGGTAGGCGTTTGCGCAAACGCAGTGGTACTGCCCAAGCCCAGTGTAATGGCCGTGGCGATCGCAGAGGTAGTGAATAGGTGTTTCATTAGTTTCCCCATGTTTTATGTGGTTAGCCACGCAATTTATAGAATTTTTTTTCTTATAAATCGGCTAGGCAACCGTTATTGACCTTTCAACCTTGGCGAGAAACCGCCAAGGCGTCAAGTCATGGGGAGCGGTTGTCACCAACGCTGGTCACACCATAAACGAGGCGCCACACCCGCAAGTGGTGGTGGCATTGGGGTTTTGGACACGAAAACGCGCACCCGCCAGGCCCTCTTCATAATCGACCGTGGAGCCGACCAAGTACTGGTAGGAGAGCGGGTCGACCACCAGCGTGGCGTCGCCAAACTCGATCAGCGTGTCGTCGTCGGCAACGCTATCCGCGAAGTCGAAACCGTACTGAAAACCCGAGCAGCCGCCACCGGTGACGTAGACGCGCAGTTTCAGTGCCGGGTTACTCTCTTCGGCCATCAACGCTTTGATACGTTTGCGTGCGCTGTCCGACAGTAACAGGGGGGTTGGAACAAAAGCTTCTGCACCGCTCATGGGTACCTCCCGCGAGCTTTAAAAACGAATAATCCGCAATGAGGGACGATTATGGGTAATTCCCAGCAAATTGGTCAACTATTGCATCGGCATATCAAGCAGAGGGCAGCTCGCCGAGGAGGCGCTGTGAATCCTTCCATGGAAGCTACATTTGCCCTCCTTGGCAAATGACCTCCTCTCTGAGCTGCCCTCTGCATGCTGGTTTTGCGAGTTGTTTAAGGCATCAGCGCAGGAGCGTTCAGGCCCATGTGTTCGTCGAAGCCAAACATCAGGTTGAGGTTTTGGATGGCTTGACCCGAGGCACCCTTCACGAGGTTATCGATGACCGACAGGACCACGACCGTATTGCCGTCATTCGGGCGGTGGACGGCGATCCGGCAGGTATTGTTGCCTTTGACACTGCGGGTTTCTGGATGGCTGCCGGCAGGCATCACGTCGACGAACGGCTCGTTGGCGTAACGCTGCTCGAACAGTGCCTGTAAGTCGCCGTGCTCTGTGGTAAGCGTGCCATAGAGCGTGGCGTGAATGCCGCGGATCATGGGAGTCAAATGGGGGACGAAGGTCAACCCCACTGGATGGGACTGCATGTCGCCCAAGCCTTGACGGATCTCCGGCAGATGGCGGTGGCCGCCCGCGCCGTAGGCTTTCATGGATTCACTGGCCTCGGCCAGTAGCGAGCCGACCTTGGCACCGCGACCAGCGCCGGTTACGCCGGATTTACAGTCGGCAATCAGCTGGCTCGGATCGATCAAGCCAGCCTCCAATAGCGGTAAGTAACCAAGCTGAACCGCCGTGGGATAGCAGCCGGGCACCGCGATCAGGCGCGCTGTCTTGATCTTTTCGCGATGCATTTCAGGGAGGCCGTAGACGGCTTCTTCGAGCAGTTCGGGCGCGCCGTGGGGTTGGTCGTACCAACGGCTCCACTCGTCGGCATCGCGCAGCCGGAAGTCGGCGGAGAGATCGATCACCCGAGTGCCGTTGGCCAGCAGCTCGCCGGCAAGCGCGTGAGCAACGCCATGGGGCGTGGCGAAAAAGACCGCATCCATCGCGCCCAGCGCCTGAGCGTCGGGTTCGCTAAACGCCAAGGTGTCATAGTAGCCGCGCAAATTAGGGTACATGTCGCACACTTTTACGCCCGTCTCCGAGCGCGAGGTAATGGCCTTGACGTTTACCTGAGGGTGCTGAGCCAGCAGTCTGAGAAGTTCGACGCCGGTATAACCGGTGCCGCCCACGATGCCAACGTTTATCACAAACCACTCCTTGTGCGCTTCGCGCAATCGACGCTTGAATAATTAACAGCCTAATGAGTGTGACCAGGCTGTCGAAGTGTATCCAGCTATGATACACAAGAGAGGCAGCGCTTGAGAGCGCTGCACAGCACGAGACAGTGAAACGAACAACAAACGCAAGGACGGACGTTGTGGCACGTTTTTCTCGGTCAGACTTCACCCTAGAGAGCTTTCGCCGCCAATTGGCGAACGTGGATGCGTTGCCGCAGCTATGTGTGCTGGGGCTGGTGTCCGGGGTGATTACCGGGGCGGTGATGGTGGCGTTTCGCCTGCTGCTGGAAGCGGGGGCGGCGCTCTACATGCCGGACGGTGATCCGGAAGCCTTCGAAGGGTTGACGCCTTGGCTAAGAGCACTTCTGCCGATCATGGCCGTCACGTTGATTGGTCTGTTGCTCTATCGGCAGCGGTCTACCGCACGCAAACTCGGCGTCAGCCATGTGATCGAGCGACTGACCTATCATCAGGGTCGCTTCCCGCTGCGCAACTGGCTGAATCAATGGTGGGTGGGTGTGGTTTCGGTGCTTGGTGGTTTGTCCGCCGGGCGCGAAGGCCCGGCGATCCACTTGGGCGCGGCGGCGTCCAGCGGGTTAGGGCTTAAGCTGCGGCTGCCCAATAATAGCTTGCGGGTGTTGGTGGCTTGCGGCACGGCGGCGGGTATTTCCGCTTCGTTCAATACGCCCATTGCGGGGGTCATCTTTGCCATGGAAGTGGTGATGATGGAGTACACCCTGATGAGCTTCATGCCGGTGATCCTGGCCTCCACCATGGGCGCGCTGGTGGCGCAGGTGATGTATGGCAACGAGCCTGCGTTTCGCATTCCCGAGGTGGCGTTAGGCTCGCTGATGAATCTGCCTTGGATCGTGGTGATTGGCTTGGTCATAGGTTTGATGGCAGGGCTCTTCATCCATATTTCACGAAGTCAGCGCCTACAAACCCTGCCGCTGTGGTTGAGATTGGGCGTCGTGGGTGTCGGCACCGGGGTATTGGCGTGGTGGTTTCCGGAGATTCAAGGAATTGGCTATGACAGTGTCGCCGCGGCACTGAATAATCAGTTGGCTATCAACGTTCTGCTGGCGCTGATGGTGGCCAAACTGTTGATCACGGCGATAACCGTCGCAGGCGGTGTGCCGATTGGTATTATTGGCCCGGTACTGGTGGCGGGGGCAGCCACTGGGGCCCTGGGTGGCATGCTCGGCGGCTGGCTATGGCCCGAGAAAGCCGCTGACCCGGGCATTTACGCCATGCTCGGCATGGCAGCGATGATGGGGGCTGTTCTACAGGCGCCTCTCGCGGCGCTGATGGCGCTACTAGAGCTGACGCATACCCCCAATATCATGTTGCCGGGAATGCTGGTCGTGGTGGTGGCCTGCTTGACGTCGCGCCAGCTGACGGGCTGTGAAGGTTTCTTCATTAGCTCGGTACGCTACGGGTTACACCCCCTTCAGCAGCCGCTGATGCAGGCGCTTTCCCGGGTCTCGGTCCCAGCGGTCATGGAGCGTCGCTTAGTGCGCACTGAACGAATGATCACACCTGACCAAGCCCGCCGCTTGCTGGAAACCAACCCCATGTGGCTGGTGATCGAGCGCTCCAGTGATGACAAGCCCGTGCTGGCGCTGAAGGCGGCAGAGCTTGCTCGCTGGCTCTTGGAGCATGACGAAGCGCTCAATGGCGAAGCACCGCCGGAAGATGAGTTGGTGGATCTCTTGGAGATTCCCGGCCAACGGTTGGAAATGGCCCCGATTGGGCTACAGGCCACACTATCCGAGGCGTTTTTGAAGCTTCAAGACAGCGCGCTTGGGGCACTGTACGTCGTACATGGCTATCGACCAAAGCAGCAGCGAATTTCAGGTATCATTACTCGTGGCGCGATCGAGCGTTATTACCACTACACTGACGCTCGACAGCCGGATGTCCGTGATACTGATCCCTAATAAAGAGCCCACCGCCTAAGGAGAGACCATGTACGAATGGGTAAAGGCCATTCATTTGATGGCCGTTGTGACCTGGTTTGCCGCACTGTTCTATTTGCCAAGACTGTACGTGTACCACGCCATGGCACGCGACAAAGGCGATGAGCAAGCGATCACTTACTTCAAGACCATGGAGCGCAAACTCTATCGTGGCATCATGACGCCATCGATGATCCTGGTGCTGATTTTTGGGGGCTGGATGCTCTATTTGGTGCCCGCATGGTTTAGCCAAGGCTGGATGCATGCCAAGCTCACGCTCGTGGCGCTGCTGATTGCCTATCACCACGTTTGCTTGATTTATTTAAAACAGTTCGATCAGTCGCGCTGCACCAAGAGCCATGTCTTCTTTCGCTGGTTCAATGAAGCCCCGGTGATTGCACTGGTCGCGATTATTTTACTGGCGGTAGTGAAGCCCTTTTGATGCGTCGTCCCCTTCCCCCTGTCGTCTTAGTGTTAGCAGGCCATGATCCAACGGGCGGTGCCGGGCTGATGGCCGATAGCGAAGCCGTCGCTGCCTGTGGCGGGTGGGCCGTCACCATCCCCACGGCGCTGACTGTACAAAATTGTCATAACGTGTCCCGCGTGATGCCCGCTGACCCTGGGTCCATGCGGCAAATGGCCGAAGCCGTCAGTGACATGCAGATTGCGGCGATCAAGCTGGGGCTGCTGGCAGACGAGGCCACGCTGCGCGCTGCCGAGCAGATCATTCGCCGTTTTCCTGGCGTGCCGGTGGTGGCCGATCCGGTGCTGAAAGCAGGAGGGGGCGCTGTGTTATCCACAGCCGCTTTACAGACGCTTTACCGAGACCGGCTGTTGCCGCTTGTGGATATCTTGACGCCGAACCGCTTTGAGTTGGCGGCGCTGACACCGGAAATTCTAGAGTCCCATGACGACACTGCCCGGGCGGTGTCACTGCTGTCACAAGGTTGCCAAGCGGTGCTGGTGACGGCAACGGATGACCCCTTACCCGGTTCAGCCGAGCAGGTGGTGCATACGCTGCACTCGCCCGATACCACTCGCCAGTGGCAATGGCCGCGCCTACCGGACGTCTTTCATGGTTCCGGCTGTACGCTCGCGTCTGCCCTAGCAGCCCGATTAGCGGTTGGTGAGCGCTTACCAACAGCGTGTGAACAGGCCCAGCACTTTACCTGGGAGAGCTTGTCTCACGGCTACCAGCCCCCGAGTGGCCAATGCTTGCCGAATCGCTTGCCACGTCCCGTGCGCTTTTGATCTCATTGGTAGTAAGTCATTTATACAGAGGATGCCATGACCACATCTGCTGAACTGTTCGACCTCGCGAGTCGCCATATCCCTGGGGGCGTGAACTCTCCCGTCCGTGCCTTCAAAGGGTTGCACCGCCCGCCGGTCTTCATGGAACGTGCGCAGGGCGCTTACCTCTTCGATGTCGAGGGCAACCGCTACGTCGATTACATCGGCTCCTGGGGACCGATGATTACCGGTCACGCCGATCAAGACGTATTGGCGGCCGTACGTGCGCGGTTGGATAATGGGCTCTCATTCGGTACCCCCACGGCCGTGGAAACCACCATGGCAGACCTGATCTGCGACATGATGCCCTCCATGGAAATGGTGCGCATGACCAGCTCGGGCACCGAGGCCACCATGTCAGCGATTCGGCTGGCGCGGGGCACCACGGGACGGGATAAGATCGTCAAATTCGAGGGTAACTACCACGGCCACTCGGACTCCCTACTGGTGAAAGCGGGCTCCGGTGCATTGACCCACGGCGAGCCCAGCTCACCGGGCGTTCCGGCGTCGTTGGCCGAACACACCATTACACTCTCCTATAACGACCCGGAGGGGGTGGAAGCGTGCTTTGCCGAGATCGGTGAGCAAATTGCCTGCATCATCGTCGAGCCGGTGGCGGGCAATATGAACTGCATTCCCCCTCAGCCAGGTTTCTTGGAAACCTTGCGCCATGTCTGTAACGAGTACGGTAGTATTCTGATTTTCGATGAGGTGATGACGGGTTTCCGCGTAGCGTTGGGCGGAGCCCAGGCGTACTACGGTGTCACGCCGGATTTGACCTGCTTGGGTAAGATCGTCGGCGGTGGTATGCCGGTCGGTGCGTTTGGCGGCAAGCGCGACATCATGCAGAACATCTCGCCGCTGGGGCCGGTGTATCAAGCGGGCACGCTGTCGGGGAACCCGCTGGCCATGGCCGCCGGGGTGGCACTACTCACCAAGCTGCAGGTGCCGGGCTTCCACGATGCCTTGAGCCAGCGCGTACAAACGCTGTGTAACGGTCTACAAGAGCGCGCCAATGCAGCTCGCGTGCCGATGATGACGCAATCCGCAGGCGGCATGTTCGGTGTGTTCTTCACCTCACAATCCCGTGTGGATAACTTTGCTCAAGCCACGGCGTGTAACCCCGATGCTTTTCGTCGCTTCTTTGGCGCGATGCTGGATCATGGCGTGTACCTTGCGCCTTCTGCCTATGAAGCCGGCTTTATGTCTAGCGCACACACGCCCGAGGATATCCAGCTCACGCTGGATGCGGCCGAGAAAGCCTTTGCCGTTATGTAACGTTAAGTAACTATCTGGCCAAGTGCCTGCTACACTGCAAGAGCCGCTCTTATCGAGCGGCTCTTGTGGTTACCGAGGTAGCTAACATGAAACGATTATCGGCTTGGCACTCGTCACGACGATACGGTGCGTGGTTGACCACCGTTCTTACCCTTGGCTTGTCTTTCCCAGGGCTAGCCGCACAGGAGCAGGATATGACCCAAATCCACATCACCATGAGCGGCTCTCCCGGCGCTGAGTTTTCGGCCGAGTGGCGCATTACCCAGGACGGCGACACCATCGAACATCCTGAAACTCGAGGCACGGTGCCCGCAGAGTTCACCTTCGAAGGAGATACCCTAGAAGGTACCGTTAAACTCCTGAGCGACGATGAGCGGTTGGAAGTCGATATCGTCAAAGGCAGCAACCGTTCGCGCTCTTCTACCCAAGGCAAAGGCGGGACGCTGACGGTTGTGGTACGTTAGGTGACAGCACAAAAAAACCGCCCCCGGAAGGGGCGGTTTTGACGACAAGGCCAAATGTTAGTTGCCTTGACTGACCACGTTATAGTTGCCACTACCAGTGGTTAAGATTTGCGAGAAGTGCTGTCCAGCCCCCCCGAACGCACCACTTTGGTTTACAAAATGGGTGTTGCCATTGCCATTGGTACTGATGAAGGAGTCATGCCCGTAACCCGTTTGGGTCACCGCTGCATAGTTAAAGTCGCCGTCGAGGATGATGTCGCTGTCAAGCTCATCACCTGTTTGGGTGGTATATGTCCGGTTAAAGCTACCGTCAGCTTTCACGTAGCTATCGTTTAGCTCGCCGTCCTGGACGACATTCGACTCGTTGAACCAACCTTCCTGTTGTACCCAAGAGTCGTTTAGTCGGCCCTCTTGCATTACATTAGCCATATTAAATCGACCTTCTTGAACAACAATGGAATCGTTGGTAATGCCCTCTTGAGTTACATAGGCGGTATTTTTAAAGCCGTCTTGATCAATGCTGGAGTAGTTATTGCCTGGTGAAGTAAGGGCCTGACCTACAACATCGTCTTGAGTGACGTTGGCTTTGTTTGAAGTACCCTCTTGCTTGATGCGAGAGTCTTGTGTACCCCATTGTGTTACGGATGTACTGTTAAAATTACCATTTTGCTCGATTTGTGAGTCACTACCCACGGCGCTACCGTTGTAGAGAGAACCACCCATGCTGTCGATATCGGCACGCGAGCCGTTGAACTGCCAGCTCGGTGCAGTTTGAGCCATTGCAGCAGCGCTCATGGTCAGAGCAACGGCAGCAGCGATAGTGGTCATTTGAGTTTTCATGGTTACATCCCCTTTATGATGCTCTTACTTTAGTTATTACTGAGGCCGTATCGACTGCTCAGTAGGTGTCGACGGTGACTGGGCGCGCATTGCCTGAGTAGGCGCGTTGTTCGACGCTAATGCTGCGATAGCCACTCCCCGATTGAGAGACTTGAACATCGCTACGTTGGCCCAACTGAGTCACGTAGGTTTCAAGCGGTTGATCGTTGCCTGACTGGATGACATTAGCGGTGTGATAATTGCCCTTTTGCAAAATGACACCTGCATTATTGCCACCCACTTGTTCGATATTGGCGTTATTCCAATCTCCTCGCTGGCTAATGCGAGAGAAGTTACCTGTTTGATAACTCGCAGAATACGACTGGGTTACGTTCGTACGATTGTTGTTACCAATCTGTTGGATAATGCTGAAGTTACCTTGATAGCTCTGCGCATTGGTATCGTTGAAATACTGCTCAATGCGATGGCTAAAAGAGTCTGCAAAGGTAGGTAATGAAACTGCAGAAGCAATCAAGCAAGCAGCAATAGGTGTCGCTAAGCGAAATGTTGCAGTGCTTTGCTTCGAATCGTTAGGTTTCATTTTTATTCCCTCTGCAACAATTTGTATCTTTTTGTATTTCATGCGTTGAGTTTGGCTGATTTATATTTTGACGCCATAAGTAAAAAATGTATGTTGCAGGCGATTTTTTTAGTTAAATCGAGAAAGAATAGTATGAGAAAACTCATACTTTTATTGGCATATAAAAACGGCTTTGCGTGGTGGCAAAGCCGTCAATAGTTTTATATTGCGTTTCTTTGGTGATAAGTTCAGTAATTCTTATAAAAGCGGCGTGGGGGCATTTAAATAATCGGCCAATACTGAGTTTTGCAAGCTAGCCCCGTTCGATAAATTCCATAGGTTATTCTCTACGCCTCGAGCAATTAAGTGGATAACGGCAGATTCTATGGCTGACATGACGGCAAGCTGGACAGGTTCATTGGTCGTAATGCCGGCTTCCGCTTCCAGGAGCCGCCTAAAATCAATAAAGCGATACACTCCTGCCCGAAGCTCTTTAGAGTAAATGGTTTTGGTCGTCGTCACGTTAGCCAGTATTTCGCCTGTGGATATCTCGACGGCTCGTAAATTGACCGTTACCTGATCCACCTGATACTGCCCTGATGCTCCAATGCCGAAATATTCTGCACCCGCACCACCGGTTCTGACGTTGGACTCATAAGCAATGATGCCTCCTTCAAGCATGACCGATGCTGCTCTTAACGAGGGCAAAGTATCGGGTTGATTAAAGCGCTCAAATTCAGCACGAATGATACGTCGCTCGGTCAGCAGATTTTGCAGCCCCACGCGCTCCAAAGGGATAAACCAACCAGAGTCAGCTAATGCGCCTGTCAACATCGCTGCGGCACCTTGTGTCACGGCGGTGGAAAAAGTACTGGCTGGAGCAGGGCGGTACTGACCCGTTTGGTCTCGAAAATCATACACAGAGACGAAGATTTTCCCTGCCGGTGGAGGTAACGAGACTAAATCTTGATAGGTCGCTCCACGGGGCGTCAGGGTTGCCTGTGCACCCTCTAGATTTTCGGACGTAGCCACCATCCCCGCGCACCCACTTAGGAGACTGACCATTATAATTGAAGCGATGATTTTCATGTTGATCCCCTGGCGACACTTATAGCGTCAGTGTTCGGTTGTTAAACCGTTTTGATTTTCTTAAGTGCCTGTTTTGTTGTTAAGGATTAAATAATCCACCCACGCTAATGTTGGTGACATCCCCTGTTACTTTATCAACTACTCTTACAATAAGCTGTCCACCTTCATCGCGTACAACGACACTGAATTCTCCACTATCGAAAGAGCCTTCACCAATTTCGCCGGCGCCTACATCGCTAATGAGCTGCGAGATGAGTCTGCTTTCAAGACTTTGAATAAGCCGCTCAGTAGAGGATAGAGGTTCGATGCTTCTTGCATTAGGGTCGCTATTGGTGTCCTGTGATTGTGCCTTTCCTAGTAAATAGCTACCCATGAAGGGGTCACCGCCAAAAGATGGGTTGAGAGGCTCGTAAATAAGTTCTCCAGCGGTGCTTTTAAGAGAGAGCGACGCTGCCAAACCAGATATTATCAAGGCACTCAATGTGCTTTTTTTAAGGTTAGCACTCATTAGTTTAACTCCTCTTTTCCTAGGTCTTTGTCTGAGGTAAGCGCTGCCGTGAGCTGCTGTTGCAGAAGCGCTTCTTGGACAACTTGTACAGCTTCTCCTGCGACGCGATCAGCCTCGCTAATACGAGGAGAGAGCTGGGTTCTGAAGTACATTTTATTGCCTTCCATTATCCATAGTTGGCTACCCCAGCGTGCATCGGGGCGTTCCTGTATGGTGAGTGTTGCGTTCCCTATAATGCGGTTGTCCATGGCAAGTTGACTAAATGCACGATAAAAGGTCTTACCTGCCATTGTGATCGTGCGATCCACCATGATGCCGGTCAGCTCACTGCTGCCATGCAGACGGTTCTGTATTTCTGGGCCATCAGGGCTTGATAGCTGGTTAATGTCATCAACAGCTTGGGTATCGCTAACAGACTCTTCCTCGCTAGCGTTAGCACTACCCATTAGGAGTACAAAAAAAAGTAATCCCAATACGTTGGCTGAATGACTTAGGAGGGTTTTTAACATGTCATCAACCTTCATTTAGCTAACGATGGCGCTGCAAACTGCGCGCTGTTTCGATATTGGGTAAAATGGGGCCTAAGTTTTGGTGAATCCAGTTCAGCGCTTGTATACGGTTATGCACATTGATTTTTCTAAAAATATTGTAAAGGTGTGATTTAACCGTGTGCTCACTTACAAAGAGTTTGTCGGCAATCTGTTGATTGGAGGAGCCAGCACTAAGTAGCGAAATGATCTCCATTTCTCGATTGGTCAAGCCGCAGGCAGGTCGAAACGCGTTGCTTTGATATTTGCGGTAAAAAAGGATCAAACGGGCCATCAAATCGCGTGACATCCAAAGCTCACCTTCGAGTAACGCGTGAATCCCTTTACAGATCACTTCAAGACTCTCGTCACGGTAAAAGACGCCTTTGAGCTGGGCGCATGACAGCGCTTCCAGTGCATGGTCCATATCGCGAATATTGAAGGCGGCCAGCGAGGTTTTGGCCAAGTTATCAGGAAGATTTTCCTGCCACTCGGGTAGCTCTTCTACGCCGATATGGTCACTATCGATGAGTATTAACAGCTTGTTTGGAATGATCGTGGGTAGTGAACTTTTAGGTGAGTGAATGCTTACCGTACACCCTGTGTGTTCGTGTAAGTAATCGGCAAAAAGCTGCGCCTGTGGGCTTTTTTCGGTGATGATGTACACCAAGCCGTGCGTTTTTTCTTGGGACATTGGGGAGGCCTCATGAGCGTAAAGCGTGAGCAGGTGACTAAATGAGTGTTGCCTATAAGCTACATTTCGTAAAGATTTGTTATCAAAATAATTATAAAAGTAATTTGCACTTTATTATTACTTTTTGGAATATATAGTTCAAGCTATTGTTTTTATATACATTTACTAGTGGATAATGGTCAATGATTGCGCTGAGTGACAAGATACACTGAGTAACATTGTGTTGCCTTTAGCTGTGTTCTCGATAGGCGTAAACTGGCCCCATCATGTGAAGAGGTCGCCCCTATGAATGCAGCCAATACGCTCGTTTTAGCCAGTGGAAATTCTGGAAAATTAAAAGAATTCAATCAGTTGCTATCGCCCCTTGGACTGGATGTACGCCCCCAGGCTGAGTTTGGTGTGCACGATGTCGAAGAGACAGGACTGACGTTCGTTGAAAATGCGCTGTTAAAGGCCCGTGAAGCGAGTCGCGTAAGCGGGTTACCGGCGCTCGCCGACGACTCAGGTCTGGAGGTCGATGCGTTGCATGGAGCGCCTGGCATTTACTCTGCTCGCTATGCCGGTGAGCCGAAAAGTGACGAGCGTAACAACGAGAAACTGCTGGCAGCACTCAGTGAGTGCGCGGAAGGCCAGCGCACGGGCCGTTATTGGTGTGTCTTGGTCTATTTACGCCATGCAGCAGACCCGGTACCTGTGATCGTTCAACGAAGTTGGGAAGGAGAAGTATTGGCTCATCCCCGGGGAGAGGGCGGTTTTGGCTACGATCCGCTGTTCTGGCTACCCGATCAGGGGATGAGCGTGGCAGAACTGCCCAGTGAAACGAAGAACCGCTTGAGCCATCGCGGACGTGCGTTACACGCGTTGGTGGACATTCTGAAGGTGGCGCATGGCTAATCGATTGCCGCCGCTCTCGCTTTATATTCATACACCTTGGTGTGTACGCAAGTGCCCTTACTGCGATTTCAATTCTCACGAACCTGAATCTGGCGCCAATGACCTACCCGAAGCGGCCTATTTGGCCGCCTTGCTGAGTGATTTGGACGGCGATTTGGCGCTGGCGTCTGGCCGTACTCTTCAAACCATTTTTATTGGCGGCGGCACGCCTAGCTTGCTATCGCCGACGTTTTATCGACAGTTATTCGATGGCATTCGTGAGCGGCTCGCCTTTTCGCCTAGCATTGAAATCACCCTGGAAGCCAATCCAGGCACGACCGAGCAGCAGCGGTTCATTGGTTATCGGGAAGCCGGTATCAATCGATTGTCTTTGGGGGTGCAGAGTTTCCGCCCCACTCAACTGAGTGCGTTGGGGCGAATTCATACCGGCAACGAAGCGGTGACTGCCATCGGTGAAGCCAGAGCGGCGGGATTCGATAACCTCAACATCGATCTCATGCACGGCTTGCCCCAACAAACACCTGAGCAAGCCATGGAAGATATCGATCAGGCGCTTGCCCTCGATCCTGAGCATCTTTCGTGGTACCAACTCACCCTGGAGCCCAATACGGCGTTTTTTTCTCACCCTCCTCCTTTGCCAGAGGAGGAGGCGTTGTGGGACATTCAGGAGGCGGGGCACCAGCGCCTGGAGCGAGCCGGGCTGCGTCGATACGAGATATCGGCCTACGCCCGTCCGGGATGTCAGAGTCGCCATAACCTAAACTACTGGCGATTTGGCGATTACCTAGGAATTGGGGCAGGCGCTCATGCAAAGCTCTCCTCCATAGATTCCCAAGGGAAGTGGCAGATCGAACGGCGTTGGAAGACGCGCCAACCTAATGCGTACTTGCGCCGTGCCAATGACCCGCGTGGCTTCCTGGCAGGCCAGCAACTCATCGAGCCCCGCGAACTACCACTGGAGTTTGCCATGAACGCGCTCCGACTGACCGAAGGGGTACCATTGGCGGATTGGGCGGCTCACACTGGCCAGCCAGAGGCACTGTTACTTGCGCGTTTACACAGTGCTCAAGAAAAAGGACTTTTAATGGAAATGCCTGAAAAGCTGCGTGCATCGCCCCAAGGTCTATTATTCTTGAACGAGTTGCTGGCCTTGATCAGCGAAGAGTGACCAGCGATCGATTCGGTACACCCTCAATCATAAACAAGGAGAGAGTGATGCGTATTTCTCGACTACTGACCCCACTGGCAGCGGCGATATTACTGGCTGGCTGCGCGACGTCCGATCCTTACGGCGGTCAAACGCAGCGCTCGAGCACCGCCATGGGCACCGGCATTGGTGCAGCGATTGGTGCAGCGGCGGGCGCTTTATCCGGTGATGGCAGTACGAGCCGTCGTGACCGTGCGCTAATTGGTGCCGCTGTGGGTGCGGCCGCCGGTGCAGGCGTGGGTGCCTATATGGACCGTCAAGAGCAGCAGCTTCGCAATAACCTGCAAGGATCGCGTATCGAGATCGATCGGCGCGGTGACGATATCGTGCTCAACATGCCCAGCAGCGTTACGTTCGGATTCGATTCTGCCGAGCTCACCTCGGATGCGCGCAGCGCTCTAAACGAAGTGGCGAATGTCCTCACTCAGTACACCGATACCCGCGTAAACATTGCTGGCCATACGGATAGCACTGGGGATGCCAGCTACAACCAGCGCCTCTCAGAGCGTCGTGCCCAATCGGTCGGCAGCTACCTGAGCCAAAATGGCGTCTCTTCCATGCGGTTGAATACCATGGGCTACGGTGCTAATCAGCCGGTGGCTAGCAATGCTACCGAGCAGGGCCGCGCGCAGAACCGTCGCGTAGAAATCACCCTGACGCCTACCGGCAACGGCCAGTAACATGCGTTAATCCCGGCATTGCCGTCCAACGCCCGCTATGCTCACATAGCGGGCTTTTTTTGTTCAATTGCTAGCGAGCTGCCATGCTGTCGTATCAACACGCCTACCACGCCGGTAACTTTGCCGATGTTCATAAGCATTTAACGCTTTACGCGGTGACAGATTATTTATTACGTAAAAAATCATCAATTACATATATTGATACCCATGCAGGCAGAGGGCTCTACCCGCTCGCCACGAAAGAGACTCAGCGGCTTCAAGAGTATCGAGAGGGCGTCGCACCGCTCTGGCAGGTTCGGCAGCAGTTGAGTGATCCGTTGCTTGGTAAATGGATGGCGTCGTTGGAAAGCGCGCAGCCCCAATCGACTGTGCTTTCGCACTACCCTGGCTCACCCTGGTGGCTGGCTCAAAGACTGCGTGAGCAGGACTCACTGCGCCTATTTGAGCTGCACCCTGGTGAGCACGAGCATTTGAGCGGGCAAGCGTTGCCCAAACAGGCCCGACGCGTTTATGGGGATGGGTTGCTGGGCCTGAAGCAGCTGTTGCCGGTGGCAACGCCACGGCTGTGCGTGTTGATAGATCCGAGTTACGAGCGCAAAGTGGAGTATAAAGAGGTCGTCGACGCGGCGGCTTACAACCTCGAAAAAGCACGCCACGCCGTGGTGATGATCTGGTACCCGCTACTGCCCGCCGGGCATCATTACACGTTGCTCAGCGGCCTTGAAGCGAGCGGAATTCGCAAGATTTGGCACAGTGAGCTGCTGTTACGCGCCTCGGCGGAGGGCACGCATGGCATGTATGGAAGCGGCATGGTGGTGATCAATCCACCCTGGGGACTGGATGAGCAATTGTCAGCAGCGATGGCTCAGGTGGCACCGCTGCTGGGGAGTGACAGCCACTACCGCGCTAAATGGCTCGTAGGTGAGTAGTGGCGGTGAGTGGTGGGGACTATTTACCGATACAGAAGCTGCCAAAGATTTCACCCAGCAGGTCATCGGCACTGAACTCACCAGTGATCTCTCCTAGTGCTTGCTGCGCATCTCGTAAATCTTCGGCAAGAAGCTCGCCAGCACCGTAGCCATCCAGTTGGGCTCGCCCGGTGTCTAGCGCCGCCATGGCGCGGTCAAGCGCATCCAGGTGACGTCGGCGGGCAGAGAAGCGGCCTTCGGTCGTAGCAGAGAAGCCCATCACCTCCTTTAGGTGCGTTCTCAAACTATCCACACCCTCTCCGGTTTTCGCCGATAGGCGGATGATCGGTGTGGCTGTGGATAAGTCAATGCCTGGCGTTTCTGCACTCGCGTCGATCTTGTTGCGCACCAGCGTTAGCCGCCGTTGATCCGGAAGGCGCTCCACGAACTCTGGCCAGATGCTCATTGGGTTGGTGGCATCCGTGGTGGAAGCATCCACCATGAGCAGTACCCGGTCGGCCTTTTCGATTTCTTCCCACGCCCGGGCAACGCCGATTTTCTCTACCGCATCGGGCGTATCGCGCAGGCCAGCGGTATCGATGATGTGCAGCGGCATACCGTCTAGGTGGATGTACTCCCGAAGGACGTCCCGTGTCGTACCCGCGATATCCGTGACGATGGCGGTATCTTGCTCGGTCAGCGCGTTCAGCAGGCTCGATTTACCGGCATTGGGACGCCCTGCAATCACTACACTCATGCCCTCGCGTAGTAGCGCGCCCTGCCCAGCGGCTTTGCGAACGGCGACGAGTGCTTGCTGAACGCTCTCCAAATGCGTAGCGACATGGCCATCGGCGAGAAAGTCGATCTCTTCCTCTGGGAAATCGATGGCGGCTTCCACGTAAACGCGCAGTTCGATCAGCCGTTCTACCAGAGCCGATACGCGCTGGGAGAATTCGCCCTGTAACGAGCGCACGGCGTTTTCAGCAGCGGATCGGGAAGTGGCATCGATCAAATCGGCAATCGCTTCTGCCTGGGCCAAATCCAGCTTGTCGTTGAGGAACGCCCGTTCGGAGAACTCCCCCGGCCGGGCCAGACGAGCACCGAGCTGCAGGCAGCGCTCTAGCAGCATATCCATGATGATGGGACCGCCGTGGCCCTGCAACTCCAGCACGTCCTCACCGGTGAAGGAGTGGGGGCCGTTAAACAGGAGCGCGATGCCCTCGTCAATAATGCCCTCAGCGCCGTGAAACGGACCGTAGTGGGCGTAACGGGGAGCAGGGCAATCACCCAGTATCTCAGCGGCTATCGAGCGGCAGGCGGGGCCTGATACGCGAATGATGCCCACACCGCCACGGCCAGGTGGGGTTGCCAAGGCGGTAATGGTGTCTTGGGTATAGAGTCGGTCGGCCATGACGCTTCCTAAAGACGAAAAAGGGAGAGTGTATCGCGATGGCGCTCATGATGAGCACGTTCGCCCTAAAACGCCAGACCCCCGCAAAGGCGGGGGTCTGGGAGTAGCAGAGGAGAGCGATTACTTGGTTCGCATCCCTTTGCCGACGCTTGGATCCTTCTCGATGCTGCGCGTAATGAAGTACTGCTGCGCCACCGAGATGATGTTGTTGACCACCCAGTAGATGACCAGACCTGCCGGGAACCACAGGAAGAAGAAGGTGAAGATGATCGGCAGCATCTTCATGATCTTCGCCTGCATGGGGTCTGGCGGTGTCGGGTTCAGCATCTGCTGAACGAACATCGAAATACCCATCAGAATCGGCAGGATGAAGTAGGGGTCTTTCACCGAGAGATCCTGGATCCAGAACATGAACGGCGCGTGGCGCAGCTCGACAGATTCCAGCAACATCCAGTACAGGGCGATAAATACCGGCATCTGTACCAGAATCGGCAAACAGCCACCCAGCGGATTGATCTTCTCTTTCTGGTAGAACTTCATCATCTCTTGAGACATTTTCTGGCGGTCGTCGCCATACATCTCTTTGAGACGCTGCATCTCTGGGCCCAGTTTGCGCATACGCGCCATGGACTTGTAGGCTTTGGCAGACAGCGGGAAGAGCACCAGTTTTACCAGCACGGTCAGCAGAACGATCGACCAGCCCCAGTTACCGACGATGTCGTGGATCTTATCCAGCAGCCAGAACAGCGGGTTAGCAATGAACCACAACCAACCGTAATCCACGGTGAGCTTGAGGTTCGGTGCGACTTGCTCGAGGTAGTCTTGCACCTTCGGGCCCATGTAAAGCGTTGCGCTTAGCGTGGCTTCACCCTCGGCAGCCACGCTGCTGGTGGGGCCAGCGAAGGCCACTACGTTACGATCTCGAGAATCGGTCGTGACGTAGTAGAGATTCTGCTGGTTTTGAGGCGGTGCCCAGGCGGACACAAAGTAGTGCTGGATGATCGCTATCCACCCGCCTTGGGCCTCGCGGTTCTCGAAGTTACGTTTTTGGATCGTATCGAAATCGATCTTCTCGTAGCGCGCTTCAGGCGTGGAATAAGCAGCCCCTAGGTAAGAATTCATCCCCATGGCCACCCCGCTAGAGGGGTCAGGGCTATTGTCACGGGCTAGCTGTCCAATGAATCGAGCGGAAACCGGTGCTTCGGTATTGTTGGCCAGGTAGTAACTCACATTGACCGCATAGCTACCGCGATCGAATGTCAGACGCTTGATGACGTCGACACCATTCACGTCAGCTGTCAAATCGACGCTGATCTGCTCTTCGTCATCGCCCAAGCGGTACTCGTTACGCTCGGGAGTAAAAGCAATGCGGCTTGCCTGACCATCCAGTTGAAGGCCGGAGCGAGCAACATAGCTGCGCGTGGCGTTATCTGACAGCAGCACGTAATTACGGTCGGAATCCAGCGTCAGTTTGTGCTGCGGCAAGGCTGCGTAGACGATATCGCCACCGAAGGGGTCGATGCGTACGTCCAGAACGTCCGTGGTGACCGCAATGAAATCACGGCTGGCGGTGTCGCTTTGCTCATCGCCAACGCCTTCGCTAATAGCGTTGTTAGGCGCCGAAGTACTGGGCACGGAGAGATCGTCGCTACCGCTTTCGTTCGCAGGAGCCCCATTGCTGCTTTGGGTGATCTCTGGCGTCGAATCGTAGGTGGTCTGCCCGTAATCCTGATTCCACTGTACAACCAGAAGGTAGGCTAGTACGGCCAGTGGAATCAGTAATAAAAGTCGTTTTACGTCCATGAGGGTTCTGCCCGATGGGTGGTGAACATGCTAATGGCGCAGTGTCATTTACTCGACCCATGACACACGAAAGCCTGCCAAGCGGCAGGCCGAGGTCGAGCGGCGAGGTGTGTCGTCAAGCGTCACGTGTTACGCCATGAGGCGGGAGAGGTGTTGATGCCGCCTGTGCGTCGCGCTGAAGCCGTTTCCACATGCCGTATAGTTGACGGCTGAGCGTTTCGTTATCGACATCCTGCACGCCTCGCTTTGCCAATATCACGATATCCACAGAGGGTAAGTGATCTTGACGCAGACGAACGGATTCGCGAACGAGTCGCTTGAAGCGGTTACGATCGACAGCAAGCTTTACATTTTTTTTGCTAACGACCAGTCCGATGCGGGGGTATCCCCGGGTAGTCATGCGCGCTAGCGCCATCATACCTTTGCCATGGACTTTGAGGTCAGCCTGCTCAAACACGTGACTGAAATCCCCGGCAGTTAGCAACCGCAAGCACCGGGGAAACCCTTGAGGCGACACACGCAATCCGAGATCAGGCGCTCAGACGCTTGCGGCCTTTGGCACGGCGGCGTGCGATCACGGCACGGCCGTTTTTGGTTGCCATACGAGCACGGAAGCCATGCGCGCGCTTGCGCTTGAGAACGCTGGGTTGAAAAGTGCGTTTCATAACTCGTTATTCCCACGTGGTTTAGGACGGAAAGTGAATTCCAAAAGACCCGGTCCAGTGAGGAACTAGCCGGGGAGTTTCAATTCAAGACCGGAAATTGTAGAGACTTCCCGCGCTGGGTGCAATTTTTCCTTGCATAAAAAGCTCGAAAAAGGCAATGGCGGCGCGGCTTGGCGCTCACCACTCGTTTTCTTGCATCGCACTACTATTACTAATGAAGTTATTTAAAACCTGCTGTTATTAATAGTGGGGATACTATTTGTGGATAAGTCATTTTAAGACATTTTTATCAACAACTTGAAGTAATAAAAAATCTGTGAATAAGCATCGAATAACGCGCGAATAAACTGTGAATTTGGTGTGGTCAGGCGGTGACAACTTGCTCGAAAGGAGGGTTGTACCCATGGCGTCACCGGGTTTTCCTAAGCCCTTACGGAAAGTTGTCCACAGGCGAAAAAGAGCCGTTAGCTCGTGTGGATAACCGTGTCGTTGGGCGCTACAATGATCGGCCGTTTTCAACCGATGGTGAGATGAGTGTCACTCGCGCTTTGGCAACAGTGCCTGGACTACCTGCAGGACGAACTGAATTCACAGCAGTTCAATACCTGGATACGTCCGCTGCAGGCAGAAGAAGGAGACACCAATGAGCTGCGCTTGTTGGCGCCGAATCGCTTTGTGCGCGACTGGGTGAGTGATAAGTACGCCAAGCGTATTAGTGAATTAATGCGCGAGCTTGCACCCTCCAAGCCCCCTAAGGTCAGTTTGACGGTAGGTAGCCGCCGGGCCGCTGCTCCAGCTCCCCAGCCTCGCGATCTGGGTAATCCGGTGTCAGCCGCCCCGGCTCAGCCGACGTCGCCCGCCGTACATACCCCGCCCCGGGGTGATATTGCCGACGAGCGTGAAATCGATCAGCTGCGTGAAGAGAGTGCCTCTCCTCGTCGTGGCAACGAGCGTCAGGTGCAGGTAGAAGGCAGCTTGAAACACAATAGCGGCCTAAACCCCAATTTCACGTTCGATACCTTTGTGGAAGGTAAATCTAACCAGTTGGCACGTGCGGCGTCTCGCCAAGTGTCTGAAAATCCTGGCGGTGCCTATAATCCACTGTTCTTATACGGTGGCGTGGGCTTGGGTAAAACCCACTTGATGCATGCCGTAGGCAATGCGTTGGCAGGTCGTCGGGAAAATGCCCGCGTGGTTTATCTTCACTCTGAGCGCTTCGTGGCTGACATGGTGAAGGCGCTGCAGCTCAATGCGATCAACGATTTCAAACGTTTCTACCGCAGTGTCGATGCCCTCCTGATCGATGACATTCAGTTCTTTGCCGGTAAAGAGCGCTCCCAAGAAGAGTTCTTCCATACGTTCAATGCCTTGCTAGAGGGCGGTCAGCAGATGATCTTGACCTCTGATCGCTATCCAAAAGAGATCAGTGGTGTCGAAGAGCGGCTGAAGTCGCGCTTTGGCTGGGGTCTCACCGTCGCCATCGAACCGCCAGAGCTCGAGACGCGCGTGGCGATTCTGATGAAGAAAGCCGATCAGGCCAAGGTGGACCTGCCCCACGATGCGGCTTTCTTTATCGCCCAAAAGATTCGTTCTAATGTGCGTGAATTGGAAGGTGCGCTGAAGAAAGTCATTGCTGATTCACATTTCATGGGCAAGACCATCACCCAAGAGTTCATCCGTGAATCGTTGAAAGATCTTTTGGCGCTACAGGACAAGCAGGTCGGGGTGGATAATATTCAGCGCACGGTGGCTGAATATTACAAAATCAAAGTGGCGGATCTGCTCTCCAAGCGACGCTCGCGCTCGGTGGCGCGCCCCCGGCAGGTGGCGATGGCACTGGCAAAAGAGCTCACCAATCATAGCTTGCCGGAAATTGGCGATGCGTTTGGTGGCCGTGATCACACCACCGTGCTGCATGCCTGCCGAAAAGTAAAAGCGCTGCAAGAAGAGAATGCGGATATTCGCGAGGATTACAAAAATCTTCTTCGCCTGCTAACAAGTTAACCTTTTTTCGTTTACGCCTGCCAAGCGGCAGGCCTTTCAGGATAGAAAACCGGAGTTTCGATGAAATTTACCATTTCCCGAGAGGCGCTGCTTCGCCCGCTGACTCTGGTGGCGGGCGTAGTGGAACGGCGCCAAACGCTGCCTGTGCTCTCTAACGTCTTGATTCAAGTGGAAGGTGACCAGGTCGCGCTGACCGGCACCGACTTGGAAGTCGAGCTGGTAGGCCGCACGGTGGCCAGCCAAGTGGACCAAGCAGGGGCGGCAACCGTACCGGCTAGAAAGCTGATGGATATTTGTAAGTCGCTGCCCGATCAGTCCGACATTCAATTAGCCGTCGAAGAGGGACGCGCCGTATTACGTAGTGGTCGTTCGCGCTTTACACTTTCTACACTTCCTGTGGCAGAGTTTCCTAATATCGAAGATGCCGATGGAAGTCAGGAGCTTAGCGTTCCCCGTGGCACGCTCAAGCATCTGATCGAATCCACTTCCTTCGCCATGGCTCAGCAGGACGTACGCTATTACCTCAACGGTATGCTGTTAGAGATTCAGAGCAACCTGCTACGCACGGTCGCTACTGACGGACACCGATTGGCGATGTGCTCGCGTCCTATCGAGGTCGCGGTGAGCCAAGCCCAAAAACTCATCGTGCCTCGCAAAGGTATCTTGGAGCTGTCCCGTCTTCTGGATGACAGCGACGAGCCGGTTAGCCTGACGCTTGGTTCGACCCATGTGCGTGCCCACACGGGTGACTTCACGTTTACGTCGAAGCTGATCGACGGCAAGTTTCCGGACTACGAACGCGTGGTGCCGCGTAACGGCGATAAAGTGCTCATCGCCGAGCGTGCCGAGCTTCGTCAAGTGCTGTCACGTACCGCCATTCTCTCCAACGAAAAGTATCGCGGGGTGCGCCTCTATCTGGAGGAGGGCAACCTCAAGGTCATGGCGAACAACCCTGAACAGGAAGAGGCCGAGGAGAATGTCGCCGTCGAATACAATGGCAGCGCCATGGAGGTCGGTTTCAACGTGGGTTATCTGGTAGACGTGCTTTCCGTATTGGATGAAGACCGCGTACAGATGACGTTAGCCGACCCCAATAGCAGCGCACTGCTGGAAGAGCCGGGCGGCGGCGATGCGCTTTACGTCGTGATGCCGATGCGCTTATAACGCAAGGAATGGGATGAAGAACGGCGCTTCTGGTTGCAGAAGCGCCGTTTTCGCATAGGGCACGTCTGGCGATTGGAACGGTCTTACAAGGTGCATTGACGGATGAGCGTGACACAACTCACTTTTCAGGGACTGCGCAATTTAGCGCCAGTCACGCTTCATCCCTCATCGCGTATCAACGTGATCCATGGCGTGAACGGTAGCGGAAAGACTAGCTTGCTAGAGGGGATTCACATCCTCGGCATGGGACGCTCTTTTCGCACGCGTCAGCTCAAGAATGCTATTCAAATGGACGCCCCTTATATGACGCTATATGGACGTTTAGCGGGGGATCCTGAGGTGACGCTTGGTGTCAGGCGTATGCGTGCTCAGCGTGAGCTGGAGCTACGTCTGAGGGGAGAGAAAGGCGTAAGGTTAGCCGAGCTCGTCGAAGCCATGCCGCTACAGCTCATCAACCCGGATGCGTTTCGTTTGCTGGAAGGTTCACCCGCCGGCCGTCGCGAGTTTTTGGATTGGGGAGTGTTTCACGTGAAACACCACTTTCTGGATGCTTGGCGTCGGACCCGGCGTGCGGTGAAACATCGGAATGCGCTTCTCAGGCGTGGTAGAATAGTGCCCAATGAAATAGCGGTTTGGGAGCAAGAGTTAGCACTCTGGGGCGAACAAATGGATGCGCTCCGCCAAGCATGGTTTAACGAATTTCTTCCCGTGTTCAACGAGACCCTGAAGACACTATTGCCGCTACCGGGATTAACGTTGCGCTATGCGCGTGGTTGGGATAGACAGCGCTCGTTGGCAGAAGTGCTGCACGATAGCCGTAACACGGACCAGCAGATGGGCTTTACCCAGCAAGGCCCTCAGCGTGCGGATTTGCGCATCCGGCTGAATAAACAGCCTGCCATTGAGGTGCTTTCCAGAGGCCAGCAGAAGCTCGTGGTGAGTGCATTGAAGCTTGCTCAAGGTAGGCTTCTGGAAAGTACCGCACAGCGGCACTGTATTTATTTGATTGACGATTTACCGGCAGAGCTAGATGAGCATCACCGCCGCCAGTTCTGTACGTTACTCGAAGAGATGCAGTGCCAAGCATTTATTACCAGCGTCGAACCCACCGCGCTGAGCGACGTCTGGCAGCCTTCTACAGCCGTGGAGTTGTTTCACGTGAAACACTCCACGCAAGGGCTTAGCCAATGTCAGCCAGATGGGTAGACGACACGGAACGAGACAGACTTCACGACGGAGTGGTCAATGAGCGAGCAGGCTTACGATTCATCAAGCATCAAGGTGCTCAAAGGGCTAGACGCAGTACGTAAGCGTCCAGGCATGTATATCGGTGACACCGACGACGGCACCGGGCTGCACCACATGGTTTTCGAGCTGGTGGATAACTCCATCGATGAAGCTCTGGCCGGCCACTGTAGCGAAATTCGTGTGGTGATCCACCCGGATGAATCGGTAACCGTAAGCGATAATGGTCGAGGGATTCCGACCGAGCTACACGAGGGCGAGGGTGTCTCTGCGGCGGAAGTCATCATGACGGTGCTCCACGCGGGTGGCAAGTTCGACGATAACTCTTATAAAGTATCGGGCGGCTTGCACGGTGTGGGTGTATCGGTGGTGAACGCACTCTCCGAAGAGCTGCGCCTGACGATTTGGCGCCAAGGGGAGGTGTTTGAGCAAATTTATCACCATGGCGTGCCGCAAGCGCCGCTAGGCGTCGTAGGCAAAACGGAAAAAAGCGGTACCCGCGTGCATTTTCGCCCGTCTCCGGCGACGTTTGCCAACATCGAATTCCACTACGATATTCTGGCGAAACGCCTGCGTGAGCTCTCCTTCCTCAACTCGGGTGTAGCCATTCGCCTGATGGATGAGCGTAGCGGCAAAGAGGAGCTGTTCCATTACGAAGGTGGTCTGAAAGCCTTCGTTGACCACTTGAACAAAAACAAAACCGTTCTGAACCCGGTATTCCACTTCAACGCTGGGCGTGATGATGGCGTGGAAGTCGAAGTGGCCATGCAGTGGAGCGATGCCTTCACAGAGAACATCTTCTGTTACACCAACAACATTCCTCAGCGGGATGGCGGTACCCACTTGGCAGGGTTCCGCGCTGCGCTAACGCGTACGCTAAACCACTATATCGAAGCGGAAGGCCTGCTGAAAAAAGCCAAAGTGAACACGTCGGGCGACGACGCCCGTGAAGGCCTGACGGCGATCATATCCGTCAAAGTGCCCGATCCGAAGTTCTCATCGCAAACCAAGGACAAGCTCGTCTCGTCCGAGGTGAAGACGGCGGTGGAGCAGGAGATGGGTCGCTTGTTTGCCGACTACCTGATCGAAAAACCTAACGAAGCCAAAGCCATCGTCAACAAGATGCTGGACGCGGCACGTGCCCGCGAGGCGGCGCGAAAAGCTAGAGACATGACCCGCCGCAAAGGCGCTCTGGATATCGCGGGTTTGCCGGGCAAACTAGCCGATTGCCAGGAGAAAGACCCGAGCCAGTCGGAGCTTTACCTGGTGGAGGGTGACTCGGCGGGGGGGAGTGCCAAACAGGGGCGTGATCGTCGTACCCAGGCCATTCTGCCGTTGAAAGGTAAAATCCTGAACGTCGAAAAAGCGCGGTTCGATAAGATGCTCTCTTCCGCTGAAGTAGGGACGCTGATTACGGCGCTGGGGTGCGGCATTGGACGCGAAGAGTTCAACCCTGACAAGCTGCGCTACCACTCGGTCATCATCATGACCGACGCCGATGTCGATGGTTCCCACATTCGCACGCTGCTGCTGACGTTCTTCTTCCGTCAGATGCCCGAGCTTATCGAACGTGGCCACATTTTTATCGCGCAGCCGCCGCTTTACAAAATCAAGCGCGGTAAGCAAGAGCTCTATCTGAAAGATGAGCAGGCGATGATCGATTACCTGACCACCACCGCACTGGATGGAGCAGGGCTGCACGTCAATGCAGACGCGCCTGGCATTACCGGGTCGCAGTTGGAAGCACTGGTCAATCAGTACCGCAACGTGATGAAACGTATCGATCGCTTGGCACGGGTGTACCCCATCGAAGTGCTCAAGCAAGCCGTCAATGCGACAGCGTTGCAGGGTGAGACCAGCTTGAAAGATCGCGTCACCATGGAGAACTGGATCGCCGAGCTGCAAAAAGCCATGGACGACAGGGTGGCTTATGAGGGCGGCCCGCGCTATCAGTTCTACCTGCAAGAAGACACCGAGCGTGGCCTGCATCTACCGGCGGTATCGCTGATTGCCCACGGCGTCACCACGGAATACGTGTGGGGCCTGGACTTCTTCGAAAGCGCCGATTACCGCGCCATGGCAGGGTTAGGGGACACCCTCAACGGCTTGCTGGACGAAGGCGCCTACATCGCCCGTGGTGAGCGCCAGAAGCCCGTTGGACACTTCTCTGAAGTGCTGACGTGGCTGATGCAGGAAGGCCAGCGTGGTCTCTCTGTGCAGCGCTATAAAGGGCTAGGTGAGATGAACCCGGACCAGCTATGGGAAACCACCATGGACCCGGATAGCCGTCGTATGTTGCGGGTTACCATCGAAGATGCGGTAGCAGCAGATATGATGTTCAACACCCTTATGGGTGACGAAGTGGAGCCGCGTCGCGACTTTATCGAGACCAACGCGCTCGTTGCTAACCTCGACATCTAAGTGGCTTCTTCACTGTGTTTCACGTGAAACATTGAAAAGCAAAAACCGCAGGCAAAGTGCCTGCGGTTTTTTTATGGGTAGTATCAAGGCCAGCGTGAAAACCGTATCGAAAGATTAATCCAAGGCCTCTGCTAATAAGTCGTCAACAAATGCAGCCAAGTCAGCGTAGACCAAGGCGTGCTCCAGCCCGTTCCCATTTGCGAGGGTCTTTTCGCCTTTACCTGTCTTCACGAGAACGCTACGGCAGCCCATCACTTCACCCGCTTGCAGGTCGCGAAGGCTGTCACCCACCATCCAACTGCCTGTCAGGCTGGGAAGCGTCAGCTTGTCACGTATGTCGGTCAACAGCCCGGGCAGTGGTTTACGGCAGCCGCACTGATCATCTGGCCCATGAGGGCAGTAAGCGATATGCGCTATATGACCACCTTCCGCCTGCACCAGAGTATGCAAACGCTCGTGCATGGCACTGAGCGTGGCGTCATCGTAGTAACCACGAGCGATGCCGGATTGATTGGTGGCCACTGCCACGGTAAAGCCTGCCTGGGTTAACCGCGCAATCGCGCGAATGGCAGACGGGTAGGGGATCCACTCGTCCAAGGATTTGATATAGGCATCCGAGTCGTGATTAATCACGCCATCGCGGTCCAGTATCACGAGTTGCTGAGCGGTGATCATAAGGCTCCCTTCAAGAAAACGTCTCTGCTTAGCGTAAGCGCTGACGAGGCAATGAACGAGTGTTTCACGTGAAACACTCCATTACTCAATAGAAAGCCCGGCTTGTCAAAAGCCGGGCTGTCGGTTGTACCTCTAGAGCAGTCGATGCGCTCAATCCTTCACCGTCTTACTGGGGTAGCTGAGAGATATCGGCTACTTCCAGGAACAGCGCTTGCAGGCTGGCCAGCAGGGCAAGGCGGTTACGGCGAATGGCATCGTCGTCCGCCATGACCATGACCTGATCGAAGAAAGCATCGACAGGCTCGCGGAGGGTGGCCAGCGCGTCTAGCGCCTGCTGGTAATTGCCTGCGGCAAACAGCGGCGCCACCTGCTGTTGGCTAGCCGTAACCGCTTCGAACAGGTCTTTTTCCGCCGCTTCTTGAAGAATCGAGGTGTCTACCTGGGTGCTGCCGTCGTGCTCCTGCTTGCTCAAGATATTGGAAACACGCTTGTTGGCAGCGGCCAATGCCGCGGCTTCTTCACGCTGGGCGAAGGCTTTCACGGCACGTAAGCGGCGCGCAAAATCCAGCGGTTTGGTCACCGGGCGAGCACGAACGGCGAGATACATCTCAGCAGAGATACCCTCCTCCTGGCCCCAGGCGCGGAAGCGGTCGAGCATGTAGGTCAACACGTCTTCTACGAGGCCCTCGGCTTTCGGGAGATTCTGGTGCTGGTCAGCAGTGATCTGCAGCAGCTCGCGCAGGTCGAGGTTCAACTCGCCTTTGACCAGGATGTTCAATACGCCAATGGACGCGCGGCGCAGGGCGAAGGGGTCCTTGGCGCCGGTGGGACGTTGACCAATACCGAAAATGCCTACCAGCGTATCAAGGCGGTCGGCCAGAGCCAGCGCTTGGCCGGTCAAACTTTGCGGAATCGCATCGCTGGCAAAGCGAGGTAGATACTGCTCCTCCAGCGCCTGGGCAACCTCCGCCGGTTCGCCATCCTGCTCGGCGTAGTAGCAGCCCATAATGCCCTGCAGCTCGGGGAATTCGAGCACCATTTCGGTAACGAGATCACATTTGGCCAGGGCCACGGCGCGTTGCGCATGAGCCACGTCACCCTGGATGCGCTCAGCGATGAAAGTGGCGATGGCCGTGCTGCGGCGGGCCTTGTCCGCCAACGTGCCCAACTGCTGCTGGAAGACTACGCTTTCCAGTTGCGGTATGCGTGAGCCCAGCGTTTGCTTACGGTCAGTGTCGTAGAAGAAGGCGGCATCCGCCAAGCGCGGACGAATGACCTTTTCATTACCGGAGATCACCTGGTCGGGATCCTGGCTCTCGATGTTCGAGATGGTGATGAACAGCGGCTTCAACTTGCCCTGATCATCCAGCAGGTGGAAGTATTTTTGATTGGCCTTCATCGAGGAAATCAGGCACTCGGCAGGTACTTCCAGGAAGCGCTCGTCGAAGCTGCCGGTGAGCGCCACGGGCCACTCCACCAAACCGCTCACCTCGACCAGCAGGTCTTCATCGATGACGGCGTTTGCTTCCTGAACCTCGGCCTCGGCGAGCACCTGCTCACGAATACGCTCGCGGCGCTGCTGGCGGTCGGCCAGAACGTAGGCATTCTCGAGTGCCGCTAGATAGTCATCGGCGTGCTCGAGCTGGATGGCATCCGGCGCGTGGAAACGGTGGCCGTAGGTGGTACGGCTGGCTTCCAGCCCCAGCGCTTCTGCTGCAATGACGTCTTTGCCATACAGGGCCACGAGCCAGTGCACGGGGCGCGAGAACTCGACGCGGGACGCGCCCCAGCGCATATTCTTGGGCACTGGAAGCGAGTGTAGCGTCTTGCGCACCATCTCCGGTAGCAGCGCTTGAACGCTGTCACCTTGCTGCTGCTCGCGGTAGCCAAGCCAGGTGCCTTTATCGGTTTCCAGATGGATCAGATCCTCCACGCTGACACCGCAGGAGCGAGCAAAGCCTTCCGCCGCCTTTGTGGGGACGCCGTCTTTGAAAGCGGCGGCTAGCGCGGGTCCGCGACGCTCTACTTCGCGATCCGGCTGTTTGTCGGCGAGTCCGGTAACCTTCACGGCTAGGCGCCGCGGGGTGGCGTAGGCGGTCACCACCTCGAAGGGAATCTCGGCGTCCTGTAAGCCTTTTTCGATGCCCGAGGCAAAGCCGTCTGAGAGCGTGTCTAGCGCGGTCGGCGGAAGCTCTTCTGCGCCCAGTTCTAATAAAAGCGTATCAACGGCCATTATGCGTCTCCCTGCTCGGCGAGCTCATCTTGTAACAGTTCACGGCGCAATTCCTCCGATGCCATGGGGAATCCTGCTGCTTTACGAGACTCGAAGTAGGCAGTGGCAACATCACGCGCCATGGTGCGCACGCGCAAAATGAAGCGCTGACGCTCGGTCACGGAAATGGCGTGGCGCGCATCCAGCAGGTTGAAGGTATGCGACGCTTTGAGCACCTGCTCGTAGGCGGGCAGCGGGAGGCTCGCGGCCAGCAGCTTGCTGCACTCTTTTTCCTGATGGTCGAAGGCAGCAAAGAGCTGCTCGACGTCGGCGTGCTCGAAGTTATACGCCGACTGCTCGCGCTCGTTTTGCAGGTAGACATCGCCGTAGCTGACTTTGCTGCCGTCCGGCGCGATGGCCCATACCAGGTCGTAAACGCTCTCCACGTTTTGCAGGTACATGGCGATACGCTCGAGTCCGTAGGTCAACTCGCCGGTGACGGGGTAGCACTCGATACCGCCCGCCTGCTGGAAGTAGGTGAACTGGGTCACTTCCATGCCGTTGAGCCATACTTCCCAGCCCAATCCCCAAGCGCCGAGCGTCGGGGATTCCCAGTTATCTTCTACGAAGCGCACGTCGTGAATCAGCGGGTCAAGTCCTAAACGCTTCAGCGAACCCAGATACAGATCCTGCAAGTTGCTGGGCGAAGGCTTCATTACCACCTGAAACTGGTAATAGTGCTGCAGGCGATTGGGGTTCTCGCCATAGCGGCCGTCGGTTGGGCGGCGGGAAGGCTGAACGTAGGCAGCATTCCAGGTTTCTGGACCAATCGCCCGCAGGAACGTGGCGGGGTGGAAGGTGCCCGCGCCGACTTCCATATCGAGGGGCTGAAGGATGACGCAGCCCTGTTCTGCCCAATACTGTTGCAGAGCAAGGATCAAGCCTTGAAAGGTCGACACATCGGGTGTCGATTGGTTTGTCGAAACACTCATCGCGGAAAGCACCGTTGGCCATGAATTCATAAGCCGTCAAGTATACAATCACAGGCAGATGGGTTATAGGCACGTTAGCCAAAGAGCCGCTTTTGGTAAGGAGAACGAGATGATCGTGGTAACAGGCGGGGCCGGGTTCATCGGCGCCAATATTGTCAAAGCGCTAAATGCTCGCGGCCGTGACGATGTGATGGTGGTCGACGACCTGCGCGATGGCACCAAATTCGTCAATTTGGCGGACTGCACGCTGGCTGACTACTTGGATAAAGACGATTTCATCGCCCGCGTGAAAGCCGCGCTACGTGGTGAAACAGTGGACTTGCCCACCATCGATGCGATTTTCCATGAAGGGGCCTGTTCGGACACCACCGAGTGGGACGGGCACTATATGATGGAGAATAACTTCGAGTACTCCAAAGTGCTGCTCAACTACTGTGAAAAACTGGGCATCCCTTTTCTGTACGCATCGTCGGCGGCGACCTACGGTGGCAGCGAGGTGTTCAAGGAAGCGCCGGAGCATGAGAAGCCGCTCAACGTCTACGGCTACTCCAAGCTACTGTTCGATCAGCACGTGCGCTCGCGCTGGAACGAGCTGACGACTCAAGTGGTAGGTTTCCGCTACTTCAACGTTTACGGGCCGCGAGAGCAGCACAAAGGCAAGATGGCCAGCGTTGCCTATCACAACCATCTGCAGATCCGTAACGGCGAAACGCTGAAGCTGTTCGGTGCTTACGGTGGCTATGAGGCGGGCATGCAGAGCCGCGACTTCGTCTACGTGGGCGATGTGGTTGATGTGAATCTCTGGTTTTTGGATAACCCTCACGCATCAGGCATCTTCAATTTGGGCACCGGGCGTGCCGAGCCGTTCAAGGCGATTGGCGAAGCGGTCATCGATTTTTACGGTCAGGGCGAGATCGATTACATTCCCTTCCCCCAAGAGTTGAAAGGGCGCTACCAAAGCTACACGCGTGCTGATATTAGCCAACTGCGTGCGGCAGGTTGTGACGTGGAATTCAAAACCGTCGCCCAGGGCGTCAAGGCGTACTTGGAGTGGTTGAATGGCTAACTCGGCCAAGCGGCTGCTGGTCGTCGGTCCTTCCTGGGTCGGCGATATGGTCATGGCGCAGAGTCTGTTCATGACGTTGAAGGCGCGCTATCCAGGCGCCACGCTAGGTGTGGTCGCTCCGGGATGGTCCCAGCCGATCTTAGAGCGCATGCCTCAAGTGGACGAAGTGCTACCGCTGGCGGTAGGCCACGGAGAGTTTGGCCTTGCCAGCCGTCGCGAGCTGGCGGCACGGCTACGCGGTCGCTTCGATCGCGCCATCGTTCTGCCGCGCTCTTGGAAGGCGGCCTTGGTGCCCTTCATGGCCCGCATTCCTGAGCGCGTGGGTTTTTTGGGAGAGCACCGCTACGGCTTGCTAAAAGAGCGTCGCAAGCTCGACAAGCAGGTGCTGGATCAAACCGTCAAACGGTTCGTCTCGCTGGGGCTGCCATTGGAAGAGGCACAAAGCGGGCAGTTCTCGATTCCCAAGCCACGGCTCACCATTGACCGTGATAACTTGGTGAATTTGCGCCTGAGCCATACGCTGTCCTCTCGTCCCGCCATCGGCATGATGCCCGGCGCGGAGTATGGTCCTGCCAAGCAGTGGCCGTTGGCATATTTTCATCAATTGGCTGCGAGACTGATCGACGACGGTTTCGAGATTCGCGTGCTAGGCGGAGCGAAAGATCACCCGGCAGGGCAGAGCATCGTGAATGGCTTGCCGCATGCGCATAATTTATGCGGAAAAACACAGCTGGCCGATGCCGTGGACCTTTTGGCCGACTGTCGCCAGGTCGTTACCAACGATTCAGGGCTCATGCACGTCGCGGCGGCGGTAGGGGTACGCATCCAAGCGCTATATGGCTCGTCATCGCCCGCCTATACGCCACCGCTAACGGATAACGCGGACATCCACTACCTTGGGCTCTCCTGTTCGCCGTGCTTTCAGCGTACCTGCCCGTTAGGCCATACGAACTGCTTGAACGAGCTAGGCGTAGAACGGGTGTATCAGGCCATGCGCACCTAGCGCATGATCTCCATTTCGTCAGCTTGATCGGCGGGTGTTTCGATGATCTGATCGGTGGCGCTCTCTTCAGGCGCACGCCGCTGAGGGGTTAGCCCGTCCCAAAGGCGATGCTGCAGCGCGGTCTCCTCCCGTAGACGTTCATTCAGCGCCTCCAGCCCATGAATCTCGACCAGCGTGGGTTGGCTGCCAAGTAGTGAAGCGCCAAGGCCCGCGCGGTGATCGTTCAATGTGAGGCCCATAGCGTCGAGGATCGTGGGGAAAACGTCTAGCATGGTGGCGCCTCGCCTTACTCGCTGCGGACGGATATCCTCGCCCAGCATGATGAGCGTATTGTCGCGATCCAAGGTGGTGAGCTGATCCCACACCGACACGCGCATGGTGAGATGATCACTGAGTACCACCACTAGCGTGTTTTCCAGCAGTCCTTCTTGCTCTAACCGTTCAACGAGGTCTCGGGCTTGGCGCGCAGAGCACTCTACCGAGTAGAGAATATCCTGACCATCGAATTCGCCCTGGCGGTCCAGACAGGTTTGCGAGGGAAAACCGCTGGGCGCATGGCCCGCAATGCTCAGGTTCACCACGGCCCAAGGACCGTCATCCTCCTCGCTCAGTCGACGTATTTCGTCGACGGTCACATCGTATAGTGTATCGTCATAAAGACCCCAACTGTTCACATACTCAGGATCCTCGAGATCCGGTAGCAGTTCTTCTTTACCTTTGACGGTATCGAACTGGTGACCACGATAGAAAAGCCCTTTACCAGCAAACTGCGTGCTGGCGCCTCCCAAAAAACTGAGCCGGTAGCCCTGACCGGCCAGCACGTCTCCCAGGCACTCAACGCCGGGTACGACTTGGCTGAGCGGTTCGAACTGACTATCGTGCAGCAGGCCGGCGGGCATGAGGGGGACGCCGCACTGGCTGGCGATCATCCCAGCCATGGTCCAGCCCGTATTCTCCATCTGCTGAATGCCCTCGAACACCAACCCGCGCTCGCCCAGTGCCGCCAAATCTGCGTAGGCGTCGCCAAATAGCTCGTTGCTATAGGTGCGCTCCATGCTCTCCAGGTACATCAGCAGTAGGTTGGGTGCATTGGGTTGGTCGCCGGTGGGTGGCGCAACATAGCGCCGATCTAGCCAAGCGCCATCGTCCGTCACTATCGCGGCGCTGCGTTGACCAATGCCGTAGAGCAGTGGGTTGGCCGCCAATAGCGCGATGGCAAAGAAGCGCTCGGTCAAACGCCAGCGCTGATCGTGGCGCGACAACCACGTCACCGATACCAGCACCGCCAACACGGTGAGCGTGTAGGTCAGTGCCAGCAGCATTTTACCTGCCCCGCCATGCTCCGCCATGCCCGCCTGTAAATGAAAAAACACCGCCCCGAGGTCGACGTTTCCGAAGCTGTCGGCCAAATAAACATAGACGCTGAATAGGCTAAGTGGCAGCAGCGACCATGGCCACATTGGACGGTAGCGTGCGTTGATCGGCGCGCCCCAGCGCAGCTTGAGCCCCACCCCAATCCAAGCCGCTGCTATCAAAAAGAGCGTCCACCAGGGCAGACGCGTGAGTACGGTGACGGCATAGCCAAGGCTAAGACCCATGACGACGAGCGGTAGCCAAGGGGTGAGTTTGAGTGACCGTGAAGCGAACATCCTGTATCCCTTTTCAGAACGTGCTAAATGAAGCGTCAGCTTATCAAAAGTCGCGCCCCGTGGCCGTGTTAGCATGTCACTAAAATGGGCAGGATCACGGACGAGCCGTGTATGCCTCAAACTGAGTGGGTAAAGGTGAGACGTGTCTATTTCCGCTGTGTTGATTGTCAAAAACGAAGCGCACCACTTACGTGAGTGTCTGGAAACGCTGACGTGGGCTGATGAAATCGTCGTGCTGGATGCGGGCAGCCAGGATGCCACGTGCGAGATTGCGCGAGAGTTCACCCAGAATGTGAACGTCAACGCCGACTGGCAGGGGTTTGGCATTCAGCGCCAGCGGGCAGAAGCCCTGGCAAACGGTGAGTGGATTTTGATGGTCGATGCCGACGAGCGCGTGACGCCTGAATTGCGTGACAGCATTGAGGCGGCCATTCAGCAGCCTCCCGCTGCCTATAGCGTGAGCCGCCTATCGTGGTGCTTCGGCCGCTTCATCCGCCACTCGGGCTGGTACCCAGACCGCGTGCTGCGTCTCTACCCAAGAGGTCAGGCGGGCTATAACGCCGCGCTGGTGCATGAAAAGCTAGTACTCAACGAAGGCTTGGCCGAAAAGCCGCTATCCGGTGACTTGCTGCACTACACCTATCGCGACCTGCGCCACTATCTTGAAAAATCGGCACATTACGCCCAGGCTTGGGCAGAGCAGCGCGCCGCCCAGGGGAAAACGGCCACGCTAGGGCAGGGCATGGGTCACGGACTGGCTTGCTTCCTCAAGATGTACGTGCTGAAAGCAGGCTTTAAAGATGGCAAGCAGGGGCTATTGCTGGCGCTGCTCTCCGCACATTCCACTTTCGCCAAGTACGCCGATCTCTGGGTGCGTACCCGCACTGCCGACAAGCAGCGCTGAAATCCGTTCGGCGGCGTTGCCGAGGTCGATCGTGGTCATATCCTGTTGGTCGGCATCAGCAGGGGGGCTAAACGCTAGGCGCTTTTCCGCTCGGTTGCAGGTTTGCCAGCGCAGCGGCGTAGCGGAGCGTTTGGCTGGATAAAAACCCGCCGTGGCGATATCGAGACAGCCTGCAATATGCAGCGGCCCGGTCGAGCCGGCAATCAGCATATCCGCTCCGCCAAGCTGCAGTGCAAAGGCATCCACGCTGGGAGTTGCTGGAAAGTGGTCTGCCTCGACGCCTTTTTCGGCTAGTTGTTTCCTCAAGTCTTGTGCCTGTGGCTGTTCACTGGGGCCAGCGCTGATGAGCCAGCGTAGTGGCAGAGGCTGGCACTGTCGGTGAACGTGAGCGATCAGCTCGGCGTACTGCGCAACCGATAGATTGACCGCCGAGCCGCCGCTGCCAGGATGAACCACCACCACGCGTTCTGAGGTGTCGTTGGCCAACGTTTGGCGTTGGACAAGACGCTGCGCGCCATCCATCGGCCAGAACGGGGGCGAAGGCAGGGTGGTCAGCGTTAACGACAGTCGAGCCAACAGTTCACAGGCCAAGTCGACGTTGTACTGGTACTCGGGTTTGGCGGAATGGGAGCGGCGTTGGCGTATTCGCACGTTATAAAACACCTGTGCCCACTTGGTTGCAGGGGCAACGCGCAGCGGAATGCCTGCTTTCATGCCTAGCCAACCGATACGCGGTGTCGAAAACAGCGTTAGCAGTGCATCGAATTTCGATTGTTTCACGTGAAACAATAGCGCCTGCTGCGTCGCTTTATCAGCCTGGCTACCGGGGTCGATGATGACGTCATCGACCCATGGGCACGCCTTGGCTAAGGGGGCCGTATAGGCAGGCACCAGCACGGTCACGTGGGGCATAGGCGAGGCCTGTTTCAAGCACGCTAGCGCTGGCCACGCCAGCATAAAATCGCCGATTTTGTCGTTACGGACGACAAGCAGTTTCTGCGCCATGATTTAGGCCCCGTTAAAAGCAGCCTGTATACTACAAGAGATTGTAAGGATTGTTTAACGGTGCGCGGCTAGGTAGGGCATGCGATGGCGAAGAAGGTATTGCAACTGTGTCTTTCTGATGGCAAAGGCGGAATGGAGCTGTATGTCGATCGGGTGATTGAAGACCTAGTGTCGGAAGGCTGGGAGGTCAGAGGCATCTGCCTGAAAGATACCAAGGTAGAGAGCTATATGCAGCGTAACGAAGTGCCCTATAAAGCCTTTTCGAGCAACGGCCAGGCGCTGTCCCAGCTATTCTCGATCCGCGGCTGGCTCATCGAGGAGGGCATTTCCGTCATTCACTGCCATAAATCGAGTGATCTGCGCCTCACCACCTTGTTGAAAGCACTGCTGCCGACACTAAGGATCATCTACACGGACCACGTGGGCGGGCAGCGGCCGAAAAAAAGCCCCTATCATCGAATGGCTTATGGCTGCGTGGACCGCGTGCTGTCTATCAGCCAGGCAACATACCAGCGCAATATCCGTAATTTGCCGCTTCCCCAGGAGGGGGTGGTGTGTTTGCCCCACGGCGTCGATATCGATAAGTACCAGCCCAATCGTGACCCCGCAGTCATCACGGCTAAGCGCGAAGCACTGGGTGTACCGATGGATGCGGTGCTTATCGGGCTACCGGGCCGGGTGACGCCGGGTAAAGGCCAGGACATATGGGTGCAGGCGCTGCAGGAATTAGACCCCTCGCTCCATTTCTATGCGCTCTCGATCGGTGGTACGGACTATGCCTCGGGGGGGGTGGAGACATTTTATGCCGAGTTGCAGCGCACCATCGCGGGCACGCCGCTGGCGGATAAGATCGCCTTTCTAGGGCATCGCAGTGACCTAACGGAGATTCTACCCGTGCTGGACGTGGTGTGTATTCCTTCGGAAAACGAAGCGTTCGGTCTGACGATCATCGAGTCCATGGCCTGCGGTATGCCGATCATAGGCTCGAATACCGGGTCGTTGCCGGAGCTAGTAGATGCTGATTCCGGGGTGTTGGTAGGCCCGTTTGACGTGCCCGCCTGGCGCGATGCCATGACCACGTTGATTCGCGATGCCGACACACGTAAGGCCATGGGACTGGCCGCTCGGCGACGAGTCGAAGAGCGCTTCAGCAACAAGCAGCACGTAAAGCGCTTGATCGAGATCTACTCGGCGTCGGCATAGCCTGAGTAAAGCGGCGCCATCAGACGCTTCTCTTGGCCAGGGGCAAACTTCGCCACCGAGCGCTCCAGCCGCTGTAGGTTACGTGCCTGCCACTTGCCAGGCGGGCGCAGTCGGCAGCGGTCGAGATCGATCAGCCAGGGCTTGCCAGCCTCATCCACCAGAATGTTGCGGGCGTTGAGGTCGACATGGTCCAAGCCCGCTTGATGAAATCGCTTGATCATTGCGCCAACGCGCTTTAATAGCGCCTCGTCAGCCTCTTCATTGGTGAGGAGTGAGGCGAGGGCCCGAGCGCCGGGGATGCGCACGGTCAGCAGTGCCGCCTCATAAGTCAGCCCAAACCGGGTGACACAGCAGGCCACCGGACGCGGGACGGGCAGGCCTTGCTCATACAGTGCGGCGGTCAAACGTATTTCACGAAACGCCCGGGTTCGCTCGGCCCCCAGCCACACATAGCGCTGCTGGCTAAGCTTGGCGATGAGCCCGCCGCGCTGGTAAGGGCGCAGCACCCACTGCTCGTCGTCGCGCGCCTTCAGGAACAGGCTGCTACCTCGGCCCGGCGCTTCGCCGACCACCAGACCCCGCGTTCGCCAGTACGCTGCCTCGAACAGCGCCGCGCTTAGAGGGTGAACCGGGGAGGAGAGTTGGTGTGTTGCGCAGGCGTCACTTAAACTGTCTGCATCGTGTAGAATCAGCCCATTTTTCTGCCGGAGTGCCGCTAAGCGCATGAAGCCCTCTCTGCCTGTTCAACCAAACCATATTGCCATTTTGCGCCTCTCCGCGTTGGGAGACGTGTGCAATCTCGTGCCAACGGTGCGAGCGTTGCAGCGCCAGTGGCCGCATGCGCGCATTACCTGGATTATCGGCAAGGGGGAGCACAGTTTACTGGCCGGGCTTTCCGGGGTCGAGTTCGTCGTGTACGACAAAGCGACCGGGCTTACCGGCATGCGGGCCATCTGGCGTGAGCTGGCCGATACCCGCTTCGACGTACTGCTGCATATGCAACAGGCCATTCGCGCCAGCGTGCTCTCGCTTGGTCTCAAAGCCAACGTCCGGGTAGGGTATGACAAGGCCCGTGCCAAGGACGCTCAGCACTGGTTCACCCAGCACCAGTTGGCTCCCCATGCGAATGCCCATGTGTTGGAGTCGTTCATGGATTTTGCCCGTCTGCTGGGCGTCGAAGACGACCGCTTGGAGTGGAATCTTGCGGTGCCTGCCATCGCCTACGAAGAAGCCAGAGGGATCAGTGGTGACACGCCTTACTTGGTGATCAACCCCTGTAGTAATGCGCGGCTACGTAATTTTCGCAACTGGTCGGTGGAAGGGTATGCGAGCGTGATTGAACACGCCTGGGTACAGCACGGTCTGAAGAGCGTACTCACGGGGGGCGGCAGCCCCTTGGAGCGCGAAATGGGCGACCAGATCGAAGCGCTCTGCCAGTCGGGTAGCGTCATCAACGCCATCGGCGGCACCTCATTGAAAGGTGTCCTGGCGCTGATCGATAACGCCCGCGCAGTGATTGCTCCGGATACCGGCCCTGCCCATATGGGTAATGCCATGGGCACGCCGACGCTTGGCCTCTATGCCACCACTAACCCTCAACGGGCTGCGCCCTATCTGTGGCGCGATTTTGCCGTCGATGCCTACCCCGATGCGGTACGCACCTATCTGCATAAATCGGTGGACGAAGTGAGCTGGGGACAGCGGGTGCGCCATGCCGATGCGATGGACCTGATCAAAGCGGACGACGTCATTGCCAAGTTAGACGCGCTGCTGGCGCACAGCGCAGCGCACACTACAACAGGACTCTCGGATGAAAGTTGATCTAACCGCCCTGGAACATGCCCGCGTACTGGTGGTCGGGGATGTCATGCTCGACCGCTACTGGCACGGCGGCACCTCGCGGATCTCCCCGGAAGCGCCGGTGCCCGTGGTGCGCGTGGAAGATGCCGATGACCGGCCCGGCGGCGCCGCCAACGTGGCGCTCAACGTGGCGTCCTTGGGCGGGCACGCCGCGCTGGCGGGTCTGGTGGGCGAGGATGACAATGCCGAGCTACTCTCAAAGCGCTTGGCGGCAGCCAATGTAAGCACTTACTTCCAACGCAGCCCTGATATACCCACGATTACCAAGCTACGCGTGATGAGCCGTAACCAGCAGCTGCTGCGCCTGGATTTCGAGCAGCGTCTCGACAGCGTGGATACCAGCGCCCTGCTGGCACAAGTTGAACAGGCACTGCCCGAATGCGACGTGGTGATCCTGTCCGATTACGGTAAGGGCACGCTCAATCAAGTGGAGCATTTAATCGACATGGCGCGTCAGCACGGCAAGCGGGTGCTGATCGATCCCAAGGGGCAGGATTTCACCAAGTACCGAGGGGCTAGCCTGATTACCCCCAACCTCACCGAATTCGAGGCCGTGGTGGGGCCTTGCGCCACGGACGCCATTCTTGCCGAGCATGGCGAAGCGCTGCGTGCCGAACTCGAACTCGAAGCGCTGCTGATTACCCGCAGCGAAAAAGGGATGACGCTGATCCGTGAAGGCCATGCGCCGCTGCATCTGCCCACCCGTGCTCAAGAGGTCTTCGATGTGACCGGCGCAGGCGATACCGTGATTGGTCTGATGGGCCTGGCCTTGGCCGCTCACCATGCGCTGCCGGAAGCGATGATGTTGGCGAACCTGGGGGCGGGCCTAGTGGTGGCGAAGCCGGGTACCGCCACGCTCTCGATTGCCGAGCTTTACACCGCGCTGCATGGTGACAAACTGGCCGAGTTCGGCGTGATCGAACCAGCGCCGTTGGTCGATGCCGTTCGCGCTGCGCAGCTGCGTGGCGAGCGGGTGGTGATGACCAACGGGTGCTTCGACATTCTCCACGCTGGCCATGTGGCCTACTTGGAACAGGCCAAACGCCTGGGCGACCGGCTGATCGTCGCGGTGAACGACGATGCCTCCATCGGCCGGTTGAAAGGGCCGAAGCGCCCTATCAACCCGTTGAACCGGCGAATGCAGGTGCTGGCCGGGCTTGGCGCGGTGGATTGGGTGGTGCCGTTCAGTGACGATACGCCTGCCGCCCTGATCGAGCAGGTACTGCCGGATATCCTGGTCAAAGGCGGTGACTACCGCCCCGAGGACATTGCTGGCGGCAGCGCCGTGATCGCCAACGGTGGCGAGGTCAAGGTGCTGGGCTTCGAAGATGGCGTGTCCACCACGGCAATGATCAGCTCGATCCTGGATCGCGAAAGCTAATGGCCCGCTGGCCACGGCTGGCCTACTCAGCGGCGCTGTATGGCTTAGCGCCGCTGATTGGCTGGCGCATCTGGCGTGAGCAAGTGCCCACTTACTCACGGCTCCAGCGGTTGGGGCTGCGCCTTGAACCACTGCCACCCGAACCGCGCCTTTGGCTGCACTGTGCCTCGGTAGGCGAGGTACGCGCTGCCCGCCCGCTGATCGAAGGGCTGCTTGCGCGTTTTCCTCATCACAGCCTGCTGCTGACCACCATGACGGCTACCGGCGCCAGACAGGCACAGGCGTTGATAGCAGAGCAGGGTACTGCCGACCAGACGCGCCTTGCCCACCGCTTTCTTCCGCTGGATTTCCCCGGCGCGGCCAGGCGTTTTGTGGCCCGCGTGAAGCCGGAGCTTGCCCTTCTGTTTGAAACCGAGCTGTGGCCGAATCTGCTTCACGCCTGCCACCGGCAGGCGGTGCCCGTCGCGGTGGTGAATGGTCGGCTATCGCCCCGCGCGTTTAGCCGCTACCAGCGTCTTCGCCCACTGATGCACAGCGCCTTAGCCAACGTGACGTGGCTGGCCGCTAAATCATCAGAAGACGCCGAGCGTTTTCAAGCGCTGGGCTGTGCCGCTGAATCGATCTCCGTGGTGGGATCGCTGAAGTTCGAGCAAGCCTTACCCGAAAGGGCACTGGAAGAGAGTGAGCGCTTACTTTATACGTGGGGTCAGCGTCCCGTCTGGGTCGCGGGCTCAACACGCGATGGTGAAGAAGCGCTGCTGCTCACGGCCCACCGCCAACTGCTTGAACGCTTTCCAGACGCACTGCTGGTGCTGGTGCCTCGCCATCCTCAGCGCTTTGACGAGGTGGCGACCCTGTGTGAGCGTGAAGAGTTCAAGGTGAGTCGTCGAAGCCAGCAACAGCCCGTCACGCCCACCACCCAGGTCTACCTGGGAGACACGCTGGGCGAGTTGGCGATGCTATACGGCGCGGGGAGCGTGGCTTACGTAGGCGGAAGCTTGGTGCCACTGGGCGGGCACAACGTATTGGAGCCTGCCGCACTGGGTAAGCCCGTACTGTGCGGGCCGTCGCTGGAGAACTTCAGTGATGTTGCCGAGCCGCTGTTGGTGGCCAAGACACTGACGGTGGTAGCTTCCCACGATGCACTCGCCAATGCGCTGGTAGATGCCTTTACCCACCCGGCCCGCGCCCTGCAGGCGGGCCAAGCGGGTAAGGCGGTCATTAAAGCCCAGCGCGGGGCGCTCGCGCGTACCTTAACGGGTATTGAGCAGATGATCTCGATGCCTTCTTGATAGTAAGCATTCACTCCCTTCTTGCCCTGGCGGCCTACTTATGGGGCTGCAGCATGAACGTTTGGAACGTCAGCTGCTCAAACTCATAATCGAGTACCGCAAGCCCCACCAGCGACGTAAACAGCAGTGACAGCGCATAGCCATAGCCGTAAAACACTGGCCCCAGCATCTGGCTGAGCAGGGTGAGAAGCACATTGGCGATGAAAAATAGCAGGCATAGCCACAGCGCGGGTTTTAGGCGGTCGAGATAAAACAGCACGTTGAGGATTGCCATAAACAGTACTTGTATGGCGACTGCCACGATGTCGATATTAAATAGCGGCAGATACCAGTGGGAAAAACCGAGCCAGGAAAAAAGCATCGGTCCGCTGAGCAGTAAGGCCACGACCGTTATGCCCTGCACTTTAAAGATGTCATAAATGCCGTGCCGCACGCTGGCCATCATCTCACCGCGCAGGTCCTCAATATGCAGCAGCGTATCGCCTTGGCGTATGGCGTCGTAATACGCTTGGCAGCGCTCTGCGAAATCCGTCTCCATACGCATGATGAATACGGCCATGCCCGGTACGATGGAGAGGTACGCCAAGAAGATCGGCAGGTCGTAAATGGGTGAGGCGCGCAGCGGGCCAATAATGGTCTCCGAGGTGCCAGGGTGAAACCAAAAGACGAGCTTGTCTGCCCAGATACCGAGCTGATAAAACAAGCCAATGGCCATCAGCGCCCGCTGACACTGCCCTGCGCGGTGCAGGTCAAAGGCCCATAGCCGATCGCTTGGGTAGTGGCGAATCACCATCGCCAGCAGCGTAAAGAGCAGCAGGCTCTGGCCCAGCACAAAGCCCCCCAGTAACCCGATCAATCCGTAGCTGCTCAGCAGCATGCCACCCACGAAGGTGGCGCCATAGCCAAACGCAAAGGCCCACAGGACTTGGCGATAGGCCTTAACACCGGCAACGAACACCGTGACGCACCAGATCATGCTCAGCACGATAAAGCTCATCAGCATTTCAAGCTGATAAAGCCATGACGTGCCTTGAAAGGTGAACCATAGAAGGCTCACGCCGACGCTGGCCGCGACGAGCACCACCAGCGTGAGCAGACCAAACAGGTTCGGCAGAATCGCGCTGTCGCGCTTTTCAAACAGGCGGTCGGCCACAAAGCGGGTAAACAGCAGCTGCACCAGTGACGTTAGCAGCAGTGAGCTTGCAACCAGCCAAGTCACCGAGACCAAAAACTCCGTTACATGGGCACTGCCACTGGGACGGGTCGCTGCGGACAACACCCCAAGCGCCATGACTGCCAGTATCGACAGCACCCAGGGCCCGGAACTGATCAAGCCTGCGTAGCCATAGGCACGCAGCAGGCTGACGTAGCTGTCCTGGCGCAGTAACCGCCGAAGCTCAAAACCAATGCCTGCCATAAAGCCTCCTCGGATACGTGGCTAGTGCCTGCTGAGCGCGGTGAATAAGCGAGACGCCGCTGTCATCGGTGCGTTGGCGGGTGGGGTAATAACATCGTCATACAGCTGCTGATAGCGCGCCATCATTAAGGCCTCGGTATAGTCGGCCTCTACGCGGGCGATGCCTGCTGCGCGAGCGTCCAGCCATCTAGCGGGCTGCGTTAGCAGTTGCTCCATGGCATGGGCGGTGGCCATCGGGTTGGCGATAGGCACAATATGGCCCGCTGCCTGCTGTTGAGCAGGGTCGCCGATGACCAGCTCCCGGCAGGCGCCCACATCGCTGCACACCACCGGTATACCCGCCGCCATGGCTTCCAGTACCACCAGCGGCTGGGCTTCGCTGATGGAGGTCAGCACCACTAAGCGCACCTGGGCCAGTATCTCCTCGGTACGTTGGAAGCCGAGAAACCGCACCTGCTTCTCGATGCCTAGCTGCTGGACTAAATCGCGGCACTCTTGGGCGTAGACAGGATCTTCACTGTCGGGTCCGACAATCCAGCCCTGAGCGTCAGGGACTTGGCTGATAAGCTGGCGCATCGCGCGAATGAAGGTCTTGATATCTTTGATGGGGGTCACGCGGCCCAGCAGCGCCACGATCGGTTGCTGGTTGTGGGCGGTCGCGCTGCGCAACGGGGCGAAGCGCTCGATCTGAATCCCGTTGGGAATAATCCGCGTGCGCGCCTTCTCGGCACCGTCTTGTATCTGCCGTAGGCGGTTGCCTTCGTGTAGCGTGGTAATGTGCGAAGCGCTGGCATAGGTCATTCGGCCAAGGCCCTGGAAAAAGCGAATCCACATCTGGCGCAGGTAGCCCGTATCGATCTGAAAACCGTGGGATAGCGCATCGGTGGAGGTTTTGATCCACTTTGCCTCTAACAGGTCAATCTGCCGCTCCTTGGTATAAATGCCATGTTCGGTAATCGCGAAGGGGAGGTGGTGAATATGGTGCGCCAGCGCGCCGAGAAATCCCGCATAACCGGTGGAGATGGCATGTAGGCAGCGCCCTTTAGGCAGTTTTTGCGCAATGCTGGCCAGCAAAAAGAGCGGGGCATGAATATTGCGCACCGACCAAAAGTAGTCGATGAACGAGGGCTCGGTGACGTGGGTCAGGTAGTGGTCAACGATTTGCTGCCAAGCCGCCTGGCTATGTAGAAAATCCTCGCGGCTCAAGCCGCCCCGTTGGCCAATCATTCGCGCCACATCACACAGGGCACGTAGCGGGTCTTGCTGCTCAGGGTGGCGCAGATGCTCGTGCAGCGCATGTACGGTGTCGAACGTACTGAGATTGCCTCGACGCGCTTTGATGGCCGATAACGAGGGCAGGTCGTCCATTAGATAGTGGCACTCCAGATGCACCACGTTCGCGGGCCGCTCGAACAAAATACCCTGGTAGTGATCCGGTCGACCGCCCAAGAAAACCAATGCAAAGCGCAGTTGGGGCAGCCCTCGAATGAGCTGATCCACCCAAGCGCTCACGCCGCCTCGTACCATGGGGTAGGTGCCCTCGAGCAGTAAAATGACATCTGCCGGTGTATCGCGTTTACCCAGGGTGGGCCATGTCATCGCCAATACTCCATCACGGGGTGTAATACAGGGTGCTGCGCGGCGCTGGGGCTCAGCCGGGCAAGCTGCTCTTGCATGGCGTGGTAACGCCGGGTTTGGAAGGCCAGCTCCGCGCGGTAAGCGGCTAGGTCATCGTCCTCCATGCCTAGCAATGCGCACTGTGTAAACGCGGCGTCTGCGTCATCGAACGCTTTCAGTGCCAAGCACAAGCGACCGCGTAACAGCTGGCGATGGGCGGAGTTGGCAAGCCGAATGGCGGTATCGATCTCACTCAGTGCTTGGGTCAAATAAAAGTGTGCGGTGCTGCCTTGGGCGAGATGCAGATAGTCGTACTCCCAGTTCAGCATGGCGAGCGCTTCGGCATGATGGCCGTGAGGGTCACCGTGTTGGTCACGGGTGGCCGTCAGCCGCTGAATACGCTCGTCTAAATCGCGCTCAATGTTGCTTAGCATGGAGTAAGCCAGCAAACGCACATCATCGGTTGGGTCTGCCAGCCCTAAGCGCAGTAGGCCAACGGCCTGCCTGGGTGGTAAATGGCGGCAAGCTAGAATTGCTTCTTGGCGTGCCACCGGGCTATCGGAGACGTTCAGGACGCTAGTGAGCCCTTCGCGCATAGCCATCGAATCAGCATTCGGGGGTGTCAGCGGCCGATAGGGAAGGGAGGGTAAATCTAGCGGTTGCCAAGCGCTAGGGCGTGCCGGGGCGGATAAATAGAGCGCGGGCACGACGGCTAGCAGTAAGCCGATAAAGGCAATGCCAGGCAGCAGAAACAGCAGCAAGAACAGCACCACTAGAGCGCCCAGTACGGGTTGCTGATAGTTGAGGGGGAGCGCCCGCCGAAGGCCTTCGGCCAGTAACACGCTTCCCGCCGCGTACCCGGCCAGATGCGTTAGTGAGGGTGCCCCAACGCTTGCGCCCCAGCTATCCACTATCCCGTTATCCATTACCCAGCGATTGGCCACCCACCCTTCTACCCCCAAGCCCGCTAACAGCCAGCACAGGCTTGTCAGCACGCGCCAACCGATATGGGGGCGCGCATTAGGACGGTACATGGGACACCTCGGCGTGATCGTGACGCGAGAGGAGTTTTTTGGCCGATAGTCGTCCGTCAATCACTTGGTAGCTGAGGCGAATGGCCTGACAGGCTTCGCCAAGACCAGGTTCAGAGGCCAAGCGTTCCTGCAGGCGCTCTGCGTATATGGTAAATGCGCGTGGCTGGGTTAAGGGGAGCAGCACATACAGGCGCCTTGGGAGACCTGCCTGACACACCATCCAGCTGCGATCCAGACCGCGCTGCTGCTGAGCGACGTTATCAACGGCCTGGTGCAGCTGGGCGTCGCTTAATGACTCCGCAAAATCGATGGCTACGAGCAGTGAGGTGAGCTGATGCTCTCGGGCATGCCGCACCCACTGCGCCACCAGCGAGCGCTGATGGCCCCCGCTGCCTTGGCTAGAGCGCTGGGTGTGTCGAAGCATGTCACCTAGCTGGGCACCTAATACCGCCAGGAGATGTAAATGACCGCGATGAAAATCAATGAACGGCATCGCCGTCACCGCCACCACGGCGTGAATTTGCTCTTCAACGTCCATGAGCGGTACGACGGCAAGCAGGGGAGCGTTATCAATATTGATGCCCTGGGCCATGGCGCTTTTCAGGCAGATCATACGGCGCTGTTCAAGGCAGGCCATTAGCATGGGGTCATGCCAATCCAGGGCTGTTTCCCCTCCGAACCACATTGCGGCCTGAGGCATAAGCCGTTGCTGCTGATCCACGGGCAACAGCACGGCTTGCTGAATGCGCGCGTGAAGCGCTAAAAAACCCAGCAGTTCATCACCATGCTGAGCCAGTGGATCCTGGTGTGAGGCAAGCGATAGGAACTTCTCTTCCAGTGCTCGCAGCGCATCACGCAAGGTAAACGGGTTGGCAGCCAGTCGCTCTGCCAGCTGATCGTGGGAGACACGCAGCAGCTGATAGTGGCGCACGAACTCCTCCAGGCGTGTTGATTGCGCACGGTGCAGAATGGCCATTTGCTGAAGACGCCGCCGCCACACATCCGCCATTTCACCTGCCACCATGCCCACCAAAATGAGCGCGATGGCAATCGGCAGCCGCTGGGCACGCTCGACGAACAAGTCGCCGTGATACCAAACACCTTCCAACCCCATGATGGTGACGCTGAGCAAGGCACTGACAAAGCCCAGGGCGAAACCGTAGCGCATCCCGACGAGCAGGGGGGCAATGGCCAGCAGCCACGTCAGGCCACTACCCAAAAGCAGCGGATCGTTTGGATTAATGATCCAGCCAATCACTGGCAGCGCTAGGGTGATGATGAGGGTTTCCAGATAGCGCAGCCAGCGGGGAGCAAGCGCGGGTTGCAGTTCGTCTATATGGGTGGCCATGGCAGACCCCTCTATTGCAAAGGCAGCGTGTCTAGGAGATCCGCCATGAGTTTCTGCGCGACGCCGCTAGTGGTACTAAACCCCCAGCCAGTGCGCGCGCCGCTGGCGCTCCACACGATGTCGCCGCTATTCACATCCACCACTCGCAGGCTCATACCAATCGCCGGTTCGCCATCTAATCCTGCTTTGTATTGCCACTCATCCACCGAGCCGGTGACGCCGTAGCGCACGCCATGCTGCTGCGCCCAGGCAAGCGCTGCCTGGTAATCCTGGTCGCTGGGCAGGCTGAGTAAGTCCATGGCGTCTGGCCGTGGCGCTTGGCGGAGCGAGTGAATGCCGCGTTGCTGTAACAGGGTCATCAGGCTAGCTTCCGCTTTGTGTCCCGCAAGCGGTGTTTCAGAGTGATTGGCGAGGGGCAGCAGGGCCCAGCTGGCTTGTCGGCTGACGGGGTCAGAGCGATGCACATCGGTAACAGCGCAGCCGCTCAACCAAAGGCTCAGCAGCACAAGCCACAAAAGAGGCTTTGATAGGTAGGTATGCATAGCGGTATCTCCGAGGGCGCTCGAGCGGCGCTGCAAGCAGTGGGTGGAGTAACGGCATGGCCGCTGGTTTACCTGTGACATGGTTAGTGCCCCAGAAAGTAGTGATAGGTCAGTGACACGCCCAGGCTAGTGTCACCCTCGCTGCCAGACCCTTGATCCGCTTCTAACTGCAGGCTGAGCGCATCGTTGCCAAATAGGCGACTACCGACAGCCAGGCGAGCGTTTAGCCCAATATCGTTATCGGGCAGCCGGTAGCCGGCCTCTAACCCGACTTCCAGCATGGGGGAGGCCAGCGTTGGCGATGTGGCGTACGGGTTGCCGCGGCGCAGTGTGACGCCCACCCCCATAAAGCTGCTGGTGTCGGTGAGTAAATCGGTGGCTTGGGTGTCTGCTGCGAGCCGCCGCTGAATATCGTCAGGCAGAGCGTCGTTGACACGGTAGTCGGCGTGGTTAGCGAGCAGGCTGATCTCTAGCTGCCGCGTTGCCCCTTTGATCAGCGCATGTCGCCAGGCGGCATCGACGCGGTAACCCTCTCCCAGGCTTGCGCGGGTTTCCCGGCTACGCAGGTCGATATGACTGGCGTTGAGGGTCAGGGTATCGCGGGCGGTGGGTGTCCACTCCAGCTGGGCTCCCACGCGATCCTCAATGGCCAGCAACCGTAGGCGCTCATTGATCTCTGAGGTTTGGCTAATCTCGCCATAGAGCGTACCGGCAAGGCGTGACGTAGCTTGCCAGCGCTGCGTCGCGCTGCCATAGGTGCGATTGACCCGGTCCGTTTGTAGTTGGCCCACGTTGAGCTGGGTATCGAGCCTGGGGCCATTCCAGCCCAGGGTTAATTCGCCTCCGCGCTCATCGGTGATACCGCTGCTATCAACGTCATTAGAAGGAGCATCCAACTGGCGTTGTACCAGCGTTAGCTGGCCCCAGAAGCGTTCGCCGCTGAGTTGGTAAACGGCTTCTTGTTCGGCAATCTCCAGCTCTCCCAGGCGTTGATAGGAAGCGCTGCTGGATAGCCGATGGGGCATGTCCTGGGCGAGCTCCACAAGGTCTTGGCGATGGTCTTCCCCTGCCTGGGTCAGCGTTTCTGCCAGTGCACGGGCATCCTGGCGGCGGTCAAGCTGGCGCATGATGGCCAGCCGGTCGGTGGCAGAAAGCGTGCGGCCTAGATCACTCTCCAGCAGCTGTTTTAGCGTATCGCGATCATTTTTTTCCATCGCCACCGCAAGCACTTGCCATGGTGGGCTGGGATAGCCCAGTGCCTGGGCACGCAGCAGTAAATAGCGGGCATGTAGCGGACGCTGCAGGGCGATTTGGGCATCGAAGAGCCACTCGCTATCATTGGCTTGGGCGGGTGTGGTCGCAAACGCGTCGGTCACTATATGGCGATACCAGCCGTGTAGGCTGTCTGGCCCCTGGCGCTGGGCAACCAGTGCCATCACTTGTATCTGTTCACGGCGTTGCTCACTGCTCAGCGGTGCGTCGAGATCTTTCATCAGCCCAGGGGAGAGTTGGTTAAGGGCGGCGATACGGCGGGTAAAGGCAACGTGATGCTGGCCGCTTTGGTCTAGTGCGTCGGCGTAATAAAGCTGCTGCCAGTCATCCAGCACGCGGGCATCGCTGGCCATGGCGTACCACGTCAATGCGTGGTCCAAATTGCCTAAATAGCGATGGCCCTCCGCCATGGCGCTCATCATGGCGGGCGTATTGGCAGCGGTGGGCTGCCACTCTACGAGGCGTTGGCGCAGCACGTCCGACTCGCCTGCTGCGGCCAGGGCGTAAAGCATGCCCGCTTGTAGGCTTGGGTTATCGGTTGAGAGCTCCAAGGCGCGCTGATAAGCCGCCATGGCCTCGCCTGGAGCTCGCTGCAAAAAGGCTTGCTGCGCGACGGCTCCCCAGTAATCGGGCGACTGCGCAAACTGTTCTGGGGCTTGATCGGCCATGGCCAATAGCGTTTGTGTCAGCGCAGGCTGGCGCTCACGCTGGGCGAGGTACAGCATTTGGATTAAGGCATCGCCATCTTTCGCTTGTGTCCAGCGCTGTTCCGATACGCGCATGGCGAGGTCTAACTGTTGCTGATCGGCGGCGGTCTGGATAAGGCGTGAGGTGCCGTCTGCATCAAGGGCACCTTGCTCAAACAGGGCGGTATAGGCTTCTAAGCTGGCCGCACTGTCACCTAACTGCCATGCCAAGGCGGCCCGCTGTTGCCAGTAGCCGGTGGCGGCGTCTTGGGGAGTGGATGGCGCGTTGGCAAGCACGTCGAATGCGCTATCCAGCCGCCAGTTTTGTGCCAATACGTTGCTCTGTGCTTGAACAAACGCAGGCTGAGCGCCGTACTGCGCAGTGATGGCGGTCCAGGCCTCGTCTGCTTCGTCCAAGCGTCCAGTTTGCTCTAGCCAGGTAGCGGCGCGGATGGCCAGCGCCTGGTCGCGAATGCCGGCGGCTTGCCAGGATTGAATGCGGGCGATAGCGGTATCTGGATCGCCCAGCTGTTCCAGCAGGTCTGCCCAGAGACGGCGATCCTCTAGCGTGATGGTGCCATTGCTCTCCAGGCGGGTGAGCGCCTGCAGGGCGGCGTTGCGATCACGCACGCTGAGAGCCAGCGCCACGACCCATCGATCATGCCGCTCTTCACCTGTCAGTCTCGCTAATGTTTGGGCACTCTGCATGGCCCCCGCCGCATCGCCCGCCCACTGCTGCGTTTGCGCAAACTGCTCTAAATAGCGCGGCTGCTCTGGGTGGCGTTGGCGGAGAAAAGTCAGCGCTTCAAGCGCAACGGCGAGCTCGTTAAGCCCCAGCGCGATGGTGACATGACGCTCCAGCGTTGCAGTGCCGGGCCGTACGTCGATGAGCCGCTGCGACCACGCTAGCGCCTGTAGAGGCTGGCCGTGGGCAAGGGCCAAACGAATGCCCAGGTCCAGCAGCTCAGGATCGTTGGGAAACACACTAAGGTATTCGCGGGCGTAACCAACGCCGTCGTCGTCCTGGCTTTGCTGTGCTGAGCGCAGCGCTTCAAGCGCCGCGGCCCGTCTCAGTGACTCGGGCGATGCTTCGCCAGCTTGAGCGTAGGCAGGGCTCACCAGCCAGCCTAGCCAGCCGAGTGTCATCACGGATGTTTCCGCCACTTGGTAAGCGCGGTGCCAAGCCGCAGCGGAACGATCAGGGTGTCCCGCACGCAGCCACCAATGGCCTGCCAGTGAAAGCCAGTGGTATTGACGTTCCCGGTCCTGTTCTCCTAGCCGCTCATACAGGGCCGCTGCATGGGCTGGATGCTCCGTGGCCAACCAGTACGTAGCCATGGTTTCCAAATAATCCGAGGACAGAACCGCATGACGTTGAAAGGCCATCAGCAAGTGCTGAAAGTGCTGAACGGCGTTCAACCGGTCTGAATGGTCGGGAGCAATAGCCGCCAACAACTGCCACTCGATGCTGAGTCGCAACCACTGCACTGCTGTATCAGGACTGTCATGCAGCGGTTCTAAGGTTGCGTTTGCGAGCGCAAACTCGCCCACCTGAAACAGTTTGTTGGCGAGGCTGATACGCAGCTCGATATTGCCAGGGTTAGCGTTGAGCAGCGCCTGGGCGTAAAGGATCGATATCCGGCTTGGCATACTGTCGTTATTTTCCAGCGTGAGCAGATGATGCGCCGGAAAAAGCAGTACCAGTATCAAGGCCACGACGGCAGCAATGAGCCGTAGCGTGAGCGGTCGAATGAGCCGCCGCGAGGGTAGCGCCACCCCCTTACGCGCGGTGGTAGCAGGCTTATCGGTCAGCACAGCGCACCTCGATACGCTCACCCCGAGCGCTGCCATAGTGTAAGACGGTACTGGTACCACGCTGTTCTAGGCGCGCATTCGGTGCTGAGACCTGGCAGCCCTGGGTGGCCGCAAGCTCCACCTGCAGAGGCACTTGCTCAGCTGCCAAGGAGAGGGTGATGTTGCCTGGAGAGAAGCGCTGCCATGTATCAATACGGCCGTTGGCATAGCGCAAGTGCGGTGTTTGCGGGGCATGAGGGGTGAGATACAGCTGGGCGTCGTTTGTACCTGAGAGTGCCACATAGCGACCTGACGCAATCTCGCGAACACCCGCCACATTCGTTGAGCGCTGCAGATCGGGCCAGCCAAGCGATGTCGGCAGGCGCAGGGTGCGCATGTGTTGGGTACCCTGAATCACCCAGCCGCCGTCCAGGTGGCGTGCAACACCCGTGTGGTACCACTGGGTGGCCACATCGCTCCAGGTGCTGGTGTAGACTGGCAGTGTCTCTTGGGCGAGCACGTACTCGTACACTTGGTGCAGTGCCCGTAGCGCGCCGGGACTGGCGGCCGAATAAAAGTGGTAATAGATATCGATGGGCTTTAAGCGGCGAGGCTGATCGGTGATCTGGTAGGTTTCAATGGCGCGCCGATAGCCCCAGAGCGGGCCAAGCATATTGTTGGTGTAGACGTTTTCATTGATTTGCGGCGCGTAGACCTGCAGGTAGTGGCCCACGGGGCGCAGCATCGGAGACACCCGGGTCATAGTGGGGTTGCTATGGGTAACACTGGTGTTGCCGCCATTGATATTGCGAAGCCCCAGCTCATCGGCAATGGCCAAGGCTTCTTCCGGCGGCAACGCGTTGCCTGTCCAGAGCACGACGCTGACCGGCTTGTCAGTGGGGGCTAGCGCGCGGTTGATGTAGCGGGCAGAACCTTCAATTTCTCGACGTAATGAAAACCGGTAGTTGGGTATCGGCAGGTTGTAGTTGAAGCCTGCGGTGGTGGTTCCCTGACCCGCTAAATCATTTTCTTTGAGGCTTTCCCATTCGAAGGGGTGGCTGAAGGTATGGGTCGCCACCTCTACCCAAGGCAGCGCGAAGATACGACGTGCCAAGGGCTCGAGTACCGAGCGGTACTGCGGGTACAGGCCGTCTGGGCCTATTTCACCCTCGATGATCGATACCGTCGTAGGGACTTGGTAGCGCATCAGAATATCGGACAGCATCAATTCGCCGGTAAAGGGCGTGCCCGGCAGATCGGCTCGGCTGACAAAGGCGTCGCCATCGATCTGGGTCATCCAATAACGTGCGCCGTTCTCTGTGGTGGCGTCGGGCACTGGCATATCGGGAAGTGCCAGGGCGCGCTGCAAAAAGACAAACGGGTCGATGTTCCAGCGTTTTTGATACTCGTTCGCCTCTTCAACCACCCATGGGTGGCTGGCCAAGCCTCCCCAGGCGCCGGTCACAATGGGCGAAAATTGGCGGCCCGTGCTGTCGCGAATGGTGAGGTGGGCGGTGAGCCCACTGCCCACAATTTCGTAGCTGGTTTGTGGCACGGGCGGCGGCAATGGCATGCCCTCGAAATTGGCGACGTCATCATGACTGGCCAGGGTGAGGCCTTGAGGGTTGATGCCGTACACCTCACGCAGCCCCATCAAGCGGCCTAGCGTACCGGAAATCGGGATCCCCGGTATACCCACTATCGCGGCTCGCAAGCCGTGCTCCATCTGGTGCTGTAACCAGGCGCTGTAGCGGGGAGCGTTCGCAATAGGTTCGTTGAACCAAGTCACGACACCGGCGTAACGGCCATGTAGCAGATCGCTGGGTAGTGGCCCATTGACGTCCAGATACTCTGCTCCATAACCCAGGTATTCCAGTGGCATCGCCAAGTAGCGATGCGCGTTGGTGTAGGCCAGCTCCCCAGCTTCCGTTTTAGCCTTATCGAAAAAGATCAGCACTCTGCGTGGGATGGGCTCAATGAGTCCCACACCCATTTGATTGAGCTGCGGCACGCTGACCCAGGGAATAAACCCTTCAACATGAATCCGTTGGGCGGTTTCTCGGGCAAGCGTACGGTTATTGGCGGGAACATAATCAATGGCAATGGCCGGTAGGCCATAGTGGTCGCGCACGCGGGCGAGCTGCGTGTACAGCCAGGCTTGATCGTTGTCGGGGACGGCACCATACACTTGGGTGGCCGGGTTCCAGCCGCGATAAAGCGACTCCGCCGCGACGCCAACGATCTGCCCTTGCACCTGGTTCAGCACTTCAAACCCACGGTTGAGGAGCAGCTGCATGTCGGGAAACTGCTGCTTGATGGAATGAATGATGTCCACCAGTGCGGCTTGCTGACGCTCGGCGGCCGGACCATCAGGTGCAAATAAGCGATAGCTGTCTAAGGTATCTAGAAACAGGCCGCGATAGCCTGACTCCCAGAGCGGACGAATGTGCTCCTCAATTAGGTAAGTACGCCACGCCGAGTGGGTGAGATCGGCCACTTGGCTATTCCAGGCGGTGTTAGAGGTGACGAGTGCATCAGCGGGCAGCGAGGTGGCAGCCCCCCGCCAGGCGTCGAGCTCACCGATGCTGACATAGGCAAACGGCTGGCCTCCATGCTGGGCCAGCAGGCGCTGCTCGGCGCTGTCGACATTGGCGGCCTCCACCACGATCCAGTCAAACTGAGAGAGCAGTTCAACCGGGGGCTCGTTACCGTAGTAAAACGCAACGCTAGGCTGTTGGACGGGGGAGTTTGCGTAAACAGCAGAGCCGACAAGCCCGAGAAGCAGCCATGTCAGCGTGCGCATAAAAAGCTTCGCCATCGGTGCCACCTGTCGTGTCAAAAGTCGGTGAAGAAGGGGCTAAGCGTTTATGCGCGAGGGCTCATCAAGATAGCCGTGCGCAGGGCTTACATAACTAATCAGCTCGCTTAAGCCTTCTGTCAAGGTCCACGTTGGCTCGATCATTAACCACTCGGATAAACGTCGGTTGTTGCCGCACGAGTCCCGAATATCCTCGGCTTTGGCGGGCAGGTGCTGCGGGGTCAAATGGCAGTGGGTCAGTTGTCCCAACAGATCAATTAACGTAAGCAAATCAATCTGCTGACCAGTGGCTACGTTGCAGATGCCGCACTGGGGGCTAAATAAGGCGGCCACGTTTGCCCGGGCAATATCGCCCACATAAATAAAATCCCGCGATTGCAAGCCATCCCCGAACACTAGGGGGGGCTGATGGCTGAGAAGACGGTCGAGGAAGCGTGCAATGACGCCCGCATACGGGGAGTTAGGGTCTTGGCGGGGACCATACACATTGAAATAGCGAAGCCCTAGGCTGGGTAGGCCATGCAGACTACCTAATAGGGCCGCATAGCGCTCATCGACCCACTTCTCTAGTCCATACGGTGATAAGGGCTGCAGTTCGGCCTCTTCTGGCAATGGCAGTTGTGCAGGAATACCGTACACCGCAGCCGAGGAGGCGTAGACGAGTTTACTCACATGGGCCATAGATGCCGCATGCATGACGTTGAGGGCACCTAAAATATTATGGGTGGCAGAGCCCACAGGATCGGCAACGGAGCTTGCCACGGAGACTTGGGCAGCGAGATGCAAACAATGTGTCACCCCCTTCATGGCGGTTTGAACATCCTCTACGCTGCGAATATCGCCGACGACGACGTCTAGTAAAGGGTGTGTAGGGAGGTTGCTTAAACGCCCTGTGGAGAAGTTATCTAATACCCTGACGCGATGGTTGTCTTGCAACAGTCGCTCGACGGTATGGGAGCCGATGAATCCTGCGCCGCCAGTCACCAATACATGATGTGGGTACGTTAGCATGGTCTTTCTCCCGTGAGGCCCAAAACACCCGATAGTGTGACACTAAGGATTCGTGCTTTGAAACAGAATGTATCTTAATGTTTAATTGATTTACATTGAGATACAAGGAGAGAAAGGCTGATATTTCTCCTCAGTAAAAGAGGCTTCTTCTAAGTCTCATTGAATGAGTGGCAAGCCCCTTTGAATAAAAGAAAGGGCCAGCACTGGGCTGGCCCCTTAATGAGATGGGTGACTCAAGGTTAGCGTAACGCCTTGCGCTCTACGCCATCCGTCTTACCCAGTAGCAGCACATCGGCGCCACGCGCGGCAAATAGACCGTTGGTCACGACACCGACGATAGCGTTGATACGCGCTTCCATTGCCACCGGGTCCTCAATCATAAAGTTGAAGCAGTCAATAATATGGTTACCGTTATCCGTCACCACGCCTTGGCGATACACCGGCTCTGCCCCTAGCTTGACCAGCTCACGGGCGACGCAGGAGCGCGCCATGGGAATGACTTCCACGGGTAGCGGAAACTGGCCTAGCTGTGCCACGTATTTCGAACCATCGGCAATACAGATGAAACGCTTGGCGCAGGCAGCGACGATTTTTTCTCTCGTGAGCGCTGCACCACCGCCTTTGATCATATGTAAGTGTGCATTTACTTCGTCCGCGCCATCGATATAAAAAGGCACGTCGCCCACATGATTGAGCTCGAACACCTCGATGCCGAGACCTTTTAGTCGATCGGCGCTGGCTTCTGAGCTGGCCACGGCGCCTTTGAAACGGTCGCGTAAGGGGCCTAGGCGGTCGATAAACAGGTTGGCCGTCGAGCCGGTACCAATACCCAGTACGGTCTCTTTTTCCAAGTGAGGCGTAATCTCGTCGATAGCAGCGTCGGCTACCGCCGCTTTCAATTCATCTTGTGTCATGATGGGTCCAATAGTCGGAGAGGCAGTCGCCCTTAGTATAACGGGCCAAGCGTCCAGTGCCGATGGAAACGCCGCTGGACGTTGCCCATTGTCATCTGCTACCAATAAAGGCTTTTCTCGCGCCCGCCAGGGGCACGTCATTTTTCTGGGATGTCAGCATGCTCGAAGCCACCGTCAAAAAGATCCTCCAAGCCCGCGTTTATGAAGCCGCTTGTGAGACGCCCATTTCGCCCGCTCCCTTTTTGTCGCGTCGCTTCAATAACCAGATTTTGATCAAACGCGAGGATTTACAGCCGGTCTTTTCGTTCAAAATTCGTGGAGCCTACAACAAAATGGCCCAGTTGACCGATGAGCAGAAGGCCAAAGGGGTCATCGCGGCGTCGGCGGGCAACCACGCTCAGGGGTTGGCTATGGCCGCCAAGCTGATGGGCGTGAAAGCAGTCATCGTCATGCCGCGTATCACGCCGGATATCAAGGTTCAAGCGGTGCGTGCTCGTGGCGCCAAGGTAGTCCTCAAAGGCGATGCCTTCGCGGCGGCTGCCGAGCATGCTCAGGAACTGATCAACGAGCACGGTTACACCTATATTCCACCGTTTGACGACATCGACGTGGTGGCCGGGCAAGGCACCATTGGTGTCGAAATTCTGCGCCAGCACGGGGGGCGTTTGGACGCGATTTTCATCCCCGTCGGCGGCGGTGGCCTGATTGCCGGCGTGGCAGCCTACGTAAAGTACCTGCGTCCAGACATCAAAATCATCGGCGTGGAAGCCGAGGATAGCGCCTGTCTCAAAGCCGCTATGGAGGCCGGCGAGCGCGTGGTGTTGGATCAGGTCGGTGTCTTTGCCGAAGGCGTTGCGGTAGCGCAAATTGGTGAAGTGCCGTTCTCGCTGGTGCGCGACCTCGTCGACGACGTGATTACCGTGAATACCGATGAGATGTGTGCCGCGGTAAAGGATATTTTCGAAGATACTCGCGCCGTTGCTGAAACCTCTGGCGCACTCTCGTTGGCAGGTCTCAAAAAGTACGTTCAGCAGACGGGGGCTGAAGGCGAGACGCTGCTGTGTATCAATTCGGGGGCCAATACCAACTTCGACCGACTGCAGCACATTGCCGAACGTACCGAGCTAGGCGAGCAGCGCGAAGCCATCTTGGCCGTCACCATCGCCGAAAAACCCGGCAGCTTCAAGAAGTTCTGCCGCACGCTGGGGAAACGGATGGTGACCGAATTCAGCTACCGCTACGCCGATGATAGCGACGCGCATATCTTCGTGGGCGTTCAAATCAAGCCGGGCGGTGAGGATCGACAGGCGGTGATCGATAAATTGCGCGAAGGTGGTTATCAGGTGGAAGATTTAACCGATAATGAATTAGCAAAGCTGCATATTCGCCATTTAAGTGGCGGACGCCCCAGCGAGCGTTTTGAAGAGGAGCTTTATCGCTTCGAGTTTCCAGAGCGTCCTGGTGCACTGATGAATTTTTTAACTCAACTGCCACACGATTGGAATATCTCTCTATTTCACTATCGTAATCACGGTGCTGCTTATGGGCGTGTATTAGTGGGTATGCAAGTGCCGAGCGAGGATCGCACGCACGTCACTGAGTACTTGGATGCCATTGGCTACCGCTATTGGCAAGAGAGCGATAACCCCGCCTATCGACTCTTTATGGCGTAACCTAATGTAAGTAAGCGCTAACAGTATGGGCTAGAGCTGCTAGGCAGGTGAGAGTGACTGAAACGTTTAATTGAGGGCTTAAAATAGTGCTTTTAGCAGTTGTCATCGAGCCCCTTATGGCCCTATAGTCGTGAACGAAATTAATGAGGTGTGTCATCTTCTCGACATGAAAAGTTTGGTGGCGCACTTAAGGGTATTTGGCAACTGCGAAAGACGTTGGAGAAGAGGCATGCGGCGTAGAAAGCCTGATATGGTGATGGCGTTAACAGTGGTGTTTTTACTCGGCGTATTAGCCACTGGATATGCACAGGCGCTATCAGGAAGTTAACCAACGGTTAATGTGAGCGTCCTTGGCAACCATGCTGCACCTACTGGGTGAATAGACAATAAAAACGGGCTGATCCTTGTGATCAGCCCGTTTTTATTGGGCGTACCACGCCGGTATCGCTGGCGACCGCAGTGAGAGGAATATCCCAAGGTTCAACGGGCAGCGATGCTACTTGCTGACAGGCATGAGCCACGCCAATCAGCGCAGGGGCTGGCCCGGGATGACGCATGAACGACAAGCTGCGGTCGTAAAATCCACCGCCCATGCCCATTCGATTCGCCTGACGATCGAAACCCACTAGCGGCACGATGAGCGTGTCCAGTGCCCAGGCGGGCAGTCGATGGCGGCGCTGAACGGCAAATCGCGGACAAGGTTCGGCAATACCGAAGCGATTGTGGATCATAGGGGTGTTGGCGTCGTACGCCACGAACCAAAGGCTGTTGGCGCTAAACGGGCGAAGCACGGGCAAGTAGATGGCCACACGCCGTTTGCGTAGCCAAGGAATGAGTGGCGTAGGGTCAATCTCGCTATTGACCGGCAGGTAGAGGCTGATGCGCTTGGCGCGACGGATTTCAGGGAGCTGCTTCAAGCGCTGGCATAGCGCCAAGGCGGCTTGCCGCTGCTGTTCGGCGGAGAGCGCGCGACGACGACGTTTCAGCTCGCGCCGGAGGGCTGGCTTGTCATTAGGTGAGGTAAGGCTCATCTCATAAGACGTCATGGCAAAGTGTTCCCCAGAATGCCGCTGTCGTTCTGGCCCTGAACCTACTGGTTCAGGTGGGTGGCCGCAGCCAAACCGTCAGGCTTTCCGACGCACGGACATGCACACGGGTCTGGCTAGCATTTGGCCCCCTGGGTACTGCGCATAGGCTCGAGGGACTATAACGACTGGCGTACATCCCAGAGAACACCACTATCCTAACAGAGCCGCAGCTAATGCCAAAGTCTCGGTTGCAAGAAGGCGTGGTTCAAGGCGCATTGCGCCGAGTGCCCGCTAGAGCACGCTCGAGCCGCTCGCTCAAACGGTTCAGATTGGCTTCACCGGCCCGGTGCTCATCCAGCGCTTCTAGCAATTCATGGGTAATATTGAGCGCGGCCATGATGGCGATGCGCTCACTTCCCAGGACGCTGCTTTGGGCGTGTATGCCGTGCATCGCGCGGTCCAAATAGCGAGCAGCGCGTTCGAGCTGGGCTTCTTCGCCGGTGTCGCAAGCAATCATATAGCTGCGACCCAGTAGGGTAATCTCTTTCGTTGGCCGCTTTGCGTGACTCATCAAAGACTCCAGCACGGGCCAGCAAGGGTCCCGATGCGTTAACATCACTACATAGGAAGGATAGACGGCGTTCACTATAAGAGAGCCGCTTGTGCGGGGTCAACGCGAAGGCTTCCCGCCCTATCCCTTTGGTCATACCCTTATCTTTGGTAAAGCGAGCAAGAATCATGTCATTGATTGACGAACGGCAGGATTTTTCTGACGTAGCGGATGTATTTTTACTCCACGGCAGCATGCAGTCTCCTGCCTTTCTGGACGGACGGCTGTGCGGCTTGTTGGCACTGCGGGATGTCACTGCCGACGCATGGCTGGAAGAAGTGTGCCTAAGCCTGGGGGTCGAGCAACCCCGTGATCAGGCTAGCGCCGAGCGCCTGTTGGGCTGGCGCCGCCAGACGCTGGAAGCGCTGAGCGCGAGCGACATGAATTACGCACCGCTGCTGCCCGACGAGCTGTTCTCTCTTGCCGAGCAGGCGCAAGGGCTGAAAGAGTGGACGTTGGGCTTCATGGAAGTCATCGAGGACGTCGTCGACGACGCGCTTCGGGAGCGCTGGTCGCAGACCTTGAAAGAAGCGATCGATGATCTGGAAGGCCTCGGCCAGATCGAGACCGACATCGACGATAGCCCGGAGAACGAGAACGACCTGTTTGCGCTGACGGAACACGCGCGAATGGCGGCCATGTTGCTCTACACCGAACAGCATCCCGGTCAGCCCCAAGTAGAGCAAACCGACGCCCCCGTTCATTGAGCCACCACGCGATAGGAGCCGTTATGCCCACGCCATTGCCTCGCCCTGCTGCCATTTCGCCTGAAGAGTACCGTCAGCGCCGAGAGTCGCTGCTGGCCAAGCTGCCAAGCCATGCGGCGCTGCTGGTGCCTGGGGCGTCCTTGGTGACTCGCTCCCACGACAGCGAGTACCCGTTCCGCCAGCAGAGCGACTTTTACTATTTGACCGGCTTTCAGGAGCCGGACGCGCTACTGGTGCTGTTGCCGGGCCGTGGCGAAGGGCAAAGCGTGGTGTTCTGCCAAGATCGCGACCCCCATCTGGAAGCTTGGACCGGCCGTCGGCTGGGGGCTCAGGGCGTTGTCAGCCAGCATGGTCTCGACCAGGCATTCGAAAATGCCGAGCGCGACGCACGGCTACCCTCGCTGCTCGAAGGTCGTGAGCTGCTCTATGCGCCGCTGGATAACCCCGACGCGCTGGGCATTGCCAAAGAAGCGCTGGCTCAGGCTCAGTCGGGTATGCGTCGGGGCAAACCGCCGTTGAAGGGTTGGTTGGATAGCCGCCCGCTGATTCACGAAATGCGCCTGATCAAAAGCCCCGCCGAAATTGCGCTTTTGCGCCATGCGGCGGCGATTTCCGCTCAGGCCCATGTTCGCGCCATGCGCACCTGCCAGGCAGGAGTGTATGAGTATCAGCTCCAGGCCGAGCTGGAACACACCTTTGTTTGGCACGGGGCTAGCGGGCCAGCCTACAGCACTATCGTGGGCGGCGGGGCCAATGCCTGCGTGCTGCACTATATTGAAAACAGCGATGTGCTGGAAGAGAACACGCTCGTACTGATCGATGCTGGGGCGGAATTCGATCTCTACGCAGGCGACATCACACGCACCTTTCCGGTCGGTGGGCGCTTCAACGACGCCCAGCGGGAACTCTACCACGTGGTGTTAGGCGCACAGGAGCGGGCGGTGAAAGCCATTGCTCCAGGCGCTACGCTAGCAGATATCCACCAAGGCGTTGTGGAGGACCTTACCGCTGGCCTCATCGAGGTAGGCCTGCTGACGGGCGACGTGCAAGCGCGTATCGATGACGAGAGCTACCGGCGCTTCTACCTTCACTCCACGTCTCACTGGTTAGGACTGGATGTGCACGACGTAGGTACCTATCGCCTCGATGAGGCCACACCACGGCCACTGATGCCAGGCATGGTGCTGACCGTCGAACCCGGTCTTTACATTCCCTGCGACGACGATATTCCAGAAGCTTATCGCGGTATCGGCATTCGTATCGAGGATAACGTAGTGGTCACCGAACAGGGCCATGACATTTTGACCGCCGACGTACCGAAGCAGGTGGAAGATATCGAGAAACTAATGGCTAATAAATAATCAGCTTCGTTAGACGCCTGGAAGTTTATGTAATCTACATTACGGAATTACGAATCGCTGTGGTCGCGCTGTATGAAGGAGGAGAGGCCAATGTATAGGGCTGAGCAGGAATCACGTCCACAAGCGCCGTCGCCCACCCATGACGTCGTGATCGTGGGCGGTGGGTTGGTGGGGGCCAGTTTGGGCTGTGCATTGGCACCGCTCATCGAGCGCTATGGCTGGCGGGTCGCCATCATCGAAGCCAATGCGCTATCGCAAAGTACGGAAGGCGCGACGTGGCAACCGAGCTTCGATGCCCGGGCGAGTGCCATCGCCGAAGGCTCGGCCCAGCGCTTTCGTCAGCTAGGGGTGTGGGAAGCGATGCAGGCCGAGGCCACGCCGATTCAGCGTATCCATATCAGCGAGCGGGGCCGGTTGGGCGCGACGCGCCTCAATGCGCAAGAGCTAGGCGTTGCTGCCTTGGGGCACGTGATTCCCAATGCCTGGATGGGGCGAGTGCTGTATCAGAAGCTGCAGCAACTGCCTATCGAGTGGCACTGTCCGGCCACGGTGGCACGGTTAACGCCCACGGCCAGCGGCCACCATTTACGGCTTTCCGATGGCAGTGAGCTGACGGCGGCGTTGACCATTTTGGCCGATGGCGGCCGCTCTGGGTTGAAAGAGCAGCTCGGTATCGCCAGTCGCCGCCACTCTTATGAACAAACCGCCGTGATTGCCCATGTGGGCATCAGTCAGCCCCACCAGGGCATTGCCTACGAGCGCTTTACCTCGGAAGGACCCATTGCACTACTGCCGTTGCCAGGTCAAGCCATGGAGCTGGTCTGGACGCACGCCAGCGGTAGCGAAACCGCTCGAATGGCGCTGTCTGACGCGGCGTTCTTGAGAGCGCTTCAGCGGGCGTTCGGCGACCGGGTCGGCCGATTTACCAAGGTGGGCCAGCGGTTTAGCTATCCGCTCTCGCTAGTGACCGCGGAGGAGCCCGTGCGGCCCGGCTTGGCTGTGTTAGGCAATGCCGCCCATGCGCTGCATCCTGTGGCAGGCCAAGGCTTCAACCTGGCGCTGCGCTCGGTGATGGATTTGGTCGAAGCCCTTGCCCAAGGTGCCGAGCAGCAGCGCGCCCTGGGAGATATGGCGACGCTGCAGGCGTTCGAGCGACGCCGAGCTCAAGACCGCGCCAACGTGATTCGTTTTAGCGATGGCTTGGTGCGCCTGTTTGGCTACTCGCTGCCGCTGCTACCGCACGCGCGGGGAGCAGGGCTGATAGGCCTCAATTTGATCGGCCCGCTGCGCCGCCGTTTGGCACGCCGAGCTATGGGGCTAGAACGCTGATGCGCGGCGACAGCGCACGAATCCCTCAACGATGGCTCTCATCTACCCAAGCCAAGGAGTGTTATGACTACGTCAGCAGACGCGGCTAAGCCTTCCATCATCCCTTTCGATGCCGTGATCGTAGGAGCGGGCATGGTGGGCACGGCGCTGGCCGGGCTATTGGCCGAGGCGGGTATGCAGGTGGCGCTAGTAGAAGCCAAGCCGTCACCGCTGCGCTTGCAGGATGTGGCCGACGGAGTTCCCGCCCCACGCGTTAGCGCACTGACGCCGGTGTCACAGCGGCTGCTCACCCATTTGGGGGCTTGGCCCGCCATGGAGGCGGCGCGCGTCACACCTTACCGGTACATGGAGGTGTGGGATGCCGAGGGCAGCGGTCGTATTCGTTTTTCGGCCGACGAGGCAGGCACCGCCACGCTGGGGCACATCGTCGAGAACGAGGTGACGCTGGCGGCGCTTAACGAGCAAGTGGCCAAGCAGCCGACGTTGACGCGGTTGGATGGTGTGCGGGTGGAGGCGCTGCAAACCACGGCGCGTGGCCGCTGGCTGGTGCTCGACGATGGCAGGCAGCTACAGACGCCGCTGCTCGTCGCCGCCGATGGCGCGCGCTCTGCGCTACGAGCGCTAGCGGGCATCCCGGTGGCCGAGGAGTCGATGGCGCAAGAGGCGGTGGTCACCACGGTGCGCTGTACTCATCCCCACGGCGGTACCGCACGACAAGCTTTCCTGGGCGGCCGTCCGCTGGCGTTCTTACCGCTCACCGTGAACGGAGACGACCGCTACTGTTCCATTGTCTGGTCCACCACGCCCGAGCATGCCCAAGGGCTGACCGAGCACTCGCCAGAAGCGCTGGGGAAGGCGCTCGGCGAGGCGTTCGAGCATCGTTTGGGGGAGGTCGTGCCTGTGGATCGTGCCTACCGTTTCCCGCTGGTCCAGCGCCACGCCCAGCATTATGTGCAGCCCAACTTCGCGTTGGTAGGTGATGCCGCCCACAGTCTGCATCCGCTGGCCGGGCAGGGCGTTAATTTGGGCTTGATGGACGCTGCGGTATTGGCGGAAGAAGTCGTTGGGGCGTGGCGGCGCGGCGCGCCCTGGGGCAACGTAACGACACTCAGCCGTTTCGAGCGTCGAAGGCGTTTGGATAACGCCACCATGCTGGGGCTGATGAAAGGCTTCAAGCAGCTGTTTGGTAGCCAGCAGCCGGTGCTGACGCTGGCGCGCAACGTCGGGATGAGCGGCATGAACAAGTTCGTACCGCTTAAGCGCTTGGTGATGCGGCAGGCGACCGGAGAGCGGGGTCGCCTGCCGATCTCCTGCCGTTAGCCGCGGCGGCGATCCACGACGTTCAGCGCTTTCAGCAAATTAAGCGCCTCGCTAAGCTGGTAGTCGTCGCGTAACCGCTGAGACATGGCGGCACGCTCGGGAGGCATGTCGCTTTGGCTACCGAGGTGTCCGTCCAAGTCCGCCTCACGAATGGCGCGTCGCGCCTCCGCCACTTCCAGGCGGCCACGCACCACTTCTACGTCGGGTTCGATACCTTGCGCCTGGATCGAGCGGCCATTGGGGGTGTAGTACAGCGCGGTTGTCAGCTTTAAGCCTTCGCCATTGCCCAGCGGCATGATCTGCTGCACGGAGCCTTTACCGAAGCTTTCTGTTCCCATGATGACACCCCGGCGCTGGTCTTGCAGGGCGCCCGCGACGATTTCCGCAGCCGACGCGCTACCGCTATTGATGAGGACCACGAGCGGCACGTCACCGGCGGGGGTGTCGGGAGACGCCGAAAACGACATCTCGGTGTCCGAAAGACGTCCTTCGGTATAGACGATGAGCCCGTCATCGAGGAACAGATCGGCCACGCCGACCGCTGCCTGCAAGACGCCGCCAGGATTATTGCGCAAATCGAGAATCAACCCTTCCAGAGGCTGCTCTCGCGCCATGCGCTCCAAGGCTCGGCGAGCCTGCTCGGGCGTGCGGGACTGGAATTGGCTAATGCGTAAATAGCCGTAGCCGGGTTCCAGCGTCTCCTGTTTGACGCTCTCACTGCGGATCACTTCACGGGTGAGGGTAAACTCCCGTGGTGCCTCTTCGCCAGAACGCAAAATCGTCAGGCGCAGCGTGGTGCCTGGCTCACCGCGCATCAGATTGACGGCTTCCTGCAGTGAGAGGCTATCGGTGGGGGTGCCATCGATGGCCACAATGATGTCCTGAGACAGCAGGCCTGCCCGGGAGGCGGGCGTGTCATCGATGGGCGTGACGACCATCAGTTGGCCATTTTGGGTGCCGACTTCGATACCGATGCCGCCAAACTCGCCTTGGGTAGACTCCCGCAGGCTTTGGTACTCCTCTTCATCCAAGTAGGCCGAATGAGGGTCGAGCTCGCTGAGCATGCCCCGCATGGCGTTACGCAGCAGCGTACGGTCGTCGACCTCTTCGACGTAGCCGCGCTTGATACGCTCGAAGACCTCGGCGAACGTTTGAATCTCTTCCAACGGCAGATCATCAGCGGCGCTGTTCGACGGCTGGGCTGCCAGAGGGAGCGGGGCCGCCAGCAGCGCGAGCGGTAGCAGGGTGGCCAATAAGCGCTTGGCAGGGGCCGATACCTCGGTAACAGATAGCGTCATGCGGACTCCGCTAGGCGAAAGGCAGTGCCAGTGGCACTGCACGGGTTGTGAGGTTCATGGTAAAGAGAGCGACAATAAAGAACGTGACTATAAAGAGAGTAGCACCAGCTTATCCCGTCAACGGCGCGCAATCCAACGTTGCGGATTAATAGGTTCTCCGCCTCGTCGCACTTCGAAATAGAGGGCGGGTCGGGATTGTCCTCCACTATTGCCCACTCGGCCTATGGCATCGCCACGACTCACCTGTTGACCGGGACGGGCGCTGAACTGTTGCAGGTGCGCATACAGCGTCATGATCTGATCGCCGTGGTCGATGATCAATAAGTTACCGAACCCTCGCATCCAGTCGGCAAACACCACACGGCCCGAATGAACCGCCGTGACCGCCGTGCCTTCGCTGGCCTGAATCACGATGCCGTTGTAGTGAACCCCGTTCCGCCGCTGAAAGCTGGCGGTGATGCTGCCTTGCACGGGCCAAGGCAAATCCCCTTGCGTGCGGGTGATGTGCGTGGTGGGCGTGGGCTCTGCCATGCGGGCCAGTTCGGCCTGAATCGCGCGGAGCTGTTGCTCGGCCTGTTCGCGACTCTGGTTCAGGTCGGCCAGTCGGTCCGCCTCGCTCCCGTAGCGGTCATCCAGCGTCTCCACCACGCCACGGCGCGCTTCGGTGCGCTCGGCGAGCAGAGCGCTTTGGGTTTCCAGCTCGTTCGCCAACGTATCCAAACGCGCTTGGCGCTCCGCCAGTGCCCGTTCGGTATCGGCAAGCGCCGTGTCCAGCCGCGCAATATCGGTGAGACGCTGCTGGCGCGCCTGCGTCAGCCGATTCAAGTAGGCCTGCATGCGGTCCAGTTCGGCAGGGTCGCTTTGATTGAGCAGCAGCTTGAGTTGGGGCGTCGGCCCTAACCGGTAGAGCGCGGCGAGCTGCTGACCGAGCGCCTGATACTGAGACTCCCGTTCGCTCTGCAAGCGTTCGCGATGTTGGCGTAATTGAGTAGTTTCATCGTTGAGTTGACGCCGCTCGGCCTGAAGTTGATCCAGCCGCTGGTGCGTCTCGGCGAGCTCGGTTTCCACGGCCTGCAGCTCGCGTTGAGCGCTATCGCGGGCTTGACCGGTCGCGCTGAGCCGCTCGGCCATGGCGTCGATCTCCTGCCCGAGCGCGTCGAGTTGCTCCCGGGCGGCGCGTTCGTTCTGCTGCGCCAAGGCGGGCTGCTGGCTCAAGGCCAGCAGCAGAGCGGCGAGGGCGAGTGGTCGCCACATGGGCATTAGGTAAAACGCAGCAGCGGCTTGCCCGTCATCGCCTCAGGCTGCGGCTGGTCCATCATGGTCAGCAGCGTGGGGGCCAGGTCGCACAGGCGGCCGTCGTCGAGCTCTGCCGCCCGCTCACCCACGTATACCAGAGGCACCACGAAGGTGGTGTGTGCGGTTTGTGGGGCGCCGGTGTCCGGGTGGACCATCTGTTCGGCATTGCCGTGATCGGCGGTAATCAGGCAGGCACCGCCTGCGCGCTCGATGGCCTCCACCACGCGACCAACGCAAATGTCGACGGTCTCGATCGCTTTCACGGCGGCATCGAAATCCCCGGTGTGGCCGACCATGTCGCCGTTGGCGTAGTTACACACCATGAGATCGAAACGGCCGCTATCGATCGCTTCAACGAGCTTGTCGGTGATCTCGAACGCACTCATTTCGGGCTTTTCGTCGTAGGTTTTGACGTCGCGAGGGGAGGGCACCAAAATGCGCTCTTCCCCTTCGTACTCGGCCTCGTTACCGCCAGAGAAGAAGAACGTTACGTGGGGGTACTTCTCCGTTTCCGCAATGCGTAACTGAGTGAGGCCGCGCTTGGCCACTACCTCACCCAGCGTATCGGTGAGATCGGTGGGCGGAAACGCGGCAGGCGCATCGATGTCGGCGGCATACTGGGTCATCATCACCAAACCATCGCCTGCCAGCGTTGGGCGTGCCTGACGTTCGAAGCCGGTAAACCCCGATTCGGTAAAGGCGCGCGTGAGTTCGCGGGCGCGGTCGGAGCGAAAATTCATAAAGATCGCCGCGTCGCCATCGTGTAACGTCACGGCATGACCGTTGACCGGCACGCTGGTTGCGGCCACGAATTCGTCGGTTTCACCGCGCTCGTAAGCATCACGCAAGCCGCTTTCCGCGCTGGTGGCCGTGTACTCCGCGTGGCCGCCGGTGAGCAACCGGTAGGCTTGCTCGACGCGCTCCCAGCGGTTGTCGCGGTCCATGGCGAAGAAGCGTCCAATGATGGAGGCGACAAAACCGTTATCGGCGCCGACGAGTTCGGATAACCGTGCGTTGGCGCGCTCGATGGACGCCAACGCGCTCTGTGGGGGCATGTCGCGACCGTCTAGAAAGGCGTGCACGTAGATGCGCTGGGCACCGCGCCGCGCTGCCAGCTCGGCCAGGGCGATGAAGTGATCTTCGTGGCTGTGCACGCCGCCTGGTGAGAGCAAGCCGAGCAGATGCACGGCGCGGCCATTGGCAACGGCGTCGTCGATCGGCTTGGTGAGCACCTCGTTGGTGTCCAGGTCGCCCTCTTCGATGGCTTTGGTGATGCGGGTGAAGTCCTGGTAAACGATGCGTCCGGCCCCCAAGTTCATATGGCCGACTTCGGAATTACCCATCTGCCCGTCGGGGAGCCCGACATGGCGGCCATCGGTATGCACGAAGGCGTGGGGACGGTTGGCCCACAGTGCGTCCATCACCGGTGTGTTGGCCGCTGCCACGGCGTTATGAGCGCTATCGGGGTTGTGGCCGTAGCCGTCTAGGATGATCAGCGCCACGGGGCGCGGTGCAGATGATGCCATGAAAGAATCCCTCTTTTGTGGGTCAGCCAAGCGACGTGAGGTACGGTTTGAAAGCCTGGCGAGGGCGGCTCTACCAGTTTTCAGACAGCACCTGATAATCGGGGTCGCGACAGGCGCGCGCTTGGGGCATCATAACGCAGGCAGCCGTCGGGCGTCATGGCCTGCGCGGTATGCCCTGTGACGTGTATACTCGTCGTGTTTCTGAGGGCGGCTAGGCCGCTTTTTTCTGCATAGACCAAGAGATTGTGTTCGCGATGATCGATCAGCTGTTCGAATTCGTAATGAACCACCCCCTCCTCGTGGGGGCATTTTTGCTGGTGCTCATAGCGTGGATCGTTTATGAAACGCGCAGCGCCGCTTCGAATGCGGTGTCCTCCACGCAGGCCACTCAGCTCATCAACCGTGAAGATGCGGTAGTGCTGGACATTCGTGAGAGCAAAGACTTCAAAGCCGGGCATATCGCTGGCGCTCGCAATATTCCCCAAAGCAGCCTCGACAGCCGCATGAGCGAGCTGGATAAAGTGAAAAGCCAGCCAATCATCGTGGTGTGCAAGCATGGCCAAAGCTCTGGCGCTGCCCAAGCGAAGCTCGCCAAAGCCGGATTCGAGCGGGCGATGAAGCTGCGTGGTGGCATGGCGCAGTGGCAGGCGGATGGCCTCCCGGTGGTCAAGAAGTAAACGAGAGCATACGTCGCGGTAACGCCGCACCTTTTTTAATGGAAGAACGATTAGGAGTATCCCATGGCGGAAGATAACAACACCCCGCAGGCAGGCGCCGCAGAAGGCGAAAAACCTCAGCTGAAATTCTCGTTACAGCGTATCTACGTGAAAGACATCTCTTTCGAAGCGCCGAACTCTCCCTCCGTGTTCAAGCAAGCGTTCAAGCCCAAGGTCAACCTGGACCTCAACACCACCAGCCAGAAAGTGGCCGACGACCAGTACGAAGTCGTGGTGAAAGTGACCGCGCAGGTCAACGACAGCGAAACCGGCACGACCTCGTTCTTGGCGGAAGTCGAGCAGGCGGGCCTGTTCCGTATTGCGGGTATCGAAGGCGCGCAGCTCGATCAGACATTGGGTGCGTTCTGCCCCAATCTGCTGTTCCCGTATGCCCGTGAGTGCGTCGATAACCTGGTCAACCGTGGCGGTTTCCCGCCGCTGATGCTGGCACCGGTCAACTTCGAAGCCATGTATGCCCAGCGCAAGCAGCGCGAAGCGCAGCAGGCTAGCCAAGCGGCTGAGAACACGCACTAAGCCATGTCGGACACGCTGACCGCCGCCGATTGGCAGGCCCGACACGGTAAAATGCCCCGTCTCTATGTGCCTGCCGAGCTGTTGGCGGGCACGACGCTAGCGCTGCCCGACGGCCCGGCCAAGCACGTGACTCGCGTGCTGCGTATGGGCGAAGGCGCGCCGCTGATCGTATTCGACGGCCGTGGCCAAGAAGCAGGCGTGCGGTTAGCCGAGGTGAGCCGCAAGCAGACGACCGTGACCGTGGAAGCGGTATGGGCGGGTAGCGGCGAGTCACCGCTGGCGGTGCATCTTGGGCAAGCGATTTCCAAGGGCGATCGCATGGATTACGCCATTCAAAAAGCCGTCGAACTCGGCGTGGCGGCGATTACCCCGCTCTATACCGAGCGGGGCGATGTACGTTTGAAAGGCGACCGTGAAGAAAAGAAGCTGGCGCATTGGCAGGCCGTGGCGGCCAGCGCCTGCGAGCAGAGCGGCCGGGCGGTAGTGCCACCCGTGCACCCCCCGCAGACGTTAGGCGAGTGGCTGGCCGAGCGCCAGGAGCCCCTGCGCTTGATGCTGCACCTAGCGACGGGTAATGGCTTTGCTCAGTCAGAGTGCCCGGCGTCTGCCGCGCTGCTGATCGGCCCGGAGGGCGGCTTGAGCGAGGCAGATATTCAGGCCGCGACCGCCAGCCACTTTATGCCTCTGACGCTGGGCCCGCGTGTGCTGCGTACGGAAACGGCCCCTGTCGTTGCGCTAACGCTTCTACAGCATCACTTCGGCGATATGTAAGCGCTTACTATCAAGCCGCTGCCGTGTTTGCTTCGGCAGCGGTTTTTTGTACCTGGCGCTCTCTTCATCCGACGCCGCTTTGCCTAGCTTTGGCAAGGTACCATAATGACGTTCTACTTCCAGTAAGGACAGCACCCATGGTCCGTGAATCACACGCCACCCCTCGATCTGTCAGCGATGCGTCGGCCCAGCTGGGCGATGTGGCCTATTTAACCGTGACGGCGGTGAATAGTACCGGAGCCTTTTTGCGCTGGGGGCAGCCCAAAGACGTGCTGCTGCCTTACAGCGAACAGCGTTTTCGCCCCGACCCTGGCAAGCGGGTGTTGGTGATGCTGTACAGTGACGATCAGGGGCGCCCGGTCGCTACCATGCGCCTCGATCGTTTTCTGACGGATGACGCCTGGGCGTTAGAGAAGGGCGACGAAGTCGATTTGGTAGTGGCCGACCGCACGGACCTAGGCATGAAAGTGGTGGTCAATCACCGCTATTGGGGTTTGATCTATCAGGACGACATTACCCAGCCGCTGCGTCGTGGGCAGTCGCTAAAAGGCTTTGTGAAACAGCGCCGCGAGGATGGTCGCGTGGATATCTCGCTGCTACCGCCCGGCGCGGCACGCCTGGACGTCGTGGGGGATAAAGTGCTGAAGGCGCTGCGCGAAAGCGGCGGCTATTTACCGTTAGGTGATAAAAGTTCGGCGCACGATATCAAAACGCGACTGGGCGTGAGCAAAAGCGCGTATAAACAGGCGATTGGCCGACTCTATAAACAGCAGTTGATCACCCTGGCGCCGGATGCGATCCGCCTGGTACCCGGTGCGCTCTCCGATACGTCGGATCAATAGCCGCGGTTGGAGCCGTGCCTGCAGTGCGGCATACTGATGACTTATTGATCCTGCATGGACTGTATTTCGATGAGCCAATCAACGTTGCACCTCGGTGTGGTGATGGATCCCATCAGCGACATCGCGTACAAGAAAGACACTACCTTGGCCATGCTGTGGGCTGCCCAAGAGCGTGGCTACACGCTTCACTATATGGAGCAGGAGGATCTTTTCTTGCAAGCGGGCCAGGCCTATGCGCGGATGCGCCCTCTCACAGTGCACCGAAACCCCGAACACTGGTACGACCTAGGCGAGGCGACTCAACGCCCGCTGGCCGAACTGGACGTAGTGCTGATGCGGAAAGACCCGCCGGTGGATGCCGAATTCATCAACGCGGTGCATCTGCTGGGCTTTGCCGAGCGTGAGGGCGTGTTGATCGTCAATCCCACGGCAGCCCTGCTACAGTGTAACGAGAAGCTCTTTGCCCAGCAGTTTCCCCAGTGCTGCGCGCCGACGGTCGTCGCCAGCCGCGATGACGTGCTGCGCGCGTTCCATGCCGAGCATGGCGATGTGATCTTCAAGCCGCTCGATGGCATGGGGGGTACAGGAATTTTTCATATCGGCCCCGAGGGCCGCAACATTGGCGCGGTGATCGAGCAGCTGACGCTGCGCGGTCAGCGTCAAATCATGGCCCAGCGCTATCTGCCGGCCATAAAGGATGGCGATACGCGGATTCTCTTGGTCGATGGGGAACCGGTGCCGTTTGGCCTTGCGCGCATTCCCTCGGCGGGCGAAACCCGCGGCAACCTGGCTGCCGGCGGGCGCGGCGTGAGTCGCGAACTGACCGAACGCGACCACTGGTTGATTCAGCAGGTGCAGCCGATGATTCGCGAGAAAGGACTGATGTTCGTCGGTTTGGACGTGATTGGCGACTATATCACCGAAATCAACGTGACGAGCCCTACCTGTGTTCGTGAAATCGACGACCAGCGCGGCACCGACATTGCCGGAATGCTGCTGGACGCGATCGAGCGTCGCTTGGCTTAACCGGTGACGGCTCAACCCGCCCTATGACGCAAGGCTTGCCGAGCGATTGGCAAGCCGCAGGAGACGCATGCAAAGTTTAAAACACCACTTTTTGATGGCGATGCCCCACTTGGAAGACCCCAACTTCGCGGGCAGCCTGATTTATCTATGTGATCACGACCACAACGGCTGCATGGGCGTGATCGTCAATCGCCCGATGGAAATCACCCTGGATGCGCTGTTCGAGCAGCTTTCATTGGGAGGCGACGACAGCCCCTACCGCAATGCGCCGGTCTACTACGGTGGCCCGATGCATAAAGATCGCGGCTTCATTCTCCATGTTGGCGACAGTCAGGCGTGGGACTCCAGCGTTCAGGTGGAAGACGGCATTGCCCTGACGACCTCCATGGATATCCTCCAAGCGCTTGCCGATGGTAACGGACCTGAGCACTTCTTAGTATGCTTGGGCTGTGCCGGTTGGGATGTGGGTCAATTAGAGGATGAGTTGAAAGAGAACGCCTGGCTCACCGTAGAGGGCCACAGCAACGTGCTTTTTGATACGCCACCGGCTGAACGTCTTGCGGCCGCTGCAGGTATCCTTGGGGTCGACCTAAACCTCATGACACGCAATGCAGGGCACGCGTGAGCGTGTGGCTGGATGAGGCGTAAGACGCATGGCAAGTAACGGGCAGCGTCTGATCTTGGCATTTGATTTTGGAACGCGGCGCATCGGCGTGGCCGTGGGCAACGAGCTGCTTCACAGTGCGCGGGAGCTGGCGCCGCTGCCTGCGCGTGACGGTATACCCGACTGGAACGTGGTCACGCGCCTCATCGACGAGTGGCAGCCCGATCTGTTCGTCGTCGGCTTGCCGCTCAATATGGATGGCAGCGAGTCGCTCATGAGCACGCGGGCGCGCAAGTTCGGCAACCGTTTGCATGGTCGCTACGGCAAACCATGCGAAATGGTCGATGAGCGTGGTTCCACCCAAGAAGCCAAGCGAATTGCCCACGGGGCGGGGCACCGAGGGAATTACCGAGAAGAGAGCGTGGATGGCATTGCGGCGGTGCTGATTTTGGAAGGCTGGTTCGCCCACCAGGAAGGCCTTCCCGGCGGGCGCACGACACATTAACGCGATTAGCGGTCCAGCGTGCCGGTTTGTGATGGCACAAACCAACGCACGGGCCGCAGATCCTTTTCAATCAACTCGTCTACTTTTAGCAGCGTGGCAAAGATCGCCATCCGCATGGGAATACCGTTATCGGTTTGGCGGAAAATCGCCAGCCGAGGGTCGCCGTTCAAATCGACGTTCAAGTCGTTGGCGCCCGGGCGGCTATCACGGGGCAACGGGTGCATCACGATCGTGCTTTGGCTGCAACGCTGGTCAAGAAAATCACGATTGACCATGAAGTCATCGGAGAGCCCCTGGAAGCTCTCGTTCATCTCATCGGTAAAACGCTCCTTCTGAATACGTGTGGTGTACACCACGTCCAGGTCGCTGAAATCGCTGGCCAGCGAGTCCCGCTGTTCGACGCGGTGACCGCGCGACGTCACTAGATCGATCAGATGGGTGGGCATCTCCAACCCCGGTGGGGACACCAGCGTTATGCGCAGCGGGTCATAGAGCGACAGCAGCTTGATGAGCGAATGCACCGTACGCCCGTACTTCAAATCACCGGTCAACAGAATGTGTGCCCCGCTCAAGCGCTTGCCCAACCGCTGAAACTCCTTATCGATCGTATAGAGATCCAACAGTGCCTGACTGGGATGTTCGCCTGGGCCGTCGCCACCGTTGATGACCGGAACGTGAGTTGCCGCAGCAAATTCGGCGACCGACCCTTGGTCAGGGTGACGCATGACGATGGCATCGCAGTAACCGCTCATGACGCGGCTGGTGTCGTACAGCGACTCGCCTTTCGCCATGGACGAGAAGGTAAAGCCCGTGGTGTCGCATACGCTTCCCCCCAGTCGGCAGAAGGCGGCATTGAAGCTCACCCGCGTACGGGTGCTCGCCTCGAAAAACAAATTGCCCAGAACCGCTCCTTCCAGCACCCGCGTCACCTGACGGCGACTCGCAATCGGCTCCATGCGAGCTGCTACGCGCAATAGGTGATCGACGCTATCGCGGTTTAATGAATCGACAGTTAATAGGTGCTGGCTCATCATGGACCTCATCATTAGTGGGCGTGGGTGAAGGTGGCCGCCGTATAAAGCGCTAAGTGTAACCGCCAAACCAGACGTGCCGAAGCGGTTTCCGCCCCCTGATATGAGAGAACAGATGATCTGGCCGAGACTTTTTTCGACTATTAGATAATTAGCCCTTGCCAACCCGGCTTTGAGCCCGTAAAGTACGCATCCGCTGCCGGGGACGCCCAGCGTTACCAGCGGTGATGAGGTTGAAAAACCTCTTGTTTGTCAGGAAGTTAGAGCTCTGTGGTAGGTTGGTCAGATCGCTCGCTTCGCCCGCTGAAAACAGCGGTTGACAAACACCACGGAATGCGTAGAATACGCCTTCCTCGCTGAGGCAACACGGGTCAGGTCATCGAGCCCGCCGCAGCGATATTAAGAAAGTTGCTCTTTAACAATTTGATCAGGTAATTCATGTGGGCGCTTGCCGATGAGGGTGATAAATCACCTATTATCAAGGCAAGCGACTCGTCAAACAGGCTTCGGCCTAATGAATGAATTCGTTTGACCCTTGAGCCAAGTTTGGTTCGCTTCTGTTGCTTCGGTGACAGGTAAGAACCGCATTGATCTTAAACTGAAGAGTTTGATCATGGCTCAGATTGAACGCTGGCGGCAGGCCTAACACATGCAAGTCGAGCGGTAACAGATCCAGCTTGCTGGATGCTGACGAGCGGCGGACGGGTGAGTAATGCATAGGAATCTGCCCGGTAGTGGGGGATAACCTGGGGAAACCCAGGCTAATACCGCATACGTCCTACGGGAGAAAGGGGGCTTCGGCTCCCGCTATCGGATGAGCCTATGTCGGATTAGCTAGTTGGTGAGGTAACGGCTCACCAAGGCCACGATCCGTAGCTGGTCTGAGAGGATGATCAGCCACATCGGGACTGAGACACGGCCCGAACTCCTACGGGAGGCAGCAGTGGGGAATATTGGACAATGGGGGGAACCCTGATCCAGCCATGCCGCGTGTGTGAAGAAGGCCCTCGGGTTGTAAAGCACTTTCAGCGAGGAAGAACGCCTAGCGGTTAATACCCGCTAGGAAAGACATCACTCGCAGAAGAAGCACCGGCTAACTCCGTGCCAGCAGCCGCGGTAATACGGAGGGTGCAAGCGTTAATCGGAATTACTGGGCGTAAAGCGCGCGTAGGTGGCTTGATAAGCCGGTTGTGAAAGCCCCGGGCTCAACCTGGGAACGGCATCCGGAACTGTCAAGCTAGAGTGCAGGAGAGGAAGGTAGAATTCCCGGTGTAGCGGTGAAATGCGTAGAGATCGGGAGGAATACCAGTGGCGAAGGCGGCCTTCTGGACTGACACTGACACTGAGGTGCGAAAGCGTGGGTAGCAAACAGGATTAGATACCCTGGTAGTCCACGCCGTAAACGATGTCGACCAGCCGTTGGGTGCCTAGCGCACTTTGTGGCGAAGTTAACGCGATAAGTCGACCGCCTGGGGAGTACGGCCGCAAGGTTAAAACTCAAATGAATTGACGGGGGCCCGCACAAGCGGTGGAGCATGTGGTTTAATTCGATGCAACGCGAAGAACCTTACCTACTCTTGACATCCTGCGAATTTGGTAGAGATACCTTAGTGCCTTCGGGAACGCAGAGACAGGTGCTGCATGGCTGTCGTCAGCTCGTGTTGTGAAATGTTGGGTTAAGTCCCGTAACGAGCGCAACCCTTGTCCTTATTTGCCAGCGCGTAATGGCGGGAACTCTAAGGAGACTGCCGGTGACAAACCGGAGGAAGGTGGGGACGACGTCAAGTCATCATGGCCCTTACGAGTAGGGCTACACACGTGCTACAATGGTCGGTACAAAGGGTTGCCAACTCGCGAGAGTGAGCCAATCCCGAAAAGCCGATCTCAGTCCGGATCGGAGTCTGCAACTCGACTCCGTGAAGTCGGAATCGCTAGTAATCGTAGATCAGAATGCTACGGTGAATACGTTCCCGGGCCTTGTACACACCGCCCGTCACACCATGGGAGTGGACTGCACCAGAAGTGGTTAGCCTAACGCAAGAGGGCGATCACCACGGTGTGGTTCATGACTGGGGTGAAGTCGTAACAAGGTAGCCGTAGGGGAACCTGCGGCTGGATCACCTCCTTAACCGATGACTCATCCTCGCGGTAAGCGCTCACAATGAATTACCTGATCAGAATGCTGTCGTTACGCAGTGATAAGCGTTTTCTTCACATTAAAAAAAGAAAAAAGGTCTTTCCTTTTCTTTTGAAGTGAAAAAAGCATCCGCTTATCACTGCGCATAGCAGTCGCTCTTTAACAATGTATATCATGCTGACATGAACGTTTTATAACGTTCATACGTAATTGTTAAGTGATACGTCTCAAGCGTATCCGGCAATCGTTATCATTGCGAGACACCAGACCCCTTCGGGTTATAGGGTCAAGCAATGAAGCGCACACGGTGGATGCCTAGGCAGCCAGAGGCGATGAAAGACGTGGTAGCCTGCGATAAGGTTCGGTGAGGTGGCAAACGACCTGTGACCCGGACATCTCTGAATGGGGAAACCCACTCATCACAAGATGAGTATCTTGCGCTGAATCCATAGGCGTAAGAGGCGAACCAGGGGAACTGAAACATCTAAGTACCCTGAGGAAAAGAAATCAACCGAGATTCCCCTAGTAGCGGCGAGCGAACGGGGACCAGCCCTTAAGCGTGTGAAAGATTAGGCGAACAGACTGGGAAGTCTGGCCATAGCGGGTGATAGCCCCGTAGTCGAAAATCTGATCACGTGAAATCGAGTAGGTCGGGGCACGAGAAACCTTGACTGAAGACGGGGGGACCATCCTCCAAGGCTAAATACTCCTGGCTGACCGATAGTGAACCAGTACCGTGAGGGAAAGGCGAAAAGAACCCCGGAGAGGGGAGTGAAATAGATCCTGAAACCGTGTGCGTACAAGCAGTAGGAGCGGACTTGTTCCGTGACTGCGTACCTTTTGTATAATGGGTCAGCGACTTATATTCAGTGGCGAGGTTAACCGTATAGGGGAGCCGTAGGGAAACCGAGTCTTAACTGGGCGACACAGTCGCTGGATATAGACCCGAAACCGAGCGATCTATCCATGAGCAGGGTGAAGGTTGAGTAACATCAACTGGAGGCCCGAACCAGGATCTGTTGAAAAAGATTTGGATGACTTGTGGATCGGAGTGAAAGGCTAATCAAGCTCGGAGATAGCTGGTTCTCCTCGAAAGCTATTTAGGTAGCGCCTCACGTATCACCGCCGGGGGTAGAGCACTGTTTCGGCTAGGGGGTCATCCCGACTTACCAACCCGAGGCAAACTCCGAATACCGGTGAGTGCCAGCGTGGGAGACACACGGCGGGTGCTAACGTCCGTCGTGAAAAGGGAAACAACCCAGACCGTCAGCTAAGGTCCCCAAATCCTGGTTAAGTGGGAAACGATGTGGGAAGGCTCAGACAGCTAGGAGGTTGGCTTAGAAGCAGCCATCCTTTAAAGAAAGCGTAATAGCTCACTAGTCGAGTCGGCCTGCGCGGAAGATGTAACGGGGCTAAACCAGGTACCGAAGCTACGGGTTCACACTATGTGTGAGCGGTAGAGGAGCGTCGTGTAAGCCGATGAAGGTGTGTTGAGAAGCATGCTGGAGGTATCACGAGTGCGAATGCTGACATGAGTAACGATAAAGGGAGTGAAAAACTCCCTCGCCGGAAGACCAAGGGTTTCTGTTCGACGCTAATCGGAGCAGAGTGAGTCGGCCCCTAAGGCGAGGCCGAAAGGCGTAGTCGATGGGAAACGGGTCAATATTCCCGTACCGGACATGATTGCGATGGGGGGACGGAGAAGGCTAGGTGAGCCAGGCGTTGGTTGTCCTGGTGAAAGTGAGTAGGCTGAGCGCTTAGGTAAATCCGGGTGCTCAAGGCCGAGACACGAAACGAAGACACTACGGTGTCGAAGTCATTGATGCCACGCTTCCAGGAAAAGCCTCTAAGCTTCAGATCATGTGCGACCGTACCCCAAACCGACACAGGTGGTCAGGGTGAGAATCCCAAGGCGCTTGAGAGAACTCGGGTGAAGGAACTAGGCAAAATGGTGCCGTAACTTCGGGAGAAGGCACGCCGGCGTAGGGTGAGAGGACTTGCTCCTTCAGCCCGAACCGGTCGAAGATACCAGGTGGCTGCAACTGTTTAGTAAAAACACAGCACTCTGCTAACGCGCAAGCGGACGTATAGGGTGTGACGCCTGCCCGGTGCCGGAAGGTTAAGTGATGGTGTTAGGCCTCGGCCGACGCTCTTGATCGAAGCCCCGGTAAACGGCGGCCGTAACTATAACGGTCCTAAGGTAGCGAAATTCCTTGTCGGGTAAGTTCCGACCTGCACGAATGGCGTAATGATGGCCACGCTGTCTCCACCCGAGACTCAGTGAAATTGAAATCGCCGTGAAGATGCGGTGTACCCGCGGCTAGACGGAAAGACCCCGTGAACCTTTACTATAGCTTCACACTGGACGCTGATGTTGCCTGTGTAGGATAGCTGGGAGGCTTTGAAACCCGGACGCCAGTTCGGGTGGAGCCAACCTTGAAATACCAGCCTGGCATCATTGGCGTTCTCACTCAGGTCCGTGATCCGGATCGAGGACAGTGTGTGGTGGGTAGTTTGACTGGGGCGGTCTCCTCCCAAAGCGTAACGGAGGAGCACGAAGGTACCCTCAGCACGGTCGGACATCGTGCAATGAGTGCAAGAGCATAAGGGTGCTTGACTGCGAGACAGACACGTCGAGCAGGTGCGAAAGCAGGTTCTAGTGATCCGGTGGTTCTGTATGGAAGGGCCATCGCTCAACGGATAAAAGGTACTCCGGGGATAACAGGCTGATACCGCCCAAGAGTTCACATCGACGGCGGTGTTTGGCACCTCGATGTCGGCTCATCACATCCTGGGGCTGAAGTCGGTCCCAAGGGTATGGCTGTTCGCCATTTAAAGTGGTACGCGAGCTGGGTTTAGAACGTCGTGAGACAGTTCGGTCCCTATCTGCCGTGGGCGTTGGATGTTTGAGAAGAGCTGCTCCTAGTACGAGAGGACCGGAGTGGACGACCCTCTGGTGTTCCGGTTGTCACGCCAGTGGCATTGCCGGGTAGCTATGGTCGGACGGGATAACCGCTGAAAGCATCTAAGCGGGAAGCCCCCTTCAAGATGAGACATCCCTGAGACCTAGAGTCTCCTAAAGGGCCCAGCGAGACCAGCTGGTTGATAGGCACGGTGTGGAAGCGCTGCAAGGCGTTGAGCTAACGTGTACTAATGGCCCGTGAGGCTTGACCCTATAACACCCAAGGGGTCTGGTCGCCGTGATAACGATCGAGTGGACAGCCACTCGGAAAACCGGATACGCATTCGCCCGCCAAGACGCTGGCGGACATGAGACGATCACTTACCGCGTCAACGACGCACTCAGCATGATATGCATTACCCGTTACGCCTGACGACCATAGCACGCGTGAACCACCTGATCCCATGCCGAACTCAGAAGTGAAACCGCTTAGCGCCGATGGTAGTGTGGGGTCTCCCCATGCGAGAGTAGGTCATCGTCAGGCACTTATTACGAAACCCCGGCCATCTGGTCGGGGTTTTGCTTTTTAGGGGTCTCCCCCTGAAGAGTAGCGGAGCGCCGCCCGCCGGGTGGCCGGCCCGAACATAATCAGGCACTTATACCGCAAAGAACCCAGCCAACCGGCTGGGTTTTTTGTTTGTCCATCGATCCCGTCGTTTTATGTCAGCCTTTTTATGTCAGAATGTGCACTCCAAGGAGGAGCGCTATGACACAAATGCAATGGGATCAATTACTTTCCCCTCGACGCCTTCACGATAAACGAACAGACAGCACCCGAGAAATTGGGCGCAGCCCCTTTCATAAAGATCATGATCGCATTGTTTTTTCCGGCTCTTTCCGACGCTTGGGCCGTAAAACCCAGGTTCATCCTCTGACGGAAAATGATCATATCCACACGCGTTTGACTCACTCCCTCGAAGTTGGCTGCGTTGGCCGTTCGCTGGGGATGATCGTCGGTGAACTACTGCGTGACCGTCTCCCCGATTGGATAACGCCTGCCGATCTTGGTGTCATCGTGCAAACCGCGTGCCTTGGGCACGACATTGGTAACCCGCCCTTTGGTCACGCCGGTGAGTACGCTATCCGCGACTGGTTCCGTCGCGCCCAAGGAAGCGGGCTTCTGGATGGTCTGTCCGAGGCCGAGCGTGAAGACCTGTTGACCTATGAAGGCAATGCGCAAGGCTTTCGGGTGATTACCCAGATCGAGTACAACCAGTTCAACGGTGGCATGCGCCTATCGGCCGCCACCTTGGGCACACTGCTGAAGTATCCATGGACGGTGCGCTATGGCGGGCGAGCGGGTAAGTTTGGCTGCTATCAGTCCGAACAGGCGCTGTTAACCGAGGTAGCAGATGCGGTTGGGTTACTTCCTCAAGGGGAGCAGCGCTGGTGTCGCCACCCGTTGGCTTGGCTTGTCGAAGCGGCAGATGATATTTGCTACGCCTTGCTAGACCTGGAAGACGGTCTGGAGATGGGCATTTTGCGCTACGAGGAAGTGGTCGAGATTTTGCGCCAAATTGCCGGTGAGTTCCCACCGGAGTATGCCGAGATGCAGCGTAAAAATGTCTCGCAACGCCGCCGTATTGCCTTGCTCAGGGGCGCTGCCATGGAGCGGGCCGTGAATGATGTAGGTGCGGTATTCGTGCAGCATGAGCAGGCGCTACTCAGCGGTACCCTCAGCGAAGATCTGTTAGAGCTGTGTCACCCGGATTTGGGCTGGGGGGTGCAGTCGGCCAAGCAGCTGGCTCGTGAGCGGATATTTCAAAATGAGCGTAAGGCAAAGCTGGAAATTGGTGCCTACACCACGCTGGGAATTTTGTTGGAAGCCTTTATCGGCGCGGCTCATGAGTTGCATCACACGGGCCACAGCTCTTTCAAACACCAGCGGGTACTGGCACTGATCGGTGAGAACACGCCACTGCCGTCATGGACGCTCTATGACAGCTACCGTCGCATGCTGGACTTCATTGGGGGGATGACCGACCACTATGCAGTCGATCTTGCTCAGGAGATGGGCGGGCGGCTGCGCGGCGATTGAGCCCGGCCCTCACACGGATGGCTGGCGAAGGTGTTTGAGTTCCATCAGCCGTGCCCGCTCTAGCAAAATATGGATAACCTTGTCATGAATGGCATCGCTCATTTGCCCAGGCGTGAGCTCCGTCAGCTGGCGTGCCAGCTGTTCTCCGCTAACGACCAGAATGTCCGGTGAGGCCTCGCTGGTGTCGATCTCCCAGCCCGGCAGCACCAGAACGCCTTTTACCGGTACGGGCACGCCGCAACGCCGTTCGAGCCACTGGCTGAGCCAGCTAACGCCCTGGCGCGTTTTATGTAGGGGTCGCCGCTCCTGCCAATGGGGGAAGCGCAGTCGCTCACGCTCGACTGCGACGCAGTTCAGCTCTTTGCCATCGCTGCCAATGGCCAGTGCCCTTGCGCGAGTTTCCACGACGAACACGCCATGGGGCGTGACCACGACATGGTCGATGGTAAAGCTATCCGTGGGAACGTCGTGAAAGACGTAATAGGGATGCGCCTCGGGACGTACTAAACGCTCCAGCTCTTGGCCCACGGCAAGTTCGCAGGCAAGACCGAGCTTCAAGCGGCGAATGCGCTGATAGTCACGCACCAGCAGCAGTGAAAATGCCAGCACCAAGAGCGTGCTCAGCAGCCCATATAGCGCCCATTCGACCCAGTCCTGTTTATCGACGAAGAGCATCCGTCCCATACCATAGACGAGCGGTGCAAGGCTGACCAAGGGCCCCAATGTACCGTTAAGAAACAAGCTGGAAAAGGCTTGATCGAGCCTGTGACGCAGCGCTTGGCCCGGTTCGCGCAGCGGTGCATCGAAAGGGGAGTGAACGCGGGCATCGTGAAGGCTACGCAGGGCTAATACGATGCCGCCCATGGCTGCCATGGGAAACAAAAAGATCAGCGGTAGCAGGTATTCCAACCAAACCATTGTCGTGCCTTGCCCTTTCGCCAGGAGCTGAGAGTATGCGTTGGACGCGTCAACCGCCAGCCAATTTCACTTGATAACCCATTGAGGTTAAGGCATCGCGCAGAGTTTCGCGATGGTCACCCTGGATTTCTATGACGCCCTCTTTGACAGCTCCACCGGTACCGCAGCGCTGCTTGAGGGTTTTGGCGAGTACTTTGAGTTCTGCCTGAGTCAGAGGCACGCCGCGGATGGTCGTGACGCCCTTGCCTTTTCGGCCGCTGGTTTCACGGCGGATGCGCACGATACCGTCCAGTTCGGCCAGGCGCGCTTGTTCGCTGGTGTCTTCACAGCGACAGTCATCGATCGGGGCCCGGCAGTCGGGACACGTCTTGCCATGCTCAGTGGAGTAAACGAGGCCACCGAGCTGATCACGTAATGAGGCCATACTATTTCTCTGTTGAGTGATGGGGCATTGCCGCCTGCCATCGCTCGTGAGTCAGTTGTTCAACGACCGCAGGTAGCTGATACATGTTGCTAATCATAATAGCGCCTTCCGGCGTTGCCTCGGCATCGGGAAAGCGATTCAGATGAATGACGGTCATACCTGCCTGCAGGGCTGCCTGTACGCCAACGAGCGCATCATCAATGGCAATGCAGTCGTGTGCCGCAAAGCCCATGATACTGGCTGCGTGAAGATGTAAACAGGGCTCTGGCTTCCAACAGTTGGCGGTGTAGCCGCTAAACAGCCTGTGACCGAAATACGCGCTGAGGCCGGTGGCGTTCAACGCAGTGCGGATCTTGGTTTCAGGTCCGTTGGAGACGACGGCACTGGGGTAATGTGCCAAGGCGTCGAGCGACTCCCGGGCGCCGGGTATGGTGGTGAGTTCGCGGGCAAGACGCTCAGCCAAGTTGGCGCGCATGGTTCGCTCCATGCGGTCCAAGCGTTCGCCATCGACTTCGCCATGACGCGTTTGCAGTTCTGCCACGATGCGTCGGAAGCGGGCACCTCGAAACTCCCCTAAATAATCGGAAGAGGCAAATGGCAGGCCCACCGTGTTGAGGCCACGAGCCATCTCTTCGGCCAACAAGGGTTCGCTATCGACGAGAGTGCCATCACAATCAAACAGCAGAAGTGGAAGCGGCATGAGAGTTCCTTGCAGCGTGACAAGCGCTACTCACGTTAGTTTAAGCCGACTAGGCCACTATTGAACGAGATTTTTCGAGCTTTGTGAACACTGTTTTATAATTTTTTACAGTGTGTCTGCTCAAGGGAAGCGCTGCCCGCTACGGATATGATGGCAACGCTTCAGTTTTCAGGCACTCCATGTGAATCGCTATGAGACCGGCTATAGTAGGTAGGCGACGCCGCAATAACCATAAAATGGAGATATATATGCGACTTACCCCTTGGTTCCTATCATTAGTGGTGGGCACTGTGCTCATGACCTCTGCGGGCAGCGTATTGGCAGAGCCGGAAACCGACGCCAGTAGCGAGCAGCACCAGGCGCTGGATGATGCGGCTCTGGAAGAGAAATACGGTATCAAGGCCGGTGCCGTTCAGCGTGATGAAGCCACCGAAACGGCGGCAACGGAAGAGTCGGAAGACACTGCTGACAACGGTAGTGAAGAGCGTGACAACACCGAGGGTGGTACCGGCGGTACCGGAAGCGCCGAGGATGCCATCGAGAACGGCGAGGATGAGCAGAGTAACGACGATAACGAGTGACCGCGCTTAGCGAGAAAGGCGTCGTGAGTTGGCGCTGCTGCGTCGATGGTAAGGTTGCATGGCTTTCTGGCTGGTAATCCACCAGGGCGCATAGCGCCCGCTCATGGCGTTGAGCAACGCTTTTTGCACCACAAGGCCAGCTTCCATGCTGGCCTCCATTTTTTCAGTCACCATGCGCTGATTTTCTCGCATCATGGAAGGGCTAAAAAAGGGCTGTGTTTGCCAAAGCTGTTGGCGTCTGGCGATGGTGGACAATGACGAGCTCCACAGCTCCATCCCCATCATGCTGGCTTTCCACAGGTCGAATAGGGCTGTCGTAGTGTAAAAAGAGGGTGGAGAGTGCTTCATGGTGAGACCTATCTGATGAGAAATGATGGCTGACTGTCTTTAGTCATAGTCTATTTTTGCTGCATTGCAATAAAAAAGGCGGCCTGCAGGCCGCCTTTATATAAAGGGTGTACCGTTTATTTGATTTTGGGTGCCAACTCGCCGCGCTCGTAGCGCTGGAACATTGCTTCCAGGCTGATCGGTTTGATTTTGCTTGCGTTGCCCGCCGTGCCAAACGCTTCGTAGCGGGCGATACAAAGATCGCGCATGGCGCTGACGGTCTCTTTCAAGAATTTGCGCGGATCGAATTCCGACGGATTCTCCGCCATGAAGCGACGCACGGCACCGGTGGAGGCTAAGCGCAGGTCGGTATCGATGTTGACCTTGCGAACGCCGTGCTTGATGCCTTCGACGATTTCCTCGACCGGGACGCCGTAAGTTTCTGGGATCTGGCCGCCGTAGCGGTTGATCACTTCCAGCCACTCTTGCGGAACGGAGGAGGAGCCATGCATGACCAGGTGGGTATCCGGAATGCGCGCATGGATCTCTTTGATACGCTGGATGGAGAGGGTGTCGCCGGTCGGCGGCTTGGTGAATTTGTAAGCGCCGTGGCTGGTACCAATGGCAATCGCCAGCGCGTCGACCTGAGTCGCCTTGACGAAGGCGGCGGCTTCTTCGGGGTCGGTCAGTAGCTGTTCCATGTCCAGCTTACCTTCGGCACCAATGCCGTCCTCTTCACCGGCCATGCCGGTTTCCAGGCTACCCAAGCAGCCCAGCTCGCCCTCGACCGATACGCCACAGGCGTGGGCCATCTCGACCGCGCGACGGGTAACGTCGACGTTGTAGTCGTAATCCATCGGCGTCTTGCCATCTTCGCCTAGCGAACCGTCCATCATCACGGAGGAGAAGCCCAGCTGGATCGAGCGCTGGCAGACAGCGGGGCTGGTGCCGTGATCCTGGTGCATGACCACCGGGATGTGCGGAAACTCTTCCACCGCCGCCAGAATCAGGTGGCGCAGGAAAGGCGCACCTGCATATTTGCGTGCGCCAGCGGAAGCCTGCACGATCACCGGAGAGTCGGTGGCATCGGCGGCTTCCATGATCGCCCGCATCTGTTCGAGGTTGTTGACGTTGAATGCAGGGATGCCGTAGCCGTATTCGGCGGCGTGGTCGAGCATCTGGCGCATGCTAATTAAAGCCATGGGGTCACCTTGTCGGTTGTCGGTGTGAACGGGTGCAGTGAGCGTGTAGTGTTATCGTGTCGCTTCAGCCGCGCTTTGCTGCGGCTTCTAATGCGGCTACCGCCGGTAGCTGTTTGCCTTCGACGTACTCTAGGAACGCGCCGCCGCCGGTGGAGATATAGGAAACACGTTCGGCAATAGCGTACTTGTCGATAGCGGCCAGGGTGTCGCCACCGCCGGCAATCGAAAACGCGCTGCTCTCGGCAATGGCATGCGAGAGCACCTCGGTGCCTTTGCCAAATTGATCGATTTCGAAAACGCCCACGGGGCCGTTCCACAAGATCGTGCCGGCGTCTTTCAGCAGGCTGGCCAAGTGGGCGGCGGTGTCTGGGCCGATATCCAGAATCATCTCGTTATCGGCCACTTGGTCCACCGGCTTGACCACTGCATCGGCGGATTCCGAGAACTCCGTTGCCACGACGACGTCCGTGGGCAGCGGAATGGAGACTTTCTCCATCAGCGCTTTGGCTTGACCGATCAGGTCGGCTTCGTAGAGCGATTTGCCCACATTATAGCCCGCCGCTGCGATAAAGGTGTTGGCGATCCCGCCGCCGACGATGAGCTGGTCGCACTTGTCAGAGAGGGCGGTCAGCACGTCGAGCTTGGTGGAGACCTTGGAGCCGCCCACGATAGCCGCCATTGGGCGTGCTGGGGTTGCCAGTGCTTTCTCCAGCGCGTCCAGCTCTTGGGCCAGTAGCGGTCCTGCACAGGCGGTGGGTGCAAAGCGGGCGACGCCGTGGGTGGAGGCTTGCGCACGGTGGGCGGTGCCGAAGGCATCCATCACGAATATGTCGCAGAGCGCGGCGTACTGCTTGGCGAGAGATTCGTCGTCTTTCTTTTCACCGCTGTTGAAGCGTACGTTCTCGAGCAGTACGACATCGCCGTTGTCGAGCGTAGGGGCGGTGTCGAGGTAGTCGGTGATCAGTTTGACGGGGCTGCCCAGCAGCTCGCTCAGATGCTCGGCCACAGGGGCGAGCGAAAACTCATCGGCGGGTTCGCCTTCCGTGGGGCGGCCGAGATGGCTCATGAGCAGCACTTTGGCGCCGGCTCTGGCCGCTGCTTGAATGGTCGGCAGCGCGGCGCGAAGGCGGGCATCGCTGGAAACACGGCCGTTTTTGATTGGCACGTTCAGGTCTTCACGAATCAGCACACGCTGCCCTTCCAGGGGCAGGTCGGTCATTTTTTGCACGTTCATGTGAGCGGTTTCCTCGTGTTCAAGCGAATGTCAGTGCGCTAATGGGGGGACCCATTCGTTAGCGAAACGTTGCCAAGCGCTGGCTGATGTCCAGCATGCGGTTGGCAAAGCCCCACTCGTTATCGAACCAGCACAGCAGTTTGATCAGACGCGTGCCGGCCACGCGGGTTTGGGTGGCGTCTAGGATGCCAGAGCGGGGATCATGATTGAAATCGATCGATGCCATGGGCGCTTCGGTATAGCCTAGCACGCCATGCAAGCGCTGCTGACTAGCGCGTTGCAGCAGCGCGTTGACTTGCGCGGCGCTGGTATCGCGTCGCACGGTCAACGCGGCATCCATGGCCGAGACGTTGATGGTAGGCACCCGCACGTGCAGGCACTCGAAACGTCCAGTCAGGCTGGGCATCAGGCGACTGATGCCGACCGCCAAGCCGGTATCCACCGGTACGATCGACTGCATGGCGGAGCGCGTCAGGCGCAGATCGGTGCGATGGTACGCATCGATCACCGGCTGGTCGTTCATGGCCGAGTGAATCGTGGTGGTAACACCATGCTCCAAGCCGAGCGCTTCATCCAGTACGGTGAGCAGCGGCACCAAGCAATTAGTGGTGCAGGACGCCGCAGAGAGGATGCGCTGCGTGGGCGCGAGCTCATGCTCGTTGATGCCCCATACGATGGTGGCATCCACATCGTTTTCCGCGGGCTGGGAGAACAGCAGTCGCTTGGCCCCTGCCGCCAAGTGCTGCTCAGCGGTAGCGCGGTCCTTGAAGCTGCCCGAGCACTCGAGCACTAGGTCGATCCCTAGTGCTTCCCAGGGCAGTGCGCGAGGGTCGCGTTCGCACAATACCTGGATGCGCTGGCCGTTGACGAACAGGGCGCTACCATCGTTGTCCACCTCCCCCGGGAAACGACCATGAGTCGTGTCGTAACGGGTGAGATAGGTGATGGTGGCAAGGTCGGACAGCTCGTTGATCGCGACGACTTCAAGCGCCGGGTGCTGGCGCTCCACCAAGGCTCTCAGCACGCATTGGCCGATGCGCCCATAACCATTGATGGCAATGCGATATTTAGCGGAAGCGTTCGCCATGATGCGATGCAGCTCTTGAACAAAGTGGCCCGATGATAACGCATTTCATCGGGGGTTGCTTATCCCGCCCCTAGCCCCACCAGTTGCCAAGCAAGCGGTAGCAGCAGAGCGGTAAAAATCCCGGTGAGGCTCATTCCGAGCGAGGCGAACGCTCCGGCGGTCGGACTGATATCGAACGCGCGCACGGTGCCGATGGCGTGACCATTGAGCCCCAGCGCAAAGCCGATGATACGTTCGTCATGAATGTGCAGTAGCCTCGCCAATAGACTCACGAAAGGAATGGTCAGCACCCCCGTCACCAGAAGCGCGCCCATGAGGAGTGCCACGCTGCCGCCAAGTTGTTCCGTGATGCCGATGGCGATGGGCGCCGTCACCGATTTGGCCGCGATCGAGGCCAAGATCTCCGGACCCGCGCCGAGAAGCCAAGCAATGCCAAGAGCGTAACAAGCGGCCAGAGTGGCAGCGATAGGCAGGCAAGCCGCCAACGGCTGCCACAGCGCACGAATGCGCGGTAGCTGTTGGTAAAGCGGCATGCCCAAGGCCACGGTGGCTGGACCTAGCAGGACCGTCAGCCAGGTTGCGCCTTGCTGATAGGTGGCATACGACAAGCCCAACAAGGCCAGCGTCGCGGCCAGCAGCAGAGCAGCGATCAAAATCGCCGGGAGCCAGGAAGGTTTACCCAAGCGCGTGAAAAGGGCGCTGCCCACAAGGTATGCGGCCAAGGTAAGCCCAACGGCCAATAACGGCGTGGCGGTCAAGGTGGGCAGCAAGCTAGTCGGCATGGCGGTGCCCCATCAATCGCTTGAGCAGCCACAGTGTCGTGAGCACACTCAGCAGCGTCCCCAGCAGCAGGGCCGCCACGATGGCCAGCCACTGGCTGGCCAGTTCATCGAGAATGAAGAACACACCTACCACGCCTGGCATGATCAGCATGGCCAAAAGTGCAATCAGCGGTTGGGCGGCGGCGGCAAGGCTAGCAGGTACTCTACCGATAACGGCAAGAGTGATGCACAGCAATAGCATGCCCACCACTCCAGAAGAAATAGGTAAACCGGAGAAGTGGATCACGACTTCTCCGATTAACCAGTAGCTAATTAGCCATAAAAGGCCGTTTAGCGCGGGCATCGTAATGCCCGCACCAGGCGCCGTTTGAGCGAGGAGTTAACCCAGCAGCTCATTGGCTTGTTTGACGATGTTCTCAACGGTAAAGCCGAAGTGCTTGAACAGCTCGCCCGCGGGTGCCGACTCACCGTAGGTGGTCATGCCAATCACGCGGCCGTCGAGGCCCACGTACTTGTACCAGTAGTCGGCGTGGCCCGCTTCGATGGCGATACGCTTGGTCACGGCTTTGGGCAACACGCTTTCACGGTAGTCGGCATCTTGGCCGTTGAAGCGGTAAGCGGACGGCATGGAGACCACGCGCACGGCTTTACCTTGCTGCTCCAGCTCGGCCGCGGCATCCATCGCCAAGGCGACTTCGGAGCCGGTCGCGATCAGGATGAGGTCCGGCGTGCCGTTGCACTCTTTGAGTACGTAAGCACCGCGCTGAATGGACGCCAACTGCGCCTTGGTGCGCGCCTGATGCGGTAGGTTCTGACGTGAGAGCACCAGCGCCGTCGGGCCGGAGTGGCGCTTGATTGCGGCATCCCAGGCGGCAGCGGTTTCCACTGCGTCACAGGGGCGCCAGGTATTCAAATTCGGCGTAGTACGCAGGCTGGTGAGCTGCTCGATCGGTTGGTGGGTCGGGCCATCTTCACCCAGGCCGATGGAGTCGTGGGTAAATACGTAGATAGCCTGCTGGCCCATCAATGCCGCCATGCGCACGGCATTGCGCATGTACTCCATGAAAATCAAGAAGGTTGCGCCATAAGGCACGAAACCGCCGTGTAGAGCGATACCGTTCATCACTGCGCCCATGCCGAATTCACGCACGCCGTAGTGGAGATAGTTGCCGCTGGCATCGTCTGGAGTGATCGCCTTGGCGCCCTTCCAGAACGTCAGGTTGGAGGGCGCCAAGTCAGCGCTGCCACCGAGCAGTTCCGGCATTTGCGGGCCAATCACGTTCAGTGCTTCGAACGATGCTTTACGCGAGGCAATGCTGTCCCCTTTTTCTTGCGCCTGCTCGATCAATGCCGTCGAGGAGAGCTCGGCGGGCAGCTGTGCCTTCATGCGGCGCTCGAACTCTCGCGCCTCGGTCGGGAAGGCGTCCGCATAGCGAGCAAAGCGGGCGTCCCACTCTTGCTGACGCTGTTTGCCAGCGTCGCGAGCATCCCAGGCAGAGTAGATCGGCTCGGGGATATGGAACGGCGCGTGCTCCCAACCCAGCTGTTGGCGCGCCAGGGCTACTTCGTCATCACCCAGCGGTGCGCCGTGAGCTTCTTCTTTGCCCTGCTTGTTGGGCGCCCCAAAACCAATGATGGTTTTACAGATGATCAGAGTTGGCTTGTCGTCGTGGCTCTTCGCCAGTTCGATGGCTGCTTTGATCTCGTCAGGCTTGTGGCCATCGACGTTGGGCACCACGTGCCAGCCGTAGGACTCGAAGCGCTTGGCAGTATCGTCGGTGAACCAGCCGTCGACTTCGCCATCGATGGAGATGCCGTTGTCGTCGTATAGCGCAATGAGCTTGCCTAGCTGCTGAGTGCCCGCAAGAGACGCCGCTTCGTGGGAGATACCCTCCATCAAGCAGCCATCACCCAGGAAACACCAGGTGTGGTGGTCGACGATGGTGTGGCCGGGGCGATTGAACTGCGCGGCCAGCGTTTTCTCGGCAATGGCGAAACCGACCGCGTTGGCAAAGCCTTGGCCCAGCGGGCCAGTGGTGGTTTCGATGCCAGGAGCGTAGCCGAACTCCGGGTGGCCAGCGGTGGGCGAGTGCAGCTGGCGGAAGTTTTGCAGCTGTTCCAGGCTGAGTTCGTAGCCGCTCAAGTGCAGCAGCGAGTAGAGCAGCATGGAGCCGTGGCCATTCGACAGCACGAACCGGTCGCGATCGGCCCACTTGGGGTCTTCGGGGTTGTGCTTGAGGTAGTCATTCCACAGCACCTCGGCAATATCAGCCATACCCATGGGGGCGCCAGGGTGGCCGGATTTGGCCTTCTGAACGGCATCCATGGAAAGGGCGCGAATGGCATTGGCCAGCTCAAAACGGGACGGCATGGGGGTGCTCCTCGCCTGAAAACGGAAAGAATAAAGGCGCTATTGTCGCTGACTTCCCCGGCGGCGGCAAATTCTCAGGGGTACGTTGTGGGAAGAACCCCCAACAGCGTGTAGACTCTGCCTCCCGAAGTGGTGGTGAACGTCACGGTGCCGCTTCTTTATACGGGCAGGGAACCTCCTGCCATGATTTCCTGCTGATGCTGCGGTCATAACGAAGCAGCCGTCATACAGAGGGTCGAGTGCGCGATGAGCGAATATTCCCTGTTTACCTCCGAGTCCGTTTCCGAAGGCCATCCCGATAAGATTGCCGACCAGATTTCAGACGCGGTGCTAGATGCCATTATCGCCCGGGATAAACAGGCCCGTGTTGCCTGTGAAACGATGGTGAAAACCGGTGTAGCCATTATTGCCGGTGAGATCACCACGTCCGCGTGGGTGGATCTCGAGACGCTGGTGCGTGATGTGATTACCGATATTGGCTACACCTCGTCTCAGGTGGGCTTCGACGGTGCCACATGCGGCGTCATCAACCTGATTGGCAAGCAGAGTGTCGATATTGCGCAGGGTGTCGATCGTACCAAGCCGGAAGATCAAGGCGCGGGCGACCAGGGCCTGATGTTCGGCTACGCCACCAACGAAACCGACTCGTTCATGCCGGCCCCGATCCACTACTCGCACCGCTTGGTCGAGCGTCAGGCGGAGCTGCGTAAAAACGGCCTGCTGCCGTGGTTGCGCCCGGATGCCAAGAGCCAGGTGACGTTCCGCTACAATGCAGACGGGCAGCCTTGTGGCGTCGATGCGGTAGTGCTGTCGACTCAGCACGATCCGGAGATCGATCAAGAAGACCTGCGTAAGATGGTCAAGCGCGAGATCATCGAACAAGTGATTCCTGCGGAGTGGTTGGACGCCGATACCCAATATCACATCAACCCGACCGGCAAGTTCGTGATTGGTGGCCCGGTGGGCGACTGCGGCCTGACCGGCCGTAAGATCATCGTCGATACCTATGGTGGTATGGCGCGCCACGGTGGCGGCGCGTTCTCGGGCAAGGATCCGTCGAAAGTAGACCGTAGCGCCGCATACGCTGGCCGTTATGTGGCGAAAAACGTCGTGGCCGCGGGCCTGGCAGACAAGTGTGAGATTCAGGTCTCCTATGCCATTGGCGTGGCAGAGCCGACCTCTGTGTCCATCGACACCTTCGGTACCGGCAAAATCGACGACGCCAAGATCGTCGAGTTGGTGCGCGAGCATTTCGATCTGCGCCCCTACGCGATCACCACCATGCTCGACCTGCTGCATCCGATGTATCGCCTCACGTCTGCGTATGGCCACTTCGGCCGCGCGCCGTTCGAACACAGCTACACTTGGGTGGACGACAAAGGCGAAGAGCATAAAGAGACCTTCACTGCGTTTCCATGGGAAAAAACCGATAAAGCGGACGCGCTGCGTCAGGCCGCCGGTCTATAAGCTTTTCGAGAGCGCGACGAGCGCCACCGGTTAGCCAAAAGCGCCTCCTGGTTTATGTCAGGGGGCGCTTTTTTATGTATCGAAACACTGTGCGAGTGGCTAGATGCGCATTGCATCTCTATCTGTTTCCTATAAGTTAACTTTAATAAGGATTGAAAGATCTTCCGTTCACCACGAGAGGATGCGTATGCCGGGTTGTCGAACGATCACAATGGCGGGTTTAGTGGCCGCTTGGTGTATGGGTGTCACCTTTTCTGCACAGGCGGATAGCTGCCCCGACTGGCCTGCTGAGCGGCTGGCGCTGGAAACCCAGGCGCTAGCCGAACACATCGAGGTCTGGGACCGCGCTTACCATGATGGCGGCGAATCGCTGATTGCTGATGAGCTGTACGATCAGGCGCTAGCACGCCTGGCAAGTTGGCAAGCCTGCCAGGGTGATACGACACCCCACCGGCCGCTTACCCGAGTGACCCGTAGCGATGGCACCCGCATGCATCCGGCCGTTCAAACCGGGCTCAATAAAGTCGACGACGAAGGCGTTCGACGCTTTACCAGCCGCCGTGACGATCTGTGGATTCAACCCAAGGTAGATGGTGTGGCGGTGACGCTGCGTTATCGGAATGGGGAGCTAGTAGAAGCCGTCAGTCGAGGAGACGGCGAGCGTGGGCAGGATTGGACGACGCGCGTTCAGCAGTTGCCCGGTGTGCCCGACTCGCTTCCTGACGCTGTCTCTGCAGTGCTGCAAGGCGAGCTCTATTGGCAGTTGGATAACCACGTACAGGCGCGCCAGCCGGATTCAGGCGCTCGTGGCGCCGTGGCCGGCGCCATGGCACAGCGCGAACCGAGCCAAGAGACGCTGAGTCGCATTGGTTTATTCGTGTGGGACTGGCCGGATGGCCAGACACAGATGACCGAACGGCTGGCGCAACTGACGGCGCTGGGGTTCGATACGGCCGACTACACCCATCCGATCAGCGGGCGAGAGGCGGCCGCCGAGTGGCGTGAGCGGTGGTTCAACGGCCCGCTGCCGTTTGCTACCGACGGCGTGGTGTTGAAGCAAGCAGAGCGCCCCGGCCTGCGGCGCTGGTCGTCATCACCCCCTGAGTGGGCGGTGGCCTGGAAGTATCCTGCCCAGCAGGTGCTGGCCCAGGTCCGCGGGGTCGAGTTCCGCGTGGGGCGCACCGGGCGCGTAACGCCGCTGTTGTGGCTCTATCCGGTTACCTTGGAAGGACGACGCATCAGCCGCGTGTCGTTGGGCTCGCTGGAACGCTGGGAAGCGTGGGACGTGCGCCCAGGCGACCAGGTGGCGGTGACGCTGGCAGGTCTGACGATTCCCCAGGTAGCCAGCGTGGTGTGGCACACGCGCGAAAGAGCCGCGCTTAGCGCTCCGCCGCCCGAGCGCTATCATCTATTGAGCTGTTTTACACTAACGTCAGAATGCAGCGCCCAGCTGCTGGCGCGATTAACCTACCTTGGCGAACAGCTGGGCATGCGAGGGGTCGGCGAAGGCACGTGGCAGGCGCTAATGGATGCCGGGGTGGTCACGGAATTACTAGGTTGGCTAGCGCTGACGCCAGAGCAACTGCAGCAGGCCCACGGTATTGGCGCGACCACCGCCGACTCGCTGGCGGCACAGTTCGATGCAGCGCGACAAGCGCCCTATGCTGCTTGGCTGTCGGCGCTGGGCATGCCGCCTGGGGGCGACGCACGACTGGGTGATTGGTACACCCTAGCGAGTTACTCTCGAGCGGATTGGCAAGCCGTTCCCAGCGTAGGCCCGGTACGCGGCGAAGCGCTCGTCGCTTTCTTCCACCATCCAGACGTAGCGCGCATGGCCCGCCAGCTACAGCAGGCTGGCGTCGACGGGTTCTAACCCAGGCCAGTGAGCCGCAGCATCAGGCCCAAATAGAGAGGGATCAGCAGCGGTGCCAGCAGTGTGGTGGTGAGCACTGCCAGCGCGCCTTTCTGTGGCTGAATGCCCAACTCCATGGCCACCACGACAACGTTCGAGGCCATGGGCACCACGCCCAGTAGCAGCAGCGCCATCGCCAGCTCCGGGGCGAGCGGCGTGAACTGCTGGAGTATCAGCACCGCCCCCAGCATCGCCAGCGGCCAGAGTACATAGCGCAGCCCCACGCAGGTGGCGACAAAGCGCGTATCCCACGCGGCGAGCGTGACTTGGCTCAACGTCATACCGATGATCATCATACCCAGCAGCGTATAAGTGGCTGGAAAGACCGCTAATGAACTCATCAGCGACGCCGGAAGGGTGGCGTTGAGCGCGTTTAGTAGCAGTGCCGTTAAAAAGGCATACACCAGCGGCAGGCGGGCAATTTTGGCGAGGCTCTGGCGCACCGAGAAGTGGCCGCGGGCACTTAAGTAAAACCCCACCGTAAACTCGTATAAATTGATGCCTAGCATACAAAACAGGTACAGCGTCACACCCTCGGGGGGCAGCAAGATCAGCGCCACCGGCAGGCCGAAGTAGCCGGTGTTGCCGGTGCCGGAGGAGAACGCCAGCAGCGCTCCCTCTTGGGGGCCAAAGCGGTGCTGTGTTGCCCAGCGTACGGCCAGCGCCATACTACTGACTAACAGGAACATCGCGAAGGTCAGCACCAAATACTCAGCGGTGGGGCCCCCGTTCATGAGTGCACGAAATATCGTGAGCGGTGCAATCAAGTAGACCAATAGGGTGGCGATGGGGCGCGGGTCTATTTGCAACCGTTGAGCGGCAATAAAGCCTAGTCCCACATACCCCAACAGCATGAGCAACGGGCCCATTAAAGCACTGGGTGCTAAGTCCATTTCTCCTCCTTGATAGACGCGGTAGAGCTAACATGAGCCGAATTGAAGGTCGACCGTGGAATCTTTCATTAGCCGCTGCGCGGTGAAGCAGCGAGAATACCTCAAATAATGATCACGTTACCGTCCTGCGAGGATAAACCATGAGCAGCCAAGAGCATCCGCTAGGTATTAGCTTCGAATTCTTTCCGCCCAACACCGATGCTGGCCGGGAGAAGCTAATTCATGTACGCGATGAGTTGGCCGCACGTCATCCGCGTTTCTTCTCGGTGACCTACGGTGCAGGGGGCTCCACCCAGGCGCGCACTAGAGATATCGTCCGGACCGTCAGCCAAAGCGGCATTACCACGGCTCCGCATCTTTCCTGTATTGGCAGCGAGAAAGCCCAGCTTCGTGATTTGCTTGCCAAGTACCGCGAAGAAGGGGTCGATAGTCTCGTAGCGCTGCGCGGTGACATGCCCTCTGGTATGGGCAGTATCGGCGAGCTGCGCTACGCCAACGAGCTAGTGGAATTCATTCGTGAGGAAACGGGGGATCACTTCGATATCGCCGTCGCAGCCTATCCGGAATCTCATCCACAGGCGCCTAACCTCGACAAGGATGTGGAAAACTTCGCGCGTAAAATGAAGGCGGGCGCCAATATGGCGATCACCCAGTACTTCTTTACCGCCGATGCTTACTTCCACTTCGTCGATAAAGCGCGGGCGCTGGGCGTCGAGCAGCCGATCATTCCCGGCATCATGCCGATTACTAATTACACCAAGTTGGCGCGCTTCTCCGACGCTTGCGGTGCCGAAATCCCTCGCTGGATCCGTAAGCAGTTGGAAGCCTATGGCGATGACAGCGATGCGATTGCCGCCTTCGGCACCGATGTGGTGACGCGCCTGTGCGAACGCCTGCTTGACGGCGGTGCGCCAGGCCTACACTTCTACACGCTTAACCAGGCAGCCCCGGTATTGAAGGTGATGGATAACCTGAGTTAACACTGTCGTCTGTTAGTCATGCCGGTCTGCATCCTTGATGCAGGCCGGCTTTTTTTATGGGTCTCTAACAAATTTTTAGCGCTTTGTGGCGATCGGCAAGCGCCGTATGATGCCTGCTCGATTCGCGCATAGAGAAGGAGCACCACACGATGTGGTTGATCACTGCCGTGTTCGCATTTACCTACCTGGGCATGGCAGTGGGCCGATTACCCGGCCTGCAGGTCGACCGCTCTTGGATGGCCCTCGCGGCGGCATGTGTGTTGCTGATAACCGGCACCGTCCGGTTGGAAGAGATTGCCAGCCATATCGATATTGGCGCGCTGGTGCTGCTGATGGCATTGATGTTGGTCTCGGCGCAGTTTGGTTTTTCAGGAGTGTATCATCGGCTATCGGAGTGGATGGCTCGGCATGCCGCCCAGCCGACCAAGCTGCTCCTGGGGGTGGTGCTGTTGGGCGGAGGGCTATCGGCGCTGTTGGTCAATGATATCGTCGCCTTCGCGCTGACGCCGCTGCTATGCCAGGCGCTGCTGGCTCGAGGGCTGGACCCTCGGCCGTTCCTGCTGGCCCTGGCGATGTCCTGCAATGCAGGCTCGGCGGCGAGCCTAATTGGCAACCCGCAAAATATTCTGATTGGTCAGGCGGGCGACTTAGCGTTTTGGGATTACAGCCTGCAAGCCGCCGTCCCTGCGCTGGTCGCGCTGATGGCTACCTACAGCGTCATCTGGCTCGTCTGGCGGCGGCGCTGGTGGCTCAGTGGCCCCGCTTCGGCGCCATTGGCAACGGCGCCTATGACAGAAAGCCTTCGCTATAAGCCGCTGTTGGCTGCCGTTGCCTTGTTGGTACTGTTCTCGACGCCGCTCCCCCGCGAGTGGTCGGCGCTGGCCGTGGCCCTGGTGCTGATGATGTCGCGCCGGGTGGCCAGCCACCGTTATACCCAAGCCGTCGATTGGAACCTGCTACTGCTGTTCGTGGGCCTCTTCATCGTTACGGGGAGCGTGGCATCGCTGCCCGAGGCCAGCGCGGTGGTGAATCGTCTGTTAGGCGAAGACGGGCTGCCTAGCGGTGCGTGGAGTATGACGGGCATCGCGTTGATGGCCAGTAACGTGATTGGCAACGTGCCCTTTGTAGTGCTGCTGTTGGGGCTGTTTCCTGGGTTGCCGGAGTCCACCCTCGTCATGTTGGCGGTGATGTCGACCTTGGCGGGGAACCTGCTGCTGATCGGCAGCGTGGTGAACTTGATCGTGGCAGAGGGCGCGAAACGCCATGGGGTTCATCTAGGATTCGTGGCGTTTACTAAAGTTGGCGTGCCGGTAACGTTGCTATCGATGCTGGCGGCGGCGCTTTGGTTCACGCTGCGCTGACCGGCATTGCGCAGCGAGGTACGCTACGCTGGAGAAAAAACAGCCGGAACCCAAGGGTTCCGGCTGTTGCTCGAGGAGGAGTCGTTATTGCTTAGGTTGCGTTGGCAATCTTGCCTTTGCCACCGTGCTGCTTGCGCTGCATGACAAATAGCACTGTACCAATGGCGAGGCCTGCAATATCGGTATAGATACCGCCGTAGATCAAGAAAAGTGCGCCCACCAGCATGACCACACGCTGGATGACGTTCACCGGGCCGAAGAACCACTTCTGCACCATGCCTGAGAGCAGCACGATACCCAGCGTAGCGGTGAGGCCAACGCGCAGGATTTGCATGGCAGAGCCTTCCATCAGCATCGCCGGGCTGTAGAAGAACATGAACGGCACGATAAATGCGGCCAAGCCAATCTTGAACGACGCCACCGACGTGCCCATGGGGTTGTCCCCAGAGATACCCGCCGCCGCGTAAGAGGCCAGCGCCACCGGCGGCGTAATGGCCGAGACCACGGCGAAGTAGAACACGAAGAAGTGAGCAATCAGCGGCTCGATGCCGATGTTGATCAACCCCGGTGCCACGACCGAGGCCGCCACCGCGTAAGCCGCCGTGGTCGGCATGCCCATGCCTAGCAGAATGCTGATCAGCATGGCGAAGAACAGCGCCAGCAGCTGGCTAACGCCCGCCAAGCCCAGCAGCAGAGAAGAGAAGCGCGCACCCACACCGGTCAGCGAGATGACGCCAACGATCAAACCCGCGCAGGCACACACGGCAATGATCTGAATCGACATGGTGCCCGCTAGCTGCAGCGCTCTCAAAATGGCGCGCAGGCCCATCTTGTTGGGCGAAATCCAGCTCACCACGGCCGCAGAGGCGGTGGCCAGCGTACCTGCACGAATCACCGAGTAGCCCATGAATAGCGCTACGATCAAAATGATGATCGGCGCGAACAGATAGACCTGTTTTACCAGCTTGGAGAACAGCGGAATCTCGTCTTTGCGCATGCCGCGCATGCCTTTACGGGCGGCTTCGAAATCCACCATGAAGTAGATCGAGGCAAAGTAGAGAATGGCCGGGATGACAGCGGCAATGGCGATTTCGGTATAAGGGATACCGGTCACTTCCGCCATGATGAACGCACCTGCGCCCATGATGGGCGGCATGATCTGACCACCGGTAGACGCGGCGGCCTCGATGGCCCCTGCACTACGTGCGGGGTAGCCCACTTTTTTCATGAGCGGAATGGTTAGAGAACCCGTGGAGACCACGTTACCGGCCGACGTGCCGTTGATCATGCCCATCAAGCCAGAGGCAAAGATGGCGACTTTCGCCGGGCCGCCGCGGGCACGGCCTGCCGCGGCAAAGGCGAAGTTGACGAAGTAATCACCTACTTTGGAGGCCTGTAGGAAGGCGGCAAAAATGATGAAGAGAATGATATAGGTAGAAGAGACCGCCGTGGTCGGGCCGAGAATGCCCGCATCGGTGTAGACCTGGCTAAAGAAACGCTGAATCGACAGCCCCGGGTAGCCTAGGAAACCCGGCAGATAGGGGCCAGCAAACACGTAGGTCAGGAAGACGGCGGAAATGACGACCAGCGCCAAGCCAGCGACGCGGCGGGTCAGTTCGAGAATCAGTAGCGAACCTGCAATGGCCGCCCACGAAATGCCGGGAGGCGCAAACGAGGTGCCGGTAGACATCCGCATGGTGGTGTTGAACGCCATCAGCAGGTAGCCTGCGCTGGCCAGTGCACACACCATGAGCACGAGGTCAGCGGCGTTGAAGCGGTGGCGCTCCTGACGATAGAACCAGGAGAGTACGATCGCGACGGCGGTAGTCGCCATCAGTGGGTAGCCAAAGTGCAGCGTCTCGATGGTCGGGTCGATGCGCATGGCACCGCCGTTAATGGTCTGCTGCATCAAGAAGACCTGCACCAGAGCGTAAACCGCAGGCACCAGCAGCGCGTAGCTCACCCATTTCAACCAAGCAGGTGACGCTTGCTGCGCATCTTCGGCAAAGCGGGCACCGGCAAACAGGCCGTAACCCAAAATCAACGCACCGGCGATGTGAACGATGCGAAACGACCAGGTCTCCATGGGATACACGTTGAGTGAAAACAGGTGGAAACCCGAGTAGGCAATCGCCAGTGCTGCAAATAGTAGGAACTGCCAGCCGACGAATAGGCGGCGGTTGGGCTCAACGACTTCCTCATCGACGCCATCGGCAATCGATTCGGGCGTTGATGAACCAGCTAGGGCGTCATCCTTGAGGCCGTTGGGGTCTTGGTCGGTATTGTGACTCATCAGAGGTCACCCTCACAGCAAAAGCAGAGAAAGGGGCAGTAGCGAACGCTGCCCCGCCCGACAGGGTCGGTGACGGGGCAGCGCGATGGTGCGGCGTACTTACTTGATCATATCGTCAGAGATGTCGTAACCGTTCTCTTCGTACCAGCGTGCTGCACCCGGGTGGAAGGGCAGTACGTTGTTATGAACGATGTTCTCCGGGATGCTGGTTTCAGCGCTGCGGTGTACGTCACGCATCCGATCGTTGTTTTCCATGGTCGCCTTGGTGACTTCGTAGATGAAGTCTTCCGGCAGGTCACAACCGGCAATGGCGAAGTTCCACATGGAGACGGCGCGCGCATCTTCTTCCAGTGTGGTGTAGGTGCTGGCCGGAATGGTGAATTCAGCAACCGGATAGTTTTCCAGCACGGTGGCCAGCTCTTCTTCGGTAAATTCGATGATGTTCACGTCGGTTTGTACTTCTAACTGGCTAACCGCCGGAATCGGGATACCTGCAGCAAACGCGACGACGTCCAGCAAGCCGTCCTGAAGCTGACCGCCCAGATCCGACCAGCCGCCGTTACGGCGCTCGAAGTTGACGCCCAGTGTTTCCAGCATGGCTGGGAAGTAGGTGTCAGACGTCGATGCCGCCGGGCCGAAGCCGATGCGCGCACCGTCAGGAATCTCAGAGATGGAAGTAATGCCAGAGCTCGAGAGCGCTGCGATGGAGAACGGAGTCTCGTACATCGGGAACAGCGCGCACACGTTGTCCATTACTAGGCCTGGGGCCAGCGGGCTTTCGCCTTTCATGGCATCGGAAGCCGGTCCCATGGTGGTTAGGCCGAACGCCATATCGCCGCTATGTACTAGCGCCAGGTTTTGGGTAGGGCCACCAGTCACTTCGCCGCCGCCTGAAACACCGAGCTCATCGGCGATGAAGTTTGCCCAGCCAGAGCCGTAAACGAAGTAGGTGCCGCCTTGACTGGCCGTACCCACCGTGAAGTTGGTTGGCCACTCGGAGCGGTCCGCGTGGGCAGTACCGGCGGCGAGTAGCGCGCCACCAGCGAGCAGGGCAATCGTTTTGGGCATCGTATTGCGCATGGCGAGTTTTCCTAAGCTGTTATTGGGATTATCGTCTGGCGCGTGTGGGACACCGCCAGTGCTTCATCATTAAGCAGCTTATACAGAGCGATACTCGTGCCATGTACGTATTTTTATTTTTAAATCAATAGATTGAGAAAATGGTCTTCAACTTTGGTTGAAATGCAAAACGCGGTAAGTGTCTGGCTTTTCGCACGGGGTAAGCGGGGTGATGTGCGGAATTCCGCACACCTTGAGTGGGCAGCGCCTTAGTCGCTACCCGGGGTTGGTCGATGGGTCGGCGAGGGCGTTACTTCTTTTTGCCAGGATCCAGAATACGCACAGGCTGCACGTCCTGGACTTTTTGCTCATCGCGCACTTGATTCACACGAGTGGTGAGTTCAGGGGCTGCGTCGTCCTCAATGGGCAACTGTTCGAAAAAATCGCAGCTGACGCACTCCCGGTAGCGAATACCGTTTTGCTCCCAAGCGCGAATACGGTCCATGGCGGCGCAGCGTGGGCAAGTCACCCCCGCGATAAAACGTTTAACACTCGACATCGGTTTGGCTCCCAAGGTGCGACGGCTGAGCCGCCGCACCGTATCGAAACGGTCGGTTTAGGCCGCGCGGATACCGCTATGGCGTAGCAGCGGCTCGACGCTGGGTTCACGGCCCCGGAAAGCACGGAATAGCTCGGCGGCATCCCGAGCGCCGCCTTGCTCAAGAATTTCCTCGCGGAAGCGCTGGCCAGTGGTGGGATCAAAGATACCCGCCTCTTCAAAGGCACTCCAGGCATCGGCAGAGAGGACCTCCGCCCACTTATAGCTGTAGTAGCCAGCGGCGTAGCCGCCTGCAAAGATGTGGCTGAAGCTATTTTGGAAGCGGTTGAAGTCGACCACCGGTACGACGGAGGTTTGGCGACGCACGTCGTCGAGCAGCGCTTGTACATCGCTAGCCGAAGGTGCTTCCAGCTCATGGTGGAGGCGCAGGTCGAACAGTGAAAACTCGATCTGTCGCACCATGCCCATGGCAGACTGGAAGTTTTTGGCCGCTTGCAGACGCTCGAACAGAACGTCTGGCAGCGGTTCGCCGGTGTCTACGTGTTTGGCTAGCAGGTCGAGGCCTTCTCGCTCCCAGCAGTAGTTCTCCATGAACTGGCTGGGCAGTTCTACCGCATCCCAGGCGACGCCATTGATGCCTGAGACGTCGGCCACCTCCTGCTTGGTCAGCATGTGATGCAGGCCATGGCCGAATTCGTGGAACAGCGTGGTCACTTCGTCATGGGTGAGGAGCGCAGGTTTGCCGCCCACCGGCGCGGTGAAGTTGCAGGTCAAAAAGGCCACGGGGAGCTGCACGCCGTTATCGGTTTTGCGGCGTACCCGGCAGTCGGCCATCCACGCGCCGCCACGTTTCCCTTCACGGGCGTAGAGATCTAGATAGAAACCGGCAATCGACTTGCCGTGCTCGCTGATGCGGTAAAAGCGGACATCGTCGTGGTAGCTCGGGGCGCTGTCATCCGCTTCGATATGCACGTTATAAAGACGCTCGACGACCTGGAACAAGCCATCGACGACCCGTGGCGCGGGGAAGTAGGGACGCAGCTGCTCTTGGGAGATAGCGTAACGCGCTTCGCGAAGCTTTTCACTGACGTAGGCGACATCCCAGGGTTTGAGCGTCTCGATGCCGAGCTCGTCGCGGGCGTAAGCGCTGAGCTCGGCAAACTCCTCTTGCGCTTGAGGCTTGGCGCGACGGGCGAGATCTTCCAGAAAGTCCAACACCTGCGTGGGGGAGTCCGCCATTTTGGTGGTCAGCGAGTAGTCGGCGTAGGTCGCGAAGCCCAGCAGCTGCGCCAACTCCTGACGCAGGGCTAGAATCTCTTCCAAAATGGGCGCGTTGTCGAACTTACCCGCGTTGGGACCCTGGTCGGAGGCTCGGGTCACGAAGGCGGTATACACCTCCTCGCGCAGTTCACGGCTGTCGGCGTAGCTGACGATGGGGAAGAAACTCGGGAAATCCAGCGTAATACGGTAGCCCTCCACGCCTTTGGCATCTGCCAGGGCTTTGAGGGTTTCCAGGGCGCTCTCAGGAACGCCAGCCAACGACGCACGATCCTGAATGTCTTTGTGCCACGCCTGAGTGGCATCCAGCACGTTGTTGGAGAACTGATTAGACAGCGTCGAGAGGCGGGATTGAATCTCGCCGTAGCGAACCTTCTTATCCGCAGGGAGATCGACCCCGGCCAGGCGAAAATCGCGCAGGGCGTTATCCACCGTACGCTGTTGGGCGGCCGTCAGCGTTGACCAACTCTCGCTCTCTTTTAGCGCCTGCCAGCCTTTGAACAGCCCTTCGTGCTGGCCAACCCAGGTGCCAAACGCAGAGAGTTTTTCCAGACAGGCTTGGTACGCGTCGCGCAGCTCTGGCGTGTTCATGGTGCCGTTGAGGTGCGATACCGGCGACCAGGCTTGGGAAAGACGGTCATTCACGCCTTCCAGTGGGGCGGCAAAATTCTCCCATGTGGGTGGCGTCGTAGCGGCCTGTTGGGCGAGTCGATCAATCGCCTCGCGGCTTTCATCGAGCAGCGTTTCTACGGCGGGCACTACGTGGTTGGCACGAATGTCGGCGAAAGGGGGAAGCTCGTGACTCTCTAGCAACGGGTTGCGGGACATAAGTACCTCGGCAGTCATCAAGTGAAGGTGCACACAATGCATGCACTGATGATGACACAGTGCGGGCAGTAGGGCGCTGTTTCAATGCTCGGCCCGCTGCAAGCGTTTGGCCTGGGGGCGGGTGCCTGCTAGTCTTGCCGCCTTTCCATATCCTTAATTTGCAAGTGTCACCAAACAATGCCACCCATGGCAGGAGCAAGTAATGAGTGAAACGCTAGAGCGCTGGGGGTCGAAGCGGGCCTTTATCTTGGCGGTAACAGGTGCTGCGGTTGGGCTGGGTAATATTTGGCGCTTCCCCTATGTGGCGGGAGAGAACGGCGGCGCTGCTTTTTTGCTGATTTATGTGGCGTTCGTGTTGCTACTTGGGATTCCCGTGATGATGGCGGAAATTCTCATCGGGCGTGCCGGGCGGCGCGGGCCGATGCAGGCGCTCGGCGTGTTGGCATCCGAAGCCGGGGCGTCACGGTACTGGCGTTGGCTGGGGCTGTTTGGTGCGTTCACCGTGTTCTGTATTTTGTCGTTTTATTCGGTGGTGTCCGGCTGGTCGATCGAGTTTCTGGTCGCCTCGGTGAACGGCAATTTCCACGGCGCCAGCGCTGCCGAGATCGGCGCGGGGTTCGAAGCCTTTCTAGCGAATCCAGGGCTGCTGATCTTCAATCACTCGCTGTTTCTGTTCATGACCATGACGGTGGTGGCCGCGGGCGTCGCCAAGGGACTCGAGCGTCTCAACAACCTGCTGATGCCGCTGCTTTACGGCTTGCTGCTGCTATTGGCCGTTTACGCCACTACCACCACAGGTTTTGGCACGGCGCTGTCCTGGCTCTTTCTACCCTCCTTTACCGACGTGACGCCCGCGGTTGTATTGCACGCCATGGGTCACGCGTTCTTTACCCTGGCTGTCGGGGCCTGCGCGTTGATGGCATACGGTGCTTATATGCCCGATGAGCAGAGCCTGCCCAAAGCGGCTTTCGCTGTGGCAGTGCTGGATATCAGTGTGGCGCTGTTGGCGGGCATCGCGATTTTCTCGGTGGTGTTTGCGCAAAGCATGGACCCTGCCGATGGCCCAGGACTGATGTTCGTGACGCTGCCGATCGCGTTTTCCGAGCTGCCGTGGGGCTCGCTCTGGCTCAGCGTTTTTTTCTTACTGCTGCTGCTCGCCACGTGGACCTCGGCGATCAACTTGGCCGAGCCAATGGTGGCAACGCTGCAAGGGCTGGGTTGGCGACGCAGTGTTTCCACCGCCGTGGTGGCCATCAGCGTTTGGCTTCTCGGCCTGCTGTCGGCGTTTTCATTTTCCACGCTGGCCGAGTTCCGGCCACTGCTTGGCCGTAACGTGTTCGAGCTAGTGAGCAGTATTCCGCCTGACATCTTTCTACCCTTGGGCGGTTTGCTGATTGCCACCTTTGCCGCCTGGGTGATGCCGCAAGCGCTGGTCGTGAAAGCGCTGGGCGTGGGCGATGGTGGTTATGTCCTGTGGCGCACTATCGTCCGCTGGGTATCGATTCCACTGACGTTTATCGTTCTACTGGGTGGGTTGTTATAGTTCCCTCATCATGTGTCGTTACGAAACGCGAAATGCTTCAGAGGAGTGTGCCATGAGCAGTGCCTTAAGGACCTATCAAGGCGTCTCGCCGCAGTTGGGTGAGCGTGTCTATATCGACCCCGCTAGCGTGGTGATCGGCAATGTCACGCTAGGCGACGACTGTTCTGTATGGCCGATGACCGTGATTCGTGGCGATATGCACCGTATCACCATTGGCGCGCGGACCAGCGTTCAGGATGGCAGCGTGCTGCACATCACCCATGCGAGCGACTTCAATCCGGAGGGTTTTCCGCTGACCATTGGTGACGACGTGACCATCGGCCATAAAGCCATTCTGCATGGCTGCACGCTGGGTAACCGTATCCTGGTGGGAATGGGGGCAATCGTCATGGATGGGGCCGTCGTCGAAGATGAGGTCATCATAGCCGCTGGCGCCGTGGTGACACCCGGGAAACGGCTGGAGAGCGGCTTCGTTTATGCAGGCAACCCGGCAAAAGCGCTGCGCCCGCTGAAAGAGAAAGAGCGCGCCTTCTTTCCTTACACGGCGGGTAATTATGTCAAGTTAAAAGACCGGTTTCTCAGTGATACCGACAGCGGACGCTAAGCGCTTGCCTAACCACTCTTTTTTCTAAAATAGCCATGTTGCGCTCTCTAAAAATCTGGTAATTTATCCAGTTTTCTAGGGTGCCGCGACATGGCTAATTTTCGCACGCATATTACGGTAGCAGCAGCGGGCGGCACGCTAATGGCTTACGTTGGCTGGCAAGCCCAGTGGTGGGGAGCGCCTCAAGCACTGCTGGTCATTGCGCTGGTGGCGTTTGGCGGGATCCTGCCTGACATCGACGCCGACCGCTCTCGCTCTATACGACTGATTTTCAATCTATTATCCGTTCCTTCGCTGGTGTTGGGCGTGCTGCTGCTCCAGCCCTGGCTGACGCCTGGGTTGCTGCTGGTGGCCTGCGGGGGCATCTATTTTTCGGTGCGCTATTTAGCGGCGGTGCTATTTTCGCGCCTGACCGTGCATCGTGGTATCTGGCACTCGCTGATGGCGGCAGGGCTCTGTGCGCTGGCCGCCGCCGCTATCAGTTACCACGTATTGGCGCAGCCTGCCTGGCTGGCGTGGTCCCATGGAGCGGCGGTGTTGTTGGGTTTTATCATCCACTTGGGCCTGGACGAGCTGTTTAGTGTCGATTTGGAAGGTGCACGGCTCAAGCGCTCGTTCGGGACAGCGCTGAAGCTGGGGGATAGCCGCCGTCCGCTATCCAACCTATTGATGCTGATCGCCCTGTTGGTGCTGATGCCTTGGGTACCCCCCTGGAGCGTGCTGCTGGAGTTATTTCATCAAGGCTCGCTGCTGTGGCGATAGTCATCGGCGCTGAGGCCATGTTTCTTTAGCTTGTCGTAAAACGTTTTACGCGGAATCCCTAAATGACGACACACATCGGTCACTCGGCCATGATGACGTGCCAGGGATTGGCTGATCAGACTTTTTTCGAACAACTCTACTTGGCGTGGCAGCGTGGGTTCTTGCGTATCTGCGGTGACCCCCTCGAGCAAGACATCCAGACGGTAGTCGAACGCCGCGCCTAACAGCACGTAACGCTCTGCTAAATTGCGCAGCTCGCGAACGTTGCCAGGCCAATCGTGGGCCAACAGGGCCGCAACCGCATGGCTATCCAGGGTAGGCGCTTCCAAACCGCTGCGGTTGGCGGCGACGACGGCAAAGTGCTGGAACAGCAGGGGAATATCTTCGCGCCGCTCACGCAGAGCGGGAAGGGGCAGCGTGACCACGTTGAGTCGGTAGTAGAGGTCTTCACGAAAGCGCCCTTCCTCCGCGGCCATTTTTAGATCCACTTTGGTGGCAGCGATCACACGAATATCGAGCGGCACTGCTTCGTTGGCGCCGAGGCGCTCCACGCTACGCTCTTGCAATACGCGCAGCAGTTTCACCTGCAGCGCCAGCGGCATCGATTCGATCTCATCCAAAAAGACCGTGCCACCGTTGGCATGCTCGAATTTGCCAATGCGCCGCTCCACTGCGCCAGTAAATGCCCCTTTCTCATGACCAAACAGTTCGGATTCGATCGTGTTTTCTGGCACCGCGCCGCAGTTGATGGCCATAAAGGGGCTGTTACGCCGGGCGCTACGCTCATGAATCGCCCGAGCAACCAGGTCTTTGCCGGTGCCGGTCTCGCCAAACAACAGCACGTCGGCCTCCACTTGGCTGATGCGCTGAATCATCGCGGCGAGACGTGAGATCACTGGCGTTCTCCCGACCAGACGTGGCCCTAGTGCGGCTTGCTGCACCTCTAGCTCGGCTTTCAAACGCAGGTTTTCGAGGCTGAGCTGGCGCTTTTCGATGCCACGCCTCACCACATCCAGCAGCTGGTCGCCTGCGAAAGGCTTTTCCAGGAAGTCCCAAGCGCCTGCCCGCATTGCCTCCACGGCGGTGGAGATATCGCCGTGGCCGGTAATCAGAATGATCGGCAGCGTGGCGTCGCGGCTATGCAGTTCATGCAACAGGGACATGCCGTCCATGCCTGGCATTCGAATATCGCTGACGATGACGCCGGGGAAATTGGCTGGCAGTGCGGCCAGTGCCTGCTCGGCCGACTCGAAGCAGTGGGGCGTATAACCGGCGAGTTCTAAGGTTTGACTGGCGGTGATACGAAGATGCGGCTCGTCGTCGATCACCATGACCGGCAGTGTCGACGGCTCATGCATGGGAAGGGTTCTCCTCTTCATGGCGGGAGGCGGAAGGCGCTGGCGAACGTGGCAGAGTTACCGTAAAGCAGGCGCCGCCATCGACAAGATTGCGGGCCTGTAGCTTGCCTCCCAGGTCCTCCATAATACGCGAGGAGATCGAGAGTCCTAGCCCTAGTCCGCTGCCCGGCGCTTTGGTGGTAAAAAAGGGCTCGAAAATATGGCCTAGATGATCCGTCGCAATGCCTGGGCCATTATCTGCCACGCTGATGACGATGTGCGCGTCGTCTATTTGGGCACTCAGCGTCAGAACAGGTGCCTCGGCCTCCTTCATTGCCTGAACCGCGTTGCCAATCAGGTTCACGAGTACCTGCTCAAGGCGCACTAAGTCGCCCTCTACCCAGAGGGTCTCTTCGGGCCACTGATGAACCACGTGGATAGCGTCATCGCGCAGGCGACTATGAAACAGGCGCAGGGCGTACTCGATGCATGCTTGAACCGAAATCGTTTCTTGACGATCGCTGCTTTTGCGAGAGAATTGGCGCAGTTGGGCGCTAATGTCGGCCATGCGTTCAGTGAGTTCGACGATATGCGCCAAGTTGGCGTCAGCGCGCTCGATGCGTGCCAGCTCGATAAAGCGCCGGGCGTTTTCGGCGTAGGCGCGAATGGCGGCGAGGGGTTGGTTGAGCTCATGGTTGATGCCCGCCGCCAGTTGACCTAGCACGGCGAGCTTGGCGGCTTGGATCAGTTCATCCTGGGTTTGACGCAAGTTGGCCTCTGCTCGCCGCCGCTCTTCGATTTCATCCGAAAGACGCTGATTACTGGCGACCAGATCCCGGGTGCGACGCTCGACGCTGACTTCAAGCTCATCGCGCACCCGGGCCAACGTTTGACGCTCTCGCTCGGCAAACGCTTCACGCTCTCGACGTAACCTTAGGCGCTGCCAGCCAATGCCGCCTGCCAGGGCGATAACGCTATAGAGCCCCCCTGCCATAAAAGCGGCAATCCACTGAGCATTGATGACCGGCGTCAGCGGTTTGAGAATATGCATTTGCCAGCCAAACTCAGGAATTGGCCGGGTGAGGCTTAAATAGCGACCCCCGCTCAGTGGGCCATGCGCGAAGCTCACCAAATAGCTGCCGGGCGCGTAAGGAGTATCCAGCTGAATGCCGGAGGGCGATAGCGGCTCCATGGCGTAACGGCGAGTAGCGCGCAGTGCGTTGCGCTGGACGTCGCTCAATGGGTAGAGGGCATTCATGCGCAGTTCGGGGTGGCTGGCCATGAAGATGATGTTGTCGCTATCGGTGACGAACAGTTCGGCGTCCTGCTCGGCCCAACTCTCCTCGACGTCATCGAGCAGCACTTTTACCACGATCACACCATCGGGCTTGGCATCGGGAGAGGTGTCGTCCAGCCACACCGGAGAGGAAAAGTAGTAGCCGCGCTCTAACGACTGGATCCCTAGCCCAAAAAAGCGTCCCTGGCCACCCGCGATGGCATCGGAGTAGTAGCTGCGAAACGCGTAGTTCTGACCAATGAACGTGTTGGGGCGATGCCAGTTGCTAGCCGCGATGGTGTCGGCATCGCGATCAAGCAGGTAAACGTCCGAGACGCCTGAAGTGAAACGAAAACGATCCAGCAGCAGGTTGAGTGGCATGGGGTCCTGGCTTTCGGGGGAGTCCAAGAAGCGTTGGATGCCTTCCCGCGTGGCCAGCATTTGTGGCAGGTAGTCGTAGCGCAGCAGATAGCCGTTCAAGTTGGCTGCAGAAAGGCGCAGCTCGTTTTCGGCATCATCTTGAAGATTCGAGAGTGCCTGCTCACGAGCGAGCTGGGACGCTTGCCACATACATAGCAGTAGCCCTAGGGGAATGACGATCAGCCATAGCAGCCGCCAGCGCCGCGCGGTAGGACTGACATGACTGTTCATGCCGGGCTGCTGGTGCCCTGGGCACGGCGTAACGCGCGCTGGGCGCGAGTCTCGGCTCTGGCCATCTCCAGCAAGCCCTCCTCTACGTACACCAAGTGTTCATGGGCGCGGGCGCGGGCGTCTTCGGCACGGCCTTCTAAGATGGCGTCCAGTAAAGCACGGTGCTGTTTCATGAGTTGCGTGCGCGAGTCGGGCTTGGCAAACAGATGGGCCAGATTATCCACGATGCTCTGCTCGAGCAGGTGGAAAATGCCGCGGATGGTGTGCAGCAGCAGCACGTTGTGCGCTGCTTCCGCAATGGCAAGATGAAACGCGGCGTCTAGTTTGGCTTCCTGCGCAGGATCGGCACCGACGAAGCCACCGTCCAGCTCCTCGAAGCGCTGAATGAGCACGGCTTTGTCGGCAGGCGTGGAGCGAAGGGCCGCATAATAGGCGGAAATGCCCTCCATGGCGTCACGAAATTCCAGCAGGTCCAAATGGAATTCGTTATGGCGCGAGAGCATTTCCAGCAGCGGATCAGTGTAACCACTATTCAGCGTTTCATTGACGAAGGTGCCGCCTCCCTGGCGGCTGATGAGCAGGCCGCGAGCCGCTAGCTTCTGAATGGCTTCGCGCAGCGAAGGGCGCGATACGCCGAAACGCTCGGCAAGCTCCCTTTCTGGCGGTAAACGTTGGCCGGGCTTGAGGCTGCCTTCCAAGATCATGGCTTCCAGGCGTTCCGTTATCACGTCGGCAAGGCGCTGTTGACGGAGCGGAGGGTAGGTCATTGGTGGGGCTCCCTTAATTGGTAAGACCAATAGTAAGGTGTTTTAGAGCGCTACTCAAGCAGCGAATACCCACCGTGTTAGCGACTGCGAGTAAACTAAAGTATAAAGTTGGTTTGCACGTCAGAAGGGATCTTCGTTTGACATACCACCAGCTTGTCATTAACGTTATTGATCATTATTTGTAAATTGGTATTACCAATATTGGCTTGATGACAGGCGTGTCGCTGTTTGCGGTCGGTCGGAGTGTAACGCCATCATCAGCGAATTCGCGCCTACTTTTAATGGCTACTTACAATAACGTCTTTCGTGCATAGGGCCCGTCATGATCATCTCTGCTTCTACGGACTATCGGCAGGCTGCCAAGCGCCGCCTTCCCCCCTTCCTCTTTCACTATGCCGATGGTGGGTCGTATGCCGAGCATACATTGCGGCGAAATGTCGACGATCTGCGTGACGTCGCGCTACGCCAGCGTGTGCTCAAAGACATGTCGTCGCTGTCACTGGAAACCGAGCTGCTGGGTGAGAAGCTAGCGATGCCGCTGGCGCTGGCGCCCGTCGGGTTGGCGGGTATGTATGCTCGACGGGGAGAAGTCCAGGCGGCGCGTGCCGCGACCAAGAAAGGGATTCCTTTTACACTCTCTACCGTATCGGTTTGCCCCATCGCAGAAGTGGCCGCTGCCGTCGATCGCCCCATTTGGTTCCAGCTCTACGTGCTAAAAGACCGGGGCTTCATGAAACATGTTCTTGAGCGCGCCAAGGCGGCAGGTGTGAAAACGCTGATTTTTACCGTCGATATGCCGGTGCCCGGCGCGCGCTACCGCGATGCGCACTCCGGCATGAGCGGCAAGCACGGTCCGACACGACGTATACTTCAAGCAGCGCTGCATCCTCTATGGGCTTGGGATGTCGGTGTCAAAGGTCGGCCCCATGATCTGGGCAACGTGTCCGACTACCGGGGTAAGCCCACCGAGCTGGAGGATTATATCGCTTGGCTGGGGAATAACTTCGATCCGGCGATTTCCTGGAAGGACTTAGAGTGGATTCGGGAGTTTTGGGACGGTCCGATGATCATCAAGGGGATTCTGGATCCGGAAGATGCGCGGGATGCCGTGCGCTTTGGTGCCGATGGGATCGTGGTGTCCAATCACGGCGGCCGGCAGTTAGATGGCGTGCCTTCAACCGCGCGTGCGCTCCCTGCCATTGCGGATGCGGTGAAAGGTGATCTGGCGATTTTGGCCGATTCTGGCGTGCGCAGTGGTCTCGATGTCGTGCGCATGATTGCCATGGGGGCGGACACTGCGCTCATTGGTCGTGCCTTCATCTATGCACTGGCAACGGCAGGCGAGGCCGGAGTTGCTCACCTGCTCGATCTGTTCGAGAAAGAGATGAAGGTAGCCATGACCCTGACAGGGGCTCGTACGATTGCCGATTTGAGTTCTGAGTCGCTAGTAGCTGGGGCGATGGGCGCGATGACTCCTCCAGCCTAAGGAGGACAGCATTTCAGCTTGGCAGAAAGATGTTGGAGTTTTTTTACAAAACCCTCTTGCCAACCCGGCATCGAATCCGTAAAGTACGCATCCGCTGCCGGGGACGCCCAGCGTTACCAGCGGTGATGAGGTTGAAAAACCTCTTGTTTGTCAGGAAGTTAGAGCTCTGTGGTAGGTTGGTCAGATCGCTCGCTTCGCCCGCTGAAAACAGCGGTTGACAAACGCCACGGAATGCGTAGAATACGCCTTCCTCGCTGAGGCAACACGGGTCAGGTCATCGAGCCCGCCGCAGCGACATTAAGAAAGTTGCTCTTTAACAATTTGATCAGGTAATTCATGTGGGCGCTTGCCGATGAGGGTGATAAATCACCTATTATCAAGGCAAGCGACTCGTCAAACAGGCTTCGGCCTAATGAATGAATTCGTTTGACCCTTGAGCCAAGTTTGGTTCGCTTCTGTTGCTTCGGCGACAGGCAAGAACCGCATTGATCTTAAACTGAAGAGTTTGATCATGGCTCAGATTGAACGCTGGCGGCAGGCCTAACACATGCAAGTCGAGCGGTAACAGATCCAGCTTGCTGGATGCTGACGAGCGGCGGACGGGTGAGTAATGCATAGGAATCTGCCCGGTAGTGGGGGATAACCTGGGGAAACCCAGGCTAATACCGCATACGTCCTACGGGAGAAAGGGGGCTTCGGCTCCCGCTATCGGATGAGCCTATGTCGGATTAGCTAGTTGGTGAGGTAACGGCTCACCAAGGCCACGATCCGTAGCTGGTCTGAGAGGATGATCAGCCACATCGGGACTGAGACACGGCCCGAACTCCTACGGGAGGCAGCAGTGGGGAATATTGGACAATGGGGGGAACCCTGATCCAGCCATGCCGCGTGTGTGAAGAAGGCCCTCGGGTTGTAAAGCACTTTCAGCGAGGAAGAACGCCTAGCGGTTAATACCCGCTAGGAAAGACATCACTCGCAGAAGAAGCACCGGCTAACTCCGTGCCAGCAGCCGCGGTAATACGGAGGGTGCAAGCGTTAATCGGAATTACTGGGCGTAAAGCGCGCGTAGGTGGCTTGATAAGCCGGTTGTGAAAGCCCCGGGCTCAACCTGGGAACGGCATCCGGAACTGTCAAGCTAGAGTGCAGGAGAGGAAGGTAGAATTCCCGGTGTAGCGGTGAAATGCGTAGAGATCGGGAGGAATACCAGTGGCGAAGGCGGCCTTCTGGACTGACACTGACACTGAGGTGCGAAAGCGTGGGTAGCAAACAGGATTAGATACCCTGGTAGTCCACGCCGTAAACGATGTCGACCAGCCGTTGGGTGCCTAGCGCACTTTGTGGCGAAGTTAACGCGATAAGTCGACCGCCTGGGGAGTACGGCCGCAAGGTTAAAACTCAAATGAATTGACGGGGGCCCGCACAAGCGGTGGAGCATGTGGTTTAATTCGATGCAACGCGAAGAACCTTACCTACTCTTGACATCCTGCGAATTTGGTAGAGATACCTTAGTGCCTTCGGGAACGCAGAGACAGGTGCTGCATGGCTGTCGTCAGCTCGTGTTGTGAAATGTTGGGTTAAGTCCCGTAACGAGCGCAACCCTTGTCCTTATTTGCCAGCGCGTAATGGCGGGAACTCTAAGGAGACTGCCGGTGACAAACCGGAGGAAGGTGGGGACGACGTCAAGTCATCATGGCCCTTACGAGTAGGGCTACACACGTGCTACAATGGTCGGTACAAAGGGTTGCCAACTCGCGAGAGTGAGCCAATCCCGAAAAGCCGATCTCAGTCCGGATCGGAGTCTGCAACTCGACTCCGTGAAGTCGGAATCGCTAGTAATCGTAGATCAGAATGCTACGGTGAATACGTTCCCGGGCCTTGTACACACCGCCCGTCACACCATGGGAGTGGACTGCACCAGAAGTGGTTAGCCTAACGCAAGAGGGCGATCACCACGGTGTGGTTCATGACTGGGGTGAAGTCGTAACAAGGTAGCCGTAGGGGAACCTGCGGCTGGATCACCTCCTTAACCGATGACTCATCCTCGCGGTAAGCGCTCACAATGAATTACCTGATCAGAATGCTGTCGTTACGCAGTGATAAGCGTTTTCTTCACATTAAAAAAAGAAAAAAGGTCTTTCCTTTTCTTTTGAAGTGAAAAAAGCATCCGCTTATCACTGCGCATAGCAGTCGCTCTTTAACAATGTATATCATGCTGACATGAACGTTTTATAACGTTCATACGTAATTGTTAAGTGATACGTCTCAAGCGTATCCGGCAATCGTTATCATTGCGAGACACCAGACCCCTTCGGGTTATAGGGTCAAGCAATGAAGCGCACACGGTGGATGCCTAGGCAGCCAGAGGCGATGAAAGACGTGGTAGCCTGCGATAAGGTTCGGTGAGGTGGCAAACGACCTGTGACCCGGACATCTCTGAATGGGGAAACCCACTCATCACAAGATGAGTATCTTGCGCTGAATCCATAGGCGTAAGAGGCGAACCAGGGGAACTGAAACATCTAAGTACCCTGAGGAAAAGAAATCAACCGAGATTCCCCTAGTAGCGGCGAGCGAACGGGGACCAGCCCTTAAGCGTGTGAAAGATTAGGCGAACAGACTGGGAAGTCTGGCCATAGCGGGTGATAGCCCCGTAGTCGAAAATCTGATCACGTGAAATCGAGTAGGTCGGGGCACGAGAAACCTTGACTGAAGACGGGGGGACCATCCTCCAAGGCTAAATACTCCTGGCTGACCGATAGTGAACCAGTACCGTGAGGGAAAGGCGAAAAGAACCCCGGAGAGGGGAGTGAAATAGATCCTGAAACCGTGTGCGTACAAGCAGTAGGAGCGGACTTGTTCCGTGACTGCGTACCTTTTGTATAATGGGTCAGCGACTTATATTCAGTGGCGAGGTTAACCGTATAGGGGAGCCGTAGGGAAACCGAGTCTTAACTGGGCGACACAGTCGCTGGATATAGACCCGAAACCGAGCGATCTATCCATGAGCAGGGTGAAGGTTGAGTAACATCAACTGGAGGCCCGAACCAGGATCTGTTGAAAAAGATTTGGATGACTTGTGGATCGGAGTGAAAGGCTAATCAAGCTCGGAGATAGCTGGTTCTCCTCGAAAGCTATTTAGGTAGCGCCTCACGTATCACCGCCGGGGGTAGAGCACTGTTTCGGCTAGGGGGTCATCCCGACTTACCAACCCGAGGCAAACTCCGAATACCGGTGAGTGCCAGCGTGGGAGACACACGGCGGGTGCTAACGTCCGTCGTGAAAAGGGAAACAACCCAGACCGTCAGCTAAGGTCCCCAAATCCTGGTTAAGTGGGAAACGATGTGGGAAGGCTCAGACAGCTAGGAGGTTGGCTTAGAAGCAGCCATCCTTTAAAGAAAGCGTAATAGCTCACTAGTCGAGTCGGCCTGCGCGGAAGATGTAACGGGGCTAAACCAGGTACCGAAGCTACGGGTTCACACTATGTGTGAGCGGTAGAGGAGCGTCGTGTAAGCCGATGAAGGTGTGTTGAGAAGCATGCTGGAGGTATCACGAGTGCGAATGCTGACATGAGTAACGATAAAGGGAGTGAAAAACTCCCTCGCCGGAAGACCAAGGGTTTCTGTTCGACGCTAATCGGAGCAGAGTGAGTCGGCCCCTAAGGCGAGGCCGAAAGGCGTAGTCGATGGGAAACGGGTCAATATTCCCGTACCGGACATGATTGCGATGGGGGGACGGAGAAGGCTAGGTGAGCCAGGCGTTGGTTGTCCTGGTGAAAGTGAGTAGGCTGAGCGCTTAGGTAAATCCGGGTGCTCAAGGCCGAGACACGAAACGAAGACACTACGGTGTCGAAGTCATTGATGCCACGCTTCCAGGAAAAGCCTCTAAGCTTCAGATCATGTGCGACCGTACCCCAAACCGACACAGGTGGTCAGGGTGAGAATCCCAAGGCGCTTGAGAGAACTCGGGTGAAGGAACTAGGCAAAATGGTGCCGTAACTTCGGGAGAAGGCACGCCGGCATAGGGTGAGAGGACTTGCTCCTTCAGCCCGAACCGGTCGAAGATACCAGGTGGCTGCAACTGTTTAGTAAAAACACAGCACTCTGCTAACGCGCAAGCGGACGTATAGGGTGTGACGCCTGCCCGGTGCCGGAAGGTTAAGTGATGGTGTTAGGCCTCGGCCGACGCTCTTGATCGAAGCCCCGGTAAACGGCGGCCGTAACTATAACGGTCCTAAGGTAGCGAAATTCCTTGTCGGGTAAGTTCCGACCTGCACGAATGGCGTAATGATGGCCACGCTGTCTCCACCCGAGACTCAGTGAAATTGAAATCGCCGTGAAGATGCGGTGTACCCGCGGCTAGACGGAAAGACCCCGTGAACCTTTACTATAGCTTCACACTGGACGCTGATGTTGCCTGTGTAGGATAGCTGGGAGGCTTTGAAACCCGGACGCCAGTTCGGGTGGAGCCAACCTTGAAATACCAGCCTGGCATCATTGGCGTTCTCACTCAGGTCCGTGATCCGGATCGAGGACAGTGTGTGGTGGGTAGTTTGACTGGGGCGGTCTCCTCCCAAAGCGTAACGGAGGAGCACGAAGGTACCCTCAGCACGGTCGGACATCGTGCAATGAGTGCAAGAGCATAAGGGTGCTTGACTGCGAGACAGACACGTCGAGCAGGTGCGAAAGCAGGTTCTAGTGATCCGGTGGTTCTGTATGGAAGGGCCATCGCTCAACGGATAAAAGGTACTCCGGGGATAACAGGCTGATACCGCCCAAGAGTTCACATCGACGGCGGTGTTTGGCACCTCGATGTCGGCTCATCACATCCTGGGGCTGAAGTCGGTCCCAAGGGTATGGCTGTTCGCCATTTAAAGTGGTACGCGAGCTGGGTTTAGAACGTCGTGAGACAGTTCGGTCCCTATCTGCCGTGGGCGTTGGATGTTTGAGAAGAGCTGCTCCTAGTACGAGAGGACCGGAGTGGACGACCCTCTGGTGTTCCGGTTGTCACGCCAGTGGCATTGCCGGGTAGCTATGGTCGGACGGGATAACCGCTGAAAGCATCTAAGCGGGAAGCCCCCTTCAAGATGAGACATCCCCGAGACCTAGAGTCTCCTAAAGGGCCCAGCGAGACCAGCTGGTTGATAGGCACGGTGTGGAAGCGCTGCAAGGCGTTGAGCTAACGTGTACTAATGGCCCGTGAGGCTTGACCCTATAACACCCAAGGGGTCTGGTCGCCGTGATAACGATCGAGTGGACAGCCACTCGGAAAACCGGATACGCATTCGCCCGCCAAGACGCTGGCGGACATGAGACGATCACTTACCGCGTCAACGACGCACTCAGCATGATATGCATTACCCGTTACGCCTGACGACCATAGCACGCGTGAACCACCTGATCCCATGCCGAACTCAGAAGTGAAACCGCTTAGCGCCGATGGTAGTGTGGGGTCTCCCCATGCGAGAGTAGGTCATCGTCAGGCACTTATACCGCAAAGAACCCAGCCAACCGGCTGGGTTTTTTGTTGTGCGCTCGATAAGCCCCGTACACACCGTGTGCGGGGCTTTTTGCTGTAAGAACTTCTAATAATTAAGCGAAAATACCAAGGTCGTTACCACTCGATCGACTCACCCGCCCAGTCCCAAAAGCTGCCGGTTTCCTCGGGGGATCTCTTGTTTATGACCTCGATTAGCCGTGTTGACACGAACTCTGGGCTGAACAACTTTTCGGCAGGGACGCGTGCTTGAAACGGCTTCGACAGAGAGCTGTCCGTCGTGCCTGGGTGAAGACAAAGAACGATCGACTGTTTATTAAGCCTGCTCAGCTCGATGGCCGCTGTCTTCATCAACATGTTGTGCGCAGCTTTACTGGCACGGTAGCTATACCAGCCGCCGTACCCATTGTCGGTAATGGAGCCGACTCGAGCAGAGAGGCTGGCGATGATCGTGGGGTGCTGGCCTTGCAGTGAGGGCTTGAGGGCACCAATGAGTAGCGCAGGCGTTGCCGCATTGACGTGCATGACGTGGGCAAAGGCTGCCTCATCCAACTGCTCTAGTCGTTTTTCGGGTTGTATGTGCTTAGACGTATCGTGAAGAACGCCCACGGCATTGAAGAGTAAGTGAACGGGCTGCCCATCCAATGCGTTACACAGCGCATCGCGACCTGTCGACGTGGTGATGTCCGCGGAAAGCGCCTCGAGTTTTGGATGCTGCATCGCTATCGTTGAACGGCTAGCCGCAATGACGCGCCCTGTTTGAGGTGCAGCCAAAAGGGTGTGCAACATGGCACGACCAATGCCGCCATTGGCACCTGCAATAACGGCGGTAAAATCTTCGGGGAGATAGGGAAACATGACACGCTCCAATAGTGAACAGTGTTGTTCTCATTGAAGCGTTTTGTATAGGGTTTGTCTATGCTTGTCGTTCAAGCCGACGCATTGATACGTCCTGGCTGAGCGCTGTTACGACCATTCGGTTTATACAGGGTTTTCTCGGCAATTTGCCGGATATAGTCGAGCATTTCTTGATTGTGCTTCATGCGCACGGACAGCATTTGGCCGGTCAGCGCGTTCATGCGTGATACGCGTTCACTCTTTTCGAGCAGGCTTTCCCAAGTGGCTAAGCAATCGGCATCGGTGGCAGCTTGTTTGGCGCCAGGAGCGCCTTCTGGATAGCCAAGCTTGGTTTGAACGCCGCGGCGTAAAACTTCCATACGCTCAAGCTCTGCAAGCAGTGCCTGTTTCTTGGCAGCGATGTCTGTTAACACTTCACCATCGATACTGCCTTTGGTCAGCTGCTCTTGCTCATCGGTAAGTAGCTCGATAAGTGCTTCAAGACGCTGCAACTGACTGGAAAGAAGGCGTGATAGGCTCATAGGTCTTTCAAGTTGGCAAGCAGGCCATCAGCGATTCGGTCGGCACGTACTTCAAGCCGACCTTCGCGAATGGCATCGCGAATTTCTTGGACTTTAGTCATGTCGATATCTTGACTATCATCGATCCTAGACTGGCTAAGCTGAGTGGCTTCACGGGTCGTGTTACCCGTTTCCGATGGCTTGGTGCCACTGATTTTTTGAGCATCGTCACGCTGCTGCGCTGGTGTATTACGAAGCAGCGGATTAAGGTTATCAATTTTCACGTTGTTGGCCTCATCGTCAACGTTGGGGCGCCGTGCGCTATATGATCCTTTATCGGCTTCCTAAAAAGAAACTTTAGATGATCGGCTAAAAATCCACCATCAAAGTCCCTTGGCCAATCACTCGCGCATTCATGATGTCTCGAGGGCCAAAACGCACACGAATGGTCTCGCCCTCTGCGCCATCCGTTAGCGCTTCTCCTTCCCTTGAGACGCGAAAGCCAGAACCTTCTGCTATGACCGTGACGCGCTGGCCGCGTTCAACGAGGCTGGGAGCTTGTAAGAAATGTGCTTGGAAGGTGCTACCGCTGCGAATGGGACGCTGAGCAACTTTGCCAACGACATCCTCCTCACTGGTTAGCGATTGAGATGACAGATCACTCAGATTGCCTTCACGCTGAGCCAGCATGGACGATGTGATGAGTGTGCCGCGGGCAATGTCTTGGCCAGCCACGATGTAGCGACCTATCACATCTACTTGGGCTTGCAGATAGCGAGTTTGGCGTCCGTCTTCTCCGCAGCGAACGCCCACCGACACACGACCGATTGGCGCTTGGTTTGCATTAGGGAGAAAGGGGGAGGGTTGAAGGCAGGGTGGCAGGTGCGGCGATGGTGGTGCGATATCGATGACGACCTCCTGCCCCAGTGTTTGAGTTTCTTGGTACAGAAACTGCTGCACTGTGTCGAGCAGCGTTTGATCCGTAGCTTGCGCCAAGACGGGCTGAGGAGCGCCGACATAAAGAAGTAATAACAAAACGTTAAGAACTATTGAGCAGCGTGCAGCAAAATGCAGCAAGTAGCGCATGAGAAGATCGCTCAGTTTAGAAAGACAGATGGCAAGCATCAGCCCGGCAGTGTAATGCAAAAGTACCCCACGCATCATGGGAAATGCTGGTGTAAACGGTAGCTGTTCCATGCTTTAAGGTGAAAGCCGCACGCCTATTATTCATCATCAACAATTTCCGATTTATTTTTTGCCTCTCAGCGAGCGAGGGTCGGCATGATCGATCAGCTTGAATCTGCCTTTAACTTTCACCAGCAGGCGCTAGGGTTGCGGCAGCAACGACACCAAGTACTTGCCGCCAATATTGCCAATGCCGATACCCCCAACTACAAAGCGCGAGACATCGATTTTGCCAGCGAGTTGAAGAAAGCCGTCGATGGTGGCCAAGCTCAGCAGCAGCGCGGTGGCTTGGCGTTGGCGCGTACGTCAGACCGGCATCTGGCAGGTGAAGGGCCAGCTTGGCGAGGCGCAGGAAGTGCAGATTTACTGTATCGGATTCCAGACCAGCCCAGTTTGGATGGTAACACTGTCGATATGGATCGCGAGCGAACACAGTTTGCCGACAATGCGGTGCGCTATCAGGCCGCGCTCACCATTATGAACCGTCGTATTCAAGGCCTGAAAAATGCGATGCAGCCTGAATAACCTAGTAATAGGAGAAGAATAAGCTATGTCGATGTTTTCAGCGTTTGAGATCGCCGGTTCCGCCATGAGCGCCCAAGCCCAGCGAATGAACGTCACCGCCAGCAACATGGCGAATGCCGATAGCATTGCGGGCCCAGATGGTGAGACGTATCGCTCCAAACAGGTCATGTTTGAGACCCAGTCCCAGAATAATCGTTTTGGCGTGGGTGGGGTGCGGGTTACTGAAGTCGTGGAAGACGACTCTCCGCTACGTATGGAGTACATGCCGAATCACCCCGCCGCCGATGAAGAAGGCTATGTGGCTAAGCCTAACGTGGATCCGGTGCATGAGATGGTCAACATGATTTCTGCGTCACGCTCTTATCAAGCCAACGTGGAAGTCTTCAACACAACCAAGCAAATGATGGTTCAAACGCTGTCGCTCGGTGAGGGCTAATAATGAATATTGACACGAGTGTCGTTAATAGTATCAACAGCAGTGGTTCGACCGCTGGCCTCTCCACGCGGCAGTCCGCTGAGCTGCGCGATAGCTTCATGACCCTGCTAATTACACAGCTCCAGAATCAAGATCCGCTCAATCCGATGGATAATTCGGAAATGACGTCTCAGCTTGCTCAGATCAATACCGTCAGCGGTATTGAAGAGCTGAACGCTACTTTGAATGGCATTACCCAACAGATGGATGCGGCACAAACGCTGCAGGCCGCAGGCCTGATCGATAAGGCCGTGCTGGTTCCTGGTAATAACGTAATGGTGAGCGTGGATCCTGAGAATGGTTCCTACGCTACGCCGTTCGGCATCGAGTTGGATACCCCTGCCGAGAAAGTTGAAGTCACCGTGACGAGCCAATCAGGGGAAGTGGTTTACACCAATAACTTAGGCCGCGTGGCTGCAGGCGTAGAATCGTTTAGTTGGGGTGGGATGACCAATGGCGGCGAAGCGGTTCCTGAAGGCGCTTACCGGGTCAATTTTAAAGCAACCAATGCCGAGGGCGAGTTGCTAGAGTCACGTGCCTTGAATTATGCCCTTGTTCAAGGCGTTTCGCCTGGAGCGGGGGGCAGTGATGTACGCCTTGACCTTGGCGCGATCTATGGCCAAGTGACACTCGATCAAATCAAACAAATTCTTTGATGATTCGCTAGCCGACACTTTTTCCAGGGGAATATCATGAGTTTTACGCAAGCACTCAGTGGTTTGAACGCTCAGCAGCAAAAACTAGGCGTGGTGGGTAACAACATCGCTAACTCGCAGACTGTTGGCTTTAAAAGCTCCAATATTCAGTTTGCGGATGTATTTGCAAACTCGCGCGTTGGTTTGGGGGTGCGAACATCTGCTGTATTGCAGAATTTCAGCCAGGGTAACATCGAATCCACCAGCCGTAACATGGACTTAGCCATTGCAGGTGAAGGCTTCTTTCGCTATCAGCAGCCGAATGGCGAGATCGGGTATTCTCGTAACGGCCAGTTAACCATGACCGCTGATGGCCGTCTTGTGAATGCTCAAGGCGCGCAGATTATGGGTTACCCTGCCGATGCCGAAGGTAACGTACAAGAAGGGGGTAATGTCGTCCCGATGGAAATTCCGCCGGGTGACTTACCTGCAAACGCTACGACAGAGTTAGGTGTCTCGTTGAACTTGAACTCTGGACAGCCAGTCATTGCTGCTGCGTTTAACGCCGATAATGCGAATACCTACAATTACTCCACTAACGCGACTGTCTTTGATTCGCAAGGTAACGCACGTAACTTAACCCTCTACTTTACAAAGACAGCGGCTAACCAGTGGAACGTGAATGGTCGCCTCTCGGGTGGGCCTGCTGATGGCGGCACCTACGACGTCGCGTTAGGTAATCTCACCTTTACCCAAAACGGTACTCTGCAGGCGGAGAACACCAATAATGCCACGTTCAATAATAATGAGTTCGGGGCAGGCAATCCGTTAGCGGCTTTGGATATTGAGCTGAGTTTCGAGGGAACGACACAGTTTGCCAGTGAGTCCACGGTCAATGACACTATTCAAGACGGCTATACCGCAGGTGCTCTCGTGGGTATCACCATTGAGGAAGATGGCACCATCATGCGTAACTACTCCAATGAGGAGTCGCGTGCCGCGGGGCAAGTGACACTGGTGACGTTCCGTAATCCTGAGGGCCTGCGTCCTGAAGGGGATAACCTATGGGCCGCTACCGGCACCTCAGGCCAGGAACTTCTAGGTGCCCCAGGGGCTGGTTTGCGTGGTTTGATCCAACCAAATGCGATCGAAACATCCAACGTTGATATGGCGCGTGAATTGGTCGATATGATCGTGGCTCAGCGTGCGTACCAAGCAAACTCCCAGACCATTAGCACCCAGGACGAGCTGCTGCAAACCATCATTAACATTTAATGACTGGGCGAACGGGTAAGGAGTAAACGTCTTGGATCGCATGCTTTATACCGCCATGAGTGGCGCAAAACACACGATGGATCAGCAGTCGGTAGTGAGTAATAACCTATCGAATGTGTCGACCGCTGGGTTCCGCGCTCAGCTTCAGGCCGTGCGCTCTGTGCCCGTGCAAGGCGATGGTGCATTGCCTACCCGGGTATCTGCCGTTGCCACGACGCCGGGAACCGATTTCTCGCAAGGCCCCATCGAGCGTACTGGGCGTACGTTGGACGTGGCCATGCAGGGGAATGCTTGGATGGCGGTGTTAGCAGACGATGGGACCGAAACCTATACCCGACGTGGTGACTTGCAGCTCGACAGCGATGGTGTGCTGTTGAGTGTCGGCCGTCCCGTCATGGGTGACGCTGGCCCCATTGCGGTGCCACAGGGGGCGCAAATCTCTCTAGGTGCCGACGGCACGATTAGTGCGATTCCTCAGGGAGAAGGTCCCGCGGCAATGGTGGATGTTGGTCGTATCAAGCTCGTGACGCCAGATGAGCTGGGTCTGGAGCGCGGGGATGATGGTTTGTTCAGAGCGCCCCCTGGTGCAGATGGGGCGCCTGGTGTGCTTCAAGCTGACGAAGATGCACGGTTGGTTAGCGGTGCGCTGGAGGGCAGTAACGTGAGTGCCGTCGATGCCATGGTGTCGATGATCGACGTAGCGCGCCGTTACGACATGCAAATGAAAATGCTCAGCTCGGCGGATGAAAATGCTCAGCGAGCCAACAGTATTCTCTCTATTCAAGGCTAATTGCAGCCACTCAGCCAAGGGAACCTACGTATGATCAAGTCTTTGTGGACTGCTAAAACCGGGCTCGAGTCCCAGCAAACCAAACTCGATGTCATTTCGAATAACCTTGCGAACGTGAGTACCAATGGTTTCAAGCGTTCTCGGCCTGTTTTTGAAGACCTGCTTTATCAAAACATGCGTCAGCCGGGTGCCCAGAACAACATTCAGGACCGCCTGCCTTCTGGTATGCAGATTGGCACCGGGGTGCGTGCCGTGGCCACGGAGCGTCTGCACACTCAAGGGGGCTTGGAAGAAACGGGCAATTCCCGAGATCTTGCGATCAATGGGGAAGGCTTTTTCCAGGTGTTGTTACCTGACGGCACAATTGGCTACACCCGTGACGGCAGTTTTCAGCTAAACGAAAATGGTCAGATGGTCACCGCCAATGGCTACCCGATTGAGCCAGCGATCTTCATTCCCGCCAATGCGTTATCGGTCACCATTGGGGAAGATGGAACCGTAAGTGTTCGGCAGCCTGGTATCGCTCAAGATGCCGATATTGGGCAGATCAACGTTGCCTCCTTTATCAATCCAGCAGGCTTGGAAAGCATCGGTGGCAATCTTTACCTGGAAACCGGTGCCTCGGGCGCCCCAAACCAAAATGCGCCGGGTAACAACGGTGCCGGACGACTGTTCCAAGGATATGTGGAGACATCGAACGTGAACGTCGTCGAAGAAATGGTCAATATGATCCAAACGCAGCGTGCCTATGAGATCAATAGTCGTGCTATCTCTACCAGCGATGAAATGCTAGCGCGTCTAAGCCAGCTCTAATGTCAAAGTTCGTCAGGGCTTCTTAACAGGTCGCGCTATGCTGAAATCAAACTTTAAGTTACGCCGCATCGTGATGGCGAGCTTGGCACTACTGGTGTTATTGACGGCAGGGTGCGCGCAGATACCTCGGGCATCGGTCGTCGGTGAGCAAGAGCAAATCACCATTGTCGATCGGCCGCCACCGATACCCAATGGCTCCATCTACCAGGCACGTCGTGGCTATCAGCCGCTGTTCGAGGACCGCCGTCCCCGTACCATCGGCGATATTCTGACCATCGTGCTCGATGAAGAGGTGAGCGCGAGTAAGAATGCCCAATCCAATGCCAACCGCTCGGGCAGTGCAAGCCTTAACCTGGCCCAGCTACCCGACGTGTTGGATACGCTGGCGGAGTACGGTTTCGATATCGAAGGCGCCAGTGACTTTGCAGGCGGTGGCGGCTCACAAGCCAACAATACGTTTACCGGTACGATTACCGTGTCCGTGTTGGAAGTCATGAATAACGGGAACCTGCGCGTGCGCGGTGAAAAGCAGATTGCGATCAATCAGGGCACCGAGTTCATTCGTTTCTCGGGTGTCGTGAATCCTCGCACGATTACCGCGCAAAACACCGTGCCGTCGACTCAAGTCGCCGATGCGCGTATCGAGTACGTGGGCGATGGCTATATCAACGAAGCGCAGCATATGGGGTGGCTGCAGCGCTTTTTCCTGAATGTGTCGCCGTTCTAGGCGTGTCAACAAGCTCGACAACAGAGACCTGGTGAAATGGCTATGCAGTGGAAAGCGTATCGATATCTAACAGCAACCTTGCGTATCGTGACGCTGTTGGCGCTTTGTTTGGTAATGCTGCCAGCCCACGCTGAACGCGTGCGCGAACTGGCGAGCTTTGCAGGCGTGCGAGATAACCAGTTAGTTGGCTATGGCTTGGTGGTGGGGTTAGACGGTAGCGGTGATCAGACCACCCAAGCGCCATTTACTAGCCAGAGCTTGACCAACATGCTGTCGCAGTTAGGCGTGACGGTGCCGCCAGGCACCAACCTACAACTGCGTAATGTGGCCGCCGTCATGGTGACGGCAGACCTTCCTCCGTTCTCTCGTCCCGGGCAGCGTTTGGACATCGTCGTTTCTTCGATTGCCAACGCCAGCAGTTTGCGGGGCGGTACGCTACTCATGACGCCGCTCAAAGGCGCCGATGGTGATACGTACGCGATTGCCCAAGGCAACATGCTGGTAGGTGGTGCGGGAGCACAAGCAGGCGGCAGTAGTGTGCAGATCAATCAGCAGGCGTCAGGCAGGATTCCTAACGGCGCCCTGGTCGAGCGGGAAGTGCCGCTCAACTTGGGGGGCAACGGCGGGGTGTTGGAGCTGCAGCTCAATGACGCCGATTTTGGTACCGTGCAGCGCATGGTCTCTGCCATCAACAGTGAATTCGGGCAGTCCGTTGCCTACGCGCGAAATGGACGGGTCATCGCCCTCGATGGTCCTATGGATGCCAATGACCGCGTCAATTTCATGGCGCGAGTCGAGAACGTGCAGGTGACGCCCACCGAAGCGCCCGCTAAAGTCGTGCTGAACGCACGAACCGGTTCCGTGGTGATGAATAGTGCGGTGACGCTACGTCGTGCGGCCGTCGCGCATGGCAATCTTTCGATCATGATCGACACCCAGTTTGGCGTGAGCCAACCCAACCCCTTGGGGCAAGGCGACACCGTGGTCGTGCCGGATGCAGATATCAATATCGAACAGCAAGAGGCGTACCTACAGATCGTCGAAGGGGCTGACTTGGCGGAAGTGGTGAACGCGCTCAATGCGTTAGGCGCCACCCCTCAAGATTTAATGTCAATTCTGGAAGCATTGAGAGCTTCGGGCTCTTTGCGTGCTGAGCTGGAGATCATTTAATGAGTATGGGGGATATGACCAGTCAGTTCGCGCTGGATATGAGCGGTTTTCAGCGGCTACAGCACAATGCCCGCCTCGACCCGGAGGCTGGGGTGCAAGGCGCAGCGCAACAGTTTGAAGCCCTTTTTATCCAAATGATGGTCAAAAGCATGCGGGATGCCACGCCAACCTCAGGGTTGCTAGAGAGCCGCGACACGACCTTCTATCAATCCATGCTCGACCAGCAGTGGTCACAGGTCATGGCTTCCCGAGGCATTGGCTTGGCCGATGCATTGGTGGAACAGTTACAGCGTCAAGGGGCGGTTGGTCAAGTTAGCAACCCTGATCAAGAACTTCAGGCACTGATTGCAGGTATTCCTCGTGGGACGCCGCGCGTGCTAGACAATCCACTACAGCCGAACAGTGCTCAGGCGCCTGCCAATACGACGGGTAGCGGCCGTTTTTATGACGAGCTGGACGCCGTCCAGCAATTGGAATCCAGCAGCGCACCCGCCATGTTGGCGGAGCCCCGGCGTCCGGTGACGTCTTCCCATGACCATGTCGAGCGTTTCTTAAACACGCTGGCCACGCCTGCCCAGGCGGCGAGTGCTGCCACGGGGGTACCTGCTGAACTCATTTTAGCGCAGGCAGCCCTGGAGACGGGCTGGGGGCGTCACGAAATAGCCACTCGGCAGGGGCATAACAGCTACAACGTATTTGGTATCAAAGCCGGTAGCCATTGGCAGGGCAAGACCACCGACATCGTGACCCATGAGTACGTGAACGGTCGCCGTACGCAGGTCGTCGATACGTTTCGTGTCTATGACTCGTTCGAGCATGCCTTTACCGATTATGCCAATTTGATTGGCAACAACCCTCGCTATGCCGGTGTTCTACAAGCGGCCAATGCGGAGCAGGCTGCCCGTGAGTTGCAGCGCGGCGGCTATGCGACCGACCCGCGTTACGCCGACAAGCTGGTCTCGGTCATGAACACGATGGGGCCCTTAAATACAGCGGAGAGTTTGCTGGCGGATTCTCGCTAGCGATGCCTCAAGTTTGCCTGCGCATTGCCGATAAATAGATACCGGCCTAAGGAATTGAACCATGAGCATGTTTTCGATCGGCTTAAGCGGCCTCAATGCGGCGCAGAATGCCCTCAATACGACAAGCAACAACATTAGTAACGTCTATACGCCCAGTTATAATCGCGAGCTTACCCAGCTCGGTGAGGGACGTGTAGGGGGCGGCGTACGTGTCGATGATATCGAGCGCCAGTTCAATACTTACGTGGCCAATCAGCTCAATAATGCTAAGACGCAGTCCAGCGCTTTAGAAACGTATTACAACCAAGTCTCACAAATTGATAACTTGTTGGCCGATCGAGACGCAGGTCTTTCCCCGCTCATGCAGACGTTTTTCTCGTCTTTGGAAGACTTGGCAAGCTCGCCCTCTGACCCAGCAGCACGCCAAGGGGTGCTGGGAACGGCAAACACGCTGAGCGCACAGTTTCGTTCGTTCGATGGTTATTTGCAGGACATGCAGAGCAATATCAATAACCAGATCAAAGACGAAATCACTCAAGTCAACAATACGGTGGAGCAGATTGCCGGCCTTAACAAAGAGATTTCGCTGGCACGCGCACGAACTGGTGAAGCTCCGAACAGCTTGCTGAATCAGCGAGATTTTTTGGTTTCTCAGCTCAACGAGCGCATGGATTTGCGGCTCAACGTGCAGGATGGCAAGACGTACAACATTAGCTTGCCCAACGGTCAGCCGCTCGTCACGGGAACTAGCTCGTTCAAATTAGAACCCGTGCAGGCCGACTACGATCCACAGCGGACGATCGTGGGATATCGTGATGGAGGCGGTAACCTGATTCAGTTGGACGAGTCTACGGTCAAAGGAGGCGCGTTAGGTGGCTTGATGACCTTCCGTTCTGAGACGCTCGATAAAACTCAGAACCAAGTCGGACAGCTCGCCGTGTCGTTATCCGTGGCGTTTAACGAACAGCATAAACAGGGCGTTGACTTGGACGGCGTTCAGGGCGATGACTTCTTTAATGTCAGGACACCCCAGGCCTACAGTTATGAGGGCAATAGTGCCGTCACGATCGATGCAATCGCGTTTGACACAGACAACATCGCTCAACTTCGTGCAACAGATTACACCGTCAGTTTTGCTGGCGGCACTCCTACAGTGACGCGTAACGATAGCGGTGCAAACGTCGATATCGGGACAGGGTGGGACGCTGCCAACAATACGCTGTCGTTTGGCGGCATCTCCATGACGTTCAGCAATACACCGGCCAATGGGGACCAGTTCGAGGTTCAACCCGTGCGTCGAGCGGCCAATGGGATGGAAGTCAATCTCATCGATGCCGATAAAATTGCGGCGGGTTTGCCCATCAATCCCAACGATGATCCGGCCGATTGGATCGCTGCAGGCGCAGGCGATAATAGCAACGCCTTGCTGCTCCAAGATCTTCAAAGTAAAAACATCGTAGGGGGGAGTGCCTCGGTCAGCGGTGCCTATGGTGCGCTCGTTAGTGACGTGGGGAATCGCACCAACATTACCCAAGTCAACCTGGATGCGCGTCAGGGGCTAACGGATCAGCTCCGGGCCGTACAGCAGTCCGAGTCAGGCGTTAACTTGGATGAAGAAGCGGCTAACCTGATTCGATACCAGCAATTTTATCAAGCGAATGCCCGCGTGATCGATACGGCAGGTACGATCATGGATACCATTTTGAATCTGCGGAACTAATAGGAGCTTAGGCGATGCGTGTCAGTACGGTCACTATGTATGAGCAGAGTACGGCTTCCATTAACCGTCAGCAAAATGACTTTCTAAAGATTGGTCAGCAAATTGCCAGCGGCCGCCGGGTCGTCAACCCGTCCGATGATCCGCAAGCGGCATCACGTGCGGTAGGGGTGGACCAGTCGAAAGCCATCACACAGCAGTATGAAGATGCTCGGGTATCGGCACGTAATTCACTGGCACAGACAGAAAGTATTCTGAATAGTATTAGTGATGCGGTGACCAGTGCCAAAACACTATTGATCCAAGCATCCAGTGATACCTTGAGTGATGTCGATCGGGAGTCCATCGCCAGTGAGTTGAAAGGCGTTTACGAGACGATGATTGGGCAGGCGAATGCCACCGATGGTAACGGCCGCTATATTTTTGGTGGTTATAAAGATAACGCGCCGCCTTTCGTTAAATCTGCGACAGGCAGTATTGAATACAATGGTGATGTTAACGCGCGTTCTCAGCGTGTCGACTCGTCTCGCCTCATGCCTGTCACAGAAAATGGAGCAACGATTTTCCAAGGTGTGCCTAGCGGAGCAGGCTACATCGCAAACGCTGACGTAGCCAATCAGGGAAGCGTGACGTTTAGTGGACCTCAAGTGACCAGCGTCAACGACCCGAATTATGGTGAAAGCTTTCGCGTCCTTTTCGACGATGATGGGGCTGGTAACCCCACTTATACCGTTGAGCAGTTTGATGGTGCTGCTTGGCAGCCAGTAGCGGGCCTTGAAGACCAAGCTTATGACCCTGCCGGCGAGCAAATAAGTTTTGGTGGCGTCAGTTTGACCTTGAAAGGAGCTCCTCAGGTCGGTGATGAGATCTCGGTAGCGCGGCCTGGCAGCGACCAGCTTCCCGCTGACCTGTTCCGCACCATGGAAGCAGCGATTCGTGTGCTAGAGACCCCAGCAGAGAACGATACGCAAAAGGCTGCCCTTCGCAATACGCTGAATACGTCCATGCGTGAATTAGATAATTCACTAGACAATGTGTTGACGGTACGCGCTTCTGCTGGCGCAAGGCTCAATGAGCTGGATGTCATCGATGCGGTAGGCAATAACCGTATGCTCAACTATGAGCAGACGCTATCGGATCTGGTCGATCTCGACTATGCCGATGCGATTTCGGAGTATAGCCTGCGTCAAGTAGGCCTGCAGGCGGCTCAAAAAGCGTTCGTGGATATCAAAGGCATGTCGTTGTTCGACTTCATGTAGCGTCTCAGCGCCTAACGTCTACTGAAAGCCTCAGCCAGGATGCTGAGGCTTTTTAGTTCAAGGGGGCCATGGTCTCGATGAGGCTCTGGGTAAAATTGACCCCTTGGCTAAACAGCTGTTGGAGAAAGCGGCCGATATCGCTCATCAACACCATGAGCAGCACAATGCCAACGGTCAACGACGTGGGAAAGCCAATATTGAAGACGGTCAGCTGTGGCGCTGAGCGGTTGAGGATGCCTAGCGATAGGCTAATGATCAGCAGCGATGCCACCAGAGGAAGAGCCAGCAGCATGCCGGAGGCAAAAATCGTTCCTGCATACCGCGCCAGTAATTCGAAGGCATTCGGGTTCAAGGTGCCGATCCCGATAGGCAGCGTTTGAAAGCTCATCACCAACGCCTCCAACACCATCAAATGGCCGTTAAACGCGAGAAACATCAGTAGCGTGACCATGTAGAGAATGCGTGAGAGCACCATGATGTTCGTGCCGCTCGACATGTCGAAAAAGCTCGCAAAGGCCAAGCCCATCTGTAAGCCGATGAACTCACCGGCGGCCTGAACGACCGCGAAGACGATATGCATCACGAGTCCAATCGCGATACCGATCAGCATTTGTTCGACGATGATGCCAAGCCCCGCCCAAGACATGAGCGGGACGTTTGGCATGGGAGGCAAAACAGGAGTAATGACGACGGCAATGACCGCTGCCAGAGACACTTTCGCTGGCGTTGGGATGCTAGAGTGGCCCCAGAGAGGCGTCGCCGTCATAAACGCTGTAATGCGTACGAAAGGCCAAAAGAAAGCGACTAGCCACCCCTGTAGCTGCGCAAAGGTGACGTCGACCATGGTTACATCACCATGGCGGGAATATTGGTGAATAGGCGCGTTGTAAAGTCGGTAATCAAACCGATGAGCCAAGGGCCTGCTAGTACTAGAACGGCAAAAACGGCCAGAATCTTTGGAATGAAGGTAAGCGTCATTTCATTGATCTGAGTGGCCGCCTGAAACAGGCTGATAATCAGACCTGTAAAGAGGGCCGCCAACAGCATGGGTCCCGCCAAAAAAAGCGTTACGCGCATGCCTTGATAAGCAACGCTCATCACCATTTCAGGTGTCATGGATAGAGGCTCCTTGCCGCGCATGCGACGTTAAATCATATAAAAACTTTCAGCCAGCGAGCCAATGATGAGCTGCCAGCCATCGACTAGTACGAAGAGCATGAGCTTGAAAGGCAGTGAGATGGTCACAGGAGGCACCATCATCATCCCTAGTGCCATCAAGGTGCTCGCCACCACTAAATCAATGATCAAGAATGGAATGAAGATGGTGAAGCCGATTTGAAAGGCTGTCTTGAGTTCGCTGGTGACAAAAGCGGGAAGCAGCACCCGCATGGGGAGCTCCTCGGGGCCTTGCAGCGGACCGACATCGGCCAGACGAACGAAGAGAGCGAGGTCGGGTTCCCGCGTCTGTGCCAACATGAACTCACGAAAGGGGAGTTGAGCACGCAGTAAGAACTCTTCGAAATTGATCACTTCGTCCGTCAAAGGCACCCAGGCGGTATCGTAGACCTGACTCAAGACGGGCGACATAATGAAAAACGTCAGAAACAGCGCAATGCCCAGTAGTACCTGATTGGGCGGCGTTGCCTGCGTTCCCATGGCGGTGCGCAGCAAGCTCAATACGATGATGATGCGTGTGAAGCTGGTCATCATCAACAGCATCGCAGGTAAAAAGGCCAGCGAGCTTAAAAATAGCAGCGTTTGTAGCGAGAGCGACCACTGCTGGCCGCCATCTTCCATTGGCTGTGATACAAGGCCGGGTAGCTGCTGAGCGGCGGCGGGTAAGGCTATCAGGCTGCCAACCAGAAACAGCGCCAACAGCCACCAGCGACGTAGAAAGGGCCAAGCAACGGGCGAAACGTGAGTCATGATGAGTGCTGAGAGTCTGAAGAGGGTGAGGCGCTTTTACCACGATTCTTGGCCAGCGCATTGGCTAGGCGCTGCGAGAAACGAGAGGGCGGCGATTCAGGCGTCGGGGGGCGGTCTAGTGGAGCGGGCCGCTCATGCAGTTTGCTGATACGGCCACTACTGACCCCCAACACTAGCCACGTATCTTCTACTTCGACGACCACCACGCGCTCACGATTGCCAACGGCAGTGGTTCCGACGATCCGAAGCCGCGCCCCCTGGTCGAACCGGTGTTGTTGCCAGCGCTTGAGCAGCGACGTACAGACCAAAATGATCGCTATGACGAGTGCGAGCGCCGCGGCCGTTTTACCCAACGCGGCCATGCCCACCAGGGCGTCACCGCCGCTTAGCGCATCGACCGAGGGCTGAGCGCTGGAAGTCGCCACGCTCATCGGTTGAGTTTATGAATCCGTTCGGACGGCGTGATAATTTCCGTAATACGGATACCGTACTTATCTTCGATGACGACCACTTCGCCCTGGGCAATCAAATAGCCGTTGATCAGGATATCCATGGGCTCCCCAGCAAGGCCCTCTAGCTCGATAACGGAGCCTTGCGCCAGCTCCAGGAGCTGTTTGATCGTGAGCTTCGTGCGGCCGAGTTCTACGGTCAGCTTGACCGGAATGTCCATGATCATCTCTAGATCACGGGAGGGGGCATTTCCTTGCTCACCGCTCAGTGGGCGAAACACCTCTTCGCTTGCAGACTTGGCTTGAGGCGCCTCTGGGGCGGGCTCATCCTCTGCATGAGACTGCTCGGCTGCTTCCTGCTCAGCCATGGCAGCTGCCCAGGGGTCCTCGTCTTCGCTGGCGGCATCCGCGTCAGACGACGGCTCTTCTTGCTCAGACATGGCTTCCGCCCAATCGTCATCAGAGACTTTTTGATCGGGTTTATTAGGATCAGTCATGCTTTGGATTCCTTGGCTTTCTGTCGCGTTGAACCTTTAATAAAGTCCTTGGACGATACGTTATTCATAGCAGCATGGTCGATCATGCGCAGTACCCGTAACGCGCGTTGCTGGCGCTGGCTACCGTACTCGCACTCCATGACGGGAACCCCATCGACACGTGCGGTAATCGTGTTAGGGATATCCACCGGCAAGACATCCCCTTTTTTCAGTCCCATGACCTGCGCAATACGGCTGGGAATTTGTGCAAACTCGGCCACCAGCTCTACTTCCGATTGGCGGAGTTCGCTTGCCATACGACGTGACCAGGAGCCGTCACTGTCATGATTACTATCGTTGATCGGGTTCACCAACAGGTCACGCAGCGGCTCGATCATGGCGTAGGGCATACAGATTTGAAAACTGCTCGAGAGGTTGCCAACTTCGATGTTGAATTTGGTATTCACCACGATCTCGTTGGGAGAGTTAGTGATGTTGGCAAACTTCGACTGCACTTCTGAGCGTAAAAAGTGGACATCGATGGGGTATACCACTTTCCAGGCTTCTTGATACGCATCGATCGCCAGATTCAATAATCGCTGAATAATGCGCTGCTCGGTGTTGGTGAACTCACGCCCATCCGACTTGGTGACGAAACGTCCGTCGCCCCCAAATAGGTTGTCCACCACCATGAAAACCAAATTCGGTGGGAAAACCACCAGTCCAGAGCCTCGCAGCGGTTTCATCGATACGATATTGAGGTTGGTGGGTACCGGTACGTTGCGTGAAAAGTTGCTGAAGCTCTGATAGCTAACAGACTCTACCGTGATGTCTGAGCTGCGCCGAATCAGGTTGAACAAGCCGTTGCGGAAATAACGCGCAAAACGCTCGTTGATAAAATCGAGCGCGTGAAGACGTTCACGAATGACCCGGTGCTGTGTCGACGGGTCATAAGGACGTATACGCGATTCATCCTGCGTTTGAGAAGACGCTACCGAGGGCTCGTCATCTCCGCTGACGCCTTTGAGTAAGGCATCGATCTCTTCCTGGGACAGTAGATCGTCCTGCGACATGAACGGCTCCGTTCCCTAGGTTATTGCACAATGAATTCGGTAAACAGCACTTCCCGAAGGTCTAGCGGGGGCTGGTTTTCCGTCAGTGGAACGCTCAAGCGGTTAATGATTTCTTGGGCGAGCGTCTCTTTGCCTTCTGTCGAGGTCAGCTGGTTGGCTTGCTTGCCTGAGAGCAGAATGAGCAGACGGCTGCGAACTTGCGGCATGTGCTCTTCGATGAGTGCTTTACTTTGTTCGTTACCCACACGCAGGGTAATACCCGCGTAAAGTAGGCGCGATCCAAAGCGGTCATCCGCAAGATTGACGGTAAAGGGTTCGATCTGCGTAAACACCGGAGGCGTGTGTGCGACCGTTTGCTGTTGGGTTTCTCCATCGGTGCTGCCGTCACGCTGGTCGAGCACGAGGTAGATCGCCGCCGCTGCACCTGCTGACGAGAGCAAGACAAGAATGATCATTACCCAAAGCAGTTTTTTTGATCCGCCGCTTGATTCTGCCATTGTTGTTCCCATGATGTTCACGCATGACGCTAGCCAAGCATTATGCCTAACGCGGGTGATGGTGAAGAAACGAACAGGCTTCCTTGGGGAGCCTATCTTTTGGTTTAGTTAATTAACCCGATCATGACGACATAGGTCATGCCAAACGCCGAGGCGACTTAAGCATAGAGATCGACGCGTCCATCCAGGGTTACCGGCGTGCTGTCCAACGTGGCTGTTGGCCCATTACTTTCGACGTCGTTGCCGTCACTCAGCCCGCCGCCGCCATTACCCTGCTGGGCAAAGGCTTGTTCATTGGAAGCGTTTTGCTCACCCACTGACGTTTCACCCAGTGAAATGCCTTGTTCGGCCAGCGCGTCGCGTAGTTGCGGAATCGCCTGCTCCAATACCTGACGAACCTGCGCATGAGCCGATAAGAAGTGCGCCTGGGCACCGTGTTCGGTCATTTTCAATGAAATGGAGAGCGGGCCAAGTTCGGCGGGGTGCAGTTTCATCTGAATGTGTTGCTCCCCCCCTCGCTGAGCAAATTGAACGAGTTGCTGACCGAGCTGGGATGGCCACGCCGGATGCGATACGTGAGTACCGATCGAGGAGGGGAGCGAGGTGCCCGATGGAACGGCAGCAGGGGCAGGAGTGCCATGAACATTAGGCACGTTGAGTGCTAGTTCGCTGGCGCTACCCAGCCGCGCAGCTGTGTCATTAGCGCCATTGCTGACCGCCAAGGCACTCGTCATTGCCTCACTACTGACGCGAAGTTGAGATGCATTCATTTGCGCAGCCGATGCCGTCAGCGTGCTGTATGTGGCAGGCTGACTGCTCGAGGATGCATGAGCCGTAGAGTTGGCGGCGAGCAGTGAGACGATGTGCTGGTTGCGGGACTCAAGTGTAGAGTCACCGGCCGAGCCTGTGCCGGCAGCGAGTTGCTGATAAGCAGCGACTAACGCGGCAGCATCTTGTTGGCTGACCGCTAACTGTTCGGCAATATCAGCAATCGACACGGTCTCAGCCGTGACGTCGCGGGATTGAGTCGTTGCATCACTGAAGGCTGCGACCAGCGCAAGACGACTGGAAATTTCGTCAAGCACTGATGGTAAGGTCTCTCCGGTGCTGCTGAGCATGCCGGGCAGAGCGGCTAGCTGGTCGGCGCTGGGTTGCTCTGCGTTGTGTAGCTGCGCGAGAAGCGTCGCGAGCTCTTCTTGGTCGAGCTCAATGCCTAGTGACTCCAATAGCGAGGCGAACTCCTTCAGAGCAGCCGATGCCTGTGAGGCGGATGTCGCACCGGTAGCGAGTTCTTGCGGCAGGCGTGGCTGTCCTTCATTCGCCTGAAGCATGGCTTGGCGGAAAAGACCGTTGCTGGAGAGGCTTTGAGCCCCGGTTGCCTGTGAAGCCGACATGCCATTGCCTTGGCTAGGACTCGCAGAAAGTAACAGTTGAATATTCATGAATAGGCTTCCTGACGCGACGCTAAAGGGGTTTGTCAGACTGTTGGCGAGCCAGACGATTAGTGACCATGTCGTCGCTCGCTTTCTGCTCGTGACGCGCTTGTCGGCGGTGCTCTTCTAATAACCGGCGCGAGGCCAGTGTATCGTAAGAGGAGAGTTTGCGCTGCTCCTGTTGCCAGTGCTGTTGGCTTTGTTGCACGCGCTTTTGCTGCGCCGCTAGCGCCTGTCGGGCACGGCTAAGAGCAGCATCCAGTGACGCCAAGAACTGTTGATAATTGTACATGGTAGCGGGGTCGATACCGTCACGCATGGCTTGCTGTAAACGCTCGGCGTACTCCGCCCGATAGCGATTGAGCGACTGAAGCTGCGCTTCGGTTTGCTGCTGAGTTTGGCGCTCTTGCGCCAGCAGTTTGCCGGCTTGGTCGCGTGCATCGCGGGCAAGGTCTGTCAGCATATCGAGCTGTTGATGACTCATTTAGCCTCCCACTACCGTGTGCAGGGCTTGGCGGGACTCCTCAAGCGGCGCACACTCCTCGATATTTTGTTGAAGAAATCGCTCTAGATCAGGAAAGCGATTGACGGCTTCATCTAGCCGAGGGTCATGCCCAGGGCTGTAGGCTCCCACGCTGATCAAATCGCGGTTGCGTTGATAGCGTGAAAAGAGTTGTTTGAACGTTCGCGCTTTCTGCTGCTGTTCTTGCGTCACGATGGCAGTCATCGCACGACTGATAGACGCTTCTATGTCGATGGCAGGGTAGTGGCCTGCTTCGGCCAGTGTGCGTGATAACACGATATGGCCATCCAAGATCGCCCTGGCCGAATCGGCGATAGGGTCCTGCTGGTCATCTCCCTCGGTGAGTACGGTATAGAACGCCGTAATCGAGCCGCCGCCTCGCTCCGCATTTCCCGCCCGCTCGACCAAGCCAGGCAATTTGGCGAACACCGATGGCGGATACCCTTTCGTGGCGGGCGGTTCGCCGATGGCGAGCGCGATTTCCCGCTGAGCCATGGCATAGCGCGTTAGCGAGTCCATGATCAGCAACACGTTGCGCCCAGCGTCGCGGAACCCTTCGGCAATGCGCGTGGCGTAAGCGGCCCCCTGCAATCGTTGGAGGGGCGACGTGTCGGCAGGGGCGGCGACGACCACGGCGCGTCGACGGCCCTCTGGACCCAAAATATTGTCGATGAAATCCTGCACTTCGCGGCCGCGCTCGCCGATCAAGCCAACCACGATCACATCGGCTTGGGTATAGCGTGCCATCATACCCAGCAGTACCGATTTACCGACCCCAGAGCCAGCGAATAGCCCCATGCGTTGGCCTCGGCCTACGCTAAGCAGTGCGTTGATGGCGCGGATGCCGACATCGATCTGTGACTCGATGGGCGCTCGAGACAGCGGGTTGAGCGGTCGAGACTGCAGAGTCGTGCGGGGTGCCTCTTCGACGCTTTCACGGTCGTCGAGCGGGTTACCGTTACCATCGAGTACGCGCCCCAGCAGTTCGTCGCCGACTGGGAAGCGACGAGCACTATGCCCGTTGCCATCGACCAAGGGCGTCACCCGTGCGCCTGGCATCAAGCCAGAAATTTCTTCCAGCGGCATCAGGTAAAGCTTATCGCCCGAGAAGCCAACGACTTCGGCTTCGGCATGCTTATCACTGTCGTTCAGGCGGCCATCGGCGCCCGGAAGTTCGATTTGGCAGGCGCTCCCAACCGCCACACGTAACCCGACTACTTCGATCACCATGCCCGTTGCGCGCACCACGCGACCGCTGGTGCGGTAATACGGTAGCCTTCCCACGCGCTGAGTCGTGCGTTGGAGAGCTTTTTGCCATCGGTGCTGATGCGGGCAACGTAAATGGTTCATGGCATTACGCTCCCGATGATGGCGCGCTGTGGCGCTTACGGAGCTGAGCTTGGACGCTCTGCCAACGGCTTTCGAACGTGGCATCCAATTCGCCCTGGGCGCTGGTCAAGCGACAGCCACCACGTGCCAGCTGGTCATCCGGCTGCAGCGTCCAACTGGCCGCTTCTAGCTCGCTGCCTAAGTGCTCAGCGACGAGTTCATGGTCAGCGGGGTTGAGCCATAGCCGTTGGCTGCCAACGAGCGGAGGCTCGGTGTGCAGCAGCTCTCGCACGATGGCGAGAATATGGTCGGGATGGTCTGCCAATGCCTCGCCTGCCAACTGCTTGCCGGTGGTCAAAGCAAGCTCTACCAGGTCGTGAGCAATGGTGTCGTCAAGGCGCTCAAGAGCATCGGAGAACTGTTTAGCTAACGCCGCCAGAGGTGTCACGCTCTGGCGGATTTGTTCGTTGAGCTCTTGCGCGGCATGCTCGCGGCCTTCGTTAAGGCCTTGGGTATACCCCTCTTCATGTCCGCGCGCCAGCCCTGCCTGGTACCCCTCTTCTTCGGCGGCTTTGCGCAGTCGTTCGTAAATGTCTTTACGCTCTTGCTCTTCACGTACCCGCGCTTCCTCTGCTGCGCGCCGTGCCGCCTCGACTTTTCGCTGGTGTTCGTTAGGCACAGTGCCATGGCTGTCGAATTGTGAGCGGCGGGACGAGGTCAGCTCGTCCATTTGCCAACGTCGCCAATCTCCGTGACGGTCAAACTCGGGAGCATGCGTATTAGACATACTCGTCGTCTCCACCTGCTAGGACGATTTCACCTGAATCAGCCAGGCGGCGAACGATTTGTAGAATCGCTTTCTGCTCGGTTTCTACCTGGGAAACGCGAATGGGGCCACGGGCTTCCATGTCTTCGCGAACCAAGTCGGCAGCACGCTGGGACATGTTGCGCAGGAATTTGTCCACCAGCGCGTCTTGGGCTCCCTTGAGTGCCACCACCAAGGAGTTCGTCTCGACTTCTTGTAGCACCATCTGAATGGCACGGTTGTCCAGGTCCAGCAAGTTCTCGAACAGGAACATCTCGTCGATGATTTTCTGGGCAAGATCTTCGCTGTGCGAACGAACGGTCTCGATGGCCACTTCTTCCTGAGACGAATTCATCAGGTTGAGGATCTCGGCCGCCGTTCTTACGCCGCCCATTTTGCTACGCTTGAGGTTCTGGCCATCGAGCATACTGCTGAGCACCTCGGTGAGCTCCTGCAGAGCGGCAGGCTGAACGCCGCTGAACGTGGCAATCCGCAGGACGACATCGTTACGCAACTTCTCTTCGAACAGCTCGAGAATATCGGCCGCCTGATGACGATCCAGGTGTACCAGGATGGTCGCAATGATCTGCGGGTGCTCGTCGCGGATAAGCTCCGATACCATGGATGCTTCCATCAGGTTCAGGGCATCGATACCGGAGTTTTCGCCCGTAGATTCGAGAATGTCCTCGATGAGGCTGGTGGCTCGCTCACTGCCCAGCGCCTTGGTCAGCACCGACCGAATGTGTTCGCTTGAGTTGAGGTTCAGGGCCACGAACTCTTCGGTCTCGCGATGGAAGGCTTCTAGCACGGCTTTCATGTCTTCATGGGAGACTTGGTGAAGCCGCGCCATTTCGGTACTGATCTCTTGCACTTCGCTGGCGCTGAGGAATTTGAACACCTCTGCGGCGCTGTCTTCATCCAGCGCCAGCAGGAGAATGGCGCTTTTACGAGCGCCGCTCATTTCGGCAATGCTAGTCATTGGCGTTCATCCAACTGCGAATGATCATCGCGACCATACGGGGGTCTTCCTGAGCCATCTCTCGCAGATCGTTAAGGTTGTGTTCGTAGAGCGACGTTTTGCGACGGCGCTTGGGCTTGCTGCTGTAGGTGTCTTCCTCGTCGCCATCACTCTCACTCTCCTGCTCGTCCTCTTCATCTCCTATGCGCGTACTCAGCGTTCCTCCAGGCATGGCAGCCGCCATCACCGGAGGTTGCGTGTAGCGCTTGATCAGCGGGCGCAAAATCAGCCAATAGAGTAGCAAGGCGGCAATAGCGACAAGAAGGTAGCGGCCCAGCGTCGTCGCCATGGCGATGTTGTCGGGGTGCTGCCACCACTCCGTTTCGATGCGAGTCTCGTCATCGGCGGCAAAGGGCGTATTCACGACTTCGACTTGGTCGCCTCGTAGCTCAGAGAATCCCATGGCCTGCTGAACAAGGCGTTCGATCTGGGCGATCTCCTCGGCGCTGAGAGCCACCTGTTCTACCTCGCCCTCTTCATTGGTCACGCGACGGAAATTGACAACGACCGCTGCAGAGAGCCTTTGGACTTGGCCTAGGCGATGCTGAACGTGCTCGATGCTGCGGTCGACTTCGTAATTCACCACGTCTTCTTGACGCAGGTTGCGCAGCGCACCGGGCTCGGCATCGTCGTTCCCATCGCCCTCTTCTGCATCTGGCTGATTGATGGGGGAGGGAGCGACACCTGGCGGAGTATTGCTGAGCGCGCCAGGAATGCCGGTCGCTAACGGGTCTTCGCCATCGTACGACAGGCTCAGCTGGCGACTGCGTACGGCGGACTCGTTAGGTGCTTGGTTGGGGCTATAGCGCTCGGAGGTTTGCTCACGACGCGAAAAATCGATTTGAGCCGCTACCTGGGCGCGTACATTGTCGCTGCCCATGATAGGCGACAGGATGTTTTCGATCCGCTGCTGGTAAGAGCGTTCGACTTCCGTGATATAGGCCAGCTGAGTGCCGTCTAGATCGTTGCCTTGGGCGCTGTTGGCTGTCAGTAGACGCCCGTTTTGATCGACGACGGTGACGTCCTCAATGGCGAGTTCGGGCACGCTGCTGGACACCATGTGGACGATGGCGCTCACCTGACCCTCACCCAGTACCCGCCCAGGTAACAGAGTGAGCACGACGGATGCCTTGGCAGGCTCCCGGTCGCGGATGAAGACCGACGGCTTCGCCATGGAAAGATGCACTCGGACGCGTTCGACGGGCCCCAGCGACTCGATGGACCGGGCAAGCTCACCTTCCAGTCCACGTTGGAAGTTGACCTGCTCAGCAAACTGGCTAATACCGAACGCCTGCGTTTCCATGAGCTCTAGACCCAGGTTACCCCCTTGCGGTAGACCCTGTTCGGCCAGTTGAAGGCGCAGGGTGTGCACTTGGTCGCTGGGTACCAGCAGGGCTTGGCCACCCTGGCTGAACTGATAGGGAACGCCACGGGTATCTAGCTCTGTAATGATTCGGCCGCCGTCAGCTTCGCTGAGGTTGCTATAAAGCACCCGGTAGTCGGGACTGCTGGCCCACATGAAGAGGGCTGCCACAATCGCGATAGACGCAGCAGCGGCCACCAAAACGACCACAAGCGGATTGCCGCGCAACTGCTTCATAGTGCGCTCAAAAACCGATGGGCTGTTGGTGTCGTTCTCTGCAGCTCCGCTACGCGGAGGGCTTTGTGTCGTGCTGTTTTGACGGCCTGCCGTCGCACCCGTTTCGCTCATGCGTCCCTCCAGATGGGAAGGCAAAACGGGGGTCGACCAAGGCGCATCACCAAAGAAGGCATAGGCTATATCCGTCAATCGCGGTTATCCGCTGAAAGAATGAAGCGGAATTGTGATGGACGCCATTATCCTGGGGGGCGTCAACCATAAATGAACGAAAAGCTTGGCTTTTCACACGCATTTGTACGTATGAGGCTTTTCGTACCGATGGTAGGCTTGCGGCATTAAATGGCCACCCGCAAATTGAGGCAAGTGTATGAGTTCACCTTCCATACAGTCTGCGCTGCAGCAGATGCAAGGGCTCGCCGCCCAGGCGGCTCAGCCGATCAAGGGCGAGCAGCTAACGACGTCGGTTGGGCAGTCGGGCTTTGGTAGTGAGCTGCAGGCTTCTATTCAGCGTATCAATCGTTTACAGCAGTCGGCCAACGCGAAAGCGATGGCGTTTCAGGCTGGTGAGCCGAACGTCGAACTGAACGATGTCATGGTCGATATGCAGAAAGCGAGCGTGGCCTTTCAAATGGGTATGCAGGTACGCAATCGTTTAGTGACCGCATACCGCGACGTTATGAATATGCAGGTGTAAGGCGTTTAGCTTAAGCCGAGAGGGTGGTCGGCTGACACGATGCCGACGCTCTTGGCCGTGCGCTGCTACCGTTACGCTTGTGAAGAGATAAGCTTGCCTTGCAGTTCCTCCAGGCGTTCGGCCATTTGTAATATCTCTTCTGCAGGGATTTGGCGTATCACATCGCCCGTTTCTCGATCGATCACTCGGGTGATGATGCGCGATGAATCCTCACTGATGTCGAATTCAAGCCCACGAGGGCGCATGACATCGTTGATGCGCTGGATAGGTTCCACCAGCTCTTCTCTGGTCGCGGGTTGAGTGTCTGAGGGTGCTGGCTGGAGGGGGGTAGGCGTGATCGCAATGAGGCTGGAATCATGGCGTGAGCGCTCCTGCGGCAGTGCGGCGACGAGTGATGAGGCGATTGAATCAACGATGAATGGGCCCATATACAACGTTCCTCCCTAAGCGAAGCCAGTCATGGCTAGGTAGCGTAACCGAGTAAAGGCGTGAGGCCGTTTACCGTTCGGTGATGAGCCTCTTCACAAGTCTATCGGCATGTTTGCCATCAACTTTATAGTTTTTACTATAGACGAAAAGAAAGTGTTATTAGCCCTATGGCGGGCATACGGCTCAATGAAAGCTTCTGTTATGCTTTGTTACTTTGTGATGGGTGTTAATACATAACGCGTTGGGGAAAGTGAGGCACGCATGGAAGTCCAGCAAGATGAGTACGAGAGCGTCACTAGCGCGTCGGCCATAAGCTCTCTATTAAACACCATGATCGAGAGTGGCGGCGTGTCTCTTTGCTTGGCAGCCCCTGATGCGAGTCCAGAGCCTATTGTGTTGATGGAGCAGCATGAGGGCGACACGCTCGTCATGGATCTCTCCTCCGTCGACTACTTGCTGGGCCGCTTGCAGCAAGGAGAGCAGTTTTTCTTGCGTGGTCAATCCCAGGGTAAAGTAGTGAGAACGCCGCTTCTCTCGTTGACCGAAACCCGCCGTTCTGGCGGTCGTTTTTTATGTTGCAGTGATTATCCTGCCTCAGTCGACGTTTTGCAGCGTCGTGAGTCCTATCGTGCCGAACTGCGCATGGGTATGGTGGTGGCGGCGACCGTCTTTGGGGATGGGGATGAAAGTGTGCTGGGCGAGCTTCGCGACCTGTCGCAAGACGGATGCCAGCTTGAGTTGCCGTTGGCCGCTAGTGGCGTGCTGGCAGAGACCGATGCGCCGCTGAAGATTGCGTTGACTTTCCCTAATGGCACTTACTTCGAGGTTCACGCGGTTGCGCGGCACCAAAAAACCGACCCTGAGCGTCACTTATTGCGCGTTGGCTTCCGTTTTACAGGCTGCACGTCCGAACAAGAGCGCCAGATTTGGTACTTCGTCTGCGAGATCGAGCGCGAAGCGTCGCGTTATAAAAAAGAAGCCCAAGAAGAGCGTCAGCCGTCGCCCCTTTTCGAGCAGCCTAGTCGTCGTGCGCCGGATACCGAGCACGTGGGAAGACGAGATATTCGTCGCTACGCGACACCAATGGCGCGGCGCTTGGTCAAAGTGGCGGCGTTTTTGGATGCCCAGTTGCTGCTGCTTCAGCAGGGGAGCGACATCGATTCACGCCAGCTTTCACGCAATGCCGACCGTTTGTTGATGCTGCACGAAGAGGATCGTGAAGGGCTATTGTTTGCTTCTCGCTGTCTTTCATTGGAGCCGCTGCTGGTGCGCCACGGTATCGCCGTGGCGGTGCATCTACTGGACTTGGTAGGCAATAACATGCCCCGGGAAGTGCGTAAGGCCATCGTGGCAAGTGGATTGGTTCACGACCTGGGTAAAGCGTTGATACCTCAGGTAGTGTTCAAGGCGCCTAGCTTTGAGGCGACCCATCGTCGCGCGCTCAGTGAGCACGTGTCGCTACTATTGGCGCGTCTACATACCTGCCAGTGGCTCTCTGCCACCGTGGCGCAAGCCGTCATTGGTGGTATCAATGAGCGGCTGGATGGTAGCGGTTATCCAGAAGGGTTGACCGGTGAGGACATCAACGAGTTGGCAAAAGCGAGTGCGGTCGTCGATGTGGTAGAAGCCATGCGGCGCGACCGTGCGGATCGCCCAGGGCGCACCGCTCAGCAGATCTACCGACACCTCCTTGCGCATCCGCATCAGTTCGACCCGCGCTGGATCAAGCGTTACATCGAGCATTTCAAAACGCTACCGGTGGGTTCTTTGGCGCTCTTTTCGAGCGAACAGTTGGCCTGGGTACTACGTCTCGATGACAGTGGTTCGCCGCTAGAGGTCGTGTTGACGCAGCAGCCAGAGCCACCCATGCGTGACAATTTGGGTGCGGTCATTCGAGGCGACGTCTTGGAACGACTGGGTAAACCCATCCGTGAAGTAGCCGTCTCGACATAGGTGTCCCGCGCAGGGTGGCAAAATTAAAACGCCATTATGTTTAAAGTCCGCGACGCCCGCGCCGATATATTGAATAGCTGAGCAAGCATGCTCAACCACTCAGTTGAAACAGCCGTTCGCTGCGAAGTAACGGCTGTCGTTTTACCTCATACAGGAGTGCCCGCCAATGACTTACACTCGCGGTGGCGCCGCTAATGGACGTGGTGCAAGTGCGTATGCCCGTGTCGGCGTTGAAAGTGGTGTGATGTCTGCTGACCCGCATCAACTGATCGTGATGCTTTTTGACGGTGCTCAGGCAGCCATCCGTGCAGCACGTATTCATATGCAAGCTGGTAATCGGGCCGAAAAAGGGCGCTCGATTTCCAAGGCTCTCGACATTATCAATAACGGCCTGGCGGCGGCCCTTGATCAAGAGAAAGGTGGCGTTATTGCCGAGCGGCTTGCGTCACTGTACGACTATATCGCTCGCTTGCTGTTGGCGGCTAACTTACGCAACGACGAAGAGAGCCTCAATCAAGCCGAGCGTTTACTTGAAGATATCGCTTCCGCATGGCGTGAAATCGGTCAACAGCAGAGTGCATGAGGCAAGCATGGCAGCTTCCGAAACAGCCCATCGTCATTCGCAACAGGCACTCTTGGATGCTTATTCAAAGCTGCTGGTGCGCGTTCACCATATGCATGAGCTGGCGAACGCAGAGCAGTGGGCAGAACTGATCGAACAGCGCAGTAATTACGTGGTGCTGGTTGAAGAGCTGCGTGAATTAGATGTCACGGTCGTGCTCGATGCGCAGGGTAAGCAGCGCAAGTCTGAACTGCTAGAGCAAATTCTGGAGCATGACGTTGAGATTCGTCGCCGCTTGGTTGCCCGGCGTGATGAGCTTGGCAAGTTGATCGGTGTCACCCAGCGTCAGCGGGATTTGCACCGCGCTTATGCGCCCCAGCAGGGGGCCTACGACGCTTACGAGAGCGATCCCTCTCGCGATAAGGGGGCGTCGTGAGTGGCATTACGCCGCTTATCGACACCCTGTTGCATCAGGTGCTTGGCCGCCAAGCCGAGGTGTCCACACAGCGTGCTTTGAATGCGCCCGTTCAACCGGTATATGCCGGTGACGGACCAAGAGCGTTACAGGGTGATGCTGGGCTGGATGGCCGCCCACTCGCACCGCTATTGGGTGATCTAAAGCGCTTGCCAGGCTCGCCCGATGGGTTTCGACAAGCGCCACCGGGCGCGCTGCCCACTGGGGCTCCTAGCTCCACGCAAACGCATTTCAGTCCGGCGGCGCGCACTATCGCCGATGTGTTGCTGCGTTTTCCTGCTCCTCCCACCGTGCTACGTCCACAAGCGCCGCTAATGACAACGCAGGAGACGCCCTCGGCAACGGTATTGGCTAACCGATTAGAGGCGAGTATTCGAGACAGCGGTCTCTTTTACGAATCCCACCTTAAGCGCTGGTTTCAAGGTGAGGCTCCCCGTCAACAGCTGATGCGTGAACCACAAATGCAGCCTGGTCCTCGCCCTGCCGCCATCTTCGTGCCTAACGCTACATCGGCAGTGCTGAATACCACCTCCACGGCTCCTGCGTCGGCGCTATTGGCGAGCTCGGCGCCGTTAGCCATTTTGCCTAATACATCGCTGACCCCGGCAGCGGGCGGTCAGCTACTGCTAGAGCGTCCCGCCCTGTTGCCGCCCAGCCCCAGCGCTACGCCACCTCCCTTGACGGTCAGTCGAGAGCTGCCTCAGGTGCCCGTGGCCTTGCCAGTGAGCAGCGAATGGGACGTGTCGAGTCGAGGAGGGCCCAAGGAGATCGTTCACGAGAGCTTGCAAGGGCTCGTGCGTCAGCAATTGGAGATGATGGTAACGCCGACGCTGCGCTGGGAAGGTGATGTCTGGGCGGGGATTTTTATGGCGCTCGTGATCCATCTGCCCGGCCGCGACGGGCAAAAAGGCGCGGGGGGGGACGAGGGTGAGGCAGACGAGGGGTGGCGGTCGGAAATGCAGCTCGATGTCCCTAATCTCGGACGCTTTAGCATTGCGCTGTCACTTTATCAGGGAACTCTAACGATCGATTTGACGGCCGATAATGTGACGACTCAACAGCGCCTAGAAGAGGGCGTTGGCGCGTTGGAGCAGCGGTTAAGTGCCTTCGATTTCCGTAAAGTTCGTGTCATGGTGAGACATGTAACATTGGAGAGCGATGATGCCGATCGCGGATGATCGACGCCGCCAAGCCGTCGCGCTGGCCTATCAAGAGGGAGAGCGGGCTCCACGTGTCGTGGCAAAAGGATACGGGGAGCTTGCAGAGCGGATTATGGCGGAAGCGCAGCGCCAGGGTATCTACGTACACGATGCCCCAGAATTGGTAGCGCTATTAATGCAGTTAGACTTAGATGCAGAGATACCTGCCAGCTTGTATCAGGTCGTCGCTGAGCTGCTCGTCTGGGTCTTTGAGCTATCGGACAGTGGGCTGACTCAGCGTGAAAGGCTCAAGTAGCCAATGCAAGCGTTGTATGCAACCATGATACTGGGAACAAAAGTCATCAATGGCGCCAGTATAACGGTCACAATGTAGCGCCTGTGTCGTTCGATGGGACACTATGAGTCAAACAAGCTTTCTCGATGAAATTCAAGAGATCAACTTAGCGTATCTATTACTTGCGCAGCGGCTGTTGAGCGAAGATCGTGAGGCAGCGATGTTTCGCCTAAAAATCGATGGTGAGCTCGCCGACCTTTTGATATCGCTCAATGCGTGGCAATTGACCAAGCTGGCGCGGAGCAACCAGTTGGTCTGCCGGTTCAGCCACTCGAGTGGACAGCGGCTGCGCGACATTCTTGAAAACCCTAGGGATCAAGGGCTGTCGGGGCTGCATGCGTCACTGCTATCTGCCTGTGAGCCGATGAGATCACTGACGTCAGGAGAGTCGAAGTGAGCCAGAAAAGCTTGGTTGATGAAATGCACCAAGTACAGCTGGCCATTGAGCTGATCGAATTAGGTGCACGTTTGCAGGTGTTGGAGACGGAGACGGAGCTGAGCCGTACCCGCTTGATCAAACTTTACAAAGAAGTGCGCGGAATGTCGCCGCCTAAGGGGATGCTGCCATTCTCTGCGGATTGGTTCGTCACTTGGCTGCCCAACGTGCACTCCTCGTTCTTCTACAACATTTATGTCGGGCTGCTGAAAGGCGCTGGCTGTGAGCGCATCGACGCCTTCGTTAAGGCTTATCGACTGTACGAAGAGCAGATTTCTTTGGAAGGTGTGGAGCCTGTGCTTGGGCTGACACGTGCTTGGACACTGGTGCGCTTTTTCGAAAGTGATCTTTTGCAGCTGACCACCTGTACACGTTGTGAAGGCCACTTCGTCGCTCATGCCCACAGCCCAACGCACGACTATGTCTGCGGTATTTGCCAGCCCCCTTCCCGGGCTGGCAAGACCCGTAAAGCATCGCGCTGAACGTATAAAATTGTCACACCTCTAGCGGCGTGGCGGTGAGTCAATAAACTACCTCTCTAACGCTTAGATAGCGGTAAAAGGCGGTGGTACTTTTTCATTAAACAGCGCATTCGTCTTAGTATGATGTTGCTAAGTAGCAGTTGGGATAGAGCGGTGCCTGCGTGGACAAGCCTGGGACCCTGCTCTGTTTGATAAAAAAACCGATATCGCAAGGACTCTGCTTGTGCTGATTCTTTTAGGTTATGTGGTCGTAATAGGGTGTGTGTTCGGCGGCTATGTACTGGCAGGGGGCAGCTTAGGTCCTCTTTACCAACCATTGGAGCTTTTGATCATTGGGGGGGCTGGCGTAGGTGCCTTTATCGCCGCCAACAACGGCAAAGCCATCAAGGCGTCGTTCAAAATTTTGCCCCGCCTAAAGCGCACCAAAAAGTACAATAAAGCGCTCTATATGGAGCTCATGGCGTTGCAGTACAAAATCCTCTCCAAAGTACGCCGTGAGGGGATGCTGGGCATCGAGCGCGATATCGACAATCCCCAAGAGAGCCCTCTTTTTCAAGAGCATCCTTCGGTGCTGGCAGACCCGCATATCATGAACTTCCTGACCGACTACTTACGACTAATGGTCAGTGGCGGCATGGAGCCCATGGAAATCGATGAGCTGATGCTGCATGAAATCGAAGTGTTTGAGCAGGAAGCCCATGTGCCCATCGATGCCATTGCGAAGGTCGGCGATGCGATGCCAGCCTTTGGTATCGTGGCGGCCGTTATGGGTGTCATTAAAGCACTTACCTACGCTGACGCCAGTCCCGAGCAGATGGGCGAAATGATTGCCCATGCGCTCGTGGGGACCTTCCTCGGTATTTTGATGGGCTACGGCTTTATCAGCCCGATCGCCAGCTATGCCGATCGCCAGGCGAAAGAAGCAGAAAAAATGCTGCAGTGCATTCGCGTAACACTGCTGGCGAGCTTGCACGGCTACGCCCCTCAGCTCGCCGTCGAATTTGGTCGTAAAGCCCTGCATACCGCTGAACGACCCAGCTTTACCGAACTGGAAGAGTACGTGCGCGACGCCAAAAAGGGCGGTAATGCATGAGTAAAGGTGGCGATAAGCGCCCGATTGTCATCAGGCGTAAGAAAGTGGTGCACGCCCACCATGGGGGAGCGTGGAAAATCGCGCTGGCGGATTTCATGACCGCACTAATGGCCCTCTTCTTGGTGATGTGGATTTTGAGTGTCTCCAGTGACGAAACCCGGAGGGGCGTTGCGGAGTACTTCAGCACCCCGCTCGTGACCGCCATTACCGGAGGAGATAGGTCGGGCAGTACACGCGTGATTCCTGGTGGAGGGCCTGACCCCACGCACAGCGACGGTGAGCGTGCGCGCATCGACGTACTACAGCAAACACGCCCAAGCGCTCAGGAAAGGCGTTTCTTCGATGATCTGCAAGAGCGTATCGAGCGCGCCATCGAGCGTGACCCGGAGCTGCGTGAGCTGCGCAACCAAATGCGCTTCGATTTGACCCGGGAAGGACTGCGCATTCAATTGCTGGACACCGAGCAGCGCCCGATGTTCGAGCTGGGTAGCGATCAAGTGGCGCCGTATATGCGCAGCCTATTGCGCACCATGGCACCGCTGTTGAACGAATTGCCGAACGACCTAAGCATCAGTGGGCACACTGACAGTGTTCCCTATGCGGGTGGTTACCGGGGTTACAGCAACTGGGAGCTGTCCAATGACCGAGCCAATGCGTCGCGTCGCGAATTAGTGGCCGGTGGGCTTGACCCAGATCAACTTTTGCGCGTATCGGGCTTTGCGGACCGCGTACTGTTGTCTGACACTTCGCCCACGGATCCGATCAATCGTCGTATCGAGCTCGTCGTCCTGCTGCCTGAGATCGCTGAAGCCATTCGTAATCCAGGCATTCTGTCGGCAGATGACACGCTGCCGGAGGGCAATGTGCCTGAGGCACTGCTCCCCGACCAAGCGTTGCCCGGCGACACGGCGCTCGATGAGCCAGTGCCAGCAGAACAAGTGCCACCCAATATGCCGCAGGTCGACGATGCACAGTAATCTCGGCTTGTCACAAAAAAATATGACGTTCACGTGGAGCGGTGCATGGATATAGCGGATTTTTTTGACACCTTTTTTGAAGAAGCGGAAGAGCTGCTGGCCGATATGGAGCAGCACTTACTGGAACTGGATGTCGATGATCCGGATAGCGAGCAGCTAAACGCTATCTTCCGAGCCGCCCACTCGATCAAAGGTGGCGCAGGGACCTTCGGTTTTAGCGTGCTCCAGAAAACCACGCATATTTTCGAAAACCTGCTGGATCATGCTCGCAAAGGCGAATTGACCCTGCGTGCCGAGCACGTGGATACCTTTTTAGAGGCCAAAGACATCATGCACGAGCAGCTCGATGCCTACCGCAACGAGGAAGAGCCTAACCAAGAAGCGTACGAGCGTATCTGCCAGACGTTACAGCAAATTGCCCTTGAAGAGATTGGCAAGACGCTCGATGCGCCCGCTGCGGCTCCGGCTCCGGCCCCCAAGAAAGAGGCACCTCAAGATGAGAAAGAGGCGTCGGCTGGCAGTGAGCAGTTACTCAAAGTGGCGCTTCTCAACGTTGGCGACAAAGACCGTGGGCTACTCGTCGAAGAGCTAGAGCAGTTAGGCGACATTCAATCTCAGTCGGGCGATGAAAAACGCTACGAAGTCACCCTGAGCGGTGGTGTCAGTGCCGATGATATCGAAGCCGTCATGTGCTTCATTATCGAGCCTGACCAAATTGAAATCACGGCGTTGGGCGCAGCAGCCCCTGCTGCGGCGCCCGACGCGAAAGCGAAAGACGTCACGCCTGCCGCAGAAGCACCGGCCGTTGAAGCGAAGCCGGCTGCACCTGCGCTGAAAGAGCCTGCCAAAGCAACCACCAGTAAATCGGCGAAGGCAGCGCCCAAAAAAGCGGCCGCAGAGTCATCCTCGATTCGTGTGTCGGTGGATAAGGTCGATCAGATCATCAACTTGGTAGGCGAGCTGATCATTACACAGTCGATGCTCGATCAAACGGTCAGTGACCTTGGCGACCAGTCGGTGGGCAATAGTTCCCTGCAAAATGGCATGAGCTTGTTGCAGCGTAACGCCCGCGACCTTCAAGAAGCGGTCATGTCGATTCGTATGATCCCCATGGAGTTCGTGTTCAGCCGCTTCCCACGAGTCGTGCGTGACACTGCAGGCAAGCTCGGTAAAGAGATCGAGCTGGTGACGGAAGGCAAATCCACCGAGTTGGATAAGAGCTTGGTCGAGCGCATCACCGACCCGCTGACGCACTTGGTGCGTAACAGCTTGGATCATGGTATCGAGATGCCCGACGAGCGCGAGGCGTTGGGTAAGCCGCGTACCGGCAAACTGGTGCTTTCCGCCCGTCACCAGGGTGGCAATATTCTGATCGAAGTTCGCGACGACGGGGCTGGTATGGACCGGGATCGCCTGCTGGCCAAAGCTCGTGAAAACGGCCTCAACGTCTCGGATACCATGTCGGACGAGGACGTCTATCAACTGATCTTTGCGCCTGGTTTCTCCACGGCGAAAGAGGTGACCGATGTCTCCGGTCGTGGCGTGGGGATGGACGTGGTCAAGCGAAACATCCAAGGCATGGGTGGGCGCGTTGAAATTCAGTCCAAAAAAGGCGAAGGCACCAATACGCGGATCGTACTGCCGCTAACGCTGGCCATTCTGGACGGTATGTCGATCAAAGTCGGCAACGAAACCTTTATTCTGCCCCTGTCTACCGTGCTGGAGTCGCTACAGCCTGCCAAGGGAGACATGTACGCCATGGCAGGGGACGATGTGGTGCTCAAAGTGCGCGATGAGTACCTCCCAGTCATTGCCATTCACGAAGTGCTGGATGTCGAAAACGCCATTACCGACCCGACCAAGAGTATTGCTGTCATCGTTCAGGGGGAAGGGCGTCGCTACGCCATGTTGGTGGATGAGCTCATCGGCCAGCAGCAGGTCGTGGTGAAGAACCTCGAAGACAATTATCGCAAAGTGCCCGGCGTATCGGCCGCTACCATCTTGGGAGATGGCAGCGTTGCGCTAATTCTCGATATCACTGGCTTACACCGTTTAAGCCGTGCCAAAAAAGAAGCAGGGAAAGTCGCTAACCAACCCCATCTCTCTTATTACAAGGAGGCTGAGCCGTCATGAGTCAAGCATCTAATGAGGCGGTGCTAGCCGCCGCCGAAGCGGAAAACCGTGAGTTTCTCGTATTCTCGCTGGGTGATGAAGAGTACGCCATCGATATTTTGAAGGTGCAGGAGATCCGCGGTTACGAAAACGTGACCCGTATCGCCAATGCGCCCGACTTTATTAAAGGGGTGACGAATCTGCGCGGCGTCATCGTGCCGATCGTGGACCTACGTATCAAGTTTCATCTGGATAACGTCGAGTACGGTGGCCAGACGGTCGTCATCGTCGTCAACGTCGCGGATCGTATCGTCGGCATCGTGGTCGACGGCGTATCCGACGTCATGACCCTGACGCCGGATCAAATCAAACCCGCGCCCGAATTTGGCGTTACGCTCTCCTCCGATTTCCTGAGCGGTCTCGGCAGCCTAGACGATCGGATGCTCGTCCTGGTCGATATCGACAAGCTGCTCACCAGCGAGGAAATGGCGCTGGTCGACAGCACCAGCCACCACTAAAGACCTACCGCAGGGCACAGGGAGTGTGCCCGCCTTAAGTCAATGAATACCCACTCTGGCGCCATGGATAGCGCTGGCCAGTATGGTTGTGTTTGGAGAAAAGCGTGTGACACAGCTAGTACGTCAACTGATGAGCAACATGACCGTTCGTCTAAGCTGGGGGCTCGTGTTGGCCACCTTCTCAGTATGGGTACTCATCGCCTGCGGTATTGGGCTTTATGCGTTGCATCATGGCGCCAACATCGTCCAAAGTGCCAGTGATCCACAAGCTCAGCAGTTGGCGTTCCAAGCCTTTGCCTCCCAGATTCGCTGGGTATTGATTGGTGTGGTCGTGATGACGTTACTCACGGTCGCGGTGGTGATATGGGGCGTGAGTGCCAACGTGCTGCGCCCCTTGGACCGGTTGGTAGGCTATTTCGAGCGGATGGCGCAAGGCGATCTCAGCCAGCAGATCCGCTCTCCCGGCAACAACGAGATTGGCAAGCTCTATACCGCCATGGCCCATATGCAGTGCTCCCTCTCTGAGACCGTTGGCGTCGTCAGGCGCAGTGGGACGACCATCTTCGAGCGCTCCCAGCACATTGCCAGTGGGAACAACGACCTCTCTTCGCGCACCGAGCAGCAGGCTTCGTCCCTTGAAGAGACGGCATCGAGCATGGAGCAACTCGCGTCGACCGTTAGCCACAATGCCGACAATGCTCGGCAGGCAAGCCAGTTGGCAGGAGACGCGACGCTGACGGCACGGCGCAGCGGCGAAGAAGTGAGCCATATCGTCGACACCATGCAAGAGATCAGCGCCAGCTCCCATCAGGTCGCTGATATCATCACGCTGATCGATAACATCGCTTTTCAAACCAATATTTTGGCGCTGAACGCGTCGGTCGAGGCGGCCCGTGCCGGCGAGCATGGCAAAGGGTTTGCCGTCGTGGCTCAGGAGGTTCGTAGCCTGGCCAGCCGCAGTGCCAGTGCCGCCAAAGAGATTCGCACCTTAATCGATGCATCGCTGGGTAAAGTGGATGTGGGCACTCAGCGTGTCAATCAGGCAGGCCAGACCATGCAGGATTTGGTGGCCGCCGTCCAACGCGTCAGCGACATCATGGATGAGATTGCCTCTGCATCGGAAGAGCAGAGTAACGGTATCGGCCAAGTGAATCAGGCCGTTGCGCAAATGGACCAAGTCGTTCAGCAAAATGCGCAGTTGGTGCAGCAAGCCGCGCGGAGCGCCAACGAACTCGAGAGCGAGGCGGCGCGCCTGCGTGAGGCCGTCGAGCGTTTCCAAGTGGCGGGCGAGAGCCCAGCCCAGGCACCAACGCGAATGACCACCACGGCGACCATCGCCTCGGTGCCGACCCGCTCTGCCCAGCCGGTGGCGAAACCTCTTACCACCAGCCAAGACGAGTGGGAAGCCTTTTGACGCGACGGCATTTTCGCTAATCGCAAGGCTCCACACGCGCTACAACATCAATAACAAGGCAGCAAGATGCGTAATAACCAGCCAGTGACTCAACGGGAAGTTGAACTCAAACAAGACGATTTTTTGGTCTCGCGTACGGATTTGAAAGGGCGCATTACCTACGCCAACCCGGCGTTCATCGAGATCAGTGGCTATCGACACGACGAGCTAATTGGCGCGCCGCATAACCTGATTCGCCATCCGGACATGCCGCCACCCGCGTTTCATAATCTTTGGCAAACCGTCCAGGCGGGAGACACCTGGCGGGGGCTCGTGAAAAACCGCTGTAAAAACGGCGACCACTATTGGGTCGACGCTAGCGTGACCCCGATCGTAGAAAATGACCAAGTGATTGGTTACACCTCGGTACGCGTGCAAGCAACCCGAGACGCCATTGCGCAAGCCGAGCAGCGCTACGCGGAAATGCGCGAAGGGCGCAATAAACGTCTCTACCTCGATAAAGGTCGCTTACGTCAAAAAGGGGGTTGGCAGCGTCTCAAACGCATCCGGCTCGACACCATTCGCGCCAAGCTGATCGGCATGGTCGTCGTCGCAGGGGCGCTGCTCATGGCTAGCGGCGGCTTAGGCCTTTATGGTTTGAACGTAGCGGGTGAGCGGCTAGGCGAGCTAAACGACGACGGACTCAGGGACGTCATTCGTTTGCAGCAGATCGACCAAACCATTGCCCAGACGCGTCAGTCGATGATCGAACCCGAGCGGATGGAACTGATCAATCAACGTTTTGAGATGGGCGAGGCCGTTGCCGACAACGCGGCTGAAGTGGCCAGCGTGTGGGAGGCGTTCTATGGTCGAGAGGTGAACGCAACTCCTCTGGCCGAGTCGTTCAACGAACAGCTTCAGGCCTTCCTGACGAATGGGATGAATCAAGCGGCGAGCGTGCTTCAGGCTGAAGAGACCTATCAAGCCTTTACCGGCTTGGATGCCGTGATCAGTGTGATGAACGAGGATGGGCGGGCCTTGTCGGGCATGGTCAATGAGCTGATTGCACAGAAGCAGGCAGCCGCCGAAGCCATGGCGGCAGATGCCGAGCGTGGCCAAGCGACCATGTTGACGGCTCAGGCAGCGATGCTGGGTGTTGGGCTGTTGCTGCTGGTGCTCATCAGCGTCGTAACGCTGCGCTCGATTATTACGCCGCTAAAGCGTGCCTCGCGTTTCACGCTGCAAATTGCCGGTGGCAACCTAGCGGCTCGCGTACCGCCCAAGCGGCGTGATGAGATAGGTCAATTAATGGACTCGCTGAACACCATGCGCAAAAGCTTGAGCAGCATCATCCGCGATGTGAAAGATGGCATCGACGTGGTGACGCCTGCCGCCAAGAATATCGCCAGTGGCAACGAGGCGCTCTCATCGCGCACCGAACAGCAGGCCGCGTCGCTACAGCAAACCGCCTCGAGCATGGAGGAGATGACCACGACGGTGCGTCAAAACAGTGATAATGCTCAAGAAGCGCGTCGTCTGGCCGATAATAATGCAACAAGAGTGACACAAACCGGTGAATTGATGACGCAACTGGTCGCCAATATGCAGCGGATTACCCAAAGCTCCCAAAAAATGACCGAGATCATCAACGTCATCGACTCGATCGCATTTCAGACCAATATCTTGGCGCTGAATGCGTCGGTCGAGGCTGCTCGGGCAGGTGAGCATGGCCGTGGGTTCGCCGTGGTGGCCGAAGAGGTGCGCAAGTTGGCCGGGCGCAGTGCTGGCGCATCGCAAGAGATTCGTGCGTTGATCGATACCTCCAGTCAGCAGGTCAGTGCGGGAGCAGGGCTCGTCGAGAAAGCCGAGGCGGCGATTAGCGAAGTTGCCGAAGCGGCGCGTAGCGTGACCCATATCATGCACGATATCTCGTCCGCCTCGGAGGAGCAGAGCAGCGGTATTGCGGAGGTCAATCAGGCCGTCGCAGAAATGGATCAAGCCACACAGCAAAACGCCCTGCGCGTGCAAGAAACGGCACAAGCGGCCATGGCATTAGAGCAGCAGGCAAGTCTGCTGGCGCTATCGGTAGAAGCATTCCGGCTAACCAGTCAGGGACCATTGACGCCGCCAGCCGTTTCCACGGGCGCCACCGTTTTACCGAACGTCAAGGCATCACCTGCAACAGCGCAGATCAGCAGTGCCACAGCGCCGGTGCCGAGTCACAAGAAGCGGCAGATGGCCACTGTAGAGGAGTGGGAAGAGTTTTGACAGACCAACGCGAACGGGGTAGCGACGCAGGCCAATGGGCGTCCAGTGGACAGATCGAACGCGATCTGGTGCTGACCGATGCGGATTTTGCGCGTATTCGAGAGCTGATCTATCAGCGCGCAGGCATCGTTTTGGCCGAGCATAAGCGTGAAATGGTCTACAGCCGCTTGGCCAAGCGGCTGCGTCATCACGGCATGACGCGCTTTACCGACTACCTGTCGCGGCTGGAGCGTCAGCCCGACGCGAAAGAGTGGGAGGCGTTCACCAATGCACTGACGACCAATCTCACGGCATTTTTTCGTGAAGCCCACCACTTTCCACTGCTGGCCGAGCATATCAAGCACAAGCCTGATCCCGTCACCATCTGGTGTTCAGCGGCATCGACGGGAGAAGAGCCTTACTCCATCGCCATGACGCTGTTGGAAACGTTGGGGCCCAAGGCGTCGCAAGCCAAGGTCATCGCCACGGACATCGACACAGAAGCGCTGGCCAAAGCACGTAAGGGCATTTATCCCCAGGAGCAGGTGCGCAAACTCGATGAGTCGCGCGTCAAGCGGTTCTTTCAAAAGGGCACAGGCAACCATGTGGGGCTCGCCAGGGTGCGGCCGGAGGTCTCGGCGCTGGTCGAGTTCATGCCGCTCAACCTACTGGCGCCACAGTGGCCAGTAAAGGGGCCATTCGATGCGGTCTTTTGTCGTAATATTATGATTTATTTCGATAAAGATACGCAGGCTAAGATATTGAAGCGGTTCGCGCCGCTGATGAAGCCTGATGGCCTGCTCTTTGCCGGTCACTCCGAAAACTTCTCGTATATCAGCGATGCGTTTAAGTTGCGCGGGCAAACAGTCTACACCCTCGCGAAATAAGCGAATAAAAAATGCGCGTTGTGCTCGACCTTGGGATAGGGCTCGGACGAGCAACGCGGCAATGGCTATCGTAAGAGGAGGCGTGCTTTGAGCGCAGCCAAGATTAAAGTGTTGTGCGTCGATGACTCGGCGTTGATCCGTGATTTGCTGACAGAAATCATCAACTCTCAGCCCGACATGGAAGTCGTCGCCGTTGCGCCTGACCCCATCGCTGCCCGGGATCTGATCAAGCAGCATAACCCTGACGTGCTGACGTTGGATGTCGAGATGCCGCGCATGGACGGTCTCGACTTTCTCGAACGGCTGATGCGTTTGCGTCCCATGCCGGTTCTGATGGTGTCATCGTTGACGCAAAGTGGCTCTGAAATCACGTTACGAGCACTGGAGCTGGGCGCGTTGGATTTTGTCGCCAAGCCGAGCCTGGGTATTCGCAGCGGCATGATGGAGTACGCCAACGAGATTGCCGATAAACTCCGCGCTGCCGCACGCTCTCGACCGCGCCAAGCGCGTCACAAAAACACGCCGCCTCCGAGTCAGCTCAAAGCCCCGATGATGACCAGTGAAAAGCTGATCATCATTGGTGCTTCCACCGGCGGCACCGAAGCCATTCGTGCGGTGCTGGAGCCACTGCCTGCCAATGCGCCAGCGATTCTGATCACTCAGCACATGCCTGGGGGCTTTACACGCTCTTTTGCCGAGCGTCTGGATCGTTTGTGCCGTATTACCGTGAAAGAGGCCACGGACGGTGAGCGCGTGCTGCCAGGGCACGCCTATATCGCGCCCGGCGACCAACACCTGGAGCTGGCCCGCAGCGGCGCTAACTACGTCGCACGGCTCAACGATGGGCCACCGGTCAACCGTCATCGCCCCTCCGTCGATGTGCTGTTTCACTCGGCGTCGAAGCACGCCGGTAAAAACGCCATTGGTGTGATTCTCACGGGGATGGGCAAGGACGGCGCGGCCGGTTTATTAGAGATGCGCCAGGCTGGCGCGCCCACCATCGCTCAGAACGAAGAGTCTTGCGTGGTCTTCGGCATGCCGCGTGAGGCGATTGCCGTTGGCGGAGCGGTCGAAGTGGTGGCGCTCGACGACATCCCGTCTCGACTGATGGCGCTAATCGCCGCTTCCGGTCGCGCGCAGCGGGTTTGACACCACGATATCGAACATCACCTGGATAGCTATTGACAAGGGAAACGACAACAATGAACCGCTTGCTGCGCAATCTCCGTATCCATACCGCCGTCGTCACGGCACTTGCCTGTTTGGTCACCCTTATTTTGGTGGTGGCCGGGCTTGGTGTCATGGCCGATCGCAGTGCGCAGAGTAATCTTGCCACGCTCAATCAGATCGGCAACGAGCAGCTCAACGAGTTGAACCGTGCTGACTCGCTCCTCAATCAGGCCATGCTGGCGATGGAAACGGCGTCCAATCTATTGATGGTGGGTCGTACGCAGCAGTCCAACGAGCAGGTAGAGGTGGCAGCCAATCGGATCGAGCGGGCAGAGGCGCGCTTCAATAATTTTGCGACGACGCCCCGTACGCCCCAAGGACAAGTGCTAGGGGAGGCCGTGGAGGACAATTTCCACACGGTGCTCGCGCTCGTCAAGCAGCAGCACGAAAGCTTCGCGTTTATGGATATCAACACTTTCAATCAGTTGCGGGGGGAGTTAGCCCAGCCGTTGGAAGCACTGGCAGCGAGTATTACGGCGTTCGTTCAGTATGGCTTCGAGCGTGTGGCGACGACCCGTGCCGACGCGGAGGCCCAGGGGGATACTTTCACGTTGATCAATGCGCTCGCCGTGGGGCTGGCGCTGTTAGTCGCCCTGACGATCTATATGGGCTTGCGCCGTACGGTCATTGCACCGCTGAACGATGCCGTTCAGCGGCTGGACCGTATCGCTCAGGCAGATTTGACTCAGCCGTTGCCTGAAGCAGGCAAGAACGAAATTGGGCGCCTTTTTGCGGCCATGGCGACCATGCAGCAGAATCTCAGCACGACCGTGACGCGGGTACGTGAGGGCAGCCGAGAAATTCACCATGGTACGCGAGAAATCGCCAGCGGTAACGCGGATCTGTCGTCTCGCACCGAGCAGCAGGCCGCCTCGATCGAGCAAACGGCCGCCAGCATGGAGCAGATGACGGCCACGGTGAAACAGAATGCCGACAATGCTCGTCAGGCCAGCACGCTCGCAGCGGACGCCTCGACCACGGCAGAGCAGGGGGGCGAAGTGGTGCAGCAGGTGGTCGATACCATGCAGGGCATCTCGTCCAGCTCACAAAAGGTGGCCGATATTACCAGTGTGATCGATTCGATTGCTTTCCAGACCAATATCTTAGCGCTCAATGCGTCGGTCGAGGCGGCGCGTGCCGGTGAGCAGGGGCGCGGCTTTGCCGTCGTGGCAGGCGAAGTGCGCAACCTCGCTAGCCGCAGTGCCGATGCGGCAAAAGAGATTAAAACGCTGATCGAGGCGTCTGTTAGTCAAATCAACCAGGGCTCTTCTCTGGTAGAAAAGGCAGGACAAACGATGACCGATGTCGTCACGGCGGTGCGTCGTGTGACCGATATCATGGATGAGATCTCCGCCGCCTCTCAGGAGCAGAGTGACGGGATCGAGCAGGTGAGTCAGGCCGTTGGGCAGATGGATCAAGTGACACAGCAAAACGCGGCGCTAGTGCAACAAGCCTCTGCCGCTGCGGCGTCGCTGGAAGAGCAGGCGAATCGCTTGGAAGAAGCGGTGGCCATCTTTCAGGTGCTGAGCGACTCGTCCGCGCGTAGCGCCCTGCCGGCACAGCATGCCGCTACCCAACGTGCACCGCACAAGCTGGCTCAGAACACATCGGCGGCTGCGGCTCCTGTTGCACCGCCGCGGCATCAAACGACGACCCAGGCCCACGATGAGTGGGAAGAGTTTTAACCCTGACTGAATTCACAGTCACCCAATACATGATGTTAGTGAGAGGATGACCCATGGCCGATAAGAACATGAGCTTCTTGGTAGTAGACGACTTTCCCACCATGCGCCGGATCGTCCGCAGCCTGTTGAAAGAGCTCGGGTTTACCAATGTAGATGAAGCCGAAGACGGCCAGGATGCGTTGAACAAGCTGCGCGCTGGCAACTTCGAATTCGTCGTGTCGGATTGGAACATGCCGAATCTCGATGGTTTGGAGATGCTCAAAGAGATCCGTCAGGATGATGCGTTGAAAGATCTGCCGGTTCTAATGGTGACGGCAGAGGCCAAAAAAGAGAACATCATTGCCGCCGCACAAGCGGGTGCCAATGGTTACGTCGTCAAGCCGTTCACAGCCGCCACCCTAGAAGAGAAGCTGAATAAAATCTTCGAGAAAATGGGTAAATGACGCGGCGGAGCCAAGGTGCTCGGTTAACGAGGAGACAACACAATGAGTCAGAATGAGCAGGGTGGTTCTGCCCAACTGTCCGAAGAAGCCGCTGAAGACCTGATCTTTCGTATTGGTAAGCTCACCCGCATGCTGCGCGACAACATGCGCGAGCTTGGCTTGGACAAGGAGATCGAGAAGGCCGCCGAAGCGATTCCCGATGCCCGTGACCGACTGCACTATGTGGCAACGATGACCGAGCAGGCGGCGGACAAGGCGCTCAACGCCATCGATCGGGCGCAGCCGCTGCAAGACCAGCTCTCTGAGCGTGCCGAAGCTTTGGATAAACGCTGGGGTGAGTGGTTCGAAGCGCCCAAGGAACTGGATGACGCCAAGGCGCTAGTCAAAGAAACGCGGACCTACCTGAGCGATGTGCCGCAGATCACCGCAGCGACCAATAAAGAGCTGCTGGACATCATGATGGCTCAGGATTTCCAGGATCTCACGGGCCAAGTCATCAAAAAGATGATGGACGTGATTCGTGAGATCGAGCACCAGCTGGTTCAGGTACTGATCGACAACGTGCCGGGCGCAGAAGCGCGCGAAACGATGCAGCGCAAGGCGGAAGATCAGTGGAAAAACGAGAACGCGCGTCGCAATGAAGACCTTCTCAATGGGCCGCAGGTGAAAGCGAACGCCCCTGATATCGTCACCGGACAGGATCAGGTAGACGACTTATTGGACGAATTAGGCTTTTAATGCCGGGTTATTAGCATATTGTAAGCCTCTGCCTCTGGCAAAATAAGAACCCAGCTCAGCCGTCCTCAAGGGCGGCTGAGCTTATGGTGTGCCTTATTTTGGTCGACCGACCACTCGTCAGCCGGATGACAGCATGGCAGATAACGACAGCGATCAGGAAAAAACCGAAGAGGCCACGCCTCGACGCTTGGACAAAGCGCGGGAAGAGGGCCAGGTGCCTCGGTCCCGAGAGCTGACGACCTTCCTGATGCTGCTCGGGGGCGTGATAGGTCTATGGAGCATGGGGCAGATGCTCTATGACCAGCTTGGCATGGTGATGGAGCAGGCGTTCTTGTTCGAACGTCGCCAAGCCATGGAAACGACCTCGATGCTGGTCAACGCGCTGGACTTGGGGCAGCGAACGCTCATCGCGATGCTACCGCTCTTTCTGCTGCTCACGGTCATTGCGCTGGTAGCGCCCGCACTGTTGGGCGGCTGGCTCATTTCCTCCAAATCTCTCCAGCCCAAGTTCTCGAAGCTGAACCCGATCAAAGGGATCAAACGACTCTTTTCCACCCAAGCATTGGCCGAATTGGCAAAGGCTATCGCCAAGTCGGTACTGGTGGGAAGTGTGGCGTTCAGCTTTTTATATTTTAATATGGGGCGGTTTTTGGGACTGATGGATCAGCCCATTCAGCAGGCGCTGGTGAGCGCACTGAACATGGCCGCTCTGGCGGCTGGTCTCATCGTGTTGTCGCTGATCGTAGTGATTTTGATCGATGTGCCGTTCCAGCTATGGAACAACGCCAAGCAACTGCGTATGACCAAAGAAGAGGTCAAACAGGAGCACAAAGACTCCGAGGGCGACCCCCATGTCAAAGGGCGTATTCGCCAGCAGCAGCAAGCCATGGCGCGCGGACGCATGATGAGTAAAGTCCCCGACGCCGATGTCATCATCACCAACCCAACGCATTACGCGGTGGCACTGGTATACCAGGAGGGGCGTATGGGGGCCCCTCGGCTGGTGGCCAAAGGCGCGGACGCCGTGGCCGCACGTATTCGTGAAATAGGTGAAGAGTCTGGCGTTCCGAGATTGGAAGCAGCGCCATTGGCGCGTGCCCTGTATCATCATGTCGACTTAGAGGCCGAAGTGCCTGCCGAACTGTATACCGCCGTGGCCGAGGTCATGGCCTGGGCCTATCGCCTGAAGCACGTTGCACAGCAAGGAGGCGAGGTGCCCCCCACTCCCGATAATTTACCGGTTCCCCCGGAAATGGACAGTCCCGGCCGTCGTGCCGGTGGCAATGAGGCGCAAACATGAAAGGCTTAAGCCAGTTGATCAATCAGCGACCCTGGATGAACGACGTGAGCATGAAGCTGCTTGCGGGCCCGCTGCTGATTTTAATGATTCTGGGCATGATGATTCTGCCCCTCCCGCCGTTCGCGCTGGATCTGCTGTTCACGTTCAACATTGCGTTGTCCATCATGGTGTTGCTGGTCAGCATGTTTGCCGAAAAGCCGCTGGACTTCGCCGCTTTTCCGGCCGTCCTGCTGTTCACGACGCTGCTTCGCCTCTCGCTCAACGTGGCCTCCACCCGCGTGGTATTGATGGAAGGCCACGAAGGCGGTGATGCGGCGGGCAAGGTCATTGAGGCGTTCGGCACCTTCCTCGTCGGCGGTAATTTTGCAGTGGGGCTAGTCGTCTTCCTCATCTTGGTCATCATCAACTTCATGGTCATCACCAAAGGTGCGGGGCGTATCGCCGAAGTGGGCGCTCGCTTCGTGCTCGACGCCATGCCTGGCAAGCAGATGGCCATCGACGCCGACTTGAATGCTGGGTTAATTGGCGAAGATGAAGCGAAAAAGCGTCGCGCCGAGGTAGCCCAGGAAGCCGACTTCTACGGCTCCATGGACGGTGCCAGTAAATTCGTTCGTGGTGACGCGGTGGCGGGTCTGGTCATCATGGTGGTCAACATCATTGGTGGCCTGCTGATTGGCATGATGCAGCACGATCTGGGCTTTGCCGATGCCGCGCGTACCTATACGCTGCTGACGATTGGCGATGGCTTGGTGGCTCAGATCCCGGCTCTGGTCATCTCGACGGCTGCAGGCGTCACCGTGTCTCGGGTAAATACCGAGCAGGACGTTGGTCAGCAGATGATCAGCCAGCTGTTCGTCAATCCTCAGGTCATGATTCTAGCGGCGATGGTCATGGGGTTGCTCGGCCTGGTGCCCGGCATGCCCAATTTCGTATTCTTGGTCTTCACCGCGCTGCTGGGCGGCTTGGCGTGGTATCTGATGCGTCGCAAAGAGCAGACCTTGGTCAAAGAGGAGATCGCCACGGCGCCACCGCCTCTTCAAGAGACGCCAGAAGCCAGTTGGGAAGACGTACAGCTGGTGGACACGCTGGGTCTGGAAGTGGGCCACCGTTTGATTCCGCTGGTAGATTCGCGGCAAAAAGGGGAGTTGCTGGGGCGCATTAAAAGCGTCCGTAAGAAATTCGCCCAGGAGGTGGGCTTTTTGCCCCCGGTGGTACACATTCGCGATAACTTAGAACTGCCGCCCAATACCTACGTGCTTTCCATGAAAGGCGCCGAAATCGGCCGTGCCGACGCGCAGCCCGGCAAATGGCTGGCCATCGACCCCGGCCAAGTGTCCGGTGAGCTACAAGGCACGCCAACGCAAGACCCAGCCTTTGGACTGCCTGCGGTATGGATCGATGGCAACCAGCGCGAGCACGCTCAGGTCTACGGCTATACGGTCGTGGATGCCAGCACGGTGATCGCCACCCATCTGAACCATCTGCTGCACCGTCACTCTCCCGAGATGCTGGGGCGGCAAGAAGTGCAAAAGCTGCTGGACAAACTGGGCGAAGACCAAAAATCGCTGGTCGAAGAGGTGGTGCCCAAAGCGATCTCTCTGACCGTGTTGCAGCGAATTTTGCAGAACCTGCTGGATGAAGACGTCTCGATTCGCGATATGCGCACGGTGTTGGACACCTTGGCTGAGTATGCGGGACAACAGAAAGACCCCAATGAGCTGACCGCTCTGGTGCGTATCGCGCTGGGTCGCGCGATTACACAACAGTGGTTTGCTGGCCAGGAGACCCTGCACGTCATGGGACTGGACGCGCAGCTCGAACAAGTATTGATGCAGGCCATGAACGGTAACGGGGCCATGGAGCCGGGGCTGGCGGATACGTTGATGCATCAGGCACAGCAGGCGCTCGAGAAGCACGAAGGCAGTGGTGAAGCGCCCGTGCTGGTCGTTCAACACTCGTTGCGCGCGGTGCTATCGCGCTTCCTACGCCGCCGGATGCGCCACTTGGTGGTGATGTCCCAGGCAGAAATTCCCGACGACCGCACCCTGCGCGTGACCACCCTGGTCGGTGGCCGCTAAATTGGTAACAGGTGAACCATGAGCGTGAGACGTTTTGTAGGAGCCAATAGTCGCGATGTCATGCGCCAAGTGCGCGAAATACTGGGTGACGATGCCTTGATCGTCGCTAATCGCCGCACCGAAGGCGGCGTTGAAATTCTGGCCATGGCCGACGACGCGGTCGACCAGTTCGATCCGTCACCCGCAGAGCCTTCAGAAGTATCGCGAGACGCCCCGGCGCCCGCCGCGGCTTTCTCACTGCCGACACAGCCAGATCCGCTGGAGGCAATGAGCGAGCGCCTGCTCCGAGAAATGCAGGACATGCGCGAGCTGCTCTCTCGCCGTCAGCCGATGGTGGAGTCGCCGCGCGGCACTCAAACGACGTATGAATATCTGCTAGCCATGCTGGTGCGGGTGGGCTTTAGCGCCGAACTCAGCCATGAGGTGCTCGAAGCGCTGCCCGAGGAGTTATTGACCCAGGAAGGCGGCCATGACGCTGCCAGCGCTTGGCTGCGCGAACAGCTCATAGCGCGGCTGAAGGTGCTGGCGCACGAAGATCGCTTTTTCGATCAAACCGGCATCGTGGCGCTGGTAGGGCCTACTGGGGTCGGTAAAACCACGACCACGGCCAAACTGGCGGCGCGTTTCGTCATGCGCCATGGCACTCGTCCGGTGGCGCTCGTGACCACTGATAGCTTCCGCATCGGTGCCCACGAGCAGTTACGTATCTACGCCCGACTGTTGGATACGCCGATGTACGCGCTCGACGCAGAACAGCCTATCGACGAGCTGGTCGGCCGATTGCAAGGCAAACAGTGGGTCATCATCGATACCGTTGGGATGAGCCAACGAGATCAGCGCGTGATCGAGCAGATTGCGCACTTGCAGGGCGGACAGTCGACCGTACGGCTGGTGCTATTGCTCAATGCGGCCAGCCAGCCAGAGACCCTGGAAGAGGTGGTGTTGCGCTACCGTCAGGCAGCGCGGGCCGCAGGGGCCGAGCTCGACGACTGCATCATCACCAAGCAGGACGAGGCCGGGCGACTGGCGCCCGTTCTGGATATCGTAATGCGCCACGGCATGCGCGTACTGTTTGGATCACACGGCCAGCAGGTGCCGGAAGACATGGCCGTGGCCACGCCTTCTGGCCTGATCGACCAAGCGCTCTCGGCCAGTTCGAGCGCTTCGATGGATCAAGGCGGCCCGGCCAGCGCGCCGAGCCTGCCGCGCTGGTCGCGGGATGTGCTAGGCCAGGGGCGCCGGCTGACGTCGGTACTGACTCGGCTGCGCCAACGGGTCGCCGATTTTCACCGTTTGGAGGCCGCCTGGGACATCGCTGCGCTGCCCAGCGTGGTGCAGGATCAGCGTTTAGACACGCTGCTGGCTGGCGCGGAAGCGACCCACGATGCCATGGGCGTCGTATGGTCGCCCAGGCGCAACGAGCGCAACTGTGACTGGTCGATGCCGGACGTGGCGCTCGACGATCAAGGGGCATGGTTGGCACTGACGCGTTTGCAGCATCGCCAACCTGCTGGGTGGCAACCACGATTGGCGGGCTGCGCGGCAGACATCGCCGTTCATCTGCTGCCTACCCTGCCGGAGTCCGACGCGCTGGCATGGCTTAACGACCAGCGCTTGACCTGGGTCAGCGCCGTCAACGCCGGTCAGCGTGTACACTGCCAGGGCGAGCGTCATACCCTGCGCACGCTGTTTCAAGAGAGTACGCTCACCCACCGTGTTGCCATTCGTTTTCGTGGTCAACGCATGCAGCTGTCGACAGCCTACGTGGAGGCCCACGATGCCACCGGCAACGCGGTGCTGGCCTGGGTGGGCGACGTGTGCGATCCAGAAAGCAGCAAGCGTGTCGTGCGCCGCTACTGGCTAACTCCCGCGCGTCTAGGCAGCGACGTTGTATCGCTACTGGTCATTCAGTTACAGAGTGATGGGCTATCCGCGTTGACCAAGCGTGCCTGGCAGCAGCTAAAAGAGGCGGATGGCGGCGAGGTGAGCAGCGAGCTACGCCTGCTCATGGCCAGCGGCGCCGCCGCTGTAGCCAGTCACTTGGATTTGGCCGATGACGACGCGGTGCAAGCGTTGCGAGCCGACCTGTTGCGCCTGCTGGGCAGTCAGCGTAAACACCGCGATACGGCGCTACTCGACGCCTTGGTGCACGTGTTGATGGCACGCGATGCCATTCGCCAGCTCGGTAGCGTCAGTCGCGAGGACCTGATATGAGCGGCCAGGATCAAGCGGCGGGCCTGCGGAAATGGGCCGATCTACAGCGTCAGCAGCGAGCCGCACAGGACGAACCACAAGATACCCATGCGTCCGCCGCTCCTGCCTCGCCGGTCAGTACTGAAGAGGCGGCGGTGCATACCCAAGACGCTCTGGCGCCCACTGTCGCTGCCGCCACTGAACCGGCGACGGTGACGCCACCGCGCCCTCAGAAACCGCTGGTGGTGATAGGGCTACCGCATACCGGCGCCGCACAAGTCGATAAAGTGCGTGGACGTTTGGGGCAGTGGTCGGCGTTGGGGCGTCAGTGGGCGGGCGACCCGCAGGATTGGCAGATTCAGGTCGTCATGGCCGATACGCCGTCGCTGGCCATGCTGGCGAAGGAGCATGCACGATGGGCGCTATGGGTCACTAGCGATGCCGATGGCTTTGCCAGCATGTACCGTGTGCTTCGAAAAGTGCGAGAGCATGGCGGTCCGCGACGCCTGCTGGCACTCCATGAACCGCACCTGCCGCGTCAGGGGCTGCTGGAGAACTTGCGTGACGCCGCCGCTTACTATTTGGATATCGAGCTTTTGTTGCTTGCACGTTGAGACAGATGATCGGCTTGCTGTCGTTAGCGACCTACGCCGAATAGAGGGCCCGCGTATGAGGCTATTTGCCCGACAGACGTTGATAAAAGCCGTAAAGTTGTTAACAGTGAAAAGGGTGAGCCCCTACGCAGCGATGCTGGCAACCATCATGTGGGTCGTTAGCGTCGAGGCGGCAACGGGTAGCTGGAGCCGAGACGTGCCTGGCGTGTTGGTCGCCATGAGCGACCGCACCAGTCAGAGCCAGGCCATTTCGCCACCAGCAGGCATCCCGCTGGGAGGAGCGACGCTAACGCGCGTGCAGTGGCGGTTCGAAACCCCACCGAGTCACCCCGTCAACGCTTGGTTGTGTCACCCTGAGCGCTGCGTGGCACTGTCGGGCATGCGCGGCAGTACCACTGCGCTGGAAGGCATGTTGGCAAATGCGCCGCTGCACTTTCGGTTTGCACTGTCGCCGGGCCAGCGGCCAGTGAGGGTGCAGGGGCTACAGGTGATAGTGAATTATCGGTAAAGGCCGTTCAGCCGCGAGGCACGAGGATGTATACAGCACAAGGCAGGATCAAACAAAGTGAGCTGTTGACCCAATACATGCCACTGGTGCGACGTCAGGCCTTAACGCTGCAGGTAAGATTGCCCGCAAGTATTGAGCTAGATGATCTGATCCAGGCAGGCATGGTGGGGCTATTAGAGGCGCTGGGACGCTTCGATGCTGCCCAGGGTGCCACGTTCGCGACGTTCGCCAGCCAGCGGATTCGCGGTGCCATGATGGACGAGCTGCGCACTCGCGACTGGCTGCCGCGCAGCGTACGTCGTTCGGCGCGGGCAGTGGACGATGCGGTACGCCGCTTGGAGCAGCAGTTGGGCCGCCCCCCTGAAGAGGGTGAAATTGCCCGCGAGCTGGAGATGCCCCTGAGCGAGTACCAGCAGCTGTTGAATGACACCAACAGTGGTCAACTGCTGCCGTTCGAAGAGCTGGTCGCCGATGGCGGTGAGCCGGCGGGTGACGATGCCCAGCATCGGCCGTTTGACCAATTGCTTGATGAGCAGCAGCGACACACCTTGATCGAGGCCATCGAGGCATTACCCGAGCGTGAAAAGCTGCTGATGGCGCTCTATTACCAAGAAGAGATGAACCTTAAAGAGGTCGGCGCGGTGCTGGGCGTCACCGAATCGCGGGTCTCCCAGCTACACAGTCAGGCGGTGAGCCGTCTGCGCGCGCGTTTACGCGATCACGATGAATCCTAATACCCACTCACCCTACTCGGCGAGGAGCCGTTGATGAACCCATCTACGTTGATCGGTATCTTTGCCAGCATGTTGCTGCTGGTAAGCGTGCTGTTCTTTACTGCAGAGTCGCCCGAAAGTTTTATCAATGTGCCGGGACTGGCCATCGTCATCACCGGTACGCTGGCGGCGACCTTCATCAGCTATCCGTTGAAAGAAGTGCTGCGAGTGGTGCGTTTGGTGGGCTTGGTGTTCCGCCGTGAGAATACCTATGTGCGGGACGACATCAACGAGCTGGTGTCCATGTCGCGGCTCTGGTTCAAAGGTGACGTGCGGGCCGTCGAACGGGAGCTCGAGCACACCCGCAACCCGTTTCTACGAACCGGTATTCAACTTGTGATCGCCAATACCAAAGAGGATGAGATTTTCGACATGCTGCGCTGGCGTATCGCCCGCTTGAAAGCCCGCGAACACGCCGAAGCGCAAATTTTTCGCACCATGGCGACCTACGCGCCCGCTTTCGGCATGATCGGCACGTTAGTGGGGCTGGTCAACATGCTCGAAGTCATGGATGCCGGAGACCTTCAGGTCATCGGCCCCCGCATGGCGGTAGCACTGCTGACCACCTTCTACGGTATCTTGCTGGCCAACCTCGTGTTCAAGCCCATTGCCGTCAAGCTGGAGCGGCGCACCGAGGAGCGGTTGATTACCATGAACATGGTGCTCGAAGGGATTTCATTGATCACCAAGCGCCGCTTGCCATCGTTCATTGAAGAGACGCTCAACTCCTTCGTAGCGAACTACCACGATGAGATCCGGGACGCCAACGTCAAACCCCGCCCCGACGTTGGCTCCGCATTGAAAGGGTAGCGCCATGCTTGACCGCGACTCACGGCATGCCCTGGAGCTGCCCGCTGCAGTGGGTGAGAGTGACGAGAGCTGGCTAACCAGCTACTTGGACGTACTCACACTGCTCATCACGCTGTTCGTTCTGCTGCTAGCCTTGGCGCCGCCGAGCGGCGGCGAAGGGCAGAGCCACGAGGCCCTGAGCGTCGCCAGCGCCGTGACCTCACTGCCGCTCGCTAGCTTGGCCACGGGTATTCAGCCACGCCATGAAGGGTTGCAACCTCATATGGTGGGACTCGACATTCCCGGTGTAAGCGTCTCGCAAGGTCAAGAGGGCGTGACGCTGCGCATCGACGACAGCCTTTTGTTTCCCAGCGGCAACGATGTGCTAACGCCCCAAGGGCAAGATGTGTTAGAACGACTCTCTTCCGTGCTGGCGACTTTCGATGGGCAAATCTCCGTTGAAGGTCATACCGATAACGTGCCTATCTCGACGCCGAGGTTTCCATCGAACTGGGAGCTCTCAGTAGGCCGTGCCATTGCGGTCGTGCGCCAATTAGAGCGGCAAGGCATTGCCATTTCACGTATGCGGGCGGTCGGTTATGCCGACACCCAACCCATGGAAAGTAACGCTACCTCGGAAGGGCGAGCAGCCAACCGGCGCGTTGAACTGCTGCTGAGGCAGCAGGTCGAGGGGTAAAGCACTATCTCGAGGCTATCTGCGTGTCGAAGCATCACTCGCTACTACAATCGTTTGGCGCCGTCATGGTGCTCGACGGTGAGAGTCGGCGCATTCAGGCGGTCAGTCGCAACCTAACCAAACTGCTGGGATTGGCAGACACCGAGCTCCGTGCGATTTCCCCCGCCACCGTGCTGGGCAAGCGGTTGAGCCAGCGATTGCGCCAAGAGCTGCATGGACGCCAGCGGTTAGCGAGCCCGCTGGCCTTCCGTCGGCTACATGACACTACGCGCCTGCAGGTTCACGCTTATCGCACGCATCGCCACGTGGTGGTCGAAATCGAGCCCCTCAGCCCGCTGGGCAAACGACGCCTGCTGGGGACCGTCAACGAGCGCTTGATGCGTCTAGCCGAAGCGACCCATCAAGAAGAACTGCTGGATTATTTAGTGACCGCCGTGCAACAGCTCACCGGTCATGATCGCGTCTCGGTCTGTCATTTCGACAGCGATTGGCACGGGCTGATCGTCGCCGAAGCGCAAGGCGGGCACCTGCCTGCGCTGCTGGGCCAACGCTTTCCTGCCAGTGACTTTCCGATCACGCTGCGCCGCACCTACGAGCGCCATCCGATCCGTTTGATTCATGACGCCAGCGCCCATGCAGAACCGCCGCTGCCGTGTACGCCAGAGGGCGAGAGCGTCGATTTGCGCCACTGCTTTTTACGTGCCCCCGCGCCGGAGCGTCAGCGCTACTTGCAACGGTTGGGCGTACGCGGTGCGATGAGCCTGGCCATGCAGGGCGACACCGGGCTGTGGGGCTTGCTGTTCTGCCACTCGGCAGCGCCTCATCCGGTGTCGCCGCCAGTCCGCGATGCCGTTCGCACCCTCGTCCAGATGGCGACCCAGCGGCTTTTGCTACTCAGGGCTCGACAAGAGGCCCGCTATCTTCAGCGCGTACAAGATAGTTTGGTGCTCTCGACGAATGCCCGTGTCGAGCCGCAAAGCCCCATCGAGTTGTTGTCAGCCCAAGCGGAGACATGGTGCTCGCTGTTTCGCGCCCACGGTGTTGCACTGTGGCTGAAAGGCAGCGTTTACGCGGACGGTCATACGCCCGACGCCGCAGTCGTCGCTCAGTTCGTCAAACGGCTCGACAAAGCGCATCGACACAGCGGGCCTTGGTGTACCCGTGGCGTGGCCAGCGAGCCCTTGACCGAATCCCTGAACATGCCAGACCAATGTGGCATTCTGGCCGTGCCGCTGCCCATGAGCGTGGCTCAGCGCGGCTGGCTGATCTTCTTTCGCCCCGAGCAGGTAGAAACGCTTTACTGGGCGATGCAACCGACCTCGGCACCGCTACCCCCGGTGATGGTGGCGCCGTCGGCGGCCTGGTGCGAAGAGGTAGTGGGCAAAAGCGAGGCGTGGCAGCGCGTCGAGCGCCTGGCGGTGATGGACCTGGGAGAAGACCTGACGCTGGCGATCTCCGCTTACGAGATCAGCACGCTGAACATGCATTTAGAGCGTGAGCGTAAGGCGCTTGCCGCTGCTAATCAGCGCTTGGAGCAGCTCGCCCACTTCGATCCGCTCACCCAGGTGTGGAACCGCTACCGTATCGAACAGGCCATCGATGCCGAACTGGTCGCGGCCAAACGGTACGGCGCTGCCTTTGCGCTGCTGCTATTCGATGTGGATCACTTCAAGCAGATCAACGATACCCACGGACACAGCGTGGGCGACGACGTGCTGGTATCGCTGGCGCGCCTGGTGGAAACCTCGCTACGTGGCTGTGACCACCTGGGCCGCTGGGGCGGCGAAGAGTTCGTGGTGCTCGCCACGCACTCGGACATGGACGCCGCGGTCGGCTTGGCTGAGCGGCTGCGTAGCCTGGTGGCGACACTGCACGTCAGCGGTCTGGATCAGCCCATCACGGTGAGCATCGGTGTCGCCATTTGGCAGCCCGGCGATAGCTGTAAAACGTTGATGGCCCGGGCCGACGCTGCCATGTATCGAGCCAAGCGTAGCGGCCGTAACCGCGTAGAACTCGCCGAAGAGCGCGTGACTTAAGGCGTGCGGGCCGTCTCGGCGGCCGCACTGCACAACGCTTGCATGCGCGAGATGGCCGCATCTGCACCCGCCAGGCTAAAGGTCATGTACCAAGGCTCCCGCTCGTTCTGATCGAAGCCAAGGAAGAGCTGTTCCCCCGACTGCATTTCCTCGATCAGCGTCTCCATATCTTGCAAATAGAAATGGGCATAAAAGCCGTCATCGCCGCGCTCGGTAATGAACTCCGCCATGGTGTCGATGATCGGCTGGTCGTCGATGCGTAGCCGCGTCGGCACGAGGTTCACCGCACGGCTTTCGCCTTGCTGTTGCGCCAGCGTCACTCGCATCTCGAGCCAAGGCAGGTCGCAGACACCCTGGGTCGTGTTCACGCTGAGCGTAGCGTCTGAGTAGCTGTGGGTCTCCACGGCGCGGAAGTGGCGTTCGTCGCCAAGGCTAAGGGCCATCGACTGCCAGTGCCCGTGGGGTTCGGTAGAACTCACGTTGAACGTGGCCGCCAGCGCCGGGTTCGCCAGCAGGAGCGTGGACAACGCGTAGGAAGAGAGTGCGCGAGTGGGGCTCATAGATCGTATCGTCATCGAAAACCCTAAGCCTATAGCGTGTTGTGAATAATCAAAAGGGTAAGGTGCTGTTTTTTCTATATCTAGTGGGTTTGTCTAAAAAAAGCAGCCGATATAGTAGAAAGTCGGGGCTATACTCTCTGGCGATGCCTTGTATCATCGGGCCGTTTTAGCCGCTATTGATCCCTCGTGAAGGAGTTTCGTGACATGAACACCGCAGCCAAGGCGATGAAGACATCCAGTGAGGTCCCTCTGCAGGCCCCCTCAAGAGAGATCTGGGATGCCAAATATCGGTTGAAAGATCGCCATGGCCAGCCGGTAGATCAGGATGTCTCGGCGACGTTCGAACGCGTGGCGCGCGCGCTAGCGGCCGTCGAGGGCGAGCACGCTGACGAGTGGCTGCCCAAGTTCCGCTGGGCGTTGGAGAACGGCGCGATTCCCGCCGGCCGTATTCTCTCCAATGCCGGTGCCGACGCCTACAAACCCGCCGTCAGTCTGATCAATTGCACCGTCTCGCGTACCATCCATGACTCCATGCGCGATATTCTCGATTCCGTGGTCGATGCTGGGATGACCCTGAAATCGGGCGCGGGCATTGGCTACGACTTTTCGACGCTGCGACACAAAGGCGCTTTCGTGTTTGGCGCAGGCGCGGGCACCAATGGCCCGCTGGCCTTCATGGATATCTATGACAAGATGTGTTTCACCGTGGCATCCGCCGGGGGACGTCGCGGTGCCCAGATGGGGACCTTCGATGTCGGTCACCCCGACGTGCGGGACTTCATCCAGGCCAAGCGTGAAGCCGGGCGGCTGCGCCAGTTTAACCTTAGCCTGCTGATCACCGACGAGTTCATGGAAGCAGTGAAGCACAACGCCGACTGGCCGCTGGCTTTTCCGCTGCACCCAGGTGAAAAAGAGGACGTTAGTGCTGACGACATCATTTACCGCGACTGGCCGGTGATCGAAGAGGGCTACACGGTGGATGATCAGGGGCGCGTGGCCTGCCGCATTGTCGAAGTGATCAAGGCCCGCGAGCTGTGGGACACGATCATGGCCTCCACCTACGACTACGCCGAGCCAGGCTTCATCTTGATCGATCAGGTCAACCGTATGAACAACAACTGGTTCTGTGAAGATATTCGCGCGACCAACCCGTGTGGTGAACAACCGCTCCCACCAGAAGGGGCCTGTCTACTGGGATCGGTCAACTTGACCAAGTTCGTGATCGAACCGTTTAGCGCCGAGCCGCGCTTCGACTGGGAGCGCTATCGTAACGTCGTGGCGATCTTTACCCGAATGCTCGATAACGTAGTGGAAATCGCCGGACTGCCGCTTCCCCAACAGCAGCGCGAAATCGAAGCCAAGCGCCGCCACGGCATGGGCTTTTTAGGGCTCGGTTCGACACTGACCATGTTGAAGATACCCTACGGTTCTCAGGCATCGCTGACGTTCACTGAGGAAGTGAGTCGTCACCTCGCGTTGGAAGGGTGGAAGCAAGCGCTGGAACTCTCTAAAGAGAAGGGCATGGCGCCGGTGCTCGAAGAGGAGCACACCATCACGCCAAAAATGATGCGCGAGCGCCCACAGCTGGCCAGCGACGGTTACGAGGTCGGTGACAAAGTGCCGGGCCGCATTCTGCATGCCCGCTATAGCCAATACATGGCCAAAGTGGCCGAGCTGGAGCCGGACTTGGTGGCGCAGCTCGCCGAGCACGGCGCGCGGTTCACTCATCACAGCTCGATTGCCCCGACGGGCACTATTTCGCTCTCCATGGGCAACAACGCCTCGAATGGTATCGAGCCGTCGTTCTCACATCGCTATTTCCGCAACATCATTCAGTCCGGCAAAAAGACCAAGGAGCAGGTGGAAGTGGTCTCCTTCGAGCTGGCCGCCTATCGCCACTTCATCGCTGCCGATGCGGTAGAAAGCGATCTGCCGGATTACTTCATCACCGCCGACTCGGTGTCGCCCGAACAGCACGTCGCCGTGCAGGCCGCCGCGCAGCAGTGGGTAGATTCTGCCATTTCCAAAACGGTCAACGTGCCGACCGAGTTCCCGTTCGAGCAGTTCCAAGACCTCTATTTGCAGGCGTATGAGAGCCGTTTGAAAGGCTGCACGACCTTCCGCTTCAATCCAGAAGCGTTTCAAGGGGTGCTGGTGCGGGAAGACGATCTCAAGAACACCACCTACGTCTTCGAACTAGAGAGTGGCGAAACGCTGGAACTGACGGGCGATGAAAAAGTGCTCTATGACGGTGAGGAGCACAACGCGGCCAACCTGTTCGATGCCTTGAAAGAGGGCACTTACGGTAAGTGGTAACCAGCGCACGCGTAGGCTTGAGCAACGGTCAAACATTGGGAGAGAGCGTTATGGCGGTCGAAATCACGTCGAAAATTGTCGGTTACCGAATCAAACAGCCGGAACGGCCTACCCCCGAGCCCGTGTTGGCCGAGGAGGACCCGCTGACGGTCCGTATCCCCTCGCGTCCGGAGGGGACGCTGGAGGCGGTGTCGGAGAAGATCTCCTACGTGGGGGCCGAAGGGCGTAAGAAGGTCTATTTGCTGGTGTCGTTCATGCCGGTGGAGGGGGTGATCGGTGGTAAGCGCGTGGTGATCGAGCGCCCGGTGGAGTTTTTCTTTCCGTCGGGCCAGCTCTCCAGCGAGCATCAGTGGATCACTGCCACGATGCGTAGCCTGTCGCTAGCGGCGCGGGGCGGCTATGTCACGCAGGCCGTGGCGGATCTTCGCAAGGTGGCCTGGGATAAGGGATTGGTGCGCTGTGGCATGAATCGCTGGGATAAGCCCATGTTTCACGATTCTGAAGTGGCGGCGATTGCTTGGTCGATTCAGCAGATTCTCTATCGGCGTGGCTTTCTGGATCAGGACGGCCACCAAGTGCCGGTCGAGACGCTGGTTGCCCGCTACGCCCACCGAATGCAGCATGGCCATGCTTGGCAGCCCGAGGAGCGTCCAACTGTCGATGAGGCCTCAGGCGCGCCTGTATCCGCCAGCGGCGCGCCGGCCACCGTGGGCACCTGCCCCGAGTGCCGAGGGGACTTGATCATGATGGATGGCTGTCCTACCTGCTACGCCGGATGCGGCTGGTCCAAGTGTGGCTGACGCGCCCCCTTTGCTAAGTGCTGCGCGCTGGGCCAGCGGGCGGCACACGTCGCATCAGCCGTCATCGGAGGATCAACCGTCGAGCAGGGGGCGGACGTTATCGGTCAGGTAGCAGTCATCGAACTCTCCTTCCGTGGCCAGAGCATCCAGGTCGGGAATCGACACGTGGTGGCGGTCGCGGAAGACCAAACCATCCTCGCTGAGCGCGCTGAACGTGCGGCTGACATGCACCGGGCTCAGCCCCAGAATATCGGCCAGCTGCTCTTGGGAGAGCGGGAGACGGAACTGCCCACTAATATCGTCATTGGTTTGGCGTAGGCGCAGGTACATTTCATGGAGGAAGTGGGCCATCTTTTGGCGCGCGCTGCGCCGTGCGAGGTTCACCAACCGTTCGGTGAGCAGCGCCTGCTGACGGCTGCCGATGGCGAACATCACCGAGGTGAGCGGCAGCGACTCACGAAAGAGATCGAGCATCCGTTTATGGGGGAAATGGCAGGCCACTCCGTCCGTAATCATGCGCACGTTCTCGAGACGCTGAGAAAACGCAAACTCCCGCAGGCCGATGATGTCCCCGGGGAGGAAAACTTCGAGAATCTGCCGATCACCATTTTCTAGGTGACGGTAAGAGTAAGCCCAGCCGCTGCGCAGCGTGCAAAACTCGTTGGCAGGGGCGCCCATCTCCCATAGTAGCGAACCAGCCTTGATGTCGTCAGGGCTCTCTTCGAGTGAATTGAGCAACTGCTTTTCGTCGTCTGTCAGCGTACAGTAGTGGCTAAAGTGGCGAATAATGCAGCTCTTATCCTGTTCCACGCGTGCTTCTCCTCGTGCAAACCACCTTTGTTAAACGGCGTCGTTACTTACTATAAGCAGTCGTCACGCGGCATGCTCGCTCTTTTGCGTCTCCCGGCGCGTTTGCGCCGGGACGGCCGCTTAAGAGGTGGTTGACGCGCGGTGACCCCGCTCGAGAAGCGGGGCCAAAAAGCGCCCTGTATGCGAGACGTGCTGCTTGGCAAGCTGCTCCGGGGTGCCTTCGGCAATGATTTGTCCGCCACCCGAGCCGCCTTCCGGGCCCAGGTCGATTAGCCAGTCAGCGGTCTTGATCACATCCAGATTGTGCTCGATCACCACGATGGTATTGCCGTGATCGCGCAGGCGATGCAAGACCGTGAGCAGTTGGCGAATATCCTCGAAATGCAGTCCCGTGGTGGGCTCATCCAGAATATAGAGCGTTTTCCCGGTGTCGCGCTTGGCGAGTTCGCGGGCGAGCTTCACTCGCTGGGCTTCACCGCCAGAGAGGGTGGTCGCGCTCTGGCCCAAGCGAATGTACGAAAGCCCAACGTCCATCAGCGTTTGTAGGCGGCGGGCGATGGCAGGCACTGGGCTGAAAAATGCCAGGGCGTCCTCCACGGTCATCTCCAGCACTTCGTGGATGGTTTTACCCTTGTAATGAATATCCAGCGTTTCGCGATTATAGCGCTTCCCTTTGCACACGTCGCAAGGCACGTAGATATCCGGCAGAAAGTGCATCTCGACCTTGATCATGCCTTCGCCCTGGCACGCCTCGCAGCGCCCACCTTTGACGTTGAAGCTGAAGCGGCCCGGTTTGTAGCCCCGTGAACGTGCCTCTTGGGTGCCCGCAAACAGCTCACGAATGGGCGTGAAAATGCCGGTGTAGGTGGCCGGATTAGAGCGCGGCGTGCGACCAATCGGACTCTGGTCGATATCGATCACTTTATCGAGCTGATCGAGGCCCTCGGCCTTCTCATATGGCGCGGGAGTGAGCGTGGTGGCACGGTTGAGCTCGCGGGCCGCAATCGGCATCAGGGTGCCGTTGATCAGCGTCGACTTGCCCGAACCGGATACTCCGGTGACGGCAATGAAGAGCCCGAGCGGCAGGCTGAGGGTGACGTTTTGCAGATTATTGCCCGTCGCGCCGTGTACCACTAGCTGCTTATCGGGATTGCCGGGAATGCGATAGGGCGGCACGGCAATTTCGCGGGTGCCAGAGAGATATTGACCGGTCAGTGAGTGAGGGTTGTCCATCACCTGCTGAGGCGTGCCTTGGGCGACGATTTCACCGCCGTGCACCCCGGCACCGGGGCCAATGTCCAGCACATGGTCCGCCGCGCGAATGGCGTCCTCGTCGTGTTCGACCACGATCACGGTGTTGCCCAGGTCGCGCAGCCGCTCCAGGGTTTTCAACAGGCGATCGTTATCCCGCTGGTGCAGGCCGATGGAGGGCTCGTCCAGGATGTACATGACGCCTACCAGCCCCGCGCCGATCTGGCTGGCCAGACGAATGCGCTGGGCTTCGCCGCCCGAGAGGGTGTCGGCGCTGCGCTCCAGGTTCAGGTAGTCCAGGCCCACGTTGACCAAGAACTCCAGGCGCGCGTGGATCTCGTTGACGATCTTGGCGGCGATCTCGCCTTTACGACCGGGTAAGTCGAGCTCGGCAAAGTAGTTCCACGCCTCGCCAATCGGCAGGTGGACGATATCGGCAATGTTGTGTTCGTCCACGTAGACATGGCGCGACTCTTTGCGTAGCCGCGAGCCGCCGCAGGTCGTACACGGCTGGACGGCGATGTACTTGGCGAGATCGTCGCGCACCATGTTGGACTCGGTTTCGCGATAGCGGCGCTGCATATTGGGCAAGACACCCTCGAACGCATGCTCCCGAGTGACTTTGCGGCCGCGATCCCCCACGTACACGAACGGAATTTGCTCATTGCCGCTGCCGTTGAGAATGATGTCGCGCTCGTGTCGCGCTAAGTCCTGCCAGGGCGTTTCCAGCTCGAAGCGGTAGTGCTTGGCCAGTGCTTGTAACTGGGTGAAGTAATAAATGTTGCGCCGATCCCACCCTTTAATGACGCCTTCCGCCAGAGATAGCTCCGGGTGGCTGATGAGCTTGTCGGGGTCGAAGTATTGTTGAACGCCCAAGCCATCGCAGGTCGGGCAGGCCCCCGCCGGGTTGTTGAAAGAGAACATGCGCGGCTCGAGTTCGGAGAGCGAGTAGCCACACACCGGGCAGGCAAAGCGCGATGAAAAGGCGAGATCCTCCTGCTCGCCATCCATGAAGTGAATCATCGCCGTGCCGTCGGCCAGGTTCAGCGCCGTCTCGAACGACTCTGCCAGCCGCTGGGCAATGTCGTCGCGTACTTTGAAGCGGTCGACCACCACGCTGATATCGTGTTTTTTACGCTTATCCAATGGTGCGATGTCGTCGAGTTCGAGCACTTGACCGTCGATCTGCACCCGCACGAACCCCTGGGCACGCAGCTCGCTGAGCAATTGTAAATGCTCGCCTTTGCGGCCCTTCACCACTGGGGCCAACAGCATTAGCTTGGTGCCTTCGGCGAGATTCATGACTTGGTCGACCATTTGCGAGATGGTCTGGGCTTCTAGGTCTTCCCCGTGCTCGGGGCAGCGCGGTGTGCCGGCGCGGGCAAACAGCAGGCGCAGGTAGTCGTAAATTTCGGTGATCGTACCGACCGTCGAGCGAGGGTTATGCGAGGTGGACTTCTGCTCGATGGAAATGGCCGGAGAGAGTCCCTCGATGTGATCCACATCGGGTTTTTCCATCATCGACAGGAACTGTCGCGCGTAGGTGGAAAGCGACTCCACGTAGCGACGCTGCCCCTCCGCGTAGAGCGTATCGAACGCCAGCGATGACTTGCCGGAACCGGAGAGCCCGGTAATGACAATCAGTTTGTCACGGGGCAGCTCCACATCGATCTGCTTGAGGTTGTGGGTGCGGGCACCCCTGACCAGAATGCTGTCCATCAACACCTCGAATCGCGTGGCAAAAGCGTAATTATACGTTTGCTGTACCCTTCCCGGCAAAACTGTCTCTGCTGTCGCCACCGCGCTGGCGTTTCCAGCGTGGTGACAAAGCGCTAGAATGGTCGGTTATCTCAGGCCGTTCTGGCCCATCCACCATACACAAGGGCACTATGCGCAAGGTTTCCGCACTGCTGCTGGCCGCTGAACGCCGTGCAATCAGCGGCTTGGCTGGCCTTTACGCGTCTCGTATGCTGGGACTCTTCATGGTTCTGCCGGTACTCGCGCTCTATGCTGATACGTTGGCAGGTGCAACGCCGCTGCTCGTGGGGGTCGCGTTAGGCATCTATGGCCTTACCCAGGCGTCGCTGCAAATTCCGTTTGGCCTGCTCTCTGATCGTATCGGGCGCAAGCGAGTGATTGCCATGGGGCTTGTGATTTTCGCCGTCGGTAGTGTGATCGCTGCAATGGCGGATACGATTGTCGGCGTGATCGCCGGGCGCGCGCTGCAGGGCGGTGGCGCCGTGGCGGCGGCCATCATGGCGCTACTGGCCGATCAAACCCGCGAGCAGGTTCGCACCGCCGCCATGGCCACCATCGGTCTTTCGATCGGCGTGTCGTTTGCCATTGCCATGGTGCTTGGTCCCTGGCTGGCCGCCTGGGCCGGTCTCTCCGGCGTGTTTTGGTTTACCGCCCTGTTGACGCTGGTGGGACTGGTGGTGCTATGGCGCTGGGTGCCGCCCGCTCCGCGCCGGTTGCGCCACCGCGACGTTGGGCTGGATCGCAAACAGTTCAAGAGCGTGATGACTCGACCCGATTTGTGGCGACTGGATCTATCGATTTTTGCGCTGCATTTGGTACTGATGGCCATTTTCGTCGCCATTCCGTTTCGCTTGCTCAATGCAGGCGTAGCAGCGGAGTACCATGGGCTTGCCTATCTCGGCATCATGGCACTGTCATTCGTCGCCATGGTGCCGCTGGTCATCGTCGCGGAAAAACGTCAGCGGATGAAGCTGATGTGCCTGCTGGCCATTGGGGCCATTGCCTTGAGCCTGGCGAGCCTGGGGATGTCGCTCTCGCAAGGACGTTGGCTGTTCGTTTGGTTGTTCGTGTTTTTCACCGGATTTAATTTGCTGGAGGCGACGCTGCCCTCCATGCTCAGTAAGCTGGCCCCAGCGGGTGCCAAGGGGACGGCCATGGGGGTGTACTCCACCAGCCAGTTTTTAGGCGCCTTTTTAGGCGGCACGCTGGGCGGCTTGTTAGCCAACGTTTGGGGGTTGAACGCCGTCTTCATAGGCTGTGCCTTGTTGGCGCTAGGGTGGTGGACGGCCATGTGGCGTATGCCGTCGCCGCCGCCGCTCTCGAGTGAAGTGATGGCGCTGCACGAAACGCAGCCCGATGCGATGAACCTGTTGATGGAGCATCTTGCCGACGTGGTCGGCGTAGAAGATGTGATGGTCGTGCCAGAAGAGCGTTTGGTCTACTTGAAGGTCAATCGCGACGCATTGGACCAGGCGGCGTTGTCGAGACTGATGTCGCCGCCACGAACCTAATGACTCACCGCTGGCTTAGCTGTGACCAGCTGTCAGTGACCGCTAATGTACACGATGAATGATGAGGAGCGACCTTATGGCGCGCGGGATTAATAAAGTTATTTTGATTGGCAACTTAGGCCAGGATCCGGAAGTCCGTTTCACTCCCTCCGGTACCGCGGTGGCGAACCTGAACCTGGCCACCTCTGATACCTGGATGGATCGTCAAAGCGGCCAGCGTCAGGAGCGCACCGAATGGCATCGCGTGGTGCTGTTCAACAAAACGGCCGAAATTGCCCAGCAGTACCTGAAAAAGGGCTCGAAAGTCTATATCGAAGGCCGCCTGCAAACGCGCAAATGGCAGGATCAAAATGGCCAGGACCGCTACAGTACGGAGATCGTCGCCAACGACATGCAGATGCTCGATGGCCGCAGCGGTGACTACCAGGGCGGCGGTGCGCCGCAAGGTGGCTATGCCCAGCAGGCACCTGCTCAGCAGGCCCCGCCGCAGCAGAACTATGGCCAAAACTATGGTCAGCAGCAGCCACCCCAACAAGGTGGTTACCCCAATCAAGGCGCTCCGCAGCGCTCTGCGCCGCCCCAGCAGCCTGCGCCTAACCAGCAGAACAACAGCTACGGTGCGCCTGATCCGGGCAATTTCGACGACTTCGACGACGAAATTCCGTTCTAACGCTGGCAGGCGTTCGTCACCGCATGACGCACGAGTTTACGTTCTTGGGTTGAGGAAGAGGGTCTGTCTTGAAGCTGCTGATACTGGATGCCGGGCACTGCTTGAGTTTAGCATTGGCTCGGGAAGCGAGCCGGCGCACCGATACCGAGCTGGTAATCGAACAGGGCCTCGCCGTTTCGGCGAGCCAGCTGCAGGCCATCGCGCCCGATGCGGTGATCATTCCGCCGCTGGCGCATCCGCTGAGCATGACCCCTGCCGAGGTAAAAGCCCATGCGGACGCCGTGGAGCGCTGCGTGGATGCGTGTCAAACCCAAGGAGTGGCGCTGGTCTGGTGCGTGTCCGATCAGCTTTACGAAGAGGGATTCGATATCCCCATCGATGAGCACGTCGTGCCCGCCCCACGCGACGAGTGTTTGCGCCGCCTCGTCCAGACCGGCGACCGCATTCGCGCCGACTACCACCGACACCTGATCGTGCGCTTGGGGCCCCTGTTCGCGCTGGAAGGCAGCCACGCTTGGCTGAATGAAATCATTGATAGCTTGGTGACCGGGCAGGCGGTTCGGGCCGCCGAGGATGTCGTCTGTTGCCCAACATCGGCCGATGCAGTGGCGATGGCGCTCATCGGTATGCTGCAGCAGCAGGCCTGCGGGGCCGACGCTTGGGGGGCCTACCATTTGGCAGGGACGGAGCCGGTCAGTGCGTTCACCTTTACCTCGATGGTGCGCACACAATTGGCGACACACCTGGAGGGCCGAGGTGAGACGGTCGCGCTAGGTGAGGTGCAAGCACTGAACCATCACCACGATGCTAAATTACGCCGCGTATTGAACTGTCGCCGCGTGCTGGATGTGTTTGGCGTTCATCAAAAGCCATGGCGGCTGGAAGTTGGACGCATGCTGGATGCTTGGTGTCTCACCCGCGACCAGCAGCCCGATGACGTTGGGACAGGAGAGTCAGTTTGATCAATGTGGGTCGCAGCCTGCTGTTTTATGTAGGTTATTTCACTGCCATGCTGCTCATTGGGGTGCTTTTTTTACCCATCGCACCGTTTCTGCCACTGGCGGCTCGCTATCGGCTGTTGAATCTCTACAACTACTTCTTGATGGTGTGGTTCCGCATTGCCTGCGGTGTGCGCTATGAGATTCAGGGGCGGGAGAATATCCCGTCAGGGCCCTGCGTCATTCAAGCCAATCACCAGTGTGAGTGGGAGACGGTCTTTCTGCAGGTGATGAAGCCGCCGGTGTGCACCGTGCTCAAGCGCGAGCTGCTGCGCATTCCCGTTTTTGGGTGGGGGCTGCGCTTGCTACGCCCGATCAGTTTGGATCGCTCCAAGCCCGCGCGAGCCATGAAACAGGTGCTGACACAGGGCGTCGAACGCCTGGGCACTGGCCTGTCTGTCCTGATTTTCCCAGAGGGCACGCGGGTAGATCCTGGCGTGCGCAAGCGCTATAACAAAAGCGGTAGCGTCGTTGCTTGCCGAGCCGGTGTGCCGGTGCTTCCCGTTGCTCACAATGCCGGTGAGCGCTGGCCTGGTCGTCACTGGGTCAAGCGCCCAGGGGTGCTTCGCGTGCGCATTGGACCGCCCATCGCGACCGAAGGGCGCACGCCCGACGAGGTGTTGGTGGATGTCGAAGCCTGGATCGAGGGGCAGCTGCAGGAGATTTCCGAGGTCCCAAGGCCCGTGGCTCGCTAAGCGACGCTGAGCAACTATCCACACATATTCACGCAAAAACGGCGCCCGAAGGCGCCGTTTTTGATGCCGTACATGGATATCAGCCGTCGTAGCGCTGGAACACCAAGCAGGCGTTGGTGCCGCCAAAGCCAAAGCTGTTGGAGAGCACGCGCTCGAGGGTGACGCCGTCGCGACGCTCGGTCACGATATCGAAACCGTCGGCCTGCTCGTCGAGCTGCTCGACGTTGGCAGAAGCGGCCACGAAGTCGTGCTGCATCATCAGCAGCGAGTAGATCGCTTCCTGTACGCCAGTGGCACCCAGCGAGTGGCCGGTGAGCGACTTGGTCGAGCTCATGGCGGGCGTTGAGTTGCCGAACACGCTTCGAATCGCTTTCAGTTCAGCGACATCGCCAACCGGCGTCGAGGTGCCATGGGTATTGATGTAGTCGATATCGCCCTGCACCGTGGCCATGGCCTGATGCATGCAGCGCATCGCGCCCTCACCAGAGGGGGCCACCATGTCATGGCCATCCGAGGTCGCGCCATAGCCGACGAGCTCGCCATAGATCTTGGCGCCGCGCGCTTTTGCATGTTCGAGCTCTTCCAGCACCAGCATGCCGCCACCACCGGCGATGACGAAACCATCGCGGGCCTGATCGTAAGGGCGAGAAGCTTTGTCCGGGGTGTCGTTATAGTGCGTAGAGAGAGCACCCATGGCGTCGAACAGACACGACAGCGTCCAGTGCTCCTCTTCGCCACCGCCAGCAAAGACTACGTCCTGCTTGCCGAGCTGGATCTGCTCCATGGCGCTACCAATGCAGTGGGCCGAGGTCGCACAGGCAGAAGAGATGGAGTAGTTCACGCCTTTGATCTTGAACGGCGTGGCCAAGCAGGCGGATACCGTACTACCCATGGTGCGGGTCACGCGGTAAGGGCCAACGCGGCGCAGGCCTTTCTCGCGCATGAGATCGGCGGCTTCGACCTGATTGGCGCTAGACGCGCCGCCCGAACCGGCAATCAGGCCGGTGCGCTCGTTCGACACTTGCGCTTCGGTCAGACCAGCGTCTTCGATGGCTTGAGCCATGGAGACGTAGGCGTAAGCCGCTGCATCGCCCATGAAGCGGCGCAGCTTGCGGTCGATCAGCGTATCGAGATCGATATCGACACTGCCCGCCACATGGCTGCGGAAGCCGCGCTCGGCGTACTCTTCCTTGAAACGAATACCGCTGCGCCCGCTTTTGAGCGCGTCTAGGACCTGTTGCTGGTCGTTGCCTAAGCACGACACGATGCCAAGGCCGGTGACTACCACTCGTCGCATGGGAGCCTCCTGTTAGAAATTCGCAGTGGAGGTGAATAGGCCAACGCGCAGGTCATTAGCCTGGTAGATATCGCGCCCGTCGACGGACACGGTGCCGTCGGCGATGCCTAAAATGAGCCGACGGGTAATGACGCGCTTCATGTTGATGCGATACGTCACTTTTTGAGCGTCGGGCAAAATTTGGCCGCTGAATTTCACTTCGCCGCAGCCTAGCGCACGGCCTCGGCCAGGATGGCCAAGCCAGCCCAGATAAAAACCTACCAGCTGCCACATCGCGTCGAGACCCAAGCAGCCAGGCATCACCGGGTCGCCGGGGAAGTGGCAGTCGAAGAACCACAGATCCGGAGTGATATCCAGCTCGGCGATCAGTTCGCCTTTGCCGTGTTCACCGCCCTCTTCATGGATATGCGTGATACGGTCGAGCATCAGCATGTTGGGGGCTGGCAGCTGTGCATTGCCTGGGCCAAAAAGCTCGCCACGCGAGCAGGCCAGCAGTTCTTCGCGATCAAAGGAGTGTTGCTTGGTCACTGAATCGTTCCGAGTATGAAGATGGTTGTTGCGCCTAGTCTACTTCCCGAGACCACCGAATGCACGTCACGGGCGCCTTATCGTCACTTTCTAATGCTTTTTAATGATTTGCCAATACGGCAATCGTCATGAGTGTAACGTTTCACTTAGCGAATTCGCACAATAAACGGCCTATTGACGTAATATGCTCTATCCAAGTTTTGGGTTAGACGGCATGATGTCGTCGACCCTTGTTTTTAGTTAGTGACTGCTGATAGGACAACAAGACCCGCCATGTGGCTGCCTGTTTCTCTTAATCGTCCGCTGGTTTGGGTAGCGCTCATGGCGCTGCCTGCGTGTGTATGGATTCCTGATACCGCGCTGCGCATGGTGGCCGCCAGCTTGGTTACGTTGGGTTTATGGGATGCTTGGCACCAAGTTCGTCAGCAGCGGTTGCGCCTGCGGCTTGCCCAAGATGCCATGGGGTTGGCGGGGGATGCCATGGTCATCAGCGACGTGCAAAATCGCGTTCTGGCCGTCAATCCGGCCTTTACCGACATTACCGGCTACGAGAGTCAGGAGATGGTCGGCCGCAAGCTTGAAACCCTCGCGGCGCAGCGCCACGACAAAGCCTTCTATGAAAGCTTTTGGAGCACCCTCAAAGCCACGGGCCGTTGGGAAGGGGAAATGTGGAACCGCCGCAAACATGGCGATGAGTACCCCGAGTGGCTCAAGGTTCGTGCCGTGACCGACAAACGCGGCAAGATTACCCACTTCATCAGTCTGTTTACCGATATTTCGGCGCAAAAGGCTCGCGAGCGTGACCTGCGCCGCATCGGCTACGAGGACCCGCTGACCGGGCTACCTAATCGTCGCCGCCTGCATGACCTAATGGCCTCAAGGCTGCGCCACCTGCGCGCGGGTGAGAGTTTGGACATGGCGCTGATCGATATCGATGGTTTGAAGTCGGTCAATGACAGTCTGGGCGTCGAGCAGGGGGATCGGTTGCTTGCGCGGTTTGCTCAGCGGCTCACCAGCTACATGGCGGGCAGCGTCGTCGGCCGCCTGGGGGGTGATGAGTTTTTGGTGATTCGCACCACCACCTTCGATGATCACGACAAATGGATCATGACCCTGCGCGATCATATGTGCAGCCCTTTCGAGATCAATGAGCAGTCGCTGCGCCTAGGGCTGACCATTGGCAGCTGCCGCGCACCCGAAGATGGCCGCGACTCCGGCGTGCTGTTTCAGCGTTTGGAGTCCGCCTTGTATAGCGCCAAGCGATTGGGGCGTAACCATAGCCAGCGTTTTCGACCAGCCTTGGACAAGCAGGATAATCCCCAGCTGGCGCTGGTCAGCGATCTGCGCGCCGCGCTGGTGTCCGGTGACCAGTTAGAGCTTCACTACCAAACTCAGCACCACCCAGGCAGCGGTGAGCTGATGGGCATGGAGGCATTGCTACGCTGGCGCCATCCGCAGGATGGCATGATCTCGCCGGGCGAGTTCATTCCTCTGGCCGAGCGTCATGGTCTGATGGCCGAGCTAGGTAGCTGGGTGATCGAGAAAGCGTGTGCTCAGCAAGCACACTGGCAAAACAGCGGTATGCCCAAAGTGACCGTGTGGATCAACATCTCGGCGCTGCAGCTCTTTCAGGGCGATCTGGAAACCCAATTGGCGACCTGCTTGGAGCGCTATCAGCTCAAACCGTCGCAAATTGGTCTGGAGCTCACCGAGTCGGTGCTGCTGGACGAGCGTGCCGGCGACATGGGCCCCCGCCTACAGGCGCTTCGGGCGCTTGGCTACGCCATTGCCATCGACGACTTCGGTACCGGCTATTCATCGTTAGGCTATTTGAAACGACTGCCGGTGGATAAGATCAAACTGGACCGTGCGTTCATCCGCGAGCTCCCCAATGACCAAGCCGATGCGGCCATCGTCACGGCGGTGTTGGCCATGGCCGATGGGATGGGACTGGAAGTCGTGGCGGAGGGCGTTGAAACTCAAGCCCAGTGTCAGTTTTTGATCAAAGCGGGCTGTACGCTGGTGCAGGGATTTTACTTCGCCAAACCGCTGCCTGCCTCCGAGCTAGAGCAGCGCTGGTCGCCGGTGGCGCTTGCCGAGGGTGTTCATTGAGTCGTTGCAGCGACCCGCCGTGCGTAGTAGCTAATGCCTAGGCAAAGCGCGGCCCAGATGACCGCTTGCACCGGCAAAAGCCACGCTGCCAAACTTACGTTGGCCAGCGCCGCGCCTCCCAAATAAGAGAGTGGGCCACTGATCGCCCCGCACGCGGCGGCAATCAAAGGGTAGCGCCATAGCCAAGCAAGCGAGTGAAATACCAGCGTGGCGAACAGCGGCCAGAGCATCCATAGCCATACGGGCAGCAGTCCCGCAACGAGCGCTTGGTCGCCAAAATCGAAGCCGCCTGCCACATGTAGTCCGCCATCCAGCGCCAGCCCCAATAGAGCGAATAGCCCGATGAAACGCCATTCGCCGGGTTTGGCCCAGTGCCAAAAGTGCCAGCCCAGCAGTGCCGCCCCGCTGATCGCGGCGATCCATGAGCCGCCCAGCACACATAGCAGCCAGCCCGCCTCGAAGCGCAGCGCATTGAATAACATCGCGCGTACTGGCATGGGGGAGGGCGACGCCATTTACAGCGCTCCGGTGAGCGGGGCCGGTTTGGCCGCTGGCTTGGCCAGCAACAGGTGGCAGGTGCCGATGGAGCGCTCGATAAAGCCGCCTTCGCAGTAACACAGGTAGTAGCGCCACATACGAATGAAGCGCTCGTCATAGCCTTGGCTACGTACCTGGTCGAGACTCGCCTCGAAACGGTGGCGCCACTCCCGCAGCGTCCGTGCGTAGTGCTGGCCAATCTCATCGAGCGCTACGACGTTGAGAGACGTTTTACGCATTACGCTCGAGAGCATGGCGTGATGGGAGGGCAAAAAACCACCGGGGAAAATGTAGCGCTTGATGAAGTCCATGTCGCGTTTGGCCTCTTCGAAGCGCTGGTCGCGAATGGTGATCGCTTGCAGCATCACTTGACCATCATCGGTCAGCAGGCTGTCGATCTTTTCGAGATACGTATTGAGATACTGATGTCCCACCGCCTCGATCATTTCTACCGAGATCAGCCGATCGAAACGTCCGGTCAGCTCGCGATAATCCTGCTTCAGCAGCGTGATTTTATCTTCCAGCCCTTCTTCTTTGATGCGCAGGGCGGTATGTGCGTACTGCTCCTCGGAAATCGTCGTGGTGGTCACCCGGCAGCCGCGTGTCTTGGCAGCGTGAATGGCCAAGCCGCCCCAGCCCGTGCCAATTTCCAACAAGTGGTGCTCGGGGCGAACGTCCAGCTTCTCGAGCATGATGTCGAGCTTATAGGTCGAGGCCTCTTCCAAACTGGCTTCCGGGTAGGGGAAGACGGCGCTGGAGTACATCCAGTGGCGTGTATCCAGGAATGTCGCAAACAGATCGTTACCGATGTCATAGTGCGCGGCGATATTGCGCTTGGAACCGGACAGACTGTTGCGTTGGAAGCGGTAAGCCAGTCCCAGCAGCCAGCGGGTGAGGCGAGCGCTACCGTTCTCCATCTGGCCATTGACATGATCCAGATTGGCCGCAAACAGGCGGACCAACGCCACCAAGTCATCGGCGTCCCAATCGCCGTCCATATAGGATTCTGCGGCACCGACGGTGCCGCCAAAGGCGAGCCGCTTCCAGGCGCGTGAGTGACGGATCACCACGGTGACTTGTAGCGGGCCCTCCTGACCCAGGTGATGGCACTGGTTGCCCTCGATCAACGTGATGCGTCCGCCGCGAAAGGCATCCAACTGAGCCAGCAAACGGGGTTTTAGCCAGCGAGTGAAGCGGTCTTGGCGCGCTGGCTGGCTATTGGGAGGCGTGGTACGCAGGGTGGTCATTTTGAAGTCTCCTTGCGCTTAGGGTGGTTATAAACGGGGATGCGCTTGAGCCACAGGCGAAGCGCTTCAAAATGGATTCCCGCGACCGTTTTCAGACTCATCCAAGGGTGCTTGGCGAGGGTGGCCAGGAGCACGCCGCGCGTGGCGGGCGCTGCATCGAGCGTGAGCGTAGCGTCGAAATGGCGTTGTTCGTGCTGCCAGTTCTCCATATGCAGATAGAGCTGGTCGCCGGGCGAATTGAATTTCCAGCGATAGGTCATCTCCATGGGGTTGAAGGGCGACACGTGCATGGCTTTAGCAAAGCGTGCCTGATGCGCGTGGCGGTCGGTCTCGACATGGCAGGCGTAGCAAGTACGCTCGCGCCAGGGCATATTGGTGACTTCACCCAGCACGGCGGCTAGGCGTCCCAGCTCATCGTAGGCGTAGTACACGGTGATAGGGTTGAACATCGTGCCGAGGGTGCGCAGTTGGGTCAGCATGCAGATACGACCGTTAGGGGCGCTGCCTAGCTGGCGGGCCAACTCTTCCCGCACGGCGGTGCGCAGCGGGCGGTCCGTCGGGGCCAGATAATCTTCGCGACGAAAGCGCGCCAGCGCCGGGCGTCGCGCGCTAAATCCCGGCACGCCGTCGAAGAGCGTGGGGAGCTCATCGAGGTCGAGCCACGCCATCCACATCTGATAGCTAAACGTGTGAACCTTGGGCGTAAAGCGGCGGTGGCGAAGCGTGCCGCGATAGATGCGCGAGCGCGGCGCAGGGATCATCCCAGCCCCTCCCCAACGCTGTTGGGCATCAACTCATGCGCGGGCAGCGCCGTCGGCGTGGTGGGCGGCTCAGCGGCTTCGTCACAGCCCAGTGCCTGCGCCACACGTAGCGCGCTCCAAACGCCGTCCTCATGAAAACCGTTGCGCCAGTAGGCGCCGCAGAAGTGGGTGCGCCGTGCCACCGACGAGATCTCGTCGTGGCGCATTTGAGCGGCCTGACCTGCCAGCGTGAACTGGGGATGGGCATAGGTGTAGCGGCCAAGCACCTTGGTCGGATCGATACTGTCGGAATCGTTCAGCGTGACGCAAAACGTAGTGTCTGCTGCTAAACGCTGCAGGATGTTCATGTTGTAAGTGACCGATACTCGCTCGTCGGCTCCGCGGCCATCCAACCGGTAGTTCCAGCTTGCCCAGGCGCGCTGGCGGCGGGGCAGCAGCGAGGTGTCGGTGTGCAGCACGACCTCGTTGTCCTGGTAAGGCATTGCTCCCAGGATCTCGCGCTCGGCGGCAGAGGCATCTCCTAGCATGGCGAGCGCTTGGTCAGCGTGACAGGCCAGTACGACCTGGTCGAAGCGTTCGCTGCCCTGGGCCGTGGTCACCACGACACCCGTGTCGCTGCGAGTGATGTGGGTCACCGGGGTGTTGAGACGGATGCGCGACGCATAGGGCGCGGTCAAGCTGGGGATATAGCGCTTGGAGCCGCCCACGAGGGTATACCATTGGGGGCGGTGGTTGACCGATAGCAGTCCATGGTTGCGGAAAAAGCGAACGAAAAACGTCAGTGGGAAAGCGCGTAGATCACCAATGCTCGCCGACCAGATGGCGGCCCCCATGGGCAGCAGGTAACGACGCTGGAACGCGTCGCCGTAGCCGTGTCTATCGAGGTACTCACCCAGCGTCATGTCCGCCGGTAGCCGTTTGCTCTCTAGGTCGGCGGTGGCCTGTTTGTTAAAGCGTAAAATATCGCGTAGCAGACGATAGAACGAGGGATTGAGCAGATTGCGGCGCTGGGCGAAGAGCGACGTGAGCGTATGGCCGTTGTACTCGAAGTCGACGTCCGTCTCATGCACCGAAAAACTCATCTCGGTGGCTTGGCTGGGCACGCCGAGGGTCGCTAACAAGCGTTGAAAATGGGGGTAGGTCCAGTCATTGAAAACGATGAAGCCGGTATCGATGGCGTAGGGCTCGCCATTGACCTCGACGTCCATGGTGGCCGTATGGCCGCCTAGTCGACGATCGGCTTCGAACAGCGTCACCTCATGCTGTGAGGATAGGTACCATCCGGCGGCCATCCCGCTGATGCCGCTGCCAATAACCGCAATGCGCTGTGACGCTGTGACGCTCATGGTGACTCCTTGGTTTGCCGCGTCATGCGCAGGCCAATCCATCGCCGCAGGGCGGGGGGTAAAATGCCCAAACATTTGACGATATAGGTAAACCGCCGTGGGAAATGGATATCCAGGCGACCTTTGGCAAGCCCTGCAATGATCGCCTTGGCGGCTTCGTCGGCTGTGACCTGCATGGGCATAGGAAAGTCGTTGCGGTCGGTGAGCGGTGTTTTCACGAAGCCCGGGTGGATCAAGCTGACGTCGATGCCTTCCTGGTGCAGATCAAGACGCAGAGATTCAAGAAAGTAACTCACGGCGGCCTTCGACGCGCCGTAAGCCTCCGCGCGAGGCAGCGGCAAGTAGGCCGAGGCGCTCGATGTCGCGGCCAAGCGTGCTGGTTTGCCTTCCTGACGAGCAGCACGCAGCAGCGGAAGGGCGGCGTCGACGCCATACAGCGTGCCAAACAGGTTTGGAGTGAAAACACGTTCGACGAGCGCCATATCAAAGTGTCGCGCGTCGAGATACTCGCAGGTGCCCGCGTTGAATAGTGCAACGTCTAATGCGCCCAGCCATTCGCGAATCTGCTCACCGGCGGCTAATACGGCCTGATGGTCGCTGACGTCCAGGGGCAACGGATAAGCGTTGTCATGGCCATTGCAAAGCGCATGCAATGCCTCTTCGTTGCGGGCGCTCAATACCACGCGGTGTCCCTGTTCGATTAACTGTTTGGCCAGCGCTTCACCAATGCCGGAGGTCGCGCCGGTCAGCCAGATACGTTGGGACGTATTCCATGTGCTCATCCTGCTCTCCTGTAGCGGCCTGTTAGCACGCAGCCTGCGTGCGTATCAACGAGGTCACACGACTCAACCCAGGCGCTGCTTTAACCAGCGTATGACACGTCCCATGATGGGAAGGTGCTCGTACAGCATGGCCCCAGCATCGAAATAGTCGCGGTGACGCGACACTTTTCCGTCCTCGGTAAACGTCAGCGCACTGCAACCCTCCACACTCACTGGCCTGCCCCGGGCCAAGCGAGGGTGAACGAACTCCATGGTCCACGTCACGAACGCTTGATACCCCTGCATCTGCTGGGTATGGAACGTGAAGCGGCAGCGCTCAACGTTTTCGTACATCGTGGCGAAGTAGCGCTCTAGCGCCTCGCGACCCTCAATGTGATGTAGCGGATCGTTGAAAACAACTTCCTCAGTATATACCTCGTATAGTTTTTCTGTACAGGTGTTGTCTAGTTTGTTGAAGAAAGCACAAAACTTGGCCAAAGCGCGGTCGTCGGTCATCGCACACTCCTTGCAAGTGACAGGGCGTCATGATGAGAGAATGGTAGGTAGATAGGCAGCATAGCGGCACATGGCCGCCATGAAGAGGCGTATGTGGCGGCTACTTCGAGAGCGCTTTGAAGGCGTCGAGTGCCCGCTGGCGCGCCGCTTTGTGATCGACGATGGGCGCTGGGTAATCGATGGGATCGAGCATGTCTTTTGGTGGGGCGTGTCGCGCTTTGGCTGGCAGCGATGCAAGCTCGGGCAGCCATTGGGCGATGAACTCGCCGTCGGGGTCGAAGCGAGTCGATTGGGTGGTGGGGTTGAAAATGCGGAAATAGGGTGCCGCATCGGTTCCCGTCGAAGCGGCCCACTGCCAGCCGCCATTGTTGGCGCAGAACTCGCCATCCACCAAGTGGCGCATGAAAAAAGCCTCACCACGTCGCCAGTCGATCAGCAGGTGTTTGCTCAAGAACATGGCCGTGATCATGCGCAGACGGTTGTGCATCCAGCCGGTCGACACGAGTTGGTGCATGGCAGCGTCCACGATGGGGTAGCCGGTGCGGCCCTCGCACCAAGCGGCAAAGCCGTCGTCGTCATCGCGCCAGTCGAGCTGCTTGGTGTGTTCTTGAAACGGCTGGTAGCGGCACACCTGGGGGAAGCCGACCGCCACATGCTGATAAAACTCCCGCCACACCAGCTCGTTCACCCAGGCCGTCAAGCCCGCGTCGCCGTCGGCGAGGCTCCCGCCGTTTTCGCTCATCACGGCTTGTAGGCACTGGCGATACGAGATCATCCCCAGGGCTAAATAGGGTGACAGCTCGCTGGTTCCCCGCACCTTGGGAAAATCGCGCTGATCCTTGTAATGCCGCCCGCGAAAACGCAAGAAGCGCTCCAAGTTGTCGCTAGCGGCGTTTTCGCCTGCGGGCCACTGGCGGCCATCCAGCGGCTCGTCGTCGAGCGCGGGCAGAGACGGAAGCGAGTCGCTTTGGATCTCGAGGGGCGACTGGGCTTCTGGCGTGTCGCGCAGAGCAAGCTGATCCGCCGTTACCTGTTTGTGCCACGCTTTCGCAAAGGGTGTAAACACGCCGTAGTAATCGCCTTTGCCGGTCAGCAAACTGCCTGGGGCAAAGGCAACGGCGTCATGGTGACCATGAGCAGTTATCTCTGCCTGTTGAAAGGCCTTCAGTACTGCCTGATCGCGGCGCTGCTCGTTGAGCGGATACTCGTAATTGAAGTGTAGCCGCTCGACGCCGTACTTCTGGGCAATCTCCAACAGCGCTTGAGGGGCGTCGTCGTAGCGTTCGATATCGCGGTGCAAAAGCGGGATGTTCAGACCGTTGAGCGACGTCTTCAGTGCACTGACGCCGCGCGCCCAAAAATCGAGCTTGTTCGCACCGTGACCGTGGTCACGCCACTGCTCGATGCTGCGTAAAAAAACCGCTACGACCGGCCCTTTGGCGGCAGCGGCGGCGAGTGCGGAATTGTCATGAATACGTAAATCGCTGCGAAACCAAACAAGCTGCAGGTTCATGCAAAATCCTTAGGTTAGCCGATGCCACCGCGTTTACAGGATACCGGATTCACGTAGCAGCGGGCGCAAACGAGCAATCGCTTGGGGAAGGTCGTCCCCCAGCATGTGAACGGCGCCGTCACGGAGGTCGTTCTCGCGCAGCCGCGCCACTTCGCCGCAAACGCCGAGGGGCACGCCGAGGGCTTCGGCGGCTTTGGGTAAATCGTCGCGAATATAGCGATCGTTTTCCCGCTGACCGCTGGAAAGCAGCACCATCGATGAATGTAGGCGAGACACCGCTTGCGGCAAATCGTCGAGTGGCAGCGAGTGATCGAAGAGTTGCACGCGGTAGCCTTGTTCGCTGGCCATGAGCGCGCACATCAACACCCAAAGCGGGCCGGGGTCGTCAGGCATAGCGCTGAGTAGGATCAGCGGTCCCCGTGTCGCTTGGTTGGCGTAGTGCAAGCGAATACCTACTTGGCTGCGGAAAAACGCTTCGAACGTGCGGCGTACCAAGTCGTCGGGCTCGGCGGCCCACTTGGCTTCTAGGGTCAGAATGACCGGCTGCCAAAGCTCGTTGATCGCCACGCTCAGCGGATAAAGCGCCAGGCTCTGGTGATACAGGGCTTCTAACTTCGGCAAGTCGACCGCTTCGATGACCGCCTGAAGCTGCTGGCGTTGGCTGGCCCAGTCACCGGCATTCGGCGTTGGTGCCTCGACCGTTTCAGGTTGGTCGAGCAGGTCCGCCACTTGGCTGACCGGTACGCCGCGGTTGAGCCATTGAAGAATGCGCTCGATGCGGCTGATGTCGTCCTGGGCGTAGAGCCTGTGTCCCTTGGGCGTGCGCTGTGGACGAATCAAACCGTAGCGTCGCTCCCAGGCGCGTAGAGTGACCGAGTTCACACCCGTCAAACGGGAAACTTCCCGAATCGGATAGAGGGGAGTATCGGGTGGGTGGGTCGCCTTGTTGCTCATGGGCGCCATTGCCTCTTGGTTGCCTGCAGCCAGCGCTGCAGGGGTCTGTCAATAATTGCGATAGCTATGTTGCCGCGCCAGCTCGGCGCAGGGCCATCTAGCCGTATAGCGATTCGTTGAATAACACCTAATCGATGGAATAGGATCACGCTATTATAGGCACCTTTGTACAATTTGTGGCGACTGGGTACAACCTTTGCGGTGTCCATCTTGGTGCGCTGTTAGTCGGAGTATTATTAGACCGACCGGCCTAATAATGCCGCCCCCAGCTCGTTTCCAGAGAGCCAAGCATCCTCGACACGGCTACCGCGGAAGCTGTCACCGCACAGTGCTAAACCGCTCTCACTGTACAAGAACGACTGCCTGCCTGGCGAGGCAGGCTGGGCATAGCGCCAGCGGTGCGCCCCTACGTCAATAGGAGAGGGGAGCGATGTGTCGCTGGGCAGTGTGGTGACGAATGCCTCCCATAGCTGCTGCGCCGCGGATGCTGGTGTCGCGTCGATATGTGCATCGCTCCAGTCGAGTTGGGCCAGCAGGCTCAGGCTTTCCGGCTGGTGCTTTCGCCCTGGTTTGGTGTGGTTGCGAGAGACCAAGCGTAGAGCAGGATGCTCAAGATGCAGGCTCTGCCACTGGTCGCCGACGGGAAGTCTTGGAAGCGATTCGTCAAATATGGCCCATGCCGCCCAGCAGCTCCGCTGCGGTCTTTCTTCACAGGCGTCGGACAGCATCGGTTCCCAATCTGCCAGCAGCGCTTTCGCCTGGGGCGGCGGGGCGCTGATCACCACGTAATCGAAAAGACCGTACCGGTTGTCGTGAGCATCGCGAAGCTGCCAGCCTTTGGGCTGGCGCTCTAAAGCCGTGATGGTCGTTTCGAGCAAGAGCGTGGCATCAGCGAACGCGCTCAGCCCGTCGGCCAGGTAGCGAGTAATGGCGCTCATGCGCGGCGCTCCACAATAGCGTATCTGCCCATCGTCGTGTGTTTGCCAGCCGGATGCACTAGCCTGATAGCGATGTGTTGGCCAGATGTCCACACAACCGGCGTGTCGCCACTCGTCGACCTGACGCGCAAAACGCTCATCACGCACGGTAAAGGCTTGGGCGCCGAGGTCGAGCGTGGCGGCAGGGCGCTGTTTACTGGACATTCGCCCGCCGGGACCGCGTGCCTTATCGAATAGCCGAACCTGGGTACCCTGCTGCGCCAGTCGATGGGCGCAGGCCAGCCCAGACAGCCCGGCGCCCACGATGGCCACGCGAAGCGCAAAGGGTGATGGATAGCTCTCGTTTGCCGTTGCGGCCATACGTCCTCGCGGTATCAGTAGGCGGGTTCCATTTTATCGTAGCAGTTATGTATAAATATCGTACAATTAAATAAGTTGCAATGTGTATGAGTGACCGAACCTCGCCCACCGAGACCGCTCATCCGGCGGTGGCAGGCAACACTCTCCTGCACACCACGTTTAACGGCAAAGGAGTGACACCATGCGGGTATTGATCACCGGGGGCAGCGGCTTCGTGGGCCAACGACTCAGCCAAGTGCTGATCGACCAAGGGCACGAGGTGCAGGTGGTATCCCGAACGCCCCACAACGTGCGCGGTAAACTGCCCAAGACCTGCGATATCCGCGATAGCGCGCAAGCCTTCGTGGACACACCGCCAGACGCGCTGGTGAATTTGGCGGGGGAGCCCATTGCGGCAAAACGCTGGAGCACCGAACAGAAAGAGCGACTCATCCGCTCACGGGTCGAGAGTACCCAGCAGCTCATTGCCCTCTGCGAGCAGCTGACGGCCAACGGCCAACCTTTACCGAGCGTCATGGTGAGTGGTTCGGCGATGGGCTATTACGGCGATCAGGGGGACAAGGTGGTGGACGAGACCACCACGCCCCACGACGAGTTCGCGCATCGGCTGTGCGCTCAGTGGGAAGCGGCGGCCAAGCCCGTGGAGACGATGGGCATCCGGCTGGCGATTCTGCGTATTGGGCTGGTGCTCGAAGCGGGGGGCGGGACACTGCAAAAAATGCTGCCGCCGTTCAAACTCGGCCTAGGCGGGCGGTTTGGTGATGGTCAGCAGTTCATGCCCTGGATTCATCGAGATGACCTGGTGGCCGCGATCATCTATTTGATCACCCAGCCAGCCCTCTCTGGTGCGTTCAACGGCAGCGCACCGCATCCGGTGACCAACGCCGAATTCACTCAAACGCTGGCCAAGCAGCTGCATCGTCCGGCCATGTTTCCGGTGCCCGCGTTCGTGCTGAAAGCGGGCTTTGGGGAGATGTCGCGGCTGCTGTTGACCGGGGCGGACATGCGTCCCGAGCGGCTACGCGAAGCGGGCTTCGAGTTTCAGTACCCGACGCTCGACCAAGCACTGGCGGCCATCCTATAGCCGCCCGTCGTGAGCCTTAGTTCGCGTTGGGGTCGACGGTGATGATCACCCGCACCGAGTCGAGTCGTAGGCGAGTGTTTTCGATAGCGCTGCTCAGCGCCTGACGCTCCTGCTGCAGCGCTTCCAGCTCTTCACTACGCACCGCCGGATTGTGCTCCGCCAGCGCCGTCAGGCGGGCCAGCTCGGCGTCTAGCTGGGCGCGCATGCGGATTTCTGCGGCCTCTACGATACTCGGCAGTTCACGCTCGGCTTCGCTTTCTCCTTGGGTGAGCAGCTCGCGAAGCTGATCATGGCGGCTCTTGATCAAATCCCGCGCCAGCGACTTGTTCACCTTCTGCAGGTTTTTGCCCAGCCCGGTGAACGAGATCTTGCTGGTCAGGTTGGCGCCTGACTCATCCAGCAGTACGCGTACGGCGGTGGGCGGCAAGAAGCGGTTCAGGTGCAGCGATTTGGGCGCCGGACAGTGGGTGCGGAAGACCAGCTCGGCCATCAAGCGCCCGCTGGGAATCGCCGGATGACGCAGCAGTGCTAGTGCGGTGTTGCCCATGGTGCCGTCGAGCACGCGGCCCATCATTTCGCGCACCAGCGGATGCTCCCAAGAGAGCCGCTGCACGTCATCCCGCGCTAGTGCCTGGGCGCGACTGTAAGTGGCAGAGAAGCCCTCTTCGCCTTTGACCAACCCGGGCAGGCCATCCAGCATGTGCTGACTGGGCTGAAGGTGCAGCAGACCGTTGCCGATCTCCTGGCTGTCGACCCCGAAGATATCCAGCGCACGCTCCACGTAGCGAGGCAGCGCCGGATCCTCGTCCAGCTCGCGCACGGCATCGATCACCTGCCGTGCCCGCGTGGGGCGGCAGGCGTTGAGTTCCAGCAGGCGGTTGCGGCCTGCATCCCGTTCGGCGAGCTTGGCGATGAACATCTCTCGGGTCTCGTCGATGATCTCGTCGAGCATCTCGTCGTCGAGCAGCGCATCGGCCAGAGCATCGCCAAAGGCATCGAACAGGTCGCTGCCCACCCCATGGGGCGCGCTGAACGCGTCCATGCCTTCGTGGTACCAGCGCAGCAGGCGCTCGCCGGGGCTGCCGGTAAACGTAGGCACGTGCAGCTCGATGGCGTGGCGCTGGCCGATCCGGTCAAGACGGCCAATGCGCTGCTCTAGCTGGTCGGGGTGCTGCGGCATGTCGAACATGACCAAGTGGCGGCAGAACTGAAAGTTGCGCCCCTCGGAGCCGATCTCGGAACACACCAACACCTGGCAGCCATCCTCTTCGTCGGCAAACGCGGCGGCGGCCCGGTCGCGCTCGACCAGCGATAGGCCTTCGTGGAAGACCGGCGCATGGTAGCCGCCCAAGACCCGCAGGCCCTCCGCGAGCCCTTCTGCGGTTTCCCGGTGGTGGGCAATGACCAGTACTTTGTCGTTGGCGAAGCCCGTCTCGCTGTCGTCGCTGAGTTTTTCGAGCAGCCAGTTGACGCGAGGGTCGATGTGCCACCAGGCCTCGGTGTTCAGCGGGTCGTTGCTGAGCTCGCGGTACATGGCGTCCGGGTAGATCAGTACGTCCGGATGGTCCATGCCGGTTTCGATCAGCAGCTCGTCCAAATAGTCGTCGTCGCGCTCCAGGCGGCGCAGCACGCGGCGGTAGGCCGACGGCAGTTCGAGCGGAGCTAAATGCAGGCGTCGCTCGGGGAAGCCACCTACGTGACGGCGGCTGTTGCGGAACATCACGCGGCCGGTGCCGTGGCGGTCGAGCAGTGCATCGCGCAGCTGGGCGCGTGCGGCGTCCTGCTGCTCCGGGCTGGCCTCTGGGTGGCACAGCGTGGCGAGCAGCGCCTGGCTGTCGCGGTCGTCGGCCACGGCGGCGACGCGTTCGCGGGCGCTCGCGGTGTGCGGCAGCTCCTCCAGGGCATCGATGGCGCCTGCCACCGCGACGTAGTGCTGCTCCTCCTCTTTGAAGCGCTCGATGTCGTGGTAACGCTCGGCGTCTAGTAGCCGCAGGCGGGCGAAGTGGCTTTCCAGACCCATCTGCTCCGGCGTGGCGGTAAGCAGCAGCAGGCCGGGAATCTCGGCGGCGAGCTGTTCCACGCACTGGTAGCCGGGGCCGCTCTTCTCCGGGCTCCAATCCAGGTGGTGGGCCTCATCGACGATCAGCAGGTCGAAGCGGCTGGCCAGGGCTTGGTCCTGGCGATGAATGTTGGCAAACAGCCAGCCTTGGCTAGCCAGCACGAGCTGGGCGCTCTCGAACGGGTTGGCGCTGCCGTGGGCCTGGCTCTGGTGCTCGTCCAGCAGAGTGACGTTCAGCGAGAAGCGGCGCAGCAGTTCGACCAACCACTGGTGGGTCAGGCTGTCGGGCACCAATATCAGCGCGCGCTCTACCCGGCCAGCCAGCAGCAGGCGGTGAAGAATCAGGCCGGCTTCGATGGTTTTGCCCAGGCCCACTTCGTCGGCCAACAGAACCCGCGGCGCATGGCGTCCGGCGACTTCGTCGGCAATATAGAGCTGATGGGGTATGAGGTCGATGCGCGGCCCGGCAAAACCGAGGGCCCCGTGCTGCTCGATGCGCTGGAAGTGGTGAAGAGTGCGAAAGCGAAGATCAAACCAGTCGTTGCGGTCGACTTGACCGGTGAGCAAGCGGTCGCGGGCCTGATCGAACTGCATGGTATCGGCCAGCTTGGCCTCGGGCAGCTCGCGCAGAGTGCCGTCGCTGTCTTCACCGATGTAGGTGATCAGGCCGCGACTCTCTTTGCTGTCATCGACGATCATCTGCCAGCCATCGGCAGAGAGAACGCGGTCGCCGCTGCCGAACATCACGCGGGTGAGCGGCGCCTGGCGAGTGTTGTAGGTGCGGGTTTCCTGGCTGGCACTGAACAAAATGGTAACGCTACGGGCGTCGCAGTTAAGCACGGTGCCGAGTCCAAGCTCGGCTTCGCCGTCGCTAATCCAGCGCTGGCCGGGAGAAAAATCGCTCATGATGCCTCGAGGAAGTCGTCAAAATCGGGTCGTACGCCGCCGGGGCAGGTGACCGGCGGCTAACAGGGCGGGGGATTCTAACGCAAAGCAGCGGGGGGATTAAGGTCTATCGTGGTCAATCGCTCAACCAGCGCTCCAACTGCGCGCGGGTCAGTTCACCGACGTGCACGTCGAGGGTTCTGCCCGTCGTATCGAAGAGCACCGTCGTCGGAAGCCCCGGCGCTTGGAAGCGCGCCATCAGCGTCTGCTCGGGGTCGCGCAGCGGGTAACGGAAGCTGAGTGACTGCTCGTCCAAATAGCGGGCAATGGGCAGCAAGTCCTCGCCCTGATTCACCACGACGACGGTAATGTCGTCGCGCTGGTCCGCCTCTTCTAACAGCGGCATCTCGCGCAGGCAGGGCGGGCACCAGGTGGCCCACAGATTGACGATGATGCGTTCGCCTTGATGGGTCAGCGACGGCAGCGACACCGCGTTGCCGTCGAGATCGTCTAGCGTGACATCGGGTAGCGACGTGACGGCAAATGATTGACCCAGCGGTGATAGCGTGACCAGCACCAGCCAAAGGCTGGCGGCGCCTACCGTCATGGCCAGGCCGCCGATCATCGCCAATAGCCGCGCGCGCAGTGCCCAGACGGTCCAAAGCAAGCCAGCAAGCAGGCCGCCGAGGGCGTGATAGCCCGGCTGCCATACTTTCAGCGCGTCCAGCGGGGACGCCGCGTAGCTCTCCCAATGGAGGACGACGAACGTCACCCGCGCGCCGACGAGCCAGGCGAGCAACAAGCCGTTGAACCAGCGGCCATGGGGTCTGGCGGATAGCCCCAGCAGGTAGCGGCTGCTCAGCAGCAGCAGCAGCGCGCAGGCCAGCGCGTAAAGCCGTGGCGTCGAAATCAGCAGGGGGCCGAGGGCTATGGCATTCATCGTCATTCCGGTAAGCAGGTACACTAGGGCACCATACCACGCACGCTACTCACGATGGAGATGTCGATGCCGCAATCCTCTTTTGACACCCTGCGCGCTCTGGCCATAGGCAGTCAGGCGCTAGGCCTCGCGCTGATCATTACTCTCGAAACCGTGCTCGGTGACGGTGCCCGCCCCTGGCAGGGCGCGGTACTGGCCGTCATGGTGGCGTGTGCGCTGGTCATTGCACTGGTGCGCATGTACCGCAACAAGCGCCGACAGAAGCGACTGGCTGAGCGTTTAGAGGCATCAGAGCCGAAAAACCACGAGCGTTAGAAACCGTTGCTTGTGTTTTTGACGGGACGGTTCCAGATTATGGGTAGCCCTGCGCTGGACGGTCAGGGCACTCAATCTACTGGGAGCGACAAATAATATGATCAATAAGCGCGCACTAGCCATTGCCGTAGCGGCCTCATCACTTGCTTTAACCGGGATGGCCCAAGCGGAGGTCAAAGTTGGCTTCTTGGGCGGCTTTACGGGGGGGATCGAGAGTCTGACACCGCCGATCTTTGCTGGGGCTCAGCTGGCGGTCGAACAGGTCAACGCGCAGGGCGGTATCTTGGGGGGGCAAACCCTGGCCATGCCTTCGGGCGATACCACCTGTTCCGATGCGTCGGCCGCCTCCAACGCCGCCGACCGCATGGTGAACTCCGAGAACGTCACGGCCATCGTTGGGGCGTTATGCACCGGTGCCACGATTGCCGCTGCCAACAACGCCGCGATCCCTGGCGGTGTGCTGATGGTGTCGCCAGCATCGACCGCGCCTGCGGTATCGGAGCTGGACGACAACGATCTGGTTTTCCGTACCGTGCCGTCGGACGCCTTCCAGGGGGAAATGCTGGCCAAGCTGCTGCTGGATAAAGGCATCGACTATGTGGCCGTTACCTTCGTCAACAACGACTATGGACGTGGTCTGTCGGACGCCTTTAGCGCCGCGTTTACCGCCGGTGGCGGCGAAGTGGCCGAGAACCTCGCCCACGAAGATAACCGCGCCGACTACCGCTCCGAGCTGGGCTCGCTCTCCGCCAGCGGTGCCGATACCCTCGTCGTCCTGGCCTACGCTGACACGTCTGGCCAAACGGTACTGCGTCAAGCCTATGAGAGTGGCATGTTCACCCAGTACGTGGGCGCTGACGGGATGGTGGGCGACAGCCTAGTCGAAGCGATCGGTGCCGACGTATTGGATGGCATGATTGCCACTCGCCCCGGCAGCCCAGAGCTACCCGGCACCGAAATATTTAACAACGCAGCGACTGAGGCGGATATCGACCCCAGCGCCGTGTTTGCGGCTCAGGCATACGATGCGGCCTTCCTGATTGCGCTAGCCATCGAGCAGAACGGCAGCGCAGACCGTGAAGGGCTCTCGGAAGCCCTGCGCAGCGTATCGAGTGCGCCCGGTGAAGTGATCCTGCCCGGTGAGTGGGAGAAAGCCGTCGAGCTGATCGCTGCGGGGACGGACATCAACTACGAAGGCGCCTCCGGCTCCCACGAGTTCGATGACAACGGCGATGTACCGGGCGTGGTCGTCGAGATGGCTGTAGAAAACGGCACCTTTACCAGCAAAGGGCAAGTGGACCTGTAAGCCGTTACCATCGCTACATAACACAGCGCCCCGCTCATTGAGCGGGGCGCTTTTCGTTGGGCGATGCCTGTGTCATTAGCCGTGGCTTTTGATCTTTTCAGGCAGCAGCCCTTTGGGGGCAAAGCGCAGTACCAGGGTGATCAGCATGCCGATCACCAGAACTCGTGCTTGAAGCGCTCGACTGTCCATATTGCTGGGTGCCTCCCAGCCAAAGGCGTTCTCTCCGAGTGCGACGAACAGCTCCATCAAAAACAGCGCCAGCGGCTCGGACATGATCCAGATGATGTAGACGGCCACCGCACCAAAAATGGTGCCCAGGTTATTGCCGGGGCCGCCCAGGATGACCATCACCAGCACCAGAAAGGTGTGGTTCAGCGGTAGGTAGCCCTGCGGATCGAACAGGCTGTTGAACGTGCCCAACATGCCGCCCCCCAGGCCCATCAAAATGCAGCCCAGCACGAAAATCTCCAGGCGACGCTTGTTGATGTCCTTACCCATGGCCGCCGATGAGACTTCGTTGTCGCGGATCGCGCGAATCATTCGCCCCCAAGGGGCGTGATAAGCACGGTGCAGCAGGAAGAAGATCACCGCAATGACCACCGCCGTCACCGATAGATAGATGGCGCGGGAGAGGGTAAAGCCGAGTTCGGCAGGGCCAGGCGTGGGCCAAGGCAGCGGCGAGACCGTGGCCGTGCCGCGGGTCAGCCAGTCGGAGTTTTTCAAAAACGCCTTGATGATCTCGGCAATACCCAGGGTGGCAATCGCCAAGTAGTCGCTGCGCAGCCCAAGACACACATGGCCGATGAAGTAGCCCACGCCACCGGCCAGCGCGCCTCCAACGATCCAGCCCACCCAAGGCGGCAGGCCAAATCCGCCCACAAAGCCCGCCTGGGACTGAATTTGGCTGGTGACATCGCGCAGCAGACTGATCACGACGAGGTAGAGTACCACCGCCAGCACTACGGCGATCACGGTGCGCAGCGTTTTGGGCACACCCAAGCGGTCGAGTTTGGTGGCACCGATGACCACGACCGTGGCCGCAAGGCCATAGAGCAGCACTTGGCCTAGCTCGCCCGGCAGCTCGGTACCCCAAAAGGCGTCGTTGACCGGTACGCTAAACAGCATGGCGCAGAAGCCGCCGAGGGCGACGAAGCCCATCACCCCGGCATTGAACTGCCCGGCGTAGCCCCACTGAATCGTCAGGCCCAAAGCGAGAATGGCGTAACAGGCGGCTTCGACCAGCATGCGCGTGCTGTAGGCCGCACCCATCAGGGCATATACCGCCAAAACGGCGAGCAGCAGCGCACCAAACAGCACCAGCTCGCGCAGCGGGAAGCGGCGCTGCGGGGTGGCGTCTTTCGGCGTGTAGGCCGGGTTGCGAGTATTGGTTGGATGGCTCATTAGATCACCTTGCCTTTGAACAGGCCGGTCGGGCGCCACACCAGGATGGCCACCAGAATGAAGAACGGCACCACGATTTTGTATTCAGTACCCACGAAGGCAAGATTCGACGGCAGCGCCAGCCACTCGGGAAAACTGTCTTGGAAGGGGCGCAGCAGCACGTTCCAGTTGAAGACGGCCAAGGTTTCGGCAAAGCCCACCACGAACCCACCGGCAATCGCGCCATAAGGATGGCCCACTCCGCCGACGATGGCTGCCGCGAAAATCGGTAGCAGCAGGAAGAAGCTCAGGTCCGGTTTGAAGGTCACGTCCAACGAGAGCAGCGTGCCCGCAATCGCTGCGAGGCCGCCCGCAATCACCCAGGTGACCGCCACGATGGTATTGGTATTAATGCCCGATGCCTGGGCCAGCTCCGGATTATCCGACATGGCGCGCATGGCTTTGCCTAACCGTGAACGGTTGAGGAACAGGTGGAGCGCCATCACCGCAACGATGGTGATCACGAACAGATAGATCTGCGGTTCGGTGATCACGATCGGTGCCCGCGCGCCTTCGAACGGTAGCGCTAGACGAAAGATCTCTTTGCGGTCATCGACATACAGACTCTGCCCGCCGGTACCCGAGAACAAGCGAATCAAGCCCTGTAGCATCAGTGTGACCCCCAGCGAGCCAATCACCATGACGATGGGCTTTACGCCATGGGCGCGTAGCGGCTTATAGAAGGCCTTATCGATGCCGACGGCGAGTAGGGCGGTGAGTAGCATCGCCAGGGGCAGCATGATCAGCGCCGTGGGGACGCCAATGCTGGCGCCGACGGCAGGGAAAGCGGTGGTGAGCAGCAGCACCATGAAGGCACCGAAGGTCATCATGTCGGCATGGGCAAAGTGGGCAAAACGCATGATGCTGAAAATCAGCGTCACGCCAATCGCGCCAATGGCATAAATCGAGCCGGTGACGCTGCCCGCAATCACCACGTTATTAATGAAAAAAGCCAGTTCGTTCACGCGTTTCTCCCCCGGGCTAGCCGCCCAAAAAGCTTTTGGCGACATCGGGGTCGGCCAGCAGAGCCGCCCCGGTATCCGTAAAGCGGTTCTGGCCTGCTGCCAGGACAAAGCCTTTATCGGCAATCGCCAAGGCCTGCTTGGCGTTCTGCTCGACCATCAAGATGCCCACACCCGCGGCGTTGATCTTCTTCACGCGATCAAAGATCTCATTCATATAGAGTGGCGATAATCCGGCCGTGGGCTCGTCTAGCAGCAGCAGGCTGGGCTCTGCCATCAGTGCACGACCCATGGCCACCATCTGGCGCTGGCCGCCGGAGAGCTCGCCCGCCGGCTGGTGGCGCTTCTCGACCAGCGGCGGGAAGAAGTCGTACACCTGTTCCAGCATGCGCTTGACGTTCTGCGGCTTCAGGTAGGCGCCCATCTCCAGGTTCTCTTTCACCGAGAGGCTGGGGAAGACGTTTTTCTCCTGGGGGACGAAGCCCATGCCTCGCTCCACGAGTTGGTTGGGCGGTAAATTGTGGATGGGTTGGCCGTTGAGCAGGATTTCGCCCTGGTTGACGTTCAGAAGCCCAAATACGGCTTTGAGCATGGTGGATTTTCCCGCGCCATTGGGGCCGACGATGACGCCGACCTCGTCGGCATACAGGGTCATATCGACCCCGTTCAAAATGTTCATACTGCCATAACCGCCGTGCACGTCGCGTGCTTCAAGCAGTGGCTGGGGTGATGCCTGTGTCGATGACATAAACGCGTCTCAGCAAGCGTCGCGCTGGGGTCTCCAGACGCGATCATGTTGTTGTAGCCGTGGGTGGGCTGTTGGTCGTGACGGTGTGAAGCGTATTGCCGGGGTCAGGCGGCATCCGAGCCGAAGTAGGCCTCGATGACTGCCGGGTCGTTCTGTATCGCTTCGATGTGTCCTTCCACCATGACGCTGCCCTGGGCCAGTACGATGACCGGATCGCAGAGCCGCGAAATCATGTCCATGTCGTGCTCGATGACCAGGAAGGTGTAGCCCATCTCACGGTTGAGCCGCTCGATATTGCCCATTAAATCGCCCAGAAGCGTACGGTTCACCCCCGCGGCGATTTCATCGAGCAGGACGATCTTGGCATCGGTCATCATGGTGCGGCCAAGCTCCAGAAGCTTCTTCTGTCCGCCGGAGAGGTTGCCCGCAAGTTCGTTGCGCACATGGTGCAGGCCGACGAAGTCGATGACCTCCAGCGCGCGGCGGCGCACCTCGGCCTCTTGCTCGCGCACCAGCGATGGCTTGAACCAAGTATTGAACAGATTTTCACCGGCCTGCCGGGGGGGCACCATCATCAAATTTTCCAGCGCGCTCATCTGGCTGAACTCGTGGGCAATTTGAAAGGTGCGTAGCAGTCCTTTGTGGAAACGCTGGTCGGCGCTCAAGGTGGTGATGTCTTCGCCATCGAGCAGGATCTGCCCGCTGTCCGGCGTCAGCGCCCCGGCGATCAGGTTGAAGAGCGTCGATTTACCGGCTCCGTTAGGGCCGATCATGCCGGTGATCGACCCTTTCTCGACTTGGATCGAACAGTCGTTGATGACGTGTAGCCCACCGAACGCTTTATTGACGTGTTGTACTTCGATAAGCGGTTGCATGGTGTCCTCGTAAGGCAGGCGGCCTCGTCACCGCCTGCAGCAGGGATATTGTTATCAAGGTTTAGAGTGGCGCAGACGCTGGGCAAGCGCAAAAGCCGCCACGATGAGCAGTGCGCCGAGCGTTGGAATCAGATACCCCTCGATGTGGGGTATCGTACGTAAAAAGACGAACGATACCGCCGCCGGCCCGACGAAGCGCACTAAAAAGCGCCAGAAAGCGAACCAGGTGGCATTGGTGCCGAGCTCTTTCATGACTTCGCTCTGGGTCAGCGCCCAGCCGGCAAACAGGGCGATCAACAGGCCACCCAGCGGCATGAAGATATTGGTCAGCAGCTCGATGACATCGAAGGCGCTGCGTCCAAACAGCGTATGGAAAATCGTGCCTTCTGCCCAGACGTTGAAGCTGACCACCGTGAGTAGCCCCATGGCCCAAGCCGCAACGACCATGATGGTGACCGCCTGGGGACGCGTCATGTCGAAGCGCTCGACCAGGAACGCCGCGACCGGCTCGATCAGCGAAATGGAGGAGCTAATGGCGGCCCCCAATACCAGAATGAAGAACACACCACCGACCAAGGCGCCAAACGGCATCTCGGCAAAGGCCAGCGGCAGCGTCACGAACATCAGCCCGGGGCCCTGGCCGGTTTCCAGGCCCGCGCCGAACACCAGCGAGAAAATGGCCAGGCCCGCGACCATGGCAACGGCGGTATCGACGAACGCGACGGCAATGGCCGTCCGTGTGAGCGACGCGTCGCTGGACATATAAGCGCCGTAAGCCATGATCGCGCCCATACCGAGGCTTAGGGTAAAGAACGATTGACCCATGGCCTGCAGCCAGCCTTCCAAGCTGAGATCGCCAATGTTGAAGGTGAACAGGAAGCTCGCTGCCGCGCCCACATCGCCATTGATGATGCCGTAAATCAGCACCACGATCAGAATGACGAACAGCGCAGGCATCATGATGCGCAGGCCCGACTCTATGCCTTTATGAATACCCATCCCGACGATCAGCGCGGAGCCCACGATGAACAGCGTGTGGTACAGCGTCATTAATCCGGGCGAGGCGAGCAGCGCATTGAAGCCCTCGCTGATGGTTTGCGCGTCTGCGCCAACCAGCGAACCGGTGAGCATCAGCCAGGTGTAGTGCAGCGCCCAGCCCGCGATCACCGAGTAAAAGCTCAAAATCAAAAAAGCGGAGGCGGCGCCCAGCCAGCCTATCGACTCCCACGCCCGTGATGTGCGATGCGTTTTAGTCAAATGCCGCATACCCATGATAGGGCTTTGACGGCTGGTGCGCCCCAGCATGGTTTCAGCGATGAGGATAGGAATGCCCACGGCAAAAATGGTCAGCGCGTAAATCAGGATGAACGCGCCGCCCCCATTTTCACCGGTGAGGTAGGGAAAGCGCCAGAGGTTGCCGAGACCGACGGCAGAGCCCACCGCCGCCAATAAAAACGTGCCTTTGTGTGTCCAGACGTTATGACCGCTCATGTGAAGGAGTGTCCGTATAGGGGTGCCAGGATGGGGGTAAGTATCCAAACACTTGTATGAATTATGGCATGTCAGCACCCCGAGGGCGTGCTGAGAATAGCGCTACTTTGCGATAGAACGTCAGCGCTTTCCAGCGTACTAGCGTTTAGGGTGCGTTAACGAGCACGCTTGGCGATGAACCAAAACGCGCGGCTAGAGGGGCTGTCGTACGAAAAAGGTTGCTACGCTGAGAACTTACATAAAAAAGCCCGCGCGGTGGCGGGCTTTGTGTCGGCAGCGGTCAGCTTACTTTTTGCTGGAGCGCTTGCGCTCGTTCTCTTTGAGCAGTTTCTTACGTAGGCGGATAAAGCTCGGCGTTACTTCGACCAGTTCATCGGAATCGAGGAATTCGATGGCTTGCTCCAGAGTGAACTTCACTGGCGGGGTCAGTACGATGTTCTCGTCGTTGCCCGAGGCGCGCATGTTATCCAGCTTCTTACCTTTGGTGGGGTTGACCACCAGGTCGTTGGCACGGCTATGGATACCGATCAGCATACCTTCGTACACCTCGGTGCCGTGGTCGACGATCAGCTTGCCACGCTCTTGCAGCGTGTAAAGCGCGTAGGCCAGCGCTTTGCCGTCGACCATGGAGACCATGACGCCATTACGACGCTCGATGGCGGCGTCGGGCTTCAGCGGGCCGTAGTGATCAAAGCGGCTAGTTAGAATGCCGGTACCAGACGTCAGGGTCAGGAACTGGCCGCGGAAACCGATCAAACCACGGGCGGGAATGATGAAGTCCAGTCGAACACGGCCTTTACCATCCGGGTTCATGTTGGTCATTTCGCCCTTGCGGTAGCCGAGCTCTTCCATGATCGAGCCTTGGTGCTGCTCTTCACAGTCGATGATGACTTCTTCGTAGGGCTCCTGCTTGACGCCGTCGATCTCTTTGATGATGACCTCCGGACGGCCAACGGCCAGCTCGAAGCCTTCACGGCGCATGGTTTCGATCAACACCGACAGGTGCAACTCGCCACGGCCAGAGACTTTGAACTTCTCGGGGGTTTCGCCCTGCTCGACGCGCAGCGCCACGTTGTGGATCAGTTCTTGATCCAGACGATCCTTGATATTGCGGCTGGTAACGAACTTGCCGTCTTTACCGGCGAACGGCGAGTCGTTGACCTGGAACGTCATGGAGACGGTCGGCTCATCGACGGTCAGCGGCGGCAGCGCTTCGACATTATTCACGTCGCACAGCGTGTCGGAGATCGCTAGATCTTCGATGCCGGTGATGCAGACGATATCGCCAGCAGTGGCTTCATCGGTCTGCACTCGCTCGAGGCCCATATGGGTCATCACCTGGCCGACCTTACCCTTACGGGTCTTGCCTTCTTTAGTGATCACGCTGATTTGCTGGTTCGGCTTGACGCTGCCGCGAGTGATGCGGCCCAGGCCGATGACGCCGACGTAGCTGTTGTAGTCCAGCGCTGAGATCTGCATCTGGAAGGGGCCGTCGACTTCGACCTTCGGCGGCTCGACGATGTCCACGATGGCTTGGAACATCGGGTCCATGTTGTCGGCCAGCTCTTCCGGATCCATGCCGGCAATGCCGTTCAACGCCGAGCAGTAGATGATCGGGAAGTCGAGCTGCTCGTCGGTGGCGCCGAGGTTGTCGAATAGATCGAAAATTTGATCGATGACCCAGTCGGGGCGCGCGCCAGGACGGTCGATCTTGTTGACGACGACGATCGGCTTCAGGCCCTGGGAGAACGCTTTTTGGGTCACGAAGCGGGTCTGCGGCATCGGGCCGTCAACGGCGTCGACCAGTAGCAGTACCGAGTCCACCATGGACATGACGCGCTCGACTTCACCACCGAAGTCGGCGTGCCCAGGCGTGTCGACGATATTGATGTGGTAACCCTTGCCATTACCATCCTGCCACTGAATAGCGGTGTTTTTGGCCAGGATGGTAATACCGCGCTCCTTTTCCTGGTCATTCGAGTCCATGATGCGCTCTTGGCCTTCGGCCTTGCGGTCGAGCGTTCCGGACTGGCTTAACAGTTTGTCTACCAAGGTAGTTTTACCGTGGTCTACGTGGGCGATGATGGCAATGTTGCGAAGATTCTCGATCACGACGCGATCCTGCTGGAAAAATAGGGCGGCATTATAGGGTCTGGGGATGGTCTACTACCAGCGCTGTCTTAAACAAAGCAGCAAGTCAATAACCTAAACGCGGCAGTTTTCGCTGTTGTGACGCTTCCGTTAAGATAGGCGTTTTCCCAGTTGGGGCAAGCACATGACCATCGGTAACCTGATGCGTTTGTTAAGCGATGGCGAGGTTCATTCCGGTGAACAATTAGGCGAAGCGCTGGGCGTTTCCCGAGCCGCCGTGTGGAAACAACTAAAAAAATTAGAGGCGCTGGGTGTCGAGCTGGTGGCCGTCAAAGGGCGCGGCTACCGGCTCGCCTACCCGTTAGAACCGCTGGAGGGCGCCAAGATCGTCGAACGGCTGCCCGCCGATGCCCGCCATTTGCTGACACGGCTATTCGTCGAAGATCAGCTGCCGTCCAGTAACGAATATCTGCGCGAACGCTTTTCGCAAGGGGCGGGGCATGGCGAGGTCTGCTTCGTCGAGCTGCAAACGGCTGGGCGTGGTCGCCGGGGGCGAGTGTGGTCGACTCCCTGGGGGCAGAGCCTAATGGTGTCGATGGGGTGGCGCTTCGAGTCCGGCATCAATGCGCTGGAGGGGCTTAGTCTGGCCGTCGGTGTGGTGGTCTCCCAAGTGCTCGAACGTTATGGTGTGTCGCCCAAGTTGAAGTGGCCCAACGATGTGCTGCTGGCCGAGCAGGGTGGTGAACTCGGTAAGCTGGCCGGTATTTTGATCGAGGTGACCGGCGACGCGGCTGGCCCCTGCGAAGTGGTCATCGGCATGGGCATGAATCTGTCATTGCCAGATAGCTTGCGCGCCACGATCGACCAGCCGGTGGCGGCGCTGTTCGATGCGCAGCCGGGCATTTCGCGTAATCAGCTAGCGGCAGACATGGTAGCAGGGCTTTTGAACATGCTGGCAGGGTTCGAAACCCGCGGGTTTGCTCCCTGGCTGAATGCCTGGAATCAGCGGCATGCCTACGCAGGCCTGCCCATCCGTGTGATTCAAGGCGAGCGGTCCAGCGATGCCGTCGCCGGGGATGTCGATGAAAGTGGTAACCTATGGGTTACTGAAAATGGTTACTCGCGACGCCTGGTCGGCGGTGAGATTAGCGTACGTAGGCGCCTATGATTTTGGATTTGGATATCGGCAACACGCTGTCGAAGTGGCGGCTCAAGGATGCCGAGAGCAGCGAGATCCGTTCGCGAGGCGCCGTGTGGACGCGAGAGGAGTGGCGTCCCGGGGCAGACATTCCCGATTTGGACGTCGTGGAAGCGGTACGTATCTCCAGCGTGGCCAGGACGGCCGTGCTTGAAGAGACCGTCGCGCTGCTGCGGCGCCAGGTGCGCCATGTCTACGTGGCTCGCTCGACGTCAGAGGCGCTCGGTGTCGTCAACGGCTACGAGGAGCCGGGGCGACTCGGCGTCGACCGCTGGATGGGGGCGCTGGCAGGCTACCAGCTGGCGGGGGGGTGCTGCGCGGTGGATTGCGGGAGTGCCATTACCATCGACTTCGTCTTACCGGGTGGTATGCATTTGGGTGGTTTTATCATCCCAGGACTGCGGCTGATGAAAGAGAGCCTGAAGCTGGGGACACGCAATGTCGCCATCGATCCGGAAAGCGAAGCCGATGCGCTACTAGAGCCGGGAAGGCGCACGGTGGATGCGGTGAACCATGGTATTTACATGGCCGCCGTTAGCGCCATCAACCGCATTTACAGTGAAGTATGCGATCAGCAGGGGGTGACACTACCGGTGCTGCTGACCGGCGGCGATGCCCGTGTGGTATCCCGTGGCGTGCAAGTGCCTCACGCAGTGTGGCCCGACATGGTCTATGGTGGGTTGGAGGCCTGCTATCCGCTCACGTTTGCCGAACGTGCTGGAAAGATGTCGGGCGCGCCGCGAGTGCCAGAGCCGGTATCATTAGAAAAAATTCGTGCAGGCCTTGCATTCTCGATGCTGCTTTGACAGAATGCAGCGCGTTCCAGAGCGGATGCCGTGCTTTGAAAGTGCTGCTTCCAGCAAGCTTTGATAAATAAAGGGTTTGCAGGCTTGACACCGTTTTGGAGGCTGGCATAATGTGCCGCCACAGCTGGAGAGGTTCCCGAGTGGCCAAAGGGAGCAGACTGTAAATCTGCCGCGAAAGCTTCGAAGGTTCGAATCCTTCCCTCTCCACCAGATTGATCGAGCGCTGAGTTAGTCAGCGTTTGGGAATGAAACGCCGGTAAGCGGGCATTAGCTACTGTTTCTCGTGCAACGGATTGTCATTCTACAGGCAAGTTCGGCGGGCGTAGTTCAATGGTAGAACCTCAGCCTTCCAAGCTGATGGTGCGGGTTCGATTCCCGCCGCCCGCTCCAGTTTGATGTGTTTGGCTCATGTAGCTCAGGGGTAGAGCACACCCTTGGTAAGGGTGAGGTCGACGGTTCAATTCCGTCCATGAGCTCCATATTGCAAAAAAGCGAGCGAAGCTCGCTTTTTTTGTCTTTGCTCTCCCATTGGGTGGAGGGTAAAAGTAAGGGTTGTCAGGTGGGGGTTTCTCCGCTATCATGGCGCCCGCTGTTGCGTAGGCGTTTGCTTGCGCACGTGACGATACAGGCCAGTAGCTCAATTGGCAGAGCAGCGGTCTCCAAAACCGCAGGTTGGGGGTTCGATTCCCTCCTGGCCTGCCAACCTTCCCCAGGTTGGTATGTCTTTTTCTAGAATTCCTTTGTCGCTCGCTGCACCCTTGGGAGTCTCGTTTTTATGAAGCCTAGTTCCGTAAAACATGGCGAAGAGGTGCAACAGACGCGCCATGACGGGCTCAAGTGGGCGGCGGTTGTGGCGCTGCTTGTCGTTGCAGTCGTTGGTAATACCTATTTCACCGATGTTGGCCTGCTCTACCGCGTCTTAGGTGTGGTGATGTTGTGTGCGCTTGCGGGTTTGATCGCCTTAACAACCACCAAAGGTCGTGACTTGGTTGAGCTTGCCATCAGCGCCAAGAAAGAGATTCAGCGCGTTGTATGGCCGACCCGTCCTGAAACCATCCAAACCACGGCGATCGTGCTAGTGGCTGTGCTGGTGGTGGGTCTGATGCTGTGGTTGATCGATACTCTTCTTGGCTGGGCGATGTCCGGCGTCATTGGTTAGGAGTTTTCATGTCCAAACGTTGGTACGTCGTCCACGCTTATTCCGGCTTCGAAAAGCATGTCATGCGCTCGCTTATCGAGCGTGTGAAGATGTACGGCATGGAAGATCGCTTTGGCGAGATCCTGGTGCCGACGGAAGAAGTGGTTGAGATGCGTGACGGTAAGCGCCGCAAGAGTGAGCGCAAGTTCTATCCGGGCTACGTGTTAGTCGAGATGGAAATGGTGGATGAAACTTGGCACCTGGTGAATGAAACGCCGCGTGTCATGGGGTTCATTGGCGGCACCAAAGAGAAGCCCGCAGCGATTACCAGTCGCGAGGCGGAAGCCATTCTGCGTCGTGTGAAAGACGGCACCGACAAGCCGCGACCCAAAACCATGTTCGAGCCGGGTCAGTCCGTTCGTGTCATCGATGGTCCGTTTGCTGACTTCAACGGTGTCGTTGAAGAGGTGAACTACGACAAGAGCCGCCTGCAGGTCAGCGTGCTGATCTTCGGGCGTGCAACGCCTGTTGAGCTCGAGTTCTCGCAGGTAGAAAAAGAGTAATCTCAAAATGTTGCAGGCTGGTGTCCTATGCGCGCCAGTCTGGATTCATGTAAAGCAGCCCAGCGCTGCTTTACGCGTACCGGGGAGCCGTCAGGCGCTATCACCCAACTGGAGTATTTACCATGGCCAAGAAAGTACAGGCTTATATCAAACTGCAGGTTGCTGCAGGTAAAGCCAACCCGAGTCCGCCCGTAGGCCCCGCGCTGGGTCAGCACGGCGTGAACATCATGGAATTCTGTAAGGCGTTCAACGCTGCGACTCAAGAGATTGAGCCGGGCTTGCCGACGCCTGTCGTGATCACTGTCTACTCTGACCGTAGCTTCACGTTCGTCACCAAAACACCGCCGGCCGCCGTTCTGCTCAAGAAAGCAGCCGGCATCAAATCCGGTTCTGGTGAGCCGAACAAGAAGAAAGTCGGTACCGTGACTCGCGAGCAGCTCGAAGAGATCGCCAAGACCAAAGAGCCGGATATGACGGCTGCTGATCTCGACGCCGCGGTGCGCACCATCGCTGGTAGCGCTCGTAGCATGGGCTTAAACGTGGAGGGTCTCTGATCATGGCTAAATTGTCTAAGCGCGCGAAAGTCATTCGCGAGAAAGTAGACCCGAACAAAGCGTACTCTCTGGAAGAAGCCGTTGCGCTACTTTCCGAGCTGTCGACTGTCAAGTTCAAAGAGTCTCTGGATGTGGCGATCAACCTGGGTGTTGATCCGCGTAAATCCGATCAGGTCGTACGTGGCGCTACCGTCATGCCTAACGGTACTGGTAAAGACGTTCGCGTAGCCGTCTTCACCCAAGGTGCCAATGCTGATGCGGCTAAAGAAGCCGGTGCTGACATCGTGGGTATGGACGATCTGGCTGAGCAAGTCAAAAAAGGCCAAATGGACTTCGACGTGGTCATCGCCTCTCCGGATGCGATGCGCGTTGTCGGTCAGTTGGGCCAAATTCTTGGTCCGCGTGGCCTGATGCCGAACCCGAAAGTAGGCACCGTGACGCCTGACGTGGCGACGGCGGTCAAAAATGCCAAAGCGGGTCAGGTGCGTTTCCGTACCGATAAGAACGGCATCATCCACACGACCCTAGGTAAAGTGGATTTTGACGCGGCGTCCGTTCAGGGCAACTTGGAAGCACTGGTAGCTGACCTGAAGAAGCTCAAGCCGAGCTCCTCCAAAGGCATCTACTTTAAGAAAATTACCCTGTCCACTACCATGGGCCCGGGTTTGACCATCGACCACTCTGCGCTGGTATAAGCGAGTCGTCGGCAGGTTTTAGTAAGTACCGAGCAAGAACTTTGCGGTCCCTCGCTAGGCAGTCAGTCGAGCGAGGCGCCGTCAAAGACCGCAGGTGCCGCCTCGTCTTTTGAGACGGGGCGGCTTAATCGCCCTAGAGCGCCTGCGCAGATGGTGTGGCCGCCAGTTGGTTAACGCTTTTCGCAAGCCGCTTTCTGGTGAGCACCATCCCCCAAGGCTTCCAAGGCCAGCAGTATGCCTTGGAAGAGATGGTAACCACCGGAGCCTTGATGGGTTCCGGCACGAAGGAGTGATCACTGTGCCACTAGCACTTGAAGGCAAGAAAGCGATTGTTGCCGAGGTCAGTGAAGCGGCCAAGGGCGCACTCTCCGTCGTAGTTGCCGATTCTCGTGGCGTTACGGTCAGCAAAATGACCGATCTGCGTAAGCAGGCCCGCGAGAACGGTGTAGAGCTTCGCGTTGTTCGTAACACGCTGGCTCGCCGCGCACTCGAAGGCACTCAGTGGGAGTGCCTGAACGAGAGCTTTGTTGGTCCTACTCTGCTGGCTTTCTCTACTGAGCATCCGGGCGCTGCCGCTCGTCTGTTCAAGGATTTCGCCAAAGACGAGAAGAACTTCGAAGTCAAAGCGTTGGCCTACGAAGGTGAGCTGATTCCGGCTGCTGACATCGATCGTCTAGCAACCCTGCCGACCTACGACGAGGCGATTGCCAAGTTGATGTCGGTCATGAAAGAAGCCTCAGCTGGCAAGCTGGTTCGTACTTTGGCCGCACTGCGCGACCAAAAGCAAGAAGCCGAAGCTGCCTAAGCAGCGTTTCTTGCAGGCGGCGTGAACGATCGAGTCGTAGCGTTGCCTGAACCAAGCAATGAACCCTGAGTTCTCGGTCGACCGAGACTCCCGCAAAGTTAGGAATGAAACAATGGCACTGACCAAAGACGATATCATCAATGCTGTAGCCGACATGTCCGTCATGGAAGTTGTCGAGCTGATCGAAGCGATGGAAGAGAAGTTCGGCGTTTCTGCAGCGGCGGCCGTGATGGCTGGTCCGGCTGCTGGCGGCGAAGCAGCTGCTGAAGAGCAGACTGAATTTGACCTGGTGCTGGCATCTGCTGGTGACAAGAAAGTTAACGTCATCAAAGCCGTTCGTGAAATCACCGGTCTTGGCCTGAAAGAAGCCAAGGGTGCCGTTGACGGCGCGCCGGCGACCATCAAAGAAGCCATGTCTAAAGAAGACGCTGAAGCCGCTAAGAAGAAGCTGGAAGAAGCGGGCGCAACCGTCGAGCTCAAGTAATCCTTGTGCTGATGGCTTTACGCGCTGCGTAAGCTTCCACGGCTGGCGGCGGGCTATCCCGCTGCCGGCCTTTTTCTGTTGTAATATGCTGCAAGGCAACAGCAGAAGCGCTGCGGTAAAAAGCAGCAAAACAGTAAGACCGTTGTTGTGAAGCGTACGTTGTTGTGACGCGTCAGTTGTGAAGCGCGAGTGATGTTGGCAAGCGACAGCAAAGCGCGAACAGCACTACTGTAACACTGTTATCTATCAAGATTTTTGACGGCGAGCTACCGATTTAGGAGCTTGCTGTCTGCGTCTGAAACGCCCGCGGGGCAGATGACCACGCATCGGTCACCCATGGTGAACAAGCTGGGGAATACAGATGGCTTACTCATATACTGAGAAAAAACGCATCCGCAAGGATTTCGGCAAACTGCCCCAAGTGATGGATGTGCCTTACTTGCTGGCCATCCAGCTTGATTCCTACTACGACTTTCTCCAGCAGGATCGTTCGCCCGACGAGCGCCACGAGGTTGGCCTGCACGCGGCGTTCAAGTCCGTGTTCCCGATCGAGAGCTTCTCAGGCAATGCGGCCCTGGAGTACGTGAGCTACCGTTTCGGTACGCCAGCGTTCGATGTCAAAGAGTGTCAGCTGCGTGGCGTGACCTATTCCGCTCCGCTGCGTGTCAAGGTTCGCTTGATCATCTACGATCGCGACTCTTCGAACAAGGCCATCAAAGACATCAAAGAGCAGGAAGTCTACATGGGGGAGATCCCCCTGATGACCGAGAACGGTACCTTCGTCATCAACGGTACTGAGCGGGTTATCGTTTCTCAGCTCCACCGTTCGCCCGGTGTGTTCTTCGATCACGACAAAGGCAAGAGCCACTCCTCAGGGAAGTTGCTCTACTCTGCTCGCGTGATTCCTTACCGTGGCTCTTGGCTCGACTTCGAGTTCGACCCGAAAGACAACGTCTTCGTACGTATCGACCGCCGCCGCAAACTGCCGGCCTCGGTATTGATGCGTGCGCTGGGCATGAGCACCGAAGAGATCCTCGACGAATTCTTCGAAACCAGCAAGTTCCACATCGAGAAGAGCGGTTTCTCGGTGGAGCTGGTACCGTCACGTCTGCGCGGTGAAACGGCCACGTTCGACATCAAAGATGGCGAAGGCGGCGTCATCGTCGAAGAGGGCCGTCGGATCACTCAGAAGCACATTCGTCAGCTTGAAAAAGCCGGCCTTGAGCGTCTGGAAGTGCCGATGGAGTACCTGTTCGGCAAAACGCTGGCCAAAGACCAAATCGATACCAAAACCGGTGAGCTGATCTGCCCGTGTAACACGGAAATCACTCCGGAAGTCCTCGAGCGTATGGCGCAGGGCGGTATCACGCATATCGAAACCCTCTACACCAACGACCTCGACTGCGGTTCGTTCATTTCCGACACTCTGAAGCTGGATACCACCGGCTCTCAGTTGGAAGCGCTGGTCGAGATTTACCGCATGATGCGCCCCGGCGAGCCGCCCACCAAAGAGGCTGCCGAGACGCTGTTCCACAACCTGTTCTTCACCGAAGACCGCTACGACCTGTCGGGCGTTGGCCGGATGAAGTTCAACCGTCGCCTGCGCCGTGAATCCGACACGGGCTCTGGCGTATTGGATCGTAAAGACATCCTCGATGTCCTGCGTGAGCTGATCAATATCCGTAACGGCTTCGGCGACGTGGACGATATCGATCACCTGGGTAACCGTCGTATTCGCTGCGTGGGCGAAATGGCCGAGAACCAGTTCCGCGTCGGTCTGGTGCGCGTCGAGCGTGCGGTGAAAGAGCGCCTTTCCATGGCGGAAAGCGAAGGCCTGATGCCGCAAGACCTGATCAACGCCAAGCCGGTTGCGGCGGCGGTGAAAGAGTTCTTCGGCTCCAGTCAGCTGTCTCAGTTCATGGACCAGAACAACCCGCTCTCCGAGGTGACCCACAAGCGTCGTGTGTCGGCACTCGGCCCGGGTGGTCTAACCCGTGAGCGTGCAGGCTTCGAAGTGCGCGACGTACACGCCACGCACTATGGCCGTCTGTGCCCGATCGAGACGCCGGAAGGCCCGAACATTGGTCTGATCAACTCGCTGGCGACGTACAGCCACACCAATAGCTACGGCTTCCTGGAGACGCCTTACCGTAAGGTCGTCAATAGCCAGGTGACCGATGACGTGGTGCATCTCTCTGCCATCGAGGAGGGCGATTTCGTTATCGCCCAGGCCTCTGCTGCCGTAGATGAGTCTGGCAAGCTGAGCGATGACTTGGTGCAGGTACGTCACCGTGGCGAGACGACCTTCATGCGTCCTGAACAGGTGACGCTGATGGACGTGTCTCCGCGTCAGGTCGTCTCCGTGGCCGCTGCGCTGATCCCGTTCCTCGAGCACGATGATGCCAACCGCGCCTTGATGGGGGCGAACATGCAGCGTCAGGCCGTTCCGACCCTGCGCGCCGACAAGCCGCTAGTAGGTACTGGCATGGAGCGCTTCGTGGCCCGTGACTCCGGCGTGTGTGCCGTGGCACGCCGCGGCGGCGTCATTGACTCCGTCGACGCGCGTCGTGTCGTGGTGCGGGTCAACGAAGACGAGATCATCGGCGGTGAAGCCGGTGTCGACATCTACAACCTGACCAAGTACACCCGTTCCAACCAGAACACCTGCATGAACCAGCGCCCCATCGTGCGCCCTGGTGACAACGTGGCGCGTGGTGACATCCTCGCCGACGGTCCGTCCGTCGACATGGGTGACCTCGCGCTTGGCCAGAACATGCGCATCGCCTTCATGCCCTGGAACGGCTACAACTTCGAGGACTCCATCCTCCTGTCCGAGCGTGTGGTTCAAGAAGACCGTTTCACCACGATCCACATCCAGGAGCTGACCTGTGTGTCCCGCGACACCAAGTTGGGGCCGGAAGAGATCACCTCCGATATTCCCAACGTCGGTGAATCGGCGCTGGGTAAATTGGACGAAGCGGGCGTTGTTTACATCGGTGCCGAAGTCGGCCCCGGCGATATTCTGGTCGGTAAGGTCACGCCCAAAGGCGAAACCCAGCTGACGCCCGAAGAGAAGCTGCTGCGCGCCATCTTCGGTGAGAAGGCGTCTGACGTAAAAGATACCTCTCTGCGTGCTCCCACCGGCATGAAAGGGACGGTCATCGACGTTCAGGTCTTCACCCGTGACGGCGTCGAAAAAGACTCCCGTGCACTCTCCATCGAGCAGATGCAGCTGGACGAAGTGCGTAAGGATCTTCAAGAGACCTACCGCATCGCCGAAGATGCCACCTTTGAGCGTCTGAAGCGTACGCTGGCAGGTCAGGCCGTCAACGGCGGTCCGCAGCTGAAGAAAGGCGACGTGCTGGACGACGCGTATCTGGACGAACTGCCCCGTCAGCAGTGGTTCAAGCTGCGTATGCAGGACGAGTCCTACAACGAACTGCTGGCCCAGGCCGACGAGCAGCTCGAAAACCGTCGGAAAGAGATGGACGAGCGTTTCGAAGACAAGAAGCGCAAGTTGACCCAGGGCGATGACCTCGCGCCGGGCGTGCTGAAGATCGTCAAGGTCTATATGGCGGTCAAGCGTCGTATTCAGCCCGGTGACAAGATGGCCGGTCGCCACGGTAACAAAGGTGTTATCTCTGCGATCATGCCCATCGAAGACATGCCGTTCGACGAGAAGGGCGAGCCGGTGGACGTGGTACTGAACCCGCTGGGTGTACCGTCGCGTATGAACGTCGGTCAGATTTTGGAAACCCACCTGGGTATGGCGGCACGCGGCTTGGGTGTCAAAATCGACGCCATGCTGCGCGACGCCCGCGGTCAGCAAGTCGCTGAAATTCGTGACTTCCTGGGTCAGGTGTATAACACGCCGGGTACCCGCGTCGAGGATATCGACTCCTTGACCGATGACGAAGTCATCGCGCTGGCGAAGAACCTAAAGGGCGGTGTGCCGATGGCCACGCCGGTGTTCGACGGTGCCAAAGAGCACGAAATCAAGCACCTGCTGAAGCTGGCGGACATTCCGGAGTCGGGCCAAATGACGCTGTACGATGGCCGTACCGGCGATGCGTTTGACCGTCCGGTGACCGTTGGCTACATGTACATGCTGAAGCTCAACCACTTGGTAGACGACAAGATGCACGCGCGTTCTACCGGTTCTTACTCGCTTGTTACGCAGCAGCCGCTGGGTGGTAAGGCGCAGTTCGGTGGTCAGCGCTTTGGTGAGATGGAAGTGTGGGCGCTGGAAGCCTATGGCGCCGCGTACACGCTGCAAGAGATGCTCACCGTCAAGTCGGACGACGTCGAAGGCCGCACCAAGATGTACAAGAACATCGTGGATGGCGACCACACCATGCAGGCAGGCATGCCGGAATCCTTCAACGTACTCGTGAAGGAAATCCGCTCGCTGGGCATCGATATCGAGTTAGAGAGCTAGGAGCCGTCCCATGAAAGATTTGGTGAAAGTACTCAAATCGCAATCTCAGTCCGAAGAGTTTGACGCGATCAAGATTACCCTGGCGTCGCCGGACATGATTCGCTCCTGGTCCTTCGGCGAGGTGAAGAAGCCTGAGACCATCAACTACCGTACCTTTAAGCCGGAACGGGATGGTCTGTTCTGTGCCAAGATTTTCGGCCCGGTCAAAGACTACGAGTGCTTGTGCGGCAAATATAAGCGCATGAAGCACCGCGGCATCATCTGTGAGAAGTGTGGTGTCGAAGTCACCAAGGCGGCCGTGCGCCGTGAGCGCATGGGTCACATCGAACTGGCATCGCCGGTGGCTCACATTTGGTTTTTGAAATCCCTGCCGTCGCGTATCGGCATGTTCCTCGATATGACGCTGCGTGATATCGAGCGCGTGCTCTATTTCGAAAGCTTCGTGGTCATCGACCCCGGCATGACCACGCTGGAGCGTGGTCAGCTGCTCAACGACGAGCAGTACTTCGAAGCCTTGGAAGAGTTCGGCGACGACTTCGACGCCCGTATGGGGGCCGAAGCCGTTCAGGAGCTGCTCAAAGACATCGATCTGGAAGAAGAGATCAACACGCTGCGTGAAGAGATTCCGCAGACCAACTCTGAAACCAAGATCAAGAAGCTCTCCAAGCGCTTGAAGCTGCTGGAAGCGTTCTACCACTCCGGCAATGCGCCGGCGTGGATGGTCATGGAAGTGCTGCCCGTACTACCGCCGGACCTGCGTCCGCTGGTGCCGCTAGACGGTGGCCGTTTCGCGACCTCGGATCTCAACGACCTCTACCGTCGTGTGATCAACCGTAACAACCGTTTGAAGCGTCTGCTCGACCTCAATGCGCCCGACATCATCGTGCGTAACGAGAAGCGTATGCTGCAGGAAGCGGTCGACGCACTGCTGGATAACGGCCGCCGCGGCCGTGCCATCACGGGTTCCAACAAGCGTCCGCTGAAATCCTTGGCCGACATGATCAAGGGTAAGCAGGGGCGTTTCCGTCAGAACCTGCTGGGTAAACGCGTCGACTACTCCGGCCGTTCGGTCATCACCGTGGGCCCGACCCTTCGTCTGCACCAGTGCGGTCTGCCGAAGAAAATGGCGCTCGAGCTGTTCAAGCCGTTCATCTACTCCAAGCTGCAGTCGCTGGGCCATGCGTCCACGATCAAAGCCGCGAAGAAGATGGTCGAGCGCGAGCTGCCGGAAGTCTGGGACATCCTGGCCGACGTCATTCGCGAACACCCGGTACTGCTCAACCGCGCGCCGACGCTGCACCGTTTGGGTATCCAGGCGTTCGAGCCGCTGCTGATCGAAGGTAAGGCGATTCAGCTGCACCCGCTCGTCTGTGCGGCCTACAACGCTGACTTCGACGGTGACCAGATGGCGGTTCACGTACCGCTGACGCTGGAAGCCCAGCTCGAAGCCCGCGCGCTGATGATGGCGACCAACAACGTGCTGTCGCCGGCCAACGGCGAGCCGATCATCGTACCGTCGCAGGACGTTGTTCTGGGTCTGTATTACATGACCCGCGAAAAGATCAACGCCAAGGGCGAAGGCATGGTGTTCTCCGACCTCAATGAGGTAGAGCGCGCCTTCGGCACACAGTCCGTGTCGCTGCATGCCCGCGTCAAGGTGCGTCTGGACGAAGTGGACGTCGACGAAGAGACTGGCGAGCGCTCCGAGCACCGCCGTCTTTACGACACCACCGTCGGTCGTGCGCTGCTGTTCCGCATTCTGCCGGAAGGCGTTCCGTTCGCGCTGATCGATCAGCCGATGAAGAAGAAGGCGATCTCCAGCCTAATTAACGAGGTATACCGTCGTGCGGGGCTGAAGCCCACGGTCATCTTCGCTGACCAGCTGATGTACACCGGCTTCCGTCTGGCGACCTGGTCCGGTGCCTCGATCGGTGTTAACGACTTCGTTATCCCCGATGCCAAGACCGAGATCGTTGATGCCGCTGAAGCAGAAGTCAAAGAGATCGAAGACCAGTTCTCTTCTGGCCTGGTAACCGCAGGCGAGAAGTACAACAAAGTTATCGATATCTGGTCCAAGGCCAACGATAAAGTCGCCAAAGCGATGATGGTCGGTATCTCGAAAGAGACGGTCGTCGATCGTGATGGTAACGACGTTGAGCAAGACTCGTTCAACAGCGTCTTCATCATGGCCGACTCCGGTGCTCGTGGTAGTGCCGCTCAGATCCGTCAGTTGGCAGGTATGCGTGGCCTGATGGCCAAGCCGGATGGCTCGATCATCGAAACGCCGATCGTGGCCAACTTCCGTGAAGGTCTGAACGTACTGCAGTACTTCATCTCGACCCACGGTGCGCGTAAAGGTCTGGCGGATACGGCACTGAAAACGGCCAACTCCGGTTATCTGACTCGTCGTCTGGTAGACGTTGCTCAGGACTTGGTGATTACCGAGACCGACTGTGGCACCGAAAACGGCCTGACGCTGCACCCGATCATCGAGGGTGGCGACATCATCGTACCGCTGTCTCAGCGCGTACTGGGTCGTGTCGTCGCGCAGGACGTGGTCGATCCGAGTACCGAAGAAGTACTGATTCCGCGTAATACGCTGCTCGACGAGAAGTGGTGTGCCTCGCTGGACACCATGGGCGTTGACGAAATCGTCGTACGCTCCACGATTACCTGTGATACCGCTCACGGCGTGTGTTCCGCCTGTTACGGACGTGACCTTGCCCGTGGCCACCAGGTCAACATCGGTGAGTCCGTCGGTGTCATCGCCGCACAGTCGATCGGTGAGCCGGGTACTCAGCTGACCATGCGTACGTTCCACATCGGTGGTGCGGCATCGCGTTCGTCTGCGGTCGATAGCGTTCAGGTCAAGCACGGCGGTAAAGTGCGCCTGCATAACATCAAGCACGTTGAGCGTGCCGACGGCAAACTGGTCGTGGTCTCTCGTTCGAGCGCCTTGGCGGTTGCCGACGATCACGGTCGTGAGCGTGAGTACTACAAGCTGCCCTATGGTGCCGAGCTCTCCGTGCGCGATGGCGACGTGGTCGATGCCGGTGCTGTCGTAGCCAAGTGGGATCCGCACACCCATCCGATCATTGCGGAAGTGGAAGGTAAGGCGCAATTCATCGACCTCGATGAAGGTGTCACCATGCACCGCAGTGTCGATGAGATGACCGGTCTGTCGTCCATCGAAGTGATCGAGTCGGCCGCACGCCCAATGGCGGGTCGTGACAAGCGCCCGATGGTGATGCTGAAAGATGCCGCTGGTGAGTACGTATCCGTGTCCGGTTCCAATACGCCGGTTCAATACCTGCTACCGGGTAACTCCATCATCTCGGTGGACGACGGTGCGACCATCGGTGTAGGTGAGGTCGTTGCGCGTATCCCGGTCGAGGCGTCGGGTAACAAGGACATCACCGGTGGTCTGCCCCGCGTGGCTGACTTGTTCGAAGCACGTAAACCCAAAGAGTCCGCTATTTTGGCGGAAATCAGCGGTGTGGTGAGCTTCGGTAAAGAGACCAAAGGTAAGCGTCGTTTGACGATTACGCCTGAGTCTGGCGATCCGTTCGAGGCGCTGATCCCGAAATGGCGTCAAATCGCCGTGTTCGAAGGCGAGACGGTCGAGAAGGGGGAGGTGATCTCCGATGGCCCAAGCAACCCGCACGATATCCTGCGTCTGCTGGGTGTCGCAGAGCTGGCCAAGTACATCACCGCCGAAGTACAGGACGTTTATCGTCTGCAGGGCGTAGGCATCAACGACAAGCACATTGAAGTCATCGTGCGTCAGATGCTGCGCAAGGTGGAGATCACCGATTCCGGCGACTCTGACTTCATTACCGGTGACCAGGCAGAACTGGTGCGCGTGCTGGAGCAGAACGAGCGTCTGGAGAAAGAAGGCAAGTTCCCGGCCAAGTATCAGCGCTTGCTGCTGGGTATCACCAAGGCCAGCTTGGCCACTGAGTCGTTCATCTCTGCCGCGTCGTTCCAGGAAACGACCCGCGTACTGACCGAAGCAGCGGTAACCGGCAAGCGCGACTACCTGCGCGGCCTGAAAGAAAACGTGGTGGTTGGACGTCTGATTCCGGCAGGTACCGGTCTGACCCATCACGCAGAGCGTCGTCGCAAGCGCGAAGACGTAGAGCGTCTGTTCAATCCCTCGGCCACCGAGGTAGAGCAGGAGCTTGGCGCTCAGTTGACCGCCCTGGATTCAGACGACGATCTGTAACCAACGGTAGACAACGAGCAACACGAGTAGCTGGCCCAAAGAGCAGGGTCTTGTTGGCGAATACGTCGGCAAGACTTGACGCCACCTGGGGTCAGCCTTTAGAATGCGCAGCCTTTAACAGTGGGGCGGGTGCGCCCGCATCCGCTGAAGGTACTTGTTAAAGGCTAAGGCAACCATTGGAGTCAGCTAAACACCATGGCAACGATTAATCAGCTAGTGCGCAAGCCGCGCAAGCGCCCCGTCACTAAAAGTGACGTGCCTGCGCTTCAGGCATGCCCGCAAAAGCGCGGCGTTTGTACGCGCGTTTACACCACCACCCCGAAGAAACCGAACTCGGCGCTGCGTAAGGTTTGCCGTGTGCGCCTGACCAACGGTTTTGAAGTCTCTTCTTACATCGGTGGTGAAGGTCACAACCTGCAAGAACACTCTGTTGTTCTGATCCGCGGCGGTCGTGTAAAGGATTTGCCCGGTGTGCGTTATCACACCGTTCGTGGCGCCCTGGACACCTCTGGCGTTCAGAACCGTAAGCAGGGTCGTTCTAAGTACGGTACTAAGCGTCCGAAGTCCTAAGACGTCTTATCGCAGCATCAAGGGCTGCGGCGTTACCTTTCACACGAATATATCGGTCTGATAAGAGTAAGGTCGGGCGGCGCAACGAGCGACGTGAGTCCCGGGTTTACCTGAAGGATCCTTAATTGAGGGCTTATCATGCCTAGAAGAAGAGTTGTAGCTAAACGCGAAATCCTGCCGGATCCCAAGTTCGGAAGTGAGCGTCTGGCGAAGTTCATGAACCACCTGATGGTCAGCGGCAAGAAGTCCGTAGCTGAGCGCATCGTATACGGTGCGTTGGACAAGGTTGCCGAGCGTAGTAAAGAAGAGCCGCTGGAAATCTTCGACAAAGCGCTGGAAACCATCCAGCCGATGGTTGAAGTTAAGTCTCGCCGCGTAGGTGGTGCGACCTATCAGGTGCCGGTTGAAGTTCGTCCGTCACGCCGTCAAGCGCTGGCAATGCGCTGGCTGGTAGACGCTGCGCGTCGTCGCGGTGAAAAAACGATGGTTCAGCGTCTGGCAGGTGAAATGCTGGATGCCGCTGAAGGTAAAGGTTCTGCCGTTAAGAAGCGTGAAGACGTACACCGCATGGCAGAAGCCAACAAGGCCTTCTCTCACTATCGTTTCTAAGCTCGGCGTTTCTAAGTTTGTGTCGCTTTTTGCCAGTTGTAGTGTGATTGAAAAGATGTTCGTCATGTTGCAACACGCCGCCGCTATCGTTGTCGATGGCGGCGGTGGCATAAGCAAAAAGTACACCGCTGGATTAACGAGCATCGCCAACTAACGGGAGTTTCACCGTGGCACGCAAGACTCCACTTAAGCGTTATCGCAACATCGGTATCGTGGCACACGTCGATGCGGGTAAAACCACAACGACCGAGCGCGTACTGTTCTACACCGGCCTTTCCCACAAAGTGGGTGAAGTGCATGACGGTGCGGCGACCATGGACTGGATGGAGCAGGAGCAGGAGCGTGGTATCACTATCACCTCGGCTGCAACGACCTGTTTCTGGCAGGGCATGAGTAAGCAGTTCGACGAGCACCGCATCAACATCATCGATACGCCTGGGCACGTTGACTTCACTATCGAAGTCGAGCGTTCTCTGCGCGTTCTCGATGGCGCGGTCGTCGTACTGTGCGGTTCCTCCGGCGTTCAGCCGCAGACCGAGACCGTATGGCGTCAGGCCAACAAATACGAAGTTCCGCGTATGGTATTCGTCAATAAGATGGACCGTACTGGCGCTGACTTCTTCATGGTTGTCAATCAGCTGAAAGAGCGTCTGGGTGCCAACGCTGTGCCGATCCAGATCAACTGGGGTACGGAAGAAGACTTCAAGGGCGTTATCGACCTGATCGAGATGAAAGCCATCTTGTGGGACGAAGAGAGCCTGGGCATGAACTTCGATCTCGTGGACATTCCGGCGGAGCTGCAAGAGACCGCTGAAGAGTACCGCGAGCAGATGGTCGAAGCGGCTGCCGAAGCCTCTGAAGAGCTGATGGACAAGTACCTTGAAGAAGGCGAGCTAACCGTCGCTGAAATCAAGGCGGGTCTGCGCGCTCGCACGCTGGCTAACGAGATCGTTCTGGTTACCTGTGGTTCTGCTTTCAAGAACAAAGGTGTTCAGGCGGTACTGGACGGCGTTATCGAGTACATGCCTTCGCCGACAGAAGTCAAGGCGATCGAAGGTGAGCTGGACGACAAAGACGGCACCGTCGCGACTCGTGAAGCAGACGATAGCGCTCCGTTCGCTGCACTGGCGTTCAAGATCGCTACCGACCCCTTCGTTGGTACGCTGACCTTCATTCGCGTCTACTCTGGCGTTCTGAAATCTGGTGACGGTGTTTACAACTCCGTGAAGCAGAAGAAAGAGCGCGTTGGTCGTATCGTTCAGATGCACGCCAACTCTCGCGAAGAGATCAAAGAAGTACTCGCAGGCGACATCGCTGCTTGTATCGGTCTGAAGGACGTCACTACAGGTGACACTCTGTGCGACATCGATAACAAAATCGTTCTCGAGCGCATGGAGTTCCCGGATCCGGTCATCTCGGTTGCCGTTGAGCCGAAATCCAAGGCCGACCAAGAGAAGATGGGCGTTGCGCTGGGTAAACTGGCTCAGGAAGACCCCTCTTTCCAGGTCAAGACCGACGAAGAGACCGGCCAGACCATCATCTCGGGTATGGGCGAGCTGCACCTGGACATCATCGTTGACCGTATGCGTCGCGAGTTCAAGGTAGAAGCGAACATCGGTAAGCCGCAGGTTGCCTACCGTGAAACGATTCGTGGCAGCGTCGAGCAGGAAGGTAAATTCGTACGTCAGTCCGGTGGTCGTGGTCAGTACGGTCACGTGTGGCTGCGTATCGAGCCGCTGACTGCAGAAGAGAAGGGTGAAGGCGAAGAAGAGATCTTCTTCAAGTTCAACTCTGAGATCGTAGGTGGTGTGGTTCCGAAGGAATACGTACCTGCGGTTGAGAAAGGTGCTTTCGAGCAGCTGCAAAATGGTGTCATCGCGGGTTACCCGATGATCGACGTCAAAGTATCGCTGTTCGATGGTTCCTACCATGACGTGGACTCTAACGAGACTGCGTTCAAGATTGCTTCTTCTATGGCAGTGAAAGAAGGTGCCAGGAAGGCCAAGGCCGTGCTGCTGGAGCCGGTGATGAAGGTCGAAGTCGTGACCCCCGAAGAGTTTATGGGTGACGTCATGGGCGACCTGAACCGTCGTCGCGGCCTGGTGCAGGGCATGGATGACTCTTCCTCTGGTAAAGTCATTCGTGCAACGGTGCCACTGGGTGAGATGTTCGGTTACGCAACCGATCTGCGCTCACAGACCCAGGGCCGTGCGAGCTACTCTATGGAGTTCGCGAAGTACGAGGAGGCGCCCTCCAGCGTCGTTGAAGCCGTCATCAACCAAAACGGTTAACCGTTAGCTAACGTAAAGAGGTTATAGCAGTGGCTAAGGAAAAATTTGAACGTTCCAAACCGCACGTCAACGTCGGCACCATCGGTCACGTCGACCACGGTAAAACGACTCTGACAGCGGCCCTGACCCGCGTGTCTGCTGAGGTTTTCGGCGGCGACTGGCGTGAATTCGATACCATCGATAACGCTCCGGAAGAGCGTGAGCGTGGTATCACCATCGCGACATCTCACGTTGAATACCAGTCTGAAGTGCGTCACTACGCACACGTTGACTGCCCGGGACACGCTGACTACGTCAAGAACATGATCACCGGTGCTGCCCAGATGGACGGCGCGATCCTGGTATGTTCTGCCGCTGACGGCCCCATGCCGCAGACGCGTGAGCACATCCTGCTGTCTCGTCAGGTTGGCGTTCCGTTCATCGTCGTCTTCCTGAACAAAGCGGACATGGTCGATGACGAAGAGCTACTCGAGCTGGTCGAAATGGAAGTTCGTGAACTTCTGTCCGAGTACGACTTCCCGGGTGACGACACGCCGATCATCACTGGTTCTGCCCTGATGGCACTGAACGGTGAAGACGAGAACGGCATGGGTACTACTGCGGTAGCTAACCTGATCAAAGCTCTGGATGACTACATCCCTGAGCCGGAGCGTGCGATCGACCAGCCGTTCCTAATGCCGATCGAAGACGTATTCTCTATCTCTGGCCGTGGTACCGTTGTTACCGGTCGTGTAGAGCGCGGTATCGTTAAAGCTGGTGAAGAAGTGGAAATCGTGGGTATCCGCGACACCACCAAAACCACCGTTACTGGCGTAGAAATGTTCCGTAAGCTGCTCGACGAAGGTCGTGCAGGTGAGAACGTTGGTGCGCTGCTGCGTGGTACTAAGCGTGATGACGTTGAGCGTGGTCAGGTACTGGCGAAGCCGGGCACCATCAACCCGCACACTGTCTTCGAAGCAGAAGTCTACGTACTGTCCAAAGAAGAAGGTGGTCGTCACACCCCGTTCTTCAAAGGCTACCGTCCGCAGTTCTACTTCCGTACCACTGACGTTACCGGTACTTGTGAACTGCCGGAAGGCGTTGAAATGGTCATGCCGGGCGACAACGTGAAAATGGTTGTTACCCTGATCGCTCCGATCGCTATGGACGACGGTCTGCGCTTCGCGATCCGCGAAGGTGGTCGTACCGTTGGTGCTGGCGTTGTGGCCAAAATCGTTAAGTAATCTGATTACTTGATGATAAGAGGGGGCTCTAGTGAGCCCCCTTTTCTGCGCACCAATCGCAAATGTTTGACATGTGCTGTTGGCGTGCCTATAATGCGCATCCTTTGAATGCGTGGGTAGACGGCTCGCGCCGTCGACATCCATTGGAGTTTAGGGCAAATGCAGAACCAAAAGATTCGCATTCGGTTGAAAGCGTTCGACCATCGCCTGATCGATCAGTCCACAGCGGAGATCGTTGAAACCGCTAAGCGTACTGGTGCTCAGGTTCGTGGTCCGATTCCGCTGCCGACCAACCGCGAGCGCTACACCATCCTGATTTCACCGCACGTCAACAAAGATGCGCGTGATCAGTATGAGATTCGTACTCACAAGCGTGTGCTCGATATCGTCGAGCCGACCGAGAAAACCGTTGATGCGCTGATGAAGCTCGATCTCGCCGCTGGCGTAGACGTGCAAATCAAGCTCGACTAATACACTAGACACTTTGCGGCCCAGCGCTCATCGATCATGTTTGAGCAGCAGCCGCCGCGCCGTGAGGCGCCACACAATGTGCTAGTGGAATGCTCTGGAAAGGGCAGCCATAGCGGGTGATAGCCCCGTACACTATAGGAGACTGAGTATGACTATCGGTTTAGTCGGTAAAAAGGCCGGGATGACCCGTGTCTTTACCGAAGATGGCGCATCCGTGCCCGTGACCGTTATTGAAGTTGATCCTAACCGTGTAACACGCGTCAAGACCATTGAGTCTGACGGTTACGCAGCGGTTCAGGTGACTACAGGTTCTCGTAAAGCCAAGCACCTCACCAAAGCGCAAGCGGGTCAGTTTGCCAAGGCGGGTGTTGAGGCTGGTCGTTCACTGATGGAATTCCGCCTTGCAGAAGGCGAAGAAGCTCCTGAAGTGGGTGGCGAACTCACCGTATCCCTCTTCGAAGCTGGTCAAATGATCGATGTGACCGGCACCTCTAAGGGTAAAGGCTTCCAGGGTGCTGTTAAGCGCTGGAACTTCCGTACCCAAGACAACAGCCATGGTAACTCCCTGTCGCACCGCGCGCCGGGTTCTATCGGCATGTGTCAGACACCGGGTCGTGTATTTAAAGGCAAAAAAATGGCCGGTCAAATGGGTAACACCCGTTGCACCGTACAGAGCCTTGAGATCGTCCGTGTCGACGCCGAGCGTAACCTGCTGCTGATCAAGGGCGCAGTACCGGGTGCTACCGGTAGCGACGTTATCGTTCGCAGCGCCGTGAAAGCTGGCTGAAGGGGATAATTACCAATGAATCTGAATCTTGCTGCAGGCACGGGTACCGTTGAAGTAGCCGACGCCACTTTTGGCAAAGAATTCAACGAGGCGCTGGTGCACCAGGTCGTTACCGCCTATTTGGCTGGTGGCCGTCAGGGCACGCGCGCTCAAAAGAACCGTTCCGACGTACGTGGTGGTGGTAAGAAGCCGTGGCGTCAGAAGGGTACCGGTCGTGCACGTGCCGGTACTATCCGCTCTCCGCTGTGGCGCAGCGGCGGTGTCACTTTCGCGGCGCGTCCACAGGACTACACCCAGAAAGTTAACCGCAAAATGTACCGCGCGGCGATGCGTTCCATCCTGTCTGAGCTGGTACGTCAAGAGCGCTTGGTCGCTGTTGAAGAGTTCAGCGTAGAAGCGCCGAAGACCAAGCAGGTCGCTGCCAAGCTGAAAGAGCTCAACCTTGAGAAAGTGTTGATCGTCACTGAAGAAGTCGATGAAACGCTCTATCTGGCCGCACGCAACCTTCCCCACGTTGACGTGGTGGATGTCGCTGCAGCTGATCCGGTGAGCCTGGTTGCCTTTGATAAGGTCCTGGTCACCGTCTCCGCCCTGCGTAAATTCGAGGAGAAGCTGGCATGAACCAGGAACGCGTATTCAAGGTTCTGCTTGGACCGCACGTGACCGAAAAGGCCGCGATGGCAGCCGAGCGCAACCAGTACGTTTTCAAGGTGGCAAGCGATGCTACCAAGCCCGAGATCAAAAAAGCCGTTGAAGCACTGTTCGGCAAGAAGGTCGGCAGCGTTCAGGTGCTGAACGTCAAGGGTAAAACTAAGCGTACTGCTCACGGCGTTGGCCTGCGTAAGGGTTACCGCAAAGCGTATGTGACCCTGGCTGCGGGTGAAACGCTCGAAGACTTCTCTGGCGCCGAATAAGGGCAGGAGTACGGATAATGGCAATCGTCAAGACCAAACCCACATCCGCCGGTCGTCGCCACGTCGTCAAGATCGTTGGTGAGGAACTGTACAAAGGCCGTGCCTATGCACCGCTTTTGGAAAAGCAGTCCAAGTCCGGTGGCCGTAACAACTACGGTCGCATCACCACCCGCCACGTGGGCGGTGGGCACCGTCATCACTATCGGTTGATCGACTTCAAACGCACCAAAGATGGCATTCCGGCCACCGTTGAGCGTTTGGAGCACGACCCGAACCGCAGTGCGCACATTGCACTGCTGAAGTATGCCGATGGCGAGCGTCGTTACATCATTGCACCGAAAGGTGTCAGCGCGGGTGACGTGCTGGAGTCTGGTGTCAACGCGCCCATCAAGAAAGGCAATGCCTTGCCGCTGCGCAACATCCCGTTGGGTTCTACCGTTCACGGTATCGAACTGAAGCCGGGTAAAGGCGCGCAGATTGCTCGCAGTGCCGGTACTAGCGCTCAGCTGGTTGCTCGTGAAGGTAACTACGCCACGCTGCGTCTTCGCTCTGGCGAAATGCGCAAAGTGTTGGCAGAGTGCCGCGCAACCTTGGGTGAAGTGAGCAACTCCGAGCACAGCCTGCGTCAACTTGGCAAGGCCGGTGCGAAGCGCTGGAGAGGTGTGCGTCCGACTGTTCGCGGTGTCGCGATGAACCCGGTGGATCACCCGCACGGTGGTGGTGAAGGCCGCACCAGTGGTGGTCGTCACCCGGTATCCCCGTGGGGCGTACCGACTAAGGGTCATAAGACGCGTAAGAACAAGCGCACCGACAAGCTGATCGTTCGTCGTCGTAATAAGACACGTTGATCTAAATTGCCAAGACATTAAGAGGTAACGGCTGTGCCACGTTCACTTAAGAAAGGTCCCTTCATTGACCTTCATCTTTTGAAGAAGGTAGAGGCTGCAGTGGAGAAGAACGACCGCAAACCGATCAAGACTTGGTCGCGTCGTTCGATGATCCTGCCAAACATGGTAGGCCTCACCATTGCTGTCCATAACGGTCGCCAGCACGTCCCGGTGCATGTTTCCGAGGAAATGGTTGGCCACAAACTGGGCGAATTCGCTGCCACTCGCACGTATCGCGGGCATGCGGCGGACAAGAAAGCCAAACGGTAAGCCAGAGAGGATTAAGAGATGGAAGTCACAGCTAAGCTGAGTGGCGCTGCTTTATCCGCACAGAAGGCCCGTTTGGTGGCTGACCAGGTGCGCGGTAAACCGGTCGCCGAAGCGCTTGATCTGCTGACCTTCTCCCCGAAGAAGGCTGCCAAACTGGTCAAGAAAGTGCTTCAGTCCGCCATCGCGAATGCGGAAGAAAACAACGGCATGGACATCGACGAGCTGCGTGTCTCGACCATCTGCGTCGATGAGGGCATGACGCTCAAGCGTATCAAGCCGCGCGCCAAAGGCCGTGCGGACCGTATCTTGAAGCGCACCTGCCACATCACCGTCAAGGTAGCCGAGAAGTAGGAGTCGACCAGATGGGTCAGAAAGTCAATCCAACAGGCATTCGACTGGGCATCGTCAAAGACCATGCTTCTGTCTGGTATGCCGAGCGCGGCGCCTATGCCGATAAGCTCAACAACGATCTCGAAGTGCGCAGCTTCCTGGAAGAGCGTCTGAAAAACGCTTCCGTAAGCCGCATCCACATCGAGCGTCCGGCTAACAACGCCCGCATCACCATTCACACTGCCCGCCCGGGTATCGTGATTGGTAAAAAAGGTGAAGATGTCGACCGTCTGCGTCGCGATCTGACCGAGATGATGGGTGTCCCGGTTCATGTGAACATCGAAGAAGTTCGCAAGCCGGAGCTGGATGCCAAGCTGGTCGCTGCCAACGTAGCGGGTCAGCTGGAGCGTCGCGTCATGTTCCGTCGTGCCATGAAGCGCGCGGTACAGAACGCAATGCGTCTTGGCGCTGGCGGCATCAAGATTCAGCTGTCAGGTCGTCTGGGTGGTGCCGAAATCGCACGTACCGAATGGTACCGCGAAGGTCGCGTTCCGCTGCACACTCTGCGTGCGGACATCGACTACGCCACTTACGAAGCTCACACCACCTACGGCGTCATCGGCGTCAAAGTGTGGATCTTCAAGGGTGAAATCCTCGGCGGTATCGAGGAAGTACGTGCCAAGGCGAAGCAACAGCAGCCTGCCGGCAACGCGCCCAAGAAGAAAGGTTCCAGGTAAGGGGAGAGCGAGTCGATGTTACAGCCCAAGCGTATGAAATTCCGCAAGATGATGAAAGGCCGCAACCGTGGCCTGGCGCATCGCGGAAGCAAGATCAGCTTCGGGGAGTACGGTCTCAAAGCAACCGGTCGTGGCCGCATCACTGCGCGTCAGATCGAAGCTGGCCGTCGTGCGATCACACGTCACGTCAAACGTGGCGGTAAGATTTGGATCCGCGTATTCCCGGACAAGCCGATCTCCAAGAAGCCGCTCGAAGTTCGTATGGGTAAGGGTAAAGGTTCAGTTGAGTACTGGGTAGCCCAGATCCAGCCGGGTCGGGTCCTGTACGAAATTGAAGGTGTGTCCGAAGAGCTGGCCCGTGAAGCATTCGAGCTAGCCGCACAGAAGATGCCCCTGTCCACCACCTTTGCGAAACGGACGGTGATGTGATGAAAGCCCAGGAAATTCGTGAAAAGTCCGCAGGAGAGCTCAAAGAGCAGCTCCTCGAGCTACTCCGCGAGCAGTTTAACCTGCGCATGCAGAAGGCCACTGGCCAACTGAGCCAGACTCATCTGCTCAAGCAGGTCCGTCGGGATATCGCCCGCGTTAAGACTGTGCTCAACGAGAAGGCAGGTGATTGAGATGGCCGAAGAGAAAAAAACACGTACGCTGACCGGCAAGGTGGTCAGCGACAAGATGGACAAGTCCATCGTCGTTATGATCGAGCGTCGTGAGCGTCACCCGATCTACGGAAAATACGTTAAGCGCTCCACCAAGCTGCACGCCCATGATGAGGCGAACCAGGCAAAGGCAGGCGATACGGTTTCCATTCAGGAGTGCCGTCCGCTTTCCAAGAAGAAAGCCTGGACGCTGGTCGAGGTGGTCGAGCAGGCCAAAGGTTAACCCCTGCGTCTGTCCAACCAGTGCAGTCAGATTAGGTTTGGAGAAAACCGATGATTCAGACTCAGACAATGCTGGATGTCGCCGACAACAGCGGAGCGCGCCGGGTGCAATGCATCAAGGTGCTAGGCGGTTCTCACCGTCGTTACGCCCGCGTTGGTGACGTCATTAAGGTAACGGTGAAAGAAGCGATTCCGCGCGGTAAGGTCAAAAAAGGCCAAGTGCTGAAAGCGGTGGTCGTTCGCACCCGTAGTGGCGTCCGTCGTAGTGACGGTTCGCTGATCCGTTTCGATGGAAATGCGGCAGTTTTGTTGAACAACACCAACGAACAGCCGATCGGCACGCGTATCTTCGGGCCGGTAACTCGTGAACTTCGTAATGAGAAGTTCATGAAGATCATTTCCCTAGCGCCTGAAGTGCTGTAAGGAGCGAGGCGGATATGCAAAAGATCAAACGTGACGATGAAGTCATCGTCATCGCCGGGAAGGATAAGGGCAAGCGCGGCACCGTTAAGCGGGTACTAGAAAACCGCTTCGTGGTGTCTGGTGTGAACATGATCAAACGTCACACCAAGCCCAATCCCATGGCGGGTAATCAGGGCGGTATCGTCGAGCGTGAGGCTCCGATTCACGCGTCCAACGTAGCCATCTTCAATTCGGAGACCGGTAAGGCGGATCGCGTCGGCTTCCAAGTTAAGGAAGACGGTACCAAGGTACGTATCTACAAGTCGACGCAGACGCAGATCGACGCCTAACGCGAGTCGGGTAGCAAAATGGCGAACTTGAAAGAACGTTATCAAAACGAGGTGGTGGCTCAACTCAAAGAGCAGTTCAGCTACGCCAACGTAATGCAGGTACCCCGGATCACGAAAGTGACTCTGAACATGGGTATCGGCGAAGCGGTCAGTGATAAAAAGCTGATCGACAACGCCATCGGCGACCTGGAGAAACTCTCTGGTCAGAAGCCGCTGGTGACCAAGGCACGCAAGTCCATCGCGGGCTTCAAGGTGCGCGAAGGTTGGCCGATCGGTATCAAAGTGACACTGCGCGCAGAGCGTATGTGGGACTTCCTGGACCGCCTGGTAAACATTGCGATTCCCCGCGTGCGTGACTTCCGTGGTCTTAACCCGAAGTCTTTTGACGGTCGCGGCAATTACTCTATGGGTGTGCGTGAGCAGATCATCTTCCCGGAGATCGAGTATGATAAGATCGATCGCGTTCGGGGGCTGGACGTCACCATCACTACTACCGCCAACACCGACGAGGAAGGCCGTGCGCTGCTAGCTGCACTGAACTTCCCGTTCAAGAAATAAGGGTTGGATCATGGCTAAGAAAAGTATGGTAGAGCGTGAGCTCAAGCGTACTCAGCTAGTCGAGAAGTATGCGGCTAAGCGCGCAGAGCTCAAGAAAATCATCTCGGACGTGAACGCTTCTGAAGAAGATCGTTTCGAGGCGACGCTGAAGCTGCAGCAACTGCCGCGCGACTCAAGCCCGGTGCGTCAGCGTAATCGCTGCCGCGTGACTGGCCGTCCGCACGGTTTTTACAACAAGTTCGGTCTCGGCCGTAACAAGCTGCGTGAAGCCGCCATGCGTGGCGACGTCCCTGGTCTGAAGAAGTCCAGCTGGTAACGCCACGTAGAATCATCAGGAGCGCACATTAAATGAGCATGCAAGACACTCTGGCGGATATGTTCACCCGTATCCGCAATGCGCAGATGGCCACCAAGGAGACGGCTACCATGCCGTCCTCCAAGCTGAAAGTCGAAGTGGCCCGCGTGCTAAAGGAAGAAGGCTACATTACCGACTTTACGGTGGCTGAAGGCGTTAAACCCGAGCTGACCGTTACTCTCAAGTACTTTGAGGGTAAGCCGGTTATCGAGCACATTCAGCGGGTTTCCAAGCCGTCTCTGCGCCAGTACAAAGGCAAAGACAACCTGCCTAAGGTCGCCGATGGTCTGGGTATCGCGATTGTCACCACCTCTAATGGTGTCATGACCGATCGTGCCGCGCGCCAAGCAGGCGTCGGTGGCGAAGTCATCTGCACCGTATTCTAGGAGGCTGGAATGTCCCGCATAGCGAAATATCCGGTTAAAGTGCCTGCTGGTGTCGACATCAAAATCGACGCTGGCCAGCTGACCGCCAAAGGCGGCCAGGGCACGCTGTCTATGACCGTTCACCAAGACGTGGTGATCGCTCAAGAAGACGGCCAGCTGACCTTCGCCCCGAGTGAGTCTGCCAAGAGCTGGGCAATGGCCGGTACTACCCGCGCCTTGGTTCAGAACCTGGTCACGGGCGTATCTGAGGGTTTCACAAAAACTCTCGAAATTGTTGGCGTCGGTTATCGTGCCCAAGCTAAGGGCCAGACGCTCAATCTTTCACTGGGCTTCTCGCACCCGGTCGACTACGAACTGCCTAAGGGTGTTACGGCGGAAACGCCGAAAAACACCGTGATCGTGCTGAAAAGCGCGGACAAGCAGATGCTCGGTCAGTGCGCCGCGGAAATCCGCGCCTTCCGTCCGCCTGAGCCGTATAAAGGCAAGGGTGTACGGTACGCCGACGAGCAGGTGCGTCGCAAAGAAGCCAAGAAGAAGTAAGGCAGGGTTATGAACGCGAAGAAAGAATCTCGTCTCCGTCGTGCCCGCCGCGCTCGCGCCAAGATCCGCGAGCTGGGCGTGTATCGCCTGTGCGTCAACCGTACCCCGCGTCACATCTACGCGCAGATTATCTCGCCGGATGGTGGCAAAGTGCTGGCCAGTGCTTCTACGCTGGACAAGGCACTGCGCGAGGGTGCGACCGGCAACACAGACGCGGCTACTAAGGTCGGTGCTCTGATTGCCGAGCGCGCTAAAGAAGCAGGCATCACCCAGGTGGCCTTCGACCGTGCTGGCTTTAAGTATCACGGTCGCGTCAAGGCTCTGGCCGACGCCGCTCGTGAAGGCGGCCTGGAATTCTAAAGGGTTTTACGATGGCGAAGAACGAACAGCAAAGCGGCGATCTGCAAGAGAAGTTAGTGCAGGTCAACCGCGTCGCCAAGGTGGTCAAGGGTGGTCGTATTTTCGGCTTCACCGCACTGACCGTCGTTGGTGATGGTAAAGGTCGTGTCGGTTTCGGTCGTGGCAAGGCGCGTGAAGTGCCGGTCGCAATCCAGAAAGCGATGGATCAAGCTCGTCGCAACATGGTCAAGGTCAACCTTGCAGGCAACACGCTGCAGTACCCGGTCAAAGCCCGTCACGGCGCTTCCAAGGTGTACATGCAGCCAGCCTCCGAAGGTACCGGTATCATCGCCGGTGGCGCCATGCGCTCTGTACTAGAGCTGGCCGGTGTCCACGATGTACTGGCCAAGTGCTACGGTTCCACCAACCCGGTTAACGTGGTGCGGGCGACTGTCAAAGGTCTCTCCTCCATGCAAGCACCGGAAGACGTGGCCGCCAAACGCGGTCTGTCTGTCGAAGCGATCACGGGGTAAGGCACCATGGCAGCAACGATCAAGGTTACCCAGATCCGCAGCACCATCGGCGTTTTGCCCAAGCACAAGGCTACTATGAAGGGCCTGGGCCTGCGTCGCATCGGTCATACGGTTGAGCTGGAAGACACCCCTGCCGTACGCGGCATGATCCACAAGGTGACCTACCTTGTGCGCGTTGAGGGAGAGTAATCCATGAAACTCAATACCCTGAGCCCGGCACCGGGCTCCAAGCACGCTGAAAAGCGCGTTGGTCGTGGTATCGGTTCCGGTCTTGGTAAGACCGGTGGCCGTGGCCACAAAGGTCAGAAATCTCGCAGTGGCGGTAGCGTCAAGCCAGGTTTCGAAGGCGGTCAGATGCCGCTGCAGCGTCGTCTGCCGAAGTTCGGCTTCACGTCCGCTAAATCGCTGGTATCTGAAGAAGTCCGCCTGGCCGAGCTTGCCAAGGTTGCCGGTGACGAGGTCACCATGGAAACCTTAAAGCAAGCCAACGTGCTGAAGGATGCAACGCAACACGCGAAAATCATCCTTTCTGGCGAACTGAACAAGGCGGTTACCGTTCGTGGTATCAAGGTCACCAAAGGTGCCCGTGAAGCGATCGAAGCCGCTGGCGGCAAGGTAGAGGACTAAATGGCCAAGTCAGGAAATATGCCGGCGATGGGCAGCGGTCTGAGTGAACTGTGGGCGCGTTTGCGCTTCGTGCTCCTCGCCATCGTGGTGTACCGTATCGGTGCCCACATTCCCGTTCCCGGTATCAATCCTGACCAGCTTGCTGCCTTGTTTAGGGAGCAACAGGGCACCATCCTAGGCATGTTCAACATGTTCTCGGGTGGCGCCCTGGAGCGCATGAGCGTCCTCGCCTTGGGCATTATGCCCTACATATCGGCGTCGATTATCATGCAGCTCATGACTGCGGTCTCCCCTCATCTTGAACAGCTCAAGAAAGAGGGCGAGGCTGGCCGCCGCAAGATCAGCCAGTACACCCGCTACGGCACGGTGATACTGGCACTTGTCCAGGCTACCGGCATGTCCGTGGGTCTGGCTAGCCAAGGCATCGCTTACAGCGCTGACTTCAGCTTCTATTTCACTGCGATCATCACGTTCGTGTCGGGCGCGGTGTTTATGATGTGGCTAGGTGAGCAGATCACCGAGAAGGGGATTGGCAACGGTATTTCGCTGCTGATCTTCGCGGGGATCGTCGCTGGGCTGCCCAGTGCCGTGGGGCAAGCGTTCGAGCTTGCTCGCAATGAAGGGGCCTGGAATGTTCTTCCGCTGTTAGCGCTGTCAGTGCTAGGTATTGCCACCGTTGCGTTCGTGGTGTTCATCGAGCGCGGTCAACGCCGCCTCAAAGTGAACTATCCGCGACGCCAAGTCGGCAATAAGATGTATGCAGGCCAAAGCAGCTACTTGCCTTTGAAGGTGAACATGGCCGGTGTTATTCCAGCCATCTTTGCTTCTAGCATCCTCCTCTTTCCGGCTTCGATCGGTCAGTGGGTAGGGGCTGGCGAAGGGATGGAGTGGTTGCAGCGTGCATCACAAGCGTTAGGCCCTGGCCAACCGCTTTACATCTTGCTTTTCGCGGCGGCAGTGGTATTCTTCTGCTTCTTTTACACAGCGCTGGTCTTCAATCCCAAGGATGTGGCTGACAATTTGAAAAAGTCAGGCGCCTTCCTGCCGGGCATTCGCCCCGGCGAGCAGACCGCTCGCTATATCGACAAAGTGATGACGCGTCTCACTCTGTTCGGTGCCTTGTATATCACTGCGGTTTCCCTGATGCCCCAGTTCCTGATCGTAGCGTGGAACGTCCCGTTCTTCTTTGGCGGTACGTCGCTGCTGATCGTGGTAGTGGTCATCATGGACTTCATGGCCCAGGTGCAGTCGCATCTCATGTCGCATCAATATGACTCAGTGATGAAGAAGTCCAACCTGAAAGGCTACGGTAGCGGCGGCATCATGCGCTGAGGCGCGCCGTTGCGAATTGGAGAGAACGATGAAAGTTCGAGCTTCCGTAAAGAAGATGTGCCGTAACTGCAAGATCATTCGTCGCAATGGCGCTGTTCGCGTCATTTGCATCGAACCGCGGCACAAACAGCGTCAGGGCTAAACCTGGGCTGTATTAAGCGGGTGCCGGCATACCCCTTGCCTTAGGGCTTATAAAGGGGTATGCTGTTGCGCCTTTTGTAGATGATTAAACGAGCAAGCCGCTCAAATTTCGGAGTAAGCTGATGGCCCGTATTGCAGGCGTCAATATCCCGGACAACAAGCATGCGGCGATCTCGCTGACCTATATCTTCGGGATTGGCCGTACTCGCGCTAAGCACATTTGTGCTGCTGCCGGTATCGCGCCGACTGCCAAGATCGTAGACCTGTCCAGCGATGAGCTGGATACCCTGCGTTCTGAAGTTGGTAAGTTCACCGTAGAAGGCGACCTTCGTCGTGATGTCACGCTTAACATCAAGCGTCTCATGGACTTAGGCTGCTACCGTGGTCTGCGTCATCGTCGTAGTCTTCCGCTGCGTGGTCAGCGGACCAAGACTAACGCGCGTACCCGTAAGGGCCCGCGTAAGCCGATCCGCAAATAACACGCAGGCTCTTTCATAGAGAGCCAGCGTATAGACAGGAATAGACATCAACATGGCTAACCCGCGTAGTAACCGTAAAAAGGTTAAAAAGCAGGTAGTGGATGCCGTTGCGCATATCCATGCCTCTTTTAACAACACGATCGTGACGATCACAGACCGCCAGGGCAATGCTCTCTCTTGGGCAACTGCCGGTGGTTCGGGTTTTCGTGGTTCTCGTAAGAGCACCCCGTTCGCTGCGCAAGTAGCAAGCGAACGTGCAGCGACTGCTGCAGCCGAGTATGGTGTGAAAAACGTAGACGTGCTGGTCAAAGGCCCCGGTCCCGGCCGTGAATCCGCCGTGCGCGCACTGAATGCCGCCGGCTTCCGCGTGCAAAGCATCGTAGACGCGACGCCCATTCCCCACAATGGCTGCCGTCCGCCTAAGAAACGCCGCGTTTAAGGAGACAGATTCATGGCTCGTTATATTGGACCTAAGTGCAAATTGTCTCGTCGTGAAGGCACCGATCTCTTCCTGAAGAGTGGCGTGACTCCCTTCGAGAAGAAGTGTAAATCCGAGCAGATCCCGGGTGTACACGGCCAGCGTCGTCAGCGTCTTTCCGACTACGGCTTGCAGCTTCGTGAGAAGCAGAAAGTACGCCGTATGTATGGCGTACTCGAAAAGCAGTTCCGCAACTACTACAAAGAAGCCGCTCGCCTCAAAGGTGCGACCGGTGAAGTATTGTTGCAGCTGCTCGAATCCCGACTGGACAATGTCGTCTACCGCATGGGCTTCGGCTCGACTCGCTCTGAAGCGCGTCAGCTGGTCAGCCACAAGGCGATTTCCGTGAATGGCCGCACCGTTAACGTTGCTTCCTACCAAGTGAAGCCCGGTGACGTGGTCGCTATCCGTGAAAAGGCGAAGAACCAAGCCCGTATTCAAAACGCGTTGACCATTGCGGCCAACCGTGGCGACATCGCTTGGATTGACATCGACGCCAAGAAGATGGAAGGCACTTTCAAGGCTCTGCCTGAACGCGGTGACCTGACTGCCGACATCAACGAAAACCTGATCGTCGAGCTGTACTCCAAGTAAGCAGTTTGATGTACGTTTCTGCTTCTTGAGGCCTGGGCGGGATAGCAAAGCTAACCGCCCAGATGCTCTTGAGTATTGTGCTTTAGAGTACTCAGTATCCGTTTGGCAGCCTGAAAGGTGTTCATATGCAGCGTTCAGTGACAGAGTTTCTTCGTCCTCGCGACATCAAGGTCGAAGAAATCAGCGCACATCATGCCAAAATCGTCCTCGAACCGTTCGAGCGCGGCTTTGGTCACACCCTGGGGAATGCACTTCGTCGCATTCTGCTTTCATCCATGCCCGGCGCCGCTGTGGTAGAGGCTGAAATTGCCGGTGTAGAGCACGAATACAGTGCGCTCGAAGGGGTGCAGGAAGATGTCATCGAAATCCTCCTGAACTTGAAAGATGTTGCGATCAAGATGCACAGCCGCGATGAGGCGGTGCTCTCGCTGAACAAGCAGGGCCCAGCCGTCGTCACCGCTGGCGACATTGCGCTTGATCATAGCGTCGAAATCGTCAACCCGGACCATGTCATTGCACACGTCAATGAAGGTGCCGAGCTGAAAATTCAGCTTAAGGTCGCGCTGGGTCGTGGTTACGAACCGGCTGACGCTCGTGGCTCTGATGAAGAGACCCGTGCGATTGGACGCCTGCAGCTGGATGCCACCTTCAGCCCTGTTCGCCGTGTTTCCTACTCGGTCGAAGCCGCTCGTGTCGAGCAGCGTACCGACCTCGATAAGCTGATTATCGACCTGGAAACCGACGGTACCCTGGATCCGGAAGAGGCTATCCGTCGCAGTGCGACCATTCTGCAAGAGCAGCTGGCCGCCTTCGTCGACCTGGAAGCTGATAAAGAGCAGGAAGTCGAAGAGGAAGAGGATCACGTCGATCCGATCCTATTGCGCCCCGTAGACGATCTCGAGTTGACCGTACGCAGCGCTAACTGCCTCAAAGCCGAGAATATCTACTACATCGGTGATCTGATTCAGCGCACGGAAGTGGAGCTGCTGAAGACTCCGAACCTCGGTAAGAAGTCCTTGAATGAAATCAAGGATGTATTGGCAGCGCGCGGCTTGTCCCTCGGCATGCGGCTGGAAAATTGGCCACCCGCTAGCCTGAAGGACGACAAGGCTTCCGCGTAAGCGTCGACTTGAGTCCCAGTTTGGTAAGGAATCACAACCATGCGTCATCGTAAGAGTGGTCGTCATCTGAATCGTACCAGCTCGCACCGTCAGGCCATGTTCAAGAACATGTCTGTCTCGCTGGTCGAACATGAAGTCATCAAGACAACCCTGCCCAAGGCCAAGGAACTGCGTCGCGTTATCGAGCCGCTGATCACCCTGGCAAAGCAGGATAGCGTTGCAAACCGCCGTTTGGCGTTTGCTCGTACGCGCTCCAAAGAAGCCGTCGGCAAACTGTTCAACGAGCTGGGTCCGCGTTACGCCGAGCGTCCGGGTGGTTACATCCGTATTCTCAAGTGCGGTTACCGCACCGGCGACAACGCGCCCATGGCGTACGTTGAGCTCGTAGACCGCCCGGTGGCTGAAGAAGAAGCCGTCGCTGAATAAGCGCTGCTCCTTCTGGTAGGCACAATGAAAACCGACCCTTTGGGTCGGTTTTTTTATATCTGCGCTTTTTCCGCTGCTTTATCGAGATGAATGCTCTAAGGGAAGATCAATTTAACGATAAGGCATGCTAGGCTAATGCAGCAGCCGTATGAACGGCCAAGCGTCGGGCAGTGTGATCAATCAGTAAGAGGTCGGTATGGCAACAACACGAGGAGTGAGCACAGCGGTTTGGGCGGCGCACTGGCTACTGGTCATGCTGATGATGACGCTGATGGGTAGCGCCAACGCCCAGGCGAATCCTCGTTATGCAGGCATCGTTGTGGATCTCGAAAACGGCGAAGTGCTATACGCTGAAAATGCTGACGAGCCACGCTATCCTGCGTCGCTCACGAAAATGATGACACTCTACCTAACATTCGAAGCGCTGGAGGAGGGAAGGCTAAGCCTCGATCAGCCGTTGCCCGTTTCTGCTCAGGCGGCTGCCATGCCGGCGACCAAACTATGGCTGTCGGCCGGTAGCTCCATTCCTGTGGATACGGCGATTCGTGCGCTAGCCGTGCGCTCTGCCAACGATGTGGCCGTGGTCGTGGCGGAAGCATTAGGTGGCAGCGAGCAGCGCTTTGCTAACCTGATGACAGTGAAAGCCCGTGAACTGGGGATGAACGCCACCACCTTCCGCAACGCCTCTGGGCTGCCCGATGACCAGCAAAGGACGACCGCGCGTGACATGCTGACGCTCTCGGTACGAGTCATGCAGGACTTTCCTCAATACTATCACTACTTCGGGTTGCAGGAGTTCACCTATCGTGGCACGCGCCATACCAGCCACAATCGCTTGGTGCGCGACTACCCGGGGGCCGACGGTTTGAAAACCGGCTTTATTCGTGCTTCGGGCTTTAACGTAGCCACCACCGCCGTTCACAACGGTCGGCGGATGGTGGCCGTGGTGATGGGCGGATTTAGCTCCTCCTCGCGGGATACCCACATGGCGGATCTGCTGGACCGTAGCTTTATGCGCGCCTCGCTCAGAGATCAGCGCACTTGGTTGGCGAACACGAGCTTTTCCAGTGAGTTCATGGGCTTTGCCGGGCCTGCGCAACCGCTGCGACAGTCAACGCCTGTTCGTCCCTCTACCCAGCCGATGGTAGCCAATGTCTCGGCAACGTCCCTCTCCCCGACACCGAGCGCTACACGAACAACGCCCGCGCAGGCCGTCGAATCTCAACTCATCGATGCTGCTGAGGCAGACCGTACGCCGCCCTCCGCGTCTCCAGATCCGCTGCAGGCCTTTATCGAGCGGGAGCAGGTACTGGCCAGTGCGTCGCCTGAGGGGCAAGCAGCCTCGGCGAGTTGGGGCATACAAGTCGGAGCATTTAGCCAAGCGGCACAGGCAGAGCAGTTTGCTCGCCAAGCCGCACAGCGGTTGCCAACGAGCGTGGGAGGCCGCGTTGCCATCGATCCGCTTCAGGGGCCCACGACAGTGTTTCGCGCCCGTGTCGTCTCATTGAACGAATCGCAGGCACGCCAAGCGTGCCAAGCGCTACAGGCGCAGGGCATGGACTGCATGGTGGTCAACGCGAGTCTTTGAGCCGCATGACACGCTGCCCCGCCAATCCCCGGTTGGCGGGGCTTTTTTATGCTGTGCGTCTGGGTGCGCAGCCACAATAATAAACGTAGAAGAGGAGACAACGGATGACGCCCTCGCTAAAAGGCATTTTATTCATGTGCTTAGGCGTGCTGTTTTTGGCGCTTGGCGATGCGGTCTCTAAATGGCTGGGAGCCGTCCACTCGCCCTTACAGATCATCTTTTTCCGCACATTGGTATCGCTGCCGCTGATTGCCCTGTTGGCTTACGTAAGCGGCGGATTACGCAAGCTGCGTACTCGGCGTCCAGGCGTGCATCTGCTGCGCGGTTTGATTTACACCGCCACGATGGTCTGCTTCGTGTGGGGCTTGACCCTGCTGCCCTTGGCCGAGGCCACGGCGATTGCCTTCGTGGCACCCCTGTTCGTGACGCTACTCTCCGTACCGCTGCTGGGTGAGCGTATCGACCCGCCGGTGCTGGTGGCGTCGCTGCTAGGCTTCTTAGGAGTGCTGATCGTCGTGCGCCCTGGCGGTGATGCTTTCCAGCTGGGCGCAATGATCGTTCTTGCGGCGGCGGTGTTCTATGCGCTCATGATGGTGACGGCGCGGCGCTATGGCGCCAACGAGCACCTATGGGCGATGGTGTTCTATATGACCATGGTGCCGCTGGTCGTGACGGCCGTGAGTTTGCCCTGGGTATGGCAAACCCCACAGCCGTGGCATTGGCTTGGATTTTTGGTATCTGGGGTGTTGGGTGTTGGTGCCACGGCATTCATTACTCTGGCCTTTCGCTATGCGCCTGCGGCCATTGCAGCCCCTTTCGATTATACGGCCATGCTCTGGGCGGTGCTGTTGGGTTGGTGGTTCTGGGGAGAGCTGCCGGACCTTTGGGTATGGGTCGGCAGCGCGCTGATCATGTTGAGCGGCTTAGCTATCGCTTACCACGATCGACGCACTACCTTGAAACGCCGCCCAACGGCGTAGACGTTAGGCAAACTGATAGACATCCATGGCCAGCACGCCGTGTTCGACGCTGTGATGACGCAGTGTTGCCTGTCCGCCCGCCCCCATGGCTACCAGAAGCGGCTGAAAGTGCTCGGGTGTGGGGTGATTACGTTCAGCATCGGGGCCGCGTTGCCAGTGGATGAGTGCATCGCGGTCATCTTCTCGCAGCCTTGCATGCACCCACTCGGCGAAACGCTCGACCCAAGCCGGCACTTGACTGCCCTGAGCCTGCAGCTCGTAGAGATTGTGGGTCAAGCTGCCCGAACCGATCACCAGGATACCCTCCTGACGCAGCGGTGCGAGCTGCTCGCCCAGGGCGATCAACTCGCTAGCACCCCAGTGGCTGGGCAGCGATAGCGATACCACCGGTATATCGGCATCCGGATACATCAGTGACAGTGGCACCCACGCGCCGTGATCAAGTCCGCGCTCCGTCTCCGTGGCGCCTAGCTGTTGGGCCAAACGTTTGGCCAAGACGGGTTCCCCAGGCGCTGGGTACTGCACGGCAAACAGGGCGTCGGGAAAACCGCCAAAATCGTGGATAGTCGTAGGTGTCGCGCTGCGGCTCACCTGCAACCGTTCGGTCTCCCAGTGTGCTGAAACCACCACGACGGCCTTGGGTCGCAGAGTGCGGCCCAGCTCCTTCAAGAAGTGATGGGCTGGGGTGGGGGTGAGCGCCAGCATGGGAGAGCCATGGGAAATGAAGAGACTCGGTAACATAGGATACGCTCCAGTCAATGGGCCTGCCAACGTGTGATTCTCGGCAGGCCATTGGATTATGACAGTCGGCGGCTGATGACGAAGCTTCCGCTGCCCAGGCCGGCTTGCACCAGGAGGGCCACGGCCCAGAACACTGGGAACTCCCAGCCGCCGCCGGGATTGGAGAAGACCCAGCCGTTACCGAGGTGTACCCAGGCGGCGCCGAGCAGCACCGGTACTAGCGCCAGACTCACCCAGCGGGTGTATAGGCCCAGCACCAGGGCCAAGCCTCCGCCGACTTCGGCGGCAATGGTCAAGTAAGCCATGAAACCGGGCAGGCCAAGCGATTCGAAGTAGCCCACCGTGCCAGGAAGCGTAAACACGAACACTTTCATCAGGCCGTGAGCCAGGGCCATCCCACCTAGGCTAACGCGCAGTAGGGCGGTCGCATGAAGGATTGTCGTCGGGGTAGATAACGTCGTCATAGCACTCTCTCGCGTTTTGAGCATCACCATGGATGCGATGATGCTACTGTAGGCCAGCAAGAGAAGAAGATAATCTAACCGATGAGCACTTTACTGTTGCGATATACGCGATAATCCAAGCCCCTGTTCCCATATGGGTGGGTCGCCCCAGGCATCGGCCAACTGATCGATGAAGTGCGCTACCTTGGCGGGTAGAAAACGCCGTGCGGGGTAGAGGGCGTGTATGTCTAGGTAGGTCGGCGGTAGGTCTAATAGAAGCGGCACCAAGTGTCCCCGCTGGATGCTCTCATGAATCAGAAAACTGGGTTGCTGGGCGATGCCTAATCCCGCTTCTGCGGCATGGGTCAACATATCCCCATTATTGCTCTCCAGCGGCCCCGTGACGCTAACGTACTGCTGGCCGAAGCGCCAGTCGCCGCTGTTCTGCCCGCTGCGGTAGCGCAGGCAGTGGTGCTGGGTAAGGTCTTCGATGCGCAAAGGCGTGCCGTGCTGCGCTAAATAGCCGGGTGACGCGCACAGCACGAGCTGGCAGCGGGCTAGCCGTCTGGCGATTAGGCTGGAGTCGGGCAGGCTACCGATGCGGATGGCGACATCATAGCCCTCCTCCAACAAGTCTACGCGGCGGTCGTTGAGATCGAGGCGTACGTCGAGTGCGGGGTGCGCCTGCATGAAATTCGCTACCTGAGGCGCGAGATAGCGCGTGCCGAAACTCATGGGACCATTGATACGCAGCCGCCCGCTCACAGTGTGAGTGCCACTGCCGACATCGGCAGCGGCCTCCTCCAACGCCAGCAAAATGGCCTGGGCATGGGCTAAATAGCGCTCTCCCGCATCGGTAAGATGCAGCCGCCGCGTCGTGCGCTGGATCAATCGCGCGCCCAGCGTCTCCTCTAGCGCCATGACCTGCCGCGACACCCGCGTACGTGAAAGATCCAGTGCCTCGGCAGCGCGGGTATAGCTGCCAAGCTCCGCCACTTTGACGAAGGCGGTCAGCTGGTCGAGTCGACTCATGGGGCGCAAAACGCCAGCGCCGCCCGGTAAGGGTCGGGCTGGCCGCAGATCGCAGAAATCACCGCCATCCCTTGGGCACCGGCGGCACTCACTTGGGCGGCGTGCTGCGCCTTTAAGCCGCCAATCGCCACGCTGGGCAACGGGCAGGCGCGCACCAGCTCGGCCAGGCCCTCGAAGCCGATGGGCCGAGCATGATCCTGCTTGCTGGCAGTGGCGAAAATGGGGCCTAACCCGACGTAGTCCAACAGCGCGATGGGCGCGTCACGAAGCTGCGCGAGAGTGTTGATCGACAGTCCTAGAATGGCCTGCGGCCCCAGCGCCTCCCGCGCCTCTAGAACCGCGGTATCGCTCTGGCCAACATGCAGGCCGTCGGCGCCGCTGGCGACGGCCACGGCGAGTCGGTCGTTGATGATCAGCGGCACGTGGGTGCCCGCCAGCAGCCTTTTGAGGCGCTTGGCTTGTTCGATCATCGCCTCGTCGCTGGCATGCTTGTCGCGTAGCTGCACCACGGTCACGCCCCCTTTGACGGCGGCTTCCACCGTCGCTTCGAGGCCCGCTTCCGCGCACAGAGCGGCATCGGTCACCAAATAGAGCGAAAGATCACACGGCATGCAGCGTCTCCACTTGGCTTTGCGACGAAAGATCCTCTGGAGTGAGCTGGTAAAGTGCATCCAGAAACGCGACCTGAAAGCTGCCCGGCCCCTTGGCCTGCTGACCCGCACGATGCCCGGCGATGCCAAAGCACGCCAAGGCGGCCAGCGTCGCGGCCAGCGGGTGCTCGCGGTTGGCGGCAACGAACCCAGCCACCAAGGCGCTCAAGCCACAGCCCAGCGTCGTAACGCGGGGCATCAGCGGATGGCCCCCGGTTAGCCGGACGTGGTGGCTACCATCGGTGATGACATCGGTCTCGCCGGTCATGGCAACGATGCAGCGTTGCCGCTGGGCGAGCGTCATGGCGGCGTGAGTGGCGTCATCGACGGAGGCCGTGGCATCGACCCCACGCCCTTGGCTGGCCAAGCCGGCCAGCGCCATCACTTCCGAGGCATTGGCGCGAATGACGCTGGGGCGATGGGACAGCAGCGCCTGGCACACCCGCTGGCGGAACTCGGTGGCCCCGACGGCGACGGGGTCCAGCACCCAGGGGGTGTCGGTCGTATCGGCCGTGCGCGCCGCCAGCTGCATCGACTCGGCCCAGGGAGCAGAGAGCGTGCCAATATTGATGGAGAGCGCGTTTGCCATCGCGGTAAATTCAGCGACTTCTTCGGCGGCGTGCAGCATGGCAGGCGATGCGCCCGTGGCCAGCAGCAGGTTGGCGGTACTGTTCATGGCCACGTAATTGGTCATGCAGTGAACGAGCGGCGTGGACTCGCGCAGGGCAGCGAGCATATCGCCAAGTGGGTGGTAAGTCATGGTTTCCTCCCGGGTAAGGAGGTGGTGGTAAGCACCACGACTCCCTACGCCGGCGTTATCCGGTTCAGGTTCAAAGGGTGCTTCTCAGCCGTTGAACGGCGCCCCTGTCGTTGGTGGGTACTATCCTAGCCTTGGACGGCGCTGTAAAGCCCGGTCAACAACGCGTCAACGAAACGCGATGCGGGTGCCGTACGTGAGCATTTCGTCAGGGGTGATGGCTCGGCCCTGCACGCCAATCATTTCGTCGCCGCACTGATCGGCAAAGGTCAGCACGCCATGGGTTAAGCCGAGTTGGCCCAGGGCATCGCGAATTTCACCGGTTCCCAGAAAGGTGCTGACGCGACCTTGAGCGTCACATAGGTCCGAGACGCCATTAGCATGGTGAAAACGCACTTTGTAGATGCCATCCATGGACTCGACTTCGACGATGGGGGAGAAGCCATTCTGAATCGCATTGTTCAACTGCTTCAATGTCAGGCGATCGCCAAGGGTCATATCGATAGCTGTCATGACGTGCTCCTATCGGACGCCATTCGCGGGGCATCACGGGTCACTATGTAAAATTGTCGAAATAGAAGTGTAGAAGATTTGCATCATTTTTCCAGGGGCATTCGGGGGCGCCTTTGCCCAGGTATTAATGCACGGCATCTAGCGCATGCTGCTGGAGTTTGACCAGTGGAATGATGTCCAGCGTTCGCTCGTTCGTACCGGACAAAACGACCGGCGGCGCGAGTCCTACCTGTGCCGCTTCGGCCCAGCGGTGCGCGCAAAGACACCAGCGATCCCCGGGTTTCAAACCGGGAAAGCCAAACTCCGGCCGCGGTGTCACCAAGTCGTTGCCTTGCGCCTTGGAGAAGGCCAAAAACTCCTCGGTCACCATGGCGCACACCGAATGGATGCCGACATCGTCTGGCCCTACCCGGCAAAAACCATCGCGATAGAAACCGGTTTTCGGCGAGTGGCAGCAGGGCGTGAGCGGTTCACCCAATACGTTTAGATCACGGGACATAAAGACTCCTCGGGGGCAGGCTGGAATTCTGCGTTCCTCGCCCTCATAACATGGGAAATAACGCCTTCAAAGGCAGTGATGCACAGGCAGCGGGAAGCACGACGCTGTCGCCTAAGCCTTGTACAAAGTCATACGTCCGTCAAAGATTTTGCATCGCGTCAACACAAGCATCATCCAACCAGGAGAGTGTCATGTCGTATCAAGGTGAACAGCATCCGGGGGTGACCCCGGCCGCTTCGCAAACCCAGGGCTTTCGCTTGAACCACACCATGCTGCGGGTCAAAGACCCTGAGCGTGCGCTCGCGTTTTACTCCAAGGTGTTTGGCATGCAGGTGCTGCGCCGTCTGGACTTCGAGGAGATGCAGTTTTCGCTCTACTTTCTGGCCAATGTCGAGGAGAGCGATCACGTGCCGGAAGAGACCCAAGCGCGCACCGCCTGGACCTTCAGCCAGAAAGGCCTGCTAGAGCTGACCCATAACTGGGGCACCGAAAACGAGCAGGACTTTGCCTACCACGACGGTAATGCCGAGCCGCAAGGCTTCGGGCACATCTGTTTTAGCGTGCCGGACTTGGAAGCCGCCCAAGCGTGGTTCGATGAGCACGACGTCACCTTCGTGAAGCGTGCCGACCAAGGCAAAATGAAAGACGTGATCTTCGTCAAAGACGCCGATGGCTACTGGATCGAAGTGATTCAAGCCGACCGTATGGCAGGCATGGGCGATTAACGATGGCTCATCTGCTGTTTCGGTTGCGCCATGTGACCGATGAAGAAGCCATGGAAGTCCGCCAACTGCTGGAAGAACATGGTTTCGACGTGTACGAAACCCAGGCGGGCTTTTTCCGCCTGGGAGTTGATGCCATCTGGCTGCGCGACCCAGCACAGCAAGACGATGCCGAGGCGGTGCTGGCGCGTTACCAGGCCGAGCGATTAGCCAAGGTGCGCCGTGAACACGAAGAGGCGCTGGCGCGTGATGATGCCCCTACGCTGTGGCGACGCTTCATGGCCCATCCGCTTCAAGTCACGCTAGTGATCGTGGCGGTGCTGATGATCGCTCTGCTGACCTTACTGCCGTTCGTAGGACTCGCCCGCTAAACGTCGCACAGCGCGTTAGATAGGTGTCCGCGTTTGACGTACATCATGACCCCCGAGGGTCCAGCGCTAAGCCGCGGGGCAGCCCCCGGGGGATAGCGGCACCAGCTACCTGCCGGGTACTCGGTGTCTGCGTCGCGTAGCGAGCCCTCCAGTACGAACAGCTCCAAGCCGCCCGGCAGCGCCGGATAGTCGATAATGACCTCGCCTTCCCAACGCTCTAGGCTGACGCGTTCATGTTGATAGGTGTGCAGCATTTTGTAGGTGATGCCTGGCCGACGGTCGGGCTGCCAGGGCAGGCGGTGGGCGGGAATGGCGAGTTGGAGCAGGTCGTTTTCATCGAACTGATGAAGTTTCACCAGGATCAGCGCACCCTCGTCGCCAATGCGCGGCGTGTGTCCCGTGCCGATGGGGTTGCGTAGATAGCTGCCCGCTGGGTAACGGCCATGCTCATCGGCAAACACGCCTTCGAGCACCAAAATTTCCTCACCGCCTTCGTGGGTATGGCGGCTGAACTGGCTGTTGGGCGCGTAGCGCACCAGGCTCGTGGCGCGGGCCACCTCATCGCCAATGCGATCCAGCATCATACGTTCGACACCTGCGCTAGGCGAGGCCACCCAGTGATACTGTTCCGGCGTGACACAGGCAAAGTGGCTAAAGTCGGCGTTTAGGCGCATGGTCGTGGCTCTTTGCGGTGAAGTAAACAGTGAACAGTGGCAGCGGCGCTGTGGGTGTCAGTCTCCCCATCCCGCCAGCAAAATGCAATGCAAAAAAATACCGCCCTAATGGGGCGGTATAGGGCCTTGCCGGCCTGGTCTAGTGGCGATGACCATGATCGTCGTGGTCGTGGTCGTGGTCGTGGTCGTGGTCGTGGTCGTCATGACCATGAGCTTCATGGCCCGGAGTAGCTAGGGCATCGTGCAGCACCCGGGCGTTATGGCGCATCATGCCAAGGTAGGTGCTGGCATCACCTTCACTGGCCAGCGCATCGGCATACAGCGTGCCAGCGATGGGCAGGCCGGTCTCTTCCGCTAGCTGCGTAATGATCGCTTGGTTGGTCATGTTCTCGTGGAACAGCGCCTGTACGTTCTCCTGCTCGATCACATCGATCAGTGCGGCCATGCTGGCACCGCTGGGATCGGCTTCGGTCGACAGACCGACCGGTGAAAGAAAATTCACGCCGTAGGCGCTGGAGAAGTAGCCAAAGGAGTCATGGCCGGTGATGACGCTGGCCGACGCGGGGATCTCGCTGAGCAGTTCACGAATCTCGGCATCAACGTTATCCAGCTCTGCCAGATAACGCTCGGCGTTGGCTTGGTAGCTCTGCGCATTGGCGCTATCCGCCTCGATCAAGCCATCGCGAATATTGGTGACGTAGACCTTCGCCTGCTGTAGATCTTGCCAAGCGTGAGGGTCGTCATCACCATGCTCGTGACCGCTATGGTCATCATGCGCATGATCGTCGTGACCGTGTTCATGATGGCCGTGCTTTTCATGTTCATGCTCTTCATGACCGTGTTCTTCATGCGCATGATCGTGCTCGTCATGGTGCGCGTGGTCATCGTGGCCGTGCGACGCAAAAGCGCGGGGTGCGATGCCGTCGGTGGCGGTGACCAATGGGCCGTCGTAGTCGCTGGAGTCAATCAAGCGCTCCATCCAGCCTTCGAACAGCAAACCGTTGAAGACCACTAGGTCTGCCCCTGCCAGTGCGCGGGCATCGCCGGGGCTTGGGGAGTAAACGTGAGCATCGCCATCCGGGCCAACCAGGGCGCTGACCTCCACATGCTCTCCGCCGACGTTCTCGACCATATCCGCCAAGATGGAGAAACTGGTGACGACTTGAACCCGCTCGTTCGCCATGGCCGCAGGCAGCGCCAACATGGCCGACACGCCCACTAACCAACGCGATGAAGAGAAAAACGACATAACATGCTCCTAAGAATGAAAGAAAATGGAAACGACGGCCCGCTAGTGAGAATGCTCCATTGCCAGTGGTGTCGTTTTACGCCGTAACTTCGCGGCCAAACTGTGGTAGCGGCCAAACAGCGCCGAAAATAAATACGCCGCCCCGGCCAGCAAGATAATGCTCGGCCCCGACGGTGTGTCTAAATGAAACGACAGCAGCAGCCCGCCGGTGCTGGCCAGCATCGCTAACACCACGGCAATCCCCATCAATCCTTCCAAGCGCTTGCTCCAAAACCGTGCCGCCGTGGCGGGTAGCATCATCAAGCCAACGGCCATCAGCGTGCCCAGTGTTTGGAAGCCAGCGGTCAAGTTGAGCACTAGCAGCCCTAAAAAGACGCTATGTACCCAGCTACTGCGACGGTGCTGACCGCGCAAAAATAGCGGGTCCAAACACTCCACCACCAAGGCGCGGAAAATGATCGCCAGGGTGATGACGATCAGGGTGCTGATCGACGCAATCAACAGCAGCGCCGTGGAGTTGATCGCCAAAATGGAGCCAAACAGTACGTGGGTTAAATCCACGCTGCTGCCCCCCATGGAGATCAGCATGACCCCAGCGGCCAGGGAAATGATGAAAAAGCTCGCCATGGCGGCATCTTCCCGCTGGCCACCCATTTTCGAGACCGCTCCCGCCAGCAAGGCCACCATCACCCCAAATAGCACGCCACCCACGCTCATCACCGGTAGCGAAAAGCCCGCCAGCAAAAAGCCCAGCGCCACGCCGGGCAGAATCGCATGGGCCATGGCATCGCCAATCAGACTCATGCCACGCAGCACCAAAAACACCCCCAGCGGCGGGGCGGCCAGGGAGAGCGCGAGCCCGCCGACCACGGCGCGGCGCATGAAACCGTACTCGAACGGGCTGACGAACCAGGTATTAAGCAGTTCCAGCATGACGCCCTCCCAGCGTAAACGGCACCACTTGGGCGGGTGCATGCTGCTGGTTGAGCGCGCTGGGGGCGACCCAGCGGCCGTGGCCAGCGCTCAGCATCAGTACCTCATCGGCCAGGCGGCGGAGGTGATCCATATCGTGCAGCACGATGATGATCGTGACGCCGTCGTCGGCCATTTGGCGCAGAATGCGAATCAAGATATCCACCGTGTCGCTGTCCACGTTGGCAAACGGCTCATCCAATAGCAGCAGTTCTGCCTCTTGCATCAGCGTTCGGCCAATCAGCGCCCGCTGGCGCTGGCCACCGGACAGCTCGCCCAGGGGGCGGTGCGCCAAGTGAGAAATGCCCAAGCGCGCCATGATCTCACGGCCCTTGCGGTAATGGGCGGCACAGTACCCTTTCAGCGCCCCGTGGCTTGGCCAACTGCCAGTCATCACCAGCTCTTCCACGCTCATCGGAAAGGTCAGATCCAGCGCCAACTGCTGGGGTAGCCAAGCGCGGCGAGCGTTATCCACCGTACACACCACCTTGCCACTAATAGGGCGAAGTTCGCCCATGATGGCCTGGATCAGCGTGCTTTTACCGGCCCCGTTCGCGCCGATGAGCGCGGTAATCGCACCGGGTTTGATATCGCCATCCACATGCTCCAGCACCGTGCGGCGACCCTGGGCCAAATGCAGATCGTGAAGCTGCAAGCGCGATGGTGAACGCTCGCTCATAGCGGCCACCCGCTGGCCCATACCACCAGCCCCCACAAGGCCAACAACGGCAGCGCCATCAGCCCGAGCCGCTTCGTGGCCGACAGCGACATCAATGAAAAATGACAAGGACCTTCCTTGTTATGGCGATGCATGTGCTCACTCATCGAGCAACCTCACTTACCAATAAATAAGTTATAACATAACGTTTGGTGAAACCAAAAAAGTGGCGAATATTTTACGCGCTCATCGCGTGCTGACAACGATGAGCGAGCTTATGTTTGAGAGATATACCAAGTGATCCTAGTAACGCCAAACGGCGCCAATCTGCTCAGGGGATACCACCAGCGCGTACTCGCCTTCCAGCGTGAGTGGGCCAAGCGATACGCGGGCGGGTTGGAAGCGATTGATAGCGCGGGTCGCCTGGTGGGGCTGCGTCCAAATTTGTAGCTCATTGATCAGCATGCCCGTCGCAAAGTTCATCGCGCCATCGCGCTCACGACCGTCGGCGGCAATGACCGCGCCCGCTACGGTATTCACCACCAACGAGCCAACCCGCGCCTCGAGCCCGCGGCGCTCCCGTTCCGCCTGGGCAAGCGACAGCCCTAGCGCCTGTACGCCGCTCAGATCGCCCTGCGCTTTCAAGCGTTCGTACTCCGCCAGCGCCGCCGGATGCGGTTGGCGGTCAGTCAGCATACCCCCTAGCGCTAACGCGGATTTCACCACGCCAACGCGGGCATCGAAACGGTCGTCCGGATCACTGGCCTCGCTCGATTGGTAGGCGTTATAGGCCAGGCTCGTGGCATAAACACCCGTCCATCCCCACTGCCAAACGTTGGCCTGTTGGGCACCGCTTTCGAATACCTCATCGTAAGCCGCCCAGTCATCCGCTGGCTGCGCCTGGGCGGGCAGTGCCAGCATCAGCGGAACTGCTGCAAAAAGCACGCGTAAATAAAGGGATAATTGCATGGAGAACCGCCTGAAAGACTGAGAAATGAGTGTTAAGCGTAGCATGGGGAGAGTACGCGTTTGTAAAAAGAGCGGGAGCAGGCAGCGTCCTGGCTAACGCTCGTTGACTTGAAACCTCATGGTTCCTCCAAAGCCGTATAGGCACTGCTCAGGAAACTCCCGAGGTTCTCGGCCGGTTTCGATTGTCGTAGGGCTACTAGCATCATCGTGAGCTTCGCTCATGCTCTGGCAGCTTTCATTGAAAGGCAAGGGCGGGGCAAGTGAACCCCTACCCCGATGCCTTTCTTACTTACTCCTTCTCCTCATCCTCTTCCCAGCGCTCCATGGCGCGTTTGTCGTCGGGTAGGCGGACCATGTCACCGATGTTGAGCTTTTTGTGCGACTGAAAGCGGTGGCCGTGCTGGTCGAGAATGGCGGCGACGCTGCCGATGCTGACGGCGTCTTCTTCCCGGTAGGCTTCGACTTTGACTCGGACGATGCGGCCCTGATAGCGAGCGGAGAGAATCGCGCCGGGGTAAGGGGGCGTGTGGTCGGGGTCGTTTTTGAAAAAGGCGGCGACGCTTGCGCTACCGGGTTCATCCCATTCGACATGTTGATGCATGGTCAGTGTCCTTACAGGAGTCGTTAGAAAATAAGCCAGCACATTCAGTGTAGTGTGCGTTAGCAGCACTCGGCCAATGTGCGTGGACACGCCTAGTCGATGCGCTTAACTTAACCCTCTAGGGGAACGTGGGAGGAGAAGGCGCCATGCATCCGTACCGTGCGCTATTTGAGCAGTCGAGCACGCCGCTGTTCGTGGTGGAGCGTTCAGCGCACGAGGCGATGAACGTGTATGCAAACGCGGCCTTTCGGCACGCGGTGGGCTGGGTTGACGATAATAGCGACATGGCGCTGGCCAGCTGTTTTCCATTGGACGTGAATAACGTGCTGGCCGCCGTATATGCCTGCGATCAGCAACAGACCGTGCAGGAGCTGATGGTGACTTGGGCAGATGCCTCAAGGCGTTGGCAACTGCAGCTTTCTCCCGTGGTAGAGGGCGAGTATCGCGCAGTGTATGGGGCACTTCATGAGCTGGTTCTGCCATTTGGCGAATCTTTGGATGCGCTGCTGTCTCAGTTGCCGGGATTCATCTACCAGTTGCACTACTCGCTGTCGGGTCACTGGCGTTACACCTACGTTGGCCAGCGGGTAGAAGAAATGTTTGGGGTGAGCGTCGAAGAGGCGCTGGCCGATGCGCAAACATTGCTGGCCAACATTCATCCTGGAGACCGCGATACCGTCATCGCAAGCTCGCTGGAAAGCGCTCGCACGCTGACGCCAGGGAAACAGGAGTTTCGGATGTTTCATCGTCACGGCGAGATGCTGTGGGTGGAAGCCAGTGACCAACCCCGCCGCGAGCCCGATGGCAGCGTGCTGTGGACGGGGTATGCCAACGATATTACTCAGCGTAAAGCGCTCGAAGCGGCGCTGAAATCCAGCGAGCAGCGCTTTCGCCAACTGGTGGAGCAGGCAAACGACATCATTTACACCCTCGATGCCGATGGCATGCTGACCTATATCTCGCCTAACTGGCCGCGCATATTGGGGCACGAGGTGAACGAGGTGCTCGGGCGGCATATGAGCCTCGTTCTGCATCCGGAGGACTTAGAAGCGTGCCGTCGTTATATCGAAAACGTGTTTGTGACGGCCGAGCCGCAAGGGCTGATCGAGTACCGTGTGCAGCATGCCAACGGCGAGTGGCGCTGGCACTTTACCAACGGTGCGCCGTTGTTGGATGAGCAGGGCAACGTGATCAGTTTTATGGGCATCTCTCACGATATTACGCCACGACACGAAATGGAGCAGCGGGTGCTGCATTTGGCACAGCACGATACGCTGACCGACCTGCCCAATCGAGCGATGTTTTTTGGCGAGCTGACCAAGGCGCTGCGCTCGGGGGGCCAGTTGGCCTTCTTGTTCATTGACCTGGACAACTTCAAGCCGGTGAACGATCGCTGGGGCCACGCCGTTGGCGACCAGTTGTTAAAAGCGGCGGCACAACGCATGCGCGCCCGGCTGCGAGGCACCGATATGGTAGGGCGAATCGGCGGCGATGAGTTCGTGGCGCTGCTGGGTGGTTCGGTCATGAAAGAGGACGCGTTAGCGGTCGCGCATCAACTCTGTTCAGCGCTGGCCGAGCCGTTTGCGCTGTTGGTGGGCGAGGTATGCGTCTCCGCCAGTATTGGCGTGGCGCTCTTTCCACTACACGCAAAGGATGAGGCCACCCTGATTCACTGCGCGGATCAGGCGATGTATCGCGCCAAAGCGGAAGGGCGTAATCGCGCTATCCTTTACTCTGCTTGTGAATCAGGCAAGACTGCGGGCGTTGCATCGACAGACTGAAACATGAAGTTTAGCGCCGCGGGTAGGCTGGCTCTCCAGACGCGCCAAGTATGGCCACCAGGGTAGAGGTCGAGCCGTACGTCACCAGGTTGAATACGTTCTATGGCTTGGCGCAGCTGGCGTGCATGGAACTCGGCGTCATAGATATCACGGCGTCCGGCGCTGATATAGAACGGGACAGGGGGCGTGTCGCCTTGCTCAGCCTCTGGGCGCGGCGTGACGCGTAGGCGGTAGCTTTCTAAGTGGGCTGTGTAGTTAAGCTGCTCCCAAAGCGCTTGATCGAACTCGCCCTGCGCATTCAAAAACGCTGGATGTCGGTGAGCGGAAGAGTTTTTGGGTGGCGCAGGGATATAGCTGGCGGGGCTGAGGGCAGCGGCAGCGGCAAACAGCTCTGGACGTTCGAGGGCGAAATTCACCGCGCCATAGCCACCAGCAGAGAGCCCCGCTACGCCACGTTGCTCGCGCGTCGTTCCCACATGATAGGTCGCTTCGATATGCGGCAGCAGGTCGTTGAAAAAAGCGCTACGGGCAGCTTCGTTATGCCCATCGACCCACCAACTGCGGCTGCCGGGCATGACGAATACCGCTGGAGGTAGATGCCCAGCCTCGATCAAACGATCAGCCGTTTGTGGCAAGTTGCCTTTGGTTGCCCAGTCAAACTCGTTACCAAATGACCCGTGTAGCAGGTATACCACTGGGTAAGGCGCCGAGGCCTGAGGGTCATAAGCGTCCGGTAAATAGATCGTATACGGGTAGTCATAACCCAGGGTGGGTGAAAAGAACTGTGCCCGTGAGACATCGCCCGCCAGGGCAACGCTACTCAGTGCCAACCCACCCAAAACGACCATGATCGCGCGCATCCAGCCGGTGAGGCATTCAGAGACAGTGCGTCCGAGAGCGTGTAAAAGCGGGAATCTGAGCGACTGTTCGAACACGAGGCCTCCAGGAATTTACCGTCGTTTAAAAGGTCGGACAACGCTGTAAGCCAGCCTGTTCATTGTCGTAAGCCCCTACATCAGCTTAGCAGCGGGGCTTGGTGGAGGTTCGATGCAGAAAATCGAGGAAATTTACTGGCTGCGCGCGTACGGCTGTGTCGCTGTGTTTCTCTTTCATTGGCTAGATCACCTGAATCAGCGCGTGGACAACGTCGTTACCGATCTCATGCGCATACCGCTGGTGCTGGGCACGCCTGTATTCCTGTTCATTTCGGTCTTTGTGTTTGCCGTCCGCTATGACAAGCAAGTACCGCCAGGTTTTCTATGGCAGCGAGTGAAGTACGTCATGCTGCCCTATTTAACGTACGGGTTCATCTATTCCACTGCCCAGTGGTGGCAACTGGCGGGCAGCGACAGCTCCGTGAATGTTTGGGAGAACGCAAAAGCCTACTTTATTTATGCGGGCTGGCATGGCTATTTTTTGATCATCGCCATGCAGTTCTATGCCGCTTATTGGGCCTTTACTCGTTGGCAGCTATGGCGCTTGCATCCGGTTCCTTGGCTATGGGGAGCTTGCTTGGTGAGTATGGCATATTGGGGGTTGGCGTATGCGTTGGCTATTGAGCCGCCGGGTTATTTGCTTTGGGTGGCTCCGTTGGGTTGGATCTATCTGTTCTTCTTGGCGCTAGTGCTGGTGCGCTATTACCCCTTAACGCCTTCTAGCCAGTTGATCGAACGGCCCGTTTGGCTACAAACCCTCTCGCAACCACGTTGGCTCTTGTTGTTCGTTGGCTTGATCGTGCTGGCCACGTTCGAGTATCGGCTGTCGTTCTCCTCGAAAGAGGTGTGGGTCATTCCCTTTTTTGTGCTGTTCACGCTGGCATTGATGCGTGGCTTAAAAGGGCGTAAAGCGCCTGGATGGGTGCGCTATATCAATGCTTACTCGTTTGGTATTTATCTAGCGCATCCTATGTTTTTTACGCTCACCGATACGCTAGTGGGCATTTCTACGCTGCCCCTGGCGGTTTATGCGCTGTTGCTCATCATGGTGGGTAGTGTGGGATCGATTCTGCTCAACAAAGTAGCCAATACCACCACATTGGGTGCCATGTTGCTGGGTAAGCGTTTAAAAATATGAACGGTTCGACGGGTTGGTGAGCTGGCAGGTTGGCGTTAAGAGTCAAAGAGGGGCAGGCGCTAAGAGGAGGTGGGTGAGCGGCTTTGTGGCGAGCCTCGAGCAAGCCCAAGCGACTCGCCGCTTAGCGTTTTTAAACGCGTAGGGCAAGCGTATAGGCGCTGTAAAAAGTCGAGCAGTGCTGGCTCATCGAGCTCTGGATCGAAGCCTCCGATTCGCTCCAACCACGCACGGCGAATGGCAATGTAGGGGGGAACGGTCACCGCCGAGCTGAGAAAGTGCAGCAACAGACGTTCCGAAAAGCGGGGAGTGGCGGCGTTGATGAGCAGCGCATCCGTCGCCGTGTCTAGCTGTGGATAGAGTAGGTACCAAAGCTGCGCCGCCATGGGTTCTTTATGCAGCGCAATCAGCAGCCAGTCTGCCTGGCTAATATACGCCGCTTGGTTGAGGCGTGCACCTAGGGTATGGGCAGGTGTCACCAAGCCGTGCGCGTGGTAACGCTTTTCGAGATCGGTTAGCCGTTCATCCGAGTGAGCACAGGTCACGATAATGGGTAGGGCATGGTCAGCAAGACCGGATTGGCGAATCGAGCGCAGGTGGCGGGGTAGCAAAGCTCCTGTCACTGAAGCATCAACGATAAAGCAGACCGTACCCATGCACGCGGCTTCCTTTTGTTATGAAAGCATCTCTGTTTGTAATTGATTGTAGATGTGGGTTTCTTTACGTAGCAAGAGAAAGTTTTTTAACGAAAAAAACAGTGAGGCTGGCGAGTTATTCATTTTGGTGCGTCTTGAGTGTTATTTGCACCAAATGCGTGCAAGGAAATGACGGTCTAGGCGTTTGAAAAAGCAATTGCCACTCCCTTGCTGCATTAAGACGCATGGGATGAGTCATTTTTCATATTTTAAAACAAAGAGTTGTTGATATTTTTTTCCATTATGGTGCAGAGTTGGCATGCTCTGTGCTTGTAAGCCATAGGTAGTTTCATCAGCGGCTATTGAAGCGTAGGCAGACGCCTCCAGGCGTGCTACAACGATAGCCGGTCTGAAATGATCGCTGGGCGGTTGTTATCCATCGTCGAACAAACGTTGAGCGAACAAAAAAGACAAACGCGCCACATGCAGCCGCGTGTTGAACGATTTGTTGAATAACACCTTTATCGATCGCTTACAGTTACACGCTTTAAGCCACGCTCATACCGGAGGACACTATGTCAGCCAAGACTCTCGCGCTAATCGAAGAACATGATGTTAAGTGGGTAGATCTGCGTTTCACCGACACGCGCGGTAAAGAGCAGCACGTCACCGTACCGGCACGCGACGTGAACGAAGAGTTTTTTGAAAACGGCCAGATGTTCGATGGTTCTTCCATCAACGGCTGGAAGGGCATCAACGAGTCTGACATGATCCTGCGTCCGGAAGACGGTACCGCCTTCCTCGACCCCTTCACCGAAGATGCCACACTGATTCTGCGTTGCGACATCATCGAGCCTGCCACTATGCAGGGCTACGATCGCGACCCGCGCTCCATCGCCAAGCGCGCCGAAGCCTACCTGCAGTCGACTGGCCTGGGTGACACTGCCTTCTTCGGTCCGGAGCCGGAATTCTTCATCTTCGATGAGGTGCACTGGAAAGCCGACATTCAAGGCGCCATGTACAAAATCACCTCTGACGAAGGCGCATGGGCGACCAGCAACCAGGTAGAAGGCGGCAACTTGGGCCACCGTCCGCGCGTGAAAGGCGGCTACTTCCCGGTACCCCCGGTCGACAGCTTCCACGATATCCGTGGTGCGATGTGTAACACCCTGGAAGCGATCGGTCAGACCGTCGAAGTTCACCACCACGAAGTGGCGAACGCCGGTCAGAACGAAATCGGCGTGAAGTTCAACACGCTGGTGAAGAAAGCCGACGAAGTTCAGGAAATGAAGTACGTGATCCACAACGTGGCGCACGCTTATGGCAAGACCGCGACCTTCATGCCGAAGCCGCTGGTGGGCGACAACGGCTCGGGCATGCACGTCCACCAGTCGTTCTGGAAAGATGGCCAGAACCAGTTCGCTGGCGACGAGTACGCGGGCCTGTCCGAAATGGCGCTGTACTACATTGGCGGTATCATCAAGCACGCTCGCGCGCTGAACGCCTTCACCAACGCCTCTACCAACTCGTACAAGCGTCTGGTGCCGGGTTTCGAAGCGCCGGTCATGCTGGCCTACAGCGCCCGTAACCGTTCTGCGTCCATCCGTATTCCGTACACCGCTAGCCCGAAAGGCAAGCGTGTCGAGACGCGCTTCCCCGACCCGACCGCCAACCCCTACCTGGCGTTCGCGGCGATGCTGATGGCGGGTATCGACGGTATCAAGAACAAGATCCATCCTGGCGATGCCATGGACAAGAACCTGTACGACCTGCCGCCCGAGGAAGGCAAGTCCGTCCCGACCGTGGCCAACAGCCTGGATCAAGCCCTGGAAGCGCTCGACGCTGACCGTGCGTTCTTGACCGAAGGCGGCGTGTTCACCGACGACATGATCGATGCCTACATCGAACTGAAGATGGAAGACGTCGAGCGTATTCGCATGACGACTCACCCGATCGAGTTCGACATGTACTACAGCTGCTAAGATCACCCTTGAGGTGTCGTTAGCCTGAAAACCCCGCCTCGGCGGGGTTTTTTCGTTGAGGCGAGGAAAGGAAAAGGGAGGAAGACGTCATGATCCGTCGCTGGCACGTGCGCTATGCAAGAGGATTGTCCACAGGTGCTGCGCTGCTATTGGGGCTGTGGGTAAGCGCGGCGCTGGGGCAAACGGTGTATCGCGTGGTGGACGCCCAGGGCAAGGTGACGTTTACCGACAACCCAGAACGTGGCGGTGAAGCCGTCACGTTGGCACCGCTGCCCAGCGTGACGACGGTGCGCTCTGCCCCACCTGACAGCCGAACCCCGAGCCGCACTCAGAGCCATCCTGGGCAACCGTTTATGCCTTATGACCGCTTTACCATCGTCAACCCGGCGAACAGCAGCGCCGTTCGGGGCGGCATGACGCCCGTGGAAGTGCAGGTGGTGCCGCCACTGCGGGACGACCACCAAATTCAACTGAGGGTGAATGGCGAGCTGAGCCAATCCGCCCTGCATAGCGACGCCTTCTGGCTGGCGGGGTTACCTGTGGGAGCGCACCATATTCATGCGGAGCTGTTGGATAGCCAGGGCCGTGTGCAGCACCGCACCGATCCGGTGACTATTTTTATCACTGACTAATCGAGTGCACTATAATGGTGCATTGAGGCGGCGCGTTTATCGGTTCATTGCGCTATTAACGCCCGCCATACCCCCGCTATCTGCCCACAAGCCGTGCATGCGGCCGCTTGCGCCGAATTGGCGCGCTTTTTGCAGATCCTCTCGCATACCTCTTTTGATGGATCAGTGCCATGTGTATTGATCGAAGCGACGTTTCAGGACACGCCATGTATCAGCGCTTACTCGAACACCTCACCACAGCAGTCCTGCTGCTCGACGGTGAGCTCCGCGTTCGCTGGATGAACCCAGCGGCGGAAGCGCTGCTGGCCGTGAGCTTTAGCCGCGTACAGGGGATCAGTCTCGATACGCTGCTGGGCGGTGACGAAAGCATCGACGACGTGCTGGCCAAAGCACGCGATGCGTTTCATCCCTATACACAGCGTGAAGCGCGTATCACGCCGCTAAATAGCGAGCCGCTGACCGTCGATTACACCGTGACACCGCTGTCGGCCGACGAGCTGCTGTTGGAAGTCGAGCCGCGGGATCGGTTGATGCAAATCTCCCGAGAGGAGGCCCTTACCACCCGCCAAGAAACCATCAAAGTGCTGGCGCGGGGGTTGGCCCACGAGGTGAAAAATCCGCTAGGGGGCATTCGCGGTGCCGCGCAGCTGTTAGAGCGAGACCTGGATGACCCGGCCCTGCGCGAGTTTACCCATATCATCGTGGAAGAAGTTGACCGCTTGCGTGACTTGGTCGACTCCATGCTAGGGCCGAACCGTATCGTCAAGCATGAGCCGGTCAACATTCATAAAGTGTTGGAGCGCGTAAGGGCGCTGCTGATCGCCGAGCATCCTCATGTGGTCGTCAGCCGCGACTATGACCCGAGCCTACCGGACCTGTCCGGTGATGAGGCGCAGATGATCCAAGCAGTGCTCAACGTGGCCCGCAACGCGGTGCAAGCCATGAGCGATGCAGGTACGCCCGCGCCCGAACTGACACTGCGTACCCGTGCGCGCCGCCAATTCACTTTGGGAGCCGAGCGGCACCGCCTGGTGAGCGAAGTCGGCATCATCGATAACGGTCCTGGCATCCCCGAGTCGCTACGCGACACCCTTTTTTACCCGATGGTCTCCGGCCGCGCAGAAGGGAGCGGTCTGGGGCTATCGATTGCCCAGTCAATACTGCACCAACATCAAGGATTGATCGAATGCGACTCTCGTCCCGGACACACCGAATTTCGTTTACTGATTCCATTGGTCATTAATTGCACCGGAGAAGCGTCATGACTGAGGCGACACGTACCGATGTTGCACGAGTGGTTATTGTCGATGATGACCGCGCTATCCGCTGGGTATTGGAGCGCGCTCTGGCGCAACCCGATCTGGAGGTCGAGTGTATCGAGCGTGCCGATACGGCGCTCGCACGCTTGCTGGAGAGCCCGCCGGATGTGCTGGTCACCGATATCCGTATGCCGGGCATCGACGGGTTGGATTTAATGGCACGGGTGCGTGATGCCCATCCGGATTTGCCTGTGATCGTCATGACCGCGCACTCCGATCTCGACAGCGCTGTCGCCTCCTATCAAGGCGGGGCATTCGAGTACTTGCCCAAGCCGTTCGATGTGGATGAAGCGCTCGCGCTGGTGCGCCGGGCCGTTGCCCATGCGCGTGAACGGCAGCGGCCGGTGAGTGTGCCGGAAGGTCTTAGCGCCGAGATCATCGGTGAAGCGCCGGCTATGCAAGAGGTCTTCCGGGCGATTGGACGGCTCTCCCATTCGCATATCACGGTACTGATCAACGGTGAGTCGGGTACGGGCAAGGAGCGCGTGGCCCAGGCGCTGCATCAGCATAGTCCGCGCTCGGGAAAGCCGTTCATTGCCTTGAATATGGCGGCGATTCCGCGCGATTTGATCGAATCAGAACTGTTCGGCCACGAGAAAGGCGCGTTTACTGGTGCTGCGCAGCAGCGCCAGGGGCGTTTCGAGCAGGCCAATGGCGGCACGCTGTTTCTCGATGAGATCGGCGACATGCCCGCCGAAACGCAAACCCGCCTACTGCGCGTGCTGGCCGATGGCGAGTTTTATCGGGTGGGCGGGCATACGCCGGTGAACGTCGATGTACGGATCATCGCGGCAACGCACCAGAACCTTGAATCACTCGTCGACGATGGGCGCTTTCGTGAAGACTTGTTTCACCGCCTGAACGTGATTCGTGTCCATCTTCCGCGTTTGGCCGAGCGGCGCGAGGATATTCCACGCCTCACCCGGCACTTTTTGGCCGAAGCCGCCAAGGAGTTGTCCACCGACATTAAAGTATTGACCCCCGAAGCAGAATCGCATCTGACCCGCCTGCCGTGGCCCGGTAACGTCCGTCAGCTCGAGAACATTTGCCGATGGCTAACGGTGATGGCTTCCGGTCGGGAGATTCTGGTCGAAGATTTGCCTCCGGAGCTACGCACCGTCGGCACGTCAGAGAGCAGCGTCCATGGCGACTGGCGCTCGGCGTTCCGTGATTGGGCCGATCATGCGCTGGCCGAAGGGCATACCCATTTGCTAGAAGAGGCCGTTCCTGACTTCGAGCGCATTTTGATCGAGACGGCGCTCAAGCACACCGGCGGGCGTAAAGGCGAAGCCGCCGAGCTGCTGGGCTGGGGGCGCAACACCTTGACACGCAAGCTTAAAACGCTGCTGCCTGCGTTGGCGGATGACGCCTAATTCGTGGGCTCGTGGGTAAGGGCTGGAGGTAGAACAAAGACGGCATCGGCAAGCGCGGGGTCTGGGAGGCGACACTCTGCCTGATCCCACGGCAGTAGGCTGAGGGTGTGTCGAATCCCCATCCCTTCGAGCTGGTGCTCTACGCCGTGGCCATAGGTGACGTGACCAAGGCCCATTAAGCCAACGGCTAACGCACCCTCTTTGACGGCGCCTGCAAGCCCGTGGGCCATGGCGGTATCCCAGGTGAGCTGCGCTTGGGTGAAGCGGGCTAGCATGGCAGGGTCCCCTTGCCCCATGCCATGCTGCTCGAATACCTCGGTCAAACGCTGCTGATAGGCTGAACTGGCGGGCAGTGGGGTAGGAATCCCGTAGCGCTGGTCAGCGGGGACACGATCAAAGCCTTCTTGAACGAGCCGTTGGCGCAATTCTGGCGTGATGTTGAGAGCCACCAGCGGAATCGCTTGCAGTCGCGCGAAGTGAAGAATGGGCAAGTAGAGCTCGGCATCGAATCCCCACGCGTCATCCCAGCGGCTTTCGGCCAGCAGCTCTGTCTCGGTCAGCTCGCCCGCTACCCAGCGGTCTAACACCGGCTGAGCGCTTCTTGGCAGCATCTCCAAGCCAACCACCATATCTTCGCGGAGAGCATGCAGCCCTGCGAGCGTGTGCAGCTGCCTGCGGTGATGATCCTCGACGTCGTGCTGTTCGCCCAGTAGTACGACCTGCTGTCGAGCGGCCTGGGCAAGCAGCGTTGGTGCGCCCACGGCACCGTCTGCTTGCCACCACTGTCCTGGTGACGGGCAATCGCCATAGGCGTGTCCCGTGGCAAGTGCCATCGTCAGCAGAATCCATGGCCACGTGGGGCGCATTGTGTTAGCCCTTCTGAGCTTTGAGCCGGTTGATCTCGGCCAAAAGTGCTTCTGCTTCTTCGGTCAGCGTGGCGTTGGCTCGCATATCACCGTTGCGGGACGCCTCCATCGCCGCTTGAAGCTTACGCTCATAGGCTTGCTGAAGCTTTTTTTGAGGGTCGCGATTAAATAGACCGAACATGATCACTCTCCTTTTGTGTGTACACTATTTGTATAGCCATGAGGTGACAATGTCGACTCTTAATCGTTCTTATTTTATGTAGCGCCGCGCTCACTCGTCGCGCATAGCGTTAAAAAACGACGAAAATCAACTAAGATCGTCTCCAAACTGTTATGCAGACGATGATCGTCGTCGATCATCCTGAGTGACAATCGCTGTGCCTGGGCGCGTTCAATAACGGGGCCAGGAGGTACCACATCATCCTGCCAACCGTGAATGATATGCGTGTGCCGCGCTTGAATGGTGGGGGATGTTTCGGGGTATTTGGGTAAGCCAAGCGCAGGGGCAAGCAAAAAACAGCCCAGGACTGGTGTCCGAGCACTGACGGCGGCGCTTAACCAGCCACCAAGGCTAGACCCTGCCATGACGCAACGTGAGGGATCATCGCCGCGCTTCTGAAGCGCCTGCTGTAGATGAGCCAGCCGCTGGGCTGGCTCGTCCATGCCCCGGTAATCCATGACGACTGGCTCACAGTCATCTAGCTGTTCGGCAATGCCCTTGAGCGCTTGCATCTTTAGTGCGCCCGGGCCACTTTCCAAGCCATGCGAAAGGTAGACAGTCATCATCATGGTCAATCCGCCGACCGCTGAATGGCTTCACCGCCTTGTTCGATATCTTGCCCCATTCCGCGAACGGTATTGCAGCCACCCAGCACCAACAGCGTTGCCAGCAGCAAAATGCCCAGTGCGACGGTACGTTTCATCGGCCTTTCCTCGTGCCTAAGTATGCCCATGCGAGCGTGAGAGTGTGATAAGTAACATAAGCGTTGTTGTCATCGACCGCTACCGTGAAGCGAGGGATTTTGTCACGATGAGCTAACGTCTCATGTGCCAAAGGATGGGGGCAGCTCGTGCGAATTTGTCGCATGTGTCAGTTCGATACATAAAGATTCGCCCTCGTGGGCGCTTCTGTGCTTAACTTGGCAGTGAGTGTTTTTTCTAAGTTATTGTTTTGTATGTTTTTATTTTTGTTTTTTCGAACGATGGCCTAGAGTCTGCAACACATTGAGTGTTATGAAGAGTATGACGTCAGTATCACCCTTTAACAGCGTGAGCAGGCTGACAAGCAATCAAGGAGGGCAGGACGCCCAATCAGCACCAGGGAAGTGAAAGGACACTCAGCCTGCTCACTCTTATCAACACAGGATGTGTTGGTCATCGACGCCAGGGAGTGGCAGCGGTGCAAAACAGCCATCTCGCTTCGGCGGGATGGTTTTTTTGCGTCAATTTTTTAACGAGTAACTCTCTGATTTGTCTATTTTTTAATATTTACAGCGTTATTTGAACAGCACTTGTACAGATGAAGAAGGGGTTTTGGTCTATCCTTTCGGTTAAACCAAAATTCAGCGGTTAGAAGACGTCAACGTAGCAACCGCGTACTTTCAGGGACAAGCGCTATGGCGATGGTACTGATGTTGGGCATGTTCGTCCTGTTTCTGGGATTTTCCGGGGTCGGCGTATACATGATGTTCAAGACATCCTTGATGGCGGCGACCGAAGAACGTGACGATATTCCGCCCGATAGGTAGTACCGCCACGTTGACCGTTCGCATCACAAAGCCGCGCGCTCCATCGCTATTTCATGAGCGATAGAGCGCGCGGCTTTTTTTGTGCGTAGCCCCAGAGCGGTGATGGCGTCTTGTCGTAGTACCGGCCGAGGCTAGCCCATCCAGTAAAGGCTCAACAGTGCAAAGCCATAGCCCATGACACCGCCAACCAGAACGTCACTGACGTAGTGCAGCCCAAGTCCTACGCGAGAAATGGCAATCAGCAGGCTAAGTGGTAAAACGATGGGCAGTAACCAGGGCGTATGGGCAGCCACCAAGACGCTAAACATGACGGCATGCATGGTGTGGCCGCTAGGAAAACTGTAGCGGTCTCGGGCAGGCTCACCGCAGTGCACGCCGCCCAAATACGTAATGAAAGGACGTTCGCGGCACAGTTTCGTTTTGACCAGTTTGTAGACCGTAATGGCTATGAGCGCGATCAGCGTGTACTGCAAAATGCGCCCCCATCCATTGGGTTGTAGCCAGGGCTGCGCTGTAATCAGTAGCACCCAAACGGGCCAATCGCCCAGTTTACTGGCCGCTTGCAGGGTCAGCCGCCAGGGGCGATAGAGCGAGAGGTGAGTGACTCGTTGGCAAAACCGCCACTCCCATAGATCAAGACGATCGAATACGACAAGCGGGCGAGCTCGCATGATTAGCCTCCTGGGCCTCGTTGAGGTAGCGCAGAAATTGCTCCGCGATGCCCGACCAGCTCTGTTCTAGGGCGCGTAAACGGGCAATTCTTCCTAGTCGTGCGTATTCGGCGGGATGCTGGCAAAGCGCGACGGCCGCCTGTTGAAACGCCACGGCATCGTTGGGTTCGACCGTGATACCGTTGTGCCCGCTCTGGATCAGTTCGGCGCTGGCGGCATGACGGTATGCCACCACCGCTAACCCGCTGGCCATGGCTTCGGTGATCACATTTCCCCAGGTTTCCGACAGTGATGGAAACACGAACATATCCGCACTGGCATAGTGCCGAGCCAATGCCTGCTTATCGATGAAGCCTGTGAAATACGCGTCAGGTAGTGCTTTTTCTAACTGTGATCTCCCTGGACCATCGCCGACCACCACAAGCGCCATGTCGGGGCGCACATCGCGCATGGCTTGCAGTGTTTCCTGAAGTAAGGTGAGATTTTTTTCTGGTGCAATGCGCCCTACGTAGAGGGCCACTGGCTGGTGTTCACTAACGCCCCACTGCAGCCGGAGTGCGTCATCACGAGAGGCGGGCGAGAAGTGTTCGCCATCGATACCCCGAGACAGCACCTGCACGTCGCGGATGCCCTGCTGGCGCAGTAACGTTGCCTGCTGCTGGGTGGGGACTAGCGTCAGCGCGCAGCCGTTATGAAAGTAACGCAAATAGCGGCGTGTGGCGGACGACAGCCAAGAAACCCCGTAATCGTGGCAATAGTGGTCGAAATTGGTGTGCCATCCCGCGACTAACGGAAGCTGGAGTTGCAAGGCGGCCTGCCGTGCTGCCCAGCCAAGCGGGCCTTGGGTGGCCAGGTAGACCACGTCGGGTCGATGCTGTTGCCAAAAGCGACGCACCGTGGCGGGGCGAGCAAAGCCCACCTGCACGTCACGGTAGCCGGGAATCGAACAGCGATTCACCTGTAGCTCGTGCCCGGCGTCTTGGGCAGCGCCAGCGGTTTTAGGCGTCGGTCGAATCACATCCACTGTGACCCCCAGGCGCTGTAATTCACGGCACAACCGGCTGAGCGTGTGGGCAACGCCGTTGATTTCTGGTGACCATGTTTCGCTAACGATACAGAGCCGCATGTGCGATTCATCCCTTTATCACGTTTGCGAACATAGTGCGCAGCCACAATGACATTGACGAGTCAGGTAGGTGAACAAGCGATGACAGCGCGGCTGGGCGCAGCGTGTTCGACGTTTAATTGTAGGTCTCACTATAAGTTGAAACGTTTATTTCGGATAACAGATAAATGTTAATTTTTGAGGACATTTTTATTTAAGTTTTTATTGATGAAGTAGACATAAATAAAATAAAACTTTAAGAAGAATGACATATACCTTCTCTAAGGTAGCCGATGACGAAGCAGTCAATGCTTCGGTCGTGACTTTACAATGTATAGTCTTAATGACTTGAATGGCGAATTAACGCTTTACTCTAGCTCAATAAGTGCTGACAACAAGCACGGGCGAATCTAAAGGGATCCATCATGTTTAAGAAAACGACACTTGCTCTGGCCGTTAGTGGTTTACTGGGTGCCTCTGCTGCCCAAGCGGCGATGGTTTACGATCAGGATGGCACTACGCTGGATATCTATGGCCGTATTGCCATGGGGTTCGAAGGTGGCGGCGCAGAAGAAAACAACGTTGATAATAGTGAAGAGTTTCGCAACTTTGGCTCTCGTTTACGCATTACTGCTGGCCATCAAATCACCTCTGATCTGCGCGCGTTTGCCCGCGTAGAGTGGCGTTTCACGGGCGATGAGCGGAATCAAGCGTCTGGCTTTGACGAAGTGCGTAACAGCTACATTGGGCTGGATAGTGAGCAGTACGGTACTTTTACTGCAGGTAACTTCGATAGCTTCTACGACAGCGAAGTGATGGGTGTATTCGACGTGTATGTCGAGCGCGGCTACGAGTTTGCAGGTGGTGGCCTGCAAGCACGGGGTGACTCTCTGGCGTATATGACGCCGGACCTGAATGGGTTCCAAGCATTCATTGCCGCTAAGCATTTTTCAGAGCGTGGTTTGGAGCCGTCTGATCAAACCAGCGAAGGGAACGTGATCGCTACTCAAGGGGGCGTAACTTATGCCACTGGCCCGCTGCGCCTGGCGCTGGGTTACGTCGAAGATACCGTTCGTGGCGGTGGCAATGGTGAAACACGCGTGGGTACGACCGCTGAATACGCCATCAATGACGCTTTCTCGGCACGCCTGGGTTACGAAACCCGCGGTGACAGTGACACTCAGGGCGGCGGCTTTGACACCGTTGGTCTGGGTGGCACCTTCGCTACTGGCGCATGGACGTTCTACCTCGATTACTACAACATCGAGCTGGACAATGTTTCCGACAGCCGCGATGCCTGGGCCGCTGCCGCGCATTACGATCTGTCCAACAACTTCGATGTCTTCGTGGAGTTGAACGATGCCAACGAAGATGCGGTGAATAGCTACGAAGATGACCTGTATTACGCGGTAGGTGCGCGTTATCACTTTTAAGTGAGCGTCTGGGTTTAATTCATGCCCTAGGTTCCTTAATGTTTTAAGCTTTGAAAGATCGTTTTTGCCGATGTGTTCATGACACATCGGCTTTTTGCGTTATGCTGTTTTATTATTTAATCGTGTGTTTAAGGAGAGAGTATGTCGTCCATCGTTGTGATTACAGGCGCAAATCGGGGCGTAGGGTTAGCCCTGGCTGAGCATTATCAACAGGAGGGATGGAAAGTCATCGGCGTATGTCGCCAAACGTCTGATGAGTTAGATCGTGTCGCCGTCAACGTGATAGAAGACATTGATGTGACCCAGGACGACGATATCGCGCGCCTTTCTGCGGCGTTAGCCGGGCACACCATTGATCTGTTGATCAACAACGCGGGTCTGCTGCGCGATGATGTGCTGGGAGATATCGAGATCGACAGCCTACGCCAGCAAATGGAAATCAATGCCTATGCACCGCTGCGAGTATCCGAAGCGCTGCTGCCGCTGATGAAAAAGGGCAGTAAAATCGCCAATATTACCAGCCGGATGGGCTCTTTAGCGGACAACGACTCAGGCGGCCGCTACGGCTATCGCGCGTCAAAAGCGGCGCTGAACGCCTTTGGTAAATCGCTGGCCATCGATCTTAAGCCTCGCGGCATCGCCGTGGCACAGCTGCATCCGGGCTATGTGAAAACCCGGATGGTCAACTTTGGCGGCCACATCAGCCCCCAGGAAGCCGCAACGGGCATTGCCGCCTGCATCACAGCGCTCAACTTAGAGAATAGCGGCGGCTTCTGGCACTCCAATGGCGAACAGTTGCCTTGGTAGACGTGCCTTGAGCCGACTGGGCATGCCTTAAATCACGCGCTTGCGGATTTGCGACGAGAGCTGCTCAAAACCAATCACCACCACAAGGATCACCAGAATAATGGTGAGCGCGCGGTCGTAGTTAAACAGCCGCATGGCGGCGGCGAGTTCGACGCCAATGCCGCCTGCGCCCACCAGCCCTAGCGTGACCGCTGAACGCAGCGCTTTCTCGACGCTGTATAAGCTGGTGGCCGTCATGGAGGCGAGGGTTTCTGGCAAAATCGCACCCCCAATCACGGATAGCCTGCTGGCCCCGGTGGCGGTTAGCGCATCGGAGGGACCGGGGTGGACTTCCTCGATCCGTTCTGAGAAAAAGCGGGCGGCAAAACCAATCGTATCCATCACGATGGCCAGCACGCCCGCCATTGGCCCTAACCCCACCGCGACCACAAAGATCAGTGCCCAGATAAGGTCGGGAATAGTGCGCATGGTGGCAATCATCAGCCGCGTGATGGAGCGCACCCATGGGGCGGGGGAGGTATTGCGCGCCGCCAGCAGAGCAAACGGCACGCTGAGGATAACGCCCAGCGTTACGCCGACAATGGCAATGTTGAGGGTTTCATACATCGACCATGCCAGTACGTCTAAATTGCTGAGATCCGGAGGGAAAGCCCGCCCTATGAAGTGACCTAGGTTCGTCGCCCCGCGTATCAAACGCTCGAGTGTGACATTGGTGGCCATGACGCCTTGTATAAACAGCGCTAAAAAGCCGAGGCTGATGCCCCAAACAAACAGGGAAGGGCGGCGAAAACGGGGAGGCAGGCTGCCAGTTGGCGGTAGCTTCGATGGCATGTTAGATCGCCCTAAGCGGTTGGTGGGTCGTGGAGGATGAGGGCGTTTGCTCGACACGGGTGTCACCTTGATAGAGCGCCTGCATATCGCTCAGCGTGGCCGCCTCGCGAGGCGTATCAAGCACTACGGTGCCCGCTTTCATGCCCACAATACGGTCACCGTACTGTTGCGCTAGCTCTAGCTGATGCAGCGTACACAGCACAGTGAGCCCACGTTCGCTCACTACCTCTAGCAGCAGATCCATAATCTCGCGGCCCGCTTTCGGGTCCAGGCTGGCGATGGGCTCATCCGCGATGATGATGTGGGCGTCCTGCATCAGCGTTCTGGCAATGGCGACGCGCTGCTGTTGACCGCCTGATAGCTCGCGACAGCTTGCCAGGGCCTTATGGGCCAAACCCACCCGGTCCAGCGACTGCATGGCGCGCTCGCGAAGCGTTTGGCTCGCGGTGCAAGAGAGCGTCGACAGTAAGCCAAGACGCTGCTGGCCCAGTGCGCCATACAGCACGTTTTGAAACACGCTGACGTTCTGTACCAAGTTAAACTGCTGAAAAACCACGCCAACTTTTTGACGCAGTGTGCGCAAACGCGGTTTGGAAATCTGCGAAAGCGATTCGTTGAAAATGTGAATGTCGCCCTGATCGTGGGGGGCTAAGCCATTGATACAGCGCATCAGCGTGGACTTACCGCAGCCGTTGGCCCCCAGCAAAATGACACACTCCCCTTTGGGGATGCTGAGCGTTAGCCCACGCAGGACATGTAAGCTGCCGTAATGTTTGTGAACGTTAGAAAGATCGATGGCATTCATACAAAAACCTCCTGCGCAGATGCCAGGAGGGAGAGTGGAACGACAGACATGAGAGACCTACCGTGTCTTGGTACTCAAAGAGCCTTTGCTCGATCAACGCACGTCCCTGTGCGATCACGATAAAGGGAGCGGTGGAAAACGAATTAGAGCGGAATGCCTGCTGCTTCGTAGGCTTGGCGCACGACATCGTAATCTTCATTGGTGCGGTCAAAGCCCAGCGAGGAGTCGCGGTTTAAAAACTTATCTTCGTTGCGGTCGGTGGCAATCAGCGCGTTCCACAGGGTTTCGCTGTTCTCTTCCAGAGTGCTGCGCAGTGCTGTTTTGCAGGCGTCGTCTAGCGATCCGCGCATCACCACTGGGTCGCCAGGCAGTACGTCGCTGGTGGCAATCACGCGATACTCGCCGTTCGGGTCCATCGCTTGAATCTCTTCGATATCGCGGTTACCGCCGCCCATGGCATCCACATCGCCGTTAACCAGCGCTGCAATACGGGCATCGCCAGCCATAATAATCTCAAGGTCGCGATCAATATCCAGCCCCGCATCAACCAGCATCTGGCTTGGGAAAATATGGCCGCTGGTTGAGCCCACGTCTTTCAAAGCGACCCGGTGGCCTGCCAGGTCTTCCAGCGACTGAATATCGCTATCGGCGGGAACATAAAAGCTGCTGCCGTAGTGGGGGCGTTCAATCGCAAACAGAATTTCAATGTCGCTTTCGCGGTCGAACAAGACGAACTCAGACGGACCTGCAAATACGAGGTCTACGTCATCATACTGCAGCGCAGTGCCTGCGGCGGTGCGGTTGCTCAGACTAAACATCTCAAGCGTGAGGCCGGTGGTCTCCTCAAACGCTTCAGCAAAGGGGCCAAACGCTTCTGCGAGCGGGCCCATTCCTTCAATGCCGGTATCGGCCATGCGGATAGGAGTGGGGCATACGTTGCTTAAATCGCTATTGGCGTGGGCGGTAGACACGGTAAAGGTTGCGGCGGCTATCGCCATCGTTAACAGTGTTCTCGTCATGGTCATGTTCCCTTCAGCTGTTTTTTTTGCGGTGACTACCTAGCGGTAGTCGCTCGTTATGATCAGCAGTAGGGTGGCAGTTCACTGTGACACTTAGGTGTAGTCAAGGTGACGGTATGATCACGTGCAGATGACAGACTAATGGCCTAGCCCCCTCACTCGACAAGGAGCATGGTTATGGATGCGTTACGAACAGGTATCACGCTAGGGACAGCGCTGTGGGCAGTTACCCCAGCAGCATTGGCGCAGTCGTTTACCCTCACCCTTTACCATACTAACGATTTGCATGGTCGCACCGATGCTTATCCGTCACTGATTACCACGCTCAATGAGGCGAAAGCCACCTATGGCGATGGCCTACTGCTGGACGCAGGCGATATTTTTTCCGGCACGCTCTATTTCAACGAGTTCCAGGGCCAAGACGCATTGGCCTTTATGAACGCAATGGGTTACGACGCCTTTGTGCCCGGTAACCATGAGTTTGATTTAGGGAGCCCCGAGGGCGGCCATCAGGCGCTGGCGGCCTTTTTCGCGGAGGCTGATTTCCCCATTCTGGGCGCGAACCTGGATTTTACTGCTGCCCCTGAGTTCGCTGAGCGGTTGGGTGAATCGGTCAGTGCTTCACCGCAGGCGGGCTATCTCTATGACGGCATCATTGTGGAACAAGATGGCGAGCAGATCGGCATTTTCGGCTTGAGCACACAGGACAGTGAAACGATTTCCAGCCCTGGTGAGGTCACCATTAGCGATTACCGTGAAGCGGCGGACGCCATGGTGGCGGCCTTTGAAGCGCAAGGGGTCAATAAGATTATTGCCCTCACGCACTTAGGCTATGACAGCGACCCCAGCGTCGGCAATGATCGTCTGTTGGCTCGGCATGTTGAGGGTATCGATATCATCATCGGCGGCCATAGTCACACGCAGGTAACGCCGCCGACGCTGGTGAGCCACTCCTCAGCGGGTGATGCGAAAGCACCGACGGCCATCGGCCAAGCGGGTGAGTATGGAAAGTATCTAGGTGTGATGCAGGTGACGTTCGATGCAGAAGGCGTGGTTCAAACGGTAAGCGGTGAATTACTTGCCACCGAAGAGCGCACGCCGGATGAGGCTGCGTTGGCACAGCTCGCCCCGTTTACGGAAGCGATTGAAACCCTGCGTGATCAGCAGGTGGGCGCAACGGCTATCCTTGCGTTGCCGAACCCTCGTCACGGTCAGGGCGATGCCATGAGCGTGCGTGCAAATGAAACGGCGCTGGGTAACTTGATTGCCGATGGTCAGCTTTACGCCGCACAGCGGGTGGCGCCAGACACCATCATGGCGTTTCAAAATAGCGGCGGTATCCGTGAAGCGCTGCCCAAAGGCGAGGTCACGGTGGGCGATCTGATTGCCGTGCAGCCGTTTGGCAATCGCCTCGCGCTGCTAGAGGTGACGGGCGCTGAACTGCTGGAGACTTTTGAAATTGCGCTCGCCAACGTCCCAGAAGAGAACGGTGGCTTTTTGCAGGTCTCCGCTGGGACAGAGTTGGTCTTCGACAGTCGCTTGCCGGTGGGGAAGCGGGTGGTGAGCTTGAAGGTGAATCGAGAGGGCGCGATGCAGACCATTGATCCCGATACCACCTATACCGTGGCAACCAATAACTTTACTGCAGCGGGCGGCGACAGCCACGCGGCGTTAGGGGCCGCCTATGATGATGGTCGTAACACCATCGTGGGCAATACGGACTGGGAAATGCTGCGTGACCACATCGCGGCACTTGGTGAGGTGTTTTACCAACCTGAAGGACGCATTACCGATCTTGCCCAGGGCGAGTAGCTTGGCCACCCGCCGAAGGCGCTAGGTACTTACGTACTAATGAAAGGTGCGCTTGCCAGTGGTGCTGTTGAACGGATGCAGCGCATCACCGGTAACATATACCTGCAGCGTTTCGCCTTCACGCACCGGCGGCTGGCCTGCCGTGCGAATCACCGTAGGCTGTTCGCTACCCGCCAAGTTAACGTAGAGATGGCTCTCTGCACCAGCAGCCTCGAACAGCATCAAGGTCGTGTCTAGTGTGACGTAAGGCACTGTTGGTAGGGTGAGCTGCATATCGTCTGGGCGTATGCCGACGGTATCGGTCTCTTTTGGCAACTGGCTTAGCACGCCTTGGGTGTCCTGCTGCTGCAGGTAGGCCAGCGGCAGCATGTTCATGGCGGGGGAGCCGATGAACTCCGCCACGAACATGGTGGCGGGTCGGGCGTAGATCTCCATCGGGGTGCCTACCTGCTCGATCTGTCCGGCATTGAGCACCACGAGCCGGTCCCCCAGCGTCATTGCTTCGAGCTGGTCGTGGGTCACGTAGAGGCTGGTGGTTTTTAACCGCCGCTGAAGCTGCTTGATCTCGACGCGCATCTGGACGCGCAGCTTGGCATCCAGGTTAGAGAGCGGCTCGTCAAACAGAAACGCGGCGGGCTCGCGCACTAATGCACGGCCCATGGCCACACGCTGGCGCTGGCCGCCAGAAAGTTTGCGCGGCTTGCGTTCTAAAAAATCCTCAATTTCCAGCATCTTGGCCGCTGCGCGCACCCGCTGTTCAATAGCGTCTTTCTTGAAGCCGCGATTTTTCAGGCCATAGGCCAAGTTGTTGTACACCGTCATGTGGGGGTAGAGGGCATAGTTTTGGAACACCATGGCGATATCCCGCTCGGCGGGCTCAAGTTGGTTCACCACTCGCTCGCCGATCTTTAACGTGCCTTCAGTGATGCTCTCCAGGCCTGCCACCATGCGCAGCAGCGTGGATTTACCGCAGCCAGAAGGCCCCACCAGCACCACGAACTCGCCATCTTGGATATGTAAATCGACGCCTTTGACCGCTGCCACGTTGCCCGCGTAGGTTTTTTTTAGCCCTTCCAAGGTAATGCTGGCCATGGTTATTTCTCCGTCTCGGTCAGGCCTTTCACAAACAGGCGTTGCATGAACAAAATCACTAATACCGGTGGCAGAGCCGCCATCACCACGGCGGCCATGATGAGATGCCACTGCGGGTTCTCTTCCGATGTCATGCGCTGAATACCCATTACGATGGTGTAGTAGTCCGGATCGGTGGTAATCAGCAGCGGCCATAGATATTGGTTCCAGCCGTAAATGAACATGATCACGAACAGTGCGGCGATATTGGTGATCGAGAGCGGCATCAGAATGTCTTTAAAGAATTTCAGTGGGCCTGCGCCATCGACCCGCGCGGCTTCCAACATCTCCTCGGGGATCGTCATAAAGAACTGCCGAAACAGAAACGTCGCGGTGGCGGAGGCGATGAGCGGAATCGACAGCCCGGCAAAGCTATTGAGCATGTTGAGATCCGCGACCACTTGAAAGGTAGGAATGATGCGTACCTCCACCGGTAGCATCAGCGTCAGAAAGATCAGCCAGAAGAAAAACAGTCGAAAGCGAAAGCGGAAGTACACGATTGCAAAGGCGGAAAGCAGTGAGATCGACAGCTTACCCATGGTAATCGCCATGGCCATGATGAAGCTGTTCCATAGCATGGTGCCAGCCGGCGGTGCGCCCGCGTTCGACACGCCGGATTGCCACATGCGGGTAAAGTTTTCGATGCCGTGGGCACCGGGCAGCATCGGCAGCGTGCCGCGCAGCAGGTCGCCCGGCGCTTGGGTCGAGGCCACCAGCGCCACGTAGACGGGAAACACCACCACCGCGACGCCGAGCATCAGCGTTAAGTGGGCAAAAAAGTTCGCCCAGGGACGATTTTCAACCATGACAAGACTCCAACAGTCAGCCTGCGGCTAGTAGTTCACCCGGCGCTCGATAAAGCGGAACTGCACTACCGTGAGTGCTACCACGATCGCCATCAAAATCACCGACTGCGCGGCGGATGACCCCAGGTTGAGGCCCACGAAACCATCGGCGTACACCTTGTACACCAGCGTATTCGTCGCTTGGGCAGGGCCGCCTTGGGTGGTGGCATGAATGATCCCGAAAGTATCGAACATCGCGTACACCACGTTCACCACCATCAGGAAGAAGGTGGTGGGCGACAGCAGAGGAAACACGATGGTCCAGAAGCGCTTCATGGGGCTGGCGCCATCGATGGCGGCGGCTTCAATGAGCGATTGGGGAATCGACTGCAGCCCGGCCAGGAAAAACAGGAAGTTATAGGAGATCTGTTTCCAGGCAGCGGCAAAAATTACCAGCAGCATGGCGTCTGCCCCTGAGGTGCGGTGATTCCACTGGTAGCCCACCATATCCAGCATGTAGGGCACGATGCCGATGGAGGGATTGAAGATGAACCACCACAGTACCCCGGCAATGGCGGGGGCAATGGCATAGGGCCATACCAGCAGTGTGGTGTAGGTGCTGCGCGAACGAATCATGCGATTCACCGTGCAGGCCAGCAGCAGCGCCGCCGCCATGGACAGCAGCGTGGTACCAATGGCAAAAATGGCCGTCACCGAGAGCGAATTGAGATAGTTGCCGTCACGAAACAGGCGGGCAAAATTCTCCAGCCCCACGAAGGTCGTGCGTAGCCCAAATGCATCTTCACGAAGTAGCGACTGATAGAGCGCTTGTCCGGCCGGCCAGATAAAGAAAATCAGCGTAACAATGACCTGTGGAGCGAGTAGCGCGTAGGGCAAAACGCGCCCTGGGAAGGTCATGCGTTTGGTTTGCATAGGCGGTGTATCCTGCGATCAACAAAGGGCACGCGTAATGACGTCGCCGCCTGTCCGCGGGCAGGCGGCGAAGCGGGCACTTACTTACTGATTCGCAGATTCGAAGTCGCGCAGTAGCTGGTTTCCGCGCTCTACGGCGGCATCGGCTGCTTCCTGGCCCGATTTGTTACCGGTCATCACCGCTTCCATCTCTTCGGAGATGATGTCGCGGATCTGGACGAAGTTGCCAAAGCGCAGGCCTTTGGAGTTCTCGGTGGGCTCGTTCAGCGTCATCTGCTTGAGCGAAATATCCGCACCGGGGTTCTCATCGTAGTAACCCTGCTCTTGGCTCAGATCCCAAGCGGCTTGCGTGATCGGCAGATAGCCGGTCTGCTGGTGCCACTCGGCCTGAACTTCCGGCTGGGAGAGATACTCGAAAAACGCTGCTACGGCGGCGTACTCCTCATCGGTGTGGCCTTGCAACGCCCACAAGGTAGCCCCGCCAATGATGGAGTTTTGCGGCGCACCTTCTACGTCGTCGTAGTAGGGCTGCATGCCAAAGCCCACTTCGAAGTCGGCATTGGCGGCGACGTCGGCACGGGAAGCAGAGGAGCCAAAGAAGATCGCGCACTCCTGGGAGTAGAACAGCGGTTCGGCATCCGGGCCAGAACCCGGGCCGCCCCATTTGAACGCCCCTGCGTCTTGCCAGGTTTTCAGGTTATCCCAGTGACGGGCGACCAGCTCGTTGTTGAAGTTCAGCTCGGTGTCCAGGCCGCCAAAGCCGTTTTCCAGCGTGCCCAGCGGGGAGTTGTGCATGGCGGAGAAGTTCTCCAGCATCACCCAGCTTGGCCACGAGGTGGTAAAGCCACAGTTGGCCGCACCCGATTCGGTAATTTGAGTGGCGTATTCTGCGACTTCTTCCCAGGTTTGCGGCGGCTGCTCCGGGTCTAACCCCGCTTCCTCGAACACATCACGGTTGTAGTACATGATGGGCGTGGAAGAGTTGAACGGAAACGACAGCATGTTGCCGTTGGTGTCGGTGTAGTAGCCCACCACGGCGGGCAGGAAGGCCTCGCGGTCGAACGCGCGGCCGTGGTCTTCCATCAGTTCGAACACCGGATAGATCGCCCCATCGGCGTTCATCATGGTGCCAGTGCCGACCTCGAACACCTGCAGAATGTGCGGCTGCTCGCCTGCGCGGAACGCTGCAATGGCGCCGGTCATGGTTTCGGTGTAGTTGCCGCGGTAGCTGGGCGTCACGCGGTACTCGTTTTGAGAGGCGTTGAACTCCTCGGTCATGCCTTCCAGAATTTCACCGAGTTGACCGCCCATGGCGTGCCACCAGGTCACTTCGGTAGCGGCATTGGCGGAAACACTGAACGTGGCGGTCGCCACACCGAGGGCAAGCGCGTGCAACGTGAAACGAGACATAACGGCTCCTTGTAGGTCGTGCGCAGTACGTTTTTTAAGGTTTTTGGGTGCACTGAACAGTAGAAAGTGTAGATGACGCTTTCATGAATGCACGGTGAACTTGTCGTGACGGACAACATTCGGCGAGACGCTGGTAGCGCTCAGTAGGCAAAGCGCAAACGGGGTGCTAGGGTGGTAAAAAAGCTTAATCAATGAGACTCACATGACTAACGCAACTGCGCTGCTGGGCCAACTGGTGGCGTTCGATACCACCTCCAGCGAGTCGAACCTGGCGCTCATCGAATTCGTCGAGGGCTACTTGGCCGACTACGGTATCAGCGCTGAACGGGTGATGAGCCCCTGCGGCACCAAAGCCAACCTGATTGCGCGTATAGGACCTAATGCCCCTGGCGGCGTGTTGCTGTCAGGCCATACCGATGTGGTACCCGTGGCCGGCCAGCCCTGGAGCAGCGACCCGTTCACTCTGCACGATGGTGGCGACGGGCGTTTGTATGGGCGTGGCACCTGCGATATGAAAGGTTTCATTGCCTGCGCGCTCGCCAGGGTGCCCACCTGGGCGAAGGCACCGCTGAAGCAGCCGATCTACTTCGGTTTCTCTTATGACGAAGAGATCGGCTGCGTGGGCGCCCCCAGCTTGATCAAGCGCTTTTATGAGCACTACTCCACCTCGGCGCATGTGATCGTCGGCGAGCCCACCAGCATGCAGCCGGTGGTAGCGCAAAAGGGCGCGACCAACCTGCGTACTACCGTGATTGGCCGTGAAGCGCACAGCAGTCAGGTGAACCAAGGCACCTCCGCGATTCACGTCGCCGCCAGATTGGTGACCTTCATCGAGGACACCATGGCCGCGCTGGTGGACGAGGGACGCGTGGATGAGGCGTTCAACGTGCCGCATACCAGCTTGCACGTCGGCAAGATCAAAGGCGGCACGGCGATCAACATCATGGCGCGGGAGTGCCAGTTCGAGTGGGAGGTTCGCCACCTTCCCACGGAGACCTTTGACGAGATTTACGCAAGGTTCAGCGACTATTGCGCCACGCTCAGTGAATCGCTCGGCGCTCAAGGCAAAACCGTCGAGATCACCACCGAGCCGCTGAACGTGACGGTACCGGGGCTGGCCGACCGAGACAATCAGCAGGTGCTGCGGTTAGCGCAGGACCATTTGCCGGACGGCTGCTCCCAGCACGCGGTGGCCTATGCCACGGAAGCCGGTCAGTTCCAGGGGCAGGGGCTGCAAACCATCATTTTAGGGCCGGGCAGTATTGCCCAGGCCCACCAGCCGGATGAGTACATCGACGCGGCGCAGCTAGATGCGTGCAGTCGCTTCATGCAGCGCTTGGGCCGCGCCATGGAAGCGCCTTTCACGGGCTAGCGATGGGTGATCTACGCCCTATAAAAAACACCCGCCGGTGTCATCGAGCGGGTGTTTTTTTGAGACGCTTACGGTCTGGCTGTTAGTGCTGATGCTGCTCTTCGTAAAGCTCGGCTTTCGCATGGCGCATCACATCTTCGCACGCCTGCTGCTGGGCAAGCTGGGTTAGCAGTCGTTGTGTGACCTCAAACCCTTTGCCCAAGCAGGTATCTACCTCGTCACGGCTCACCTTTGGCGAGACGCTGCAGTCGATTTTTAACGTACGGCCGCCGCCTTCGAGCCGGTCGGCAAGTTCTCTAAGCCGCCACGCGATTCGCTCTTTCCAGTTTGCTGATTCTTCCGCGCCTTCGTTTACGCTAAACGTGCACTGCCATTCCGGTTTGTAAACCTTCATAGGAGAACCTCCACTGCGTTTGGAAAGAATGATCGATCGTGTTGTCGTACTCCGTCTGTCTAGGGATCTTGCTCTGCTACTATACCCAACTCGGATGGATACCGAAACAAACCATCTACAGCGCCCGCGACATGCATAAGCCAGAGCGACCCTTCTATGACGCACCTAGTACCTAAACGTTGCCCATGCGGCAGTGGGTTGTCGTTCGACGCCTGCTGCCGGCCCTACCATCAAGGGGAACGCCCACCCTCGCCCGAAGCGCTAATGCGCTCACGCTACTCGGCATTCGCGTTGAGTCAGCGTGATTACCTGCTGGCGACATGGCACGCGACGACCCGGCCGCCACAGCTACCGCTCGACCCAGAGACGCAGTGGATGTCCCTGGTCATTGTCGACGCGCCCGTCGCGCAAAACGAGCAGGGAACGGTGCACTTTCGTGCCACGTTTCGCGAGCCGGGCGGTTGGCATGTGTTAGAGGAAGTCTCGCGCTTTGTTTGGGAAGAGGGCCGCTGGTGGTACGTCGATGGCACGCCTAGCGTGAAGCGTTTAAAACCGAGGCGTAATGAGCTTTGCCCTTGTGGTAGCAAACGTAAATTAAAGGTATGTTGCAAAGCGTAAGCACATCATTGCTAAGTCGCGTGAGGCATGAAGCGCCATGGTCGTTTGGGTGAACAACGCTTTGAGAAGCGAGCAGTGGCAGACGATGAGGTCGTTAGCCATCTTGAGTGCGTTCTTGTTGGCTGCCATTGGTGCGTCCACCCAGGCCAGTGCCGAGGATGCGCCACACGCCCATGCCTTTCCGTCATCGGACATCGCTTTGGTGGTGCCTTTTGGGCGGGGCGGCGCCACCGATACGCTATTTCGTGTGATTGCCGAGCAAGCGCAACGCCATTTGAACACGTCCATCATAACGATGAATATGGCAGGTAACGGTGCCACCCTAGGTTCGCAGTTCGTGAAGCAGGCCGACCCCGATGGCTATACGCTGCTGGGCAGTCATCAAACCATTGATCTTGCCTATATCGCCGGGCTGTCCGATTACTCACACGATGCATTCGCGCCCATCGCTCTGTTGACCCGTACCGTCAACATTCCGGCCACCACGCCTGGCCATACGCTGACCCAGGCCAGTGACATCGCGGCGTACGTCGAGCAGCATCCCGGTGAATTGCTGGTGGGCATTATCCCCAGCTCGACGGATCACTTTTTCTGGCTGCACTTTTTTGAACAGGCGGGTATTGCGCCTGCCAACATACAGTTCGTGCGCTACCCCGATACCGGCGCCCAAGTCGTTGCACTCCTGGGCGGCGAATTGGATCTTGCGATGCTGAATTTACCCTCTGCTGGGACGCTGTTCGAGCGTGGAGCACTGGTGCCCCTTGGCGTCGCCAACGATACGCGGCTATCGGCGTTGCCGGAAGTGCCGACACTCCGCGAGCAGGGTATCGCGCTCATCAATACGACGGATCGAGGCCTCTTTGCGCCGCGAGACACACCTCCCGAGCGGCTGGAGCGATTGGCCCAGGCATTCGAGCAGGCGCTCCAGCAGCCTGCGCTGGTGGAGACGCTGCAGCATGCCCATGGTTCCTACGTCGATTTCATGCCCCGCGAAGCGTATGGCCGCTATCTCGATGATCGGTACGACCAGCTACAGCGGCTGGCTGACACCATGGGGTTTGAGCGGTAGGCCAGGGGGCATAGGACGCAAAGGAGAGAGCGTGTGCCGTTAAATACTCGTGATCTTGCAGCCGAAACGCTGCTATTAATTGCCTCGGCCACGCTGCTGCTGATGGGAGGCGCTGGCCTGCTGGTAGGTCTTTGGCTGCCCGAAACACTGTTTGGTCCCATGCTGGTGCCTGATGCATCGCTAGCGACACTGTTGATTGGCATCAGCTTGCTGGCCACGCTCTGCCAGGTGCACTGGCTGCGGCGGCTGAGTGCCGCCGGGCTGGGTGCGCTGCTGCTCTACACGCTGGTGCATAACGCAGTGGATGGCGGCGTGGCGCCATCTTGGGTAACACACGAAGAGCGCATGACGAGTGTGGCGTCGTGGATGCTCGTCTGGATGACTCTCTGCCTGTGGATGGGCGTCGGTAGCAGGTGGCGCCGCTTGTTCTGGCGCGTCGCTGGCGTTGGCCTGCTACTGTTTGGTGGATTGGTGGTGGCCCGTTTATGGTCGAGCGATGTCGGTGGTCGAGCGCTCTTCAGCTCGTCGCCCATTGCCGTGCTGGCTTTTATCGTGCTACTTGGGATCGCGCTGCTGGTTGCGGGCTGGCGGCATCGTGCCGAGCGCTTGAGCCCGGGTAAGCTGACGGTCGCAGTAGGGCTGGCAGGGGTGCTGGTGAGCAGTCTCGCTTGGTTGTTACTAAGCATGAATCAGCGCGCCACCATCGAACAGCAGGCCAGTTATCTGTTGGATAACGTGCAACTCAACGCAGAGCAGGCCATGGCGGCACGCCTGCAGCTCATGCAACGCATGGCAGAGCGCCTCGGTACCTTGCCCGACGACCAGCGCCCGGCGCTACTGCAACAAGATACGCTGAGCTATTTCCGCGATACCTTGAGCTTGAATGCCATCGCCCTCGTCGATGCTCAAGAGGGCGTGGTATGGAGCCAGGGGCGTCAGTTGGGGCGGGATAGCTGGCTAGAAGAGCAGTTGGATAAACCCAGTGTTCGGGCATGGCTAGCGGTGCCCTTTGGTCGCCCGCGGCTGCTGCTGCCCGACAGCGATCAGCGCAGCATGATGGTGATGGCGCTGCCCGTTCCCAATCGTACTCAGCAGCTCTTGGCAGCCGTCGATTTGGGGACGCTGCTCAATCATGAACTAAGCTTAGCGCTGGGGCCTTTTCAGGTAGGGGTGAGCCGGGGTGAGCAACGGCTGATGATGCTGCACCCATCAGGGTTCGCTGCGGAGAACGTAGAGTCACCCAGCAACGCCCTGGCAGCACGGCTTACCGGGCTACCGGGTGGTGTGAATTTAATGCTGCGTGCTTACCCAGGGCAGCACTACAACTGGTATCTGCTAGGGCTCATGCCTATCAGTGTCGCGATGGGCGGGTTGGTCATGAGTTGGCTGCTGGCCTTTAGTGTGGGTGTCGTAGGCGCCACCATTGCGCGCACGCGAGAACTGGCGGCGGCCCGCCATTCGCTGGAAGAGAACGAGCAGCGCTACCGCTCGCTATTCGTGCATCACCCAGACGCCGTTTTTTCTCTGGACCAACACGGCTATTTTCAAACGGCCAATACGACCTGTGCCGATGTCACTGGCTATCCGCTAGACGAGGTCGTGGGGCGACACTTCAGCGATTTTATTGCGCCGCCTGAGCGAGAGCGTATCAAAGCGCACTTCAAGCATGTGCTGCAGGGGGGCATCAGTCGTTACGAAGTGACCATGACCGACCGAGAGGCACAACACCGTATTCTCGACTTGATTAGCCTGCCCGTCTCGGTCAACGATAGTATCGAAGGGGTCTACTGCATTGCGCAAGACGTCACCGACAAGCGGCGTCAGCAGACGCGGCTGCGCACTCTAGAGCGCAGCGTAGAGGCGAGCGTCAACGGCGTGCTAATTGCAGACGCGCGCCAGCCTGACCTACCCATCATCTATGCCAACCAGGCGTTCAGCACGATGACGGGCTATACGCAGAGCGACGTGATTGGGCAGAACTGCCGTTTCCTACAAGGGCCCGAGAGCGATCCTGCCATGATTGCCAAACTACGGCGCGGTATTCAGGCGCAGCGCGAAACCCACGTTACGCTGTGCAATTACCGTAAAGATGGTACGCCGTTCTGGAACGATCTCCATATCGCCCCCGTGCGCGATAGCAAAGGACTCGTGACGCATTTCGTGGGGGTTCAGCACGATATCTCGCAGCATAAAGCCTATGAAGCGCGGCTCGCCTATCACGCGACCCACGACGACCTCACCCGCCTGCCCAATCGCATGATGTTCGAAGAGACGCTGCACAAGCAGTTTGCAGCGGCCCAGGGCAGCGGTGAACGAATCTGTGTACTGTTCGTCGACTTGGACGACTTCAAGCCCATCAATGATACGTTAGGGCACGCCATAGGCGATCAGGTACTGATCGAAGTGGCGTCGCGGCTGCGCGCCGGGCTGCGCCAGGAAGATACGGTCGCCCGTCTAGGAGGCGATGAGTTCGTGCTGTTGATTACCGATATCGAGCAGGGCCAACAGGTCATCGACGTGGTCGAGCGGCTGCTCCCTGCACTGGCAAAGCCGTACTGTCTAGAAGGGCACGAGCTGTACTTGACCGCCAGTGTGGGCATTGCCATGAGCCAACCCGATACGCTGCTGCCGCAAACGCTGATTCAGCAGGCCGATATGGCCATGTACAAGGCCAAGCAGCAGGGGCGCAATGCCTACGCTTGGTTCAGTAGCGACATCAATGACCTAGCCAGCGAAAGGGTAAGCCTGCGTAACGATCTGCAAGAAGCGATTGACCACCAAGGCTTCGAGCTTCACTACCAGCCGCTGATGGACCGGCATGGCAAGATTGCCAGTGTGGAGGCGCTGCTACGCTGGCCGCACCCCAGCAAAGGTTATATTTCGCCAGCACGTTTCATTCCCCTGGCGGAAGCCACTGGGCAAATCATGCCGATCAGCGAATGGGTGCTGCAGCGTGCTTGCCAAGACATGCTGGCGCTACAGCGCGGCGGCTTTGGTACGCTGCGTGTGGCGGTCAACCTCTCGCCGCTACAGTTCCACCGAGACAACTTTTTGGCCACGCTTCGCCAAACACTCGCCGAGACTGGTCTACCCGCCGAGCAGTTGTCACTGGAGCTGACCGAGGGCATTTTGATGGATAACACAGCGTCCGCCATCGAGATATTACATGCCCTGCGCAACATGCGGGTCAGTGTCTCCATCGATGACTTTGGCACTGGCTACTCGAGCTTGAGTTACCTTAAACATCTACCTATCAGTACGGTAAAAATCGACCGCAGTTTCATTCACGAACTGACCAACAGCAGTGACGATGCCGCCATCGTGCAAGGGATCATCTCCATGGCCCACCACCTGGGGCTAAGCGTCGTGGCCGAGGGCGTCGAGACCCACGAGCAGCACCAGCGGCTGTTAAGCTATCACTGCGATGGTTTCCAAGGCTTTGGGTTGGCCAGGCCCATGCCACTTGCCGAGCTCGAACGCTTGCTGGCTGCCCAGGAAAGGGCCACCACGCCCGTCAACCAATGAGTCGCCATGGATAAGAGTTCATCGCCGCAATGGTATCTCTACTTGCTAGAGTGTCAGCGTGGTACCTACGTAGGCATCACTAACGACCTCGCCAAGCGCTACCGCGCCCATGCCACGGGTAAGGGAGCGCGCTATACCCGAGCGAATCCGCCGCTGGCGCTGCTTGGCGCGCAGCCGTTTGCCGATCGGGCAGCGGCAAGCCAGGCAGAGTACCGGTTGAAGCAGCAGTCGCCGGACCAAAAACGCCGCTGGGCGGCGAAGTGGCCAGTGACGTATGAAGAGTAAGGAGCCCTGATGCTGACGTTTTTCTCCGAAGGTAGCCGCCTGCGCCAAGCGCAAAGCGAGCTGCACGATGGTGCCTTGGTCACCCCCTTTGAGTGCCCGGAACGCATCGACTTGGTGCTGGCCGCCCTGCGCCAAGCCGCGTTCGATGTCCGCGCGCCTAGCAATTACGGCTTGGCGCCCGTGCTGGCGGTGCACGATGCCGACTACGTCGCGTTCTTGGAACGCTGCTGGCCGACGTGGCAAGCGGCGGGCCACGCTGGCGAGGCGATTCCCAACATTTGGCCCGCCCGAACGATGCGCGGCGACCGTATTCCCCAGTCGGTGAGCGGCCAGTTGGGCTACTACGCTCTGGCCGCCGAAACATCGATTACGGCAGGCACCTTTGCCGCGGCTCTGGCGAGTAAGGATACGGCCCTGGCAGCGGTCGATCACACCCTGGCGTCGGGCGATCCGACCTTTGGACTGTGCCGCCCGCCAGGCCACCACGCGGCGATAGATCAGTTTGGCGGCTACTGCTTTTTCAACAATGCCGGCATCGCCGCCCAACGTGCGCTGGACGCTGGCAAGCGCCGCGTGGCAATTCTGGATGTGGACTTTCACCACGGTAACGGCACCCAACAGATCTTCTATCGCCGTGACGATGTGCTGTTCGCTTCCCTGCACGGCGATCCTGACGTGACCTTCCCCTACTTCTCTGGCTACGCCGATGAAACCGGTGAGGGAGCAGGCGACGGCTTCACGATCAATTACCCGTTGCCGCCGGGCACTTCCGTTGCCACCTGGATGGCCGCGTTGGATGAAGCGTTGGCGCGCATCCATCAAGCGGAGTGCGAGCTGCTGGTGGTGTCGCTGGGCGTGGACATTTTCGAAGGTGACCCGATCAGTGCCTTTACCTTTCAGCACGCCGACTTCATCGCCCTCGGTCAACGTCTCGCGGCCGCTGGGCTACCCTGCGTATTTCTAATGGAAGGGGGGTATGCCGTCGAAGATATCGGGATTAACGTGGTGAACGTATTGCATGGTTTTGAAGAGGTCGCCCAGAGAGTGAAATGAGGCAGTAAAGTGACAGTTGCACGAAATTCGGGCAGTCTTATGCCTTTTTGGCCTATGCTATAGGTCGACATCTATTTTGTTAACTTGATCGTTCAAAGTGGGAGCGGCACGTGGCAGTTTACGGCGGTATTCAGGCACATGAAGTGGAGCGTTGGCTCAATGCCCTCACCAACGCGGCCTACGACCGACGCTGCCCGCTCTCCAAGGTGCACGGCGGTAATGCCCGTGCACGGACTGCGCGTCAGGATTTACTGCACCTTGCGACCGTGTTTCGCGGCGGCGAGTGTCCCCGGGAAGCCGTGGCCGATGGCCTCAGCCGCTGGTGCCAGCACTATCTCACGGAAGCGGAGTGGTACGTGTTGGTCGGCGGGCGCAGGCCGCCAGTGCCGCCCAATGAGACGGCATCCATCGATGAACAAGCCGCTGACGAGGCATTAGCAGTGCTTTACCAGCATCGCGTGGGTTAACCCACGACCGCTCGCACTGTTACAATGGATGAATGAACAGTGCTTCTGCCGCCCCGGCGACCGCCTCTCTCGATGATCCCTTTTACTACTTAGCGAATTTTCGCTTCGTGGTCGCGTGGGTGCAGGCGCGCCACGGTGATCTACTCAGCGCCGATGAGCACCACGCGCTCGAGCAGTGGTTGCAGTTGCCACGCGCTTCTCAAGCGCTGCTGGTACGCATGGTGATGCGTAAAGGCGAGCTGTTTCGCTTGGATAAGCTCAGCTATACTGAAATTGGCGATACGCATCAGGCGTTGTTGCCACTGTTAGCCCTTGGCTGGGTGAGTGACGCACCGCTGTTAACCATTGATGAGTTGTTTCGGCTGCTGCGCTTGAGCGAGCTACGCGACGCCTTGAGAGCCTCTGTTCGTTCCGCCGGTCTGGCGTCTAATGCCACTAAAACCGCACTTCAGACGGCGTTAACGCCGGTACTCACCGATGCACTGCCGCTGCGCCAGTGGTGGCCAGAAGCGTCGACGCGTATCGTGCGACTCAACGTCATGGCGCTATGCGACCGCCTGCGGCTGATGTTCTTTGGCAACGTGCGCCAAGATTGGGCTGAGTTCGTGCTCACTGAGCTGGGCCTACAGCGTTTTGAACAGGTTCCGCTGACCGCAGAGTCTCGCGCGTTTCAGCGCCGGGAAGAGGTGGACACCTACCTCACGCTGCACCGCCTGCGCGAGCGTCTGGAAAACGGCGAATCTCCCGAGCAGCTGCCTGCAGAGGTGCCCGCCGCCTTTGGTAACCGCTGGCTAGACGCCCGCCGTTCGCGGCTGCTGTTGACCCTGGGCCGCACGGCAGAGCGCAGTGGCAACGTTGAGCAGGCGTTGTCGCTTTACGCCGAAGCGAATAACAGCGAGGCGCGTATACGTAGGCTGCGCGTACTGGAGCGCATTGGCCGTTACTCGGAAGCTTATGAACTCGCCCAGGTCGCGCTGGAGCAGGCAGGGGAGGGTGAGGCCCAAGCGCTGAGTCGCTTGCTACCGCGCTTGGCACGCAAGCTGGCGTTGCCCTCCCCACAGGCCGTCAAGGCGGCCGAGGCGCCGACCTATGTGTTGGAGCTTGCTGGTCCGCAACCAGTAGAACGCGCCGTTGCCGAGCACTTATCCACCGCCACTGCCCCGGTGTTCTATGTGGAAAATGGACTAATCACCGGGCTGTTTGGTCTGCTGCTCTGGCCTGTGATGTTCAAACCGCTACCGGGCGCGTTTTTTCATCCGTTCCACAGCGGCCCTGCGGATTTATACCGCGAGGATTTCGTCGTCCAGCGCCAAGCCGAGATCGACGCCTGCTTGGCGCAGTTAGACGACGGGCGTTACCGCGAGACGATTCGGGCCACCTGGCACGCCAAACAGGGCATTACCTCGCCCTTCGTGCACTGGGGACTCCTGAACGAGCCGCTGCTAACGGCGGCACTTGACTGTCTGCCCGCTGAGCACCTGCGGGCCTGCTTTATCCGCTTGTTGAGTGACCTAAAGCACAACCGAGCGGGCCTGCCCGATCTCATTCAACTGATACCCGATGCGCCCGATGGGGAGCTTCGCTATCGCATGATCGAAGTGAAAGGCCCCGGCGACCGGCTGCAGGATAACCAGCGCCGCTGGATCGACTTCTTCTGCCGCCACGACATACCCGTCGAAGTGTGCCACGTGCGCTGGCAGCCCGTGCCATGAGCCGCTATCGGGTGGCGGTGCGCACGCTGTGCGACTTCACCGCGCGCGAAGGTGATCTCGACCACCGCTTCACTCCCTCGCCCAGCGCCCAAGCGGGTATCGAGGGGCACGCTCTGGTGGCCAAACGGCGGGAAAACATAGCGGGTTACGAGGCCGAACTTCCTCTCTCCGGTGAGTATCAGGGGCTACACGTGTCTGGCCGCGCCGATGGTTTCGATGTGGCGGCCAACTGTGTCGAAGAGGTCAAGACCCATCGCGGTAGCCTAACGCGCATGGCCGATAACCAGCGGTCGCTCCACTGGGCGCAGGTAAAGATGTACGGGGCGCTGCTTTGCGCGGAGCGGGATTTGCCGCACATTACGTTGGCGCTGGTATACCTGAATATCGACAGTGGCCAGGAAACGCGGCTGACGCTCGAGGCTAGCAACGAGGAATTAACAGCGTTTTTTGTCGACCAGTGCCAACGCTTTTTAACCTGGGCCGAGCAGGAGGCCGCCCACCGCGAGCGTCGCGATGGGTGGCTCACCACGCTGACCTTTCCTCACGCGGATTTTCGCCCCGGCCAGCGGGCACTGGCCGAGGATGTCTTCAAAGCCGCCAGCACCGGGCGCTGCCTGCTGGCCCAGGCGCCCACTGGTATCGGCAAAACCCTGGGCACGCTGTTCCCTATGCTCTCCGCGATGCCCCGTCAGCGGCTCGACCGCATCGCCTTTCTCACCATGAAAACCCCAGGCCGCCGCTTGGCGTTGGATGCTTTGGCGAGCTTGGATGCTCCCACGCAGGCGCTGCGTGTGCTGGAACTGGTAGCCCGTGAAAAAGCGTGTGAGTACCCGGGTACCGCCTGCCAGGGCGATACCTGCCCGTTGGCCAGGGGGTTTTACGATCGCTTGTCTGCCGCTCGCCAAGTCGCGGTAGAGAAAAGCTGGCTAGACCGCGAAGCACTGCGCGAGGTAGCGCTGGCACATCACGTCTGCCCCTACTATTTGGGCCAGGAGCTGGCCCGCTGGGCCGATGTGGTCGTGGGGGATGTCAATCACTGGTTCGATAGCCATGCGCTTCTGCACGGGCTTGCCCAGGCCAACGACTGGCGGGTGGGCCTACTGGTGGATGAGGCGCATAACCTGGTAGAGCGCGCTCGTGGCATGTACAGCGCCGCCCTCACCCAGCAGCGCTTGAGCTATCTGCGCCGCCAATCCTCACCCGCCTTAGCCAAGCCGTTGGCCCGAGTGGGCAGGCAGTGGCAGGCGCTCAACAAAGAGACGGCCGAGCACGCACCAGAGCGCCGCTACCATGTGTTGGAGGCACTGCCCACCAAGCTGGTGGGGGCGCTGCATGCCCTGGCCGGGGCCATCACGGACTATCTCGTGGAGCATCCCGACGAAGTGAATCAGGCGCTTCAGGAACTGCTGTTCGAAGCACTGGCGTTCTGTCGCTTAGCGGAATCGTTCGGCGACCACTCGCTGTGCGATTTGGAGATTCAAGGTAAGGGACGTGCGGTGCTTGGGCTGCGCAATGTGATACCGGCGGATTTTCTTGCCCCCCGTTTTGAGCGTGCCCACTGTGCGGTGCTGTTTTCGGCCACGCTGACGCCTTTTCACTACTACCGGAACCTGCTGGGTCTTCCCGAACAGAGTGTTTGGCGTGAGGTAGACTCGCCGTTCGTGGCGTGCCAACTAGAGGTGCAGTTACGCACCGACATTTCCACGCGCTATCACCATCGTGTGGCGTCGGTAACGCCGATCGTGGCTACCCTGGCAGCGCAGTACCGGCGCACGCCGGGCCACTATTTGGCTTTTTTTAGCAGTTTTGCATACCTAGAACAGGTGATGCGTGCGTTCGAGTTGGCGCACCCTGAGATTCCGGCTTGGGCGCAAACACGCAGTATGCAGGAACCCGAGCGTGATGCGTTTCTAGCTCGCTTTGCATCGGGTGGGAAAGGGATTGGCTTTGCCGTATTGGGCGGCGCCTTTGCGGAGGGAATCGATTTGCCCGGTGACCGATTGATTGGTGCCTTTGTGGCGACGCTCGGCTTACCCCCCTTCAACGACTTCAACGAAGCGCTCAAGGCACGGCTGCAGGCGCGGTTCGGTCAAGGTGATGACTATACCTATCATATCCCCGGTATGATCAAAGTGGTGCAAGCCGCCGGGCGCGTGATCCGCAGCCCTGAAGATGAGGGGGTTGTGGTGTTAATGGATGATCGCTTCGCTCAGAACAAAGTGCGCGCCTTACTGCCGCGTTGGTGGCAGTTAAGCTGATCGTTACCTAAAGCACCATCAGGTTGCCTGATACGCTAATGAGCTAACCTATCATTAAATCGATAGAATATTGTTATTTATAATAAACGTGTATTGGGGCGTCGTGTGCGCCCGGCAATAAATATTGATCTATATCAATGTTTCGACACTTGCTCTAGCAATCTCTAAACGTCCAAGCGGGAATGCCGATAAACACGTTAGTCACCCTATCGTCAGAACGCCCTTCTACTGATAGCAAGACATCTATCTAGGTCGCGCTTGTGGCCTGTTGTTCCGTACTCACGTGGAAGACGCTAACGTGCTGAAAAACATATCGATCAAGGCAAGTCTGATCACCATCTTAGGACTCTTCGCGGCTTTTATACTGCTGGTGGCCGGGCTGGGCTACCTCAGTAGTTCTAAAGCATCCGACGCACTCGAAGAGCTCAATAGAATCAACGTTAAACAGCTGAACGCGCTTAATCGAGCGCAGGTCAACGTGGCCGACACCCAGCTGTTTTTCTTGAATCATCTCGATGCCTTGAGCGAAGGAGAGACCGCGCTTGCCAGCGCCCACCTAGAAAAAGCCAATCAAACGCTTCAGATGGCTAAACAGTATTTCGAAGATTTCTTGGCCGTGCCGAAATCAGCACAGGGCCAACCCTATGCCGATGCTATCGAGGCAGCGTTTACACAGCTCGTTGCCAATGGTTTGGAGCCGCAATATACCGGACTCGACAATCGTAATGAAGCTGCGTTTCGTGCCGCTAAAACGACCGGCGATCAGCTCAACCTAGCGTACATGGCCGCAAATGAAGCCTTTATCGCCTATGCTCGTCAGCGCGGCCAGAACCTCATGGATGATTATCAACAGAGCAGAACCATCAATACGTATGTGGAGATCGCTGTGCTGCTGTTTGTGGCGCTGTGTATCGCGCTGGTGCTCATGGGCATGATGCGTGTCGTCCTGCGTCCGCTCAAAGAGGCGGGGCAGCATTTCGAGCGCATTGCGCAAGGCGATCTATCGCACAGCATTGCCGACCGTGGCCGTAACGAAATTGGCCAACTCTTTTCGGCGATGCGACACATGCAAACGGGACTGTCGCAAACGGTCTCTTCCGTACGTGATAGCAGTGGCTCGATCCACATTGGCGCACGCGAAATTGCCGGGGGTAACGCTGATCTGTCTTCCCGCACTGAGCAGCAGGCCGCTTCCCTCGAGGAGACCGCTGCCAGCATGGAGCAGCTAACGGCGACGGTGAAGCAAAACTCCGACAATGCGCGTCAAGGCAGTACGTTGGCAAGCGAAGCGTCGGCGACGGCTGCCCAGGGTGGCGAGGCCGTCGAGCAAGTGGTCGTGACCATGCACGGCATTGCCGACAGCTCCCGAAAAATCAGCGATATCATTGGCGTCATTGACTCTATTGCGTTCCAAACCAATATTTTGGCGCTCAATGCGTCGGTGGAAGCGGCGCGCGCAGGGGAGCAAGGCAGGGGGTTCGCGGTGGTCGCGACCGAAGTGCGTAATCTTGCCAGCCGCAGTGCCGATGCTGCCAAAGAGATCAGAGCACTGATCGAAACATCGGTAGGGCAGGTGGAGCAAGGGTCGCAGCTGGTAGAGGGCGCCGGGCAGACCATGGAGGCCATTATGGCGTCCGTGAAGCGCGTCGCCGATATCATGGACGAAATTTCCGCGGCCTCGACCGAACAAAGTGACGGCATCGAGCAGGTGAACCAAGCCATCGCACAAATGGATGAAGTCACCCAGCAAAACGCGGCGTTGGTTCAAGAGTCCGCCTCAGCGGCAGCGTCTTTAGAAGAGCAAGCTGCCCATTTGGAGCGCGCAGTCGCTACGTTCAAACTATCGGCCCACGAAGCTCGTCACCCGCTTCCCATCGCGCGCGCGCCAGCGCAGGCTCCGGCAAAGCCCACCGTTTCATCGGCCAAGAAAAACCGTGCCGATGTGGCCGAACCGGAGTGGGAGGCGTTTTAAGCACGCGCCTGCCGTCCCCCCTATCCGCGTGGCTGGGGGGATGCCAACAAAAACGGCCACTTGCTTAGAGAGCGAAGTGGCCGTTTTCATTGAATTCTTTGGTCGGAATAGCAGGATTCGAACCTACGACCTCTGCCTCCCGAAGGCAGCGCTCTACCAAGCTGAGCTATATTCCGAAGGTTGCTAAGACATGCTCAACAACGGGACGAATCATACGCAGGGAAGGGGCTTTTTTCAAGCCCCTTTTGCGTGGTTTGTGCCGCGAGGCCGATCTCGACGGTTAGGCTTGGCGGTCGACGGCCAAGCGGGCAAGCTGCGCCATACTATCGCGGTAGGCGCTGGGGGGTAAGGCGTCGAGCTCGGCCAGCGCTTTGTCCGCCATCTCTTCTGCCCGGGCGCGAGTATATTCGAGGGCGCCGGTGGCGTGAATGATCGCCAGCACCTCGTCCAGTTGCTCCAGGCCGCCTTTACGGATCACCTGGCGAATCAGCTTGGCTTGCTCAGGGGTGCCACGCTCCATGGCATGAATGAGGGGCAAGGTAGGTTTACCTTCGGCGAGGTCGTCTCCCACGTTCTTACCCATGGCATCAGCGTCGCCCTGGTAATCCAGCAGGTCGTCGATCAATTGGAAAGCGAGACCCAGATAGCGGCCGTAGTGCTGCAGGGCGCGCTCTTGCTCGGACGTGGCGTCGGCGAGCACGGCGCCGCTATGAGAAGCGGCTTCGAACAGCATCGCGGTTTTGCCTTGTATCGTCTCGAAGTAGTCCGTCTCGGAAATGCTGGGATTGCCGATGTTGGTCAGCTGCAGCACCTCGCCTTCCGCGATGACGCAGGTCGCGCCCGATAGAATCGCCATGATGCGCATGGAACCGACGTCGACCATCATTTGAAACGAGCGGGAGTAGAGAAAGTCGCCTACCAGGACCGAGGGCGCATTACCCCAGGCGTCGTTGGCGGTTTTTTTGCCTCGACGCATGTGCGACTCATCCACCACGTCGTCATGCAGTAGCGTCGAGGTATGCATGAACTCGATGAGGGTGGCGAGGGTAATGTGTTTGTCACCCTCATAGTCTAACGCACGTGCCGCCAGCAGGACCAACAGCGGACGCAGGCGCTTGCCGCCGCTGTCGATGATGTACTGGCCGATGGTTTCGACCAGCGGCACTTTAGAGTTGAGCTGCGCCACGATGGTGCGGTTGACGGCATCAAAGTCATCCGCCACCACGGCGTGCAGCGGTGAAGGCGAAGGGCTGGCAGGCGAGGTGGGGGAGACGTTGGCTGTCATGGGTTCCGTTCATTGCGGCGGGTAAAAGGTTGAAGCCATGCTATGGGGCTGCCTGTAAGGCGTCAAGGCGTAGCGCGGCGGGGAGGGCGCATGAGCGATTGACAAACCCCAGTGGCCTTGTGGTATGCAGCGATAGTCGTTATAATCCGCGACCCACTCATCATGCTCCCTGTCAGATGGTTGCCAAAAGGGGCGCCACTCGCAGCAGGTCGATAAGAGCGGAAGGCGATGAGCGTTGGTTACGCGGGGCGTAACCGGCATTAACGACAAGTCCGGAGAGCGACATGTACGCAGTTATCAAAAGCGGTGGCAAACAGTACCGCGTTCAAGAAGGTCAGACCCTCAAACTCGAGAAAATCGAAGTCGCGACCGGCGAAACGATAGAGTTTGATGAAGTGCTGCTGGTTGCAGACGGCGACGACGTCAACGTTGGCGCTCCGCTGGTAAGCGGTGCCAAGGTGTCCGCCGAAGTCGTTTCCCACGGCCGTGGTGACAAAGTCACCATCATCAAGTTCCGCCGCCGGAAGCACCACATGAAGCGTCAGGGCCACCGTCAGTGGTTCACTGAAGTCAAAATTACCGGAATTTCTGCGTAAGCAGTCACTTCCCTTTAGGAGGATTTTGCAATGGCACATAAAAAGGCAGCCGGCTCCACGCGTAACGGTCGCGATTCCGAATCCAAACGCCTGGGTGTGAAACTGTACGGTGGCCAAGCGGCAACCGCCGGTAACATCATCGTTCGTCAGCGCGGCACGCGTTTCCATGCTGGCACGGGCGTTGGCGTTGGTCGCGACTACACGCTGTTCGCGCTGAACGATGGCGTCGTGAAGTTCGAGACCAAAGGTCCGAAGAACCGTAAATTCGTCAGCATCGTGTCTGCCTAAGCAGCCACGATCGCGGTGTGTAAGTTATCTTGGGTAATTTACGCAGTGTGAAGATGACGAAAAAAAGCCCCGCCATGGCGGGGCTTTTTTGTCTTTTCGATCCCTTTGGCCCGCATGAAGCGGGAGGGATAGTGTAGTGGTAGTCAGGGCGGCGGAAGCGGCCGGGAGAATCCAATGCAGTTCGTCGATGAAGCCTCGATCATTGTTGAGGCAGGTAAAGGCGGCAATGGCTGTCTGAGCTTTCGCCGCGAGAAATATGTGCCCAAAGGGGGCCCTGATGGTGGCGATGGCGGCCACGGAGGCAGCGTCTATCTGATTGGTGATGATGCGCTCAACACCTTGATTGATTTCAAGTTTCAGCGTTTCTACAAAGCTGAAAACGGTCAGGGCGGTATGGGTCGCCAGATGAGCGGTAAAGCCGGGGAAGATCTGCACGTCAAAGTGCCGGTGGGCACCACGGTGATCGATGAAGATACCCTAGAGGTGATTGCCGACGTGACGGAAATCGGTCAGGTCGTGCTGGTGGCCGAAGGTGGTCGCCGTGGGTTGGGTAACATTCACTTCAAGTCTTCTACCAATCGCGCACCGCGTCGTACCACGCCAGGCACCGAAGGTGATCGCCGCAATTTGCGCCTGGAAATGAAGGTAATGGCGGACGTGGGCCTGCTCGGCATGCCCAACGCCGGTAAGTCGACGCTGATTCGGTCGGTGTCGGCGGCCAAGCCGAAGGTGGCCAACTACCCGTTCACCACGCTGGTGCCGAACCTGGGCGTGGTCAAGCTGGGGATGCACGAGCACTTCGTGATGGCCGACGTTCCGGGACTGATCGAAGGAGCTTCCGATGGCGCGGGTCTGGGGCTGCGCTTCTTGAAGCACCTGACCCGTACGCGGCTGCTGTTCCACGTGGTGGATGTGGCGCCGTTCGACGAGTCCGATCCGGTCGAGGCTGCTCAGGCCATCGTGCACGAGCTGGGCCAGTTCTCCCCGGCGCTCTCCGAGCGGCCGCGCTGGCTGGTGTTGAACAAGTTCGACCTGCTGCCGGAAGAGGAGCGCGAAGCGCGGGCCCAGGCGATCATCGAGGCGTTGAACTGGGACGGTCCGGTGTTCCGTATTTCGGCGATCAGCAGCGAAGGCACTGACAAGCTGGTGCAGGCGGCGTACCGCTGGCTCACCGAGCAGCAGCGTCTGGAAAACGAAGACGAAGAGGCCCATGCCCGCGAGCAGGAGATGCGTCGCCGCATGGAAGAGGAGTCGGTGGCCCGCACCGAGGCTCGCCTTGGTCGTCGCCGCAAGCGCGATGACGACGAAGACGATGACGATTTCGACGACGATGATTACGATGTCGACGTAGAGTACGCCCCGTAAACGGCAGGCATGCCGACCAGGATGAATCGCGTGAGCGCAATGGCGTGGGAGAGTCGCGACGTGGAACACAACGAGCAGTTGCCGGGCCGTGAGGCGCTGAGTAGCGCCCGCCGGATAGTGGTCAAGATTGGCAGCGCGCTGCTCACCAACGATGGCCGCGGGCTGGACGAAGCGGCCATCGGCGGGTGGGTGGATCAAATTGCTGCCTTGCATCAGCAGGGTATCGATGTGGTGTTGGTCTCTTCGGGAGCCGTGGCGGCAGGCATGGTGCGCCTAGGCTGGCAGGCGCGCCCCAGCGCCGTGCACGAGCTTCAGGCGGCGGCAGCCGTAGGGCAGAACGGGCTCACCCAGTGCTACGAGCAGCACTTTGCTCGCCACGGCATGCTCACTGCGCAAATTCTGCTTACCCACGACGATCTCTCTAACCGTAAGCGCTATCTCAATGCGCTCTCGGCGCTGCGTACCCTGGTGGAGATGCGCGTGGTGCCGGTGATCAACGAAAACGATACCGTCGTCACCGACGAGATCCGCTTCGGCGATAACGACACACTGGGCGCGCTAGTGGCCAACCTCCTGGAGGCCGATGCGCTGCTGCTACTCACCGACCAGGAAGGCCTGTTCGATGCCGACCCGCGCCATGATCCGTCGGCCACGCTGATTGCCGAAGGGCGAGCCGACGACCCGCGTTTGGCCGCCGTCGCGGGCAGCGGTGGCGCGCTGGGTCGTGGAGGCATGAGCACCAAGGTGCGTGCAGCGCAGCTCGCGGCGCGCTCCGGCGCGGTGACCGTGATTGCCAGCGGTCGCCAGCCGGACGTCATTACTCGCCTGATGGGCGGCGAAGCGTTGGGTACGCTGCTGCGCCCGGATCAGGCGCCGATGGCCGCGCGTAAGCGCTGGCTAGCAGGGCAGCTACAGGTGCGCGGTACTCTGGTGCTGGATGCGGGCGCGGTCAACGTGCTGCGCGACAAAGGCTCCAGTCTGCTAGCCGTGGGTGTACGGGACGTTCAGGGCAGTTTCAAGCGTGGCGACATGGTGCTCTGTGTGGATGAACAAGGTGCCCGCGTGGCCAAGGGCTTGATCAACTACGGTGCCGATGAGGCGCGCCAGCTAGCAGGCCAACCCAGCCATCAGATCGAAGCCATTCTCGGCTACGTGGAAGCCCACGAGCTCATCCATCGCGACAATCTCGTGGTGATTTAAACATAGGTTAACCGCGCCGTTTGGGTGGCAGCGGTATTTGGTGCGGCCAGTCGTCGGGCACCACCATCAGCCGCGTTAGCGGCCTCTCTTCGTAATGTGCTCCCTCCTGCTCTTTCTGCGGATCGTACAGCATCACTTGCTGCGGTCCGTAGCGGTCGACCTGTGCCATCACGTCTGGCATCCGCTGTTTGGCAGCGCCAAAGGCGTCGAGCGGTGGAGGGGCTAACCAGTGGGGCTTGGTAAGTCTGGCGAGCTGCAGCGCCGTGCTGTAATGCTCGGCGACACTGGGCCAAGCATGCTGATGGCACCACCATCCACGCCGATGCTCGGCCGTGGCGCCCGCGGGGGGCGGCAGCGTTGCGTGCCAGGGGTAAAACAGCACGCCAGGAAGGGCTAGCCGTTGAGTGAGCCGTGCGCTGAGCGCTGTCGGCTCTGCGATGTCACGGGGCGCTAGCCAGTGCGCCATGGCAGTCTTTGCCTGAGGCGTACGGGAGAGCGGTAGCTGATGATGTAAAAGATGGCTGTACTTCAGCGCTAAGCTGTCCAAGCCCCCGGGGCCAATCCAACGACTTTGGCACGCGGCGTCTCCTGGCCCTTCAGGCAGGCCGAGATAGAACTTGATCGCCACTTCCAAATGAACCGGAGCCGGGTTTTCCCGAGTACGGTAGAGCATGTCCAGCTCACCCAGGGTGTTTCGTCGATGGGTAATGCGCAGATTGTGGGCCAGCAGGCGAGTGTTGGGCGCGTTATCCAGCAGCAAATGCCAAAGCCGCTCATGGTAGTGCCCCATGCGGGTGGCGAGCTGGCCATCGAGCGCGGCGACATTGGGCGCTAGTGTTTGCAACCACGCCTGCTGCCCGCCATCGAGACCCAATGTGGCATTGCTGGGGCGGCCGGGGTAGTTGCCCAGCGCCACGAGGTCCGGTGTTGCCAGCAGCCACGCCATATCGCGCAGTACGGCGTGGTGAATCCTATCGCTGACACCTTCGGCAGAGGTCGTCAAACGTCTCTCCTATCAAGGGGGCTCGAGAGGCGACTGAGTCAGCCGCTTGCTGCTACGCTAAACACAATACCTCGTGATGCCAATAAAATCCCTACCGAGCCAAGGAGTGTTGCATGGGCAGTCGCAAGTCGAAAAAGAAAACGTCTAAAACGCACAAGTCCTCGGCGATAACGTCCGCCAATCATGCGCCACAGCAGCTAACCCCTGAGACGGGCGCCGCGCTATTCGAGGATGCTCGCTCGCGGCTTGAAACGGTGTTCAAAGCGCTGGAAATTCATCCCGATGCCCAGGCCCGGCTGATGCAGCCTAGCCTCTCGCTGCAAGTGAGCGTGCCGGTCCGTATGGACGACGGTAGCTTGAAGGCGTTTCCCGCTTGGCGGGTGCAGTACGACACCAGCCTCGGCCCGGCCAAGGGCGGCGTGCGCTTCCACCCGGATGTGAATCAGCATGAGGTGACTACGCTGAGCTTTTGGATGGCCGTCAAGTGCGCCGTAGTGGGGCTGCCCTATGGCGGGGGTAAAGGTGGCGTGCAGGTGGATGCCAAGGCGCTATCGTCATTGGAGCGTGAGCGCTTGGCGCGCGGCTATATCCGCGCTATTGCCGATATCATGGGGCCCGACCGTGACATTCCCGCTCCGGACGTAAACACCGATGCCACCGTCATGGGCTGGATGATCGATGAGTACGAGCAGATTCGACGTGCCCAGGCGCCCGCAGCGATCACCGGAAAACCGCTCTCACTGGGTGGCTCGCCGGGGCGCGTCGAAGCCACGGGGCGCGGAGCGCTCACCGTACTGGACCTATGGGCTGAGCGCGAGGAGCGCACGCCCGAAGAGACCACCCTCGCCGTGCAAGGATTTGGTAATGCGGCTTTCCATTTTGCGCGTCTGGCAAGCCAGCGTGGCTATAAGGTGGTCGCGGTCTCCGATTCGAGTGGCGCGATCTACCATGCCGACGGGCTGGATATCGACGCGGCGAAAGAGGATAAGCAACAGCACGGCAAGCTGTCCAAAAGCCAGCAGGGCAAAGCCATGTCGGGGGATGAGTTACTGGGGCTGGAGGTCGATGTGCTGGTGCTCGCCGCGCTGGAAAATCAGCTGCACCGCGACAATGTCGACGAGGTGAAGGCTGGCGCGGTGCTCGAAATTGCCAACGGGCCGCTCACTAGCGAAGCGGATACCGCACTGGAAAAACGGGACATTCCGGTGCTGCCTGACGTGCTGGCGAATACCGGCGGCGTCATCGTGAGCTACTTCGAGTGGCTGCAAAACCGCGCTGGTGAAAAGTGGCACGAGAGCGAGGTCAATCAGCGCTTGGATGACCGACTTGGCGATGAAGCCAAGCGAGTGCTGCTCAGGGCGGAAAAAGAGCAGGTGACGTATCGACAAGCCGCCTATCGCCAGGGCATCGAGCGGATTGCGGAAGCCATCATGGCGCGAGGTAACTGCCAGGACTGCCGCTAGTCAGCGAAGCGACATAGCGCAACGTCAGCGGCGGGCCCAAAGGCCCGCCGCTGATGGAGTGTTAGCCCCGGGGTGCTAACGAGAACGTGTATTAATCGAGCGATCAGTCGCGATCTATCTGGGTCACTTCAAAGGAGCCCTGGCGGAGGCTCAGCTCTAGTTCGCGACCGTTCTGCTCTCGGCCTTCGACGTCGATGATGCCGCTTTTATCGATATCGATGCTTTCGAATTCGGTCATGCCTTCTTGGCTCGCGGCATTGAGTGCTTGGCGAACGTCCTCTTCGCTCATGCCCCAAGCACCGGTAATCAAGCGCTTACGTTCTTCCTGCAGGGTGTCGCCGTTATCGATGGAGAAATCCACCTCGGCGTACCACTCGTCATCCAGCCAGCCCTCCACTTCGACACGGCCGCGGTCGTCGGCGTTGATCTCCTCGATATGGGTGAACCCGTAGTCGGCAGCGTAGGTTAGAATGTCATCGATCCGGTCCATCGGCTGCGTGTCTGCTTGGGCGCTACCCGCTGCGGCGGTAAGTAGAAGAGCAGAAGTCGGGATCAGCAGCATTTTTTTCATCGCGTTCATGTCAAATTCCTTCTTTGCTTGGTGAATGCATTGCTGGATGATGCCTAACGAGGTCAGTCAGCGAATGCGACAGGGTAGTTATATCATCTGGGTTCTTTCCTAAACCTGACAAAGCCGTTCATCTGGCGTTCATGTTGCCTTTGGCATTCTAGCGACATGAAAATGACCTCTCTTTTTTCGCTTAAGCAGTCCCCTATGCGGCGGCTCCCGTTGAAGGGGAGTGCGGCGCTGGTGCTGGTACTCTTGTTGATGAGTAGCGCGACCGGGGACCAGCACTGGAAAGACCTGCATAGCGAAGTGCAGCGAGGCGACGTGGTGCCGCTGGAGACCATTCTCGACTGGCTCGACGCCCATTACATGGGTGACGTGTTGGAGATCGAGGTCGAGCGCGATGATGGGCTGGTCGAGTATGAAATCAAGCTGCTAGGACCCCAAGGCCAAGTCGTGGAGTTCGAGTTCGATGGCCAAAGTGGCCAGCTCATGCAAATCGAGGGTGTGCGCATTCGCGAGATGCAGCGTTAAGTCGTTTTTCCATTAAGGGTGTGTTGATGAAGTGTTTACTGGTAGAGGATGACCAGGCGCTTGCCCGTGAGCTGAGCCAAGCGCTGCAGGATGGCGATTGGATCGTCGAGCGGGCTGAGAACGGCCAGGAAGCGGACTTTTTGGTGCGAACAGAGGCGTACGATACGGTCATTTTGGATATTGGCTTGCCCGATGGCGACGGTACCCGCTGGCTCTCTTCCTGGCGTGAAGACGGTATCGATCTTCCCGTACTGATTTTGACTGCACGAGAACGCTGGGCCGATAAAGCTGCTGGCTTCACCGCCGGTGCCGACGATTATGTCACCAAGCCTTTCGAGCCTGCTGAAGTGCTCTTTCGCCTGCGGGCGCTGGTGCGCCGCACTCACGGTCACGCGCACCCGGTCCTCAAGGTCGGCGAGCTCTGCTTGGATACGCATACCCAGCACGTCACGTTGGTGGGCAGACCGGTGAGCTTGACCGCCCAGGAAACCCGCCTATTGAGTTATTTGATGCACGCCGCTCCCCGAGTCGTTAGCCGTAGTGAGCTCTCAGAGCATGTCTACGACCGCGATCACGAGCCCGATTCCAACGTGATCGACGTGCAGGTGAGTCGTCTGCGTCGCAAGCTGGGCGCATGGCGCATTGCGACGCTGCGTGGCCAAGGCTATCGCTTACTGTCTGACGAACCGAGCGACACATGAGCGCTGGTGTCGTTTCTTGGAGTCAGCGCTGGGCCGGGCGGTCGATCAACTTACGCCTGCTGCTGGCGGTGCTATTGATGGTGCTACTGGCGCTGCCCATCGCTGGATGGCTACTGGCGCATCACTACCGCACCGCGGCCGTCGGCGCCTTCGACGAGCGGCTGGAAGCGACGCTCAACGTGGTGATCGCCGGGGTGACCTACGATCCTTTGAGCGAGCAGCTCAGCTACGAGCGTGCGCTAGGGGACCCTCGCTTCGACCACGTGTACTCCGGCTGGTACTGGCAAATTACCGATGAGGCGAACCACACGGTCACGTCGCGGTCGTTATGGGATCAGCGCTTACCGGTGCTGGAAAGCGAGCGATTGACTGCCCGCACTCTGTCGGGCCCACGTGGTCAGCAACTGCGCGTGGTAGAGCGAGATATCTACCTGGGCGCGCTGGAAGCGCCGCTACACGTGAGCGTTGCCGCGCGAGACGATGACTTGCGCGAGGACATCAAGGCCTTCCAGCAGGTGTTATGGCTAGGACTGTTGGGCCTTGGGGTGATGCTGTTGGGCGTGTTGGCGCTGCAGGTGCGGTGGGGGCTCGCGCCGCTGCGGCGTATGAATGCCAACCTGCGCGACGTAGAGCAGGGGCGAGCAGAGCAACTGGATACCCGGCTGCCCGAGGAGTTAGCGACCCTCGCTGCTTCCATGAACGCGGTGCTGGCCCGCGATCAGCGGCTCATCGAGCGCGGCCGCCACACGGCGGGCAATTTGGCCCATGCCCTCAAAACGCCGATCAGCGTCATGCGGCTACTGGCCAAACAGCTCCCTAGCGAGAGCCGCAGTGCCTGGGAGGCCGAGCTGGCGCGTATCGATAGCGCCGTGCGTCACCATCTGGCGCGGGCCTCTGCCGCCGGTGAGGGCGTACGCTTTGCCCCGGTGGCGCTACACGAGACGCTCTCGCCGCTCATCACTGGGCTCGCCCGGCTAGCGCAGCGCCGCCATATTACGTTGCGCCAAACCGTCGATAGCGGCGTGGAGGTGCATATGGATAGTCAAGATTTACAAGAGATGGCGGGTAACGTGCTCGACAATGCGCTGCGCTGGGCTAATAGCGATGTGCACATTCGTCTGCAGGCCGACCACAAGACGCTACGGTTGGTGGTGAGCGACGATGGTCCTGGCATGACGGCCCAGGAGTGCCAAGCGGCGGTGCGGCGCGGCAAGCGGCTGGACGAGCAGCGCTCGGGCAGCGGGTTGGGCTTGGCCATCGTGACGGACCTCGTCACGCTTTATCATGGCCAGATGCGCCTACAGCGCGCAGCGTCTGGCGGTTTAGAGGTGGTCATTGAACTGCCTGTGGTCGCTGTTTGAATCGACCCGTCAAGCAGCGATGCAACACACAGCACAGAGGGTGTGAAATGACGCGAATCGCTACGACGTTACCCGACGTTCTGGTTGGGCCTTTGCTGAGGCGGCTGTCGCCGTCCCGGCTCGTTTTATGGCTGGTAGCGACCCGGCCGCTCACCATGCAGCTCGTATTGAATTCCGGGCAAGACGCCCAGCAGACCTACGCACTCGATAATGCCCATCAATGCGTAGCGATTGGGCGGCATGCCTATATTCATGCGATTGACCTAAGGCTGCCCGTCGCGCTACCCACTGATACCCGTATCGCCTACGATCTCCAGGTGAAAAGCCAGGAAGGGCAGTGGCGGCCTCTGCCTGAATGGGCGCCGTGGCTATGCCACGATGGCTACGACTCTCCGGGCTTTGTGTTGGCCTCTCGCCACCACCGCTTGATGCACGGCTCTTGCCGTAAACCCCACCACGACAGCGCCGACGGCTTAGTAAGGGCCGATAGCTGGCTGGCCGAGCGTCAGGAGACGCCCTCCGAGTGGCCCGCATGGCTGCTGATGACCGGTGATCAGGTATACGTCGACGACGTGGCGGGCCCTATGCTGCGCGCCGTACATGCGTTGATTGCCCGATTGGGGTTGGTCGATGAGTGGCTGGAAGGTGCTACCGTCGAGGGTAGCCAAGCACTCTACAATGCCCCGGAGAGCTACTACCATCGAGAAGCACTGCTGCCGGATGTCACCAGTAATGCGGCGCTGCGTGAGCGCTTTTTTGGGGGCGTGAAAAAACCCGTCTTTACATCGGCCAACGCCCAGAATCATCTCATGACCCTGGCCGAGATGCTCGCCATGTACTGCCTGGTATGGTCGCCGACACCGTGGCAAGTGATCGCCTATGAGGCACCGGCGCTAGGCGAAAAAGAGGCCGAGGCTTATCGCGAAGAGCAGGCAATCATCGAAGCGTTCGTAGAGGGGCTACCCCAGTGCGCTCGGTTAATGGCCCACGTGCCCAGCCTGATGATTTTCGATGATCATGATGTCACCGATGACTGGAACCTGACCGCCGACTGGGAGCGCTGCGCCTATGGGCATCCGTTCTCCAAGCGCATTATTGGTAACGCGCTGGTGGCGTATTTGCTTTGCCAGGGGTGGGGGAATGCGCCCGATAAACTTAATCCGTTGCTTCACCAAGCGATCACGCTGTTCGACGATGTCGGCCCGCTGAAGCCTGACCACCAGGACGCGTTTATCGAGCGGCTGCTGCGCTTTCAGGGCTGGGAGTTTCAGGTGCCGGGCACGCCCACGCTCATCGTACTGGATACCCGCACCCGGCGCTGGCGCAGCGAGCGCAGCCCCAACCGCCCGTCTGGCTTGATGGATTGGGAAGCGCTGATGGAGATGCAGCAGGCGCTGCTGGGCACCCAAAGCGCGGTCATCGTTTCGCCTGCGCCGATGTTTGGCGTCAAACTGATCGAAGGCATTCAAAAGCTCTTTACCCTGGCGGGCAAGCCGTTGGTGGTCGATGCCGAGAACTGGATGGCGCACCGCGGCGCGGCTAACGTGCTGCTGCATATCTGGCGGCACTCCAAAACGCCCGGTAACTACGTGATTCTCTCGGGAGATGTGCACTACTCCTTTGCCTACGACATCGTCGTGCGCCGTCAGAGGCGCGCTCCCCAGCTATGGCAGATCACCTCCAGCGGAGTGAAAAATACCTTTCCCAAGCAGCTGCTGAATACCTTTGACCGCTTGAACCGCTGGCTCTACGCACCGCTGTCGCCGCTGAACTGGTTCACCAAGCGGCGTAAGCTTAGCATCTACCCCCGCGACCCTGACCAAGCCAGCGCCGGAGAGCGACTGTGGAACGCCAGTGGCATTGGTTTGGTGAGCCTGGATGAGCAGGGCAAGCCAACGGACATTCGCCAGCTCGATGCCAGCGGTGGCGAGGCAGTGTTTCCACCGCCGGCGATCCCTACCGACACGTAAAGAACCGCTGGTTGTCATACAAATGTCATCACAATGACGCACCCTTGCTGCCCTAGTACCTTCCTCATGGAGCGTTACGAATCATAGGGATAGTCGACGTTTGATAGGGCAGCAGGCATATGACCGCACAAGAAGCGCAGTGGCTAAATCACATTATTGCGGCAGAAGAGCTGCACGTGCTGTTCCAACCGATCGTGGACGCCAATCAGCAGGCTATTTACGGCTATGAAGCGCTGATTCGCGGGCCAAAAACGTCTCCGCTTCACTCTCCGCTGCGGTTATTCGATGTGGCGACCCAGGCGGGATTGCTGGTCGAGCTGGACCTGCTTTGCCGGCGTCTTGCCATACGCCGCTTTGCCGAGCTCGACCTGCCGGGACTGCTGTTTCTCAATGTCATGCCGCTGACCATTGTGGAGCGGGATTTTCGTGAAGGGCTGACGCTCAGTTTTATCCAAGAGAGCGGCTTGCCACCCGAGCGGGTGGTCATCGAGCTGACCGAGCATGTGCCGATTCACGACTACGAGCTGATGCGCCAAGCGGTAGATCACTACCGCGACATGGGGTTTCAGGTGGCATTGGACGATTTGGGGGCTGGTCACTCGAGTCTTCGCCACTGGTCGGAGCTACGGCCCGATTTCGTCAAGCTTGACCGTCATTTTATTTCTGGGATCGATCAGGAACCCGCCAAGCGCGAGTTTCTGCGCTCGATTTTGGATGTCGCCCGCAGCCTCGATTGCCAGCTCATTGCCGAGGGGGTCGAAACGGCGGCCGAGCATCTCTGCCTATGGGAACTCGATCGCGGGCTGGCACTGCTGCAAGGGTTCTATTTTGCTCGACCGAGCCCTCAGCCACCCATGCAGCTTAATACGCTATTGCCCGCCACCACCCAGCTCAAAGGCCCGGCGGGACGCACGGCGCACTCCATCTTGCGTCCCATCGAGAGCGTCCCGGCAAGTTGTTTAGTGCCCGCGCTGGCTGAACGCTTTCGCGAAGACCCTAAGCTGCGCTGCGTGGCGGTGGTGGAAGAGAGGGTCCCTGTGGCAGTGGTCCGCCGCAACGCTTTTTTGACGCTGTTTGCCAATCAGTACGGCCACGCGCTGTATGCCAAACGTCGCGTGTTAGATATCGCCGATCCTAAAATGATCGTTGCGGACGCAGAGCTCTCTTTAGAGGCCCTGAGTCAACAGCTCACCGACAGCCGCGATATCGAACAGGAAGATTTCGTCATCGTCGGCGGTGACGGTCACTACCTGGGCATGGGCAATATCGTCGATCTGCTGCGGGAGATTACCGCGATTCAAGTGCGTCAAGCGCGCCATGCCAACCCTCTTACCGGGCTGCCCGGCAATATTTTGATCAACGAAACCCTGGCGGCGTATTTATCCGAAGAGCGTGGGTTCGCGGCGGCATACGTCGATCTGGACAACTTCAAAGCGTTCAACGATGCCTATGGCTATGCTCGCGGTGACCACGTGATCATTTCGCTCTCACGGCTGCTCCAGGCTCAAGTGGAGAGCGCGGGGGGCTTTATTGGGCATATCGGTGGCGACGATTTCATGATGCTGCTGCCGTTAGAGCACTGGCAAAACGTCTGCGAGCAAATTCTCCACTCTTTCGAAGTGCTGGCGCCGGGGTTTTATGAGGAGAGTGATCGGCTGCAGGGGGGAATTTCCATTGAAAGCCGACAAGGGGGCGTGACGTTCTTCCCCTTTGTCAGCGTCTCGATTGCGGTCAAGCCAATTACTGACCCAGCGCCCTGCAAGGCGCTGGATATCGCCGCGCAGCTATCAGAGCTAAAGCATCAGGCCAAAAAAATCGCGGGCAACAGTCTGTTCGTCGAGCGGCGGGGCTGCTGCACCGGAGAAGCCCAGTAGGTCGTCATGTCGTCGTCACCCAAGCGTCACGGGAGTGTCCCACTGCTGTCATATTGGCCCGCCACTATGGCATGAACACTTCATAACTCGCTTAGGTGATGCCATGCACATGCACTCTGTCTCTTTCTCTCGTACGCTGTTGAGCGCCGCTGTCGTAGGCGCTTTTTCACTGGCAGCGGTGTCTGCCTCGGCTGACCTCTCTTCACGCTACACGGACAGCGACGGCGACATGATCGCCGACGTGCCCAGCGACGAGTCGCAGTGGGTCGATCCCGATACGCTGGTCTTTGCTTATACGCCGGTGGAAGATCCCGCCGTTTATGCCGATGTTTGGGCCGATTTTCTGGACCATCTGAGCGACGCTACCGGTAAAAATGTCCAGTTCTTCCCCGTGCAGTCCAACGCTGCCCAGCAGGAAGCCCTGCGCGCAGGACGCTTGCACGTGGCGGGCTTCAACACTGGCGGTGTGCCGGTGGCGGTCAACTGTGGTGGCTTCCGTCCCTTTGCCATGATGGCGGCAGAAGACGGTAGCTTCGGCTACGAGATGGAAATCATCACCTACCCCGATAGCGGCATCGAGTCGGTGGAAGACTTGGCCGGTCGTCAGCTGGCGTTTACCTCCGAAACGTCCAACTCCGGTTTTCGCGCTCCCTCCGCGCTGCTGCGCTCCGAGTACGGCCTGGAAGCGGGTGAAGACTTCGAAACCGCCTTTTCGGGCTCTCACGACAACTCCATCCTAGGCGTCGTGAACAAAGATTACGACGCGGCCGCCATTGCCAACTCCGTCGCCAAACGCATGCTGTCCCGCGACGTGGTGAGCGAAGATGATTACAACGTCATCTATACCTCTGAAACCTTCCCCACGACGGCCTATGGTCTGGCGCACAACCTGAACCCTGAACTTGCCGAGCAGATTCAGGATGCATTCTTTAGCTACGACTGGGAAGGCACACCGCTGGAAGCCGAGTTTGCCAACTCCGGTGAAGCACAGTTCATTCCGATCACCTACCAAGAGAACTGGTCCGTGATCCGTACCATCGCCGATGCCAACGGCGTGACGTACGACTGCGATTGAACGATCCGTCATTCCGTGCGTTTTCTCGGCCAGGAGGGCGACCTTCTGGCCGAGCCGCTATGTAGCTAATGACATAAGCCCTTATTCATATAAGCACTTGAGTATCAGACACTGAGGCACTTCCCATGTTGACACTCACCGGCGTTGGCAAACGCTACCCAACCGGCGATCGCGCGCTGACCGATATTCAGCTGTCGCTTCCCAAAGGGCAGGTCATGGCGCTGATTGGCCCATCTGGCGCGGGAAAGAGCACTCTGATTCGCTGCGTGAACCGACTAGTAGAACCCTCGCAAGGCAGCATTCGATTAGACGATGTGGAGCTGACGACACTCTCGGGTAGCCGTCTGCGCCACGCTCGCCGCGCCATGGGGATGATCTTCCAGGAGTATGCGCTGGTGGACCGCCTGAGCGTGATGGAAAACGTCCTGTCGGGCCAATTGGGGTATGTGGGGTTCTGGCGTAGTTTCTTGCGCCGCTATCCTCAGGAGGCCGTGGCAGAAGCGTTTCGACTGCTGGAGCGCGTTGGCTTGCCCCACGCGATCGATAAACGCGCCGATGCCCTTTCCGGCGGCCAGCGTCAGCGGGTGGGCATCGCCCGGGCGCTGTTGCAAAGCCCCAAACTGCTGTTGGTGGATGAGCCCACAGCCAGTCTAGACCCGAAAACTTCCCGCCAAATCATGCGTTTGATTCGTGAATTGTGCGCCGAGCGCGAGCTGGCCGCTATCATCAACATTCATGACGTAGCGTTGGCCCAGCAGTTTGCCGACCGTATCGTTGGGCTGCGTGCCGGGCAGATCGTCTTCGACGGCAAGCCGAGCGAGCTGACCAGCGAGATGCTGACCACCATTTACGGTGAAGAGGAGTGGGACACCACACCAGAGCCTGCCGATGACGACGAAGAAGAGCACCAGGAGGTGACACCGCGTACCGCACCGTCACCCTCGGCCAGCGCGCCTCAAACACCGCAACAGGGCCGCTTGGCGAGTGGAGGCGCTCAATGAGCACGATAGACACGCGAGCCCGCCAGCAGGCGGCCCGGCAGGGCCAATGGCGGCGGCTGCCGCTGATCGAGAGCCGCCGCCTGCGTTGGGCGTTGGTGCTGGGGGGAGTGGTCTACCTTGTACTGGCGCTCGCTTCGGTGGAAGTGAATTGGGCGCGGGTGGCGGAAGGGGCCGGGCGCGCGTTGAACTTCCTCGGCGCGTTTTTGCAGCCCGATTTCGTCAGCCGTCAAAGCGACATTCTGGCAGGCCTGCTGGAAAGCCTCACCATGACGCTGACCTCGACGGTGATCGGCGTTCTACTCGCCATTCCCGTCGGCTTAGGCGCGGCCAAAAATATTGCGCCGTTACCGGTGTATGCGGTGTGTCGGGCAATTATCGCGATTTCGCGCACCTTTCAGGAGGTCATCATTGCCATCCTGTTCGTGGTGATGTTCGGCTTTGGTCCTTTTGCAGGCATGCTCACCTTGGCCTTTGCCACCATCGGCTTCATGGCCAAGCTGCTGGCGGAAGATATCGAAGACCTCGACTGGAAACAGGTAGAAGCCGTGCGCGCCACCGGTGCCAGCTGGTGGCAAACCATGAACCACGCCGTACAGCCGCAGGTGATGCCGCGCTTGATCGGGCTCTCGATGTACCGGCTGGATATCAACTTCCGCGAGTCGTCGGTGATTGGCATCGTCGGAGCCGGGGGGATTGGCGCGACACTCAATACGTCGCTTAGCCGCTACGAGTACGGCACCTCGGCCGCCATCCTGCTGATCATCATCGCCATCGTACTCATGAGCGAATATGCCTCTAGCCATGTGCGTCGTTGGACGCAGTAGCATGGCGTTAGGCGTGTGGGCTATCCCTTTATCCAATCTGAAAGGCAAGAGGAATCCTCCATGCCGGTAACCACTTCTTCTCAAGGCGTGCCGCAGTGGCAGCGGCGCACCAGCCGCGCCCAGTGGCTGCAGTACGTCGCTTGGCTGGCGGGCATTAGCCTGTTCTTACTCTGCTGGAAAGTGATCTCCGACAACACCATGTGGGTGTTCGTAGAGGACGCGGGCCGCCAGGGCAGCGACTTGATCAGTCGTATGGTGCCGCCGCGCTGGGAGTATGCTAGCCAGCTCTGGCAGCCCATGTGGGACACGATCAACATCGCTACCTTGGGCACTGCGCTGGGGATCATGATGGCATTTCCCGTCGCGTTTTTGGCCGCCCGCAATACCACGCCGCATCCTCTCGTGCGCAGCGTGGCGCTGACGATCATCGTCTCTTCGCGCTCGATCAACTCGCTGATTTGGGCCATGCTGCTGGTCACCATTCTAGGCCCCGGCGTACTGGCGGGCATCATCGCGATTGCCCTGCGGTCGATTGGCTTTGTGGGCAAGCTGCTCTATGAGGCCATCGAGGAGATTCATCCCACGCCGGTGGAAGCCATCAGTGCCACCGGCGCAAGTCGCTTGCAGGTCATGAGTTATGGTGTACTGCCGCAAATCATGCCCGCCTTTGCAGGCATCAGCGTGTATCGCTGGGACATCAATATCCGCGAGTCCACAGTGCTCGGGCTCGTCGGTGCGGGCGGCATTGGCTTACAGCTCAATGCGTCGATCAACAGTTTAGCGTGGAATCAGGTGAGCGTGATTTTCGTGCTCATCTTTACCACGGTGTTGGTATCGGAATGGGTCTCGGCTCGCGTACGTCACGCCATCATTTAATCCGTACCCGTTAGGAGAATCGCCATGCGCTTTCCCCATGCTGAGATCACGACGATCGATCTGATGCGCCACGGTGAACCCCAAGGTGGGCGAATGCTACGGGGCAGTACCGACCACCCTCTCAGCGAAACAGGCTGGCAGCAGGTGACCGATGCCGTCATGCGTCACACGATGGAGGGTCGGCCGCCCTATGATGCCATTGTGAGCTCGCCGTTGGCCCGTTGCCGCGAATTTGCGCTCTGGTTAGGGGAGGAGTTCGACCTACCGGTACAGGTGGATGAGGACTTGGCCGAGCTGTACCTGGGCGAGTGGGAAGGTAAAACGTACGCCGAGGTGTACGCCCAAGAGGGCACGGAGCAGATGAACGCTTTCTGGTTCGACCCCGCCCGCGCCGCACCGCCTGGCGGAGAAACCTATGCCGAGCTGGATGCTCGGGTCAGCGAAGCGTGGCGGCGGCTGTTGGCGAATCCTCCTGGTCGACATGTGCTCGTGGTGGCCCATCTGTTCGTCTGCAATGCCCTGTTCCGTCAAGTGTTAGAGCAGCCGCTCAGCAACGGTCTAGTGATGGATCTGCCCTATGCCGCCATGAGCCGCCTACGCCACGAACGCCATGCTATGGGCGAGAGCACGTTTATCGAGTGGGTCGGCCGGTAAGCGCGCGTGAAGCAGTAGCGGGTCAACGGCGCTTAGGCCATGATAAGAGCAACACGTTTTTTGGAGCGTTGCCATGCCGTTGACTCGCTGTTCATCTCTTTTTGCGCTGCTCATGCTGCTGCTCTTGGCAGGGTGTGCCAGTAACGACGTGGCCATGGCCCCCGCGCCCAGCTCGCCAGCGGGTATGTCGATGGAGCGCGCGCTGATACTCTCCCATGCCCAGCAGGCGATCGGCACGCCTTATCGCTTGGGTGGCAACTCTCCCGACGGTTTGGACTGCTCCGGCCTCGTCGAGATGACCTACCGCGCCGCAGGTATTCGCGTGCCACGCACCGCCGACGGCCAGTTTCGTGCGCTTCCCCAAGTCGACGCTCCCCGCCCTGGCGACCTGCTCTTTTTCGGCGATGGCAATAAAGCCACCCACGTGGGCATCTACGGCGGTAACCGCCAGATGATTCACGCTCCCGGTAGCGGCCGCGCTGTGGTAAGCGTACCGCTGGATATCGACTATTGGCAGCAACGCTTTTTAGGCGCGGCATCGGTGGCGCCCTAAGACGTGAGACAAGCCTGACTTAGGTCAATAACCTTTCGTGAGCACACGATACACTCGCCGTATTTTGCTGGCCGACCCCTTGTCCCTCTGCCGCAAAACGCGGCAAGCTTGATGAATAATGCTCATCAAGCCCAACGGGTGACCGGCGAGGTCGCGATGCAGGCACGCCAAGCCATGCAGCAGATTCATCAGGCCAACGAACAGGTCACATCGATCGTGGCTGCTATCGACAACGACGTGGCACGCATCTGCAAAGGTGAATCACTCGTGTCCACGACGAGCACTACGCTTGCCAATATTGCTAACCGTGTGCAGCAAGTGGCTACGTTGGTCGATGAGATTGCCACGGCGAGCCAAGAGCAGTCTTCCGGGGTCGAGCAAATTAGCCATGCGATGGCTCAGCTAGAGGACGTCACGCAACAGAATGCGTCATTGGTAGAGCAGGTGGCCACGGCCAGTCGTTCGCTGGATGAGCAGGCCGACGAGATGTCGGCACTTGTGAGCCGGTTTCAAGTGACAGAGCCCGTTATGAGCGATCATCGCCAGCTTGCTTATAATCGATAGCGCGACGATGCGCGTACCAGAGAGCCTCCTACTTCCTGGTACGCGCTAGGCAATGGATGCAGACGCGAGACGAGGGCAATAAAAGCGCGTTGATTCAGCGCTGTTGAATCTAAAACACGGGGCAAAAGACGGTGTTAATATGACCAAAAGACATTAAATCAACAACGCTTATAAGAGGAGAGCAGAGACGCATGAGCCCGCCCTTGAATGACATAAAGGAGCAGTCTTTGCCTCAGCCAAACCCTCGCCCGGCGTCCATATCTGCCGACGCTGTGGCGATCTCGATCTTCGATTCCCATACATCTCTGACACCCGCCGAGTCGGCCTTTCGTTACGCCAACGAAGCCATCATCATTACCAATGCCGACAACGCCGTCGTCGATGTCAACCCTGCTTTTAGTGAGCTGACGGGGTTGGCGTTGAGCGAGGTAGAAGGAAAAACCCCCGAGGCGTTTAGCATTCTGCCCTTGGATGACAGCCGTACGACGCGTTTGATGCGTGAAGAGCTGCAGCTTCGCGATCGTAGCAAAGGGCAGATTCGCTATCGTAGCCATGACGGTCAGTATTATCCGGGCATGATGTCGATCAACCGTGTACGCGATGAGCGGGGGCAGGTGAATCATCACGTGATCGTACTGGCGGACTTATCCGCCATTCCCTCACACGCGCGCCATCTGAATCGTGAAGTCTATTTTGACGCCTTGACCGGCCTGCCCAACTTACAGCTATTGACCCAACTGATTCAGGAGTCGATTCAGCATGCCGAGCAGCGTCAGCTATCGCTGGCCGTGTGCGCGCTGGACATCGACCATTTTCAGCGCATCAACGATCGTTTGGGCCCTCACATAGGAGATGCGCTGCTGGCAGCATTTGCACAGCGTATCAGCCACCTGCTTTTTGGGGATGACGTGCTGGCCCGAATTGGTGGGGACGAGTTCGTTTTGCTACTGCATCACGGTGTCGAGGAAGCCTTTTTCGAGAAGCTACTCGCCTCATTGCGTCAGCCGCTGCTGATCGAAGGGCAGACGATTTATCTCACCGCCAGCCTGGGCATTACTCGCTACCCTGACGATCACGTCCAGGGCGACGTGTTGCTGCGCCACGCCAATCAGGCGATGTACCGAGCCAAGCAGCGCGGGCGGGATACCTACCACTTTTTCGACTCTCAGCAGGACCGTCGATTGCAGGTGCGTCACGAGCAGCGTCAGCGTTTCATGGATGCGATTCACCATGACGAACTTCGCCTGTTCTATCAACCGCAGGTCGATATGCGCAGCGGCCGCGTGGTAGGTGTCGAGGCGCTTATCCGCTGGCAGCATCCCGAGCTCGGGCTTCTCTCCCCCGGTGACTTTTTACCGATCATCGATGGTACGCCTTTAGAGGTGGACTTGGGGGAGTGGGTGCTGGAGCGCGCGCTGCGTCAGCTCACGCTGTGGCAGAGCGAAGGGATGGCGCTGCCGGTTAACGTCAACATTAGTCCTTCACATCTGTTGGTGAATACGTTTAGCCAGCGTCTAGCAGAGCTGTTGGCACGTTACCCCAACGTGTCACCGTCGCTGCTCAAGCTCGAAGTGCTCGAAAGTGCGGCGATGCACGACGTGAAGGCGGCACTGAAAAACATGGCGCGCTGTCAGGCATTGGGCGTCGGGTTTGCCATCGATGACTTTGGCACGGGGTTCTCGTCGCTGACACATTTACGCCAGCTCCCCGTCAATCTGATCAAGATCGACCAGAGTTTCGTGCGTGACATGCTCATCGATCAAGATGATATGGCGATCGTGGAAAGCGTGATTTACATGGCCAACCGGTTTCAGCGGCCCATGCTGGCAGAAGGCGTTGAAACGTTAGACCATGCCAGGGCGCTCATGTCGCTGGGTTGCGAGCTAGCTCAAGGCTATGGCATTGCGCGCCCCATGCCACCGGAGGCGATGGCTGAGTGGCTGTCCCACTGGCCCACACGGCAAGATTGGAGAGGGCTGGCAACCTTACAATGAGGCATCAAGCCGCTAGGCGGCCTGCTCGGGTGGCTGGGGTTCGTCATTGACGGCGACGTCGTCTGGCTCCTCGGAGCGGGCTTGGTTCATTTCGCTCTGCTCACGCGCGGCTTCTAACTTGGCTTCTAGTAGATATTGCCGGGCTTGAGCCGCCACTTGCAGATCTTTCGGTGAAGGGTCAGCAGGGGCGAGCGCTGCTGCAATCACGGTTTGCATCTTCTCTACCGTGGCTTGGGGGTCGCCCGGTACGGGGCCATAATCGATCGATACCTCACCGGCGACGGCGTAGCGTTTACCGTCCGGACCCACTTCGTACTCATAGGTCGCGCCGCCGGTGTAGGGAGCGCCGACGGTTTGGTGGGCCATTTCGTGCTGGCGTACTTCGCGATCGGTTTGCTTGAGCTGTTCGAGCTGCTGAATCTCCTCCGGTGCCAGCGGCGTGCCATCGGGCCGGGTGGGGCCGGTAGGGGCATCGCTTGCACGGCTCTCTTCACGTTGGCTCACATCGTCCGAGGATTGAGCGCTCTGCGAACGTTCGGCACCAGCGTCACGCTCGATACCACTGCGCGTGACACGTGCCGCAGGCAGCGTCGAGGACGTCAAGCCTGCAGATGAGGCGTGATAGGCGTTGATCGAGGAAAGATCCATGAGCGATTACCGATATTTGCGGCCAATTCAGTTAGTATAGAGTATCTGTGAGCCAGCCGAATTGCGCAACGTTATGCACTCGATCGATGTCATTCTTCATCTAAGTGTCACCGACTGTTTGGCTTACTATGAAGGCCGCTACGACAACGTTCGGGCGCGCAGTGTGGATGGCCGTTGGGTGGTGTTTCCGGCTCATGCCTTACAGCGGGTAGTAGGACAAGAGGGGGTGCATGGTGTGTTTCGGATACTGTTTACCGATCAAGGCCGCTTTCACCATATTGTTCCAATCAACCGCAGTTGAGCCTGCTTTATGCACCAGCATGACGCCACGATGACGCTTTACGAATTGATGTACGCGGTGATCCCCAACTTAAACACTGCTGAGCGTTTAGTGTGCAACACCCTAGATAGTTTGATTAACGCGTCAGAGAACCCGCTCGATATCGTTAAACGTACCGAGCAGCGTCAAGCGTTTAATTTAGAAGTTCACCGCGTTCGTATGAATATCGAGCATCTCCTCTCGCGTTATCGCAACGATGTGGACGAAGTGTTACGTACGCAAGGAGGTGTTAAAGGACCACGGATTCAGCCAGATGCCTTAGAGGCCGATGCCATTCAAAGCGCGATCGATATTTATCAACATGTACGTGCGTTTCAACGTGGAGAGCGTCGTCACCCGGTGCCGCGTCGATAGATCTACCTGGCATTAATATTGCCTGTATAATGGGGACGCGTATCAGGATTACCCGCCTGATCGTCTGCAGCTTGCCTACCCGGCGATGGCTGCTCACCCACTAGGAGATCACCCATGTCTACCTTGCCGGTCACACTTATGGTGGCTCGCCGTGTCGCGAAGGGCCGCTACCAAGATTTCAATCGTTGGCTCAACGAAGGGCGTGAGTTGGCGGCGGACTTTCCTGGCTACCTTGGCTCAGGCGTCCTAGCCCCTCCTCAAGAAGACGATGAGTTTCAGATTATCTTTCGTTTCGAAAACCAAGCCTCGCTGGCCGCTTGGGAGCACTCGGCATCGCGTCATGCGTGGCTGGTGCGTGGCAAAGGGCTATACGATGCACCCCACGAGCACCGCGCGACGGGACTGGACACGTGGTTCAACGTAGGGCCGGGTGTTACACCGCCCCGCTGGAAGCAAGCCGTGGCCGTATGGCTGGCTTTTTTCCCGATTTCACTGCTGTTTCAGTGGCTCTTCGGCGGCGTACTCGCCGATTGGGCGTTAGTGCCCCGCGTTCTCGTCAGCACCTTAATGCTAACGCCAGTCATGGTGTTCGTATTCATTCCACTCTCGACGCGTTTATTGGCCCCTTGGTTACAGGGTAAATGGTCACCACTGGATCTTTTGACCCGTTTGAAACAGCAATATAGGGCATAGGGCGTGATCATCGCACTGAGACGCTCTTTTAATATTAAAATATCAATAAAACAAGGGCTTATCACGTTATGCCTACAAGAGGCGAAAAGAGATTTTCGCCTCTTGTTGCATTTGCACAGTGGCTTCCGCTTTCTCCATGAGGTTCAACGCCGTAATAGTGCTAAGCTGAGATGGCTTGCAGTCAATGGATAACTGACATTCACTCATAGTGAGTGTATCAAGTCGCCTTATGGAGCCGTTATGATCCGCGTTCACCATCTTGAAAAGTCTCGCTCGCATCGAATTTTATGGCTTTTGGAGTCATTAAATCTCGATTATGAGTTAGAAGTGTATCAGCGGGATAGTAAGACGCAGCAGGCGCCGGAGGCGTTAAAAAAAGTGCATCCTCTGGGAAAGTCGCCGGTCCTTACCGATGGCGAGTTAACGATTGCGGAGTCGGGAGCCATCATCGATTACGTGGTGAACCGTTACGATGACGGCCAGCGTCAGCCGACCGCCGATGCGGGCGAGGAGTGGGTCAACTATCGTTATTGGCTACACTACGCGGAAGGCTCGTTAATGCCGTTATTGGTCATGGGGCTGGTGTTCAGTCAAGTGCCTAAACAGTCGCCTTGGTTCGTCAAGCCACTGGCCAAAGGTATTAGCGATACGGTGCGTAAGCGTTTCATTCAGCCTCAGCTAACGCAGCATATGGACATGATCGAGCAGCATCTTAAGACCCGAGGCCATTTTGCAGGCGAGTGGCCCAGTGGGGCCGATATTCAAATGAGTTTTCCGCTGCAGGCGTTAAAAGCGACGCAGTCGCTGTCCGCTTATCCCTCTATCGCGGCGTTCGTGGATCGAGTAGAGAGCGATCCTGCATGGAAGCGCGTGGTGGAGCGTGCGGGACCGTTAACCATGCCGGGTGAGTAACGCCTACTATGCGGCACAAGGGAGTGTTCGCGGTGAACCGGATGCCAAGCAACCGTTCTGCCAAGCGCTTGATGGGCGCTACCTTCGGGTCTATGGCACTGCTTGTGTGTCTAGGGTGGAGCGTTGCGGCGCAGGCAGATATTCCGTTGCGAGTCGGGGTTTACCATAATCCGCCTAAACTGTTTGTGGGTGAGCAGGGCCAACTGCGTGGCGTGTTGGGTGAGCTGTTGGACGCTATGGCCCAGCAGGAGCAGTGGCAGCTCGAGAGCCACCTGTGTGATTTTCAGCAATGTTTGACGCTGCTGGAGCAGGGCGAGATCGATCTATTGCCCGACGTGGCCTGGAGCGAAGAGCGAGCAGGGCGTTTTGCGTTTCACCATGAGCCCGTCATGCATAGTTGGTCCCAGCTCTATCAAGCCAATAATCCTCGTGTGGAAGCCATCCTCGATTTAGAGCAGCAGCGCGTCGCCGTGGTGGATGGATCGATCCAGCAGAGCTACCTGGCTGCTGTGACCGAGCGCTTCGGTATTAACGTCATCTGGATGCCGGTGGATAGCTTCGCTGCGGGATTTCAAGCCGTGGCCAACGGCGAGGCGGACTTGGTGGCTTCCAACCACCTTTTTGGCGACTGGCGGGCGAGAGATTATGGTCTGCGCGAAACGCCGATCATTTTCCAGCCTTCTCGGCTATTTTATGCCGCCTCGCCCTCCTTTGCCGTTGATAGGTTAGAGCGCATCGATGCCACGTTGCTCGCCTGGAAAGACGATATGAACTCGGTGTATTACGACATCCTGAGTGCTTGGCGCTCGGGCAGTCGAGTCGATACGCTGGTCCCAACGTGGCTTTGGTGGGTCTTGGGTGGGTTACTCATCGTACTAGTGGCCGCGGTGGTGGCGACGTTAACGCTCAAACGACGTGTGACGATCAATCGCGCCAAGCTTTCCACCAACGAACACCTATTGGCGACGATACTCGACAGCGTCGATGCCTACATCTATATCAAAACGCCGTCGCTCGAATATCGTTACGTCAACCGGCAAATCAGTGAGCTGTTCCAACGTTCTCCCCAAGAGATACTCGGTAAGCGTGATGATGCTTTTTTCGATTCTGGCAGCGCGGCCGAAATGGCCGAAAACGATCGACAAGTGCTGTCGTCGGGCAAAAAAATAACGGTCGAAGAGCATAACGTCCTGCAAGGTGAAGAGCGGGTGCGCACCTTCTTATCGATCAAGATGCCTTTGGAGATGTCTCCCGGCGAAGCGCCGTGCCTGTGCGGGATCTCCACCGAGCTGACCGAGTACTTGGAGATGCAGTCGCGCACCCATCACCTAGCGTTTTACGATGCGCTGACGGGACTCCCCAATCGGCGTTTGTTGATCGAGTCGCTGGCAAAGGCCACCGACCCGGAAGAGGAGGGTGGCGGTTACAGCGCCGTGCTGATCGTAGACCTGGATAACTTCCGTCTGGTCAATGACATCCAAGGCCACGAAAGTGGCGATCAGCTGCTGGTCAATGTGGCGCAGCATCTCAAACAGCGCTTGAGTGACGATGCGACGCTGGCACGTTTTAGTAGCGATGAGTTCGTCGTGCAGGTCAACGGGCTGGGGGAGCGGCAAAGTGAGGCCGCTGCCCACGCCGAGCGACTGGCCCGCCAGCTGCTGGAAACGGTGTCGCAGTTGCGCAACGACCGTGCCCTGCCGATTAGCGCCAGTATTGGTATTACGCTTTTCGACGGCGCAGGACAGGGCGTCAATAGCGTGTTGCAGCAGGCCGACATGGCACTGTAGCAGGCCAAGGCCGCAGGGGGGAATACGCTACGCTTCTTCAATGTCGACATGCAGACCAGCGTGCTGGAGCGGGCAAGTCTCGAAGGTGATTTGCACCAAGCCCTGTCGCGTAACGAGCTGGCGCTGCATTATCAAGTGCAGGTCGACCATCAAGGCGCCACTATCGGTGTAGAGGCGCTATTGCGCTGGTACCATCCGCAGCGCGGTTGGGTATCGCCAGGCACGTTTATTCCGTTGGCGGAAGAGAACGGTTTGATCGTGCCCATCGGCTATTGGGTGCTGCAGTGCGCCTGCGAGCAACTGGCCAAGTGGTCGCATCAGCCTGCCTATGCAGGACTGACCATTTCGGTGAACGTCAGCTCGGTACAGTTCCAGCAACCTGAATTCGTGCGTAACCTCGAAGGGTTGCTGGCACAAACCCAAGCACCGCCGGGTCGGCTGGTATTAGAAGTGACCGAAAGCCTATTGATGCGGGAGCCCACGCGCGTGCGCAATACCATGCTCAAACTGCGCGCGCAGGGCATTCGTTTTGCATTGGACGATTTTGGCACTGGCTATTCTTCGTTGAGTTATCTAAAGCGCCTGCCCTTGGACGAGCTGAAGATCGACCAATCCTTCATTCGCGAACTACTCACCGACAAGACCGATGCCGCCATCGTGGACACTACCATCCTATTGGCGGTCAGCCTTGGACTGACGGTGGTCGCAGAAGGCGTCGAGAAAAAAGAGCAGTTAGACTGGCTAAAAGGCCACGGCTGCTATCGCTATCAGGGCTACCTGTTTGGTCGCCCTACGCCCATCGAGTACCTGTTCGAGAGTTATTGAGACACACCGCTTGTCGAATCATGATGCCCCTATAACAAAATGCCCACCCAGGTGACCTGGGTGGGCACTACGCGAACACTCAGAAGGACGCTAGCCAAAAACGCCGAAGCTTCCCGCGTTGAGCCACATGTGTACCGCGATACTGGCGATGTAGCCAAGCAAGATCACCGGCGACCAGCGCAGGTGGCCCAAAAAGGTATAGGAGCCGCGCGCTTGCCCCATGACCGCCACCCCGGCGGCGGAACCAATCGACAGCAGGCTACCGCCGACCCCTGCCGTAAGGGTGATCAATAGCCAGTGACCGTGGGACATGTCCGGCTCCATGGTGAGCACCGCAAACATCACTGGGATGTTATCGACCACGGCCGAGACCACCCCTAGGGCAATGTTGGCCCAAGTAGCGTTCCAGCCGGTATAGAGTGCTTCCGAGAGCAGACCCAGGTAGCCCATGAACCCCAGGCCACCGACGCACATCACCACTCCGTAGAAGAACAGCAGCGTGTCCCACTCGGCACGTGCCACACGGCTGAATACATCGAAAGGCACTACGCCGCCAAGCTGCTCCAACTTCTTGTTGTCGCCCAGGCGGCTGTAGCGTTCACGTTTGCGTTCCAACGAGCGGGGCAGACTTTGGCGCAGGTAGTAGCCAAAGAACTGCAAATAGCCCAGCCCTGTCATCATGCCCAAAACCGGCGGCAGGTGGAGCAGCGTATGGCAGAGAACGGCCGTGACGATGGTGAGCAAAAAGAGCGCGATGATACGCCGCGCGCCGCGCTTCAGTTGAACGTCCTCATACACGCTGCTGGGCTTTTGATCCTTGATGAACAGACTCATTACCGCCGCAGGAATCAGGAAGTTCACTAGCGAGGGGATGAACAGGATAAAGAACTCCTGGAACTGGATGATACCGGCCTGCCAGACCATCAGTGTGGTGATATCGCCAAAGGGACTAAAGGCGCCACCCGCATTCGCCGCGACGACGATGTTAATGCACGCCAAGTTGATAAAGCGTTTATCACCTTCGGCCACTTTGGTAATGACCGCGCACATCAAAAGAGCCGTGGTCAAGTTATCGGCGATGGGCGAAAGAATGAACGCCAATCCCCCGGTCAGCCAAAACAGCGTACGATAGTTGAACCCTTTGCGTAGCATCCAAGAGCGCAACGCATCGAAGACACGTCGCTCTTCCATGGCGTTGATATAGGTCATCGCCACCAACAGGAACAGCATTAGCTCGGTAAACTCCAGAAGCGTCACGCGAAACGCGTACTCGGACGTCTCCGACATCCCGTTCTGAACGTATACCCAGCCAATGAGTCCCCAGATGATGCCCGCGGCCACCAACACCGGCTTGGATTTGCGCATGTGAATCTTCTCTTCGGCCATCACGAGCGCATAGGCCAGTACGAAGACCACCACGGCAATATAGCCGACGGCTGATGTGGTCAAATCCACATCACCGGTGACCGCAAAGGCCGCTGGAGTGAACAGTAATAGTAAGGTCGCTAACAAAAAAGGCCAGCAACGAGAGTATCGAGGCTGGCCTGGGTCATGATGTAGCGTCAACATGGCGTGTTTATCCTTATAATGGGTTAAAAGAAGGGGGAATAAGCGTCGCCAGTTTAACAAGCTATATTGCGCCGCAATACGGAATTAAACCGAATGAATACGGCGTATCGCTTAGTGATGACGTCTTTTTTTAGGAAATTAACCGTTCTGCTAATAGTAAATTATGCTCAGTAGTGTAAGAAATTTAGCGGATTAAACCAAAGACGAAGATAGTGCATCGACCGAGTAGACGAAAGCGCGCTGCCTGGGTCGATGCGTGGTTCAATGAGTGGTTCGATGATTGGTTAATCGTGGTGGGTCGTGAGTGCCTCTTCAAGCCACCCTTGCTTCATTTGGGGCACCGACGCCAACAGCTTTTGCGTGTACGCATCGAAAGGTGGGCTCAACACGGTGTCACGCTTGCCGTAACGCACCACCTGGCCTTGATGCATGACTGCAATGCTATCGGCAATCGCCTTGACGGTCGCTAGGTCGTGAGTGATGAACAGATAGGCCACGTTCTCCTGAGCCTGCAGCCGTAGCAGCAGCTTGAGAATGCCATCGGCCACCAGCGGGTCGAGCGCGCTGGTGACCTCATCGCAAATGATCAGCTTGGGTTTGGCGGCCAGCGCACGGGCAATGCACACACGCTGCTTCTGCCCGCCCGAGAGCTCGGCCGGATAGCGGTCGATGAACGCTTCTCCTAACTCGATGGCGTCGAGCAACTCGATGACGCGTTCACGGCGTGCTTTGCCTTTCAATCCAAAATAGAACGTGAGCGGGCGGCCAATGATGGTTTCCACCGTGTGGCGCGGGTTCATGGCTACGTCCGCCATTTGGTAGATCATCTGCAGCTCGCGCAGTGTCTCTTTGCTGCGCTCGGCGAGGGTGTGGGGCAGCGGCGTCTCTGCAAAGTGCAGCTGGCCCCGATTGGGGGGCAGCAGCCCGGTGATGACCCGCGCCAAGGTCGATTTACCCGACCCGGACTCGCCCACGATGGCCAGCGTCTGGCCGGCGCTCACCGACAGAGAGATCGTCTCCAACACATTGAGGCCGCTCTGATGATAGGCCGCGCTGACATCCTCGACCGCTAGCAGCGGCGTAGGTGAAGGCGGTTTTGGTGTATGCGCGATGGAACGTACCGCGACCAGCGCTTGTGTATAGGCTTCCTGGGGCGACTCGATGATCTGTGCCGTGCTGCCCATTTCGACTTTCTCGCCCCGGCGCAGCACGAGAATGTCGTCCGCGACTTGTGCGACCACGGCGAGATCGTGAGTAATGTAGAGCGCGCCAACCCCCGTGGTGTGGATGGCCCGCTTGATGGCCGCCAGCACGTCGATTTGCGTGGTGACGTCGAGTGCCGTCGTGGGTTCGTCAAAAATGATCAGGTCGGGTTTTGGGCAGAGCGCCATGGCGGTCATGGCGCGCTGTAGCTGCCCGCCCGATACCTGGTGGGGGTAGCGGCTGCCAAAGTGTTCCGGGTCGGGTAAGCCGAGTTGGCCGAACAGCTCTACGGCGCGCGCTTCGGCCTCTTGGCGTGTCGCCAGGCCATGCAGCAGCGTGGTTTCGATGACCTGCTCCATCAGCGTTTGGGCGGGGTTGAACGCCGCCGCCGCTGACTGCGCCACATAGCACACCGTTTTGCCGCGCAGCTTGCGCAGCGCTTTGGGGGTGTCTTGCAGAATATCCCGGCCGTTGACCCACACTTCGCCGCTCAAGCGAATGCCGCCACGCCCGTAGCCCGCGGGTGACAGGCCAATGGTCGATTTACCCGCACCCGACTCGCCGATCAGGCCCAGCACCTTGCCGCGCTCCAGGGTGAAACTGACGTCGTCGACGATGGTGATCTCCTGCGGCGCCTCACCGGGTGGGTAGGCCGTGGCGTCGATGGTCAAATGGCGAATGTCTAACAGCGTATCAGCCACGGCGGCCTCCTTTTAGATCGGTGGTGTGGCGTAGCACCCAGTCCGCGACCAAATTCACGGAGATGGCCAGCAGCGCGATGGCCGCCGCAGGAATCAGCGCGGCGGGTACGCCGAACACGATGCCCTGGCGGTTTTCGCGCACCATACTGCCCCAATCGGCTTCCGGTGGCTGAACGCCCAGACCCAGAAACGATAGCGAGGAGAGGAACAGCACCGCAAAAATGAACCGCAGTCCCAGCTCGGCCACCAGCGGTGTGAGGGCGTTGGGCAGTATTTCGCGGAAGATGATCCAGCCTTTACCCTCACCGCGCAGGCGCGCGGCTTCTACGAAGTCCATCACGTTGATGTTCACGGCCACCGCCCGGGAAATACGGAACACGCGGGTCGAATCCAGCACGCCCATGATCACGATCAGCATGAGCACGGTGCTAGGCATCACCGACAAAATGACCAGGGCAAAAATGAGCGTCGGTATCGACATGACGATATCGACGCCGCGCGAAATGAGCTGGTCCACCCAGCCCCCGTAGACCGCCGCCAGGATGCCCAGCACCGAGCCAATGGAGAACGCCAGTGCCGTGGCGAGGGCCGCAATGGTCATGGTGGTGCGCGCGCCATGTATGAGGCGTGAGAGCAGGTCGCGGCCCAGATTATCGGTGCCTAGCCAGAACTCGGCCGATGGCCCCATCCACATATCGCCCACGCTTTCGGACATGGGGTAAGGCGCGAGCCAAGGGGCAAAAAGCGCCATCACTAAAAAGCCGAACGTGAGCAGCAGGCCGATCAGCGCGGTCACTGGCATCCGTTTCAGCAGCGTTAAACATATCGACATGGTGTTGCGTTCCTGTCTGGTGACGGTGTTCAGCGGTTTATTTGGGGTGGCGCAGTCGCGGGTTGGTGACGATGGCAATGATGTCCGCCAGCATGTTGAGCCCGATGTAAACCGCCGCGAAGAGGAGCCCGACCGCCTGCACCACCGGCACATCGCGTTTGGACACATGGTCGATCAAATACTGCCCCATGCCCGGGTAAACGAAGATGACCTCGACCACGACGACGCCCACGATCAAGAAGGCGAGGTTCAGCATGACCACGTTGACCACCGGGGCAATGGCGTTGGGAAAAGCGTGTCGCGCGATGATGCGAAACAGCCCCAGGCCTTTGAGCTCCGCCGTTTCGATGTAAGGTGACTGCATCACGCTTAAAATGGCCGCCCGCGTCATCCGCATCATATGGGCGAGAATCACCAGCGTTAACGTCGCAGCAGGTAGGGCGATGGCATGTAGGCGCTCGCCCAGGCTCATGCCGCTATATACGGTGGAGACGCTGGGGAACCAGTTGAACTTCACGGCAAATAGGTAGATCAGCAGGTAACCGATGAAAAACTCCGGCAGCGAAATGGCCGTCAGCGTGGTGCCTGAAATCACCCGATCTGGCCAGCGGTTTTGGTAGCGCACCGCCACGAGCCCTAACAAAATCGCCAGCGGCACGGCGACCACCGCCGTCCAAAAGGCCAGAAATAGCGTATTGCCCGCACGGCCCCAAAGCGACTCGCCAATATCCTGACGATTGGAGAGCGCCGTGCCCAAGTCGCCTTGCAGTATGCCGCCGAGCCAGTCGAGGTAACGTAGCCAAGCGGGCTGGTCGAGACCCAGCTCGCGGCGCAGGTTGTCCACGGCTTCGGGTGTGGCGCTCTGGCCGAGAATGGACTGTGCCACGTCGCCTGGCAGCAGCTGCGTGCCGACGAAGATTAGCACCGATACGGCCAGCAGCAGTAACAGGCCCAGCGCCAAGCGCTGGGCAATCAGTTTGATGACAAAGGTGTTCATAGCAAGGTCCGGTTTAGGAAGCCAACCAGCACTTCGAGAGTGCAAAGCCCGCCATCATCTCGCCCATGGGGTGCGCTGACCAGCCCCCGACGCTATTTAATGTCGCTTCGATGTAGTCGTTGAACATCGGCAATATCAAGCCACCTTCATCGCGCACCATCATCGCCATGTCGTGGTAAAGCTCGGCACGGCGGGTGGTGTCCAGCTCGCCGCGGGCTTCACGCGCCAGGGCATCGAAGTCATCGCGGAAGAAGCGCGTATCGTTCCAGTCGGCGCTGGAGATATACGCCGTCGAGTACATCTGGTCTTGGGTGGGGCGGCCGCTCCAGTAAGAGGCGCAGAAAGGCTGTTTATTCCACACCTCTGACCAGTAACCGTCGCCGGGCTCGCGGCGAATCTCCATATTGATGCCTGCCTGGGCGCAGCTTTGCTGGAACAGCTGTGCCGCATCGACGGCGCCAGGGAAGGCAACGTCCGAGGTGCGCAGGACGATGGGGCTACTGTGGCCCGATTTTTTGTAGTGATAGTTGGCGCGTTCGGGGTCGAATTCGCGCTGAGGAATGCTATCGGGGAAGAGCGGGTAGGCGGCATTGATCGGAAAGTCGTTCCCCACGCTGCCATAGCCGCGCAGAATGCGCTCGACCATGTCGTCACGGTTGATCGCATACTTGAGTGCCAGGCGGAGATCGTTGTTATCGAACGGTGCCGTATCGCAGTGCATCGGAAACACGTACTGCGCGCGTCCCGACGTATTGTTGATGACGATGTTGGGCAGGCGCTGCACCATCTCCACGACGCGGGGCTCGACGCGGTTGATCATGTGAACCTGGCCACTCTGCAGGGCAGAAATGCGCGCGGTGGGGTCGTTGATGACGGTGATCTCGATCTGATCGGCAAAGCCGTACTCGTCGGGGTTCCAGTAGCCCTCGAAGCGCTCGGCGATCTGGCGCACGCCGGGTTGGAACTCCACGACCTTGTAAGGGCCGGTGCCGATACCCGCTGCCGGGTCGTCGATGCCGCCACCGGGCTGGATCATCAGGTGGTAGTCAGACAGCAGAAACGGCAGGTCGGCGTTGGGTTCGAGCGTCACGATCGTGACTTCATAGGTGTCGGTGGCCTGGATCGATTCGATGCCCCGCATGATGCCGAGCGCACCCGATTGCGAGTCCTCGTTCGAGTGGCGCTGCAGCGTGGCGACGACGTCTGCAGAGGTCATCTCCTGGCCGTTGTGGAACTGCACGCCGCGACGCAGTTTGAAGACCCAGGTACGCGCATCCGGCGAGGACTCGACGCTTTCCGCAAGGCGGGGCGTTAGCTCGCCCTCTGGTGAAACGTTGGTCAGGGCCTCGCCCCACGATTGGCCAAACGAGTGCTGCACTTGGCTGGTCCAGCTCGCCGGGTCGAGGCTATCGGTCGATTCGCCGCCCTGCATACCGGCCTTCAAAATGCCGCCGCGCTGAGGCGTACCGGTGTTGGCAAACGCCTGGCCTGACAGCAGCGAGGCGGCAAAGGGGGCGGCCATGCCAAGGGCCATGGCGCGGCGCATGAAGTCACGTCGCGACAGCTGGCCTTGGGTGGCCTGTCGAGCTAAAGCGGCCATCGATGGGTGCATGTGGGTGGGTGCGTTGTGTTCTTTTTTCATGCGTTGATTCCCTAGGTTGGTTTAACGAAGCGAGGTGCCAAAGGCCAGTGTGTCGTAATCGCGAATCACGTGAGCGGCGAGTGTCAGGTGCTCGCCGCTCAAATGGGGCGCCGCACAGATGCCGATACCGGCCCGAAGGCCTGCGGCTTTTCCCATCGCCATATCGCCATTGGAGTCGCCAATGATGAGCGTACGCTCGGGTGTGACGCCAAGCTGCTGACAGGCAGCGAGCGCCATGTCGGGGAAGGGCTTGCCACGTGGCACTTGGTCGTGCCCCAGCACCACGGAAAAGTGGTCCGCAAGCGAAAGAAGGGAGAGATGACGCAGGGCGTTGCGATGATCATCTGATGTCACCACCGCCAATTGAACGCCTGCATGGCGAGCGCGAGCGACGAAGCCGAGAAGTCCCGCCACGGGGGTGACGCAGCGCGACCAATCGAGCGATGCATCGAGCGACTGGAGCGCGTCGTGAGTGATTTCCGTTGCGTCGTTCCACGCCAAGCCGCCCTCGAACAGGCTGAGCGCCACGATGGTGACAATGTCGTCCAGCGAGCCAATGGTGAGCGGCCCGGTCGGATCCCACAACCGGGAGTCGGGGTAGATCCCCACGCGACGATAAAGCTCGGCAAAAGCGAGGGGCGGGGGCGGGGGCGGTGACGAAAACGTGGCGAGGCGGCGGTTGACCGTGGTGATGAGCTGATCGAACCAGCCAATCCAGAGGTCACCAAAATTGAGTAGCGTGCCATCCTTATCGAATAAAATGGCATCGATGGGGTAGGTAACACCTTGTACGTTGAGTTGGGGCATGTGGTTTGATGACGTTGAAACGCCTTCTCTTTTAGTGGCGGGCGCACTGAGCCATCGCCAAGATTTTTTTTGAACGTTCAATCGAAAAAGTGATTTAGCCTGGGTAATCCCACCGTTGATGTCAAGTTGATGACAGCCGATGCACAGCGCACAAAAGACGCCCATTTGGGCGAGCGCCATCTAGCGCTAAGGGCGACTAACGCAAGGGAGAATATGCCGCTATGCTAACGGTGTTGTGTGTCACGCGAAGGGTGACGAGTCGATCCATCAGGCCGAGAAGGCCATGATTGCAAAGGACGTTGAATGCGTGCCCGTATATGCTCTTTTTTTCGCCTTGGTAGTGTACTGGCGCTCGCGCTGACGATGGCGAGCCTGGGGCCCGTGGCCCAGGCGCAAACACGGATGACTTACAAGTCGGCGCTCGCAGGGACGGCCTACCATCAAATGGGGAGCGAGCTTGCCCAGGCCATTCGACAGGGAAGCAACGAGACGCTCTTGCTGACCAATGAAGAGAGCCAGGGCTCGGTACAAAACATTCAAGAAGTGATGAATCGGCAGGAGCGCTATGTGTTTACCGCGCCCCCTGCGCTCGTCGCTCAAGCACAGGCGGGCGAAGGTGTCTTTGCCAGTCATGATAGCGAACGGTTCGGTGCCATTCGCGGACTGTTTCCCGTGCCATCGTTGACCATGCATTTCGTGATGGCAGGCGATGACGGTACGACCTCGATCGATGCGCTGAGCGGCAAACACGTGCTGATCGGGCGGGGCACCTTCAGCGCAGGTGAAGCCGCACGCTACTTCCGGTTGTTCGGTTTGGAAGACAGCGTGCGCCTAGCGGATGCGTCGATCACCAATGGCCCTGAAGCGCTTCGGGAAGGCCGAATCGATGCGTTCGTCACGGCCAGCTCCTACCCCACGCCGAATGTCATCGAAACGGCCTCGCTCGTGCCCATTACCCTGGTGAGCTTTACCGCTGAACAAATCGCTCAGACGGGCGCCGTGCCTCAGGTGATTCCCGGCGGCACCTACCCCGGCATCGCTCAGCCCACGCACACGACGTCGATGCCGGTAGTTGCCTACACCACCGAGCAGATGGATGTAGAGACGGCCTACCGCCTCACGAAGCTCTTCTGGGAGCAGCAGCCTTGGCTTGCAGAGCAGTCCGCTTGGTGGGGAAGCGTCACACCGGATCTGCTCACCCACCTGACGACCCCGCTTCACCCAGGCGCGCGACGCTACTACGAAGAAGCGGGTATGGAGCTGCCTGCCCATGTGCGTTAAAAAATCGTAAAGCTCAGCGCAATATAGGCTGCATAGCCGCCCAGCAGCGCTGCGCCTTCCCAGCGTGACAGGCGCATGCCGGTATAAAGAAACAGCAGGAGAAGAGCGGCCGAGCCGAGCATGACCCATTGATCGAACTGGCTGACTCGCTCGGCAATGGGCAGTGGCTGCAAACAGGCAGAGATCCCCAATATCCCCAGGACGTTGAAGATATTGCTGCCCAGGATATTCCCGACGGCGACATCGGCATGACGGCGGAGGGCCGCAATCACCGAGACGGCCATCTCCGGCAGCGACGTGCCGACCGCAACGATGGTCAAGCCGATGACCGCCTCGGAAATGCCCATGGCCTGGGCGAGACCAATCGCACCATAGAGCAGTAGCTGCGAACCGCCAATCAACATGCCAAGGCCCACGACCAGCGCGACGCTGATCATGACGGTCGACGTAGGAATGGCCGTGACTTCCTCCGCTTCGGCGGCGTGCATCTCGCCTTCGGGCAGCGGCTGTTGTCGCTCGGTGCGGTAAGCCCATACCAAATAGGCGGCGAGGGCCAGCAGCAGCAGTGCAGCCTCCCAGCGGGCCAGTTCACCGCTCCAGGCAAGTACGATGAATAGCACGCTGGCGCCGACGACCACGACGCCATCTCGCCTTAGCGCCAGAGGTTGAACCGTCATGGGGCAAATGGCGGCACATAGCCCTAAAATCAGTAAAATATTGCCGATATTGCTGCCGACGATATTGCCCACGGCGATATCGGGCTGCTCGCGTATCGCGGCATCGATCGAGACCACCAGTTCCGGGGCCGAAGTACCGAACCCCACGACCACCAGCCCCGTCAGCAACGGCGATACCACCATACGCTTGGCACCGGCGACGGCGCCGCGTATCAATGCTTCCCCTCCACCGAACAGCAGCACGATACCGGCCAGTAAGCTCAACCCATACAGCATGTGTCATCTTCCTTTTGATACGCTTGGTCGTTTGCCAAGCTTAGGCTTATGACATTAGCTCAGTTCGTTAGGCCTGCAAGCCCCCGTGGGCAACGCATCATAAAAGAATTAAACGCAGCAGGCACGGTAGGCGGTTGCCAATCAACTCGATAGCATAGTGCGTGACGGGGAGTGACACCGCAGTGAGCGCCGAGCAAACCATGCGAGGGTGGGAATTATGCGTGAGCAGCGTATGATGCGCGCGGTACAGTCGCCAGAGCGCGCCTCGCCCGAAGCTCAGTGAGCTGACTCTTTTACCTATGACGGAGCATGAAAAATGCCAGATATCGTGGTGATGTTTTTCTTACTGGGACTGCTGGCGGGGGCGGTGAAATCGGACCTGCAAGTGCCCAAGGCCACTTACGATACGCTAAGCCTGTTGTTGATGCTGACGATTGGCTTGAAAGGCGGGATGGCGCTCTACGGCAATTTGCACTGGGGGCTAGTGCCCGAGCTGCTGGGCGTCGCGCTGCTCTCTGCGCTGATTCCTTTGATGCTGATGCCTCTGTTGCGCCGTTTCGTGCGCCTCTCCGCCGCCGATAGTGCCAGTATCGCCGCTCACTACGGCTCGGTCAGTGCGGGGACCTTTGCCGTGGCGCTTGCCTACGTCGAAGCGCGCCAGCTAGCGGTGGGCAGTGAAGTCACGCTCTACTTGGTGGCGATGGAGCTACCGGCCATCATGATCGCCATCGCGCTGTTTCGGCGTCATCAGGGCGCGGCGGTCAAAGAGAGCACGAGCAAGCTGTGGCATGAAACGCTGACCAACCGGGGGGTGATTCTCCTCGCCGGTGGCGTGGCCATTGGCGCGCTGTACGGGCCGGTTCAAGGGGCGGAAGTCACCGCGCTCTTTACCGGGGCGTTCAAAGGCGTGCTGGCGCTCTTCCTACTAGAAATGGGGTTGACCGCCGCGCAAACGCTGCGCCCCATGCCTTGGCATCATTGGCGGCTCGTCACCTTCGCTCTCGTGACACCGCTTTGCCTATCGCTGCTGGGGATACTGGTCGGCGCGCTGGTGGGCCTGCCCCTGGGCTCGGTGGTGATTCTCGCAGCGCTCGCGGCCAGTGCCTCCTACATTGCCGCGCCTGCGGCCATGCGCGCGGCCATACCGGAAGCCAACATCGGCCTAGCGATGCTGGCATCCCTGGGGGTGACGTTCCCGCTGAACGTCATGATCGGCATCCCACTGTACCACCAGCTGATCGACTGGCTGCTGGTGTAAGCCAGCGCATGCTAAGTGTTCGTCGTCACTTGACGATGAGCCACAAAAAAAGCACCCGAAGGTGCTTTTTTTGTGGGGTGTCTGGTGGAGGCGGCGTCCCGCTTAAAATTAATTTAAGCTATTGTTTTTATTTTATATTAACTGGGTGTGTTTTTAAATATGCCCCCAATTATGCCCCCGCTTGTGACGTGCTAAACCTCTTAACCCGTGCTTTGAACCCGCGTACTGCTGTTAGGGGCAAAATAATTTTATAGGATGCCACCTCTTTAGGTGCATTTTAACCCCTTGTTTGGCAATGAAAGGCGCGGTGGTGCTTGCGGCTGGGTGGTGGACGGTTGACCAATAAGCCGCCTCGCTTATCCTGCCTTGTCGTTACCGCTACGCTGCATGGGGCTTCGCCCCATACCCCATTGGCCGGGTGCCTAGCTAGCTGCCTTTGCCTAACCCATATCGTGACAAAATCACACGAATACCAAGCGCCAGCCCGGAGCGCCCCAGGCCATGCCGCCGGGTTGCTTTGGGTTGTTGTATCGCGTGCCTACGGTGGGGGGAGTTTGACGGCTAGCATAACGGAAAGCGGGCACCTTTTCGGCTTCGCGCCAGCTCGCCTAAAGACCCGTTAAATCAGCGTGATAGTGCTTTTAATGTGGCATTTATGAAACGGCGGCCACGGTATGCAGAGCATAGAGCCATAGGCGGCATGATGGTGTGATAAAGAAACAACAACCAACCCCTGAAAATTTGCCGTGCATAGGCAAATTCCGCGACTGTTTGCCCCCGTACTGGCGGGGGTGGGTGGGGGAGTACCTTTTAATTTTCTGGCGAGTGCGAGCGCCAGCGCGGGGCATGAAAAAGCCGTGAAGGGTTAGCCCCTCACGGCTTCGGTCATTAACTTAAGGGTTAGTATTCCAGGCGCTCAGGTGCGGCCACCATGTAAAAATGAGACAACTTCATCTCAATATGAGCGCTGCTGTACCCGGTGCCCTCCGGTGCGTAGAAGCTTGCTTGATCGCGGGCGGCGTTTAGAGCGGTCAGACGATCTTGCAAGCCTGCTGCCTCGATAGCGTCCAACAGGTCACGTTCTGCTTTAGCCATAGCGGCCTTGCCAACTTCATAACCTACGCCACGGTGCAGGCTTTCCAGCTTGCTCAGATCGGCTTGAAGATCGTCACGCATTTTATTCAACCCACGGCGGGCGGCGGCTTGCTTATCTGCCTGTTCGGCTGCTTTCTCGGCAGCCTTACGAGCTTTTGCTAGCGTGGTGTTGGCCTGCCCCTTGGCGGCTTCGTCTACCTCGCCTAGCAAAGCGCTTGCTTCAAGGCGCTCTACTTCTTCGGCAGCGCTTAGGGCTTGGGCTTCCAAATCGGCGGCGATGCAATCGCTATCTTTCATGGCTGCAACCGTGGCGTTGATCTTATCGACACGCTGTTGGAGGTCTGCCATTGCCTGAGTAACTGCCTCCAATGCCTGCGGCGAAGCGTCTGGCCTCGCTTTTACAGCATCAGCCAGTACTTTTTCTGTCTGCGTTTGTGCTTCGCTGCATTCAGCATGGGTGGCTTGATGTTCTTCAAAGCGGGCACGCGCCTGCTTAAGCTTGCTCAAGGTGTGGTGTAGCTCTTGGCGAATAGCGTCATCACGATGTGTAGCACTACGCTCCAATTTTTTAGCGAGGTGCTCCGTCACCTTCTGAACCTGCTCAGGGGTAGCTGGATCGGCAATGATTAGACCGTGTGGACTCTCCTGCCGGGTCAAATATGTGAGATGCCGTTCAGCGGTCTCCAGTTGGTGCCGAGCATCTGACGCTTTGGCAGTGGCAGCATTTACTGCCTTTTGTGCTTGCTGTTGTTGTTCAAGCCATGCTTTCCAGGTGTTTAGATTATCGTTCACTGGGTTACCTCACTTTTGGGTTGTTTAATCTCAGATAACAGCAACAGCCAGCCAGCGGCGTTAACGTCGCCAGCGCTGGCCATTTCGTTGAGCATTCGCGCCAGCTCAGCGCGCCGCTGCTGGGTTGGGTAAATCTGGGAACCGCGTTTCTTCATTTTCGTATCACTTTTATTTGCCCTTAATCGGGCCTTATTGGGGCTTTTGGTGAGTGTTGGGCTATCGCATTTCGTCACCTCCCGGCAGCCCTAAGCGCTGGCCTTTGTTGGTGAGTGGTGTCGCGTTGATGTGGTCATTTCTAGGAAGGCCACCTGTACATGCAGGGCCTGAGTTAGCCGGGGCCGTTGTACAGGTCGCACAGGTGATAAACCGCACCGCTGCGCGAATACTGCCCACCTGCGGTGGTACACGCTGGGTAGCCGAAAAATTCCCGAAATCCGGGGCTGCCTGCCCCCGTGGCTCAGGGCGTTGGCCGCCAGAAGAACCTAGGTTTTTATTAGGGGCTGCTGTACAGCCTGATAGCCTGCAACAGGTCATTAGCAAGCGTGGCCACCGTTAAGCCACTGCAAGCCATACCCTTTTAACCCCGCTGCTAGAATGCTCATTGCTCAAGCTGCCGTTTTAGCCAGCGGTTAGCCGCTTGACGGCCCGCGTTGTTCTTAACGTGGGTGCGCTGTTCCTGCATGGCGGCTTGCTCCCAGGCAGCGCTATACCCTTCGGCTAGTTGCATGGCATCGCCGGGCTGCCGGGTGGCCAGCCGTAGGCGAATAAAGCGACGATCCTCTGCCAGCAGGCCACACCGCTTCTCTATCAGCGCCAGCCATGGCTCTATGCGGGTGGTCACGGTTGCACGCCGTGGGTGTTGTCGTGGGCGCGTACCGGGCTTGCCTTGCGATCGGGAAGCACCCGCGCTGGCTTGCAGTTGGGCAATGCGTGCAAGTAAGGCGTCGCCGTTCATGCAAATACCCCCGGTGGAATATCAGCAAGTGACAGCTCCCCATCCAACAGCCAATCAAGAACCAGCTCACGGCCTTCCTCGATAGTGGCCCGCAAGCGCTCGCGCTCTTCATGTTCAAGGCGTCGCTTAACGGACATAACGCGGTAGTGGTGGGCATCTATGGCGGCTTGCTGTTGGATGCGGTTTACCCGCTCCCTTGGCAGGGGTGGGAACATGCGCCTAAACGACTCGGTGATATGCCACTCCCAATCATCAAGCGTGCTTTTGGGGGTGGTTTGCGTACAGTTAATGACACCAGTCCAAGGCGCTGCGGCTTCGCCTACGCGCTGAAAATCAACCCCGGCCGCTTCACCTTTTCGCTCAAACGTCCAGCGGTAGTACCGGGTAAGGTATTCCGTTTCCCCTAGCTGGCTGCTGACCACCAAGCCCCAGGTGCTGGCCATGGGTTCCCCATAGCGCCCTAGCGTGTCGCTTGACCATTCGCCGCTCATGGGGTTGATGTTGGCGGGATCAACGGTTTGGCGCACCACACGCCATGGGCGAATAGGGGCAGCGGCGCGGGGCTGCATCGGCCCGCCCATCAGGTGAAGGTATTTATCCCAAGCGCCAGCAATGGCCGCCTTGCGTATGGCATCCAGTATCGCGGCGGCTTCTGGCTCTGGCCGAGTGGCGGCTTCCCAGTCAGCAACGCGCTGCTCATCCTTGAGGCGGCGCACCTCACGCCATACCGTGACGGAAGGCAGGCCCACAAACTGAAATTGACGGATACCCCAACAGGCCGCCCATGCTTCTATGCGGGGGGCGCTGGTTTCGAGTGGTTGGCCGTAGTGGTCGAGGTTATCGCCCGACACGCCTTGGCGGTTGTGCTGCTTACCGTTGATGTTCTTCGCCACGTACTTAGCCACGTAACCCGCTGCGCTCCCTTTGCGTCGGTCGATCTTGACCGCTTTAAATCGGATGCTGGTGTTATGGGCTACCTCTTCCGGTGAATCTTCCAGGGCATAGCGGCGTAAAACCCCGGTGATGCGGGCTTCATCTTCTGGGCGCATCCATATCAGCAGGTGCCAATGAGGGGTGCCATCGTGGTGGGGCTCAGCTACCCGGATGCCGTAAATACCCAAGCCTTCACGCTTTAGCTTGGCGCGGGCCTTGGCCCATTGGTTTTGCAGGTAGGCTTGTGCTTCACGCGGGTCAGCGCCAGCGTATTTATGGTTGAGGCTAGCGTTCTGGCGTACCGGGTGAAAGCGGCTAGGGGTGGTGATGGTGTAGAACATGCCGCAATGCGCGGCCCGGTCGGCTTCCCGCTCAGTATCAGCAATGCGCAGCATTAGCTCTGCCCGCCGAAACTCAGGGTTAGCCAGGCCAAGCTCTGTTAGTTCTGCCAGCGTGTACTGGTCGCCCTCTTGGTTGGTGGCGGTGATCGCTTCCAGCAGGCGAGCATTTCGGGTGGCTTGGTCGATACGGCGGCGGTAGCCTTCGTTGCTCACGTAGATACCCGCCCGTTTCTGGGTACGGCCTAACAGCCGTTGCCGCTGCTCACGGCGGCGGCTGGTTAAGCGGCGAAGCTGCCGACGCCACCACAATGGGCAAGCGAGCCGCAACAGCTCCCCGGTGCAGGTATATCCCGTGGGCGGGGTTAGATGATGCTGGGTGGCACGGCGGCGGGCGCGTTGTAGCGCGTAGATAGGGTCGTTGAGCCGTGCGGTTTCCAGCTCAACGGCGCGGGCTTGGGCGGTGGCGTGGTCGATCAAGGCTTGATCGTCGTTGCTACACTTCCACGGGCCACAGCTCAGCAGCGAATCAGCAAGGGCTTGTCGATCAATAAAGGCGGCGTGGCTGGTCATATCGCCCCCTTGCCACTTGCCGGGCGTGACTTCTCTGCGCCAGCGCCAACCCCAGCGGGTTGGCATGGATCAGCAAGGCATAGGCGTGCCCCATGCCGTGTGCTATTCTCAGGTTTAGCGTTTGCTTTGGTCAGCGGCGCGGAGAAGGCCCAGCCATTGCGCTGGGCTTTTTCATGGGTGCTAGTCAGCATCGCGGCCCTCTTCCTGCTCATCGTCGTCACCTTCGATGCTTTGCTCTAGCAGGTCTTGGGCCATATCAGCCTCCCGCTTACCCATGCAGCGGAACGCCACTGACCAAGCCTCACCTTGCTGTTCTGTAATGCCTTGCCCCAGGTAATTAATATCCCCCATGATTTCGGCTAGGCGCTCATGGGCTTGGGCAATGTCGCGGATCTCTGCCAGTTGCTTTTCAAACGATGCGCTTGGGTAGGTCATGACACAGTTCTCCACTCATTGATGCTGAGTATTTCCAGGGACATATCTGCAAGGGGGATTGCGGCGGGCACAGCAAACCACTGCTTAGGGTCGCCACCGCGCTTGCGGGCGTCGGCTTCCAGCTTTCGACGCTCGACACGGGACAGGCCCACTTGCTCGCAAACGTCGCGCCATGTCAGCAGGCGGCTATCGTCGGCAGGCAAGGCAAAGCGGATGCAGCCGAACAGGTCGCGGTATTCCCAGAATTTGAGGTTTACCAGGGCGTTGTCAGTCCGGCATGGCTTAGTAGCGGTAGGCTCCCAAAAGGAATCCGATGACAACCACACAACAGACTTTTCAACGTGGCCATCCATGTGGGGCAGCAGTTGGCCGCTGTTCAGTATCTGGGGGAGCCGCACTAGGCTGGTGTAGTGTTTTAAATAGCTCATGCCGCCACCGCCCCAGGAAGCAGCGCTTCCAGATTGCGGGCAATGGCTTGAAGCTGTTCAAGCGCGTCATGCGGGGCGCGTTGGCATGGGGGCAAATACACGCTGTAAGTCTGAGAAACGGCGGTGGGGTTGTGCAGGTCAGCACAGCGGCTAACGCTGACATTCAGTTGAAGCAGCACGCCCGAAAAATCGACGCTAACCCAATAGCTGCCTTGGGTGCTGGTCGTAAGCGCCAGCGCTTGAATATGGGCGAGGGCGTCCCGGTAGGGTTGGGGTATGTGACAATGGCTCACGACAGCACCTCACTACGCACGCGGCTTAGTGCCTGCTCAATGGTGAGCTTGGTGATGGGGTCGGTGCGGAAAGGCGCGGGCAGTTCAAGCAAGCGCTTTAGCTGTGGGGTGGTTAACTTCATGACACGGCCCCCACGCTGCGCTTGGCAGTCTCTAGGGCGCGGGCTTCTAGCTGTTGGGCTTTTTCAATGTGGTGGTTGTAACGCTTCAGGCGGGTGCGCGTGCTTGAATCGGCGAACAAGGCGGCTTTCGCCATGGCGCGATGGGCAGCGGCGCGGCTGGATGCACTGTGTGCAGGGGTGTGGGATAGGCGTAGTAATCCCATGGGTGTGACTCCTTGATTAGTGGAGTCGTCCCCGGATGCGGCCAAGCATCGGATGGGGGCGACTGTACGCGGGTTGGCCGACCGGTAATCAAGGAAACCGGCACACCCGAAGGTGTCCCACGCACAGCCGCCATAACTGACGGGCACAAAAAAAGCGCCGTCATTGGGGGCGCTGGTGCGCCTTGATTGACTCGACCGGCCAAGGTCGGCTGGCGATTTTGCGCCAGCGAGGTGAGCATAGCGGGTAGGCGTGTGCGCGGTCAACATTCAGGCGACCCCCTCTTGGCGGCTCGCTTCGATGCGCTGCTCGATCCACTCGTCTATTTCCGACTCTACCCAGGCTACGGCGCGTGGCCCAATGCGAACGGGTTTCGGAAAGTCGCCGCGCTCCATGCCACGATAAACACCTGTTGTGCTCATCCCGGTTTTTTCACGGACAACGGGAAAGCGGATCAGGTTCGACGTTGGTTTGGTAGGGGTAGCCATGCCTTTAGCTCCTTTGGTTGCTTATGGGGCATGGCTAGAAGGATGGCGACAACGATTTCTTTTATCGCGGTAAACTTTTTACAGTTTTAGGCTTATTTTTTACCTTTCTTTTTTGCTTTTATTGTGCTGGTAGGGATTCCCCAAGCACGGAAGTCTCCCCATATGGAGTTATCGGATTGTTCGACGGCTTTCTTTATCGTACCCCCGCTAACGTATATTCCCTGTTTCTGTAGTTCTTCGGCGGCTTCTTCATAGCCAGGGCCTGCTTTAGAGTACCTTGGGTCTGTCCGGTACAAGTTGAAAAACAGGTTGGCCAGCTTGGTTTTTTCCTCTTCCTTTTCTTTCTTTTTGCGATCCTTTGCCGCCTTTGCTACTTCGTTTTTGTCGTTTGGTTTTAGAGCTTCTTCACCGAAATACGTGGTTTCTAGCTTGTAGAAGTTGCTAAAGCTATTTTCAATAGCTTCAGCGCTTGAAGATGAATGGGGAAAGCCGTGCGTGTGTGAACAACCGTTCTCCCATAGCGCTAGCCTTAGGGGCTGGTCGGAGAGTTCGGCATGATAAAAACTGCGAGCCTTCTTAATAGCATCTCGATGGATCTCCCAAGCAGTAGCTGCCCCCAATAAATCGCTACCGCCCTTAACCATCATTCGATGAAGCATAGCCAGCCCTACTTTGGGAAAGCCATCATATTTCCAGCGCCCTGCTAGCTCAGGCAAAGCATTATCAGGGTCGTTTGTGATGCCGGGCTTTAGCTCTTCAGCTCGCTTTTCCAGTGCCCTTAAAGCATCGAGTACCTGCTCCACCAATGCGTTGTCTTTGGCTTCTTCCTCTTCGCTATAAACCTCTCTGAAATTGTCTTTAGTGGGGGCTTTTACCTGAGTCTTTACCCCGTTCTTTACTACATAGCACCCGCCTTGATTTTTCATGCCCTAGCCCCTTTGTAGATCGGCACCACGTTGCTTGGGCCATCGCGCAGGGCGTCTAGGTAATCGGCCCAGCTTTGCAGCATTTCCCGGCGCTGTTCTAAGTGCGTGGTGCGGTTATAGGCGCGTCCGTTGCTGTCTCTCACCTTGTGGGCTAGCTGCTGCTCTATGTACTGCTCTGGGTAGCCAAGGCGCTCTGCCAAGATCGTGCGAGCCATGGCACGGAAACCGTGGGCGGTCATTTCACCCTTGAAGCCCATGCGGTCAAGTGCCGCTTTGATGGTGGTGTTGCTCATTGGGCGCTTGCTACTCCGGGCACCAGGAAACACGTATTCACCCCGGCCCGTTAGACGGTAAAGCTCTGCCAGCATGTCGATGGCTTGGCGGGGTAGGGGCACTATCAGCGGATCAGCGTTTTTGCTGGGTTTGAAGGCCCATTCCTCGCTTTCAAAGTCGATATCTTCCCAGCGGGCTTGGCGCAGCTCACCAGGGCGCACAAATACCAATGGCGATAACTTGAGCGCAGTAATGGTAACGGGCATACCGCCGTAACCGTCGATAGCGTTCAACAGTGGGGGAAGCTCTGCCGGGTCGGTGATCGCTGCATGGTGGTTGGTCTTTGGGGTGCGGAGTGCGCCTTTCAGATCGGGGGTTAGGTCGCGTTCAGCACGGCCCGTAGAAATAGCGTAGCGGAATACTTGCCCGCACAGCGTTTTAACCCGGTGGGCGGTTTCCAGGTGGCCGCGCTTCTCAATTTTGCGCAGGCATTCCAGCAGTTCGGGTGGGGTTATGTCGGTAATTGGCCGATGGCCCAGCGCTGGGAAGGCGTCACGGGTTAAGCGTGACTTGTTGCGCTTGTAGTGGTCGGGTACCACTTCATGGCGGTGGATATGCTCAAGCCATTCAGTGGCCACCGCCTTAAAGGTGTTTTCAGAGGCTGTCTTGCCAAGCTCCTTGGTTACACGCTTGGTGGTGCTGGGGTCTAACCCTTGTGCTAGCAGCTTGCGGGCTTGGTCGCGGGCGTCTCTGGCGGCGGCAAGGCTTACTTCTGGATATACGCCAATCGCTAAGCGCTTTTCCTTGCCGTGGAAGCGGTACTTCATGCGCCAGTAGGTGCCCCCAGTTGGGGTAACTTCAAGATACATGCCCCCACCATCGGTAAGGCGGTAGGTTTTCTCTTGGGGTTTGGCGCTGCGCACGGCGGTAGCCGACAGCTTGTTGCTAACGTGGGCCATTTGGGGGCACCTCATCGGTGAAGGCTCATGGTGCCCCCAGATATGCCCCCTGTGGTGGGGGCATGTCAAGGTATCAGGTGAAAACTCCTGACAACAAAAAAGCGCCCGGAGGCGCTTCATTGCTGGGTTTATGGGAGGTTTTGAAAACTCTTGAAACCCTTGTGTGGTGGAGGCGGCGGGAATTGAACCCGCGTCCGCCAGCACGCGCCCATTGGCTCTACATGCTTAGATTCCGTCATTTGCTTTAGCGCGACTGACTCCGACGGTCAGGATTCAGCCACGCGAGCCTTCTAAAGTTTAACGGTTGACGAGAAGACACCGCCAACCGCGGTCCTATCAGCTTTAGCTCATATCCCCGCAGTGATGAATAGGCACATCACCTTGGGGCCAGACAAGAAGCTAGCAGGGTTTAAGCTGCCAGCGCGCCTTGAGCGTAGTTTTCGTCGTTTGCGACTATTTTTCGTGATGTGGTATTTACGAGATACATCACGCTCTCGGCATGCACCGCAGGGTTTGTCACCGGCGTCGAAACCATGTCGCCCCCTAAGTCAGAGCCGTAGTCTAACGTGCTCACAACGAATTGACCAGTTATGCCTTGTTATGTTCCCGCATAATCCGACCTTTTTGGCGGTTCCAGTCGCGGTCTTTCTCGGTAGCTCGCTTGTCGTGGATTTTCTTACCGGTCACCAGCGCTAGCTCGCACTTCACCTTGTTACGCTTCCAGTAGAGCTTGAGCGGCACGCAGGTGTGGCCTTTGTCCTGTGTGACCGAGAAAATCTTGGCAATCTCTTTACGGTGCAGCAGCAGTTTGCGCGTGCGAGTGGGGTCGGCGATTTCATGAGTGCTGGCCGTGTTCAGCGGCATGATATGACTTCCCAGCAGGAAGGCTTCGCCGTTGCGAATCAAAATGTAGGTGTCGGTGAGCTGCGCTTTACCCGCGCGCAGGCTTTTGACTTCCCAGCCTGCCAGCGCCAAGCCCGCTTCGAAGGTTTCGTCGATATGGTACTCAAACCGTGCCTTCTTGTTCTGGGCGATGACACTGCTGCCGGGGCCCTTGCTGTTACCTTTTTTCGTGGCCATGGAACCTCATCGTTGATCTGTCAGTAGCACCCCTTCGTTATGTGGGGAGGCGTGATACCATTCAAGGTCTGAAAAAATGTTTCCCATGATACGCTCTGGGCACTGTGAAGTCAGCGGAGAGGTCAATGCCAACCGTCAATCGTACCGCCTTGGTGCGGCACACCCCCCAGCAAATGTTCGATTTGGTCAATGACTTCGAACGCTACCCCGAGTTCCTGCCGGGGTGCCGTCGAGCGCGTTTGCTCGAGCACGACGCCGATCACCTGATTGGCGAAATGACGCTAGGACGCGCAGGCGTGGAACAAACCATTACCACGCGTAATGACTTGTATGCGCCCGAGCGGATCGAGCTGTCGCTTGTGAAAGGGCCGTTCAAGCAGCTAAAAGGGCGCTGGTTATTCACGCCCATGGGTGCGGACGCCTGCAAGGTGAGTCTGGAGATGGAGTTCGTATTTGCCAACAAGCTACTCAGTATGGCGTTTGGCAAGCTATTCCAACAAATTGCCGGGCAGTTGGTCGACGCGTTCACCAAGCGTGCTGACGAGATGTATGGCCGTTAAACAGCTAAACGTTGAAGTTGCCTTCGCGTTGCCGCACAAGCAGCGTATCGTCGCGCTGACGGTGCCGGAAGGGACCACCGCACGGCAAGCAGTGTCATTGGCCGATTTGCCTAGCCTGTTCCAAGAAGTGCCCAGCGATACCTTTACACAGGCGCCGCTGGGTATTTTTGGTAAGGCGATTCGCCACCCAGAGAAAGAGGCGTTACGCGAGGGCGATCGTGTCGAGGTCTACCGCCCACTGCAGATCGATCCAAAAGCGGCCCGATTAGAGCGGGCCAAACGTCAGGCCAAAGGACAGTAGTCCTGCCTCACTCGTCGGTAATGATTGGCTGCGGTTCGGGGGCCGTCTCCGGTGTGGGCGTGCGTTGGATGGGCAGCGCATCCAACGGGTCAGCGCCTTCAACGGCGGGGCCCATACCCCGGTCGGTGCTGATCGGCAGGTCGCGCGAAAAATCACCGTCTCGTTCGATGTTCATCAAGCGGCCTGCATTATCGAACGTCAGCGTCACGCGGCGCTGTTCCACGCCTTCGTACGCTTTATCGATGCGATACACGTAGTCCCACTCGCGAGAATTGAAGGGCGCTTCCAGCAGCGGACGTCCCATGACATAGGTCACCTGCTCTTGGGTCATGCCTGGTTGAAGCTGGCTGACCATCTCTTGAGTAACCAGGTTGCCCTGAGGAATGTCGCGCTTGTAAACGCCAACGTAGCTGCAGCCACTAACGACGGTCAGGGCAACGGAAAGGGTAATGATACGAGTCAATTTTTGCATTTGAGCCTGTTCTTCACTATCGTGGTTTCGGTCGATGATACCCGACCTAACCTGTTACTGCGAAGAGCAACCATGGCCGATCAGAACCATGAACTACGCAAAGCCGGGCTAAAAGTGACCCTGCCGCGCGTCAAGATCCTGCAGATTCTCGAAAATGCTTCGGGCCAACACCACCTTAGCGCAGAAGAAGTGTATAAAACACTGATCGATGCGGGCGAGGATGTTGGCTTGGCGACCGTCTACCGCGTATTGACTCAATTCGAGTCGGCGGGCCTTGTGATTCGTCACAATTTCGACGGTGGTCACGCGGTTTTCGAGATGACCCAAGAGGACCACCATGACCATATGGTGTGTCTGGAAAGCGGTGAGATCATCGAATTCGTCGATGACATCATCGAGCGTCGCCAGCAAGAGATCGCCGAAGAGCACGGCTACGAACTCGTGGACCATGCGTTGGTGCTGTACGTTCGCCCTCGTGGGTCTGACGTAACACGCCAGGATAGCGGCCCAACGAATCGCAAATAGTGGCTCATCAAGCGCGGGTTTGCTAAGTCTCGCGCCGTGAAATAAATGCCCCCAGAGTGCACGTGATGTTTCACCGGTGCTCTGGGGGCGTTTTGTATTCGGTGAGTCGTTGAAGAGAAAACCGTCAGGTTCAGTGCGGCGGGCGCTGGCTGGCGTGGAGCATTTCCCGCGCATGGGCCAGGGTTTGGTCGGACAGCGTCACGCCGCCCAGCATACGCGCCAGCTCGCTGATCCGGCCGCGTTCGTCCAGCAGCGCCATGTGGGTGAGTGTGGTGTCTCGCTTGGCGCGCTTTTCGATGTGCAGGTGCTGGTGCGCCTGGGCGGCCACTTGAGGCAGGTGGGTCACGGTCATCACCTGGCCGTTTTCGCCTAGTTTACGTAGCAGTTGGCCGACGATTTCCGCCGTTGCCCCAGAAATACCCACGTCCACTTCATCGAAGACCAAGCTCGGAATCGTCGAATGCGACGCCGCCACCACCTGAATGGCCAGGCTGATGCGCGACAGCTCGCCGCCGGAAGCGACTTTGGTGAGCGGCCGGGCGGGTTGGCCCGGGTTGGCGCTGATCAGGAATTGCACATGGTCCAAGCCCTCGGGGGAAGGCGTTTCGCGCGGGGTGACGTCCACGTCGAAACGTGCTTTGCCCATGGCCAAGAAGGCCAACTGCTGCTGCACCTCTTTGCCCAGACGCACGGCGGCCTTCTGACGTGCTTCGGTGAGCTGCTTGGCCTCGCTGCGGTAACGCTCGCGGTACTCGGCCACTTGACTGCTGAGGGCTTCTAGATCGTCATCGCTGGCTTCGAGCTGCGCCACCTCTTGTTTGAGTTGGGCATGCAGCGCGCAAATCTCTTCGGGAGCGACGTGGTGCTTACGGGCAATGCGGTGTACGTCGCCCATGCGCTCCTCGACCCACGCCAGTCGCTCTGGGTCCAGTTCGGTGGTGCTGGCCAATCGGTGCAGCTCGCTAGCGGCCTCTTCGACTTGAATTCGGGCATCGCTCAACATGGTGAGCGTATTGGCCAGCGTGCCTTTGTCGCTGCCGGGCAGCGCGCTCAGGTGGGCGTAGGCTTGGTTGAGAAGCGACAGCGCGCCTCCTTCATCGCTTTCGCAGCAGTCGGCGGCAAACTGGGTTTCACGCAGGGTCTCTTCGGCGTGGGCCAGGGTGTGCTGCTCCTCTTCCAAGGTTTGCAGCTCGCCTTCGGCAAGGCCCAACTGGTCCAGCTCCTCGACTTGATAGCGCAGCAGTTGGCGTTTGGCCTCGACTTCGCTGCCCTCTTCACTGAGTTTTTTCAGCCGACGGCGGGCACTGCGCCACTCGCGGAACGTCTCGGTGAGCTGCTGGCTGCCTTCGCGAAGCCCGGCGTAGTCATCCAGTAGCGCCAAGTGCGTCTCTTCCCGCATCAAGGCTTGGTGGGCATGCTGGCCATGAATCTGAATTAGCTGTTCACCGAGGGATTTCAAATCGGCAATGGTCGCTGGGTGGCCATTGATCCACGCCTTGGAGCGGCCGTTGGCAGTAACCACGCGACGCAAGAGACACTCATCGGCAGGCAGCTCGCGGGCGTCGAGCCACTCGGCTGCTGCGGGCAGGTGCTGGATATCGAAACGGGCGGAGAGGTCGGTTCGCTCGCAGCCGTGGCGCACGCTACCCGCATCGGCGCGCTCGCCCAGGCAGAGCCCCAGGGCACCCAGCAGAATGGATTTACCCGCCCCGGTTTCCCCCGTAATAGCGGTCATGCCACGGGTGAGGTCGAGTTCGAGACGATCAACGATCGCATAGTCTTGGATCGCTAGCTGCGTAAGCATAAGGCCTCCTGAGGCGGTGCGGCACAGAAGCTGGATACTTATCCAATAATTGTTGTTTTATACAGTAGTCGATAACTCACTTCAATGCCCCTCTTGAGATGGCTTTGATGGCCCCCATATAGGCTGCATACGTGGTTAACACCCGCTACTTACCTCAGGTGGCCGCCACCGGCACCGTTACTTATTTCAGGAGCAAGGCATGGCAAAAGAACCGCAAACCCCGTTGGAAGATGAGCTGGCACGCCAAGAGCAGGAAGCAGAGGTCACCGACCAATCTGCCGAAGAGCGGTTGGTGGAAGGCGAACTGGAAGGGCTGATCGATGACGATGCACCGCTGGAAGATAGCGCTGGCAGCCCCGAAGCCGACGTGCTGGCCGCTCAGGTAGAAGAGCTCGAGCAGAGCCTGGCGGAAGCCAAAGACCAAGCGCTGCGGGCTGCTGCCGAAGCTCAGAACGTTCGCCGCCGGGCGGAGCAAGAAGCCGAAAAGGCGCGCAAGTTTGCCCTGGAGAAGTTCGTCAAAGAGCTGCTGCCCGTGGTGGATAGCTTGGAAAAAGCGCTGGAAAGCATGCAGGACGATGCGTCCGAGGCGCATCGCGAAGGTGTCTCCATGACCCTCAAGATGCAGCTCGACGTGCTGAACAAGTTTGGCGTCGAAAGCATCGAGCCTCAGGGCGAGCCCTTCGATCCACAGGTGCATGAAGCCATGGCGATGGTGCCGAACCCAGAGCTCGACCCCAACACCGTGATGGATGTGATGCAGAAAGGCTATCTGTTGAACGGCCGCCTCGTGCGTCCTGCCATGGTCGTGGTCAGCCAAAAAGCGAATTAAGCCGCGTTGACGCATTGCCGCAAAAAAAGCCCTTGAAATGCGGCAAGCGGCCCCCAAATAAAGGGCAACCCGCGGGAAAACCCGCAGACGCCAAGTAAGTAACAGCGGCGTAAAACATCAGTTTTGTTTCAACCGAATTCGAGGTTTTTGCTATGGGACGCATTATTGGTATCGACCTGGGCACCACTAACTCTTGTGTGGCCGTGCTCGATGGTGACAGCGCTAAAGTCATTGAAAACGCCGAAGGCGGTCGTACCACGCCTTCCATCATTGCTTACACCGACGACGGCGAAACCCTGGTAGGCCAGGCCGCCAAGCGCCAGGCAGTGACCAACCCGGAAAACACCCTTTACGCCATCAAGCGTCTGATCGGCCGTCGCTTCAAAGACGATGTCGTTCAAAAAGACATCAAGATGGTGCCCTACAAAATCGCCGAAGCCGACAACGGTGACGCGTGGGTAGAAGTAAAAGGCAAAAAAATGGCACCGCCGCAGGTGAGCGCGGAAGTGCTGAAGAAGATGAAGAAAACCGCCGAAGACTATCTCGGCGAAGCGGTCACCGAAGCGGTCATCACCGTACCGGCCTACTTCAACGACAGCCAGCGTCAGGCTACTAAAGATGCAGGCCGCATTGCCGGTCTAGACGTCAAGCGTATCATCAACGAGCCGACCGCTGCTGCTCTGGCCTACGGCATGGACAAAGCCCGTGGCGACAAAACCATCGCAGTCTACGACCTGGGTGGTGGTACCTTCGATATTTCCATCATCGAAGTCGCCGACGTGGATGGCGAAACGCAGTTCGAAGTATTGGCAACCAACGGTGACACCTTCCTGGGTGGTGAGGATTTCGACCTCGCGCTGATCAACTATCTGGTCGATCAGTTCAAGTCGGACAGCGGTATCGATTTGTCTGGTGACAATCTGGCCATGCAGCGTCTGAAAGAAGCCGCCGAGAAAGCCAAGATCGAGCTTTCCAGCGCGCAGCAGACCGACGTGAACCTGCCGTACATCACCGCCGACAACACTGGCCCGAAACACCTCAACGTGAAGGTGACCCGTGCCAAGCTGGAGTCGCTGGTCGAAGACTTGGTACAGCGTTCGCTCGAGCCGTGCAAGATGGCGCTGAAAGATGCAGGCTTGTCCGCGTCTGAAATCGACGAAGTGATCCTGGTCGGCGGCCAAACCCGTATGCCGATGGTTCAGAAGAAAGCGGCAGACTTCTTCGGTAAAGAAGCCCGTAAAGACGTGAACCCGGACGAAGCAGTGGCCGTGGGTGCTGCGATTCAGGGCGGTGTTCTGGGTGGCGACGTTAAAGACGTACTGCTGCTCGACGTGACCCCGCTGACCCTGGGTATCGAAACCCTGGGTGGCGTGATGACGCCGCTGATCGACAAGAACACCACCATCCCGACCAAGAAGACGCAAACCTTCTCGACCGCGGATGACAACCAGACCGCCGTGACCATTCACGTCGTTCAGGGTGAGCGTAAGCAAGTGTCGCAGAACAAGTCGCTGGGTCGCTTCGACCTCGCCGACATTCCGCCGGCACCGCGCGGTGTGCCGCAGATCGAAGTGGCGTTCGACCTCGATGCCAACGGTATTCTGAACGTGTCTGCCAAAGACAAGGCGACCGGCAAAGAGCAGTCCATCGTCATCAAGGCGTCTAGCGGCCTCTCCGATGATGAGATCGAGCAAATGGTACGCGACGCTGAAGCTCACGCGGACGAAGACAAGAAGTTCGAAGCGCTGGTACAGCTGCGTAACCAAGCGGACGGCATGATTCACGCCACCCGTAAGACCGTTCAAGAAGCGGGCGATAAGGCCACCGATGACGAGAAACAGGCCATCGAAAACGCCATCGCCGAACTGGAAGAAGCGGTGAAAACCGATGACCAGGACGACATCCAGAAGAAACTGGATGCGCTGACCGAAGTCTCCGGCCAGCTGGCGCAAAAGATGTACGCCGAACAGGCAGAAGCGGCCCAGGCGGGTGGTGAAGGTGCTGAAGAAGCCAGCACCAAGCAGGACGATGACGTGGTTGACGCCGAATACGAAGAAGTCAACGACGACAAGAAGAAGCAGTAACCCACCTCTTTCTGCCAAGGAAAGCGGTGACGCGGGAGGCAACTCCCGCGTTGCTGTTTCCGCGGCCGAGACGCCTATAGTGCGTAGCTAACCAGGAGGCGTAGGACCCATGTCCAAACGCGATTATTACGAAGTCCTGGGTGTCGAAAAAGGGGCCGATCAGAAAGAGATCAAAAAGGCCTATCGCCGTCTGGCGCAAAAATTCCACCCTGATCGAAACCCGGACGATACCTCCGCAGCGGAAAAATTCCGCGAAGTGTCGGAAGCTTACGAAGTTCTGAGCGATGGCGAGAAGCGCGCGGCCTACGACCAGTTCGGCCATGCCGGTGTGGATGGCCAGGGCGGCGGCTTTGGCGGCGGTGGCTTCGGTGGCGGCGGCGCTGGCGATTTCAGCGATATCTTCGGCGATGTGTTTGGCGATATCTTCGGTGGCGGCGGTGGTCGTCGTCGTGGGCCCAACGCACCTGCACGGGGTTCCGACCTGCGCTACAACCTAGAGCTGGATCTAGAGAGCGCAGTGGCGGGCACCACGGTGGATATTCGCGTCCCGCGTCATATCGAGTGTGACCGCTGCGACGGTGGCGGCGCCGAGCCGGGCTCCACCAAAGAGACCTGCCCGACCTGCCATGGTCACGGCCAAGTACGCATGCAGCAGGGCTTCTTTGCGGTTCAGCAAACCTGCCCGACTTGTCACGGCAGTGGCCAGCACATCAAAGTGCCGTGCCACAAATGTAACGGCGAAGGCCGCGTGCGCGAAACCCGCACCCTCTCGGTGAAGATTCCGCCGGGTGTGGATACCGGCGACCGTATTCGTCTCAACGGCGAAGGCGAGAGCGGCGTGAACGGTGGCCCGGCGGGCGATCTGTACGTTCAGGTTTCCATCAAGCCGCACCACATCTTCAAGCGTGACGGTAAGCACCTGCAGTGCGACGTGCCGATCAATTTCGTCGATGCAGCCCTCGGTGGCGAGTTGGAAGTGCCCACGCTAGATGGTCGCGTGAAGCTGAAGATTCCGCCGGAAACCCAAACCGGCAAACTCTTCCGCCTACGTGGTAAAGGCGTGAAGCCCGTTCGCGGCGGCGCCCCCGGCGACCTGCTGTGCAAAGTGGTGCTGGAAACGCCCGTCAACCTCAACGACGAGCAGAAAGACCTGCTTCGCCAGCTGCAAGAGAGCTTCGATGGCAGCAACAGCCACAGCCACTCACCGAAGAAGACCGGTTTCTTCGACAGCGTGAAGAAGTTCTTTGAAGAGATGAAGCCGTAAGAGCCCAGAGCGCTCTGAAGTAACAGCCCCAGCACCCCGGTGCTGGGGCTTTTTTATATGTATATGCCATTGAAGACCCATCCGCCGCGCCAAGGCCTGTGGGTCTGGCAGACGATGCTACGCGGGGCTTGAGTGAGACAAGCCAAGGCGACTTACGTCACAATAACAGCATCCGCTTATCAACCGATGGACGCTGACGAATGAAGGAAACCACCTAATGCCTTTGGATGCTGTTGACCGCCCTTATTTGGGGATTTGGCTGCGTGTGCTGTCGGGGGTGCTGTTTACGGGCATGCTGGTGTGTATCAAAGCCGTGAGCGATGAGGTGCCGGTGGGGCAGTCGGTGTTTTTCCGTTCGCTGTTTGCGCTGCTGCCGATCGTGGTGTTTCTGGCCCTACGCCGGGAGTTTCCTCAGGGGTTGGCGACCCGGCGACCGTTGGGGCATGCCTTGCGTTCAGGATTGGGCGCGGCGGCGATGTTTGCCTCGTTTGCCGCTGTGGCGGTGTTGCCGGTAGCAGAGACCACGCTGCTGGCGCAGTTGACGCCTATTTTTATGGCACTAGGCGGTGTCCTGCTGTTGGGCGAGCGCTTTACGTGGGTGCGTGCGCTCGCGATGGGGCTGGCGATGGGGGGAATGGCCGTGCTGGTGTTGCCGAACGTGGGCGGTGCTTCTCAGTCGGGCCAGCTGGTGGGCTATCTATTGGCGGTGCTGAGCGCGGTGTTGACGGCGGGCGCGTTACTGACCGTGCGGCGCATTTCGCGAACGGAAACGCCGGGCGCTATCGCATTTTACTTCATTTTGGTGTCGGCCCTGGCGGGGCTGGCGACGCTGCCGCTAGGCTGGTCAGCGTTACGCCCAGAGGTGTTGAGCCTGCTCGTGCTGGCGGGGCTGTTGGGCGGGGCGGCGCATATCGCGATGACGCTGGCATTTCGCTATGCCGAGGCGTCGCGGTTAGCGCCGTTCGAATACCTCGCCTTGCTCTGGCCGGTGTTGGCAGATTGGTGGTTATTCGATATTCCGGCCTCGTACCACTTCTTCTTGGCGCTGCCTTTGATGCTGGCCGGTGTCGTATTGGCGGCGCTGGAGGGTAAGCGCCTTAAATGGCCTCTTCGACGATAAGCTGAGGCCGCCCCTTCGAGCAGGCCTCGATGCGAGCGTTCACGCGGTAAACGCCGCGCAGTAGCTCCGGGGTGATGACGTCCTCCGTGGCGCCGCAGGCGATCAGTCGACCCTGTTCCAGCACCATGGCGTGATCGGTAAAGCGCAGGGCGTGGCCAATGTCGTGTAGAGCGACCAGAATCAGCATTTGCCGCTCGTCGGCTAGGCGTCTCAGTACGCTCAACAGGCTAATTTGTCGGTTGAGATCGAGCGCGGACGTGGGCTCGTCCAGCATGAGGATGTCAGGCTCCTGCACCAGCGCCTGGGCAGCGCTCACTAGCTGGCGCTGGCCGCCGCTCAAATCGCCGATGTCACGCTCGGCCAGCGCGCTAATGTTCAGCTCGGCAAGCGCTTTGTCCACTTGGGCAAGGTCGTCGGCTTGTACCGTCAGGCTGCGCCCTTGCATGCGGGCCAGCAGCACGGACTCATACACCGATAAGACGGCTCTGGCACCGGTGTCCTGGGGCATGTAGGCCACGGGACGCTCGGCGGTGGTATTCGAAATGAGCACGTCGCCCCCGCCTTTCAGCAATCCCAGAATACGACGGAACAGCGTCGATTTGCCTGCCGCGTTGGGGCCAAGCAGCGCCACGACTTGCCCGCCTTGAAAGCAGGGCGTGGTGATGTCGTGAACGATGGTTTTGCGCCCATAGCGGGCGCACACGTTCTTGAGCTGTAGCGTTACCATGCGGCCTTCTTGTGATTGAGCACGAGGAAAAGGAAGAAGGGAATGCCCACGAGCGACGTGATGATGCCGATGGGAATGATGGTGCCGGGAATGATGATCTTGGACAGCACCGACCCCACCGAGAGAATCAGTGCACCGCACAGCGCCGAGCCGGGCAGGAAGAAGCGCTGATCTTCGCCTAGCAGCATACGAGCAATGTGCGGACCCACCAGGCCAATGAAGCCAATCGTACCGACGAAGGCAACGGCGATGGCGGCCAGCAGCGACACGAGCACCAATACCTCTAGGCGCAGCGCGCGAGGGTTGACGCCCATGCTCTCCGCTTTGGCATCCCCCAGGCGCATGGCGGTGAGCGCCCAACCGTGGCGTGCCAAAAGCGGCATTACCAGGGCGAGCACGCCGAGTGCGATCCAAAACTTTGGCCAAGTGGCTTTGGTAAGGCTGCCCATCGTCCAGAACACGACGGCCGCCACGGCCTCTTGGCTGGCAAAGAACTGAATCAGCGCCATCAGCGAGTTGAAGATGAACACCATCGCGATGCCGAGTAGCACGATGGTTTCCACGGTGACGCCGCGCTTGAGGCTCAGCGCGTGAATCAAAAACGCGGTGAACATGGCCATCAGAAACGCGTTGATGGGCACTACATATTCGATGGCGGTGGGGATGATGGCCACACCAAAGGCCAAGCCAAGGGCAGCACCGAAGCTGGCGCCCGCGGATATCCCCAGCGTGAACGGGCTGGCGAGCGGGTTGCTGAGGATGGTCTGCATCTGCGCGCCCGCCACCGAGAGGCTAGCCCCCACGACGATGGCCATGAGCGCGACCGGCATACGAATATCCCACAAAATGACCCGCGCTTGCTGGCTGACGACATCCGGTGTCACCAGCGCAGCCACCACCTCTGCCAAGCTGAAGCGGGCGGGGCCGAGCGCTAAATCCACGCAGAGACTGAGCAGTAGCGCGAGGGTCAGGCCCACCAGAATTAGCTGCCGACGCCACACTTGTGCGCGATAGAACGTGCGTCCGGCGGTTGGGTGGGCGACGTTGGCATTACTCATCATGAAGCGTTATCCAGTAGCCGGGCTGATAGTCGATCGGCAGAAACCGGTCGTGAAGCTCTTCCAAGGTAGCTTCGGGGTCTAAATCTTCAAACAGCTCGGGATGGAACCACTTGGCCAGCTGCTGTACGGCAACGAAGTAGTAGGGGCTGTTATAGAACTGGTGCCAAATCGCGTGCACATTCCCCGTCTCGACGGCCTCGATGCCGGTCATGGCGGTGCGGGTCGTTAGCGCTTGCAGTTTTTCCCGGGCCTGCGCCTGGTCGGCTCCGGGACCGACACCGACCCAGTCTCCGCCAGGCACGTAGGCATCCCAACTGCCGCCCGTGACCACCACGTGCTGCGGGTTGGCGGCGATGATTTGCTCGGGGTTGAGGTTGCCAAAGCTGGCGGGGATGATGCCATCGGCAATATTGATGCCGCCTGCCAACGTCACGTATTCGCCAAAGTTGGCAGGGCCGAAGCTCATGCAGCACTCATCCGAATAGCCGCCTGCACGGTCGACGAAGACGCGTGGCCGTTCGGGGTCGGCTTGCTCGATGACATCCGTTACCCGGGCGAGCTGCGCTTCAGCAAAGGTGATGAACTCCTCGGCAGCGGCCTCGTCGTTCATCAGCTGGCCGATCAGGCGCATCGATGGAATGGTGTTCTCGATGGGGTCTTCGCGGAAGTCCACGTACACGATGGGAATATCCAGTTCCGCGAGCTTGTCATCGTAGGCGGCATCCTCGGTGGCTGCTTTTGCCTCGATGTTCATCAGGATCAGGTCGGGATTCAGTGATGCTGCTTGTTCGACATCGAAGGTACCATCTTTGAAGCCCCCAAAGGTGGGAATCGACGCCATTTCGGGGAAGCGCTCTAAGTAGCGTTGGTAGTTGTCAGGGTCTGCTTGTGAAAAGTCTTCTCGCCAGCCCACCACGTGGGCCAGTGGTGCATCGGGTTCGAGCATGCCGAGCAGGTAGATTTGTCTGCCTTCACCTAGGATGACGCGTTCGGCAGGGGCGTCTAGAGTGATCTGTCGGCCAGCAATATCGGTAACCGTAATGGGGGCCGCGATGGCCGACGCGCAAACGAAAGACGTCAGCGCACCTACAAAAGGAAGAGATAGGCGTAACAGCATAGTGGTATTGAGTACCTGAGTTCTTTAGCGTCTACGCTAACGATGAGTGTTTAATCAAACATAGATGTTGATGTTAATTGCTATTCTCATATCCGGCATTATCCCTTAAAGCAGAAAAGGTGTCGAGGTAAGTGCCAAGCATTAGCATGATGGCAACAGGCCGTTGCAAGGAATTCTCATTCGTTGCTTGGTTCTTTTCACAGCGAGGATTACGCTAGTGGGTACTTACTACTATGAAGATGGAGTGAACCCATGCCGTTATCCCGAGCTGAGATTGCCACCCCCTCTGGTGCGCGCTTGATCAACCGCTTATGCAAACACTGGGCGCATAAGTTGGAGGTCGAGCATACCGAGCAGGACGCCAAAATCGTGTTCGCCAGCGGTACCTGTCTGATGCACGCGGAGCCAGAGCGACTACTGGTCTCTATCGAAACCCTCGAAGAGGAGCACTTAGACCAGCTCGAAGGCGTGGTCGAAAGCCATTTGGTACGAATGGCGAAAGACGAACCGCTAGAGATCGTCTGGGAAAATTGAAGTGATCGCTGGGTGTCGGCGTTAGCGCCGCATCGGCCGGGGTGGTCTGCTATAATCGCGGCTACCTTTTTCGTTTCTAGTCCGCTGCAACAGCGTATCCGTAGGAGTTTCCATGACCCGAATTGCCATTGTAGGCGTCGCTGGCCGCATGGGCCGCACGTTAGTCAACGCCGTCGAGCAAGAAGCCGATGCCTCCCTGGCGGGCGGTATCGTGGAGCCGGGCAGCTCCCTGGCCGGTGCCGATATCGGCGAGCTGGCGGGCGTAGGCAAGCGGGGCGTGGTGGCGGTCGATTCGCTCAGCGCCATCGTCGATGACTTCGACGTGCTGATCGACTTCACCGCACCGAAAGTGACGTTGGCGAATCTGGCGTTCTGCGCCAAGCACGGTAAGCGCATCGTGATCGGCACCACCGGCATGAACGACGACGAACTGGCCGAGCTGGATAGCTACCGCGATAAAGTCGCCATGGTGTTCGCCCCCAATATGAGCGTGGGCGTGAACCTGACGCTAAAGTTGCTGGAAACGGCGGCGAAAGCCCTGGGCGATGAAGGGTACGATATCGAAGTGATCGAGTCTCACCACCGCCACAAGGTCGATGCGCCGTCCGGAACGGCCATCAAAATGGGGGAAGTGGTTGCCGACAGTCTCGGCCGCACCTTAAAAGAGCACGGCGTGTTCGAGCGGGTAGGGCAGTGCGGCCCGCGTACCGATAAAGAGATCGGCTTTGCGACCGTGCGTGCAGGCGATATCGTCGGAGAGCATACCGTGATGTTCGCCACCGAAGGCGAGCGGATCGAAATCACCCACAAGGCCTCAAGCCGGATGACCTTTGCCAAAGGCGCCGTGCGCGCCGCACGCTGGGTCGCCAGCCAGCCTCACGGCCGCTACGACATGCAGGATGTCTTGGCGCTTCACTGATCGGCAAAACGAACGTAACGCCACGCTGAAAATAAAGGGCTAGCCTGCGGTCGGTAAATCCTGTAACATTCCAAAAATTTTGGCCGAGTGGCTGTCGAGGCGCTGAAAAAACGCCTGCAGCGAATGCCTGTGGCAGTTAGTGGAAAGAATGTCAGTGGAAAGTGCACCACGCTTGTTGCACTGGCCGTTAGGTGTGAGAAAAAAGTCAGCGAACTGCTGCGCCATGGCACGACCGTTACGGTGGCATGGATGAGAACAACAAGCGGGATGAAACCGATGTTTTTATTGTCGGCTTCGTCCCGCTTTTTTACGACCCGACGTTTGCACGCAAACGCCGACAACCGGATCGCCGAGCCTGCGCCCACAGGCTCCCACCAGCATGGGAGAACGTGTTTTGAATAACCCCGCATTGAGCAAACCCGCGATATTGGCCCTGGAAGATGGCAGTGTGTTTCATGGCACGGCCATTGGCGCGGAGGGAATCACAAGCGGTGAGGTGGTGTTCAATACAGCCATGACCGGCTACCAGGAAATCCTCACCGACCCCTCTTATACCCGCCAAATCGTTACCCTGACCTATCCCCACATCGGCAATACCGGCATCAACAGCGAAGATGTGGAATCCGCTTCCATTGCGGCAGCAGGCCTGGTGATTCGCGATCTTCCCCTGTTGGCCAGCAGCTTTCGTTCCGAACAAACCCTCTCTGATTATCTGAAAAGCCAAAACGTACTGGGCATTGCCGATATCGACACCCGCCGCCTGACGCGTATTTTGCGTGACAAAGGGGCTCAAAACGGCGCGATTCTGGCAGGTGCCGAGGCAGAGGGTGACGATGCCGTCGAGCGGGCGCTGGCCGCGGCGAAGGCATTTCCGGGCTTGAAGGGCATGGATTTGGCCAAGGAAGTCTCCTGCAAAGAGGCTTACGAGTGGTCGGAAGGCGAGTGGGCCTTGGGCGAAGGCTACGCGGATGCGAGTCAGGGCGAGCGCCCCTACCACGTGGTGGCGTTCGATTACGGCGTGAAGTTCAACATCCTGCGCATGCTGGCGGCGCGGGGCTGCCGCTTGACCGTGGTGCCGGCGCAAACGCCGGCGGCAGAGGTGCTGGCGATGAACCCGGACGGCGTGTTCCTGGCCAACGGCCCCGGCGACCCCGAGCCCTGTGATTACGCCATCAAAGCGATCCAGGAAGTGCTGGAAACCGACACGCCGGTGTTCGGCATTTGCTTGGGCCACCAGCTGCTGGCGCTGGCCTCCGGTGCCAAAACCGTCAAGATGGGTCACGGTCACCACGGGGCCAACCATCCGGTACAAGACCTGGATACCGGCACGGTGATGATCACCAGTCAGAACCACGGCTTCGCGGCCGATGAAGCAACGCTACCCAGCAACGTACGCGCCACGCACCGCTCGCTGTTCGACGGCACTCTGCAGGGCATCGAGCGTACCGATCGTCCGGCGTTTAGCTTCCAGGGCCACCCGGAAGCGAGCCCAGGTCCGCGCGACGTAGCGCCGCTGTTCGATCGTTTCATCGCCATGATGCAGGCGCGCCGCTAGGTTCGCCGCGCTGCCTCTCAGTGCCTAGTTACGCCGTTTTGATGCTCATCGTCACCACTTTTTGCGGGAACCGTTATGCCTAAGCGTACCGATATCAATAGCATTCTCATCATTGGCGCTGGTCCGATCGTCATCGGTCAGGCCTGCGAATTCGACTACTCCGGCGCCCAGGCCTGTAAAGCGCTGCGCGAGGAGGGCTACCGGGTCATTCTGGTCAACTCCAACCCGGCCACCATCATGACCGATCCCGCCATGGCCGATGCCACCTACATCGAGCCGATCACTTGGCAAGCCGTCGAGAAAATCATCGAAGCCGAGCGCCCGGATGTGATTCTGCCCACCATGGGCGGTCAGACGGCGCTGAACTGCGCGCTGGACCTGGACAAGCACGGCGTGCTGGCCAAATACGGTGTCGAGATGATCGGTGCCAATGCCGATGCCATCAACAAGGCCGAAGACCGCGATCTGTTCGACAAGGCGATGAAGAACATCGGCCTGGAGTGCCCCAAGGCCAAAGTGGCTCACACCATGGACGAGGCGTGGGAGATTCAGGCGGAGCTGGGCTTTCCGACGATCATTCGTCCTTCTTACACCATGGGCGGCTCCGGCGGCGGCGTGGCGTACAACAAGGAAGAGTTCGAAGAGATCTGTACCCGCGGTTTCGAGCTGTCCAACAACCACGAGCTGCTCATCGACGAGTCGCTGCTGGGTTGGAAAGAGTACGAAATGGAGGTGGTGCGCGATAAGAACGATAACTGCATCATCGTCTGCGCGATCGAAAACTTCGACCCCATGGGCGTGCACACCGGCGACTCCATCACCGTAGCCCCGGCCCAGACGCTGACCGATAAAGAGTACCAGATCATGCGCGACGCCAGCCTCGCGGTGCTGCGCGAGATTGGCGTAGAAACCGGCGGCTCGAACGTGCAGTTCGGTATGGACCCGAAGACCGGCCGCATGGTGGTGATCGAGATGAATCCCCGTGTCTCTCGCTCGTCGGCGCTGGCCTCCAAAGCCACTGGTTTCCCGATTGCCAAGATCGCCGCGAAGCTGGCGGTGGGTTACACCCTGGACGAGCTGCAAAACGACATTACCGGCGGCCAAACTCCGGCGTCCTTCGAGCCGTCCATCGACTATGTCGTGACCAAAATCCCGCGCTTCACCTTCGAGAAGTTCCCCCAGGCGAACGACCGCCTGACCACCCAGATGAAGTCGGTGGGCGAGGTGATGGCGATTGGCCGTACGTTCCAAGAGTCGCTGCAAAAAGCGCTGCGCGGCATGGAAACCGGTAACGACGGCCTCGACCCGATCATTACCGAGTTTACCGATGACGCGATGGCCCAAATCAAGGGCGAGCTACAGGCAGCGGGTGCCGAGCGCATCTTCTTCGTCGCCGACGCCATGCGCGCGGGCATGAGCGTGGACGACGTGTTCGCGCTGACCAACATCGACCGTTGGTTCCTGGTCCAGCTCGAAGACCTGATTCTGACCGAAGCGGCGGTTTCCAAGCGTGCGCTGGCGGACCTCTCCGCCCGCGAGTTGTTCCAGCTCAAGCGCAAGGGCTTCTCGGATGCTCGTTTAGCGAAGCTGTTGGGCGTGTCCGAAAAAGAGTTCCGCAAGACGCGTCAAGCCGCCAACATCCGCCCGGTCTACAAGCGCGTGGATACCTGCGCGGCCGAATTTGCCTCGGACACGGCCTACATGTACTCCACCTACGAGGAGGAGTGCGAAGCAGACGTCTCGGATCGCCAGAAAATCATGGTGCTGGGCGGTGGCCCGAACCGTATCGGCCAGGGTATCGAGTTCGACTACTGCTGCGTTCATGCCGCCTTCGCCATGCGCGACGACGGCTACGAAACCATCATGGTCAACTGCAACCCGGAAACCGTCTCCACCGACTACGACACCTCGGATCGTCTCTACTTCGAGCCGGTCACGCTGGAAGACGTGCTGGAAATTGCCGATAAAGAGAAGCCGGTGGGCGTCATCGTCCAGTTCGGTGGACAAACGCCGCTGAAGCTTGCCCGAGAACTAGAAGCCGCTGGCGTGCCGATCATTGGCACCACGCCGGACGCCATCGACCGCGCGGAAGACCGCGAGCGCTTCCAGGTGATGATCGACAAGCTCGGTCTGAAACAGCCGCCCAACGCCACGGCCCGCAGCTTCGAAGATGCCTTCGCCAAAGCCGAAAAAATTGGCTATCCCTTGGTCGTGCGCCCCAGCTACGTCCTGGGCGGCCGGGCGATGGAGATCGTCTACGACGCCTCCGAGCTTGAAAACTACATGACCAACGCAGTGAAAGTCTCCAACGACTCGCCGGTACTGCTGGATCATTTCCTGAGTGCCGCGGTGGAAGTCGACATCGATGCGGTCTCCGACGGTCAGCAGGTCGTGATTGGCGGTATCATGCAGCACGTCGAGCAAGCGGGCGTTCACTCCGGCGACTCCGCCTGTGCGCTGCCGCCCTACTCGCTGCCGGCCGACGTGCAGGACGAGATGCGCGATCAGGTCAAGAAAATGGCCGTCGAGCTGGGCGTCAAAGGCCTGATGAACGTGCAGCTGGCGTGGCAGGATGGCGAGATCTATGTCATCGAGGTCAACCCACGCGCCTCGCGTACCGTGCCGTTCGTGTCCAAGTGCATCGGTACCTCGCTGGCGCAGGTGGCGGCCCGCTGCATGGCCGGTAAGCCTCTGGCCGAACAGGGCTTCGAGCGTGAGATCGTGCCGCACTTCTACAGCGTCAAAGAAGCGGTCTTCCCGTTCAACAAGTTCCAGGGCGTCGACCCGATTCTCTCGCCGGAAATGAAGTCCACCGGCGAAGTCATGGGCTCGGGCGATACCTTCGCAGAAGCGTTCTTCAAGGCGCAACTGGGCGCGGGAGAAGCAATTCCGGCGCTGGAGGGCGATCGTAAAGCCTTCCTGTCGGTACGTGAACCCGACAAGCAGGGGATTATCGAAGTGGCTCGTTCTCTGCTAACATTAGGCTTCACGCTTTGTGCAACGCGTGGTACGGCAGTGGCTATCGAAGCCGCCGGTTTGCCCGTGGAGCACGTCAATAAAGTCTACGAAGGCCGTCCCCATATCGTCGATCTGCTGAAGAACGACGAAATCGCCTACATCGTGAACACTACCGAAGGTCGTCAGGCAATCAACGACTCTTCGATCATTCGCCGTACTGCTCTCGCGCGCAAGGTGCCCTATGCGACCACCTTGGCGGGCGCTAATGCCGTTTGCATGGCGCTAGAGTACGGTAGGGAGATTACGGTGCGGCGCCTTCAGGATCTGCATGCAGGAGCAAGTCAATGAACAAGGTCCCGATGACGGTAGCGGGAGAAAAAAGCCTTCGCGAGGAGCTCAATCACTTGAAGGGCGAAGAGCGCCCTCGGGTGATTGCCGCCATCGCCGAAGCGCGTGAACATGGCGACCTCAAGGAGAACGCCGAGTATCACGCGGCGCGCGAGCAGCAGGGATTCATCGAAGGCCGTATCCAGGAAATCGAAAGCAAGCTTTCTGGTGCGCAGGTGATCGATGTCACCAAGCTGCCGAAGACCGGTAAGGTGATTTTCGGGGTAACCGTATCGCTGCTGAACCTGGATAGCGATGCCAGCGTGACCTATCGCATCGTGGGCGAAGACGAAGCCGACATCAAAGCGGGCAGAATCTCGGTCACTTCACCCATTGCGCGTGCGCTGATCGGTAAGGAAGAGGGCGATGTCGTGGTGGTGAAAACCCCAGGCGGCGACGTGGAGTACGAGATCGAGAGCGTCGAGCACCTCTAACCACGTACCGCTAGCGCAAAAAAAGGCCCGGTGCAGGAGACTGCATCGGGCCTTTTGGTGGTCAGGTGCGTGACATCGAGCCTGAACGCCCTGTACGCGTTAGTGTCGACCGTGGTGATTCTCGAAGCGAGTGACGTTCGACAGCTTGGGATTCGCCTTTGGATTGCGGCGATACAGCAGTGCCATCTTGCCGATGGTTTGCACCAGCTCGGCGTTGCTGTCAGCCAGCAGCTCGTTGATCATCGCGGCACGGTCGTCCCGCTCTGGCAGGGCGAGCTTGACTTTGATCAGCTCGTGATCGTTGAGCGCGCGGTTGAGTTCTGCGAGCAAATTGTCGGAGACGCCGTTCTCAGAAACGGTGACCACCGGGTTCAAATGGTGGCCAATGCTGCGAAATGCTTTCTTTTGTGCCTGTGACAAGCTCATGGTATCTTGCGGTATCCCGGTTAGCGCTTAACGTTCCATCTTACGGTGAAATGCCGCTGAGTGAAAGCAATCGCGTGAACGCGCCCATCCCTTATCCAAGCGTCAGATTCCCACATGCAGCAAAAGCCTCCAAGCCGAAAACATTCAGTGAGCAAAACCAGCAACAACTGGAAGAAAGAGCACTTCGACGACCAGTATGTGAAGCAGAGCTGGCAGGATGGCTATCGCTCACGGGCGAGTTACAAGCTGCTAGAGCTGGACGAGAAGGATAAGCTGTTTCGCAATGGCATGACGGTCATCGACCTGGGGGCTGCCCCTGGCGGGTGGAGCCAGATCGCCGCCGAAAAAGTCGGGCCGGAAGGGGTGGTCATCGCTTCCGATATCCTGGAGATGGATGCGCTGGCAGGTGTCGATTTCATTCAGGGTGACTTTACCGAGGAGAGCGTGCTCGATGCGATTCTCGACCGGTTGGGAAATCGCCCGGTAGACCTTGTTATGTCCGACATGGCCCCCAATATGAGTGGTATGGCGGCCATCGATCAGCCGCAGGCCATGTATTTAGCCGAGCTGGCGTTGGAGCTGGCTCGAGAAACGCTCTCTCCAAAAGGCCGCTTTTTGGTGAAAGTCTTTCAAGGAGAGGGTTTTGATGCGTACCTTAAAGAACTGCGCGGCAGTTTTGACCGAGTGGTGACCCGCAAACCGGACGCCTCACGAGCGCGCTCGCGGGAAGTCTACTTTTTAGCGGAGGGCTTTCGCGGGTGACCGGCGCGGACATGCCGCTGGCGCAATAGCCAAGATTTATCATCGCGATTGCCAGACAGGCAGGCGCAAGATGTGTCACATTATGCACACTGGACGAGCGTGACACAGATGGCCCAACGCCCAACGGGCTTTGGCAATGGTTGAACGTTAAGCTCTGGTGTAAGGTCAGAGTATTAGCGGTTAACTGACGGATTCTTGTAATGAGGGTAGCCCCTTGAACGATATGGCGAAGAACCTGATTCTGTGGTTGGTCATCGCGGCCGTTCTACTGACAGTGTTCAATAATTTCAGTACGGAAAGCGCACCTCAGACCACGAACTACTCTCAGTTCGTGCAGCAGGTGCAAAATCAACAGGTACGTAGCGTCACCATCGATGGCTACACCATCACCGGTGAGCGCACGGATGGTTCGCAGTTCCAGACCATTCGTCCAGCAGCGGAAGATCCCAAGCTGATGGACGATCTGCTCAGCAATAACGTCACCGTGGTCGGTAAGGAGCCAGAGCAGCAGAGCATCTGGACGCGTCTACTGATCGCCAGCTTTCCGATCCTGCTGATTCTGGCTATCTTCATGTTCTTCATGCGCCAAATGCAGGGCGGCGCTGGGGGCGGTAAAGGCGGCCCAATGAGTTTTGGCAAGTCCAAAGCGAAGCTGCTCTCTCAGGACCAGATCAAAACCACCTTTGCCGACGTGGCAGGCTGTGACGAAGCGAAGGAAGAGGTCGAAGAGCTGGTCGACTTCCTGCGCGACCCGACCAAGTTTCAGCGCCTGGGCGGCACCATTCCCCGCGGCGTGCTGATGGTGGGCCCGCCCGGTACCGGTAAGACGCTACTGGCCAAGTCCATCGCCGGCGAAGCCAAGGTGCCGTTCTTCTCCATCTCGGGTTCCGACTTCGTCGAGATGTTCGTGGGGGTGGGTGCTTCGCGCGTTCGCGATATGTTCGAGCAGGCCAAGAAGCAGGCGCCCTGCATCATCTTCATCGATGAGATCGATGCCGTAGGCCGCTCTCGCGGCACGGGGATGGGTGGTGGTAACGACGAGCGTGAGCAAACGCTGAACCAGCTACTGGTAGAAATGGACGGTTTTGAGGCGAACGAAGGCATCATCGTCATCGCCGCGACTAACCGCCCTGACGTACTTGACCCCGCGCTGCTGCGCCCCGGCCGTTTCGATCGCCAGGTCACCGTTGGCTTGCCAGACATTCGAGGCCGTGAGCACATTCTGGGCGTTCACCTGCGTAAGGTTCCGCTAGCGGACGACGTCAAACCGCAGCTCATCGCGCGCGGTACACCGGGCTTCTCGGGTGCCGACCTCGCAAACCTAGTGAACGAAGCCGCCCTGTTTGCCGCACGTCGTAACAAGCGCTTGGTGGGGATGGACGAGCTTGAGCTTGCCAAAGACAAGATCATGATGGGCGCAGAGCGCAAATCCATGGTCATGACCGACAAAGAGAAGCTCAATACGGCCTACCACGAAGCGGGCCACGCAATTATCGGTTTGGTCATGCCCGAACACGACCCGGTCTACAAGGTGACCATCATCCCGCGTGGCCGCGCGCTCGGTGTGACGATGTTCCTACCCGAGGAGGATCGCTACAGCCTGTCACGTCAGCAAATCATTAGTCAGATCTGCTCGTTGTTTGGTGGTCGCATCGCTGAAGAGATGACATTGGGTGTCAACGGTGTCACGACCGGTGCCTCCAACGATATCAAGCGGGCGACGGAATTGGCCCATAACATGGTCGCCAAGTGGGGGCTCTCGGATGAGATGGGCCCGATCATGTACGACGAGGACGAGTCTCACCAGTTTCTCGGCGGCCCGGGACAAGGTGGTGGCAAGTTGAAGTCGGGCGAAACCACCACGCGACTCGATAAAGAAGTGCGCAAGATCATCGACGAGTGCTACGAGCAGGCGCGCCAAATCCTGCATGACAACCGCGATAAGCTGGATGCCATGGCAGAAGCGCTGATGAAGTTCGAAACCATTGACGCCAACCAGCTCAAAGACATCATGGAAGGCCGTGACCCGCGTCCACCGGAGGGCTGGAGCGACGGTGACTCATCGGGTGGTGGTATGCGCGTGAACGATGACAAGCCTGACACCAAGTCAGAGGATCAAGCGTCGAACGCATCGAGCGACGATGGCGAAGAGGACGACGACGAGCCGCGCCGCCGTCCCTCCGACCCGCTGGGCGGCCCTGCAGGCCCTTGAGCCAGCCAAAGCCATGAGTCGCAGAGGCGTCCCCTATGGGGGCGCCTTTTTTGTTATGCTGTTGGGCAATCGTATTTATGTTTCTTTTGATTTAGGCGGCAGCATGACTTCCAACGTTGACCCTTCATCGCCTTTGCGCTCGACAAAGAGTGCTTTGCAGCTGCGCTGCGGGCGCCATACGCTCGATCTTTCGTTCCCGCGCGTCATGGGGATTTTGAACGTCACGCCAGATTCGTTCTCCGATGGCGGTCAGCATGTTGCCCTAGACGATGCACTTCGCCACGCCGAACGTATGCTGGCGGAAGGCGCCGCGATGATCGACGTGGGGGGGGAGTCCACGCGTCCCGGGGCCACGCCGGTCTCGGAACAGCAGGAGTTGGATCGTGTCGCACCCGTGGTCGAAGCCTTGGTGCGCGAGCTCGATGCGCTGGTCTCGGTGGATACCAGTAGCGCCATGGTCATTCGTGAAGCGAGCGCCTTGGGCGCAGGCATGATCAACGATGTGCGGGCGCTCGAGCGTGAGGGCGCTTTGGCCGCCGCCGCCAGCAGCGGCTTGCCTGTCTGTTTGATGCACCGCCAAGGTGAGCCGCAGAGCATGCAGCACGCGCCTAGCTATCGAGATCCCATCGAGCAAGAAGTGGCTACCTATCTCGCCGAGCGCATCGCCGCTTGTGAAGCAGTTGGGTTGCGCCGTCAGCGCTTGCTCATCGACCCTGGGTTTGGCTTTGGCAAAACCGTCGAGCATAACCTGCGGCTATTGAAGTACATGGACACGCTACATTCGCTGGAGCTGCCTATGCTAGTGGGTATGTCGCGGAAAAGTATGATCGGGAAAGTGCTGGGACGTCCTGTGGAAGAGCGGTTAGCCGGTGGACTGGCGCTGTCGGCCATGGCGGTGGAGCGAGGCGCGAGCATCCTGAGGGTGCATGATGTCGGGCCCACGGTGGATGCCGTTAACATGGCGTGGGCGGTGTTGCAGGAGGGGTGTGAGCCACCCGTGGATAAGGAGCTTTGAGTATGACAAGACGCTATTTTGGTACCGACGGCATTCGCGGTACCGTGGGGCAAGCGCCTATCACGGCCGACTTCATGCTCAAGCTGGGCTGGGCCGCCGGGCAGGTATTACGCCGTGAAAAAGGGCGCACTCGAGTATTGATCGGAAAAGATACACGAATCTCGGGCTATATGTTCGAGTCGGCGTTGGAGGCCGGTCTATCGGCCGCAGGGGTCGACGTGTCGCTGCTTGGGCCGATGCCGACGCCGGGAATCGCCTATCTCACGCGAACCTTCCGCGCCGACGCCGGGATCGTGATCTCGGCGTCTCATAATCCGTTCGACGATAACGGCATCAAGTTCTTCTCTGCTGAAGGTAAGAAGTTACCCGACGCGGTGGAAGACCGTATCGAAGCGATGCTGGAGGCGCCGTTGACCACCGTCGATGCGGCGCAGTTGGGCAAGGCGACGCGCATCGATGACGCGGCGGGCCGCTATATCGAATTCTGCAAATCGACATTGCCCGACCGGCTGAGCTTGCACGGCCTGAAAGTGGTATTGGATTGCGCCCATGGAGCCACTTACCATATCGCCCCCAGCGTGTTCCGTGAGCTGGGCGCGGACGTAAGCGTGATCGGTGCCGCACCGGATGGCTTGAATATCAACCATCAGGTTGGCTCGACACACCCGGCCGCGCTGCGCGCAGCGGTCATTCAGCAAGGGGCCGACCTTGGAGTGGCCTTCGATGGTGATGGTGATCGCGTGCTGCTTGTCGATGCCGATGGTCGAGAAGTCGATGGCGACGATATTCTCTATCTAATAGCCCGCGACCGTCACGAGCGTGGTTTGTTGGAAGGTGGCGTGGTGGGCACGCTGATGAGTAATTTCGGGCTTGCCATGGCGCTGGACCGGCTCGGCATTCCTTTTCAACGCGCTAAGGTTGGTGATCGCTTCGTCATGGAGATGATGGCGGCCAACGGTTGGGAGTTGGGAGGTGAGGCGTCCGGACACATCGTTTGCGGGCACGTACAGAGCACGGGAGACGGCGTCGTATCGGCGTTGCAGGTGCTGGCGCTGATGGTGCGAGAGCAGAAACCCTTGCCCGCACTGCTGAAAGGGCTCGAAAAAGTGCCGCAGTCGCTGGTCAACGTGCGCTTGCCCGCCGGGACGAATGCCAAAGAAGTGATGGCAGCCCAGCCCCTTATGGACGCCGTGGCTGCCCTGGAAACAGAGCTGGGTGATCAGGGCCGAGTGCTGTTGCGGCCGTCGGGTACCGAGCCATTGATTCGTGTCATGGTCGAAGGGCGTGCCCATTTGGATGTCGACCGTTTGGCCAATAAGCTGGCAACCCAAGTCGAGGCGCTGCTCGGTTAGTGGCTTCTAAAAGTGAGAGTCGCTTTTACCCGAAAAGCGCGCCGTGCCTGCGATTGCCCGTGCAACAGCGGTTGTCTTGACAAGGCGGCTCCTATACCATTTCGCTCCACCTTGAGTGAGGATTCTTCATGCGTACGCCATTGATTGCCGGCAACTGGAAAATGAACGGTTCCAAGGCGTTGATCGACGCGTTCGGCCAAGCTTTCGCGTCAGCTTCGCTGCCCACGTCCATTGACGTGGTCGTGATTCCGCCGTTTCCCTACCTAGACGCTGCACGCCAAGCGTTCAACGATACGCCGCTGCAGTTGGGTGCTCAAACGCTCAATCCTCATCACTCCGGGGCGCATACTGGAGAAGTGAGCGGTAGCATGCTCAAAGAGTTGGGCGTGACCTACGTGTTAGTGGGGCACTCTGAGCGTCGCCAGCTCTACCGCGAGAGCGACGAGCAGGTGTTCGATCGGTTGTTGGCAGCGGTGGATGCAGGGCTAACGCCGATTCTATGTGTGGGGGAAACGCTGGAAGAGCGTGATGGGGGACGCACGATGGACGTCGTTCTGCGCCAAGTTGGCTATATCATGGCCCGCTTAGCCCCCGAGCAGCGCTCACAGGTTGTCATTGCTTATGAACCCGTTTGGGCGATCGGTACGGGCCGGACGGCCACGCCAGAGCAGGCCCAAGAGGTCATGGCAGGCATTCGCGCCTATCAGGCAGGGTTTGATGCGTCGCTTGCCGAGCAGTTGAAACTGCTTTACGGCGGTAGCATGAACGCAAGTAACGCGGCTGAGCTACTGGCTCAGCCGGACATCGACGGCGGTTTGGTGGGGGGTGCTTCACTCAAAACCGACGATTTCTACGCCATTTGTCAGTCAGCAGGATAACGCCATGCAAGTTGCAATTCTTATGGTTCACGTGGTGATTGCGGTCGCCTTGGTTGTACTCATCCTGCTCCAGCAGGGAAAAGGTGCCGAAGCAGGCGCAGCCTTTGGTGGCGGTGCGTCGCAAACGGTTTTCGGCTCGCGGGGCAGCGGTAACTTCCTGTCGCGTACCACCGGTGTTTTAGCCGCTGGCTTTTTTGTGACCTCGATGGCTCTAGCATACTTTGCCACTCAGGCAGGCCAAGCGCCGGAAGCCGGTATTCCTGATGCGCGGATGATCGAACAGCAGCAAAACATTCCAACGCTTGACGACTCCCCTGCAAGTATGGATAATACCGCGCCAGTGCTAGAGGAAAGCAGCGAGTAACTTCTTGATGTCGCTTTCTTTAGCCTCCCCTGATGCCGAAGTGGTGGAATTGGTAGACACGCTATCTTGAGGGGGTAGTGACCTTACGGTCGTGCGGGTTCAAGTCCCGCCTTCGGCACCATCTGATTCGCTGATTATTCAGCTTCCCAGACTATCAGGATTGGCACCTGAGACGTAAGATGCACGTGAAGCGAACTATTGAATGAGTTCTTGACGTAAGTCCTTCAAGTGTCTATTATCGTCGACCTAGATTGATGCGGGGTGGAGCAGTCTGGTAGCTCGTCGGGCTCATAACCCGAAGGTCATCGGTTCAAATCCGGTCCCCGCTACCATTTATTTAGTAGCATGGTTTAGGCTCAATAGCATGTATTAAGGTGCTTTTGATCTGCGAAAAATTCGCGACATGTTGCTAAAATGGTACTACAGGTTTCTTTTGAAAAGCCCCTTCCTGTGAAGGGGCTTTTTGTTAGTAGCTTTTTGTAACTGGTTTTTTGTAAACAGCTTTTATGAAGAGCTTTTTGCGAGCCAAGCGTGTCTCAAGAGCGGATGCTGTTCGAGTAGCCAGAGACACATTCCCAGGTAATGCCAATCAGCCACCTAGCTTTTCTTACGACTCCTGGCCAGGTGCCTGATGCAACGGCTATAGGAGCTTTGTCTGTGGCCACAAAACACGCTGCGCTTCACGCGCTGATCGAACCTGTCGTTGCCGCCATGGGCTTCGAGCTATGGGGTATCGACCATATTTCCCAGGGCAAGCATTCGCGGCTGGTGATTTACATCGAGCGCGAGAGCGGTGTCAGCGTGGAAGACTGCGCTGATATTAGCCGCCAAGTCAGTGCCGTGATGGATGTGGAAGACCCAATTCCCGGCGAATACCGCTTGGAAGTCTCGTCGCCCGGCATGGCACGTCCTCTTTACTCCCTGGATCACTTTATCCGCTATCAGGGCCACCATGTCGCTCTGAAGCTACGCGTCGCGTTCGATGGGCGGCGCAAATACCAAGGGCTCCTCGCAGGTGTCGAGGGCGATGAAGTGCTACTGCAACTGGAAGGCGAAGAGTACTGCTTTCCTATCGAAAGCATCGATTCTGCGCACGTTGTCCCGCAGTTCGACGAATAATACGGGTCGCGGCTTCCGGCAGGCGCCGGGATGATGCACAAAAGGACAGGTTTTCTGGCGAGGCAAACGCATGAGTAAAGAAATCTTAATGGTCGTGGACGCGATCTCCAATGAAAAAGGCGTCCCCCGCGATGTTATCTTCGAGGCGGTCGAAGCCGCACTGGCAAGCGCGTCTCGTAAGCGTTTCGAGCATGAAGAAGCGAACGTGCGCGTGCATATCGATCGCCGCACGGGCGACTACGATACGTTCCGCTACTGGACCGTGGTCGAAGACGACGAATTCGAAACGCCAGACTATGAAATCAAAGAGAGCATTGCCGAGCAGCGCGACCCGCCGCTGAAACTGGGCGATGTGGTCGAGCAAAAGATCGAAAACGCCGTGTTCGGGCGTATCGCCGCGCAAACTGCCAAGCAGGTCATCGTACAGAAAGTGCGCGAAGCCGAGCGTGCCGAAGTCGTGCGTCAGTACGCTGACCGTGAAGGCGAACTCGTCGCGGGTATCGTTAAGAAGACTACCCGTGATGGTCTGATCATCGATCTGGGTGAGAACGCCGAAGCGTTTTTGCCGCGCAACGAGATGATCCAGGGCGAGCGCTACCGGATGAACGAGCGCGTACGTGCGCTGCTGGTCAAGGTCGACCCGGAGGCTCGCGGCGCGCAACTGCAGCTTTCGCGCACCTGTCCTGAGTTCATCATCGAGCTGTTCAAGATCGAGGTGCCGGAAATCGCCGAGCAGCTGATCGAGATCAAGGGGGCCGCTCGCGACCCCGGCTCGCGGGCCAAGATTGCCGTCAAAACCAACGATCGCCGCATCGATCCGGTGGGTGCGTGTGTGGGTATGCGCGGTTCCCGCGTTCAGGCGGTGTCGTCTGAGCTGCAAAACGAGCGTGTGGATATCGTTCTGTGGGACGACAACCCGGCTCAACTGGTGATCAACGCCATGGCGCCGGCCGACGTGGCCTCGATCTTGGTGGACGAGGATGCGCACGCTATGGACGTCGCCGTGGCCCAGGACAACCTGGCACAGGCCATTGGCCGTAGCGGCCAGAACGTGCGTTTGGCGTCTGAATTGACCGGCTGGCGGATCAACGTCATGACCGAAGACGAAGCCGAGTCGAAGCGCGAGCAGGAGATCGACAGCCTGGTGGATTCCTTCGTTCATCATCTGGGGGTCGATGATGAGGTCGCTCGCCTGCTGGTGGAGGAAGGGTTCACCACCCTGGAAGAAGTCGCCTACGTGCCGCTCGAAGAGATGCTCGACATCGAAGAATTCGACGAAGAGTTGGTCGAAGAGCTGCGGGCACGTGCGAAAGACGAGCTGCTGACGATGGCCATTGCCTCGGAAGAAGCGCTAGACGGTGCTCAACCAGCGGACGATCTGCTGGAAATGGACGGCATGGAGCGTCATTTGGCCTTCATTCTGGCCAGTCGCGGCATTGTCACAATGGAAGATCTCGCCGAGCAGTCTGTCGACGATCTGGTCGATATCGAGGAGTTGGACGAAGCGCGCGCAGCGGCACTGATCATGACTGCCCGTGCGCCCTGGTTTGAAGTCGATGACGCATCGGACTCAAACACACAGTAAACAGGTCACGGGCTGAGGAGGGTCACTATGTCAGATATGACAGTTAAAGATTTTGCAGTAAAGGTGGGCCGCGATGTGCCCCGCCTCTTGGAACAGATGAAAGAAGCCGGTTTGAAACACCGCTCGGAAAGTGACGCCGTCTCTGAAGACGACAAACAGACGCTGCTGAGCTTTTTGAAGAAAAGCCACGGCGGTGGTGACAGCGAGCCGAGCAAGAATCGCATCACGCTGACCCGTAAAACCCGTAGCCGTATCAAGACCGGCGAGCGTGGTAAAACGATCGAAGTGCAGGTGCGTAAGAAGAAAACGTACGTCAAGCGTGAGGAAGAAGAGAAGCCGAAGGCGCCCGAACCCAAGCACTCGGGGCCGCGTCAGTTAGTCGGTGACATGGCCGAAGCGGAAGCCGAGCGCAAAGCGCGTGATGCTCGCGCTGCAGAAGAGAAAGCCGCTGCGGCGAAAGCCCAGGCAGCCGAAGATGCCGCTCGTAAAGAGGCGGAAGAGCAAGCCAAGGCCAAAGCCACTGATGTGCCGGACATCGAGGTGCCTGAGCTAGACATCGAAGACACGTCGACAGGTGACGATCTACCGCCTGCGCCGCCTAAGGAGGGTCGTACCGACCGTCGTACTGCACCGCCGAAAAAGGCTGCAGCGAAGAAGAAAGGTCGTGACGACGACGATGATCGCGGTGATCGCGAAGAGCGCAAGCGTGGCGGCGGCAAAAAAGTGAAGCGTGCCGAGCGCCGTGGCGGACGTCGCGGTGGGGCGAGCCAAAATGGCAACGGCAAGCACGGCTTCCAGAAGCCGACGCAGCCGATCGTCCGTGAAGTCTCGATCCCTGAGTCGATCAGCGTTGCTGAGCTGGCCGACAAGATGTCGATCAAGGCCAACGAAGTGATCAAGGCCATGTTCACCATGGGCGCAGCTGTGACCATCAACCAGACCATCGATCAAGATACGGCGGCGATCGTGGTGGAAGAGATGGGCCACAAGGTCAAACTGGTGAAGGATGACGCACTGGAAACGGAAATGCTGGAAGGCATCTCTTACGAAGGTGAAGAGATCACCCGCTCACCGGTCGTCACCGTCATGGGTCACGTCGACCACGGTAAGACCTCACTGCTGGACTACATCCGTCGTGCGAAAGTCGCCACTGGCGAAGCTGGCGGTATTACCCAGCACATCGGTGCCTACCATGTGGAAGATGACCACGGCGGCGTGACCTTCCTGGATACCCCCGGTCACGCGGCGTTTACCGCCATGCGTGCTCGCGGTGCGAAAGCCACCGACGTGGTCATCCTGGTGGTGGCGGCCGACGATGGCGTCATGCCGCAAACCATCGAGGCCGTCGAGCACTCGAAAGCCGCTGGCGTACCGATGGTCGTAGCCGTGAACAAGATCGATAAGCCCCAGGCCGATCCTGATCGTGTCAAGAACGAGCTTTCTCAGCACGGCGTGATCTCGGAAGAGTGGGGGGGCGATACGCAGTTCGTTCACGTCTCGGCGAAAAGTGGTGAAGGCATCGAAGACCTGCTGGAAGCGATTCAGCTCGTGTCCGAGGTTCTCGAACTCAAAGCCGTACCGTCTGCGCCAGGTAAAGGGGTCGTCGTCGAGTCACGCTTGGACAAAGGCCGCGGTCCCGTGGCGACCGTGCTGGTACAAAACGGTACGCTCAAGAAGGGCGACATCGTCCTGGCGGGCCTGCACTACGGTCGCGTTCGCGCGCTGACCAACGAGCTAGGCAAGCAGGTCGATACCGCTGGCCCCGCCATGCCGGTAGAGATCCAAGGTCTCGACGGCACACCAGATGCTGGTGACGACTTCATGGTCGTGGCCGACGAGAAGAAAGCCCGCGAAGTGGCCAACTTCCGTCAGGGTAAATACCGCGAAGTACGCCTGGCGCGTCAGCAGAAGGCCAAGCTGGAGAACATGTTCAGCCAGATGGGCCAAGACGAAGTGGCCAAGGTCAACATCGTCCTCAAAGCCGACGTACAGGGCTCGCTGGAAGCGATCAAAGGCGCCTTGGAAGAGCTCTCCACCGAAGAAGTACAGGTGGCCGTGGTCTCCTCCGGTGTGGGTGGTATCACCGGTACCGACGCCAACTTGGCGCTGGCCTCGGAAGCCATCGTGGTCGGCTTCAACGTCCGTGCTGATGCCGCAGCCCGTGAGATCATCGAGCGTGAAGGTTTGGATCTGCGCTACTACAGCGTCATCTACCACCTGATCGACGAAGTCAAACAGGCCATGAGCGGTATGCTTGCCCCCGAGTGGAAAGAAGAAATCGTGGGTGTGGCCGAAGTACGCGACGTGTTCCGCGCGCCGAAGATCGGTGCGGTGGCTGGCTGTATGGTCGTCGAAGGCACCGTTTCGCGCAGCAAGCGCATCCGCGTTCTGCGTGACAACGTGGTCATCTACGAAGGCGAGCTCGAATCGCTGCGCCGCTTCAAAGACGACGTGCAAGAAGTGCGTAACGGCATGGAGTGTGGCATCGGCGTGAAGAACTACAACGATGTCCAGGTCGGCGACAAGATCGAAGTCTTTGACCAAGTGAAGGTCGAGCGCAGCCTGTAAGGCCGCGCGAGGAGCAATCATGCGCGAATTCAAGCGTACCGACCGAGTAGCCGACCAGCTCCAAAAGGAGCTGGCGGTACTGATCCAACGCGAAGTGAAAGATCCGCGCTTGGGCATGGTCACGGTGAGCGGGGCCACCGTTAGTCGTGACCTTGGCTACGCCGATATCTACGTGACGCTGCTGGGGGAGCAAGATCCCGAGCGTATCAAGGAGAACCTGCAGGTGCTCAAGCGCGCCTCGGGGTTTCTGAGAAGCCAAATCGCCAAGCGTATTCAACTCCGGCACGTGCCGGAGCTGCGTTTTCACTTCGATGAAAGCGTGGTGCGCGGCCAGCACCTCTCGTCGCTAATCGACGAAGCGGTCTCTTCTGACCGCGCACGTCAAGCCGATGACGACACTCCGGATGCGGGCGAGGAGACGCGCTAATGGCCCGTCGCCGTCGCGGATTACCGGTCAATGGCGTGGTGCTGCTGGATAAGCCGAAAGGCCTCTCCAGCAACCACGCGTTGCAGCGCGTGCGTCGTCTGTTCGAGGCGCAAAAAGCCGGACATACCGGCACGCTGGACCCCATGGCAACAGGGCTTCTGCCTATCTGCCTGGGGGAGGCCACCAAGTTTTCCGCGCACCTACTGGAAGCCGACAAGATGTATCGCACCCGGGTAGAGTTGGGGGTGATCACCGACACCGGCGATGCCGAGGGTAACGTCATCGAGCGGCGTGAGGTGCCAAGCCTCACCGGCGAGGAGGTGGAGGCCGTGCTGGTCCGCTTTCGTGGCGAGATCGAACAGGTACCGCCCATGTATTCGGCGTTGAAGCACCAGGGCAAAAAGCTCTACGAGCTGGCGCGTGAGGGCAAGCAGGTTGAACGTGCAGCGCGGCGGGTTAGCGTGTATGATGCGCGCCTGCTGGCGTTCGAGGGCACGGCGTTCGAGCTGGAAGTCAGCTGTAGCAAAGGCACGTATATCCGTACCTTGGCCGAAGACATCGGTCACGCCCTGGGCTGTGGTGCCCACATCAGTCAGCTACGGCGGCTCAAAACCGGACCGTTCGATGGCGACGCGATGTGGACACTCGAGGCGTTGGAAGCACTGGCTAGCCAAGCCGACCGCGAAGCCGAACTCATGCCCGTGGATGTGCTGGTCGATCATCTGCCATCGCTGAACGTCGATGACACCTCGTTTGGCCGACTGGCCCACGGACAGTCAGCCGAGCTCACCGTCGATGAATTGGCACCCGATGCGTTGGCACGACTTTATCACGCCGAGACGTTTATCGGCCTTGGCGTTGTAAAAGGGCCGCAGGAAGTGGCCCCCAGGCGGCTGTTAAGCACGGTCGCTCGTTCGTAATATCGCGGTAAAACGTTGCAAGGATGTGGCGATTTGCGCGAAAATGGTCGCCTGAGACTGCAAATATGCGTGGTCTCACCCATTCATTTTTAGGCATATTGCTTACTGGAGAGACAGATGGCATTAACCGCTGAGAAAAAGGCCGAGATCGTCAACGAATACGGCCGCGGCGATAACGATACCGGTTCCCCTGAAGTTCAGGTTGCACTGCTGAGCGCCAACATCAACGGCCTGCAGGATCACTTCAAGACCAACAAGCAGGATCACCACTCTCGTCGTGGTCTGATCCGCATGGTAAACCAGCGTCGTAAGCTGCTGGACTACCTGAAGCGTAAAGATTTCGAACGCTATCAGTCTCTGATTCAGCGTCTGGGTCTGCGCCGCTAAGTTTTTAACGGCCATGATTCGAAACGGGCAGCTCCTTGTGAGCTGCCCGTTTTTTTGTTTCTGGTAGCCGTACGGCGCCTCAACGCCTAGAATGGTGGCGAGTCAAACGACCCAAGCGAAAAGACAAGTAGCTATTAATGTTAAAGGAAGTAGCCGTGAATCCGGTCAAAAAAACGTTCCAATACGGTCGCAGCACCGTCACCCTCGAAACTGGGCGTATCGCTCGCCAAGCCACTGGTGCCGTGATGGTCACCATGGACGACACCGTCGTCCTGTGTACGGTGGTGGCGAAGAAAGACGTCAACCCAGGCCAGCCCTTCTTTCCGCTCTCGGTACACTACCAAGAGAAAACCTACGCCGTGGGTAAAATCCCCGGTGGCTTCTTCAAGCGTGAAGGCCGCCCGACGGAGAAAGAGACCCTCACGTCGCGTTTGATCGACCGCCCGATTCGCCCGCTGTTTCCGAAAGGCTTCATGAACGAAGTGCAGGTGATCTGTACCGTTCTATCCACCGACCGTAATCACGATCCGGACATCGCGGCCATGCTCGGCACCTCGGCGGCGCTGAGCATCTCAGGCGTTCCGTTCAATGGCCCGATTGGTGCCGCCCGTGTTGGCTTCAACGAAGAGCAAGGCTACTTCCTGAATCCCACCGTCGAAGAGCTGACCACCTCCGAGCTGGACATGGTGGTGGCCGGTACCGAAAACGCCGTGCTGATGGTGGAGTCCGAAGCGCAAGAACTGCTCGAAGACGAAATGCTGGGTGCCGTACTGTTTGGCCACCAGGAGATGCAGGTCGCGATCGACGCCATCAAAGAGCTGACCGCTGAAGCCGGTAAGCCGCGCTGGGAGTGGCAGGCGCCGGCAGAAAACGTTGCCTTGAAAACGGCCATGGCCGACGCCTTTGAAGCCAAAGTGGGTGAGGCGTACCGCATCACCGATAAAATGCAGCGCCAAGATGCACTCGCAGCGCTGAAAGACGCGGCCGTCGAACAGTTAGCGGCCGCGGAAGGCGAAGAGGAAGCGGAAGGCAAGTTCAGCAAGGATGACGTGAAAGGCGCGTTCGCAGCGCTTGAGAAGCGTGTGGTGCGCTCCCGCGTGGTCAAGGGCGAGCCGCGCATCGATGGCCGCGACAACGTTACCGTGCGTCCGCTGAACATCGACGTCGGCGTGCTGCCGAAAACTCACGGCTCGGCCATCTTCACCCGTGGTGAGACCCAGGCCATTGCGGTCGCAACACTCGGCACGCTGCGTGATTCGCAGCTCATCGAGTCGCTGGAAGGCGAGCGTAAAGACCGCTTCATGCTGCACTACAACTTCCCTCCCTACTCGGTGGGTGAAGCTGGCTTCATGGGTGGCCCAAAGCGCCGTGAAATCGGCCACGGCCGTTTGGCGCGTCGCGGTGTCCAAGCGATGCTGCCGTCTGAAGAAGAGTTCCCCTACACCATCCGTGTGGTGTCGGAAATCACCGAATCCAATGGCTCTAGCTCCATGGCGTCCGTGTGCGGCTCCTCGCTGGCGTTGATGGATGCGGGCGTTCCGCTGAAAGCCCCGGTGGCGGGTATTGCCATGGGCCTCGTCAAAGACGAAGACGGCTACGCGGTGCTGACCGATATCCTGGGTGACGAAGACCACCTGGGTGACATGGACTTCAAAGTGGCCGGTTCTGAAGAGGGCGTCACTGCCCTGCAGATGGACATCAAGATCGAGGGCATCAACGAAGAGATCATGGAGACTGCGCTGCAACAGGCCCACGATGCGCGCATCGGTATCCTGGCGCAGATGAACGCCGTGATCAGCCAAAGCCGTAACGAGGTGTCGGAAAACGCCCCCTCCATGGCGACGATCAAAATCGATCCGGACAAGATTCGCGACGTCATCGGCAAGGGCGGCGCCACCATTCGCAAGATTTGCGAAGACACCGGTGCATCGATCGATCTTGATGACGATGGCACCGTTCGCATCTACGCCGAAGACAAAGCCGCTGCCAAGAAAGCGATCGATACCGTACTGGCGATCACCGCCGAAGCGGAAATCGGCAAGCTGTACAAAGGCAAGGTCGTACGTATCGCCGACTTTGGTGCGTTCGTGAACATCATGCCGGGAACCGATGGCCTGGTGCACATCTCGCAAATCGTCCAGGAGCGCGTCAATAACGTGCGCGACTTCCTGAACGAAGGCGACGATGTCATCGTGAAGGTGTTGGATATCGACAACCGCAACCGCGTGAAGCTCTCGATCAAAGAGATCACCGAAGAAGAGAAAGCAGCGTTTGAAGCTGCCGAGGCGGACGTCGCTAGCTAACGAGCGCTCAGCGTAGGATTTACCGCCCCCGCAGCCCTTGGCTGTGGGGGCGGTGTCGTTTTGATAGGTCAGGAATGTGAGGACATATCATGGAGCAGCAGGAATCGCCGCGTTGGTGGGCGGTGGTGGCCGTGATGATCGGCATTTTTTTGTTGGTGACCGCAGAGCAACTACCTATCGGTTTGCTCTCTCAGGTGGCAGAATCGATGGGCGTGACCCCAGGTATGGCAGGGTTGATGGTGACGGTGCCCGGCGTCGTGGCGGCGTTTTCAGCGCCGCTGCTGCCGGTGGCGGTAGGGCGTCTCGATCGCCGTATCATGCTGACGCTGATGATGGCAGTGATGGTGCTGGGCAGCGTGCTCTCCGCCATGGCCAGCAACTTTGCCCTACTGTTGGCGGCGCGAGTGTTGGTGGGTATCAGTATCGGCGGTTTTTGGGCCATTGCGGGCAGTATTGCGCCACGTCTGGTGCCTAGCGATCAGGTATCGCGGGCCATGACCATCATTTTTGGCGGCGTGGCGGCGGCCTCGGTGCTTGGCGTACCGTTGGGCACGCTGCTGGGTGATATCAGTAACTGGCGCGTGGCCTTTGGTGCCTTGGGGGGCTTGAGTTTGCTCACGGCGTTGGCGCTTTGGCGCTGGCTACCGCCACTGCCGCCCCGAGAGCCGGTGCGGCTTCGGGTGCTGGCGCAACAGCTAAAGAACCGTGGCGTGCGGGTAGCCGTGTTGACCACGGGGTTTGTTGTGGTGGGTCACTTTGCGGCCTACACCTTCATTAGTCCCATTTTGCAAGAGATCAGCGGGGTCGCGCAGCGCCATGTCGGAAGCCTGCTGCTGCTGTACGGTGCGTCGGGGATTTTGGGCAATATCGTTGCAGGGATGTTTGCTGGCCGTCACCCGTACCGTGCGGTGCTCGCGATTCCTAGCGTACTGCTGGTGGTCGTGGCGATCTTCCCGGTGGTAGGCGTAGAGCCGACCAGTGGCGTGCTGCTGTTAATGCTGTGGGGTGCTGTATTTGGCAGCGTATCAGTGAGTATTCAGACATGGATTCTACGCACGGCGCCCAATACGGAAGCCGCCACGGCGTTAATGGCGTTCGTCTTCAACATGTCGATTGGCCTGGGGGCCATGGTCGGGGGGCAAGTGGTCGATGGCACCAGCCTGCCGGTGGCGATGTGGGTCGCCTCGGGGCTGTTCCTCATGGGCGTACTGTTGGTATGGCGCACGCCGTCGCGCATCGTTGGTGAAAAGCGCCGCTAATACACGATGGGTAAAAGCCCCCGCCACGGCGGGGGCACGCTTTAGCGGGGCACAGCGGGCGTTATGGACGCTCGATGGCCAGTGCAACCCCTTGGCCACCGCCAATACATAGCGTCGCCAAGCCTTTTTTGGCATCGCGGGCGATCATTTCGTGGAGCAGTGTCACCAGCACGCGGCAGCCCGACGCACCAATGGGGTGACCTAGCGCGATGGCGCCGCCGTTGACGTTCACCTTCGACGTGTCCCAGCCCAGCTCTTTATTGACCGACAGCGCTTGAGCAGCGAAGGCTTCGTTGGCTTCGACGAGGTCCAGGTCATCCAGGCTCCAGCCCGCTTTTTCCAGGCAGCGACGGGTGGCGGGGGCCGGTCCGATCCCCATGATGGCCGGGTCGACGCCTGCGTTGGAGTAGGCGGCAATGCGGGCTAGGGGCTCCAGGCCAAGCTCTTTGGCTTTTTCCGCCGAGCAGAGCATAACCACGGCCGCGCCGTCGTTCAGCGACGAGGCGTTACCCGCCGTCACGGTGCCCTCTTTCTTGAAGGCAGGACGCATCCCGGCCAGCTTGTCTGCCGTGACTTCACGAGGGTTTTCGTCGGTATCGAAGACCACCGGGTCGCCTTTACGCTGCGGCACCTCGACCGGGACAATCTGGCTTTTGAATTTGCCCTCTTTGATGGCGGCGGCAGCTTTTTGCTGGGAAGCGGCGGCAAATTCGTCCATGGCTTCTCGCGTGATGCCATATTTCTCTGCCAGGTTCTCGGCCGTAATGCCCATGTGGTAGTTATTGAACGCATCCCACAAGCCATCATGCACCATGGAGTCGATAGCCTTCCAGTCGCCCATGCGCTGGCCGTTGCGCGAGTTCGGCAGAATATGGGGAGAGGCGGACATGTTCTCCTGACCACCGGCCAGCACGATCTCGGCATCGCCGCAGCGGATGGCTTGAGTCGCCAAGTGCAGCGCTTTGAGGCCAGAGCCACATACTTTGTTGATCGTCATGGCCGGTACGGTGTCTGGCAGGCCTGCCTTGATGGCTGCTTGGCGCGCCGGGTTTTGGCCAACGCCTGCGGTCAGCACCTGACCCAGCAGCACTTCGTCGATCTGCTCGGGCGCGACGCCGGTGGAAGCGATAATGTCTTTGATGACCAGCGCACCCAAATCGCTGGCGGGAATCCCTGCGAGTGATCCCCCGAAACTACCTACAGCGGTGCGGCGAGCCGCCACAATGACCACGTCTTGCATACAATGACTCCTTGAGTGAGTGTCGCATTGTGCCTATGGCAGATAGGCGTGCCGCCTATCCATAGTTGTTAGTGGTGTGACTTTGTGTCGTGTCAGGCTTGGCTATCAGCATAGGGGAAGGTTGTGCATTGCGGCAATACGCTTTTAGCGCCAATAAAAAAACGGGCCGATCAACGGCCCGTTCTTAGCGCGTCAGTTGGCTTACGCCAGCTGTACCGGAATGGCGTTACTGGTATGGCTGACGTGGTTACCTTCCTGTAGATACACCAGCGCGGGCTGGTGGTTGTCGAGCTCGGCCTCTGAGTAATGGGCGTAGCTGCAGATGATGATGCGATGTCCCGGCGCGGCCAGGTGGGCCGCGGCGCCGTTGATCGAAATCAAGCGCGAGCCCTCTTCGCCACGAATGGCGTAGGTAGTGAAGCGCTCGCCGTTCTCGACATTGTAAATCTGGATCTGTTCGTTTTCGCGGATACCGGCCATGTCCAGCAGGTCGCCGTCGATGGCGCACGAGCCTTCGTAATTGAGAACGGCGTGGGTAACGCGGGCCATGTGCAGCTTGGCTTTGAGCATGATGGTGTGCATGGGAACTCCTGAGTAACGAGCAAGCCTTGCAGGCTAGCGACGAGCAGCGCTGGGTAGCTGCACGCTGAGATTGTCGATGAGACGCGCAGGGCCAAGCTTGGCAGCGGCCAGTAGCACGGCGTGGCGCGTGGTATCGGTGACAGGGCCGAGGGCGGCATCCCGTAGTTCGAGGTAATCTGGCGTAAAGCCGGCATCATACAGCGCCGCTTTGCCCCGTTGTAGTACCTTTTCGATGGATTCACCTTGCGCCAGTGCGTTGCGCAGTTCGCACAGCGTTTTGTAGAGCGTTGGCGCCGTGGCGCGCTCCTGGGCGCTGAGATAGCCGTTGCGCGACGAGAGCGCCAATCCATCATCGGCGCGTACGATCGGCACGCCGATGATCTCGATGGGCATGTGCAGATCAGCCACCAGCTTACGAATTACCGCAAGCTGCTGATAATCCTTTTCACCAAAGCAGGCAATGTCCGGCTGCACTAGGTTGAACAACATGCTGACCACGGTGGAGACGCCGTCAAAGTGGCCGGGGCGTGAGCCGCCGCAGAGCCCTTCGCCGACCACGGGCACGTGAACGCGGGTCTGGGCCTCCAAGCCGTTGGGATAAAGGGCGCTCACCGTAGGCGCAAACAGCAGGTCACACCCTGCTTCGGTGAGGTGGTGCTGGTCGGCGTCGAACGTCCGTGGATAAGCGTCCAGATCTTCGCCGGGGCCGAACTGCATCGGGTTGACGAACAGGCTAGCGACGACCACGTCGGCGTGCTGGCGGGCGGTGGCGACCAGCGCTAGATGGCCCGCGTGAAGATTGCCCATGGTCGGCACCAGCGCAATACGCTGGCCCTTTTGGCGAGCGTCACGCAGCGTGGCGCGAAGCTCGGATATATCTCGCAAAGTGCGCATAGAGAAGTCGCTGTCGCTCACTGAAAAACGGTTACTTAAAAACAGTGCTCTGGGGCGGGGAAGGCGCGGCGCTTGACGGCGTCATGGTACTGCTCGAAGGCGCCCTGGATGGAGCTGGCCTCCGCCATGAAGTTTTTCACGAAGCGCGGCGTACGGCCGTGCGTGACCCCCAGCACGTCGTGCATGACGAGAATCTGTCCGTCGGTGTCTGGGCCTGCGCCGATCCCAATGACCGGTACGTCTAGCGCTTCGGTCACCGCTTTGCCCAAACTAGCGGGCACGCACTCCAGCAAAATCACCGAGGCGCCGGCGTCCACTAGCACTTTGGCATCGTGAATGATTTGCTCGGCTTGCGCCGCTTCGCGGCCTTGTACCTTATAGCCGCCCAGTTGATAGACGGTTTGCGGCGTCAGACCCAGGTGGGCACACACCGGCACGCCGCGGCGAGTCAGTTCGCGAATGCCATCGGCCATCCATGCTTCGCCCTCTACCTTGACCAATTCCGCACCTGCTCGCATCAGCGCTGCGCCATCTTCCAAGAGGCGCTCCGTGGTGGCATTGCTCATGAACGGTAGGTCGACCATCAGCAGGCTGTGGCCTTTGCCGCGTGCAGCACAGCGGGTGTGGTAACAAATGTCATCGATGGTCACGGGCAAGGTGCTGCTGTGCCCCTGTAACACCATCCCAAGGGAGTCGCCTACCAGCAGGACATCGATACCCGCCGCGCTAGCAGCATGGGCAAAGGAGGCATCGTAAGCAGTCAGGCAGCTGAACGTTTCACCGGCGCGTTTATACGCCTGCAGGGTGCTCAGGGTGACGGTTTTCATGGCGTGCTCTCATTCAAACGTGATGGGGCCGATGCGGCGAGTGCGCTCGAGGCGCCTGCGCTCTGCTCGGCCATTATTATCGCAGCGTCCCTGCCTGCGCGATGTGGCGTAACCGGCAATTGTTACCTGATTGGGGGCGTGGTGTCGAGATTTGTGTCAGATGGTAGCAGTGGCGGTGACATCGGTAGCACTTAAGTGCCGAATATCGCTCGTATTGAGGCGCGATAGCCACGTTTCGAGCGGTTGCTGGTGCAGCGTGATGGGCTGCTGAAGCGCCGTGGAGACCTCTGCCAGCGGTACGAGTACGAAAGCGCGGGCGTGCATCTGCTCATGAGGTACGGTCAAGCGGGGGTGCTGCAGGGTATGTTTTCCGTAAAGCAGCACATCTAGGTCTAGCGTGCGTGGCCCCCAGTGGCGTAGCCGCCGACGCCGATGGCGCTGCTCCAGCGCCTGTAGCTGGTCGAGGAGCGCCAGCGGCGACAGGTGGGTCTCTAGGCAGGCGACGGCATTGATGAAGTCCGGCTGATCTTGTGGGCCGATGGGCGCCGTGGCGTAGAGCGATGACTTGGCCACTCGTCGCGATAGTGGCAAGGTGTCCAATTCCTGGAGCGCCCGCTCCACCTGCTCGATGGGGGTCTCTAAATTGCTGCCGAGGCCGATATAGCAACGCACGGCGCTATTCACTGTTGGCCCTCCGCGATTTGCGGCGTTTTTTACGACGGCGGTCGCCTTGGCTGGCCGGATCGCTGCCGACCTTCTGCAGGAGTCGGCGCTGCTCGTGATCGTCGCCTTTCTGGAACGACTCCCACCAGTCACCCAAGCCGCGGGGAATTTCGCCCGCCTGCTCGCGTAGCATCAGTAGATCGAAGGCAGCGCGAAAGCGCGGATGCTCTCGGGTTTGGAACGCGCGCTTGCCCCGTCGCATTGGCAGCCGTGCCTGAAGCTCCCAAATTTCGCGCATGGGAATCCCAAAACGCTTGGGAATGGAGGTGTGCTGGAGCTGGCGCGATACGACCTGCTGAGCCGCGGTTTGCAGGGCGGGCACGGCAGGCATGCCCTCACGCTCGAGCTCGGCCTGGCGGTGAACGACCGGCGCCCATAGAAACGCTGCCAGCAAAAACGCGGGCGTGACGGGGCGGTCTTCGGCGATACGCTTGTCGGTATTGGCGAGTGCCTGCTCAATGAGCTCCTCTGCCCAAGCGGCGTCGGCCATGGCCTCTTCGGCTTCCGGGAAGAGCATGCCAAACAGGTTGTAGTGGCTCAACAGGCGGAAAGTGATCAGCCCGTGGCCCGACATGAAGAGTTTGAGCACCTCATCGAACAGGCGAGCCGGCGGAATTTGCAGCAGCAGAGGCGCAAGATCGTACATGGGCGCTTCGGTGGCGGGCTCGATAGTGAAGTCGAGCTTGGCCGCAAAGCGCACCGCGCGCAGCATCCGTACCGGATCTTCACGGTAGCGGGTGGCGGGGTCGCCGATCAGGCGCAGCGTGCGCGATTCGATATCTCGCGCTCCGTTGGCAAAGTCGTGGATCGTGAAGTCGGCAATATTGTAGTAGAGCGCATTGACGGTGAAGTCGCGGCGCAGTGCGTCCTCTTCGATATTGCCCCATACGTTGTCCCGCAGCAGCAAGCCATCGTCCGATTGGTGAGCGATATGGTCGCCGTGCTCGTCCTGAGGTTTGCCGCGGAATGTCGTTACCTCGATGACTTCGCGGCCAAAGCGTACATGCACGATGCGAAAGCGGCGGCCAATCAGGCGTGAGTTGCGAAATAGATCGCGCACCTGCTCGGGTGTAGCGTTGGTGGCCACATCGAAGTCTTTCGGCATTTTGCCCAGCAGCGCGTCGCGAATGCAGCCACCCACGAGATAGGCATCGAACCCGGCGCCGTTGAGACGATAAAGCACCTTGAGCGCGGCTTCACTGATTTGCTTGCGAGAAACGGGGTGCTCGGAGCGCGGAATGATACGAGGGCTGGGCGCATCTGAGGCGCTCTCAGGGGAATCGAGCAGGGATTTCAAGTGCTCTCCCGGACTGTGTAATAAACGGGTAAATCCTTTAAACATGCGGCGATGTCGACTCGCAGTGTATCGAAAACGGTTTCGAAAAACGTGACCGTATGGAGGACGGTAAAGGGTTGAGTGTATCCGACCCCCTGGGGCTTGCAAAGAGCGGTTTGCAATGAGCCGTCGAACCTGACGTCAATGTCACCCGTAAAAGCGGAAAGGGGAGGCTACGTGAGCCTCCCCTATAAAGCAGACAATCAGCATCCATGCTGCTGTTTTTATTCATGATGGCACATCGCCCTGAATACGCACCGCAGTCGGCAGGCGTAAAGAACCACTCTGATTCCGACCGCCTCGTATTCAAAACAATAATCCAACCGCGAACTTTTCTCTCCCGGCGAGTTGTTATTGGCTCCGGGGGTGTACACCTATGCTGCTATTGTTGTTGTTCGGGTGCAGACCTTGTGTACGTCGCGTCCTTATTTGGGCACTTGCTGTGTATTGTTATTGTTTGCTGCGCGTTTGCTTGGCTCCGCTAGGTAACCCTGTGCTGCGCGTGCAAGTCATGAGACTCAAGCCTGTTGTTCTTGTTCGTGCCGTTATCTCTACCTGGCCTTGTTGTTTTTGTTTTGGCTCAGGTCGGGGCGGTGTCATGTTGTTTTTATTAGTGACTAACCGCGCTGCCCAGTTTGTTCTTCTTGCCTAGTAATATTGCACTCGCCGTGCCACTCATTTAATACTTTATGAATTTCAGTAGTTTGGCGATTTTCGAGTGGGTCAGGGAACTATTGGGAAGGGAAAGTGTTACCCGTTTTGGCGGCAATTTTGCGCAGCGTTGTGTGGGAAGGTAACAGTGCTCGGGTAACGAATTCCGGATATTTCTTAATCAAATCAATCTATTGGACGTTGGTATTACGCCAAACGTCTAACGGCGTGCGGTCTTTTTCCGAGGGATCCCCAGTCTTTGGCGTCGTTCCCATAAGTTCTTGCGGCTAATGCCGAGTTTTTGCGCCAGTTCGGTTTCGCTCATTTGATCCTGATGTTCCAACACGAAGTGCTGAAAATAGTCTTCCAACGACAGGTCCTCCTCATCGACGGGGGCAACTGCCTCGCTAGGCGAGGAGCTGGTGGCAGGTGGCTGGGAGCGGTGGGTAACTGGACCAAGTCCCAAATCATCAGGGTGAATCAGGTGGCCTTCGGCAAGAATTACGCCGCGCTCCAGCGCATTTTCCAGCTCGCGCACGTTACCGGGCCAGGGATAGTCGCGTAGGTCTTGGCGGGCCGCTCTGGAGAGCCGTAGCCCTGGGCGTTCGTGGCGCTTGCAAGCCTTCTCTAGCAGGATATCGGCGATTTTGAGTACGTCGTCTTCGCGCTCGCGCAGCGGTGGCAGGGCAATCTGCATCACGTTCAATCGATAGTACAAATCAAGCCGGAACTCGCCGCTTTTGGAAAGCGCGCGCAGATCACGGTGAGTGGCGGCAATCAAGCGAACGTCCACATGGCGGGTTTCCACGGAGCCAATTTTGCGGATCTCGCCCTCTTGCAGTACGCGTAGCAGCCTCGCTTGGGCATCCAGGGGCAGCTCGCCAATTTCATCGAGAAAGAGCGTACCGCCGTCGGCAGCTTCGACCAAGCCGGTGCGTGCAGCGCTGGCACCGGTAAAGGCGCCTTTTTCGTGACCAAACAACTCGGATTCGATCAGCGTTTCGGGGATCGCCGCGCAGTTGACGCAAATCAGCGGCGCTTTGGCACGCTTGCTCTGTTGGTGAATGGCGCGCGCGACTAGCTCTTTGCCGGTGCCAGACTCGCCTTGAATCAGCACGGTGACGTCTGCAGGGGCGGTTTTACGAATACGCGTATACACCTCTTGCATGGCAGTGCAGTCACCGATCATGGTTTGGCGGCCTCCGCCCTCATCGGTGACATCTGGCGGCGTACCCTGCTGCATCGACTGCTTGTGCAAAATTCGCTCGACGGTTTCCAGAAGCTCAGTGTGGTCGAAGGGCTTGGCGACATAGTCGACCGCGCCCTGCTTGAGGGCATCGACCGCCGAACGCATGCTGGCGTAGCTCGTCATGATCAAAACGGGAGCGGGGGCGGCGAGTTCGATGAGCGTTGTACCCGGCTCTCCAGGCAGGCGCAGGTCGCTGATGATGAGATCAAAGTCGCTGAGCGGCTGAGCGCGGGCCTCTTCGGCGCTGGCCGCTTCGCTGACGTGATAGTCATGGCGCTCCAGTAGGCGCTTTAGCGCGCTGCGAATAATCGCTTCATCTTCAACAATCAGTATCCTGGGCATGGGGCAAGTGATCATCCTGTTGGTAAAGCGGTAGCCAAAGCGTGATGGCCGTGCCGCGAGGCTTTCCGGGAGGGGGCGACGCCACCTCTATTTTGCCGTGGTGCTCATTGATGATTTGATACGCCAACGATAGCCCAAGTCCAGTACCTTCACCCGCGGGTTTAGTGGTGGTGAACGGTTCGAACAGGCGGTGTTTGACGCTGGGATCAATTCCATGGCCATCATCGACGACTCGCCACCAGGCGTGGCTGGCCTGGGTGCCTGCCTCTATGTGCACCGTTCCCTCGGGAGAGCAAGCATCTTTGGCATTGCTCAGTAAATTTACCATGACTTGCGTAAGGCGCTGAGCATCGCCGCGCACCACAATGTCATTTGGGCAGCGGTTGGTAAAGGTGACATCCTCCCCTGAGCGGGCTAAATGGATCAAGTGCAGGGCGTCGTCGCTGACCGCGGTGAGCGACACCCGGGCGGCGGGAAGCGGTCGCTCCGGTCGTCCGCCATGGGCAAAACCGACGAGGGAATTGACGATTTTAGTCACCCGCTGAGTGAGCTGCTGGATCTGGTCGGCGGTTTCCAAAAGCGCCGGGTCGTCGGTGTCGTAGCGCAGATTTTGCGCCAGCGATGAAATGCCGGTGATCGGGTTGCCAATCTCGTGGGCGACCCCGGCGGCAAGCTGGCCAATGGAGGCGAGTCGCGCGGCGTGCACCAGCTCCTCCTCCAGCCACTTCATCTCGGTGTGATCCTCCACCAGAATGACGCTGCCGCCGCGACTGTCGTGGCCGCTAAGCACCGCTTTGTGCAGCGTCAAAAAGTAGTCTTTACCGTGCAGCGTGACCGCCTGTTTGTACAGCGGCGTTTGGCTGGCAGTCAGCACGCTGCCCAGCAGCGTGGGCCAGGGCGGCGGCAGGCTGTCTCGCCGAGAGCCGATGACGCTATCGCCGCTGATACCCGAGAGCTGCGAGAGCGCTTGGTTCCACATCAGAAGCTCGTCGTCGTCGCCCAGCACGCACAGCCCCACCGGCAGGTAGGCCAGGGTCTGGCGGTGGTGGCGGCGAAGGCCATCCAGTTCGCGGGCAAGCCCGGTCAGTCGCGAACGGTAGGCTTCCAAGCGGCTTTCGACGAAATGGATGTCGTCGGTCACAGGGGCGTCATCGTGACGGTAGGGCAGATAGCGGTCGACGATGTCCCGCGCCACCGAGGGGCCCATCAGGCCCGACAGGTTGGCCTGAATGCGGTCGCGTAAACGGCGCAGGGCATAGGGGCGTCGCTCTTGCGGGGTCAGGTTGAGCGCTTTCAACGCGCGGTCCACTTCTCGGCTGGCGGCTTCGTCGCCCAGCGCTTGGGCCAAGTGGGCGGAAAAATCCCCTGCCGTGGCGGCTTCCAGCGGCAGGCGTTTGGAGCGGATGACCGCATCCACCGAGCAGGCTTCCGCCGCCGAGCGCTCGCCCTCCGAAATGCGCGTAAATAGCGACACCACGATCAGCAGCACGATATTCACCGCTAGCGAGATGAGGGTGGCGTTGTACCATACGGGGGCATCGGCGGGCATCAGAAGGCTGAATGGCAGCGCGGGGAGGGCGATATCGAACAGCAGTGGCAGCCACAGCCCCCATAGCCAGACGCCGATGCCTCCGATGAGACCGGCAATCATGCCTTTGCGATTGGCTCCTGGCCAATAGAGCAGCGCCAGCAGGCCCGGCAAACACTGGGCCATGCCCACGAATGCGGCCAACCCTAGGTTCGTGAGCGAGTGATAGCGCCCGACGCTTTCGGCAAACAGCCAGCCACCGACAATGACGGCCCCGACCAGTGCCCGGCGTAGCCACAGCAGCCAGCCGTAGAGGTCACTACGCGCCTCTGGCGGACGGGCGACCAGTACGATGTGATTCAACACCATGCCAGAGAGCGCGAGCGCAATCATCATCATCGTGCCGCTGGCGGCCGCCAGGCCCCCTATGAACGCCAGCGCGCCGACCCACCAATGCTCGGTCATTAGGTACGCCGCATAGGCGGCAAGCGGCACGCTCTCGTTGGCCGACTGCGCGGCCCATAAAATGAGCGGCACCGGTAGCGCCATCAGTAGCAAAAAGAGCGGCAAGGTCCAGCTCGCCTGCAGTAAGGTGTGGCGAGAGAGGCTTTCGGCAAAGGTGATTTGGAAGAGGTGCGGCATCATGAAGGCCGCCGCGAAAAACAGCAGCAGAAACGTGCGCCACTGGGGGGCTTCGAGCTGAGGCGTAGCCGCTTGGAGCGCCGCACCGGGGCCTTCCAGCCAGCGCTGTAAATCCTGTGGTCCATCAAACACCCACCAGAGTGCAATGGCACCGAGCCCGAGCATGGCCAGCAGTTTGACCACCGATTCGAAGGCGATCACGCTGAGCAGCGTGTCGTGGCGGTGCCGATGGTGATGGCGCGCGCCAAACAGCACGGCGCAGCCTGCAATGACCCCACAAAACAGCAGCGCGACGGCGGCGCTATAGCGGCTGCCGGTGAGCAGCTGCACGGCATCGCTCAAGGTTTGCACCTGTATGCCCAGCAGCGGCAGTACGGCAAGCAGACTCAATAGCGTCACCAGCGTGCCTGCCCAGCGGGAGCGGTAGCGAAAGGCGAACAGATCTGCCAGCGAGGAGAGTTGGTAGGTGCGGGTGATGCGCTGAATCGGTACCAGCAGCACGGGGGCGAGCAAAAAGGCCCCCGCTGGCCCCAGGTAGTAAGCGAGGTAGCCGAATCCAGCATTCGCGGCTAATTCGATGCTGCCGTAGATGGCCCAGGCACTGGCGTATACGCCAAGCGCCAAGGTGTACACCATCGGGTGGCGAGTAATGCGCACCGGTACCCAGCCCCGCTCGACGGCCAAACCGCAGCCAAACAGCAGCCCGAGATAGCCAAGCCCCAGTAATACGACGCTTATTAACTCAGCGTTCATCCAGTTTCCTTTTCTGCTCGAGCCAGAGCGTCAGAGCTATCAACACTCCCCAGATGGCAAACGGGCGGTACCAGGCAACGCTCGGGTCAGCCCAGCCATCCATGAACAGCGGGGAAAGCAGATACCCGCCAAAGACGAGAAATAGCATGATGCGGTAGACGTACATCTTACGGCTCCGGTGGGGCAGAGCGGTGGGGCTGCGGTGCCAAATGTGCCACTGACCAGTGATTGATGGCCCATCGTAACTGGACCTCGGGGGGCTCCTCGACGAGCGCTGGCGGTGGCGCCTGATCGAGCAGCTGCAGCGCTTGAAACAGCTGGCGACGAATCCCGCGGCTCTCCTCGGCCAAGGCAGGGGCGAGGTTTTGCTTGGAGAGCTTTTGGCCGCCCGCCGTGACCACCAGCGGCAGATGCAGATAGCGCGGCGTAGGCACCTGTAGCGCTGCTTGTAACTGCTGCTGCCAAGGCGTGTTATCCAGCAAGTCGACTCCCCGTACGATGTCGGTGATGCCCTGATGGGCGTCGTCCACGACCACCGCGAGCTGATAGGCCCATAATTGATCTTTGCGCTTCAACACGACATCGCCCAGGTCGGCGGGGTCGAAGTGCTGCTCGCCGAACAGTCGGTCGTTCCAACCGACGGGGCGTTGGGCGAGGTCGCTTCGCAACCGCCAGGCGACTGGCTGGCTGGCATCGCACACGCCGTCTCGGCACCAGCCGGGGTAGATGTCGAAGGCCTGCCACTGCTTGCGTGAGCAGCTGCAGGGGTACGCCAGCCCCCGATCGATGAGCTGCTCAAGCGCGTGTTGATAGGCGTCATGACGCTGGCGTTGCCACATGACGTCCTCATCCCATGTCAGGCCAAAAGCCTCCAGCTGGCGCAAAATGGTGCTGTCCGCGCCCTCGGGGCAGCGCGGCGGGTCGATGTCTTCGATACGTACCAGCCACTGGCCCCCCGCAGCGCGGGCATCCAAATAGCTGCCGAGCGCGGCCACCAGCGAGCCAAGATGCAGGGGCCCGGAGGGGGTAGGGGCGAAGCGTCCTCGGTAGTGAGCGGTGGCGGTCATGGCAATCCGTGCGTGAAAACGGTAAAGCAGTAAGTAGAGAACAAGATGACAAACAAAAACGGGCACCTCAAGGGTGCCCGCTGTCGACCATCTTAGCAGGATGGCAGGGTGCTCAACCGCCCAGCTGTTTCTCTTTTAGCTCGGCCAAGGTTTTGCAGTCGACGCACAGTGTGGCCGTGGGCCGTGCTTCCAGGCGGCGAATACCGATTTCCACGCCGCAGGCTTCGCAAAAACCGTAGTCGTCATCATCGATCTTTTCGATGGTTTCGTTGATTTTCTTCAGCAGCTTGCGCTCGCGGTCCCGGGTACGCAGTTCCAGGCTAAAGCCCTCTTCCTGCGTGGCGCGGTCAGCGGGGTCGGCATAGTTGTTAGCATCTTCCTGCAGGTGGCGTACGGTACGATCCACCTCTTCCATGAGGTCCTGTTTCCAGTCCAGAAGCAGCTGGCGGAAGTGCGCGAGCTGCTTCTCGTTCATATACTCTTCACCCGGTGCCGGCTCATACGGTGTGAAGGACTTGGACGCTTCCGGTTTCTTTTCCGCTACTGGCATGGGAGTGCCCCTTACGTATGTGACTGCTGATCGACCATGAGCGTGTGCCACGATCTCACGCCAAAGGGATGCTTGTTTAGCTGAAAATTGCGCGCGATGCAAGCATAATAGTGCGCTTTCGACCATGGTCCCACATCTTGTACGACCTGCGTCATGGTTTAACTACTGCTAGGTGAAGGAGCCGTTATGGCCTGGAATTCGCGTGTCGATCACGTTGCGCCTTTTCGCGTAATGCACTTATTGGAAATGGCTCAGGCGCGTGAAGCGGCAGGCCATGACGTGATTCACCTGGAAGTGGGCGAACCGGATTTCGCAACGCCCGCCCCGATCGTCGCCGCCGGGCAGCAGGCGCTGGCCAGCGGCAGAACACGCTACACCCCCGCCGCCGGTTTAGCGTCGCTGCGCGAGGCCATTGCCGGGCACTACGCCGAGCACTTCAACGCCACGGTTGACCCCGCCCGTATTCTGGTCACCCCCGGTGCGTCTGGCGCACTGCTGCTGGCCAGCCAGCTGCTTGTCGAAAATGGTGATCGAGTGCTAATGGCTGACCCAAACTATCCGTGTAACCGCCACTTCATGGCGCTGGCAGGGGCCGAGGTCGACGCCGTGTCGGTAGGGCGTGATAGCGGCTGGCAGCTCACCGCACCGCTGATCGAGCAGCACTGGCAGGCCAAGACGCGTATAGCCATGCTGGCAAGCCCCTCCAACCCGACCGGGCATACGCTGGATGCCCCGGCGCTCGCCAAGGTGATCGACACCGTGGCTGCCAAGGGTGGCGACGTCATCGTCGACGAGATCTACCAGGGGCTGAATTACGATGACGCGCCGCTGTCGGCCACGTCATTGTCAGATGACGCTTTTGTGGTGAACAGCTTCTCCAAGTACTTCGGCATGACCGGCTGGCGCTTGGGTTGGCTGGTGGCGCCAGAGCAGGCCGTCGAGCCGCTGACCCGGCTGGCGCAAAACGTCTTTCTCGCCGCACCGACGCCCTCCCAGCACGCGGCGCTGGCGGCGTTTACTCCCGAGTGCCGGGATATTCTGGAAACCCGTCGCGCTACTCTCAAACAGCGTCGCCAAGTACTACTGGATGGCTTGGCCGAGCTAGGGTTAGCGCCGGATTTGCCGCCTCAGGGGGCGTTCTATCTCTGGCTGGATATCTCCCGCTACAGCCGTGACAGCCAAGCCTTCTGCGAGCGCCTGCTCGTGGAGGAGAATGTCGCCATCACCCCGGGGATCGATTTTGCCGTACAGGGCGGCGAGCATCATGTGCGCATCGCCTTCACTAACGACGTGGCACGGCTGCAGGAGGCCGTAGTGCGCATTGCGCGCTTCGTGAGCCGCTTATGATGACCTATCCCTCACTGGTGTCCGGCACGCTGCTGCGGCGCTACAAGCGCTTTCTAGCCGATGTACGCCTGGACAGCGGGGAGGACGTGGTGGCCCACTGCCCGAATACGGGCTCGATGAAGGCGGTCAACGTACCCGGCTGCCGGGTATGGCTCTCGCCTAGCGACAACCCCAAACGCAAGCTGGCCTGGACCTGGGAGTGGATTGCACTGCCTCAGCCTGAGGGGGGGACGGCGCTGGCATCGGTGCATACGGGGCGCGCAAACCGCTGGGTTGAAAGTGCCATCACGGCGGGGGATATCCCGCCGCTGGCGGACTATCGAACGTTAAAGCGTGAAGTGAAGGTCGGCGAAGCGCGGCTCGATTTTCGTTTGGATGACCCTGAGAAGGGCGCCGCCTACGTGGAGGTCAAACAGGTAACGCTGAAAGAGGCGGATGGGCACGGCTACTTTCCCGACTCCGTGAGCGCACGGGGCACCAAACATTTAGCCACGCTGGCGGCGCTTGCCCAGCAGGGCGAGCGGGCGGTGCTGCTATTCTGCGTGGCGCACGAGGGGATTGCGGACGTGGCACCGGCGGCGCATATCGACGCCACCTACGCGGCGGCGCTCAGTGATGCGGTGCAAGCGGGGGTCGAAGTACTGGCGTATGGCGTGACGATGACGTGGCAGCAAAGCGTACCGATAGCGGCCCGCCTGACGCGGGCACTACCGGTACGGGTTTAGCGCTCGATATAGAAACGCTGAATGAAGCTCACCGGCTCGGAATTTTCATTGCGGTCGTAGCGCACGTCGAGATGGAAGCGCATTGGCTCGTCGTGGCGCAGTGTAAACGTGGCAAGGTGGTAGGTGGCATCGCCATCGTGCACGGTGCGAAAACTGAGCGGTTCGCGGGTGTCGGTCAAGTCGCTCACATAGCCGCCCACGCTGGCATTCACCGGTCGCGTGGTGCCATCCGGCTGGCGCTCGCGCACGCTGACGTTGACCAGGCCGTGCCCGATACTGCGCTGGATGCTGTTCGCCTGCGCCACTTCTGGCGTTAGAAAGCGCGTTTCGATGGCGTTGTAATGGATCTCGTAGTCGCCCACTTGCACCATTTGCTCTGCCGCTGCCTGGGTGGCGCTGAGCAGCGTGCCAAGTAGCACCATCAACAGTGGAAAGCGTCGCAGTGTTGCGATAGCCATAGCGTGTCTCCTCTCATGGGTGAGGTAAAGGCCGTCTTAGGCGCGTCGGCGTACCCGGAAAATGGCGATTTCACCAAACAGGTTAGGCCACCACTTCGAGGTCCAGTGCCCCTTGTGGTCGCCCACTCCTACGGCACGGTCGACGATCACCAACCCTTTCTCTTTACATAGGTGCTCGAAGTCGTTGAACGTCGAGAGGTGAATGTTAGGGGTGTCGTACCACGCGTGGGGCAGCGATTTCGATACCGGCATATAGCCGCGCAGCCCCAGGTGAATGCGGTGACGCCAGTAGGCGAAGTTGGGGAAGGTGATGATCCCCTCCTCGGCGACCCGCAGCATTTCATCGAGCATCTTATCCGGGCGGCGCAGCGCCTGCAGCGCCTGGGTCATGATCACCTGATCGTAGCTATTGTCGCAGAAGCTACCCAGGCCGTCGTCCAGGTTGTGCTCGATGACGTTGACGCCGCGCGCCACGCACTGGGTAATGCCGTCCGGGTCGATCTCCAACCCGTAACCCGTCACGCCTTTCTCTTTAGCCAACCGCTCTAGCAGGACGCCGTCGCCGCAGGCGAGGTCAAGGACGTGTGCGTCTTGGGGAACCCAGTCGTAAATCAGTTCGAGATCTGTGCGCATTAGCGTGTTTCCTCCGCGTCGGCGGCATCGAGGTGCTGCTCTCGAGCGACGCGGCCCATGAAGGCACTGAACAGCGCTTGATAGCGCGGCTCGGGCAGTAAGAAGGCATCGTGCCCGTGGGGCGACTCGATATTGGCGTAGCTGACTGATTTACCCGCGCGGGTAAGGGCGTCCACTAGCTCTCGAGAGCGCGACGGCGGGAAGCGCCAATCGGTGGTAAAGCTGACGATCAAAAAAGGACACTGCGCCGGAGCCAGGGCGCAGGCGAGATCGCCGTCGCAGCTGGCCGCCGGGTCGAAGTAGTCCAGCGCTTTAGTCATCAGCAGGTAGGTGTTGGCATCGAAGGCGGTCGAGAAAGTGTCGCCCTGGTAGCGCAAGTACGACTCCACCTGAAACTCGACGTCGAAGCCAAAGTTCAAGTCGTCGCTGCGCAGGTCACGGCCAAACTTGCTGCCCATGGCGTCTTCGGAAAGATAGGTGATATGACCTACCATGCGGGCCAGTTTCAGTCCTCGCTTGGGCACGGTGTCGTGCTCGGCGTACCAGCCGTCGAAGAACTCGGGATCCGAGCGAATCGCCTGCCGGGCGACCTCGTTGAAGGCGATGTTTTGCGCCGACAGGCGGGGTGTGGCGGCGATGACGACGGCATTGGCAACGCGTTCGGGGTAAGTGATCGTCCACTGCAGCACCTGCATACCGCCCAAACTGCCCCCCACGGCCGCGGCCCAGCGCTCGATGCCCAAGTGGTCGGCGAGTCGTGCTTGGCTAGTGACCCAGTCACTCACCGTCACTACGGGGAAGTCGGGTCCCCACTGACGGCCGGTATCCGGGTTATGGCTTACCGGGCCGGTACTGCCGTGGCAGCCGCCCAGGTTGTTCAGCGACACCACGAAAAAGCGGTTGGTGTCGATGGATTTGCCTGGACCGATATGGGCATCCCACCAGCCGGGTTTGCGGTCTTCGGCGGTGTGGTAGCCTGCCGCGTGGTGGTGCCCCGATAGCGCGTGGCAAATCAGCACCGCATTCGAGCGTTCGGCGTTCAGCGTGCCGTAGGTCTCATAGATCAGTTCGTACTCCGATAGCGTCTTGCCGCAGGCAAGCGGCAGCGGCGTATCGAATTTCACCACCTGGGGCGTTACGAGGCCAACGGAGTCCGCTGGCCGGTCGTCATAAGCAAGAGTGTCTGAATCAGGCATCGAAAGCACTAGTCCTGCAAAAATAGGTCACTGCCAAAAGTGAGCTCGGGCCGTTAGTCGAGTCGATAGGGCCGTTATAGCCCTACGAGGGCACCCGAGATGCCTGCTGCGCGAATCAGTGAACCCACGACGATGCCGTCCACCAGGTTGATGGCGATGAAGACGACGATCGGCGAGAGGTCGATCATGCCCAGCGGCGGAATTACCTTCCTCACCGGTGCCATGATCGGCTCGACCAGTTGCATCACCAGCAGCGCGCCGGGGTGGCTCGCATTCGGGGCGACCCAGCTTAGGATGATCATCACGATCATGGCAAAGAAGTAGATCTTCAAAATGGCGTTGGCCAGCGCGGCGACACCCGCAATCAGCAGCCCTGCAATGGGCGGCATGCCTACGCCGATCACCATGAAGATGGCGATCATACTGAAGACTTTCAGCACGAAACCGGCCGCCAGGGTGGCTAGGTCAAAGCGACCGGCGACCGGCCCTAAAAAGCCTTGAAACAGCCCCACGACAGGCTGGGTGATTTTGACCACCGACTGGCTGAGCGGGTTGTAGTAATCCGCCCGCGATGCCTGCAGCAAAAAGCGCAGCATCAACAGAAACAGATAAATATTGATCAGCGAGTTCACCAGCATTAACCCGGCGCTGCCTAATTGACTTCCCATTGCGGCTTCTCCTCGAAAATAGCGTTTGGCATCGTTCACGGCCTATTGGCGGCGTGCGACTCAGGCGTTACCGCTTAGCTCTTTGGACATGGCGTCGGCGCGCTCGGCGCAGGCGTTCATAGCGTCGGCGATGATCGTGCGCAGATGCGCCTCTTCCATATGATGAATGGCGCGCTCGGTGGTGCCGCCCGGTGACATGACGTTCTGTTTCAGCGTGGCCGGGTCTTTGTCACTGCGCTGGGCCATGGTGGAGGCGCCCAAGGCGGTTTGAATGGCCAAGCGGCGAGCGGTATCGGCAGGCAGGCCGAGCTTCACGGCGGCCTCTTCCATGGCTTCGAACATCAAAAAGAAGTAAGCCGGTGCGCTGCCGGACACGGCGGTCACGGCGTCCAGCAAGCGCTCTTCGTCGACCCATTCGACGATGCCAACGGCTTCCATCAGCTGCGTGGCCAGCGTGCGCTGGGCGTCGCTGACCGCCGCGTTGGCGTACAGGCCGCTAGCACCAATGCCGACTAGCGAAGGGGTATTGGGCATGCAGCGCACCAGGGCGTTGCCGCCCCCCAGCCACTGATCGATGGTGTCGGCATCCAAGCCGGCGGCAATGGAGATCACCAGCGGCGCCTGCTGTTGAACGCTGTCGCGTAGCGCTTCGCAAACGCCGCGCATGATCTGCGGTTTGACCGCTAGAACGACCACGTCCGCCCCGCTGACGGCGGCGCTATTGTCGGTGTGGGTATGAATACCCAGGCGCGCTTTCAGCGGAGCCAGTTCGCTGTCGTTGGGGGCCGTGGCGGTGATGTCGCTGGGTGAGACACCGCTTTCGATCAGGCCGCCGATAATGGCGCTGGCCATGTTGCCCGCGCCAATGAAGGTGATCTTGCTCGCCATGGGGGTATCCTTTTTCGCAAATGGCTGCGTCGTGCAGCGTGTGTAATAAGCCGTGTGTTGTTCGAGCCGCCGTTAGCCCCGTGCGCCAAAAATGGCGGTGCCTAAACGTACCAGCGTGGCGCCCTCTAAAACAGCCGCTTCCAAATCGTCACTCATGCCCATCGATAGCGTATCCAGCGGTGCGTCGGGCAGTGCCGCTTTGAGCTCATCCAATAGCTGGCGCAGCGCTGCCAGCGGCTGGCGCTGTGCCTCTAGCGTCGCCGCTGGGGCGGGAATCGCCATCAGCCCGCGCAGGGCTAAGCCGGGTAGCGCGGCAATGTCTCGAGCCAAAGCCAAGGCATCTTCCGGCAGCACGCCGGACTTCGTGGCCTCGCGGCTAATGTTGACCTGCAGGCAGACGTTCAGCGGCGGTAGCGCTGCTGGGCGCTGTTCGCTCAAACGTTTGGCAATTTTCAAACGATCCACGCTGTGTACCCAGGCAAACTGCTCGGCCACGGCACGGGTCTTGTTCGATTGCAGCGGGCCGATGAAGTGCCACACGATGCCGTCAAGATCCTTGAGCGCCGCCTGTTTATCCAGCGCTTCTTGCAGGTAGTTTTCACCAAACTCGCGCTGGCCGTGCTGCCACGCTTCGCGCAGCATGTCGGCGGGCTTGGTCTTGCTCACCGCTAAAAGAGTAGCGCTGGTGGGCGAGCGCCCTGCTTCTTCAAGCGCTCGTCGCAGGCGTTCACGCGCAGAGGCCAGTGACTCGGAGAGCGCGTTGTCTGTCATACTCAAGCACCTTACCGCAGCTGGGAAAGAGAGATGGATATTACCGAACTGCTGGCATTCTCGGCAAAGCAGAATGCGTCCGACCTGCACCTTTCGGCGGGATTGCCGCCCATGATACGTGTTGATGGCGATATTCGTCGGCTTAATGTGCCCGCCATGGAGAACGACGACGTGCGGCGGCTGATCTACGACATCATGAACGATCGGCAGCGCCGTGACTACGAAGAGCACCTAGAAGCGGACTTTTCCTTCGAAGTGCCGGGCGTGGCGCGCTTTAGGGTCAATGCCTTCAACCAGGCACGCGGGGCAGGGGCCGTCTTTCGTACCATTCCCAACAAGGTGCTTTCCATGGACGCCTTGGGCATGGGAGAGGTGTTCCAACGCCTGTCGATGCTGCCCAGGGGCTTGGTGCTAGTGACCGGGCCGACGGGGTCGGGCAAAAGCACGACCCTGGCGGCAATGATCGACTACATCAACGATCACCGCTTCGAGCATATCCTGACCATCGAAGACCCGGTGGAGTTTGTGCACACCAGCAAGCGCTGCCTGATCAACCAGCGGGAGGTTCATCGCGATACCCATAGCTTTTCGGGGGCGTTACGTAGCGCGCTGCGCGAAGATCCGGACGTGATTTTGGTCGGCGAGCTTCGTGATCTCGAAACGATCCGCCTGGCGCTGACCGCGGCTGAAACGGGACACTTGGTATTTGGGACGCTGCACACCACCTCTGCGGCGAAAACCATTGACAGGATCATCGATGTGTTTCCCGGCGATGAGAAATCCATGGTGCGCTCGATGCTCTCCGAATCGCTCCAGGCGGTCGTTTCGCAAACGTTGCTGAAACGCCAGGGTGGCGGACGCGTGGCAGCCCACGAGATCCTGATCGCCACGTCGGCGGTTCGTAATCTGATCCGTGAAGATAAAGTGGCACAGATCTACTCGGCCATTCAGACTGGCGGCGCCCTGGGGATGCAGACACTCAATGCGTCGCTCGCCAAGTTGGTCAAGGAGGGCGTGGTGAGTATGGACGACGCCCAGGCACGCGCAAAAGGCACGCTGACGTTAAAAGACGAGTAACCGCAGCGGGAGGGTAGTGCGATGGGTGAGCTACCCAGCGGTGCACCGATAAATGTGTAGGCGCCGCTAGGGAGCGTAAATGCCGCCGAGCACCCTCGGGCCGCTAGCGCCAGTCACGGAAGGCAAATTGCCGGGTAACCCGTGAAGCCGCTGATGGGCGAGCCAGGCAAAGGCTCCTGCTTCGATCCAATCTTCCGGCCAGCCCAGCGTGGCGGGGGAGAGCAGCGTCACCTTGGGTAGATGCGCTGCTAACCTTTCCATCAAATAGGCATTATGAGCACCGCCGCCACCCACCAGCAGCGTGGCGCTGGACTGGCTTAGCGGCAGTTGGGCCACCCCTTGCGCAACGCTCACCGCCGTCAGTTCGGCCAGCGTTGCCTGGACGTCGCTTGGAGCTTCGTTGCCGGTGAGGTGGTCGTTCAACCACGCTAAGTGAAATAGCTCGCGTCCAGTACTGCGTGGCGGCGGCTGGTGAAAAAAGGGTTCTTTAAGCAGGCGGGCGAGCAGCGATTGGTCGACCTGACCGCTGGCCGCCCACGTGCCGTTCTCATCGAATCGTCCAGTGTGATGCTTGGCAAACCAGGCATCGAGCAGCACGTTAGCCGGTCCAGTATCGAAGCCCACCACGGCGCGCTCTTGATCCTGGGGGAGCCAGGTGAGATTGGCAAAGCCGCCCAGGTTGAGCACGAGCTTTTCGCCTGGCCGCTGCCCAAATAGCGCTTGGTGGAAAGCGGGTGCTAAAGGCGCTGCTTGTCCACCAGCGGCGAGATCCCGTCGGCGAAAGTCGGCGACGACCGTGCATCCCGTCAATTCGGCTAGCAGGCTTGGGTTATCCAGCTGCAGCGTATAGGCCGGGCCGCCCTGATGGCCTTGGGGCACGTGCTCTATCGTCTGACCGTGGCTGCCAATCGCCGTAATCTGAGCCGCGGCGAGCCCTTGGTTCGTTAATAGTGCCGTGACGGCCTGGGCCTGGAGGCGGCAAAAAGCATCCTCGGCGGCGGCCAGCTCGGCAAAGCTCGCGGAGGGTGTGTGGCATAGGTGCAAGAGCTGCGTATGCAGCCTATCGGGCATGGCAACGGCGGCCGTGGCTATGAGTATGGGCGGCGTGCCGGGAGTGAGTGACACCAAGGCGGCATCGATGCCGTCCAAGCTTGTGCCTGACATGAGCCCGATATAGTAGGCCGTCGATGTGGCGGTAGAGGTTTTCATCATGCGTGTCGTCCAAAACGGGAGGAAGGCTCAACCAAGGCGGTGGAGCGTGATAACATCGCCCACTATCGATCATTTAAACGCCTTTAACGGCACATAGTACATGGAGAGAGGCAATGAGTGAGGTGGATCAGGCGTTAGCGCTGCTGTCGCGGGGGACGCATGAAATCCTGGTAGAAGACGAGCTGCGCAAAAAGCTCGCGTCCGGTCGTAAACTGCGTATCAAGGCAGGGTTCGATCCGACGGCACCTGATCTGCACCTGGGGCACAGCGTACTGCTGACCAAAATGCGCCAGTTCCAAGAGCTTGGCCACACCGTCATCTTTTTGATTGGTGACTTCACTGGCCGCATTGGCGATCCGACCGGTAAAAACGTCACTCGTAAGCCATTGACGGAAGCGGATGTCAAAGCGAACGCGGAAACCTACAAAGAGCAGGTGTTCAAGATCCTCGATCCGGAAAAGACCGAGGTGCGCTTCAACGCCGAATGGTTTGGCGAGCTAAGTGCCGCCAAGATGATCGAGCTGGCCGCGCAAAGCACCGTCGCCCGGATGCTGGAGCGCGACGACTTTGAAAAGCGCTATAAAGCCAACCAATCCATCGCCATTCATGAATTCCTCTATCCGCTCGTACAGGGTTACGACTCGGTCGCACTGGAGGCCGACGTGGAGTTGGGCGGTACCGACCAGAAATTCAATCTGCTCATGGGGCGCGAGATTCAGAAGCACTTCGGGCAAGAGCCCCAGGTGGTCATTACCATGCCGCTGCTGGAAGGTTTGGACGGCGTGCAGAAAATGTCAAAGTCGCTTCGCAACTACGTCGGCGTGGATGAAGCACCGGGCTCCATGTTCAATAAACTGGTCTCCATGCCCGACAGCTTGATGTGGCGTTACTTCGAACTGCTCTCGCTCAAATCGAACGAAGAGCTCGACGCGCTAAAGCAAAGTGTCGAGCAGGGCGCCAACCCGCGCGATGTGAAAATGGAACTGGCCCGCGAGCTGATCGCCCGCTATCACGGCGACGAGGCAGCGGCCAATGCGCACAAGTCGGCGGGTAACCAGCTGGCCGACGGTGAGCTGCCGGAAGATCTGCCGGAAGTGAAGGTAGACTTCGAAGGCAGCGAGCAAGCGCCCATCGCCGCTGTTCTGAATCGCTCCGGCCTGACAAAGAACAGTGCCCAGGCCAAGGACATGCTGAAAAATGGCAGCGTCAAGGTCGATGGCGAGGTCGTTGCTCAGGACACCATGCTGGCCACCTGTAAGGTGTACGTCATCCAGGCAGGCAAGAAACGTTACGCCCGTGTGACGCTTGCTTGAACTTTTTGAAAACTTTTTCACATTAGCCCTTGCCAACCCGGCATCGAATCCGTAAAGTACGCATCCGCTGCCGGGGACGCCCAGCGTTACCAGCGGTGATGAGGTTGAAAAACCTCTTGTTTGTCAGGAAGTTAGAGCTCTGTGGTAGGTTGGTCAGATCGCTCGCTTCGCCCGCTGAAAACAGCGGTTGACAAACACCACGGAATGCGTAGAATACGCCTTCCTCGCTGAGGCAACACGGGTCAGGTCATCGAGCCCGCCGCAGCGATATTAAGAAAGTTGCTCTTTAACAATTTGATCAGGTAATTCATGTGGGCGCTTGCCGATGAGGGTGATAAATCACCTATTATCAAGGCAAGCGACTCGTCAAACAGGCTTCGGCCTAATGAATGAATTCGTTTGACCCTTGAGCCAAGTTTGGTTCGCTTCTGTTGCTTCGGTGACAGGTAAGAACCGCATTGATCTTAAACTGAAGAGTTTGATCATGGCTCAGATTGAACGCTGGCGGCAGGCCTAACACATGCAAGTCGAGCGGTAACAGATCCAGCTTGCTGGATGCTGACGAGCGGCGGACGGGTGAGTAATGCATAGGAATCTGCCCGGTAGTGGGGGATAACCTGGGGAAACCCAGGCTAATACCGCATACGTCCTACGGGAGAAAGGGGGCTTCGGCTCCCGCTATCGGATGAGCCTATGTCGGATTAGCTAGTTGGTGAGGTAACGGCTCACCAAGGCCACGATCCGTAGCTGGTCTGAGAGGATGATCAGCCACATCGGGACTGAGACACGGCCCGAACTCCTACGGGAGGCAGCAGTGGGGAATATTGGACAATGGGGGGAACCCTGATCCAGCCATGCCGCGTGTGTGAAGAAGGCCCTCGGGTTGTAAAGCACTTTCAGCGAGGAAGAACGCCTAGCGGTTAATACCCGCTAGGAAAGACATCACTCGCAGAAGAAGCACCGGCTAACTCCGTGCCAGCAGCCGCGGTAATACGGAGGGTGCAAGCGTTAATCGGAATTACTGGGCGTAAAGCGCGCGTAGGTGGCTTGATAAGCCGGTTGTGAAAGCCCCGGGCTCAACCTGGGAACGGCATCCGGAACTGTCAAGCTAGAGTGCAGGAGAGGAAGGTAGAATTCCCGGTGTAGCGGTGAAATGCGTAGAGATCGGGAGGAATACCAGTGGCGAAGGCGGCCTTCTGGACTGACACTGACACTGAGGTGCGAAAGCGTGGGTAGCAAACAGGATTAGATACCCTGGTAGTCCACGCCGTAAACGATGTCGACCAGCCGTTGGGTGCCTAGCGCACTTTGTGGCGAAGTTAACGCGATAAGTCGACCGCCTGGGGAGTACGGCCGCAAGGTTAAAACTCAAATGAATTGACGGGGGCCCGCACAAGCGGTGGAGCATGTGGTTTAATTCGATGCAACGCGAAGAACCTTACCTACTCTTGACATCCTGCGAATTTGGTAGAGATACCTTAGTGCCTTCGGGAACGCAGAGACAGGTGCTGCATGGCTGTCGTCAGCTCGTGTTGTGAAATGTTGGGTTAAGTCCCGTAACGAGCGCAACCCTTGTCCTTATTTGCCAGCGCGTAATGGCGGGAACTCTAAGGAGACTGCCGGTGACAAACCGGAGGAAGGTGGGGACGACGTCAAGTCATCATGGCCCTTACGAGTAGGGCTACACACGTGCTACAATGGTCGGTACAAAGGGTTGCCAACTCGCGAGAGTGAGCCAATCCCGAAAAGCCGATCTCAGTCCGGATCGGAGTCTGCAACTCGACTCCGTGAAGTCGGAATCGCTAGTAATCGTAGATCAGAATGCTACGGTGAATACGTTCCCGGGCCTTGTACACACCGCCCGTCACACCATGGGAGTGGACTGCACCAGAAGTGGTTAGCCTAACGCAAGAGGGCGATCACCACGGTGTGGTTCATGACTGGGGTGAAGTCGTAACAAGGTAGCCGTAGGGGAACCTGCGGCTGGATCACCTCCTTAACCGATGACTCATCCTCGCGGTAAGCGCTCACAATGAATTACCTGATCAGAATGCTGTCGTTACGCAGTGATAAGCGTTTTCTTCACATTAAAAAAAGAAAAAAGGTCTTTCCTTTTCTTTTGAAGTGAAAAAAGCATCCGCTTATCACTGCGCATAGCAGTCGCTCTTTAACAATGTATATCATGCTGACATGAACGTTTTATAACGTTCATACGTAATTGTTAAGTGATACGTCTCAAGCGTATCCGGCAATCGTTATCATTGCGAGACACCAGACCCCTTCGGGTTATAGGGTCAAGCAATGAAGCGCACACGGTGGATGCCTAGGCAGCCAGAGGCGATGAAAGACGTGGTAGCCTGCGATAAGGTTCGGTGAGGTGGCAAACGACCTGCGACCCGGACATCTCTGAATGGGGAAACCCACTCATCACAAGATGAGTATCTTGCGCTGAATCCATAGGCGTAAGAGGCGAACCAGGGGAACTGAAACATCTAAGTACCCTGAGGAAAAGAAATCAACCGAGATTCCCCTAGTAGCGGCGAGCGAACGGGGACCAGCCCTTAAGCGTGTGAAAGATTAGGCGAACAGACTGGGAAGTCTGGCCATAGCGGGTGATAGCCCCGTAGTCGAAAATCTGATCACGTGAAATCGAGTAGGTCGGGGCACGTGAAACCTTGACTGAAGACGGGGGGACCATCCTCCAAGGCTAAATACTCCTGGCTGACCGATAGTGAACCAGTACCGTGAGGGAAAGGCGAAAAGAACCCCGGAGAGGGGAGTGAAATAGATCCTGAAACCGTGTGCGTACAAGCAGTGGGAGCAGACTCGTTCTGTGACCGCGTACCTTTTGTATAATGGGTCAGCGACTTATATTCAGTGGCGAGCTTAACCGAATAGGGGAGGCGTAGGGAAACCGAGTCTTAACTGGGCGACCAGTCGCTGGATATAGACCCGAAACCGGGCGATCTATCCATGAGCAGGTTGAAGGTTGAGTAACATCAACTGGAGGACCGAACCAGGATCTGTTGAAAAAGATTTGGATGACTTGTGGATCGGAGTGAAAGGCTAATCAAGCCCGGAGATAGCTGGTTCTCCTCGAAAGCTATTTAGGTAGCGCCTCACGTATCACCGCCGGGGGTAGAGCACTGTTTCGGCTAGGGGGTCATCCCGACTTACCAACCCGAGGCAAACTCCGAATACCGGTGAGTGCGAGCGTGGGAGACACACGGCGGGTGCTAACGTCCGTCGTGAAAAGGGAAACAACCCAGACCGTCAGCTAAGGTCCCCAAATCCTGGTTAAGTGGGAAACGATGTGGGAAGGCTCAGACAGCTAGGAGGTTGGCTTAGAAGCAGCCATCCTTTAAAGAAAGCGTAATAGCTCACTAGTCGAGTCGGCCTGCGCGGAAGATGTAACGGGGCTAAACCAGGTACCGAAGCTACGGGTTCACACTATGTGTGAGCGGTAGAGGAGCGTCGTGTAAGCCGATGAAGGTGTGTTGAGAAGCATGCTGGAGGTATCACGAGTGCGAATGCTGACATGAGTAACGATAAAGGGAGTGAAAAACTCCCTCGCCGGAAGACCAAGGGTTTCTGTTCGACGCTAATCGGAGCAGAGTGAGTCGGCCCCTAAGGCGAGGCCGAAAGGCGTAGTCGATGGGAAACGGGTCAATATTCCCGTACCGGACATGATTGCGATGGGGGGACGGAGAAGGCTAGGTGAGCCAGGCGTTGGTTGTCCTGGTGAAAGTGAGTAGGCTGAGCGCTTAGGTAAATCCGGGTGCTCAAGGCCGAGACACGAAACGAAGACACTACGGTGTCGAAGTCATTGATGCCACGCTTCCAGGAAAAGCCTCTAAGCTTCAGATCATGTGCGACCGTACCCCAAACCGACACAGGTGGTCAGGGTGAGAATCCCAAGGCGCTTGAGAGAACTCGGGTGAAGGAACTAGGCAAAATGGTGCCGTAACTTCGGGAGAAGGCACGCCGGCATAGGGTGAGAGGACTTGCTCCTTCAGCCCGAACCGGTCGAAGATACCAGGTGGCTGCAACTGTTTAGTAAAAACACAGCACTCTGCTAACGCGCAAGCGGACGTATAGGGTGTGACGCCTGCCCGGTGCCGGAAGGTTAAGTGATGGTGTTAGGCCTCGGCCGACGCTCTTGATCGAAGCCCCGGTAAACGGCGGCCGTAACTATAACGGTCCTAAGGTAGCGAAATTCCTTGTCGGGTAAGTTCCGACCTGCACGAATGGCGTAATGATGGCCACGCTGTCTCCACCCGAGACTCAGTGAAATTGAAATCGCCGTGAAGATGCGGTGTACCCGCGGCTAGACGGAAAGACCCCGTGAACCTTTACTATAGCTTCACACTGGACGCTGATGTTGCCTGTGTAGGATAGCTGGGAGGCTTTGAAACCCGGACGCCAGTTCGGGTGGAGCCAACCTTGAAATACCAGCCTGGCATCATTGGCGTTCTCACTCAGGTCCGTGATCCGGATCGAGGACAGTGTGTGGTGGGTAGTTTGACTGGGGCGGTCTCCTCCCAAAGCGTAACGGAGGAGCACGAAGGTACCCTCAGCACGGTCGGACATCGTGCAATGAGTGCAAGAGCATAAGGGTGCTTGACTGCGAGACAGACACGTCGAGCAGGTGCGAAAGCAGGTTCTAGTGATCCGGTGGTTCTGTATGGAAGGGCCATCGCTCAACGGATAAAAGGTACTCCGGGGATAACAGGCTGATACCGCCCAAGAGTTCACATCGACGGCGGTGTTTGGCACCTCGATGTCGGCTCATCACATCCTGGGGCTGAAGTCGGTCCCAAGGGTATGGCTGTTCGCCATTTAAAGTGGTACGCGAGCTGGGTTTAGAACGTCGTGAGACAGTTCGGTCCCTATCTGCCGTGGGCGTTGGATGTTTGAGAAGAGCTGCTCCTAGTACGAGAGGACCGGAGTGGACGACCCTCTGGTGTTCCGGTTGTCACGCCAGTGGCATTGCCGGGTAGCTATGGTCGGACGGGATAACCGCTGAAAGCATCTAAGCGGGAAGCCCCCTTCAAGATGAGACATCCCTGAGACCTAGAGTCTCCTAAAGGGCCCAGCGAGACCAGCTGGTTGATAGGCACGGTGTGGAAGCGCTGCAAGGCGTTGAGCTAACGTGTACTAATGGCCCGTGAGGCTTGACCCTATAACACCCAAGGGGTCTGGTCGCCGTGATAACGATCGAGTGGACAGCCACTCGGAAAACCGGATACGCATTCGCCCGCCAAGACGCTGGCGGACATGAGACGATCACTTACCGCGTCAACGACGCACTCAGCATGATATGCATTACCCGTTACGCCTGACGACCATAGCACGCGTGAACCACCTGATCCCATGCCGAACTCAGAAGTGAAACCGCTTAGCGCCGATGGTAGTGTGGGGTCTCCCCATGCGAGAGTAGGTCATCGTCAGGCACTTATTACGAAACCCCGGCCATCTGGTCGGGGTTTTGCTTTTTAGGGGTCTCCCCCTGAAGAGTAGCGGAGCGCCGCCCGCCGGGTGGCCGGCCCGAACATAATCAGGCACTTATACCGCAAAGAACCCAGCCAATCGGCTGGGTTTTTTGTTGCGCGCTCGATAAGCGCGCCATTATTCAGGCCCTGAGTACGCTGTGCTCGGGGTTTTTTGCTATGCGTTTGAAACACTGCAAACGACTCGATCAACGATAGCCCATGCACAAAGCTTCCTTGAAACGGCTGTTTTAATAAATTAAATAACAAGGAGTTACTGCTTTGTAGTGGCGAGTGTACCGCACGACAACTAGTATGGTGTGGTACCTATCATTCAAGCAGCATCTCAGGAGGAGACGCGATATGAGTACCCCGTTGATGAAGAAGCTAGCGGTTGCCCTACTGATGGCCATGATGGTGGGCGGCTTAGCAGCCTGTGATAACCAGGGCCCTGCAGAAGAAGCAGGTGAGAGCATCGATGAAAGCATGGAAGATGCGGGTGAAAGCCTGGAGGAGATGGGCGAAAATATCGAAGAGTCGGCAGAGGAGTAAGTAAAAGGCTCTTTGCAGTATAGCGATACACCACCGATACAAAAACAGCCGCTGATAAGCGGCTGTTTTAGGTTTTGAGGCTTAAAATTTTAGGCTTGGGAAGTGGTCAGGCGAGTTGTCATTATGCACCTGGGTTTTGCTCGATACCCTGTAAGTACCAAGGCGCTTGGTCGCGCATGCTGCGAGTCAGGTGCCAGGTTTCGTTGAACTCGGTTTGTTCACCGTTTTCGTCCAAGATACCGTGGAAAATCACGGTCGCTTCAGCATACCCCTCATACTCGTTAACATCCCCAAGTTCGGCAAATAGTTTCACCACCTCGGTCTGATTGTTAGCAGGCTGTTCGGCACGCTCTTGACGCAGCAGGTTATAAAGTTCAGGGGTCACATACTCCTGTATTTTACTGAAATCGTTATTATCCCAAGCGCGTTGGAGTGTCATAAAGTGCTCTTTCGCACCTCCTAGGAAGCGCTCTTTATCAAACCAGGCGGGGGTACTCTGCAAACCGCTTGCTAAGCTCCCAGGGGTTGCTTTGAAGTGGCTGGTCGATGCATGCGGCATCTCTTGACGCTCACGCTGATAGCCATGCGTCACGGATGCGGGTCGACGCTGCCGCATGAAGGCTCGGAAGGCGACAATAGCCAGCACGGCAACGCCCGCCATGACAAGCAGGTCCATTAAGCGTAGCTCGTCGAACGCCCCGCCGAAAAACAGCGCCGCCAGCAAGCCGCCCGCCAGCAAACCACCCATCATGCCCCCCATGCCGCCGCGGCGGGCAGCACTCGCGGCGCCTGCCTGTTGCTGGGTGCCTTGAGCCTGTTGTTGTGCGGGCGTGCTGGCTGGACGATCAGCGGAGCGTGACACGCTACCCATACTGCTGCCACCGCCTAGGCGGCGTGCCTCTGCGTGTTCGATGGCGGCGCTAACGCCCATAACGCTCACCAATAGCATCACAAAGAATTGCCTTAACATGTTGATTCTCCAATAAGGATGCAGGGAATGCCAAATGCTTCGGTGCGAAGCAGATAGAAAAGGTTGGGCTGTCAGTTTACCGTGTAATACCTCGCCTAGGTGATGGTAAGCGCTGTTATAAAGACAAAAAAAGGAGCGAAAAGTGCGTTTAGATCAGTCTCGAAGCGTCCTATTGATGATCGATTTTCAAGCCGGTTTGCTGCCCGTCATCGAGGGTGGCGAGGCGGCGATTAAAGAGGCTGCTTGGCTTGCCGGTATTGCCGGTGCTTTGCAGGTGCCGGTATGGCTAACCGAGCAGTATCCTGAGCGGCTGGGTGGCACTACACCGACGCTGTTGGAGGGCTTGGGAACGCACGAGCTGTGGCAAAAGCGGCATTTTAGTGCGACAGAAGAGGAGTCGTTTAGTCAGGCGCTGGCCGCGCTTGGACGCAAGCAGGTGATCGTGTGCGGTACCGAAGCGCACATCTGCGTACTGCAGAGCGCGCTGGGGCTGTTGGAGGCGGGGTATCAAGTATTTTGGCTGAGTGAAGCCACCGCCAGTCGCCGGTCGGATGAGGCGCGCCTTGCTCGTCAGCGTGCGTGTGCCAATGGGGCGGTGGCGGTGTCCGCGGATATGGTGGCCTATGAGTGGCTCCACCGCTGTGATACGGCCACTTTTAAAGAGATTCATCGCCGGTTTTTAAAGCCAAGGTCGGCTCAAGCGGTCACCTTTTATTGATCTTAACGATCCGTTTCGCGACGGGTGAACACGAGCGTATCGCCTTCGGAGGCGGCGGAATCGAAACGGTAGCCTGCCACATCGAAGTCTTTGAGCGCTTCGGGGTCATTGATCTGCTGTCGAATGATCCAAGCGCTCATCAACCCGCGCGCTTTTTTCGCATAGAAACTGATGATTTTGAACGTGCCGTTTTTCTCATCCTTGAAGACGGGAGTGATCACTCGGGCATCCAGCTTCTTAGCTTCGATGGCTTTGAAGTATTCGTTGGAGGCTAGGTTCACAAGCACTTTCGACCCACTCTCGGCAATCGCACTGTTCAGCGCAGGTGTCAGGAGGGGCTTCCAATAAGCGTAAAGATCCTTGCCCGCATCGTTGGGCAGTTTGGTACCCATTTCCAAGCGGTAGGCCTGGATCAAGTCCAGCGGACGCAGCAAACCATAGAGACCCGATAAAATACGCAAATGCTGCTGGGCAAACTGATTGTCCGCATCGCTGAAGGTCTCGGCTTCCAGACCCGCGTAGACGTCTCCCTGAAACGCCTGCACGGCAGGTTTGGCGTTGTCCAGCGAGAAAGGGGGCTGCCACTCGGCAAAGCGAGCCGCGTTCAGGCCTGCTAGCTTGTCACTGATGCCCATTAGGTCGCTGATTTGCTGAGGGGAGTAGCCGCGTAGAATATCGATCAGCGGCTGGCTGTGTTCGAGGAAATCCGGTTGTGTGACGTTTTGGGTCGTCGGAGGTGTTTCAAAATCCAGCGTTTTGGCGGGGGAAATGACGCTCAGCATGGCGTGCTCCTTGTGCCGTGACAAAAGGGGGCCGCGGAACGCGGCCACAATATGGATAGTGAGATTATATCAAGCCTTGGCGGCAGCCGAGGCTATCGACACGATAGGAGCCGTTAGGGGCAGGGGTTCGGCATGCGGCGGTGGATATCGTCGATGGCAGTCAACACATCGTCGTCGAGCTTCAGGCCCTCGCTGGCGAGGTTGCTCTCCAACTGCTCCATGGTCGTGGCACCAATGATGTTGCTGGTCAGGAAGCTGCGCGAATTGACGAATGCCAGCGCCATTTGCGCGGGGTCGAGCCCATGCGCGTTGGCCAGATCGACGTAGGCTTGTGTCGCGGCGTCGGCTTCGGGCGACGTATAGCGTTTGAAGCGCTCATAGAGCGTCAAGCGGCCTTTTGGCGGCTGGGCGCCGTTGAGATACTTACCGGACAGCACGCCAAACCCCAGCGGCGAGTAGGCCAGTAACCCGACGTCTTCGCGATGGGCAATTTCTGCCAAGCCTACTTCGAACGAGCGGTTCAACAGATTGTAAGGGTTTTGTATGGAGGCAACGCGGGGCAGGCCCAGTTGATCAGAGAGCTGAAGCATCCGCATGACGCCCCAGGGCGTTTCATTGGAGAGACCGATGGCGCGAATCTTCCCAGCATCGACCAGCTCTTTCAGAGCGGAAAGCGTCTCTTCCAGCGGGGTGGCGTCTTCCTGCTCCGCGTGGGTGTAGCCGAGTTTGCCAAAAAAGTTGGTGTGACGATCAGGCCAGTGCAATTGGTACAGATCGACATAGTCCGTTTGCAGGCGCTCAAGGCTGGTGTCGATAGCTTGGTGGAGATGGTTGCGGCTCATCTTAGGGCCGCCGCGAATGTGTTCTAAACCTGGGCCTGCCGCTTTGGTGGCAATGATCACATCGTCGCGAGCACCGCGAGCGTTTAGCCAACTGCCGATATAGGCTTCCGTCCGGCCTTGCGTCTCTGCCTTTGGCGGAACCGGGTACATTTCTGCCGTGTCGATAAAGTTGATACCGAACGCGACCGCGCGGTCGAGCTGCTCATGAGCCTCGGCTTCGCTGTTCTGTTCACCAAAGGTCATCGTGCCTAGACAGAGTCGGCTGACCTCCATCCCGGTTCTCCCCAGTGGGCGCGTTTGCATGCTTGTCTCCTCGCTTAGGCAAAAACGTGGCTGGAAAATGAGCGATGCCTATCGACGTTACCAGCCTGTGGGAGGCATGTTAGCGAGGCTCTACAAAAGCAGCAAATCAAGAGGGTTGAGTCAGGACGACGGCAGGCGTATGCTTGCCAGCCCATTGACCGGCCAAGCGCCGGTTTATCGTATGGTTAGCCATCGTGGAAGGTGAGATGGTTAGCCGAAGGTCTCAACAGATAGGCAGGGTGGTTTGCCATGCCGCAGGCATCATCGTTGTTTACCCGGTTGGAGTTTCGTCTCGCCGAGCAGCTGTTTCACACCCGTTGGTTACTTCCGCGTTCACCGCGCACGCAGCGTCTCACCATGCGACTGTTCAAGCGGTGTGCCGAAGCGGGGCACCCGGATGCACAGTCGATCTATGGGCACATGTTGTTCCACCGCAGCTTGTCGCCACAGGATAAAGCGCGTGGCGCGCGCTACGTACTGGAAGCGGCCCAGGCAGGCGATGTAAAGTCACAGTATCAGGTGGCACAAATTCATGAGCACGGCTGTGTGCAGTATCCTCGCCGTGAGGATTATGCGGTGACGTGGTACGCCCGTGCAGCGCAGGCAGGCCACTATCTGGCAGCGGATCGCCTGGCGCGTGCCTACCGCTTGGGCGAGCTAGGCTTAGCCGTGGATCATGAACAAGCCGACTACTGGCAGCGTATGGCCGAGCGGCAGCCTGCGGCGGAAATGGCCGCCGCCTGAGCCCCGTACCCGGTGGCGATATAGAAAAGAGGAAATCAGTGTCCGAGACGCTACCTACAGTGCTAGATATTGAAGCGTCCGGATTCGGGCGCGGCAGCTATCCGATCGAGGTGGGCATCGCCCGCGCCGACGGTAGCTGCTGCGCGTTTCTTATTCAGCCGTTGGATGAGTGGGTGCATTGGGACCCCAAAGCAGAGCTTCTGCATGGCATCTCTCGCGAGCGGCTGATGAAAGAGGGCTACCCAGTGCGCCAAGTGGCCCAGTGGCTCAACGACGAGCTGCGGGAGCTAGGTAAGGCGTACAGCGATAGCTGGGGCTACGATAATACGTGGCTATCGTTGCTGTTCCACCATGCTGGTATGTTGCCCCGTTTTCGCCTGGAAGCGCTACGCATTCTGCTTAGTGAAGAGCAGCAGGCGTTGTGGAGTGATACCAAAGAGGCCGTCGTGGCAGAGCGAGGCATCCACCGCCATCGTGCCGGAGAAGATGCCCGTTTGCTCCAGCTTACCTATCAGCGCACTCGCACGCTGACCCTCAAAGCCTAACCGCGTCTCGACGTTAATCCAACTGGGCTTCAAGGGCATCCAATAGAAGATCGGGCGTCGAAGCATCAAGCAGCATGTCACGGGTCGTTTGGGCCAGAAAGCCGTGGCTAACCGTGCTATCCAAAAAGGCTAGCAGGGGCGCGTAAAAGCCTTCGGTATCTAGCAGCCCCATTGGTTTGTCATGGAGCCCCAAATAGCCCCAGGTCCAGATTTCGAATAGCTCCTCGAACGTACCAATACCGCCCGGTAGAGCAATGAAGGCATCGGCATTCGCTGCCATAGTGGCTTTACGCTCGTGCATATTGGGCACGCGAATCAGTTCCGTTAAGCCAAAGTGCGCCTGTTCACGCTCGACCAAGTGATCCGGCATCACGCCGATCACGTGACCTCCTGCTTCCAGCGCCGCATTGGCCAACTCTCCCATGAGCCCAACGCGTGCGCCGCCATATACCAATGTATGCCCGCGCTGCCCAAGGCTCGTGCCGAGGGTGTGCGCGGCTTGGCGAAAGGCCGGGCTGTTACCTTCCCGAGAACCAAGGTAAACACAAATACGTGACATCGTCAGGGCGTCCTTATCGCAGAGAGATCTGATGACAGCGGTTCAATTCGCACGCGGCGCTAGGCCAAGCAGCGCTGAACGTCGTAGTGCTCGTCCATCCACTGGCCGATGACATTGTGGCCGCATAGGTGGTGAGCGTACTGGGTGTGTAGGCAGCGCACCTGCTGCCAATTACTGATACCGCCCACGCCGCGCTCGGTGAGTACATCGGTGTAGCCCAAGCGACCCACCTCTTCGCGCTGAGCCTCGCTCATCGAGCGCCAGCGGGCGTCGACGTAGTCGCGGTGGCTTTGCTGATAAGCGGCGAGAAATGCCGGCTCTTCCTGCAAGCGCTGCTCTAGAGACTTGATCACGCCCACGGCTTCGATGCGCGAGATCTCGATTTTCAGCAGGTCCGAGCAGAGCCAGTAAAGCGTGGGGAAAGGTTTGCCATCCACGATCGGCGCCATACGCAGTACGAGTGGCGTGCCTTGGGCGTCAGTGGCTGCAACGGCTTCGATACCGCGAGGCGCGCGCCCGAGCTGTTGAGTAATGATCGCCAGCTGGCGCTCGTCGGGGGCTTGGTCGGTACGAATTACCATTGTGTAGCAGTCTCACTTTCGGTCGTCTTGAACAAATTTAGTCGAGCGGCCAACGGCGCGGAAAAAGCAGCGGTTGAGCTGTTCAGGAGAGGCGACGTAGCGCCACTTCTCTTCGCAATACTCGGCGGCGCGCGCCATCAGCACGTCGTAGAGTCGATTGAACGGGGCATCATAATCGTAGGGGTCCGCGCCGAACAAGCGGATATGCGGGTAATCGGCGAAGCGCTCCATGAAGTAGCGTTCTAGGTCGGCTTCCACGGCGCGATGCTGCGCCGTGTTATCAGGATCTATCCAGAGATTGTAGCGGATGGCCATGGTGACTCCTGGAAGGCCCCGCCATGTTAGGCGGGCAAAATTAAGCGGAAGCGGGCGCCGTTTCTAAATGCGCCGATAAAGCCTCGCGAAGAGCACCCTCGATGGGAACGGCTCGCTTCTCCTGATGATCGTACTGCACCATCACCGTATGGCCCAGATTGGTTAGCGTACCATGCTGCCGGGCTTCCTGGGTGACGGTAAACGAGCTATTGCCCAGCCGGGTCAAGTAGGTACGAATTTCGATGTCGTGGCCGTAAAACAGTTCAGCGCGATAGTCCACTTCCATACGTGCCATGATCAGTCGCCACTGTTTAGGATTCAGGTCGGGCGTGAACAACTTGAAGAGATCGTTACGCGCCAGCTCGAACCATGCGGGGAGGCGTGTGTTGTTGATATGGCCCAACGCATCGGTATCGTAAAAGGCGGGTTCTATGGTGCGAGTAAACATGACGCGATCCTTGTTATTAGTGTGTAAAGTGAGCCCGACCCAGCATTAACCCAAGCGAGCGCTTGGTCAAGTGTTGCGGCGCTGATACCAAGCCGTCAACTGCATCCAGCCAAGCAGCCATAGCGTGGCGGCGAGAAACCCCGCCAGCGTTCCCCAAAAAAGCCCTAGCGAGCTGTAAGTATACGAAACGCATAGGGTGTAGCTCAGCAGCGAGCCAAGGCCGGCGGGATAGTGCTTGATGACCGTCGCCACGGGCGCGTGGCCGTGCCCCACGTGAAGGATCAGTAAAAACGGCAGCATCGTTACCGGAAACGCCGCCAGCGTGCCGGCCCATTCGGGCGGCAGCCAGTGGGCAGTGCGCGTAATGGCAAACACGATGAGCGTCGCTAGCCCAGCCCGTGCCGCCAAAGCGGGCCACGAAAAGGCGCGTCTAGCGCTACTCTTCACATCCGGTATGGCGCGAAACAGCCAGCTGAAGACGCCAATGGCGCACAGTGTGACCAGCGTGCCGGTAAGGCGTGTGAAGCTGAATTGGGCGAGCAGCGTACTCACCGCAAGCCAAGCCGCAAAGCCTCCTAGCAGACCGCCCATCACCCCTTTGAGGCCGGTCTGGCGGCCTGCGACGAGATAACCCGCGCCCAGCGCCATGGTGGCGGTAAACCCTGCTAAGGTATGCACGGCGCTTTGAGTGGCAAAGGTGGGCGATATCTCCAAGCCGATAAAAAACAGCGCCAGGGCCGTACCGAGCGGATAGCCCGATAGTAGCCCAGCAATGCGAGGGCTAGCCCGTACGGCGATGGTGCCCAACCCCAGCACCATGCTGACGGAGAGGCCAAACTTGGCCAGTTGCCAAGTGAGTGGAACGTCTACCATGCGGCGTTTTCCTTTCGTTATTATATCGATGTGAACATAGCGCTAGCGTGATCGGCGCAGTGGGTATGTACCACCGTGACATTATTTGTCTGGGAGGCTCGTTGCCGTGACCCATTCATCAGATTCAGGCGCCCATGCGCTCTCCCCGCCGCCCAAACCCGATGGCTGTGAGCTGTGCCAGCGTGCATCGGCCTTGACCAAACATCATCTCATTCCGCGCACGCTGCACAACAAGCCGCGTTATCAAAAGCGTCATACACGCGAAGAGCGACTCACGGCCATCGTGTGGCTTTGCCACCCTTGCCATAAGCATATCCACCGACTGTATAGCGAGCGTGAGCTAGCCGATCGTTTTGCCAACCTGGAGGCGCTGAAGGGCGATGCCGATATTCGTGCTTTCGTGGAGTGGCTGGCCACCAAGCCTGCTGGCTTCAAGCCCAAATCGCCCGTGCGCAAGCGGCGCTAGGCTAGACCAGTCTAAGCCCCTGCTGGTCGCGCCAAGCGGCTTCTAGTGCCTCCGCAAGCGGTTCGACGAGGTGGCTAGGCAGCGCAGTGCGGGCGGCGTCGAGTGACTCGAACGAGCGGTTGCGCAGCCAACAGTAGGCCCAGGCGCAGGCTTCCTCGTCGCTTTGCGGGGTAGGCCTAGCAGGCATTTGATTGAGCAGAAAGACGGCCGTCCGCGGTGCCCAGAGAGGCATCTCGCCCTGCGTGTCTTGGCTCCACTGCTCCAGCGTGGCCCCGTTTGGCGTGGCATCGGGGGTGCCCAGTTTGGCGACCCGGGCGGTCTCCGCCAGAATCAGCGCGAGCTGGTCGGCGTCTGCCTGACCCAGCGAGCGCCACTGCCGCAACAGCGCCGACAGGCCTGCGCGCATCTTGGTATAAAAGTCATCTTGCGGCATGCTCAGTGTCTACTCCCGTAGAAATAAGTGAGATCTGTTATGGCGTTCGATTTTGCCACGCCCGTGGAAAGGCGCGCTCCCGAAGGACAGTATGCCTCGCAGAAGTGGCACCGCTACGCGGCGGACGTGCTGCCGCTGTGGGTCGCCGATATGGACTTTCACTCGCCGCCCGCGGTGATCGACGCGCTCCAGCGACGGGTCGCTCACGGCGTTTACGGCTACGGCGAAGTGCCCACCACGCTGAGTGAGGCGCTGTGTCAATGGAGCGCTCATCACTATGCGTGGTCCATTGAACCCGAATGGCAGCAGTGGCTGCCGGGCGTGGTGCCTGCACTGCACTTTGCCGCCATGGCCTTGACGCAGCCTGGCGAGGGTGTGCTCACCATCGCGCCGATCTACCCGCCTTTTCTGGCCGTGGCCGAACGCACCGGGCGGCTAGCGCAACGGGCGATGTTAGCGGAGCCTGCTGCCCCTGGCGAGCCTTGGCGGCTGGATATCGAGGCGCTGGAAGCGGCCATCACCCCGCAGACTCGGCTGCTGCTCTGGTGTCATCCGCATAACCCGACCGGGCGCGTATGGACGCTCCAGGAACTCGAACAGCTCGCTGCTCTGGTCGAGCGCCACGATTTATGGGTGGTCTCCGACGAGCTGCACTGTGATTTGCTGCTGGACGAAGGCGCTCGCCACCGCCCCCTGGCGGCGCTATTTCCGGAGCTGGCCAAACGCACGATCACGCTGTGGGCACCTTCGAAAACCTTCAATCTTGCCGGGCTCACCAGCGCCTGCGCGATCATTCCCGATCCGGCACTACGCCGCCGATTTGCCGAGGCTACCAAAGGCTTTTTGCCGGACGGCAACGTGTTGGGCCTGGTTGCAGCCGAGGCGGCCTATCGCGAGGGCGAGCCCTGGCGTCAGGCGCTATTGGACGTGTTGCGTAGCCACCGTGCCACGCTCGAGGCGCGTGTGGCCACGTGGTCCGGCGTATCGATGAGTGCGCCGTCGTCGACCTATTTGGCGTGGCTAGACATGCGTGAGGCAGGCTTGGGTGACTCCCCGGCGCGCACGCTCTTGCAGCAAGCAGGGGTAGCGCTCTCTGAGGGGGCGGCGTTTGGCTGCCCCGGCTTCGTGCGGCTCAATTTCGGCACCACCGCTTCCCAACTGGAAGCGGCGTTATCACGGATGGATACGCTGCTAAAAGCGTAACGTTGCCTTCGTCAGGCGATATCAATAGAGCAGGGCGAACAGCTTGCGGCGGTAAGTGACCGTGAGAGGATGGTCAGCCCCTAGCGCATCGAAGACCTGCAGCAGCGTTTTGCGGGCCGCGTCGTCGTTATAGGCGCGGTCCTGCTTCATCAATGCCAGCAGAGCATCGAGGCCTACATCGTACTGACCATCGGCCACGTGACGCAGCGCCCGCTGGTACTGCGCTTCGCTGTCGGTCCGATCACCCAGCGCGGCGATCTCCTCCGCTGAGAGCGCCTGTTCGCTGAACTCGATGCTGGCGCGCACGCCACGGGCCGGCGCCGCATCGCGCTCCTCTGGCGGCAGGTTATCCAGCACGCTACGCGCTTCGTCGCCGCGCCCCTCCGCCACTAGCGTTTTGGCAAAACCAATGTGGTACGCGTAATGCTCTGGGTATTGCCCCATCAGCGTTTGATAAATTTCCCGCGCGCCTGCTGCATCGCCCGCGCTCAAGGCTTCCTCTGCTTGCTCTTCGGGACTGGGCGGGGCGTCACCGGGGGCAGGGAAGTAGCGGTTGAGCCACTCACGAACTTCTTTCTCTGGCAGGGCACCCTGGAAGCTATCCACCAGGCCGCCCTGGCTCACTAGCTTCACGTCTGGTACCGAACGCACACCCAACTGGCCTGCGATTTCTGGATTCGCCTCGACATCCAGCGTCGCCAGCAAAAACGCGCCGCCATACTCAATGGCCAGCTTTTCGAGTACCGGCATGAGGTTTTTGCACGGCTCGCACCAGGGCGCCCAGCAATCCAGCAGTACCGGCACCTGCATCGAGGCTTCCAACACTTGCTGAATGTTGCCCGCATTGAGTTCAATGATGACCTCCTCGCGCGTTACGCTAGGGCGCTCGCCGCCAGTAGGCGTGCTATTGCTTGCGACAGGATCGGCAGTCAACGGGTTGCCGGTACGGGGATCGATAATCGACATGGGTAAACTCTGCTTCGCATGAAAAAGGTTACCTCATGATATGCAGGCACCCGCCCAGGGATTCAAGGAAATGAAAGGAAATAAAGCGCTGAGTCCGACGCGCTCTACCACCAATGCTAGACGTGACGCACACAAAAAAGCCGACTCTCGAAAGAATCGGCTTTTTCTATGTTGGGTAGCGGGGTCCGGATGTGAACCGATGACCTTCCTGGGGTGATAAAGCGCTGAGCCCGACGCGCTCTACCACCAATGCTAGGCGTGATGCACACAAAAAAGCCGACTCTCGAAAGAATCGGCTGTTTCTATGTTGGGTAGTGGGGTCCGGATGTGAACCGATGACCTTCCTGGGGTGATAAAGCGCTGAGCCCGACGCGCTCTACCACCAATGCTAGGCGTGATGCACACAAAAAAGCCGACTCTCGAAAGAATCGGCTTTTTCTATGTTTGGTAGCGGGGACCGGATTTGAACCGATGACCTTCGGGTTATGAGCCCGACGAGCTACCAGACTGCTCCACCCCGCATCAACGTGGGGCGTATTCTACGTATTTATGGCAATAAGTCAACCCCTTCGATAAAACGTTTCCTTGCTGGTGGTCAGCTTCATCGTGCTGCAACATTGAAAGAGTAAAGCTATGCTTTCAATAGGCATAACAAAAAGCTTACTGTCGGTGTGTCGCCCAAGAGAACACGCGGCATGCCGTGAGTGAAAGAAGCGTGAAAGCGCTCATTCAAAGTGGCTTGCGACGCCATAACAGTGCTTAAAGTCCAAGCCATTTGTCATATCAGGGAGGTAGTCAATGGCCAATCAAGCCCCCGTCGCCTGGGTAACTGGTGGAACTGGTGGAATCGGAACGGCAATTTGCCGTTCGTTGGCGGATGCGGGTTATTTGGTAGTGGCGGGGTATCACAATCCCGACAAGGCCAAGACCTGGTTAGAAGCGCAAAAAGCCGACGGCTATAACAACATCGCGCTATCGGGTGTTGATTTATCCGACCACAATGCCTGCGTCGAAGGTGCCCGTGAGATCCATGAAACGCATGGTCCGATCAGCGTGCTGGTCAACTGTGCCGGTATCACTCGCGATGGCACCATGAAGAAAATGTCCTACGAGCAGTGGTATCAGGTCATCGATACCAACTTGAACAGTGTGTTCAATACCTGCCGCAGCGTTATCGAGATGATGTTGGAGAACGGCTACGGTCGCATCATCAACATCTCTTCCATCAACGGTCGCAAAGGACAGTTCGGGCAGGTGAACTACGCCGCAGCCAAAGCGGGGATGCACGGGTTGACCATGTCGTTGGCGCAAGAAACGGCGACCAAGGGCATTACCGTAAACACCGTCTCGCCTGGCTATATCGCCACCGATATGATCATGAAAATTCCGGAGCAGGTGCGCGAAGCGATTCGTGAAACGATTCCGGTCAAGCGCTACGGCACTCCCGAAGAGATTGGCCGCTTGGTGACCTTCCTGGCCGATAAAGAGTCCGGCTTCATTACAGGCGCCAACATCGATATCAACGGTGGCCAATTCATGGGCTAAGCCCCCGACATCCCCCACGTTCTCTTTCCACAAGAAAGAGAACGCAAAACGGGAGGCGATCTGCCTCCCGTTTGCTATTTAGCGACTAGGTACGCTCCGGTTAGGGTTGCGGTGGGCGCGCTAAACGGCCCAGTAGGTTGTCCAACTCGTTGACTTCCTGCTGCCAAAGACGTTTTGGCATAGGGCCGAGGGCCAAGAGGTCGACCAGCACCTCCTCTAGTTCGTCTGCTTTGCTGCGTTCAGCGTTCAGGCCATTATTCAAACGCTCTACTTGAATGGCAAGCCTTAGCGGTTCGTCCCGCTGCTTGACGCTGCCGAGAGCAAGCAGTGAGAGATGGACACGCAGGCGTGCCAACTGCTCCTCAACGTCGTCCTGCTGTGCGCTGGAGAGAGGCTGCGTGGTAGACGAACGGACCTCGTTACGGCGCTGGTGCGCATCGCGATACGTAGTGGGCAGAGGCGCGGTCAGCACGCCAGCGGCGTCCACCGTCTGAGCATCTTCACCACTGAGTGCCCGATGGTCCGCTGCCAGATGTGCATTGATCAGGGGCAGTAGCGCATGCCACTGCTGCACCTTGTCGACGACTTCAAGGCGGCTCAAGCGTTCCCGTTTTGCACGCAAGATGCCGCCAAGCCGTTTCTGCATGCCGTCGCTTCGGCGGTTGCGGGGCAGCGGCTCTAGCTGCTGAAGACGGGCAAGGTAAGCCTCTAGCCGCTCGGCCTCATTGGCGTGGGCGGGTTGCCAGCTATCCATGTCATCAATGAGATGCTGAAGCTGGTCGAGCGTTTGCTGTTGCCGAGCGGCTTGCTCCTGTTTTTGAGCGTCGCGCTGCGCAAAAAGCTGGTCACAGGCGCTACGAAAGGTCTTCCAGAGCGCTTGTTCGTCACCCTTTGGCGCCCGCCCGAGTGACCGCCACTGCTGCTGTAGCCGCTTGGTGTGAGCAATACGCGTTGCCAGCGGCTGCTCGGAATCGTTCTGCAACGCCTGTACCTGCTCGATCATTGAACGTTTTTGCGCTGCGATTTGCTCGGCGCGCTGGTCGATCAGTGCTTGAAGGCGGTGACGAATCGCACCAAATCGGCGGCCAATGGCTTCGGAGTGCTCTCGGGGGATGGGAGAGTAGTGGCGCCATTGGTGACGTGCTTTGTCACGGATCTCCCGCAGCACGTCGGGGTCTGCATCCTCGGCGGGCTGAGCCAGCAGCGTTTCAAGCTGCTCACAGAGTGCCTCGCGGCCACGCAAGTTGGCCTCGCGCTCTTGGTCGAGCTGGTCACGCCAGGGCGCTAAGCGCTCATGAATACGATCAGACGCTGCCCGAAAGCGCGCGGATTGCTCTCTATTGGCTGCCGCATCGCCCAGTGCTTTCCACTCCTTTACGAGCTGGCGGTGATGACGGTCCAGCGCCGATTCGGCCATATGAGGATCGTCGGCCAAGGCTTCGATACTGGCGCAGAGCTGCTCACGCTTGGGACCTGCCACAAAACCGCGCCAGTCGCGCAGCTCGGCAAGCCGCGCGCCAAGATGTTTCAAGCGACGCTTGAGCGGCTTGGCCTCTTCGTCCGTGAGGGCATCGAAGGTGGGCTTCAAACGTTGGTGGAGGCGGCTGGCGCTCTTGAACGCGCCGCGCTCTAGCAGGTGCTCGAAGTTATCGAGCTCACCCTCAAGCGCATCGTGCGACACCTCTGGGCTTGCGGGGGCCGCTTGCCGAGACGCTAGCTGTTTTTGCGCCTGAGCCAGAAGCGCAGGTGGGGTCAGGGCCTCGGGCCAGCGGCATGCGTTGACATGCTTTGACAACGCTTGATCATCGCTATTGGCCAGGGCGCGCTCCACCGCAGGGCATTGTGCTTGCCAGCGCTGCCACGCTTCCATACTCTGCTCGTACTGCGCCAGCGCTTGGCTGTAACGTTGCTGCGTGACTTCGTTAGGAGGATGAAGGTCAGACAGCGCCTGCCAGCGCTGACCCAAAAGCTGACGCTGGGCGCGCAGGCTGTCGATATCCTGGGCGGTCAGTTCCTCGGCCTGGGTGAGGCCTTCTAAGGTTTCTTCTAACCCCTCCAGCAGATGGTCACGCGTACTATCCGCTTCAGCGCGGCGGGCTAGGCGCTGTTGATGCGCCTGTTCCTGGGTTTCGTGATCGTGCAGCGTTTTACGGCATCCCAGCATGGCTTGCTGGAAACGCTGCTCTTGGCTGATGCTGGGCGGATGATTGAGCTGCTGCCACTCGCGCTCCAAGTGGCGCAAACGGCCGCCGTAAAGTGGCTCCCACGGGGCACGGGCGTGCTGCTCCAACTGCCTCAATAGGTGCTCGCGCTGTTCCTGTTGCTCTTCTAACCACTGTTCGTCGTTACGCCGCTGGGTGAGCTGCTCCTTCGCAAAACGTATGATTTGGCGGTCGCGACGCGCCTCTTTCAATAGCCGCTTGAGCGACTCCTCGCTATCGATACGCTGCGCTGCCTGATGGCGTACCGCTGCTACGCTATTGTGGCACGCTTGGTGGACTAGATCGGCTTCATTGCTCAACTGTTCAACGGCGATGAGTCGCAGGCCTAGATTGTCGCCCTGCAGCGCAATCGCGTTGAGCAGTCGTTGGTCGCTCAGCAACGCCACCTGGGCTTGGCGCTGCTGTAGGTCGCTATGCCCCTCGGCACCCGTGAGCCGCTGACACACCGCGTTGAACCATGACTCGTTCTCCTGATGCGGCGGATAGGCAGCCAGCAGTTTTTCGATATCGTCGAGCGCAAGCAGGGCCGCGAGCTGGATGTCGCTGTCGCTATCGCTGGCCAGAGAGAGTAGGGCCTCCCGCTGCTCTGAGTGCTGCGGGTCGAGGGATTGAAGTGCCTTGCGGCGCACCTCGGGATCGGGGTGTTGCCACCGAGGAGCGAACAGGCGTCGTAACAGTCCGTGCATGGATCATCCTGCTGTGAGGTGCGGAACGTGAAAAAAATCAGACATCGATGAGCAGGCGGTTGCAGTCCTCGTCGCTGTCGCTTAGCTTTGCCTTAGCGCGGTGAGTTCTCCAGCCAGTCACCACGCAAGGCGCGAGATTGCGCTACCCTTATCTTACCTGAACATGACATGGAGTTCGGCCATGAGCCTCAACGCCAACAGTGCCGACGTAGCCTTCACCTTCAAGGGCGGCATGCTGCCGATGACCGTCATGGAGTTGACGAGCGCTGACCCGGAGCGTATCCGGCGTCAGCTGGCTGGCAAACTGTCGCAATCTCCTGCGTTCTTTCAGCATACACCCGTTGTGCTGAGCGTGGAAAAACTCGATGAGCCCCACCTGGCCCTGGAGCGCATCTGCGCAGTATGCCGTGATCACAAACTATTGCCCGTAGCGGTGCGCGGTGGAGCCGAGCCGATTCGACAGTCGGCGTGGGCGCTAGGGCTGGGGTGGTTCGCACCCGTTGAAGAGGGTCGCGTACGCGCCTTGGAAAGCGTTGAACCGATTGCCGAACCCGAGGAAACCGACAGCGAGCCTGAAACGAGCGGTTTGGGAGCATCCCGGCTTTATCGTGGCACGGTGCGCTCAGGCCAGCAGGTGAGCGCTGCAGAGGGCGACTTGATCGTCATCGGTGCCGTCAATGCAGGCGCTGAAGTGTTGGCGGCAGGCAGTATTCACGTTTACGGCGCGTTACGTGGCCGCGCATTGGCAGGCATTCATGGCAATACTCAAGCGGGTATTTTTTGTCGCGAGTTGGAAGCCGAACTGCTCTCCGTGGCGGGTAATTACAAACGGCTGGAAGATATCGACTCTCAACTGTTGGGACGTGCTGCCGAAGTCCATTTTGTCAAAGAGCAGTTAGAGATTAAGCCGCTGGGATAAGCCACACGACTGAGTGTCGGATAGTGCATCGTGCTTAGCGACGCCACGGCTGCGATCCGTTACAGTGTGTGTTTTGTTGACAGTGATGTTCCCGTTATGCGGGTAGCGCCACGCGCTCGCAATGAACGACTTCAAGAAGGAAGTGACTCTTGGCCAAAATTATAGTTGTGACCTCAGGTAAAGGGGGGGTCGGTAAAACCACCAGCGCTGCGGCGATTTCGACAGGGCTCGCGCTGCGTGGCAAAAAGACGGTCGTGATCGATTTCGACGTGGGGCTGCGCAACCTGGATTTGATCATGGGCTGCGAGCGCCGAGTGGTGTATGACTTGGTCAACGTGATCCAAGGCGAGGCGGGGCTGAATCAGGCGCTGATCCGTGATAAGCGCGTCGAGAATTTGTTCATTTTACCGGCCTCGCAGACCCGGGATAAGGATGCGCTGACCCAAGAAGGCGTTGAGAAAGTCCTGGAGCAGTTGAAAGATGATTTCGACTACATCTTGTGCGATTCCCCCGCTGGGATCGAGCGCGGCGCGCAACTGGCAATGTACTACGCCGACGAAGCCATCGTCGTGACTAACCCCGAAGTCTCTTCGGTACGTGACTCTGATCGCATTCTTGGGTTGCTAGGTTCGAAAACTCAGCGTGCCGAGCAGGGCCTCGATCCGGTCAAAGAGCATTTGCTGATTACCCGCTATAACCCTGCCCGTGTCACCTCAGGCGATATGCTGACCCTGGACGATATTCGCGAGATTCTGGCGATCGATCTATTGGGTCTCATTCCAGAATCCGAAGCCGTGTTACGAGCCTCTAACCAAGGGGTGCCCGTCACCCATGATGGCGGGAGCGATGCGGGCCAGGCGTACGCCGATACTGTGTCACGCCTACTAGGGGAGGAGATGCCGCTGCGCTTTCATGAGATGCAGCGTAAAGGCTTGTTGAGCAGGATGTTTGGGGGTAGTCGTCGATGAAACTGTTGGAGTTCTTGAAGCGTGAGCGCAAGAAATCCGCCTCGGTGGCCAAAGAACGATTACAAATCATCGTGGCGCATCAGCGTAGCCAGCGTGGTCAGCCTGATTACATGCCGCTGCTTGAGCGCGAACTGCTCGAAGTGATTCGTCGTTACGTGCATGTGGACGACGATGCCATTCAAATTTCACTGGATAGTGAAGATAACTGCTCGGTACTGGAACTGAACGTAACGCTGCCCAAAAGCTAAGCGTCAATGTGCGTTCGGGGCGGCGGGTGGCGTCGCGGGTGTGCTAGTCTTGGGCTTTTGTTCCCATCCAGCGAAGGTTGTCGGCGCATGGATGGGCGGTCACGCTCAAGGGAGTTTGCATCCATGGCGACACCGAATGCCGCCCCTGCCAGTTTCCTCTGGCACGATTATGAAACGTTTGGTGCCGATCCTCGCCGCGATCGGCCCGCTCAGTTTGCTGCATTACGTACCGATGCGGACCTCAATGAAATCGGCGAGCCCATCGAACTGTATTGTAAGCCCGCTGATGATTACCTACCTCACCCCGCGGCTTGTTTGATTACCGGTATCACCCCTCAAAAAGCGCAGCGCCGTGGGCTGCCAGAAGCGGAATTCGCGCGGCAAGTGCAGAGCGCCATGAGTGAGCCCGGCACCTGCGTGGCAGGCTATAATAGCCTGCGTTTCGATGATGAAGTCTCGCGCCATCTGTTTTATCGCAACTTGCTCGACCCCTATGCCCGCGAGTGGCAAAACGGCAACTCCCGCTGGGACTTGATCGATGTGGTGCGGGCGTTTTATGCGCTGCGCCCAGAGGGTATCGAATGGCCATTGCGAGAGGATGGCGCCCCCAGTTTCAAACTAGAGCATCTGACGGCGGCGAACGGCATTGCCCATGAGGGGGCTCATGACGCGGTGGCCGACGTGCGCGCCACCATCGCCTTGGCACGACTTCTGAAAGCGCGTAACCCCAAGCTGTTCGATTATTTGCTCGGTTTGCGCGGCAAGCGCGCGGTGGCCAAACAGCTCGACCTTCCCAGCGCCAAACCGCTATTGCACATTTCCCGCCGTTATCCGGCCAGCCGAGGCTGTAGCGCCCTGGTCATGCCGTTGGCAGAGCATCCCACCAACCCCAACGGGGTGATCGTGTACGATTTTAGCGTCGACCCCGGCGATTTGCTGTCGCTCAGTGCCGAGCAGATTCGTGAACGCGTGTTCGTCAGTCAGCAGGACCTTTCTGAAGGTGAGGCGCGCATTCCGCTCAAGGTGATTCATATCAATCGCTGTCCGGTGGTCTTTCCCGCCACGGTGCTCAAAGACGTGGAAGGTGAGCAGAAGGGCGAGTACGGTGCGATCGTGGCGCGCTTGGGCATCGACATCGCCGCCTGTCGAGGGCACTGGAAAACTCTGCGCGAGGCCAGCGGCGTGGCGCAGAAGGTGACCGAGGTATTCAGCGGCGGCTACGAAGAGTCGCCCCAAGACCCTGATTTGATGCTCTACTCCGGCAGCTTTTTCTCTGCGGCGGATCGTCAGCAGATGGAGCGGGTGCTGGCGATGGACCCCTGGGACTTGGTGGGCCAACGCTTTGCTTTTCAAGACCCGCGCCTGGAGGAGATGCTGTTTCGCTTGCGTGCCCGCAGCTACCCCGACACCCTGGAGGGTGAAGAGCGCGAGCAGTGGGAGGCGTTTCGCTGGATGCGTATGAACGATCCTGCGCTATCGGGATTGACGCTCAAAGCGTTTGCGCGTGACATCGAGCGTTACAATCAGCAGCCGCTCACCGATCATGAGCGGCAGATTCTCGAAGAGCTGGTGATGTTCGTCGAGGCCATGATGCCAGCCCAGGCATTCGATGCCTAAGCTGGCAATGGTGACGGCTAGCGAGCGTCGAAGGGGGCGAGCGTCTCACGGTAAGCGGCGATATCGCTGGGCGCATCCCCAGGATTGAAGCGAATGTCTAGCGGGTGTGCGAGCAGCGCAGGCCAGAGCGCCTGCAGCTCCTCGACACTAACCTCGAGGGCGCGTTCTGCGATCTGCTCACGGCGGTCGAAGCGTACCTCGTCGAGTGCCGTGGCTTGCCAATAGCGATTGGCCATGCCCTGCAGGCTGGTATCCCGTTGGCGCAGTCGGTCATGCACCGCTTGCCGGTGGGCCGCCAGCTCCTCATCGCTGAGCGTCTCGAGGCGCTCCCCGGCGGCTGCCATGAAGGCGTCCATCCGTTCGGCAATGGTGCCACTATCCACGTCCGGCGACTGCACGATCAGACCAATGCCCGGTGCTTCCAGCAGCGGCGAATAGCCCGCATTGACGATATAGCCAAGCTGCTCCTCGGTGCGTAACTGCTGGTAGAAGGGCGTGTCCAGCCACTGGGCCAGAACGCTGAGGCGCGCCTGCTCGTCGATGCTGGTATCGCGCCCCTGCAGGTAGCGCAGTACCAGTGACTCTTCACGGGTGCTGTGTGGATGAAGCACCGTCGATTCCTCGCTCGCCTCCAGTGGCGCCAGCGTGGGAATGTCATCCCGCGTCAAGCGCGGGGTCAGCGCGCCGCGAATGAGACTGGCCTGTTCTCGTGCCTGGTCGGCGGTCAGGTTCCCCACGGCCATGGCGTCGATGTATAGACCATCGAGGAAGCGTTCGCGAAAATCCTCCAGGTGGTGCTTATCGAGTCGTTTGCTGGCGGCCAGCAGTTCGTCGGTCGACCACTGGGGGGAGAGCAGCGCCTCACCCAGGGCTCGGCTGGCTTGGCCGGTCAACGACGCGCGTGGCGCGTTGCGCCACTCCCGCTGTAGCTGGTAGCGCACCCGCTCGAAGGCGCCAGCAGAGATATCCGCCTGCTGAAGCTGCTCGATGGCTTGCTCGATGAGCGGCGTTTGGCCATCCCGCCAACCGGAAAACGACAGCGTCATACCGCGCGCGTGGGCGTAGGCGCTAAACGACTGACCGGCAAGCCACGCGGGGTAAAGCGACTCGTTGAGGCTGTCGTTGAGCCAGCCTGCGAGTAACCGCGTCAGCACGGCCTCTTCCGCCGAGTAGCTGGCGCTGGGGTGCTGTAGGCTCACCCGCCATTCGACGCTGGGCGTATTGAAGCGGCTGTCCTGCATGTGCCAAGCGGTAAACGTCGGCGTATCGATGAGTGTCGACGGCTGCTCGTCCTGGCCCGCTTGAAGGGTTAGGTCGCTGGCAATGAAAGGGTTGGGGGCAGGGAGCGCGAGACCGCTCAAGATCTGACCGGCCGTCGTGGGTGGCAGCTCTTTCCACTGGGTATTGAACCACGGTGAGACGGTATCGCTCTCCACATCCGGCGCAGAGTAGACGCGCAGCAGGTTGTCAGGCGTTAGGGCGTCCAAGTAGAGCTGCTGGCGCTCGCTGTCCATGCCGTCCATGCGATAGGCGGCGTACTGCACGTCTTCCACCGGGTAGCGCGAAAGGCTCATGGCTAGGCGGGTGGCCTCTTGCTGGGGGGCGCCGTGCTGTTGAAAGCGAAACGCCTGCTCGCTGAGACTTTTTTGCTCGTCGTAGCGCCACTCGGCCAGCCCGTCGGCGCGAATCTGCTCGATCGCGGCAAACAGCGTGGCTTCGATGTCGTCAAGGCGTTCGGCACCCGTGGGCGTCAGGCTAATGGAGACGGTAAATAGTGCTTCATTGCCATCACCGCGGCCCACACCCGCTGAGAGCCCATCGGCCAGGCCCGCCTCACGCAGCACGGCCAGCAGGCTACCGTCGCCCTCATCGCCTAGTAAGTGGGCGATGAGCTGAGTCGGCTTGGTGCGGTACTCGTCCGTGGGGTCGGGAACTGGGAAGTAGAAACGCAGTTGACGGCGATCCTGCAGCGACTCTCGTTCGATATAGCGCGGCAAGGTGTCGGGGTCGATCAGCGGCTCGTCGACGGTGGGTGCGCTTAAACCATGGTCAGGAATGTCGGCAAAGCGCTCCACCACGAGGGCTTCCAATTCGTCGAGCGGCTGGGGGGCCACCACGGCCAAGTTCATGACGTTGGCGTCGTAGTAGCGGTGGTAAAAATCGATCACCCGCTCGCGCAGTGTTGCTTCGCCCTCTGGCGGGTTGGCCAGGGTGTCTCTGCTGCCCACCGCGAAACCGGTGGTGGGATTGTCTGGGTTGAGCAGTTGATTCAGCACATCGTTTTCACGACGGGACTCATCGCGGATGCGCGCCATGTACTCGGAGTGGACGATGTTGCGCTCGCTCTCCAGGTGGTCGGCATTGAACAGCGGCGAGAGAAAGAATTCGCTAAAGCGATCCAGCGCGCCGGGCAGCGCGGAGGGCTCGATATCGAAAAAGTAGTTGGTGTCCTGCTGAGCCGTGAAGGCGTTGTGCGACCCTGCGTTATCCGAGATGTAGCGCTGATAGGCATCCGACTGCGGGTAGGGGTCGGTACCTAAAAACAACATATGCTCAAGGAAGTGGGCCAGACCCTGGAGGTCGTCCGGGTCTTGAGCACTGCCGACCCGCACGTTCATGGACGCGGCGGCCTTGTCGGCATCGGGGTCGCTGACCAGCAGCGCCTGTAAGCCATTGTCGAGGGTGATGACCCGGTAGTCGCGGTCATCGAAAGGGCTGATGGTCGGGGTAATGGCCTCGGCGACCGGGCTCTCTTCTGCCCAGAGGGGAGTGGCGGGCGCCAAGAGCAGGCCGATGGTCAGGCCAACAAGCGCGCGCCTTGCCAGCAGGCGAGGCGGAATAACAGACATAGTGGGCAACATTACGGCTCCTGTGACACGGACCAGCGCAACATGGGCCCCGTAGGGTGTGCGCAAGAGGGTGACTGATAGGCAGGGTTATTCACATGCTTTGATACCGGAAAAGCGCCCAACAGTTCCAGTGGGGCGGGCATCAACATGGGCGTTAGTGCCTCGACGTCGGTGCCAGGGTCTAGCCAGCGGTGTAGCGCCTGAGGGGGAATGATCACCGGCAAGCGGTCGGTGAGCGACGATAGGCAGGCGTTGGCTGGCACGCTAATCAGCGCCGTCGAGTCGGTAAAGGTGGTCAGCGTGGTGTGGTAACGGCACCAGAGCGCACCGAGTAGCAGCGGGGAGCGGTTCACGTGGGTCACCAGAAACGGTTGCTTGCTGCGTGTCTGGGGCTTCCACACGTAAAAGCCACTCACCGGAATCACGCAGCGCCGAGCGTTGAACGCTTCGTGAAACATGGGGCGCTCACTCAGCGTTTCCGCTCGGGCGCAGTGCGGGGCGTGGTCGAGGACCTTGAGCCAGGGCGGCGTCAGCCCCCAAAAGAGCGGCGTGTGCGTTAACTGCCCCTGCTCTAAACGAAGGGCGGACACGGGCTGGCGCGGTGCTAAGTTGGGAGACTCGATGAGCAAAGCGGTGCTTTTGAGGTCTGGCGCAAGGCGGGCAAGGGATAGGCGCTGTACGTGTAGGCGTCCCGTCATGCCGGTCTCCTTAGGGCGCGATGCCTGCGGCGCTGATGCAAAATGGCAAAGGGAAGTCGTAATACGTTAAATGTCGCGTTTTAGTGTCGAAAACAGTGTTCGATGTAAGGTATCCTATCGTATACCTTGCTCACGCTAAAGCGCGAGGAGGCATTCTTCCCTGTTTGCCGCTGACCTGAAGAGATCGCCATGGCCCGTCCTAGACAGCATGCGCCCGATGCCCTCCACGCGCAGGTCATGCACGCTTGTGATGAGTGGTTGGCTAAGCAGCCAGTCCATGGTTTATCACTACGTGCTCTGGCCAGAGAGGTGGGCTGCGCGCCCAGTACGCTGCTAAAACTCTACGGCAGCTTTAACAATTTATTGCAGCACGTCAACGTAGAAACCCTCGCACGTTTGCAGCACACCATCACGAGTTTGGCTGAAGACGATCCCGAGCCCTGGCTGCGTTCTCTGGCGCATGCTTACTGGCGGTTCGCCGAGCAGGACTGTTATCGCTGGCAGCTGTTGTTCGACTATCCGCTGGCTCAGGAGGGTGAGCTGGACCAGCGTCAGAGCGATCTCATCGAGGCGCTGTTTACGCAGGTAGAAACCTCGTTAAAGCAGTATCAACCCGTTCTAGACGACTTGGAAGCGCGTCGTCTAGGCCGCACGCTCTGGGGCAGTGTACATGGCTTGGTGCAGCTTGGCTTGAATGAGCGGCTTGGCTATTGGCAGGGTCAGCAACTCAAGGTCGATGAACTCTTGGAGCAGCTCATGAGCACGGTGCTGGCTGGGTTGCGTCACCGGGGTGCCACGACGTGACATGGGGGATCAAGACCACCCGTTGCTTATTACGCCGTGTCATTTACCTGGCCATGCGCGGCTGTTATCGGCTATCTGTACACGGTCAATTCAATGTTCCCAAGCAGGGGGCGGCGCTGGTCGTGTGCAACCATGTGAGCTTCATGGATGCACTGGTGCTGGGCGGTGGAAGCCCCCGCCCGCTGCGCTTCGTGATGGACCAGCCTATTTTTGAATCCCGCTGGCTGAAGTGGTGGTTCCAACTGGTGGGGGCGATTCCGATTGAGTCGGAGCGCCACAGCCCCGGCGCGCTGCGGCGCACCCTGGATGAGGTGAGCAGGGCGCTGCGCCAGGGAGATATCGTCATGGTATTTCCAGAGGGGCGCTTGACCCCCGATGGGGAGATTCACACCTTCCGTCGTGGTCTCGAAACCATCCTCGCGCGTGACAATGTACCGGTGATTCCTGCCGGGCTGGCGGGACTATGGGGGTCGTGGACGTCCCACTACGGCGGCAAGGCGTTGAAAAAGTGGCCCTCCCGTTTTAGGGCGCCAGTGAGCCTGCATTTTGGCCCACCCATCGCCGTCCATGAGGTCGAAGGCGTCGCGCTAAGGCGTTTTTTGGAGCAGCGCGTTAGAGCATTGAAAGCCGCGGGCGACAGCGACATCGCTCGGCGCCCGTCGAAGCAGGCGGATTAACGGCGGGGCAGGCGTAGTTTTTGCCAGCAACGTGCCGATGTGATCAAGTTGTCGCGAATCTCCAGAATTTCCATCCGTGTATTGCCGATTTGCAGGCAGGCAGGGCCTTCTGGGAACGCCTCCAAGTGTTCGAGAATCAGCCCGTTCAGCGTCTTGGGGCCGTCGGTGGGTAGCTGCCAGCCAAGCATCTTATTGATCTCGCGGATATTCGCCGTGCCTTCGATGACATGGCTGCCGTCGTCCTGCTGATGAATTTCGTCATCTTCGGAAACGTCGGTGGTGAACTCGCCGACGATCTCTTCGAGAATATCCTCCAGCGTCACCAGGCCCTCTACATCGCCGTACTCATCCACTACGATACCGATCCGTCGCTTCTGCTTCTGAAAATTCAGCAGCTGGGTATGCAGTGGTGTGGACTCGGGAATGAAGTAGGGCTCCCGCGCTTCTTGAACGATGGCGGCTTTAGTCACCTCGCTGCGGGATAAAAAGCGCGCAGCGTTACGCAGGTGCAGCATGCCAATGATGTTGTTGATATCGCCCTTATAGACCGGTAGGCGTGTGTGCTGGCTGGTCCGGATCTGGGTCAGAATGTCTTCCAGCGAATCGTCCAAATCGATACCCAGCACTTCGTGGCGGGGCACCATGATGTCGTTCACCGTCACATTTTCGAGGTCCAGAATCGATAGCAGCATGGCGCGGTGGCGGTAGGGGATTAGCGTGCCCGCTTCGTGCACCACGGTGCGCAGCTCGTCACGGGTAAGATTGTCGCCGCCGTTATCGACGCTTTTGACGCCCACCAGGCGTAGCAGGCCGTTAGACATTACGTTGACCAGCCATACCAAGGGGTAGAGCAGTTTGAGCAACGGTTCCAGCGCAAAGGACGTGGGGTAGGCGATGCGCTCTGGCTTGATGGCTGCGTACGTCTTGGGCGTCACTTCCGCAAAGATCAGAATAGTGATGGTCAACAGCGCGGTGGAGATGGCGGGGCCCGATACATCGCCAAAAAAGTGAATGGCGATGATGGTGGCAATCGATGCGGCTAGGTTGTTGACGAAGTTATTGCCAATGAGGATGACGCCAATGAGACGATCGGGCCGGGTGAGCAGGCGCATGACACGCTTGGCTCTGCGGTCGCCGCTGTTGGCCTGGTGGCTAAGCCGGTAGCGGTTGATCGACATCATGCCCGTTTCAGAACTTGAGAAGAAGGCAGACAGCAAAATGAGTAAGGCTAGCAGGCCGAACAGTAACCCCAGGGGGAAGTCGTCGCTCAAGTCGAAAGTTCCTTTATGGCGTATGAAGCTCGATTTGTAGAAGGATGCCAGTAGCGTGTCAAGCATGCCGCCAGGGCTGCTTGACCGCAATGCCCGCAGGCTTAGCGGTTAAGCAGAATTTCCAGCACGAATTTACTACCAAAGTAGGCCAGCAGCAGTAGAGCACAACCGCCGAGTGTCCAGCGTACGGCGCGCATGCCACGCCAGCCAAACCGGTAACGCCCTACTAAAAGCGTAGTAAAGATGACCCAAGCGCCCAGCGATAGCACCGTTTTATGCACCAAGTGCTGGGCAAAAAGATTATCGAGGAAGATAAGCCCGCTGATGATCGATAGGGTGAGCAGCACGATGCCTGCCCACACCAGCTCGAACAGTACGCGCTCCATGGTGGTCAGCGGTGGTAGCGACTGAACGATGCCGCGAATATGGTGATGACGCAGCGCCTGATTCTGCAAGCCCACCAGCACCGCCTGAACTGCCGCAATGGCCAGCACGGCAAAGGCCAGTGCAGAGCTTACCGCGTGGAGCAAGATGCCCGGCGTCAGGCCGCTATGGCTACCCTGGCTGGGTAGCCATGTCGCCGCGATCAGCGCAATACCGGCCAGCGGAAAGAGAGCAATACCGGCATTCAGTACCGGTTTGAAGAGGCTGGCGACGAGCACCACGTTGACGGCCACCGCCATCAGTAGCGTGGCGCTGGTGGTAAATCCGGGGAGTAGTCCCGGAGATGCACCCACTAGTTTGACGACGACGGGGATGTGGAGCAGTAGGCCGAGTGCACCCAGCAGGCGCACCATCCCCTGGCGAGGTGGCACCCGGCGAAACAGCGTCATGCCCTGCCAGATGGCAGCGGCGACATAGAGTACAAAAGCGATCGTGGCGAACGGGAGCGCCTGCATGATGCTATCCATGCGCCTTGCAGCGCGTTGTTGAACATTAGGGCCAAATCGGCGACAACGTTTGCTGAGGGGCGACTTGCCAGCGCGCCTCAGGCTTTCTCCGTTCCCTCTAGAACGGCTACCCTACTATAACCAATCAAAGCGGCGTCGCACAGCCGTCGAGCGCCAACGCTGACGGCCATGGAGACTCAAGCCGCGAGCGCGTATAATTGCCGCCACATTCGTCCGGTGAATACGCCCGGCGACAGCGACGGAGGCAGAGGCCCCATGTTTCAGAATCTGAGTGAGCGTCTTTCCCAGACGCTGAAGTCGATCAAAGGCCAAGCACGGCTAACCGACGACAATATTAAAGATACTCTGCGCGAGGTGCGCAAAGCGCTGCTGGAAGCCGACGTGGCGCTTCCGGTCGTCAAAGCCTTCATCGAGCGCGTGCGCGAGCGCGCCGTCGGCCAAGAGGTGTCGAAAAGCCTCTCGCCGGGCCAGCAGTTCGTCAAAATCGTCCAGCAAGAGCTGGAAGCGATCATGGGCGAGGCCAACGAAGGCTTGAGCCTGAAGGGCTCGCCTGCCGTGGTGCTGATGGCGGGTTTGCAGGGGGCCGGTAAAACCACCTCCGTCGCCAAGCTGGCCCGCTACCTGCGTGAGCGCGAGAAGAAAAAGGTATTGGTGGTATCGGCAGACGTCTACCGCCCGGCGGCCATCGACCAGCTCGAAACGCTGGCGAAAGAGGTGCAGGTCGATTTCTTCCCCTCGCGCTCTGATCAAAAACCGGTCGATATCGCCAATGCGGCCATCAAACACGCCAAGATTCAGTTCCACGACGTGGTGCTGGTGGATACCGCCGGTCGTCTGGCCATCGATGAAGCGATGATGGCGGAAATCCAGGCGCTGCATAAGGCGATCTCCCCCCAGGAAACGCTCTTCGTCGTCGACGCCATGACCGGCCAGGATGCGGTCAATACCGCAAAAGCCTTCCACGATGCGCTGCCGCTGACCGGTGTCATACTGACCAAGGCGGATGGCGATGCGCGCGGCGGTGCCGCGCTCTCGGTGCGCCATATCACCGGCAAGCCCATCAAATTCATGGGTGTGGGCGAGAAAGTCGATGCCCTCGAGCCTTTCCATCCTGACCGGGTCGCGTCGCGCATTCTGGGTATGGGCGACATGCTGTCGCTGATCGAAGAGGCCGAACGCACCGTCGATAAAGACAAGGCCGCGAAGCTCGCCAGCAAGGTCAAGAAAGGCGATGGCTTTGACCTGGAAGACTTTCGCGACCAGCTCCAGCAGCTCAAGAAAATGGGCGGCATGGGCGGTTTGCTAGGCAAGTTGCCCGGCATGGGACAAATGGCCGAGCTGGCGCAAGGCCCTGGTCCTGAAAAAGAGCTGGGCAAGCTGGAGGCGCTGATCAACTCCATGACGCCCCACGAACGCCGCAAGCCCGATATCATCAACGGCTCTCGCAAACGGCGTATTGCTGCTGGCGCAGGCCTTCAGGTCCCCGATCTAAATCGCCTGCTCAAGCAGCATAAGCAGATGCAGAAGATGATGAAGAAAGCGGGCAAGAAAGGCGGCATGCAGAAAATGATGCGCGGTATGTCGGGCATGATGGGCGGCGGTGGTGGTCCGGGTGGCCCCGGCGGCATGGGGGGGATGGGTGGCCCTGGCGGCTTGCCCTGGCGCTAGTACCGCCTGGAGAGTGCGCTTGAGCGCGTTCGGCATGGTTGACGGCCTGTGAGTTTTCTGGCTATCAGGCTTTCCAAGCCGGGCGCATTTGCGTAGAATGCGGCCTCTTCATGCGTGGGTGTTGGGAAAATGCGCGTTAGCGTGGTCTCCGACACTGCCCAGTGAAGGTCCTGATGGAGTCTCGCCAACGCTTTGATAAGCAGGCGGTGCGCCAAGAAAACAGTATGACGAGTGTTCTGATAGCGGCTTGCGCTATGTCCCACTCGCGTAACCTCAACCGAAGGATAGTTATCGTATGGTTACCATTCGTTTGGCACGTGGTGGCGCCAAAAAGCGTCCCTTTTATCACCTGACCGTGACCGACTCTCGTAACGCCCGTGACGGCCGTTTCATCGAGCGTATCGGCTTCTTCAACCCGGTCGCCCGTGGTCAAGAAGAACGTCTGCGCGTCGATCTGGATCGCGTCACTCACTGGCAGAGCCAAGGCGCCCAGCTGTCTGGTCGTGTTGCCGAGCTGGTCAAGGAAGCGCGCAAACAGGCGTAAGCCTGTCGCACGCTGTAGCAATCGATGCTGTTGTAGCGGGAGTGGTCGTCGATGACGCGTTTCAATACTGGCCATACTGACGACACGCATGTGGTGCTTGGTAAGCTCACCAGCCCTCACGGGATCAAAGGGTGGCTGAAGGTGTACTCCTATACCAATCCCATGGACAGCATTCTAGAGTACCCCGAATGGTGGGTGCGCCAAGGGGAAACCCTCACGCGCATGACCGTCTTGCAGGGGAGTCGGCAAGGCAAAGGGCTTGTCGTGCAGCTGAAAGGCGTGGATGACCGAACGGCCGCCGAAGGGTTGGCCCAAGCGGACATCCTGATGCCCAAAGAGGCGCTGCCCGAGCTTACCGACGACGAGTATTACTGGCATGAGCTCGAAGGCCTTACCGTCTTCACTCGGTCAGGCGAACGGTTAGGGCAGGTCAGCTACCTGTTCGAGACCGGCGCGAACGATGTCATGGTGGTACGCGGTGATAACGACGCAATCGACAAGCGCGAGCGGCTGTTACCCTTTTTGCCCGATGATGTGATCGTTGAGATCGACCTGGAAGATGGCCGTATGGTGGTCGACTGGGATCCTGAGTTCTGATGAGCCAAGACGCTTTGAACGAACGGCCAGCGGACGATCCAGCGGTGCTCGAAGAGGACGCGACAGACGTACCGGCGATGTGGATTGGCGTGGTATCGCTGTTTCCCGACATGTTCGATGCGATAACCCAGCAAGGTGTGATCGGTCGAGCGGTAGAGAAGCAGCGCATTGCCCTTGAGTTTTGGAATCCGCGTGATTACGCCACCGACCGCCACCGCAGCGTGGACGATCGCCCCTATGGCGGCGGCCCAGGCATGCTGATGAAGGTAGATACGCTCCGAGCGGCTATCTTTGATGCGCGCCAACGTGCCGAGCAGGCCACCGGCCTGACGCCAACGGTGATCTACCTGTCGCCCCAAGGGCGTCGGTTGGATCAGCAGGGCGTTCAAACGCTCGCGTCGGCAGGCCCGCTGGTCGTGGTCGCCGGGCGCTACGAAGGTATCGACGAGCGTGTGGTGGAGAGTGACATCGATGAAGAGTGGTCGATTGGCGACTATGTGCTGAGCGGCGGCGAGCTGCCCGCGATGGTGCTGATCGACGCAGCGGCAAGGCTGGTACCCGGCGTGCTGGGCCACCAGGATTCCGCTATCGAAGACTCGTTTAACGACGGTTTGTTAGACTGCCCGCACTATACCCGTCCTGAAGTGATTGACGGGCGCCGAGTGCCTGACGTGCTGCTTAGCGGAAATCATGCAGCCATCAAGCGCTGGCGGTTGAAGCAGTCGCTGGGGCGTACCTGGCAGCGTCGTCCTGATCTGTTGGCAGGACGTACTCTTAACGCCGAGCAGCAAACGCTGCTAGACGAGTTTATCGAGGAATACGCTTTGTCCTCTACGGCGGTTGTCCGCCCGTAGCACAAAGCGGCGGTGCAGGACGACGACAGCCGTGCGTACCTGCGTCACCCATAACGACTCCCGCGTAGCTCGCTTCGAGCGCCGGGATCACGGTTTGCCCCTTCCACGACTGCGTGGCAAGCCATTACGTTATTTAGGAGTATGAAGATGAGCAGCAAGAACAAGGTGATCCAGGCGATCGAAGCCGAGCAAATGAGCAAAGAGATTCCTGCTTTTGCACCGGGCGACACCATCGTCGTTCAAGTTAAAGTAAAAGAAGGCACTCGTGAGCGTCTGCAGGCGTTTGAAGGTGTGGTCATCGGTAAGCGTAACCGTGGCCTGAACTCCGCTTTCACCGTGCGTAAAATCTCCCACGGTGTTGGCGTCGAGCGTACCTTCCAGACCTACAGCCCGCTGGTAGACTCCATCGAAGTCAAGCGTCGCGGTGACGTTCGTCAAGCCAAGCTGTACTACCTGCGTGAGCGTAGCGGTAAGTCGGCGCGTATCAAGGAAAAGCTGGCTTAATCGCCACTTTTTCTCGAGCGCTTGGCGCTCGGATACGGAAAACCCCGTCACCGCTTTGCGGGGCGGGGTTTTTGTTTATGGCTTTGCAATGAGACCGTTAGCCGATGAGCGTGATCGATGCGTATCTGGATGCTCTGTGGTTAGAGCAGGGCGCCAGCGACCATACGCTAGCGGCCTACCGTCGTGATTTGACCGCTTGGCAAGAGCAGCTCGAGCGCGATGATGAAACGTTGCTCACGGCGTCCCCCGCGCGGTTTGGCGCTTGGATGGAGCAGCGCCGCGAGCAGGGATACCAGCTGCGCAGCAATGCACGGATGTTGTCGTCGCTACGCAGTTTTTATCGCTGGGCACGACTGTATGGACATATCGACAGCGACCCGCTGGCCAACGTGTCGCTCCCCAAAGTGCGCCCCAGCCTGCCCGATACGTTGGAAGAAGACGAGGTCGAGCGTTTGTTGCTGGCCCCGGATGTGGGCACGCCGCTGGGTGTGCGTGATCGCACCATGCTGGAGCTGCTTTACGCCTGCGGGCTACGAGTGTCGGAGCTGGTCGGGCTGACCGGCGACGCGATCAACCTGCGCCAAGGCGTGGTGCGGGTACGCGGTAAAGGCGATAAAGATCGCCTGGTGCCCATGGGGGACGAGGCCGCTGCTTGGCTGGCGCACTATATCGAAACGGCGCGGCCAACGCTGATGCAAGACCCCACACGCCCGGCGCTGTTCCCTGGTCGAGGCGATAAGGCCATGACGCGGCAAACGTTTTGGCATCGTATCAAAGCCCATGCCATCACGGCGGGCATTGCTCGGCCGCTTTCTCCTCACACGCTGCGCCACGCCTTTGCGACCCATTTATTGAATCATGGGGCGAATTTGCGGGTCGTACAGTTGCTGTTGGGTCATAGCGACCTGTCCACCACGCAAATTTATACCCATGTTGCCCAGGCGCGCCTGGAGCAACTGCATGCTGAACACCATCCGCGAGGTTAATCAAAGAATGCACCTACGTATGCCGACCGTTGCGAAATCCTGTGTTCCCTGGCTGGTGCTGGCGAGTAGTTTAATCCCTGCGGCTGCCTTCGCCGATGACGTGGCCGAACGCTTGGCTGACAGCTTGCAGGTGAACGGCCAGCCAATGCCGGTAGAGCAGGTGAGCGCCACGCCGATGGAAGGGATCTACCATGTACGCCTGGAGAGTGGTGAGTCGTTTTACGCCAATGCAGACGGTAGTCATTTTTTGGTAGGGGACCTTTATCAAAACGGGGATAATGGGCTGGTGAATCTGACCGAGCAGGCTCGCAACCAAGAGCGCGCAGCGGCGCTAGCGGCGATTCCCGAGAGCGAGCGCGTCGTGTTTAGAGCCATCGATGAGCCCAAGGCCACGGTGGTGGTATTTACCGACCCTACCTGCCCCTACTGCGAGCGCCTTCATGAGACCATTCCCGAGCTCAACGAGCGGGGAATTGCGGTACACTATCTCGCCTTCCCGCGGGCCGGGATGGGCAGCGGTGCCGCCGAGACCTTGCAGCAGGTATGGTGCTCCGACAACCGTAGCGAAGCGATGAATCGGGCCAAAGAGGGCCAGACGATCGCCGCTTCGGCCAGCTGCGACAATCCGGTGGCCGATCAATACGCGCTGGGGCAAGCGCTAGGGGTGCAAGGCACGCCCGCGATCATCCTGCCCGATGGGCAAATGGTGCCTGGCTTCGTGCCCCCCGAGCGGCTCGTGGCCATGTTAGGCTTGGAAGACGAATAACGTCACATGAGTGACGAACGCACACGCTGAGACACTGATTCAAGAAGCGGCACCTGCGGGTGCCCAACATGAAAGGGGACGTATTTTGAAACCGGTAAGAGTAGGCATTTGTGGGTTAGGTACTGTCGGTGGTGGCACCTTCAACGTATTGACGCGCAACGCGGACGATATCAGCCGCCGTGCAGGCCGCCCGATTGTGATCGAGCAGGTAGCCCACCGCAGTATTCATCCCGACTGCGACATTACCGGCATCAAAGCGACGACCGACGTGTTCGAAGTCGCTAACAACCCCGATGTGGACGTACTGGTCGAGCTGATTGGCGGCTACGATATCGCCCGTGAACTGGTGCTCACCGCGATTGCCAACGGCAAACACGTGGTCACCGCCAATAAGGCGCTGATCGCCGTCCACGGTAACGAAATTTTCCGTGCCGCCCATGAAAAGGGCGTGATCGTCGCCTTCGAAGCCGCCGTGGCGGGCGGCATTCCGGTCATCAAGTCGCTGCGTGAAGGTCTGGGGGCCAACCGTATCGAGTGGGTGGCCGGTATCATCAACGGCACCGGCAACTTCATTTTGACCCACATGCGCGACGAAGGCCGTGCCTTCGAAGACGTGTTGGCCGAAGCCCAGGCGCTGGGCTATGCCGAAGCCGACCCGACGTTCGATGTGGAAGGCATCGATGCGGCGCACAAGCTGACCATCCTGGCCTCCATTGCCTACGGCGTGCCGCTGCAGTTCGAAAAAGCCTTCACCGAAGGGATCTCCCGCATCACCGCCGAGGACGTGGAGCAGGCCGACAACCTCGGCTACGTCATCAAGCATCTGGGGATCTCCAAGCGCACCGATCAAGGGTTAGAGCTGCGTGTTCACCCCACGCTGATTCCCAAAGAGCGTCTGCTCGCCAATGTACACGGCGTGAAAAACGCCATTGCGGTGATGGGCGATGCGGTTGGTCCCACGCTCTATTACGGCGCGGGTGCCGGTGCCGAGCCTACGGCGTCAGCCGTGGTCGCCGATCTGCTGGACGTGGCCCGGGACATTGCCACCGACCACCACTACCGCGTGCCTTATCTGGCGTTTAGCGGCATCGACGAAGACGTTAGTCAGCTGCCGATCATGCCGATGGAAGAGATCACCACGGCGTACTATCTGCGCCTGCTAGCGGTGGACCGTCCTGGCGTGCTGGCCCGCGTGGCCACGATTTTGGCCGAGCAGGGCATCTCCATCGAGGCACTGATTCAAAAAGAGGCCACCGAAGGCGAACTGGTGCCGATCATCCTGCTGACGCATCGCACCAAAGAGAAGCAGATGAACGAAGCGATCCGTGAGATCGAAGCCATGGCGGATATTGCAGGCCCCGTCACGCGAATTCGCGTGGAAAGCCTGGACGAGGGAGAGTAACCGATGCGCTATATCAGCACGCGTGGGCAAGCGCCCGCGCTCTCTTTCGAAGAGGTAGTGCTCACCGGCATGGCTAGCGACGGCGGTCTTTACGTTCCGGAAACGCTGCCCGAATTCTCCAAAGAGGAGCTGGCCAGCATGGCCGGGCTCTCCTACGCCGAGATCGCCTTTCGGGTGATGAAGCCGTTCGTCAACGGTGAGATCGATGACGAGACCTTCCGCCGTCTGGTGACCGAGGCGTATGCCACGTTCAACCACGACGCGGTGGTGCCGTTGAAGCAGCTGGATGCCAGCCACTTCCTGCTGGAGCAGTTTCACGGCCCGACACTAGCCTTCAAGGACGTGGCGCTGCAACTGCTGGGACGACTGCTGGACCACTTTCTGAAAAAGCGCGGTGAGCGCGCGGTGATCATGGGGGCCACGTCCGGGGATACCGGCTCGGCGGCCATCGAAGGCTGCCGCCACTGCGACAACCTCGATATTTTCATTCTGCACCCCCACAACCGCGTCTCCGAAGTGCAGCGTCGCCAGATGACCTCGGTGCTTGCCGACAACGTCTTCAACATCGCCATTGAGGGCAACTTCGACGACGCCCAGGCGATGGTCAAGGCCAGCTTTGCCAACCAAGACTTCTTGAACGGCACGCGGCTCGTGGCGGTGAACTCGATCAACTGGGCGCGCATCATGGCCCAGATCGTCTACTACGTGGCCGCTGGCGTGGCGTTGGGTGCGCCCCAGCGGGAAGTGAGCTTCTGCGTGCCCTCGGCCAACTTCGGCAACGTCTTTGCAGGCTATATGGCTTACAAGATGGGCCTGCCGGTGAAGCAGTTCATCATCGCCACCAACGCCAACGACATTCTGCACCGCACGCTCGCGGCCAACGACTTCTCCAAGAAAGAGCTGGCAGCCACGCTGGCGCCTTCCATGGATATCGTCGTGTCGTCCAATTTCGAGCGCCTACTGTTCGATGCCTACGACCGCGACGGGGCCGCCGTGGCCGCGCTGCTGGAGCGCTTCCAGCAAGCGCCCACCGCGCTTGCCGATGCGCCGCTGGCCAAGCTGCGCGAGAAGTTCGCGAGCTACAGCGTCGATGACGAGACGATCCTGGAAGTGATTCGAGAAGCGCATCATCGCACCGGGGAAATTCTCGACCCGCACACGGCCACTGGCTACCGCGCGGCCGAGCGGGCGCGTGTGGATACCACCACACCGATGATCACCCTGGCTACCGCGCACCCGGCAAAGTTCGCCGAAGCCGTGGTGAAAGCGGGCTTCCAGGGCGTACCGCTGCCGACCCACATGGACGACCTGCTGGAGCGCGAAGAGCGCTACACGGTGTTGCCCGCCGAATTGAGCGCGGTCCAGCAGTTCGTTGCTGACAACCGCCGCTGAGGTGATATGACCCAGGTGTCACCCCTTTCTCAGCAGAGTCACCATCCCCGCTTAGAGCCTCGTCCCCTGGACGAGGCTGTCTATTTACGTGCCCAGTCAGAAGGACTGAGCGAGCTGCAGGCGCGGCTGTTGGCCTCCCGGCTGCCAGGCTATACCGGTGAGTTGGCGCCGCTGGTGTCACCGAGCCTGCGCTATCTCGTCCATCCTGAAAAACTCGCAGATGGCCGTCGTGCGGCGGAGCGCGTTGCTCAAGCGGTCGCCGAGGGCGAGTCTATCGGTATTCTGACCGACTACGATGTGGATGGCATCACCTCCCACGTGGTCATTCGGCGCACGCTGGTCGAGCTGTTTGGCGTGCCCGAGCACAAGCTGCACAGTTTGATTGGCCACCGTATTCACGATGGCTACGGCATCAGCCTGCCGCTGGTGGATCGAACGCTGAGCTTAAAACCGCTGCCGACGCTGGTGATTACCGCCGACTGCGGCAGTTCTGACGAGCCGCGCATTGCGCGCTTGAAAGCAGCGGGTATCGATGTGGTGGTCAGCGACCACCACGCGCTGCCCCTGGAGGGCCCGCCGCCCTCGGCCTACGCCTGCGTGAACCCGACCCGCGGCGACTGCGCTTACCCGGATAAAACCATTGCAGGCTGCATGGTGGCGTGGCTTCTGATGTCACTCGCCCGCAGTGTACTGGTGGAGTGGGGCGCGCTGCCCGAGGCCACGCCGAAGCTCTCGCCGTGGCTCTCCTACGTGGCGTTAGGCACCGTGGCGGACTGCGTCTCGCTAGGCGGAAGCCCCGCCAATCGGGCGGTGGTCAGCCATGGCCTGAAGCTAATCAACCGCATGGACGCCGCCTGCTGGCGAGCCATGGCCGCGCGCTTAGGGGCCGACAGCGTGCCCTTCAATGCCGAAACACTGGCGTTCCAGATGGGGCCGAGAATCAACGCTCGCTCACGATTGGACGACCCCTACGCGGCACTTCACTTCATGCTGGCCGAGAGTGACGGCGTCGCGAACCGGCAGCTCGAGGTGCTCGATCAGGATAACCAGTCGCGCAAGGCCATCGAAGCGGATATGGCCGAGGAGGCGCGGGCGCTCGCCGCACCTGCTTTGGAAGCCAACGAGCCTGCCGTCGTGGTGCTGCTGGAAGATGGCCACCCCGGCGTGCAGGGCATCGTCGCCTCGCGGCTGGTGCAGGCCTACGGGCGTCCAGCCGTGGTGCTGACGCGGGCAGCGGCACCTAATATGCTCACCGGCTCTGGGCGCTCCATCGAGGGGCTGCACCTAAGGGATGCCCTGCAGCGCACCTTCGAGCTTGCGCCCGAGGCGCTGCCGCGCTTCGGCGGGCACAGTGGTGCCGCAGGCGTCGGCGTGCCGCGGGAGCAGCTCGATACCTTCAAAACGGCGTTTTTGCAGGCGGTGAGCGAGCAGTTGGGCGATACACCGCTCTACCCGCGTCTGTGGACCGATGGCGAGCTCTCGACTGCCCAGCTCTCGTTGGCCACGCTGGAAGAGATCGAGACCTTGGGCCCCTACGGGCGGGAGTTCGATCCGCCGCTGTTCGAAGGGCGCTTTATCGTCGAGGCGTTACGCCCCGTTGGGGCGGAGGGTTCACACCTAATGATGGAGCTCTCCATGGGAGCGGTGACCCGCAAAGCGATCTGGTTTCGCGCTCTCACGCCGGGGGAGCTGCCCTCGTTTGGCGTGGGCGACACGCTGCACTGCGCGTACAAGCTCAATCGTAACCGCTGGCGGGGACGCGAGTCGCTGCAGCTGATGGTGGAGCACGCTAGCCCCGTTTAACGCTCTCCGCTATCCTCGCGTCCTTGGCCGCTCGAGCGGCCGCTCCAATAATCCCAAAAAAGGACGCTCTCATGCGCATGGAAGATCTTCCCAAGGACCCCCACAAGCCCTACGAAGACATCATGGCGATGTTGTTGGGGACGCTGTTCGTCGCACTCGGGGTGACGTTCTATACCCACGCGGTGCTGCTCACCGGTAGCACCGCAGGGATGGCGCTACTGCTCAATTACCTGACCGGGTGGGGTTTTGGCGTCTGGTTTTTTGCCATCAACCTGCCGTTTTACTATCTGGCGATCAAACGCATGGGGTGGAGCTTTACGCTGCGCACCTTTGTCGCCATTGGCTTGGTCTCGCTGTTCTCCGAGCTCACCCAGGGGTGGGTCGAATTTGCCAACGTGCCGTCGCTCTACGCGGCGCTGATGGGCGGGGCGCTGATGGGCATTGGCATGCTGATGTTGTTTCGCCACCGTACCAGCCTTGGCGGTATCAACATTCTCGCCCTCTACCTGCAGGACAAACACGGCCTGCGGGCGGGCTATGTGCAGCTCGGCATTGACGGCGTGATTCTGCTGATTGCCCTGACTCAGCTCCCCCTGGATCGAGTAGGCTACTCCGTACTCGGCGCGCTGATGCTCAATCTAATCATCGCTCTGAACCATAAGCCAGGGCGTTATATCGGGGTGAGCTAGCCGTGATGACGTAAAATCATCTAGTTAAGCCAAAACCACCAGACGATCAAGCCAATGATGGCAATACCCGCAAGGTTGATCAATAAACTCATACGGCCTCCTGTTGGCTGGGCTTCCATAACCGCAGGCGGTTGGCGTTGCTGACCACGGTGATCGACGAGAGCGACATGGCCGCCCCAGCAAGGATCGGTGAGAGCAGCATGCCGGTCATCGGGTAGAGCACGCCGGCGGCAATTGGGATGCACAGCACGTTATAGCCAAACGCGCCGATCAGGTTCTGCTTGATGTTGGTCAGCGTGGCACGGCTCAGCTCGATCGCCGTGGCCACGCCGTGCAGCGAGCCGCGCATCAGCGTGATACCGGCGCTCTCCATGGCGATATCGGTGCCCTGGCCAATGGCAAACCCCACGTTGGCCCGGGCCAGTGCGGGGGCATCGTTGATGCCGTCGCCCACCATGCCAACGACTTCGCCCACCGCTTGGCGGCGCTCGATCTCGGCGTGCTTGTCATCGGGCGTCATCCCAGCCTTGAACTCGCTAATGCCGACCTCGCGGGCCACCGCAGCGGCGGTATGTTCATTATCGCCCGTGAGCATTACCACGGTTAACCCATCGTCCTGCAAGCGCTTCACGGCGGCCGCGGCATCGTTGCGCAGCGGGTCGCTAACGCCGAAAAGGGCGGCCAGCTTGCCGTTCACCGCTAAATAGACCAGCGAGCGCGCTTTGGCTTCCAGCTGGCGAATGTGCTCGTCCGCTGGGGAGAGGTCGACTCCATCCTCCTCCAATAGCCGCGCATTGCCCAGCAGCAGCGCGTCATTGGCTTGGCTGGTGCCTTTCACACCGCCGCCGGTCACGCTATCAAAGCTAGCCAGCGTATCGGGGCGGGCGTCGTGCTCTTCGGCGTAGGCCGTCAGCGCTTTGGCCAGCGGGTGTTCCGAGCGGCTCTCTAGGGCGGCCACCCAGGCCAGCACTTGGGGGCTGTCGTTATGCAGCACCGTTGCCTCGGTGACGCGCGGTTTGCCCTCGGTCAGCGTTCCCGTTTTATCGACCACCAGGGTGGTCAGGCGGCTCGCGGTTTGCAGCGCCTCTCCGCTGCGCACCAGTACGCCATGCTCGGCGGCTTTGCCCACGCCAATCATGGTGGAGATCGGGGTGGCCAAGCCCAGCGCGCAGGGGCAGGCAATGATCAGCACGGTCGTGGCAGTGACCAGCATATGAATGACCACCGGGGCAGGCCCCAGGTTGTACCAGGCAAGGGCCGTCAACACGGCCATGATCATCACGGCGGGCACGAACACGCCTGAGATTTTATCGGCCAGCTCACCAATTGGCGGGCGAGAGTTTTGGGCGCTGGCAACCTGTTCGGTAATGCGTCCCAAACGGGTATCGCGGCCGATGTGCGTGGCGCGGTAGACTAAACTGCCGTTGCCATTCACCGTGCCCGCACTGACCTCGTCATCCGCCGTTTTGTGCACTGGCACGGGTTCGCCGGTGAGCATCGACTCATCGATATAGCTCTGGCCGTCGAGTACCACGCCATCTACCGGAAGCCTCTCACCGGGGCGCACGCGAATAGGGTCATCCAGCGCGACGTCGTCAACCGCAATCTCTTGTTCAACGCCGTTGCGTATCACCCGGGCGGTTTTTTCCTGCAGGTCGAGTAGCCGTTTAAGGGCATTGCTCGTGCGACCGCGGGCACGTAGCTCCATGGCGTTACCCAGGAGAATCAACCCCACCACCATGGCCGACGCTTCAAAATAGATGCCCTGAGCCACCTCCGGCAGCCAGGGGGCGAAGAGCACCACCATCATCGAGTAGAGCCAAGCGGTGCCGGTGCCCATTGCCACCAGGGTGTCCATGTTGGCCTGATGATGCTTGAGCTGTTTCCAGGCGTTGGTGAAAAAGTGCCGCCCAGGAAAGGCCAAAATGGCGAGCGTCAGCAGGCCAATCACCAGCCAGTACAGGCGGCCAACGCCCATGGGGTGTGGGTGATAGACGAACATGCTCATCATCAGCGGAATCGCAAGGGAGAGTGACAGCACGCTGCCCTTTAGGCGCTGGCGGTAGGTAACGGCCTCTTGCGCCTCGCGCGTGCGCTCTGCTTTGCGCATATCCACAATCGGTTCGGCGCGATAGCCCGCTTCGGCCACGGCGGCCATTAGCGCTTCCTGAGTAGCGCTGCCGGTGACGTGTGCGGTGTGGGTGCCGAAATTCACCGAGGCGCCGCTGACGCCGGGCGTGTTGGCAAGCGCTTTTTCGACGCTTTTGACACAGCCCGCGCAGGTCATGCCGCTAATTAGCAGGCGCTGTTGGGGCGCAGCCACGGGAGTGCTCTGTGAGTCGGTGGACGACGGCGCGTCTTGGTGAGATACGTCACTTGTGTCGTTGCTGGGTGGGTAGCCCGCTTCGTTGAGAGCACTATCCAGCGCTTGATCGTCGAGGGAACTGGCCACTTCCAGACGCTTTTCTGCCGGAAAGCCCTCCACTTGGGCCGCTGGGTCATGCGCTTGAATGGCCTCGCGCATGCGCTTGACGCAGCCCTGGCAGTTCATGCCCGGCACGGTGCGGGTCAGCATCATGGTTTGCTCGGTGTCGTGCTGCATGGGGCCTCCTCGGGAAAACTTTCGATCAAGCGGCACAGGCTGTGGCCATCCGGGGTGCCATCGGGCATGTCCTGCCAACTTTCCAGTGCCTGTTCCATTCGCTGGGCGAGTGCTTCGAGTTCGGCAATGCGTGCGCGTATTTGCGGCAGCCGGTGAGCGAGCAGATCGCGCACTAGCGGGCAGGGGGAGTCGCCTTGGTCGGCATGGGCCAAAATGTCGCGGATTTCCGCGACGCTAAACCCCAATTTTCGCGCTCGCTGAATAAAGTGCAGACGCTCCAGGTCGTTATTAGAAAAGAGCTGGTAGCCGTTTTCAGGATGCCGGCGGGGGGAGAGCAGGCCTTCGCGCGTATAGTGGCGTACCGTCTCAGGCGTCACGTGAGCACGCTTGGCGAGCTCCCCCACTTTTAAATCGCTCATTGGCATGCCCAACCCCTGTGTGTGGTTAACGTATTGTGAGTGTAAAACCTTTGGGTAACCCATAGGTCAAGCGTTGCTGGTCACTCAGCCGAAAGGACTAAAACACTGATTTAAAACAGTCGTGCGACTAATGTATAAGCAAAAAACAAAATAAAACGCTCGTTTGCCCTTGAACCAAACCCGACATTGGGCGAAAACTGAGGTGTAAGAACAACGCGGGTGGATGGCAGAATCCGCCGGATCATCGGGAGAGAGGCCCACAATGCATAATAACTTCAAAAAACTAACCCTAGTGGCCGCGGTAGCAGCAGTAGCTTTTGCTAGCCAAGCCAACGCAGGCGGATATCAAATCAACGAGCAGAGCGTCAGCGGCCAGGGTTACGGCCATGCAGGACGCAGCTCCAACGTTCACGATGCCACGATCGTGTACGGTAACCCGGCGGGTATGTCGTTCCTCGACCGCGCCCAGATTACGGCGGGCGGTACTTTTCTGAGCGTCGATACGGATATTAGTAATGTGAGTGCTAGCCGTACGTTGGATGCTGGGGTTGCTCAGGGTGGCGCACCGAATGGTGTGCAGATACCTGTGGGTGGCATCCCAGGTACTAACGATGGCGATATGGTGCCCGGCACGCTGGTTCCCTTCGCGTTTTATGCTCATCCTGTCAACGAACAGCTGGCGTTCGGCTTTGGTGTCTATGCGCCGTTTGGTTCTAAAACCGAGTACGAAGATACGTTCCAAGGCCGCTATTTTGGCGACTATACCGAACTACGTGTCGTGAGCGCCCAGCCGACCGTTTCATACCGTTTTAACGATCAGTGGTCGGCCGGTATCGGTATTACGTATAACCAAGTAGAGGGTGAGCTGCGTCGCCAGTTGCCCACCAGCGCAGCCTTTAATGCAGCAGGCGACATCGACTCTCGGGTAGAGGGTGACGATGACGGTTGGGGATATAACCTGGGTGTTATTTATCAGCCGGTACCCGAGACCACGTTGGGCTTGACCTATCGCTCGGCAGTGGATTATGAGCTGGAGGGCACCTTCCAAGCCACAGACCCGCTGGGTAACGTCGTGCGTGCCGATACGGCGAGCCTGGACTTGACCACGCCTGAAACGGTCAACTTATCGTTGACGCAGCAAATGACGGATCGCCTGAAGTTGATGTTCGGGGCTTCCTGGGTGCGCTGGAGCCAGTTTGAAGAAATCTCGATTGTAGGCAGCCAGGGCAATGAAATTACCAACGAGCAGCAAAACTACTCGAATGCCTGGGCCTTTGCCACTGGCGGTGAGTATCAGTTAACGCCGACCTTAGCCCTGCGTGCAGGTGTGACGTTAGACTTCACGCCTACCAATGACCAAGACCGCAGCGTACGTATTCCGTCCGATGACCGGCGCATCTTCTCGCTTGGCGCAGGCTGGAGCCCGACCCCTGACTTGACGCTGGACTTTGCCTACTCCTACCTCACCGAGCGCAGCACCTTTGTTGAGCAAGATCGCCAAGACCTGCTTGCCAGTGCCCAAACCGGTGGTATTCCCGTCGGCGGCGCGACTTACTCAGCCGACTACAAAAACGAAGCCCATGGTTTCGGTGCCCAGTTGACCTATCGGTTCTGATCGACGCTCGCGCTTACTGATCGGTCTTCGACCTACTGACCCGGCTTCGGCCGGGTTTTTTACGTGATGCGCAACGGGCTGGGTGGGTGCGGTGAGCGCTGGGTTTCGTTACAATACGTCCCAGAATAACGCCGCTGGGGTAGCTTGCGCAGGTGTCGACCACCTAACCGTGAGCTGCCACAGCGGCGCCTGTCTCTTTTACGCTACCATCCAGCGTGCAGGAGACGTCGTCCATTTACAAACCCAGTCACCGACCAAGGCCAAAGCGATCCATGTTGGAAACCAACCCGATTCATCACCAGATCAAGGACCTGTCTGAGCGGACAGACGTTCTTAGGGGGTATCTTTGACTATGCCGAGCGTAAAGATCGGCTAGAGGAAGTCTCCCGCGAACTCGAAGATCCCAACGTCTGGAACGACCCCGACTATGCCCAGAAATTGGGTAAAGAGCGCGCCACCCTCGAGGCCATCGTGGCGACTATCGACGAGCTGGATCAGGGGCTAGCGGATAGCCGCGACCTGCTGGAGCTCGCCGAGATGGAAGAGGACGAGGGCACCGTCGAGGAAGTACGCAAAGAGCTCGACGGCTTACAGGGCGCTTTGGAAAAGCTCGAGTTTCGCCGCATGTTCTCGGGAGAAATGGACGAGAACAACGCCTACCTGGATATTCAATCGGGCTCCGGGGGCACCGAAGCCCAGGATTGGGCCAACATTCTGCTGCGCATGTACTTGCGCTGGGCCGAGAGCCACGGGTTTAAAACCGAGATCATCGAAATCTCGGCGGGCGAAGTCGCTGGCATCAAATCGGCATCGCTGCATATTCAAGGTGACCACGCCTTTGGCTGGCTGCGTACCGAAACCGGCGTTCACCGTTTGGTGCGCAAGAGTCCGTTCGACTCCGGCGGCCGCCGTCACACCTCGTTTGCCTCGGTATTTCTGTCGCCGGAAATCGACGACAGCTTCGAGGTCGAGATCAATCCATCGGATCTGCGTGTCGATACCTATCGTTCGAGCGGTGCGGGTGGTCAGCACGTTAATACCACCGACTCTGCAGTACGGATTACCCACGAGCCGACCGGTATCGTGGTGGCGTGTCAGAGCCAGCGTAGCCAGCACGCCAACCGCGATTTCGCCATGAAGCAGTTGAAGGCGAAGCTGTGGGAACACGAAATGCAAAAGCGCAATGCGGCCAAGCAGGAGGCGGAAGACTCCAAAGCCGATATCGGTTGGGGCAGCCAAATTCGCTCTTACGTACTGGATGATCAGCGCATTAAAGATCTGCGTACCGGCGTTCAGTCCAGCAACTGTGACAAGGTGCTCGACGGGGACTTGGATCAGTTCATCGTCGCCAGCCTGAAGCAGGGTTTGTAATCTTTTTTAGCGTTTGAACAGAAATAGGGTGCCCGATGGCTAACCAAGACGCGTCTTCTCTCGATAACGAAAATCACCTGATCGCCGAGCGCCGTGCCAAGCTGGCGGCTCGCCGTGAGCGAGCGGCCGAGCAGGGCAAGAGCGCTTTCCCGAACGATTTCCGCCGCGACAGCCTCACCGTCGAGCTGCACAACCTGCTGGGTGAGAAAGACAAAGCCGAGCTGGAAGCGCTGGATCATCAGGCGTCGGTGGCCGGTCGCGTGATGCGCAAACGCGGTCCTTTCATCGTGATTCAGGATGTGGCGGGCCAGATCCAGCTTTACGTGGATAAAAAGGGGCTGCCGGAAGACGTCCTGGAAGACATCAAGGGCTGGGATATCGGCGACATCGTGGCCGCCCGCGGCCCGGTGCACAAATCCGGCAAGGGCGACCTGTACGTGATGATGGTCGAGGCGCAGCTGCTGACCAAGAGCCTACGTCCGCTACCGGACAAGTTTCACGGCCTGACCGACCAAGAAGCACGCTATCGCCAGCGCTACGTGGACCTGATCATGAACCCGCAGTCGCGTAAGGTGTTCGAGACCCGCGCGGCGGTGATCAGCTCCATGCGCCGCTTCTTTGAAGCCCGTGGTTTCATGGAAGTGGAAACGCCGATGCTGCAGCCGATCCCCGGCGGCGCGGCGGCGCGCCCGTTCATCACCCACCATAATGCGCTGGACATCGACATGTACCTGCGTATTGCCCCTGAGCTCTACCTGAAGCGTCTGGTGGTGGGTGGTTTCGAGAGAGTGTTCGAGATCAACCGCAACTTCCGTAACGAGGGCTTGTCCACGCGCCACAACCCTGAGTTCACCATGGTGGAGTTCTACTGGGCCTACGCGGATTATCGCGACCTGCTGGACATGACCGAAGCCATGCTGCGCACCGCCGCGCAGGAGGTGCTCGGCACCACCACGATCACCTACCAAGGGGTCAGCTACGATTTCGGCCAGCCCTTCAAGCGCCTCACCCTGCGTCAGGCGATTCTGGATCACGGTGACGGCATCACCGACGCCGACCTGGATACCCTGGACGCCGCCCGTGCAACGGCGGAAAGGCTCGGCATCAAGGTGAAAGAGAGTTGGGGGCTGGGTAAAGTCCAAACCGAGATTTTCGAAGAGGTGGCCGAGCACCAGCTCGATCAGCCGACGTTCATCACCGAGTACCCGGCAGAGGTCAGCCCGCTGGCGCGGCGTAACGATGCCGACCCCTTCGTCACCGATCGCTTCGAGTTCTTCGTCGGTGGCCGCGAGATCGCCAACGGTTTCTCGGAGCTGAACGACGCCGAAGACCAGGCAGAGCGCTTCCGCGAGCAGGCGGCCGAAAAAGACGCCGGTGACCTGGAAGCCATGTACTACGACGCTGACTACGTGCGCGCCTTGGAGTACGGCATGCCGCCGACAGCGGGCGAGGGGATCGGTATCGACCGGTTGGTGATGCTGTTCACCGACAGCCCCTCCATTCGTGACGTGCTGCTATTCCCGGCGATGCGTCCCGAAGTTGATTGACGTTAAACGTGGCGCTAGCGGACGAAAAGTTGGTAAGGGCGCGATTTAGCGCCCATAATGGTCAACGTTTCGACGGCGAGGAGAATCCCATGAAACTGCTTAATCGCTCTGCCCTGAGCGTCAGGCCGACCCAGACCTTCGTGGACTGGATCAATGCGCTCGAACCCACCATGGGAGACGACGACCTGACCCTGGACGACGTCGAACGTGAAAGTACGGTCTACCTGATCCCTGAGATGGATACCCCAGAGGCGCTGGAGACATTCGTTCGTGAACGTCACGTAGAAATCCTAGAAACCGAGCTGCGTGCTTGGGAAGAGGATGAGCGTCAGTGGCCAGAAAAACTCGACTGGTCGCTGTTTCAGGACTTCCTGCGCGTGGAGCATAGCTACCTCGCCATCGACCTGGATGACGAAACGGCGTTGGAAATCTCCGATGTCGATGACTCGCTGCTGCTCGACCATGAGCAAGATTAGCGTGCTAGTATTCTTATGCTAAGCGCACTGTAAAACCGGCTTCGGCCGGTTTTGCCGTTTCAGAGGGTGTTGTTCAGGAACTCATCACCATGCGACTGTTTGAAACTCGCCCCGGCGACGACGGCCTGCCTGGGCCCGAGCGCCTATTGGCCGTGCTGGCGCTCGTGACCGGCACGCTAATGGCGGTGGTCGATACCACCATGATCAATTTGGCCTTGCCCACCATCGCCGCTGATTTAGGCGTGTCGGCATCCCGGGCGGTGTGGATCACTAACCTGTTTCAGGTCGTTTGCGCGGCCTTTTTATTGGTGTTTGCCGGTGTCAGCGAGCTGATAACCCGACGACGGCTCTACCTGTTGGGTTTGGCCACCTTCGTAATGGCGGCACTCGGTGCCGCGCTGTCGCGTAACCTCGAAACGCTACTCGTGTTTCGTGCGCTGCAAGGCTTGGGCGCAGCGGCCACGCTCTCCATTGGGCCGTCGCTCTACCGCGCCATTTTTCCGTCCCGTCTGCTCGGCAGCGCGCTGGGGCTCAGTGCGCTGGTCGTGGCGGGCGGTTATGCCGCAGGCCCTACCCTCAGTGGCGTCATTCTCTCGTTCGCGGACTGGCCGTGGCTGTTCGCGCTCAACGTGCCGCTAGGGCTCTGCTCGCTCTGGCTGGCCCGCCGAGCGCTGCCGAGAGAGACCCCGCGCCAAGGTGGCTTCGATACGCTGGGGGCGCTTTACTCGATGCTGATGCTGGCGAGCTTTTTTATCGCCATGGATGCCGTGGGCCACGCCGCACCGGTGTGGCAAAGCGGCGGATGGGGGCTGCTGGCGGTAGTGGGCTGCGCGCTATTTGTGCGTCGCCAGCGGCGGGCGCCTTACCCGTTACTGCCGCTAAGCGTGTTTGCCGAAAAGCGTTTCACGCTGGCGGTGTCCGCGTCGGGGCTAGCGTTTATCGGCCAGGGACTCACCTTTGTGGCGCTGTCGTTCTTTTATCAGGAGCAGATGGGGTTTTCGCCCTTGGAGACTGCGTGGCTGTTCACGCCCTGGCCGCTGGCGATCATGCTGGTGGGGCCGGTCGCAGGGCGTTTGGCAGATCGCTTCAACCCCAGCCTGCTGTCGAGTACGGGGCTGCTGCTGCTGATCGTCGGGTTGGTGGCGTTGGCGCTGGTGGACGAGAGTACGGGGGTCGCGGGAAGCTTGTGGCGAACGGCCCTTTGCGGGATTGGCTTCGGGCTTTTTCAGCCGCCCAATAACCGGGAAATGATGGGCAGCCTGCCGCCTGAGCGTAGCGCCAACGTGTCCGGCGTGATGAGCACCACGCGCACGGTGGGGCAGTCACTCGGGGTTGCGCTGGTCGGCGCGGCGCTGGCGCTTGGATCGCCCGTTCAGTTAACCCTCTGGTTGGGGGCAGGGACGACGCTGTTGGCATTGCTGGCAAGTCTTTCCCGTGTGTCGTTGGCCCAGCGGGCGCTCGTCGAGCGGAGGGCATCGTCTGTTGGCGAGTAACGGCGTACAATAGGGCCGTTGCTGACGGAAGGAGAGTCCCATGGCGATACAGACACAAATCGAGCAAAAGTTGGCGGCGCTAACCCCAGACGTGCTCCGAGTCGAGAACGAGAGCCACATGCACAACGTGCCGGCCAACTCGGAAACGCACTTCAAAGTGACCTTGGTAAGCGACAGCTTCGACGGTATGATGCCGGTGAAGCGTCATCAGCAAATATATGCCCTGTTGGCTGACGAACTCTCGGGCCCGGTCCACGCGCTGGCGCTACACCTTTATACGCCCCGCGAGTGGCAGGCGCGCGGCAGCGAGCGTCCCAACTCTCCCAACTGTCGTGGCGGCGGCCAGTGACCCAAGAAGTCACTCGTCGGCACTATCTGGATGCCATGGGCATTACGTCCTGGGCGTCCCGTTATCAGTTACCCAACGCCCTGCCCACTGACGTCTGTGAGTGGCAAGACGCACCGGCCAAAGCGGCACCGCGCGAGCGCTTGCAGGCGCTGCTCGACGACGCCCCCGCGCGCCAGCCCTCTCGCCAGCCCGGTCGTGACTCCGATCTTGCCCCCACAGTCGCTGCGTCACCCTCGGCCGTCAAAGCGCTGCTGGGCCAGCCAACGCCCACAGAGCAGGTATCTCAGCCAGAGGCGAGCACAGAGCTTGCACCGACAACACAGGTCGAACGCGCCGAGCCACTGACGTTCAGCCTCTCCTGCGCTTGCATCGACGGGCGCTGGCTCAGTCTCTGTGAAGGCGAGATCTCGGCGGTCGAGCAGCAGCTGCTGGCCAACATGCTGCGTGCTGCGGGCATCGGACATGGCGAGCTGCCCACGGTGACTCACTTCACCTGGCCGCCCATGGCCACTGCCTTCGAGCCTGAAGAGCCCCTTGAAGAAGCGCAAGAGGGCGTGGCAGCGTTTATTGCCGGTGCGGTAAGTCGGCAAGGTTGGCAATTAGAGCAGGTGCTTTGGTGGGGCGCTGAGAGCGCAACGCCCGATTTGGAGCGCGTCATCGCGCTCGATGGTGGGCATAGCGAAACGCTCGCGCTACCGGTTTGGCAAGGGCCCTCGCTGGCTGCGCTGACCCAAGACGCGAATGCCAAACGTGCGCTATGGCCGCGTTTGGTGGCTTTAGGCAAGCAGTGGGGCGATGCGTGATCGAGCGTTTGCGTCCGGACCATCGAGCTCCGCTTCTGAAACTGGAAGCCCTCGCCCAAAGCGGCGCCAGTGGCCAGCAGTTGGCGGAGGCGTTAGCCGATGACCAAACGTGGGTCTTGGGCGATTGGCAGGGCGACGTGCTCGCAGGCTATGCCGTGATCGCGCAACTCCCGTTCGATGCCGAGCTCCAGGCCATTGGCGTGCGGCCTGAGTGTCAGGGGCAAGGCAGGGCACGACGCTTGTTGGGTGAGGTCATTACCTTGGCCACGCGCTGGCAAGCAGAACGATTACTGCTGGAAGTGCGCGTCGGCAACCAGCGAGCCATTGCGCTCTATCGGCAGGCAGGGTTTCAGGAGGATGGTCGTCGGAAGAACTACTACCCGGCCGCCAACGGCGCGACCGGGCGGGAAGATGCGCTGCTGATGTCGCGAGCGCTGGCTTAGGAGGCGCTGCTGTCGTCCATGCCATCGAACTTGCTGAGGACACTCTGCAAGCGGCGCTCCCACTCTTCACGCTCTTGCTTTAGCTGCGCGTTTTCGTTGCGTAACTCTTCGTTTTCTAGCTTCATCATCTCCAACGCCTCGACGGTGTCGGTGACTTTTTGTTCCAACTGATTGAACAGCTCAAGGCTCATGCCTACCTCCAGTAACGAACGACAGGCGGCTGCCTGTCGTTATGTCATAAAATCGGGCGTGGTGCGTCACTCGATGGGGCGAGCGTAACGCCGCTGTTACTTGTCGGCAAGCGCTTTAGGTGAGCAAGCGTCGATAGAGCCTAGCCATGCTTTCACCCGCCCGGGTTTCTCGGTGAAGCTGCCAATGGGTGGGTACTTCGGGCGTCAGGCCGTACTCGGTCTCCAGGTAGATCATCGCCTCGTTAGCGAGCCAACCGTTCGTCTCTAGCGCGCTGCAGCAATCCGCGGCCAAATCTTGATGAAAGGGCGGGTCGAGAAATACCACGTCCATCGGCTGTCCTGGCGACGCGACAAACGATAGGGCATTGGCGGTGATGACCTTGCCCAGCGCGGTTTTCAAGATGGTGAGGTTCTCGCGAATATGCGACGCCACCTGGGCGTCACGCTCGACGAAGGTGACCTCGGCGGCCCCCCGCGAGAGCGACTCGATGCCTAGTGCACCGGTGCCCGCGAATAGATCCAGCACCTGCTTGCCGTAAAGCGCTTGGCCGAGCCAATTGAACAGCGTTTCACGTACGCGATCTGGGGTTGGGCGCAGGCCAGGATGGTCGAGCACCGGCAGTTGGCGGCGCCGGAAATCACCGCCGATGATGCGCAGTTTTCCCGGCGGTTTGGCTTGGCCACGAGAAGATGTCGATGGGCGCGAGGAGGCGCGCGAAGAGCGTTGTCGTTTCATGACGCGATTGTAGCGGGCTACTTATCCAAAGTCTTGGTCTGCGGTGGTAGGATAATCGCAATGTTCACCTATTTCGTCGGATGACCCCTATGTTCGGTTTTTTCAAACGTAAGAAAAAGGACGACTCCCAGCAGGAGCCTCAGGATGCCCAGGAGCAGCCTGCGCTGTCGGAGGAGCCCGAGGGCTCGACTGAGCAAGAGATTGCTGCGGAGGAGAGATCGGCACCTGCCAAAGCGCCTGCGGAACCCCCTGCGCCCTCTGAGTCGCTGGCAGACGAATCGCCCTCACATGCACCGGCATCCGTAGGTGACGCTGCCGAGGTGCTCGCCCAGGAGCAGTCGCCCGAACCGGTCGATAAAGAAGACGTTCAGCCCACCGGCGTCGATGAAGAGGTGACGCCTGCGTCGCTCATGGATACTGTGCCAGAGCCAGAGCCAGAGCCAGAGCCAGAGCCAGAGCCAGAGCCAGAGCCAGAGCCAGAGCCAGAGCCAGAGCCAGAGCCAGAGCCAGAGCCAGAGCCCGCCGCGAAGGCAGCCCTTCAGGAAAAGCCGGTGGCAGAAAAAGGCGAAAAGAGAGGCTGGTTTGCGCGCATCAAGTCTGGTCTAGGGAAAACTCGCGCCAACCTGACCGACGGCCTGGCCGATCTTTTCCTCGGCAAAAAGCAGATCGATGACGAGCTGCTGGAGGACTTGGAAACCCAGCTGCTCATGGCCGATGTGGGCATCGACGCGACGAGCGAGATCATCGAACGCTTGGAAGCGCGCGTCTCCCGCAAAGAGCTCAACAACCCCGAGGCGCTCTACCGTGGCCTGCAAGAAGAGCTGGCCGCACTGCTGGCCCCCGTGTCGACGCCACTCAGCTTCGAGAAAGAGCGCGACGGCCCCTTCGTGATTTTGGTGGTCGGGGTCAATGGTGTCGGCAAAACCACCACCATCGGCAAGCTCACCCAGCGCTTTCAGCGCGAAGGTAAGAGCGTCATGCTGGCCGCTGGGGATACTTTCCGTGCGGCCGCGGTCGAGCAGTTGAAGGTGTGGGGCGAGCGTAACCATGTGCCGGTCATTGCCCAGCATACCGGTGCCGATAGCGCCTCGGTGATTTACGATGCGGTGGCGGCCGCCAAATCCCGCGGTGTAGACGTGTTGATTGCCGATACCGCTGGACGACTGCACAACAAGAGTCATCTAATGGAAGAGCTGAAAAAAGTGCATCGAGTGATGCAGAAGCTCGATGACACGGCGCCCCACGAGGTCATGCTCGTATTGGATGCGGGCACGGGACAGAACGCCATTTCCCAAGCGTCGACCTTCAACGAAGCGGTGCCGATTAGTGGGATTACCCTGACCAAGCTGGATGGCACCGCCAAAGGCGGCATCATCTTTGCGTTGGCCAAGCAGCTCGAAACGCCGATCCGCTTTATTGGGGTGGGCGAAGGCCTGGATGATCTGCGCCCCTTCAACGCCGATGACTTCGTCAACGCGCTCTTCGACCGCCAAGGAGACGATGGCCACGCATGATAGCCTTTGAGCATGTGGGGAAGCGCTATGGAGGGCGCTTCGAGGCGTTGGCACACTTGAACTTTCGCGTCGCACGAGGCGAAATGGTCTTTCTCACCGGCCACTCGGGGGCGGGAAAAAGTTCGCTGCTGCGCTTGATCATGCGGTTGGAAAAACCCAGCCGTGGCCGGGTGGTGGTGGCTGGGCACGACATTGCCCAGCTCCACGTCAGTCAAGTGCCGTTCTATCGACGTCAGATAGGTGTGGTCTTTCAAGACCATCAGCTGCTGTTCGATCGTAGCGTGTTCCACAACGTGTCGCTGCCGCTGGACATTCAAGGTGTAGAGCCCCGTGAGGCAGCCCGGCGCGTGCGCGCTGCGCTGGACAAGGTTGGCCTGTTGCACCGTGAAAAAGCCCTTCCTATCGAGCTATCGGGTGGTGAGCAGCAGCGTGTGGGCATCGCCCGTGCTGTGGTCAACAAACCCGCGCTGCTGCTGGCCGATGAACCCACCGGGAATCTGGACCCCCAGCTCTCAGCCGATATCATGGCGCTATTCGAAGACTTCAATCGTATCGGCACCACCGTGATGATCGCGAGCCACGACTTGGCCCTGATTGCGCGCTTGCGTCATCGGATTCTGCGTCTGCGGGATGGCCGTCTAGTAGCCGATGAGGGGGCCGTATGAAGCGCTCGGCCACTCCTCGCCAAAGCGGCGCCGCCCCCCGTGCTGCCCGCGCGCCCGCAAAGCCCCATGCCCCTGTAACGGAAAAAACGCCCCGCGGTGGGGCTCGCTCGCAGCAAACACGTATGGGCAGCCGTCTGCGGGCCTGGGGGCGTCACCACCGGGCCATGGCGCTGGATAGCCTTTTTCGACTGGTGCGCTACCCGTTGGGCAACCTGCTGACCATGCTGGCCATTGCCATTGCCTTGGTGCTTCCCGCCGCTCTATGGCTGACGTTGGACAGCGCCAAGCTGCTGGATGCCGAGCTGGATGAAAGCGCGTCGCTCACCGTTTATCTCGATATGGGGATTGATGCAGCGCAGGCGGCTCGGATCGAAGAGGCGGTGAGCGCTGACGGCGGCGTGGCGCAGACGCGCATGATCAGCCCAGAGCAGGGCATGGCGGATTTCCAGCAGTCGTTGGGCATCGACGATACCCTGGCAGGGCTTGACGATAATCCGCTCCCCGCGAGTATCGTCATTTCCCCTCAAGATGTAGAGCCCGCTGCGATGGCTGAACTGGCCGAGCGGCTCGAGGGGGTAACTGGCATCGATGAAGTACGCGTCGATTTGGCCTGGGTCGAGCGGCTGCGCCATCTGGCGGCGTTGGGACGCCGCGTGGCGCTGGCGCTGGGGGTGCTGTTTGGTTTCGGTGTACTGCTGGTCGTCGGTAATACCATTCGCTTGTCGGTGGAGAGCCGACGCCGTGAAATCGAAGTGGTCATGCTGATCGGCGCAACGCACGCCTTCGTGCGTCGCCCGTTCCTGTACAGTGGAGCCTGGTATGGCGCTGGAGGCGGGCTCTTGGCGCTGGGTCTGTTGGCCTTGGGCAATCACTGGCTATCGCTGCCGGTGGCGGCGCTCGCGGCAAGCTATGGCGCTAGCTTCACCTTGCCGCAGTTGGACGTGACAGGCTCTACAATTCTGCTATCTTGCAGTACACTACTTGGCTGGCTGGGAGCTTGGCTTGCCGTCACGCGCCATCTTTCCAGCATACGACCGCGCTGAGCATGCGTCTGTCGCGTTGTCATCTTCACGTTATAGGCAGTACATAGACTCCGCGATATTGTCCATGTGGGCAGTCACGGGAATTTCTACCCCCGTGGCGTGATCGATGCCAACTGTGCGTCGATCGTTTGAACCTTTGGGTTCGACTAAGGTCTTAAGGTTAACGCAAGACGTTTGGCTGCGCACATTCACGCGACGCCAGCACGTCAACCACGATAGGTTTTAAGGGAGACCATCTGCACATGAGCACTAGTCTTCTACCGGTGGGACAGCTTTCACCAGGCAATGACCTGGGTGGCTACATTCAAGCGGTGAATGGCATCGCGGTGCTGAGCGTCGAAGAGGAGCGCGAGCTGGCGTTCCGTCTTTACGATGAGGGCGATCTAGAGGCAGCACGTCGATTGGTGCTATCGCACCTTCGTTTCGTGGTGCACATTGCTCGCAGCTACTCCGGTTACGGTCTGCCGCAAGCGGACTTGATTCAGGAAGGCAACGTCGGTTTGATGAAAGCCGTCAAGCGCTTCGATCCCAATCAAGGGGTACGCTTGGTGTCGTTTGCCGTGCACTGGATCAAAGCCGAAATTCATGAGTTCGTGCTGCGTAACTGGCGTATCGTCAAAATCGCCACCACCAAGGCGCAGCGTAAGCTGTTTTTCAATCTGCGTAGCGCGAAAAAGCGTTTGGCATGGCTGAACAACGACGAGGTCGACGCAATTGCCAAAGATCTCGACGTGAAACCGGAAGTCGTGCGCGATATGGAAGGGCGCCTCTCGGCATTCGACGCAGGGTACGACGCATCGCCCAGTGACGACGAAGAGAGTACGTATCAAGCGCCAGCGTACTTCCTCGATGACGCTTCCGCTGACCCGGCGACACAGCTCGAAGACAGCGACTTCGAGGAAGACGCCACGCGCCGTCTTCAACTGGCACTCAAAGCGTTGGACGAGCGCTCGCGGGACATTTTGCAGCGCCGCTGGCTCACCGATGACAAAGCCACGTTGCACGATTTGGCCGACGTGTATGGCGTTAGCGCTGAGCGCATTCGCCAGCTCGAAAAGAACGCCATGAAGAAGCTACGTCAGAAAATGGGCGACGCGGCCATCGCTGCGTAACACTCACGCCTCACGCAGGAAAACGCCCCGCCGGTATCGTTACGGCGGGGCGTTTTCATTTGCTTTGTGCATGTGCTGAGAGCACGCGCCTCATTATGCGGGTTGGGAAGCGTTTCTAAATAGCTGGCCCGAGAGTAGCGTCCACTGATCCTCCCAATACTCGGTAGGCAGCCGCTTGAAGTCGCTGCGGACGTATTGCGAAATACGCCCTTCGGCCTGGGCGATGAGCAGGTTGGCCGCTGCCGAGGCGGTGATGCTGGTGCGCTGCCCTTCACGCAGCTCGGCCTCACGGAGCACCTGCTTGAGCTGCGTTTCCAAGCGCTCGAAGAGCTGGTGTACCCGCTGGCGCAGCCGAGCGGTCTCTCCAGTGAGAACATCGCCGCCCAGTACCCTGGCAAGCCCAGGGTTCTTCTCGGCAAACCCGAGCAAGAGCGAGAGAATCGTCCCGCAGCGGGTCGTGGCATCAGGAATATCGTCGAGAATGCGGGTGATCCTGGCGAAAATGCTCTCTTCGATGAAGTCGATCAAGCCTTCGAACATGCGCGCCTTGCTGGGAAAATGGCGATACAGCGCTGCCTCGGAAACGCCCACTTGCCGCGCCAGGGCGGCCGTGGTGATGCGTTTACCGCTATCTTCTTCCAACATGATGGCCAGCGCCTGCAGTATCTGCTCGCGGCGGCGAGGTTTGCTATCGTCACTCATGACTCGTGCCCTCCGTCGCGATTAGCCTGCGTCAGTGATCAGGGTGCCTACCCCGGCGTTGGTAAAGATTTCCAGCAGTACGGCATGGGGCACGCGACCATCGATGATGTGGGCGCTGTTGACACCACCTTTCACCGCGTCCAGTGCACAGCGGATCTTGGGGAGCATCCCGCCGTAGATGGTGCCGTCGGCAATCAAGCCGTCTACCTGAACGGTCGTGAGTCCGGTCAATACCTTACCTTCGCTATTCATCAAACCCGCCACGTTGGTTAGCAGCATGAGTTTTTCGGCGTTCAGCGCTTCGGCTAGCTTGCCTGCTACCAAATCGGCGTTGATGTTGTAGCTGTTGCCTTTGTCATCTACCCCGATAGGTGCGATGACCGGTATGAAATCACGCGCGGCCAACATCTCGATGAGATCGGTAGAGATCGACTCCACCTCGCCCACGTGGCCAATGTCGATGATCTCCGGCGCGGTCATTTCCGGACTTTGATGCTCTACTTTGAGCTGGCGGGCGCGAATTTGGGCACCATCTTTCCCCGTCAGGCCAATCGCTTTGCCGCCGCTTTGATTGATCAGGTTGACGATGCTCTTGTTGACCAAGCCGCCCAGCACCATCTCGACCACGTCCATGGTCTGCGAGTCGGTGACCCGCATGCCGTTGACGAAGCGGGATTCGATATTGAGTTTCTCCAGCAGACTGCCAATTTGCGGCCCACCGCCGTGTACCACCACGGGGTTAATGCCGACCTCCTTCATCAGCACGATGTTACGAGCAAATGAGTCGATCAGCGTATCTTCGGTCATGGCGTTGCCACCGTATTTGACGACGACGGTTTTGCCGGAGAATTGCTGAATGTAGGGAAGCGCTTCTGACAGCACCTCCACGACGACCTGAGGGTCGCGACTAGCTGAACTCATGACGATGTCCCTTGGCTCTTTTTTAATGTCTGTTGCATGGCTGTGCGCGGCTGGCAATCACAGCGTGTTTAACACGTCGCGCGTTCTAAAGGCGCGATCATGTCGTTGTGGTGGCCGGTATGGTCAGTGTCGGTGCGATGCCGTGGAGCGCTTCGGCAAAACGCCCACGGATGCGAGCAAGTGCAGCGCTATCCTTTCCTTCGAAACGCAGCACCAGGGCGGGCGTCGTATTCGAGGCGCGGCATAAACCCCAGCCGTCGGGGTAATCGACGCGAATGCCATCCAGCGTGGTTTTGATACCTTCGCCGAAGTCGCCCTCTCTGGCAAGCGTCTCGATAATGGTAAATTTTTTGTCATCGGCCACGCTGATGTTGATTTCGGGCGTGCTCACATCCTGAGGAAATTGGTCGAAGAAGGTATCCGCATCCCCTGGGAATTGGGCAAGAATCTCCAGCAGCCGGGCGGCTGAGTAGAGACCGTCGTCAAAACCGTACCAGCGCTCTTTGAAAAAAAGGTGGCCACTCATCTCACCGCCGAGCAGTGCCCCCGTCTCTTTCATGCGCGCTTTGATGAGCGAGTGCCCGGTGCGCCACATCTCGGGTTCACCCCCAGCCTCGCTAACCACCTTGGCCAAGTTGCCGGTGCACTTGATATCGAAGACCACCTTGGCGCCAGGGTTGCGCGACAGCATATCGGTGGCAAAGTGCATCATCAGGTGGTCGGGGTAAATCATGCGTCCACGAGGCGTCACGACGCCCAGGCGGTCACCGTCGCCGTCGAAGGCCAGGCCGATGTCGGCTCCGCTGTGTTGAACGTGGTGAATCAGGTCTTGGAGGTTTTCAGGCTTGCCGGGGTCGGGGTGATGATTAGGAAAGCGCCCATCGATCTCGGCATAGAGCGGCGTGGTCGTTACTCCCAATCGCTCGAGCAACTGCGGGCCTAGCTCGCCAGCCACCCCGTTGCCGCAATCCACCACGGCGCTAAGCGGGCGCGTAACCTTCACATCACTCAAGATGCGTTCCAGATAGGTGGCGCGCAGATCGTGGTGGCGCACGCGACCGTCGCCTTGGGTGAAGTTACCTGCTTGAATGCGCTCAAAGAGCGCAGTAATTGCGTCGCCCGATAAGGTGTCGCCCGCCAGGACGATCTTGAAGCCATTGTAATCCGGCGGGTTGTGGCTACCGGTGAGCATCACGCCTGAGCAGCTCTCTGCGAGCGTGTGAGTGGCAAAATAGAGAACCGGCGTGGGCACCATGCCGATATCGATCACGTCTCTTCCCGCGGCCTGCAGGCCGCGAATGAGCGCCGCCTGCAGGCGTGGCCCAGACGTGCGGCCGTCCCGCGCCACAATCACCGTGTGTTCGCCGCGAGCGGCCGCTTCGGAGCCGACGGCGCGGCCAATCAGCTCGGTGGTGGCATCGTCGAGCGTGTCATCGACGACGCCGCGAATGTCATAGGCGCGAAATATCGAAGCGGGTACGGTCATCATCGATCCTTGAAAAGGCAAAAGGGGGCGTCGTAAGGCGAGCTATTGGCGACCGGTGCTGCCGAAACCGCCGCCGCCGCGGGAGGAGTCGTTGAAGCGCTCGACGATGTCGAGGTCGGCCTGCACCACGGGCACCAAGACGTACTGGGCCAGCCGCTCGAACGGCGTCACGGTGAAGCTGTGTTGGCCTCGGTTCCAAACCGAGATCATCAGCTCTCCCTGATAGTCGGAGTCGATCAAACCCACCAGGTTGCCCAGTACGATGCCGTGTTTATGGCCCAGGCCCGAGCGTGGCAAAATCATGCCCGCTAAGCCCGAGTCTTCAATATAGATGGCAAGCCCGGTTCGCACGAGCTGGCATTCGCCGGGGGCGAGCGTCAACGGCTCATCCAGCAACGCCCGCAAGTCCATGCCCGCAGAGCCTGTCGTGGCATAGGTGGGGAGATAGTCGTGGAGGCGCTCGTCCAGGACGTTGCACTGTAGGCGAGGGCGGGAACTGCTCATGGTTAGGCTCCAGAAGAGGTCAAAGAGAGGTGGGTGAGGGCGTGCCGAACGATCAGCGCGGCCAGCTGCGTTTTAGGCTGTGGCGGTGCGACGAGTCGGTCACTGCCGTCGGATGTTCGCCATAGCAGCAGCGCCGCGTTGTCGTCGCTGCCAAATCCCAGCCCCTGTTGGGAAACATCATTAGCGACGATCATATCGAGCCCTTTGCGGGCGAGCTTATCCTGGGCGTAACGCTCGATGTCTTGGGTCTCGGCGGCAAAGCCCACGACAAAGGGGCGCTGGCCGTCCGGTAGCGCCGCCACATCGGCAATGATGTCGGGATTTTTCACCAGCGTGAGCGTTAGGGTGTCCTGGTCGTCGGTTTTTTTCAGCTTGTGCTCGGCCGCGTTGGCGGCGCGGTAGTCGGCTACCGCTGCGCAGCCAATGAACAGCGCGGCGGTTGGCGCGAGATCGAGCGCTGCCTCGTGCATCTGCAGGGCCGTGTCGACGTTGAGCCGCTCGACGCCTGTCGGCGTGGGTAGGTTCACCGGCCCGCTGATCAGCGTCACTCGTGCGCCTTGCGCGGCCGCCTCGGCCGCCAGGGCATAGCCCATCTTCCCCGAGCTGTGATTCGACAGGTAGCGGACAGGGTCTAGCGCCTCCCGCGTGGGTCCAGCGGTAATCACGACATGGGGGGCGCTGGCCGAGGGGGTAATGGGCGGTGCAAAATGGCGGCTCACGGCCTCCAGAATCTCATCAGGCTCGCTCATGCGCCCTGGGCCGACATCGCCGCAGGCTTGATCGCCCGCAGCAGGGCCTATCAGCTGCCAGCCGTCGCTGGCCAGCTGTGACACGTTGCGCTGAGTGGCGGGGTGGCGCCACATGGCTTGATTCATCGCTGGCGCGATGAGGCGCGGCGCCTCGGACGCCAAACAGAGCGTGGTCAATAAGTCATCCGCCATGCCGTGCACCAATCGTGCGATCAGATCGGCCGTGGCGGGCGCGATCACGATGGCGTCGGCCCAGCGGGCCAGCTCGATATGGCCCATGCCGGCTTCCGCTTCTGGATCTAGCAGCGACGTACGCACCGGCTCCCCCGAGAGCGCCTGAAGTGTCAGCGGCGTAATGAAGGCCTGAGCGCCCTCCGTCATCACCACGCGAACCTCGCAGCCCGCCTGCTTGAGCAGTCGTACGATCAGCGCGCTTTTATACGCCGCAATGCCCGCGCTAACGCCGAGCAGCAGGCGCTTACCCGCAAGTGACGACGTACGTGATGACATACGTGATGACAAAGGGGAATGCGAAAATGAGGCCATGGTCGGCAGTCCAGTGTGACGATCAACAAGGCGCTTACCATACCATTTGACCGATTATTTTGGCATGCTCGGCAAATGTAGGGGCTAGGTATAGTGAGGCGGCGCCATTGAGTTGGCGTTTGAAGGCGGCGCTCTCTCTTTAACTAGGCCGATAACGGCAGTGCATGGGCAAGGAGGCGTGGATGGGAATCAATCATTGGCCCGAGGGGGAGCGGCCGCGGGAAAAACTGCTGACGATGGGCGCGCAGGCTCTCTCGGATGCTGAGCTTCTCGCCATTTTTCTGCGCGTTGGCGTACAAGGACGCTCTGCGGTGGATTTAGCGCGGGACTTGCTGACCAGCTTTGGTGGTTTAAGGCAGTTGCTGGAAGCCGACCAAGCCCAGTTCTGTGCCGCTCGGGGATTGGGGAATGCCAAGTTTGCTCAGCTACAGGCCACCCTGGAGCTTTCGCGGCGTCATTTGGCCAGTCAGCTGGCCCGGGGTAACGCGCTGACGTCGCCAGCGCTGGTGCGTCACTATTTGAGTTCTCAACTCCGTCACTTGGGACACGAGGAGTTTGCGGTCCTTTTTTTGGACACTCAGCACCGAATTATTCGCTATGAATCCCTATTTCGCGGTACCCTAGACAGCGCATCCGTTTATCCCCGCGAAGTTGCCAAGCGTGCGTTGGAACTACACGCTGGTGCTGTCATCCTGGCCCACAATCACCCCTCGGGTGTAGCGGAGCCCAGTGATGCCGATCGACGTATCACCGAGCGCTTGAAAGATGCCCTTGCACTCTTTGACGTGCGGGTTCTCGATCATTTCGTGGTAGGAGACGGAGACGTGGTGTCGTTTGCCGAGCGTGGCTGGCTATAGTCATCAACTCAGCAGGAGAAAACGCGCGGCGGGTCGTAGGGCCGATGCCCCTTTTCTAAGTAAATTGTCCAGAAACGCGCTTTTTTGGCCTTTTTGGGCGGTTTCGCTTGCTGGTAGCCAGGTGCTCTGGTATAAAGTGCCACCTTTGAACTTGGGTTGAATAACGGATTTGGGTACAGCTAGGCGGTTAACTGCGTCGACTCCCTCCCTGCTCCGGTTTGCCCGACAGTTTTGAACAACTCGCCAAGCGGTTGGAGGCTCTCATGTCCAAAGTATGTCAGGTTACCGGCAAGCGTCCGGTAACTGGTAACAACGTTTCTCACTCCCAGCGTAAGACACGTCGTCGTTTCTTGCCGAACCTGCACACCCATCGTTTTTGGGTTGAATCCGAAAACCGCTTCGTCAAGCTGCGCGTTTCCTCTAAAGGCATGCGCATCATCGACAAGAAAGGTATCGAGACGGTTCTGGCCGATATCCGCAAACGCGGCGACGCAATCTAAGCGAGCTTTTGCTACGCACTTTTGGGAGAGTTAAACCATGCGCGATAAGATCAAGCTGGTGTCTAGTGCCGGTACTGGCCACTTCTACACCACTGATAAGAACAAGCGGAACACCCCGGATAAGTTCGAATTCAAGAAATACGACCCGGTGGTCCGTAAGCACGTTATCTACAAGGAAGCCAAGATTAAGTAATCGCGGTTACGATGATCGGCTTTCACCGCAGGCGAGCGCCTGTTGAAAAACCCGGCCCAAAGCCGGGTTTTTGCATGTCTGTCGTTAGGGCGCTGACGGGTCATCTGTCATGGCGCTGTCATCATAGGCTTTCATCATGCCCGAATTGCCTGAAGTAGAAACCACGCGACGTGGCATTGCCCCCTATATCGAAGGGCAAGAGATTACCGAAGTGCGGGTGCGCCAGCCGCGCCTGCGGGTGCCAGTGCCTGACGATCTGGCCGATCGGCTGATCGGCGCGCGCGTCGGCGAGCTTTCACGCCGTGCCAAGTATTTGCAGATGCCGCTGGCCACACCCAAAGGCAGCGCCACGCTGCTGTGGCACCTGGGCATGTCGGGAAGCCTGCGTATTGCGCGCCTGGGCGACGTGCCCAAAAAACACGATCATGTGGACGTCGTGACGGCTAGCGGTTACGTGCTGCGCTATCATGATCCGCGGCGGTTCGGTTTCGTCGATTGGCGGCAGGGCGACGGCAGTCGCGATACCCGCCTTGCTCACTTGGGCCCCGAGCCGCTCAGCGAGGCCTTCGACGGCCAGTGGCTCTACCGCTTGTCCCGCGACAAGCGCGTAGCGGTCAAGCCTTTTCTGATGGATAACCGCGTGGTGGTGGGCGCGGGCAATATCTACGCCGCCGAAGCGCTGTTCATGGCGGGCATCGACCCGCGCCGTGCGGCGGGGCGTATTTCCCGAGCCCGCTACGATGCGCTGGCGGCCGCCGTGAAAGAGGTGTTGGCGGCGGCCATCACCCAAGGCGGCACCACGCTGCGCGACTTTGTCAGCGGCCAGGGCGAACCCGGCTACTTTGCCCAGCGGCTGAACGTGTACGGTCGCCACGGGCAGCCCTGTCTACGCTGCGGCAGCGAGCTGAGGCGTATTACCCTGGGGCAGCGGGCCAGCGTGTTCTGCCCTGGCTGCCAGCGTTAAGCGTCGCCTCGCGCGGCGACCCATTTTGCTTATTTGAGCAGCGCTAGAGCGCTGCCGGCCTGCTTTTTTGGAGATTGTTGTGACTCAACGCCTGCGCCTGAACAAGAACGCCGATCGCCGCTTGAAGGCTGGCCATCTGTGGATCTACTCCAACGAAGTCGATATCAAAGAGACGCCGTTAAAGAACTTCGCGGCGGGTGAGTCCGCGCTCGTAGAGGCCTCCAACGGAAAAACGTTGGGCGTGGCCTACGTGAATCCGCACTCGTTGATCTGTGCGCGTATCATGTCTCGAGACCCGGAAATGCGCCTGGACCGCTCGCTGTTCGTGCATCGCTTCAATCAGGCGCTGGCGCTGCGTCAGCGTCTCTTCGATCAGCCCTTCTATCGTCTGATTCATGGGGAAGGCGACCTGCTGCCGGGGCTAGTCATCGACCGCTTTGGCGACGTGCTGGTGGTGCAGCTCAACACGGCGGGTATGCAGGCATTGGCGGAGGAGATCGTCGATGCACTGGAGAAAGTCGTCAAACCAAGCACGATCGTGTTTCGCAACGACACCGGTGGCCGCCGCCAGGAGGGCCTGGAAGCCCACGTGGAGGTGGTCAAAGGCACGCTACCCGATGAAGTGCTGCTGGTCGAGAATGGCGTGACCTTTGCCGTCCCGGTGCTGAATGGCCAGAAAACCGGCTGGTTCTATGACCATCGTGTCAACCGCGCCTGGCTCAACGGCCAAGTGGCTGGCAAACGCGTGCTGGACGTCTTCAGCTACGTCGGTGGCTGGGGCGTCCAGGCAGCCGCCAGCGGCGCCTCCGAAGTGCTCTGCGTGGACGCCTCTGGCGCGGCGCTGGAGCAAGTGGCGCGCAACGCCGAGCTGAACGGTGTCCAAGAGCAGGTGGCCATCGGCGAAGGCGACGCCTTCGAAGCCCTGGCGGCGCTGAAGGCCGATGGCGAGCAGTTCGACGTGGTGATTCTCGATCCGCCGGCGTTCATCAAAAAGCGCAAGGATATCCCCAACGGTGAGCGCGCCTACTCGCGTCTCAACCGTGAGGCGATGCGTCTGCTGGGCCGCGACGGCCTGCTGCTGTCGGCGTCTTGCTCCATGCACTTGGCGTCCGAGCGGTTGGTCGACGTGGTGCGCGGTGCGGTGCGCCATCAGGATCGTCACGGACAGGTTATCTTCCAGGGCCACCAAGGGCCGGATCACCCGGTACACCCGGCCATTCCAGAAACGGCCTATTTGAAGGCGCTGGGTGTTCGCGTATTCCGCGATTAATCATCCGCAAATCGTCGTCATGAGGTAGGTAGACAGGGAGCGAGTCACATGGAGTGGGCACTGCCAGACCCGTTTGTCATTGACCTGGAGGTGCTGCCAGAGGCGATCGATGCCTACCAGCACGTCAACAACAGCGAGTACTTGCGTTGGGTCGAGCAAATTAGCTGGGCCCACTCCGAGGCATTGGGGCTCTCTCTCGAGCGTTACCGAACGCTGGATAGGGCGATGGTGGTCCATCGTCACGAGCTGGACTACCTCGCGCCAGCCTTTTTAGGGGATGCGCTGCAGCTCGCGACCTGGATCGTCGCGTGCGACGGGCGTTTTAGTCTGACGCGTCGCTTCCAGCTCAAGCGTATCGACGATGGCAAAACGCTGCTCAATGCCCGTACTCGCTTTGCCTGCGTGGCGCTCTCCAGCGGTCGTCCAAAGCGCCTGCCCGAGGAGTATCAGCGTCTCTATGGTAGTGCGGTAGTAGAGGAAGGGTGATGCGCTACTGAGTGGCGTCGATTTTTTCGTGCGCTGCGCTCAAGCGCTAGATCTTTCTGTTAAAAAACGCCTTAGCCGGCGTTTTTTTCGTTTTGATTCATAGGGGTGGTGGTTCTCACCGGCTGTGCTGTAATGCAGTGAGCGACGTGTCGTTCATCCGGATTGTGGAGAGTTCAGTCATGAAAATTGCCGTCCCCAAAGAGATCAAAAATCACGAGTACCGTGTTGCACTCACGCCCACAGGGGTACGCGAGCTAACCGGGCGTGGCCATCATGTCTGCGTGGAAAGCGGGGCGGGCGAAGGCGCAGGCTTTCCCGATAGTGCTTATCAAAGCGCGGGAGCCACCATCGAACAGGGCGTGGAGGCGCTGTGGCAACACGCCGAGCTGATCTTGAAAGTCAAAGAGCCGCAGCCAGAGGAGGTCGCGCGTCTCACCCCTGAGCATACGCTGTTTACCTACTTGCACTTAGCCGCTGAACAGTCGCTCACCCAAGGGCTAATGGACAGCGGTGCCACCTGTATTGCGTACGAAACCATTACCGACGCCAAAGGCGGTCTGCCGCTACTTGCCCCCATGAGTACCGTGGCGGGTCGAATGGCCGTGCAGGCGGGGGCGCACAGCCTGGAGAAAGCGCAGGGCGGCTCCGGCGTGCTGTTGCCGGGTGTCCCCGGTGTGTCGCCGGGCAAGGTAACGGTGATCGGCGGCGGTGTCGTCGGCGAAAACGCCGCCCGCATGGCGCTGGGGCTAGGCGCGGACGTCACGATCCTGGACAAATCCATTGCCCGGCTGGAGGTGCTGGATGATCGCTATCAAGGGCGCATCAAGACCGTTTACTCCACGGCCGATGCGTTGGATCACGCGGCCAGGGAGTCGGACATGATCGTGGGCGCCGTGCTCATTCCTGGGGCTGCAGCACCCAAGCTGATCACGCGCGCCATGCTGGCAGACATGAAGCCGGGGAGCGTGCTGGTCGACGTGGCGATCGATCAGGGCGGCTGCTTTGAAACCAGCAAGCCCACCACCCACGCCGAGCCCACCTATCTCGTCGATGGCATCGTGCACTACTGTGTGGCCAACATGCCCGGTGCCGTGGCACGTACGTCTACGCTAGGGCTGACCAACGCCACGCTGCCGTTCGTGCTGGCACTCGCCGACAAAGGCTGGCAAAAGGCGCTCGCCGACGATGCGCACTTCTTGCCCGGTCTGAACGTTCATAATGGCCAGATCACTTACCGTGCGGTCGCCGAGGCCTTTGGCTTGGCGAGCGTCGACCCCAGCAGTGTGGTGGGGCGATAAAGGGCTGAAGCGTGTCTAATGCTCAATAGTGGGGCGGAACGTCATCTTCAGGGCGAAAGCTGCCTTGGCTATCGCCTGCTTGGAGCGCCTGATGCTGTTCACGTAGCCGTTCGCGCATCAAGGCGCTGAGTTGCTCGAGTTTTTCCAAGCGTCGTTCTTGCTGGGCGACCGCTTGGTCGAGCGTATCCAGCCAGTGCTCTTGATAAGCCAGCCGACTCTCCAACGATTCAAGACGTTGAGTGAGCTCGGCAGGCGATAAATCGTTTGTCATGATAACATCATCACCTTGTGTAGTATGCTCGGTACTGTTAGGAATGGGCCTGGTAGTTCGAGTATTGTCCTTCGTCTGTTACCCATACAACAAGAGAGCTTTCATCATCTATGAACCCAAAAGTTGTTTTTCGCTGTTTCTTTATCAGTATCTTACTGGCCGCCCCCACGCCGCTTTTGTTGGCGGGGATTGTTCATTTAACCAATGCACCGATGGCTGAACAGTGGCTAGCTGGCGCGGCGTTTAGTGTGTATGCCGCCGTCGCCCTTGGCTGCTTTGTCATGTTGTTCATTGGCACGTTAGCCGCCGCTGCCCTGGCGCCGCCCATGGTGGTCAAAGCGGACGTTGCCCGAGTGAAACCAGCACCGCGTCAGCCTCAAGCGACGTCGCCGGTAGCGGACGATGATGAAGAAGACATCATCGATCCCAACGATGGCCGTGAAGAGGGAGAGGTCAAGTGGTTCAATACCAATAAAGGTTACGGCTTCATTACCCGCGATAACGGAGAGGACGTATTCGTTCACTTTCGTGCCATCCGTGGCCGCGGCCCACGGATGCTGGCCGAAGGCCAAATCGTTCGCTATCACGTGATCAAAAACGATCGTGGCCTGCAGGCCGATGATGTGAGTATTATCGAGTAAGCGTTCTCACAGCGTCCCTTGCTGGTAGAGAAAACCCCCGCATTGGCGGGGGTTTTTGCGTTTAGCGGCCCGAATCGGGCCATTCGATGGCACGCTCTTGGCCGCTGGGTAGAACTTGCCAAAAACGGTCAGGGTCATCGCCGGGATGCCAGCCGCCTAGCGAGCAGCGAACTTCTACCTGCAGCGCCTCAGCGGCATGCTGAGCGCACTCCTGATCGGTGTGCCACGGCGTCTGGCTGCTGTCGAACCAGAGGCTGGCAAAGCCATCGGCGGCGTTATCCACCAGGAGTACCGGGACGCTATCGCCTTGGTGTTGGCCGCGGGTTTTCCATTTGCCTTTGCCTGCTGGGCTAAGCGGCGGCGCACTGAGCACCTCGGCCAGCCAGGCGTTGACATCATCCAGCGTGGCCTGCGCCAGATACACTTCTATGTCTGGAAACCGCTCCATCATACGCTTACCTCGTCGGTGGTCAGCAGCGCCTGAAGCGTCGCTTCGTAAATACGGCTCAGCTCGTCCAAGTCGCTGGCGCGCACCCGTTCGTTCACCTTGTGGATGGTATCGTTGAGTGGGCCAAGCTCGACGACTTGGGTGCCCAAGGTGGCAATGAAGCGACCATCCGAGGTGCCGCCGCTGGTGGAGAGTTGCGGGCGTTCGCCGGTGACGGCTTCTACGCCGCGAATCGTGGCATCCACGAGCTCGCCTTCTGCGGTCAGGAAGGGCTCGCCGTTCAACGTCCAATCCAGATGATACTCGAGGCCATGCGCATTCAAGATCGCTTCGGTGCGTGAGCGTAATTCGTCGTGGGTGACGTCGGTGGAGTAACGGAAGTTGAACACGACTTCCACGTCACCTGGAATCACGTTGGTGGCGCCCGTTCCGGCACGCACGTTGGAGATCTGAAAACTGGTCGCAGGGAAGAAGTCATTGCCCGCGTCCCAATGCTCGTTGACGAGCGAATCCAGCGCAGGCATCGCCTGATGGATAGGGTTGCGTGCCAAGTGAGGGTAGGCCACATGGCCCTGCACCCCTTTGACGTGAAGCACGCCGCCCAAAGAGCCGCGCCGCCCGTTTTTGATCACGTCGCCCAGGCGAGCGGTAGAGGAGGGCTCGCCCACGATGCAGTAGTCCAAACGCTCATTGCGCTCGCGAAGATGCTCGACCACTGCGCGGGTGCCGTCGATGGCAGGCCCCTCCTCGTCGGAGGTGATCAAAAACGCAATGCGACCCTCGTGATTGGGGTAGCGCGCCACAAAGCGCTCCACTGCCGTCAGCATCGCCGCCAGGCTGCCCTTCATGTCCGCTGCGCCTCTCCCGCAGAGCATGCCCTGGTCGTCGATACAGGGCTCGAACGGCGGGAATTCCCAGTTGGTATGGGGGCCGCTGGGCACCACATCGGTATGTCCGGCAAACGCGATCACCGGCCCGTGGTGGCCGCGCACGGCCCAAAAATTCTTTACATCACCAAAGGGGAGCTGCTCGATATGGAAACCGAGCGCCGTTAAGCGCTCGATCATCAGGTCTTGGCAGCCTTCATCGTCGGGTGTCACCGATGCCCGGCTCAGCAGGTCGAACGCCAGCGTGAGCGTCGGCGACAGTGAGTCAGGCTCAGTTATGGGCATGTAGCGCCTCGTTCAGCGCGATGGCGCTTTTATTGGTCAAGCACTCGATGCGGCCATTTTGTGAGTTGCGACGCAGCAGCAGGTCGTCTTGGCCTGCCAGCTCGCGGGCGGCGACGGTGTTGACGTCTTGGCCCTTGTCATCCAACAGTGTCACTTTGGAGCCTGCGGTGATGTACAGACCCGCTTCTACGGTACAGCGGTCGCCCAGCGGAATACCGATACCGGCATTGGCGCCGATGAGGCAGCCCTCGCCCACTTTGATGATGATGTTGCCACCGCCCGAGAGCGTGCCCATGGTGGAGCAGCCGCCGCCCAGATCAGAGCCTTTGCCGACCATAACGCCGGCAGAGATACGCCCTTCGATCATGCCGGGGCCTTCGGTGCCCGCGTTGAAGTTGACGAACCCTTCGTGCATGACCGTGGTGCCCTCGCCCAGGTAAGCGCCCAGGCGCACGCGGGCGGTGTCGCCGATGCGGATGCCGCTAGGCACCACGTAATCGGTCATTTTGGGGAATTTATCGACACAGTCGACGGACAGCGCGCGGCCAGCCAGGCGTGCCTTGAGGCGGCGGGCGGGCAGCTCTTCGATGTCGATGGCGCCTTCGTTGGTCCAGGCGATGTTACGCAGCAAGCCGAACATACCGGTCAGGTCCAGGCCGTGGGGCTTCACCAAGCGGTGCGACAGCAGATGCAGTTTTAGATACACCTCAGGCGCGGTTTGCGGCGGCTGATCGCTCTCTAAGAACATCGCCACCAGCGGACGCTGGCTCGCCGCCAGTGACTCTGCCAGTGCGGCCTGGTCGGAGTGGCCTGCCGCTTCCAGCGCTTTGGCCAAGCGGGTGCAATCTTCTGGCAGGAAACTGACCGGGGCATTGCCTGTTGGTGCGTCCAGGGCTTCCTTGGCCGCTGCGACCAGGCGCTCGTCTGGGTGGAGTAGTGGAGCCGGGTAGTAGATTTCCAGCCAGTCGCCCTGGGTGTTTTGGGTGCCGATTCCAAGCGCGAAGCTCAGCATAACGCGTATTCCTTAGAGGTTGGTGAGAGGTGTCGGTCAGGATTAGCCACTTAGCGAATCGTAGTCGCCGTCTTGATAGCCGATCATGATGGTACCGTCGTCGAGTTCCAAAAGCGGCCGCTTGAGCAGCGTGGGGTGCTGAAGCAACAGCTGGCGCGCCGAGTTGGCATCAAAATCCTTCTCTTCATCGGAGAGCTCGCGCCAGGTCTTACTCCGCTTGTTGATCACCTCGACCAGCGGCGCGCGATTCAAGATGTGTTCGAGCAGTGCCGCCGACAGGCCATCTTTACGCAGGTCGTGGGTTTTATACATCAGCGCTTTGTCGTCCAGCGCTTTGCGTGCTTTGCGGCAGGTGTCGCAGTTGTGAATCATATAGAGCGTCAGCATACAGCCTCCTTTCGTCGTCTTGGTCGGCGCGGGCTAGCCGCGTTCGAGCAGTTGGCGAAGACGCGTGGCCGCTTCCAGCGTCGGTTCGAGCTCCGCCACTAAGGCTAAGCGTAGCCGCCCAGCACCGGGATTATGGCCGTGTTGTCCTGGGCGGCCCATCAAGCTGCCGGGAAGTACGCTCACGTGCTGCTCGCTGAATAGTCGTTGACTAAAGGCTATATCGTCACCGCCCGGAACCGCAGGCCAGAGGTAGAAGCTCGCCTCGGGCGTGGGGAAATCCATCACCGGGGCGAGCACCTCCGTGACCGCACTGAATTTCTTACGGTAGGCGTCGCGGTTGGCCCGTACGTGGGCTTCGTCCTGCCAAGCAGCGATGGACGCGTGCTGCAGCGGTAGCGACATGGCGCAGCCGTGATAGGTGCGGTAGCGCTTGAACGGGGCGAGCAGGTCTGCATCGCCTGCCACGAAGCCCGAGCGCAGCCCCGGCAGGTTGGAGCGTTTGGAGAGCGAGTGAAACACCACGCAGCGGCGGTAGTCGTCGCGGCCAAGCTCGGCGCAGGCTTGCAGCAGCCCCGGTGGCGGCGTGCTCTCGTCCAGATAAAGCTCGGAGTAGCACTCGTCGGAGGCGATGATGAAGTCGTGCTCGTCGGCCAGGGCAATCAACTCTTTGAACTCGGCCAGCGGTGTGACCGCACCGGTCGGGTTGCCCGGCGAGCAAATAAACACGATCTGCACGTCGCGCCAAGTGTCGGCACTGACCGCAGAAAAATCGGGACGAAAGCCGTTCTCGGCCGTGCAGTCCAGGTAGAGCGGCTGGCCGCCTGCTAGCAGCGTCGCCCCTTCGTAAATCTGGTAGAACGGATTGGGCACGGCGGCCTGGGCAGGACGAGTGCGGTCCAGCGCTGCCTGCACGAAGGCAAAGATGGCCTCGCGGGTGCCGTTCACGGGCAGAACTTGGCGTTCGGCGTCTAGCCCGGCGAGGGCAAAGCGCTGGGTGGCCCAGGCGGCAATGGTCTCGCGCAGGGCGGGCAGGCCGTTGGTGGCTGGGTAGCGGGCCATCTCGAGCTGGTGGGCCACGAGGGCATCCAGCGCGCCCTGGTAAGGCGCGTGCTGGGGTTCGCCGATCGTCAGCGGAATGTGCGTCAGCCCCGCCGGGGGCGTGAGTGTCGCTTTGAGGGCGGCCAGCTTTTCAAACGGATAGGGATGAAGGGCGTTGAGATCTGGGTTCATGGCGCGTCCGTTGAGAGCGTGAAGGCGGGAGCTGTGAGCAAAACCATTTATCGAACCGCCGATTATAGGCAAGCCCTGGGGCAGGCTCAAACCTAACCACCAGGGCATGGCATCTTTCTGGTTTAGACGCCTAGCACTTCAATCAGACGTTCACGAAGCTGCTGCTGGCGGTCGGGGTCGGTGAGCGGCTCGCCTGCCTTGGTGGTAATGAAGAACACGTCTTCTACTCGTTCGCCCAACGTAGCGATCTTGGCGGCCGAGAGGGCGATATCCTGCTCCATGAAGATGCGCCCTACCCGAGCAAGAAGGCCGGGGCGGTCGGGGGCGGTCAGCTCCAGCAGGGTGCGCTCGTTGGCTGGGTCCTGTTCGATCACCACTTCGGTAGGCACTTTGAAGTGCTTGAGCTGTCGCGGGGTGTGGCGGGTGACGATCTCGGGATAGTCATCCGGGTCGTCCAACTCTTCAACCAGGTGGCTGCGCATCTCTTCGATACGCTCTGCGTCACGAATCGGCTGGCCATGGCTATCCAGTACGATAAAGGTGTTGAGCGTCCAGTCATTGTGCGACGTGGCGATGCGCGCATCGTGAATCGAGAGGCCGAGCTGCTCCATGGCCGCAGCGGTGGCGGCAAACAGATCATCCGCCGAGCGAGTGTGGATGAAGACCTTGGTACCGCCCTCGGCCATGTCGGCGGTGGGCGCACTGATCAGCACCAGCGGCAGCGGTGAGGGCTGGTGGTTGAGAATGCCTTGGGTCTGCCAGACGATCTCGCTGGGTGCGTACTGCAGGAAGTAGTCCTCCCCCAGCGATTCCCAAAGCCGGTCGATGTGAGCGCTATCGACACCCACCGTTTGCAGTAGCGAGCGCGCTTCGGTGCGCGTTTCGCGTACCCAGTCGTCGCGATCTGGCGGATTTTTCAGGCCGCGCCGCAGGGCGCGTTTGGTTTCCGCGTGAAGTTGGCGCAAAAGCGATGCCCGCCAGCCGTTCCACAGCGTTGGGTTGGTCGCGTTAATGTCGGCGACGGTGAGCACGTAAAGGTAGTCCAGGCGGGTCTCGTCGCGCACGATCAGCGCAAAGTCGCGGATGACGTCCGGGTCGCTGATGTCGCGCTTTTGCGCGGTCATCGACATCAGCAGGTGGTGCTCCACCAGCCAGCTCACCAAGTTGGTGTCGTGCTGGGAGATATGGTGGCGATGACAAAACTGCTCGACGTCTCGCGCACCGATTTCGGAGTGATCGCCGCCACGGCCTTTGCCAATGTCGTGGAACAAGCCTGCTATCCACAGCAAGTCGAGCTTGGGCAACTGGTGGATGAGCGTCGCTGCCACGGGGAAGTCGCCTTTGGCCTCAGGCTTGCGGAAGCCGTGCAGGAATTTCAGCAGGCGCAGGGTGTGGGCATCGACCGTGTAGATATGGAACAGATCGTGCTGCATCAGCCCCACGGCGCGGCCAAACTCCGGCAGGTACTTGCCGAGAATGCCGTAGCGGTTCATTCGCCGCAGTTGGCGAGGAACGTTTCCCGGTGCCCGCATAAGGGCCATGAAGAGCCGCTGGTGACGCGGCTCTTCCCGGTAGTGATCGTCGATTTGATGACGGTGGTCACGAATCAGCCGAATGGTATCGGCGCGTACCCCCTCGATCTCCGGGTGTTTGGCCATTAGCAGGAAGAGTTCCAGCATGGCCGCCGGTCGCTCGCGGAACAGGTTGCGCGAGCGCACTTGGATGTAGCCGCCTTTGGTTTCGAAGCGCTCGTTGAGCTTGACGGTTTCCAACGACTCTTTACCGCGCAGAATGACTTCGTCGAAATGCTGCAAGAGCATGTCGTTGAGTCCGGCGAGGGCCGTTACATGCCGGTAGTAGCGCTTCATGAACTGTTCGACGGCGAGTCGTTCGGGAGTGTCCTTGAAGCCGAACATCTCGGCAATGGTGCGCTGATGATCGAACAGCAGCCGATCTTCGGCCCGGCCCGTGAGCATGTGCAGAGCGTAGCGCACCTGCCAGAGAAATGCTTGACCCTGGCTGAGAATGCGCAGCTCGGCGTCGTTCATGAAGCCGTTGGCGACGATGTCGGTGTACTGCTCGGTGCCGAAATGGCGCTTGGCCACCCAGCCAATCATTTGGATATCGCGCAGGCCACCGGGGGAGCTTTTGAGGTTGGGCTCCAGGTGATACTCGGAATTGTTGTAGCGGTAGTGGCGGGCGATCTGTTCCTGCCACTTGGCCTCGAAAAATCGGTCGGCAGGCCACAGGTTCGTTGCGCTCAAGCGCTCGCGCATCTTTTCGCGCAAGCTTTCCGGCCCGGCGATGAGGCGTGACTCCAGCAGGTTGGTGATCACCGTGACGTCCGCTTCGGCTTCGCGCTCGCAGTCGTTGAGTGAGCGCACGCTATGGCCAATCTCGAGGCCGATATCCCACAAAAAGGTGATGAAGGCGCTCAGCGGCTCACGGTAGGGGGAGTCGTCGTCGTGTTCGAGCAATAGGAGCAGGTCGATGTCCGAGTGGGGGTGTAGTTCTCCACGCCCGTAACCACCCACCGCTACCAGCGCGACCCCGTCGTCGGGCCAGGCATGCTGCGCCCAGGCGATGGCAAGCAGCTGGTCGAGATACCATGCACGGCCGCGTACCAGATCGCGAATATCGGCCCCAGCGCGAAACTGCTCGTCCAGCCGCGCCTGAATGTCCCGTAAGGCCGCTTTGAACGGCGCAATGGGCGAGCGTGATCCGGCAAGCTCGGTGCGAAACAGGTCGAGATCGAAAAGCGACGTGTCCGGCTCGAACCGGTAGTGGTGAAGAAGCATCAGGCGTTCAAAAAGCTAAAGTCTTCGTCGCTGCGTGCGGTCAGCACGTCAACGCCGGTGTCGGTGACAAGCAGGGTGTGCTCCCACTGCGCCGACAGGCTGCGGTCTTTCGTGACGGCGGTCCAACCATCCCGCAGGACCTTGGTTTTGTAGCCGCCTACGTTGATCATCGGCTCGATGGTGAAGCACATGCCCGCCTCCAGGCGAATGTCGGCATCCGGTGCATAGCCGTCGTAGTGCAAGAACTGCGGATCTTCGTGAAAGTCCGCGCCAATGCCGTGGCCGCAGAAGTCGCGCACCACGGAGTAGCCGTGGGCTTCGGCATGCTGCTGGATCACCCGGGCCAGCTCGGAAAGGCGTACGCCGGGCTTCACTAGCTCGATGCTTTTATATAGGCACTCCTGGGTGATGCGGCACAGTCGTTCACCCTGAATGGTGTCGCCAATCACGAACATGACACTGGAGTCGCCGTGGTAGCCGTCTGGCGTGCGCACGGTGATGTCCAGGTTCATGATGTCGCCGTTTTTGAGCTTTTTGCCATCATCGGGAATGCCGTGGCATACCACGTGATTGATCGAGGTGCAGGTCGCTTTAGGGAAACCGTGATAGTTCAGCGGTGCTGGCGTCGAGCCCAGTTCGTTGACGATGTACGCATGGCACAAGCGGTCGATCTCACCGGTACTGATACCCGCTGTGACGTGGGGAGTGATCATTTCGATAACGCTGGCTGCCTGGCGACCGGCTTCGCGCATTTTCTCGATTTCAGAAGGCGTCTTGATAGGAACGTTCATGAATTCTCGATGTGGCTTCTGGGTGAGTGATGAGTGGCAAATTCAGCGTCTAAACGCGCCTGCGACTTCATCTTGGCAATGATCTATGGTATAAAGCCGCGCGCTTTCCTGCAATCGCCTTCCCTCGCTTCTTTCCAGGGCGGCGGCGCGTGGAAAGAGTAACGAGATCGCAACCCAGCACCGCTGAGTTGCACGACAGCAAGCCTTGAAAACACACATGCACCGGCACATGGTCCCGGGTGCCTCTAGCGACGTTCGTCGGCGCTACTGGTCGGATCCATGGGGTGCGTGGAGGCCTAACCCGAGTTTCAGGAGTTTTACCATGTCTCACGTCAATATGCGTGACCTGCTGAAAGCAGGTGCTCACTTCGGTCACCAGACCAAGTACTGGAACCCGAAGATGGGTAAATTCATCTTCGGCGCGCGCAACAAGATTCACATCATCAACCTCGAGCACACCCTGCCGGCGCTGAACGAAGCGATCGACGTGGTCGAGAAGATGGCGGCGTCCAACAACAAGATTTTGTTCGTTGGTACCAAGCGCAGCGCCAGCAAGATCATCAAAGAAGAAGCGAATCGCGTTGGCCAGCCGTTCGTCAACCATCGCTGGTTGGGCGGCATGCTGACCAACTTCAAGACCATTCGTCAGTCCATCAAACGTCTGCGTGATCTGGAAACCATGCGCGAAGACGGTACCTTCGAGAAGCTGACCAAGAAAGAAGTCTTGATGGCCACGCGTGAGCAAGAGAAGCTCGAGCGTTCTATCGGCGGTATCAAGAACATGGGCGGCCTGCCGGACGCGCTGTTCGTGATCGACGTTGATCACGAGCGCATTGCGATCAACGAAGCCAACAAGCTGGGCATCCCGGTCATTGGCGTGGTCGATACCAACTCCAACCCGGATGGCGTTGATTACGTGATCCCGGGCAACGATGACTCCATCCGCGCTATCCAGATCTACGTGAAGGCGATTGCCGACGCGTGTGGTCGCGCGAAAGAAGGTCGTCCGGACGAGTTCGTCGAAGTGACTGAAGAAGAAGCCGCTTCTGCCGACACAAACGCTGCTGCCGAGTAAGGCTGCAGTGGTGCGGCGGGCAGGTGAGCCGCATCGTATCAGAGGGGGCCTTATGCCCCCTTTTTCCCGCTTTGGGTTCGCCCAGGCGGGCCGATCATGCCGGATCAATGCCGGCAAGCGCTCTGCACAGTGATACGCAACGGTCATCTATCGTGCTTATACTCTGTAGCGCGTTTAACTCTCAGTTAGAACCATTTCCGAGGTGAAATCTCATGGCAGCTATCAGCGCCTCTCAGGTTAAGGAACTGCGCGAACGTACCGGTCTTGGCATGATGGAGTGTAAAAAAGCACTCACCGAAGCCGACGGTGACATCGAAGTCGCGATCGAAAACCTGCGTAAAAGCTCTGGTCTTAAAGCCGCGAAGAAAGCGGGTCGTACCGCTGCAGAAGGTGCGGTGGTGACTCGCGTAGCAGACGATGGCAGCTACGGCGTCATGGTCGAAATCAACTCTGAAACCGACTTCGTTGCTCGTGACGATAACTTCATCGGCTTCGCCAACAAGATCGCCGATGCGTTCTTTGCAGCGAAGAGCGAAGACGTTGCCGCCGTGATGGCGGGTGATCTCGAGTCCGCTCGTGAGCAGTTGGTTCAGAAAATCGGCGAAAACATCGGCGTGCGTCGTGCCGTGGTCGTCAATGCCGTTGACGGTGGTTTGGTAGGCGAATACGTGCACGGCGGCCGCATTGGTGTCTTGACCGTCCTGAAAGGCGGCACCAGCGAAGCGGCCAAAGACGTTGCCATGCACGTCGCGGCGATCAACCCGGCCGTTGCGCATCCCGAAGAGATGCCGCAAGAGCAGCTGGACAAAGAGAAAGCGATCATCCTGGCCCAGCCGGACATGGCCGGTAAGCCTGAGCAGATTGCTGAGAAGATGGTTCAAGGCCGCCTGAAGAAGTACCTGGCTGAGAACAGCCTGACCGAGCAGCCGTTCGTCAAAGACCCAAACCAGTCCGTGGCTGAATTCGTCAAAGCCGCCGGTGGCGAAGTGGTCAGCTTCACTCGCTTCGAAGTGGGCGAAGGCATCGAAAAAGAAGAAGTCGACTTCGCGAAAGAAGTCATGGAACAGGCTGGCCGTCGCTAAGGTCAGAGGTTCCAGTTAGAAGATGGCGTGCGCGCGAGCGCACGCCTTCGTGTATCCGGCCCCTGTGAAATACAGGCGCTGCCTCGCCCACCTGTGCCCAGGTCTGCCCCAGGAGAGATGCCATGTCACGTGATGTTCAAGAGTCTACCCCCACTGCTGCTACCAAAATCGATAAGTCGAAGTCGAAGTACAAGCGTATTTTGCTGAAGCTGTCGGGCGAAGCGCTGATGGGTGAGCACGATTTTGGTATCGATCCGAAGGTGTTGGATCGCATGGCGCTGGAAATTGGCCAGTTGGTGGGGATTGGCGTCCAAGTCGGTATCGTCATTGGGGGGGGTAACCTGTTCCGTGGCGCGGCGCTCAACGAAGCCGGCATGGATCGGGTCACGGGTGATCACATGGGAATGCTGGCAACGGTCATGAATGCGCTCGCGATGCGCGATGCGCTGGAGCGCTCCAATATACGCTCCCGCGTGATGTCAGCGATTCCCATGAGCGGTGTGGTGGAGCATTACGACCGCCGCACGGCCATCCGTTATTTGACCTCGGGTGACGTGGTGCTGTTCTCCGCGGGCACCGGAAACCCCTTCTTTACTACGGACTCCGCGGCCTGTTTGCGCGGCATCGAAGTGGACGTAGACGTCGTCATCAAGGCCACCAAAGTAGACGGCGTGTACAATAAGGATCCGGTGAAGCACCCCGACGCCGTAAAATACGACCAGCTCTCCTATGACGATGCTCTGGATCAGAAGCTGGGGGTAATGGATTTGACCGCAATCTGCCTGGTACGTGACCATAATATGCCGGTGCGGGTATTTGATATGAACAAGCCTGGTGCCCTGCTCAACCTCGTGGTTGGGGGCAAGGAAGGCACGCTGATAGACAGAGGGTAACAACGTGATCAACGACATCAAGAAAGATGCAGAGTCTCGCATGAAGAAGAGCGTTGAGGCGCTGCACAGCAACTTCAACAAGATCCGCACGGGCCGTGCTCACCCCAGCATCCTGGATGCCGTGACCGTCGAGTATTACGGGGGCCAAGTACCGCTGAATCAGGTGGCATCGGTGAACGTCGAAGATGCGCGTACCTTGACCGTGGCGCCCTGGGAGCAGGGCATGGTGCCGAAAATCGAAAAAGCGATCATGACCTCTGATCTGGGTCTGAACCCGTCCAGCGCCGGTAACGTGATTCGTGTGCCTATGCCGATGCTGACCGAAGAGACCCGTAAAGGCTACATCAAGCAAGCACGTAGCGAAGCGGAAACTGCCCGTGTGGCCGTGCGCAACGTTCGCCGCGATGCCAACGGTGACTTCAAATCCTTGCTCAAGGATAAAGAGATCACCGAAGACGATCAGCGTCAGGGCGAAGACGAGATCCAGAAGCTGACCGATAAATATATCGCTGAGATCGACAAGGCGCTGACCGCAAAAGAACAGGATCTCATGCAGGTATAACGCCTGCGTTCACTTTGCCACGGGCGGCTTGGCCGTCCGTGGGCCATCGCTTGGCTTACTTATGACTGATCTTTGGTGCGAGAACCCATGACGTCTCCGCAGCTTCCCCAAGAGCAGCCGGGCGGCACGACGCTTTCTCGATCCGAGGAAGCGCTGCCGTCCCATGTTGCTATCATTATGGATGGTAACAACCGCTGGGCGCGGGCACGGGGGCTGTCGGGAGTGCGCGGCCACCGTGCGGGTGTCGAAGCCGTACGTGCGGTGATCGAGCGTGCGGCCGAGCGAGGCGTGCAAACGCTGAGCTTGTTCGCCTTCTCCAGTGAGAACTGGAAGCGCCCAGCCGCCGAGGTGAACGCGCTCATGGAGCTGTTTTTGATGGCGCTCAAACGTGAGGTCAAAAAGCTCAACGAGCGCAATATCCGCCTCTCGATTATTGGTGAGCAGCGCGGCTTTTCCCATGCAATTCAAAAGCATATCCAGCGTGCCGAAGCGCTGACCGCCGAGAATACGGGCATGCACCTAGTGATCGCTGCCAACTACGGCGGCCAGTGGGACATCGCCCGAGCCGCCCGCCAGCTCGCCGAGCAGGTGGCGGCCGGAGAGCTGTCGGCCGACGACATCGACGAAGCACGCTTGGATGCGGCCATGAACACCGACGCCGTGCCGCCGGTGGATCTGTGCATTCGCACCAGCGGCGAGCAGCGGCTCTCGAACTTCATGCTATGGCAGTTGGCCTATGCCGAACTGCATTTTTCGCCCTTGCTTTGGCCAGATTTCGATGGGGCGGCCTTCGACAAAGCGCTCGACGATTTTTGCTTACGACGTCGCCGTTTTGGAATGACTGACGAACAAATAGAGGCGCAAGGTGCTTAAACAGCGGATGATCACCGCAGCCTGGTTGGCGCCCGTGACGCTAATCGGTCTGTTTGGCTTACAGGGAGGTACCTTTGCGCTGTTTACGGCGTTGATCGTGCTATTGGGTACCTGGGAGTGGACCAACCTGGCAGGCGTAGGCGCGTCGCGCACGCGGATGGCGCTGGTCGCGGGGATGGCGATACTGTTGGCGCTGCTGTGGCTGGGCGGTGCGGCGTATGCGGTGTGGCCGCTATGGCTGGCGGCCGCCGGTTGGCTGCTCAATCTTTACTGGGTGACGCATTACCCGCAAAGTAGTCAGCAGTGGCATACCACGTCGCGTCGCCTGCTAATGGGTGTGTGGGTGCTGCTACCGTGCTGGGTAGGCTTCAACGTACTGCGCGAGAGCGGGGCGGTGTGGCTGCTGTTCGTGTTACTGTTGGTTTGGACGGCCGATATTGGTGCCTATTTTGCCGGACGCCGCTGGGGCAAGCGCAAGCTGGCACCGCGGGTGAGCCCAGGAAAATCCTGGGAGGGTGTCTACGGCGGGTTGGCCGCTACGACGCTGCTGGCGTTGCTATTTGCCGCCTGGCAGCCATTGGGTGTACTGGGTGGCGTCGCACTGGTAGCGATTACCGCGGTGGTCACGCTCACCTCCGTGTTGGGTGACCTGTTCGAAAGTATGTTGAAGCGCTACCGCAATATCAAAGACTCCAGCCAGCTACTGCCGGGCCACGGCGGTGTGTTGGATCGTATCGATAGCCTCACGGCGGCCATTCCCATCTTCGCGCTGTTCTATCTGCAGGTGCTATCCCTTCAGGTGAGCGCGCTATGAGTCAGGCCTCGATTCAATCGGTCACCGTACTGGGTGCCACTGGCTCCATTGGGAAAAGTACGCTGGACGTCATCGCGCGCCATCCTGATCGCTACCGGGTCCATGCACTGACAGCGCATACCTCGAAAGAGGCACTGCTGGAACAGTGTCATACATATAGCCCCCGCTTTGCCGTGCTGGATGACGCCGCCGATGCCGATTGGCTGCAGCAGGCGCTTCGCCAAGCAGGCTCTGATACCCTGGCGCTGGCGGGGCAGGAAGCATTGTGCGATGTCGCCCGTGCCCCTGAGGTCGATATCGTCATGGCGGCAATCGTTGGAGCGGCGGGACTGTTGCCCGCGCTGGCGGCGGCCGAGGCGGGTAAGCGCGTACTGCTCGCCAATAAAGAAGCCCTGGTGATGAGTGGGGCGCTGTTCATGGACGCCGTGTCGCGTTCAGGGGCCACGCTACTGCCGATCGATTCTGAACATAATGCCATCTATCAGTGTCTACCCTGCGAGCATCGCGGTGGATTGGCTAAGCACGGCGTGCGTCAGCTACTGTTGACGGCTTCCGGCGGGCCCTTTCGTAACTGGTCGGCCGAGCAGATCGCACGTGCCACGCCCGAGCAAGCTTGCGCCCATCCTAACTGGTCCATGGGGCGAAAAATCTCGGTGGATAGCGCCACGCTGATGAACAAAGGTCTCGAGTTGATCGAGGCGTGCTGGCTCTTTGATGCCTCGCCCGAGCAGATTCAAGTGGTCGTTCATCCCCAGAGCGTCATTCACTCCATGGCGGCCTATGACGATGGTTCGGTAATCGCGCAGTTGGGCAATCCCGATATGCGCACGCCCATCGCTTATGGTTTGGCTTGGCCCGAGCGGATCGACGCCGGTGTAGAAGCACTTGACCTGTTCCAGGTGGCGCGACTCGATTTCGAGGCTCCCGATGAAGCGCGCTTTCCTTGTCTGCGTCTCGCCCGTGAGGCGATGCAGGCCGGTGGTGCCGCCCCGGCCATCTTGAATGCAGCCAATGAAGTGGCCGTCGAGGCATTTTTAGCGGGAAGCATTGCGTTTGGCGCGATTCCGGAGCTCGTCGCCGATGTCATGGCGCTGCCCTACCGCGGCGAGGCCGATTCTTTGGAGTGCGTGCTGGCGGCGGATCGCTGGGCGCGCGAACAGGCGGCACTTACCCTACGTCAGTCAATCGCTTAGCCTCAGCTAATGCTGAGCAGCGCGTCGTGCAAAGGAGCGAAAAGTGGGCCTGATACAGAATATCTTAGCCGTCATTGTGGTGCTGGGACTGCTCGTGACCTTTCATGAATTCGGGCATTTTTGGGTCGCGCGTCGCTGCGGCGTCAAAGTGCTGCGCTTTTCAGTAGGGTTTGGTAAACCGCTATGGTCGACGGTGGATCGTCACGGCACTGAGTTTGCGGTGGCGGCCATTCCGCTGGGCGGGTACGTCAAAATGCTCGACGAGCGCGAAGCGCCGGTGCCAGACGACCAGTTGGAGCAAGCCTTCAATCGAAAAACCGTATGGCAGCGAATTGCCATCGTCGCTGCGGGTCCCATCGCCAACTTTTTGCTCGCCATCGTCGCCTATTGGGCACTGTTCGTGGCGGGAACGACCACGGTGGCACCGCTCGTAGGCGACGTTACTCCGAACTCGCCGGCTGCGCAGGCGGGCTTGGCGCAGGGCAGTGAAATCACCGCTATCCAGGGCGAGCCAACGCGCTCTTGGGAAGAGATCAATCTGAAGCTGGTGTCCATGATCGGCTATAGCGGCGAGCTCACCATCGAGGCAACGCCAGAGGGGGCGAGTGCCACACGCCTCTATCAACTGCCAATCAGTAACTACATGGTGCGCCAGGATCCACCTCAACCGTTGCAAACACTGGGCTTTTCACCCTGGCGCCCTGACATACCGGCAGTGCTCGGTCAGGTCGTCCCTGGGCAGGCGGCCGATGTCGCAGGGCTTCAACCGGGGGATCGTATCGTGTCGCTCGATGGCGAACCCATCGATGATTGGATGCAGTTCGTCGCTGTGATTCGCGACAGCGCGGGTGAGACCTTAAGCGTTGCGTACCAGCGTGGAGGCGAACAGGGCACGCTCTCGCTCACGCCAGGACGTAATACGCTGGAGAGTGGTGACGAGGTTGGGTACATTGGAGCCGGTGCAGAGCCGTTTAGCTGGCCTGAGTCGCTGCAACGCGAAATTCGCTATGGGCCGATCGAAGCCGTCGGCCAAGCGCTGTCGCGCACCGGTGAAATGGTTCTACTGACGGTAGATGCGATCCGAAAGATGCTGGTGGGGCTTATCTCCCCCTCTAACCTCTCCGGGCCGATCACCATTGCACAAATCTCCGGCGACTCGGCACGCGCGGGGCTCGAAGCCTTCGTAGGCTTCCTCGCCTATCTGTCGATTAGTCTAGGGGTGCTGAATTTGCTGCCCATCCCCGTGCTCGATGGCGGTCATCTGCTTTACTATTTCGTCGAGGTGTTACGTGGGCGGCCGGTATCTGAGCAAACACAAGCGATAGGGCTGCGCATCGGGCTCGCCATGGTCGGTACCCTGATGCTAATGGCGCTCTATTTCGATTTGATGCGCCTGTGGTAATAACGCGTGTAGCGCGCTGGATGCCTTGTCATCTGCCTGCACAAATGTATATGGTGCCTGTCTTAACCGACGGGCAGACCAACGCGAGCGAACTGACTGCATGAAAATCAAGACCCTTGGAATGGCGGCACTCTTGCTGGTAGGCGCCAGCGGCGCCCAAGCACAATCCTTTGACGTTTCAGACATTCGTGTGGAAGGACTGCAGCGGGTTTCCGCCGCCTCGGTCTTTAATGCGTTCCCGGTGAGCGCCAACGACCGTGTCGACGAGCAGCAGCTCGCCGCGGCCGCCCGTGACCTGTTTGCCACCGGTTTGTTCGAAGACGTCTCGTTGGCCCGGGAAGGCGATGTGCTGGTGATCCAAGTGGTCGAGCGCCCCACCATCGCGCGCTTGAACATCGAAGGTAACGACCAGATCTCTGATGAAGACCTGCGCAACGGGCTACGCCAGTCGGGTTTGTCGGAAGGGCAGGTCCTACAGCTCTCGACGCTCGAAGAGATCGAGCGTGAGCTCGAGGGCGTCTATCAATCCCAGGGGCGTTACAGCGCTAGCATCGACGTTAACGTCGAGGAGATCGACGAAGGCCGCGTTCAGGTCAACATCGATATCAACGAAGGCGAAGTGGCCAAGATCCGCCAGATCAATATCGTCGGTAACCAGGATTTCGACGATGAGACGCTGCGCGACGTCTTCGAGCTGAACGACCGCCCAGGGCGTATCTTTGGCTGGTTCTCCAAAGACGAGTACTCCCGCGAAGCGCTCTCTGGCGATATCGAGCGTCTGCGTTCGTTCTATTTGGATCGTGGCTACGTCAACTTCGATGTGACCTCGACGCAGGTATCGATTGGCCCCGAGAAGTCCGACATCTTCATTACGCTCAATGTCGATGAGGGCAGCCAGTACCGCGTAGGCGATATCCGCTTTGCCGGTGATTTGCAGATCAGCGAAAACGAAGCCCGCAACCTGCTCGAAATCAACAGCGGCGATATCTTCTCCCGTGGCGATGTCAACGCCTCGACGGAAGCGCTGCGCCAGCGTCTGGGCGCGGAAGGCTTCGCCTTTGCCGAGGTGCAGGGCATTCCTGAAGTGGCCGATGACGGTGAAACGGTCGATCTCGTGATTGCTGTGAATCCAGGTCAGCGCGCTTACGTGCGTCGAATCGAGTTCTACGGTAATACCACGACCCAGGACGAAGTATTGCGCCGCGAGATGATCCAGCTCGAAGGCGCACCGGCATCGACGGAGTCGATCACGCAGTCGCGTCAGCGTCTGGAGCGTTTGGGCTTCTTTAGCCAAGTGGAAGTCGACACGCAGCCGGTACCGGGTGAGCCCGATCTGCTGGACGTGACTTATAACGTGGAAGAGCAGCCCTCCGGTTCGGTCTCTGCAAGCGTCGGCTTCTCGCAGAGCGCGGGCGTGATTTACGGGGTCGGCCTGGCTCAAAACAACTTCCTTGGCACCGGTAACCGTGTCAACGTCGGCGCCCAACGCAGTGACACCTTCACCAGCGTCAACTTCGCCTTCACCGATCCTTACTGGACGCTGGACGGCATCTCTCGCGGGTACAACGTGTTCTACCGCGAAACCGACTACGCCGACTCCGATATCTCGACGTTCTCGACCGATGCCTACGGTGCCGGTATCAACTTCGGCTACCCCATCAGCGAGTTGTCTCGCCTGAACTTCGGTGCCAGCGTCGAAGACGTCACGGTGAAAACCTACTTCGACACTGCCTCGGAAATCCGCCGCTATGTGGAAGATGAAGGCGAAAATGCGCAAAGCCTGAAGTTGACCGCGAGCTGGACACGCAACAACCTGAACCGGGGCATCATGCCGACCGCCGGTAATTACCAGCGCGTCTCGTTGGAAACCGGCGTGCCGGGTAGCGATGCGGAGTACTACAAACTCCAGGCCCGCGCGCAGCAGCTCTTCCCGTTTAACGATGACGAAACCTGGGCGCTGAAGTTCAGCGGTAATTTGGGCTACGCCGATACGCTGGGCAGCAACGATCCCTACCCGTTCTACGAAAACTTCTATGCAGGCGGCCTGGGCTCGGTGCGTGGTTTTACCTCCAACACCTTGGGCGAGCGCACCACGCCCGCCCGTGAGGGTGGCCGTGACCGCACCTTGGGCGGTAACGTACTGGTAGAAGGCTCCGCCGAAGTGCTTTTCCCGATGCCGTTCGTCGAGAACCAGCGCTCGGTACAGCCCTCGCTGTTCTTGGATGCAGGTAACACCTTCCTGAGCTCGTGCTACGACGTGCTGGAAGCGGATGCAGGACGCCAGCAGTGCAGCTCGGGCGTTGACCTTGGCGATCTGCGCTACAGCGTGGGCGTTGGCCTCTCGTGGCTGACGCCCGTCGGACCGCTGACCTTTAGCGTGGCCGAGCCGCTGAATGACGAAAGTGGTGATGATACGCAGTTCTTCCAGTTCTCGCTGGGTCAAACGTTCTAATTGAAGGAGTAACACCATGGTGCGTAAATTGACTGCTGCTGTGTGTCTATTAGGGGCGATGACCCTACCGGCGTATGCCGCTGAAGTTGCGGTACTGGACTGGCGTGCGGCGCTGATGAATACACAGTCGGCTCAATCTTCGCTGAGTCAGCTCGAAGGGCAAATCGGTAGCCAGCAGCGTGAAGCCGAGGCGCTGGGCGGCGAGTTACAGCAGTTGCAGACGCGTCTGCAGCAGGAGGGGGAGACCATGTCTCAATCGGAGCGCGAGTCGCTGATTGCCGAGCTGCAGCAGAAGGGCGGTCGCTTCGAGCAGCTGCGCCGTGAAGTGCTGCAAGCGCAACAGGCCTCCGAGCAGCAATTCTTGCAAGGGGCCGAAGCCAAACTGGAGCAGGCCGTCGAGCAAGTGCTCGAACGTCATAACATTGACGTCCTCGTAGAGCCGCAAGGTGTGCTGCACTCCTCGACGGATCTACCCAACGTGACCAACGAAGTCACCCAGATTTTCGATTCGCTGAACTAATTTAATGACCCTCGGTGCGGCTTGGCCGCACCACTGCTTCCTTGGGCTCCCATGACGCACGCTTCTTACACTCTCACCCTTGCGGACATCGCACGTCACCTCGGCGTTGATTTCGAAGGCGACGACCATCAGCCCATCCGCGGTTTGGCAACGCTCAAGGAAGCAGCGTCGGATCAGGTCGCGTTTCTTGCCAATCGCGCCTACTTGAAAGACTTGGCCACCACCCAGGCGGCGGCCGTGCTGCTGCACCCAGAGCATGGCAAGAACTGCCCGGTGCCGCGCTTGGAGATGGAGAACCCCTACTTGGGTTACGCCAAGCTGTCGCAACTGTTCGATCCGTTACCGGCGCGAGACGTGCCGGGCATTCACCCCACCGCCATGGTCGCCGATGGCGTCATGCTGGGAGACGGTGTCTGCGTGCAAGCGAATGCAGTGATCGAGCCTGGCGTCGTGCTAGGAGATCGCGTGGTCATTGGGGCAGGTAGCGTGATTGGCGCGGACTGCGTGATTGGCGATGACACGCGGCTGCACGCCAATGTGACCGTGTGTCACGGCGTCGTGATGGGCAAGCGCGTCATTCTACAAAGCGGCTGCGTGATTGGCGGCGACGGCTTTGGTTTTGCCCACGATGGGGCTGGCTGGCACAAGATTGCTCAGCTGGGCGGCGTGGTACTCGGCGATGATGTGGAGGTCGGAAGCTGTTCCAGTATCGACCGAGGCGCGTTGGGCGATACCGTAATTGGCAACGATGTCAAAATCGACAGCCAAGTGCAGATTGCCCATAACGTCACCATTGGTGACCATAGCGCGCTAGCTGGCTGCGTCGGCATTGCAGGCTCTACCAAAGTGGGTAAGCACTGCATGTTGGGCGGCGGCGTGGGGCTCTCGGGCCACCTGACCATCTGCGATGGGGTGCAGGTCACAGGCATGAGTTTGGTCACCAACTCGATTCACGAACCGGGGGTGTACTCGTCGGGAACCGGTGCCATGAGCAACACCCAATGGCGCAAAAATGCAGTGCGCTTCAAGCAGCTCGACGATATCGCCAAGCGTTTGGCGCGGGTAGAAAAAAGCCAGCGTGAATCGTGAAGAAAGAAGGATTTCCTGAGGGAGTGGCTTGAGGCTTCATAGCAGCAGGTTATAATCCACTGCCTTTTTACCAGTAGGATTGCTGGTACGTGCCTGACACTGCTCAGGCCTTTCGTCATTTTAGAGGTCGTTACGATGGTTATGGATATCAACGAAATTCGCGAATACTTGCCCCACCGCTACCCATTCTTGCTGGTGGATCGAGTCACGCAGTTAACCGTGGGCGAAACCATCGTTGCGTACAAAAACGTGAGCATCAATGAGCCGTTCTTCAACGGCCATTTTCCTCACCATCCCATCATGCCCGGCGTACTGGTCGTTGAAGCGCTAGCACAGGTATGCGGTATCCTTGGGTTCAAGACGGTCAACAAGCTGCCGGCCGACGGCTATGTCTATTACCTCGTAGGCAGCGACAACGTACGCTTCAAGCGTCCTGTCATGCCAGGTGACCAGCTAACGCTCGAAGCCAACGTCATTCGCGGCAAACGGGGCATTTGGAAGTTTGCCTGCCGTGCCACTGTCGACGGCGAGCTGGCCTGCGAAGCTGAAATCATTTGTGCCGAGAGGAAGGTGGCTTGATACATCCTACTGCTTTGGTCGACCCAGCGGCACGGCTTGCCGATGACGTCGAGGTTGGCCCGTTTAGCGTGATTGGGGCAGACGTCACGATTGGCGCAGGTTCGGTCATTGGCCCCCATGTGGTGGTGAAAGGCCCCACGATACTGGGGGAGCGCACGCGTATCTTTCAGTTCGCCTCGGTAGGCGAAGATTGCCAGGACAAGAAGTACGCGGGCGAACCAACGCGTCTCGTGATGGGTGACGATAACGTGATCCGAGAGGGGGTCACGCTGCATCGTGGTACCGTGCAAGACCGCAGCGAGACCACTATCGGCTCGCGCAATCTGTTTATGGCATACGTACATGTCGGCCATGATTGTGTCATTGGTAACGACTGCATCTTGGCCAACCAAGTGACCTTGGCGGGTCACGTGACGCTGGGCGATCACGCCATTTTGGGCGGCTTGTCCGCCGTGCATCAGTTCTGTCACTTTGGGGAGCACGCCATGGCGGGCGGCGGCTCGATCATTACCAAAGACACGCCTGCCTACGTCATGATCAATGGTAATCCCGCAGAGGCGCGTGGCTTGAACTTGGTCGGCTTGAAGCGCCGCGGGTTTAGCCGTGAAGCGATCGCTGCGCTGACCTCCGCTTACAAGCTGGTGTATCGTCAAGGCTTGACCGTAGAACAAGCAGTCAGCGAAATGCGCAGCCGCTTCGATTTGCCGGAAGTCACGCAGTTTGCAGACTCCATTGAGCGCTCGACCCGCGGTATCGTTCGCTAACTCTTCTCTTAACCGGCTCTCCCGTCACTATGACACTGCAGCGCGTATACCTTGTGGCAGGCGAACTCTCCGGCGATATCCTCGGTGCGGGACTGATGCAGGCGCTGCGCGCCCGCCATCCCCAGGTGGAGTTTCGCGGCATGGGCGGCCCTCGTATGGAGGCCCAAGGCTTGAAGAGCCGCTTTCCTCTCGAAACCCTTTCGGTGATGGGCTTGGTCGAGGTACTCAAGCACCTGCCCGAACTCATCCGTGTGCGCCGTACCCTGCGTGAAGAGGCGCTGGCTTGGCAGCCGGACATCATGATCGGCATCGACGCCCCCGACTTCAATATCGGCCTGGAGAAGCAACTTCGTGCCGCGGGTATCACGACGGCCCATTACGTGAGCCCCTCGGTATGGGCGTGGCGTCAGGGGCGTATGAAGAAAATCGCCAACGCGGTGGATGCCATGCTCACGCTGCTGCCTTTCGAGGCGGATTTCTACCATCGCCACCACGTTCCCGTGGCCTTCGTTGGTCATCCGTTGGCCGACGAACTGCCGCTGGAAAATGATCGCGAGGCGGCCCGCCGTGCGCTGGGCTTGGACCCGGGCGCACCGGTATTAGCGCTACTGCCCGGCTCTCGGCGGAACGAAGTTCGTTTCATGGGGGCCACCTTCTTGGAGGCGGTGACGCTGCTGTGCCAGCGCCACACGGAGTTGCAGGTGGTGATCCCTGCGGCCACCGCTCAGCGCTATACCGAGCTTGGCGCGCTGTTGGCAGGCTACCCCGCGTTGGCCCAGCGGATCACGCTGCTGGAGGGCCAAGCCCGCGAGGCGATGGTCGCCAGCGATGCGGTACTGCTGACCTCCGGTACGGCGGCGCTAGAGGCCATGCTGTGCCATCGCGCCATGCTGGTGGCGTATAAAATGGCACCCGCGACCCATTGGCTCGCCAAACGACTGGTGAAAACCCAGTGGATCTCGCTGCCGAATTTGATTGCTCAGGAGAGCGTGGTACCAGAGCTGATTCAGCACGCGGCGACGCCGGAGGCGATTGCCGAGCAGTTAGACCAGCGACTGAGCGATGCCGAGACGCGTCACGCACTAGAAGCGCGCTTTGCCTCGATGCATGCCACGTTGCAACGCACGGCCAGCGAGCGCGCCGCGCAGGCGATTACCGCTTTGGTTGCAGGCGAGCCGCTGGAGGCTAAATCGGATGCCGACTAAACCAGCCGACTTTCCACCGCTGGTGGTGGAGTATGCGGGGGATTTCCTGGCGGGGGTCGATGAAGTCGGTCGTGGGCCGTTGGTGGGGAGCGTCGTCGCCGCCGCCGTGATTCTTGACCCCAAGGCGCCCATCGTTGGGTTGACCGACTCCAAAAAGCTCACTGCCCGCAGGCGTGAGTCGTTGGATGTGCTCATTCGCGAGCATGCCCTCGCGTTTGCCGTGGCAGAGGCGAGCGCAGAGGAGATCGACACGCTCAATATTTATCATGCAACGCATCTGGCCATGCGGCGCGCGGTGGATGCCCTACGTCCCCAGGCCGAGTACTTGCTGGTGGATGGCAATCGGCTGCCGGGGCATGCGCTGCCGGGGCAGGCCGTGGTGAGGGGTGACGCTCGTCATCCCGCGATTGCCGCCGCCTCGATTCTGGCCAAGGTGGCGCGGGATGCACAAATGGCCGAGCTGGATCTGCGCTATCCTGAATACGGGTTTGCCCGCCACAAAGGGTACCCCACCAAGGAACACTTGGCGGCGCTGGAAGCCCACGGTGCACTGGCCGAGCACCGGAAGAGCTTCGCGCCCGTACAGCGCCAGTTAGCGCTGCTGTAGTCGCACACTTCATTTCATTTAGCGTTCAATGCTGAGAGTCCCATGACGGTTCCGTTCGTTCATCTTCGTTTGCACAGTGAATACTCTCTGGTCGATGGCTTGGTCAAACTCAAGTCACTGGTCAGTACGACCGCTGAGCGCGGGATGCCGGCGCTGGCGCTCACCGACGAAGCCAACCTGTTTGGTTTGGTCAAATTCTACAAAGCCGCTCAGGGCGCCGGGTTGAAGCCGATCATTGGCAGCGATCTCTGGCTCTCGAATCCCCACGACGATGCCCACCCGTACCGCATCACGCTGCTAGCGATGAACGATGTGGGCTATCGAAACCTGACCGAGCTGATCTCCAAGGGCTGGACCGATGGCCAGCGCCAGGGGCGGGCAATCCTCGATAAACAGTGGGTATTGGCGCAGAGCGAAGGTCTGATTGCCCTGTCGGGCGGGCGCGAAGGCGAGATTGGCCGCCATCTGCTCTCCGAGCACGAGCGGGAAGCGCGCCAGCTGCTGGAAGAGTGGCAGCAGGCGTTTCCCGACCGCTTCTACCTGGAGCTCATCCGCACCGGCCGCCCTCTGGAAGAGGCCTGCGTACACGCTAGCGTTCAGTTGGCGATCGAGACCGGCACGCCGGTCGTCGCCACCAACGACGTGCGCTTTCTAGAGCGTGAGGATTTCTGGGCCCACGAAACCCGCGTCGCCATTGGTGAGGGTAAAGCCCTGGACGACCCGCGCCGCGAACGCCGCTATACCGAAGAGCAGTACCTCAAAAGCCCCGACGAGATGGCGGCGCTGTTTGCCGATATCCCCGAGGCGCTGGAAAACAGCGTGATGATCGCCGAGCGCTGCAGCGTCGATGTGCGTCTGGGAGAGATCTTCCTGCCGGAATTCGGCATTCCCGAAGGCATGACCCAGGATGAGTTCTTTCGCAAGGTCTCCCACGATGGCCTAACGGAGCGGCTCGATTTTCTGTTTCCCGCCGAGCAGTACCCGAGAGACAGTGACGCGTTTCGCGAGATCGACCAGCGCTACCGTGACCGACTGGAGTTCGAGCTCAACGTCATCATTCAGATGGGGTTCCCTGGCTACTTCCTGATCGTGATGGACTTTATCCAGTGGGCCAAGGACAACAATGTGCCGGTAGGCCCGGGGCGCGGCTCCGGTGCGGGGTCTCTGGTGGCCTATGCGCAAAAAATCACCGACCTGGACCCCATCGGCTACGATCTGCTGTTCGAGCGCTTTCTTAACCCTGAGCGTGTCTCCATGCCCGACTTCGACGTCGATTTCTGCATGGAGAAGCGCGACAAAGTCATCGAGTACGTGGCTGACCGCTATGGCCGTAACGCGGTCTCCCAGATCGTCACCTTCGGCACCATGGCCGCCAAAGCCGTGGTGCGCGACGTGGCCCGCGCCCAGGGCAAGCCCTACTCGCTGGGCGACAAGCTCTCCAAGCTGATCCCGTTCGAAGTGGGCATGACGCTGGCCAAGGCCATCGAGCAGGAGCCCGCGCTCAAAGAGTTCATCGAGAACGACGAAGAGGCCGAAGAGATCTGGGAAATGGCCCTGAAACTCGAGGGCACCACGCGGGGTACCGGTAAACACGCAGGGGGGGTGGTGATCGCTCCCACCAAACTCACCGACTTTTCGCCGCTGCTATGCGATGAAGACGGCGCGGGCTTGGTGGTGCAGTTCGATAAGAACGATATCGAAGACGCCGGGCTGGTCAAATTCGACTTCCTGGGCTTGCGTACCCTCACCATCATCGATTGGGCGCTTGAGATGGTGGATAAGGTGCGTGACGCTAACGGCCAGGGGCCGCTCAATATCGACGCCATTCCCCTGGACGACGGCAAAACCTTCGAGATGCTCAAGCGGGCAGAAACCACGGCGGTCTTCCAGTTGGAATCCCGCGGTATGAAGGAGCTAATCAAGCGCCTGCTGCCCGACTCCCTGGACGATATGATCGCCTTGGTAGCCCTGTTCCGCCCCGGTCCATTGCAGTCGGGCATGGTGGATGACTTCATCAACCGGAAACATGGCCGGGCGGAAGTCTCTTATCCACACCCGGATTATCAGCACGACCTGTTGAAACCGGTGTTGACGCCTACCTACGGCATCATTCTCTACCAAGAGCAGGTCATGCAGATCGCCCAGGTCATGGCAGGGTACACCCTTGGGCAGGCCGACATGCTGCGCCGTGCCATGGGTAAGAAAAAGCCCGAAGAGATGGCCAAGCAGCGGGCAGGTTTCATGGAAGGGTGTGCCGCCAACGGCATCGACAAAGACTTGGCGGGCAATATCTTCGACTTGGTGGAGAAGTTTGCCGGTTACGGTTTCAACAAGTCGCACTCGGCGGCCTACGCGCTGGTGTCTTATCAAACCGCATGGCTCAAAGCTCACTACCCAGGGCCCTTCATGGCGGCGGTGATGTCCACCGAGATGGACAACCTGGACAAAGTGGTGCCGCTGATCGAAGAGTGTCGTCACTTGAAGCTGACGGTGACGCCACCGGATGTCAACGTCGGTGGCTACAAGTTCACCGTGGATACCGACGGGCGGGTGGTGTACGGCTTGGGCGCGATACGTGGCGTCGGAGAAGGCCCGATTGGCGCGATTGTGGAAGCGCGAAACGCGGACGGACCGTTCAAGGATCTGTTCGACTTCTGCCGCCGCATCGATCCGAAACGGATGAACAAGCGTACCCTGGAAGCGCTGATACGCTCTGGCGCGTTGGATAACCTGGGGCCTAACCGGGCGGTGCTGTTCGCGGCGATGGAAGACGCACTGAAGGCGGCAGCGCAAAATCACGCCAACCAGAACCTGGGCATGATGGACATGTTTGGCGATGCCTTCGTCGCCGAAGAAGAGGCCAGCGATGTTTACGCCGAGTATCGTCATGTGCGCGAATGGACGGACCGTGAGCGGCTCTCTGGTGAAAAAGACACCCTGGGGCTCTACCTGACCGGGCACCCCATCGACGAGTACGAACGCGAACTCAAGCGCTTCGTGTCGACGCGTATCAGCGATTTGAAACCCTCTCGGGAACCGCAGCGGGTAGCGGGTTTGGTGGTCGCCATGCGCACCATGAAGTCCAAACGTGGCGATACCATGGCATTCATCACCCTGGACGACCGCACCGGACGTATCGAAGCGTCGCTGTTTGGCGAACTTTTCGAGCAGCTACGCGGCCAAATCGAGTCGGATCAAGTGATCATCGTGGAGGGCGAAGTCTCCAGCGACGACTTTTCCGGTGGCCTACGGCTGCGCGGCAAAGATGTGACGCCGATGGTCACGGCCCGCGTGCGCTACGGCCAAGCCGTCGAGCTGGCGCTGGATGCCGGACAGATCAATGGCCGATTGGTCGAGAGCCTGCGAGATAGCTTGACCCCTTTTCGGGATGACACCGGACTCCCCGTGCGGTTGCAGTACCGCCATCCAGACGCGACCGCTTGGCTGGAGCTGGCCGAGGAGTGGAAGGTTGCGCCGAGCGATGATCTGCTGCTTGCGCTGCGTGATGTGCAAGGGCAGGTAGGCGTCCAGTTACGCTACCGTTAATCACCTAGCGTACGAGCGCCCCAGGGCGCTCGTACGGAATTGAGCGGGCATTGCCTTGCGTGGCAGGGTCAGGGTGCGATAATGGCGCCCAATATGCTCGTTTCGACAAGGCTTATTTTTTTATAGGCAGCTTACAGGCAGAGCCGATGAATCCTAACTATCTCGATTTTGAACAGCCCGTTGCCGAACTCCAGGCAAAAATTGAGGAGCTGCGTTTGGTGAGTTCTGACAGCCAAGTGAATCTCTCCGATGAGATTTCACGGCTGGAGGAGAAGAGCCGCAAGTTAACGGAATCCATCTTCAAAGACCTGACACCGTGGCAGGTGTCGCAGCTCTCGCGGCACCCCCAGCGTCCTTACACGCTGGACTACCTAGCGCACATCTTTACCGATTTCGACGAGCTGCACGGCGACCGTAACTTTGCCGACGATGCCGCTTTGGTCGGCGGGGTCGCCCGTTTGAACGACGCCCCGGTCATGGTGATTGGGCATCAGAAAGGTCGCGACGTGAAAGAGAAAGTGCGCCGTAATTTCGGCATGCCGCGTCCGGAAGGCTATCGCAAGGCCTGCCGTCTGATGGAGATGGCCGAGCGTTTCAAGATGCCGATCCTGACGTTCATCGACACCCCAGGGGCCTACCCGGGTATCGATGCCGAAGAGCGCGGCCAGTCGGAAGCGATTGCTTATAACTTGGCGGTCATGTCACGTTTGAAGACGCCGATCGTCTCCACCGTGGTAGGCGAGGGTGGCTCCGGTGGAGCGCTGGCGATCGGTGTGTGCGACGAGTTGCACATGCTGCAGTACTCGACCTACTCGGTGATTTCTCCGGAAGGCTGCGCCTCCATTTTGTGGAAGAGCGCCGAGAAAGCCTCCGACGCGGCTCAGGCCATGGGCATTACGGCCGAGCGTTTGAAGGAGCTGGGCTTCGTGGACTCGTTGATCAAAGAGCCGCTGGGCGGCGCTCATCGTCACCCGATCGATACCGCAGCGCGGGTTAAAGAAGCGCTGTCGGCCAGCCTCGAACGCCTGCAGGCGCTGGATAGCGACGCCCTGCTAGAGCGCCGCTATGCGCGGCTGATGAGCTATGGCGCCCCAGCCGCCTAAACGGCTGTTAGGCCTGCTCGAAGACGCCCTGGCGGAGACCCCGCCAGGGCGTTGCGTTTGGGTTGCCCTCTCCGGCGGCTTGGACTCCTCGTTGCTGCTGGCGCTGGCTGCCGAGGTGTGTCGCGGCAGCGGCAATAGACTGCGCGCGTTGCACGTCAATCACGGTCTTCAAGCCGCCTCCAATGACTTCGAAAGCCACTGTCAGCGGCTGTGCCAGCGCCTGAGCGTCCCACTCACCATCGAGCGTGTGGCCGTGGACGTCAAGGGAGACGGTGTGGAAGCCGCCGCCCGGCGTGCCCGCTACGCGGCCTTTGCGCTGCATGTGCCTGCGGGTGACACCCTATGGCTGGCGCAGCACCAGGACGATCAGGCAGAAACGCTGCTGCTGGCAGCGTTGCGGGGTAGCGGCATTCGTGGGCTGGCAGGCATGCCATTTCGACGGGAGTGGCAGGGCATCACGCTGCTGCGCCCGTGGCTTGGCGTCACGCGTCAAACCCTGGCCGATACGGCCCACGCGCTGTCGCTTGATTGGTGTGAAGACCCCAGCAATCGCGATATAGCATTCGATCGCAACCGCTTGCGCCATGAGATCCTGCCAACGCTGACCCAGCGCTGGCCAGGGGCGGTGCGCTCCCTGGCCCAAAGTGCAGGCTTGGCTGGTGAGGCCGATACGCTGCTCGCCAGCTACGCTGCCGATGAGCTGGCCGGACTCACGTTAGCGCCGGGCTGTCTCGACGCGTCGGCACTGATGGCGCTGCCACTACCCCGCCAGCGCCTGCTGGTGCGCACACTCTGCCAGCAATGCGGGCTGCCGACGCCTCCCCAGGCACGCTTGACCAGCCTGCTCGGCCAGCTCAGCGCTGCCCAGGATGCCCAGGTGCTCGTCGAGTGGTCCGGTGCCCAGGCGCGGGTATGGCGGCACAGGCTGTATCTGATGGCGCCATTGGTTGCGCTGCCAAATTGGCAAACGCCGTGGAACGGCGCGCCGGGGGTTTCAACGCCACTGGGGCCGCTGCAGCTGCGACTAGGCGTCGATGGCGACCGCACCGCCCCCGTTATGCTGCGCTGGCGACAGGGCGGCGAGGTGCTCGACCTGCCTGGGCGCGGTCGGCGTGATCTCAAACGCTGGCTGCAAGAGCAGGCGCTGCCACCCTGGGAGCGCAGGCGTTTGGTGATCGTCATGGCGGGAGAGCGCTGTCTAGGCGTGCTCCAACCGCCTGCCAAGGTACTTTGGCAGGCGAAGGGGGTCACGTTCGAGCACGAGTGTTAGGTCGGTATGTTCAAATGAAGCGTCAAACCTGCGTTGGTCATGAACGCCTGCTCCTGCTCTAAATCAGTGCTGAGCAGCGTTGGTTCATCGCTGGGGGGCAGCGTGATGGTCATCGTTTCACCTTGATGATCCACCGTGATCTCGGGCGGGATCGGCGCGCCTTCCGGGCGCGAGTGGTTGATCAAGACCGCGAGACGCAGCAAGCGCGCCAGTTTGACTGCGCTGGCCTGCTGGGACGCCGGCAGCGCTTGCCACTCTTTAATGGGGAATTTACGCCGATGGGCACGCACCAAAAACGCCAGCAACCGCTGCTCGGGGCGTGAAAATCCGGCTAGGTCGGAGTGCTCCAATAGATAAGCGCCGTGGCGATGAAACTGGCTATGGGAGATGGCCAGACCGATTTCATGCACATGGCTAGCCCACGTCAGATAGTGGCCCTGCTCGGCGGTCAACCCCCACGGCTTTTTAATCGCTTCGAACAGACGATTGGCCGTGTCGGCGACGTTGTCCGCCTGGCGCGTATCGACGTCGTAGACCCGTTTGAGCATCTCCAACGTGTTGGAGCGGGTGTCTTCGGCGCTATTGCGTCCCGCCATGTCGTACAGGACTCCTTCACGCAGCGCGCCATCTGCAAAGCGCATCTGTTCGAGGTCGAACGCCTCGAAGATAGCGCTCAAGATGGCAATGCCTGCAGGGAAAACGCGCGCACGATCAGGCTTCAATCCCTCCAATTCCACTTTGTCGAGCTGTTTGCATTTGAGCAGCCGCTCGCGCAGCTTCTTGAGCCCGCTGCGTGTGATTACGCCTTCTTGTGGCGTGTCGCCATAGGCGAACAGGACGCTAGCGGCGGCCTTGATCGTGCCGCTGGAGCCAACGGGGTCGTCCCACCCTAGGCGCTGGTAGGGGCGCTGTATATTGGCCAGCTCCGAGAGGGCCGCCAGCTCGGCGCGACGCATACGTTTTTCCGTCAGATCGCCATCGGCGAAAAAACGGCTGGTAAAGGTAACGCACCCCATGCGCAGACTCTCCAGCGCTTTGGGCTCGAAGGCTTCGCCAATAATGAATTCGGTAGAGCCACCGCCAATATCGACAATCAAGCGTCGGCCGCTTTCGGCCAGCGCGTGGGCGGCGCCCAGATAGATCAGACGGGCTTCTTCACGCCCGGCGATGATTTCGATGGCGTGGCCGAGCTGCGCCTCCGCTCGTTCGATGAACGTTTGGCTATTATGGGCGTCTCGCAGCGCGTTGGTCCCCACGATGCGCAGGTGAGACCCCTCAATATCGGTCAAAAACGGCGCAAATCGGCCCAGACAGTCGAGCGCGCGCTGCATGGCGGCTTCGCTGAGATAACCGTTTTCGTCGAGTCCTGCCGCCAGTTGGACCTTCTCGCCCAGGCGTGCCACGACTTGCAATCGTTCATTTTGGTAATTAGCCACCAGCAGGTGAAAGCTATTGGAGCCCAGGTCAATGGCGGCTAGGCGCTGCGGCTCGCCGCTCTCGAACTCGGCAGGGGCGGCGGCGATGGGGAGCGAAATGTCCTTGGGCATGAGCTATCCTTCAAATTGGCTATGCCAAGGTTGCTGCGACCTCTGACTATTGTCAATTGCCAAAGGCTTGCGTTTGTCGCGGGGCTTGACTACCATCGAGCTACTGGCTTGATCCGAGTTGGCTTGTTCGTCTAAACAAGCGCACTGACTCGGGCACCCCGAGCAGTACGTACCCAGATGGCATCAGCCAGATGTCCAAGTCGTCAGACAACCCGCTGAAACGCATTCTCCGTGCCAATCAGATTAGCTAGTTTATTTGCACCCTCATGCTAAGCAGTCAGTGATACCGCTTTTACGTATTAGGTATCGTTATGGCGACTGCCCGGCTTTTACCACGCGAGCGTGTGCCTAAATGGGGTCTGAACGCATCACTCGGCGCTTAGCCCTATGATATTGACCCTATGATATCGGCCAAGCCTCCTGTCTTATTCCTGGCGCTTAGCGCCTAGCTTTCATGAGCAATTTTCTAACACACCGATGAATCTCACTGAACTCAAGCAAAAAACCGTTCCCGAGCTGCTCGATATCGCCCGTGAAATGGGCATCGACAACCTGGCCCGTTCGCGCAAACAGGACATCATTTTCGCCATCCTCAAGAAGCATGCCAAAAGCGGCGAGGATATTTATGGCGACGGTGTGCTGGAAATTCTTCAGGATGGCTTCGGCTTCCTGCGTAGTGCCGACAGTTCGTACCTCGCCGGACCGGACGATATCTACGTATCGCCTTCACAGATTCGTCGTTTCAATCTGCGCAAGGGCGACTCCATTTCCGGCAAAATTCGTCCGCCCAAAGAGGGCGAGCGCTATTTTGCGCTGCTCAAAGTCAGCCAGATCAACTTTGATCGTCCGGAAAATGCCAAGCACAAGATTCTCTTCGAGAACCTGACGCCGCTGTTTCCGAACGACCGTCTGCGTATGGAGATCGGCAACGGGTCGACCGAAGATCTGACCGCCCGGATCATCGATCTGACCGCGCCCATCGGTAAAGGTCAGCGCGGCCTGCTGGTGTCTCCCCCGAAAGCGGGTAAGACACTGATGCTGCAGAACATCGCGACCTCGATCACGCGCAATAACCCCGAGTGTCATCTGATCGTGCTACTGATCGACGAGCGCCCGGAGGAAGTCACCGAGATGTCCCGCACCGTGCGCGGTGAAGTGGTCGCCTCCACCTTCGATGAGCCGCCTGCCCGCCACGTACAGGTAGCCGAAATGGTCATCGAAAAAGCCAAGCGCTTGGTTGAGCACAAGAAAGACGTGGTGATCCTGCTCGACTCCATCACTCGCTTGGCGCGTGCTTACAACACCGTCGTACCCAGCTCTGGCAAGGTGCTCACCGGTGGTGTGGATGCCCATGCACTCGAGAAGCCGAAACGCTTCTTTGGGGCGGCGCGTAATATCGAAGAGGGCGGCAGCCTGACGATCATCGCCACCGCGCTGGTCGATACCGGCTCGAAAATGGACGAAGTCATCTTCGAAGAGTTCAAGGGCACCGGTAACATGGAAGCGCACCTTGACCGCAAACTGGCGGAGAAGCGTGTCTTCCCGGCGATCAACATTCGCCGCAGCGGCACTCGCCGTGAGGATCTATTGGCCTCTGAAGATGAAATGCAGCGTATGTGGATCCTACGAAAACTGCTCAACCCGATGGAAGATACCGCGGCCACCGAGTTCTTGATCGATCGTCTGAAAGACACCAAGACCAATCTCGAATTCTTCGAAGCCATGAAACGCCGTTAAGGCGCTCCAGGGTGGCGGTTCCGCCAGACAGCCGGGTTGAGGAGAGGGCATTGAAGTACAACGATCTGCGTGACTTTATCGCAACGCTGGAGGCGCAGGGTGAACTTAAGCGCATCACGGCCGAAGTAGATCCCTACTTGGAAATCACCGAAATCTGCGACCGCACGCTGCGTGCCGGTGGTCCTGCACTATTGTTCGAAAATGTGAAGGGTCACGACATGCCGCTGTTGGGAAACCTGTTCGGCACCCCAAAACGGGTCGCGCTGGGCATGGGGCAGGATTCAGTCGAGGCGCTGCGCGAAGTGGGCAAGCTCTTGGCATTTTTGAAGGAGCCAGACCCGCCCAAAGGGTTAAAAGACGCTTGGGACAAATTGCCGATCTTCAAGCAAGTGCTCAGCATGGGGCCCAAGAGCGTCAAGCGTGCGCCGGTTCAGGAAGTCGTTTACGAAGGCGATGACGTGGACTTGGGGCGCTTGCCGATTCAGCACTGCTGGCCGGGCGATGCGGCACCGCTGGTCACGTGGCCGCTGGTGATCACCAAAGGCCCCCATAAAAAGCGCCAAAACCTGGGCATCTATCGCCAGCAAAAGATCGGAAAGAATCGCGTGATCATGCGCTGGCTCTCCCATCGCGGCGGCGCGCTGGATTTTCTCGAGTTCCAAAAAGCCCATCCCGGCGAACCGTTCCCCGTCGCGGTGGCGTTAGGCGCCGACCCGGCGACCATTCTCGGTGCGGTGACGCCCGTGCCGGACACGCTCTCCGAATATGCCTTTGCAGGCCTGCTGCGCGGCTCGCGCACCGAGCTAGTGAAATGTGGCCATGCGGACCTCGACGTGCCCGCCTCCAGCGAAATCATCCTGGAAGGGTTCATCTATCCGGATGACATGGCGCCAGAAGGGCCGTTTGGTGACCACACTGGGTACTACAACGAGGTGGATCACTTTCCCGTTTTCACTGTGACACGCATGACCATGCGTCGCGACGCCATCTATCACTCCACGTACACTGGCCGTCCCCCCGATGAGCCTGCCATTTTAGGTGTGGCGCTCAACGAAGTGTTCGTGCCCATCCTATGCAAGCAGTTTCCTGAGATCGTCGACTTCTACTTGCCTCCGGAAGGGTGCTCTTACCGCATGGCGGTCGTCACCATGAAGAAGCAGTACCCTGGTCACGCCAAGCGCGTGATGATGGGCGTATGGAGCTTCTTGCGCCAGTTCATGTACACCAAATTCGTCATCGTGCTGGATGACGATGTGGATGCACGAAATTGGGAAGACGTGATGTGGGCGATCACCACGCGTATGGACCCTGCTCGAGACACCGTCATGGTCGAAAATACCCCCATCGACTACCTCGACTTTGCGTCGCCAGTGTCTGGGCTTGGCTCAAAAATGGGATTGGACGCGACCAATAAATGGCCCGGCGAAACCGACCGCGAGTGGGGGACGCCCATCGTTATGGACGAAGCGGTGAAAACCCGTGTCGACGAGCGCTGGGGCGAACTGGGCATTGATATTCCGCTACCCACACCGCGTCATGGTTAAGCGGATGTGCGGGGCCGAACGACTTTCCACAAAGAGGCTTTCATGAGCGCTACGTTAACGTGCAAAACGCTAACCTGCCAAGTCACCGCCGTCGAGGACCTCAATCCCGACGTGTTCCAAGTGACGCTTGCCGGTCGCGCTGAGGCAATGCAGCATGCGCCCGGTCAGTACCTCGAGCTAATGCTGGACGAGGCCACGTGGGTGCCCTTCTCGATTGCGAGCTGCGACAGAGGCGACGGCACGCTGGAGTTACAGATTCAGCACTGGCCCGAGCGAGATAACTCCCAACGTCTACGCCAACTGCTACAGGTGGCGAATCAGCTCACCGTTCGTTTGCCGAGCGGAGAGTGCGTGTTGGATAACCAGAGTGAGCGTCCGCTACTGCTGATTGCCGCAGGGACGGGGTTCGCCCAGATGAAGGCCATCGTCGAGGCTGCCCTGCGTGACCAGCCCACACGACCCATTTCGCTATGGTGGGCAAACCGTGAGCACCGTGACCTGTATGCCGAAGACCTCGCCTGCGCATGGGCACAGCAGCATGACCACATAGCGTTCCATGCCGTTACCGAGTTTCCGCTCACCGAGCCGCTCGCTTCTGGAGAACGCATCGTCCATCACCAAGGTCGCGTCGACTTGGTGTTGGAGAGTGAGCTTGCCAAGGCCCCCATCCAGCCAAGCGATTGCGATGTCTACCTCTCGGGCTCGCCCGGCATGGTGTACGCTTGCGTGGACGTGCTGGAACGTTTTGGGGTGAGCAGTGCGCAAATGTTTTCGGATGTGTTTGCCTACGCTCCTCGGCCTCACTAAAATGATTGATCACTTTTAGTGTACGGCTTAAGCCGTCAACTCGATCCGCTATTGAGGAGGCTGTCATGGCCCATCACGACGACAATTTCAAAGACGATTCTGGCATTCTGCCGATCATACTGGGCATCGTGGTCTTGGTCGGTATGAGTGCACTGCCCGCCACGATTGGTTGGATCCAAGCGTTCGGCAGCTAATCACTTGCTCATGGGCAACCCGCACGCAAATTCTCGGTTGCCATTTGGCGCCTGCGCAGGCAGGATAAAGATAGTTCGTCATTAATCGATTGAGGAAGCCCCATGCTACACGGCACGCTGTCATCAAGCGTCACCGCCAAACCGGAAACGGTGACGTACGCTTGGGCGAGCGTCGGTGTCACTCAATTCGGTTACTATGCAGCGTATTGGTTTAGCCACGGTGTGCCCCTGGCTGACGCTTAGCGTCGCGCCAGCAGGCACACCGCTCCGGTTGCCTGCCGCATGCAAAGAAGCCTCGGTGGGTAACTCCACCGAGGCTTCTTTCGTTTTACGCAACCACATTTCATACGTCATTCATTCAGGAGCTGCACCATGTCTTACCGCGCACACTTTATCGCTAGTCTGAACGCCATCCGTTATATCGGCTATGGCTATGGCTGGCGATTTAGCGTCGCGCGGTCGGTGCTAGCTGCCACCTCCGACCGTGCCCATTTGGGTGGCAAGTTGGTGATGCGATGTCACGCGCTATGCCCTACGAATTCGGAGAGTTAACTGATGAATGCCCCTATCCATACTGCCAATACTGCTTGCCCCACGACTGCCCCGGCTTCCTCGCTCATGTCTGCAACGGCTCTGCCGCTACCCGCTGAGCTGCGTCAGCGGGTGAGTGTGAACAGCACGCTCCGTTCCCAAATCGATCAGCAGCGCCAAGCGGTGCAGCGTATTCTCAACGGGCATGATGATCGCCTGCTCGTCGTGGTAGGACCCTGCTCCATCCACGACCCGGATGCTGCCCTGGAGTACGCGGATCGTTTGACAGCGCTCAGCGACGAGGTGAGCGAACGGATTCTGCCGGTGATGCGGGTGTACGTTGAGAAGCCGCGCACTACGGTCGGTTGGAAAGGGCTGGCCTACGATCCTGATCTGGATGGTAGCGGTGATATGCCGCGCGGTATGACACTATCTCGTGAATTGATGCACGCCGTCGCCTCCCGCGGCCTGCCGATAGCCACCGAGCTATTGCAGCCGATGCTGGCCCCCTACCTGGATGACCTGCTGAGCTGGGTGGCGATTGGGGCGCGCACCACGGAGTCCCAGCTACACCGTGAATTGGCTAGCGATCTCAGCGCTGCCGTAGGCTTCAAAAATGCCACCAGCGGTGACGTGCAGGTAGCCATCGATGCCATGCAGGCGGCGGCCCACTCCCATCAGCGTTTTGCCATGGATAGTCAGGGCCGCCCGATCATGCAGGAGACCGCAGGCAACCCACACACCCATGTGGTATTACGCGGTGGTCACGGTGAACCTAATTACCAAGCGCACCATGTGCACCGCGCCGTGAATACGCTATGCGAGGCGGGCCAGAATCCGCGCTTGATGGTGGACTGTAGCCACGCCAACGCCCGTAAGGATCACCGCCGCCAAAGTGAAGTCATGCTGGACGTATTGGCTCAGCGTCAAGCGGGCGACGCAAATTTGGTGGCATTGATGCTAGAGAGTCATTTGTACGAAGGCAAACAAGCGTTGACGCCCAGTGCGCTACGCTACGGCGTCTCGGTCACTGATGCCTGCGTCAGCTGGGAGACCACCGAGCGCTTGCTGAAAACCGCCGCGGAGCGACTGACCTAGCGCGTTGACTGACCCGGCCAGCCCCGTATCATAAGGACTCCTTTCGATCACGAGGTTGGCCATGGCCTTTACCCTTGAACAGCACGACCCTGCTACGTACCGTCGCAAAGCCCGTATCATCAGCGTGGCAATGGCCGGGCAACTGATCATTTTTGGCCTGCTGTTTTCCATGCTGCTCACCGCTACCTTTGGAAGCAGCATCTGGCTGAACGCGCTGGGCGTTCTGCTGGGCCTGCTCGCCACCAGCGCCATGTTCGCTGCGCTCAGAGAGCGCCCGTGGATGGCCGAAATGCGCTACGTTTGGCAGCTCAAGCACCACTTGTCGCGCATTAGTAGCTATCTGCAGCCGCTGCGCCGTGCGGTGGAACAGGATAATCGTTTAGCGCTGGATATTCTGACCTTCTACCACCAAGGCATGGCTCAACTGGCAGAACTGAACGGCCGCACCACCGATGACGATGCCGAACGGCTCGCAGAAAAAATGCAGGTCAAAGTAAAGCGTGACGAACTAGGGCTACCCAAAGAGGTAGCTACGTTCGACCCGCACGACCTGAGCGCTTTTAAGAAGTAAGTGGTGTAATAAGCCATGAAATGAGGGATTCGATAGGGAGCACGTTCGATGAAGGCTAATACGGCATCACTACTACTCGCCACCGCGGTAGCGACCGCGATACTGCTGGGCGGCTGCGCCACCAGTGCGCCAGTCGATGAGCAGCCAGTGAAAACCACCGTGCAGAGCAGCGCGCCGCTGCTGCCTTCGGTGCTGTTTCCCGGCAGCGCCGAGCGTTTTCAGGCCTGGAACTGCCAACCAGCCAATCAAGACTTGGTCACGGCCGTCAATGGGAACGAGTTACGGCTGTGGTCGTTGCACGGTGCGTGGCGATTGCCTCAAGCCGTAGTGGCCAGCGGTGCCCGTTATCAGGATGGCGATATCAGCTTCTGGAATCGCGGCGATCGGGCGCAAATCGAAACGCCGCGAGGGCAGCTACAATGCCATCAAGGGGTTCAGCGGGAGATTGCCACGCGTGGCAGCCACCCGGGTGTGATGTTGTTAGCCCGCGGTAACGAGCCCGGCTGGACGATCGAACTGGCGAACGATGCGCCCGTCATGACCTGGACCACTAATTACGGCAGCGACACGGCGACCATGCCCTATATGGTCAGCGTGATGGATAACGACGCGGGCCGGGTGGTGATCGAGAATGCCAACGCCGAGCAGTTTTTCCGCGTACGTATTGAATCAGGTGCCTGTTTCGACGACATGAGTGGCGAACCCTATCCTGCTCGCGTGACGTTCACCATTGATGGCGAACAATATAAAGGATGTGCACAAGGCATTGCGCCGTAGCCTGTCATGGCCTTGTACGGCCATTAGCAGCGATAGAGGAACGGCTCTGCGCGCCACTGTGGCTCTACGTAGTCGCTGGCGCACAGGGCCGATACATCGCCGCCCGCCCGGGCGGCAAGACGTGCCAGTGTCGCCAAGTGCAGTCCTCTGGGGCTGCGTACTTCTTCACTGATCGCAACGGGTACCCAGCGATCGCCTTCTCGGGTTGCTAGGGTAAAGTTGAAAGGATGAAAACCGGGAAAGCCTAGCCGAATGTCAGTGGCGATAAGCGTCTCTTGCCCATCGATGTGACGTGTCTCGAAACGTAAGAACGGCCCAGTGAACCATGTAAGCCGCTGGCCTAGCGGCCCCTCCAGAGCACTTGGCTCCAGCTCGACGTTACGACGCAACGGCTCCAAGGCTGGGGCCCGTTCACGATCGAACACGCTGATCAAACTCTCGTAATAACGATCATCGTCGATGACCGTCGCCCGCCATAGCGCGATGTTGAACGGCGTCGGTTGAATCAGTACAGGAGCCGTCTGTAAATCTGCGTCGGCCAGTGTCGGTGCAAGACGTTGCTCCACGCTCCACTTGGCGCCAGCCGCTGCTATGAGATAAACGCAGGAGATGGCTAGCCCCGCTCGGCAAGCGCTGTGTACCTTGCCGGAGACGCTGGCAATGGTGAGCGCTATCAGCAGCGGCAGCGTGTAAAAAGGGTCGATGATGAAGACGATAGGCCACGCGACCGGTGGCGCGTCCAGCGGCCATAGCAGTTGTGTGCCATAGGTGGTGAGCGAATCGAGCAGGGGGTGCGTCACCAATATCAGCGTAAAAAAGCTCCACCAGCGGCCAAACGAGATGTCCTGCGGTGGCGCGAAGCGAGCGCAGAGCACGGCTAGCAGCGTGGCAAGGCCCGTCAATACGAACAGGGAATGGCTGAAGCCACGGTGCTCGGTGACGTTGGCAATGGCGTCGCCATAATCCAGCGCTACGTCCAAATCGGGTAGAGTACCCAGTAGCGCACCTATGACGATGGCCTTTCTGCCCAGGCGCTTACCCAATACCACCCCTCCGACGGCTGCCCCAAGCGCTGCTTGCGTAATCGAATCCACAGACCTCTCCTCGACGAGCCGATAGCGAATCGTCATAGTTACTTGGCATGACGCACGAGATGCACAACCATGACATTATTGTACAGCACATCTATCTTCTATTTTAATGTGGCACTCTTGTCTATGTTTTGAGGGTGCCACATGACCCGCGCGACAACGTGCGCTACGGTTTTACAGGATATAATTACCCTTTTTCGATGAAGAGGAAATGACATGCAGTTTTTACATACCATGGTACGTGTCAGTGACTTGGACGCCTCGCTTCACTTTTATTGTGAGTTGCTGGGCCTCAAAGAAGTGCGCCGTAAAGAGAACGAAAAAGGTCGCTTTACACTGGTGTTTCTCGCCGCACCCGACGACGAAGCCCGCTCCGAGCGCCTTACTGCCCCCGAGCTCGAGTTGACCTACAACTGGGACCCGGAAGAGTACACGGGTGGCCGTAATTTCGGCCATTTGGCCTACCGAGTCGACGATATTTACGGCCTTTGCCAGAAACTTCAGGATAACGGCGTGACCATTAACCGTCCGCCCCGCGACGGCCACATGGCGTTCGTGAAGTCGCCCGACGGCATCTCTGTCGAGCTGTTACAAAAAGGCGATGCATTGTCTCCCCAGGAGCCTTGGGCCTCCATGGAAAACACGGGTAGCTGGTAAGTCGCTGGTAAAACGCATAAGGAGTACGAACAAGGTGAAAGGACAAACCCGCCATATCATCATGGGAATGGGGCTTGCGCTGCTGCTGAGCGCTTGTGGCAGCACACCGCAGCAAGAGCGAACGGATGTACCGCAGGGCGGCACGCTCTCTGGGCCGGTAGTGGAGCAGCGCTGGAACTTACTGCTGGTAGGGACCGATGAGCGGCTCTCCATGCCCGAGACACCGTTCTTTCGCATTGGACGCGACGGGAAGGTTAACGGCTCTGATGGCTGCAACCAGTTCACCGGTAAGGTGAGTTTAGGTGAAAGCCAACGCATCTCGTTTAGCGAGCTGGCCTCTACCCGAATGGCGTGTCCGAACATGGAGGGCGCCAAGCGGGTGACTGATATGCTAGATAATGCCTATCGGTATTTGATCGACCATGACCGGTTAGTGTTCTTCGGACCAGATAGCCGCGTCCTCGGCGGTTGGCGAGAAGCTAACTAAGCCGCTATCGGCTTAGTCAGTAAAAGGCGGATTGAAGCGGGCAAGAAAGCGCGCATCGATCCGCTGTTTCCATTGCCATACCCAGCGGCCCGAAAAGCCTATGGACCCACGGCTGGCAATCGCGTGGCCGTCGCCGGTGCCAATCAGTGCTAGCACGCGACGCGGAGGCTGCCACGGGGTGAGCGTTAAACCGTGGCAGGCGGCCCGCAGATTCTCTGCTAATGCGGGGCCCATACGCACCGCATAAACGCCTGCCTTAGGGAGTGGGGAGGAGCGCAGCGCAGCGCAGTCGCCAGCGGCAAAAATGCCGCGCTGGCCAGTCACTTGAAGCGCCTCGTCCACAGAAATAAAGCCTTTCTCATCCAGCGGCAGCGCCGTTCGTTGCAGCCACGTTTGGCCCACGGCGCCGGTCGCCCAGAGTACGATATCCGTCTCGATGTGCTCACCAGTGTCGGTTTGCACACCGCCAGGTACCAAGGCGCGCCCCCGCACTCCTGTGAGGACGCGCACGCCCGCGCTTTTGAGCGCCCGCGCCGTTAACCAGCGGGGCAGCCAACCCGCCCCCGGCAGCAGCGTCTCAGCGGCGCTGATCAGTGTGCCTTTCCAGTGAATGTCCGGGCGCTGTTGTCGAAGCCGCGCGAGGACACTCATCAGCGTCTCGCAACCTGCTGCGCCACCGCCAACGCTCACGACGTTTTGGCGTGCTCCGGCTGGCAGCTTAGCCACCTCTTCGCGTAATGCTTGCCAGCGATGGTGCAAGGAGCTGAGCGGACGCATGGCCAGCAGCGTCGGCAGCGCATTTTTCTCGACACTCTTCTCGATACTTTTCTCGGCACTCGCCTCGCGATTTTCATTACCTTTAGGAGCAATGACTTGCGGTAACGTTAGCGTCGAGCCGACGTTGAAGGAGGCCACGTCAAACGCCACTACGCTCCCATCTGCCAGTGTTATCTGGCGCTCGCTCGTACTGAGCGCCACGGCGGGAGACGCGATGAAGTGAGCGCCTGCGCGCTTACAGAGTGCCGCAATATCCATCTGCGTCTCCCTTAGCGTGCACTCCCCGGCTAACCATGCAGGCACGCTGCCCGAGTAGGCGGCAAATCGGCTATCGCTCACCACGGTGATCGACACCGTTTTATCCGGCTGTAAGGCAAACGCCTCCAGCACGAAGGCGTGGGCGTGGCCTGCACCGATGAGCAGTAATTTCTGCATGTTGCCTCCTTGAACGAGCGATGAGGCGCCGCTGCTGAGCGTTATTCGCCTATGACCACCCGATTTTTGCCGCTTTTCTTGGCCAGGTACATGCCGTGGTCGGCGCGTTCCACTAATTGACGCACGGTATCGCCTGACTGTTTGGCTGTAAGACCTATGCTGATCGTGACGGGGAACGGTAGTTTGAAAAACGTCGTCGAGACGATGCTACACAGCCGCTGTGCAAGAGGTAAGCTGGTCGTGATATCCGTCTCCTGAAGGATGATCAAAAATTCTTCGCCTCCCCAGCGGCCAAGATGATCCCCTTCGCGTAGTGTGTCCTGCACAACGCGGCTGAGACGCCCTAATACGTCGTCCCCCACTGAGTGGCCATAGGTGTCATTGATTTTCTTGAAGTCGTCGACATCGAACAGGACGACAGAGAGGGTAACGTCCGAGCTGATGAGGCGGTTCAGGACCATGTTGGTGTAGTGGCGGTTCCAGCACTGGGTCAAGGGGTCCAGGCGGGCGAGCGCTTGCAGCCGCTGATTGGTCTTCGTCAACTGCTGATTGAGGTAGGCAACCTCCATGGCGGTAATCGCCACGGCGATGTCGTCGGCCAGCTCCCTCACCATGGAGGCCTCTATCGGCAGCCAATCAGTCACCGGGCCGGAGAGAGAGCAGGGCTGTTTGAGAGGGGATGTGTGACGAAACAGCAGTAGCCAACATGGAGCGGAGCACGCGATGTCCAAGCGGGCCACCAAGCCACCCTGACACAGGCCACCGAGCTCGAGTGTGCCGCTGCTCAAGGCCTCGTTGGGTAGTGTGTCGAGCGCATCGAGAAGATGCCGTTCAGGAGGGCAGTCGCCCAAGCAGTGAAGCTGACGGTGCCTCATCAAGGCAATGCCCTGGGCATCGAAGAGTTGACATAGGCGCTCCCCATGGTGCTGGAGGATTTGTTCGATACCAGCAAAGCGTCTGATATCGGCGGCGAGTTGTTGGCGGTAACATGTCAACTTGGCCCGTTGCATAGTCAGCTGCTCTACTTTTAGTAGGCGCAGCCGCTGCGCCGCCATCATGACGATCAAACTGCACCATTTTGAAGAAGCCGCGTGACGCGAGGCGGGGTGGGCGACATAGCCCCATGTTCCCGCTTCCCCTTTTAATTCATAATACTGCAACCTGGAGGCTGCCAGAGCATCGAGCGAGCAAATGGACGTTAGGTGGGGATAGGCCTCTAGCGGACACGTGGGTGGAAAACCATAGACCAAACGTAGCTTCAGGGCCTTGGTACGATGGTAAACGAGGATGGGGGTTTGACGGGTGGCTTTATGAAGCGTGTAAGCGATCCGTTCGAAGAGCGCTGTTGGCGTCGGTGCTTGGCTAATCGTTAGCAGGGAGTCGTAAAGCTCGTCGCGCTCATGACAAAGAGGTTGCTCGCTCATCCTGAATGACTCCTCAATACATGAGATAACACGTCCATGTTGGCCAAAGGCCGAGCGTCACGTCACATCGAAATTGAATTAACGATTCAACCAAAAGGTAAATCATTATTCAACCATTATTGAATAATCGATTCACATTGGCGGCATGAATGAAAAAATCATGTTTGCCGAGCGCCTGAAATCCTCCATGCAAACGGCAGGGTACGACACGCGGCCCTCTGTGCTGGAGCGTGAATTCAATTTGCGCTACTGGGGAAAACCGATCACCTTCCAGGCCGTCAGGCGCTGGTTGCGGGGAGACTCGATTCCAAGTCAGGAAAAGCTACAGGTACTGGCGCGTTGGTTATCGGTCACGCCCCATTATCTGCGCTATGGCGGCACCGAAGAGAATGCGGTCAACGAGCCGTCAGGGCCGTGGCAAACCCCGCTCACGAGAGAAGAGCGTCATTTGCTGGCCATGTACAAGACGCTGCCGCCCCCTCAGCGTCAAATCGTCCATGACGTGGTAGAAACGTTTGCCAAAGCCTATGGTGATTCGCCGGCAGGTGCCGAGCGCGAATGACTGCATGGGCGAAAGGCTGTCATCGCACTCGGTCTTCTTAGCCCCGGCGCCAGTCGAAATAGCGCTTCAACAGATCCAGTACCCGCTCCGGCTTGTGAGCGTTTTTCCATACCCCAGCGGTGGCTTTGGTCGCTTCGCCCAGGGTGGGGTAAGGGTGAATGGTGCCGAGCAGCTTATTCAGCCCCAGCCCGTGCTTCATGGCGATGGTGAACTCGCCCAGCCACTCACCGGCGTTTTCCGCCACGACCGTTGCTCCCAAAATTTTGTCTTTGCCGGGCACGGTGAGCACTTTGATAAAGCCCTCGGGCGCCCCTTCGGCAATGGCGCGGTCGCTGTCACTCATGGCGTAGCGGGTCACTTCAAAGGCCACACCCTTGGCGGTGGCCTCTTTTTCGTTGAGCCCCACCCTGGCCACTTCCGGTTGCACGTAGGTCACGGCGGGCATGAAGCGGTAGTCCACTGCGAAGCTCTTTAGCTCGCCAAACAGGGCGTTCACGGCAGCGTGCCACGCTTGGTGGGCTGCGGCGTGGGTGAGCTGGTAGGGGCCGGCCAAGTCGCCACAAGCCCAGATGTTGGGCAGGCGCGTCTGCAGCCGCTCGTTGAGCGCCAGCGTGCCGATATCCGTGGTGGTAATTCCTAGCGCTTCCAGCCCTAACCCCTCCACGTTGGCCTGACGGCCTGCGCTCACCAAAAGGTAATCGAACGCCAGAGTATTGCGCTCACCCTCGTGCTCGATCACCAACTGATGCTCACCGTCCGTTTGGTTCACCTCCAGCGCTTTCGCGCTGGTCTTCACCGTTACGCCCTCTTGGGTGAGGGTGCGCTCCACGTGCTCGCTGACCTCGTTATCCTCTCGGCCCAGTAACTGTGGCGCGCCCTCGACCAAGGTGACCTGGCTGCCCAGACGGGCAAAACTTTGGCTGAGTTCGCAGCCAATCGCCCCGCCGCCAAGCACTACCAACCGTTTGGGCAGTTCGGTGAGCGACCAGAGGTTTTCAGAAGTGAGCAGCGGCGCGTGCTCGATACCGGGTAGGGGCGGCACGCGGGGGCGCGCCCCGGTGGCCAGCACGATATGGCGAGCGGTGAGGGTTTGTTCACCCACGCGAATTTCCCACGGTGATACCAGGGTGGCGTGCGCTTGATACACCTCCACGCCAAGCTGGGTGTAGCGCTCGACGCTATCGTGGGGCTCGATATCACGGATGGCCTGATGCACATGCCCCATCACCTTGGAGAAATCCACGCGGGGCTCGCTGGCGCTCACGCCAAAGCGGTGCGCCGTGCGAATGTCATTGGCCGCACGAGCCGCCCGGATCAATGCTTTCGAGGGGACGCAGCCCGTATTGAGACAGTCGCCGCCCATCTTGTGTTTTTCGACCAGGGCCACCTTGGCCTTCACGGCGCTGGCGATATAGCTAGTGACTAACCCCGCCGAGCCGCCGCCAATCACCACGATGTCGTAATCGAAGCGGCTAGGGCGCGTGAAGCCTTTATAGGCGTTGCGCTTTTGCACCAACACCGCAATGCGCCGGGCCACCCAAGGGAACACCGCCAGCAGCGCAAACGAGGCAATGAGCCCAGGCGAAATAATGCCGCTCAGGCTTTCCAGCTCGCCGAGCTGGCCGCCCGCATTCACGTACACCGCCGTGCCGGGCAGCATGCCCAGCTGGCTCACCCAGTAAAACGAGGTGGTTTTAATCCGCGTCAGCCCCATGACGAGGTTGATCATGAAAAACGGAAAAATGGGCACCAAACGCAGGGTGAACAGATAAAACGCGCCATCCTTCTCGACGCCCCGGTTCACCGTGTCGAACTGGCGGGGAAAGCGTTTTTCGATGGGCTGCCGAAACAGAAAACGGGAAAGCAGAAAGGCGAGCGTCGCGCCGATGGCGCTGGCAAACGAGATGATGAGCAGCCCCCACCCCAATCCAAACAGTGCGCCCCCCAGCAGGGTGAGCAGGGTAGCACCGGGGAGTGACAGGGCCGTCATGACCACATACACCGCAAAGAACATACCCGCCACCTGCCAAGGCGATTGCTGAAAAGCTGCCTGAAAATCGCTGCGGTAGGTTTGCAGGGTGTCCAGCGTGAAAAACGAATGGGCGCCGCTAGCGTAGAAGCCAATCACGGCCAATAGCAGTAGGGCAATAATCAGCAGGCGCTGACGGTTCATGGCAGGCTCCTTGGAAAAAGGGGGGCTGACTCAGTGCTCAAATGGAGGGGTTCCTTACACATTGGCGTGGCGCTGCCGCTGCCAGCGCTGCCAATCTTCGGGGCGGTCGATGTCCCACATGGTATCCGGATAGGCCGCTTCCAGTCCCAGCGTTGCTAGGCGCGCTTGGGTCACGCTCAATACCCGTTCGGTGCCCCAGGGAATGTCTGCAAACAGGCTGGGATAGTCCTGGTGGCTGCCAATCAGTCCGTAACCGCCATCCTCGGCCGGAAGAATCACGATGGCAAAGGTGCTCAAGGCGGCTCGGCAGCGCTTTAGCATGGCATGGGTAATGCTAGGGCAGTCGGTGCCCATTACCATCGCAGGGCCGTCGGTACTGTTCAGCGCATGGCGAACGCGCCTGCCCACGTCGCCCTGCTGCTGGGCGGCCAGGGCAATACCGTGTTGGGCCTGAAGCTCTAAAAAAAGCGGGTGGCGGTGATCTAACGAGGTCCACAGCGTGACGTTCTCCGCCCCCAGCGCTTCGCAGCCGGTGGCTACACAGTGACGCACCATGGCAGCGTGCGCGTCGGCGGCGCCCTGTGCGCCCAAGCAGGGGATCAGACGCGTTTTGGCCTGCCCCGGCAGCGGTGCTTTGGCCAGCAGGTGCAGGTGGGGCGCGGCGGGCTTAACGTGCATCGCGGTACTCCTTAGCCAGTTGTGTGGCGCTGACACCGCGCCAATAGCGGTAGCGTAGCCGCCACATCAGGCGAATGGTGGGCCAAGCGCCGAACTCGTCCCAGCGCCTGCCCGAGCTTATCACCTTCTGGCGAAGGCAGGCGGGGGATGAATGGGCCTTCAACCGTTTGCTGAGTTCGATGTCCTCCATCAGCGGCTGTTCGGGAAAGCCGCCCAGTGCGAAAAACGTGTCCCGGTGCACAAAGATGCCCTGGTCGCCGGTGGCGATACCGCTGAGTCGTGAGCGTAGGTTCATCAAGGTGGCGACTACTGGCAGCCAGCGGCTTTTGCCCGCGAGCTGAATATCGAACCGCCCCCAGGCGTGTTGGGCAAGCGCCAGCTTTAGATTCGTCACCGCACGCTGCTCTTTGCCGGGCGGTAGTCGAGTATCGGCATGCAGAAAGAGCAATGCCAGGCCGCGGGCGTGTTGCGCCCCCAGGTTCATCTGACGTGCGCGCCCAGGTTCGCTATTCAGGACCGTATCGGCAAGTGGCGCGGCCAAGGCCACGCTGGCATCGGTGCTGCCGCCATCCACGACGATGAGTTCAACGCCTGAGGCGCGCAGCAGCTGTAGCCGCGTGAGCGTTGCCTGAATACAGGCTGCTTCATTGAGCATGGGAATGATGATACTCAGTGACAAAGGCGTAGGGTGCGGTTCAGCCAAGGGCAATGATCGGTCCTCCTGCGGCGGTGGCATCGGCGTCGTCATGGGTGACGAGTAGAGCGGGCAGGCCCGCTTCCCGCAGTTGACTGAAGACCAGCGCGCGCATCTCTTGGCGTAGGGTCGTATCCAGCTTGGAGAAGGGTTCGTCCAGTAATACGGCGCGGGGTTGGGAGAGCAGCAGCCGCATCAATGCCACCCTAGCCTGCTGCCCGCCGGAAAGAGTGGCCGGATCGCGGGCTTCGAAACCCGCAAGCCCCACCTGGTCGAGCGCCTTGGCAATCTGGGCACTTTTCTGCGGGCTTCTACGGGGCAGGCCAAAGCGCAGGTTGCCGCCGACGCTCAAATGGGGAAACAGCAACGGGTCTTGAAACAGTAACCCCACGCCGCGCTGCTCGGCGGGCAGGCGTAGTATGTTGGTATCCCCAAGGCGAACCCGCCCCTGGGCGGTGAACGTGTTGGGTAAAAAACCGGCGATAAACGCTAGCAGCGTGGATTTACCAGAACCCGAGGGACCCATCACGGTGAGCACGTCGCCGGGGGCCACCGTTGCATCGACTGTCAACAGCAGGCGTTCAGCTAAGTGAATGCTTACTTGCTCGAGGGTCAGGGCGTTGGCAGCGTTATTCATGAGGTTCCTTATCCACAGGGCGTCTTAACCTTGGCGTTTAACGTTAAGAGGTGTGCGTCTTGGAGCGCCTAGCCACCTTGGCAAGGCGACGGCGACCATGAAGCCGACGAGCGGCAGGCCCGCTTGCACCAGCGCCCATACGCCGATTAAGCGGCGGTTTCCCCCGGAGGCCAGCGCCACGGCTTCGGTGGTGACCGTAGGGACTCTGCCAGCGCCTAACAGCTGGGTGGGTAAATACTGGCCAATACTCACCGCCAAGCCCACCGCTGCGGCGGTGAGCAGTGGGGCAAGCAGGAGCGGTAGCCGCACGCGCCAAAACGCCCGGCGGCGAGAAACGCCTAATGATTGGGCCATGTAGAGCCAGCGCGGATCCAAGCGGCGATAGGCTTCCGCCAGCGAAAGATACACATAAGGCAATACGAACAGCAGGTGGCCCGCTACCACCAGCGCCAGTTGGGGGCGAATGCCCAGGCGCTCGGCGGCCACCACCAAACCGTATAAAAATGCGATTTGCGGGACTAAAAGCGGTAAATAGAGCAGCCAGAGCGAGCGAGTAGAGTGACGCTGCTGGCGCTGCTCGTTTTCGAGCGTGGCGACGACCAGCACGGCCGCCACGCCGGTCGAAAGTAGGGCAATGAGTGCGGTATGGGTCAGTGGGCCAGCCAGCATGCTGACACTGCGCTGCCAGTGGTCGACGGTAAGCGACTGCGGCAGCAGCTCAGGAAAACGCCAAAACCCGGCCACCGAGAAGAGCCCAAGCCCCGCCAGCGAGGCCAGCGCGGCGGCGCTTGCCAGAGCAAGCCCTACGCGTCCGAACACACGAACGGCGGCGTCTCCCCGCGTGCGCTCGCCATTGATCAACCAGCGCTGGCCCAGCCTGCGGGCCAGCTGCTCCAACAGCCACCAGCTCAGCAGCGCGGCCAGCGTTACGCCCAGCTGCAGTACTGCCGCCGCCGACGCCATGAAGCGACGGGTGAGGTCGGGGTCGCTAAACCAACCAAGAATCGAGACGCTCAAGGTGGGCGGCAAGCGTGGCCCCAAAATCAGCGCCATGTCCACCACGGAGGTCGCATAAGCAATCACTGCATACACCGGCAGGCGGATGAGTGGATAGAGCGACGGCAGCACCCCTTTGAGCCAAGCAACCGTGGGCGAGTAGCCCAACGATCGTGCCAGCCGCAGGCGCTGCTCGGCCTGGAGCTGAGGCAGTGCCGCGAGGCTCATTAGCAGCAGAAAGGGCGCTTCCTTCAAGACGAGGCCAAGCGTGAGCGCAAGTCCCCACGGATCGTTGACGATCAGCGCATCGGGGGGCGCCTCCCAGCCGGAGAGCCACGGGGAGATCAGTCGTGCCATCAGCCCAGAAGGCGCAATCAGAAAAGCAAAGCCAAACGCCACCGCCGCGTGGGGAATCGCCAGCAAAGGTGACACTAACCGGCGCAGGCTGCGGTCCAGCCAAGTGCCTTGGCTGGCAGCTAAAAACAGCACGACGATGAGCAGCGCTAACGCCGTACTGGCCAGGCCGCTGGCAAAACTCACCGCCACCGAGCGGCCAAGCCCCGGCTGTGCGAAAAGCATTTGCCAAGCAAAGAGGTTGGCCTGATCGCTCCCCAGTACCGGCAAGTAGCCAAAGGCGGGCAGTAGTACCATGCCAAGCCCCGCGGTGACGGGCATCACCAGCAGGGCAATGATCACGATCGGCGCTAGCCGTAGCATGGTTCAGTGAGTCGCACGCGAAGAGGAGGAGTGCGCTTAGTTGACACCGTAACGCTCGAGCCAAGCATCCTGTAGGGCGTTCATCCAGCTGGGATGGGGTTCTGCGAGGGTGCTGGATAGCGCATCGACCGGCAGCGCCGAGGGATGGTTGTCACCCTGCTCGAAGAGTGCCTGGTCGCTTGGCTCGAGCTGCTGAATGGCCAGCACGCTGCGGTCGCCCCACATGCTGAGCGACTGCTTCTGGGCCTGCGCTTCCGGGGAGAGTAAGAAGTTGGCTAGCGCCATCGCGCCCGCTTTATGCGGCGAGTTGTAGGGAATGGCTACGAAGTGCACATTGCCCAGGGTGCCGCCTTCGAGTACGTAGCTGCGCACGCTTTGCGGCAGTTCATACTCCATCACCGCTACGGCAGCGTCGGTGGGGTAGAACGAGAAAGCCAAGCTAAGCTCACCGTCGCTCATCAGCGTGCGAAGGTTGGGGCCGGAATCGGGAAAGCTGCGTCCACTGCGCCAGAGATGTGGGTGCAATTCGTCCAAGTAGGCCCACAGCGGCGCGGTGATCTCTTCGAATGTGGTCTCGTCGACAGGGGCATAGAGCGCGTCAGCTTGGTCGGTGAGCTCGATCAGCGCCTGTTTTAGGAACGTACTGCCGGTAAAGTCGGGGATACGCGGATAGCTGAACTGTCCAGGATTCGCTCTGGCCCAGGTGAGTAATTCCTCGATGCTTTGGGGCGGCGTATCGGTTTGGGCGCTGTCGTAGTAGAAGGTGATTTGCGCCTTTCCCCAGGGGGACTCGTAGCCTTCGGTGGGTAGAGTGAAGTCGGTGACGACTTCGGGATTCTCGTCAGGATAGGTAAGAGCGAAGTTCGGCAGCGACGCCGCAAAAGGCCCAAACAGCAGGTCTTGCTCACGCATGGCGGCGAAGTTTTCGCCGTTGATCCAAATCAAGTCGATGCTGCCATCGCTATCGTTGCCCGCCTGCTGTTCACCCAGCACCCGTGCCACGGCGCTGCTGGTATCGTCGAGCTTCACGTGCTCTACGCGAACGCCGTAGCTCTCCTGCATCTGCTCTGCGACCCAGGCAATATAGCGGTTGGTGCGCGCATCGCCGCCCCAGGCATTCCAGTACACGGTTTGGCCGTCGGCGGCGTCCAGTACGCTCTCCCACTCTTGCGGGTCGGGCGTGGCAACCGCAGGCGCGGCTAGGCTTATCAGAGCAAACGCCACGGCGGTGGCCAGAGCAGAGCGTGGTTTCATCGCACACCTCATCAAATCAGTTGGTTATAGAGCGGTTTGTAGGCACTGAAGTTCACTGTGAACATGGTCGATAATGGGCAGTGAGAGGTAGTGTTCCACGCGGTCGCGCACGTGGTCGATCACGGCGGCATCGGTGAGCTCCGCCGACCAATCCTCTCCCCGGCGCTCGCTATCCTGGCGTTGCAGGTGCTGAGCGCGCCACTTGGCACACCACGTCAGCGACCATAGCCACGTCGCGCGCCGACAGGCAATTAGCGTATTCACGCTGGGAAGCACGATATCAGGCGTGGCGGCCATGGCCGTCTGCCAGCGGCGATAGAACGCAATGACCTCGTCCAAGCTGAGCACCGCCTGGCTGTTAAGGTCCCAGGTGGTCGAGGTGTAGAGTGAGGTATGGGCTAAATCGATGCCCGGCAGTCCGTAGCGGCATTTTTCGAGATCGACGAGTATGGCGCGCCCCTGGTCCGTGACCAAAAAATTGCCGGGGTGGGTATCGAAGCTGATCAGCGTAGCGGCGGCGTCATCCAGCGTGCTGGGCAGTAAATCCAGCTCCTGTTGAATACGCAGATGAATGCTGCTGGGAAGCTGGGCGTCGTCGAGCCATTTTGCCTGCAGAGACACTTCTTCCACCATGGCTTGCCAAGGGGCTGTAGGGGCCAGTAACGGCGGGCGGTGGCGAGGCAGCGGCTGGCGGTGCAGGCTGGCGAGGGTGTCGGCAATGGCAGGCAGGTCCTGGGGAAGTTCGGCCAAGCGCCCGCGAATTGCCTCGACCAGCAGCGCGCCGCGTGGTAGCGACTCGCTGGGCGGTAGTACGCCCTGCAACCGAGGCGTATGTCCGCCTTGGCTGGCCCGTTCATAGCAGGCGGCTTGATAGGCCAAGTTCTCTTCTGGCGGCAGATTCATCTGGCTCTGTTTGGGCAGCCGAGCCACCCAGTCATCGGCGTCTCGGTGGATCCACACGTGGTCGTGTGCTAGGCCCGTATCCGCCATGGGCGTCAGCGAACGGTAGTCGATCTTTGCTTGCTGCAGCGTACTGCCCAATGCCTTCAGGCGCGCCTCAGAGAGTGTCGGCATAAAGCGTTCCGTGTGATTGACGAGAGGTCATGTCATGAATGGTCGACGCGTGCGACTGTCAGTCAGTGACAGCATGACGTTTAACCTTACACGGTTCGTCATAAAAAACGATGGCCATGCAGGTCGTCGCGTGAAAAAGGCGATGTAGATACGACAACGGCACCCAGTAGGTGCCGTTGTGAGACTGTCATGAGCGGGGGATTACATCGCGGCAATCTTCGCTTGCTGCTCTTCCAACAACTTTTTGGCGGACTGGAATTCCGCCAGTTTGCCGCGCTCTTTCTCGATCACGGCGTCGGGGGCTTTGGCGATAAAGCCTTCGTTGCCCAGCTTCTTCTCGATGCCACCGATGAGCTTATCCTGCTTCTCGATCTCTTTGGCGAGGCGGGCAAGCTCCGCTTCTTTATCGATCAGGTCCGCCATCGGCACCAGGACTTCCATATCGCCGACCAGCTGCGTGGCTGAAAGCGGGGCGTCTTCTGGGTTGGCCAGCCACGTCACGCTTTCCAGTTTCGCTAGCTTGGCCAGGAAGCGGCGGTTCTGCTCCAGGCGTTCGGCGTCTTCGGGCTGGCCTTTGGTCAGCAGCACATCCAGCGGCTTACCGGGGGCGATGTTCATCTCGGCGCGGATGTTGCGCACCGCGATGATCACGCCTTTCAGCCACTCGATATCGCGGGTGGCCTGCTCGTCGATCTTGCTCTCGTCGGCTTCCGGCCACGCCTGATGCATGATGGAGGCATCGTCGCCCACATAGGTGCCCGCCAGCGGTGCCACGCGCTGCCAAATCTCTTCAGAGATATAGGGCATCATCGGGTGGGCCAAGCGCAGAATGGTTTCCAGTACCCGCACCAGGGTGCGGCGGGTACCGCGTTTGGCTTCGGCGCTGGCCGCTTCGTCCCACAGGACCGGCTTGGAAAGCTCCAAGTACCAGTCGCAGTACTCGTTCCAAACGAACTCGTACAGCGCTTGGGACGCGTGGTCGAAGCGGTAGTCATCCATGGCTTTGGTGACTTGCGCTTCGGTTTTCTGTAGCTGGGAGATGATCCAGCGATCGGCTAGCGACAGCTCAACGTCTTCGCCGCTGGTGCCGCAATCTTCGCCTTCGGCATTCATCAACACGTAGCGCGAGGCGTTCCACAGCTTGTTGCAGAAGTTGCGGTAGCCGTCTAGGCGGTTCATATCGAACTTGATATCGCGTCCGGTGGTGGCCTGGGAAAGGAACGTAAAGCGCAGCGCATCGGTGCCGTGGGCTTCGATACCGTCTTTAAATTCTTCTTTGGTGGCTTTGGCAATCGCTTTGGCCTTCTGGGGCTGCATCATGTTGCCGGTGCGCTTTTCCAGCAGGTCATCCAGCGTGATGCCATCGATCAGGTCGATAGGGTCCAGCACGTTGCCCTTGGATTTGGACATCTTCTGGCCCTGACCGTCGCGCACTAGGCCATGTACGTAAACGGTTTTGAAGGGCACTTCGCCAGTGAATTTCAGCGTCATCATGATCATCCGGGCGACCCAGAAGAAGATGATGTCAAACCCCGTTACCAGTACGCTGGAGGGGTGGAAGGTTTCCAGCTCCGGGGTTTTTTCCGGCCAGCCCAGGGTGCCAAATGTCCACAGGCCCGAGCTGAACCAGGTGTCCAGCACGTCTTCGTCCTGGGTCAGCGCCACGTCAGCGCCTAGGCCATGCTTCTCGCGGGCTTCCTCTTCGCTTCTGGCCACGTAAACATTGCCGTCGGCGTCGTACCAAGCCGGAATGCGGTGGCCCCACCACAGCTGGCGAGAAATACACCAGTCTTGCAGGTCGCGCATCCAGGCGAAGTACATGTTCTCGTAGTTCTTCGGCACGAACTGAATGTCGCCGTTCTCTACCGCTTCGATGGCGGGCTTGGCGAGGCTCTCCACGGCCACGAACCACTGATCGGTGAGCAGTGGCTCAATGACATCGCCGGAGCGGTCGCCGTAGGGCAGGGTGTTGTTGACGCTCTCTACCTGCACCAGCAGGCCGAGGGCATCCATATCGGCGACGATCTGTTTGCGCGCTTCGAAACGATCCAAGCCCGCGTATTTGGCCGGCAGGCTGGCATCTTCATCGGGCTGCGGCTGACCTTTTAGATCGAAAATTTCCGCCTGCTCAAGAATCGTCGCATCTTTGGTGAAGACGTTGATCAGCAGATGGTTCTGGCGCTTGCCAACTTCGTAGTCGTTAAAGTCGTGGGCCGGGGTGATCTTCACGCAGCCGGAGCCTTTCTCCATATCGGCGTGCTCGTCCGCCACGATAGGAATACGGCGACCCACCAGCGGCAGTTCGATGAATTTGCCCACCAAGGAGGCGTAGCGCGGGTCTTCCGGGTTAACCGCCACGCCGGTATCGCCCAGCAGGGTTTCCGGGCGGGTGGTGGCGACCACCACGTAATCCTTGCCGTCGTCGGTTTTGACGCCGTCGGCCAGCGGGTAGCGGAAGTGCCAGAAGCTGCCCTGCTGCTCTTTGTTTTCCACTTCCAGGTCGGAAATGGCGGTGTGCAGGGTAGGGTCCCAGTTCACCAAGCGCTTGCCGCGATAGATCAAGCCCTCTTCATGCAGGCGCACGAAGACTTCCTGAACCGCTTTATAGAAGCCGTCGTCCATGGTGAAGCGCTCGCGGCTCCAGTCGACGCTGGCGCCCATGCGGCGCAGCTGGCGGGTAATGTGGCCGCCGGACTCCTCCTTCCACTCCCACACTTTATCGATGAACGCATCGCGGCCGAGGTCGTGGCGGGTTTTGCCTTCTTCGGCGGCAATTTTACGCTCTACCAGCATCTGCGTGGCGATACCGGCGTGGTCGGTGCCTACCTGCCACAGGGTGTTGTTGCCCTGCATCCGCTTCCAGCGCGTCAGGGTGTCCATGATGGTGTCCTGGAACGCGTGGCCCATGTGCAGGCTGCCGGTCACGTTGGGCGGCGGAATCATGATCGAGAAGGGCTTGCCGCGGCCAGACGGGGCGAAGCGGTTATCGGCTTCCCAGCGTTCGTACCAGCGGGTTTCGATCTGTTCAGGTTGGTAGGTCTTTTCCATGGGGAGTCGGCTCACGGCTTGCAAAAAATGGGAGCAAGTATAGCGCGAACGCCCCGCGCTCGTCAGGGGCGTTGCATCTTGCTTTCAGGGGCGCTCGGTGTAGCGTTTAGTCGCGTAGTGCGCGGTCGCGGACTTTCACCACGGGCTCCATTAGGTAGTCCAGCACGCTGCGTTTGCCGCTGAGAATGTCGATCTCTGCCACCATCCCCGGCATGATATCCAAAGGCTGGTTATCGGCGTCGTAAAGATAGCCGTCGGTACGCACTTCCACGGGATACATCAGCTCGCCGCTTTCCGGCATTTCTACCGCGTCGGCGGCGATGGTCACCAGCTCGCCGTCCAAGCCGCCGTAGCGGGAAAAATCGTAGGCGGTCAGTTTTACTTTGACCGGCTGGCCGGGGTAGAGAAAGGCGATATCGGACGGGCGAATATGCGCTTCTACTACCAGGGCATCATCGGCAGGCACCACTTCCACCAGCGGCTCGCCAGAGCCAGCCACGCCGCCCACCGTACTGATGTGTACCTGATTGACCACGCCGTCTACCGGCGAGCGAATCGTGGTGCGGGCGACTTGGTCCGCACGCCCCGGTAGGGTTTTTTGCAGCTCAGCGACTTGGGAGGTCGCTTCGGCCAGCTGGGCTAACGCATCGGCCTCGAAGGCGTTGCGTGCCGCCACCTTGCGATCTTCGATTTCCGCAATCGACGCCTCGGCGCGCGCCACTGCGCTCTGCTGACGGGCCACTTCACCCCGCAGCTCATTGAGCGATTGGCGCACCCGCAGTAGCGAGGTTTCCGGTTCGATGCCGCGCTGGGCCAGCGGTTGGATGATCGCTAGCTCCTGTTCGGCCAGCTGAACGCCTGAGCGGGCTGTGCTAAGGGCGGCTTCCAGCTCCGCTGTCTCTTGGCGTCGCTGGTAGCCCTGCTGCTCTAGCACCTGTAGCTCCGCATTCAGTTCTAACTGTCGGCCATGAAAGAGCCGGGTTTCGCTGGCGGCCACGCTGGGGGCTGCTTGGCTCAGAGCCTCATCCAGCGCCAGGGGCGTTTGGCTGATTTCGGCCTCTAAACGTTGGATACGCAGTTGTAACGAACGCAAGCGCTGGAGGCTCTCTTCGTAATCACCTCTAAGCGTGCCACCGCTGAGCACCATGAGCGTATCGCCTTGGGCCACCGTATCGCCCCGGCGCACGTTGATCTCCGTGACCACGCCGCCTTCCAAGCTTTCGACCACTTGCAGGCTGCGCGAGGGCACCACTTTGCCCTGGCCACGGGTGACTTCATCCACTTCCGTGAGATAGGCCCAAATAAAGCCAATCAGCAGAAACGCGATGATCGTGAGCAGTAACAGGCTACTGCCGATAGGGCGCTTGGCACGTCCGTGACGTACGAAGTGCTCAAAATCCAGTTGAGAAGTAGGACGGTTCACTGGGCAGTTCCTTCACGCGAGCGGTGGGGAGCGGCTTCCACAGGGCGCATGACCTGGGCTTTGGGGCCATCGGCGACGATCTGGCCCTGGTCGAGAATCACCACGCGGTCCACCAGCTCCAGCAGGCTAGTGCGGTGGGTGACCACCACCAGCGTTTGCGTTGGGCTCGCGGCTTTCAGGCGCGCAATCACCTCTTTTTCGGTTTGGATATCCATGGCGCTGGTGGGCTCATCCATCAGCAGAATGGGTGGTGCGCCCAGCAGTGCGCGTGCCAGGCAGATCAACTGCCGTTGCCCGCCAGAGAGCCCCTCGCCGCGCTCGCCAATCGGCATGTCGTAGCCTTTGGGGTGGCGGGCAATGAAGTCATGTGCTCCGGCAAGCTTGGCGGCGTTGAGAATCTGCTCATCGGTGGGGTGGTGGGCACCAATGGCAATGTTTTGCCGCACGGTGCCGGAGAAGAGCCAAGCCTCTTGCAGAACGCTGCCAATGTTGTGACGTAAATCCGCAGGGTCGATTTGGCGAAGGTCGGTATCATCGACCAGCACAGCGCCCTGTTCCGGTGGGTAAATGCCCAGCAGCAGGCGCGCCAGCGTACTCTTGCCGGAGCCGACGCGGCCAAGCAGGGCGACTTTCTCGCCGGGCTCGATGGTCAGGTTGATATTCGCCAGCGCTGCGGTGGTTTGCTCGGGGTAGCGAAAGCTCACGTCCTGCAGGCGCAGCTTGCCTTCCAGCGTGGGGCGGCTGAGGTAGTGGCGGCCTGCCGGGCGCTCGGAGGGCATGTTCATCAACTGGTCGAGCGCGCGGTAGGAGGTACGCGCTTGGTTGATACGGGTCATGGTTTGCGCCAGCTGTGCCAGCGGTGCTAGCGCGCGCCCGGTGAGAATGACGCAGGCAATCATGGCCCCCATGGAGATGGTGCCATCGCCCACCAAAAAGACCCCGTACACCACGATGCTGACCTGGGCGGCCTGCTGGGCAAAGGCAGTGGCGTTGAGGGCGAACTGCTGAATCGCGCGACCTTGACGCCCTACAGCCGACTGCTGGTGAACGCTCTCTTCCCAGCGTTTACGAATCATCGGTGCCGCGCCGCTGGCCTTGATGGTTTCCAAGCCAGCAACGGCCTCGATCAACACGCCCTGCTTGGAACGGCTCTCCTCAAAGGCCTGACCAGAAAGGCGTTTGAGAAACGGCTGAACGGCGATGCCAATCAGCAATACAAGGGGAACGGCGATCATCGGGATGAGGGCCAGCGGCCCGCCAATCAGATAAATCACGCCAATAAACAGCAGGATAAACGGCAGGTCGACAATGGCGACCAGCGACGCCGAGGCGAAAAAATCGCGCAGTGTCTCAAACTCTCTGAGGGTATTGGCAAAGCCGCCGGTAGAGCCACGCTTTGCGCTCATTTGCAGGTTGAGCACGTGATCGAAAATACGTCGTCCCATGCGCAAATCTGCTTCCTGGCCAGCCCGCTCGATAAACAGCTGGCGCAGGGTTTTTACCGCAAAATCGAACAGCAGGGCGATACTCACACCGATGGTGAGTGCCACCAACGACTCCACCGCTTCGTTAGGCAGTACGCGGTCGTACACCACCATGATGAACAGCGACGTGGCCAGACCTAAAAAGTTGGTGAGCGCGGCGGCAATAATCACTTGGGTATACACCCAGCGATTCGATGAGAGCGCGCTCCAGAACCAGTGGCCGCCTTGAATCTCCGGTTCACTATTTAAGCTGACCGGGCGGTAGCGGGCGCGTACGGCAATCAGGTGGCCGATATACGCCTCTTCCAGGGCGCTTACGTTGGTTTCCACGGGCTGCTTGCCCAAGGCTGGATCAAACAGCGCGAAGCGCTCCTCATCGATACGCTCGATAAGGACCACCGCGCGGCCATTTTTCAGCAGCGCCACCGCAGGCAGCAGCGAGTTACCCAGGGTGGCGAGGGTATGTTCGCCCAGTGCGGCGACCATGCCGTGGCGTTCGGCGGCATCAATAAAGCCGTCCGGGGTCAGCGGTGATTCGTTGCCTACCCGGTGAGCACGCACGGCAGCTTCAGAAACGGGCAGCGTTAGGTGGGCGGCCACGAAGGTCAAGCACTGCTCTAGGTCGTCCTGATGGGGGTTAGCGGCGTTCAAGGTGAATCTCCATCACATCCAGCAGTTCACCAGTGACCGCGAGCTGCTGGAAAGCGGCCTGTTCCCAGCGCACTCGGCGGTTAATCAGCTCCAGCGCGGTTTGAAATAGGTCGCGCTGAGCGTCGAGCAAGTCGTTGATGCTACTGCGGCCAACGGCAAACTGGTCGCGGTAGGCCAGCAGGGCTTCCTCTTCGGCGGCGAGCGTGGCGGTTTGCGCTTCCAGCTCCGCGCGTCGGGTGCGGGTATCGGTGTAGGCAGAGCGTACTTCGCGCTCTAGCTCGCGGCGCAGCGCCTGCTGCTCGTACTGGCTCTGCTGCTGGCGCTCGACCGCCTGGGCAACCCGCGAGGAGGTAGCACCGCCGCTGTAGGGGGTGTAGTCCACGTTAAAGAGCAGCGCGACGTCGTTGTCGGATTCGTTGAAATCGTTCACATCGAACTGGCGGCCCTCTACCGCCACGCTTAGGCTGGGAAGGCGGGCATTCCGGGTGGCCTGGGCCTCGGCGTCGCTGGCTTCACTGGTGAGCGTCTGGCTGCGCAGCGCGGCGTTTTGCGCCAGCGCTCTGTCTAGCAGGCGGTCTGCATTGGCATCGCTTAATAGCGCGGCACCCTGGGGCAGCGCCAGCACATCCGGCGTGGTGAAAAACGCTTCCTGATACACGTTGATCGCCCGGGCCAGCTCGCCTTCCAGTGTGACCAAGCGTGATTCGGCATCGCTCAAGCGGCTTTGCGCGCGCAGAACGTCGGCGCGTGAGCCTGCGCCTGCTTCACGGCGTAGGCTCACGTCTTCAAAAATACGCTGGTGCTGCTCAAGGTTATGCTCGGCCAATTGGCGCTGGGCGGTCAGACGAGCCACGTCTAGGTAAGCGTTCACCGCGTAGAGGACTTCTTCTTCAACGCTAGACTGGGACTGCCAAAACGCCGCTTCTGCGCTGAGGTCGGCGGCGCGAACGCGTTCGCGACTCGCGCCGAAATCCAGCAGTAGCTGGCTCAGCGTGACCACGGCATCGACGCGCGAGCCGCGATCGGGCAGCGACTCGGTGCGTTGGAGGTCGTTGCGGTACTCGAGGCCTGCGTTCACCTGCGGGCGGCGCACCGCGCGCACTTCGTCAATGCGCAGCACGGATTCCCGCTCTCGAGAGCGCTGAGCCAGAATGCCGGGCTGCTGCTCGATGGCTTGCTGAATTTTTTCACGTAACGCGATCAGCGCCATAGAACTGCCTGTCGCCTCACTGGCTTGCCATCGAAAGCGGTCGAGGAGCTCTTGGAGCTCGGGCGAAAACGCCGGGCCATCCAGAGAGGAAGCGGGCAAGGCGGCCGTCTCGGCCAGTGGCTCCTCCAGCACGGGTTGCGCCATCAGTGGTGGGCTGACCAGCAGTAGGCCGAGTATGAGCGACCTGGTTACGTTCACATTCATTATCGTTCCTGAAGAGCATCGGTACTTAGCGCGTTTAGGTAGCGCTCGGCCAGTCATATTCGGCTTCGCTGCTCAGCGCTTCTTGCCATTGGGCAAGGGGGTCTGAGGAGTGCGTCGACGGCTCTGCCGTCGCCTTGCGTTGCCGATAGAGCTGCAAACGGCCAAGCTGCTGTTGCGATTGCAACAGAGCGTACACCAAGGGAACGGCGCCCAATTGCCAGAAAAGCCCTATTTGTTTGGCAGAAAGGGCCTGCCAAGCGCTCTCGTCGATTTGATACAGCGGTGTGCTGCCTTGATAACCGTGGGGCTGCCAGGGCGTCAGCAGTGCCGCCTTGGCCAACGCGGTAATACGCTTCGAGAGCCGCTGACAGCCTTGCTCACGCTGCTGTAGAAATGCCAGCACCTGGGCGGGAAAGCGGGCAAGCTCGCCGTGCTGGTTGAAAAAAGGCTCGGCATCCAGGCGTTCAACGACATAGGGCGAGTGCTGGTCAATACACAGCCTGCCAGGATAGTCAGAATGTAGCCCAAACGGGTGGCCGCGCAGCGCGGCAGGCACATAGGCTGCCCGCCAGCGCCCCTGGTCGTCTACCAGAAGGTTCTGGCCATCTTCCAGCCCCAGCAGCGCAACGGCCTGCCAACCTTCGGCGGTTTCCGTTAGCGCGATTGGAACATTCGCCGCCACATGGCGAAGCTCAGCGTCTGCCAGTGCGACCTGGGTAGTGGTTTGCGCGAAGTGGTAGGCAGTAAAACGCTGCCACATTAAACCGCCGTGGTGCTCTTGGCTGAGCGGCACCCACTGGGCAGCGTGGTTCATAGCGACAACCTTCTTTGATCGGGCGTGGAGAGGTAATGGTGAGGGCACCTTACCAAACGCAGCCCCTACCGTCAGCGGGTGATCAGTCTACGCATCGTGATGAGGCCAATGATGGGCCCAGGCAGCAGCCACCAAATCACCCAAGGCCCTTGGCTTGCCCATAGCGCCGTGACAAGCGCGATGGAGGGAATCGTGAGGCCAAAGCCAATCGCATTCATCATGGCCAGCGCCGCGCCCAGCCGCTCGGGCGGCGCGCTGGCGGAGGCCAGGGCAGAAAATTGAGCAGAGTCGGCAATCACGCTCACGCCCCATAGGGCAAGCAGCACCAGCAGCAGCCAGGGGGAGAGGCCGCCTAGCAGCGGATAAATAAGGCACAGCGTGCCAGATACCGCCAACGCGATAAACGCGACCCGCGCGCTACCGATACGTCGGCTCCACCAGCCTGCCCATACGCAGCCGGGAAGCCCCAAGGCGATGACCGCGAAGCTTAGCCACGGCTGCAAGCCAGGGGCCGCGCCCAAGCGCTCCATCTCCCTGGTGACTAAAAAGGGCACCAGCGCCCAGAGGGCGTAAAGCTCCCAGCAGTGGCCAAAATAGCCCAGCGCGGCGGCGCGAAAATCTTTCTGCTTGAACGCAGCGAGCCCCGCCCAGGGCCGCCCTCCGTTGGCCTTGGCAGGCAGATGTGGCCCCACGCCTAGTTGGAAAATCATCAGCGCTGCCAGAAGAGCAAGGGCAGAGGCCAATAGCAGTGGCCACTGCCAGGGAAGATGCAGGGTGAGCCCGCGCAGCAGGTGCGGCGAAGCAATGCCGAGGGTGAGCATGCCGACCAACCAGCCAAGCGCCGAGCCTGCGTGGGTGGGTGTCCAGCTCACCACCAGCTTCATGCCCAGCGGATAGATGCCCGCAAGACACAGCCCGACTAAAAAGCGAGCCACTGCCGCCAACGTGACGTTATCCGCCACGCTGATGAACGCCGCGTTGATCAGCGCGCCGAGTACGGCAGACATCGCAAACAGGTGGCTGGCGCGCACTCGGTCGGCCAAGCCCGTGGTGGCAATCAGCAGGGTGCCGGTAATGAACCCCGCCTGCACGGCGATGGTGAGCAGCCCCAGGTCGCTCTCGCTAAGGCCAACGGCGTCCTGCAGCGCTAAACCAACGCCGTTCACGCTAAACCAGAGCGAGGTGCCGAACAGTTGGGCGATGACGATGACCGCTAGCGGCGTGCGGGCTAACAAGGTATGGGAAAGCATCGGCAGTCTCATCCATTGAGTTGTTGTTATGGAGGGCTTTTAAGTCGTCAGGCACTTACTCCAATTTATGCGGCACGACCTCATGCCCTAGCGCCTTGTAGCGTTGCCAGCAGGCACGCTTGGCGACCAGTACCTGCTGGTGCTGGTTGATGATTTCCGCGACGCGGGCGTAACGCTCGACCCCGTCGGGAATGTCAGGGTGAAGATTCAGCAGGGCGGTGTCTGCCTGCGGGACGGGCAGGGTTTGCCAGCCAAGGGTAATGGGCACGCTGTCAGCCCATTCGCTGTCTTCCAGCGCGTGGGGAAGATAGGCGTCCTCGCGGAACTGCCACAGAGCGTCGTCGGCCTGCTCGGCCAGCGCTTTGTCTTCGCAGTGCAGGTGCAGCCGATAGCCCTTGCGGTGGATGGTCTCGGCGAGCTTACAGGCGAACTGCAGGCGGGCTTCTAGGGTGGTGTCGGGCAGAATATAAAAATCGATGCGTGCCATGGTGGCTCCAGCGGTGTCAACGCGCCTGGCAACCTAGCCGCCACGGTGCGAGTGGCGGCTAGGTTTGTAACGCTAGGGTATTATACCAAGCGGGTCAGCCAGCCGTACTTGTCATCACTGCGGCCGTATTGAAGGTCGAGCAACGTCTTGCGGATGCGTTTGGCCACTTCATTGTTGCCATCGCCCTGCAAACGAATGCGCTCGTTCTCCGTGACCAGCTCACCCACCGGCGTGATGACCGCTGCCGTGCCACAGGCGAAGACTTCGGTAATTTCGCCGGAGGCGGCACCTTCGCGCCACTCGTCGATGCTGATCGCGCGCTCTTCCGGTGTCAGTCCCGCGTCTTTGGCCAGGGTCAGGACGGAATTACGCGTCACGCCTTCCAGAATGGTATCGGTCAAGCGCGGCGTGACGATGCGGCCGTCTTTGTAGACGAAGAACAGGTTCATGCCGCCCAGCTCTTCGATCCACTTGTTTTCTGCCGCGTCGAGGAAGGCAACCTGGCTGCAGCCGTTGGCAGCGGCCTCTTTTTGGGCGGCCAGCGAGGCGGCGTAGTTGCCCCCGCACTTGGCAAAGCCAGTGCCGCCGGGGGCCGCACGTTTGTAGTGGGAGGAGAGCCAGATAGAGACCGGCTCGATGCCGCCTTTGAAGTAGGCCGCCGCCGGGGAGGCGATCACGTAGTAGTCGACTTCATGTGCCGGGCGTACGCCAAGAAAAGCCTCGGAGGCGATCATGAACGGGCGTAGGTAGAGGCTGCACTCGTCGGCGTCGCTGGCGGGCGTGGGCACCCAGGCGTGGTCTTGCGCCAGCAGCGCTTTCAGCGAGCCGATGAAATCGTCATCGGACAGCTCGGGCAGCGCTAAGCGGCGGGCGCTACGGCGGAAACGCTCGGCGTTTTTCTCTGGGCGAAAGGTCCAGATAGAGCCATCCGCATGGCGGTACGCCTTGATGCCCTCGAAAATTTCCTGGCCGTAGTGCAGCACGGAAGCGGCGGGATCAAGGGTCAGCGGGCCGTAGGGGCGCACTTGGTGGCCGTGCCAATCGGCATCGACGGTCCAGCGCACGTGGGCCATATGGTCAGTGAAATGTTTACCGAAACCTGGATTTTGCAGAACGTTGTCGCGGATCTCATCGGCCATCGGCTGGTTGGACGGCAGGATCTCAAAGCGTGTTTCTAATTGGGCATCTGAAGCTGTGGGCACGGCGTGTTCTCTCCGCTAGAGCCAAGCCCCGAAGGGCATCTATTAAGCGTATCGTTTGGACAGCGTGTGCCAGCCTTTCCAGGGCACACGCTCATGCGTTCAGGTTTAACGGTTGCGTCAACGAAAGGCAACCATTGTTGGCCGGTTTCTGGGATTAGGCCTCGCCATTTTCGACTTGGGCGTCGGCTTCACGGTCCAAAAGGTACTGGGTGAGCAGGCCCACTGGGCGGCCGGTGGCGCCTTTCTGCTTGCCGGAGTGCCACGCCGTACCTGCGATATCCAGGTGCGCCCAGGGGAAGTGGTCGGCAAAGCGCGATAGGAAACACGCGGCCGTGATGGTGCCGGCCGGTCGGCCACCGATGTTGGCCAAATCGGCGAAGTTGGAGTCCAACTGCTCCTGGTACTCATCCCACAGTGGCAGATGCCATGCCCGGTCCCAGGCGGTTTCACCGGCCTCTAACAGGTCGAGGGCGAGATCGTCGTCGTTGGAGAGCAGGCCCGTGGCGTGGTGGCCCAGGGCGATGATGGCCGCGCCCGTCAAGGTGGCGATATCCACCACGCTGGCGGGGGTGAATCGCTCGGCGTAGGTGAGGGCATCGCACAGTACCAGACGCCCCTCGGCATCGGTATTGAGCACTTCGACCGTCAGGCCCTTGAGGGTCTTGATGATATCGCCCGGCTTGGTAGCGGCGCCGTCGGGCATGTTTTCGGCAGCGGCGACGATGAACACGGCGTTGAGCTTGGGCTTGATCGCCAATATGGCGTTGACCGTGCCAAACACGCTGGCCGCGCCGCCCATATCGAATTTCATCTCATCCATGCCCTCGCCGGGCTTCAGCGAAATACCGCCGGTATCGAACGTGATGCCTTTACCGATCAATACATGGGGAGCTTCATCGGGGTCGTCGGCGCCCTGGTACTTCATCACGATGAGGCGCGACGGCTCGGCGCTGCCGCGGCCAACGGATAGCAGCGAGTGGGCGCCAAGGGCTTCAAGTGCCTCTTCGTCTAGGATGTCGACGACCAGCGCGCCTTGGGAATCGCGTCCCAGCGCTTGGGCCTGCTCGGCGAGGTAGCGCGGCGTACATACATTGCCCGGCAGATTGCCCAGCGTACGGGTGACGTTGATGCCTTGGCCTATGGCAATGCCGAGTGCGGCCCCCTGTTTGGCGAGCGGCGCATCATTGGCATCGCTGACGATCAGCGTCAGTTTGGCAAGGCTCGGCGCTTTGGCAGGCGACGACTTGAACTGATCGAAGCGGTAAATAGCACGCTCGGCGGCCTCGAGGGTCTTGCGCGCTTTCCAAACGGCGTCTCGATCATCGATCAGTACGTCGGTAAAGGTGACGCTGGCTTCGTCGACGGGCAGTTTGATCAGCGCTGCCATGGCGGTGTCGAGGGCTTTAATAAAAGCGGCTTCCTGGCATTTATCGCGCTCACCCAAACCCACTAGCAGAATACGCTCCGCCCCTAGCCCCGGTGCAAACGGCACGAGCTGCACGTTGCCCAGTGCGGCGTCGAAGTCGCCGCGCTCCAACAGTTGGCCGATCAAGCGCTCGCTGGCGTCGTCTAATTTGGCCACGGCAGGCAGTAAGTCGCTACCTTTATAGACAGGGAGAACGAGGCAAGCCGTTTCGGCTTTGGCGGGGTTTGCGGTCTGAACGGAAAATTCCATGACGTCTCCAACAAGACAAGCAACGAGTGATTCGGGATAATGCCCCGTTATTTAGTGTTTGCTACCAGTTTGATTAGTGTACCCAAGCCATGGACGCATTGCATGGCCACCTGCACCACTAGTCGGAGAGTGCGTTGATTCTATTCCGGTACTTAACTCGTGAAGTGTTACTGACCATGTCTGCCGTGGCGGGCATCCTGCTGCTGGTCATCATGGGCAGCCGCTTTATCCGCTATTTTTCGGATGCTGCCGAGGGGGATTTCCCGGTCACGATACTCGGCAGCCTGATGCTGTTTCACTTGCCCGGCTTCATGGAGCTGATCCTGCCGCTGTCGTTTTTTCTCGGCATTCTGTTGGCCTATGGGCAGCTCTATATGAACAGCGAAATTACCGTGATGGTGGCGTGTGGCATGAGTCCGACGCGGCTGTTTCGCGTGACGCTACTACCCGCTACGGTAGTGGCCGTGCTGGTCGGTCTTTGCAGCCTATGGTTGACGCCTGCGGGGGCACTGCAAACCGAGGCGACCCTGGAAGAGCAGCGCAGCCGTTTGGACGTATCGGTGCTCGCGCCAGGACGCTTCCAGGATTTTGGCGGAGGGCGCACGGCTTACATTACCGATTTCAGCAGCGACGGCACTCAAATGCAGGAAGTGCTGGTGCACGAGCAGCCCATGGCGGGGGCAGAAAAAACGCATAGCTACATCACGCGCGCGGGATCGGGCTACCAGGAAACGAACGTCGATACCGGCAGCCGTTTTCTCATTTTGGAAGACGGCGAACGCTACGGCGTAACGCCCGGACGCCAGGATGCCGAGCGTTTGACCTTCGAGCGCTACACGTTGCGTTTGGGACTTAGCCGAGATCGCCAGGAGCTGGATTCGTTGGAGTACGCCACGACCGCCGAGCTGTGGCAAGATCCCGATCCCCGCGCTCAGGCACAATTTCAGTGGCGGGCAGGGTTGCCGCTCATGGTCTTCATCTTAGCGCTGTTGGCCCAGCCACTGTCACGGGTAAACCCACGGCAAGGGCGCTTCGCCAAACTGTTGCCCGCTGTGTTTCTATACGTTGCCTATTTGAGTTTACTGCTTGCCGCTGTCGATGCGATTGGGAGTGGTTCTCTGGCCGTGGCGCTGGGTGTGTGGCCGGTGCATGCGCTGTTCTTGGGGCTCGGTGTGTTGCTGCTGTGGCACTCTCAACGAAAGGGAATGCGCTAATGCTGATCGCCATGGATCGAATGGATCGTTATATCGCCCGCAACGTCCTGGCTGCCATCGTGGTGGTGCAGTTCGTGCTGCTGGGGCTGGATATCACCATTGCCTATATCGGTGACTTAGGGGACACCCAGGGCGACTACAGCGCGCTGGACGTGTTGCTCTACTTGGGGATGCGACTCCCTTGGCGCTTTTACCAGTACGCGCCGGTCGCCGTGCTGATTGGCGCACTCATTGGCTTGGGCAGCATGGCCTCCAGCAACGAACTGACGGTCATGCGCGCTGCTGGCCGCTCGCTGGCGCGCATCGTTTGGGGCGTGATGAAGCCCGTGCTGCTAGTGGTCATCGTGGTGCTGCTGGTAGCGGAGTTCGTTAGCCCCAAAACCGAGCAGTATGCCGAAGCGTGGCGATTGGAGCAGCGCCAAGGCGAGGGCGCCATGCTGACTACCCGCAGTGGCTGGCAGTTCGAAGGCGATAGCGTCTACCGCTTTGGGGCCATTCGAGCGGATAACGTGGTGCTGGACTTAACCCGCTACCGCTTCGACGAGCGCCGTCTCATCGAAGCGACCCATGCCAATCGTGCCCACTGGGAGGAGGGTGCATGGCAGCTGGAAGGCGTGACCATGACACGTATTTTCGATAACCGCACGGAGTCGGCGTATCAACCGAGTGCGGCATGGGAAACGGCGCTCACCCCGACCCAGTTGGAGCGGCTGCTACGTGACATCGAAAGCCAGGCGCCCAGCGAGCTATGGGCCTACGCCAATTTCCTCCAAAGCCAGAACCTTCAGGCAGACCAGCCGCTGCTCTATTTCTGGCAAAAGGTATTGATGCCGCTCACCATGGGGTCGCTCGTGCTGATTGCCGCCTCGTTCGTGTTTGGGCCACTGCGCTCGGTGGCAGCGGGTACGCGGGTGTTTTATGGCGTAGTGACCGGTCTGGTGTTCAAGTACGTGCAGGATTTGCTCGCCCCGGCGTCGACCATCTTTGGCTTTTCCCCTGTCTGGGCGGTGCTGGTGCCGACTCTTGCCTGTGCCGTGGTGGGGATCTATTTCTTACGCCGAAATGGCTAAAGGCCGCGCAGACGCACATCAGGAGAATAGAGCAGTGACGACGCGACGTTTTACCCAGTTGGATGACGTTTGGCCCGCCGGCATAGGTCGCCGATTGGGTGCCATGCTGTACGACGGTTTTTTGGTGACGGCCATCTGGATCGCCGTCACCGTGGCTCACTTGGCCTTTTTCCGCTTCGTGCTGGGTCAAACGGCAGAAGAGATCGGTACCACGGCCTTCGACATCTGGAGCCTGCGGCTCATGCTGCTGTTTTTCGTGACGCTGTTCTTCGTCTACTCCTGGCGTCGTGGAGGGATGACGCTAGGTATGCAGGCGTGGCGGCTGCGGGTGCAAACGCTGGATGGCCATGCGATCACGTTAAAGCAGAGCCTGATACGCTGCGCAACGGCCTGGCTGTCCTTGGCGGCCTTCGGTATCGGCTATTGGTGGGTGCTGTTCGATGGGCAGCGTAGAAGCTGGCCAGACATTGCATCCAAGACCGAAACCGTGGTGCTTCCGAAAAAATAATTTTGGGCGTTTTTTTATTGAAAATAGCTCACCCGTCAACGGGTTATCGTATGTCTCAATGGCCTTAAGGCGAATCGATACTAAAGAACAACGTTTTCTACTTGAAAAGATGTATGCGAATCATTTACATTCACTTCATGATTTTTATGAGGTGTCGCCATGTACGTGTGTGTGTGCAAGGGAGTAACCGATCATCAGATTCGCCAGCAGATTAGCGATGGAGCGCGCAGCTGGCGAGAAGTGCGCGAAGCCACTGGCTGCGGCACCCAGTGTGGCAAATGTGCCTGCTTCGCCAAATCCCTCACCCGCGAGGCCATTCAGGCCGTACGCGCCGAGTCTGATATGAGTCTCGCTTACGCCGTATGACGCGAATCACTCTTGTTAGGCTTATCGTTAGCAAATAACTGATTTACTTGAATTTTTGTCGTCACGACTGATACTCTCGACAGCGTTGGGAGTCAGCCTTTTTATGGCCTATACTCCTTGATTAATGTAAGAGTACGCTGCAAAACAGTACGTTATTGATCAATACGCTAAAAAGGTGACGGCATGAAAGGCGATCCGAAAGTAATTCAGCATCTCAATATCGCGCTTGGCAACGAGCTCGTGGCGATCAACCAGTACTTTTTGCACGCCAAAATGTACAAAGACTGGGGCCTCAAAGTACTTGCTAAATGGGAGTACGATGAATCCATCGAAGAGATGCAGCACGCCGATAAACTGATCGAGCGCATTCTATTTTTGGAAGGTATCCCGAACCTTCAAGATCTCGGCAAGCTGCATATCGGTGAAAACGTCAAAGAGATGCTCGAGTGCGATTTGAAGATCGAGCACGACGGCCGCAACGACTACATTGAGGCCATCACCTACTGTGAGAGCGTCAAGGACTACGTGACCCGCGATTTGCTTCGCGATCTGCTGGCCGACGAAGAAGGTCACATCGATCACATCGAAACCCAGCTGCAACTCATCGATCAGGTCGGTATCCAAAACTACCTGCAAAAGCATATGGCATTGGCCACTGACGAAGAGTAATCCAGCGATTCAGCCTCGCGTCAGTGTCAGCATAAAAACGGGCAGCCCCAGGGCTGCCCGTTTTTGGTGGTTTGTCTCAGCGATGACGCTGGCCGATGCCCACGAGACTGGACAGCGATACCGCCAACACCGCCAGCAGCATCAGTGCCAGAGCGGGGGTTAACACCGCCCAAGGGGCCCGCTCGATGTAGGGCATCCCCTCTGCCAAAATCAGCCCCCACTCCGGCGAAGGTGGACGGGGGCCCAGTCCGAGAAATCCCAGTGCGGCCAGGGCCAGAGCGATGCCGGGCAAGCGCAGCATGGCGTGTCGGCAGACCGGCCCGACGACTGCTGGCAAGATATAGCGGGTCACCAAACGAACTTGCCCTACGCCCAGCAGTGGCGTAATTCGCACGTGGGGCTGGGCTTTGGTTTCTGTCACTAGTGCGGCGGTATGCGCTGCCAAAGGCGCCCACGCGACGGCCGTAACGGCCAGCATGGTACCCGCTGCGCTGGGTCCCAGGGCGCCCGCCACGATGAGGCCAGCAATGGCCGGCGGCGTTGCCTTGGTGATTTCGATCGGACCGGTTGCGAGCCTCGGCGCGAGTCCAATCAAAAGCCCTAATACCAGCGAGAAGAACATCACTAGCGTGGCCATGACCATGGTCGAGAGGGCACCGTGGGCGACCCGGGCCAGAATATCGCGACCAGTGCCATCAGCGCCCAACGGCAGGTCGATGCTGGGCGGCTGCAGACGCATGAACGCCGAGCTGAACGGGTCGCGGCCAATGCCTGCCACGACCAATGCTACCAGCACGACAAGGGCGCACCCGGGCACTACCCATGCCCACCGTTGGGTGTGGGACTCGTGGTGGGCAACCGGCAAAGCCCCGAGGCGAAATGCCCGGCCCAGCAGCAGGGCGCGGCCGATATTGGCCAGGCTGCCTAGGCTAATGGCAATGATCAGCAGGATGAGGATACCGGTTTGCAGTGCAGGCATGTCCTGGGACGAGGCGGCTCCTAGGGTTGCGCGCCCCAGGCCTGGAATGGAGAACACTTGTTCAACGGCAATGGCGCCCCCTGTCAAACCGACCATCACCATGCCGATCTGGGGCATTAGGCTGGGTAGCGTGCGCCGTAGCACGGCCAACATGATCCGGCGGCGTGAAAAGCCAGCCACACTCCAGGTGGCCACCCATCGCTCGGTAAACGTTGCCGACAGGCCGTCGCTAAACAGACGCCCCAACAAGCCGCCCGCGGGGAGGCCCAGCGCCAGCGCGGGTAGCACGGCATAGCTAAGGCCCCGCCATCCGTAGGGCGGCAGCCAGTTGAGCCAAGCGGCAAATACTACCAGCAATATCGAGGCCAGCAGGAATTCGGGCATGGCCGTCAGGGCAGCGCCTACGGCACCCGAGGAGCGTCTTGGGTGGCCTCGCAAACCGCATCGCGCTACGGGAAGGCAGATCAGCGCGGCAGTCACGATGGCTACGCCCATGGCAAACCCCATGAGCATGAGCGAGACACGGGCGCTGTCGAGCATTCCCGGCAGCACCGGAGCGCCGGAAATCCATGAATTCCCCGCATCCCCGTGCAGCAGGCCCATGAGCCAACTCTGCAATGTATCGAGCGGGCCTAGATCCAGTCCCAGCTGCGCCCGAATCGCTGCCAATGCCTCGGGAGTTGCTTCTTGCTCCGCTGAGCGGGCACGCAGGATACTCAGCGCGGGGTCACGGCCGGATAGCCAGGGCAGTAGCCCGACCAGCACCACGACGCACGCCAGGGTGATTAGCCGTGACAGCAGTGGAATGAAGGGAGCTATGTGCAGGCTGCGCCATAGGCGCAGCGGTAGTGCAGTGGACATGCGCGGGCGTTCCTAGGCATCGGGAGCGTCAATGGACGTCTCTTCAGTGATTAGGCGACGCTCGCGGGGGTCGCGCACGGCGTTGACGACCCTCGCCGACTCACCCTGGATCACGCGCTCGTGCAGCATGGGGATCGCCGCATCGGTGCGCAAAATGGCGGCTTCTGCGTCGATGATCGCCCGGCGACGCGCATCGCCGGTGGGCAATTGTGCGGCTTTCTCCAGCGCTTCGTCGACGGCCGGGTCGCATAGCTGGGCGATATTGAAGGAGCCGGCGCAGGAAAAGTCGCTAAACATATAGGCGACGGGGTCGCCGGAGTCGAGCACGGTGGCACGTGACAGAATAAAGGCATCAAACGCACCGGCAAGGGCATCCGCTTCGATATGAGCATACTCGCGCACCTCTTGGGTGACGTTGAACCCTGCCTGGGTGAGCTGTTGTTCGAGCAGAACGGCCACCTCGGGAAGTTCGGCGCGATCGGTGAAGGTGGCCAGGGTGATGTCAATGCCGTCGACCGCCACGGGGGGCGTGCGGTTCTCGACCGACGCACGGTAGTCGCTGGCCCAGGCCAGCGCAGGGCCCAAAAGTCCCTCGGCGATATCGGCGCGCCCCTCGTAGACAGTACTCACAATCGACGAGCGGTCGATGGCGTCACGCACGGTGGCTCTTACGCCAGGGTCGCTCATTGGGCCTGATTCGGTATTCAGATAGAGCGTATTGGTACGTGGCATGGGCACTTCGTGAACCAGCGTGGGGTCGAGTAGTGCTACTTGAGACACTGGAATCGCTTCCACGATGTCGGCTGAACCGGTGCGAAGGGCCGCTGCCCGCGCAGTGCCATCAGGCACGTAGTCGGCGTCGATCCCCGCCACGCTGGCCGGTTTGCCCCAGTAATCATCGAAACGATCGAGCCGGGCGCTGGTGGTGCCATTGATCTCTTTCAACACGAAGGGACCGGTACCGGCATCGATCGGGTTGACCCGTCCATCGTCACCGTAGGCACTGGCGGCAAGAATCGCTAGCTGTGGGCTGGAGAGGCGATTGGGTATTAGCGGGTCAACCGTTTCCGTGCGCACGATAATGGCATTATCGCCCTCCACCTCGATGCTCAAGTTCACCCCATCAAGAATACGCGGCTTCGGCGCGGCCTGGGTGGCGGCGGTCAGGGAGCGCGCGACATCTTCTGCAGTAAGCGGAGTGCCGTCATGAAACGTCACGCCGTCGCGAATCACAAATCGCCAGGTACGCTCATCGAGCTGCGTCCATTCGGTGGCCAGAAAGGGCTGCGGGTCGCTGTTGGCATCCAGGCGAATGAGGGTTTCTGCCGTGCTCCAGCGAGACAGCTTGAAGGCATCGTCGGAAAGAGGCGTCAAGCCCGAGCGAGGCGGTTGCAACATGGCCACGCTGATGCGCGCGTCGTCGGCCTCGGTAGACTCGGGTGACGCATCAAAACAGCCGGCCAGTAGCAGCGGTGCAGCGAGGGCGGCGAGCAGCGTCTGGGGCAAAGGGCGAGCGAACATCGTTATGACTCCTGGTCATCGTAGAGTAAGTAAAAAAGGGGGATGTCGAGACTGGCTGGCCAATGAGCAGCGTGTTCATTGCATGGCAAAGCAATTACATCGGGGCATCGACCGTGGCGGCATTGCAGCCTGGCAGCGCACACGACGGTCGTTGTGAGAGTGCGTCGATCAGCGCACGCGTTGCCGGGTGAGTGGGCGCGCGCCACAGAGACGAGGTGGGGCGGTCTTCGACGATTTCGCCATCGTTCATGACTAACGTGCGCGCGCATAGCTGCGTCACGACCGATAAGTCGTGGGAGACCATGAGCAAGCCAGTGCCACACTCGTCGCAGAGGGTTTTCAGTACGCTGATCACTTGAGCGCGCACTGGTAAATCGAGGCCGCTCAACGGCTCATCCGCCAATAGGAAGCGCGGACGAGTGGCCACGGCCCGGGCAATGGCGACGCGCTGTGCTTGGCCGCCGGAGAGTTCGTTCGGCTTGCGATCCAAAAACGGCGCGCCCAGGCCAACGTGCTCCAGTGCTTCACGGGCCCGCTCGTTGGGGTCACACGCCACGTGCAGCCGAATCAGCGGCTCGCTAACCAGGTCGCGAACGCGCATGCGCGGGTCCAGGGACGAGGCTGGGTCTTGGGGGATGTACTGTACGGTGCGACGATACCAGCGTAGCTGCGCCGTGGACCCTGGGCGCACGTTGCGCTCTAGGCAGGTGATCGAGCCGCTGTCGGGGGCTTCCATGGCCAGCAGTGCGCGCAGCAGCGTGGACTTGCCAGAACCCGAGACGCCCACCAAACCGATCCGTTCGCCATCATGAAGCGTCAGGTCGATATCGTTCATGACCTTCTTGTAGACGCCTTTGCGCCAGGGCAGGGGGCGGGAGAGCGCCACGCGCTTGTTGAGTCCCTGCGCCGTCAGAAACGCTGTTTGAGGAGAGGGCAAGCGTGCCATCTAGGCGCTCTTCAACAAATAAGGGGGCATCGTAGGGTCCGGAGTGGCTCTTTGGGACGAAACGGCGGAGGGCTCGATGCCGTGGGCGGCCGCTACCAACGATTGGGTAAAAGGGTGTTGGGGCATGGTCATGAGCGTTCCAAGTTCACCGCTTTCGATGACGCGGCCATGTTCAATGACGATCGCCCGCTGGCAGAGTTGGGTGGCCGCGTGGAGATCGTGAGTGATAAACAACATCGCGCTTCCTGACCGTTCGGTCTGTGCGTGCAGCGCGTCCAGTACCTGGGCTTGGGTGACCACGTCCAGCGCGGTGGTGGGTTCGTCGGCGACCAGGAGCGATGTTTTACAGGCCATGGCCAGCGCGATACCTACCCGCTGTCGCTGGCCACCGGAAAGCTCGGCCGGGCTGCGCTTCATCAGCCCTTCCGGATCAGGCAAGTGGAGTGACGCTAGCAGCGCGGCGGCTGCTTGAGTAGCCGCCCGTCGCGACAGCTTATGGTGTTGAATAAAGGGCTCACGCAGTTGGGCGCCTATGGAAACCAGGGGATTCAGCGCCGAAAGTGAGTCTTGAAACACCATCGAAATGCGACTCTCGTTCCGTCGCTGGGCGGCGGGCAGGTCGATGATGTCTCGACCGTGAAGAAGAATCCTGCCCGTTACTCGAGTGTGTGGCGGCAATAGACCCAGCACGGCCTTGGCCGTGAGCGATTTACCCGAGCCGGATGCTCCCAGCAGGCAGACACGTTCGCCGGGCATGACCTCGAAGGAGAGATCATCCACGAGAGTGTGTTGGCCGAGTGTGATTCGTAAATGGCGGACGGAGAGTACCGGGTCGCTGCGCATGGGCCGCCTCTCTGACGAAACGAAAACAAACAATAATCGTTATGATATAACGTTTATTGTTAGGTCAGCAATACGTTCAGTCTCCCCCTGTCCGCGCGATACGACCCGCAGGTATAAAACAGGTATAAAAAAAGCGCTGACATATCAGCGCTTAACGTGATGGGCGGCCATGGCCGCCCGGTGGTCATCGATTATTTCGTGGCGTTGGAGGCCAAGGTATCGGGTGTGTCGAAGCGGGCAGCCGGTTCATCCACGGCAAAGGTGGCGCGGCTCAGGCGGCGTACCCGTTTCATAAACAGCGCGATACAGACCAGCGTGCCAAGGGCGGCGACGATATAGCTGGTTTGCAGCGGCAGATTAAAGCCAATCGGTGCATAGGCCAGGTAAGTGAAGGTTGCCATGGTCATGAAGACTGCCGGAATGGACGTGATCAGGTACGGCTTACGCGAGAGCACAAGGTACATGGTGCCCGTCCAGAGCGCGATCACGGCGGTGGTTTGGTTGGCCCAGGAGAAGTAGCGCCATAGCAGCGTGAAGTCCATATGTGTCAACGCGTAGGACGCCACGAACAGCGGCAGCGCAATCACGATGCGCTTGACGATGGGCTTCTGCTCTACCTTCAAATAATCGGCAATGATCATGCGCGCGCTGCGAAACGCCGTATCACCCGACGTGATGGGCAGCACGATGACACCCAATACGGCCAGCGTGCCGCCCACGGCGCCTAGCATGGTGGTCGAGACTTCGCTGACCACAGCGGCTGGGCCGCCTGCCGCCAACACGTCAGACAACGACTGCTCGCCCTGGAAAAGACTCATGGCGGCCGCCGCCCAAATCATGGCAATCACGCCTTCGGCAATCATCATGCCGTAAAAAATCTTACGCCCGTTGGTTTCATTTTCAGTGGTGCGCGAAATGATCGGCGTTTGGGTGGCGTGGAAGCCCGAAAGCGCGCCGCAGGAAATGGTCAAGAACAGCAGTGGGAAGATCGGTGCGCTATCCGGGTGCATGTTCTGGAATGACAGCTCAGGGATCGGCGCGCCCGTGACGACCAAGCCAATGCCGATGCCTGCGGCGCTAAACAGCAAAAGTGCTCCGAAGTAGGGATAAATACGCCCAATGACTTTATCGATGGGCAGTAGCGTTGCGATCAGGTAGTAAGCAAAAATCGCCAGGATGATCAGTGTCAGCGATAGCGATGTCATGTTGGCCAACAGCGCCGCAGGCGACGTGACGAACACGGTGCCCACCAACAGCAGTAACAAGATCGCAAAGCCGTTGACCACGTGCTTCATCGTTTTGCCCAGGAACTTACCCGCCAGTTGGGGAAGGTGAGCACCGTGGTTGCGAATGGAGATCATGCCGGTCAGGTAGTCGTGAACCGCACCTGCGAAAATGCAGCCAATCACGATCCATACAAACGCCACCGGGCCATAGAGCGCCCCCAGGATAGGGCCGAAAATGGGGCCTACCCCGGCAATGTTCAGCAGCTGAATGAGCGAGTTGCGCGTGGTATTCATCGGTACATAGTCGATGTCGTCGCGCATACTGAACGCCGGTGTTTGACGCTTACGATCGGCGACAAACACGCGCTCGACGAACTTGCCGTAGGTAAAGTAACCCACGACTAATAGCACTATCGAGAGAATGAACGTAATCATAAAAAGCACTCAACTGGTCAGGGAGGGTGTCAAGCGAACGGCTAGGCAGCAAGCCACGCTTATTTAGCCGGGGTGAATGTACAGAGACGTGTCGATAAGTGCTTTACGACTTTAGTGGTCTGCGACGTTAGTCGCTGATACACAAAATAAAATGGGCAGCCACAAGGCTGCCCAGTGCCAAACGTGGCCTTGATCGAGCGTTAAGAAGAGATCACGCCGCAAGCCATGCGTGCGCCGCCGCCGCCGAGATGAGGCTCATCTGCGTAGGTGTCGCCCCCGGCGTGAATCATCAGGCTGCGCCCAGGCATGTCTTCCATGCTCAAGCGCGGGGCCAGCACCGGCAGGTTGGCTTCACCGTCGTCATTCACCGTCAGCACGGGCAGGTCGCCCAAGTGGCCGTCACCGTAAGGGCCTTGGTGGGTGCCCGTCTCTTCAGGATCATAGTGGCCACCGGCCGATAGCGCGGCAGTCATTTCGCCGCTGTCGTTTTCAGCGGGCTCACAGCTGGCATTTTGGTGAACGTGAAAGCCATGAACGCCCGGTTCCAAATCGGTCAGAGAAGGCGTCAGCAGAACGCCGTGCTCGGTATGCTCGATGGCCACCGTGCCGATGGACTCCTCCACTCCGTCGGCGCTGACCTTATGCATCTCGACATCCAACGACTCGTTGGCGTAAGCCGTCGTGGCCAATAGCATACTCGCCGCGATACCGGTGAGGGGTAGTAGATAGCGCATCTTGGTTACTCCTTTCCTTGTCCATGGAAGCCCTGCTCCAGGGCACTCTTTCAAGGTAGCTGCCTGCTGCCTCCCCTGCCAGAACGATGCGAGCCCTCGGTTGCGCTCGTGACCTAAGGGCTCAGCCACACGACAAGGAGAGCATGGGCGCGCTAGCGCAGCGTTACGTTCGCCCCAGCGGATGACATAAGCGACTTAAGTCGCGACAATAGCCAGCGACGACATACCCCTATTGCCGTGTTCTCGGCCTACGTTGCGAGGAGACCCATGCAGCCACTCACCATCCTCTATCAGGATGAGCATCTTGTAGCGGTGCATAAGCCGTCCGGCCTATTAGTGCACCGCTCAGCTCTGGCGCGTGGGGAAACCGAGTTTCTGCTCCAGCGCCTGCGCGACCAGCTGGCCAAGCGGGTTTACCCAGTACATCGGCTGGACCGGCCGACCTCCGGCGTCATGGTGTTTGGCCTCTCCTCCGAGGCGGCCGCCCTGCTCAGCGAGGGCTTTAGCGAACGCCAGGTGGAGAAGCGCTACCTCGCGGTAGTACGCGGTAAAGCACCTGAGCAGGAGCGGCTGGACTACCCGCTCAGGGAGGAGGACGGCACGCGCCCCAAGGCGGAGATGCCTGCCATGCCCGCGATGACCGATATTCGCCGCTTGGATAGCGTCGAGCTGCCGGTGCAGGTAGACCGCTACCCGGTGGCGCGCTACTCGTTAGTAGAAGCACGGCCGCTGACCGGTCGGCGACACCAAATACGCCGCCACTTATCTCGCCGTGGCTACCCGATCATTGGCGACGCCAAGCACGGTAAAAGTGTCCACAATCGCTTTTTTGCCGAGCAGCTGGCTGCCCCTCGGCTGCTGCTCGCCGCCACCTATTTAGCGTTCGATCATCCGCTGTTGGGTAAGCGTATTCAGCTCAGCTGCGCCGTGGATGAGACGATGAAAAATCTGTTCGAGCAGTTTGGCTGGCAGGGGCATCTACCTCTAGATAGCGTGCGAACGCCGCCCATCGCCACGCCTTCTGCCCTGCAAGCCCTGTGAGCCAGCCCATGTCATTGAATGAATCCACGACTTCCTCTAGCGATTATGACTTCCGTTTTGGCGGTATTCGGCGCCTTTACGGCCAGCGTGCGGCGCAGGCATTTCGCCGTGCCCACGTGGTGGTGGTCGGGGTCGGAGGTGTGGGCAGCTGGACGGTCGAGGCGCTCGCTCGCTCGGGCATCGGCAAGCTTACGCTGATTGATCTGGACGACGTGTGTGTCTCCAATGTCAACCGCCAGCTCCACGCGCTGGATGGTACGATTGGCCAGCCCAAAGTAGACGTGCTAGCCGAGCGCTGCCGCCTGATTGCCCCCGAGATCGAGATCATCGCGGATACCGCCTTCGTCACGCCCACCAACCTGGCCGAGCGCATTCCTGAGGATGCCGACCATGTGGTGGATGCCATTGATAGTGTGATTGCCAAAGCGGCGCTAATCGCCTGGTGCAAGCGGCGTAAGATCCCGATTACCGTGACCGGCGCGGCGGGTGGGCAGACCGATCCCACGCGCATTCAAGTGGCGGACTTGACCCGCACCGAGCACGACCCGCTGCTCTCCAAAGTGCGCTCGCGGCTGCGCCGGGATTACGGCTTCTCTCGCAACCCTAAGCGGCGCTTCTCGGTGGAGTGCGTCTATTCCGACGAGCAGCTGGTCTACCCCAGTGCCGACGGCGAAGTGTGCCTGCAAAAGCCCGGCAGCGGCGATGCCACACGGCTGGACTGCGCCTCCGGCTTTGGCGCGGCGACGTTTCTCACCGGCACCTTTGGCTTCGTGGCTGCCTCCAAAGTGCTGGAGCGCCTTGCCAAAAAAGCGAATCAGCCCGCCGCCGCACAAGCCATCCAAGAGGAAAACGAATGACCACTCCCGTTCCCGGTATCTACCGCCACTACAAAGGCAGCCTGTACGAAGTGATGGGCACCGCCCAGCACAGCGAAAGCGAAGAGCTGCTGGTGGTCTACCGCGCGCTCTACGGCGACTACGGCCTCTGGGTGCGCCCGCTGGCGATGTTCATGGAGAGCGTCACCAAAGAGGGCCACACCCAGCCACGCTTTGCGTTGGAGAAGGCGTTTTAAGCGCTCCCTATGTAGATGGGCCTGTAAGCGATGACTGAAATTTTTGTAAGACATATCTTACAAGCATCACCCGACGAGGAATGAGCTTTTATTAGCGAGCCATTTAACATTATGATTTTAAAGTGCTAAGAGGGCCATTTCGGCGTTAGAGTTTCAAGCAGGAAATGGCTCGTACACTGCTTACCCTAAACAGTGCCGTTGCTTTTACTTTTTGCGTCACTACGATCATCGCTTCTCATTAGCTTTTAAATAGCCAAGGAGCGGTGTGATGGCAAACGGAAACGGCCTCCATTTTACCCTGTCATTGCCCGGCGATGCCGATGCGGTCGTGGTGGACTTCACGCATCGAGAGGCGCTGTCATCACCTTTTGAACTCACGTTGACCTTGGCCAGTCGCCATGGGCACCTTGATGCTGCAGAGTTATTAGATCGTAACGCTACCCTGACCGTGTGGGAAAGCGGGAAGGCATTACGACATATCCATGGCATCGTTTCCGAGTTCTCTCAAGGGGATCGCGGACATAGGCATACGTTTTACTCACTGGTGCTCAAACCAGCGCTTTGGCGCCTGTCATTGCGCCATAACTCCCGAATTTTTCAGGCGCTAACGCCTATCGCGATCATTCGCACGCTGTGCCAGGAGCGTGGCATTAGCGATGTGACGTTCAATGTGACGCGCGAACCAGCCGAGCGAGAGTACTGCGTTCAGTATCGCGAGACCGATCTCGCTTTCATCGAACGTCTAGCCGCTGAAGAAGGGCTTTTCTACTACCACATCTTCGAGGCTGGTGCGCATCGCTTAGTGTTTACCGATGATTCCAACACGCTATCGAGTTTGGGAGAACGCACTTATCACAGCCGGGCAGGGGGGAGTGCTCCCACTCGGTACGTGCGCAAGCTTCAGCATACGGCGCGCGTGGCGAGTTCGTCGGCCATGCTGAAGGATTACACCTTCAAAAACCCAGGTTATGCGCAGCAGCACGAGTCGCAAGGGCAAGACATTGAAGCGCACGGTCAGCAAGTCGACTATGAGCACTATGACTATCCCGGCCGCTATAAAAAGGATGCGTCTGGCAAGCCCTTCACTCGTATTCGCCTGGAATCGCTACGCCGCGAGGCCGTCACGGCACACGCCGAGAGTGACTTGCCGGAACTCTCCCCTGGCACTCGCTTTACGCTGATCGACCATGATAACGAACGGTTGAATCGTGATTGGCAGCTTGTCGAGGTCATGCATTACGGTGAACAGCCTCAGGCGTTGGAAGAGGATAGCATTGCCAACGCCGATGCCGGCATGACCCGCTACCACAACACGCTCGTCATGGGGCCGAGCGACACACCCTGGCGGGCAACGCCGAATGCCAAACCGCGGGTGGATGGGCCGCAGGTAGCATTTGTCGTTGGGCCACCGGGTGAAGAGATTCATTGCGATGTGTATGGCCGTGTGAAAGTTCAATTCCCCTGGGATCGTGAAGCACAGCCTAATGAAAACGCTAGCTGCTGGGTGCGTGTCTCTCAAGGGTGGGCGGGTGTTGGGTACGGAAGTATCGCCATTCCCCGCATTGGCCACGAGGTGGTCGTCTCGTTCTTGGAGGGAGACCCTGACCAGCCTCTAGTGACCGGACGTACTTACCATGCCGTCAATACCCCGCCGTATCAATTGCCTGAGCATAAAACGCGCACGACGATCAAAACCCAGACCCACCAAGGTGAAGGCTTTAACGAGCTGTGCTTTGAGGACAAGGCGGGGGAAGAGTTTATTTACATGCATGCCCAGAAAAATATGGAGCTGCATGTTTTAAACTCTCGCCAGAAGCGCGTCGAATTCGACGATACCGCCACCATCGGCAATAACTCCCATTTGGCTGTCGCCAAGGATCGCGTCGAAACCATCGACGGCAACCGTGACATCACCGTACGTACCAATCACACCGAACAGGTAGAAGGAGAGCGTGGATTAACGGTCGGCGGCAGCTATCAGACCCATGCCAATGGCGATATTACCTTCAAAGCCGATGGTGAACTCATTCTGGATGCTAGCAAGATCACCTTAGTGGCGGGTGGCTCCGCGCTGGTGGTGTCGGGCGGCAGCGTAGATGTGACGCCGGTGCTCAATGTGGGGTCGGCATCACCCAGTGCGGCGGCGCTTCCACCCATTCCAGCCGTGCTGGAAGCCGCGGCTGGAGAAGGCAGCCCGTTCGTCTCCCATTGTCCGCTAGCCGACGAGTAACCCATGGCTGTATCAGACTACTGGCTGGCCCGCTGCCACGTGATGGCCACCCACCCCAGCGCCCGACGCTGGGAAGAAGAAGCCGATGAGGCCGTGACCGTGGCCGCCATCTTGGCCGATAACGAAGACGACGTGCGCGAGCAACTGCAGCAACAGTGCCGTGCGGATGGCTTGGGGTTACTACGCATCGACGCTATCGAAACCTTGCTCCAGCGCTGCCGCCGCGAAGGCCTGGTGCAAGGGCTTGTCGAACTGGCGCACACCACCTCGTCGACGCACCCCGTTGCCTATGGGGAGATGCTGCCCCTGTTACCCGAACCCGCTGCCGAACCGGAACCCGCGACGCCCACACCCGCGGTGGCCTACCAAGAGACCACTTGGCAAGCACTCCTCGGCCCCCAACAGCCCCCGCTGTGGGCCGTGATCGATGGGGTCAACTGCCGAGAGGCCATGTCCCGCCTCCAGCAGCCCGGTGTACACAGCGCCTGCCTGTATGCCTCCACGGACGACGCCACCCGCGCTAACGCCCCCTGGCTGGTGCGCCTGGAAGCCGACAGCGAAGTGCGCAATTGGCTGGAAAGCCTGCCCCAAGACCAGCACTGGGGCGTACTGCTGCACTCCCACGCCACCCTCAAGCAACTGCGGAGCCACCTGCGCAAGTTCACCCTGCTGTGGACCCCCGCCAACGATCAGGCCCCGGTCTACTTCCGCTTCTACGACCCACGTGTCGCGTTAGACATGAGCCAGGCCCTGGAGCCTTGGAAGCTGGCCGCGTTGATGGCTCCGATAGAAGCCCTGATCGTGCCCGCCTCGCCGCTGATGACGTTGCCGCCAGCCCTCACGTTCATCCCCGAGATGGCGCTCGACACCGAGGCGCGTGAGGTGCAGGGCCGACTGGTGAGCATCGTCCTCAGCGACGATGCACGCGCCGCCAACGGCCAGGGACGGCAGTTTGCGATAGGACAGGCGGAGTATCGGCGCTTTGGGGAGTTGGCGCAGTCAAGAGCGAGCCTGGCCCTCGCACGGTCGCTCAAGGAGCGTTACCCCCACGTATCAGAAAGCGAGCGGATGCGTGCAGTGATCGATGCCCGGGCGCTAGGGCAGTCGTATGGCCTGTCCTCCAAAAAGCAGATCACAACGCTTGCCGTATGCGTGCTGGACATCGGCCCAGACTTCGTCAAAGGCCATCCCGAGGCAGAGCGCATCCTAGGCAACCCACAGCTTGCTGCTTGGCGGAAGTGCCAGTTACTGGAGACCTGGCTACCCCGAGGGCGACTCCGACAGGCGCTATTGGCTCCCTATCAACACGCCGGTCAGCATGAAGACAACTATCGGCCCATCGCTGATGAGGAACGTTCATGAGCTATCAGCCCAGCATTGAAGACATCGCATATTTAGCACAACACCAACCGGAGCACTTCTCTAGTCCTACGACAACGCTACGCTCGATCCGGAACGCCATGCAGGCTGATGATCCTATAAAACGTTCTGCATTTGAGTCGTCAACGGCTCAAGCTCATTACAACGACTTCTTGGCTAACGGTGGTCAAGCGTTGGCCGAAAGCCCCATACCCCCTGAACCCGCAGACGAAGGAAGCCGCCAAGACCCCGAGTTTGGTGCCATGTGCGTGGAGTGCGCTTCGTTGTCGCCCTGTATCGAAAAGGTAGAGGTCGTCTGCCACGGCGGTGAGAATACTCGCGTCGTTCTACAAGGCGAAAACGAACTCTCTGCGACTGGCTGCAAGATATATTTTGTGGCACATCAGTTCGTGACGGGCGAGGGAACCTTCGAAGACTTTCTAGCCGGTACGCCGCTCAAGGATGAAGGCCAAGTCAGCATCACACTGGCCAGCAACTGCCCCCATGATCAGCACACGCTCTATTGGACCGACGAGCTTAACGGTACGGCTATCGCCTCAGGAGCGACCTCCACGATTGACTTTACGGTGATGACGAAGCCCGTCCCGCCGATCACCCTACCCAGCGTGCTGATGGGGGTGGTCTCAACGAATGAAGCGCTCGCCTTTAAAGCCGCCGTCATGTTGCTGAATGTCCTCATGAACCGTACCGCCATGGTGAACGAAGAACGTTTTCGCATCAGTTACGATGGCACGAACGACTTCCAGTTCATGGCAGTGACGCTACCGCAGCTAAAGTTCGATGGCTTGGTGACTATCGCACCTCCCACGATTGATATTCGCCCGGTTGAAAAACGGGAAGGCCGTATGATCGCCGCACAACAGAGTATGGGGGCGCGGGTAAGGCAGGTAACCGCGCGGCAAGGCTGGGGCATCCACGCTGACCTCACCGTCGTTTGTGGCGCTAAGAATACAACCATTACCGTAGGACAAAGTCCCAGCGAAACCGAGACCCTCGATACCGGACCCTCGCTTCGCCAGGCAGAGAACCAGCGGCAACAGCAAAATGCGGTGGAGCAATTTATTGGCACGCTGACCGAGGCATCGCAACGTATCGCCAAAAATCTGAGTGGGACAGAAAATGACGATAGCAAGCTATTCAGTTTCTACACCCGTGGTCCGGAGCTCATGCTGGGCGCGACCACTGAGCAGGTGGAAGAGAGCGGTGGCCCCGGAACGACTTGGGCGATAACGCCAGGGCTTTCGTTAGCGTATGAGTGCGGGGTGCAGCTCGATATCTACGAAGCACTGAAAATGGCCGCCAGGGGAACCGGTGGTGGTGCCGCGCTCGTCACGTTTCTGGAAAGTGTCGAAGAGGGTTTTAATGTGTACTTTATCGAAGGCCAATTCATGCCCGCCTTATTCATGGAAGTCGGGTTAGGGGTTGGCCCCGAGGGCACGGAGGATAGGCTGGGCAATCATATGCTCCGCGCCACCTACAACGTACAAGCCAACGCCTTCGAGCAACCGGAAGGGCAGGTGAGCATCACCCTAAGTGCGCTGGTTAGCGGCGGTATGATGGGGTACTTCGACAGCTTGTTCACCGAGCGAACCGTGTTCAAGTACGGCGTACAGGTAGCCACCAGTGGCAGTATCGCGATTGCCATCCAGAACGGCCAGTGGGGCTATCAGCTCTCCCATGCCGGCGCGATGCTCAGCGTGCAGGGGTATAAAAAGGCGGATACAAGTGATCGCAAAAGCCAGTCAAGTGATGATGGTTTTCCAGCCCAAACCCAGCGCAGCAATTCTCAGATAGTCGAAACAGACGACGGTACTCGCTGGCAAGCCGATGGAGACATTCACAGCTACCGTTTGGCTGATAACTGGACGGGGGCTTTTATTTCATTTAACACCGGAGATTAGATCATCGTATGAAATCATTGATTACTTTTTCTTTATTGGTATTACTTACTATGGGGGCACAGGCAATGGCACAGCAAACCGAATATCAGTTTGGCGTTCGTTGGAGCGTTAATGGTTTAGCCACGGGTACGCACATCCAAGATATTCTACTCGACTTCAAAGGCGAGCCCAGTGCGCAGAATACAATGCTGCCAGTCACACAGTACGTTCGTAATGGGCTTAACGAAGTTCAATTTTACGCTTGGCCAGTGCCTTTTGCGGAGGGGCATGAGATACGACTGTCTATGGAGTATTGGGAGCCAGGGAAAAATCCGAATACAGAGGCCAAAACAGCCTTTGAAATCATGATTAAGCCAGGGGAAGAAGATGCTGAGCCAGAAGTGGTATCAAGAGACCCTAACGCCCCCCTACAACCAGTAGAGGGTGATATCCGCTGGGTGGACCATGTTGGACACTTCAGGCTACATGTGCCGTTCCAAAACCGGCAATCAATGCCCACATGGTGCTGGGAAGAGGGTGATGTGCTGCGTGATAACGAGGCTACCCGCGATAGCTTGGCCCGCGAGTACCGACGGCTCCATGCGCTGTTTGCGGCGGGTAATAACGAGGCCTTGTTGAACGCAGCCGCCACGCGAACCGAAGAGTTGGCGTTAGCTTCGGGCACTCCGGAAGAGTATGTGCGCCATCGGTTTAGCTATGATATGTACTTTGACAATCCTGATATTTACCAGTTAGACGATTTCCCCGAAGAGCCCATGACGCTAAACCTGGGAGCAGATAATCGCGTGGCATGGCTGACCACTAAAGGAGTAAGTGAACCCATTCGTTTTAATAATGTTTCACAGGAAGGTCGTGCTAGCTACGTAAGTCTCTACTTCATCCGTCGCGATGGCCAGTGGGAAATCTGCCGATGAAGCCCATTGCCCGCAAAGGCGACCTGCATCGCTGCCCCATCCCTGGCCACGGCACCACGGAAATCGTCTCCGGTTCGCCCTCTTTAGTTGAGGGCCAGCCTGTGGCGCGGGTGGGTGATAAAACCGGCTGTAGGGCCACGATTATCGAAGGCTCCAGCCACTCTAACCATGATGGTAAGCCCACCGCCTACCTGGGCTGTAAAACTGATCACGGCGGCGAGATTGTTACCGCGTCGAGTAATGCCAAGGTGCAGCCTTAATGTGCTGCGTTAGCTAAATGTACTTTACAGCATGAAAAAATGAGCTGTTTGCTGTTTGATCGTTGCGCTGATGCTCATGGGCGCGCCAACAAGGGGACAGAAACTGAGCATCAGTTTGGCGTTTGCTGCTTACAGTCTCCGCTGCTTAGAATCTCAGTTTCTCACCATCCCAGCCAAGAATGGTGAGAAACCCAAGCAGTATCAAGGAAGCGCGGCGGAGCTGAGTTTCAAGTGCAGCAGCTCGGCGGCACTTTTGCCTGCTACCGCGCCCAGCACCACGGCGCTCAATAGCCCGTTGCCGGACAGGTAGCCGCTGTCGTTGGAGCCTGAAACCCCTCTCGCCGCGCCGCCTGCGGCAAACAGGTTGGGCAGTGCTTGGCCTTGGGTATCAAGCACGCGGGCCTTGCGGTTCACTTCCAGGCCGCCTTGGGTATGGAACAGCGCTCCGGTGACGCGGATGGCGTAGTAGGGGGCTTTTAGCAGGTTGGCGGGCTCGAAGCGTCGGCCAAATGCATCCGTGGTTTGCTGCTCGGCGTGCTGTTGCATCTGAGTGAAGGTGGCTTGCAGTGCGCCAAGAGGAAGTTTCAGGCCAGTGGCCATCTCTTCCAGGGTCGAGAAGCTGCGTACCGCGCCGCTCTCCTCGGCGTTGCGGTAATCTTCGAACGCCTGGGCAGACTCATGAATGCGCGCGTCATACAGGTTCCAGGCCACTTGCTCCGGCTGCGCCAGCACCTTGGCGGCCTGCTCGGAGTAGCCGCCGTGTTCGTTGGAGAAGCGCTCGCCCTTGATGTTGACCTGAATGCCCCCTTGCATCATCAGCGCCCAGCTAATCAGCGTTTGGTGCGGCGTGGCGAGGGAGCCATGGCCTTGGCAGGCGCCTAAATCTTTGGTGCTGGCGCCCATTGCCTGACCCCACAGTAGGGCATCGCCCTGGTTTCCTTCGTGGCCGTAATACAGTGCGTGTTTCAGCGTCGGTAGATAGCGCTCGACCAGCTCAGGGTTACCGCCGTAGCCGTTGCAAGCCAGAATCAGCGCATCGCAGCCAATGCTTTCGCGGCTGCCGTCTGGGCGCTGGAGCGTGACGCCGCGTACGCGCTGGGTGCTATCCACATGCAAATCCACGACCTGAGCCTGGGTCAGAATATCGATACCCGCCGCCTCAACAGCATTAAGCAGCGCGCCCATCAGCTCTTCCCCGGTACGCCGAGGCGTGGCGTGCATACGCAGGTGACGGTGGCCGGGGTAAAGAAAGCCTTCCACTAGCTCAAAAGGCACGCCGTGTTGGTCGGCCAGCCACTCGATGGTGGGGCCGGACTGGCTGGCCAGCAGGTCGACGATGGCCGGGTCCGCCTCGAAGCCATTCTTCTTTTGAATATCCTCCGCCATGGCCTCGGCGGAGTCGGTGACGCCCAGCTCATGCTGAAAGCGCGTATTGGCGGCAGGGATAAAGCCCGACGACATCGCCGTGCTGCCACGGGGCAGGGCATCGCGCTCCAGCACCGCAAGCTCGATACCCGCTTCCTGTGCTGCCAGGGCGGCCACCAGCCCGCAGGCACCCGCACCGATAATCAGCAGCGGCAGATGAGCATCGAAGCCCTCGTGTGTGTAGGGAATGATCGCCATTACGCCTGCTCCGCAGCTTGGTGGAAGGCGTCCAGAATCTCGCCCGCCGGGGCTTGCCATACGTCGGCATGCCCGCTGATGTGTGCCAGCACCTCTTCCAGGCAGGCAATACGGTGAGGCTGGCCCACCAGCCAGGGGTGTAGGTTCAGCGCAAACAGCCGCCCACCCTGTTCGCGGGACTCTTCCAGCAGAAAATCAAACGCGTCTTTTACCTGTGTTACCCATGAGTCTTCAGAATGCAGGTTCTGGCTCATCACGAACTGATCTTCAATCTCGGTGGCCAGCGGCATCATGGTCAATTTGCCGGTGCTGGTGTCGCACGCATAAGGCAGGTCGTCATTCACCCAGTCGGCGCAGTACTCAATGCCATTTTCTGCCAGCAGGTCCAGGGTGTTGAAGCTCTGGTGCTTGGCGGGGCTGAGCCAGCCGCGAACGGGTTGGTCGGTTACGCGTCGCAGGGTATCGACGGAGCGCTTGACCAGCTCGGCCTCTTCTTCGATGGGCTGGCCGCCGTAGTGCAGGTGGTCCATGTTCCAACCGTGGGCGATAAATTCACCGCCGTGCTCTTTTAAGCGCTGTACCAGATAGGGCGTCTGCTCGGCGAGCTGGGCGTTGATCGCAAAGGTCGGCGTGATGTCATGTGCCGCCAGCGCTTTGAGAACACGATAGATACCCACGCGGTTGCCGTAATCCCGCAGCGAGAAGTGGCGCAGGTCCGGGTAGGGCATGGTCATGCCGTTGGGTACCTTGAACGGCACGCCGCGCTGGTTGAGCGGGTAGAACTGCAGCGAGACATTGATCCATACCGCCAGCGTTTTGCCCCCGGGCCAGGTCACCGGTGGGCGTTCACTCAGCATCGACCACGCATAGCGCTCATGGTCGTAGCCGTGGCGGCGGTAAGGGTAGTCGAGATAGTCGTCATTGAGCGCCATAGCGTTATCCCTGTTTGCCTGCGGTGGCGGCCTGGGCCGCGATACTGTCGAGGGCGGAATCGTAATAGTGGGCCAAGTAGTAATCGGCAATCTCGCGGCCCGTGGCGACCCACACATCCGGGTGGCCGGTGATGTACTCCAGTGCCTCTTCAAACGCCTTGATTCGGTGGGGGCAGCTCACTTGGTAATTGTGAGTGGGAATGCACATCACCGTGCCGGACTCTGCGCCCTCCAGGTACAGGCGGTCAAAGTGGCGCTTGAGCATGGTGGCGTACTGGCGCGGCTCCACTTTGTTCACCGCGTAGACGATGGTGTCGTTCATCTCCAGCGAGTAGGGCATCGAGATGAACCGCTTGCCTGAACGCACGCTGACCGGCGTGGGTTGGTCGTCGTGGAACAGGTCGCAGGTGTAAACACCGCCTTGCTCGCCGAATAGCTCCTCGCCCACTTCGGCAAACAGGTCCAGCGTGCGTTCCGAATGGGAGAGCGCAGGGGCCAGATAGCCCGCGCAGGCTTGGCCAGTATGGCGATGGATGGTCTCCATACTGTCTCGGATCATCGCCCGCTCTTGGTCTTCGCTAAGGCCGTAGGTGTAGCGGGTGTTATAAATGCCGTGGCTGAAGAACTCCCAGTCGCGCTCTTTGCACATCTGGATGATCTCGGGGTGATGCTCGCAGAGGGCCGTCGATAGCGACACCGAGCCGCGAATGCCGTACTTGTCCAGCAGGGCCATTTGGCGCTGATGGCCCACCCGGTTGCCGTAATCGCGAATGCTGTAGCCGGGCACCGACGGGTGGGGGTGCGGCCACGGCTTGCGGCTCGGGTTCTGCGGCGGGTCGATCTCGTAATACTCGATATTGGGGGCCACCCAGAAGGCTACCTTCGCGCCGCCGGGCCAAGTGATTTTCGGGCGCTGGTCGTAGGCCCAGTAGTCGTAAACGCCAAGTGACTCTTTCATCGTGGGCTCCTCGCCTTATGCATCGCCCTCGAGCCACGCCAGCACGTCAGCCACGGGCATGACATCGGCGTACTTGAGGTGCAGGTCGGTCAGGTTGGCGTAGTGGTAGCTCTCGTGCTTGTCGGCCACGCACTCCATGGGCACGATGGTGCGGTAGCCGCGGGACAGGCTCTCCACGGCAGTGGCGCGGATGCAGCCGGATGTGGAGCCACCGGTGATGATCACCGTGTCGACCTGATGCCATACCAGCAGTGACTGCAGCGGCGTTTCGAAAAAGGCTGAAGGCATGCGCTTGGTGTAGATCACGTCGCGGGTTCGGTCGATCTCGCAGCGCTCGTCGAACTCGGCGCGCTCGGAGCCGTACTTGATGTTTTGCAGCGAGTCGGGAGTATCGGTGCGGGTGCCCCACACGCCCGCATCTTCTGCGGAGTCTAGGAAGGCGACGTGAGTCCAGACCACAGGCCATCCCTTCTCCCGAAAGCCACGCGCCAACTGGTTCGTATACTCCAGCTGTTTGGGGTCGGTTTCGTAGGCGGTCTTGAAGAGGTCGGTGCGGGTGTAGGCCTTTTGCGGGTCCACATTGACCAGCACCGCTTTCTTGCCAAAGCCGAAGGGCACTCGCTGCGGGTTGGCCATGACCTCGTGAAAGATCTCTTTTGCCGTTTTATCGGTGGTCTGCATCATCGTCTCCTGAATCGTTATTGGTTGGCGGCACGGGTCACTGGTCGCCACGTGTCGATGAACGAGCGCTAGCGATTGTCGTACTGCTCGCCCAGCTCGAGCATCGCCTGGGTGCCCAGGTAGTCGTTGAGCTGTTTGAAATCGAGCATCTGGTCACGGAAGGCATCGGTGGTGCCATCCTCTTTCAGCGTGGCAAAGAAACGGCTGGCCATATGGGTAATCGCCCGCACCAGTGCGCCGGGGAAGATCACCAGCGAAAAGCCCAGCGCTTCCAGGGCCTTGGCATTTTTCAGCGGTGTATCGCCGCCTTCGACCATGTTGGCCATGATGGGCACCTTGCCTTTGAACTGTGCCATGATCTTGCCGATGTCTTCGTCGCTACGAATGCCTTCGATGAACAGCATGTCGACGCCCGCTTCATAGTAGGCCTGGGCGCGCTCGATGGCGCTGTCGGTGCCTTCGACACCCAGTGCATCGGTACGGCCGATGATCAGCGTACTGTCGCTTTCCCGAGCGTCCAATGCGGCATGCAATTTGCCGACCATTTCACCTTTGGAGACCAGCGTTTTGCCACGCAGGTGGCCGCAGCGTTTAGGGTAGGTCTGGTCTTCCAGCTGAATGGCATTGGCGCCTGCGCGCTCCAGCAAGCGTACGCTGCGCATCACGTTCATGGCGTTGCCGAAGCCGGTGTCGCAGTCCACCACCACCGAAAGCTGCGTGCGCTCGCGAATGTGCGACATGGCGGTGCAAATTTCGGTAATGCTGAGCAGGCCAATGTCCGGGCGGCCCAATTGGGTGTAGGCCAGACTGGCACCCGACAGGTAGACGGTGTCGAAGCCTGCTTGCTCGGCAAGCGATGCGCCGAGGGCATCGAAGACGCCGGGGGCCACGACGATCCTGCTGTCGTTCACGTGCTGTTTCAGTTGGGCTGGCTGGTGCGCCAAGGGGGAGGAAGCCTGGTGGGAAACATTGGGTTGGCGTGTCATAGCGGTCTCGTCATGTGGGGGGTGGGTTGCGCCAGCGCCAGGTCGTTCCAGACATCCTGGCGGGTAATCAGTCCATCGGTTAATTCGAAGCGGTCAATGAAGCGCACGCTGTCGCTGGTGCTGCCATCCAACCACTCGACGGCCAGCTCGCCGTGGCAAACGACGATGCTTTGGCGAGGCGTCAAACAGTGGTTCACGGCATGAAAGGTTTTACTGACGCGGCGGTAGCGCTGTCGGGCCCACGCCACCACGTCGTCGAGCTGATGCATGGCGGGCGCCCCCGGAAACTGCATGACGACATGCTCGGCCAGACAGCGCTGGGCAAGCGCAAGATCGCGTGCTTCCATGGCGTCCAGAAACGTCAGTACCTGCTGCACGTCATGGGGATGAACATCGAGGCATTGCGTATTCTTCACGGCGCATTACTCTTGTTGATATGGCCAATGCGGTATGCTGATACGGTGTTTTATATGTATTATATTTAATACATTTTTATGTCTATTGTTGTTCTCGCGTCAAGCCTGATGTGAATATTTTTTGATGCATACCCTGGAGGGGCGTGAATGAGTGATGCACAGTCCTCGGCGGTGGGTGGGACCAAATCGCACCGGATCTACCTGCTGCTGAAAGATGCCATTCTCAGCGGCAGGCTGCCCGTCGACAGCAAGTTGCCGGGCGAAAACAAGTTGGCCGAACAGCACGGCGTTTCCCGCGTGACCGTTCGGCGAGCCATGGAGGCGCTGCAGTCCGCTGGGTTGGTGGCTCGCAAGGCAGGGGTGGGAACCGTGGTGCTGGAGCAGCCGCTGGATGCCACGGTGATGACGGCCAGTGTCTCCAATCTGATGCCCAACATGGTCAAGATGAGCCAAGCGTCTCAGGTACGCCTGCTGGAGTTTGCCTACATTCCGCCCCCGGAGATGATTCGCGAGCGGCTGGGCATGGCCAAGGGCGGCAAGGTGCAGCGTTCGGTACGGGTGCGGATGATCGATGGCAAACCGTTTTCGCATCTGATTACCCATGTGCCGGAAGCCATCGCGCTGCACTACAACGAAATGGACCTGGCCAATACGCCGCTGTTCGTCCTGCTGGAGCGCAGCGGCGTGAAGGTGGACCATGCGTCGCAATCCATTTCGGCCACGCTGGCGAGCCATGACGTGGCCCAAGCGCTGGATGTCACCGTAGGCTCACCGCTGATCTCGCTGACCCGCGTGGTATTCGATGAGCAGGGTCGCGGAGTAGAGCACCTGGAGGCGCTGTATCGGCCCGACCGTTATCGGATCCAGATCGATCTCGAACGCAACGGTGATGATGATGCGCGGTACTGGGAGCCACGCGTGGGCGGTGGACCCACCCAAACCGAGGGGTAAGTGGGCACTTTTTCTCTGCTTTTAATGTATTAAATTTAATACAGATTCAAAATTTAAAAAAATACATTTGACCTGTGCTGGATAACTGCGCTAGTTGTATTGGGGTAACAATGACAAGCCTGGTAGGGCGCACTGAGGCCACGAGTGACGACAATGAGTTCCCCCAAGACGCTATTCGACAAGGTGTGGCAAGCCCACGAAGTGCATCGCAGCGACAGCGGCCAAAGCCTGCTGTGGGTAGACCGTCACTTTGTCCATGAAGGGTCGTTCCATGCCTTCAACAAGTTGAGTGAACGACAGTTGCCCGTCGCCCGACCCGACCTGACCTTTGGCATTGCCGACCACTATGTGCCCACCCAGGCACGAGACCTTGCCGGCGTGGCCGACGCCAAGGTGCGCTCGATGATCGAGCAGCTCAGCCATAACACGCGACAGCACGGGGTGACGCTGTTTGGCCTGGACGACCCACGCCAGGGCATCGTACATGTACTAGGCCCTGAGCAAGGGCTTACCCAGCCCGGCATGGTGATGGTATGCGGGGACAGCCATACCGCCACCCACGGGGCGTTCGGCAGTATTGCTTTCGGGATTGGCGCGTCAGAAGTGGCCCATGTGCTGGCCACCCAAACCCTGTGGCAGAGCAAGCCCAAGGTGATGCGTATTACAGTGGAGGGCCAGCTGGCGGAAGGGATCACTGCCAAGGATATCGCCCTTACCTGGATTGCCAAACTGGGAGCCGACGGCGCCCGCGGCTATGCCATCGAGTACGCAGGCGAGGCGATTCGGGGGCTCTCCATGGAAGCGCGGCTGACGCTGTGCAATCTCTCCATCGAAGGGGGCGGGCGCTGCGGTATGATCGCCCCGGATCAAACGACGTTCGACTACCTGCGTGGGCGCCCCTGGTGCCCGAAGGGCGAGGCTTTCGAGCAGGCCTGTGCACACTGGGCGACGCTATGCAGCGACCCTGACGCGGCGTTCGATCTGGAAGTGGTGCTGAATGCCGACGAGATCGCCCCTACGGTGACCTGGGGCGTCTCGCCGGAAGAGGCGCTGCCCATTGATCAGCACGTGCCCGATCCTGTTCAATTGGATGACCCGTCCAAAGCGCGCCAGGCCCAGGAGAGCCTAGCTTATATGGGCCTGGTGGCAGGGCAAAAGCTCACCGATATCACCATCGACCGCGTCTTCATCGGCTCCTGCACCAATGCCCGGATCGAAGACTTGCGTGCCGCCGCCGCCGTGCTGGCTGGCCGCAAAAGCCGCGTGCCCGGTATGGTATCCCCCGGCTCGACGCTGGTGAAAACGCAAGCGGAAGCGGAGGGCTTGGACCGTATCTTCATCGAGGCGGGACTGGAGTGGCGCCACTCCGGCTGTTCCATGTGTGTGGGCATGAACGGTGACTTGGTGGCCAGCGGCGAACGCTGTGCGTCGACTACCAACCGTAACTTCAAAGGACGCCAAGGCCCGGGCGCGCGTACCCATTTGATGTCGCCCGCCATGGTCGCCGCGGCGGCCATCAGCGGGCGGCTGACTGACGTACGCCAGCTTGCTTCCTCCTCACCCCGCGCCTCTGGAGAGCCATCATGAAACCCATCACCATCCTGGATACCCTGGGGGTGGCGTTACCCGCCGCGAACGTCGATACCGACCAGTTGATTCCTGCCCGTTTCATGAAGGAGCCACGCAGCGTGGGGTACGGGCAGTTTCTACTGTATGACGTGCGCCATGATGAACAGGGCCAGCAAGTGCCGAACGTCATGCTCAATCACCCCATGGCGAGCCAGGCGGAAGTCATGGTCAGTCGACGCAACTTTGGCGCCGGCTCTTCCCGCGAGGCGGCTGTCTATGCGCTGGTGGACGATGGTTTTCGCTGCGTCGTGGCGCCGAGCTTTGGCGATATCTTCGCGTCCAACGCCGTCAACAATGGCTTGCTGCCCGCCGTCGTAACGGAAGAGGTCGCCGAACAGCTGTTGCAGGCCCTGGCCGAGGCGCCTGCGCCTATCGTGGTGGATTTGGAAGCGCAGCAGATTCGCGTCGGCGAGCTGAACGTACCCTTTAGTGTCTCTGCCGTGTGGCGCACCAAGCTGCTGAACGGTTGGGACGATATCGATATGACTCGCCAGCATCTTGAAAAGATCGATGCGTTCGCCGCGGATTACGAACAGCAGTTCCCATGGGTAGCGCCGGCGCCGCCCAGTGACGAGATCATCAGCAGAGGATAACATTGCCCCGGGTCAAGCTGCCGTCAGAGCAGCCACCCCGCGCCTAACATGACGGACCGATAACAACACGACGCACGCTTGCAACAATGGTTTTAGGCAGTAGATCAACACAATAACCGCTACAACAGATCACCTTGTGCAGGAGACACACATGAAAAAAGTAACCCTTACGTTGGGCATGCTCACGGCGCTGGCCTCGACCCATGCCTTGGCAGTGGACCAAATCAACGCCGTCCACGCCTTTCCTCCCTCCTTGATTTACACCCAAAGCTTTTTGGAATTTGTAGATAAAGTGAATGAGCGCGGTGAAGGCGTGGTGCAGATCAACGTGCGTGGCGGCCCCGAGGTCATCGGGCTTTCCGAGCAGCCGGACGCAGTGCGCAATGGCGTGGTGGACATGGCCTACACCGCCGCCAGTTTCTATGCCGGCACGGTGCCCGAGCGGGATGCCATGGTCGCGTCCAATACCAATGCCATTTATGCCCGTGAGAATGGCGGTATCGACCTTCTCAACCAGATCCACCAGGAAAAAATGGGGACTTATTACTTGGGCTGGTTCGACAGCGGGGTCAGCTACAACCTTTACACCATTGACGAGCCGAGCCTGGACGAAGAGGGCAACCTCAGTATTTCGGGGCTGCGCCTGCGCAGTAACCCCGTTTACGACGCCTTCTTTCAGGACTATTTAAAAGCGCAGCCGATTAGCCTGCCGACGACCGACGTTTACGCGGCCCTGGAGCGCAGCGTGGTCAATGCCACCGGCTGGACGCAGATCGGCCTGAAGGATCTCAACTGGGATCGTTTCCTCAACTACCGGGTCGATCCTGCCTTCTTCTCCACGGACATGGGCGTGATCGTCAACCTGAGCAAGTGGAACCAACTCAGCGAAGAGTCCCAGCAAATCTTGCAGGAGGTCGCCATCGAGCACGAGCGTGAGAGCGCCGAACAATTGGCGGCGCTGGCCGATGAGCAGCAGGCACAGTTGGAAGCCGATGGCATGCAGGTCGTTACCTTGGAAGGCGAAGCGGCTCAGCGTTTCTCCGATGCTGCCCGAGATGCGACCTGGGAGCGCATGCGTCGCCAGATGGAGCGTCACCCGATGGGCCTCGAGCACTACGATACGCTGATCGAAAAATTCAACGATCTATAACACCTAGGGGGCGCCGAGCCATCGCGCGCCCCATGTTGTGGCTATTTTCCAGGGTGTCTTATGCGCTACGCACAACGCGGCTATCTGCTGCTGCTTAACGGCATGGCTCTGCTCGCCGCCATCATGCTTGTCTGGCTGATGGTGGCCGTGGTGCTCTCGGTGGTCATTCGTAACTTAGGGCTCCAGCCGTCGGCTTGGTTCTTTCTGTCGACCGAGTACGCCATGTTCTACCTCACGCTCTTGGGGGCGCCGTGGCTGGTACGCCAAAAAGGGCACGTTCACATCGAATTGCTTACCTCGGTGCTGCCGCCGGCCGTGCTAAATGTGCTCAGCAGGGGCGTGTCACTGCTGTGCGTCGTGGTGTGCGGTGTGTTGGCGTGGAAGGGGTTGGACTTGGTCATGATGAATATAGAGCGTAACGATTATGACGTACGCGCCTTTTTCGTGCCTAAGTGGATATTGACGGTTGTATTTCCTATCAGTTTTACGTTGATGGCAATCGAGTTTGGCCGCTTTGTCGTGGGTCAAGACATTCTTCATAGTGGCGAAGCGGGGATTAAAGAATAATGGAATGGTACTTTGCGCTCGCCTTTTTACTCTCGCTCATTCTGCTTTTTATGGCGATTGGCACCCCTATCGCCCTAGCCTTTTTAGCCGCTAACGTCATTGGTGCATGGCACTTCATGGGGGGGCAAGCGGGCATCCTACAGATGCTCAATAACGGGTTTGGTGCACTGTCGAGTTTCAACCTAGTGCCCATACCGCTGTTCTTGTTAATGGGGGAGCTGTTTTTCCGAACCGGTTTGGGCATGAAAATGTTCAATGCCGTCGATCAACTCATGGGTAAAGTGCCGGGGCGTTTATCGTACGTCACGGTCGTGGGCGGTACGGCATTCTCCACGTTAAGCGGCTCTTCCATGGGCTCTACGGCGTTGATGGGATCGTTACTGGTGCCTGAAATGCAGCGCCGTGGCTATAAAAAGAAAATGGCCATTGGCCCGATCCTGGGAACCGGTGGTTTAGCGATCATTATTCCACCCTCCGCGCTTGCGGTACTGTTAGCGACATTGGCAAAAGTGGATATCGGCGCTTTGCTGATTGCCGGTATCCTGCCGGGACTAACGCTGGCAGGCTTCTACATTGCTACTATTTTCATTCAAACGACGTTGGATCCGCTAGCGGCGCCGAACTACGAACTCGAACCGGTGCCGATGGCGGCGAAGCTGAAGCTGATCGTGACTGACATCCTGCCCATGCTCAGTGTCATGGTCATTATCGTTGCGTTAATGCTGATTGGTTTTGCCACTCCGTCTGAAGCCGCTGCGTTTGGCGCGTTGGGCGTCATCATCCTGGCGTTCATCTTCCGCTGCATGACATGGGAAGCGTTCAAACTCTCCGTGACCGGCGCTTTGAAAGTCACGCTGATGGCCTACCTGATCGTGTTCGGCTCGGCCACGTTCAGCCAGCTGCTCGGCTTCTCGGGAGCCTCGGGGGGACTGATTGCCTGGGCGACCGGCTTCGACCTATCGCCTCTGCTGATGTTGTTGGCAATGTTTGCGGTGCTTCTGGTACTGGGCACGTTCATGGAGCAGATTTCCATCATGATGCTGACCGTGCCGATTTTCTTCCCGTTGGCGCAGGCGCTGGGATTCGATCTGGTGTGGTTTGGCGTCGTAGTCTTGCTGGCGCTGGAGATCAGTTTCTCGACGCCTCCTTTGGGTCTACTGCTGTTCGTTATGAAGGGTGTGGCGCCCGCAGGGACGACCATGCGCGAAATCTACTCGGCGGCGATCCCCTACATTCTCTGTTCGATGCTGCTGGTGGCCGTACTGGTCGTGTTTCCGGGGCTGGCGACCTGGCTACCCAGCCTGCTGCAGTGAACGATATCAGGGGAGCGTAAGATCATCGCAAAAGAGAGGCGGCTGCCTCTCTTTTGTTTTGGGGAACGCTTGGTGGGCGGCGTGCGTTTATTCCCAGGCAGGGAAGGGGTCCGGGAGCTGCTTCCACGCTTCCATGCCTTCCAGCAACTCTGCTTCGCTCAGCAGGCACTCATCCAGCGCAGCACGCATGCGGGATTGATCCATGTTCTGACCAATGAACACTAGCTCCTGGCGCATGTCGCCAAATGGCTCTTGCCATTTCTCCAGAATGAACTGGCGGTATTCCGGGTCTTCCGGCCAGTTGGCTTCCGGGATGGCCTTCCAGAACACCCCGGCAGGGCCGTGATGGGCAATGCCGCCTGCCTGGCTCCACTGGCCCGCGTAGCGGGGGCGAGTAGCCAGCCAGAAAAAGCCTTTGGAGCGCAGCAGGCCCTTGCCGAACCACTCGGCATTCAGCAGGTCGTGAAATTTTTGCGGGTGGAAGGGGCGGCGGGCGTGGTAGGCGAAGCTGCCAATGCCGTACTCTTCGGTTTCCGGTACGTGCTCTCCGCGCATCTCTTTGAGCCAGCCGGGCGCCTGCTGGGCGCGCTCGAAATCGAACTTGCCGGTATCCAGCACCTTGTCCAGCGGGACACCGCCCTGGGTGATGGGCACCAGCTCGGCCTCCGGGTTGAGCGAGCGTAGAATCGCTTTCAATGACGCCAGTTCAGTCTCACTGATCAAGTCCGTCTTGCTGATCAGCAGCACATCGCAAAACTCGATCTGATCTACCAGCAGGTCGGCAACGTTGCGCTCATCGTCCTCGCCCAGGCTTTCTCCCGCCTCGGCCAGGCTCTGCGCTTCCTGATACAGGGCCAGGAAGTTGGCACCATCGACCACGGTGACCAGCGTGTCCAGTCTTGCGACCTGGGAAAGGCTTTGGCCGCTTTCGTCTTCGAAGGTAAAGGTTTCTGCCACGGGCAGCGGCTCGGAGATGCCCGTGGACTCGATGACCAGGTAATCGAACTTCCCTTCACGGGCCAGTTGGCTCACCTCCACCAGCAGATCCTCGCGTAAGGTGCAGCAAATACAGCCATTGCTCATCTCGACGAGGCGCTCTTCCGAGCGATTCAAGGCGACGTCGCTATCCAGCGTCGGCTCGCCAGGCCCGCCACGCACCAGTGCACCATCGATATTGACCTCGCTCATGTCGTTGACGATCACCGCAACACGTCGGCCCTCGCGATTGGCGAGAATATGATTGAGCACGGTGGTTTTACCGGCACCCAGGAAGCCTGAAAGCACGGTCACGGGCAGGGGAGAAAATGCAGACACGGATAGGTCCTCTCACTTTTATATGTTATGTGATAATATAACACTTAGTGGCGGCTGAACATATCCTGTCATGGCGACATGAACGTGGGCGGCACGGCGACTTTGCCAGTGAAATGAGAGGCATTAGGCAGCGGTGAGAAGAAAAGCTTAGCGCTTGTATTGAGTAGGGCAGTAGCCACGCATGACATCGGGCGAACGCAGGGCTCGGTGCTTGGTCGTGCGGCCCGTGACCCGCTTGCGCCATAGGCGGAATGAACTTGGCTTCATCTGGTGACGCATCACCTCGATCACATCGGATTCGTCCAATCCAAAGAGCCGCTCGATGGCTTCGAAAGGTGTGCGGTCTTCCCAGGCCATTTCGATGACGCGTGATTGTTCATCCTCAGGTAGGCAGCGAAAGCGTTTGACCGCCGCTTTAGGCATGGCGCGTCCTCGTCGGTGACATGAAGCAGGACAGTCATGCTATGTCGGTTTATGTGCAAAATCTATACATTGATATTTTATTGTATAGAGTTTTGTTGATGGCTAGCAATTTCGCTCACTTATTTCACTGCAAGCAGTGCGCGGAAGAGGCCGCTCATGAGCACCGGTTCGTCGCGCTGAATACGAAAACCTGCGTGTTGGAGCATGGGCGTGGCTTGCCGTGTGATATCGGTTGCGATGAAGGAGGTAAGGATGTTGACTGCGCGTCGTCCCCAGCCCGACGGTTGGTCATCGGGTTGGAACTTATCCATAACGCACAGCTGCCCACCGGGCTTAAGCACACGGTAGGCCTCGGTCAGTCCCTGCTCGGGGCAGGGCATCACCGCCAAAATCAGATGCATGACGACGACATCGAAGTGCTCATCGGGATAGAGCAGTTGAGTGGCATCCATGACATGGCAAGCCACATCTCGCTGATAACGCTCGGCCCTGGCGCTGGCGCGTCGGACCATACCAGGTGTAAGGTCGGTCAGGTGTATTTCTAGCCCATGGGGTATGAAGGGAAGGTCCAAGCCCGTTCCTGCGCCCACCAAAAGAATGCGCATACCGGGCTCCCAGTCGACGTGGCTGAGCGCGACACGCCGTGGACGACGTAACGCTCGCGATACGACCGCATCATAGAAAGGTGCATAGGCACTATAGCGAAGGCGATTCCAGGTCGTCGTATTCAGCATAGGGCCCCTCAAGAGACGGTTGGGCTAGCGCAGAGGTTGCGTCATGCTGGGTATGGATCATGCGCACTGCATAAGGTGCTCAATAGCTACTCCGTCCAGTATCTATAGCACGAAGCGTTGATAAGCTCCAAAACGCTGGAAACATGACGCGCATTCCACGACAAACGCCAAGCGATGTGGCGATATCCGAAGAGGTGTTCGTTGGGCGTGAGGCTACTTTTCGGTCGATTCGTCTTGTTGAAAACGTATGGCCAAGCTCTCTACGAGTTCTAACATCAACTCTCGATCACGTTGTTTTAATGGAGCTAATAACGCTTTAATTCGGTGTGTTTGATCATCGACATGAATACTGGCTTGGCCTAAAAGCTCCGCTGCTTCGCAGTTGAATATCTCGGCTAATTCTAATAAGCGTATAATATTGGGAATAACTCGCCCTCGCTCGATTCGAGAAACGGCTTCGTTGCCAACCCCAAGGCGTTCGGCTACTTCTTCTTGGGTCAACTGGCTGCGTATTCGCTGTTTGGCGATGGCTCTGCCGATGTTGCTAGCTAGCCGTTTCTGTTCGGTTTTATTCACACGGTCCTCCATATAACCTTGAATGGTTGGGGAACGGCCTATTGACATGAAGGACTGTTTAGGTTGAATATCACCTTCGCAGGTTGATAATGAGTGGCATCATCTGCTTTTTTTGCAACGCGTACTGAAAGGCGATAACTAACAAAGTTAAATCTATTTAAATTGATCATCTAAAATAAAAACGTGGTGAGATTCATTAAAACTTAAAGGCCGTATAGTAATGGCCATAAGCGTTATTGTTTGAAGTGTTGGCTGGAAGAGCAAGAGATGAGATGTCTGCCGTACGTTAAGTCATTAAAAGACATCCCTGTTGAACACTATGGTTCAGGTGGTATCCATTGGCATGAATAACAAGGACGGACAATGCTCTTTAAGGTAGCTGTTCAAACGTAACAGCCACTATCACTGTATGGTTCAGGGATGATCACACAGCGGTCAATTCGGCTTTGATCAAAGCATTTGGCTTGCCAACGTGGCTTACCTATCAAACCCGAAGGCGCTTAATATCATGTCTCCTACGACGGCACCAGAAATTTTCCAACAGCTCGCCGAAGGATTGTCCCGTGTCAATAAAAGCGGGTTCTTTCACCATTTAGCAAGCACCTTGGCGAAGTTGCTCAGCGTCGACCACGCATTGGTCGCTCGTATCGATCATCGCGATACCGCCACGCCATTGGCCATGTGGTCCGAAGGTACGTTTGTCGAGGCGACCTCCTATCTGCTTTGTGGCACCCCCTGTGAGCGAGTGAAGAGTGCGCACGCTTGTTTTCATATCACTTCCCAGGCGCGTGCCTGCTTCCCTAACGATGCTCGACTGACAGCGCTCAGTGTCGAAAGTTATCTCGGTGTCCCCATGGCTGATGCATCGGGCCGCTGCCATGGGATTCTCGTGCTCATGCATTCGCGACCGCTTCGGTTGCCTCGATACACGAAAGAGGTCATGCGTATCGTTGCCTCGTTAGCAGGCGTCGAACTCTCCCGTCAGATCATCGGTCATCAGGCCGATCAGCGTATTGCCAGTAAGCAACGGGCGTTGAGGTTGCTGAGTAGAGGAAATGACGCACGGTTTCACGCCCACGATGAAACGTCGCTACTGCAGTCGGCGTGCCGCGTTCTAGTGGACGTCGGAGGCTACACGGCGGCTTGGGTGCATCATGGTCTGCCTGGGGAGGAAGGCGTCGAAGGGGGGCTAAAAGCCTGTGTCGATAGAGAAACCGATGTGTCGGGTTGGTTAAGTCCAAAGCAGCTGCTGGTGGAGGGCTATAGCCGCGAACTACGTCACCAAGCGATGGCCCGCCGTGCACCGGTGGTATATTCGCCTCGGCTCGATCCCGACGCTTCGGGGCACGATGCCACGCTGGTGGCGCTAGACGTCGCCGTGTTGGTGGCGTTGCCGTTGGTGTATCGGGGGCAACTGCTCGGTGTCATCACGCTCTATCAAAGCGATGATGCGCCCATGACGGCTGCCGAAGTGCGCTTATTGAGTGAACTGGCTGACGATATCGCCTTTGGTATCGACAGCCTTCGACACCGTCAAGCCGAACAGCGTATCCAGCATGCGGTGGCTCAAGTGGCCACCGCCGTGTCGGCGCAGCACGGCGAAGCCTTCCTGACGCAATTGACCGATCACATGGCCAACGCGTTGGCTGCCGATGTCGGCTTCATTGCGACGCTCGATGATCAGGACCCCAACGTTGCCAATGTGTTGTCGCTCTACGTTAACGGCGAGCGTCAGCCTGCGTTTAGCTACCATTTGGCAGGCGTGCCCTGTCAGGACGTGTTGACACAGCGTGAATGTATCGTGCTCGAAGGGGCTGGTATTCGTTTGCCGGTCGAGTCCAATGGCGCACTGTCATGGGTCAACGCATACGTTGGTCGACGCTTGGACGATGCCCATGGGCGTCCTATTGGCATTATTGGCGTGATGTTCAAAGCACCGCTCTCGGAGACGAAAATCGTCAGCGCGGTATTGCAAATATTCGCCGCAAGAGCAGCGTCCGAACTTGGCCGCCAACGTGACGAGGCTCGCATACGCCAACTGGCCTATTGTGATGCAGGCACTCGGTTACCCAACCGCACGGCTTTCATGCAGCGGCTCGAGCAGTGTGTCAACGCCGAAGCGCAGCTACCTTTTGCGCTATTGCTGCTCGATCTCAACCACTTCAAAGAGATTAATGACACCGCTGGCCATGATGTCGGTGATTTGGTGCTAAAAGAAGTCGCGCAGCGCTTTCGCAGCGTACTGCCTACGGGAGAGTTTGTCGCCCGGCTAGGTGGAGACGAGTTCGTGATCATTTGCCAGGAAGCGAACGACGAGCAACACGCCCAACAAATAGCGGACACCCTCTGTGCGAGTCTCCATGAGCCGATCATGATAGAGCAGCACTCGTCTGAACTGTCAGTGAGCGTGGGAATCGCGCTATACCCGGCCCACGGTCAATCGGCGCAAGCGCTCTTGAAGCATGCCGATATCGCTATGTACCAAGCAAAGCGCCAGAAACTGTCGACGCGTACGTTCGAGTATTGGATGGGGCATGCGGTCGCACAACAGCTGCATATTGCCAAGCGCCTGGCACTGGCGATTGCAAACCACTCGTTCTATTTACATTTCCAGCCGCAGGTGGATATGCGCAGTGGCCAACTCATTGGGGCGGAAGCGCTGTGTCGTTGGTGGGACGACGAGTTGGGAGACGTCTCGCCCGGGCAGTTCATCGCCATTGCCGAAGAGCGTGGAATGATCGTGCCGCTTGGCAACTGTGTCATCGATAAAGCTTGCCAGCAGTTAGCCCAGTGGCAGCGTCAAGGTCTGCAACTGCACGTGCCGTTAGCTATCAACATTGCGGCCGACCAGTTCGAAGATAGCGATCTGGTGGCGACGCTGCTGGCCAGTTGCCGCACGCACGGCGTGTCTCCTCACGCCTTGAGTATCGAAATCACCGAGAGCGGGATCATGGCCCACCCAGACGATGCCATCGCCATCACCGAGATATTGAAGGGGCATGGCATGGGGCTCTCGATCGATGACTTTGGTACCGGTTATTCGTCATTGGCCTATTTAAAACGCTTTGCCGCCGATAGGATCAAAATCGATATCTCGTTCGTGCGCGATATGCTCACTAGCGACAATGACCGCATCATCGTGGCCACTATCATCGCCATGGCCAAAACGTTAGGGCTGGAAACCATTGCAGAGGGCATCGAGACCAAAGCGCAAAGTGAGGCGCTATTGGCCATGGGCTGTACCCAGGCCCAAGGGTATTACTATGGCCGACCGCTGAGTGCCGAGCAGTTTGCTAAGCACTGGTTGACATAGTGCCGTTTGGAGACTGATTGAGCGTGTGCGACGGGCACTCACCAAACTGCTGCTTGTAGTCGTGGGCGAACTGCCCCAAATGCCAAAAGCCCCAGTACGTCGCAATCTCGGTGACCGTTTGGGGCGGCTCGGCCGCGCGTAACGCACGGCGAACGCGATTCAGCCGCGTTAGTCTTAGAAACTGCAGCGGGCTGATACCTAAAATCGTCGTAAAGCTATATTGCAGCGTGCGTCGGCTCACATGTGTCAGCTCGCATAATGCTTCCATGGTAATCGGCGCGTCTAGATGCGCATCGACATACTGCTTGACCCGGTCGACGACGGCCTTTCGGTGAACGTAGCTAGGGGGCAGCTCTTTGCTGGGCTGCTGGGCATCCAGCAGCTCTAACAGGCCAGTCAAGAGAATATCCTGATGCAGCCTCTCGGCGATGGCGCTCTGCTGCTGGCCTAACAGGCGTTCCAAAAGAAACAGTAAGGCGCGCAGCGTGACAGGGTTCACATGACGGCGGGGCGCAGTCATCCACTGCTCATCCAGCGTGATGCCCTGGCGCTCGGCAGCGGCGTATAACGCCGGTAGACGTATCACCACCCCGTAAATATCGAAGCCTTCCGGGGTCACCAATTCAAAATCGCGCCCGCCGGGGCGGCACATTACTTGCTGTGCGTCGAGGGGTTGTCCATTGATACGCGACCCCGCCGAGCGGGGTGGAATCCCCAGCCACAGTGAGTTCTCCCACACCCGACACTCCTGACGCAGCGCTTGGCCCGTGTGCTCTTTGAAGACTTGAAGGGCAGGCAGCGCAATTTCATCCAGCCGTCCGTAAAAACGTCCCGGGGTGAGCTGGTCGTACTGCTGCTGCCAGCGGGTCAGATTTTGCGCATGCTCATCGGCATCGAAGGCTTCTTGAATGCACTTTTTTGGTGCGCTTTGAGTCGGCGTCGAGGACATCACCCGCTCCTAGTGGCGTGACCGACTGGCGCCCACGCCTTGTTGTCGTTATTAATCCACTGTTTCTTATTGGTTTTTATATCCTTGGTGTGTTTTGCCAAAACTCGATACTCCCCGTTAAGTGATAGCGCTATTGTGAGAACAAGCAAGTTTTGTTCCTCAACGCGCATACCGCGCCTTGAGTATCGAATAGGTAAGAGAAGGGAAGGCCCATGGCGCAGACCTATCACACCACGGTGGGAAGCCGCCGCTATCGCTTTAGCGGACTCGCCGAACTGATGGCCAAAGCCACGCCGCCGCGCTCGGGCGACCGCCTTGCCGGGGTGATGGCAGAATCGGCAGAAGAGCGAGTCGTCGCCCAAATGGTGCTGGCGGAGCTACCGCTCACCACCTTTTTGAACGACGCGCTGATCCCCTACGAGCAGGACGAAATCACCCGTCTGATCATCGACGACCACGATGTAGAGGCATTTGCACCGCTAAAGCACCTCACCGTAGGCGATTTTCGCAACTGGCTGCTCTCTGACCACGCCACCAGCGAAGCGCTGGCAGCTGCCCGCCCCGGTATTACACCGGAAATGGCCGCGGCGGTGAGTAAGCTGATGCGCAACCAAGACCTCATGCTGGTGGCCAAAAAGTGCCAAGTGACGACGGCATTTCGCAACACCATTGGGCTGCCGGGGCGGCTTTCGACCCGCTTACAGCCCAACCACCCCACCGATGATGTGACCGGCATCGCGGCGAGTATTCTCGATGGCCTGCTGTATGGCAGCGGCGATGCGGTGATCGGTATCAACCCGGCCACCGATAACGTCGCCCAAAGCATCAAGCTGATGCGCCTGATGGACGACGTGATCCAGAAATACGAGATCCCTACGCAATCCTGCGTGCTGACTCACGTGACCAACACGCTGGAGGCCATCGAGCAGGGCGCTCCGGTGGATCTGGTCTTTCAATCCATCGGCGGCACCGAAGCCACCAACCGCAGCTTTGGATTCGATTTGAGCATCCTGGCGGAAGCAGAAGCCGCCGCACAAACGCTCAATCGCGGCACCGTGGGTCGCAACGTGATGTATTTCGAAACCGGCCAGGGCAGTTCGCTCTCCGCCGACGCCCATCACGGGCTCGACCAGCAAACCTGCGAAGCCCGGGCCTACGCCGTGGCGCGCAAGTTCAATCCGCTGCTGGTCAACACGGTGGTGGGATTCATTGGCCCCGAGTATCTGTACGACGGCAAAGAGATCACCCGTGCCGGGCTCGAGGATCACTTCTGCGGAAAGCTCCTGGGTGTGCCGATGGGGTGCGACGTGTGCTACACCAACCACGCCAACGCCGATCAAAACGACATGGACAACCTGCTGACGCTGCTGGGCGTGGCAGGCTGCAACTTCGTGATGGGCATTCCTGGCTCTGACGACATCATGCTCAACTACCAAACCACCTCGTTTCACGATGCGCTCTATGCCCGTCGGGTGTTGGGGTTAAAAGCCGCACCGGAGTTCGAGCAGTGGCTGGCCAAGATGCAGATCTTTCAAGATGTGAGCACCCATCGCCTGAACGACCAGCTGCCTGCTGCCTTTGCCAACAGCCTGCGCCACTTGCCGAAGGGGAGCGACCAAGATGCCTAAACACCCCACGCAGGAAACCACTGCGCCGATCGTCATCGAGAACCCCTGGGAGCGTCTGCGCGCCTTCACCGATGCGCGCATTGGGCTAGGGCGTGCGGGCGTGAGCCTGCCCACCCAGCAGCTGCTTGCGTTTCAGCTCGCCCATGCCCAAGCCCAAGATGCGGTCCACTGCCCGCTGGATTGCCAGACGCTGGCCGAGGAGCTGACCCAAACGCTTGGCTTGAGCACCACACCGCTTGCAGTACATAGCCGTGCAGAGGACCGCGCGATGTACCTGCAGCGGCCTGATTATGGCCGACGGCTCAATGAACACTCCCGGCAGGCGCTGCAGCAAGCGGCAGAGGGCGGCCAACGGTTCGATTTGGCGGTGGTGATCGTCGATGGCCTCTCGGCGCTGGCGGTACAGCAAAACAGCGCCCCGTTTCTCACCGCGCTGTATGACGCACTCGGGCGCGACAAGAACGAATGGCAGCTCGCGCCGCTGATCCTTGTCGAGCAAGGTCGCGTGGCCATAGGTGACGAAGTGGGCGCGCTGCTCAACGCCGACGCGGTGCTGGTCATGGTCGGCGAACGCCCCGGCCTTAGCTCCCCAGATAGCTTAGGGCTGTATATGACCTGGGGCCCCGAGGTGGGCTTAAAAGATGACCGGCGCAACTGCATCTCCAACGTGCGCCCGGCCGGGCTTGCGTATGAAGAAGCGGCCCGGCGTTTGCTGCTGCTGTTAACCGAGGCGCGGGAGCGCAAGCTCTCCGGCGTGAAGCTCAAAGATCGCAGCGAAGATAACGTCTTGGAGGGCGGCAGCGGTTCGACTCGAAACTTCCTGGTGGCCGATTGACGGTCACCACGCGCAACAACGCTAACGATATTTTCAATAACACCGCTGACGTCATTTCAATAACACCGCTGATGGCTCTCCCAATAACAAGACGGAACCAGGACCACAGCACGCCGCTGACACCCATTGCGTTCCACACTGAAAAGGGCAAAACGATGACACAACCAACGGTTGATCAGGCGTATCTGGCCAAGCGCCAGCTGCGTAAAGGTACGGCAGGCTGGATGCTGCTCGCGGGGCTTGGGGTTTCCTATGTCATTTCCGGTGACTTTGCGGGCTGGAACTTTGGCATCGCTGAAGCAGGCTGGGGCGGGTTTGCGATTGCTGCTTGTTTGATGGCGCTGATGTACCTCGCGCTGGTGCTGGCGCTGGCGGAAATGTCCGCTGCGATTCCTGCCGCTGGGGGCGGTTACAGCTTCGCTCGGCAAGCCATGGGGCCTGCGGGCGGCTATTTGACTGGACTTGCCGTGTTGATCGAGTACGCGCTGGCCCCGGCGGCCATCGTGATTTTTATCGGCTCGGCGGTAGAGGCCTTGTTAGGCGTTAACGGGCCGCTGGTGTATCTGCTGTTTTATGCGGTGTTCATTGGCATTCACTTGGCGGGTGTCGGTGAAGCGCTGAAAGTGATGATGGTGATCAGCGGTTTGGCGGTCTTTGCCATTCTGGCCACTGCGGTAGCGCTAATTGGTGACTTCGATGCGGCCAACCTGTTCGATATTGCCCCCACCGAGGCGGCGGGTGCGAGCACCTTCATGCCTTTTGGCTGGTACGGCATTTGGGCGGCGCTGCCCTTTGGTATGTGGCTGTTTTTGGCCGTTGAAGGGGTGCCGTTGGCGGCCGAAGAGGCGAAAGACCCTGCTCGCGATATGCCTAAAGGCATTATCGGTGCCATGCTGTTTCTGCTCTTCACCGCCCTGCTCGTGGTGGTGCTGTTAGCCGGTGCCGCAGGTGCGGAGATGATTGGCCAAAGCGGCGTGCCGCTGGTGGATGCCTTGAATGCTGCAGGTAACCCGACGCTGGCGACCCTGGTCAACGTGCTGGGCCTGGCGGGTTTGATCGCCTCCTTCTTCTCGATCATTTATGGCTACAGTCGCCTGGTGTTCGCGCTCTCTCGGGCAGGCTATTTGCCCAAACCGCTGTCGCTGACCAGCGAGCGTAAAGTGCCTTACTTAGCGCTGATAGTGCCCGGCATCTTTGGTTTTCTCGCGTCGCTGAGCGGCGAAGGCGATCTGATGTTAGGCATGGCGGTCGTTGGTGCGACTATCTCCTATGCATTGATGGCCTTTAGCCATATTTGGCTGCGTCTCAAGCAGCCCGATCTGCCGCGCCCCTATAAAACCCCAGGCGGCGTGGTCACCTCAGGCATCTCCCTGGTGCTCTCGCTCGTCGCGCTGACCGGCGTTTATGCCTTCGATCCTCGGGCGTTCAACTACACCATCGTGCTGTTCATTGCTGGAGCGGCGTACTACTTCCTCTACAGCAAACACCATCTGGTGGCGAAAACCGCCGAAGAGGAGTTCGCGCTAGTGACCGCCTCGCCGGAGGAGGCCGAGCCCGTCGCTCCGGCGGCTGCTTCCGCAAAGCTGTAATCACGGCGGCGCATCGCCTAGTCTGAACCATGTCAATGCGCCTCTGGGCTCTTGCTCAGGGGCGTTGTCTTTGGCGGACAAGGAGGAGCTCGAAGGATGCTGAACTTTAACGAATCGAACATGGCCGAGGCAGAGCAGCGGCGCTGGTACGCGGTGGACGATGGCGTGATGGGCGGCGTGTCCCACAGCGGCTTTCGTTTGGACGCGGGCGCTGGCTGCTTTTATGGCGAGGTGTCGTTGGAAAACGGCGGCGGCTTTGCCTCGGTGCGCCGTGAACCAGACGGTTTCGAGCCGACCCTAGCCCACGGCCTAGGCGTTACGCTGCGCGTGCGTGGCGATGGTCGTACCTATCAGCTACGGTTCAAAAGCAGCGCGCTAAAGGAGGCCAGCGCCTACCGGGTGGCCTTCACGCCCACGGCTCACCAGTGGGAAACGCATCGATTCACCTGGGCGCAGTTCGATGCGGTGCGCCGGGGCACGCTGCTTTCCAGCGCGCCGGCTCTCGACCCATCGACTATTCACCAGCTCGGATTTTTGATTGCCGACCGCACCGCGGGGCCGTTTCGTCTGGAGGTTGCCTCCATTGCGCCGTATTCACAGAGCTGACACTGACAGGGCTAACACTGACAGGACTAAGGTCGTCTCGTATGTAGTGGGCCGTTCACGGACCCTGGGAAGCTCTCTTTCGACGTGAGCCCGCGTGATGAAACACTCCCCCGCGTACCGCCTAGCGGCCACCGTGCTGCACGGTTTCGATGAGTACCGTGCCCGCTTCAAGCAGATCACTTCCGATGCCAGCCGCCGCTTTCGCGACGCCGCCTGGCGAGAGGCGCAGCAAGCCTCCGCCGCGCGGATCAACCTGTACGGTGAAAAAGTCGAGGAGACGCTCGGTCGATTGCAGCGCACCTTTGCCCAGGAGGTGCTGGCCCACTGCGAAACCTGGCAGGAAGCACGCGGACACTACGCCCAGTTGATCAGCCAGCGGTTGGATTACGAGCTGGCGGAAACCTTCTTCAATTCGCTGTTCTGTTCGGTGTTTCAGCATCGCCATATCCGCAACGACTGGATGTTCGTCTACAGCTCCCGGGAGAATGCCGCGCACCGCTCGGGCATCGATCTGTGCCGTCGGTATGACGTCAACGGCGACTGGGCAGGGGCGCTCGCTTGGGCGCTGAGCGAAGCCCCGTTCGAGTCCCCCTTTGCCGACGTCGAGCGCGACAGCCAGCTCGGCGCTGGATTGCTGGAAGCTCAGCTCCCTGCTGCGATTTGGCAGGCAGACGATGCCCAGGTAGAACTACTCAACAGCGTGTTTTACCGCAACAAAGGGGCGTATCTGGTGGGGCGACTTCTAGGTGGCGGCGAGCAGGTCCCCTTGGTGCTGCCCGTTCTACATGGGGAAGGGTATGGCGAGCAGCAGGGGGGCGATCCCTGCCTGCACTTGGATACGGTCCTCACCGAAACCGATGAAGTGTCGATCATCTTCTCGTTCACTCGCGCCTATTTCCAGGTAGACGTGCCGGTGCCGGGAGAGTTCGTCGCCTATCTAAAACAGCTCATGCCCCACAAGCCCGAGGGCGAGCTGTACGCCGCCATTGGCTTTTTCAAACACGGCAAAACCGAATTTTTCCGCGCGCTGAATCAGCAGGTGGCCAAGCGCGAAGAGCGCTTCATGATCGCGCCGGGGGTACGGGGCATGGTGATGGCGGTATTCGTGCTGCCGAGCTTTCGTACCGTGTTCAAGATCATCAAGGATAAGTTCGACCCCGCCAAAGAGGTCACCCACGCCATCGTGCGGGAGAAGTACCGGCTGGTAAAACGCCACGACCGGGTAGGGCGCATGGCCGACACTCAGGATTTTTCCAACTTTATCGTCCGCCAGGATCACTTCGAGCCGGAGTGTTTGGCCCACCTGCTGGAGGTCGCTCCCTCCACAGTGTCGCTGAAAGAGGACAAGGTGATCATCAAGCACTGCTACACCGAGCGAATGATGACGCCGCTGAATATCTATCTGGAGCAGTGCAGTGCCGATGAGCGAGTGATGGTGCTAAAAGATTACGGCAACGCCATCAAGCAGATGGCGGCGGCGAATATTTTCCCTGGCGATATGCTGCTGAAAAATTTTGGCGTCACGCGCCACGGGCGGGTGATTTTCTACGACTACGACGAGGTGAGCTATCTCACCGAGTGCCGCTTCCGTCATATTCCCAAATCCCAGGGGGTCGACAGTTACATGGATGGCGGGGCCAGCCTGTCCATTGGCCCCAACGATATCTTCCCCGAAGAGTTTGGCCCGTTCATGTTTGCCAACCCGGAACTGCGCGCACTATTCATGGAGCAGCATCCGGAGCTGTTCGACCCGGACTACTGGTTGGGGCTGCAGCGGGCGATTCTGGAGGGGCGGGTGATCGACGTGTACCCGTATCGCAACAAGCAGCGGTTCGCGGGCACCGTGGGGCAACTGGTACATTAGGCGTTTACTGGACGACGTAAGCCGAGGACAGCATGACTTCAGCCCCGCACTTGGTGGTATTTACCGGCTCGGGAATCAGCGCGGAGAGCGGCATCAAAACCTTCCGCGCCAGCGATGGCCTCTGGGAGGATCACCCAGTAGAGGAGGTCGCCACGCCGCAAGGGTGGCGGCAAGACCCAGAGCGGGTATTGGCGTTCTATAACCAGCGCCGGGAGCAGATTCGCCGTGCAAAGCCCAACGCTGCCCATAAAGCGCTGGCGGCGCTGGAGCAGGAGGGCTTCAAGGTCAGCGTGATTACTCAGAACATCGACGACCTGCACGAGCGGGCAGGCTCCCGTCACGTGCTGCACCTGCACGGCGAGATTTCAAAGGCCCGCTCATCGGTGGATGCGCGGCTGCGCTACCCGCTGTCAAAGGGCGGAATTGCCCTGGGCGATGTGTGCGATAAGGGCAGCCAGCTGCGCCCAGACGTGGTGTGGTTTGGCGAAGCGGTACCGCTGTTCGAAGAGGCCTGCGAGCTGGTGAGCCAAGCGGACTTTCTGCTTGTGGTGGGTACCTCGTTGGCAGTGATGCCCGCCGCATCGCTGCTCACCTATATCGATGCCGACACTCCCTGCGCGCTGGTAGACCCCGACGCCGATGAGCTAAGCCCACCCGGCGTGCTGGCGATCAATACCACGGCGGGGGAAGGCGTGCCGGCGCTGGTTAACCAGTGGCGTAAGCAGGGGAATTTGATCTTACCTTGATTTAACTACTGGGGAGGTTCGCTCAACCCTAGGCGGGGGCGCTGTGAACCCCTCCATGGGCGCTACTTTCGCCATCTGACCGCCATGGATGGCGGGAATGCCGGGATGGTTGGGAACATTGACCGGCCCTGGCGAAAGACCCCCGCTACGGGTTGTTCGAACCGGCCGATAGCACACTAGAGGCACTATTCTAAAAACCACGCTTTCATCACCCCAGTAATCTGGGTGAGCTCGGCATCTGTCGCGATATAGGCGGGCATGGTGTAAAGCCAGCGGCCAATGGGGCGCAGCCACACGCCCCGCGCTCGGGCAAATGCGGCAACGCCTTTCAGCGCTTCGCTGCTGTGGGCTTCGATCACCGCCGTTGCGCCCAACACGCGCACGTCCGCGACGGCCGGATGTGCGCGCAGCGCTACGTCTTCTAATAGCTCGCGCTGTAACGTTTGGCTGAGCGCGGCAATTTTCTCCAGGTAATGCTCCTCCTCGAACACCTTCAGGCTCTCCAGCGCCACGCGGCAGGCCAGGGGGTTGCCCATAAAGGTGGGGCCGTGCATGAACGCGTGGTGCTCGCTGTCGCCAATGAACGCCCCGTGAACCCGGTCGGTGGCCAGCGTGGCCGCATGGCCCAAGTAGCCGCCGGTCAGCCCTTTGGAGAGCACCATGATATCTGGCGTGACGCCCGCGTGGTCGGCGGCAAACAGCTTGCCGGTGCGGCCAAAGCCGGTAGCGACTTCGTCGAAAATCAGCAGCACGCCAAACTCATCGCACAGCGCCCGTGCGCCGCGCAGGTAGTCCGGCGAGGTCATGTTCAGCCCGCCCGCCGCTTGCAGCAGCGGCTCCATCAGGAGTGCAGCAATCTCATGGTGGTGGCGCGCTAGCACCTCCCGCAGCCCGGCGAGGTCCCGCTCTACCTGCTCTGGCGTCGCGTCGAAGGGGGCCGTGGGGGCTGGGGCGAAGTGGTGCTGGGGCAGCAGGCTGGCGAACAGACCATGCATGCCCTCTTCGGGATCGCACACCGCCATGCAGCCGGTGGTGTCACCGTGATACGCCTTCATCAGCGAGAGCATTTTGCGCTTGCCGGGGAGGCCCGAGAGCACTTGGTACTGCAGCGCCATCTTCATGGCGACTTCCATGCCCACCGAGCCGCTATCGGAGAAGAAAACATGATTCAGCCCCGGCGGGGTAATGCGCACCAGCGCCCGCGCCAGCTGGTCGGCGGGGTCGTGGGTGAGGCCACCCAGCATCACATGGCAAAGCTCCCCCGCCTGCTCGCGAATGGCGGCGACGAGGCGCGGATGGCCGTAGCCGTGAATCATGCACCACCAGGAGCAGGTGGCATCCAGCAGGCGCTCACCGCTGTCTAGCGTAAAGTAGCTGCCGCTGCCACCCACCACCTTGGGCGCAGGCGTTTGGGTCTTGAGGTGGGCGTAGGGGTGCCAAACGGGAGAGTTCATAGCGTTGCTTCCTGGGTGGCAAAAGGGAGCAACGCATCAAGGAAGATAAAGCGCTGCGCGGTGGAGGCATCGGCGTGTGCCAAATGAGGAATGAGCCCTAGGCAGGGAGCAGGTAAGGCGCGCTTCAGCAGCGCCACATTGGCCGTGAAGCGTGCGCTATCGCTGGCAAAGGCAGGATCTACCACGCTGCCCACCCAGCCCGCCAGCGTCAAGCCATCGGCAGCGATGGCCTCGGCAGTGAGCCGAGCATGGTTGAGGCAGCCCAGTTTTAGCCCGACCACCAGGATCACCGGCAGCCCGAGCGCGCAAGGCAGGTCGGAAAAGTCGTCTGCATCATTCAGCGGCACCCGCCAGCCGCCTGCGCCTTCGATTAGCGTCAGATCCCGTGGCGTGCCGGTTAACGTGTCGCTGAGCGCCTGAGTAACGCTTGCCACGTTAAGCACCGCACCTGCTTCCAGGGCGGCGAGATGCGGTGCAATGGCGGGAGCAAAGGTCCAGGGGTTGATCGTTGGGTAATCCACTGGCGGGAAGCTTTGCGCCTGTAGCGCCAGGGCATCGCGGTTGCGCAGGCCGTTGGGCGTGGCCTCGCTACCTGAGGCAATGGGCTTCAACCCTAGCGTGGTGAGCTGGCGCTGGCGGGCGGCGCACAGCAGCGCGCTGGTGGCCAGGGTCTTGCCCGCATCGGTGTCGGTACCAGTAACGAAATAAGTGTTGTTCATCTCGCGCTTTCCAGTCGTAGCGTCAGGCAGTGGTAGCTCACCGGCAGCCCCTGCGGTGTGCGCAGCGATTCATAGCGAGCCTGGGCATTAATGAGCGCTTGGCGGGTCAGTCGAGCGTTGGGTCTGGCTACTTGGGCGCCTACGCCTTTGATGGAGGCCATGACGGCGTTCATATCGGAATAGAAAAACCGCCGCTGCGCACGGGTATGCTGGATGAGGCGCAGGCCGCTTTGCTGAATCGCCCGCTGTACGGTGCTGGCATCCGGTGTTTGCAGCAGCGCCTCGGGCCGCTGCCAAGCGGTGGCGACTTCGCTCAGCGTGCCGGGCAGCAGGGTGGTGATGCGCGCCTGCCCACCCGGGGCGAGCACCCGGGCGAGCTCCTGCATCACTGCGCCGATATCCGGACACCACTGAATCGCCAGGTTTGAGAACACGAGATCCACGCTGGCATCGCTGAGCGGTAGCGCGGCGGCATCTCCCTGCTCCCAGCGTATGGCATCGCCATACTGCGCCTGTGCCTGGGCGAGCATACCGGGCGCTAGATCGAGCCCGGTGATGGCAGCATCGGGATAGTGTTCCGCTAGCCGCTGGGTCCAGTAGCCGGTGCCGCAGCCCAGGTCGAGCACGTGATGAGACCTCTCGGGCAGCGTTTGCCAAAGCGCCTCGCCGATATCGCGCTGGGCGCTGGCGAGGGTGTCATAGCGTGGTGCCGCTCGGGAAAAGGCCCGAGCCACACGCTCCTGCCAGTGGGTGAGTGGAAGCGGGGTAGCCGGTGAGTTCATCGCGGCTCCTGGAGGATGGCCTGCTCGGCCAGCCGTGCCGCCAGTGGGGCGGGCTGGGAGAGCATGGGGCAGTGTCCTGCGGCTTCCAGCCGTAGCGCTTGCTGGCGAGAGCGGCCGGGTAGCAGCGGGTCATGGGCTCCCGCCAATCGGCGGATAGGGCAGGGAGGGTGCGCGAGCAGTGCTCGGTTATCCAGCGTCTCGAGCCACATGAGCCCTTGCGCGAGCGTGTCGGTATCGGCGTGGGGAGTCTCGCCTAACCGTGCGCGTAGCTGGCGGTGGGCCTCGCGGGCGTTGGGCTCGCCTTGGGCCTGCCAGCGTAGAAAGTGCCGCCACGTGGCAACCGGATCACGATGGAAGGCGCGCTGAAAGCTGGCCAGCTCCTCATACGTCACACCGCCATCCTCCCCGTCACTGCAAAAACGGCTGCCTGCACCCAGTAGCAGCAGGGCCTGGGGCGGCGGCAAGTGATCGAGCAGCGCTGTGGCCAGCAACCCTCCCAGCGACCAGCCTACCCAGACGGCATCGCTGGGTAGCTCGGGGGCCATCCGTTCGGCCAGGGCGGCGATGCTCATCGGCGTGGACAGCGCTGGAGACTCACCGTAGCCGGGCCACTCCACTGGGGTGGGTTCGATGGTAGGGTGCCAGTGCGCCGCCAGCGTCTGCCAAATGCGGTAATCAACGCCCCAGCCTGACAGCAGGATGAGCTTCATTGTTGCTTCTCCCGCAGGCAGGCAGCAGCAACCTCCAAGAGCCTGTCGATATCGCTTTGGGTGTGGCGAGCGCTCAGGGTGATGCGCAGCCGCGACTCGCCGTTGGGCACTGTGGGCGGTCGAATCGCCCCTACCTGGATATCGTGCTGGTCGAACGTGGACGCCCAGGCCAGGGTACGCTGTTCGCTCCCCAGTAGCAGCGGCTGGATGGGCGTTTGGGAGTGGCCGAGTGGCAGCCCTAAGGCGGCCGCCTGCTGGCGAAAGTAGTGTATGTGGCGAGTGAGCCGCTGGCGGTGCTCGGGCTCCCGCTGCACGATGGTGAGTGCTTCTAACGTGGCGGCAGCAATCGCGGGCGGCTGGGCGGAGGTATACACGTAGCTGCGGGAAAACTGAATCAGGTGTTCGATCAACGCGGCGTCACCCGCCACAAATGCGCCTGCGGTGCCTAGTGCCTTGCCCAGGGTGCCGACCAAGATCGGCACGGCGTGGCTATCAAAACCTTCTACGCAGCCCGCGCCGTGTTCACCCAGTACACCGAGACCATGGGCGTCGTCGATCATCAGCCAGGCGTCGTGCTGCTGGCTGAGGTGGGCGAGCTGCTCGATGTCGGCGATATCGCCATCCATGCTGAACACGCCGTCGCTGACCACCAGCTTATGGGTGGCCGTGCTGCGCTCGAGCAGGCGCTGTAGATCGTGACCATCGCGGTGGTGATAGCGCCGGGAGCGTGCGCCGCTCAGCGCGGCCCCGTCGAGTAGCGAGGCGTGATTGAGACGGTCCTGAAATACCGCGGTGTTCGAATCCGCTAGCGCCTGCAGTACGCCCAGGTTCGCCATATAACCCGTGGAGAACAGCAGCGCCCGCTCGCGCCCGGTCCACTCGGCCAGCGCCTCTTCCAACGCATCGTGAATGCCCAGGTGCCCGCTGACCAAGTGCGACGCCCCGGCCCCGGCGCCAAAGCGTTTCGCGCCTTCCGCCTGAGCCGCCTGTACGCGTGGGTCTTGGGCAAGGCCTAGATAGTCGTTGCCTGAAAAGTCGAGTGCCCCATGGGCAGAAACCCGGCGGCTGCGCCAGCGCTGCTGACGCTCGCGCTCGTGGCGGGCTGCCGCCAAGCGCTGGTGCCACACCTCAGACACTGGCATCCACCGCCAGCGCCGCAGCGCGTTCGGCCTGGGCGTGTCGCTGCGCCTGTTGGGCCAGCCGCTCGGAATGCTGTGTGTCGTCTTCGCAGGTGTCGCGGCGCTCGGGGTGCAGGCCCAGCTTGGCAAACAGCGCGCGGTCGCGCTCTGCTTGAGGGTTGCTGGTGGTCAGCAGCTTATCGCCGTAGAAGATGGAGTTGGCACCGGCCAGGAAAGCGAGCGCCTGGGTGGATTCGCTCATCTGCTCGCGACCCGCAGAGAGCCGCACATGGCTTTGGGGCATCATGATACGGGCCACGGCGATGGCGCGGATGAACGCCAGCGGGTCTAAATCCTCGACGTTTTCCAGCGGTGTCCCCGGTACCTTGACCAGCATGTTGATAGGCACCGATTCAGGATGCGGCGAGAGCTTGGCCAACTGCTGCAGCAATGCGCTGCGATCCTGTGCGCCCTCACCCATGCCTAAAATGCCGCCAGAGCACACTTTCATACCGGCGTCGCGCACGGTGGCCAGGGTTTCTAAGCGGTCGCTGTAAGTGCGGGTGGTGATGATTTCGCCGTAGAAATCGGGGGAGGTATCGAGGTTGTGGTTGTAGTAGTCGAGCCCGGCAGCGGCCAGCCGCGTGGCCTGCTCGCCGTCGACCATGCCCAGCGTCATGCAGGTCTCGAGCCCTAGCGCCTTTACCTGGCGCACCATCTCTTCCACCGCCACTAAATCTTTATCCCGTGGGCTACGCCATGCGGCCCCCATGCAAAAGCGGCTGGCGCCTGCTTCTTTAGCTGCTTTGGCCTGGGCCACTACCTTCTCGATTTCCAGCAGCTTCTCTTTTTCTAACTGGGTGTTGTAGTGACCCGATTGGGGACAGTACTTGCAGTCCTCCGGGCAGGCCCCGGTTTTGATCGACAGCAGGGTAGACACCTGCACCGCGTTGGCGTCGAAATGCGCCCGATGCACCTGCTGGGCTTGAAACAGCAGGTCGTTAAAGGGCAGCGCAAACAGCGCGTTGATCTCGTCAAGCGTCCAGTCGTGGCGCGGCGCGGCATCCGCCGCGTGAAAAGCAGTCGAGGTGGCGGTCACGGGTAAACCTATATTCTTTTGAAGGTTGACAGAACTCTAGCGGGGCTGTGCTGAAGGTGTCAACTTTTTGAAGAGGGTTGGTTTACCATGAGTGGGGATAAGAAAGGCTAAAATATGCTAGCCTTTTGAAAGTAATAAATGGCTAGTGCGTAGGCTAAGGAGGTCAACGATGCGCTTAAATGATGTTCAGCGTCAGGCCATCGTCAGCGCCGTGAAGTCGTGTTTTGGGCCGCAAGCGAATGTAAAGCTTTTTGGCTCCCGCACGGATGATCAAGCCAAAGGTGGCGATATTGATCTTCTGATCACAACCGATATCCGCGATGTCAATGACATAGTACGGGCTGAAATGCGCTGCCAAGTAAAGCTTCAGCAGCTACTCGGCGAGCAAAAAATCGATATGCTGATTGATTATCCCAACCGCCAGAATTATCCGGCCATTTTTAGCATTGCTGAGCGGGCAGGGCTTCCATTATGACACAGGATATTGCACTACTACGTTTGCAAGAAGCATGGCGTGAGTGCCAACGGCATATGCATTTTATTGACTATGCGCTCTCCTCTCTTACACCATGCTTGCCGCTGTCGGGGAGTCAATTAGCGGCGCTGGACGATGCGCAGATTCAAAGCTTGGATCAATTCGTACTAAGATTTGGCAAATTACAAGATGCGATGGGGACTCGGCTGTTCCCCTCGGTGCTGCTTTACCTGCAAGAGCCCTACGAAGATCGCCCAATGCTGGATAAGCTCCATCGTTTAGAGAAATTGGGCTATTTGGAAGAAAGTGAGCAGTGGCAGTCTCTACGGATGCTTCGCAATCGCTTTGCCCATGAGTATCCAGACGACCCGGATAAAAATGCCGCAATATTGATGCTCGCCATTGAATCTGTGCCTAGTTTGGTGGCTATGCTTGAGCGTATTGGCCAAAAGTTGTCGCTGACATTTGAAAGATAGCTGCCGGAATAGCATCTGGCTGTTCAACCCCACGCTGCTTTATACTCTGCGCCCTTTGATGACCCACTGGAGCGCAGATGCCTGACGCGACCTCGCTGCCCCCTGAACATGATGCATTGACCGACCGCGACCCGGCCACCGGGCATCCGCGCCCGCCTCGTCGTGAATTCAAAGCGCGGGGCAGCTTCGTGACGCGCTGTGAGGGCTGCAACTTACCTGAGCTGAACTGCCTCTGCCCGTATCAGGTCAAGGCGGAGAGCGACGCTCAGGTATGGCTGTTGACCCACTCCATCGAGCACTACAAACCGACCAATACCGGGCGTTTGATTGGCGATGTGCTCACCAATACCCGCGTCTTCACCTGGTATCGCACCGCGCCGGACGACACGCTGGCGGCGCTGTTGGACGATCCGCGCTACGCGCCGTTCGTGATTTTCCCCGATGATCAGCCGGATTACGCCGACCGCGTGGTGGATATCGGCGCGGTGCATGCTGCCAAGCAGCAGGCGCGCATACCGGTATTCATCATTTTGGATGGCACCTGGCGTCAGGCGCGGCGTATGTTCCGCAAAAGCCCTTACCTGGATGCACTACCGGTGCTGCCGCTGCGTACCGAGCGGGAGACCCGCTACCGGCTGCGCAAGCCCGCCTCGAAAGCGCATCTGTGCACTGCTGAAGTCGCTATTGAGTTACTGCGTCAGAGTGGCGATGAAGCAGCGGCTAGCGTGCTGGATGACTACTTTGACGTGTTCAACGATAGCTACGCAGAGAGCCGCTATTATCGCAAGATCGAAGAGCCGACGGCGGCCATGCAGCGCCTGCTGGAGAGGCAGCGGGCAGCAGGAACCGCCGAGCGCGACTAGCGAGAAGGCGTGGTGCCGGGCAGCCAGCGCAGCAGCACTTTGCGGACCCAGTACCAGCGATTGATCAGTAGTGCCATGAAGATCAGGCTACAGCCCAGCAGTTGCAGTGCGGTCATGGTTTCGCCAAACCACCAGGCGGCAAACAGTGCGGTCCACACCGCTTCCAGCATCAGAATCACCGCTGCGTGGCTGGGCGTGGTCATGCCCTGCGCTTTGATTTGCAGAAAGAAGCGCAGCGAGCTAGCCAGCAGCACGCTGGCCATGAACCAGCCAAGAATCGAAGGGCCGAGCGCCAGCGGCTGATGCTCGACTGCCAAAGAGAGCAGCGTCAGCACCACGCCGACCGAGATAAGCTGAAGCGTCGTTAGCGGCAGCGCCGCCACGTTACGAACCACGCGGGTATTGACGTTGATCAAAAGCGCAAAGCAGAGCGCGGCGCACACCATCAATAGCTGGCTGGCCTCGATCCGAAATCCCGCATTGAGTGAGAGCAGGGCAAAACCCAGTAGCGCGATAGGCAGCGCGATCCACGTGCTGCGCGGTGGGCGGTCGCCAAACAGCAGCCGAGCGACGACGGGAACCAGCAGGATGCCCAGGCTATTGATGAAGGCGCTTTCACCCAGGTGATCGGAGTAGTGCAGCCCGAGTACCCAAAACGCGATGGCGGCGCTGAACAAAACGCCGACCAGCAGGCCACGGCGGATCCGGCGTATCGGCATACGGCGCAGAGCAGGCCAAGAGAATCCCAGTAGGATCAGCCCGGCGAGTAAGAAGCGCGTGCCGATGAACAGCAGCGGCGGCATGCCCACCAGCGCCTCCTTGGAGAATATCCAGCCACCGGCCGCCACGACCGTGACCAGCAGAAGCAGTGCGTCGGCCTGCCAGGGGGCTTGCTTGATCGAACTCACGCAGCGCCGCTGCCGAATAGCGCACCGGCGATTCTAAACCCAGCGACCCAGGTGCCCACTGCCGACCCCAGCGTAGCGAGAATGAACACCAGTAGGGTGCGCGAGACGCGGTTCTTCCACCAGCCTTTCAGCTGCGTCACGTCGTGTCGCAGACTAGAGAAGTCGCGCACTTTGGGCTTGCGCATATAGAGCTCTACCCCAGCGGCCACGAAGCCGGCCCCAATCGTTGGGTTGAGCGATGTGAGCGGCGCGGCAAAGAAGGTGGCAATGACCGTCACCGGGTGGGCGAGAGCGGCAATGGTGGCCCCGCCGGATAGAATTCCGTTGATCAAAAACCACTCGATGACTAGCTGCCAGCCAAGCTCGGTATTGCGCGAAAAGCCCACCACGAAACCGGTAATGACCAGCGCGGTAATCAGCCAGGGAGTGGCTTTCCACAGTTTGGAGGGCGGCGGTGTCGCTTCGAGTGACGCCCTCTCGATGGTGGGGCTTTCCGGCAGCGGTGCTTCCAGGTGCTCGCTCGTCCCCTTCAAATGTCCGGCGCCCAGTACCACCAGCACGTTCTGGTAGCGTCCGGGAGGTGCGTCTTCCGCCAAACGCAGTGCCATATAGCGGTCGCGTTCACGAATCAGCGGCGTATAGAGTGCCTCCGACTCTGCGGCAAACTCGCTGAAGGTCGCTTCCAGCATGTCGCCCTCTTTGAGCTTTTCGATATCCTCTTTGGAGACGTCCTGACGCGAGAGCACGCTGCCAATTAGTCCGGAAAACAGCGAGAAGCGCTGCCACCAGGGCACGTTGCGGTAAATGCGTTTGAGGGTGATGCCTACATCCCGGTCGACCAGCAGTAGCGGTAGGTCGCGCGAGCGGCACTCTTCCACGGCAGCGCGCATTTCGGCGCCAGGCTGAATCCCAGACTGCTCGGCAATACGCTGCTGGAACGCGCCGAGGGCGAGGCTTGCTGCGACCATCCCCGCTTTGCCCTGCTTGAATACCTGGAACAGGTCCTGCTCGCCCATGGCGTCGGGATTGTCCATGCTTTGGTGACGAGCGTCGCACAGCTCGATGGCCACGGCGTCGAACTGGCCGCTGTCGATCAATTGGCGAACGTCGTCCGCGCTCTCGGCCGACACGTGGGCCGTTCCCAGCAGGGTATAGTGCGTCGTGCCCACTTGAACGGTCGTCAGCGGGCCGCTAGTCGTGGGCAGCACGAGGCTCTCTTGAGCCAGCGGTGTTGCATCATCTTGGGTCATTAAAAAGTCTCAATGAATAAGTCACTCGCAGTGTGTTTAACGCCGCCAAAAGGCGGGGGTAAACAGCACCAATACCGTAAAAATTTCCAAGCGGCCCAGTAACATGGCCAGTACTAAGATCCATTTGGCAAGGCTTGGCAAGTCGCCATAGTGGCTACTGGCTTCACCGAGCGCAGGACCCAGGTTGTTCAGTGCAGAGCCAACGGTCGACCATGCCGTCACCTGATCGACGCCCGTCGCCATCACACCCACCAGCATCAAAAAGAACAGCATCACATAGGCAGAGAAAAATCCCCAGACGGCCTGCGCAATGCTATCAGGCACGCTCACTTTGCCGACCTTGACGGCAATCACCGCGTTGGGGTGGATCAGACGCATCACCTCGCGCATGCCCTGCTTCAAAATCAGAATGATACGGATGACCTTCATGCCCCCGGCGGTGGAGCCCGAGCAGCCGCCGACGAATGCCGCCACGAATAGCAAGAACGGCAGCGCCCCTGGCCAACCGGAAAAGTCCGCCACGGCAAAGCCCGCGGTCGTGGCCACCGAGACCACCTCGAAAAGCGCGTGCCGAAGACCAGTGATGCTCTCGTAGGTATCGGTGAGCCATAGGGTCACCACGGTGATGGTGGTGAGCCCGGCTAAAAACAGCATCAGAAAGCGCGCTTCGGGATCTTGGAAATAGTGCAGCAAGCGCTTTTCCCGCCAGGCAATGAAGTGCAGGCTAAAGCTGAAGGCGGAAATCAGCATGAAGGCCACGCAGATGAGTTCGATGGCGGCGCTATCGAAATAGCCAATGCTGGCATCGTAAGTAGAAAAGCCGCCAATGGCGACAGTGGAAAAGCTGTGCCCCAGGGCATCGAACCAGTTCATGCCCGCCAGCATGTAGGCAACCGTGCAGGCGAAGGTCAGCGTCGCGTAGATGTACCAAAGCGCTTTGGCGGTTTCGGTGATGCGTGGTGTGAGCTTGGAGTCCTTGAGCGGGCCAGGGATCTCGGTGCGATAGAGCGCCATACCGCCGACGCCCAGGGTGGGCAAAATGGCCACGGCCAATACCACGATCCCCATGCCGCCCAGCCACTGGAGCTGCTGGCGGTAGTAAAGAATCGACTCAGGCAAGAAATCGATGCCGGTGATCACCGTGGCTCCAGTAGTGGTCAGGCCGGAGAACGACTCGAACACCGCGTCGGTCATGCTTAGCGCATCTTCGCCAAACAGCATCAGCGGCAGCGAGCCGAACAGCGCCAGCACGGTCCAGAACATGGCGGCGATGATGAACCCGTCGCGGATGCGCAGCTCTTTATGGGCACGGCGGTTGGGCAGATAGAGCAGCAGCCCCGTCATGACGGTAATTCCAATACCGCTCATGAAGGCATGCCAAACGCCGTCACGAAACCAGAGCGACATGAGCATGGGAGGGAGCATCGTTAGGCTGAAGAGCATCAGCAGCAGGCCCAAAATTCGTAAAATGACCCGCAAACTCATCGTGCTGTTCGCCCCGGTTGTGGCTGTGTCATCACGCTGGCACGCTCCTTAGAAAAACGTTAGCCCGACTTGGAACAGACGCTCCACGTCGCGAATACGCCGCTTGTCGATCACGAACAGAATCACGTGGTCGCCGCTCTCCACCTTCACATCGCCGTGGGCAATCAGCACCTCTTTGCCGCGTACGATGGCGCCGATGGTGGTGCCCTCGGGCAGGTCGATATCGGCGATGGTGCGGCCCACGACTTTCGACGACTGCTTATCGCCGTGGGCGATGGCCTCGATCGCCTCTGCCGCGCCCCGGCGCAGCGAGTGTACGTTGACGATATCGCCCCGGCGTACGTGGGTCAGCAGGCTGCCGATGGTGGCCTGTTGGGGGGAGATGGCGATGTCGATATCGCCACCCTGCACCAAATCCACGTAGGCCGCGTTGTTGATCAGCGTGAGGACCTTCTTCGCCCCCAGCCGTTTGGCCAGCAGCGACGACATGATGTTCACTTCGTCGTCGTTGGTCAGCGCGCAGAAGATATCGCAGTCTTCGATGTTTTCCTCTTCCAACAGCCGCTTGCTGGTGGCGCTGCCGTGAAGCACCACGGTGCGATCCAGCCGCTCGGAGAGCGTGGTGCAGCGCTCCAGGCTGTGCTCGATGATCTTGACCTGATGGCTGTGCTCCAAGTGCTCCGCCAAGCGTTCGCCGATATTGCCGCCTCCGGCGATGACGACCCGGCGGAAGTCCCGCTCTACCTTGCGCAGCTCGCTCATCACCGCGCGGATATCTCGCCGGGCGGCGAGAAAAAACACCTCGTCGTCGGCTTCGATGATGGTGTCGCCCCGGGGGATGATCGGTCGGTTGCGGCGGTAGATCGCCGCGACACGGGTTTCCACGTTGGGCATGTGCTTGCCCAGAAAGGCCAAATCCTGGCCCACCAATGGACCGCCGTAGAAGGCTTTCACCGCCACCAGCTGTACCAACCCGCCGGCAAACTCCAGCACCTGCAGCGCGCCGGGGTGCTCGATCAAGCGGCGCACGTGGTCGGTCACCACCTGCTCGGGGCTGATCAGCACGTCGATGGGAATGGCTTCGTGGGCAAAGAGGCCTTTACGAGTCAGATAGGCAGTGGAGCGGACCCGGGCAATTTTGGTGGGGGTGCGAAACAGCGTGTGGGCCACCTGGCAGGCGATCATATTGATCTCGTCGGTGTTGGTCACCGCGATCAGCATATCGGCGTCTTCGCAGCCCGCCTGGCGCAGCACGATCGGGTAGGAGCCTGCGCCGGTCACCGTGCGGATATCCAGCTTGGTGTGCAGCTCGCGCAGTTTTGCGCCGTCGGTATCGACGACGGTGATGTCGTTCTCCTCGCGGGCAAGGTGCTCCGCAAGGGTGCCGCCGACTTGGCCGGCGCCGAGAATGATGATTTTCATCGCTAAGCATCGGTTCCGTTATGAGCGCCAACGTTTTATCAGCACGCAGTGTGCGCTGCAACAAAGACGGCGGCCAGTGTAAACCAGCCGCCGTCGAAAAGCAGGTAGGGATTATTCCAGCGTGAAGCCGACTTTGATCGTGACCTGCCAGTGTGCCACGCGGCCATCCTCGATGTGCCCACGCGTGTCGGTGACTTCAAGCCAGCGCATATTGCGAACGCTTTCGGCGGCTTTGGTCAGGGCATTCTGCACGGCGTCCTCGATTCCTTTTTCGGATGAACCGGTTAGCTCGATATGTTTATAGGTATGATGACTCATGCTGTCTCCTTGCGTGTCATGAAAAGGCGGCCTAGTGCTTAAGCCGTACGCTTCTCTAGTCTGGCATAAAAAAAGCCATCGTGACTGTTCACGGCAGGAAACAGCTGGCGGCCCGTGCCGCTTTGCTCACCCCAGGCCACGTCATGGGGCGTGGTGGCATGGGCGTCCGGGGTGCGGTCTAAAAACGCATCGATTTGTGCGGCGTTCTCTTCGGGCAGCACCGAACAGGTAGCGTAGAGTAGGGTCCCACCTGGGCGTAGCAGTGGCCATAGATTATCCAGCAGCCGTTGCTGGAGCTTGGCAAGCTGGCGAATGTCCTCTTTACGGCGTAGCGCTTTGATGTCCGGATGGCGACGAATCACGCCGGTGCCGGAGCAGGGGGCATCCAGCAAAATGGCATCAAAGGGCGTGCCGCTCCACCAGTCGCGGGTGGTGGCATCGGCGTGCTTTAGTTCGGCACTGAGCCCTAAACGGCCGAGCGTGTCGTCGACTTTTGCCAGCCGCTGGTTGTCGCTATCCAGCGCGGTCAGGGAAATGTCGAACTGCTCTAGCAAGTGAGCAGTTTTGCCGCCAGGGGCGCAGCAGGCGTCCAGTACATGGGCGCCGGGACGTGGCGCGAGAGCCGGGCCCAGCAGCGCGGCGCAGAGCTGTGCCGCCTCGTCCTGCACGCTGACGTGGCCCTGTTCGAAGCCAGGCAGCGTCGAGACATCGCAAGGGTGAGTCAGCGTGATGCCATCGGGGGCATGGAGGCAGAGGTGGCCATCCAAGCCCTGCTCGGTGAGTCGCTGCAGGTACGCTTCACGATCATTGTGGCGCTGGTTGACGCGCAGCGTCATCGGCCCCGGTTCGTTGTTGGCCTCGGCAATGGCACGCCACTGCTCGGGCCAGGCGCTGCGCAGCTTGCCGAGCAGCCACTGGGGGTGTTCCAAGGCCACGCTCTCATCACGGTCCACTTCGGCCTGCAGCGCATCGGCCTCGCGCTGTAGTCGGCGCAGGCAACCGTTGAGCACGCGAGTTGCCCACTCTTTGTCCAGCAGGCGAGCGGCCCCGGCGGTTTCCCCCACGGCGGCGTGGGCAGGTGTGCGCATGTAGAGCAGTTGATAGATACCGATCAGCAGCAGCGCCTGGATATCCGCGTCACGCTTTTTGAAGGGCTGCTTCAGCAGGCGGCTGGCCAACGCTTGCAGGCGCGGCAAACGTCGGCAGGTGCCGTAACAGAGTTCTTTGAGCAGCGCGCGGTCTCTGGCAATGACGCTGTGCTCATCGAGCCCGGCCAGGGAGCCTTTATCGGTGAGAATCGGCACCAGGCTTCTGGCCGCCGCCGCGCGCACGTCCAGGCCGCTACCGCCTTTGGTGGGTCGCTCGCTCATGGGTGCGCTCCTTGCGAGGCTGGCTGTGAAGGCTGTCCAAGGCGAACACCCTCGCTCAAGGGCGTTTGGCGGGCATTCAAAAGATCACGCACTGCCATGGCTTTGCCGCCGGGCAGCTGGGCACGGCTAACGCACAGCACTTCCTGGCCCTGGGCACCGCAGGCAATGCGCAGGTGTTCGTCGCCATGTGCCAACAGCGTACCGGGGGCGACGGGCGACTGCTCACCGGGCTCTACGCTGGCCATCAACAGCCGCAGACGATCGTTCCCCAGGGTGCACCAAGCCACCGGCCAAGGGTTGAAGGCGCGGATTTTACGCGCCAGCTGCTCGGCGGGCTGGCTAAAGTCGAGCTCGGCCTCGGCTTTACTAAGTTTGGCGGCGTAGGTCACGCCCTCGTCGGGCTGCGGCGTGGCCTCCAGGCTTCCGCTGTCCAGCTGATCGAGTACGGTCACCAATGCATTGGCGCCTTGAATGGCCAGCCGATCATGGAGGTCGCCGCCCGTGGTGCGTGCGGTGATCGGGGTGCGCACGTCGTAGAGCATGGCGCCGGTATCCAGCCCCGCGTCCATCTGCATGATGGTGACGCCGGAGGCGCTATCACCCGCTTCGATGGCGCGCTGAATCGGCGCCGCGCCGCGCCAGCGGGGCAGCAGCGAGGCGTGGACGTTGATACAGCCTAACCGCGGCGTATCCAGCACCGCCTGGGGCAGCAGCAGCCCATAGGCGACCACCACCATCACATCGGCATTCAGCGCCGCCAGTTCGGCTTGCGCATCGGCGTCTTTCAAGCTGACGGGTTGGACCACCGGCAGCCCGTGCGCTTGTGCCAGCTGTTTGACCGGGCTGGGCGTGAGCTTGCGGCCACGTCCAGCGGGACGGTCGGGTTGGGTGTAAACCGCCACCACTTCATGTTCGCTGTCGAGAACGGCAGCAAGGCTGGAGGCGGCGAAGTCTGGCGTGCCAGCAAAAACAACGCGTAACGGTGACATGGTGGAGAGCCCCTAGGAGAAGAGAGAAAGTGCCATCTATGAAACGCACAAAGGCCGAGAGGCAGCGCTATCGTGCAGGCATTCAGCCTGTGAGTCAGCGTGTCAGCTCGGCCAGTGGCCAGGTGATGAGGTGCCGATTAGGCGTCGTTCATCAGCCTGTGGCGCTTCTGCATTTTTTTCATCACTCGGTCGCGCTTGAGCGGAGAGAGGTAATCCACGAACAGGACACCTTCTAAATGATCGAGTTCATGTTGAATGCAGTGGGCCAGCAAGCCGTCCGCTTCCAACTCGTAGGGCTCTCCGTTACGGTCCAGCGCGTTGAGCATCACTTTCAGGTAGCGCGGTACTTCGGCATAGTACTCAGGGATCGACAAGCAGCCCTCGGAGAGCGGCTCTTTGGCATCACCGATGGGCTCGTAGCGCGGGTTGATCAGCACCAGCGGCTGGGAGTTATCGTCGCTGACATCCATGACGACCACGCGGCGATGGACATCGACTTGCGTTGCAGCAAGGCCGATGCCGCGTGCGTCGTACATGGTCTCCAACATATCGTCGACGAGCTGGCGGACCTCGTCGTCAACGGTTTCCACCGGTACCGCCTTAGTGCGCAGGCGCTCGTCGGGGAATTCGAGAATAGGAAGTTTGGCCATGGCGTTACAATCACCGTTATGCTGAGTCTTTAAGATGAGTTAGCGGCGAACCTGTGTCAGCGCGCCTAACTACTTTACTATGGGCCACTATATCATGCTGATGGCGTTCCTGGGCACGCGCGACACCGTGTGGCCCTCTTCCTCTGCTTTACCAACGACTGCCTGGAGAGAACCGGATGGCGGCCCGAAAGCCTCTTTATTATAGCGTCTTTGGCGTGCTCTTAACGTGGGTGCTGTTGTCCAGCCAAGCTGTTTTAGCTCTGGAAGGCTTACGTCACGATGCGCCGCAGCGCTACGAGGTAGTGCCTGGCGATACCCTATGGGATATCTCGGCCCGCTACCTCCACTCCCCGTGGCAGTGGCCGTCGCTGTGGCGGTCGAATCCACAGGTGCGCAATCCACACCTCATTTATCCTGGCGACGTGCTGCTGCTGGGCAGCTGCGAAGGCCAGCCTTGCGTCACGTTGGAGCGTGGTCAGAGCATCGTCAAACTCTCCCCGCAAATGCGCACCGTGCCAGAGCGTGAGGCCATTACTCCCATCCCGATGGAAGTGGTCCGCGCGTTTTTGCGCGAGCATCGCGTGGTCGAGCCAGGCGAGCCCCTGCAGGAACTCGCCTACGTGGTAGGCGGCGACAACCAGCGTCTGATTAGCGGGGCAGGCGATAGGTTGTACGTGCGTGGAGAGCTGCCGGAGCGCGCGAGCTTAGGCATTTATCGACCCGGCGAGCCCTACATCGCCGCCGATGGCACACGGTTGGGCGATGAGCTGATCAATATTGGCGAAGCGCGCTACGTCAGCAGCGAGGGCGATATCGCCCGGGTCGAGGTGCTCAGTGCTTATCAGGAAGTACGTAACAACGACATTCTGCTGCCCCTAGAGGATCGTGAGCTGAGCGCGTCGTTCGAGCCCCGCGCACCGTTGAATGACGTCTCTGGACAGATCGTTGCAGTACCGGGCGGGGTGCGTTTTATTGGGCGCCTACAGATCGTTGCGCTGGACTTAGGCACCCAGGATGGCCTGCAGCCGGGGCACGTCCTGCGTGTCGACCAGCAGGGCGAGCTCGTCACCGATCCTCGCACCCAAGAGCTGCTGCGCTTACCTGACACTGAAGCGGGGCTGGTGATGGTTTTTCGACCTTACGATCACATGAGTTTCGCTCTGGTCATGCAGGCGTCACGGGTATTGGCCGTCGGGGATCGCGTGCGTTCGCCCACGCGCTAACGAACGAATCATCCGTTACAAGAGGGAACAGCGATGGATGCCAAGGAGTGGCTGGCAGTGCATGCACTGCCTGGGATGGGCGCAACGCGCATTGCACAACTGGTGGCGCGGCAGCCATCGTGGCCGCAAGGCTGGTTGGCGGCGTTGCCCAGTAGTGCCGCCAATGCGTTACGCCTGTGGCTCGCTCACCCGACGCGCAGCCCTTTGCAACACGCGGTGGACGACACCTTGACCTGGCTGCAAGGCGCGCCTCATCGTCATCTACTACACCGCGATCATCCCGATTGGCCTGAGTTACTCGATCAGCTTCCAGACCCACCGGTGGTACTGTGGGCGCAGGGGGATTTACGTGCCCTGAGCGCCCCGGGCATTGCCATGGTCGGTACCCGCCGGCCCACGTCGGAGGGCGGTCGCAATGCACAAGCGTTTGCCCGCGAATTGGCTGGGCGCGGCTGGTGTGTGGTGAGCGGTATGGCCTTGGGGGTCGATGGCATTGCCCAGCGTGCCGCGCTGGAGGCGGGTGGCACCTCCATTGCCGTGCTGGGAAGCGGTATCGACGTCATTTACCCCGCACGCCATCGGGATCTTTATGAACAGCTCAGCACCCAGGCCGGCGGTTTGGTGCTGTCCGAACACCCGCCGGGCACGACGGCTCGTCCGGTCTTTTTTCCCCGCCGTAATCGTATCGTCACTGGACTATCGCTTGGCACTCTGGTGGTCGAAGCCACCGAAAAAAGCGGTTCGCTGGTCAGCGCCCGCCTTGCCCTGGAGCAAGGGCGCGAGCTTTTTGCGTTGCCGGGCTCGGTGCATAACGTGCAAGCCCGTGGCTGCCTGCAACTCCTGCGTAGCGGGGCCACGCTGGTGCGCCATGTGGACGACATGCTCGAAGAATTGCAGCAATGGGCGCCCCACTACCTGCACGAAGAGGCGGCTGTCGGTGCCAAGCCGGTCTCCCACGGCACCGACAGCCCTTCGCCTATCACCGGCGACCCGCTGCTCGATGCACTGGGCACTTCGCCAACGCCGATCGATCTGCTGGTGCAAACCACCGGTCTCTCGGTCAGTGATTGCCAACAGCGGCTGTTAATGCTTGAGCTCGAAGGTCAGGCGACGCAGCAGGCAGGTGGCTGGGTGAGAGTGACGGCCCCGTGGTAAGATGCAGTCACCTTTGTTCGATTGGCTGAGAGCTTATCAGGAGCGTCTATGAAACCGGCGGTTGACGTGAAAGCGGCGGTAGCTGCGCTGCGTAAAGGCGGTGTGATTGCCTGCCCCACCGAAGCGGTGTGGGGGTTGAGCTGTGACCCCGATAATGACGAAGCGCTGGCGCATCTCATGCGTATGAAGGAGCGCGACCCGGCCAAGGGCGTGATTTTGGTGGCGGCGACCATTCAGCAGTTTCAGCCCTGGCTCAATCAGCTACCGTTAGCGTTACATGCGCCGCTGGCCGCCAGTTGGCCCGGTCCCCATACGTGGTTGGTGCCCGATAACGGCAGGAGCCACGGCCTGGTGCGCGGCGCTCATCAAAGCGTGGCGCTACGCGTCACCGACCATCCGCTGATGAAAGCGCTGTGCGAGGCGTTTGGTGGTCCGCTCGTTTCCACCTCGGCCAACCGAGCCGGTGACCCGCCTGCCATGAGCGCAGAAGAGGTCGCCACCATTTTTGGCGAAGACGTCGCAGCTATCGTGGCGGGCGAATTGGGCGGCAATGCCAAACCCAGCACCATCCGCGATTTAGTGACCGGCAAAGTGATGCGTGACTAGCCGCTCGGCTTCGTCACACTGTCAGCGATTCACGATTCACGATTCACGATTCACGATTCACGATTCACGATTCACGATTCACCTCACCAGGAGTCAACGTGGCCCACGAGCACCTAGACGACGTCAAAGCGTATCTACTCGATCTTCAGGAGCGCCTATGTGAAGGGCTTGCCGCCGCTGACGGACGGGCCGCGTTCAAAGAGGATAGTTGGCAGCGAGAAGAGGGGGGCGGAGGGCGCTCGCGGGTGATGGAGTCGGGCGCTGTTTTCGAAAAAGGCGGCGTCAACTTTTCCCATGTGTACGGTGCACAATTGCCGCCCTCTGCCACCGCCGCACGGCCGGAGCTGGCCGGACGCAGTTTTCACGCGGTCGGCGTCTCTTGGGTCATGCACCCGGAGAACCCCAACGTACCCACCAGCCACGGCAACGTGCGCTTTTTCATTGCCGAAAAAGAGGGCGAGCCACCGGTGTGGTGGTTTGGCGGGGGCTTCGACCTGACCCCCTACTATCCCGTGTTCGAGGACGTAGTGCACTGGCATCAGGTCGCACGCGACGCCTGCGCGCCCTTTGGAGAGGGTGTTTATGAGCGCTACAAAGCGTGGTGCGACGACTACTTTTACCTCAAGCACCGCGACGAGACTCGCGGGGTGGGTGGCCTATTCTTCGACGACCTGAACGAGGGCAGCTTCGAAGAGTGTTTTGCCTTCCAGCGCGCGGTAGGCGATAGCTTTCTGGACGCTTACCTCCCCATCGTCGAGCGCCGGAAACAGGACGCATGGGGCCAGCCGGAGCGGGAGTTCCAGCTCTATCGGCGTGGCCGCTACGTCGAATTCAACCTGGTGTGGGACCGAGGCACGCTGTTTGGCTTGCAAAGCGGCGGACGCACGGAATCGATTTTGATGTCCATGCCGCCGCTGGCCCGCTGGGAGTACGCCTTCACGCCTGAGGCAGGTAGCCGTGAAGCCGTGCTGCACGACTATCTGGTGCCCCGCGATTGGCTGACCGAAGCCGCCCAGCAGCGCCATGCCTAAGGAGTGTCGATGAGCGACCGTTACTGCGTGTTTGGTAATCCGATCAAACACTCGAAATCACCGCTGATTCACGGTGAGTTCGCCCGTCAAACCCAGCAGCCCATGACGTACACGGCGGAACTGGCGCCTGAGGATGGTTTTACAGACGCATGGCGAGCTTTCGTGTCGGGCGGTGGCCGGGGTGCCAACGTGACCGTACCGTTCAAAGGCGATGCTTTTGCGCTTTGCGATACGTTGAGCTATCGCGCCAAGCGCGCCCAAGCGGTCAATACGCTGATCGTGGGGGGTAACGGGCGCACCTACGGTGATACGACCGATGGTATTGGATTGGTGCGTGATTTGGCCTATCACCGCGTCCCTCTGGCGGGTAAGCGCGTGCTGGTGCTCGGCGCTGGGGGTGCCGTGCGTGGCATTTTAGAGCCACTGCTGGCCGAAAAACCCAGCGAGGTGGTCGTCGCCAACCGGACCGTGGCAAAAGCCGAGCAGTTGGCGGAGGCGTTCGTGGATCTGGGGCGTATTCATGGCGGTGGCTTTGCGTCGGTAGAGGGGCCGTTCGATGTGGTCATTAACGGCACCAGTGCCAGCCTGTCAGGCGAGCTGCCGCCGCTACCGGAGACACTGTTTGGCGAAGGTGCCTGGGCCTACGACATGATGTACGGCGCCGAGCCGACGGTGTTTCTTCAGTGGGCAGGACCGCGCGGCGCAAAGCTGCTGGATGGTTTGGGTATGCTGGTCGAGCAGGCGGCCGAGTCGTTCTTTGCATGGCGCAACGTGAGACCCGAAACGGCCAGCGTACGCACGCTGCTACGTCAATCGCTCAATTATTGAGCAGGGCGATGGGGGCGAGTGCCCCCATCGTGTCGTCGTGACCTAACGCGATTTGGTATAAAACCCCACCATGCACATCACCAGCCCCACCACGGATAGCAGCATGCCGCCGTTGACCAGCAGTGGTGAACGCTCGAGCCACGACACGAAAGGCTGCGGCGTGTCATAGCATGCACCATCCAGATAGTTCCAATAGCCACCATCGAGCTGACAAGCGCGGACGTCCCCCAACTCCCAAAAATAGACGCCCAGTAGCACCAGAATTGGTAGCACTAATAGCAGTAAACCCAATCGGATCATCGAAAACCTCTAAGTGGTGCTACGGGCGTGGGCAGTTGGGCGTGCGGCCGCTGCTGCGCGCCTGCTCGTAGGTGGCCAGCGCTTGATCCATGTTGGCTTGCAGGCCTTGAATCCGCTGGCCTTGACTCGGGTGGGTCGACATCCAGGCGGGAGGCGCGCCGCCGCCCGATGCGGCCTGCATGTTCTCCCATAGCGTGACGCTTTCGCGCGGATCGAACCCCGCCTGCGCCATGAGCTGTAAGCCAATCACATCGGCCTCGCTCTCATGACGTCGGGAGAACGGCAGCGCGATCCCGTATTCGGCACCCAAGCCGAGCACGCCCATGAGCTGCTGGCCTGCCGGGGTCTGCATCCCCGAGGTGCTGGAAATGACCGAGAGACCCAGCGACGTGGCACTTTGGGTGGAGGCGCGCTCGTTGGCATGACGCGCGAGCACGTGGCCGATTTCATGGCCGACGACCGAGGCGAGCTGGTCCTGCGTGGTGGCAATATCCAACATGCCGGTGTTGACGCCCATGTAGCCGCCCGGGAGGGCGAAGGCATTCGGCTGTTCGGATTCGAAGACACGAATTTGCCAATCGAGGTTACGCTGTTCGTTGGGGAGAACGTCGACGATCGCATTGGTGATGCACTGCACGTAGCGGTGGCTCGCCTGGCCAGCGGTCGGAATGTTTTGCTGATATTCGGCGAAGGCCTGCTGGCCCATTTGATTCAGCTGATCATCGGAGAGCAGCAACAGCTGTGAGCGGCCGGTGGGTGAGGTCGAGCAGGCTGCGATCGAGGCGCACAGCGCCGTCACCGCTAATGGGCGAAGCCAACGCATAGACAGTTTCCTTATAGACGAGTAGGTATCCTTGCACACAAGATAACCACTGACCGTGGTAAATCAACCCCTATCATAACGCACTCTGAGGATGACGATGGATGCCGAATTAAGCCAACGCCTGGCGCGATTACTCGATCATGTCGACCACTGGCTGCCACCCGCACCTGTCCCGGTCGAGTGGGAAAAACACGTGGCGGCCATTTGGCAACGCCACCCGCTGGGTGGGCGGTTGGTGCCCGTGCCGCCAAGAGACACGATGACGCTGGACGACCTGCTCGGTATCGAGCGGCAAAAGCTGGCGTTGGTCGATAATACGCGCGCCTTTTTACAAGGGCTACCTGCCAACCATGCGCTGCTGTGGGGCTCCCGTGGAAGCGGAAAATCATCGGTGATACGCGCACTGCTCAACTCGCTGGCCACAGAGGGGTTACGGCTGATCCAGGTTGACCGACATGATTTGTCGAGTCTTCCGCTGCTAGTGGAACAGCTTCGACATCAGCCGCAACGCTTCGTGGTGTACTGTGACGATCTCTCCTTCGAGGGTAACGATGACGCGTATAAGGCGCTCAAGAGCGTGCTAGACGGCGCGCTGACCGGGCCACCGGATAACGTATTGCTCTATGCGACCTCGAATCGTCGCCATCTGTTGCCGGAGTCCATGGACGATAACAGCGGTTCACGGCTGGTCGGCGAGGAGTTGCATCATGGCGACGCGGTGGAGGAGAAAATTTCGCTGTCGGATCGGTTCGGCCTATGGCTGGGTTTCCACCCTTTCAGCCAAGCGACCTATTTGGAGGTATGCGAACACTGGGTGGGGCGTATCGGCACGTCCCAGGACTGGGACGATGCGGCACGGGCAGAGGCGATTCGCTTTGCCACGCTGCGCGGAGGGCGAAGCGGCCGCACGGCGTGGCAATTTGCGGCCCAGTACGTGGGCCGCAAACGGCTGCATGAGCGCGGTGAGTAACGCGCTTGGCAAGACTCAGCGTTGAGGAATGAGCTGCCCGTCGTCACCGACGTTCAGGCGAATCGTCGGAGTGAGCAGGCCTGACGGCAGTGTCATGCCCAATCCGCGCAAATCGCCAGGAGTAATGGCCAGTTCGCTGCCTGCGGGCAGTTCCCCTTGGCTTGCGAGCTGGCGAGCTAACGTCAACATCGGCGTCATTTGCTGACGGTCGGCGGCGAGAATATCGAACGCCACCGGCAGGCGCAGATTGGCGTCCTCGCCAGAGGTGAGGGTAACGTTCTGCTGATAATTGCCCTGCACTGGGTCCACGCCAGGCATGTCCAGCGTCCAGCGAAAGCCTGACATCTCGACCGGCGGCATGCCAATGGGTAAGCCAAGCCCCATCGCCAGCGTGGCCTGCACCGGTAGACTGCCTGTGCCCAGGCTAGAGGCCAGCAGGCTCGAAAGGTCGCTGGTGTCCAGCCCGGCATTGACACTATAGGGGCCAATACGCACGTCTTCGATACCGAGCGAGGTGACCGCCAAGCGAAAGGCAAACAACCCTGTTTGTGGCAGCGCCAAACAGCCCGTCAACAGGCTGGCTAACAGCAGTAACACCAGGCCGCGTCCGCGACGAAAAACAACGTGCATGTGACTCCCTCCTGAGAAGGACAAGGGTGAATGAGCTAAGGGTAGGTAAGGTGAGTAGCGATGAAGCTGGACCAGAAAAGCGCCGCTATTTGAGGGTGGGCGAGGGTTTCTGTCAAGCATATTTGTCAGTAATGACACAATAAAAACGCCCGCTGCGACAGCAGCGGGCGTGAAGACACGAAGCCGCGTTTAGCGGCGGCTTTTGCGTGCCTCTTTGGTACGGTTGAGCTCGCGCTTTTTGGCTTTCTCTTTGTCGCTGGCCCCCGCCATAGGGTCATAGGGGTTGTCGCCGGAACGAAACTCGAAGCGCATCGGCGTACCGCGCACCTTCAACACTTTACGGAAGGTGTTGGTGAGGTAGCGGCGATATGCTTCGGGCAGCGACGACGTTTGGTTGCCGTGTACCACGATGATCGGCGGATTGCTGCCGCCCTGGTGCGCCATACGCAGCTTGATGCGGCGGCCGTTGACCATGGGGGGCGGATGCTGGCTGACCGCATCCTGCAGCAACGTGGTCAGGCGGTTGGTCGACCAGTGCGCGTTGGCAGCGTTGAACGCCCGTTCGATAGAAGGGTAGAGATCGCCCACCGCCGTGCCATGCAGCGCGGAAATGAAGTGCAGCTCGGCGTAATCAGCAAAGCCCAGACGGCGCTTGATATCGGCGCGCATCTTCTCTTTGGCGTCGCTCTCTAGGCCGTCCCACTTGTTGACGGCCAGTACCAGCGCACGGCCCGTGGTGAGCACGTAATCCAGCAGGTGAAGATCCTGTTCGACGAGACCACTGCGGGCATCCAGCACCATCACCGCCACGTGGCTCTCTTTGATCGCATCCAGTGTTTTGATGATCGAGAACTTCTCAGCGATTTCACGCACGTTCTTGCGTCGCCGAATACCTGCGGTATCGATCAGCACGTAGGGTTTGCCGTTGCGCTCGAAGGGGATTTCGATGGCGTCGCGGGTGGTGCCCGCTTCATCGAACACCACCACCCGCTCTTCGCCTAGCAGGCGATTGACCAGCGTGGATTTACCCACGTTCGGGCGGCCGATGACCCCGATACGAATACCTTTGGTTCCCGTGTCGGCCGGGATGCTAGCATCCCGCTCAGGGAAGGGCTCGAGCACCGTATCGATCAGCAGTGACACGTTGCGGCCATGGGCAGCCGCAATCGGCCAGGGATCGCCCAGACCCAACGTCCAGAAGTCGGCCATGGCCGAGTGCTCTTCCAAACCGTCGGTCTTGTTGACCACCAGCCAGGTTTTTTTCTGATTGACGCGCAGATGATTGGCGATGGCTTCGTCCGCGACGTTCAGTCCGGCGCGGGCATCGACCAGGAACAGCACGATATCGGCTTCGTCGATGGCCGCCAGCGACTGCTCGGCCATCGCAGCATCGATGCCTTCTTCGTCACCGCTGATACCGCCGGTATCGATGACGGTGTACGCCTTTCCACCCAGCATGCCGTTACCGTATTTACGGTCACGGGTCAGGCCAGGGAAGTCTGCCACTAGCGCATCGCGCGAGCGGGTCAGACGGTTGAACAGCGTCGATTTACCCACATTGGGGCGACCGACTAATGCAATGACGGGTGTCATGGAGTGACTTCCAGGGTTTCCAGGCGACCATTGTTGGCCTGGACATGAATGGTGCTGCCTTCCGTGACCGGGCGCACGCTGATGCCCGAATCATCGATTCGGGTGCGGCCGACCAGATTGCCATCGCGGGCGTCGATCAGATGGACATAGCCCTCGAAATCGCCCACGACGATACGGCCATCGGCAAAGGCGGGAGCGGTGAGCCAGCGGTCTTCGAGATCGTCGTTACGCCAGATCTCCTGGCCGCTATTGGCGTCGAGTGCCACGAGATGGCTATCGTCGCTGACTACGAACAGGACATTACCGACTAGAATCGGTGTATGGCGGCTGGAGAGGCTGGTTTCCCATAGCACGCCGCCACGGGTGGCTTCCAGTGCGGCAACCCGGCCGTTGTAGCTAGTCACGAACAGACGGCCATCCGGACTGAGCACTGGCTGGCCCGCTAGGTCTACCAGTCGCTCGACATCGCTACGTCCGCGTGGGGTGGCAATCTGCATATCCCATAGCGCTTGGCCGCTACGGTTATCGAGCGTGGCCAGACGCCCGTTGGCTAGGCCCACGAAGGTGACCGGGTCGATGACCATTGGCGTGCCGGTACCACGCAGCGTCAAGGCAGGCTGCGAGCTGGTATACACCCAGCGCTCTTCGCCGCTAGCGCGATCCAGGGCCGTGATCTGGCCGTCCACGCTCTGAACCAGCAACAATTGTTGATTGGCCTGCGGAGCCGCCAGCACTTCGCTGGAGACCCGCGAGCGCCAAGTAACGCTGCCGTCGCGTTGGTCGAGGGCAATCACCTCACCGTTACGGGTACCGAGATAGACGTGACCTGCAATGGCGTTCAGCGCGCTGGAAATCGGGCTATCCAGCTCGACTTCCCACTCACGCGCGCCGCTGTCGGCATTGAACGCGGCGACCAAACCGTTGGCATCCGCTGCGAAGAGCGTATTGCCTTCACGCGACGGGGCGATGGGGTAGCGGGCACGACCAAAGCCATCGCCGACGCGGCGGTCCCAAACGCTATCCAGCGACGAGGTTTCATCGAAGCTGCGCAGCTCTTTGGGAGTAAAAGCAGGTTGGCCTTTGCTGGCACAACCGGCTAGCAGCGCTAGCGCGAGGGCTCCCAGGGTGGTACGCATCAGGTGTTTGGAAAAGAGCGGTTTAGACGGGTGAGTCGTCATCACTGTGTCGCCTCCTCGGCGCCGAGATCGTCGAGCTTGAACTGTACGCCGTACAGCGGCTGGTTCTGGTTTTGGGCGATGGACTGCGCAGTTTGCCACGCTTCGCGCGCTTGCTCGGGCTGGTTCTGTGCGAAGAACGCATCGCCCCGCACATTGGCTTGTTGAGCCGCCAGTGCATCGGAAATGGGCTGGTCGAGCAGCGCGAGCGCGGCTTCTGGATTGCCCTGCGCGACCTCGATGCGCGCTAGGCGCAGCCACGCCACGCTTTGCACATAGCGGCGCGATGAGTGGCTGGCGACGTCTTGCAGTGCCTGCTTGGCCGTGGACAGATCGTCTTGATCGACGGCAAGACGAGCCTCCAAGAGCTGTGCCAGTTCGGCATACAGCGTGTTGCCGTAGTCGTCGGTGAGCTCATCGATCAGCGTCTGTGCTTCGCTCAGCTGGTCGTCTTCCAAGGTCGTGCCAGCCGTCATATTGATGAGCTGCTGATAACGGGCAGAGGCGGCTTCCGCTTTACCTTCTTGGTAGTTTTGCCATGCGTTCCACCCAAAGACACCCGCCGCCGCGAGTACGGCACCAGCGATCAGCGAGGTCCCGTTCTCTTTCCACCAGCGTTTGACGACTTCTAGCTGCTCTTCTTCGCTTCTCAGCTCCGCCACGGGCGGCCTCCTGTTCCATGGGTCAACCGCTGCTGCGGCCAACGATGTTCATCTGCCCAAACCGTGCTGGGCAGTTACGTTAGTGAGACGGTACGTTCGACGACAGTATCTCGCGAAGCGCGTCGGCCAGCTCGGCTTGGGCCACTTGCTGCTGCTCGCGATCATCGCGCAAATACTTCAGTGTGGCGGTTTGGTGGGCAAGCTCGTCTTCGCCCAGCAAAATCGCCACTGGCGCGGCGCTCTTGTCGGCTTTTTTCATGCGGCTTTTGAAGCTGCCGCCGCCACAGTGCAGCTGCAGACGCAGGGTGGGCAGCGCGCTACGCAGCTGCTCGGCGAGTGTCAGGGCGGCCACACTAGCGCTGTCGTCCATCGGCATCAGATAGACGTCGCAGCCGCCCATGGCCTCATCGGGCACCAGGTCGAGCGTTTCCAGCAGCAGCACCAGGCGCTCGATGCCCATGGCAAAGCCCACGGCCGGCGTGGGTTTGCCACCAAGCTGCTCGACCAAGCCATCGTAGCGGCCACCAGCGCACACGGTGCCTTGGCTGCCCAACGCGGTGGTCGTCCACTCGAACACCGTGCGGCAGTAGTAGTCCAGGCCGCGCACCAAGCGCGGGTTGACCACGTACGGTATACCGGCAGCCTCCAGCATCGCTTTGAGCTGCTCGAAATGCGTGCGGGACTCGTCGTCCAGATGGTCCATCAGCTGCGGGGCGGCATCGAGCATGTCGGCCATGTCCGGGTTTTTGGAGTCCAGAATGCGCAGCGGGTTGCTGGTCAGGCGGCGTTGGGAGTCATCGTCGAGTACGTCTTGGTGCTGCTCGAAGTAGGCCACGAGCTTATCGCGGTAGGCCGCACGCGCCTCAGCGGAGCCTAGCGAGTTCAGCTCCAGGGTGACGTGCTCCATCAAGCCGAGCTCTTGCCATAGGCGCGCCGAGAGCAGGATGACTTCGGCATCGATGTCCGGGCCTTCGAAGCCGTACGTCTCTACCCCCACTTGGTGGAACTGTCGGTAGCGCCCTTTTTGGGGGCGCTCGTGACGGAACATCGGCCCTTGGTACCAAAGCCGCTGGGTTTGGTTATGCAGCAAGCCGTGCTCCATGGCCGCCCGCACGCAGCTGGCGGTGCCTTCGGGACGCAGCGTCAGGCTGTCACCGTTGCGGTCGTCGAAGGTGTACATCTCTTTTTCGACGATATCGGTGACTTCACCGATCGAGCGGGCAAACAGCGCCGTTTGCTCGACGATGGGCGTACGAATTTCATCGAAACCATAGCGGTGCATCAGTTGGCGTACTTTGCCCTCAAAAAATTGCCAGCGAGGGCTATCGCTGGGCAATAGGTCGTTCATACCACGGATGGCTTGAATCTTTTTAGCGGCGGACTTGCTCAATGAAAACTCCTTATGGGGCGGCAGCGGACGAGGCGGGCGTCGACATCGCCTCGGCCAGCGACACGGGCGTTAGACGCTGCGCGCAATCATGTTCTCTTGCTGCTGCTCTTTTTGACGCACTTTATCGCGGATCAGCTTTTCCAGATCGTCGACGAGGTGGTCATTGCGCAGCTTGCTCGCCGGCTTGCCATCGATATAGACCAAATTGGCAGGCGAGCCGCCGGTGAGGCCGATATCGGTCTCCTTGGCTTCGCCGGGGCCGTTGACCACACAGCCAATCACCGAGACGTCCAGCGGTGTCATCACGTCTTCCAACCGCTCTTCGAGCTGGTTCATGGTGCTGATAACGTCAAAGTTCTGCCGCGAGCAGCTCGGGCAAGCAATGAAGTTGATTCCCTTGGCGCGCAGCTTCAGGCTCTTGAGCATGTCGAACCCGACTTTGATCTCTTCTACCGGGTCGGCGGCCAGCGAGACGCGGATCGTGTCGCCGATACCGTCCATCAGCAGCATGCCCAGGCCAATGGACGATTTCACCGTGCCCGAGCGCAAGCCGCCCGCTTCGGTGATGCCCAGGTGCAGCGGCTGCTCGATGCGGTTTGCCAGGTCGCGATAAGCGGCCACGGCCATGAACACGTCCGATGCTTTGACGCTGACTTTGAATTCTTGGAAATCGAGACGATCCAGGTGGTCGATATGGCGCATCGCCGACTCGACCAGCGCCGCAGGTGTGGGTTCGCCATACTTCTTTTGCAGGTCTTTCTCCAGGGACCCCGCGTTCACGCCGATACGGATCGGAATGCCGTGGTCGCGGGCGGCGCTCACCACCGCGCGCACGCGGTCTTCCCGGCCAATATTGCCGGGGTTGATGCGTAGACAGTCCACGCCCAGCTCGGCGACCCGTAGCGCGATCTTGTAATCGAAGTGGATATCGGCCACCAGCGGCACGGCCACGCGCTGCTTGATCTTGCCGAAGGCTTCTGCGGCATCCATATCGGGCACCGAGACGCGGACGATATCCGCCCCGGCTTTTTCCAGCTGCTGGATCTGTCCGACAGTGGCCTCGACGTCCAGTGTGTTGGTGTTGGTCATACTTTGCACCGAAATCGGTGCATCACCGCCCACCGCGACGTTGCCAACGTGAATTTGGCGTGACGGGCGGCGTTTGATCGGAGAAGGGGCGTGCATAAGACGGGTCACTCTCCCAGGGTAAAGCGGGCAACGTTATTGGCACCGGCGCGCTCGGCAAGGTCGACTAACTCACCTTGGTAACGCAGCTCCACGCCAGTGGCGTTGCCAACGGTTAAACGAAAAGGCGGTTCGCCCTCAACGCTGGCGGTGGTGCCGGGGTTTTGCAGGCCGACGAACACGCGCTGGTTGTTGGCATCGAAAATCTCGGTCCAGGATTGCTCGTTGAACGTCAGTTCGAGCAGGTTGGGGTTGGCGGCGGGAGCCGCCTCGGCCACGGTTTCCTCAGGCGCGTTGGTGGCTTCGACGGCGGCCTCGGTCTCGGCCGTTTGGTCGGCAGGCGTTTCATCGCTTGCCTGTGCGGGCTCATCATTGCTCGCCACCGGTGCGGTGGCCGCATCGCTGAGATCGCTGTCGGGCGAGGCATCGCTAGCGGTGTCGTTGGTCGGCTCTTGCGTGACGGCAGGCTCGGGCGTGATCACCGGCGTGGCGACTGGCGTGGGCTCGGGGGCTGGCTCGCTGATTGGCGCTTCGTTATCTTCCATCGTGGAAGAGGTACCAATGCTCGGCGGCTCGCTGCCGCCGCGGCTCTGCCACCAAGCGACCGTCACGGCAATCAACCCCGCAATCACCAACAGGGTGACCAATTTGAAAAGCCAGGCACCTACCTTGGAGGGGGGCTTGGTGACGGCAACTGGCGCTACTTTGCGATCGGCATCGCTGGTGCCATGGCGCGCTTGGTAAGCGTCGAGCACCATGCGGTCGTCCATGCCCAGGTATTTGGCATAGGCGCGAAGGTAGCCGCGACGATAGGCGGCGACGGGAATCTCTTCGTAGTGATCGCGCTCTAGGCCATCTACCACGGCGGGGCGCAGGTTGAGGGCGCGGGCGGCATCCGCTAACGGAACACCAAGCGATTCGCGTTGACGCGAGAGCAACTCACCAGGGGTTGCTGTGCTGGGGGCTGGAGTAACGCTATCGTGTAACTGTGTGTCGCTCATGGCTGAGCATCCTTCAATAATGTGGTGATCAGAGCGTTGATCAGCGGTTGAGCAAGCGCTGGTAGTCGGTGGCCGCGGCGTCGTCACCGCGGGCGAGGGCGACATCGATCGCCAGTTCCAGTGCTGCTGGGTCGGGGCCTGCCAGCTGCAAGTAGTTCTGCAGCGGCGCCCAGGCCTGATCATAATTGCCCTGTGAAATTTCCAGTTCGGCTAACATTAAATACCCGCGGGGGTTGCGCGGGTCGATGCTTTGCGCGCGCTGCAAACGTTCGCGCGCCTTATCCAATTCGTCGATGGCCAAATAGCACTGCCCTAAGTTGGTGAATAGCTGGGCGCGATTGGCGTACTGGGCATCTTGGGATGCCCTTTCTAACTGTTCGCAGGCTTGTGGAAACTGTTCCTGCTGGTACAAAAACGCGGCGTAGTTGTTACGTGCGCGGGTGAACGATGGCTCGGCATCTAGCGCTTGTTCGAAATAACGGTTGGCAAGCTCGCTCTCTCCCTGCTGCTGGTAGACCAGCGCAAGGGCTTGAAGTGCCTCGGGATGACGTGGGTTTAGCTCCAAAGCGCGGTCGAGGGCATTCAGGGCACGAGTCAGGTTATCACGCTCTAAGTAGGCGACGCCAAGCTGGGTATACGCCTCTACCGCAGCGGGATTGGCATCGCTGCGAACGGCCTGACCAGAGGTGGCGCAACCCGCTAGCAGCAGGCTGCCAGCAAGCACGGACAGCATGGGCATCCTGATGGAAATAATGCGCCTGCGGTGACCGATCATCTACGCCCTCTTGTGTCGGGTTGAACCATTGCCATACAGCGGGCGATTGCCAAGCGCCCGGCAAAAAACGTGTCCATCAAAGCGCTGTGTCGGTTGGAAGTCAAGACGACAGCGGTCAGTCAGCGTCGAGCTGTACAGACTGAATGTAGCGTGCGCTGCGCTTGGTACGATCCTTCACGCGGCCCACCAGCTGGCCACAGGCGGCGTCGATATCATCGCCTCGGGTGGTTCGTACGGTGGCGTTGTACTCCAAATCGTAGAGCCACTGTTGAAAGCGCATCACTTGGTTGCGTGACGGCTTCTCGTACCCTGAATGAGGGAACGGGTTGAACGGAATCAGGTTGATCTTGCACGGCAGCTCCTTGAGCAGTGCCGCGAGCTGTTCAGCGTGTTCCTGCTGATCGTTGACGTCTTTGATCAACGTGTATTCGATGGTGACCTGACGATTATCGGGGCACTTGGCCAGGTAGCGGTGGCAGGCGTCCAGCAGCGCACGGATGTTGTACTTACGGTTGATCGGCACCAGCTCGTTGCGCAGCTCATCGGTGGAGGCGTGTAGCGAGATGGCAAGGCTCACATCCAGTTCGTCGCCCAGTTTGTCCATCATCGGCACCACGCCGGAAGTGGAGAGCGTGACGCGGCGCTTGGAGAGTCCGTAACCGTTATCGTCGAGCATCAGCTTCATGGCTGGCACGACGTTATCGAAATTGAGCAGCGGTTCGCCCATGCCCATCATGACCACGTTGGTCACCGGGCGATTGGCGGTATCACGGCGTGGGCCAACGCTGCGTTGGGCGACCCACACTTGGCCGATGATCTCGGCGGCGGTCAAATTACGCTGAAAGCCCTGTTTACCGGTCGAGCAGAAGCTGCAGTCCAGTGAGCAGCCCACCTGGGAAGAGACGCATAGCGTGCGGCGCTTACCGTTTTCGGCAGGAATGAGCACCGTCTCGACGTAGCTGCCATCTTCTACCTCTAACACCCATTTACGCGTGCCGTCGCTAGACGTGCCTTCGTAGACGACGCCTGGACCGCGGATTTCGGCCACCTGGGAGAGCTTGTCGCGCAGGGCCTTCGACAGGTTGGTCATCGCCGTAAAGTCGTCGATGCCCTCCTGATGCATCCATTTCATGACCTGCGTGGCGCGAAATTTCTTTTCGCCGATCGACAAAAAGAACGCTTCCATCTGCTCGCGGGAGAGTCCCAGTAGGTTCTGGCGAGCGGGTGCTGGGTGTTCGGCCGTGGTGTTGTCCGGCGTCGTACGAGTGGCAGGCGTGTGTTGAGCTACGGTGGTGGTCATGGCGGTCAGCGTTCAGGAAGAGGCGGGGGCAAAGCCCCCGCAAAAATGGCCGGCAACGAAGGTTGAAACGGCAGCGCTTGATTTAGCGCGGGCAGATTTCGTCGTTACCGAAGAAGTAGCTAATTTCGCGCTCGGCGCTTTCCGGAGAATCAGAGCCATGGACAGCGTTGGCGTCGATTGTTTCCGCAAAGTCGGCACGGATGGTGCCTGGAGCCGCTTCTTTCGGGTTGGTGGCGCCCATCAACTCACGGTTTTTGGCAATGGCGCCTTCACCTTCCAATACCTGTACCACGACCGGACCGGAGGTCATGAAGCCGACCAGGTCTTTGAAGAAGGGGCGCTCTTTGTGCTCGGCGTAGAAGCCACCAGCCTTGTCTTCCGAGAGGTGCATCATTTTGGCGGCAACGACCTTCAGGCCGGCTTTTTCGAAGCGCGCGATGATGTCGCCAATGGCATTTTTAGCAACGGCATCGGGCTTGATGATGGAAAGAGTACGTTCAGTCGCCATGCAGAAATCTCCTCAAAAGGGATAAAGCAGAAATTGCCGCCTCGGAAAGCCGAGGCGGCGCAGGAAAAAAGGGTCGGCCAATGCCGCCTACTTCACCGGCTGCCGAGTGGCCGCGATTATAGCGCCTCCCGGTGGGGATGAATACCGGTGATATACGCTAGGTCTTTAACGTGCGGCCTAGACCGTGAAGCTTTCACCGCAGCCGCACTGATCTTTGACATTGGGGTTGTTGAAGCGGAAAAAGCGGTTCAAACCTTCGTTGACGTAGTCCACTTCGCTGCCGTCGAGCATTTCGAGCGCCTCGGGAGCGACATACACGCTGGCACCATGTGCCTCGAACCGAACGTCATCTGCTTGGGCTTCATCGGCAAAATCAAGTACGTAGCTGTAGCCAGAGCAGCCGCTGGGTTTGACCGATACGCGAAGGCCCAAACCTTGGCCTCGCTCGTCCAGCACTCGGTGAATCTGTTCTGCCGCTGCGGGCGTAATGTTCAGTGTTGCCATGGAGCGTTCTCCTTTGAGAAATCGTTAGCCGTGCGTCAGCCGTCTAGCGCGCGTTGGCACGTAAGCCGCTCACCGCATGGCGCAGTAGGGTGGCGGCGTGATCGATCTCGGCCTCTTGGGTAAAGCGCCCAATACTGAGTCGTAGCGACGACAGTGCCAGCCGACGGGGCGTACCAATACCCAACAGGACGTAAGAGGGATCGACGCTGGCCGAGTTGCAGGCCGAGCCGGTGGATACCGCTACGTCTCGCAGCGCCATCAACAGGGCCTCGCCATCCACGCCCTCGAAGGCCAGGTTGAGTATGTTAGGGACGACGTGTTCCAGCGGTGAGTTGGAAACGACGCCCTCTAGGTCGGCCAAGCCGCTCAACAAACGCTCGCGTAACGCCGCAATGCGCGTTTGGTCCTCGCCCTGTTGCTGCTGCATGATGGCAAAGGCTTCCCCCATCCCGGCGATCTGATGGGTGGGCAGCGTGCCGGAACGCATGCCGCGCTCATGCCCGCCGCCATGAATCAGGGCTTCGATGCGAATGTCTGGGTGGCGCTTCACGTACAGTGCACCGACGCCTTTGGGGCCGTAGGCCTTATGGCCAGAAAGCGACAGTAAATCGATATGCTGGGCGACCACGTCGAGCGGAATCCGACCCACCGCCTGCGCAGCATCGCTATGAAACGCCGCGCCGAAGTCATGGGCGACCTCTGCCAGAGCAGCGATATCATGGATGCTGCCCAATTCATTATTCACCGCCATCAGCGATACCAGCGCCGTATCATCTCGCATGGCGGCGCGCAGTTGCTCGGGCGTGACCCGACCGTCATGGCCAGGCGTGAGCCAAGTGACTTCGAAGCCTTCGCTTTCAAGGGCCTTGGCGGTATCTACCACCGCTTTATGCTCGATGCACGAGGTGACGAGGTGCATGCCTCGCTCGCGGTTGGCGCGCATGAAGCCGATGAGTGCGAGGTTGTTGGCTTCGGTGGCACCACTGGTCCAGACGATCTCACGCGGGTCGGCGCCGATCATGTCGGCCACTTGACGCCGCGCCTGTTCGACCACCTGCTCGGCTTGCCAACCCAGCATATGACTACGCGAGGCGGGGTTGGCGAACAGTTGATCGACGGTGAGGTAGCGCTGCATGACCTCGGCCACGCGCTCATCGACCGGCGTCGTGGCGGCATAATCGAGATAAATGGGCAGCGAAGGGGTAGCAGTCATCGTCATGGGATCCAGCGTGAAATAAAGGCTTTCAAGGTGAGGAGGCGAGGATGCCAGCCTCGACCCGCTGCTGTTGCCGGGTTGCAATACGAATGACATCTGGACGCTGTATCAACTGCGCCAGGGTAATATCGTCGAGGAAACTGCGAATTTGCCCTGACAGCTCGCACCACAAATGGTGGGTCAAGCAGGTATCGCCCTGCTGGCAGTCGGAAAGCCCCTGACAGCGCGTCGCGTCGACGGTTTCATTGACCGCATCGATCACCTGAGACACGCTGATCGCCTCGGGCGCTCTAGCCAAGAGATAGCCGCCCCCCGGTCCGCGTACGCTGCTGACCAGCCCTGCCCGACGCAGTCTGGCAAACAGCTGCTCTAGGTAGGAGAGGGAAATCTCCTGGCGCTGGGAAATATCGCCCAGGCTGGTGGGGCCGCTTGGAGCGTTGATCGCCAAATCCAGCATGGCGGTAACGGCGTAACGGCCTTTCGTGGTCAAGCGCATGTCAGGTACCTCGTCGCTGAACGTTCAGCGCGCTGGCAGCAAATGTTGCGCCATTATGGAAATCCTGAGTGCTTTGGTCAACTATTGCGCGTCGTGCTGCTCTTGGCCGCCTCGTCGCTACGCTCCTGGGGGGTGCGACGCAAGCCAGGGCAGCCAGTATCGTTCTCCTCCAGAATCTCGGCAAAGTCTTCGTCCCGCAGGGCTGGCAACTGGCCGTCACGGTAGTTAGCGTCCAGCTTGCGCAGCGTGGAGCACATGCGCTCGATACGCTCGTCCACGGCGTGCATATGATCGAGCATCGCCTGCATCGAACGTGCCACTGGGTCGGGCATGTCTTGGCTGACGCCGTAAGCATCGAAGCCAAATTTCTGGCAGATGGCTTCGCGGCGGGCGGGATCGATGTCCAGTGCCTCCTCTACGTCCGGATCCGCGCGCTTGACGATTTTGCCAGGAATACCCACGACGGTTGCCCCCGCCGGCACTTCTTTGGTGACCACGGCATTCGAGCCGATCTTGGCACCGGCTCCTACGGTAAACGGCCCCAGTATTTTGGCGCCGGCACCGACGATGACACCGTCTTCCAGAGTGGGGTGACGCTTGCCTTTGTTCCAGCTCGTGCCGCCCAGCGTCACGCCTTGGTAGAGCGTCACGTTATCGCCGACGCGGGCGGTTTCGCCAATCACGACCCCCATGCCGTGGTCGATGAAAAAGCGTCGCCCGATGGACGCGCCAGGGTGGATTTCGATGCCGGTCAGCCAGCGGGAAAAGGTCGATAGCGTCCGTGCCAACCATTTGAAGTTCTTTTGCCATAGCCAATGGCTGCAGCGGTGCAGCAGCAGGGCGTGCAGGCCGGGGTAGTTGGTCAGCACCTCAAGAAAGTTACGTGCCGCAGGGTCGCGGTCGAAAACGCTATTGATGTCTTCACGCAGGCGTTGAAACATGGGTGATCCTTGGGCGGTGAGGGCGGCAGCACGTCGGTGTTGGCGTGTCATTAGCGCACAGCGACAGTCGACAGTGCGATGTTGGGGCGCGTGAGCACCACTTCAAGTTTAGGTCATCGCCGTTTGACTGGCGCGCGTGTCTAGCCTTGTCATCCTACTTCTCTACGTGTGGCTGGGCGGCTTTCTCAGTGGCCGACAGAATGCCGCGCAGGATGTTCATTTCCATCTTTTCCGGTCGTGACCGTAAATAGAGGCGGCGCAGGCGTGCCATGAGTTGGCGTGGCTGTGCAGGGTCGTGGAACTCGATAGCGATCAGCGTGCGCTCCAGGTGTTCGAAGTAACGCTCGAGCTCCTCGTGGGTCGCCAGCTCGTCCTTGTCATCGGCCATTGCGGGGGCCTCGGATTGGCCAAGCCACGCCATGCGGCACTCGTAAGCCACCACTTGAACGGCCGCAGCGAGGTTGAGCGAGCTGAAATCAGCGTTGGTGGGAATATGCACGTGGGCATGACAGCGCTGCAGCTCGGCATTGGTCAGTCCACTATCTTCACGACCAAACACCAGCGCCACGCGGGCGTTGTCGGCCTGGCACTCGCCCGGCAGGCGCTCGGCAAGCGCCCGTGGAGAGATCATGGGCCAAGGTAGCGTGCGCGAGCGTGCGCTGGCGCCCACGGCCAGGGTGCAGTCGGCCACCGCGTCTTCGAGCGTGGCGTGTACTGTGGCTTGATGCAACAAGTGGTCCGCACCAGAGGCGCGGGAGATGCTGTCTTGGGTGATCACATCACAGCGCGGCGCGACCAGGGCGAGATCCGCCAGCCCCATGTTATGCATAGCGCGTGCGACGCCGCCAATATTGCCAGGGTGGCTGGTACCAATTAGAACGATTCGGATGCGCTCAAGCATAGTAGGCCCGGTTAAAATGGCTAAAACGCGCAGTCTAGCACGAGTCGATGGCATGCCCGAGGGGGCTCTGTTAGAATTGCCCGCCATAAGGCGCATGGCGCCTGCCCCGTTCTTTAACATCACTGTGACAAGGCCCGATCATGAATCCGATGGTCCAATTTACGCTGCGCGCTGCGCGTAGCGCCGTTGAGCACTTTTTACGCGTCCGCGAACGCATCGAAAACGCCCATGAAGAATTCAATCTCGACAGATTGTTAGAAGATACGGCGCGCAAGGCCGAGGCGACCATCGTTCAACAGCTGCAGCGCGGTTATCCGCAGCATGGCTTCTCCGGCCGCTACACCCCCCATAAAGCGGGGGAAGGCGAAGGTGAAGAGATCGTTTGGAAAATCGAACCGCTGCACGGCTACTCTAACCTAGCCGTGGCCGGTAAGGGCTTTGCACTCTCAGTGGTGTGTCTTGTCAAAGGTCGCCCCGAACACGCGGTGGTGATCTCTCCTTTTGGCGACGATGAATACATCGCCAGCCGTGGCCGCGGTGCTCAACACAACGACAAACGGATGCGTGTGAGCAAACCGACCTCGATCCCTGCAACGCGCATGGCGATGAGCCTGCCGGAAGCCTGGCTGCGCCCGAGCCACTTACCCGCTTACTTGACCATTACCCAGCAGCTCGCCCCGCAGGTGGAGTCGCTGCTGGCCACGGGTAGCGGCCTGCTGGACATGTGCGAGCTGGCCGCTGGCCGCGTCGATAGCGTCTTCGTGCTGGGCCTGGAAGAGCAGGACATGCAGGTCGGCACACTGCTGCTGAAAGAAGCGGGCGCCCTCATGGGCACCCCGGACGGCAAGCCATCCGTGGATGTCGAAGGTCAGCTCATGGCGGCAGGCCCGCGCCTTTACAAGGCGCTCATCAAGCAGTTGGCGCCGCACTTCTAGTCATTGGCGGCGCGATGGCGTTGTGTGTGATGGGTGAGTGGTGGATGGTACGTCGTCAATGATAGTAAAAAGGCCCTGCCGGGTGTCCGGCAGGGCCTTTTCGTTGGCGGCTATCCCATGGTTAGGGCAGCTCTTCTTCCTCTTCATCCACTTCTTTCTTGGTAGGAATGAGGTCTTCCCGAGAGAGCTTCAGCGGAATCAGCAGGGCGCCGGAGATATAGATAGACGAGAACGTGCCCACCACGATACCCACTAATAGAGCGATGGCGAAGTTCTCGATCATGTCGCCACCAAGCATTAGTAGCGCCAGCAAGACCAGAACGGTCGTGCCCGATGTCGCCAGCGTGCGTGACAGCGTGGCGTTCAAAGCTTCGTTGAAAATCTGCGGCATGTCGTCGATACGCGAGGTGCGAATCGTCTCGCGGATGCGGTCATACACGACGATGGTGTCGTTCAGCGAGTAGCCGATGACCGCGAGAATCGCCGCCAGCACCGTCAGATCGAAGTCGAGCTGGAACAGAGCAAACACCCCCACGACAATGATGACGTCATGCAGCAAGGCCAACAGGGCACCGAGTGCGAACTTGTACTGGAAGCGAAAGGCTACGTAGAGCATGACCACGCCCAGTGCCACGAGCAGCCCCAGACCGCTCTGGTCGCGAAGCTGATCGCCGACTTGGGCGCCGACGAACTCGGCGCGCACCAGATTGACGCTATCGCCGTTGGCCCGCAGCAGGTTGACGACATCGTTACCCACATCACCATCGAAGGCTTGCTGTAAGCGAATCAGGACTTCCGTCGACGCGCCAAAGGTCTGCACCGACACATCTTGGAAGCCGCTACTCTCTAGCAGTTGCCGAATGGCATCCAGGGAGGGAGCGGTGCCGTAGCGAACCTCCACCAGGGTGCCGCCCGTGAAGTCCAGCCCCAGGTTGAGCTGCTGGAAGACGATGGCACCGATCGAGACGATCAGCATCACCGCCGAGACGATGAACGCCAGGTTGCGCCGTCCCATGAAGTCGATGCGCAGTTGGGTTAGGGGTTTCATGACCACCTCTTAAATTCTTTGCTGAGCGCGTGTTGTGATCTCATCGATATCAGATCCACAGCTTTTTGACGGGCTTGCCACCGTAGGTCAGATTGACCATGGCACGCGTGACCAGCAGCGCAGTGAACATCGACGTCAAAATGCCGATAGAGAGCGTAACGGCAAAGCCTTTTACCGGGCCGGTGCCAATCGAGAACAGAATCACTGCCACTAGCAAGGTGGTAATGTTGGCATCCACGATCGAGGTAAAGGCACGCTCGTAGCCCGCATAAATGGCCTGCTGAATCGACATGCCGTTACGCAGCTCTTCGCGTATCCGCTCGAAGATCAGCACGTTGGCATCCACCGCCATCCCGAGCGTCAGCACGATACCGGCAATGCCTGGCAGCGTGAGTGTGGCGCCTAGCATCGACATCACCGCGACCAGCAGCGTCAAGTTGAGCGCCAGCGCCACGTTGGCAAACACGCCAAATACTTTGTAACGCACCAGCATGAACAGCACGACCAACAGTAAGCCGATCTGCACCGAGAGCAGGCCGCGATCGATGTTTTCTGCGCCCAGGCTGGGCCCGATGGTGCGCTCTTGCACGAAGTAGATTGGCGCTGCGAGCGAGCCGGAACGCAGCAGCAGAGCGAGTTCGGCGGCTTCGGTAGGGGAGTCGAGACCAGTGATGCGGAAGCTGTTGCCCAGTGCACTTTGAATGGTCGCCAAGCTGATCAGGCCACGCTCGGTGTAGGGCTCACGAACGATGGTCTCTTCGCCGGTTTCCGGGTCGACTTCGATGCGGTCTTCGCTTTTATGCTCGATGAACAGCACCGCCATGTTGCGCCCGATGTTGGTGCGCGTGGCGCGGTTCATCAGCGTACCGCCGGTGCCGTCCAGGTTGATGTTGACCTGAGGGCGGCCGTTCTCGTCGAAGCTATTACTGGCGCTGGAAACGCTGTCACCGGTGATGATCACATCGCGCATCAGCTCTGCCGAACGAGAGGGATCGTTGCGAAACTCGAAGCGTTCGGTTTCGGCATCCGGTGTATCGTTGCGCGCCTCGAGACGAAATTCGAGGTTGGCCGTCGCACCGACGATCCGCTTGGCGGCCACGGTGTCCTGCACGCCCGGCAGTTCGACCACGATTTGGCTCGGGCCTTGGCGCTGCACCATGGGTTCGGCGACGCCCAGCTCGTTCACGCGGTTACGCAGCGTGGTCAAGTTCTGGTTGATCGCATAGTCCTGGATTTCGTTGACCGTCATGTCGCTTAGCGTCATGACCAGGCTCGAAGCGCGGCCATCTCCTTCGTTGGTGTACTCGAAGTTGGGGAAGTCGCGGCTGATCAAACGACGGGCGGCGTCGCGGTCTTCGCTGCTGGCGAAGTCGATCGACAGCGAGCGGTCGTCGATGGTGGTGTTGCGGTAGCGAATACGCTCGCTGCGCAGTAACTCGCGCATGGCGCTGGCGTTCACTTCGAGGCGTTGGGTCAGCGCCGCCTCCATATCCACTTCCAACAGGAAGTGAACACCGCCGCGTAAATCGAGGCCCAGCGTCATGGGGGAGGCCGCAAACGCTTGCAGCCACTCAGGGGTGGCATCGGCCAAGTTGAGGGCAACGGTGGCGTTGGGGCCCAGCACGTCGGCGGCGATGTCACGGGCGTCGAGCTGGTCGTCATCGCTCTGTAAACGAATCAGCCACTGACCGTTGGTCTCTTCGACGGCTTTGACAGCAATATCGCGCTCGCTGAGCGCTTCCTCGACGCGGTCGATTTGCCGTTCATCCAGTGCGTTGCCTTGGGCGTCGCTCACCTGAATGGCGGGATCTGCGGGGAATAGATTGGGAAGCGAGTAGATAAGGCCAACCACCAGGACGACCAGTATCAGCAGATACTTCCACAGGGGGTAACGGTTGAGCATGCAAGCCCTGCCTTCAATTACAAACGGAATCGCTGTGCACAGACAGGCTGCGCACAGCAACGTTCACCATCGACGCTACCATGTCACCCCTGCCGGGGTGGCTGGCACTGGGTCGGCAGGGGGGAGTGCAAGCGTTAGATGGACTTAATGGTGCCTTTAGGCAGTACGGCGGCCACGGCGTTTTTCTGCACGTTGACTTCGGTACCTTCAGAGACTTCCAGGGTCAGGAACTCGTCGCTGACTTTGGTCACGCGGCCAACCAAACCGCCGCCAATCACGACTTCATCGCCCTTGGCAAGGCCCGATACCAACTGCTTGTGCTGCTTGGCACGTTTGGCTTGCGGACGCCACAGCAGGAAGTAAAAGATCAGCACGAAGCCGACCAGCATGACGATTTGCGCGATGCCACCGCCAGCGGCGGCTTCTTGGGCATGGGCTGGTGAGATGAAGAAATCCAGCATTGCAGGGAACTCCTGGGTTAGAACACTCAATGGGTGAGTGGGTCATGCCACCCGCAACGGCGGGCGGCCATAAAAGGATTAGGACTCAGCGCCCGCAAGGGGTGGCACCGGGAGGCCGCGCCTTGCATAGAAGCTTTCCACAAAGGTCGTCAATGTACCCGCTTCGATTGCCGCGCGCAAATCAGCCATCACCCGCTGGTAGTAGCGTAAGTTATGGATCGTATTGAGCATGGAACCGAGCATTTCATTGCAGCGATCCAGGTGATGCAGATAGCCACGGGAAAAGTTCTGACAGGTGTGGCAATCGCACTCTTCATCCAGCGGACGGGTATCGAAACGGTGCTTGGCGTTGCGGATCTTGACGGTGCCTTCGGAGGTGAACAGGTGGCCGTTACGCGCGTTACGCGTGGGCATCACACAGTCGAACATATCCACCCCGCGACGTACGCCTTCGACGAGGTCTTCTGGCTTGCCCACGCCCATCAAGTAACGGGGCGTGTCGTCGGGCATCCAAGTGGGCAGGTAGTCGAGGACCTTGATCATCTCCTCTTTGGGCTCGCCCACCGAGAGGCCGCCAATGGCCAAGCCATCGAAGCCGATCTCCAACAGCCCCTTGAGCGAGCGCTCACGCAGCTCTGGGTGCATGCCGCCCTGGATGATGCCGAACAGGGCAGAGGGCGAGTCGCCGTGGGCATCCCGGGAGCGTTTGGCCCACCGCAGCGATAGTTCCATGGATTTTTCGGCCTCTTCGAACGTGGCCGGATAGGGCGTGCACTCGTCGAAGATCATGACGACATCAGAGCCCAGCGAGCGCTGCACCGCCATGGACTCTTCCGGACCCATGAACACTTTGCTGCCGTCCACCGGCGAGCGGAAATGCACGCCCTGCTCGGTGATCTTGCGCATCTCGCCCAGCGAGAACACCTGGAAGCCGCCGGAGTCGGTCAGGATCGGCTTATCCCACTGGGCGAAGTCGTGCAGGTCGCCGTGAGCTTCGATCACGTCGGTGCCGGGGCGTAGCCAGAGATGGAAGGTATTGCCCAGGATGATCTCTGCGCCGATCTCTTTGACCGACTCGGGCGTCATGCCCTTGACCGTGCCGTAGGTGCCGACCGGCATGAACGCAGGGGTTTCCACCGTGCCACGGGGGAAGTGCAAACGGCCACGACGCGCGCGGCCATCCTCGGCTAAGCGCTCGAAGCGCATGAAGCATTCGTTTCGCATCACAATAACTCGTTGTTCAATCGGTAAGCGCGTCGGTTAGCGGGTCAGCAGCATCGCATCGCCGTAGCTGAAGAAGGCGTAGCGCTCTTCAACTGCCGTGCGGTAGGCCTGCATGATGTGCTCATAGCCCGCGAACGCCGATACCAGCATCAATAGGGTGGATTCGGGTAGATGGAAATTGGTAATCAGAGCATCCACGCAGCGCCACTCGTAGCCGGGGTAAATGAAGATGTCGGTATCGCCACTGAACGGCGCTATCTGGCCATCGCTACTTTTCATGCAAGCGCTCTCCAGGCAGCGAACGCTCGTCGTTCCCACGGCGATCACGCGTTTACCGGCGGCTTGCGTCTCGCGAATCTGTTGGCAGGTGGCCTCGGTGACCTCGATCCATTCGCTGTGCATATGGTGTTCGAGGATGTTATCCACCCGCACCGGCTGGAAGGTGCCCGCGCCAACGTGCAGCGTCACGAAAGCACTGTTGATGCCTTTTTCGGCCAGGGCGTCCAGCAGCGGCTGGTCGAAGTGGAGCCCAGCAGTCGGTGCTGCGACGGCCCCGTCTCGGCGAGCGTAGACGGTTTGGTAGCGCCTCCGGTCGCTTAGCTCGTCTTCCCGGGTAATGTAGGGGGGCAGCGGCATATGGCCGTGCTTTTCCAGCAGCGCGATCATCGGCGTGTCGCCTAAAAAGCGCAGCTCGAATAGGGCGTCGCGGCGGCCTTCGACCACGGCGTGGATGTCGCCTTCGAAAATCAGCTCAGTGCCCGGCTTGGGCGACTTGCTAGAACGAAGGTGCGCCAGCCCCCGGTGGCTATCCAGCGGGCGCTCCAGCAGCATTTCCACCTTACCCCCGCTGGCCTTGTGGCCGTGTAGGCGGGCGGGAATCACTCGGGTGTCGTTGAAGACCAACAGATCGCCGGGTTCCAGCAGGTCCAACAAATCGGGAAAACGGCGGTGGTCCAGCGCGCCGTTTTGGCCATCCACACACAGTAATCGGCAATCGCTGCGCCGTTCGGACGGATAGCGGGCAATCAACTCATCGGGTAGCTCGAAATGGAAATCCGCGCGCTGCATGTGAAAAAAGCTCTTTCAGTGGTCGAACAGGCCGCCTAGGATAGCGCTTTAGGTCGATAAAGTCAGCGATGTGATTGACTTGACGGGCGATCTGCGTATAATTCGCCTCCATTGCCGGTGTGGCGGAATTGGTAGACGCAGCGGATTCAAAATCCGCCGCCTTTACGGGTGTGCCAGTTCGAGTCTGGCCACCGGCACCATCTTTAGAATCAGGGGCTTAGGCCCCTTTTTTTTGCCTGAAATTTGGCTCTTAACGGCCTTTGATCAGTGCATGGTCGCATTTTGGTCGCAGAAGGCGTCGCTGAGCTGCGGCAGGCGTTTCCCAATATCATCCAGTCCAGAATCGAACATATGGCTGTATCGACTCGTAACCAGCAGGCTGGAATGCCCCAGCAGATCCCTCACCCTGGTCATGCTTTCGCCCGCTTGGGCTAGCAAGCTGGCGTAGCTGTGACGCAGGTCGTGAAACCGCAGGTCGTCCCGTTGAATTGCTTTTCTAGCCGCTTCAAACGTGAACCTGATCGTGTGCTTTTTGCTTGCAAACGGTAGGTTATGCAGCCACGATTGTGCGTCAGCGGGTACTGGTACGACACGTACCTTTCCGTTTTTCGTTTGATCTGGTCGCAGCACGATACGACCCCTATGCACGTTCGATGGTTCTAGCGATAACAGCTCGCCCTGTCGCAGCCCTGTCACGGCTGCCAGGGCGATAACTTTCTTGTCATCGCCACGGCTGTCGGGTATCGCTTGTATCAGTCTGCGTAGATCTCCCTCTGTCAGATAAACATGCCGCTCGTTCTTCGGGTTTGGCTTTTTGAGCTTGTCTCCCAGCGGCTGGTTTATCCACTCCCACTCTCGGTAAGCAAGGTTCAGTACGCGCTTAACCACCTGAACGTGGTTATTGATCGTGCTCTGGCTACGACCCTGCTTGCGCAGGTCCCGCGCCATGTGCCGGGCCTTATCTACCGCTTCAATACCTAGCATCACGTCCGGCCCCATGTAAGCCACCACTGGCCGAATCGCCTTTACCTGGCTTATTACGTCATACTCATCTATCCAGCGCTCGACGCCTTCCAAAAAAGTTCGACGTGGCTGACGCCCCATGATTTCGCCGTTGAACTTTGCGTCGTTTATCGCTGCTTCTCTCGCCGTTGCGTACTCACGTGCTTGCTTTTCACCCTCCTTGTTGCCTGCAAACGTTCGTTGATGTCGCTGACCGTTGTGCGTTTCCGTAACAATCCATTTGTCGCGGTTTTTTCTGTATCTGGTTGTGATTCCCATTTGCGTTCCTCGTTGTGAGGGCCGCGCTTGCAGCTCTCAGCATATCCCTGTACAGCGCACTCTTCAAAGCGGACAGCACTACCCATTTGGACGTAACCTATTTGATGCTTGTTGCCGTAGACCCAGCTCAGGCTCATGCCCAGTCGCTCTGCGACTTGCTCGGGCTTCAGTAACGAAGAGGCCATTTGATGCTTCCTTTTTTGTTGCTAGCTCAATGATCAAATAGTCCCTTTTTTGAGATGATTTGCTCTATGGCGTTGCTTAGAAGCGCGCCTTGTTGAAGCAGCCTGTTTGATTTTTTATTTTTTTTATGAATGAGGTTTTTTGCCGGGTGAGTTGATGCAAGTGGCGCCTGTGCATGGCAGAACCAGACATGAACGTTAATAGCTAATGAGGACTTCTAGAGAGGTCGACTAGGAGTGATGATGGAGGGAGAGTTAGCAATGGCTAGCTTGTGCTGTTTAAGAAGAGCTGACTGAGCTATCAAGGCCTTGCTATAGTCATTCAGCTAATTGAGAGCGCGAGGAATAGGTTTGAGCCATTCACACGAACAGCCATCCCATGAGCAGAAGCGGCGGGAGCATTCACAGCCATCAGTTGCCATGGGCTGGGCAGGCCGAGAGTTAACTGGGCATGCTTGGCAAATTGTCGAGCAGGCGTTCGAGCATCTTGGTGTGTCAGATGCTCAGGAGCGTGATGCTCGCCTCAACGAGCTGTACTCTGATATGGAGCTTGGTCACTATCGGCCCGACGAAGCGAAGGAGCCTATCGCTTTGCGGCAGGGAAAAGTGGCTCTTCAGCAGCAGCGTGCCCATCATGCCGATCAGGCGCTTCGTCAGGCAGTCTCTGTCCAGCACGAATACCGAAGAGGATTGTCACCGATGACTGCGGCAGGGGTAGGCGGATTTAACAGTGACTTGCAGCGCTCCTTCCAGCTCATGCAGTCGCGCCTGTTAGAGGCTCAACGGCATCTCACAGCGCTTGATATCTTGAGCAACCTAGAAGGTAAGCATTACTTCCAGCGGGCAAGCAAAGGCGCTAATCAACGTATCAGGCCTGCCTCAGAGCAGGAGCATCACGTCTTGTTAGCGGCCATGGTTAAAAATATGCTGTACAACGACCCCGAGGTGATCAGTCGCCACAGGGGTGGTATTGAGGCTGTAGCTGCAGAGTGGGCCAAAAAACTATTTAAGCTCAATCGTGAATATCAAATTCTCGATATGACACGCGAGCAGATTCAGGCAGATATTCACTCGTATCTGCTGAAACGCTCAGACGCTTCTAATGCACAATCTGCGAAGTGACCGCCGCATTCATTTTTTGATGTCACATCGCCGGTGAGAAACCCCTCCGCCAAATCAGGAGCGGACGATTTAAGGGAAGGTCGTGTCCGATAAGCTTCAGCCTAGCAAGCCAGTTGCTGCTAAAAAGTCTCATCCCGCTTCAGAGATGTCGATGTGGGCAAAAGGCTATTGTTTTGTTTCTCCGCTAGCACACCCCTCCAAGTCCTATTCTGCGCTCATGGGTCCAGCAGACGACCTGGTTAGGCGTGCCGAAAAGGCTATAGAGCGCGTCATGATGCTAGAAGGGGTAGACGACAAAAAAAGCAGGCTGGAAAGAATCAAAGAAGCGACGGGCAAACAGAGTGAAACAGAGCCACCTCTCTTTTTGCCGATTCCTATGGATATGCCACCGGTAAACGCAACGTCAGAAGTTGCCCTGAACAAGCGCCATGCCGACCAAGTGCTCAGCCATGCGTCCTATGTGAGTCGCCAACATGCGCTATTGGAAGCGGTGGTCTCAGGGGCTCAGTTAGGCGGCGATGCGCCGCTACTGTTCACCCACATGTCATCTTCTCTGATTGAGGCTGAACGGCACTTAGCGGCACTTTCGATGATGATGCCGGAGCCTCACGATTTTGAGATACAGCGCGCTACGAAGGGAGGGCACGCAAAGAACAATCCGCCGTCGCAGAAGGATCAAGAGGTCGTGATGGTTTCGCTTATCAAGGCAATGCTGTTCAATTTTTCCTTTGGAGAGAAGATCCACTGGCCAACGGCCTATAAGAAGTATGGACAGCACATAGCGGATAACATTTGCTGGTTAAACCATTCGCTCAAGATTTTCACGTGCTATCCCAACGATCAGCGCATTCGCGATGCCGTTGAAACCGTTTTTTACGAGAAGCTAAAAAAGCTCAAAGTGATTGATGACAGGGTCGGCTCTGGCGGTCGTGTTGGCCGGATGCGCCACGCGCTTCATTTTGGGGGTCGGTGGAGTACTGCGCCTAGTACACAAATTCCAGAGTGGCAGGGCTTCTCTGTTGAAACCTTGGGCCGTATTCAGCACGCAGAGGAGAGGCTGGCTAAGGATATTTTGATTTTCTTGTTAGAAGACCGTTTTGGTGAGCTACCTGTGGCGCTGGAAAGGCAGTTAGATCAGCTCAGTTCGTTGGAGGACATCGCTGTCTACTTCTCGACACTCCGGGAAGCATTGAGCCTGAAAGACGTTTTTGATAAGGCTGAGCTAACCGAGCCTCAAAAATGATAGGAGCTATGATTCTGTAGCTGACGTTCTAGGTTCTGTCTGAAAAGTCATAAATGTTACGCTATCTCCGTTCATTGAGCAGGAGGGCGATATGACAGGCCGTTACGAGCTTTCTGATCAGCGTTGGCAGATGATCGAGGACATCGTTTCTCCGCCGCAGACCATGGGACGCCCTCGCCGGGACGACCGCCAGATGCTAAACGGTATTCTGTGGATTCTTTGCTCAGGGCGCGATCTGCCGGAACGTTATGGCCCCTGGAAGACCGTCTATCAGCGCTTCCGACAGTGGCGCGATGATGGCACCTTCGATCAGATGTTGACGCGCTTGCATCTACGTCTGCGTGAAGATGGTTACATGGACCTCGATACATGGATGGTGGATTCAACGTCCATTAGAGCAACTCGGTCAGCCAGTGGTGCTGGTAAAAAGGGGGATCTATAGAACCGGTAGACCATGCGCTCGGCCGCAGTCGCGGCGGGTTATCCACGAAGATACACCTACTATGCGATAGTCGAGGCTTTCCCATTTCGTTTTCACTATCAGCAGGCCAGCGTGCCGATTCGACCTTCCTGACGGGGCTTCTAGAGAAGGTTCGGTTGCCTGGACGGTCGGGGCGACCAAGAAAACGCAGCCGGTATATCGTGGCGGACAAGGGGTACGACAGTGATGCGCTACGGCACTATTGCACGCGTTACGGCATGCGGCCCATCATTCCGCAGCGCCGTATGCATCGACGCCCGAAGCCTGGCCTTCCGCATCAATTTGACCGGCCGAAATATCGTCAGCGTAACGTGGTGGAGCGTTTGTTTGGCTGGTTGAAGGAAAAGCGTCGGCTTAATACGCGTTACGACAAGCTGGCCAGTAGTTTCAAGGCCATAGTGACACTGGCTTGCATTGAGCAATGCATGAGAGCCAACTTTTCAGACAGAACCTAGTCGTCTACGCCGATTTTTACATGCTCAGCTGCTCAGCAATACAGGCCCCCATTTGGCGGCCTGATGAACGATTTTTTTGAAAATAGTGTTGGGGGCTTCCTAGACCTCAACCCCCCAACTTTTGACAGTCTTTGTGTCATGCTTTTTGATCCAGTCTTGCAGCACCTTTTTATTTAACCCCCTGCTTTCGACAATCTCGCTCGTCTCTGGATGTGTATAGCGGATCAATGGGCGTTGAGTCGCTGGCTGTTTATGGGATGACGCCTTCTTTTGGGTGGCTACAGCGACAATCTCTGGGAAGAGGCTCAATAACTCCTGGGGAGTCTTCTCATGCTCCTCCAGCACTTTTTGTATGGCCTCTTTACACGCTTTGTCACGCCGAAAGTTGTCATCTTCCTCCAGCTCCGCTAACTGTTGGTTAATGCGATCTTGTTCTTGTTTAAGCTTTTCGTGGTCAGCGATAAGACTACTCATAGTGTGCTCTCTGTTCAGCGTCTTAAAAAGTCAGTGTAGCAAAGTGGTAATTAAAGAGGTACCTGAACATCGAGCGTGCCTGTAATGCGATGTCTTACCCCGTAAAGAGCGTCGCAGTGAACGCTCACTCATTAGGCGTGACGATTTGCCAATGATCGTACTGCGTATGACTGTCATCAAAAGCTTTCCAAAATTGTTGTTCTGCAAAAAGTGGTAAGCTGTCGATGGTAAAGTCAACACCGTTACGAATCTCTGGACCGTCAGAGTCGCATAAGAGGGATTCGCAAATGATCCAATTATTAAACCTATCAATTTTGACGTGTCCCATACGCTGCAGAAAATCAAGCGCTTCCATCAGACGATGGTGGCCACTGCGTCCTCGAAGCGCATAAGGTCCAAGCTGTTTAATGTCAGAGAGCTTAAATTGAAATTCTCGACCTACAACGCCAATGCGAGGTAGATGGTTATTAAAAGTTGTATAAGGTTGTCTTTCATTGAAGGGAGATTTTTTAGGGGTAGGGTTAGTAACACCCTTCTTTTCTTCTTCCTGAGCTATCTTGTCCTGTTCTTTCTCATATTTTAAAAACAAGTGATCGACCAAGCTACTTGCGTCTTTGACTACCGTAGGTATTCCTGCTAGATGCTTCTGAAAGTGTTGAGACGCCATTCTGCAAAAGTCGTAGGAAAAGTCTAGGGTGTCAGCATTAATCTGATCATGCTCACCTGTGACGTCCTCAAACACATGCAATAGAGCGGCCATACGGACGACATTTTCCATGAGCTTTGACGCATGATCCTTATAGTAATGCAGTGCTTTGTTAGGTGCTTGTAAGACTTCTATCTCACGATGATATTCAAACCACTTTGTCGTAGCACTGGACGTAAAGCGAAGCACCTTACGCGCTTTTTCTCTTCTTGTAGAAGGCCATGCTATGTCACTTGAAAAGTTATCCTCGGCGTCTTCCTCCCGTGTGGCATTATTGTGCTGCTCAAAATACTTATCGATCAGGGATTCAATACGCTGATTAAACCTCTTGACGTTATCAAGACTGCCAATAGGACGTGTCTCACGTGTGCCTGCTTTCTCTTCTGCCATCACTGTGATGAAACGCGCTAAAAAACCAATGCCGCGTGCTTCTTCTCCACGCTTTGTGATAAAACGCTCTATGACCACCGGCTGTGCCATCAGTGACAGTGTCAATCGACTATCCGATAAGATGAAACTTGCTTTTGTAGCACGATCAACAATGACGTCTTCACCGTCCCACAGGGTGTTAATCTTATCGAGGTCTTTTAACGCATGACCACTGAACATGCTGTTGGCTTCACTGGTCAATAGGCAAGCAGAAGGCGTGTTATTCTGCATAGACTCAACCAATGCCTGGGGTGTTGTGTCAGCATACAAAACGCGTTGGCTACGAGGCTTAACAGGCTTTTCATGTTGATGTTGCAAAAGCTCATTTTTCAATCGTTCAGTATCTTCTTCTTTACCATCGCGTAACGCCTTCTTCCATACACGCTCTGTTTCTTTTCGCTTGATCTCCCAAAGATAAAGGTCCTCCTTGTAAGCATCCATTTCGGTGTCATGCCGAAGAATTGCCTCACGGTTGTGAGCCATAATCGCCTTGAAAAACTGTTTCTGTACGGTTGTTTTTCGTTCACCGGACTTTGCAATCGTCAGCAACATGAGTGAAGGAACCGTTGTGTTGCCCGTAGGTAAGCTGACGCTCACCATATCTTGGCATACACAAGAGATAGCGCCTAAGGCGGTCATCATCGCCATTTCAATCGGTACCTGAAACTCACGGCTGACTTCTAAAGAAGCTGCGTAGAAAAGGCTATGTTCGTGGTATTGAGGCCACCGTCCAGCATGTTGGTGTATCTGTCGTTTACGTTGTTGAACAACCTCTGCGATGTTTTTCTTGGTTGAGAGGGAGGCGTCTGAGGGCGTGCTCTTTGATTCAAAATTATGGGGTTGCATAAGAAAAATACCTGCTAAAGCTGCTAGAAAAAAGCAGAAATAGCAGATATTGAGTCAAAATAGTACAAAAAATACAATTTTTGCCGTATGAATTTTCGCCTAGCACCGTGTGCGCAGGGGTGGTGACAGCATGATGAACGCTTACTTACTACTGGGAGAACCAATAAGGTACCGTGCTTTAGATCGTTGTTAAGTACCTTACGTGACGTATTCCATGCAAAAGGAAGAAGGTAAGTCACATCTTTTTTGATGTTAACAGTGGTTGCCAAGAATCCTTTCTGCTATGGCGGATGGCTTTCGCCTGCCTTGCTCCCAGTCCTGATACGTTCGCACGCTCACGCCTAATCGGCGCGCAAATTCCAGCTGAGTGAGTCCCAGGTGGCGTCGACGCGCTATGATGGCTGACATCAATGTAGCGTCATGAAGAGAAGGCTTCGTGCTGTCATGTTTTGAATGATGAGACATGCCACATTGATGTGCATCGGGAGAGTGAAAACGTTTGGCTATGATCGCCTGATACCATCGAGCAATATGATCATTAGCGGATAAAGCTGAGTCTTCTACTGAATCGTGCAAACCGTTTTCTTGCGTTCTGAGGTGTGCATCACATGGCTCAATGTGACGTGTATCGCACTGTTCATTTCGTTCACGTTGCCGGTCCTCAATGAGTTGGTAAATGAGTGCTAGGTCGAAGGGAATGCCGTTGGCTTCAGCAAACTGCCGCATGGTTTCTTCGTGGCCAGGAAACTTCTCTAGTTGCAGTGAGAAAAAGAGTGCCTCGTCCATTGGGTAAGCTCCTATCAATAAAGACGCCCGCCCTTGCGGCGGCTGAATGTGTCCATAGGATGCACGTGCCGTAGTCACTACGGCAGGCGTCTTCGGAGACGGAAATAAGGGGTTTTACGGTGAATTATTCGCTACTCGCTACGGCAATGCCGTGCCTTAGGACTGGACGATGCTAAGTCAGTGACGCATGACGCCGAGGCCGTCCAAGGGGCTTAGCGTCAAAGCCACGATGTGGTGTAGGAGACTGGCTGTGGCCAAAGGTATCACCATGAACCGTGAGCGTTGCGTACTCATCAATTTTCGTTAAGTAACGGATGATGTGTATCAGCCCTTGGCGCTTCTCGGCATCGTGATAGGTCACTAGCCCCATCGCGTTAGCGTGGTAGCGCTCCTCGGCGCGGTAATTACAGTTGAAATACACTCCATGGCCCTGGGTGATGGTGGTATTCCAGTACTCCCCAATACGCTGGGCATAGCGAACGTCTTGTCTCACTTTTGACCCGTCGAAGAAAAATAACATGTGGTAGTGAAACCCCTTATATTCGCCATACTCCAGTTTCCAGATGTAGCCCAGCAGGTGTGTGAACAGGCTATGCTGATGGAAGGCTTTACATAAGCGTTGGCGATGCTGATGCACCATGCTGGCATCCATATAGGGTGCGGCATACTCGGTGTAGCCTACATCTACCCGTACGACAAGCAATTTGGCGTGGCGGTCAAAGAGCCCTTCCAGTAGCTGCGTGGCTGCCCACCGATTATGGTCGCGCTTACGTGCCAGGTAACGCCGCCTCTCCCAGCAACCGCCAGACTGTGTCGCTTGATGAAACGCCGCTAGCCGCTGCTTCAGATCCCCAAGCAAGGAAGGCAGCTCTATCATCGTGAGTGGTCGCCATCCCGCTGTCATCGCTTCATGAAGATAGTCACAGTCTTTAAAAGCCCATAAGAAACACTCCGCATAGGCACTTGGACAAAAGTGGCGTATCAAGGCCCGTGCTTCAAACCATCCCACCAGCACCGTATAAATCGCGTGGAGCGTTGTGAGTAATGGTGAATGATAAAAGGTGACAAAGCCTGGCTGCCCTATCACGGGGCAAGGCACCAAGGCGTCTATCGAACAAGATGGCTGTACCAGCCACTCAAGATCTTTCTCTGCTCCAACCAGATCCGCTAGCCAAGGCAGCGTCTCTTTTTGTTCCCTTACCATTCCATACGCATCTGTCGCTCTCTCGTCGCTGTCATATTCCCAATCATCCAAAATAGCCCGCACATCGTCGTGGGAGGGCAGGTCATCTGAATGAGCCGTTAACGTCTGCATGATCAACTCCTAGGCGGTTATGGTGCAGCGCGTTGCGCGCCACGCTCACCAGATACCGCTCAGGCTTACAAAATTACCACGCAGCCACATGGATGCTATGGGGTATTAGAACAGCGAAGAGAGCTGCCGAGTTCGAACAGTCGCACGCTTTCATGCGTGCGTTAATGGCTATCGCTACTTCTTTAGTATGTCAGTTTTAACGTGTCTGCATCGTCTAGTCGGGTTTCTTGTGGATACCCTCTACTGTGCAATGTAGGCTATATCGGTATAGCGCTATGATACTGTCATGAATAGGTTTTATAGGTGTGTCGTAGACACAGGCTAACGCACGTAAGCAAACCGTAATAATAAAGGACCCCAAAAGCATAAAACGGCATGGCCTATGAGTAACCGGTTCAGTCACGCTCTTTTCGAGGTGGACCTCCCCGTTATTCCTGTGTGTCAGACACACTGCTCGAGAAGAAAAGTATCACCGGCACATCCTGGTAGTGGTGCTTTTCTTAAACTCAAAACAGCGTTGGCAGGCTACTTCAAATAACGAAAACTCAGCCCCGTATTACTTGAGTGAAGCCCTATCACTTGGGCGCTTTCAATTCACTTCACTCAAGGAGGTGGCGTATGTCCGCCCACTGTCCACGCTGTACATCAACGCAGCTGATGCCACGTCAATTAGGCCGCCATGTGGGGGCAACCACCGGTGTTGTGTCCGGTGGTACTACCGGTGCCATGGGAGCGCTGAGCGGTGCCAAAGCCGGTGCCGTGGTTGGTGCTGTCGCAGGTCCGGTCGGCGTGTCGATAGGCACCTTTGCCGGTGCGCTGTTCGGCGCGTTGGTGGGAGGTACCGCAGGCGGTGTTGCCGGTGCCCGGTTGGGGGAGGAGCTAGATACCAAGGTGCTCGACAACATCGAGTGCCGCGCGTGTGGCCACACCTTTCGACTACCGCTCGCAGAATACCCTAGCTATCCCTCTCGCTAATCGCAGTTCACTGATTCCTATCTCGTATGCGTTACCACGGCCTAGCCCGCTTCCTGTTAGGGCGGGCGACGAGTGGTTTGTATTGATACTGATTAAAACTCTATGAGGAAATTATCATGGCACATCTCGTTGAACACATGGCTTACGTTGGCGATACCCCTTGGCATGGCCTGGGGCAGCAACTGTCTCGTCATCAACCGTTGGAAGTCTGGCAGCATCAGGCTGGTATGAACTGGCATATCGAAGAAGCGCCGGTGCGCTTTATTGCCGAAGGGGCTAGCCACCTGGGCAGCATTCACTCGTTCCCTGAACAAAAGGTGCTCTACCGCTCAGATACCAAAGCACCGCTATCGGTGGTGTCTCAGCGCTACAAGGTGGTGCAGCCCGAAGAGATCCTGGAGTTCTATCGCGACCTGACGGAATACGCCGGGTATGAGCTAGAAACCGCTGGCGTGCTGAAAGGCGGACGTAAGTTCTGGGCGTTAGCCCGTAGCGGCTTAAGCACGTCGCTCAAAGGTCAGGATGAGGTCAATGACTACCTGCTGTTGGCCACTTCCTGCGATGGCACCCTTGCCACCATGGCCACACCCACCACGGTGCGGGTGGTGTGCAACAACACGCTGCAAATTGCCGTCGATGGCACGTCGCAAGCGGTGAAGGTACCCCATCGTTCAGAGTTTGATCCGCGTGCCGTGAAGCGTCAGTTAGGCATTTCGGTGTCGCAATGGAATGACTTCATGTATCGGATGAAAACACTAGCGGAGCGTAAAATCACTCGGCAGGAAGCGCAGCAGTATCTTCAGTCGGTGATTTGTGGGGCCGAGAAGCCGCTGGACGATCCCTCTAAACTGCCCAACTACCGGGCGCTGAATAAGGTGCAGAAGCTCTACCACGGCGAAGGTCGGGGTTCTCACTTGGTGACGGCCAAAGATACGGCCTGGGGCTTGCTCAATGCCGTGACTGAGTACGTCGATCACGACAAGCGGGCACGCAGTAACGATACCCGTATGGACTCAGCCTGGTTTGGTCAGGGGGCACAGCTCAAACAAGAGGCCTTGGATGCCGCCCTGCAGCTGGTGTCGTAACCATCCATACACCCATTCCCACAAGCGATTCACCTTATGATCACTCTAACCCTCACGGCATAGACGCCCAGCCCCTGAAAAGGCTGGGCGTTTTGCTGTGGGGCTTATGCCGAGAGGTAACTGCATGAGCTTTATTTCCGACGCCATTGAGATGGCGCTCACTCGACTGACCAAACAACTGCTAGAGCACGACGCCCACAAAGCAACGTCGCTGGTGTGTGCCCAGGGCGAGTTTTATCGCGCGGAGATACGCCTGGAGCGTATCGACCCCGCAGACATTGCGCGTCACTTACCCGACGTTCCGGCGCTCGTTAAATGACACACCCCATGAACAGGGCTGGTTAGCCCGCATTTCCCTCTTCACGTAAAAGGAGGTGCCCCATGGCACAGCGTACTCATGTAGTAAATGCGTCTCCCCAAAAAGGCCCAGTACCTTCCATTCCAGCAGACGCCAACGCTCAGCATTCCCCAAACTCAGCGGCGCTAGAAGCGCATCCTACAGCTGATAGCACCGCCATTATTCAGGTGATTGAGCGAGCTGCCCTCAACCCTGACGTCGATATCGACAAGATGGAGCGCCTGCTGCAAATGCAGGAGCGCGTGATGGACCGCCAGGCCATGATGGCGTACAGCGCTGCTATGGCAGCGATGCAGACCGAGCTGCCCAGCATTGAAGAGCGTGGCCAAACCAACAACGGTTGCTATGCCACGCTGGAGGATATCGTCGATACCGTTCGCCCCATCCTGCAAAAATACGGCTTCGCAGTGAGCTTCCGTATTCAGACCCAGGAACGCGGTATCCAAGTAACGGGCGTGCTAATGCATAAGGATGGTCACCGGGAAGAGACCAGCATGCTATTGCCTGCGGACATGAGCGGTAACAAAAACGCCGTCCAGGCGTTTGGTTCGTCCACCAGCTACGGCAAGCGCTATGTACTGTGCGCCTTGCTCAACATCACCACACGCGGGCAAGACGATAACGGTCAGACCTGTACACGTGCAGCCGTGAAGAGGGTTACAGCTTTTCAAGCGGGGCAGATTCAGCGTTTGATCAGCCAGTGCCCAGCCACCACGCAAGAGTGGTTCAGCGGCAAATACGGCGCTGCGGTTCAGGTGCCTCAGGCAGATTTCGACAAACTCCGCGCATCCCTCACCAAGCGAGCCGTGAAATAGCGGCTCAGCACGACCTCTCATCGCCTAAAGGAGGCGTGTATGCAGATACTCACCATGCCACAAGGCTCGCCGAAGTGGCTGGCGGCGCGTCTTGGGCGCGTCACCATGTCGGAACTCAAGGCATTGCTGGTGAATGGCAAAGGTCCCGGCGGGTTGGGTACCGGAGCCATCACCTATATGCACCAGTTGATCGGCGAGCGCATGACCGGTGAGCTGGCCGAGCCGTTTCAAGGCAACGCCCACACCAAACGGGGTCAGGAGCTAGAAAGCGTCGCCCGCTCGCTGTATCGCGATATGACCGGCGCACCGAAGCCTAAAGAAGTGGGCCTGATCCTCAACCACAACGTAGGCTACTCACCGGATAGTTTGATCGGCAGAAACGGCCTGCTGGAGATCAAAACCAAGCTGCCTAAGTTCCAAATTGAGGTGCTGCTCAGCGGGGAAATCCCCGACGAGCACGTGCCCCAATGCCAGGGTGGGCTTTGGGTCAGTGAACGGGAATGGATCGACTTTGTGAGCTATTGGCCGGGTATGCCGCTGTTTGTAAAGCGTGCTTACCGAGACGAGGCGCTGATCCGCACGATTGCCGAGCGGGTTGATGCCTTTCATGAAGAGATGGATCGACGCATTAGCCAAGTGATGGCGGCGTGACTTGCCCACTGAACCACAATACACATCCACTATTAACGACATAGATGCCGGGGCCACCACCCCGGCATCTTTATTTTTGGAGGTCATCATGCCCCATAGCAAACTCAAAGCCGGTGAGGTGGCGGGCACCTACTTAGTCACTTCGCCGGTCACGGAAACAGACATCATTACGATGGCCAAGCGTTTCGCACGCCGCAAGCTCGCCAAAGGTCGCAAGATATCCCAGCCCTCGCAAGCATTTGATCACCTGCAGTTCCTGCTTCAGGACTATGAGCACGAGGTGTTCAGTGTGCTATTTCTCGACAGCCAACACCGTGTTATCCGCTTTGAAGAGCTGTTTCGCGGCACCATTGATTCAGCCAGCGTGTACCCACGAGAAGTACTGAAAGCAGCATTGGCCTATAATGCCGCCGCTGTGATCCTCGTTCATAACCACCCTAGTGGCGATCCTGAGCCTAGTGATGCGGATCGGCGTATTACCGAGCGACTGAAGGAAGCGCTTGGTCTGATGGATATTCGGGTGATTGATCATGTGGTGGTGGGGAGTGATGGATGCACGTCATTCGCAGAAAAAGGGTATATGTAAAAATTCGTACTCCGTAGCACCGGTACTGCCCTTGGGGCAGTACCAGTTTCAAATGCCCAATTTTTTTGTCTACTTGCCATCCATTAGGTAATTTTGCGAAAATAATAATAAAATTAAATTTTATTTGACCGCTAAAAATCAATCATTGCGATAAAAACCTTAGGGCTAAGGATTTTAAACTAATAAATATAAAACTATTAATGTGCCAACTCCGGCTGCTCCTAATGCATCAATCATATCTATCAAATCATTTTCAAAAACTTTCAATGCACTAGCAGAAAAGCAGCATCTAAGAAACTGTGACATGCCATTAGCCATAACACTTAATATAGCAATGGTGACTTCTATATATTGTTCTCCAACCACCCACAGCAGAATGGACAGTAAAGAAATCAAAACGATGCTGACTTTAAAGGAAAGGCACTTGGCATAACCAATAGGTATATTAATAATCATTATCGAATCCTTCAGGATTGCCATGCTTTTAGGTATAATCTCTTTCCAACCTTTTTGACGGGAAGTCAAGAATGGCGACACATTCATTTCATGCACCATAAATAGTTGGTAAAAATTAGGAAAAGTATGTCATGGAATACTTAACAAAAAATTAAGCATTCATCAGTTGTCGAATCGGCACGCTTGACTAATATCTGCTTCCTGCTGATAAACGTCTGTCACTACGCCCAGCAAACCTAGCACGCTGTGAAATAAGTTGTCGTGCGAGGCGGCCTGGTTCGCACGATGACGTAAGCACTCAGTATCAAGCCCTTGTTGCTGTGAAAATGAGGTGGACAGCCACCAAATCATAGGCACATGCGTTTGCTCGTTGGGGGCAATAGCGTAGGGAATGCCATGCAGATAGAGCCCCTTCTCACCGAGTGATTCGCCATGATCCGAGAGATAGACCATGGCAGTTGCGTAATCATGCTCACGCTCTAGCGTGTCAATCACCTGATCCAAAACGTTATCGGTATATAGAATGGCATTATCGTAGCTATTGGTGATGGCCTCTCTTGTGCATTTCGCCAAATCAGCATTTTCACAGGCAGGAACAAAACGCTCGTAGGCTGGAGGATAACGTTGATAATAACTGGGCCCATGGTTGCCTAACTGATGTAGCACAACCACCTGGTCAGCAGGCGTACTACTGAGTTGCGTTGATAAGGCTTGAACCAATGCCTCGTCCAGACATCGCCCATCTTGACATAAAGATGCATACACCTCTGGTGAAACCGATTTTGTCGTCACCCCCTCACAGACGCCTTTACATCCTGATTGGTTATCCAGCCAAGTAACCTCTAACCCCGCGTGCGCTAATACGTTTAGCAAGGACTCATGCTGCTGAGCATAGGATTTAGAGTACTCAGCACGGCCCGGTAATGAAAACATGCAGGGTAACGAGACCGCCGTGCTCGTACCGCATGAGGAAACGTCTGCAAAATTGATAACGTCAGGCCGTTGGGCAAGTTTGGGGGTGGTTTGGCGCTCATAACCATTTAAGCCCCAATTCGCCGCTCGTACCGTTTCACCCACCACGATGACGAGGAGTATAGGTTTGTCACCCTCTGATGAAGGGATGTAGGCGTCCTCTCCTACTGGGGAGCGCACCATATTTGCGTTAATATGCTGGCTAGAAAGAGCCTGCACCATAGAAACAATATAATTACCTGGAGTTACCAAATATCGAAGCTGCTTATTGTTTCGCATGAGCGACGATATGTCTTGGTAAGATAAAAATACGGCCAGCAATAATATGGCAAAGCTGGCAATTAAGTAAGACGAGCGAAGCAATATAGCCTTCTTCCATGTCAAAGTTATTAGTCTGACTCGCCAAACCACAAGGGTCGGCGATAAAAAAAAGAAGACCAAATGAATTAACAAACCGGTAGTGAGAAGTTCTTTCGCTTCGTTAGTGTCTGTTTGAAGCACATTATCCAACATGGAAGTGTCAAAATAGGTACCATAGTAAGTATTGAAATAACTAACGAAGGCTGCAATTAGAAGGAGTAGCGTTAACAAAGGCTTGGCTGTTATGCGAAAAGAAAAGCTAGCAAAGACTAAAAAATTAAGACAGATCATTACCAAGAGCATATTGGCAAAGGTTAGCCATGTATGAATGACAAATAGGTCATACCCCTCTAAGGCTTGCTGCCAAAAAGGGATGTTATAGAAAACGCTCAAGATGACTACTATCCATAAGACAAGCTGCTCTGTGTTTAACACAGGGCGATAATGGGAAAGTTTGTTAGCTGCTTTCACCATTTTAGAATAAGCAATATTTTCTGGGGGCATCGAAAAGCTCTCTATAAAAAAGCTAACAAACACGGTTGACTAATAAGACTTTTGACAGTGAAAAGCTTACTGTCCAGCTAAGCATCAGCGTCCAGAGATCGTGAGACAGAAAATGCGCTCCGCGTAGCTGTTGAGCAAACCCAAATGCAAGGCCAAGCCCTAACCCCACCGCAAGTCCTGCCCATCGCCAGCGGGGTCGTACAGAGGCGCAAAAGAAGTAAAGTGCTATCCATGCATATCCTGCACTGGCATGCCCAGCGGGAAAGCAGGCGGATGCTGGCAATGAGGGTGGGCGTATGTCGAGCAGGCCAATAAATCCTCGAACTCCTCCATAGCGAATTAAATCCCAAGGGCACTCCATACTCACCAAGTGCTTAATTGTCGCAACGAGTAACGTCGAAATAAGCGTTGAGGAAAAAAGATATAAAAGCGGTATGCGGTACTCTTTAAGACAATCAAAACTAAAGCTTAGTATCAACAGTATCAGTGTAGCTATACCCATCAACAGGCTTAGCCATTTACCGCCTTTGTGAATCACACCCTGAGCCAAGAAGGTATCTTTCCATGCCCAGGTACTACCTTGAAGACGATAGAAAAAATCTGCTAGCGTGAAATCTACATTTAAAACACTAAAAACTGACATGGTAAGTAGAAATAAAAGCCAGGCGGATACCAAGGACATGAAGAATCTTAGTTGAATATCACGCATAGCCATACGCTCACTGTCATAAGAATGGTCAACATAACAGCTGCCGCGCCCATGTCTTTTGCACGCCCACTAAGCTCGTGATGCTCTGTTCCGATACGGTCAACAGCACACTCGATGGCGGAATTTATAAGTTCCACTATCGCGACAAGCGTCAGTGACAAAAATAGTAACGCCTTTTCAGAGTGAGTGGCATCAATAAAAAATATAACAGGATATAAAACTAGACAAAGTATCACTTCCTGTCTAAAAGCAGATTCGTTTATCCAACAAGCCTTTACTCCAGAAAAGGCATTAATAGAAGCACGAAAAATTCGTATCACACCCTTTCCATTAGGTTTTGATGCAGTTGACGTAGGCAAGTCGGAGCTCTCTTTGATAGGATAGTAAAGCTACTATAAAGACCAAAACTTAACGAAAAATTATGCAATTTTATTCAGTAGCTAAATATTCGAGCTGGAACAATCAAACAAGCCATTGCTGTTATGCTCTTTGTACAACCTGAGAACACCTGAGCCCACAAGCTGCCTCGCTTAGGCTTGTCCCTCTCATTCTCCATGACACTGGTTAGAACAGGCTTATTGCAACGCCTAATACACTCTTTGTTTCAGGGTTGCGTGCCCGGATACATACATTTTGACATCAAGTTTTAACCCCCTCTCGGTGTAGGCTAGCCTATTACCGCCGCCGTTTGCTCAAGCACTGTTGTGTTCTGTCTATCAACATTAGCGAGTATCGCTTCAACCACCGTGCTGACCTCTGGACGCCACAGTGTGGTGTCATAGGCTTCTCGTGGTACAAAGGCGAGTGATTTTTTCTGGCGTATGAGTGAAATGGTGGCGACATCGAGTGCTGCCGCTAAGTGCATAGGGCCTGAGTCGGGTGTTACAAGTAGTCGAGCTCGCTCTAACACGGCGGCAAAATGTCGGATTGGAAGCGGTGGGCATAAGTAGCCATACATCGATGACATCAAATGCTGTTCAATGGGTGCTAGAAGCCGAAACTCTTCAGGCCCAAGAAAAACGATATAGCGTATTCTGTGGGCCTCAAGGTTATCGATGAGAGTTAGCCAAAAGGCCAGTGGCCAACGCTTTTTTTGATGTCCACCCACAAAGATCGCGATAAAGCCAGAATCGGATAGATGATTGCTATGAAGGCCAATTAACTGTTGAATCTTTTCCATTGCCTGATAGCGCTCCTGCACAGTTAGCTGTAGCAATGGCCGATTCCGGCAGACAACACCGAGTGGGCGAGTCATACTAACGATGAAGTCGTAAGCGTGGGACGACTTCGCATCAACTTCAATGTTGTACAAGCGTTGATCATCTCTACGAGACCCCATGCTGTAACGTGCCCCTATTAACCGAGTCACAATAAAGCCGCTCGTTGATCCCCCGCTGACTTGTACCGCTAGGTCGTAGCGTTGAGCTCTTAGGCGTCGACATAATGTTACACACTGCCAGGGACGAAGAATGGCAGTTCTCGATAATAGATAAAAATTATCTACAGGGCGTTGCTGTAATAGAGGTAGTGTTTTATCAGTTGCTAAATAGTCTATCGTTGCGGAAGGAAAACGTTCGCGTAAAGCATCAATAACAGGGGTGCTAATGAGCGCGTTGCCTAGACGAAAATTAGGACGAATGATGAGAATTTTTTCTATGCCTACAACGCTGTCAATAGTTTCTGGGACAGGTGCTTTGAGAAGATACCGTATCCCTCCTAGCAAATATTTCTTTGCTCTTTTTTCTAAAAATCGAGCCATTATTTTCAAATAAAAATTTGTTCTAATGCGTGTTAGCAAATTCATCATTTGGCGCTCTTCAGTTAATAGCCGATGATGTACCCTCGGCAACGTCAGTTCAGACTCAAGCCGTCAGCCACTCAAAGCGATGCTTTGGCCTCGCACAAGGTCAGGGGGTGTAGCTTGAACCTGAAAAACTTAAAGAAGAATTAAATCGCTCAGTAAAATTGCAAAAAAACAGAATGGCTATCTGACGGCCTGGATTCATATCCACGTTCTGTGTGGTCATTACATCGATATTTTTAAGAAAACCTTAATTTTTTGATGGCTAAAATGAGTGCTTGTCGATTGAGGGAGCAGCATGCGAGCACTACTAGTAGAAGATGATCCCTTGCTTGGGGATGGCATTAAAACGGCTCTAGAGCGCGAGGGGTACACAGTCGATTGGTTCATGCTGGGCCGCGAGGCAATCAGCGCTATCGGCAACGAGACCTTCAGTGTGCTTATCTTGGATCTCGGGCTGCCCGATATGGACGGCATGCAGGTACTGAAGTTACTTCGCCGGCAATCCACTTTGCCTATTCTGATATTGACGGCCCGCGATGCGGTCGAAGACCGTATTGGTGGTTTAGATGCGGGGGCGGATGACTATGTGCTCAAGCCTTTCAATTTACAGGAGCTACTTGCCCGCTTGCGTGTCGTAATGAGACGTTCTGAGGGGCGTACCTCGCAGATATTGGCACTGGGGGCGCTGACTATTGATGAGGTACTTCATGCCGTGAGCTGGCGAGGCAAAGACGTTAAATTGGGTCGACGCGAGTATGCCCTACTTTTAGAGCTAGCTAGACACCCCGACCGGGTGCTATCTCGTCCCCGTTTAGAAAATTTACTATATGGTTGGGATGGCGAAGTAGACTCAAATGCGTTGGAGGTTCATATCCATCATCTTCGTAAAAAACTTGCTAAGCACTTGATCGTTAACGTACGCGGGATTGGCTACCGATTGGACAGCACGGTGCAATGACATCAATACGGCGTTATCTACTGCGCACGCTAGCAATTGCCCTAACTGTTACAAGCGGCATGGCGGTGACCGCAGCTTACTTAATTACAAATCACGAGCTAGAAGAGATTCTCGATACTCAGTTAAGTCTGCATAGCCGGATTGTGGCTGGCCAACTCGATCCAAGTGCAACGGTTGACGACTATGCTCGCCTTGCTTCGCGCATGGGGCTGCCTCAGCATCCGGCACAGCTGTATCGCGACGGTAGTGCTGTGCCCGTGAACAGCTCTGACTCAGGTTCCAAGCTTTACCACGAAGAAGAACTTAAATTAGTACTGGGCTTTTGGAATGCTGATGGCTCACCTAAGTTATTAGGAAGCAAATGGAATGATGCTGGGCCCTTTCCCAAGCCTTTGGAAGAGGGGTTTCGCTGGGAAAGCTACAATGGTCATCGTTGGCGGGTTTTCAGTATGTTCGATGTTGCCAGCGATACCTGGATTAGCATGGGGCTGAGAGGTTCTTTTCATGATGAAGTAGTGGAACGTATCACCTGGAACAATTTATTGCCGATGCTTGTTTTGCTTCCACTCCTTCTTTGGCTGATGAACCGTATTATCCGGAAAGGGGTTGCGCCCATCCAAGCGCTTTCCAGTCAGGTACAAGGCCGCTCCGCTCGCGACCTAAGCAAAATCGACAACCCTGTTCCTCAAGAGCTTAATGGTTTACGTCAATCTCTCAACGACTTTATTGCCCGACTAAAAGAAACGTTAGAACGAGAGCGACGCTTTACAGCCGATGCGGCTCATGAGCTACGCACGCCTCTGGCAGCCCTGAGAATTCATCTTGACAACGCGCAGGCAGGCGAACAGCAATCACTACAAAAGGCTTATGTTGGGGTGGAGCGGCTGCAGCGGGTGGTGGAACAATTGCTTATTTTGGCTCGCTTGGATCAGGTTGCCGCAACACCGCCAACGACTATTGATCTTTATCCAATTATTGCTGAATTAGTCGCCGAGATGTGGCCAATCGCTGAAGAAAGAGGTCAGCACTTGAAGCTAAAAGGGTTAACCCGGCTTAAGGTTAGCGCCGATGAAGTCGAAGTAGGTATTCTCTTTCGTAACCTACTGGATAACGCCTTGCGCTACACGCCGCAAGGGGGGCATGTAGAAGTGGAGCTGGCACTTTGGGAAGGAGCGCCTCAACTGATCGTGAGAGACACTGGCCCTGGGCTGCCCGAATATATGTTAGATAAAGTCACTGAACGCTTTAGGCGCGCTTCTGGCCAAGGCATCACTGGCAGCGGATTGGGGTTATCGATTGTTTCGGAATTAGTCCAACGCCAACGAGCCATTCTTACTCTGGCCAACCGTGAGTTTAGTGGGCTAGAGGTAAGCGTGAGATGGACACTACTCACGTGAATTGGTGTAAAAATCGTATTTTTTCAATATACATCTGCATGAGGGTTCAATTTATTGGATCACTACAATGCCGCTGAATCGTTCTTGCTGAAAGGTTGGCGCCTCTCCAATGTTAAGTAGCAGTCAATTTTCTGGCTGCCTGCCAAGTGGAAGTGGGAGCATCTATGAGTGGTGCAAAAGATAAGACGACAGCGCTGCATCACCTTTTTTTGTCGTCAGCTTATCAGGTCGATAGGTGTTTTCGATTGTCCCTTACCTTAAAAAACTCTTAAATTGTACCGATTGGTACTTTTTTTGAGAGATTAATACATGGCTAACGTTTCACAATATCCAAACCTGTTTAAATCCGGCGCGCTATCGGGTCTCAATCTGACCAACCGTCTCATCCTGGCCCCCATGACCCGCACAAGCGCTGAAGCTGATGGTCGTCCCACTGAGCGTATGCGGGATTACTATCGTGATTTTGCCCGCGGCGGTTTTAGCCTGCTGATCAGCGAGGGAATCTATACTGATGAGCGCTTTAGTCAGGGGTATGACTACCAGCCTGGTTTAGCCAATCTAGCCCAGCAGGAGGCTTGGCAGCCGATTGTCGAGTCTGTTAAGACGGAAGGGGCAAAGTTCGTGGCACAGCTAATGCACGGTGGTGCCCAAACCCAAGGCAACCGATTCGTCGAGGACACGGCAGCTCCCTCTGCAGTAGCACCAAAGGGTGAAATGCTTGGATTTTACGGAGGGGAAGGCCCCTACCCAACACCCCGCCCAATGAGTGAGGCGGACATTCAGGAGGCCATCGCCGGTTTTGCGGCGGCTGCACAGCGGGCCCAAGCGGCTGGATTCGACGGCGTCGAGCTCCACGGAGCCAACGGTTACCTGATCGATCAGTTCATCTCTGAGTATTTCAATCACCGTGATGACGCTTGGGGTGGCAGCCTCGAAAGGCGGCTGGCCTTTCCTATCGCGGTGATACGGGCTGTGCGTAAAGCAGTGGGCAGTGATTTTCTAGTGGGTATGCGTCTGTCGCAAATCAAGGTGACCGACTCGAACTATCGTTGGGCGGGCCGTGAGGAGGCCGCCATCATCATGACCACCCTAGAAGCCGAAGGGCTCGATTACTTGCATTTCTCCGAGCTTGACGCCCTCACACCGGCCTTTGAAGGGACAGACAAGAGCTTGGCGGCACTGGCCAGCGAACTGATTGATATCCCAGTGATTGCCAATGGTGAATTGGGGGCTCCTCAGGCAGCCGAGGCAATTATCGCTCAGGGAGGGGCCGACTTTGTGGCTATCGGCAAGGCGGCCTTGGCTAATCACGACTGGCCACACAGGGTACGCAACAACCGTTCGCTGACGGCATTGGACTTCGCTATGTTGATGCCACGTGCGAACTTGTCTAATGAGGGCGCTTGGCGGGAGCAACATAATGTCTCGGCAACTCTTGATGTCGGTCGATAATCAGCAAGGCCACGGCCGCAAGGCTAAGGGCGAAGCCACTCGACGACGCATCGTCGAGTCGGCAGCTGAGCTCTTCCACGCTCAGGGCGTCGATGGTACCGGTCTGGAGCAGATACTGCGTCAGGCCGGTGCAGGCAAGAGCCAGTTTTACCAGCATTTCCGCAATAAAGATGCACTCGTTTGCGAGGTCGTCGTTTGGTGGGAGCACCGCCTCTTTGCGTCTATGGAAGATCACGAACTAGATAGCCTCGATACGCTGGAGCGGTGGCTTCTGTCCGCCATTGATCAGTTGGAAGTCGAGCAGTGTTATCGTGGCTGTCCGATAGGCACTTTGGCGGCTGGCCTACATGACAATGATGAAACCACCCGTGCTGCCGTTAGCCAGTGTTTCCGGGCACTTGACTCTCGTTTACGTGATGCCCTGCATCAGAGTCAGCAACGGGGTGAGCTTAGCGAGGAGGCTGACCTTGAAGCAATTTCCCATTTCATTCTGGCCAGTCAGCAAGGTGCTGCCACGCTCACCAAGGCCTATGGTGACAGCAGCTTTGGCCGGCTGGTGATCGTCCAAACAATGCAATATGTGCGCTCTTATTCGGTAAACGGCCAATAGCAGTCAGCTAGTGCCACTGCTAAACGAACGCCATCACTGTCAGCAACGACGTTATCTAAGAGCCCACTATCCGGCTGATACCTTGTACGTTTAAATCCACGTCGGCATCGCTCCATGACCTCGCTGGAACATGAGCACGAGCAGGAATGTTCTGAGAAGCCGCAGATTCATTGTCTTACAGACACCATCCCGTACTTGGATTTAAAGAATATATGAGTATATGAATTTGTCGTATACAACCGTTTTGGTTATATGCAGCAATCGTATAGGATACATGGTCACTCATTTTCCAATGGAGAGATCGCCATGCCCCGTTTCCTTCGCCCTTTGGCAATGCTAACGGCGATATTTGTTGGCACCACCAGCCAGGCTGATGATCACCTCATTACCCTGGAAGTTGGCTACATGCCGATATTACCGGTCGCCCAATTGTTTGTGATGGAAGGAGAGGGTTGGACCGAGGAAGCGGGCCTGGAATTGGAGCTAACCCGCTTTTCGAGCGGCCCAGCCATGGTACAAGCGTTAGCCTCTGGCGAGCTTGACGTTATGTATTTCGGTATCGGCCCGGCGATGGTAGCCCGGGCTAACGGCGTACCCATCAAGGTTCTCGCCTCTAGCATTCAGGAGCAGGTCGGTCTGGTGGCGCGTGGCGAACTGGCGGGCCATTTCGAACGCGCTGGCGATGATGGTGCGCAGGCTATTGCCAGCTTCACCGCCGCAGAGGGCCGCAAGCCCAAGATCGCCACGTTCCCTCAAGGCTCGGTGCCGGATACCGTGCTGCGCTATTGGTTGATCGAACAGTTAGGTGTGGGTTTGGAAGCCGTTGAGATCGTCGCCATGGGTGCCGATCGTGTCCAACAGGCACTGCTCGCGGGTGCCGTAGATGCCGCCTCTATTTTGGAGCCAATTCTCACCACCGTGCAGCAGCGTGACAATCAGGCCCGCGTGGTGGCCCGCGCCGATGCCATGCTTCCAGGCCAGCCGGGGGCGGTATTGGCTGCTCGTGAAGCCGCGCTGGCGGACCATCCTGAGGCTATGCAGGCGTTAATGGCACTGCATGTACGAGCCACCGAGATGCTCGTTGAAAATCCCAACAGTGCAGCACCCCATGTCCGCGAATTCGTCGGCAAGCGATTGATTCCTCTGGAAACTGTAGAAATGGCGCTCGCCTCTCCCTCATCTAATTACGGTAGTGATCCTCACGCCATTCGCGAGGGCACTCGGCGGATGCATGACTTTCAGATCGAACAAGGCTCTTTAAATGAGTCTGTGGACCTCGACGCCCTGTTTGATACGTCCTTGTATGACGCCGTCATCGCGGAACGTGACAGCAAATGATGGTAGTTATGACTCGCGCCCAACGCACTCTCTATAGTGTACTGGGGCTCATCGGATTTCTGCTTTTCTGGGAACTTTCGCTGCGCAGTGGGCTGTTGCCCGGCAGCTTGGTGCCCTTGCCGTCATCCATTCCCGGCGTACTGTGGCTTGAACTGCTCGATGGCATCTGGTTTGACGTAGTGCGCTCAAGCCTTAGCCACTACAGTGTGGGCGTGCTACTTGGTTCGACTTTAGGCATTGCCGTGGGCATATCGGCTGCGCTGCTGCCCAGGTTTAATGCTGCGCATGCCTGGCTTGCTAGATTGCTACGACCCATTCCGCCGCTGGCATGGATTCCTTTCGCCATCATTTGGTTCGGCATAAATCCTTCTGCAGCCGCCTTCATCATCAGCATTGGCGTTTTCTGGATCAATTACTTCGCCAGCTACAGCGCTGTGCACTCGATTGATCCTGGCTATGACGAAGTGGCACGCGCCTTTGGTCAGCAGCGTTTTCTGGCTCGGCTGACCAAGGTCAGCTTGCCTGCGGCGGCCCCAGGTATTCTCAGCGGTCTGCGTGCCGGACTCGGTCAGGGCTGGATGACCGTGGTAGCCGCTGAGCTGTTCGGCATCCCTGGTATTGGCCAGCGTATGATGGAGGCTTCTAGCCTGCTGGCGACTGATATCGTGGTGGTTTACATGCTGACCATCGCCGCCCTCTACGCAACCTTCGACTTCCTGTTCATGGTAGTGCAGCGCAGATTACTAAGGTGGCAATCATGACCGACACTAGCATGACGATGCACCCGGTGCTCAGCGCGCGGAACGTCAGCCTAGGTTTTGACGGCACCACCATCTTGGCCGGTGTTGATCTGACACTTCACCCTCAGGAGTTCGTGGCCGTTGTGGGTGCTTCAGGGGTTGGAAAGTCGACCCTACTACGAGCATTGGCTGGCTTGCTTGCCCTACAATCGGGACGAGTAGAGATACCCGCCGCCATCACACCAGACACTCGCGCCTGGTCAATGGTTTTTCAGGCACCAAGGCTTTTTCCTTGGCGCAGAGTACGGGGTAACGTGGAATTAGGCTTGGAGGGCCTTTCGCTTTCTAAAGCCGAGCGCCGCCGCCGCGCTTTGGAGCCTCTGGCGCTAGTGGGGCTTGATGAATTCGCTGAACGCTGGCCCCATACGCTCTCGGGTGGCCAGCAACAGCGGGTCGGCATTGCCCGGGCGCTTGCTGTTCAGCCCAGGGTGCTGTTCATGGACGAGCCCTTCTCTGCGCTTGACGCCATCACTCGGCGCCGACTTCAACAGGAGTTGGTTGAGCTACGTCGACGTACCGAAGCCGCCATTGTCTTTATCACTCACGATATAGAGGAAGCCGTCCTGCTTGCCGACCGGGTGATGGTACTAGGTAATGGCGAGATGGATCAGCCAGCACGGGTGGTTGAGACTCTTGAAGTCGACATGCCTCTTGATGATCGCCGTGACCAACCCGAATTCGCACCTCTTGTGCAGCGTGTCGAGAAAATCATCGGCAACCACTGATCAAGCAACTTTCTCGGAGATAACCATGCCGCCCCTTCACGTGCTGCTTCACGCGCCCACGGCTGAGGCTTTGATTCGTGCCCGCCGTAATGCCGCCAACTTGCAAAAGGCCCGGCCAGATGCCGAGGTACTGATAGTCGCTAATGCCAGCGCCGTGGCCGCCGCCCTAACCACTCCTGACGAAACCGACTCAATGCTGCGGTTATGCCGTAATTCCCTTGTGGCCCAAGGGCTCGACAATACCCGTGCCCTCACTGAGGTAGATGCGGCAGTAGTTACACTTGCTGAACTCCAAGCAAAAGGCTGGGCCTATATCCGCGCATAAAACCTTAGCGCTTTAAATGAGTGAAGAGCCAAATAAAGCGTCCCCATGTGCTGAGCAACGGCTGTGATATTCCCTGAAGTGGGGCGCCTCGTCTGTAAATTGACCGCTTAGGCCGCATTGCCAATACTATCGGTACCCACAAACCACGTGGTAGTAGGTACCGATGGCTTTAAGTATCGATATCGCATGAATGCCTTGAACAATGCCTGGGAACGGCATCAATGTTTACTGTGTTTTCGAGACTGGACAGCGTTGCTGCCACCTATGCAACATAGATGTTTTGCCAAGTGAATAGGCCATGACGTAAAGCGATTGAGCTATAAGGCGTTTGCATCTGTGTTGCTCCGCTGTACCTGCTCAATAGGTAGAATCAGGCGTAGATGATAGCTTTCATGAAATGAATACCCAGTCCTTGGAAACCTTCTGCTACTCCGTCATGATAACGCCGGGTTTGCGTGGCGTTGGTCAATCAATGACGCGGGCAGTGGGTAGTGTTTTCCGCTCTAGCTAGCCGGTAAAGCGTTAATTATCCTGCGATTTGACCGATGTTACCCCACCGCTTGTCGAGCAAGTAGCACCTGCCAGCAGTTGAATAGGAAAAACGGCACTCCATGAACGCAGTTGAAATTGAATCCGCCATTTCTGACTTGGCACAACAGCCCTTTGATCCGGCTGAGTTCCCTTATGCCTTTCTAGAAGCTTTTGGCAACAAGGCGACCACCATCAAGCGGTTGCGTTCGGGTACGTCTAATAAGTCGGACTTTTCTGGTGCCTGGGGCGGTGTATTACAGACCAACAATATCCATATTGCGGTGGCGGAGGCTGGTGCCGTTAACGAAACCCTAGCTGCGTTGAAGGCTAGCCCCGCGACTACGCGTGCCAAGGCGAAGTTCGTGCTTGCCACCGATGGTGAGATGCTAGAGGCCGAGGAGCTGGAAAGCGGCGAGACGGTTGCCTGCAAATATGAAGAATTTCCGGATCACTTCGGTTTCTTTTTGCCCCTGGCGGGTATCACCACTGTTAAACAGGTGCGTGAAAGCTCGTTTGATATTCGTGCCACCAGCCGCCTGAACCGGCTGTATGTGGAGCTACTGAAAGATAACCCAAGCTGGGGCACAGAAGAGCAGCGCCATGAAATGAACCACTTCATGGCTAGGCTGATCTTTTGTTTTTTTGCCGAAGATACGGACATCTTCGCCGGTAGCGGGCTGTTTACCGATACCGTGTCAGACATGAGCGCCAGAGACTCTGCCAATACCCATGAAGTGATTAGCGAAATCTTCCGCGCCATGAACACGCGGCAAGAAGCGCATGCTGCGGCAAATATCCCCCGCTGGGCGGGGAAGTTTCCCTATGTAAACGGCGGTCTGTTTTCCGGCAGTGTCGACGTACCGCGTTTCAGCAAAATTGCACGCTCTTATCTACTCCACATCGGCAGCCTGGACTGGACACAGATCAACCCTGATATTTTCGGCTCGATGATTCAGGCGGTGGCCGACGATGAAGAGCGCGGTGCATTGGGCATGCACTACACCAGCGTGCCGAACATTTTGAAAGTACTGAATCCACTGTTTCTGGATGACTTGCGCGAAAAGCTAGAGGAAGCAGGCGACAACGCCCGCAAGCTGCTAAATCTGCGCAACCGCATGGCCAAAATTCGCGTATTTGATCCCGCCTGCGGCTCGGGTAATTTCTTGGTCATCGCCTACAAGCAGATGCGTGAAATTGAAGCTGAAATAAACCAGCGTCGTAAAGAGCCAAACCGGCCAACCGATATACCGCTGACCAATTTCCGAGGCATTGAACTGCGAGATTTCTCAGCTGAGGTTGCTCGTCTAGCGTTGATTATTGCCGAGTACCAGTGTGACTTGCATTACCGCGGCAAGAAGCTGGCACTGGCCGAGTTTTTACCTCTCAGCTCCGATAATTGGATTACCTGCGGTAATGCCCTGCGCCTAGATTGGTTGAGCATTTGTCCTCCCACAGGCACGGCGGTAAAACACCATGCAGATGATCTGTTTGAGTCACCATTGGATCAGGCGCAGATCGACTTTGAGAATGAGGGCGGCGAAACATATATTTGTGGAAACCCGCCATATGCAGGAAAAGGTAAAAAGTCGGCGCAACAGATTTTCGATATGGAGAATATTTTTGGCCCGCGCGGAGTCAAGCATGGATATATTGATTATGTTGGATGCTGGTTTGTTAAAGCGGTTGACTATGGCAAGCACACTAACGCAGCTTGCGCATTTGTTTCGACAAATTCAATATGCCGCGGGCATCAGGTTCCATTGTTGTGGCCGCTGATCTTATCAAATCAGTATGAGATAGCTTTTGCTCATACCTCTTTCAAATGGAAAAACTTGGCTGCTCACAATGCAGGTGTGATAGTTGCGATCATAGGACTTTCGAGAGAGGCGAAGACTGCTCGAAAAATCTATTCGTCAACAGACGATAATGAGCTACTTGTCAAAGTTGTTCCGCTCATAAACCCCTATCTAGTTGGCGGCGACAATGTGCTCGTTAAAAAGAGTTCGAAACCCAGAAACGGCTTATCATGCATGGATTTGGGAAACATGCCTTATGACGGCGGCAATCTTTTGCTTTCTCGCGATGAGCTCTCTGATCTAAATCTGAATGAAGCTCGCCGCCATGAATTGGTGCGGAGAGTTTATGGGTCGAGGGAGTTTACAAATGGGTTAAGTAGATACTGCCTTTGGATTGAAGACAAAAATTTAACAGAGGCGTTGCTAGTACCTGGCATTAAACGCCGTGTGGATGCTGTTAAGAAAATGCGTTTGAGCAGTACCGATGCCGGAGGAAGAACAATGGCAACGCGGGCACATCAACTGAGAGAAATGCGTAGTGCCCGCGTTCACACAGTAGTTATGCCAAGAACATCGTCAGAATCGCGCCATTACTTGCCCGCTGGATTGATTGGATCAGATAGCACAGTTTCCAGTGAGGCATTCGCTATCTTTGATTCTCCACTTTGGCAACTTGCTATTTTGGTATCAAAGCTGCACTTATCTTGGATTGCAACAGTCTGTGGGCAGCTAAAAACTGATTTTCGCTACTCAAACGAGCTCGGCTGGAACACCTTCCCAGTCCCAACCCTGACCGAAAAAAACAAAATCGACCTGACCCGCTGTGCCGAAAATATCCTGTTGGCTCGTGAAACGCACTTTCCGGCCACCATTGCTGAACTCTACGACCCTGAAAAAATGCCCGACAATCTGCGTGAAGCCCATGAGCGCAATGATGAAGTGTTGGAGCGGATCTACATCGGGCGGCGCTTCAAGAACGATACGGAGCGCCTGGAAAAGCTGTTTGAGTTGTATACCAAGATGATCGCAGAGGATCCTAGTCAAGCGTCTACCAATAAGACAGCGCGGAGGAAGGCATGAGTGATCTCATTCTCTACACTACGGACGATGGGCGCACCCAACTGCACCTGCGTGTAGAAGGCGACAGTATCTGGCTAAGCCAGCTGGAAATTGCCGAGCTGTTCCAAACTACCAAGCAGAACGTCTCCCTGCACGCCAAAAATATCTTTGAAGATGGCGAGTTACGGCAGGATTCAGTTGTCAAGGAATCCTTGACAACTGCCGCAGACGGCAAGAACTACCGTACTAAGCTTTACAACCTCGACTTGATCCTGGCCATCGGCTATCGCGTCCGTTCGTTTCGTGGCGTGCAGTTCCGCCAGTGGGCCAGCACCCACCTGAAAGAGTTTCTGCTTAAGGGCTTCGTGATGGACGACGAGCGCCTTAAAAATCCAGGTGGATGGGATTTCTTCGATGAGCTTTTGGAGCGCATCCGTGACATACGCGCCTCGGAAAAGCGCTTCTACCAGAAAGTCCGCGATCTCTTTGCGCTTAGCTCCGATTATCAGGCTCGCGAGCGCGAGACGGCACAGTTTTTTGCCGAAGTGCAAAACAAGCTACTGTATGCGGCCACAAGCCACACTGCTGCTGAGCTGATCTTAAAACGCTCAGACCCAGCTATGCCCAATATGGCGTTGACTAACTGGAGTGGCTCACGGGTTCGCAAGCAGGATGTCATCGTGGCCAAAAACTACCTAACGGCTGACGAAATCGACACGCTGAACCGTTTGGTGGTGATCTTCCTCGAACAGGCAGAGCTCAGGGTCAAGAACCAGAAAGAACTTACACTGGATTTCTGGCGTAACAACGTCGATAAGATGCTGGCGTTTAATGACCAGCCCATCCTCGAAGGCGCAGGCTCGGTTAGCCGTGAAAACATGGAAAAGATTGCCCGTGAGCGTTATGAGGTGTTCGACCAGCAACGGCGTACGGCGGAAGCAAAAGCAGCCGATGCCGCTGACCTAAAAGAAATCGAACAGCTGGAACAAGACCTCAAATACAAGGGCAAGAAGCCCTGACAGGGATTGCATTATGACGAAGAGAGTACCTTCAGTTTCCGTTTCGTACGCTAGCAATGGCAGCTCTACTACGTCCAATGAACTGGGCATGCGGCCCATGCAAGAGCGTGCCTACGAACGCCGAGGCGAGCAATACCTGCTGATCAAATCTCCCCCTGCATCCGGCAAAAGCCGCGCGCTGATGTTTATTGCGCTGGATAAGCTGCACAACCAGGGGCTGAAACAGGCCATTATCGTGGTGCCGGAAAAATCTATCGGCTCTAGCTTTAACGACGAGCCGCTCAGTCATTACGGCTTCTGGGCTGATTGGCATGTAGAACCTAAATGGAACCTGTGCAACGCGCCGGGCACGGACAATGGCGGCAAGGTCAAATCGTTAGGTGCTTTCCTCGAAAGCAGCGACAAAGTGCTGGTGTGTACCCACGCCACGTTCCGCTTTGCGATTGATCAGTTTGGGTTAGCGGCCTTTGATGACCGATTAATCGCCGTAGATGAGTTCCACCACGTTTCAGCCAACCCGGATAACAAACTTGGTGCTCATTTGGGCGGCTTTATCCACCGCGATAAGGTCCACATCGTCGCGATGACCGGCTCCTACTTCCGAGGCGACACCGAAGCGGTGTTGGCTCCGCAGGATGAGTCGCGCTTTGATACGGTGACGTACACCTATTACGAGCAGCTTAACGGTTACGAGTACCTCAAGCAGCTCGATATCGGCTACTACTTTTATTCTGGCTCGTACGCTGATGACATCCTCAAGGTGCTTGATCCTGCTGAGAAGACCATACTCCATATTCCCAACGTCAACTCTCGCGAGAGCTCTAAAGATAAGGTGCGTGAGGTTGAACATATCATCGAAGCGTTGGGGGAGTGGCAGGGTGCTGACCCGACCACCGGTTTTCAACTGGTGAAAACGCCAGAAGGGCGGCTGCTTAAAATTGCCGATTTGGTAGATGATGATTCAACCAAGCGTGAGCGTGTATCGAGCGCATTGAAAGACCCTGCGCAGAAAAATAACCGTGATCATGTCGACATCATCATTGCCCTGGGTATGGCGAAAGAGGGCTTTGACTGGATTTGGTGTGAGCATGCGTTGACGGTGGGCTACCGTTCCAGCCTAACGGAGATTGTGCAAATCATTGGTCGCGCCACGCGCGATGCACCAGGCAAGACACGGGCACGCTTCACGAATTTGATCGCTGAGCCGGATGCGGCTGAACAGGCCGTCACCGAAGCCATTAACGATACTCTAAAAGCCATCGCTGCCAGCTTATTGATGGAGCAAGTGCTAGCACCACGCTTTGAGTTCAAGCCAAAGCACCCCACCAGCGGCCCGCAAGAAGGGTTCGACTACGGTGATGAAGGCTACAACCCCGGCAAATGCAACGTAGGCATTAACGAAGAAACCGGTAAATATCACATCGAAATCAAGGGGCTGGCAGAACCCAAAAGTGAAGAAGCGACTCGAATTTGCCAAGAAGACCTGAATGAAGTGATTACCGGCTTTGTGCAGGACAAGACCACCATTGAGCGTGGTTTGTTTGATGAAGAACTGGTGCCTGAAGAGCTCACCCAGGTACGCATGGGCAAGATCATCAAAGAGCGCTACCCCAATCTGGATGAGCAAGACCAAGAAGCCGTTCGCCAGCATGCCATCGCTGCGCTAAATCTCACCCAGCAGGCCAAGCAGCTGCTAGCGGGTAGTGAGGCTGTCGACATTGGTAGCAATGAGCCAAAGCCGAACACCGCGTTAATAGCAGGGGTGCGCAAGTTTGCCATGGACGTGCGGGAGCTCGATATTGATTTGATTGATCGCATCAACCCTTTCAGCGAGGCGTACGCGATTCTGGCCAAGAGCATGAGCGAAGACAGCTTGAAGCAAGTGGCTGCCGTTATCTCTGGCAAACGTACCAATCTGACGCCTGATGAAGCCAAAGAGCTGGCGATGAGAGCGGTCAAATTCAAGAAAGAGCGTGGGCGTTTGCCTTCTATCAGTTCCCAAGATGCCTGGGAGAAACGCATGGCCGAAGGCGCTTCTGCATTTGTACGCTTTAAAGATGAGGGGCGTTATGACTGATCTGGACGACTTGCGCGCCGAGCTAGATGAGTTAGCTCAACCCGAGAAAAAGAAAGGCCTTTCGGCACGTGAAGAGCGCATCATTGCTGGTTTTGAAGAGATTCAGCGCTTTGTTGAGCAGCATGGCCGTGCCCCGCAGCACGGTGAAGACAACGATATTTTTGAACGGCTCTATGCCGTTCGCCTTGATCGCATTCGTTCGCTTGAAGAGTGCCGAACCTTAGTGGAGCCCCTTGACCATCAAGGCTTGTTAGATGGCAACAGTACCAGCGATTTAGACGCAACAGATACGCTGGACGATGACGCCTTGCTGACTGAGCTTTCAGGTATTTCTGGGGCGTCTGAGCTGACTGAGCTAAAGCATGTGCGTTCAAGCGCCGAGAAACGTGCCGCTGAAGAGGTTGCCAACAGAGAGAAGTGCGACGACTTTGCGACCTACCAGCCGCTGTTTGAGCAAATAGAAAGCGAGCTAAAAAGTGGGCTAAGAACCACGCGTCGCTTCGGTAAGAACGCTACTATCGAGGTGGGGCAGTGGTTCATCGTGGATGGGCAAACAGCTTATGTGGCCGAGGAGGGGGAAGAGTTTGATTCACCCCAAGGCAAGAAAGATGCCCGCCTGCGAGTGATTTTCTCCAACGGCACGGAAAGCAATCTACTGCGCTTATCGTTGGTAAGAGCGCTCTACAAAGACGAGGCCAGCCGCCGTATTACCGAACCCGATGCCGGACCTTTGTTTGCTGAGCAACCGCCCACTGAAAACCGTTTCAGCGAAACCTGGGAAGACGATGACATAGAAAGCGGCACTATCTACGTGCTGCGTAGCCTGTCAGAACATCCGTTTGTGGCTGAGCACCGGGAGCTGATCCACAAAATCGGCGTAACCGGTGGCAAGGTCGAAGCGCGCATCGCCAATGCCGCTCATGATGCCACCTACTTATTAGCGGATGTTGAGGTGGTCGCCACCTACAAGCTGGCCGGTATCAACCGCCGCAAACTGGAAGCACTTTTTCACCGCATCTTCGCCCCCGCACAGCTTGAGCTGACTATTCAAGATCGCTTTGGCCACCCGGTCAAACCACGCGAGTGGTTTTTGGTGCCATTGCATGTGATTGATGAAGCGGTGGAGCGGATTCGGGATGGGTCGATTATGGGGAGGGTTTATGAGCCATCTTCAGCCAAGCTTTTATAGAAGGCTCACTGTGTAAGAAATGATTTGTACCATCCCCAGCCGATTTAGAAAGTTGATCTGCTACACTAGGACTGGGGCAGATTGTAAACATGTTGTATGCTTGGGTTTCGTGTAAGAAAGAATGTTCGTGGATTTTATTTTAGGGGTTTGGATAGTTTAGGGGAAAGAAGATTAAGATTTATTAAGGATCAAGAATAAGGAAAAGCGGTGTTTTTATTAACTAATGGATGAGTGAATTGTTATGTATAGGTCTTGAGAAGTAGTGTGTTGCCTTATGACAATTAAAAGCTTTTATTGGCGAGCTTTATACAGTTTCTGCCATGAGATTTGGCTTGATAAAGAGCCTTGTCGGCTAGAGAGTAAAGTTCGTCAAAAGAAGTTTGATGATAAAGAGCCGTTGCCAAGCCTAGGCTAACCGTTATGGATATTGGTACGCCGAGTTCATGCTGGGTCATAGATGCAATTCGTGAGCGTACTCGCTCTGTTACTTCTAATGCGCTATGTGTATCCGTATTAGGCATGAGAATGCAGAACTCTTCTCCACCTAAGCGCGCCACGATATCAGATCCACGTACTTCCCTCCGAAGAATGTCAGCACATCCCTTGAGTACTCTGTCTCCGATTGGATGTCCAAACTGGTCATTGATTCGCTTGAAGTAATCGAGGTCTAGCAACGCCATGCTTAATAATGATTTGCAATGGTTATTTTCTTTAAATAAATTCTCAGTAGTATTTAGCATATACCGACGGTTGTAGAGACCTGTTAATTCATCTGTCAAACTTAGCTTGATAACACGATTGTGTTGATGGTTGAGACGTATTAAAGAAAATATTAGACCTCCTGAAAGTAAAAGAGTAAAAAGGACTAAAATTGCAGTGCCTGCAGCAAGACGGTCTAATACAAGACGTTGTTTGGCGGCTTCTGAATGAAGTAGTTCACTTAAACTGCTGTATGCTTGTGCTAAGTCATTTTCAACGGCAAGTGCTTGTTGGATGAAATTATTAGGAGATGCGCCTGCTAAAATGTCTTCAAGAGATTGACGTAATATAGGCAGCTCTTCTTCTATGCGAAGCAACTGATCTAAAGGGACATGGTAATCAGTGGGTAGGAATTTAGCCTTTCTTAAGCCAAACTCAACGCCATGTATATGTTGTGGAATGCGCCAGAAAAGATTATCAAGGCGATCGATTAGTTGAGCGTCTTGTGGGCGTTCTGATAAATCATTTAAGGTAGTGTGCATAATAGCAGTATGTAGTTGTGGACGTATGACATCTGCCACCAGTGCCGTGTAATTAGATCCTAAATGTTGGCGTGCGTGATAAAGATAAAGGCCAGCAGTAATAGCAAAAAAACCAGCCAATAGTGTAAGGCCTAGCCATAAACGCCGCTGCAATTTTTGGTTATAATTTTTCATTATGGTTGAAGGTAGATGTCTTTAATAGACCATATCCATGTGGTCATGCTTTCCGTGCCTGCTCTAACGGCTTCAGAGTCTTCAGGAATAAGCAACATTGTAGGGCCAAATTCTTTACGAGTCAGGGGCTTATCATCAAATCTAGTCGCCAAGAAATAGCGTTTTCTTAAGCGATCTTCTGAAGTCAGAAAAATAGTATAGTCATCGTGCGCAATAAATCGCAGCGTTTCGACTTGTCCTATACCTTGAGCATTTAGGAAGTCTTCCAGCCATACACCTGCGAACCTCCCTTGTAAACCTTCGAAATGTTGTAGTGACAGTTCATAAAGTCGAGACTGCTCAATATCTAAGCGACTAATAGAGTTTCTGCCCTCTGGACCATGCAGAGTCAATATATGAGATGCATCTGTTGACGGTGTCAACGTGCTCAAGGTTATGTCAGCGGCTTGTGATATTCCTACAAAAGTATAAACTGCAAATATCATTGCCTTAATTGCATGGCGCATGAAGACTAGCATACTGATACCTATTTGAAAGGGTTAGCGTGCTATGGACTGCTGCAAGTGATATTTTACTGAAAGCATCATGCGTCAGAGGTGTGTGCTAAGTCAATTTTTTAGTAAGGTGCAAAAAGCAAACCAAAAACAAAAGTAGAGCGGCTACTGAAAGGATTCGTAGTCCGCCCGATACCCAAGAACTAGATGCCCAAGGCCTACCACCCCAGCTGTTGTGCAATAAGGTATACAGCGTAATTGCTGCTAACGGTAAAGCCGCCGCAATGCTGAGCGGACGAGTATAAGTTAACCATCCCAGCAAGCAGCAACCTGCCAGTAAACCTGTCAAGGCAGCATCGGTGACCATCAGGCCACTAAGCGGATAATTAATGCCTGCCAAACGTCCAACGAGCCCTGTGCCGCCCAAAAGGATAAACGTGAAAGCCGTCATCATTAGGCCAACGTCTATGGCAATATCCCGCACGCGATAAGGCGTTTTAGCACGGTTATGAGCGTCTACACTCGATCTCTGTCGGTGCATAAAAATTCCAATTAGCTCTTCGCGACATGATTTCGTCCGAGGTGTTTGGCTTTGTAAAGGGCACGGTCTGCTCGGGCCATCAGATTTTCTTTCGTATCTCCTGCTTGGTAGCCTGCAACCCCTATGCTGGCCGTGATAGGTACTGGTTGCCAAGAGTGCGCTTCAATAGCAAGCCGCAAGCGCTCTAGCGCATGGGAAGCCTCTTCAAGTGATGTTTCTGGCATGAGCAAGGCAAACTCTTCGCCGCCTATGCGGGCGGCAAGATCACTCCCACGCATCTGAGAGGAGAGCAGCAAGGCAAGCTGTTGTAATACTTCATCTCCTACGGCATGCCCATAGGTATCGTTGATAGGCTTGAAGTGGTCAATGTCTAAGATGGCGACACTAAATACATCGGAATGGCGGTTAATGGATGCACGTGCAAAGCGTTCTTCCAGAGCAAGCTCAAAGTGGCGACGGTTGGGCAAGTCTGTTAGTGGGTCACTTCTGGCTTCTTGACTTAGCTGCATCGTGAGTCGTTGAAGCTCTTGGTTATGAGATTCTAGTTTGACACGCATTGCCTCTAACTCGTTAATGACGAGCTTGTTTTCTTTTAAGGCATTCTGTGCCGCTTGCCGAGCCTCTAACAGTTCCTGTTCTAGCTGGTCTTTACGGACAATGGGCACCATGGCGAGTAATGTTAAGGGTGGGTCTGGTGCATCTAGACGGCGCGCACTACAAAGCACAGGGAACGCATTGCCATTCGTACCTTGTAGGTGAAGGTGTACTTCATCGACTACACCTATTGCGCTTAGGCGAAAGGCAAGTACCCCTTGGTATAGTAAGTGCGACTCAGTAGTAAACAGAGCACTAGCCGATTGATGGATCAGCCTTTTTCGCGAGCAGCCAAGCCAATCTACTAGCGTTTGGTTTATTTGTAATATAGTCCCACGCTCATCTAACACGACTAGACCTGAAGGGGCGAGTTGCCACCAGCGTTCAAAATCCATGGTCTTGATCGTCATCTATTGTTATTTCCCTTAAGCTGCAAAACGTGACTGAAGTACGCGAGCTAGGGTGTCTGGTGCTGTCATCTGGGGGTAGTGACCGCCTGCATCAAGGATGATTAACTCGCTTTCGGGCAGGTGTTTTTGTAGATACTGCGCGGCTTCAACAGGAACGATGGCATCACGCGCCGTTTGTATGATGAGACTCGGTACCGTGACTTGAGGTAGGTGGTGACGATTATCGCCCAGAAAAATACTTCTTGCGAGCGGACGCAATACGTCGGGTGACACATCAAGAAAGCGTTGCTGTAAGTTACGTTGGTTATCATCTGTAATCGCATCACCTAGCGCGACTTTGGAAATGGTCCCTGCCCAGTCAAGGTAATTCTGCTCCATTAGTTGCATTAAGCTATCAAGCTGATCGTAGGTATAACCACCGCGATAGTCAGGTGGATCATCCAAGTAGCGCGCCGAACTGCAAATCAGCCCCAGTCGGCTGAAAGCCTGAGGGCGTAAAATAGATGCGAGGAGTCCAATAGTACCGCCAATGGAGTGCCCCAGCATCATGGCGTTTTCCAGCTGCAATTCATCACATAGGGCGGCGATATCTTCAGCATGACCTGCGGGCGTGGTATGTCGTTGATCATCGTAAAGCTCAGGGTCGGCACCACCAAAGCCGGCCAGGTCGACAAAAACTAATCGATAATCATTTTCAAGTGAAGGTATAAGACGATGCCAGACCGTTTGGTCGCACCCAAAACCATGAATAAGTAGTAAGGGGGTGGTGCCATGTCCGAGTTCATTGACATTGTGTAAGCAGCGACGTGACATCATAAAAAAGGCCCATGTGTATTATTTTTTCTAGTGCTATAACGGTAGCATGCATGGTCAATTTTTGGCACCTCTGGTTGCATAGGTGGAGAAAGTTACCCATGAACAATGATCGTTAGGAGCAAATCGATACGTATGCAGTCTCTTAGTCTTGGTTCGGCAGATGGTTCATGGAAATAAAAATTGTCTTATTTCAATAGCTTGCGAGGCATGCGGGGCGTTTTTTAATATCAGCATCTAGCTGATCAAAGTGTTGCTTTGATCGTGAAAGTTCAAGGCCTGTGATAGTTGAATGCAATAGCTGATGGCGTGATCTCAGAAGGTTTACCTAATAAGCATCTCATGCAATTTTGGTACGTATGTGATCCTCGTTCTATGGTCAAACATCAACAAAATAACGGGGGCAGTATGAGAGTCAATAGAGCTGAATTCGCCTTCCAGAAGCTGGCGGAGGGCCTGGTGCAAAGTCGAGCAACTGATTTTTTCCCCCGCTTCGTAGAGCGCTTAGCGACGATCTTGGAAGTAGATCACGTGCTCATCGCTAGAGTGAAAGAGCCAGGGCAGGCAGAGACCTTGGCGGTTTGGTCGGAAGGTCAGTTGGTGGGCAATATTCAGTACCCGCTGTTGGGTACTCCCTGTGAAACGGTCATTGGCTACAAAGCCTGCATTTATCCTTCCAATGTTCAGGAACTGTTTCCCAAAGATTTGCTTTTGCAAAAGATGGGCGTAGATAGCTACTTAGGACTTCCCTTGCAAGACGCTACGGGACGTTCACTAGGCTTATTAGCCGTTATGAAAGACATACCTATGCAGTTCGAAAAATTTGAAGAGGAAGTTCTGCGCATTGCTGCTCTTCAAATCGAATCAGAAATTGCACGAATTGATGCTGAACAAGCAGCTAAAGCTAGCGAGAAGCGGCTGCTTACACTGCTTGATCATTTGCCTGGTATGGCATATCAGCGTTTAAACAATACTCACTGGTCTATGAAAGTGGCGAGTAACGGTGCGTTAGCATTAACTGGTTACACACCTGATAAGTTAATTGATCAACCTTCTTTTTTTCTTCGTCACATTATTCATGAGAGTGACCGTTTATACGTATTAAATGAAATTCAAAAGTCCATTTTTCAAAACAATTCATACACGCTTGTCTACAGAATTGTAACGGAAAAGAATAAAATACGTTGGGTCCAAGATGCAGGGCAAGTCGTATGTGATAATGACCAGAACGGCATTTTTTTAGAAGGCTTTATTACGGACATCACTGAGCAGCATGAGGCTCAGCGAGTCAAAGATGTAGTTTTTAAAATTGCCTCAACCGTGACCACTCGTCAAGGAGATGGATATTTTCATCAATTATTAAAAAACTTAACACAGCTGTTAGATGCTGATGTAGGGTTTATTGGCGAGTTTGAAGATGCTGATGGTCTGATAGGTGTTGGTGATGAGTTGTTTGAGTCAAATGCTAGAGTAATGAACACTATAAGTGTAGTGGCGGAAGGGGAACCTCTTTTAAGTCGGAGTGCTGTTATAGAAGGAAGTTTTTTTGAAAAAATATTACATGCCAGGGAAGGAGTTGTTAATGCTGGAGCTAATGTAAAGTTTTTAGGAATAGATAGAAAAGTGGATGCATGGATCGGCAGAAGATTGGATAACGCGGAGGGACAACCTATTGGCATAATAGTATTACTTTACTATCAGCCGTTAGAAACTAATTCATTGGCAACATCCGTTTTAAGAATTCTTTCTTCTGGTGCAGCTGCTGAATTGTTGCGTCGCCGTAATCATAAGTATATTCACCAATTAGCGTATGAGGATACAGTAACAGGCCTGCCTAATCGCGTACACTTTATAGAAAAGCTTTCTCTTTTGCTTTCAGAGGCAGCGGAAAAAGAAGCGATGTTAGCGTTGATTTTGCTTGATATCCGCAGGTTTAAAGAAATTAATGATAATCACGGTCATTTCATAGGTGACCAGATTTTGCAATCAGTTGCCAACCGATTACGTTATGTTGTTGAACAAGGAGAAGTCGTCGCAAGGCTCTCTGGAGACGAGTTTGCTGTTCTGCTTCCTTTCACTGAAGCTCAAGTTATCACACTTGCTATTGAACGTTTCTGTGATGCTATTTCTGCTCCGATACACATTGAGCATCGCAGTTTTACATTAAATGTTAGTGTTGGAACCGCCTGCTATCCTCATGATGCTGTCGATTCTGGTGAGTTGTTTCAAGATGCTAGTATTGCTCTTTATCATGCGAAACAGCAAGAAAAAACTGTTTCTATTTATGACCCAGTGATGACATTAGTGCTAAAGCGTCAGCAAGAAATGATTGAGCGTCTTAATGAAGCCATTGAAAATAATAATCTTGAATTATATTATCAGCCACAAGTTGATTTAAAAACGGGCCGTTTGACAGGCGCAGAAGCACTGTGTCGTTGGTTTGATCAAGAGTGGGGGTGGGTTAGCCCTTCAGAGTTTATACCTCTTGCAGAGAAAAGAGGCTTAATTCTTCACCTTGGTGCTTGGGTATTGAAGGAGGCAGGTCATCAATTAACGGAATGGTTAAATAGTGGCTATGCGTTGCCAGGTCGTCTGTCAATCAATATCTCGGCGCAACAATTTACAGATACTGAGCTGCTTAATCACATAAAGCATCTTCTTCAGGGCGTGCGTCCTGAGGCTATTGGTTTGGAGCTTACTGAAAGCGACTTTATGCGCGATCCAGAGCAAACGGTATTGATGACACAAGCACTTCGTGCAATGGGCTATTCGTGCTCTATTGATGACTTTGGTACAGGTTATTCGTCACTATCTTACTTAAGACGCTTTTCTGCTGATACATTAAAAATTGATATTTCGTTTGTTAAGGAAATACTGTCGAATCACCATGACAGGGTGATTGTTCAGACTATTATTGCTATGGCTGACTCGCTTGGTATGTCGACTATCGCTGAGGGCGTTGAGACGAAAGATCAAGCTGAACTGTTAGCAAGTATGGGGTGTCGACAGGGTCAAGGTTATTTTTATAGTCCACCATTACCAGCCAGCAATTTTCTTGAAATGTGGGGAAGGGATATGTCTTTATCAGCTTAATAGTGTCTTTTAAAACGCATCATTACTCAATTTGAGTGGTTGATAATGGAGGGGCTTAATATGACTCGTATTTCAAATATTCCTGCTTCGGTTCTTGCTAAATTGTCCGAAGCATTTTCAGATACGAATCGACTAGAAGAAGTGGCGCGCCCCCTTTTAGATTTAATGGAAGAAGTTACAGGCCTTGAATCAACTTATTTTACGGTTATTGATGAAGTGAAGGGGGTGCAGACAGTTCTTTACGCTAAAAATACTCGTGAGCTTGACATACCAGAAGGGTTAGTCGTTCCTTGGGGAGACACTCTTTGTCAGAGAGCTTTACGTGATGGATGCAACTATACACAAAATGTTTCTGAAGTGTGGGGAGACTCGCTCGCTGCTCAAGAGCTTGGCATATGTACTTATTTAAGTGAGCCTATAAGGCTTGTCAATAATACTTTATATGGAACCTTGTGCGCTGCGAGTAACAGTAAAATCGAAGTGCCTCCCCATGTTCAGCGATATTTGTCTCTTTTCTCGTCTTTGATAGCTCGTTATATTGAAAGCGAAATGCTACTAGATATTCTAGTGAATGAAAATAAATTACTTAAGCAACATGCTTATACAGATCCATTGACTGGAATTCTAAATCGTAGAGCACTTATCAAAGCATTGGATGAAAATCTCTACAGGGTAAATGCTACTTGTCTCGGGTTGCATGTGGCATTTATTGATTTGGATGGCTTTAAGGAAATTAACGATAAGTATGGGCATGATGCTGGTGATCGTTTTCTTATACAGGTGGCAAGCAAACTCGTAAATTTCTGTTTACCTACTGATGTCATTGCTCGTTATGGTGGGGATGAGTTTGTTGTTTTGCGTGCTGCTAGTAGTAGTTCACTGTCTATTTCTGCTGAAGCGTTTCGAAGAGAGTTAGAAAATTTAATAAGTGGAAAATACGAAATATGCGGTTGTTTTATTGAATATGCTGGTGCGAGTGTTGGTATGATTACAACCGAGCCTGGGCAGTTGAATGTTGATGAAGTGCTTCATTTGGCTGATGCGGATATGTATGTGAGAAAGAAGCAAAAAATTTAGTTTTATTATGGCTTGCTGTAATTAGGCGTTGCTCCGTTTTTTCTTTTTGAAACGGTATATCCCCGCACACATCTCTACCCCATAAAACATCCACAAGCAGCTAGTAGGAGGTGTTACCGCAGCGACGTCAAAAGCTAGATTGAGCACGAGCTTGAACCCGATGGACAGGGCAGTCGAAGTCGATTTTTTCCACAAGCAGTCATCATATTAAGACACCCACTGCGATGCAGGGGCATTTGTCGGCGTCAGCCTGATCTTTCGTTTAGTGTTCAGTGCCGGGCGCGTGCTCTGGAGGACAATATGTTGTGCAGAGTTTGAGTTTAAGATTGCCAGAATTGCGGAAGTTATGAAACACACCCGAAGGCACGATACTGACTTCCCGGCATGCACAGGCACCGTGGTCTCACCGATTGTTGCATTACCTTCACCTTCGCCAAAATAAAGCAGTTGACCATGGCCTTGGTGAACTTCCCCACCGATTTCACCGTTGACGGGAATTGCCATCAATGCTAGCTGGGTGTTGTCGCCAGTCCAGATAACGTGACTAAACTCTTAGTTTTCCTTGGCTATCTTCACAATGGGCAGCGTAGTTTTACGCACTTCTTTCATATAGCGATCCTCCAGCTAAGGTGTGAAAGTGCCGAAACACATATTCCATTTTATTCTAAATATATCGCCTTTTTTGATAGGATGCTAAATTGAATAACGTAATTCTTTTATAGGATTGAGGTGGATTATGTCTGTTGAGGTGACTATTTGGATCGTGTTTATTGCCGCGATGATTACTGCTCTTGCAACCGGCTTAGGTGCACTGCCGTTTCTTTTTGTGAGGCAGTTCAGTCCTCGCTGGCTTAGCCTTTTTAACGCGCTTGCCGCCGGGCTAATGCTGGCTGCCAGTCACAGCCTCGTCAGTGAGGGTAGCGGAGATGCCCCTTGGTTAACTTTACTGGGCATGGCGCTAGGGCTATTGCTCGTTGTGGTCTCGGATAAAGTTATTTCCCGCCGAGGCGCGCCTGATGTCAGCGAATTGAGCGGTGTGAATGCACGCAAAGCTCTTCTCATTCTTGGGATTATGACTATTCATTCTTTCGCCGAAGGGATTGGCGTGGGGGTCTCTTACGGCGGCGGGGAATCGCTCGGTATGTTCATTAGCGCCGCGATTGCCATTCACAATATCCCGGAGGGGTTAGCCATCAGCCTTGTTTTAATTCCACGCGGCATGTCGGTTTTAAAAGCAGGAGGTTGGAGTATTTTCACTAGCCTTCCACAGCCGCTGATGGCAGTTCCCTCGTTTTTGTTTGTTACTTGGTTTGCGCCTTTTTTGCCTGTAGGCCTGGGTATTGCCGCTGGTGCTATGATGTGGATGGTGTTTGCTGAATTGCTCCCCGATGCACTTAAAGATGCCTCGCCTGAAGCCGTTGCTACCACCGTTGTGCTTGCTTTTTTTTGCATGTATGCCTTCCAGTACACTATACATTAAAAGGCTATTGTTGGTTTTCCGTGGTTAGCGGTCTGCTTGCCGGTAAGCGTACTTGAGTACAAATAGAACACTTTGATTTGTGGCGAGACATTTTGAGATACATTGATTGAACAGTACTATGATGGTAAGAGCTTTTATATTGTGCAAACCTTCGTGCTGGTTAGGGGTGGTCAGGGCCATATCGTCCGGTATGTTGCAGCGGGGTAGGGACATTACTCGTTGCGCTCAGCAGAAGCAGGAACTCAAATTAGTTGCCAACACAGAGATCCTTGCAATTTGGTTAACCGTATGAGTTTTGATCGCCGCCGAGAAAAAGATAACGCACGCAGTCGGGAATGAAAACGGCCCTTATTATTGATTATGCTTGCTTACGGGCAAGCCAATGATTGCTGTGCCCTGACTAAGTCGCTAAAGAGGCATTGAGTCGATTGGGAGTGCAATGGGGGTCAGCCAGTGCAGAAAAAGCATATCAGTCTGGCCGCACACAAATTCCGGCGCGGGTGATGGTTAAAGTTTAAGGTCCATTTAATCGACAGATTGCCTATGGCAAGCTGAGTATCGAGCAATATTTTTCATAAATATCAAATAGATATTGACGCTACATTCGTCCTGTAAAAAGTCCTAATGCGAAGCAAGTTCGTTGAAAAAGTCTGGGTTGTCTTGAATCGTCGCCAGTACCTTAGCTGCTAGTCCAGTTGATTACGTCGCTTGGTTTCCCAGCTTTTGATGGTGTCCACACTGGTTCCCATCGCTTCGGCAAATAGACGTTTAGCTTGGTGCGGATGGCCTTCACATCGGCCACGTCATGACGTGTTATGCGGCTGGCCTGCGCTTTACCTTGTTTAATCTCAACGGCTTCCTGCAGAGACGATTGCAGCTCGTCAAAAATGCTCATTTGGAAACCTCCCCTTTCAATTGCTAGGTCAGTGTTTTCAGTGCGGCCTTTTCAGCGGGCGTTAAGCTGTCCCTCACGCTCTTGGGGTAGGCCAGTATCAGGTAGATTCTCTCTGCTGTTGCCAAAAAGTTGATAACCCTAGCACCGCCGTTCTTACCTTGGTTGCCCAGCGCCATGTGTATTTGACGAAGCCCTCCAATGCTCTGAATCGACTCACCTCAATAGAGGCTAGGCAACAACTGAGCATTGTAGCGTGTGTAAGCTGTTGTATTTAGCAATGATACTGAAGGCTGAGCCTGCGGCTGGAATTCGATCTGGCTCACCAACGACAGAGTAAGCGGCACGTGCCTTCTTGATGGCTGTAGCGCGTGCCTCTGTTGCATCTTAGCAACCGCTCGTTGAATATGGGTTGCCATTTAAACTCAACATTCAGGGCAAGCGCCATGCGTCTCACCCGGTTTACAGACTACTCTATACGTGTGTTGCTTTATCTTGCCGCGAAAGGTGAGGAACGCTCTACCATCCATGAAATCTCTGATACCTTCAACATTTCACGCAATCACTTGATGAAAGTTGTACAGGAACTTAGCCAAAAGCACTATGTGACTGCTATTCGAGGCAAGCATGGCGGCATTATACTAACCCGTGACCCTGCCACTATTAAGCTAGGTGAGCTAGTGCGCGAGATGGAGCACGACACAGCCTTAGTCGAGTGCTTTCAGGAAGAAAACGGCTGTATCATCACGCCTGCCTGCCGACTGAAACCGATTTTAAACGAAGCGTTGTCCGCTTTTTTTGATGTTCTTAATTGCTACACATTGGCGGATTTACTCGGCGACCGGCACCCCCAATTAGCAAAATTAATGCGTATTCCTGCGATTAGCGCTTAACGCTACCTCCAGTAGTAGCGTTTTTAATGCGTCTCACTTATTCCTACCGTCGGTGCATGCCACCATGAGTGGGTGCTTCTATGTCTTTTTTGTACGCCGGTACCGCAAAGGCGAGCTTCTGGTCTTCCAATTCGGTCTTAACTGACGATTTCGGCATATCCCACCTCTAACACCAGGCTATTACAGGGCGTTGAATCACTGGCTTGCCAACGGGATGGCACTCAAGCAGCGCTCATTCATTAGGTGTTCTATAGATTTGCTCGGCATGTCGTAGCATCTACTGCACGAAACAGAACACGACGCGATGACCGTACCCGAGACCATCTCAATCAAATGTGGTTTAGCTTAAGTAGGGCACCCCCAGGTGGCCTTGCCAACTCGAATCAGCTCCTTCATACGGTGGTCACGTTGGTGGGCGAAAGCCTAGAAACAGAGCTTTCCAGCTATGCTTAGCACTTCATCATCTACGCTTTTGAGCTAACTGAGCGGCTTCACTTATTGGGTTGATCATGACCCACGATGTTGGCGTTATGAGCCTGATTTTGTTATCAGTCAAGGCTGGCGTTGGCTGGCTGGTCTCTGCTGACGGCGTCGGCGATGGAATTCGCTCATGGTGCTTGAGCAGAGGATCAATCGCGATGAAGGGTTGGTTTTTCCATGGCTGGGTATTAAGATGCATTTTAAATGAATCTTAAAGGGCGTCCTAAAAATGAGGTTTTATCCGTGCTAACTTATGCGCAAGAACAAATGATTGAGGCAACCGCTCCCGTTGTCGCTCAACATCTAGATGCTATCACTCAGCGTTTTTATCCGCTGATGTTCTCCCGCTATCCGGAAGTCAAACCGCTTTTCAACGAGGTACACCAACAAAGTGGCGGACAACCTCGTGCGTTAGCCAGCGCAGTGCTGGCGTATGTTCAGTTGCGTCATGAGCCAGCCAAAGCTCGCGCGACACTTGGCGTTGTTGTAAGTAAACATGTTTCGTTAGGAATCCAGCCAGATCAGTACCCCATTGTTGGCGAGTGTTTAATGGCAGCCATTGGTGAGGTGTTAGGTGACGCGGTCACGCCCGCCGTCGCCGATGCATGGAAGGCGCTTTATAACGAATTAGCGGCTCTTTTGATTAACCTTGAGCACAAGCGTTATCTTGAATTTCAGCAGCGTCCAGGTGGATGGAGTGGGACTCGTCGCTTCAAGATTGCAAGTGTCAAACAAGAAAGTGCTCTTATCCGTTCTTTTGTACTAGCACCTGAAGATGGTCAGCCTGTTGCCGACTATGAACCCGGCCAGTACATCGGTGTGCACCTAACCATCAACGGGGAAAGCGTTTACCGACATTACAGCCTTTCTGATCTTCCTAATAACTGCAGCTATAGAATTTCGATTAAGCGCGAAGAGCAGGGGCACGTCAGCCGTCATTTCCATGATGTCATGCAACAAGGCGACATCGTCGAGTTGTTACCTCCGGCAGGGGATCTCACCCTGGTTGAAGGTGAAGAGCCTCTACTGTTTGCCAGTGGTGGCGTCGGCCAAACACCTCTGCTGCCGATGGCAAGCCATGCATTGGCACTGGGACGCGAAGTCATCTATCTGCACGCGGCTCTGGATGCAGATCACGAAGCTTTTAAGAACGAAATAGAGATCCTGAAAGCAAAATACCCACAGCGGTTTAAAGCTATTCGAATTCATGAACGTGGAAATGCAGCTGATCATATTGGCCGTATTGATCGAGCATTGCTGGCCCACTATTTGCCGAAACGTAGTCCACGCTGTTATTTCGTCGGACCGCAAGGGTTTATGACGTCACTCGATATCGCTTTGGCTGAACTAGGTGTAGAGTCAGATCGCCGACATTTTGAACATTTCGGTCCTTCTCGCCCGCTGGGTGTCGCTCAGCCGTAGCGGTGTCAAAGTGCCGCCTCAAGGCGGTGAGATTTATACCTGTTTAGGATTTGATGAACACCTACATGGCGGTTTCTCTTTGTAGGGCAACGGCTGTTTCTTCCATTTCAGACGATGTGCCAGCAAGCTGCTCTGCCAGCAGGTTGATGTCTTGAGCGCCCTGGTGTAATTCGTAAGTTGCTTTATTGATTTGCTCAATACCCTGTGATTGCTCTTGGCTGCTGGCAGCAATATTTCGCACCAGCTGAGCCGTGCGCTCAATCGCGGGAACTAGCTCTTGAATACGCTCGCCAGCCTGTTCAGCCGTTGTGAGAGATTGGGACGATGTATCGCCAATCTCTTGAGCAGCTAGACGGCTGCCTTCAGCTAATTTACGAACCTCTGCAGCGACCACCGCAAAGCCGCGGCCATGCTCACCGGCTCTGGCCGCTTCTACAGAAGCGTTAAGCGCCAGTAGATTAGTTTGAAAGGCGATGTTATCAATGATTTTGACTTTATCCGCGATATCTCGCATTGCCTGTAACGTTTGCGTGACGGCCGCGCTGCCTTGGTTGGCTCCCTCCACTGCCTGATTAGCAACGCGCTCTGTTTCACGTGCATTCTCTGCATTTTGAGATACTGTCGTGCTTAGTTCTTCAAGCGAAGACGTGGTTTGCTCAATGTTTGTGGCTTGTTGCGCTGTAGAGGAAGACAGTTTTTCCGAAGCTGACGACACCCGGCCTGATAGGCCCGCAATACTCTCGATAGCGTGTTCCACTTCGCCCAACAGCGCTGCGCGCTGATGCTTTAATTCGAACGCCATTTGGTCGCTCTGTGCTAAGGCCTCCTGCGAGCGGATATACTCGCCAGCCATTAGGTTGGCCAACACAACAAGCACAGCCGCTTCAAAGGCCAGGTATCCGCCGTGCACGAGCACCATAGTGAGGCTGGCTTCAGGCATTAAGTAAACGCCTGTATTCATGGTCTGGAGCACGTGAAACCCAAGGTGGTGCACTACTGCAATTGCTGCGGCCACCACGATAACGCGCCAATCTCTGTAGTAGAGCAGGATGGCAAGCAGTACAAACAGGCCAAAGTGCGCTTCAACGAGGCCATGAGTCTGATGAATATGCAGCCCCGTCATCACCATAAAGGCAGCACCCATATACAATCGCGTGAGCAGCGCTGCTCCCTGGGTATAGGTCAAGTAACCGCCCAACAGTACCGTGGGCAGGCTGATGATGGCGGCTTCGAGCCATGTGCCATACCAGCCTGCAAGCGCAAACGCGAGCAGGCCCTGGGTGATGAGTATCTTAAACATCAACCGGCTGGCATCGTCCCACTGGTCGTGAAAAATGTCTTGCTCAAGCGTGTTCAGCTGCATTGCTTCCTCATTTCTATCGAAAGATAGCGTTGTTATCGGTGCGGTCATTAGGAGCGTGGTGCCGGCCAGTCACAGTAGCAGCCAAAGGCAGACAAATTCAGCCACGGCGCTACTTCGCCAGGCGCGACTACGTCATTAAGAATAAGCTCAACAGGTGTGCTGTCACCGCTGGCACAAAATGCACCATCGCTATATGGCCCGAAGTAAACCAGCGTGCTTCGAGCGTCAAAGACAGCCGCCGACGGCGTGCTTAGTCCTTCTAGCTGCTCAACCACCACGGCACTTGATGCCTCAGGAAACGTGGCTAACGCTTGATTAACTAAGCTTTTCTTGGGCACTGCTACGACAAACTCAATACCTTGCCCTGCGTAAGCCTGCATGATGTCTTCAATGTGCGCTTGGCTAAAGCGACTGCAGCGACAGTCAGGATTCCAGAAGTTCACAAGCCGCCCTGTGGCATTTTTCGGCAGGGGAGATATGCTGATCCCAGCGCTGGCCACTTCTTCTGGAAAGCGAGCCAACACCTCATCATCGGCAAATATACGGAGGTCTTGATAGGCAAATAGCCAGAAAGCGATTGCGATCAATACGCCCCAGCACACCACTAAACTCTTGCCTACTGTTTGAGGCCGCATTAAAGTCTCCGTTTCATATCTCAAATTATGCTAAATATAAAACTAAAAAAAATTACTGGGAAGCGCTATGCCGCGTGCGCAGTAATAGAGGCAATGCTCTTGAACACCAACGGCGCTAACAGGGTCAGTTGGCCAACATGCTGGGTAAGATTTCACACCGAGTGGAGATTGAAAAACGCCCCGCTGAAGTGGAAAAGCTGCGCCATATCGTCATTGGGAGGACAATGTGGTACACAAAAGTCACAAAGAATCCGGCCTAGTGACCTTTGTCGAAAGACTTGATTGCGCCTTTATTTCTCATGATTTTGTGTGGTTCTGATAACAAGGTTACAAATGCTACCGAGCTGCAAAAGCTGATACATTTATTTTTTTCTACTGTGGTCCGGGGTGCAAAGCATGGAAGGCTATTCAGCAAACCGTCCTAGGTTCAAACATCGCGCTGTTAACCAGTTGCTTGGTTTACTTATAGTGGCGCTGTTTATGTTTAGCCCTATTCGCAATGCTTATGGAGCTGCACAGTCCCAGCAGTTGACACTGGGAGTATTCGCTTACCGTCCTAATGCCGTCATGGAGGCGGCATGGCAGCCTCTCGCCAATTACTTAAGCGAGCACTTGGACGGACTTGACGTCACGCTGCGGGTGCTGCCGCAGCCCGAGATGCAGGCTGCCCTTGCCGCTGGCGAGTTGGACCTGATCTTCACCAACCCCGCCCACTATATTGATCTTCGCACCCATAACGAGTTCACCGGCGCTCTAGCAACCCTAGTGACGCTACAGAGCGGCCAGCCCAGCGCCGAGCTGGGGGGCGTCGTAATCAGACGCGGAAATGCGGATGGCCCCAATAGCCTCGAAGAACTCCCTGGTACCTCTATTGCCGTGGTTGGTCGGCAGTTTTTGGGTGGCTTTGCCGTTCAAGCTGGCGAACTTCAGAGCCTGGGTATCAGCCTAGATGAACTGAATATCTTGGAAGTTGGTGATAATCACGATGCCGTGATCGATGCGGTTCGGGCGGAGGTAGCCGATGCTGGCTTCATTCGAACGGGAGTGCTGGAAGCCAAGCTGCGTGATGGCACGCTTATGCCCGATGAGCTAAAGGTCGTCTCCCCAAAGGCCCAGGCTGACTTCTCGTTTGCGGTAACCACTTCTCTTTATCCAGAGTGGGCCTTTGTCGCCCGTCGATCACTTTCACACGATATTAGCAAGCGTATCGCCGCATTACTGTTTGATCTTTCCTCTGAACATCCGGCAGCTCGCGCTGCAGGTATCCACGGCTTCACTATTCCTGCCGATTACGCGCCCGTCGAGGAGCTAATGGTTAACCTGCGTATGCCACCCTTCGACGAGGCCCCGGCCTTTGCGTGGTCTGATGTCTGGGAGCGTTACCGTGCCACCATCATTCCCATGGGCCTACTGGCGAGCAGCGTTATGGTGTTGCTCATCCTGCTTGGGTTGGACTATCGCCGTCAGCGACGGCTGCGTGACAATGCTCAGGAGCTTTCCAAGCGGCTTCAGTGGATCATCGAGGGAACCCGAGCGGGGACTTGGGAGTGGAACGTGCTAACCGGCGAGTACCGCTGCAACCAGCGTTGGGCGGAGATACTCGGCTACTCTCTTGCAGAGCTTGAACCCCTAAGCAGAGAGGTGTATCGATCTCTCATGCATCCGGAGGATGCACCGCGTGTTAACGACGCACTTGAGCGCCATCTGAGCGGAGAAACGCCCTACCATGCCTGTGAACTGCGTATGCGTCATCGCGATGGTCATTGGGTGTGGATCTATGACCGCGGGCAGCTTAAAACCCGAACGCCTAAGGGCGCCCCCGAATGGGTAGTAGGGACTCATATCGATGTCTCTGACTCACACCTCCTGGGCGACGCTCAGCAAATGTGGATTAAGCGGTTTAAGGAGTTTTCTGACAACGTACCCGGTGTGCTTTACCAGTACCACCTGCGCCCTGATGGAACCTCACACTTCCCCTTTGCGTCGCCGCGCTTGCTCAACCTCTATGGCTGTCATCCAGCCGATGTCGAGCAAGATGCGACAGCAGTCTTCGAGGTTATTCACCCCGATGACAGAGCAGAGATCAAGCGCAGTATTCAAGCGTCTGCGGAAATGCTGACGCCTTGGCGAGCCAATTACCGGGTGAACCATCCATCCGTGGGGTTGATTTGGGTGGAGGGTAGTGCCACTCCTTCGCGACAGGAGGATGGAGGTACGCTCTGGCACGGCTATATCCGTGATATCACGACCCTTAAGCAACATGAACAAGAGTTAGAGTTCATCGCTTATTACGATCTGTTGACCGGGATTCCTAATCGCCGCCTGCTGAGCAGCCGCCTAACCCAGGCTATCGCTCATGCCATTCGCAGTGGTGAGTCGCTGGCTGTCTGCATGCTGGACCTGTACAACTTCAAACCTATCAATGACACCTACGGTCATGAGGCTGGTGACCAAGTGCTGATTGAAGTCGCCCGTCGACTTAGCGCTCTGCTGCGAACTGAGGACAGCGTGGCGCGCCTGGGAGGAGATGAGTTTGTGTTACTACTGCGTAACCCCGAGGGAGAGGGCGTATTTCAGCGGGTGCTGGACGATTTGCGTGTCCCCATCAGCCTGAATACCACCATCGATGTCAGCGTCTCCGGCAGTCTCGGGGTGGCGATGCTAGATCATGCGGCGCCCTGCGATGGCGACCAGCTCATGCGGCTGGCCGACCAAGCCGCCTACCGAGCAAAGTCAGCTGGCCGTGATCGCTACCAGATCGTGACTGCCAGCGCGGAAAAGCTAAGCACCTGAACCAGTCTCCATGTGGATGGAGTTATCCATTCTTACCTCTGATAATAAATACTGAATTGCATCCAATAATAAATACTTAGTGGTTGGTAAATGGTGCTAGCATTCAGTGAGAGCTATCTGCCTTTATTGCCCATATTGAGCTGACTCATGCCGAACCGATATCGATCTGCGACGCGTGGAACCTTCCGCATCTCTTTACGCGCTGCCGTGGCCATCGTGGTCACTCTGATAGCGGGCGTTGTGGTCGCTGCCTTGGGTTACAGTAGCTATCGGGACACACAGCAGTCGTTGGCGACAGCGACCGACAACAGTGTCACGCAGATCGCCTCTCTACTGGACGAGCATATCGGTCGCGTCTTCGAACCCGCTGACAACCAGCTCCGCCTGCTGACCTATAGTGATTTTGTAACCGCTTTTTCTTACGAGGATCAGCTCGATCTGGTGCCTCTGGCACGAGAGGTGCTGGCCGGTAATTCCATGGCGCAGGCGGTCTATGCTGGATATGCCAACGGCAGTTTTGTCCTATTTCGCCCGTTGCTAAGTGCCGAGATGATGGAGCGCTTTTCAGCACCCCCTGGGGCCGAGATCATGGTACAGACGATAGAGCAGCCGACGCCCCAGGATGTCCGCGGGCGCTATCACTTCTTCGGTACCGACGATGAGCTGATCGAGACCCGCGATCTACCAGACTATGTGTTCAGCGCGCGTGAGCGGATCTGGTATCGCGATGCTGCTGATACGCAGCAAACCATCCTTACCGACCCCTACCTTTTCTTTACCACCCAGGTGCCAGGCGTCACCATGGCACGACGCAGTGCCGATGGTGATACGGTCATTGGCCTCGATATCGCGTTTCAGCAGCTCACTGAACATCTCAATGGCCTGCGTGTCACTGAATCCGGCCAGATTGCCATCGTCGATAGCAAGGGCAATGTGGTGGCCCACCATGAAGCGATGCAGCTGCTGGTGCCTGAGGGGGAAGAGCGTTTTCGCTTAGCGGCGCTAGAAGAGTTGGAATCGCAGGCACTCAAAGACGCCTATGCGCTCGAACTCAACAGGGCTGGAGGCCCCGCCATTGAGCAGGGTGATAAGGGCTGGTATCAGGTGCGTATCCCCTTGGCCCCGATCGGCTCTCTGGAGCTTGTTGCCGTGTTGGCGGTACCCGAGGAGGAGCTTTTCCTTGACGCTGGGCGCTTGCTCTCCAAGCAGTTGTGGGTATCGCTGTTGATCTTCGTCCTCTCCGTGCTGATTACTCTAAGGCTTGCCCGTCATCCCGTGGTGTCCCTTCAGCGTATCGCCCGCCATACCCGCGCCATCGAGGCGTTCGACTTCACCGAACGCCCGGCCGTGCACTCGAATATCATTGAAATCGATCAGCTCGCTAATGCCACTGCCCAGCTGCAGCGAACCTTGGCCAACTTTCTTGATACTAGCGTAGCACTGAGCCGTGAGCGCGATATCGATACCGTGCTCGACAGAATATTGACCACCGTGCTCGATGCTACCCGCGCTAGCGGTGGTGCTATCTATCAGCTAACACAGCAGGGCGAGCTAGTACGTGCCTGTTTGCGAGACAATCCCACGCAAGATGAGGAAAGCCCCCCTTTAAGAGTGCGGGTCAAGGAAGAAGGGCTGATTGCTGGATCGGTGAGCCACTGTCGCACCCAGATGGAGGTGGTCGAGGACACCCTTCGCGTCGCCACGCCTCTACTCAATCGTCATGGCCAGCCTATTGGCGCCATGGTCGCATGGTTACCGCTAAAGCATGAGCAACCTACCTCGCGCGAGGATACCCGGGTAGGTTTTATTGAGGCTCTGTCTGCCAGTGCTGCTGTGGCCATTGAGAACAGCCAAGCCATCGCCGAGCTCGCCCTGCTGGAGCGCGGCATCCAGGCAACGCCTAACGGTGTGGTGATGGCCGATGCCACTCAGCCAAACATGCCGCTTGTCTATGCTAACGACGCCTTCTATGCGCTCACGGGTTACGGGCCGGACGACGTCCTAGGCAGCAACTGCCGCTTCTTGCAGGGGCCAGACACTGACCCAGAGTCGCTCACCGCCATTCGTAGGGCGATCCGTGAGCGCCAGCCCCTGGATGTCATCCTGCTCAACTATCGACAGGACGGCACGCCTTTTTGGAACCATCTCTCGTTGAGTCCCGTGCTCGATGCCGAAGGAGTGTGCACTCATTACATCGGAATTCAGCAGGACATCACCCGACAGCGGGAACAGCAGGATCAGCTGGCCTATCAGATGACCCACGACCTGCTGACTGGCTTACCTAATCGTAGCGCCTTTGACGAGTGCCTGCAGGATGCGTTCGAGAACGCCAAGAAGTGCCATTGGCATCTGGTAGTGATGCACATCGACCTGGACGGTTTCAAGGCCGTCAACGATGGCTTGGGGTACCACATTGGTAACCAGCTGCTGGTAGCGATAGGTGATCGGCTGCGAGAGGTGGTTGGTGCTGAAGCTTTTCTGTCACGCAATACCGGTGATGAATTCTCCCTACTGTTCTCTGGGTTCCATGATCGCCAAGCCTGCATCGACATGGCCGAGCGCTTGCTGGGAGCGTTTTCCAGCTCTTTCGTCATTGAAGAAAAGCCACTGCATATCAGTGCCAGTATCGGGCTAGCCTGCAACTGTGAGGGAGTGGATTACGCCTACCAGCTGATGCAGCGAGCCGACTTAGCGATGGCTGACGCTAAACGGCAGGGCCGCAATACCTGGTACTGGTACCAGGGTGATCAGCATCGCCTCACGGAAGAGGCCGTGCTTTTGCGCCACGACTTGCATACAGCACTAGAAGAGGAGCAGTTCGAACTCTACTACCAGCCGATTGTAGAAGCGGTGAGCGGGCGCATCCGTGGGCTTGAGGCGCTGATCCGCTGGCATCACCCCGAGCGAGGGATGATTTCCCCGGGGGTGTTCATTCCATTGGCAGAGCAGACTGGTCAGATTATCCCCCTGGGGCGCTGGATTCTGCGACGCGCCTGTCAGGACGCTGAGGCGATGCGTGCTGACGGTGGGCGGGTGGTTCCAGTCGCCGTGAATATCTCTTCGCTGCAGTTTCGGCGTGATGGCTTTTTGGCAGACCTCCAGGAGACGCTGGATGAAACTGGCTTACCGCCCGAATGGTTGGAGCTTGAAGTCACCGAAAGTGTGCTGCTCGACGGCGTTGAGCCTGCCATAGCGCTGATCAATGCGCTCAAAGCGATGGGCATCCGGGTCGCTCTGGATGATTTCGGCACCGGCTATTCTAGCCTCAGCTACCTACGCGATTTGCCTATCCATAAGCTCAAGCTGGACCGTGCCTTTATTCACGATATCAGCACCAACCGCAGCAATGCTGCCATCGTGCTGGGCATTATCACCATGGCTCACCACCTTGATTTGGTGGTGGTAGCTGAGGGTATTGAAGAATGGGCCCAGCAGCAGGATCTGATCCATCGCAACTGCGACCTGCTGCAGGGGTTCTACTTCGCTAGGCCGATGACACGGGCAGCTATCATGTCGCTTCCAGCGCAACTGCCTGCTCCTAGGGAAGAGTAAGATAACCACGTAATGCTGGTGCCTACGGCGAGTTGAGAAAAGCGTATGTTCGCATATGTCTCTTGCACGAATGCCATACGATCAATTGTACTCCCTCTGGATAGGACTCGAAGTGCCTTTGGATGAGAATCTCTTGTGAAGGCATCCCGAATGTACGTCGGCACGCATCATATCGGCAGCATGATTCGCAGAAGAAATTTCAAACAGTGCTGAGCAATTCATTTTCGATGTTGGAGCTAGATTTGACCAACAGTTGTTATTGCCACTGTCGTCCCATGCTCTAGCACGGTTATACTTCTATAGGCATCAACATGAGTTTGCCACAGTTCCGCCATTTGCATGAGTCAGAGCACGATGTAGCCATCGTACTGTGCTTGGCATTTATTTCCGCGAATAAGGCATTTACTCAAGAACGTTGAGCAGTGAAAAAGAGCTTAGCTTAAGGGTTTGATTGGCAAGAAGACCAAGTAAAATAAAATCGAAAAAAAACAGCTAAAAATGTCTTAAGTGACTGTATTTTATAGTTTTTATGAGTCGGTGAAGGCTTTTTTTGTCTGAATAAGGCAATAAATATTATTAAGCATAAGGAAAGAAATTATGGTGAACTGCGATGGTACTGAGGGGCAGTGCCCACATTGTAGCGGCGGCATACCGTTTGAGTTTTCAATGGCCTTTCAGCCGATCGTTGATGTCGCTCAGCGCGAAATTTATGCCTACGAAGCTCTGGTGAGGGGTGTCAACGACGAATCGGCTTTTTTTATTCTGAATCAAGTCACCGATGAATTGATTTATCGTTTTGACCAAGCCTGTCGGGTGAAAGCTATTGAGCTAGCTAGTCGGTTGGGAATGGATAAGCCACTATCAATCAACTTTCTTCCTAATGCTGTCTATGAGCCTGAGGCGTGTATTAAGTCGACCTTAGAGGTGTCCGAGCGCGTCGGTTGGCCTGTGGATCAGCTAATCTTTGAGATTACTGAGACGGAAAAGGTACGTGACCGTCAGCACATTAAAAATATTATCGATGCCTATAAAGAGATGGGTTTTACAGTGGCTCTGGATGATTTCGGTAGCGGCTATGCCAACCTAGATTTACTAACCACCTTGTCACCGAACAAGCTCAAAATTGATCGCGAGCTGGTCATGAATTGTGATCACGATCCACGCCGCCAAACGTTGTTGATCACGCTAGTCTCTCTGGGGCGCCGTTTGAACATGACATTAATTGCTGAAGGTGTAGAAACTGTCACAGAAGCTCGTTGGCTGATGGATGCTGGCATTTCTCTGCAACAAGGATTCTATTATGCGAGACCAACGTTTGAGCACGTAGTCAGAGATCTCCAGGATGCCTTTGATGCTGTTCATCGGACTTCTTCAACTCACATGGCACCTATTCATGACTTCGATTCTTTTTGATTGTGGCTGAAAATGCCATTTAGCTTATATAGCTATAATGGCCTCCAGAAAGCTAAAAGTAGAATCTTTCAAGTCTCTTACCTTATGTTTCTGCTTGAACCGCAGTGCTGTTACGGCCCGCTTCTTTGACTTGGTAAAGTAAAGCATCAGTCATCGATAAACATGTATCCATCGTACAAGCGCTGGTAACCGCACAAATACCAATACTGACCGTACAATAAAGTGAGGCTCCATTGTTCATGATCATAGGCGTATCAGCAAGTTGCTGATGCAGGCGGCTTGCCACATGGGTAGCATCTGATGGGCTGGTTCGTGGCAGCATGACCATAAATTCATCACCGCCCCACCGGCTAATCACATCGTACTGACGAAATACCCGACGGCAAAGCTCGATAAAGCATACTATGACTTCATCGCCTCCCTGATGACCTTAAGTATCATTAATAACTTTGAAGTTATCTAGGTCAATCAGCATTAATGCTCCAGAAGGGGCTCCACGCTGGATCATAGCTATTTCTTGTTGAAAACGTTCATCAAAAGCACGGCGGTTTAGTAAGCCTGTTAATGAGTCGGTGGAGGATAATGTCTCTAGCTTCTGACGTATGGTTTGCAATTCACTAATTAACGCTTCCTGTATACGATGACTGCGCATCAACTCCATATGGGCCATGACCTGGTTGGCTAATGCCTGGAGAGCAAAACGTTGGCGCTTTGTCAGCTCGCGAGGTTCATAATCAAGTGCACATAGCGTTCCCAGCGGATAACCATCTCGGCTTTTTAGTAGTGCACCCGCATAAAAACGTAGGTGAGGCTTTCCTGTAACCAAGGGATTATCAGCAAAACGGGTGTCTTTCGTAGTATCCGGCACAACAAAAACGCCTGGCTGCAGCAGAGCATGAGCACAAATTGAAATATCGCGAGGTGTTTCTTGAACACCTAGTCCTTTTTCAGATTTAAACCACTGCCGATCACGGTCGATAAAGTTGACGACCGCAATGGGAGTGTCGCAAATCAATGAGACCGCCTCGACAATTTCATCAAATGCGTCGTCTTTCTGCGTATCGAGAATCTGGTAATCTGCAAGCGCCTGAAGCCGACGTTCCTCAAAGTCGCCTGAACTAAGAGTCGATCTATGGTTCATTAGTGATCACCGAATCCAATTGGGCGATACAGACCCTCGAAAGCCACAGTTTTGAAAGCGAATAGGCCGATTTATCGCCATTACATAAGTGATCTGAGTAGTGGCTGTACATATAAATTCCTTTTGTGATCACTCTTAAATTCTGAAAATCATGTGCTTAGTGAATGCCTACAGGGCGATCATATTCCCTAACAACAGGTAGTTGATGACTAAAAAAAATATGTTAGCAGGATAACAAAATACATATCCTAAGATTATTTTTTATTTTACGCCACAGGTGTTTTGTATTATTTTTGTATAATTATGTTGTTTGCTTTTTACTGACTTTTTCCCCCAGATTGCTCACATGTTGCCCAAGAGATGAGCTGGCTTGCAGGCATAGGCTTGGCCACCCCATAGCCTTGGACAACGTCACAACCCATTCGCTGTAATGTTTCAATGTGTGCGTCGCTCTCAGCGCCCTCTGCGACGACTTGCTTGCTAAAGCGTTTGGCTAAATAGGTAATGCTTTCAACAATCGCCAGGTCCTCTGAGCGCTTCAGCATTCCCATCACAAAAGATTTGTCGATTTTAACTAAATCTATCGGCAAATTACGAAGGTAACTTAATGATGAGTAACCTGTACCAAAGTCATCAAGGGCGACTTTATAGCCCATCTTACGGCATAAGTTTAATATTTTGGTCGCGCTGGATAAATCATCCAGTGCTGCTGACTCCAAAACTTCAATGCAGATGAAGTTTGGTGGTACGTCAGGGTGCCTGGATAACGTGTCCCGCAGCATGTCAATGAACTGGTTATGCACAAGTGACTGAGGGGTTAGATTAATGCTAACGCTAATGCTGAAGCCCTCTTTTTGCCATGCTGACAGCTGTGCTAGGGCTGTTTCCATAACCCAGGCATCTAATGATAACTCAGTATTAGTACCACTGATGATAGGCAAGAATTGATCTGGCATGACTAAACCACGCTGTGGATGGTTCCAGCGAATAAGTGCCTCTACGCCCAGCAATTTAAGAGAGGCTGCGTCAATTTGTGGTTGGAAATATAGTTCAAATTGACCTTTTTGAAGGGCTTGAGAAATATCATCCCTCATTGTTTGTTGTGCTTTTAACTTTTTTTCATGGCCAGGATCAAAGAAGGCAAACGTGTTTCCTCCCTGAAGCTTGGCTTGATACATAGCTTGATCTGCGTGGCGCAATAGCGTATCTGAATCAGCATTATCAAGTGGAAATAATGTAATTCCTAAGCTTACATTTACTGATATGGCAGGTGAATCACGCCCATTCGGCTGCTCAACTACAAAGCTTTTAATGATTGCACTCAATTGATCTGGCTTAGCATTCATATCGGGAAGTAGCAAAGCAAATTCATCGCCGCCTATTCGTGCCACAATTCCTTGGGGGCCCACACGGTCTCGTAATTGTTTAGCAACAGATATTAAAATGTTATCGGCAGTTTTATGGCCAAGTTTTTTATTGATTTTTTCGAAATCATCAAGATCTAAAACACCAATGGCAAGTGTGTTTCCGTCATGGACGTGTGCAATAGCTTCACGTACTTGGTTAAGCATTTGATGTCGGTTAGGTAAAGACGTCAGGCTGTCAAAATGGCTCGCAAGGTGTAGTTCTTCAGCATGCTTCTTGAGCCGCGTCGTGTCTGAAAAAATAGCCACGTGATGGGTGATATCTCCCTGGGCGTTATGAATCAACGAAAGAGATAATGCCTCATAAAGTAGTTCTCCATCTTTGCGGCGGTTAATAAGCTCACCACGCCAACTACCATCGTTTAACAATGATTGCCACATGTCTTTATAAAACGCTCGGGGATGACAGCCTGAGGAGAGAAAATTGGGCTGACGGTTTACAACATCGCTGAGGGTATACCCAGTCATAATCTCAAAGGCGCGATTCACATCAACGATTCGGTTGTCTTGATCCGTGATCATGATGGCGTTTTGGCTATCAGAAAAAATCCTTGCCGACAGCTCGAGTCTTTTATGTGCTTCTTCATGCTGAATACGCAAACGTAACGAACTAATTAATTGGCCAAGGTTGCGTAAAAATGGAGAAAGTTCATCTATAAGGTCTGCCTGGTATCCGCCAGGACGGTTTGCCAAGCCAATCATCGCGATCAGCTTGCCATTATCGGTGATTGGAATGCCAACAAATGCACTGAGAGGAGGGTGTTCGTTAGGCAGTCCGCCCCGCCGTGGATCTTGGTCAGGCGTGTTAGCAATTAACATTTTGCCCGTTTTTAATACGTATCCAAAAAGAGACGTTTGTTTACTAAATACAACTCCCCCTTGAGACGCTTTTTCAAACAGTCTGCGTGAAGCTTGATCCCAACTGATATCTGTAATGGCATGGGTTTTTAGAAAAGGTGCATTTTCTTCATCATAGAAGACTTCACCGATAAAGCCTGAGTCACTCTCCGTTAGCGACACCAGTTCAGCCAAGGTATCGGAAAAAGCTTGGGATAATTCATGTTCAGCAATAAAGGACGTCTGTAAATGATTTACCAGTCTTTCAAGCCGCTGTTGTCGTTGTAAGCGTCGCTCATTTTGTTTGAGTGGCGTAATATCTTGAATAGTCCCCGCTATTTGCATGATATCCTTGCCTACTGAGACGGGAGCTCCTGTTACGCGAACCCATGTAGGGAATTCTTTATCTTTGTGCACGAGGCGTAACTCAAGATCAAAGGGCACCCGCTGCTCGGCAGCCTGTGTCAAAGCGGCTTCCAGCCGGTGTTGATCCTCAGCCATGTAAACACTAATAGCGTTTGATTTATCATGAGGGTAGTCAGCGCTCACACCATAAAGTGTGTACACGACGTCATTCCACCACGTGGTACCTGAGGAGGTATCTAATTCCCAAAGCCCAAGACCCGATGTGGTTACAACGCGCTCTTGGCAATGCAATCGATGAAGCTCAAGGCGCTGTACCACTAGGTCTGCCAGCGTTGCTAGATGTGTTCGCTGTGCTTCGCTGAAAGCTCTTATTTTCGTATCTAAGATACATAGCGTGCCTAGGCTATAACCTTCCTTCGAAACCAGCGGTGCACCGAGGTAGTAACGAATATGAGGTGGGCCCGTCACCAGGGGGTTATCGAGAAAGCGGGCGTCCTGAGTAGCATCCGGTATTTCGAATATGCCTTCTGCACACAAGGCGTGTGCACAAAAAGAGATATCACGGGGCGTTTCTTTTATTGTTAATCCATGGTGGCTTTTGAACCACTGGCATTCGTCGTCTACAAAACTCACTAGCGCATAAGGAACATCGTAAAGCTTCGCGACCATCGACGTAATGCGTTCTAGAAGCGCATCTTTACGCCGGTCGTTCATGGTATAACGCCATAATGCTTTCAAGCGTTCTGGTTCGTTACGAGGTATAGGGGGGACACACATTTTCATTACATAGCTCCCTTCGATGTAATAAATATCGAGGATGGCAACGTAAACGATTTGCGCGTTAGGTCGACGTTTCTTTCAGCGGCTGCTGAAATTTCAAGGGTCAATTCAGTGCCGCTAGGAGCGGTGCGGAATGCGCGAATTGCATTCAATAGCTGATGAGCCTCTTGTTCTAGCCTTTGAGTTGACGTATTCGTAGACTGAAGTTGCTCGGCTGTATGCTGAACGCCTTGCTCCATTACATTGATGGCGCTGCCTATTTGTGAAATACCGCTGCTTTGCTCTAAAGAGGCTGCGCTGATTTCACTCATAATATCGGTCACCCGCTGGCTCGCTTCCATGACACGTGTGATGACCAGCTCGGTTGTTTGCACTAAATTGGCACCTGCCGCAATTTCACTATTAGAAGTACTGATTAAGTGGTGAATCTCTTTGGCCGCTTCTGAGGAACGATTTGCAAGCCTACGTACTTCGCTGGCAACGACGGCAAACCCTTTTCCATGAATACCTGCACGTGCTGCTTCTACGGACGCATTTAGGGCTAAAATATTCGTTTGGAATGCTATAGAGTCGATTAAAGAGACAGTATCGGCCATATGTTTAGCGCTTGCGGTAATGGCTCGCATGCGTTGAACCACCTGTGACATGCTTTCGCCTGCGTTCTGCACCTCCTGCATATTGGACATTGCAAGGTGGCTTGCTTGTTGCGCATTTTCGGCATTTTGCTTAACAGTGGCCGTCAACTGCTCAGTACTGGCTGCGGTTTCTTGAACTGAAGAGGCTAGGTTATCGCTACGCTCGGCAATGGACTCGTTACTTTGCCGAATACTAGCGACAGAAGGGTTTACTTTGCTGATACCGTCATTTACATCGCTGACGATGGCACTGAGGCCTTTTCTCATAGTGACCAGTGCATCGACAAGCCGATCAACGTCATCATTTTGGTGAGGTGGAACGTCGGCTGCTAGATTGCCAGCTGCTACTTGAAGGACAAACTCACGTGAGGTTTCAACCATCCGGCGCACTCTATTCCACAAGCCTAGGCCCAGTGCTGCAACCACAACGAATAGCAAAACGCCTAGCCCAAGTTGAAAGAGGTCATGAGAGAGTGTCCAGTTTGTAAGGGTTAGCCAACCAATCGAAAAACTAGCAACAAAAGCTAAAAGGCGAGTTTGCAGCGTAGCCGATCCCCACTTGCAGCGGCCCAAAAATGCTAAAGGATGGCGTCGACGGATTTGACCACGATGCAGGGTGAAATTTTTACCTTTGCCGTTACTCCAGTCGCGGTAAATCTTTTCCGCATGCTGTACTTCTTCAGCAGATGGCTTAGTGCGTAGAGAAGCATAACCCACAATGTGACCGTTTTCTTGGATAGCCATTGCATTGGCGCGCACCCAATAATGGTCGCCATTTTTACGTCGGTTTTTGACTAGGCCTGACCAAGGTTTCCCTTGTTGGATGGTCTCCCAAAAATCTTTAAAAGCCGCTGGTGGCATATCAGGATGACGGACGAGGTTGTGATTGGCCCCCAACAGCTCTTCAAGCTCAAAACCGCTGACTTCAACAAATGCTGGGTTAGCATAAGTGATTTCCCCTTTCAAATTTGTTCGAGAAATCAAAAGGTTATCTGAAGCGTAAGGGTACTCGACCTGAGTAATTGGTAAATTAGTACGCATTGAAAGCCCATCAGTTCGTGTTGAGGATGAGAAAGGTAGCGATCCCTGCCACAACGACATGCCTGGCGATTATGATTTTATCGGCTGTCACAATGCTTTCTTTAGTAAAAGTTATAAGGTTATGTGCACTATATGTGAAGGGTGTGCTGATTGCAACACGTTCACGGCGGGGATGATGAGCTTTGAATTTGAGTATGAGAATTATTTATATTGCGCGGGTTTCATCTGGCAAGGCGTTTATTCTATCAACGATCGTAACCGTTCAAGCTTATAGGCAATATTGGTGTATGGACGGTTAGTAAGAGGGCTGACACTAGGCCTTTTATTTATACTGGGTTTTTAACCAGCTTGATAGCATCTTTCTGATGCCAGACAAGATTTTACAAAAGTGTACCCTGTGTGGATCAGTAAACATGGCATCGAAAAAATGACGCAGAGCAGGTTTTGCCTTCCACTTAAGTCGTATCATTACCTGAAGGCCAGCGCGTGATAGAGGAGAGCGAAGCGAAATGTCATGTTCAGCGTCTTGATACATTCGTCAGGTTTATTAGCATGGTGAGAAATCTATGGTTGGCTAAGCAAGTAGTATTGAATAATTACCGCTGCATATCGCTAGCTAAATTGCTAGCATGCAAATTATAGCTAATTTTTGATATGCGCTGATTGGAAGCTGAGCAATGAACACGTTATTAAATAGACTGCCCATGTATGCCAAATTTTCTTTGGTGCTCGCCCTCCCTCTACTTGCCTTAGCATGGTTTGCTATCAATGGTGTGCTTGATAGACAAGCCACCGTCCGGGAATTAAAACAGCTCCAAACCATGACAGCGCTGGCACAAAGTGCTGGAGACTTGATACATCAAATACAAATTGAGCGTGGTATGTCGTCAGGTTATTTAGCAAGTGGCGGGGAGGCCTTTGGTCAACGACTAAGTCAGCAGCGGCCACAAACGGATACTGCAGCTGAGGCATTTATTGAACAGCGTCGAGGCCTTCCGGACGACGTTCTAAGTGCTGCTGCCAATGAACAGCTTGATCAACTGGAGCGGCAGTGGCAACGAACAGCCAGCTTACGCCAAGATGTAGAACAACTTTCTATCGAGGTCAATGCCACACTAAGACACTATACAGGCATCAATCAGCAGCTCATGGGGTTAATTGGATCACTTGCTCAGCAAACTCGCGAAGGGGAGATCAGCCGACAGCTGGCTGCTTATTTCAACCTTTTACAAGCCAAGGATTTAGCCGGCATTGAGCGCGCTATCCTCTCTGCAGCGTTTGGTGCAGATAGCATGACGTTTGAGACACTCAACCGTTACTTGACACTGATAGGTGAAGAAGCAGCTTTTTTAACAGGCTTTCGTGCCTTTGCTGGCGCAGATGAACGACGCCAACTTACAGATGCTTTGAGTGGCCAGGACATTGATCGCCTAATTGACCGCCGAGAGCTTGCTATTCAGCAGTACGATGTAGGTGGGTACAATGTAGACCCCAACGAGTGGTTTGAGTGGCAAACGGTGAAAATTAGCCGTCTAAAAACGCTTGAAGACAATCTGTCGCAGCAAGTCATTACCACAACCGCTGCATTGCAACGTGATGCACAACGTGCCCTGTGGCGCTTTATGATTATTTCGGTTTTGGCCACACTGTTTGCTGTGGCTGCCGCCGCGATGATTGTCCTCACGCTGACGCGCCCTTTAACCGCAGCGTTAAAGAATATCTCTACACGAGGCAATGACTTAACCCAGCGGCTTGCCGTGCCTGGAACAGACGAACTGTCTAAGCTTTATCATGCGTTCAATGATGCGTCACAAGATACAGAAGCACTAATTGGAGAGATCAAGCGCAACGCACAGTCAGTAGAACTGGCCAGTGGTGAAATTGCCCAAGGCAATCAAGATTTGGCACAACGCACCGAAGAGCAATCAGCGTCATTAGTACAAACAGCGTCGAGCCTTGAAGAGATCACTGCTACCGTGCGCCAAACGGCTGGCAATGCCCATGAAGCGCAACGCATGACACATGATGTGGCTACGGAAGCGGAAGGTGCCGCAGCCGTTGCCCAGCAAGCACAACAAGCCATGCAAAACATTCATTCTTCTAGTGACCAGATCACGACGATTATTGCGGCAATTGATAATATTGCTTTCCAAACCAACTTATTAGCCCTGAATGCTTCTGTAGAGGCTGCGCGTGCAGGGGAACATGGCCGAGGGTTTGCTGTCGTGGCTAGTGAAGTGCGTAAGCTCGCCAGTCGCAGTGCTGAGGAGGCCAGCCAAATACGCCAGTTGATTGAAAATAACATCGCCACTATTAATGAGGGTGAAGGGCTAGTGACATCCACTAGCAATTCCTTAACGACTATTGCGGAGCGCGTACAACAAGTAGCCCGCCTGATGGAAGAAATGGCATCAGCGACCCACGAGCAGTCAGCAGGTGTTGAGCAGATTAATCGCGCTATGAGTCAACTAGAGGAAGTGACCCAGCAAAATGCCGCGCTTGTCGAAGAAGTGGCGGCTGCCAGTCGTTCACTTGATGAGCAGGCTGAAGAAATGTCCGCTCGTATTAGCAAATATAAAGTCGCCGATTCACTCTCGAGTGCCGATCGGAGGTCAAAAAAATTAAGTAATGTTTTGTCTATTGATAGGCAGCATCCCAGCTAATGTGAGCAAAAACGGGGGAGGCAGCTCCCCCTTTTTTGTTGGTGGCAGTTAGAGCATTCTAGAATTTTTACATCGCCCCGATGGACAGCAGATCAATGTCGTTGTAAAGGTCATACCACTTCCATTTACCTAAAATGCCGAGCTGGTCAGTTAACATGAATTGAGCGCCTAGGCCAAAGAAGAGATCAGTGCCATCGTCGGTAATGCCGGAAGCTTCACCAATCCCTTTAATGTCACATAATTACGCCAAGCTTGCTGAACACTCCGAACTGCTCGTTGAGTGGCAAAATGCCTTTTGCAGCAACCGTCCAGCCGTCAGCTTCTTGGGCGCCTATTGGCGGGCTTCACGAATCCACTTGTGCACCAGGTTGGCATTCAGTGCATGCTCCAGCGCGATGCTTGCCACCGAGGCACCGGGCTGTTGGTATGTTTCGACAATTTACGGCACTGAAGCGGCGGCGCTTGTAAGGTGCCTCCAATACGCTTAATTTACTTATGCTAGTGTTCACTAACAAATAGGTGGACACCTAGCGTTATCGAAGTCGCGGCGCAGAGGAAGGTTTGTTCGCCGAACGGATATACAGGAGTTATCGATACTACCATGCGCTACATTGGTTGTTGTGTAGCTTAAAAAGCTGTGAGTTAAACGCAGAGCTAGAGTGCTAGGCTTTGACTATCAGGCAAGTCACCTTGCACTCAGGCTCTGCGGCCAAGAACTATAATTTTTTGACTCTTACAGGTAATCCCTGACGTACACTCACTGCATTAGTAACCGGCATTATCTTCAGTAGTGTGGTAGCCATGGCGGAGGCAAGCGATAACCCGCTCAGCGTCCATGTGCTTAACATTCAAAGTGGATTGCCTTCATCCGGCGTTGAGGTGGAGTTGGAGCGCCGTACCGATGCAGGCTGGGAGTCTTTGTCAACGGCGACCACGGATGAAGTGGGTCGTGTTTCCGCACTTTATCCAGACAGTGAAGAATTTTTGCCGGGTGTCTATCGCGTCACTTTCGAGACGGGGGCTTGGTTTGAAGAGCGCGACATAGCCACTTTTTTCCCCGATATTCCGGTGCCTTTCGAAGTGGAAGACACTGAACAGCACTACCACATTCCGTTGCTATTAAGCCCTTATGGCTACTCGACCTATCGTGGCAACTAATCAAGCCATTGTTTAATCATTGGCCCATTTAATTCATATTTTCTCTTGTATGAGGCTTTGTAGCATGAAAATTATTCATATTTCTGCCGTTGTTGCGTTAGCTCTATTTTCTAGCATGGCGATGGCCGAAAGAGGATCTGGAGAAGATAATAAAATTTCTTATCCTGAATCCATGTCGAGTCAGCAAGTGGGTGATGCTCAACATATCTCGCCTGTTGAGCTGCCAATGCTGAATAAGTGAAACATTAGCGGTTTTTAATATCAAATAAGAGAGGGTGAGCCGTCATGGTTCGCCCTTTTTCCGTTATTCTCAAGTTAGCTATCGCCCCCATGTGAAACACGTCAAACGCTATGATTTTGGCTTCTGCAGCTTGCGGAGAGATGCGAGGAACCGAGTTATATCTCTATGGCCCACGGGTAAAGATATATTAGTGCCCTACGGTTCACGTTAAAGTCCAGCGAAAGTGCTGAGAATCCGGTAGGTCTGATCGCTTGGTACTGGGAGAGTTAGCTGTGGCCTATGTCGATGAGATAGAAGGGGAAATCGAAATACGTGCTCAATCCTGGTGCAGTTTTCGTATTACTAGGCATATAGGTAGGTTCTGAATTTAGTGTCTGGACAGAAAGATGAACCTCCCCCCCAGGAATATCGTTTATAAATCGTTTATTAGTGATGTTTGATTGCACTATTTTGGTGCTTTTGATTTGCTACTTTAGTCTATTTTTTTAAATTATTTTCTCATGCCGAAGCTGCATAGGGTATGCGGCTTACAGTGCTCGTAGTTAAATCTCTCTCAGCATCTACTAGATCATTTGCGCTCTAATTATGAAGGGGGAGAGTCATGCCGTATGTTGGAGATACACTGGCGCGTTTAGCTCAAAGCAGCCCTGCTCAAAAAGAATTTTATCAGGCAACTGAAGAGGTACTAGAGTGCCTTCGTCCATTATTTGCTCGAGCACCGCACTACCATGACCACAGTATTATTGAACGTATCGTTGAGCCTGAACGTCAGGTTATGTTCCGTGTAAGCTGGGTAGATGACGCGGGGTGTGTTCAGGTCAATAAAGGATACCGTGTGCAGTTCAATTCAGCACTAGGCCCCTTTAAGGGAGGTTTGCGTTTTCACCCTAGTGTGACATCTGGCACCATTAAGTTCTTAGGATTCGAACAAATTTTTAAAAATGCGCTGACAGGGCTACCCATTGGAGGTGGGAAAGGCGGATCCGATTTTGATCCCAAGGGTAAGTCAGATAATGAAATTATGCGTTTTTGCCAATCATTTATGTCGGAGCTTTATCGCCATATTGGGCCGCATACGGATGTCCCTGCTGGTGATATTGGCGTGGGCACCCGCGAGATTGGCTATCTTTTTGGGCAATATAAGCGCTTGACCGGTCGTTATGAAGGCGTTCTCACGGGTAAAGGATTGAACTGGGGTGGATCCTTAGGCCGTAAAGAGGCGACGGGATATGGTGCCGTTTATTTTGCTGAAAATATGTTGGCGGCTAAAAATGACACATTGCGTGGTAAGTGTTGCTTAGTGTCAGGAGCAGGGAACGTAGCCATTTATACGATTGAGAAGCTCTACGAGCTGGGTGCTAAACCAGTTACGTGTAGTGACTCTAAGGGTATGGTTTATGACCCAAAAGGTATTGATTTAGTTTTGCTCAAAGAAATAAAAGAAAAGCGGCGAGAATCGTTATACGAATATGTCAACGTACGTCCAGAAGCACATTACACATCAGTACAAGAATATCCTCAAGATGGCCATGCGGTGTGGCGCATTGAAGGCGAGGCAGCATTTCCTTGTGCAACACAAAATGAGCTTACTGAGGCAGATGCTAAAGCGTTAATATCAAACGGCATAGTCTGTGTGAGCGAAGGGGCTAATATGCCTTCAACGAAAGGAGCAATGGATGCCTTTTTAGCGGCAAATCTTGCCTATGGGCCTGGTAAAGCAGCAAACGCTGGTGGTGTGGCGACTAGCCAGTTAGAGATGGCCCAGAATAGCAGTATGGAACAGTGGACATTAGAGAAAGTAGACCAGAAACTTAAAAAAATTATGGCCGATATATATCGACAATGTGCTGAAACAGCAGAAGAGTTTGACGAGCCTGATAATCTAGTGCTAGGGGCTAATATAGCGGGTTTTAGAAAAGTAGCTGATGCAATGATTGATCAGGGGGTAATCTAGCCTTTTGGTAAAAAGGCATAGACTATTCAATAGATGCCCTTCCCTTATTGGGGAAGGGCTTTTCTGTCATGACGATATGAATGTGGTGTTCTTATATTGGCTATAAGTACGTTTTTCATGTGTTAAGGAAATTAAAATGGTCCAACGTCCTCCTATAATTATCAATCGTCTTGACGCTGAGCGTCTTCAGCGCTTGATTGACAGTGCAACAGAAAAAGACTTGATGGTGGCGCAGCTGCTGGAGGAAGAGCTGGCTCGCGGAGAAGTGCTTGATCCTCAAGATATTCCAAATGATGTAGTAAGCATGAATAGCCAAGTACGGTTTACTGATTTAACCCGCGGTAGTCAGATGGTGCGCACATTGATTTACCCTCATTCAATTGGGGTTGTTGAGGATGGGATTTCAGTTATGGCACCTATTGGAGCTGCATTGATTGGCTTAAGAGTAGGTGATGTGATCGAGTGGCCGCTATCTAACAACACCAAAGTAAATTTGCGTATTGATGCTATATTTTGGCAGCCAGAACGAGAAAAGCAGTTTCATCGCTAACTGATTAAAAGAGTAAAGCAGTCATAGGTAGTGCTTTTTATACATGGTAAAATTTTTATGTGAAAACAACGAGTATAAGCTTAATGATGATGGCTTTATCTTTGCCTAAGCAAACCCACATCAGCTCTATAGCGCTTGCATGAACCAGCTAGCGTTTTGGCAAGCGAATGAACATATCAACTATAAGCGCGTCGAAGTCGTGTGCTGTTGTGACTCGTCCATGGAGCAAATAATTATCCCTTAATCTGTAAGGCGAATATCAAATCTAAGAGCCTTTGATATACATTAAGGGCCTAAGTTGGACGAAAGTAACTAAGTGTCAGCTTGGTAAAGTGATTTTCGGCTAGCCATCGGCATCTCCTTCAACCTTATTACGTCCACTTTGCTTTGCCCGATAGCTGGCCGTATCGGCACGACTAAGAATGTCGTCGATTGTCTTGTCACCTTGATGGAAATGACTGACCCCTATACTAGCGGTCACTTGCCATTGGCGTCCTTGCGCCTCAATCGAGCTATCCGCGATGCTTGCACGCAGAGACTCGGCAATGGTGAGTGCACGTGCTGGAGTACAGCCCGGTAGCAATACGGCAAATTCATCTCCCCCTTGTCGAGCGGCATAATCGCTACTGCGAATTTCGCTCTGTACGATACGCGCAATCTGTTGAAGCATTTGGTCGCCTAGAGCGTGCCCCCCTTGATCGTTGACTGGCTTAAAGTGATCTAAATCGAAAAGCATGACCGCGGTTGGTTTTTCCGAGCCTTGCCACTGAATAAGCAACTCTTCGAGGTGCCTCGTCAGACCGCGACGATTGAGCAAACCGGTTAGAGAGTCATGCTCTGCTTCCCAGCGTTTTTGAGCATAGTCTTGTTGGTGCTGAGTGATATCGAGCACTGTGCCGACAGTCCCGATAAAATGCCCTTCAACACGTACAGCCGCGGTACTCACATCTAGCCAGAGCACGCCTTCATTGGCGCTTATAAAGCGAAATTGACGCGCAAAATTCGTTTGTTTTACAAGGCTGCGCAACCAAGCTTTTCTGACATCTCGGCGGTCATCACGGTGAATCCGGCGGCTCCAGGCTTGCATGCTTCGAGGAGTATCATCGCCTAGAAGCTGAAGTAACGCATCGTTGATAAACGTCAATCGGCCACGCTGATCCGTTACAAACATGCCTTGTGGAGACGCAGACAACGTACCTCTCAATAAAGCTTCACGTTCGGCTAAGTCACGTAAGACCCCCTGGCGAGCAAGTTCCGTCACGTTAATCACATCAACGACACGGCGAACTTCTTTCATCGTGGTCGGAATATCCAATACAGGGCGGAAACCACTTCGTAGCTCCAGTACCTGCCGAGCAAGATGCGTTAGAGGTCGCAACGCCATCCAAATCAATATCCAGATAAGAGGCAAAATAAAGATGAGTATGCCCCATACGTAGGTGGTAATTTTCTTCATACCCGCAATAAGAGGTGCTTCAGCTTGCACTTGTGGCAGATGCACACCGACAATCCAATTCGCAGGCCAAATTTGTCGATAGGCAACCAGTTGATCTTCTCCGGATAGTGAGCGCTCATGACTCTCACCTTCCCAGCCATCCAGCGCCTGTGCTAAGACAGGTGAAATGGTGCTAGGTAATGTCACGATGGCGTCTGTTTGGTAAGGGTCGTAGATGCGTTGACCAGACGCTGTCGTAATCGTCACATAGCCACCTTCACCTAATCGAAGTAGGTCAAAGTTTCTAAATAGCTGGCTTTGCTTGAGGTTAACTAACCCACCTAAGAAACCTGTGTAGTGTCCCTCATCGTCACGAAGAGGAACTAGCATGAGCACCAACGGCGTGTTAGTGATGCGACCCATGAGAGGTTCACTGACATAAGGCGTTTTAAAAGCGCTCATGAATCGAGCATATTCCCGGTCGGCGAAATTGTTGCCACGGCGTCCTCCGTCGATAGGCCATTCATCAACGACTTGGCTACTCGTATCAAAGAGTATTAGCGCTTCGAAGAGAGGTTCCAACTTGTGACCATGCTGTTCAAATAGAGCCCCTTCTCTAGGCAGCGGAACCCTCTCGGCCAAGCGTTCAAGTTCTCTGAGCCGCTCATTCACCTGAAGGGTGATCGAGTTACTGATGAGCTCTGTCTCATAACGCAGATGCTGGTGATTAGTCTCATTAACCAGGTACTTACCTGCCTGCCAACCGAACGTTAAGATGACAAGACAAAGCAAGCTCCACAGCACTACGGCACCAACGACCAAGCGCCCACGCAAAGTAGCAAAGGGAAGCATGATCAAGCGTATGAACGAGTGTTGGGGGCGATGCTTGGAAGAGGCATTTTTATTAGATATCAATGTCATGAACTGTACCTGGCGGGCGAGGTGTCAATGCTATTGCATCTCACCTACCTTTCGGAAAAGTGTAGTCATCATAACAGTTGCAAAAGTGCTGAATGAAATATACGTAACAAAAGAGTAACGGAGCCGCTACGCACTGGGCAGTGGCTCAGTCCGACAACCAGCATACACAATTTGTCACTAGCCCAGCAGATGAGCTGCTCTATGGCCTCGGGTGCTTAAAGACTAACCTCATACCTCTGGATCGCTACGGGCGTTTTATTGGCCCGCTGGTTTATCATGATGAGCCTGTTACCTGAAGTGAAGCATTACAAACAGTGAACGAATTGGCTAACGTCTGCTGACGGAAGGTAGGGCTGAGCGCAGAAGCCTGCTTTTCCAATGGTGCGCTTATCAGGTTGTACCCTGATTCACTGTCTAAGCCGCTTTATGCGGCCTGCTATGTAGTCACCCTCGTCTTGCTGCAGCGGTGGTAATTTGGTTGCCAATTGGTTGGCTGGTTGTCATTCGGCTGCTATTGGATTGAAAAAAATGGAAAAAATTAACTCATTGAAAAGCCTTTGTTTACGCATTGCAGGCGCGATCCCAAAGTTTTTTGGTATGCACTCATACTCCCTTCATGTTCGTAACATGGTGAATAGCCAAAGGCTGGCGGCGGTTCAATGAGACGCCTTCGCGTTGTGAGCGTGTCAGGAAAAATAGTCCTTATGTTGATTAAGCCCTCGATAGAGAGTCGCCGCCTAAGCAGTTGCCAATCATTAGTCGGGGACTCAAATGCTATTGTGGTCGCGTTTTGGTCGCAGATTGGGTGTGACCAACGTGCTGTGTGTAAAGAATGTAAAACGCTAAAGTGCTGATTTAGCTACAAGGCCTTGTGCAAGCGCGGCCTTTAAAGTACATCTGTGCGGATTCAAAATCCGCCGCCTTTACGGGTGTGCCAGTTCGAGTCTGGCCACCGGCACCAACATCAAAGGCCTAGCGTTTATCGCTAGGCCTTTTTTTGTGCCTGCCTCTCAAGCCGTGCTGATGTTTTTGCCCGCGATGCTCTCCCCTAATCCCGGGAAGAACGGGATTACCCCGCCTTTTTGCAGGTTTATTTCCTGCTTTTTTATGAAATACTCGGATCAATTTTTTTATGGCTGCTCGTCATCCACGACGGATGAGAGCGCTAAGGCGGTCAACGCCAGACTTACATAAAAACGTTTGGCGCAACGCGCTTGCGAATCTTTAGTGGAGATGTGCTCAATGGCGAAGTCATCAGCCGATATGCTTAAGTCAACGCGGCCCGGAGTTATGAGTGGCCATCTGCTCAACGGTGTCAGGGTCAGCCATCAAGAAGCCCAAAGCGACTGGGACTCACTGGCCAATACGCGTGACGACGTGGTGCGTATCGACGTTCCGGCCGATCCTCAAGAGCGCATGGCCTTCGTTCGTCGTTGGATGGCCAACAACCAAAAAGCATTGAAGCAAGGGGGGATGGCCGCGACGTTGGTGCTGCCGTTACTCGCACAGCAGGCGCTGGCCGACCAAATGGTCGCCGTCAATGATCTACAAGGGGTGGCGGAAGTGATTCGCCAACCTAACGGTAGTCTAACGCTCATCATGAACAGCGGTCAGCGTATCGACATGGCCGCCGCGGATGTGGCGCTGGAAAACGGCCGTGTCGTCGTCGATATCGATTCGCTGATGGAGCTACTGGGCAATGATAGCGGTCTTCTCGTCCCGCTTAGCCAGCTTCCTGACGTACAAACCTGGGAGCTATTGCCCGACGGCAATGTCTTGATCACCCGTCCCGACGGCACGCAAATGGTCATCGAGCGCGGCGCGCTGGTCCAGCAGGGCGATCTATTTCTCATCAGTCCTAGCAATGCCCTTCAACAAGGCATTGCCAGCGGCGAAGATTTCGGCAACTTATTATTCGTGCCTAGCGCGTCTTTCGCCAATCAGCCGTCGAGCACCAGCAGCTTCCCGAGTACCGCAAGCAGTAGTAGCGAGCCAGTCAGCTCGTTTGGTGATATTCCCCCCTGGCTGTATGTCGGCGGCGGCGCCATTGCGGTAGGGGCTGCCGCTGCGGGCGGTGGAGGCGGCGGTGGCGGTGGTGATGGTGGTCCTGCCACCATCAGCGGCTATGTGGTCGATGGGTATATTTCCGGGGCCACCGTGACGCGTGCCGTCAACTCGAATCAAGTCACCACGAATGACGATGGCTTCTTCAGTGGTTTGCAGGGCAGCGGTATCTTGACTGCCACTGGTGGTGTAGATATCTCCACAGGGTTGCCGTTTACCGGCGTATTACGGGCACCGGAAGATGCGACGGTGATTACCCCGTTGACCACCCTGATGGTGCAGCTCTCGCAACAGTTCGGCTTGAACGATGCTGATGCCCAAACGGCGATCAAAACGGCGCTTGGCCTCGACCAGCGAATCGATCTGATGACGACAGATCCGTTGGCAGAGGCATCGCCTAATCTGGATCTGCTCATTGCGGGTGTCAAAGTGGCGAGCCTGTTGGCCATGGTGGCCACGGCAGGGATTAGCAGTGCCGATGCGCTCTCGCGGCTGGGAACTGCCTTCAATCAAGCGAGCGACGCTGGCCGGGAGTTGACCAATCAGGAAATGGCCGATGCGTTGGGCCTTCCTTCCATTGCTGGCCAAGTAAAGCAGGCACTGGACGCCATCGATAACGCCAGTGACGGCCTTAATATCGATGCCTACCGAGACGGCAACAATAACCCGCTTCGGGACGCGCAAAGAAATGCTCAAGACCCGAATAGCGACCTTTCCGACACGATCGGTACCCGTGCCGAGGTACCTTATCTAACGCTACAACAAGCAGTGGCGCTGGCGGCCAATGACGAACTGCCAGCGAACTACTTGATCAACCCCAATCAGCCGTTTGCGGCAGGCACGTTGGGGTTGACGGCTGCAGGCAACCAGCTGGCGCTGGTCGAAACCGTGCTGGCGGGCGACTTCGATGTGGCGACTGCCCCCATTGCATTAGGCGATATTTATACGTGGTCGATTCGCGCGGATGCCGAAGATGTGTTGGTGAGCGGTGGTCTAGGTCGCCCTGAGGTCGTTGGGGCGCAAAGCGTGACGCTCACTAACACCACCATCCGTCCTGATCAGTTCGCTGATCTCAATACCTTGGATAATTTCGACCTGGGCAGCACGGTCGTGCCGTACACGTTGGAACAAGCGTTGGCGACCGACGTAATGCCTGCTAACTACACGCTCAACCCAAGTAGGCCTTTCTCCGCGGGTGACTTAACCGTGCGCGAGGCTGCTGAGTTGATCGATAGCACGCGTGTGCTACTGGATCTCGCCCAAAACACTGACAGCGACAATCTCACCCGTGATCTGCTCCTAGAGTGGAATATCGTCGATAGCCTTGCCACGATTTTAGGAACGCCCTCCGCACGCCCACAAATTGCCGAAGCCAATAGCATCAGCGTGACGGAAGCGATCATTACCCCTGCGCAGTTCGTACAGCTCAATGCGTTGCCTAACTTCGTGCTCGGCGAGACCGAGGTCGATTACACGCTGGCCGAAGCGCTGGCTGCCGATCCTCTCGCCAGCAACTACATCATCGATCTACAAGAAGTACTCAGTGCAGGCACGGTGACCGTCGCCCAGGCGGAAACTGCGTTTGCCGATGTTAGCCGGGTGTTGGAAGGCGCGAATAATCAGCCGCCGCTCACGCTGTTCGAGTGGGTCATTCGCGATACAGCAGACGCTATCATCGCCGACCTGGATCAAGGGCACGTGACCGAGGCGAACCAAGTCTCGGCCAGCAACCGAGTGATCTCGTCGGCTCAATTCGACCAGCTCAACACGCTGGACAACTTCGAGCTGGGTACGACCATCGTTCGCTATACGCTGGAAAACGCCGTCAATGCAGATGAGCTAGCCGCCAATTACGACATCGACACCACCGTGCCCTTTGAAGCTGGTGAGGTCAGCGTCGACGCCGCCGCCACAACGCTGGCAGCGGTAGAACGAATCCTCGATGGCGCCCTTAACACTCAAACACCCAACGCCGATGCGCTGTTCAACTGGACGGTCGTCGACAGTGCGTCCGCCATTCTCGCGGCAGGTAACGTTCCTCATCTCACTCGAGCAGATGCAGTCAACGTTAGTGACGACATCATTACGATTGCGCAGTTCGAAGCGCTAAGCACAGCGGATTTCAACTACATTCGCCTCGGTGAGCTAGTGGAATACACGTTGGCTAACGCCATCTCTGTCATCGATGCTGGCAATGGCCCCCTGGTTGTCGACTATGTGATCGACCTGGAAACATCGTTCAACGACGTTTGGACCGTCGCCCAGGGAGCGAGCTATTTCGCCATTATCGCGGGTGCAGAGAACCGCACTGCGCTACTCGGCAGTGATGCAGTGGTGTGGCAGGTCGAAGACAGCATTGGCAACCTGCTCGACGGAATCAGTAACGTCAACGCGGGTGATACTGCGTTTGGCGACGATGCTGTTGTGAACGCCCAAACGGTGCGTGTGACAGGTACCACCATCACTCAAGCTCAGTATGAAGAGCTATTGGGGGTGTTAGGGAATACGCTGCGCTTAGATGCCGGGGAAAGTGCAGTCAAAACTACTGTCACCTATGCGAACCTGAACGCAGCCGTGGGTGCCGAGGCTGAGGGTGTACTCGCTCCCAGTGAGTTTTACTCCATTACAGGCAACACGCCCTATACAAACCCCAATGGCCCGTTGAGTGTCGCCAATGCGCTGACGGATATTGAAACCGTCAAGAGCATTCTTGAAGGTTCTACCAACCGCAATGCCGCCAATTTTGAAGCTTTTTATAATTGGAACATCACCGATTCTGCCAGCAATATTCTGGCTGTCATTGAGAGCAGTACAAGCGGCATTCCAGAAGTACTTGAAGGCGCAGATAGTATCTTTGCGGCCAATGGTGGCGCAGATGGCAACATTCTGGCCGCTGAGTATGATGCCTTGGTCAATGGCCTGGGTGAAGGCGGCTTTGATTATAACTTAGTGGTGTACACGTTAGCTTACGTGTTCGATAACACAGACAACAGTTTTGCGGCTCCAGGCGACTTGGCCAACGACTACTTCTTCTCTGAAGATCAGTTCGATATAAACGAGGGTTTGGGCGTTGACAGTGAAATTGATATAGCAACTGCTGAAGCGTATATTAGCGATGTAAGGGATTTGATTGCAGGAAGTGTGCCTGAATATAGGGGAGTGGAGTTAACGGCGATCTATCAGTGGTCTGTTGTTGATAGTTTTGCGGCTATTAACGCTGATCTAAATAGAGAAGTGTTGGTAGAAGCTTACAGAATCAGGTTGACGGATGCAGCCATTACGTCTGCTGATTATGAAAGCTTAGTAAATGCCTATACCCTCGTCGAAGGTAATAATCCTGATTCTGAAGGATTCGTGTTAGGGGAAACAGTTGTCGAATACACTGACATGTCTGATGCAGTGCGTGCGGTAAAATCTGATGTTTTAGCGCCCGTAGATAGTTTTATTTTGGTTGATAGTAGTACGCCTTACGTTGCCGGGCAGCTATCTGTGCAAGATGCTGCTGCAGAGTTGACAGATGTGCGAACGGTTCTAAACGGAGCGTCTGGTCTCGAAAATAACGATGGCAACGTTCAGGCATTATTCAATTGGACGGTTACCGACAGCGCCAGCAATATTATACAGGCAATCAATCAGGCACATGTTTTATTGGCAGAAAGTGTCACGGTTACGAATAATCAAATTACGTATGCGCAATACCAATCGTTAGTTGCGCTAGATAATTATGACTATCAATCGGATCCGATTGAAGTGCTTTATACCATCCAGCAAGCTTTGGGCGTGTTGGAGGCGAGTGAGCCGCTTGATAAGTCAGGCGAAGGCGACGATGTTAGTTATGCTATCGTTGTGCCTCAAAGTCCTTTTGATGCGGGGATCTTCGATGTTCAAGGTGCTCAAGCATTAGTGCAAAACACTAACGCGGCAATTGATGGCGCGAGCAATAGTGATCAACTTCAGCTTGATAGCTTAATTAATTGGTCTATTCGAGATGCGGCATCAGTGTTGCTCGATTTAGTGAGCTCAAATGAAGAATGGCTGAGTGGTGCTGATGTTGTTTATGCTGATCTTGATGAAGGAAATAATTTCCTGACTTTTGAAGATTATGTGTCATTAAGAGACTCTGGCGCATTTAGTTTTGACATTGATGATACGCCTGTGCAGTTTAGGTTGACCTCGGGCATAGTCGACGGAACCAGAGAGCTGACTGAGTTTTATTACGTTAACGAAGACACAGATTTCCTGGATTTAGAAGACTTGACGGTTCAAAGGGCAAGCGCGGATATAACGAATATTAGAGCGTTCCTAGACGGTGCTGTTAATCAGCCTCCAGAAGGCGGGCAATGGAATGTGCGTGAGTTTGCAACATGGAATATTGTTGATGAGCCTGGCAGCATAATAAATGCTATAGGTACAGATGCGGTAGTGCTGGCCGAAAGTGTTAGTTTAGTGGCAAACTCAGGTGTAACTGAGACGCAGTACTTAGAGCTTAGTGAATTAGATAACTTTGTTTTTGACAATGTATACACTTTGGAGGACGCACTGGCAGGTGCAGATGTCAGCGGTGATTACGTTATCGATGCAAACGTTCCTGTCGTTTACGATTGGCTGTCGGTTAGTCAAGCCGAAGAAATTAGAAGCGACATAGTGAATATCATTGATGGCGCTATCAATCAAAGCGATTTTGCTGAAGACTTAACAAGTATTTTCAAATGGCAGATACAGGATGAATTTGCTAATGTTAGATCTTTAGAGCAAGAGTTTGTTGTTCAAAACGCCTCTAATATTAGACTTACAGACAACACTATTAACGGCAATCAAAATGAGGAGATGATTGATGCGTTTGGCAATCGCTATCAATCTATAGATGGCCAAGTGGCCGAGCTTGGCTCGGCTAGAGAATTGCCCTCAACCTCAACCGAAGGCACGCCTTATCTCATTACCAACTTCACTACAGGTGCGGCAGGTGATGCCTTTCGAATTGGGGATGAGGCGACAGAAATTCCGGGCCTACGAGGTGGAGTTAGTGCTGACTTCGCCAAATATGATGATGCTCAAGCATTCAATGATGGTTCTAGCGATATAGCCTTTGCTGTTTTTACAACGGCTGAATTTTTTAACGATGGAACGGGGTTATTGGCAAACTTGAGCTTAGTCAATGACGAAGTTGTGTATCTACTAGCGGGTAATGGCGATACGGTTGAGATCAATGATGATGCTCAACTATTCCGAGTAGAGCAGACTGATACAGGTTTCGATACTCAGTTACTAGCCAACTTCGAAAACCTGGATCTCAATAACTTCCTCGATGACAACTGGAACACCAATTACTCCATTACCTAATGCATGACTAAGCAAACCCCCAGCAGCTGCAAGGCTGCTGGGGGGCTGTTCCCCCCGCACTAACACCACCCAGACGCGCCCTTTCTGTTGTTGAATGCCGCCAAGCGTCGTATAAAGGCGGTGCTTTATGGCATATCAACGCAATAACATACCTCTCTTCGCTGGAGATACCCCCATGGGCGTGACCTATCACGAAAGCAATGCGCGTATGAGCCAAGTGGCCATTCATAACGGTACCGTCTACCTTGCGGGCCAAGTGCCGGCGGATGCCACGGTGGGCATGCGTGGGCAAACCGAGCAGGTGTTGGCGCGTATCGATGAGCTGCTGGCGCAGGCGGGCACCTCGAAAGAACACTTGATCTCTGCCCAGGTGTGGGTCACCGACATGGCCGAGTTCGCAGAAATGAACGAAGCGTGGGAAGCCTGGGTAGTGCCGGGTCGCCCGCCGGTGCGCGCCGCGTTGGAAGCCAAGCTGGCCAAGCCCGAGTGGAAAGTGGAGATCATGGTCATCGCGGCACTGCCCGACGCCTGATCGGTTATCTCAAGGCAGTAGCGAGGGGGCGTTAACCAAGCGTTAACGCCCCCTCGCTTTTTATTCCGCGATCGTTTTATAGTGGAGTCTTCTTCTCACACTTCCCGAACGGTACGGTCATGTCCCAGTTCGAGCTGCATAGCCGCAACCTAGCGCAAGAACAGGTGGCACACACTCACGATTTTCACCAGTTGATACTGGCGACGTGTGGCGTGACTGAACTCTCCATGGAAGGCCAAGGGGAGCGGGTAACCGCTCGTCGAGGCTGCCTGATCCCCTCGGCCCGCCATCATGAGTACCAAGGCGATGGCAGCAATCGAACGCTGGTGCTGGATATCCCTGTGCAGCACTTGGCCACGCTGGAAAAAGGCAGTGAGATCGAGCGCTTATTCGATAAGCCGCGCTTCTTTACCGTGCCCCCCGCCCTGAATCAACTGACTCATGCGCTGGCGCATCAGCTGGATCAGTGCCCGGCGCTGCAAAACGAAATTGCCGTTCTGCTGCTGCGGGCGCTCTATATGTACCTGCACGATGCGCCAAAACAGACGGCTGACCAGCTCGGGGTTCGCTGTATTAGCGAGCGGCTGGATTTAGAGCGCTTGGATGCCTGGCTAGACCAACATCTGGCAGATGACATACGTGTCGAGCAGCTAGCAGCCCTGTGTGCATTGAGCCCTGGGCACTTTCACAGCTGTTTTCGTGAATTAACCGGGGTGACGCCGCTGGCCTATGTGCAGCGCAGGCGGCTAGAGCATGCGCGCACGCTGGTACGACATAGCGCGCTAAGCCTTGGCCATATTGCCATGCTGGTGGGCTTTCGCGATCAGGGCAGCTTTTCCCGCGCCTACCGGCGCTACTTTGAGATTTCCCCCTCATCTGACCGCTAATGGCTGACGTCCCTGTCTGCCTGACTTGCGGGCAAATTTACCCGAGTTTCGGGCAAGCACACGCCAAGGCATCGTCGTAGTCTCAAGAGGAACCCCACCTTCCTTGGAGAGACCCCATGGGCGTGACCTATCAAGACAGCAACCTCCGCATGAGCCAAGTCGCCGTGCATAACGGCACGGTCTATCTCGCAGGCCAAGTACCCTCGGATGCCACCGCCGATATGCGCGGACAAACGGAGCAGGTGTTAGCACGTATCGACCAACTGCTGGCCCAGGCAGGCACCTCTAAGGAGCAGTTGATCTCGGCGCAAATCTGGGTCACCAGCATGGCGGAATTCGACCAAATGAACCAAGCCTGGGATGCCTGGGTCGTGCCTGGTCGCCCACCGGTGCGTGCTGCGGTAGAAGCCAAATTGGCCAAGCCCGAGTGGAAGGTGGAAATCATGGTCATTGCTGCGCTGCCGGAGGCTTGATATGCAGGTCGTTTCGGCAGCGGAAGTCGCACAGCATCTCACTTGGCAGGGCGTCATCGACCGTTTGCGGCATACCTTTGTGAACGGAGTGGAGTCACCACCGCGCCACCATCACGCCATGCACCGGCCAGACGGCGAAGCCACCATGCTGCTGATGCCCGCCTGGGAAGCTGCTGGCTATATCGGTGTGAAGATGGTCAACGTGTTTCCGCAAAACGCCGAGCACGGTGTTCCGGCTATTTCGGGGCTTTACTTGCTCAGCGAAGGCAAACACGGCCAGCCGTTGGCGTGTATCGATGGCAGCGAACTAACCCGCCGCCGTACCGCCGCTGCTTCGGCGCTGGCGGCTCAAGCATTGGCCAATGAAGATGCCGACACCCTGCTAGTGGTGGGTACCGGCAAACTGGCCCCGATGGTGATCGAAGCCCACGCCAGCGTGCGCCCCATCAAACGGGTGCTGATATGGGGCCGTAACCCCAATAAAGCCGCCGCGATTGCCGAGGAGTATGCAGACCGCTTTGCTACTCAGGTGGTAGACGCGTTACCCGACGCTGTCGCGGAGGCCGATATCATCAGCTGTGTGACGCTCTCCACCCAACCGATCATCAAAGGCGAATGGCTCACGCCGGGTACGCACGTGGATTTAATCGGCGCGTTTCGCCCACAAATGCGCGAAACCGATGCCGCGTGTTTAGGCCGTGCGCAGGTGTTCGTAGACACCTACGCAGGCGCAAAAGGCGAAGCGGGGGATATTCTGCAGGCCATCGAGGAGGGCGCTTTTCAGTTTGACGCCATTCAAGCGGAGCTGGCCGAGGTGCTGTCCGGGGCCAAACCAGGGCGCTCGGGTAAGGAGGCCATCACGCTGTTTAAATCGGTAGGCGCCTCTCTTGAGGATCTCGCCGCCGCCATCGAACTATGGGAGTCACTGCCCAAGCATCATTCATAAAACCACGCTGCAGGCCTGGCCAGACAACAACAATAAAGGCCGCTACGCCAGCAGCACTGCAACGCCAGTCATAACGAAGACCATCAATAACCAAAACGAGGTGTGTTATGAACGCTAAGCGCTCTTTACTCTTCACTGCCCTAGCAGCCCTCCCGCTGGCCATTGCCAGCAACACGGCCCAGGCCCAATCTTATGAAATGGTGATTGCGACCCAACTTCCGGAGGATATGAGCAACAACGAAATCTATCCGGCGCTGGTGCATTTTAAGAATCTCGTGGAAGCCCGCACCGATGGCGATCTCGAAGTGACGATCTTCGGCGGTGGCCAGCTCGGTTCTGAAGTAGAAAATGGCTCGGAAGTGCAGGGTGGCCGTACGTTACAGTCCACCATCATGTCTGCCGGGGCCATGTCGTCGTTCTATGGCGACTACCAAGCGGTGACCGCGCCGTTCCTCTTTACCAGCTGGCGGCAGGCGTGGACGTTCTTCGATAGCGAGTGGTTTGCCGACTTTATGTCGGGCACCGTGGAGGCCGCAAGCATGCGCTATCTAGGTACCTTCGATGACGGCGGCGGCTTCGTGGCTTTCACCAACAACGTCCGCTTGATCGAGACCCTGGAAGACCTAGAAGGGCTCAATATTCGTACTGAAGAGAACCCGGCCCACGTTGCCATCATGCGCTCGCTAGGCGCCTCCGCGACGCCACTGCCCTGGGGCGAGCTGATCACCGCACTGGAAACCGGATTAGCCGATGGCCAGTTCAACGCGCCGGTGCTCAATACCACGTTCAACTTCGATGCGGTGACCGACTACACCACGCTCACCGGGCATGTGTATAACAGCGCGCCCTGGATGGTGAGCGAGTCCTGGTACCAATCGCTGCCGGAATCCCATCAGCAGGCGGTAATTAGCTCGGCACGGGAGGCTATTCAGCTCAGCCACGGCATGTCGGGCGCCCTTGCCACCGCCAGTTGGGTCGAGTCATGCGAGCGTTTCGAGGCCTGCTATCTGATGCCCGATGCCGAACGTGAGCGCATGGCCGAGATTGCCCGCCCCGCCTGGCAGGAGTGGATCGTCAATGACTTCGGAATGGACGAAGCGCGTGTGCAGGGCCTGCTGGATGAGGTCGAACGCGTGGGCCAGCAGCTAGCGGAAGATGATCTGCGAATTTACGGACAATAACGGTAATCAACGCTGGGGCCTTACGCCCCAGCGTGAGGAATGGCCATGGGCGTTTTGACTCCTTTACGTCGCGTGAGCGATCTGGTCAATCAGGTCGCTATCGTGGTGTGTGTAGGCTGTATTTTGGCGATGCTGGGCATCTCTTTTACCGCATTTTTATACAAACTGATCACGGGCAGCACGCTGAGCTGGACCTACTCGCTTGCGCGGCTGTTCCTACCTTGGATTGGTTTTCTTTCGATGACGATTTCACTGCGCTATGGCGAGCACGTCGCCATGACACTGCTGGTACGCAGCCTGCCAAAAGTGATGGTGCAGGTGGCCGCCGGGCTCTGCCTAGCGGTGATCGGCCTATTTGCACTCTTGCTCACCTGGTACGGCTGGGACTACTTCACTAGCGCCACCCAGGTGTACATGGTCTCTGACCAAATCCGCATTCCTAGCAAGGTCACTGCCATCGTGGTGCCGATAAGCGGCGTGATGATGCTGCTGCACTTGGTGCATGGGTTTGCACTGCTGGAACACTTTATGGACGAGCAGGACGTGATTGGCGAGCTTATCGACACCGCTGATAGGGAGCACCGCTCATGACACCTGCGATCATTGCGTTCGTCGTCCTGCTACTGATTGGCGCGCCGGTAGCCGTCGTGATGGCGATGTCCGGGTTGGCGGGCGGTTTTGCCATTGGCGGCGAACGGATGCTCGGCATCATCGCCGACCGTATGTTCTCCGGCGTTTCCGGCTTTCTGCTGATCGCCGTACCCTACTTCATTTTCACTGCTGAGCTAATGAACCAGGGCGGGCTAACCCACAAGCTGATTGCCTTCAACAATGCGCTGTTTGGCCGAGTACGGGGCTCGCTTTCTCACGTGAACATTTCGGTCTCGGTATTCTTTGCGGGCCTCACGGGGGCAGCGGTGACCGATACGGTGGCCATCGGCAAAATCATGATTCCCGAAATGAAAAAGCAGGGGTACGACGCGGAGTATGCGGCGGCAGTGACTGCATGCTCGTCGATCATCGGGCCGATCATTCCCCCCAGCGTGGTGATGGTGGTCTACGCTACGTTGCTGCGGGATATTTCGGTCATCGACTTGTTTGCCGGTGGAATCATCCCTGGCTTGCTAATGGCCTTGGCATTGTTGGGCGTCAGCTTCTTTTTAGCCTGGAAGCGCAACTACCCGAAGCAGGCACCCACGCCGTTTAAGATGGCGATCATGTCGTTCGTGCTGGCACTACCCGCGCTGGTGGTACCGCTGATCATTCTGGGCGGCATTCTCTCAGGCCTCACGACCATTACCGAAGCGTCGGGGTTTGCGGCGGTGTACGCCATCGTGATCGGCGTGGTGTTCTACCGGAACCTGACGTGGCGAAAAATCTGGGAGGCGCTCGTCACCACCGTGCGCTTTTCTGGGGTGGTGTTTTTCCTGCTGGCCACCTCGGCTGTGCTGGGCTGGTTCGTGACCCGCTCCGGTATCGCTCGGGATGCGGCCAGTATCATCACCACCTTTAGCGATGCGGCCTTCGTGCAGCTGATGCTGGTCTGCCTGCTGCTTCTGGTGGTGGGAACGGTGATGGACGTACTGCCCGCGCTGGTGGTCATTGCGCCAGTGCTAGTGCCCGCGATGATTCAGCTTGGCTTTGATCCGCTCCACTTCGCTATCCTGATGATCGTGGCGCTCAATATCTCTAACGTTACACCGCCGGTGGGAATGACACTAATGACGGCCGCGCGAATAGCCGAGGTGCCCTACGAACGGGCCATCGTGGCATCGCTGCCGTTTTACGTCTCGTTCTTGGTGGTGATCGTGCTGCTGGCGGCCTTCCCGGCGCTCTCCACCTGGATACCGTCACTGCTGTGACTAGCTAAGGACTGCGACTCATGAAGTGTTTTTACCACCCTGACCAAGCGATGCATGCGCCGCCTACCTTCCTGCTACGTGGCCAGCCCGCCGCCTCGCCAGAGGGCCCGGTGCGTGCCGAGCTGCTAACGCAGGGGTTAGCGAAGGCTGGCTTAGTGCTCACTGCGCCAGTGGAGTCAGACTCTCCCACGCTGCGTAAACGCCTGGAGCAGATTCATACGCCGCGTTATTTGACGTTTCTCGAAACGATCTACGCCCGCTGGCAGGCGCTGCCCAATGCCGCCGAGTTCGTGGCACCCAATATTCACCCCTGCGGCGGCGGCTTCCACTATCCCCGCCATCCCATTGGGCAAGCGGGCTGGCACCTGCACGATATGGCTTGCCCGCTTAGCGCGACCAGTTTTCAAGGCGCACTGGCCTCCGCCGCCACTGCCCAGGCAGCCGCTGAAGCCGTGCTGGCGGGGGAGGAAGTTGCCTATGCGCTATGCCGCCCGCCGGGCCATCACGCCGGGCCGGAGCGGGCTGGCGGCTTTTGTTTGCTGAATAACTCGGCGCTGGCCGCCACCGTGCTGCGCGAACGTTTTGCCAAGGTGGCGATCATCGATGTGGACCTGCACCACGGTAACGGCACCCAGGATATTTTCTACGCCAGGGGCGACGTATGGACAGGCTCGCTGCACGCTGACCCGAGTGATTTTTATCCCTTTTTCTGGGGCGGCGCGGACGAAGAGGGCAGCGATGAAGGTGTAGGGGCCAACGTCAATCTCCCTCTGCCGGTGGGCAGCGATGGCGAGGTCTATTTGGATGCCCTGGCGATCCTGATCGACCACCTGCAGCGCTTTGAACCGGATGCCGTCGTGGTGGCACTCGGACTCGATGCCCATAAAGAGGACCCGCTCGCGGGCCTCAACGTGGAAACCGAGGCGTTCATCGAGGTGGGAAAACGCCTGCGAGCGCTCGCGCTACCCACGGTCATCGTACAGGAGGGTGGCTACCCCACCGAGCATTTAAGCGCCAACCTGGCGGCCTTTATGCAGGGGTTTAACGTATGATCAGCACCGGTTTCTATTGGCACGAGCGCTGCTTTTGGCACGATCAGGGTGCCATCGGCGTATTCTCTGCGCCGGGCGAATTTCTGCAGCCCCAAGCCGCCTCGGAAAGCCCCGAGAGTAAGCGGCGGTTGAAAAATATCCTGGAAGTCAGCGGGCTGATCGACGAGCTGCACGTGGTCAAGCCCCCCGCTGCCACGCTGGCCGACCTTAAGCGTTTTCATACCCCGTGCTACCTGGATGAACTGCAGGCAGGAGACAATGCCCAGGGCGGCAATGGCGGCGACTGCGCGCCTTACATGCCGGGCAGTTGGGCGGCGGCGACGCGCTCAGCAGGGTTGGCCATTGCCGCTGTGGAGGCCGTGGCGCTGGGCGAGGTGGCTAACGCCTATGCGCTGTGCCGCCCGCCGGGCCACCATGCCGAAGCCGACCAGGGCCGAGGGTTCTGCCTGTTGGGCAATATTCCCGTGGCGGTGCTGCGTGCTCGCGCCCTTGGCCAAGTCAAGCGCGTGGCGATACTCGATTGGGACGTTCACCACGGCAACGGCCAGCAGGCGGCGTTCTATCACGACCCCGATGTCTTCACCGTTTCCATACATCAAGCGGCCAACTACCCGCTGGACACCGGTGGTTTCGATGAGCAGGGCGAAGGAGCCGGGATAGGCGCCAACCTGAACCTGCCGCTGCCTCCTGGCTGTGGCCTGGGGGCCTATGCGTATGCCATGGAAACGCTGGTGCTGCCAGCGCTGGAAGCGTTCGCCCCCGACCTGATCGTGGTGGCCTGTGGCTATGATGCCTGCGCCAAAGACCCGCTCGGCAAGATGCTGCTCAACAGCCAAGCCTTCGCCACCATGACGGCCCACGTCATGGCCGTGGCAGAACGCTGCTGCAACGGCAAGCTGGTGATGGTGCATGAGGGCGGCTACTCCGAAGGTTATGTGCCGCTCTGCGGTCACGCGGTGATCCAAACCCTCGCGGGCAGTCACACGGCTGTGTTCGACCCGCAAAACGACGAAATTGCCGCCTGGGGCTACCAAGCGCTGCAGCCGCATCAGCAGGCGCTCATCGATGGCTGGCAACGACAGTGGGAGACAATGACCCGATGACACCGCTTTATGATCGTGACGGCTGGATTTGGCAGGATGGCCAGTGGCTGGCCTGGCGGGACGCCAAAGTGCATGTGTTCACCCATACGCTGCACTATGGCATGGGCTGTTTTGAAGGCGTGCGCGCCTACGCAGGGCCGCAAGGCCCGCAGCTGTTTCGGGTGGCGGAGCACACGCGAAGGCTAGTGGAAAGCGCCCACGCGCTGGATATTCCGCTGCCGTTTAGCGAAGCCGAACTGATCGATGCTCAGCGTGAGAGCCTGACCAAAAACGGGCTAAGCAGCGCCTATTTAAAGCCCACCGTGTTTCTAGGCGCGGAAGGCCTGGGGCTGCGTGCACAAGGGCTGACCACTCATGTCATGATTGCCGCCTGGGATTTAGGGCCCTACCTTTCCCCGCACGCAGCGTCCCACGGACTGCGCGCCTTGACCTCTTCCTGGGCGCGCCATCACGTCAACATCAGCCTTTGCCGTGCTAAAACCAGCGGCCACTACGTGAATTCGATGCTGGCGCTCAACACGGCAGTCAAAGCGGGCTTTGATGAAACCATCATGCTCGACCCCGAAGGCTATGTGGCCGAGGCCTCGGCGGCGAACGTCTTTTTACTGCGCGATGGCGTGCTACACACCCCGGAAGTGACCTCCTGCCTGCAGGGCATCACCCGAGATAGCGTCATTCAACTGGCCCGGGATGTGTTGGGCATCGAAGTCAAAGAACGGCGCATTACCCGCGACGAACTTTACACCGCCGATGAGGCATTTTTGACCGGCACCGCCGCCGAAATTCTGCCGCTAAGAGAGCTGGATGGGCGCAGAATCGGCACTCGCGCCGGGGCGCCGCCCCTTAGCGAGCCGATGGCGGCGAATAGCGTGACGGCCCAGCTGCAGCATCTTTATCGCCAAGCAGTGCGCGGCGAGTTAGACGCCTACCGGCACTGGCTAACACCGGCATAACGGTGGCTGATCGCTTTTTAATCGCCCCGGCATCGCACCGGGGCAAACGGCGCTAGCCGTGCTGCTGAAGCGCTTTTTCCAGCGTGGCCAATCTGCCGGGTGCCAACGCGTCTTCGACCGCTGTAATCCGGATCACGTTGGCCAATTCCGGGTGGGCGAGGCGGGCTACCAGCACGCCCTCGGCCAACAGCTCCTGATGCACCGCCGCCGCCAACTCCGCGCTGGGTAGCCGAATGCCGACGAAGTTCGTCGCGCTGGGCAGCACGTCGGCCCCCAGGCCGATAAAGTGCAGCGCCAGCTGCTCGCGGCGGGCTTTCACCGCTTCGATGTGCTGGCGTACTTCGTCGGGGTGATCGAGCACGACTTCAGCCGCCGCCTGGGTGAACGACGACACCGCGTAGTGAATACGCACTTTCATCATCATCGCCAGTACGTCGGGCTCGGCAATCGCGTAGCCAATACGCATGCCGGCCAGGCCGTGGGCCTTGGAGAGCGTACGCAGGCGAATCACACCCGGCAGCGCCTTGCCGAGGAACTCGCTGCCCGCGTCGTCACGAAAATCGCCGTAGGCCTCGTCCAGCAGCAGCCAGCATGCCTCCGGCAGCGCCTCGCGCAGCTTGAGAATCGCGCTATCGCTATGCAGGTGGCCGCTGGGGTTATCGGGGTTCGCTAGATACACCAACCGCGCCTCTTCTTGATGGGCGGCGGCTGCCAGCGCTTCTAAATCCGGGGCGAGCACGCCGGGGGCTTCATGGTAGCTGGGCTCGATCAACCGGCAGCCCTGGCCTTGGGCGAAGTAACCAAACGTGGGGTAGGTGCCTGCGGTGCTCACCACCGCATCGCCCGCCGTGCAGGTGGTGCGCAGCGCCAGGGCGATCAGGCTATCGGCACCGGCATCCACCAGCAGATGCTCCAGCGGAATGTTCTGCTGTGCGCTCAAGCGCTGGCGTACCCCCAAGGCCTCGGCATCGCCATAGCAGTACACGTGCTGTGCCACCGCGTCGCCAAAGTGCTCCCGCAGGGCGCGGTGGGGCATGTCTAACCCCTCGTTAGAGCCCAGCCGGTGCGGAAGCTCCCGGCCAAGTTTCCGCTCCAGCACTTTAATGCCCGGGAAAGGGTTGTGGGGACCTTCGCCTGTAAGGTGCGCGGGGTAGCGGGGCGTTGTATGCGAGGACATGGGCGAATCCTAACTATAAAAGTGGTTAACTTAAAATCTTACCGCGATTCAGTAGCCGGTATGGGTCAAGCGCGTGCTTTAGCGTCTGCATCAGGTCGATTTCCTCGGTAGAGCGGCAGGTGCTGAGCCAGGGACGTTTCTCCAGGCCGATACCGTGCTCTGCAGAGACCGAGCCGCCCAGCGCGGCCAGCGGTCGATAGACCATGGCCTCTACCTCGCGGCGAACCGACAGCTCGGCACTGCCCGCGCTGACGGAAATATGCAGGTTGCCATCGCCTAAATGACCAAACACCACCAGTCGTGCGTCGGGCCAGCGTTGGGTCAACTGCGCTTCCAGCGCATCGGTATAGCGCTGCATTTCGGCAATCGGCAGGCTGACATCGAAGGTCAATACGGGGGCAAGGCCTTTGACCAGGCCTTCGATATCCTCGCGTATCGCCCACAGGCCGTCGCGCTGGGTGCTCGACTGCGCCAGGACGGCATCGACGATCAGTTCGCTCTCCAGCGCGCTTTCCAAGGCGTCACGAAACTGGGTAGCGTTACGCTCGGCGTCGCTGCCTAGCGATTCGATGATCACATAGAAAGGGTGCTCAGGGGCAATCGGTGGAGCGTGGCGGCCAAGCGTTTCCGTCAGCAAACGGTAGTGGTTCTGCCACATGACTTCGAAAGCGCCCAAGCTGCCGCCCAGCGCTTTCCCCATCTGGCTGAGCAACTCTGTCAGCGCTTCAAAGGAGGGGCAGGCGACCATGGCGGTTTGTTCAAAAGGCGTCGGGGGCTGCAAGCGCAGCACGGCGCGGGTAACGATCCCCAGCGTGCCTTCGCTGCCGATGAAGAGCTGCTTTAAATCGAACCCGGCGTTGTTCTTCAGCATCCGGTTCATGGAGCTGACCACCCGGCCGTCGGCCATCACGGCCTCTAGCCCCAGCACCTGTTGGCGCATCATGCCGTAACGAATCACCCGCACGCCCCCGGCGTTGGTGGCGATATTGCCGCCGATGGTGCAACTGCCCCGCGCGCCCAAATCCAGCGGGAACTGTAGGCCCACCTCTCTGGCGGCTTCCTGTACCCGCTGCAGCGGTGCTCCTGCTTGCACGGTCAGCGTCCCGCCCACGCGGTCTATCTCTTCGATGGCCGTCATGCGTTCGAGGGAAATCACCAGCTCGTCGGGGCATGCTTCGGCGCCGTGCACCAGCCCAGTCAAACCGCCGTGAGTCACGATTGGCTGCCTTGACTCATGGCAGGCGTGCATCACCGCCGAGAGCTGTTCGGTATCCGCCGGCCGAACGATAGCGCCTGCTTGGCAGGGCGCACCGGTCATCCAATCCTCACGCCGACTGCTCACATCGTCGCCGGTCAATACATGAGGCGCGCCGACGATGGCACGCAGCGTTTTCAGGGGTATTTGCATGTGGGTTCCTTCGCCTATCGTGTCCATTTCGTCAATCACGCGGTGGCGGCCACGGGCGCTTCGCGCCCTGGAATGGCGTCGAGCAGGTCTTGGGTATACGCCTCACGCGGGGCGAGAAAAATCTGCTCGGCGCTGCCTTGCTCGACGATACGGCCGTGTTGCATCACCACGATGCGGTCACACAGCTGGGCAGCGACGCGCAGGTCGTGGGTGATGAACAGCAGCGAAAGCGACAGGCGCTGTTTCAGTTCCTCCAGCAGCTCCAGCACCTGGGCTTGAATGGAGACGTCGAGGGCGGAGACGGCTTCGTCGGCAACGATCAGTTCCGGGTTGAGCGCTAGCGCTCGGGCGATGCCGATCCGCTGGCGCTGGCCGCCGGAAAATTCGTGGGGATAGCGCTCCACGGCGCTGGCGCCCAGGCCCACCATATCGAGCAATTCTCCCGCCTGTTTCAGTGCGGCGGCCTTCGGCGTGCCGTTTGCCATCGGCCCTTGGGCAATCGCCATGCCCACCTTGGTGCGTGGGTTGAGCGAGGCGTAGGGGTCTTGGAAGATCATCTGCACCCGGTGGCGCTCGCGGCGCAGCGCGTCGCCTTTTAGCTGCGAGAGGTTGACGCCGTCCAGCAGCAGCTCGCCGCTATCCGGATGCTCCAGGCGCACCACGCAGCGGCCCAGAGTCGATTTCCCCGAGCCGGATTCGCCCACGATACCCACGGTTTCCCCCCGGGCGAGCGTGAGCGATACGTCATTCAGCGCATGTACCTCGCGGGCAGGCTTGAACCAGCCGCCTCGCGAGCGGAACACTTTTTGCAGCCCCTTGATTTCCAGCAGCGGCGCTACATGGCCGATGTCGCGGTGGGGCGGCACCGCATTGCTGGGAATGGCCGCAATCAGCGCCTGGGTGTAGGCGTCTTGAGGGTTCTCCAGCACCGAGCGGGCGTCGCCCAGTTCGACGATCTTGCCGTGGCGCATCACGCAAACGCGGCTGGCAATCTCGGCCACCACGCCAAAATCGTGAGTAATAAACATCACGGCCATGCCGCGCCGCTGCTGCAGGTCGCGAATCAGCTCCAGAATCTGCGCCTGGGTGGTGACATCCAGCGCTGTGGTGGGCTCATCGGCAATCAGCAGCGTGGGCTCCAGCGCCAGCGCCATGGCGATCATCACTCGCTGGCGCTGGCCACCGGAAAGCTCGAACGGGTAGGCGCGAATGGCTTTCTCCGGCTGCGGAATACCGACTTCGATGAGCAGTTCCAGTGCGCGGGCCTGGCGCTCCTTGGGGGTAAGCTGGCCGTGGGCTTCGAATACCTCGGCAATCTGTGCGCCGATGCGCATCAGCGGGTTCAGGGCGGTCATCGGCTCTTGGAAAATCATGCCGATTTTCAACCCGCGCAGGGTGCGGTGCTGCTTTTCCGTCATAGCGAGCAGGTCCTGCCCTTCGAACAGCACTTCGCCCTGGGTGGCGTTCACGCCTTTGGGCAGTAGGCCCATGATGGCGTTCGCCGCCATCGACTTGCCGGAGCCCGATTCTCCCACCACGCACATGATTTCTCCGCGCATGACCTCGTAGCTCACGCCCTCGACCGCGAGTGCTCGGTCGGCCCCTCTCGGGAGGCCAATGCTCAGTTCGCGAATGCTGAGGACCGTTTCTGTAGTGACATCCGTCATGGGGAGCTCCTAGCGTTCGCGGGAAAGTTTCGGGTTAAGGGCGTCGTCGAGTCCTTCGCCCACTAGGTTGAGCGCGAGCACCGTCAGGAGGATGGCCAAACCAGGAAAGAAGCTTAGCCACCACGCCTGACGAATGACCGTTCGCGCCGCCCCAATCATGTAGCCCCAGGACATCACGTTGGGATCGCCCAAACCGAGAAATGACAGCGCCGACTCCAGCAGGATCGCGGTGGCCACCATCAGCGAGGCCAGCACGATAATCGGCGATAATGTATTGGGCAGAATCTGGCGGAGAATGATCGTGCTATTGGACTGGCCCACCAAGCGGGCGGCTTCGACATACTCACGGTTGCGCAGCGACATGAACTCCGCGCGCACCAAGCGCGCCACCGGCGGCCAGCTCACAATTGCAATCGCCAGGACGATCGAGGTGACGCTGGGCTGCATGATCGCCACCAGGACGATGGCCAGCGCAAAGTTGGGAATCGTCTGGAAGAACTCGGTAAAGCGCATCAGCGCGTCGTCGACCAAGCCCCCGTAGTAACCGGCAATGGCCCCCAGGGGAACGCCAATCAATAAAGCAACGCAGGTGGATACCAGCCCGATCAATAGCGAGACCCACGCCCCATGCATCAGGCCCGCCGCCACGTTTCGGCCCATGGTGTCGGTGCCCAGCAAAAAGCCCTCCTGGGAGAGCGGCGGCAAAAAAGGCCGCTGCACCATGCGCCAGGGCGATTCAGGAAACAGCACGGGGGCCAGCACCGCCATGGCAATCATCAGCAGCAGAATGACCAGCCCTACGAGGGCCCCACGGTTCTGCGCAAAGCGTGCGAAAAAGCTCATGACGCCCCCTTGATACGCGGATCGGCCAGGCGATACACCACGTCAGTGATGATGTTGAAGACGATGACCAGCGCCGCCGAGAAGAAGAAAATGCCCAGCAGCAGGTTGTAGTCCCGCTGCTGCAGCGCTTCGAACATCAGGCGGCCGATACCGGGCCAGGCAAACACGGTTTCGGTCAGGATCGCCCCGCCCACCATTTGCCCGGCCTGCAGGCCCGCCAGCGTAATGATGGGAAGCAGAGCGTTGCGCAGCACGTGGCGGCGCTGAATGACCCCCGGCTTGAGCCCTTTGGCCCGCGCCGTTTTGACATAATCCTGCTGAGCGGCATCCAGCATGGAGGTGCGCGTCATGCGGGTATAAATCGCCATGAAAAATAGCGCCAGCGTGGTGGCGGGGAGCACCAAGTGTTTAGCCACATCGAGCACCAGCGCAAACCCTGTGTGGCCCGCGCCCACGGTATACAGCCCGTAGGCGGGCAGCCAGCCCAGGTAAACCGAGAACACCACCACCGACATCAGCGCCACCCAAAACAGCGGCGTGGCGTAGAACACCAGCGCTAACGCCATGATCAGCGAGCCGGACGGTTTCTTGACACGGGCGGCCGCCATGGAGCCGGCCACGATGCCCAACACCAGCGAGAGTACGAAGGCGGTGCCGGTGAGCAGTAGGGTGGCAGGTAAGCGATCCATGATCAGATCGAACACCGGGACGCCCAGCCGGTAGGAGTAGCCGAAATCGAGCATGGCGATACCCGATACATAGCGCCACAGCTGCACGTACATCGGCTGGTCGAGACCGAAGCGCTCGCGCAGCTGGTCGAGAAACTCCTGGTCGGCGGCACCGGCTTCGCCCGCCAGAATGGCGGCCGGGTCCCCGGGGGCCATTTGAATCAGTAAAAAGTTAAAAATGACGATGAGGAACAGCACAATCACGGCTTTGAACAGCCGCATCAGAACGAGGCGCGCATAAACCATAAGTCGTTTCCTGACGGATACCTTCGAGACATAGCTAACGAGCGATAGCTAAAAAAACCCAGGCAGCTCGCGCTACCTGGGTGGCTTGCCTAGCGATCTAACCAAGCATCTTTAAAGCCGTCGTTGACCCCCACGCCCGAGGTGACGAGGTTTTTCACATCACAGCGGTACAGCGTCGGGAAACCCAGTTCCATCAGCCAGCCGACCGGGACATCCTCATGCAAAATTTCCTGTACTTCGTGATACAGCGCTTCACGCTCTTCATCGGGGAAGGCGGTGGCGGCCGCGTTGAAAAGTTCGTCGACGCGCTCGTTTTCATAGCCTTCGACGTTATTCCAGGGCGAGCCCTTGGCGATGTTGTCGGACAGGTAAGTGCGTGAAATCCCCAGTGCCGGGTCGCCATACTGATAAAGGTAGGTAAAGGCCAGGTCGTAATCCCAATCGCCCAGGCGCTGGTTCCAGCCGCCCACGTCGGTGGCTTGGGTGCTGACGTTGATACCCACTTCACGCAGATTTTGTTGCACGGCTTCGGCCCAGCGGGTCCAGGTCTCGCCGTAGGGCAGCGGTAGGATGGTGATCTCCTCACCGTCGTAGCCCATTTCGTCGAGCAGCTCGCGGGCACGCTCAGGGTTGTGATCGTAGGGCTCCAGGTCGTCGTGTTGGAAACGCGCGTTAGAGCCAAACGCCGAGAGCGGTACGTTGCCCAGGCCGTTCCACAGCACGTCCTTGGCAAACTCGCGATCCATGGCGTACATGACCGCTTGGCGGAAGCGTTTGTCGGCGGTCGGGCCTTCACGGTTATTCATCCACAGCATGGCGAAGGGGCTGAAGTACTCGTGGCCTTCTTCGGTCATACAGACGTTATCCATGGCCGAGAGGCGCGGAATATCGAAGTTTTCTACGGTGCCGCTGGGCAAGACATCGATGGTACCGTTTTCGAACGCCACCGCGCGGGAGCCGCCATCGGGAATCACGTGCCAGTTGACGCCATCCAGATAGGGCAGCCCTTCTTCGTAGTAGTCGTCATTTTTGACCAGCTCGATGACGGTGCCGCGCTCCCAGTTGGCAAACTTGAACGGGCCCGTGCCAATGGGGTGGTCGTTATGCTCGTTATTACGGAAGTCGGTGCCCGCGTAGAGGTGCTCGGGCACCATGGTGAATGTGCCCGCCTCGAACGAGATCAGGAAAGGCCCGAATGGCTCCGTCAGTGTGAACACCACCGTGTGGTCATCGGTGGCCTCGATGCTTTCCACATGCTGTAACACGGCCCGCGCGCTGGGATTCAACTCACGGTGGAAAACATCGGCGGAGAACACTACGTCATCGGCGGTGAAGGGTTCACCGTCGTGCCAGGTCACGTCTTCCCGAAGATGAAACGTGTAAGTGCGCCCATCGTCACTGACCTCCCACGACTCGGCCAACTGCGGCATGGGTTCTAAATCCGTGGTGTAACGCAGTAGCCCCTCATAGATATTGCCCGCGACGGTGCGGGTAGGGGCGTTTTGAATCATGCCCAGCACCAGGCCCGGCGGCTCAGGCTGAATGATCGTATCGATGGTGCCGCCTGATTGGGGCTCTTGTGCAGTGGCGGCGGTGGAAAGGGCAAGCGCTGCAGCGGTAATGGCCAAAGCCAATGGTGTCTTCATGTTTCCTGCTCCTCGGTTATTAGCACGTAATGTGTTTACGTCGTCGTTAGGCGAGCGAGGCGTGACGGTAGAGACCGATTATGATGTTTGTTGGAGGTCCTCTTTGACCATAGCAGTGCTTGGTTAAACTGTCGACAGTCGTCAATCGGCCGTCGACAAAGAGCCCTTTTTTGTCATACTGAGCAGTATATGAATGATCGAGAGTGCACTTTATGGCCCCTCCGCTAGCAGCACCCAATACCTACATTCAGCAGCATAACCTTGTCGAGCAGGTGGCCGATTACTTAACGCAAGCGATTATTCAGCAGCACTTTTTACCCGGCGAGCGCCTGTCAGAAGTCCAGCTTTCCAAAGACCTGGGCGTGAGTCGTGCACCTGTGCGTGAAGCAGCACGTTTGCTGGAGAGTCGCGGCCTGCTGATCTCGAAACCACGGCGGGGGTTTTTCGTCCGGGCGTTGAATGCCGTTGAACTGGAAGACGTCTTCGATCTGCGGCTGTGCTTGGAGCGGCACGCCATCCAGCGTTTGGCCGAGCGTTACAGCGGCGAGGCTGAGCGCGCATTGAAGCAACAAGTAGAGGTGTTGTGCGAGGCGGCCGCCAGTAACGACGGGACGCGCCGTATCGAGGAAGACCTGCAGTTTCACCGCCTCATGTTGCACTACGCAGGCAACGAGCGGCTGCTGCGCGCCTTCGATAACCTGACCCACGAGCTGCGGCTATGTATCACGCTCATCACCAAGACCCACGAAGCCCCCGACACCATCGCCACCAGTCATTTCAAGCTGCTGGATGCCCTAGCCAGTGGCCAGGCGGCCACGTGCCGCGATGCCATCGATTACCACATCGGCGTCGCCCGCGATTTCGTGGTGAAAGGGGTGAGCGACAGCGGAGCCCCCTTACCATGAAGGCGTTCTTTCACGCGGATCAGGCGCTTCATCATCCGCAGACCTACTTCTCCCGGGGCAAAATGCGCACGCCTCAAGAAGTGCCCGAGCGCGCCATGCACTTGCTGGCCGCTGCCAAGCGGCTGGGCTTTGATATTCGGAGCCCTGCGGATCACGGCGTGGGGCCGATCAGGGCCGTGCACTCGCTGCCCTATCTGCGTTTTCTGGAAAGCGCTCATCGGCGCTGGCAGGCGGTGGGCGAGGATTGGGGGGAGGAGGTGCTCTCCAATATCTTCGTGCGTTCGCCCAACGCCCTACGCGGCATCCTGGCCGAAGCGGCGCGCTACCTGGCCGATGGCAGCGCGCCGGTGGGGCAGCACACCTGGCACTCGGCGTACTGGTCGGCGCAAAGTGCCGTGGCGGGTGCGGAGGCGTTACTGGCTGGGGAGCCTTTTGCCTATGCGTTGTCTCGCCCGCCGGGCCACCACGCGGGCATCGACTCTGCGGGTGGTTTCTGCTTTCTCAACAATGCCGCCATTGCTGCCCAGCATCTCACCGCACGGTTTCCGCGCATCGTCGTGCTCGACCCGGATATGCACCACGGTCAGGGCATACAGGAGATCTTCTACCAGCGCGACGATGTGCTTTATATCTCCATCCATGGCGATACCACCAACTTCTACCCGGCGGTCTCCGGTTTCGAAGAGGAGCGCGGGAAAGGGGCAGGGCTGGGCTACAACCTCAACCTGCCCATGCCGCACGGATCAAAAGAAGCAGTGTTCTTCGATAGGTTGGCGGACGCTTGCCAGGCCATTCGCCTGTTCGAACCCGACGCGCTGGTACTGGCGCTGGGGTTCGATATCTACGAGCGCGACCCTCAAGCCAAAGTGGCCGTCTCTACCGCCGGGTTTGCAGAACTTGGCCAAAGGGTAGCCAGCCTGAACGTGCCCACCCTGGTCGTGCAGGAAGGCGGCTACTACCTGGAAGGGCTGGAAGCCAACGCGGTGAGCTTTTTTGAGGGGTTGCGAGCACGCCGTTGATAGCGACCTGGAGATGACCCCCGCACGTTAGAGAAGAGTAAGACAAGCGCTGGAGGTGTCTGGCAAGATAGCGTTTTCGGACGTTAAACGATCAAGGACACGGCATGGCGCATCTGCTACGCATCGTGATGATTCACGGCCACCTGAACGGCGTGGTCGAACTCAGTGTGGACGGCCACACCAATATTTGCGGCACCAACGCGTCGGGTAAAACCACGCTCCAGCGGCTGGTGCCGGTGTTTTACGGCGAGCTGCCCAACAAGGTGGTGCCGAAAACCCGCATGAAATTCGATGCGTTCTATCTGCCCCATCGCAACAGCTACCTGGTATACGAATACCGCCGCGAAGCGGGTAACGTGTGCCAGGCGGTGCTGACCCGCAAGCAGGAAGGCGGCGTGGAGTATCGCTTCGTCGGCGCGCCTTACCGCCCGGAAGACTACCTGGTCGACACCGAGCAGGGCCCGTTGGCGCTGGACTACACCCAGTGGGCCAGCGGGCTGCGCCGCAGCGGCACGCCGATGTCGCCCAAGCTGGGGGCCACCTCCGAGTTCCGCTCGGTGATTCAGAACGACTTTACCCAGCTCCACGGCAACAGCCGCGATGGCCTGAAGCTGCGCCAGATCGCCGCCCAGTTCAGCCTGGTCAACCCCGAGCGGCGCATTCGCCATATCGAAAAGCTGGTCTCGGCGGTGCACGCCAAAGAGGGCAAGATGGACACCCTCAAGACCATGCTGGCGGCGATTTTCGAAGAGGACGGCGTCGAGCTGCCGGTTACCCGCATTCGCAGTGCCAAGGCCCGCGAGTGGATTCACCAGATGCGCCAATCCATGCGCCTGGAGCCGCTGCAGGCCGCGTTGGTCAAACTCTCCGGCATCGACCGCGAGCTGGCCGAGCTCGACACCACCCTGTGGCAACTCAAACCCCAGCTGGCCGCCGACCGCGAACAGGCCCAGCGGCAGGTCGCCGACCTGGAAGGCGAACTCAACCGCCACCAGCGGGAGTTTCAGGCCGAAGAGCAGGCCTACGGCGAACGGCGGGATGCGCTCAACGACCAGCACAGCGAAGTGGCAAGCCAGCTGCAGCACGCCCAGCACCGCCTCAACGACCTGCAAACCCGCTTCGAGCAGTACGCCGATGCCGATATGCCCGGCCTGGAGCGGGACATCAACGCGCTGCCCCAGTGGCGCGAACAGCGCGACCAGTTGCAGCAACACCTGCAAGTGATGCAGGACGCAGTAAAGGAAAGCCAGGCGCGCCTGGATGGCCGACTGCGCGAACTCTCCGAAAACCTCGCCCGCCAGACTCAAGAGAACCAGGAACTGATCGACGCGCTGGTGGAGGAGAAAGCCGAGCGTCGCGAGCAGCAGTGGCAAACCGAACGGCAGCACAACGAGCGTTACCAGCAGGCCCGCCAGCGGCTGGAGAGCGAGTATCAGGCCCAGCTGGAGCTAGGCGTCGAGCAGTTGGCCGAGCTGAAGGCCCAGCTGGCCATGCCCAGCCAAACCCGCGAAGAAGCCCAGGAAGCCGAGCTGGCCCAGGCGCGGCTGGACGATGCCCAGCAGGCCCGCAGTGCGGCCGGGGCCACCCTGGAAGCGCTGCGCCGCGAGCTGGAAGCCCACAAGCGCGAGCGCGACACCGCCGAACAGCATCTCGTGCAGTGCCGCCAGCAGCGGGAGCGCGCCGAGCAGCACTGCTACACCCTTTACCAGCAGCAGACCCCCGAACAGGGCAGCCTGCGCCACTTCCTGCGCTACCACCGCCCCGGCTGGGAACAGCAGCTTGGCAAGGTGATCGCCCCGGAACTGCTGGAGCGCCGCGACCTCGCCCCCCAGCTGGCCGACCACGCCAGCGACGACCTGTTCGGCCTGGCGCTGGATCTTTCCGCCATTGCGCTGCCCGACTACGCCCAGGACGAAGCCAGCCTGCTGGCCGCCATCGAAGAAGCCGAGAGCGCCAAAGCTCGAGCCCAGAGCGCCTGCACCGCCGCTGAAAAGGCCCTCAAGCAGCACAACGAGCGGGTACAGCAGGCCGATGAAGCCCAGGACACCGCCCGCCTGGCCCACCAGCGCGCCGAGCAGGAGGTGGAGTACGCCCTGGAAGCGCGCCGCCAGCAGCAGGCCCGCCACGCGGAAAGCCAGAAAGCCCGCCGCGCCCACATCGAAGCCGCCCTGGCCCGCCAGGAGCAGGCGCAAACCGAGCTGCGCGACGAGAAGCGCGACGCCCTGGCCGAGCTGGCCGAAACCCACCAAGGCCAACTGCTGGAGCTCAAGGCCGACGCCCAGAGCCAGCTCGATAGCCTCGATGCCCAGCTACGCACCTACAAACAGCAGCTCAGCGATGCCAACGCCGAACACCAGCGCCAGTGCGCCGAGCTGGAAGAGGCCTTCAGCCAGGAGCTGGCCGAGCAGGGCGTCGACCCCGCCCAGCTCAAGGCCACCAAAACCCGCCTGGAAGCCCAGAACGAGCGCATTCGTAAAACCGCCGCCCGTCAGGAGGAGCTGGCCGAGTACCAGCGCTTCATGCGCATCGAGTGGGGCCAGCACAAACCCCAGCTGGTGGCGGAAGAGGCCGAACTGGCCCAGCGGGACCAGCAGCTCAAGCGCGATAAAGCGCATCTGAAAAACGCCTTCCACGCCGCCAGAGAGGCCCACCAGCAGGCAGTGAACGGCCTGAAGGCCCAGCGCGACAGCGCCCGTGGCACTCTGGACACCTTGACGCCGCTGCTCAATCAGTTGGACGGCCTGGAGCTGGTGGCCGAAGGTGCGCCAGCGGAAGCTAGCGTGGGCGACGTGGACGAGCGCATCGAGCGCACCCGCCAAGCCCTGACCAGCCGCCACCATCAGCTGGAGCAACTGCGCCGAGGCTGCCTGGACGTCGAGAGCCAACTGATCAAGGACGCCAGCAGCGGCTTTGCCGATGCCCTGCAAAGCGAACGCGACAAGCTGCCCAGCGACAGCCCACGGCTACTGCTGCCGCTTTTACGCGGCATGCTCAAACTGCTGGAAGACCAACAGCAGCAGCTGATTCAGGAAGGCCGCAACCTCAGCGACGACCTGGACAAGTTCTTCATCGTCTTCCGCGACCTGAACCGGCGCATCAGCGCTCAGAGCCGTCGGCTCTCGGAAGAGGTCGCCGACGACCTGCGCCTGGAAGGCATCAGCAAGGCGGAAGTGCGCATTCAATCCACCATCGACGAGCTGGGCTTCTGGGAACCGCTCAAGCTGTTCGCCCAGCGCTACAAGGCGTGGCGGGAGTCCGGCCAGACGCTGCCCAGCGACGACTACCTCAACGCCCTGGCCGACGTGGTCGATTTGCTGCGCAGCGATCAGCAGTACAGCTTCGAGAGCCTGCTGCGCCTGGAGCTGCACCTGAACGAAGGCGGCACTGACCTGGTGATCAAGAATGACCGCCAGCTGCTGGAGTCCTCCAGCCATGGCATGGCGTATTTGATTCTGTGCAAGTTCCTGCTGGCGTTTACCCGCCTGCTGCGGGGCGATGCGGACATCGCCATCCACTGGCCCATCGATGAGATCGGCACGCTGGCCTACCACAACGTCGAAAAACTGTTCGATGCCTGCGACAGCAACCGCATCCATATCGTCGGGGCCTTCCCCAACCCGGAATCCGACGTGCTGCTGCTGTTCGCCAACCGCTACCTCATCGAACGGGACGCCCAGCAACAGCGCCAGCTCAAGCGTATCGAACCGCGCCTCAGCGCGCTGGCGCAGAAAATCAAGCAGCGCCAACAGGAGGTGAGCGCATGATCGAACACGGCCCTCTACTGGAACGCCTGCTGGCCGGCGACTTCGTCTGCACCGTCAGCGACGACAACGCCTACCGCCACCTCTCCAACGAAGAGACCCGCGAGGCCATCGACGCCTACCTGCGCCCGCTCAATCGGCGGCTGGCCAGCAACGAGGATGCTAGCGTCTACTTCCTGGCCTGGCGGCAGCTCGACGACACCGCCCGGGAGCAGCTCTCCCGCCAGCTCGCCGACACCCTCAACAGCCTGCTGCCCATGCTGGAGTGGCTGCAACTGGTGCAGGAAGCGCTGGGCCGCGACGCCCTGGCGGCTCCTGACGATGTGCTCAAGCCCGCCGAGTTCAGCGCCAAGTGCGAGGACAACCAGAGCCTGCGCGAGCGCCTGGAGCGGCTGGCCACGGACAGCTTCTTTGGCTCCCAGAGCGACCAGCTGGATGCCCAGGTGAAGCAGATCTTCAAACGGCTGAAAGAGCACGGCTACCTGATGCAGCCCCACAGCGAACGCCAGGTGTTCGTGGTGACTGGCAAGATGGACTACCTGGTGGACGTGGTGCGCTTCATCCGCGACGAAGAGAACCTGCCCATCGATGCCGACGAGGACACGGGCACGCAGGAGGCCCTGCTGTGAGTAGAAGTATGGGCAATGGGGCGGACAGTGGCGTGAGCGAGCTGGAGAGCCGCCTGCTCAAGACCGGCGCGGAACGCTTGGCGCTGCTGGGCAAGCACGCCGAACGGCTGATGCAGGCCTACACCCGCGACGACGTGCCGCTGGAAGGCCTGAGCGACGGCGCGTTGCGCAAGCTGCTGGCCGCCCGGGTGCTATGGCGGCCCGACGAGCAGAGCGGCGTCAAACTCGCGCCCAAGGTGCGCGACCTGATTGCCGAAATGCTCGCCGACGAAACCCGCCGCCACGTCAATGCCGACGTGGCCGAAACCCTGGAGCTGATTCGCACTCAGGTCGACAGCTACCGGGAAGCCCGCAGCAAGGGCGAACACTGGCGCCAGGAGCAGCAGCTACTGCGCCTGCGCCAGGAGGTAGACGACCTCAACGGCCGCTTTGCCGACGCCATCGACAGCCTGTGGCAGCGGCTCAACAGCGATTTCGGCTTCGTCAGCCAGCTCAACGACAAGATCCGCGAGAACGACCGCGCCCAGAAGCAGATCGTGCGCCTGCTCGATGGCCTCGCGCTGATCGACTTCGACGAGCTGATCGCCCTGGTGGGCAGCGACGGCAGCCTGCGCAAGCTGCTCATCAGCCAGCTCCAGAACCGCCTGAGCCACCACTACACCAGCCTGCGGGAAGTGCAGCGGCGGTTGATCGAACTCATGGCCCGCTTCCGCAAGCAGCAAGCCCGCAGCCGCCTGATGACCGGCATGGCCGCCTTCCTGCGCGAACACCCGGGCTTCGTGCCCGGCAACTACGCCCAGCGCAGCGAGGTGCCCGCGCTGTTCAACCGCGCCGCACCGCTCAACCCCGCTGCCGCCCCCGCGCTGGACCGCGCCCTGGACACCCGCGTTCTAGCCGAGCTGCTGCACGAGCTGCCCGCCCCGCGCCACGCCGCACAAAACGTGGCCGTGGCCAACCCCGTGCAGCTCGCCGAAGAGAGCTTGGCCGCCGCCCGCCAGCAGGCCCTCAAGCTGGACGTCGAGCGTTTCTACCTCGCGGTGCTCGACCAGCCGCCCGCCGAGCCGGTCAGCGCCTTGGCCTACCTGCAACAGAGCGGCCTGGAGTGGGCAGATGAAATCTGGCTGTTTCAGGTGATCGCCGAATACCAGGGTCTGCCGCGCCGCGAGCAACAGGCCTTTCGCCTTCACCAGGAAGAGAGCAGGGCCAGCGCCTATAACGACCTGCGGCTGATTCACGATGTGGCCCTGGCGGTGGCGGTATGAATCTAACGGGGCGCGCCCGCTCTGGTCTCAATGACGTAGCGCAACAGCTTCGCCGTCAGCCGATAGTAGACAAAACGCGCGGTCAATGGGTGGAAGACGTGGTGGCCTGGTGCCGCCAGCAGGATATCGATCTCGGCAGGCGGCTCTCCAGCCAAGCCCTGCGCTTCGATGCCGAGCTGCTGGCGCAGATCAATGATGTACTGGAAAGTGCCCGCTTGGCACCGCTAGGCCGATCACTCAGCGGCCTGCCCAGCAGCGCCCAAGCGAAAGAGGGCGTAGAAGAAGACAAAGCAACCCGCGAAAGCCCCCGAGCGCGGCGGGTGCTCGTCAGCTTTCCGCCGCAGCCAACAACCGGGCTTGCCAATGAACCACGGGCTATTCGCGATGTGGATGTACTGGGGATAAAGCTGAGCGCGTTCAGCGCCCTGATTCAGGTCGAAAACCTGGACAGCTTCTATGAATTTTCGCCGGAACTACCCGCACTAAGTGGTTACGCAAACCCGCTGGTCGTTTACCGTGGCGACAGCCACTACGGCGGCGGCTTTGCGTTACTGGCCGAGGCGTGGCACAAAACCCGCCGAACACATATCTACGCCGGTGACTTCGACATAAAAGGCGTCACGCTAGCACTCGACAGTAACGCCACTCACTTGCTCCTGCCCGACATCGAATGGCTTACTAAAAACGCCACACCATTGCATGTGCCTGCTGAGCAGTTTCCTTATCAGCGTAGGCTTCGTAAGCATCTCGTCGCGTTGTCATCTGTGCATCCGTTGCGTGAGTATCTGACGTTGTTGTTAGAGAAGCAGCGGGGGCTTAGGCAGCAGTGGTTCGATAGGAAGATGGGGTGTGTGGGGTTGGCGTAATGAAATGAAAGGTAGGCGTTCAAATATATCAATGTTGCCTTTGCTAGTATTAGAGGTAATAAGGTACAGTCAAGCAAATAGCTATCTAATAGCTCTGTATGCATGAGCTATATTTTTGTTTCTTTGAAATTGATAGTTGCCATGTTTTCTTATTTTGAGGGTGTCCTTTTGTCTATTGAAAGAGTTGAAAGAACTTCATTATGGAAGTGCACATTAGGCCAAAGAGATGGAGAGTATACGAAGGAGTTAGAGAGATTAAGAAGCTCTTATATTAATTTTAGGGATAAATCTTCTGCTTTGGTTTCAAAGATTTCAGAGTCTCTGCCTGGGTTAACGCAGCATGATGTTAGTCACTTAGATGCTTTGTGGGAGACTGCTGATCTAATATGTGGAGAGAACTATGAACTTAATCCTCTAGAAGCTTATGTATTTGGAGGTGCTGTTTTACTACATGATTCAGCGCTATGCTTCGAGGCTTACGACAATGGAGTGAATGGTGTTCGTGCTACAAAAATATGGAAAGACACTTATGCTAGTTTGTCTGCGGGTATTGATGTTGATGAGGCAACAAAAATTGCCGATTTTGCTGCATTAAGACATCTTCATGCACATCAAGCAGAGCGTTTGACGGAAAAGAACTGGTTGGATCCTGAAAGTGGTGCGGCGTTATACTTAATAGAAGATAATAGCTTAAGAAAACATTTAGGGGAAATTATAGGGAAAATAGCAGCAAGCCATCATTGGCCAATTGAAGAAGTAGAAAGTAAGTTGCCAAGTCAGATTAATGCTTTGGCTGGATTTCCGAGGCCGTGGCGTATTGATCCTGTGAAAATAGCCTGTATGCTGCGTTGTGCGGATGCAGCCCATATAGATAATGAAAGAGCTCCTGATTTCTTACATGCGTTAATTAAAAGGAGAGGGGTGTCATTCGCACACTGGAAAGCACAAAATAAGTTAGCAGCTGTGGATATAGATCAAACTGATAGCTCTGGTTCAACTCTACTTTTCACCTCTACACATGGTTTTTTGGAGAGTGAGTCAGATGCATGGTGGATTGCTTACGATACAGTCTGTATGATTGAAAAAGAAATTCGTTCATGTAATGCACTACTCGAGTCAAAAAGGTCTGAAGCGCAGTTTAGAGTGAAGCGAGTTAGAGGGGTTGAATCTCCAGAGTTAATGTCAAAACATATTCAGACAGAGGGTTGGAACCCCTGTGTGGCTGAAGTGCATGTTGGCAATATAGAAAACCTTGTTAGTACTCTTGGAGGTGAAAAGTTATATGGTGAAGGTTGTGATAAATTTGAAGTCATAGTTAGAGAATTAATCCAAAATGCCCGAGACTCTATTCAAGCGAGAAGACAAGTAGAAGATGGGTTTTTAGGGAAGGTTTTAATTCGTTTAGAAAGCACTGTTGAAGGCTATTTTTTATATGTTGAAGACAATGGTGTTGGGATGTCTAAAAGAGTGCTTACAGGGCCGCTTTTAGACTTTGGTACAAGTTTTTGGACTTCATCGTTGGTGCATAGTGAGTTTCCAGGTCTTCGTTCTTCAAAATTTAAATCCTCGGGGAAATTTGGCATAGGATTTTATTCTGTTTTCATGGGGGCTGATGAGGTTTTTATTTCCAGCAAACCATGGAATGGCGGTGCTTCGGATGTATGGCAGCTTAATTTTAAAAATGGTTTGTCTTTACGGCCATTGTTAAAAAATAAGCAACCTCAAGATTTTAAAACAGATGTATCTACACAGATTAAGTTGCGTTTGAAACCGAATGTTTTAAAAGAAAATGGAATGGTTGAGGTTAAGCGAAACACAGTTGGTAGTGAGAACTTGCTCGTAAATGTGGGTGATTTTATTGCTTCGATATGTGCTGCTTTAGATGTTTCAGTTTTTTTTGCAATGGGTGGAGGTGAATATAATGAAGTGCATCAAGATATATTAAATAGTAATTGTTACGAAAGCTGGTTAAAAAAATTATCTTATGCAGAATATCAATCTAAAGATGTTAGTGAGTATGTGCGTTTTAATTATAACAGGCTGCGCCCAATAGCTGAAGGTGATCATTGGCATGGTTTGGCTGCAATTTCAGTTACGCCGACGAGTAGTAATCAAAATTTTTTGAGTATCAAGACTGTAGATAAGCTTAGCAGCAGTGTTCATGGACGAAGTGGAGAGGATTTTGTGGGTTTTGTCAATTATTTGCCAAAATCCGCTAAAAGAGAGATCTCTGAATTTTCGGCATCTCAAGATGCTATTGATAGTTGGGCTAAAGAACAAGTTGAGATACTTAATGAATTGAAGATCAATCCCATTGAAAGGTGTTTTTTGGCATACAGTTTAGCTTATTTTAAAGTAGATCCAATCAACGTTTCAAATGTTCTTATTGTTCGTGACGAGGGATTTGGTTTTTTAACATTCAAGGAATTGGCTTCAATGTCTGTCAAGAAAGAAATCGTTTTTGTAAAGACTCCTGATATGGATCATATGGATATTTATACTAAAATAAATTCAGTGCCTGGTAAAGTTATGTTTAAACCTTTAAGAAATTCTAGCTTTCTCTCATTGAAATTTAAAAATGGTAGTCCTGAAAATGAAATAAGTGCTTTAGGATGCCTATGTCGAGAAATTGTAAAGTTAGGTTTTAAGCCTAGTTTTCGAATTGAAAAATCAATTGGAGATTCAGCGTTTGGTCATTGTGATGGGCTTATTGTCACAGCGGTGGATTAAGATATAAAGTTTATATTGTTTGCTAAGGTAAGGTGAAGATTTTATGCTGAGATTCTGGTTGATTAGTTAGTATTGTTAACAGCTGTATTTCGGAAGCCTGTTTGGTATTCCGAGGCTATGTTTCTAAAGCAAGTTCATGACGAGTGGCTCGAAAAAGGGATGAATTTACTCTTCCTAGGCACCTCCGCAGGCGTGCCCACCAAACAACGCAACGTCTCCGGCATCGCACTGCGCGAGAGCAAGGGCAAGGGCTGGTACCTAATCGATTGCGGGGAGGGCACTCAGCATCAGGTGTTGCACACCAGGCTGTCGTTTCATTCGCTGAAGGCCATTTTGATTACCCATGTGCACGGCGACCACTGCTACGGGCTGCCGGGCATTCTGGCCAGTGCGGCCATGGGTGGGCGCACGGCGCCGCTGACCCTTGTGGCACCCAAGGGTATTCAAACTTGGTTGGAGGCGACGTGCGAGGTAACGCAGCTCAGCTTGCCTTTTGTGCTGGAATTCATCTGCTCGGACGAACTGCCCAGCGTCGAATTCGAGAACATGGCGGTAGAGACGTTTGCGCTTTCCCACCGCGTGCCGTGCTACGCCTATGCGTTCACCGAGCGCAACGTGGAGGCCGCCCTGGATGTGGATACATTAGATCGGCATGGCATTCCCAGAGGGCCGTTGTGGGGGCAGTTGAAGCAGGGCGTGGATGTAACGTTCGAAGGCAAGCAACTGCGTAGCCAGGATTACCTGCTGTTCAAACACACCCCGAGAAAGGTGGTGATTGCCGGAGACAACGACCGGCCCGAGCTGTTGGCGCAGGCGTGCGCGGGGGCGCAGGTGCTGGTGCACGAAGCCACCTACACCGAAGAGATGGCCGAAAAGGCCGGTGAGGTAGGGCATAGCTACGGCAAGCAGGTGGCGGCGTTTGCAGAGCAGGTCACGCTGCCCAACTTGGTGCTCACCCACTTCAGCCCTCGTTATCCGCCCATTTCCCATACCTCGCCCTCCCTTGAGGATATCCGTAAAGAGGCGCAAAGCGTCTATTCAGGCGCGCTCTACATGGCGCGGGATTTTGGCGAATACAGCTTGGATAAGGTAGGCCAGTTGACTGAAGTGTCGGGCGAATAGCCTATGTCACCGCGCAACGTCTTGATAGCCCAGCGGGTAGGTCAGTCGCGGCAATAGCCTTCGCCTGCTTTCACTACCAAGCAGTCTTCTTTTTCCAATAGCCACTTCATGCCGGTGGCTTCGCCATCGCCCGCTCGAAGCAGTTGTGGGCCGTCTTCGCGGTTGAAGCGAATGCCCTCGGCGGTTGCTTGGCCTTCGAAGGTACCGCGTTGATCAGCATCCAGGCCATACTGCATTTCAAGTAGATAGTGGCCGGGGCCTGCAGGTAAGTCTTTGCGGATGTCCAGAAATAATCCTTCTACGCCGGTCCATCGGCCAATCCATTGATCGGTTAGCTGATGGTGGGACGGGTGTTGCTCGGTTGCCGTATCCGGAGCAGGCGCGCTAGATGACGCGGTGTTGCTGCCGCACCCGCTTAGTAGCAACACGGCGATGAGTGCTAACGCGGCTTTTTCCATGGTGGCCTCCGTAATCGGTACTGCCGTTACTCACTATATATACGTACCATGCTGTCAGTTGGATCGAATGTTGGAATATGTCGAAGAGGAGTTCCATGATGCAAAAGGTAAGAATCGACCTAGTCTCCGACGTGGCCTGCCCGTGGTGTGCCATTGGTTATCGGCGTTTGGAGCAGGCGCTAGAGACGCTCGAGAGTGAAATCGACGTGGAGCTGGTATGGCAGCCCTTCGAGCTGAATCCTGATATGCCGCCCGAGGGCGAGCCGATTTTGGAGCACTTGTGCCGCAAGTACGGCAAAGACGCGACCACCATGCAGCAGTCCCAGCGCGAGATCATGGCCGCCGCCGAGGAGCTTGGCCTGAATTTCCGGGGTGCGCTGGAGCGCCGGGCGAACAACACCTTTGCCGCGCACCGGGTGCTGGCGTGGGCCGGAACCCAACACCAAGAGACGGCGCTGCAGTTGGCGCTGTTCGAGGCCTATTTCGGTGAAGCGAAAAATCCCGCTGACCCCGAGGTGCTTCGCGAGAAGGCCATCGAGGTGGGGTTGGACGGCGACACCGCCGAGGCCATCGCCCGCTCTGATCAGTACGCGGACGAAGTGCGTGAGGCCGAGCAGCGTTTTCGGCAGGCAGGGGTCAACGCCGTGCCTGCGTTCATTCTCGAAGGGCGTTATTTGATTTCAGGTGCCCAGCCTGCTGATGTGCTTGTGGATGCGCTGCGCCAAGTGGCCGAAGAGAACGCTAGTGGCTAAGGTTGCCGGATGAACGCTCATTCATAGGGCATCACCAGCGGCCCGCGAGCTTGAAGGGAGTCACGATGAAAACGATTGGCTTAATCGGCGGGATGAGTTGGGAGTCCACGCAAACCTACTACCGCCTTATCAACCAGCATGTGCGCGATGCGCTGGGCGGGCTGCATTCGGCCAAAGTGGTGCTATATAGCGTCGATTTTGCCGAGATCGAGGCGCTGCAGCACCAGGACGACTGGCAGGCCACCGCCGAGATATTGGGAGCAGCGGGTAAATCGGTCGAGGCGGCCGGGGCTGATTTTCTGGTGCTGTGTACCAACACCATGCACAAGGTGGCCGAACCGCTGGAAGCGGCGGTCTCTATTCCGCTTTTGCATATCGCCGATGCCACGGCCCAGGTGCTGCAACAGCAGGGCATTGGCTGCGTGGGGTTACTTGGGACGCGGTTCACCATGGAGCAGGCGTTTTATATCGAGCGCCTGCAGCGCCACGGCATCGAGGTGGTGGTGCCCACCGAGCCACAGCGCGAGCGCGTGCACTCGGTGATTTATCAAGAATTGTGTTTGGGCGTGGTGAAGGCAGATGCCAAAGCTGACTATCTTGAAATCGTCGATTCGCTGGCTGAGCGCGGCGCGCAGGGCGTGATTTTAGGCTGTACCGAGATCGGATTGCTAATTCAGCAAGCGGATACGAGCGTGCCGCTGTTCGATACCACTGAGATTCACGCAGCGCAGGCGGTGCAGTGGGCGTTGGAGCATGGTTAGTCAGACGCCTGTGTAGTGACATTTTTAAGCGCTGGCTTCTCAAAGAGGCCAGCGCTTTCTTTCTTACTGCAAAAACTCTCGCAGTGTATCGCTGGCTTGCTCGATGGAAACGACACCATCCAGGTGGCCCCGGTTGCCTTCCAGCGTTTCCAACGTCACTTCGGTGCCGTCGGCTTCAATCAGCTCGGCGGTGCGGCGCACGCCCTCGGGGGCGAAGACCAAATCATTCTCGCTATACAGCATCAGCGTGGGCGCTTCGATGGCGGCTAGGCCTGCTTCTAACGAGTCGCCGTGGCCTGCCATAAAGGTTTGGTTGGCGCGCACCAGGTAGAGCAGATGGTTGGCATCGGAGAGCTTCGCCCGTGCGCCTGCGATGTCATCCAGGGTTTGCTCGATGGCGTAGCGGGCGTTGATATCCTGAGAGGGGTCGCGAGCGTCATCCGCCCAATCTCGGTTGAACGCCTCGTTGGCCCATTGCCAGTGGTTGGCGTTGAGCGTGACCAGTTTCAACGCCTCTTTTAGCCCCTCGATGGGCGGCTCGCCATCGTAGTAGTCGCCTTCGTTCCAGTGGGCATCCAGGCGAATCGGCGCGGCCCAGGCACTTAGCGTGGCCAGCAGCCACGGGTCGGCCACGCCGCCGCCAATCACAGGAATCAACCGCTCGACCCGTTCAGGGTAAGCGCTGGCCCACTCAATGGCCTGCAAGGCACCCATGGAAGCACCCATCACTGCATGCAGCGATTCAATGCCCTGGCTTTCCAGTAGGGCCCGCTGCACCTCGACAAAGTCACGAATGGTCACCACTGGAAAATCCATGCCCCAGGGCTCGCCAGTATCGGGGTTAATGGAGGCTGGCCCGGTGGTAATAACGTTCGGGTCATTCGCCCCCAAGTTGACCAGCGTATCGGAAGAGATGATGTAGTACTCATCGGTATCCAGCGGCTTGCCGGGGCCAATAATGGCATCCCAATAGCCGGTGGGCTCACCATCGGCCTCGTAGCGGCCTGCGGCGTGGCTGCTGCCAGAGAAAAAGTGCGTAATAAGAATCGCGTTGTCGCGGGCTTCGTTAAGCTCGCCGTAGGCTTCCCAGCCCACCGCCACGTTGGGAATCGTCTCGCCGCCCTGCGTGGTAAAACTCTCCATCTCGAACGTCTGCTTCTCGACTAGGCCATCCCAGGCCCATAAGGGTGTGGCCAACAGCAGGCCAAGGCTGGTGAACGAGGCTACCGTCACTAGCGCGAATGGTTGCTTGCGTCGCATGCGCTTTCCTTTTTTGAGGGATTATTGTGATTGTTTTAGGGCTGCTCATCGCAGCCATTCCCTCAGCATAGTCAGCGTTAGCCGATTTTAAACGGATTCAGCCCATTGGCCTGCTGCATCATCATGCGTTTGGCAAACGGCACGCGCTCAGCCAAGTGCAGGCTGAGATCGCCCAGTTGGCGCAGCGGTTTTGCGCCGGTGAACAGGTGGTGGAAGCTGTCGGTGGCGGCAATCATCGCTTGGTTGGCGAGGCGGCGCTGGCACTCGAAGCGGTGCAGGCTGATGTGGTCGCCGGGGTCGCGGCCTTTGATGATCAGCTCGGCCAGGGTGTCGGCGTCGTGCAGGCCGATGTTCAATCCTTGCCCCGCCAGCGGGTGAACCACGTGGGCGGCGTCGCCAATCAGCGCGAGGCGTTTGCCGATGTAGCGCTTGGCGTGCTGGCGCTTGATCGGGAAACTGGCCCGCGCCACGATGCGGGTGAGCTTGCCCAGGCGTTGGGGGAAGGTGGTTTCGATGGCGTGCTGGAGTGCATTGTCGGAGAGCTGTTCGCGGGCTTTGGTGGCTTCGTCGCTGTCGTACCACACCAGCGAGGCGCGCTGGCCGGGCAGCGGCAGCATGGCAATCGGCCCTTTGGGGGTAAAGCACTGCCAGCTAACATCCTGCTGTGGCAGCTCGGTCTCGACGTTAATGATCATCGCTCGCTGGTGGTAGTCGTAGCTGGTCACGCCAATGCCCGCCAGCTCGCGTAGCGTAGAGCGGGCACCATCGGCCCCCACGATCAGCCGGGCGCTTAGGGTTTTGCCGTTATCCAGCTCTAGCATGCGGGCGGTGGTGGCCGCCATGGTGCTCAGCGGTGCGCACTGGGTATAGCAGGTCACGCTGGGCAGCTCTTCCAAGCGTTGCCACAGGGCGTATTGCAGGGCGCGGTTTTCGATAAAGATACCGAAGTCGTTCATGCCGCTCTCTTCGGCGGAGAACACGGAGTGGCCGGTGCCATCCTGATTGGCCACATCAATATGCCGGAACGGGCAGCAGCGCTCGCCGGGCAGTATCGTGCCGCTGGCTTTCACGAACGCGAGCGAGCGGGCGTTGAGCGATGAAATACGCAGGTCGTAGTCGCCGCTGGCGGGTTTGGGGGCGCTACCGCGCTCGACGAGCCCCACGGAAATGCCCGCTTGGCCTAACCGTGCCGCCAGGGCCGCGCCCACCATGCCGCCACCGACAATAATAATCTCGTGATCCCACTGCATGAGAGGCTCCTTACTCCGCTATCGAGGGCACATTGCATGTGCTTATATTGTCATACAGTATCGTTGACTTGTCGCAGTGTTGCCTAGGGTGATCCATTGACGCAGGCCGTGGAAAGTTCAGAAAAACGCGAGAGTAGCCAGGTGGCCGGAGAAGCGCTGGCCGCGTTCATCAAACGCCACCCCAAACTCTGGGTGATTACCGGGGCGGGGGTGAGTACCGACAGCGGGATTCCCGATTACCGCGATGCCGATGGCCAGTGGAAGCGACCGCCGCCGGTGCAGCACGGTGATTTCATGAGCTCCTTCGCCGTACGCCAGCGTTACTGGGCGCGGGCGCTGGTGGGCTTCAAAGCCATGCGCGAAGCCCAGGTGAGCGGGGCGCATCGTGCGTTGGCAGAGCTGGAGGCCATGGGCCATGTGGAGCTACTGGTCACGCAAAACGTGGACCGCTTGCACCAGCGGGCGGGCTCGAAAAAGGTGATCGATCTTCATGGGCGGGCCGATGTGGTGGCCTGCATGGCGTGCGGCTATCAAATGATGCGTCACGCCATGCACAGTGAAATGGCGCTTATGAACCCCGCCTTTGCCGCGCTGGATGCCCGCCACGCGCCGGATGGCGATGCGGATCTGGAAACCGATTTCTCCACCTTCAAGGTACTGGACTGCCCGCGCTGCAAGGGCATCCTCAAACCGCAGGTGGTCTACTACGGCGATGTGGTGCCCCCAGCGCGTCGTTTGGCGGCCCAGGCGGCGCTGCAGCAAGCCGATGCGGTGCTGGCAGTGGGTACGTCGTTGATGGTCTATTCCGGCTACCGCTTCTGCCGGGATGCCCATGCCATGGGCCTGCCCGTGGCATCGCTCTCGCTGGGCGTGACTCGCGCCGATGCGTTTCTGACTCACCAGTGGCGCGCGCCGCTAACGCCGGTGCTGGAGCAGGCGGTTGCGTGCCTGAAGGGCGCTTAACGCGCTTTGGAGACCCACGGGTTGCCCTCGCTCCATAGCCGCCAAGGGGCGTCGCGGTCGGCGGGTTGGGCGTAATCGATGCCGACTCTTGGGCCGCTGGCAATGGCGCTGGGCGGCTCGCCAGAGGTAATCCACAGCCCGTTCGCTTGATCGCCAGTTTGCGTCATATCGTGGCCGTAGAGGGCGTTATCGATACGCAGCGCGCGGGTGAGTTTTCCGGGGCCGTTACACAGGTTGCGCCCCGCGACGCTGCGCCATGCGCGCATGACAGGCTCGCCGATCACCGGTTCCACCGCGCGAATCAATACCGCGCAGGGGTTGCCTTCTGGCTGGGTGACCACGTTCAGCAGCCAGTGCATGCCGTACACCAAATAGACGTAGGCGTGGCCGGGCGGGCCAAACATCGCCTCGGTGCGCGGGGTTTTACGCCGGTGGGCGTGGCAGGCAGAATCTTCCGAGCCGCGGTAGGCCTCGGTTTCCACGATGCGCGCGGCCATCAGTTCGCCATCCCGCTGGCGCACTAGCCAGCAGCCCAGCAGGTCGCGGGCGACTTCCAACGTATCACGGTTGTAGAAGGCCTGGGGCAGGGGCGTGAGCGCCTCTTGCTCTATCGGTGGCTTAACAGGGGTTAACGCGTCTCTATGCGGCATGCTATCGCCCATTACTTGAGTAAGCTGCTAGGGTATTCTTTAGGCCATTCATTGAAAAGCGGAGTTGCCCGTGCTGTCTTTCGAACATCAGTTCGCCACCTTGCCGGAACCCCTGTGGGTGGCGTGCCAGCCCACGCCCGTTGCCCAGCCCAGCCTGATCGCCTTCAACGATGCCTTGGGCGCGCAGCTAGGCATGCAAACCCGGCCCGACGACGCCACGCTGGCTCAGTGGTTCAGCGGTAACCAGCTGCCGCCGGGTGCCGAGCCTAAAGCGCTGGGCTACGCCGGGCACCAGTTCGGCAACTTCGTGCCGCAGCTAGGCGATGGCCGCGCGCTGCTGTTAGGCGAAGTGGTGGATCAACAAGGAATACGCCGTGATGTGCAGCTAAAAGGCAGCGGGCGCACGCCGTTTTCTCGCGGTGGCGACGGCCGTGCGCCCCTTGGCCCGGTGCTACGCGAATACCTGGTGAGCGAGTTCATGGCCGCCGTGGGCGTACCTACCACTCGCGCCTTGGCTGCCGTTTCAACCGGCGAACGCGTGGTGCGCCAAATGGCCGAGCCGGGAGCCGTGCTGACCCGCGTGGCCAGCAGCCATATTCGCGTGGGCACGTTCCAGTTTGCCGCCGTTCGCCGCGATGAAAGCGCGCTAAAAGCGCTGGCCGACCATGTGATTGCCCGCCACTACCCAGAGGCGGCCAATGCTGACGATCCGTACCTGGCGCTGTTGGAGGCGGTGACCGCCCGCCAAGCGGCGCTAGTGGCGCGTTGGATGAGCTTGGGCTTTATTCACGGCGTGATGAATACCGACAACTGCAGCATTGCCGGTGAAACCATCGATTACGGCCCCTGCGCGTTTATGGAGCAGTTCGACCCGCAGAAGGTGTATAGCTCCATTGACCAGGGCGGGCGCTACGCCTTCGACAATCAGCCTGGCATTGCCCAATGGAACCTGGCTCGTTTTGCCGAAACCCTGCTTCCGCTGATGCGCGTTGAGGGCGATGCTGCGGTAGAGCAAGCCACCGAGGTGCTACGCGGCTTTACCGCTCGTTTTGGCGCCGAGCAGCGCCGCCTGCATGCCGACAAGCTGGGCCTTGCCCCGGAAAGCGATCGCGCCGTGGCGCTGATGGAAGCGCTAGAGATCCAGATGCATCAAGGCCGCATGGACATGACCGCGACGTTCGACGCGTTGACGCACTATGCTCAAGTCTTGAGCGCGGACACGTCAGCCCACTCCCAAAAAGAGGCGCTGCTGGCGCTGACCACGCAGCCCGCTGGCCTGACCGCTTGGCTGGCCGACTGGGAAAACGCCCAGCAAGCGAGCCAGCAGAGTGAGCGTCTGGATGCCATGCGCCACGCCAACCCGGTGGTGATTCCCCGCAATCACCGCATTCAAGAGGTCATCGATGCGGCGGTAGAAGGCGATTTCGCGCCTTTCCACACGCTGCTCGCGGCGGTCACGCAGCCCTTTGATGAATCCGAAGAAGCGCGCCGCTTGGCCGCTCCGGCCACGGAAAGCGAGCAGGTGTTGCGCACCTTTTGTGGTACGTGATTTAGACCAGCGAGTATGGGCGGAAAACCCGTAGCGGGGGTCTTTCGCCAGGGATGGCGAAAGTAGCGTCCAGGGAGGGATTCACAGCGCCCCCGCCTAGGGTTTTGCTGCTCATCAGCGCTGTAGCACACCCTGTGATAAACTGTGCTTTTTTACAGGTAAGGGCGGAGGCAAGGTCGGCCTGTGCGCAAAATCATCCACTGCGACTGTGACTGCTTCTATGCGGCGGTAGAGATGCGCGATAACCCCGCGTTGACCGATATCCCCATTGCCATTGGCGGCAGTGTGGAGCAGCGCGGGGTGGTTGCCACCTGCAACTACCCGGCGCGTAAGTTCGGTATTCACTCCGCCATGCCCATGGCCCAGGCGCTCAAACGTTGCCCCCATCTCACGGTGATTCGGGGCGATATGGCGAAGTACAAAGATGTTGCCCGCCAGGTGTTTGCCATCTACCGCGATGTGACCGAGCTGATCGAGCCGCTGTCGCTGGATGAAGCCTTTCTGGATGTCTCGGAGGTCACGCTGTACCACGGCAGCGCTACCCGCATGGCCGAAGCCATTCGCCAGCGGGTGAGGCAAGAAGTGGGTATTACCGTTTCGGCGGGCGTGGCACCCAACAAGTTTCTCGCCAAGATCGCCAGCGACTGGCGCAAGCCCGATGGTCTCTTTGTCATCACGCCTGACGATATCGACGCCTTCGTGCAGCAGCTGCCGGTGAAAAAGATCCACGGCGTGGGGCCGCGGACCGCTGAAAAACTCGCCGAGCTGGGCATTCAGACCGGCGTGGATCTGCGCGCCCGGCCGTTGACCGAGCTGGTGGAACGCTTTGGCCGCTTTGGTCATCGGCTACACGAACTTAGCCACGGGCGCGATGAGCGCCCGGTCAAAACCCACCGCGAGCGCAAGTCGATCAGCACCGAGCAAACCTACTCCCAGGATTTACCCACCCTAGACGCCTGCCGCCAGCAGCTCCCCGAGCTGATCAGCGATTTAGAGCGCCGTTACGCTCGCCTAGACCCGGCCCCCGCCGTGCGCGGGGTGATGGTGAAAGTGAAGTTCAACGACTTCACCCAAACCACTGTCGAACACGCCGACCCCGCACCTAACCTGGAGCAGTTTGAGACACTGCTCAACGTGGGCTGGGCGAGGGGCGCACGCCCCGTGCGCCTGCTGGGCGTCGGCTACCGCTTGGCGGAAGAAACTGCTGCCCAGCAGCTCCCGTTGTTTTAATTAGCCGGTTAATCCTTTGATGGATTGACGAGGTTCGGTGCCCGCGTTAAAACAGACGTATGATAGATAGCGCCTCTTCCCGTTAGCCGACCCGCGAGCCTGCCATGCCTGCCGATGCCACCCAACGCCCCCGCTTAGTGTTTGCCCATGCCAACGGCTTTCCCGGCTTGAGCTACCGCAGCCTGTTAGACCCACTGGCAGAATCGTTCGATGTACACCCGCTGGACCGCCTGGGCCACCACCCGGATTATCCAGTGAACCATAACTGGAGCAACTTGGTGGATGAATTGCTCAGTTACCTGCCCGAGACCGACGCGCCACTGCTGGGCGTGGGGCACTCGTTGGGCGGCACGCTGATGGCCATGGCTGCCGACAAGCAGCCGGAGCTTTTTCGCGGCGTGATCATGCTCGACCCGCCGCTGATGCTGGGGCCGGATGCCTGGGCGATGAAAGCGGCCAAGCGCTTTGGGTTCATGGACCGTATCACCCCAGCGGGTAAAACCAAGGGGCGGCGCACGGTGTGGCCCAGTCGCGAGGCGATGGCGACCTCGCTGCGTCGCCGTGGTCTCTTCCGTCGCTTTACCCCCGAGGCACTCAACGACTACATTGAAGCAGGCACGCGACTACTGGACGACGGCAGCGCCGAGCTGACCTTCGACCCCAACATCGAGCTGGAGATTTTCCGCCACTTGCCGGATCACCTCTCCAAATTACCGCAGCGCGTGGGTGTGCCCATTCAACTGGTGGCGGGGCAGCAGTCGCACTTGATGACGCCGGGGCGGCTCAAGCGTATCGCTCGTCGCGGGCTGCCGGTCAGCACGGTGCCGGGGACGCACATGTTCCCCATGGAGCATCCGGAAGAGACGCGTACGGCCATACTGGCCGCGTGGCAGCAGTTTCGAACTGCGCCATAGAAACGATCGAGGAGGCGATATGTACCTTTCTGTACAGCTGAGCTACTACCCGCTGGCCGATGATTTCAAGCCACTCGTCAAAGAGGTGGTCCAACGATTGGAGGCTACCGGACTGGAGGTTCACCCCAACCGAATGAGCACCCAGGTATTTGGCGAGTTCGATGAGGTGATGGCGGCACTGAGTGACGTGATGAAGTGGTCGTTCGAGACCCACGGCAAAGCCGTGTTTACCGCCAACTTCCTGGAAGGCGACCGGCGGCCACGGTAAATGATGCCGTCGGGGAGGGCTTCCTAGCCGTTTCCGCCTGTTTCGAAGGGCGTATTGCTGATGAAGCGGTTTCGCCAATCAGCACGCCACTGCGGCATGCTGATAAAGAAGTGCTGCATCTGCTTATCGAAGCGCACCCAAACGATGGCATCTAAATAGCGGCTATTCTCGGATGTCATCGAAAAGTCGATATGCTGCGTGTCGAATAGGGGCGTGCGGTAAACGTTCGCGGGCGCTGCCCGCTCGATGACACGCAGGTAAGCGACGCCTCCCAAGGGGGCGAGTAGTCCTGAGACTCTCACCGATTCGATCAGGTAATCGCCCATCGGGCTGACCACCGAGACGCTCGCGGGCGCATGAAGGGTGCGATAAAGGCTCACGCACAGCGTGAGTGCGATGAGCAAGGCCATGCCAACCGCAGCGCCTGCGACGCGCTTCATGTCATCGCTCCGTGGTTGAGTAGTCGAGTCATCGCTCCTTACCGAGGCTCAGGTAACGCTGCGCTCAGCACTTCGCACGCAGCGTTACGTTTGATCACTTAGGCAAATGACGAGTATTACTCACTTTTAGCGCTCGTGCAGTTGGTTATTTCACCGGCTAGCTGTTCCAGTAATGCGGAGTACAGTCCCGCATCCAGCGTCAAGCCCACGCCGAGTGGATCCATCACGCCCAAGTACGCCGACGTATCCCCAAACACGTTGTTGACCATCTGCGGGTTGAACTGCGGTTCGCTGAAGACACACTGAATGTTCTCTTCGTTGACGAGTGTCTGTAACGCCTCGATGCGTGCCGGGCTGGGAGCGGATGCATCGCCGATGGAAATGGCCCCCGCGGCATGAACGTTAAAGGCCTCTTCGAAGTACTGGTACGCATCGTGGAACACGATGAAGCGGGTGTCCGTGCTGTTAGCCAAGCGCTTCTGGAGGCGCTGTTCGAGTGCGGTCAGTGACGCTTGGCCCTGTGCGGCATTATCGCGGTAGGTCGCCGCGTTGTCCGGGTCGAGTTCGCTTAGCTGCTCGGCGATGGCCGCCAGCCACTGGCGGGCATTCCCAGGGGCGAGCCAAGCGTGCGGGTTCATGCCGGTATGGCTGTGATCATGACCATGGTGATCATGCCCGTGGTCATGCTCGTGTTCGTGTTCGTGGTCATGCCCGTGCTCGTGGCCATGCTCGTGTTCGTGGTCATGCCCGTACTCGTGGCCATGCCCGTGTTCGTGATCATGGTTATGGTCATGGCCGTGTGCCAGCTCACCGTCTAGAGAAAACGTCGCCCCCTCGCGATATTCCAGCGTGCGGGTGCCGGGAACGTCCATCAGTTCTAGGTGGTGAGCGTCGCCCGCTAGATTGTCCACCGGCCCTTCCAGCCAAGGGGTGAGCGCATCGCTGACCCATATCACCAGATCCGCACTGTCCAGCGCGCTGGCTTCCGATGGACGCAGCGAATAGCCGTGGGGAGAGGCGCCGGGCTGAATGAACAACTCGGGCGAGCCAACGTCGCCCATCACGATCGATACCAGTGAGTAAACGGGGGGAATATCGACCGCGACGCGGGGCACTTCCGCCGAGGCTGCTAAGGGAAAGGCCGTTAGTAATGGCAGAGCGAAGTACGTAAATCGGTGTGGCATGAGGGCTCCTGATGAGACGAGGCTGAGTGAACGAGACAAGAAAGGACATCCAAGTATCGCTAGTCTTGATATTTATGTTATAACATAACAAATGCGTCAAGAGCGGATGTCAATGATGTCACTTGCATCTTCCCTCCATCGTGAAGCGGTACTTAGCGTTCGTCAGTTGAACGTTCGCTTCGGTGGGCAGCAGATACTCGAGAATATTCATCTCGACTTGTTTCGTGAACAGGTACTCACGTTGATTGGCCCCAACGGCTCGGGAAAGTCGACGCTGGTGAAAACCCTGGTGGGCGCGGTAAAACCCACCTCGGGCAGCGTTACCATCGCTCCGAATCAGTGCATTGGGTACGTGCCCCAACGGCTCCATCTGGACCCTACGCTACCCATGACGGTCCAGCGCTTCATCAACTTGCCGCGCCGCCACTCACGTCAAGAGGTCGATAGCGCCCTTGAAGACGCCGGTGCCGAGACACTGCGGCAGGCCAATATGAGCGAGCTGTCAGAGGGACAGTTTCAGCGCGTACTGCTGGCGCGAGCGCTGCTGGTCAAGCCCGATATTTTGATTCTCGATGAGGCAACGCAAGGCCTCGACCACCAGGGTACGGCGGCGTTTTATCGCCATATCGATAGCGTTCGCCGCACGTACGGCTGCGCCGTTTTAATGGTCAGCCACGACCTGCACGTGGTGATGCAGACCTCGGATCATGTGCTTTGCCTGAATCGCTGCGTCTGTTGCCAGGGCAAGCCCGAGCACGTGGCCTCGACGCAGGATTATCGCTCGTTGTTCGGTGACCAGGCCGCACAAACGCTGGCGCTCTACCGTCACCAACCCCAGGAGACCGCCCATGCTGGATGATTTCATGTGGCGCGCCATGTTGGCGGGCATCCTCGTGGCGATGGCCGCCGCTCCGCTGGGCTGTTTCGTGGTGTGGCGGCGTATGGCGTACTTCGGCGATGCAACGGCCCACGCGGCCATTCTGGGCGTGGCGCTAGCGCTGTTGATGAATATCTCGATTTTCCTCGGCGTACTGGCGGTGGCGCTGGTGATGGCCACCAGTGTTTCCCTGCTGAGCGGCCGTGGCTACGCCATGGATACGCTGCTTGGCGTGATGGCCCACTCGGCGCTCGCGATTGGGCTGGTCGCCGTGTCGTTTCTTAGTGGGGTCCGTATCGACCTACATGCGTACCTGTTTGGCGATATTCTGGCCGTCGGTAAACAGGATTTGTGGGTGATCGGCGGCGGCGTGGCGTTGGTGTTGCTGCTGCTGTGCTGGCGGTGGTCCTCCTTACTGGCCGCCACTCTCAGCGAGGAGCTGGCCTATGCCAGCGGCATTCAGCCGCGTCGTGAACAGTTAGTGCTCACTCTGGCGTTGGCCCTGGTCGTTGCCGTGGCGTTGAAGGTCGTCGGTGTTCTGCTGATCGCCGCTCTGCTGATCATACCCGCCGCCACGGCACGTCCGTTTTGTCGCACGCCCGAGACCATGGCGCTGCTTGCGGTAGGGGTGGCTGTGCTGTCGGTGGCGGGAGGGCTGAAAAGCGCCTATCTCCTCGATACGCCGACCGGCCCTACCATCGTCTCGCTCGCTGCCCTGCTGTTCATGCTGTCAACGCTGATCTCCCAGGGCTGGCGGTTCGTTCGTCAGCGCTTTGCGCTCGAGTCGGAGCGCTTTCCCATGCGTTAACGCCGCCGTGCTGGCAGCGGTCGACCGGCTGCCCCGGTGCGAGCGTGTGGCTGTCTCCATCGCTTCTTCACACTATCGGAGTTCTCATGATGTCGTCGCCCGTGTCTTATGTATCCCCCGCTGACGCATGGCCTGCGCACGCGGCCATTGGTCAGGACATTAGCGTGTTACCGCGTATTTTCGAAGAGGCCGTGAATATCGCGATTTTCGAACGCCCCATGCCCGCTGAAATCGCCTTGAGTGCCCAAGCCCAGTGCCAAACGGAGCGCGCCTGGCAATATAGCTGGTTGGGGCAGCCCGACGATGCCATGGTGGCGGACCTGCTGCGTCAGCTTCCCGCACCCGAAGCAGCCAAGCCGCTGGTGGACGACATCGCCACCATTGCCGAAGCGATGGCCTTCCTATTCGAAACGCGTACCGTCGGTCTTCGCCTGCGCTTGCTTGATGGTGCCATGTGCCCCCGCTTTCACTGCGACAACCTGCCGGTGCGGCTCGTCACGACCTATGTGGGCCCAGGCAGCGAGTGGTTGCCGGAGGACGCCATCAATCGTAAAGGGCTGGGGGCGCCGCACCCCGATAAACCCGAGATTGCCACCGACAGTGCGGCAGTCCGGCGCCTCTCGCCCGGCGATATCGGTTTGATCAAGGGCAGCGGCTGGATCGGCAGCGAAGAGCGGGGGCTGGTGCATCGAAGCCCGGCACTGGAGAGCGGTAGTAAGCGCCTGTTGATGAGTATCGATCCCGCCTAGCGTTATGAGATTCCCTTACAAAGAGGTCGCTCCATGATCGTTTCCACCATGCCCGATGTCGCCAGGCAAGCGCCCAATGCACAGAGCACGTTGTCCCGTGTAGGTATGGAGGGTATCGCGCTGCCGGTGCTGCTCGGCACCCAGCGCGTGGCCGCCAAGCTCGATGCCACGGTCAGCCTGGAGGCGAAAGAGGCCCGCGGCATTCATATGTCGCGGCTCTATCTAGGGTTGGCGCCGCTCGAGCAAACGCCGCTCTCCCTAGGGTTGGTGCAGAGCGTGCTAGAGCGTTTTTTAGCCAGCCAGGAGGGGCTGTCCCAACACGCCTACCTGAACATCGCAGGGGAGTTGCCGCTCAGGCGCGACGCGCTAATTAGCCCGCTCTCGGGGTGGAAGTACTACCCCTTCACGCTACGCTGCCAGCTCACCCCTGAAGGGTTTCAGTCGGCGCTCGATCTCGAGGTGGGCTACTCTTCGACATGCCCGTGTTCGGCTGCTTTGGCGCGGCAGTTGATTCAGCAAGCCTTCGAAGAGGACTTTGAGGACATACCGCTGAGCAAGTCGGCGGTATTGGCGTGGCTGGGTAGTGAAGAGGGCATCTTGGCGACGCCCCATAGCCAGCGAAGCGTGGCTCACCTCACGCTTCGCTTTGCCACGACAGACGACGCTGCCATCTCGATAGAGACGTTCATGGAGAACATGGTCGACCGGGTGGAGCGAGCCCTCGGTACGGCGCTGCAAACCGCCGTCAAGCGCATTGACGAGCAGGCGTTTGCCTTGGCCAACGGTCAGAATCTGATGTTCTGTGAGGATGCCGCTCGGCGGCTGGACACCACGCTGCGCCAAGCGCCAGGCGTCTCGGGGTTCCGGCTAAAAGTAGTGCACGCCGAAAGCCTGCATGCCCATGATGCGGTTGCCTACAGTGAATGCTGGGAGTGAAAGGAGAGATAAAGAGAGCGCTGGCGAAGTGGCCAGCGCTCGAGGATGACCACCACCCGCGGCCTTGGCGGGTGTCGAGCTAAAGCGTCAGTGAGCCAACATTTCGTCGACGATCTCTTCGCCACTGAGCGACGAAGGATAGTAGGTTGGCCAGTGGGTCAACTCCTCCAGCAGCGCTTCACGATCATCTCCCCAATACAAGTGGTAGTGGCCGGCATCCGTCGGATAGATGCTGTGGTCGCTGAACTGAATATAGTGGGGGAGCGCATCGTCGCTGGCGTCGTCTGCTAGTTCGAAGATGAAGCGAACGCCTCGGTTACCGGCCTCGTAATTCAAGATCTCGTAGCCATCGTACTGGTAGTCACCGGTCATCGACTCCCCGTTGGCAAAGAAGGTGACGCTGCTGCCATCGATCACGATCCGCTCGACATCGGTGGCATAACCGGTGTCGTAGTAGGCTTTGTACTCTTCGGCCGTTTTATCGCCTTGTTCGGCTTTATGCGCGAAGACGGGGTCTAGAGTGCCGTCAAGTAAATAGGGATAGACGGATTGCCAGTCGCCTTCCCAGTCGGAAAGCGCGCGATCAGCGATTTGCGCATCGTCGAAATAGCCCGAGTAAATATCGTTGTCATGCGCATGGCCGTGGTCGTGATCGTGATCGTGGCTATGATTGTGGTCATGGTCATGGTCATGGTCATGGTCATGGTCATGGTCATGAGCGTGTGCTTCACCATCATCGTGGTGATGGTCGTGATCGTGATTGGCAAAGGCATACGGGGCGCTGGCAAGGATCGCAATGCTAAGCGCCATCGCGCAGGCCTTTTTGTTAGCAAGTGTTGGCATGATCGAATCTCCGTTGTGTTGTTTTGAAATGTTATAACGTATTACAAGAGGCGTTCAATAGAAGAGTCGTGATTAACATCAACATGTCCGACAGTATCGAGTGTCTTCTGTGATGTTATGGTCGGCTCAGCAATGTTCCCAGCGTTTCCATCCCGCGTTCGCTACGTTGGGTCCAGGGATGGCCATAACTCAAACGAATACAGTGGCGAAACTGCTGTGACGCCGAGAAAATAGGGCCGGGCGCCAGGCTCACGCCATGCTCGAGTGCGGTGCGGAATAGCCTCAGCGAATCTACCTGCCTAGGCAGCTCTACCCAGAGAAAATAGCCGCCTTTCGGGCGAGTAATGCGAGTACCTGATGGAAAGTAGCGGTCCGCTGCTGTCAGCATGCTGGTCTGCTGGGCTTCTAACGCGTGGCGGAGCTTGCGCAAATGGCGGTCGTAGCCGCCGTGTTGCAAGTAGTCTGCAATGGCCGCTTGGGCAGGAATAGACGGCGAGATGGTCGTCATCAGTTTGAGCCGCGATATCTCCTTGGCATAGCGGCCGCCCGCTACCCAGCCCACCCGATAGCCAGGTGCCAAGCATTTCGAGAAAGAGCTGCAGTGAATCACCAAACCCTCATCGTCGAATGACTTTACAGGGGTGGGCGGCACGCTGCCAAAATAGAGCTCGGCATATACGTCGTCCTCGAGCATGGGGACTTGGTGCTGCTTCAATAACTGGTACAACGATAGCTTTCGCTCGTTGCTTAAGCTGGCGCCAATGGGGTTCTGGAGATGACTCATTAACCAACAGGCTTTGATGGGCAGCGCCGCTAGTCGCTCTGCCAGTACGTCTAGGTCAATGCCTTCCCGTGGATGAACGGGGATTTCCACCGCGCGTAGTTGGAGTCGCTCCAATACCTGCAGGCTGGCGTAAAAGGCAGGCGACTCGACCGCGACCAGATCCCCCGGCTGAGTCACGCACTGCAGCGCGAGATTGAGCCCCTCCATGGCACCGTTGGTGATCACCAACTCTTCTCTCGGGAGCTGAATGCCACCTAGCATGTAGCGTAGAGCAATCTGCCGACACAGGTCGGTGTGGCCAGTGGTCATGTCGGCCACTACCTGCTGGGGTGAAAGCGCTCTTAACCCGCGCGTCATGCTGATACTCAAACGTGAGAGTGGGAACAGCTCAGGGCTTGGGAAAGCCGAGCCAAAGGGCACCGTTTGATCATCCTGCAGTGAGTCCAGCACCGAGAACACCAGCTCGCTGACCTGCACCTCCGCTGGGTCGGTGGGATGTCGCATGACGCGAGGCTCGTCGATCAAACGTCGCGCATGTTCACGAACGAAATAACCAGAGCGCGCCCGTGCGCTGATAAGCCCTTGGTTCTCCAATAAGTAGTACGCCTGAAAAACCGTCGAGGGGCTAATGCCGTGATGGCGGCTCGCTTGACGTACCGATGGGATGCGCTCGCCTGGAGCCAGTACCCCCTGGCGAATCAGCGTGGCTATCTCGTCGGCAAACCGTTCGTAGCGTTTCATGGCGTCGACCGTAAAGATTTGAAGGAGTGCACGATGTCCTATGCGCGATAAGCAGCATATCAAAACTGATACGTTTTTTTTCTAATAAACTGCATCTGTTTTCATGCTCGACAGGCAAGGCATAGTAGCGGTGTATTCGTAGACGTCCCTCGACCGTTTAGATCGCCACTCCCTTTTCCCTGGATATCGGTATGACGCAACGCATTCCACTCCAAGACCTCACCACCGATGCCGCTGTTGAGCACGCTACGCCCCAGACGCCTAACCGTCGCCCCTCATCTCCATCGGAACATATCTACGTTCGAGAAATCAGGGGCTTTTTTCAGCGCATCAGGCGTTACGCCAACTGGCTGCTGATCGCGCTCTATGTGGGCTTGCCATGGCTTCAGTGGGGCGACCGTCCCATGGTGTGGTTTGATCTCTCTGCTCAAGAATTTCACCTTTTTGCAGCGACGTTTTACCCTCAAGACTTTATCTTGCTGACTTGGATATTGGTGCTGTGTGCGTTTGGATTATTCTTGATCACGGTGGTGGCGGGGCGAGTGTGGTGCGGCTATAGCTGCCCGCAGAGCGTCTGGACGTTCCTCTTCATTTGGTTCGAGCACCGCCTGGAGGGGCCAAGGCATCGCCGGATACGTCGCGATAATGCGCCTAGCACACTCAATACGTTATGCCGAAAAGGGGCCAAACATACCGCTTGGCTACTGATTGCGCTGGCCACGGGGATCACCTTCGTCGGCTACTTTACGCCGGTGGGTGGTCTCGTCAGGGATTTATTCAGCTTGGAAGCTCATCCTTGGGCGCTTTTTTGGATCGGATTTTTTACCCTGTTTACCTACTTGAACGCTGGCTGGCTGCGCCATCAGGTGTGCCTGCATATGTGCCCCTATTCACGCTTTCAGTCGGTGATGTTCGACAGCGATACGCTGATCGTTTCTTACGATAGCGGCCGTGGTGAACCGCGCAGTAGCCATCGAAAGGGTATCGATGAAGCCTCAGCAGGAGACTGTATCGATTGCAAACTATGCGTTCAGGTGTGCCCGACGGGGATCGATATTCGTGATGGCTTGCAGTATGCGTGTATTGGCTGTGCTGCGTGCATCGATGCTTGCGATAGCGTGATGGCGCGTATCGATAAGCCGTCGGGCCTGGTTCGCTACACTACCGAGCGTGCGTTGGAGGGCAAGCCTGTGCGGTTCTGGCGCCCTCAGCTGTTAGCCTACACGGTGGCGCTGTTGTCGATGGTGGTTGTGTTGGTTGGCTTCTTGAACGCGCGGGTGCCCATTGATGTCGAGGTTACCCGAGATCGTCAGGCGCTATTTGAAAGGACGCCCGATGGGCGCATCATCAATTACTACACCGTGACCTTGCGCAATCAAGACACGCAGGGACATCGTTACGTATTATCCGCCGATGGTTTGCCAGGCTTGCGTTTACAAGGTGCCAGCCCGCTCATCTTGGCCGCCAATGAAACGAGGCAGCTACGCTTAGCGCTTGATGCTGAAGCGTCGGTGCTAACTCAACCGAGCCACACGGTCATGCTGCATATTATTGCGTCAGATGAGCCTTCGATCTCTTCTAGCGTTGAAACGCGGTTTTTAGGGTCGACCCGACGGTAAGGTTGACTAGGCAGAAATGAGATGACGTCGGAATGAGGATGGATACGTGACTACTGTGCTGATGTTTTTAATGATCGCCGTGGGCGTTACGGCCGCTTGGTACCAGATTTACCAAATGCACTTCAATATCAATACGCTTGGCGAGGCAAAGCTATCGACGAGTCAAAGTAGCCGACTGGACACGCTCTTGGACGCCGAGCAGGCAGCAATGAAGGAGAATGATTCGGCACCGTTCGACGAGGCCGCGACGCGTATCTTTGGGCGTGGTGTCAACCTGGACGCATTGCGCATCGCGTTCTCGCAGGAAGGACGAAATGCTTATGGCGTGCCGCTTCTGCGGCGTCAGAGGACACTCGTGAGCACTCAAACATGTTCGGAAGGAGGGAATGGAATTCGCGCTCGCCATCTGCGATTGTTCAAAACGCGTTTGCCGTCTCTCAATGTTAGAAATGTGTTCATCCTGATGGTCATCGCGAACTGCGGGATCGTACAGCTGTTGGCGGCAATGAGCGTGTATACGATTCACTACTCAGTGGACGTATCGGCGCTCGAGTGGGTCAATCAACCGGTAATGATCTTATTGGCGATATGGAGCGTTGTGGTTTTGAATACCTTGTTCTTCAAATTGGACGCCTATCTCCATGACCTTTATCAGATCAGACAATTGAGCCAGCGGACCCCCCTGTTCATCTGACGAGATACGCCGTGCACAAACGACAGCGCCGCCCTTAGAGGCGGCGCTGTGGCTCGTATCGAACGCTTAGATCAGTGATTCCAGGCAGGACTCGATGATATCCAGGCCTTCGTTCAACACGTCATCTTCAATGGTGACGGGCATCAAGAAGCGAATGGTGTTGCCGTACATACCGCAGGAGAGCAGGATCAGCCCCTCTTCGCGGGCTTTCTTGCACAGCGCAGCGGCCAGGTCCGGGTTTGGCGTGCGGTCGGTTTTGTTGTTGACGAGTTCGAACGCGGCCATGGCACCCATGTTGCGCACGTTGTCGATGCAGTCGAATTTGCTCTGCCAGCCACCGAAGCGCTGAGCCAGCTTTTCACCCACCGCTTGGCTCTTCTCGAGAATGTTCTCTTCTTCGAAGACTTGCATCACGGCCAGCGCCGCTGCACACGCAGTGGGGCTACCGGTATAGGTGCCGCCCAGGGAGTTCGGGCCTGAGGCATCCATGATTTTATCGGTGCCGACCACGGCAGAGATCGGCATGCCGTCGGCCATGCTCTTGGCCATGGTCATCATGTCCGGCTCGACGCCGCTGTGCTCGATGGCGAACATCTTGCCGGTACGACCAAAGCCCGACTGCACTTCGTCGATGATCATCAGCATACCGTGCTCATCGCAAATTTCGCGGATCTTTTCCAAGAAGCTCTTCGGGGCCGGATAGAAACCGCCTTCACCCAGCACCGGCTCCAGAATGATCGCGGCGGTGTCTTTCGGGTTGGCGTCGGTTTTCAGCGCCATTTTCAGGCCGCGAATCGCTTCGTCTTCACTGACACCGTGATAAGGCACCGGGTAGGGGGCGCGGAAGACGGTGCCGGGCATCGGGCCGAAGTCGGTTTGGTAGGGCGCGACCTTACCGTTCATGGCCATGGTGTAGAAGGTCCGGCCATGATAGCCGCCGTCGAAACAGATGACGTTAGAGCGGCCGGTGGCGGCGCGGGCAATTTTTACTGCGTTTTCCAGCGCTTCGGCACCAGAGTTGGCCAGCATCACTTTGGCGTGGCCACGCACGGGAACGATGTGGCTCAGCTTCTCGGCCACTTTGACGTAGCCTTCATAAGGCATGACCGTTTGGCAGGTATGCATCACCTTATCTAATTGGGCTTTGACGGCGGCGACGACTTTTGGATGCCGATGCCCCACGTTCAACACGCCAATGCCGCCTGCGAAGTCGATGAAGCGGTTGCCGTCGGCGTCCCAGATCTCAGCGTTTTCGGCGCGATCCGCAAAGGCGGTAGCGGGGCTTGCAGCGCCCGCCGCGACGTATTTCTGCTTTAGTTCGTTAAGCTCGGCATTGCTCATGACTCAGCTCCTTTTAGGATAGGGTGTTGCTTTAGCATAGTGCGCAATAGCGTTGATCACACAGGTGAAGGTGCGATGACAACCCGGTTGCGCCCGGCTTGTTTGGCCTGATACATCGCTTTATCGGCGCGATCAAGCATTCGAGTACTCGAGGCTTCAATGTAGCATGCGATGCCCGCCGATAGCGTGACGGTCAGCGCATGTTCGGTGTAGGGCGTTTGCGCGACTTCTTGGCGAATGCGCTCCATGGCGATACGGGCCGAATCGGCATCGACTTCTGGCATGATGATCAAGAACTCTTCGCCGCCAAGGCGTATTTGGAAGTCGGTCTCTCGCAGCTGTTGATTGACGACCTGCGTCAGCGCTTGCAGAACGCTGTCGCCGGTACTGTGGCCGTAGGTGTCATTGATGTTCTTGAAATCGTCGAGATCGAACAGCACGATGCTAAGTGGGTTGCCGTAACGCCGAGAGCGCTCGATCGCCTCTTCGAGTTTGGCGAGGCCTTGACGACGGTTGAGCAGCCCAGTGAGCTCGTCATGGTGGGCCAAATACTCCAAACGTTCGTTGGCCTGCTTCAAGCGCTCCTCGAGCTGCTTGCGCTGGGTGATATCGACGATGAAGGTGACTTTGCGCGATTGACCATCGTCGCCCTCGATACGGGCAGCTTCGGCGATGATGGTGCGGGCTTCGCCATTCTTGCAGCGCACTTCCCACTCCTGACGCAGTTCATGGGTCTCCTCGCCGTGGATGAACTCATCGTGGAGTTGACGCATTTGGGCGCGGTACGCCTCAGGCACCACGAGTGTGAAGTGCTGGCCAATCAGCTCCTCTTCTCTATAGCCGTAAAATTGACAGTAGGCCGGATTGACCATCTCGAAATACCCGTGAGGATCGGTAATGCAGATACCGAGAGGCGCCGTTTTGATGACGTTCTCCGTATTCCGTTTGGAACGGTTCACCAATTGGTAGAGATAGTCCGTGCTCATGCTGGTCATTCAGCTCTCCGTACGTCGCTGGGACTCTGATCGCAGCGCCTCGAGCAGCGGCGTCAATTCGGTGCCCAGTTTGCCAATCGCCGGTTTGGCATAGAAGAAGCCCTGCTGACGTGTAATCCCCGCCTGGGCAAGCCATAAGGCTTCAGCGCGGGTCTCGACACCTTCGGCAATCAGCGTCATGTCGAGTTCGGAGGCGAGCACAATAATGGCATTCAGCAGCGCCTGACGACGAGGGTCGTGGTCGCACTGCATCACCAGTTCGCGATCGATTTTCAGCTTGTCCGGGGCGAGGTCGGTGAGCAGGTCCAGGTTGGCATAGCCGTTACCGAAGTCATCGAGAGCGGTTTTGAAGCCCATGGAGCGATAGGCGTCGATGATGTTGCAGAGGTGTTGCCGGTCGCGCACACGCTCGGTTTCGGTGATCTCGAAAATGAGCTTGTCGGTTGGCCAGCCGACTCGCTGCGAGACTTCTAGCGTTGCCTGAATACATGCTTCCGGTTCGTATACGGCATTGGGAAGAAAGTTGATGGAAAGATCCGTTTCCATACTTAGTTCACTGGCAAGCTCGATGGCTTTGACTCGGCAGGATTGATCAAAGCGGTAGAGTAGGTCATCGGTGACTTGGGAAATGACACTCCAAGCCGACTCGCCATTGATGCCTCGAACCAAGGCTTCGTGGGTCGTCACGCGTGCCAGGGCAACGTCCACGATGGGTTGAAACGCCATCGTGAAATCAAAAGGGAGCGCTCCCTCGCAGCGTTTACACGTGCCATTTACCCGCGCGCAGTTACCCATAACGTCTCCTGACATGTTCGCTTGCGCTCGCTAACGTGGCGGCAATACCGCTCACCTTGATTGTCAAAAGCCCGAGTATGTCCGTGCTTTGTTAGACAGGTATCAACAGAGAAGATATCGCCAGTCTAGCGGCTTATGTCATGTCTGTATAGGTTTTGTATAGCGAAGTGGGCGATGAGGTGAACGCTTTCCTCCCAATAAAAAACGCCCCGAAGGGCGTTTTGAGAAGCGGGGTGGTAGGCTCGTTTGCCGCCAATAGCGTCTGATTAGATTATGCCCGCTTGGCGAAGCGCTAGGCGCTGCTCATCGCTGATGCCGATGGCATCCAGCACGCTGTCCGTGTGCTCGCCAAGCGTGGGCGGCGCGGTGGTGGCACTGATCGATTCGCCGTTGATGCGGATCGGATTGGCTACGAGGTTGACCTCACCTGCCTGGGAATGGGGCAACGTTTGTTTCAATCCGCGTGCTTTGACATGGGGGTCGTCGAACACGCGATCCAGGGTATTGATCGGCCCGCAGGGCACGCCCACGGCCTCGAAGGCCGAAAGCCAAGTATCGGTAGGTTGTGCGCCAAGTGCCAATTCCAGAAGCGGTATCAAGGTGTCGCGATGCTGAACTCGGCTGCCGTTGGTGGCGAAGCGCTCGTCTTGAGCGAGCTGCGGCTGGTCGATCACCTGGCAGAAGCGTCTGAACTGCTCGTCATTACCGACCGCCACGATCATATGACCATCGGCCGTGGCAAAGGCTTGATAGGGCACGATGTTGGGGTGTGCATTACCCAGACGTTGGGGCACCTGGCCAGACGTCAGGTAGTTCAACGCCTGATTGGCCAACACGCCCACCTGCACATCCATGAGTGCCAGATCGATATGGCAGCCTTTGCCACTATCGCGGCGTTGGTAGAGGGCCGCCAGCACCGCATTGGCGGCGTAGAGGCCGGTAAAAATATCGGTGATGGCGACCCCCACCTTGACCGGGCCGCCCCCGGATTCACTGTCCGGTTTACCGGTCAGGCTCATGAGGCCGCCCATGGCTTGGATCATGAAGTCGTAGCCTGCCCGGTGGGCGTAAGGGCTTTCCTGGCCAAAACCGGTGATGGAGCAGTAGACCAAGCCGGGATTGAGCGCTTTCAGGCTCGCGTAGTCCAGGCCATACTTTTTCAGCCCGCCCACCTTGAAGTTCTCGAGCAGCACGTCCGACTGCGCGGCGAGCTGCTTGATCAGTGCTTGGCCTTCGGGCTTGGCCATATCCACCGTCACCGAACGCTTACCGCGATTGGCGCACAGGTAATAGGCCGATTCCGTGCTGCCGGAGAGCCAGGGCGGCCCCCAGTGGCGGGTATCATCGCCGCTTTGGGGACGCTCGATCTTGATCACTTCAGCACCCATGTCGGCCAGCATCTGCCCACACCAAGGGCCTGCTAGTACGCGAGAGATATCGAGTACTTTAATGCCTGCTAGGGGCTTGGCGGCTGTGCTCATCGGGTGCCTCGCTGAGTAGCTACGAATTTAGAAGAACGACTGGATGCCGGTTTGCGCGCGGCCCAAAATCAGAGCGTGCACATCATGAGTACCTTCATAGGTATTCACGGACTCCAGGTTCACCATGTGACGAATCACGCCGTACTCGTCGGAGACACCGTTTCCACCGTGCATGTCGCGGGCCACGCGAGCGATATCCAGGGCTTTACCGCAGTTGTTGCGCTTGATCAGCGAGATCATTTCCGGCGCCCAGTTACCGCTGTCCATCAGGCGGCCCACCTGCAGGGCGGCTTGCAGGCCCAGGGTGATTTCGGTCTGCATGTCGGCCAGCTTCTTCTGGATCAGCTGGTTGGCGGCCAGCGGGCGGCCAAACTGTTTACGGTCGAGGGTGTACTGGCGGGCAGCGTGCCAGCAGAATTCGGCGGTGCCCATCACGCCCCAGGCAATGCCGTAGCGGGCTTTGTTCAAACAGCCGAAGGGACCTTTCAGGCCGCTTACGTTAGGCAGCAGGTTCTCTTCGGGCACGAAAGCGTTGTCGAGGACGATTTCGCCGGTGATGGAGGCACGCAGGGAGACCTTGCCTTCGATTTTCGGGGTGGAGAAGCCTTCGGTGCCACGCTCGACGATGAACCCTTTGATCTGGTTGTCGTGGGCGGCAGATTTCGCCCATACCACAGCAATGTCGGCAATCGGACTGTTGGTGATCCACATTTTCGCGCCGGTCAGGCGGTAACCGCCATCGACCTTTTCCGCACGGGTAATCATGGAGCCTGGGTCGGAGCCATGGTCGGGTTCGGTCAGGCCAAAGCAGCCGACCATCTCGCCGCTGGCAAGCTTAGGCAGGTACTTATGCTTCTGCTCTTCGGAACCGTAGGCTTCGATGGGGTACATCACCAGCGACGACTGGACGCTCATGGCCGAGCGGTAGCCGGAATCGACACGTTCTACTTCGCGGGCGATTAGGCCATAAGCCACATGGTTGACGCCCGCACCGCCGTACTCCGGAGACACCGTGGCACCTAGCAGACCCAGCTCGCCCATCTCGTTCATGATCTCGCGGTCGAAACGCTCTTCACGGAAGGCGCTGAGTACCCGAGGCTGCAGGTTTTCCTGGCAGTAGTCATGGGCGGCATCGCGGATCTGGCGCTCTTCGTCGGTGAGCTGGCTTTCCAGTAGAAGCGGGTCGTCCCAGTTGAAGCGTGTCATGGCGTGAACTCCGAAAGATGATCGTGTTGAGCCCAATGTATCGCCGTTATTTAAAAATTTCTACATTTTTTTAAAACGAAGATTTTAATCGATGCCACGGGCTTGGAGTACCCGGGTAATGATGGGGACTGGCGTCATTAGGTGGTCGCGCATCAGGTTAGCGGCCTGTTCGGCATTGCGGGCGAGAATGACGTCCACCAGCGTGGCGTGTTCTTGGCGTTTGATTTCAAGGGCTTGAGGCGACATGACGGTCTCTTGCAGCCATAAATGGCGGTAGCGCTCCACCTGATCGAAGAGGGTGTCACGCATTTGCAGCAGGTGCGGCGAGTTACAGCCGCTGGCGATGGCGGTGTGAAACGCTTTGTGGCGCAAATCCCAACCATCCAGCAGCTCGTCGGGGGAGCTGACCTCGGTCACTTTGGCTAGCCGGTGGGCGGTCGCCAGTACGTTGGCTTCCCAATCGTCATCGCCGCGCTCGATCGCCAAGCGCAAAATCAGCCCTTCCAACTGGGCGCGGGCATCGTAGATATCGTTCAGCTCGGCCAGCGACATGGCGGCCACTCGGTAGCCGCGTTGACTGATGGCGACCACCAAACGGTCGGCCACCAGCTGGGAAAGGGCTTCGCGCAGCGGCCCGGTGCTCACCCCGTAATACGCTTTCAAGCGGCTCATCAAGAGCTTCTCTTCAGGCGCGTAGCGGCCGCGAATGATGTCATGCTTGAGCGATTGGTAAGCGCTCATCGCGAGGTTTTGACGCGGGGCTTCATGCTCCATGGGAACTCCTTGAACCAATGTGGCTTAGACCAATGTAGGGGCGTGGCGGTCAACGCTGAATAGCGGCTATTATCAATAAATTTTGAAAATTTGGCACAGGTAACGACATTTATGTGGGATTTCATCATTGTAGGCGGCGGTATTTTGGGATTTTCCACCGCCATGCAGCTGCAGCAGGCTTACCCAGATAAGCGCCTTTTGGTGATCGAGAAAGAGTCGGGAGCGGCCCAGCATCAAACCGGTCACAATAGCGGTGTGATTCATGCGGGGGTCTACTACACGCCGGGCAGCCTGAAAGCGACGTTTTGCTTGGAAGGCAATCGCGCTACTCGGGCGTTCTGCGACCAGCACGGCGTACCTTACGACATCTGCGGCAAACTGTTGGTAGCCACCAATGCACTCGAAAAACAGCGCATGGAGGCGCTGTGGGAGCGCACCGCCGCCAACGGACTGGAGCGTGAATGGCTAGAGGCAGAGGCACTCAAAGAGCGTGAGCCCAATATCACCGGCGTGGCGGGGATTTACGTGCCTTCGAGTGGCATTGTGAACTACGCCGAGGTGACCCGTGCCATGGCGGCGGAGTTTACCCGCCTTGGCGGTGAGGTCCGCTTTGACCACTGCGTGACCGGTTTGGAAGAGCGTACCAACGAGGTAGTGGTGACGACCCAAAAGGGCGCTTTCACCGGTCGTTACCTCGTCTCTTGCTCGGGACTGATGGCCGATCGCGTCATCCGCATGCTAGGCAAAGACCCTGGCTTTACGATTTGCCCCTTCCGCGGTGAGTACTATCGGCTACCCAAGCGCCACAACCAAATCGTCAACCATCTGATTTATCCTATTCCCGATCCTGCCATGCCGTTCTTGGGCGTGCACCTGACGCGGATGATCGATGGCACGGTCACCGTGGGGCCGAATGCCGTGTTGGCGTTAAAACGCGAGGGCTACCGCAAACAGGACATGTCGCTGAGTGACATGGGCCAGATGTTCACCCATCCTGGTATCTTGAAGGTGTTAGGTAAACACTTGAAGCCGGGGCTCTTCGAAATGAAGAACTCGCTCTACAAGCGTGGCTATCTCGAGCTGGTGCGTAAGTACTGTCCCAGCCTGACGCTCGACGATCTTACGCCTTATCCCGCGGGGGTGCGCGCCCAGGCGGTCTCTAATGATGGCAAGCTGGTGGACGACTTTTTGTTCGTGAACACCAAGCGCACGGTGAACGTTGGCAATGCACCGTCGCCCGCGGCCACGTCGGCGCTACCTATCGGGGCGCATATCGTCGAGCACGTCAAAGCGCTGTTGAAATAAAAAGCCGCATGGCGCTGGATTAGCATCTTACGCGCCAGCCGTGCTAACTTCTGTCCACCGCTCCAAAGGCTGGCAACACCAGCCTGGGGCTGGGGCTTCACACCTCCTTTACGTCAACCATACCTATAAGTCCAAGTAGGACGGAGGAAACGCTCATGCGAACTCTAAAATATACCGTCGCCGCCTCCATGCTCGCCGTGGCGCTGCCTGCCAGCGCGCAGCAGCTCTCGATTGCCACGGGCGGTACTGGCGGCGTTTACTACCCCATCGGCGGTGGCTTTGCCGAAATGATCAACAACCATATCGAAGGTGCTCAAGCGACGGCTGAAGTGACCGGCGCCTCGGTCGAGAACATGGGCTTGATCATGCGTGGCGATGCCGACCTGGCGCTAGTGCTGGCAGATACTGCTTATCAGGCGTATACCGGTACTGGTGATTTCGAAGGCCGCCAGATCGAGAACACCCGCGCGCTGGCGTCGGTGTATCCCAATGCCGTGCAGCTCGTCACCCTGGCTGAGTCTGACATTCAGAGCATTGCCGACCTGGCCGGTAAGCGTGTCTCAGTAGGCGCACCGGGTAGCGGCACCGAGCTGAACGCCCGTGCTCTGCTAGAAGCCAACGGGGTGAGCTATGAAGACTTCACGCCCCAACGTTTGAACTTCAACGAAACCGCTGACGCCATTCGTGATGGCGATATCGATGCCGGTTTCTGGAGCGTTGGGCCGCCCACCAGCTCCATTCTCAACCTCGCCGCGACCCGCGACATCCGCCTGATTAGCCTGTCGGATGAAGAGATCGCCAACGCTCAGGAAGAAGAAGCGGTCTTTGCACCTTACGAGCTGGCGGCGGGCATGTACGACGGTATGGACGAGGCGGTACAGACCATCGGTATCCCTAACGTGCTGGTCGTCAACGCCGATATGGACGAAGAGCTGGCCTACCAGTTGACTCAGCTGCTGTTCGAAAACACCGATGAGCTGATTGCCGTCCACCCGGCTGCCAACGACACCACCATCGAGTTCACTATGAACTCTACGCCGGTACCGCTGCATCCGGGCGCGCTTCGCTACTTCGAAGAAGTTGGCGCTGAGATCCCGGACCGTCTGCGTCCGTAACCCATTAGGAGCCGTGCCATGCAGTGGCAACGACGACTGATGGCGCTCTTACTGATGAGTGGTTTGTTCGCCGAAGCGGGGGCCTCCCCCGCTTCGGCGACTGCGTCTTGGCATCTGCGGGTCGTGACCGAGCAGGGCGACACGCTCGTAGATGCAGCTGCGCCGCAGGGCAGCCGCTGGTGCATCCAGTGGCAGCACTCTGTCGAGCACTTTACGGTGTTGGACTGTTACCGCAACGCGGGTGGCACGATGCAGCTCGAGCGCAGCCACCAACCGGATTTTGCCGCTGGGCTTGGGCACATCTTCGGGCGCGGCGAGCAAGTGTCGGACGGCCAGGGCGGTTACTGGATCAATGCCATCGACGAGCCAGTGGCGAACAATCGCTACGTGCTACGGGTCGGCTCGACGGCCGTCAATCACCGCGTCATGTGGCCAGATGGCGAGCATCCCACCGTGAGCCTGAGTGAGCGGGCGGCTGGCCAACGCGTCACGATAGCCTTGTCATCGCGTTGAGTGTCGTTAGCCAAACACCTCATAAGTGCGCCGATCGATGTCGCTTTTCATAAAAATTAAGTGGGTGTTAACCCCCTAAGTTAGCTTATGCTTCCGAGGACTTCATGAACGAATCCACGCCACCGCCGACTGTGATGCCGGGCGGCAATGCGATTCAACCCCGCTTCGTTTTATGGTGTATCACCATCGTGGCGGTGGGACTGTCGTTATTCCAACTCTACTCGGCGGGTATTCAGCCGCTGGGCCTATTTTATCAGCGCAGCATTCACCTAGCGCTGATCATGCTATTGGCCTTTTTGATGTTTCCGGCCTTTGGGCCAAATCGTAAGCGCGGCATCGTGGGCTGGGGAATCGACCTGGTCTTCTTTGCCGGTGCGCTGATCACAGGTGGCTACTTGGTGTTCAACTTGGATGCCATCTTTAGTCGCGCCGGGTTCTGGAACCAGACCGATATTTTGGTTGCCTGTATTGCCACGGTCACCGTACTCGAGGCCAGCCGCCGCGCGGTGGGTTTTGGTATGACGGTGATTGGCTTGCTCGCTATCGTTTATGCGTTTGCCGGCCCCCGTGGGGAGCTTCCCTGGCTGGGCGAGTGGATGCCCGGCATCATGGAGCACCGTGGCTACAGCCTCGACCGCGTGGCCGGGCAGCTTTACCTGGGCCAAGAGGGCATTTTTGGCCTGCCGCTGGGTGTTGCCGCTACCTATATCTTCATTTTCGTCCTCTTCGGTGCTTTTTTGGAGAGCACCGGCGCGGGTAAGTTCTTCATCGATATGGCATACGCCGCCACTGGACGCCAGCGCGGCGGTCCGGCCAAAGCGGCCGTTCTGGCTTCGGCGGGTATGGGATCGATTTCGGGGAGCGCCATTGCCAACGTGGTCACCACCGGCGCGTTCACCATTCCGCTGATGAAGAAACTGGGCTACCAGCCGAAGCAGGCGGGGGGCATCGAAGCGGCCGCCTCCACCGGCGGGCAAATCATGCCGCCGCTGATGGGCGCGGGCGCCTTCTTGATTGCCGAATATACCAATACGCCTTATTTAGAGATCGTCAAAATCAGCATTCTGCCGGCGATCATGTACTTTGCGACGGTCTATCTGTTCGTCCACATCATTGCTTTGAAACAAGGTATGCAGGGCATGGCCAAGAGCGAGCTGCCCCAAATGCGCCAAGTCATGAAAGATGGCTGGCACTTCCTGCTGCCGCTGGCGGTGCTGGTATGGCTGCTGGCCATGAGCATGTCGCCCATGCGCGTGGGGTATTACGCGGTCGTCACCATGGTGGCGGTGGCCGTCTTGCGCTATGCATTATGGTATTTCTTCGTGGCACCCAAACAGGGGCAGCCGGTCACGGTCGAGCGCACGAAAGCGGTCGTGTGGGCAGGGCTCGTGAAGCTGGTCCAGGGATTAGAGTTGGGCGCGCGCAATGCCGTGGCGGTCTCCATGGCTTGCGCTGTCGCCGGTATCATCGTCGGCGTGGTCGGTTTGACCGGCCTGGGTCTGAAGTTCTCCTCCATGATGCTGGCGTTCTCCGGTGGCAACCTGGTGCTGGCACTGCTGTTGGTGCTGTTGGCGAGCCTAATTTTGGGGATGGGGTTACCGGTCACTGCCAGCTACATCGTTCTGATCGTGCTGGTGGGCCCGGCGCTGACCGCCGAATTCGGTGTGCCGCTGTTGATCGCTCACTTGGTGGTTTTTTGGTACTCCCAGGACTCCAACGTCACGCCACCGATTGCCTTGGCGGGGTTTGCGGGGGCGGCCATTGCCGGCAGTAAACCCATGGAGACAGGTTTCCAGGCGTGGAAATTTGCCAAGGGGCTCTACCTGATTCCGCTGTTCATGGTCTTCAATCCGGAGATCATCATTGGCGGGCCGGTGCTCGTGGTGGTATGGAATGCAGTCATCGCGCTACTGGCGCTATGTGCGTTCGCGGCCTCGCTAGAAGGCTACCTGTTCACGCGTATGTCTTGGCTGCCTCGTTTGGCCATTGGTGGCGCCATTGTCGGTGTGTTCTACCCAAGCTTGTGGACGGAGGTGGCCGGCGTCACGGTCATGGTCGTAGCCATCGCCGCTAACTGGCAGGCGAGCAAACGGGAGCCAACGCCGGTGGCCGGTTGATTTTGCCTAGGAGAAAAGCAGCACCAAAAAAGCCCGGGAACATTCGTTCCCGGGCTTTTGCGTTTTAGCGTCGGTTCGTATTTAGAAGATCGACTCTGCCGTGCCAGACCCTTGCGAGCCGCTGGCTTCCTCGAGCTCTTGGCTAATGCGGCGAGGCTGGAAATCCGGTAGATGGTCTCTGTGGAACAGCTCGGTCATGCCGCCCGGTTGGTCATCGTGTAAACGACGGCCTGTCTCCGGGTCCACCCGTGCGGTGACGATGGTGTCGGGACGCTCTGGCAGTGCAGAGGGGGTTCCTTCGAGCGCATCGCCCATGAAGTCGATCCAGATGGGTAGAGCGGCATTCGCGCCATACTCGGCAATGGTGTCGTTGCTGTCTTTACCGACCCACACCGTGGTGACGAGATTGCTGTTGAAACCGGCAAACCAGGCGTCTCGCTGGCTGTTGGTCGTACCGGTTTTACCGACGATATCCTCACGGTTTAGGCTCAGTGCACCTCGGCCCGTACCGGAGGTAATGACGTCGCGCAGCATGTCACGCAGAATATATACCGCTGCCGCGTCGGCCACACGAGGGGCGATCGGGTAGGTCTTGCCATCGATCTCGACGGTTTCCTGGCCCTCGGCGCAACTCACGCAGGCAACCTGCGGCGTAGCTTCATCGATCACTTCGTTATCGTCATCGCGGGTCACCCGCTCGATGAACCAAGGCGAGACTTGGAAGCCGCCGTTAGCGATCACCGCGTAGGCGTTGGTCATCTCCATCGGGGTGAGACTGGCGCTACCTAGGGCCAGTGACAGGCCGCGGGGCAGACGCTCCGGCGAGAAGCCGAACCCTTCCAGATATTGGATCGTGTGGTCGAGCCCCATGGTTTGGAGCACGCGAATGGTGACGAGATTGCGCGAACGTGCCAGTGCCGGGCGCAGGCGCATCGGACCTTGGAAGTCGCGGCTTGAGTTGACCGGGCGCCATAGTGAATCGCTGCCATCATCCAATACCACCGGCGCGTCGTTGACCACGCTCGCCGCGTTCATTTCGCCATCTTGCAGGGCGGCGAGATAAATGAACGGCTTGAAGATTGAGCCGGACTGACGCTGGGCTTGCACGGCGCGGTTGAACTTACTAGCGTTGAAGTCGAAGCCGCCCTGCAGCGCCAGAATCGCACCGGTGCGTGGGTCTTGCGCCACTAGCGAGCCTTCGGCGTCTGGACGTTGGGAAAGGCGCAGCGTGCCGTCATCGGTCTCGATGACGCGGATGAGGTCGCCCCGTTCGGCAATCTGTGCCGCACTGGTCGGTTCGGCCCCTCGGCTACGCGGGCTCAAATAGGGGCGCGCCCAGCTGAGACCACTCCATGGAATCGTTTGCAGCTCACCGCCACGAGTCAGCACCTGCATCTCACGGCCACTGCTCTCGACCACGATGGCAGGCTGCAGCAGGCCATAGTTGGGCGTACGCTCCAGTACCTGAAGCCAGTTGCTCACATCGCCATCCACGCCTGCGACTTCGGTTTGGCTACGCTGGGCAGCCTGACGAGCGGTTTGGCGGATCTCCGGCGACTCGGACAGCTCCTCTTCCAAACCCTGGGTAGTGGTCTGCTCTTGGGCTTCGACCAAGCTGGGTGCAATGTCCTCTTGCTCGGCACCCCGCCAGCCATGGCGTAAGTCGTAAGCGATCAGGCCATTGGCCAGCGCCTGACGGGCAAACGGCTGCAGTTCGCTATCGATGGTTGTGTAAATGCGGTAGCCACCGGTATAGGCGGTATCACCAAAGCGCTCGATGGCGTATTGGCGTGCCATCTCTGCCACGTAGGCGGCATCCACCTCGGTTTGGGTGTAGTGGCGGCGTGCGGTGACCGGGGCCTGCACGGCACTTTGGTAGGTATCGTCATCGATATACCCCAGCTCGCGCATGCGGAATAGGATCCAGTTGCGACGAATCAGCGAACGCTCGGAGTTGGCCAGTGGGTTGAACGCCGAGGGGGCTTTGGGCAGTCCGGCAATCATGGCGGTTTCCGCTAGGCTCAGCTCGGCGAGTGGCTTGTCGTAATAGGTCTCGGCGGCAGCGGCAATGCCATAAGCACGGTTACCTAGAAAGATCTTATTGACGTAAAGTTCGAAGATCTCCTCTTTGTCGAGAATCTGCTCCATCTGCAGGGCGAGCAGAATCTCGCGAATTTTACGTGTGAACGTCTGGTCGAGGGTCAGCATGTAGTTACGTGCGACCTGCATAGTGATGGTGGAACCCCCTGATTGAATGGTGCCGCCACTCTGTACCAGCTCGACCGCCGCGCGCGCCAAGCCGCGCGGGTCGACGCCTGCATGATCGAAGTAGCTGGCGTCTTCGGCAGCAATTAGCGCGTTGATCATGTCTTGGGGAATGTCATCGAAGTCGATCGCCACGCGGCGCTCTTCACCGAATTCGCCGATCAGCTTGCCGTCGTTGGTAAAAATCCGTAGTGGCGTGTGCAGTTCGAAATCCTGCAGCTGACGCACGTCGGGCAGGCCCGGCGAAAAATAGATCGCCGCACCAATCACCGCCAGTATGACCGCACCCGAGAGCGCAACGACCAGTGAAAATAGTGACAGCACAAGAGTCCGTAAAAACGTCATGAACAGTGGGCACCCGTAAAAAGAGGAGTAGCCAAGGCAGTGTTAACGCCATGGCGCGCAAGTGGCTGCCATTATAGGAAGGGGAGGCAGCGGCCACCAGTGTTGATATGGCGTAGAGGCATTGGCGTGTGCCTTAACTAAAAATCATGTAACCTCGAAACTTGCACGATAGGCAGGCGGAGCCGAACTCAACATGCGTTTACTAACACCCAGTAAAGGGTTGATTGGTGTCGATATTACCTCGGCGACCGTCAAGCTACTCGAACTCAAACGGTGCAACGATAATTACCAAGTCGAGAGCTACGCCGTGCGCCCGCTTCGCGAAGGTGCGGTGGTCGAACGCCGTATTCGAGATATGAACGATGTAGCCAACATGCTGAGTCGCGCCGTCGAACACGCCAAACCCTCAACGCGTAAAGCCGCCGTGGCCGTTCCGGCCAGCGCTGCCATTACCAAAACGCTTCAATTTCCCGTCTCGCTGAGCGAAGACGAGATCGAAGAGCGCATAATCGCCGAGTCAGACCGGCATATTCCGTTTCCGTTCAATGAAGTGGCGTTCGACTTCCACTGCCTGGGCCCTGCGCCCTTCGATGACGAGCAGCAGCAGGTCATTTTGGTGGCTTGCCGCCAGCAGGATGTGTCACAGCTCACCGAAACCTTGGAGCGTGCCGGATTGGAGCCTGCGGCGGTGGACGTGGAAACCTTCGCCATGGAGCGCTCGCTGGCCGAGCTGCGTCGTCAGCTCAACGTCGACAGCGACCCCAACGCCTGCGTAGGGCTAGTGGATATTGGTGCTAACATGAATGCCTTTCACGTCGTGCGTGGAGGTCACATCGTTTATAGCCGGGACACGGTGTTTGGCGGTCGCCAGCTCACCGACGCGATTCGCGACCATTACTCTTTGAGTAACGAAGAGGCGGGCTTTGCCAAAAAGCGCGGCGGCCTGCCTGAGGATTACCACGAGAAAGTGCTCAATCCGTTCCTGGAAACCGTCGTGCAACAGGTGGGGCGCTCCCTGCAGCTCTATTATACCGCCGGGCGCCAGCACGAAGTGCAGCACATCGTACTGGCAGGCGGCTCGAGCGTCATTCCCGGCTTGGCCGAGCGCATCGCCGACGATAGCGGTATGTCGGTGACCATCGCCAATCCGTTTCAGCGTATGCGTGTCAATAAGCGCCTCAATATGGAAGGTTTGACGAACGATGCTCCAGCCATGCTCACCGCGGGCGGTTTGGCGATGAGGGTTGGACTATGAGCATTAATATCAACCTGCTTCCCTGGCGGGAGGCGCGTCGGGAGAAACGCACCCGCCGTTTTTACGGGGTCGTCGTGCTGATGCTGATCGCCGGGGTTGCGCTGGGCCTGGGGGTCGCTCAGCTTTACCAGCAGAAGCTCGCCGCTCAGCAGCAGCGTAACGCCTATATCACCCAGCACATCGAGCGCCTGAATAACGAAATTGCCGATGTGCAGCGCTATCAACAAACCGCCGAGCGACTAGGCGAGCAGTTGGCGCTGTTCAACACGCTGCAGGCCGAGCGGGTGAGTACCGTGCAACTGTTCAACGATATCGCTGCAAGCGCGGTAGACGGCGTGGTGTATCAGCGGCTGACCCGTAACGGCGAGCAGGTAAGCGTATCGGCCATGGCGGGCAGCGAACGTCAGGTATCCGATCAGCTGCGTCAGATTGCCAGTATGCCTGGGCTAGGAGTGCCGCTACTGTCGGAGGTGACCAGCGGGCAAGATGGCAATAGTCGCTTGTTCCAGTTCGAAGTGGTGCAGTCGTCGCTGAGAGAGAGTGGTGACGGGGAGGAGTCGCCATGATAGGGGGGCGCGAGCGCTGGCGGGATGAGTGGCAGCGATTGAAAACGCTGGATTGGCAGTCGCTGGATGTCAAAGAAGCGGGCGAGTGGCCCGTGCTACTCAAGGTGCTGTGTGGCGCGCTAGCGTTTTGCGTAGCCTTGGGCGGACTGAGCTGGTGGTTGGTGAGCGAAAAGCGCATCGAACTGGAAGCGGCGCAGCGCCAAGAGGCGCGTCTTCTGAACGAGTATCGTAGCAAAGTCTCTGAAGCGGCCTTTTTGCCCGAAGTGCGTGACCAACTCATCGCGCTCGAAGAGCAGATGACCACCATGCGCTCCATGCTGCCCACCAGTGCCGAAATTCCCTCGTTATTGGATAGCATTAGCGAGGCAGCGCTGGATAATGACTTGAGTATCGAAACGATTCGCCTGCGCCCCACCGTGCGAAATACGCACTACGTGGAGCACCCGCTGGATATTCAGGTGCGCGGCGGCTATCACGAGCTGGCGCACTTCGTGGCCGACATTAGTCAGTTGGCACGTATCGTGACCCAGCACGATATCGCGCTCTCACCGGCCGAGCAGAGCGGTGAGTCGCTGCGTATGTCATTGGTCGCTCGCACCTATAGCTATATAGACGCAGCAGACGGGGAGGCGCCCGTACCATGAAGCGTTTACTCACTTTTGGCGTAATGGCGCTTCTCGCGGGTTGTAGTGACGCCAACCTTGGCCAGCTAGCGTCGGTGTTGGACGAGATTCGGCGCGCTCCAGCGGGACAGCCGCCGGTCGCCATTCCAACGATTCCCGACTACCAGCCGATAGAGTACCGCTATAGTGATGCCCGCAGTCCGTTCCTCGCTCCTAAGAGCGTGCGAGCGACCGAGGCGGCGGCCGTCTTTGCAAGCGCCCTGGCCCCCGACCAGCAGCGAAAGACCGAGCCGTTAGAGCAGTTCCCGCTGCAAAGCCTACGTTTGGTGGGCACGCTGCGGATGGGCGGGCAACAGGTGGCACTGATCAGCGCGCCAGACGGTAGCGTCACTAGCGTGCGCGAAGGCAACTACCTAGGCACCGATTTCGGGCAGGTGACCACGATCAGTCCGCAAGAAGTGCGCATCACCGAACGTACGTTACATCAGCAGTTAGGTTGGCAAGAGCGCGAGGCAACGCTCACGCTAAAGGAGTAGCTAGCCCCACGCTACTCGGCAGTACACTACATTGACTCGTTACCGGATGATATCTATGGCCGTCACGCTTCGTCGAATTACGCTATCACTGTTAGCTCTGTTGCCGACTTTTGCCTTTGGGTCTGTGCTAACCGACTTGGACGTGCGCCAAACCGACAGCGGTGAGGTCGAGCTGCTCTTGCAATTCAGCGGCGGTGTGGCCGAACTGCGTGGCTATCGGTTGGACGCGCCGCCCCGCTTAGCGCTGGACCTGGCCGATACCCAAAGTGGCTTGCCCCAGCGGCGGATCAACGTCGATCGCGCAGGCGTCGAGAAGATTACTGCATTGGAAGGAAATGGCCGAACGCGTCTGGTGGTCGACCTACGCCAACCGCTCGAGTACACCTCCCGCGTGGAAGCCGATCAGCTACGAATTACCTTGAAGAGTGCTGGGGACGTCCCAACGTCCGAGCGCGTGGCCTTGAGCAGCGCAGCGCCGCCATCGGTCGATAGTGGCTTGGAAACGTCTGAAGGCCCACGCGTCACCAATATCGATTTTCGCCGAGGGGAGGATGGAGCAGGCCGTTTGCTGGTCACCTTCGACCGGGAAGGTGTGGTGACGCAGGTGCGCGAAGGCAGTGGCGGCGTGGTCATGGCTGAACTCCGCGATGTGGACATTCCCGATGCGCTCAACCAAATCTACGACGTAACCGACTTTGCCACGCCGATTACCCGTATTACGCCCCGTTCCGGGCAGCGCGATACACTGCTGGAGCTGCAAACCAACGGCCCCTACGCCATGGTCTCATCGCAAAGCGGACGCACGCTCACCGTCGAAGTGCAGCCGGTGAGCCAGGCCAGCCAGCAAGAGCGTGAGCGTCAGGGCGAGAGTTTTACCGGTGATCGCTTGAGCCTCAATTTCCAAGATATCGAAGTGCGCGCAGTGCTGGCCACGCTGGCCGAATTTACCGGCTTGAACTTGGTGGCGAGCGACAGTGTGACGGGGCGTGTGACACTCAATCTCAACGACGTGCCCTGGGACCAAGCCCTGGCGCTGATTTTGCAAAGCCAGGGGCTCTCAAGCCGTGAGCAGGGGAACGTGATCGTCGTGGCACCTGCGGGTGAGTTGGCAGACATCGAACGCCAGGAGATCGAAGCGCGCAACCAGCAGCAAACGCTGGCACCGCTGGTGACCGAGTTCATCGAGGTGAAATACGCCCGTGCCGAGGACCTGGCACAGCTGCTGCGCGGAGCAGAAGGTTTCGGTCTGCTGACCGAGCGTGGTCGGGTGAGCGTCGATCAGCGTACCAACACGCTACTGATTCAGGATACCGCTGCTCAGGTACGCGACATCTTGCGGACTCTCGACCGTCTCGATGTGGCGGTGCGACAGGTGCAAATCGAAGCACGTATCGTCATTGCTCGGGATACCGCCTCTCGCGAGCTGGGCGTGAACTGGGGCGTTTCCAGCACTCGCGGTTTTTTAGAAAACGATGACGGCACTTTCTCACGCCGGGATATCAACCCCAACGGTATCAATCGTGCCCAGGGGGGATTGGCGGTGGATTTGGGGTCCACGGCAGCAGCCAACACCGGCTTCAGCTTTGGCTATTTGTCGGGGGATATTCTGCTCGACCTGGAACTGCGTGCGCTCGAGAGTGAAGGGAAGAGTCAGACGATCTCACAGCCTCGCGTGATCACGGCCAATCAGCGCACGGCCACCATTCGCCAGGGCGAAGAGCGAGCATTTCAGAGTGTCGATGCGCAGGGTAACCCAGACACCGAATTTAAAGAGGCAGAGCTATCGCTGGAGGTAACGCCGCAAATCACCCCAGACAATCGCATCATCATGGATCTGGTGATCAAGAACGATAGCTTTCGAGAGAGTGAGTTTGGCGGCGAGCCGCCCATCGATACCAACCAAATCGAAACCCAAGTGCTGGTGGATAATGGTCAGACGGTGGTATTGGGCGGTATTTTGACCACGGAGCAGCTCAGCCAGATGGCGAAAACGCCGCTATTAGGCGACCTGCCCGTGCTGGGTCGACTCTTTCGCTATACCGAAGAGAGCAATGAAAAGGTAGAGTTACTGGTCTTTATTACTCCACGACTACTTGACGATGGTTTGGCGGTTCGCTGATGCAGGATTTACCCAATCTTTTTTTAATAGGCCCCATGGGGGCTGGCAAGAGCACGATAGGTCGCCTGTTGGCAGGGGAGCTATCGCGCCCATTTTACGATAGCGACCACGCCATACAGGATCGTTGTGGTGCCGATATTCCCTGGATCTTTGACGTCGAGGGCGAGCCAGGTTTTCGTCAGCGTGAAATTCAGATGATCGACGAGCTTACCCAGCTAGCGGAGGTGGTCGTTGCCACCGGTGGTGGCGCGGTACTGCGAGAAGAGAACCGTCGGGTGCTCCGCGAGCGTGGCACCGTCATCTACCTGATGACCACCGTCGAACAGCAGCTGAAGCGCACCGCGAAAGACCGCAATCGTCCACTGTTGCAGTGCGCGAACCGCGAGCAGGTGCTCAACGACATGTTCGCCGCCCGCGATCCGCTTTATCGTGCGACCTCTGACATTACCGTGCGGACGGACCGCCGCAGCCCGCGTGCGGTGGTCAATGAGATATTGCGCCGCGTACACCGCCTGATCGATCCGTTGGACGCTGTCAGCGCCCCACAGAAGAAGGTTTCTCCATGACCGAATACGCCCCCCAACGCACGCTCACCGTCGATCTGGGCGAGCGTAGTTACCCCATCCATATTGGCGTAGGGCTGCTGCAACGCGCAGACAGCTTCGTGCCTTATCTGGCGGGCAGCCAAGTGATGATCGTCACCAACGAGACGGTGGCCCGGCACTATTTGCAGACGCTGCAGGCGTCGCTGCCCGAGTGGCTCGACGTGCGTACCGTGGTGCTACCGGATGGGGAGCAGTACAAAACCATCGAACAAGTGGGGCGCATTTGGGATGCGCTGCTCGAGGCAGGCTTCAATCGCCGCTGTACCCTGATTGCCTTGGGAGGTGGTGTGATTGGCGACATGGTGGGGTACGCGGCCGCGTCCTATCAGCGCGGCGTGGCGTTCATTCAAGTGCCCACCACACTACTTTCTCAGGTGGACTCCTCGGTAGGCGGTAAAACCGGGGTCAACCATCCGCTGGGCAAGAACATGATTGGCGCATTCTGGCAGCCCAGAGCCGTGGTAGTGGATATCGCCACGCTGACCTCGCTGCCTGCGCGGGAGCTCTCTGCAGGGCTGGCGGAGGTGGTGAAGTACGGCTTCATTCGCGATGCCGCCTTCCTTGCTTGGCTGGAACAGAACATGGCGGCGCTGCGCCGCGTCGAACCCGAGGTGGTGGCAGATGCAATTGCCAAAAGCTGCCAGATCAAAGCCGATATCGTAGCGGAAGACGAAACCGAGCAGGGCGTACGTGCGCTGTTGAACCTAGGACACACCTTTGGCCATGCCATCGAGGCGCATCAAGGTTACGGCAACTGGCTGCACGGCGAAGCCGTAGGGGCCGGCATGGCGATGGCCGCCACGCTCTCCCACCAGTTGGGGTGGATCAGCGCTGATGCCTTAGAGCGCACGAAAGCGGTGATCGAAAGCGCGGGCCTTCCGCTTGTTGCGCCAATGGGCATGTCGTCGGATGACTTCTTGACACGAATGCGGCTGGATAAAAAGAACGTGGACGCGCGTCTGCGTCTGGTGCTACTGAACGACTTGGGCGATGCCTGCGTTAGCGATGCCACGCCTATCGAGACGCTGAGACAGCTACTTGATGGTTATCCGCGCGGCTAGGGGAATCAATCGTAAGCGCACCCGCTCAAAACCCGCCTCGAAACAGGCGGGTTTTGTTTGCCTAGAAAGCGCCGAAATGGCTGCTGACTAGTGATATCCGTATGCCTTATGCGCTATCGGCATGGGGTTTTTGGTTAAAATTAGACTAAAGTCTAGTGTTCTATATTGGTCGTTAAAATACCGTTTCTTTAGCCTGCAAGCCGTTGAAGTATAACTGTTTTTTTATTGAACGGTAGTGCAACTACGGGATTTGGCGAGGGTTTTTGACGATTGGCGAGTGTCGAGCGATTGCGCTACGCGGTGGCAAATCGCTATGCTGAGCGACCATTTTCTTGCAGCAGCGAATGCGGAAAACACCCTATTTTGGGCGGGTAACAAGAGCCATAAAAAAAGAAAAACCCGTAATAATACCATAAAAACGCTGCTTACAAAATACGCTGACTAGAGGCACGCCCATGAATAGAGGTCTTCACCAGCCAGGCGAGTTTCGCGATAACTGCGGCTTTGGCCTTATTGCCCACATGGAAGGGCAGGCCAGCCACGACTTGCTGAAAACGGCTATTGAATCACTGACTTGCATGACCCACCGTGGCGGTATCGCGGCAGATGGTAAAACTGGCGACGGTTGCGGCCTGCTGCTGAAGATGCCCGCACAGTTCATGCGTGCTGCTGCTAAAGAGTCGCTCGATGTAGAGCTGGGCGAGCGCTTCGCGGTGGGGTCGGTGTTTTTACCCAACGACGATGCGCGTGCCGCCAAAGCTAAAGAGACGCTGGTGGCTGAGTTAAGCGCACGCGGTTTGGACGTGCTGGGCTGGCGCGTAGTGCCCACGGACTCGAGTGTCTGTGGCCCCATGGCGCTGGACTGCCTGCCGCGTATCGAGCAGCTGTTCGTTGCCCCCGGCAGCAGCGACAATTTCGATGTCGATCTTTTCATGGGTCGCCGCTACGCCGAGCAGGCGCTGCGCAGCGACGAAGACTTTTACGTGGCGTCGCTCTCCACCGAAGTGGTCTCCTATAAAGGCCTGGTCATGCCGGAAGATCTGCCGGCCTTCTATAAAGACCTGAACGACCCACGCCTGGAAACCGCCATCTGCGTCTTCCACCAGCGCTTTTCGACCAACACCGCACCGCGCTGGCCGTTGGCACAGCCGTTCCGCCTGCTGGCGCACAACGGCGAGATCAACACCATCGAAGCCAACCGCGGCTGGGCGAACTCGCGTAAGGCAAACTTCGTCAACGAGCGTCTGCCGGATATCGCTAAACTAGACGAAATCGTCAACACCACCGGCTCCGACTCCTCCAGTATGGATAACATGCTGGAAGTGCTGCTGACCGGCGGTATGGAGCTACACCGCGCCGTGCGCATGATGGTGCCGCCCGCCTGGCAAAACGTCGAGACCATGGACGCCGAGCTACGCGCGTTCTACGAGTACAACTCCATGCACATGGAGCCGTGGGACGGCCCTGCAGGCGTGGTCATGACCGACGGTCGCCAAGCGGTCTGTATGCTGGACCGTAACGGCCTGCGCCCCGCGCGCTGGGTGATTACCAAGAACGGCTACATCACCTTGGCCTCCGAAATCGGCACCTACGGCTACAAGCCGGAAGACGTGGTGGCAAAAGGCCGCGTCGGCCCCGGCCAGATGCTGGCCGTCGATACCCAAACGGGCGAAGTGCTGCACACTCAGGACATCGATGATCGCCTGAAGTCCGCATACCCCTACAAGCGCTGGCTGAAACAGGAAGCGAACTACCTGGAGTCGGCGCTGACCGAACTGGCGCGCTTCCAAACGATGGACACGGATGCGCTGAACGTGCAGCAGAAGATGTTCCAGGTAACGTTCGAAGAGCGCGACCAGGTACTGCGCCCGCTAGCGGAGAGCGGCCAGGAGGCGGTGGGCTCCATGGGCGACGATACGCCGATGGCGGTACTGTCGAGCCGCCCGCGCCTGCTCACCGACTACTTCCGGCAGAAGTTTGCCCAGGTCACCAACCCGCCGATCGACCCGCTGCGCGAAGCGATCGTGATGTCGTTGGAAACCTGCTGTGGCGCGGAGCTGAACGTCTTCAAGGCCACACCGGAACACGCCCATCGCTTGATTTTGACCACGCCGGTGCTCTCGCCGCGTAAATTCACCGCCCTGGTGAGCCAGGACGATCCGGCCTTTGCTAGCCATATGCTGCCGCTCGGGTACGATCCAGAGCAGACCAGCCTGCAGCAGGCGATTACCGCGCTGTGCCAAGAAGCCGAAGCGCAGGTAAAAGCGGGTAAAGTGATTCTGGTGCTGAGCGATGCGGAGCTGCCCAAAGGCCAGCTGCCCATTCAGGCAGCGCTGGCCGTGGGTGCGGTGCATTCCCACCTGGGCCGCCTGGCGCTACGCCCCAATGCCAACATCGTGGTCGAGACTGGCTATGCCCGCGATGCGCACCAGATGGCGGTGCTGTTCGGGGTGGGCGCGACAGCGGTCTACCCATGGCTGGCGTATCAGGTCATGGCGGATATGCACCGCACCGGGGAGCTGACTGGCAACCCGGCAGACGCCCGCGAGAATTACCGTAAAGGCCTGCAGAAGGGGCTCTTCAAGATCCTTTCGAAGATGGGCATTTCGACGCTGGCCTCCTATCGTGGCTCCATGCTGTTCGAGGCCGTCGGTCTGTCGAACGAGGTCATGGAGACCTGCTTCGTGGGCATGGCGTCGCGTATTCAAGGCACCGGCTTCGCCGAGCTCCAGCTTCAGCAAGAGCTACTAGCCAAAGAGGCGTGGATTCCCCGCAAAGGTATCTCCCAAGGCGGTATGCTCAAATACGTGCACGGCCATGAGTATCACGCCTACAACCCGGATGTGGTGAAGTCGCTACAAGCCGCCGTGCAAGAGGGCAGCTACACCAAGTGGAAGAAATTTGCGCAACTCGTGAATGAACGTCCCGTGGCCACCATTCGTGACCTGCTGACGCTCAAGCCTTCTGAGTCGCCCGTGCCGCTGGAAGAGGTCGAGCCCATCGAAGCGCTGATTCCGCGTTTCGATAGTGCCGGTATGTCGCTGGGCGCACTGTCGCCCGAAGCGCACGAAGCGCTGGCACAGGCCATGAACGAGGCGGGCGGTCGCTCCAACTCCGGTGAAGGTGGCGAAGACCCGGCCCGTTACGGCACCATTCGCAGCTCGAAGATCAAACAGATCGCCTCAGGTCGTTTCGGTGTTACGCCAGCTTACCTGGTCAATGCCGACGTGCTGCAGATCAAGGTGGCTCAGGGCGCGAAGCCCGGTGAAGGCGGCCAGCTGCCGGGCGGCAAGGTCAATCAGCTGATTGCCCGCTTGCGCTACTCGGTGCCCGGCGTCACGTTGATTTCGCCGCCGCCACACCACGATATTTACTCCATCGAAGACTTGGCGCAGCTGATCTTTGACCTCAAGCAGGTCAACCCAGACGCGCAGGTCTCGGTGAAACTCGTCTCCGAGCCAGGGATCGGCACCATTGCCACCGGCGTCGCCAAAGCCTATGCGGACTTGATCACCGTGTCTGGCTACGACGGCGGCACCGCGGCTAGCCCGCTCACCTCTATCAAGCACGCCGGTTCTCCTTGGGAGCTGGGCCTGCCGGAGGTACATCAGGCGCTTCGCATCAACGGCCTGCGGGACAAAATCCGCCTACAAACCGATGGTGGCCTGAAAACCGGTCTTGACGTCGTCAAAGCGGCGATTCTGGGGGCCGAGAGCTTCGGTTTTGGTACCGCGCCGATGGTGGCGCTGGGCTGTAAATACCTGCGTATTTGCCACCTGAACAATTGTGCCACCGGTGTAGCGACCCAGGACGACTTCCTGCGCGGCGAGCACTTCCGCGGCACCGTGGATATGGTGAAGAACTACTTCCGCTTTATTGCCGAAGAAGTACGCGAGCTGATGGCCATGCTGGGCGTTCGCAAGCTCACCGACCTGATTGGCCGCACGGACCTGCTGGAAGTGTTGGAGGGCAACACGGCATCACAGCGCAAGCTGGATTTAATGCCGCTGTTGGCGAACGACTTCGTGCCTGCGGATGCGCCTCAGTTCTGTGAAGTGAGCCGCAACGTGCCCCACGACCCGGGTGCCAAGAACCAGGAAGTGCTGGCGGCGCTGAAAGAAGCCATCGAGTCTCAGTCAGGTGGCACCTTCGACTTCACTATCACCAACTGCGACCGCAGCGTCGGGGCGCTCACCTCCGGTGCCATTGCCAAGCGTTACGGTGAAGAGGGGCTCGAAGCCGCACCGGTGACGGCGCGCTTTATCGGTGTGGCGGGCCAAAGCTTCGGCGTGTGGAACGCCCGTGGTCTGAACCTCTTCCTGGAAGGTGATGCCAACGACTACGTCGGTAAAGGCATGAACGGCGGCAGCATCGTCATCGTGCCGCCCAAGGTCAGCCAGTTCGAGAGCCACAAAACGGCCATCATCGGCAACACCTGCCTCTATGGGGCTACGGGTGGCACGCTGTTTGCCGCCGGTACCGCTGGCGAGCGCTTTGCGGTACGTAACTCCGGCGCCACGGCCGTGATCGAAGGCGCGGGTGACCACTGCTGTGAGTACATGACCGGTGGTTTGGTCTGCGTGCTGGGTGAAACCGGCGTTAACTTTGGGGCGGGCATGACCGGTGGCTTTGCCTACGTGCTCGATGAAGACCGGACCTTCGTGGACAAGTACAACCACGAGCTGGTCGAAATTCACCGGGTCAACACCGAAGCGATGGAAGCCTACCGTCGCCACCTGCGGGAAATGATCGAGGCCTACGTGGCCGCGACGGGTTCCGCACGCGGTGCGGCGATTCTGGAAGACTTTAGCGACTACGCGCGCCACTTCTGGCTAGTGAAGCCAAAAGCGGCCAGTCTGGGTAGTCTGCTGGATCAGTCTCGGCGTCAGCCGCAATAACCGTCAGCGCCTACGCTTCGAGGAGAGAGATCATGGCCAACCGTTTGAATAACGATTTTCAGTTTGTCGACGTGGGTCGTAAAGACCCACAGAAAAAACCGGCGCACACCCGGGCCAAAGAGTTCGCAGAAATTTACGAGCCGTTCAAGCCCACCGATGCGGCGAGCCAAGCGCACCGCTGCTTGCACTGCGGCAACCCTTACTGCGAGTGGAAGTGCCCGGTACACAACTACATTCCCAACTGGCTGCAGCTGGTGGTGGAAGGCAACATCATCGAGGCTGCCGAGCTATCCCACAAAACCAACTCGCTGCCGGAAGTGTGTGGCCGCGTGTGCCCCCAGGATCGTCTGTGCGAGGGTGATTGCACCTTGAATGACGGCTTTGGTGCGGTGACGATTGGTTCGGTGGAGAAGTACATCACCGATACCGCCTTTGCCATGGGCTGGCGCCCGGATATGTCCAAGGTGGTGTGGACCGATAAGAAAGTCGCGATTGTCGGTGCAGGCCCTGCGGGCTTGGGCTGTGCCGACATTCTGGCGCGCAACGGCGTCAAGCCGGTGGTGTTCGATAAGTACCCCGAAATTGGCGGTCTGCTGACCTTCGGTATTCCTGAGTTCAAGCTGGAAAAGAACGTCATGGAGCGCCGCCGCGCGGTCTTCGAGGAGATGGGCGTCGAGTTCCGTCTGAATACCGAAATCGGCACCGATGTCGAGTTCGAGACGCTGCTGCAGGAGTACGATGCGGTGTTCCTGGGCATGGGGACGTACAAATACATGCAGGGTGGCTTCCCCGGTGAAGACCTGCCCGGCGTCTATAAGGCGTTGGACTTTCTGATTGCCAACGTCAACCGCCGCTTGGGTTTCGAGAAGGACCCGAACGACTTCATCTCGATGGAAGGCAAGCGCGTGGTGGTGCTGGGCGGTGGTGATACTGCGATGGACTGTAACCGCACCTCGATTCGTCAGCGTGCTGCCAGCGTGACCTGTGCCTATCGCCGCGATGAAGAGAACATGCCGGGTTCGCGCCGCGAAGTGGCCAACGCGCGGGAAGAGGGCGTCGAGTTTCTGTTCAACCGCCAGCCGGTCGCGGTAGTTGGTGAAGATAAGGTCGAAGGCGTGAAGGTGGTTCGTACGCGCCTGGGCGAGCCGGACGAAAACGGCCGTCGCCGCCCGGAAGTCGTGCCGGGATCTGAAGAGATCATTGCCGCTGACGCCGTGGTGGTCGCCTTTGGTTTCCAGGCAAGCCCGGCGCCGTGGTTCGAAAGTGCCAAGATCGACGTCAACGATTGGGACCTGGTCAAAGCGCCCGAGCACGGCCAGTACGCCTTCCAAACCAGCAACGAAAAAATCTTTGCCGGTGGCGACATGGTGCGCGGCTCCGATCTCGTGGTCACCGCTATTTATGAAGGGCGTCAGGCGGCTGAGGGCATCCTGGATTACCTAGGGGTTTGATTTTTTTCGCGGGGTTCTCCAGCCCCGCGACATTACCCGCCTCAGGCCAACGCGAGGGCGCTGTTAACCCATCCTGGGGCGCTATTTTCGCCATCCATGGCGAAATACCTTCGCGTTGGCCTGATCCCGGCGTCGTCAGTTCTCATCCTTCATTAGGTGGCCTCGGCAGTTCAAATTGAGCCTTAAGGCGTACTCTGCTATTCTGTCGTCCCATCCTGGTGTGGCTTTCTGTTACGCCTTTTGATCACGTTTCGACAGGTTTTCCATGACACGATATATCTTCGTGACCGGCGGCGTTGTGTCCTCTCTTGGCAAGGGCATCGCGTCTGCCTCGCTGGCGGCGATTCTAGAGGCCCGCGGCCTTAAGGTCACCATGCTCAAGCTCGACCCGTACATCAACGTGGACCCGGGCACCATGAGTCCTTTCCAGCACGGCGAGGTATTCGTCACCGAGGATGGCGCCGAGACGGACTTGGACTTAGGTCACTACGAACGCTTCATTCGTACCAAAATGACCCAGGGCAACAACTTCACTACGGGCCGTGTGTACGAACACGTGCTGCGCAAAGAGCGCCGTGGCGATTATCTGGGCGGCACCGTGCAGGTCATTCCGCACATCACTGATGAAATCAAGCAGCGCGTCTACGCCGGTGGCGAAGGCTTCGACGTGGCGCTGGTGGAGATCGGCGGTACGGTCGGCGATATCGAGTCACTGCCCTTCCTGGAGTCCATTCGTCAGATTCGCAGCGAGCTTGGCGCCAGCCGCGCCATTTACATGCACCTGACTCTGGTGCCGTACATCAAGACCGCTGGCGAAACCAAGACCAAGCCGACACAGCACAGCGTCAAAGAGTTGCGCTCCATCGGTATCCAACCAGACATTCTGATTTGCCGTAGCGAAGTCGAGCTCGAAGAGAGCGAGCGCCGCAAGATTGCGCTGTTCACCAATGTGGAAGAGCGTGCAGTAGTGCCGCTGCAAGACGCCGACACTATCTACCGCATTCCGCTGATGCTCCACGAGCACGGTCTAGACGATATCGTCTGTGACAAGCTGCGCCTGGAAGCGGCACCTGCGGACCTGTCGGAGTGGGTCAAGGTACTCGATGCCAAGCTCAACCCGCTGAAGTCCGTCAGCATCGCCATGGTCGGCAAGTACATGGAGCTGCTGGATGCCTACAAGTCGCTGAATGAAGCGCTGATCCACGCGGGTATTCAGGGTCGAATCAAGGTCAACGTCGACTATATCGACTCCGAAGACATCGAGCGTCACGGCACCGAGCGCCTGGCAGGCAAAGACGCCATTCTAGTGCCCGGTGGTTTTGGCGAGCGCGGTGTGGAAGGCAAGATTCTGACCGCTCAGTTCGCTCGCGAAAACAACATCCCTTACCTGGGTATTTGTTTGGGTATGCAGGTAGCGGTGATCGAGTTCGCGCGTAACGTAGCTGGTTGGAAAGACGCCAACTCCACCGAGTTTACCCACGACACCAAGCACCCCGTCGTGGGCTTGATCACTGAGTGGATCAACGCCGAAGGCAAGATCGAGCTCCGCGATGCGGCCTCGGATCTTGGCGGCACCATGCGCTTGGGTGGCCAGGTTTGCCATTTGAAGTCAGGCAGCAAAGCCCGCGAAGCCTATGGGGCTGACGAGATCGTCGAGCGTCATCGTCACCGCTTCGAGGTCAATAACCAGTTCATCGATGAGCTGGAAACGGCAGGCCTGGTGATTTCCGGCAAGAGCGTCGATCAGTCTCTGGTGGAGATGGTCGAGCTGGCCGATCACCCCTGGTACGTGGCGTGTCAGTTCCATCCAGAGTTCACGTCCACCCCGCGTGATGGTCACCCGCTCTTCTCGGGCTTCGTCAATGCCGCGTTAGAGCACAAAACGGCACGGACCCGTGCCCACGCCGCACCTCAGGAATAAAGGGGGAAGCATGTCTTCTCAGTCTCCATTCCCAGAGCATCACATCCACGTTGCCGGCTTAACCGCCGGCAATTCTTTGCCACTCATGCTGCTGGGCGGTATGAACGTACTGGAGTCGGCGGAGCTGGCCGATGAAGTCGCACAGGCTTATGTGAATGTGACGCAAAAGCTGGGCATGCCGTATGTGTTCAAGGCCAGTTTTGATAAAGCGAACCGCAGTTCGATCCACTCCTACCGCGGGCCTGGGCTGGAAAAAGGCCTGCAAATCCTGGCCGATATCAAGGCCCGCCATGACGTGCCCATCATCACCGACGTGCACGAGCCGTGGCAGGCAGCGCCTGCGGCGGAAGTCGCCGACATCATCCAACTGCCGGCCTTTTTGGCGCGCCAAACCGATCTCGTCGTAGCAATGGCGAAAACCGGTGCGGCGATCAACATCAAAAAGCCGCAGTTTCTGGCCCCGCACGAAATGCGCCATATCCTCACCAAGTTTCAGGAAGCGGGCAACGACCGCCTGATGCTATGTGAACGCGGCACCAGTTTTGGCTACAACAACCTCGTCGTGGACATGCTGGGCTTTGGCGACATGAAGCAGACCGGTTACCCGGTGTTCTTCGATGTCACCCATGCTCTGCAGCGTCCGGGTGGCCGGGCGGACAGCGCCGATGGCCGCCGTGCCCAGGTTGCCGAGCTTGCTCGCGCGGGTGTGGCAGTGGGCTTGGCCGGGCTGTTTTTGGAAGCTCATCCAGACCCCGATAACGCCAAGTGCGATGGCCCCTGCGCACTGCCACTGGACCAGCTCGAGCCGTTTCTGACCCAACTGTCACAGCTGGACGCACTGGTCAAAGGCTTCGACCCCTTGACCATCCGTTAATCGCGGCGGATATCCGTGGTATACATTGGACCTCTCATCGATTAGACCGACAACCAAAGGACACTGTCATGACCAAAATTGTTGAAATCAGTGCGCTGGAAGTGCTCGATTCGCGCGGTAACCCGACCGTTCAAGCCACCGTACGTTTGGAAAGCGGTGCCGTCGGCGTTGCCTGTGCCCCCAGCGGTGCCTCCACGGGCTCCCGCGAAGCACTCGAACTGCGTGATGGCGACAAGGCGCGCTACCTCGGTAAAGGCGTTTTAAAAGCCGTCGAGGCCGTGAATGGCAAGATTCGTGATGCGTTGTTGGGCATGGATGCGCGGGACCAGCGCGGTTTGGACAATGCCATGCTGGAGTTGGATGGCACGGATAACAAGGCGACTCTGGGAGCCAATGCGATTCTGGCGGTGTCGCTCGCGGCAGCCAAGGCGGCGGCCAATGCTAAAGGCGTGCCACTGTATGCCCATATCGCCGAGCTTTACGGCCAGCCCGGCCAGTACAGCATGCCGGTCCCGATGATGAACATTCTGAACGGCGGCGAGCACGCGGACAACAACGTGGACATTCAGGAGTTCATGGTGCAGCCGGTTGGCGCTACGAACTTCCGTGAAGGTCTGCGTATGGGCGCAGAGATCTTCCACGCCCTCAAGAAAGTGCTCTCTGCCAAAGGGCTGTCTACCTCGGTGGGTGATGAAGGCGGTTTTGCGCCAAACCTGGCATCCAACGCCGACGCGCTGGCGGTCATCAAGCAAGCCGTTGCCGATGCGGGTTACACGTTGGGGAGCGATGTCACCTTGGCCTTGGACTGTGCTTCCTCCGAATTCTATAAAGACGGCCAGTACGACCTCTCTGGCGAAGGCAAGCGCTACGACGCCGAAGGTTTTGCGGACTACCTGGCGGGCCTGTGTGCCGACTACCCCATCGTGTCTATCGAAGACGGCATGGACGAGTCCGACTGGGCCGGTTGGAAAGCCTTGACCGACAAGCTGGGCGACAAGGTGCAGCTGGTGGGGGACGACCTGTTCGTCACCAATACCAACATCCTCAAGCGTGGCATTGACGAGCAGATCGGTAACTCGATTCTGATCAAGTTCAATCAGATTGGCTCGCTCTCCGAAACTCTCGACGCGATCAAAATGGCCCAAGATGCGGGCTTTACGGCGGTCATCTCCCACCGTAGTGGTGAAACCGAAGACACCACCATTGCCGATCTGGCCGTAGGCACCTGTGCGGGACAAATCAAGACCGGCTCGCTGTGTCGCTCTGACCGTGTCGCGAAGTACAACCGCCTGCTGGTGATCGAAGCCGAGCTGGGTGATGTGAGCTACCCCGGTTTGAAAGCCATCAAAGGCCAATAGGTCAAAAATATAGCGTTCGCGTGTAAGAGATCTCTCAAAAATTTGTAAGAGATCTCTTACAAATGCCGACGACATTCGCTCGGAACCGTGTAGGAAAAAGCGAATTTTTTCACTAATCTTAATTTAAGCCGTTGATATTTAAGATTTTTTTGTCTGAAGGGCGAGCCGGGGAGGCTCGCCCTTTGTATTTTCTGCTGGCTTGTGAAGTTAGCCTGTTCTGCCACAATGCACACAGGACAAGGGGAGGCAAGGATGCTTCAGGCAGGATGCAACGGGATGTAAGTAGGTGCGCCGGGTGACACAGTGATGTGAGCCCTGGCAAGGACGTCACCTAAGGAGGTTGACACAGGGAGTGGTCAGAGGAAGTGCTTGGAGCGGGCGGCCTACGGGCCGCCTTTTTTTGTGCAGGCCATTTACGCAATCATGAATGTCTTCCATCCGACCACAAAAAAACCAGCGTAAACGCTGGTTTTTTTGTGGTGTGCTAACACTCTGCGCTCAACGCTCGAGTTTTTCCAGCTTACCCGTTTTGCCATCCCACTCTTCTGCATCGGGCAGAGGGTCTTTCTTCTCGGCAATATTGGGCCATACTTCGGCCAGCTCCGCGTTGATCTCGATGAAAGGCTCCTGGCCATCGGGCAGCTCATCCTCAGAGAATATCGCCTCAGCAGGACACTCTGGCTCACACAGCGCGCAGTCAATGCACTCGTCTGGGTGAATGACCAGGAAGTTGGGGCCTTCGTAGAAGCAGTCGACCGGGCAAACTTCCACACAGTCGGTGTATTTGCATTGGATGCAGTTCTCGGTAACGACAAACGTCATCTTGCTATCCCTCTTGCGAGACCGAGAAGCCTCCCGGTCGTGGTCAATCGTGAATGGTTATAAATCAGCGATTTTTTATAAGGTAAAAAAGTATGGGCGACATTCTAGTGGTGCCCATACCCGGCGGCAAGCGCTCGCGCTCATCTGTTGATGCGATTACTGCCGCTCATTATATCCATTGTCTATAGCAGCTCTCGCCACTGATACAACAGGGCCAGCGCTTCGCGAGGCGACAAGTCGTCGATATCCGCCTTGCCGAGCGCTTCTACCACCGGGTGCGGGACGCTGGCGAACAGGTCGTTTTGCTGCGGTATCGCAGGGCTCGCTGAGGGCCGCTGCTGCTCGTCGACATCCCGCTGCTCGAGCATCATCAGCTTTTCCCGAGCGCGACGAATCACCGGAGCCGGGACCCCGGCGAGTTGGGCGACCTGTAAGCCATAACTCTGGCTGGCGGGGCCCGCCTCGATACGGTGCATGAACACGATGCCATCGCCGTGTTCCGTTGCCGTCAAATGAATATTGGCGACGCCCTCCGCCTGCTCAGGCAGTGCCGTCATTTCAAAATAGTGCGTGGCAAACAGCGTGAGCGCCCGGGCGTTGGCGAGATGCTCGGCGCTCGCCCAGGCCAAGGAGAGCCCGTCGAAGGTGCTGGTGCCGCGGCCAATCTCATCCATCAGGACTAGGCTGTGCTCGGTGGCATTATGCAGGATATTGGCGGTTTCGGTCATTTCCACCATGAAGGTCGAGCGTCCCCCGGCGAGATCATCCGACGAGCCAATCCGGGTAAAGATGCGATCGACCGGACCGATCTCAGCGGCATCGGCAGGCACGAAGCTGCCGCTATGGGCCAGCAGTGCAATCAGCGCCGTCTGGCGCATGTAAGTCGATTTACCGCCCATATTGGGGCCGGTAATGATCAGCATGTGCTGCTCTGGGGTGAGCAGTACGTCGTTGGGCACGAACGGCTTATCGCTGACCTGCTCTACGACGGGGTGACGGCCCGCCGTAATCGTGATGCCGGTGCTGTCGACCAACTGCGGGCGCACCCAGTTGAGCGCATCGGCGCGCTCGGCGAAGGCGCACAGCACGTCTAACTCTGCGAGCGCTCGGGAAGTGTTTTGTAGCTCGTGCAACTGGGCATTGAGGTCAGCCAGCAGCTGATCGTAAAGCCATTTTTCTCGAGTGAGCGCGCGCGACTTGGCAGAAAGCGCTTTGTCCTCGAACTCCTTGAGTTCTGGAATGATGAAGCGTTCGGCGTTTTTCAGCGTTTGACGACGGATATAGTCGGCGGGCGCCTGCTGTGCCTGGGCGCGGGGCAGCTCGATGAAGTAGCCGTGCACGCGGTTATACCCGACTTTGAGGTTGGCGAGCCCGGTACGCTCACGCTCTCGCAGCTCCAGTTGTACGAGGTAGTCGCCCGCGTTTTCGGCCATGCCTCGGTGCTCGTCCAGCTCGGCATCGAAGCCGTCGGCGATGACGCCGCCATCCCGAATCACCACGGGCGGGTTGTCGACCAGCGCGCGTGCTAGCGTATCGGCCAGCTCGGGGTAGGGGCGAATGTGTGGCTTGAGGCTATCCAGGGCACTGCCGCTGTCGATATCGGCCAGCAGCGCTTCCAGCGTGGGCAGCGTGGCGAGCGCATCTCTCAACCGTGCGAGATCTCGCGGTCGGGCGCTATAAAGAGCGACACGGGCGAGTATGCGTTCCACATCGCCCACATCGATTAATGTTTCCCGCAAGCTCATATAAGCGGCATCGATGGAGAGCAGGGCAACGCCGGCTTGGCGGCCTTCGACGATCTCTCGCTGACGCAACGGGCGATTCAGCCAGCGTTTTAAAAGCCGTGACCCCATGGCGGTCGTGCAGGTGTCGAGCACGCTGGCCAGGGTGTTGTCACTGCTGCCCCCCAGATTGATGTCGATCTCCAGGTTGCGGCGGCTGGCGGCGTCGATCACCACGGCATCATCGCGGTTCTCTACGCTGATGGCCGTCACGTGGGGCAGGCGCGAGCGCTGGGTGTCGCGGGCATAGTCGATCAAGACACCGGCCGCGATCAGCGCCGTGGAGAGGTGCGCGCAGCCAAAGCCACGCAGATCGCTGACCTCGAACTGGTCACACAGGCTGCGGGTGGCGCTCTCCAGATCGAATAGCCACTCCCCCTGTCGGCGTAGGCTGCGCTTTTGCGACCACACATCGGGCAGCGTCAGGCTTTCGGGGACCAACAGCTCTGCCGGAGAGAGCCGGGTCAACTCGGCGAGCATTTCCGCTTCGCTCTCGACTTCCAGCACGTTGAAGCGACCGCTGGAGAGCTCCAGCCACGCCACCCCCCAGCCCGCCTTGCCGGGGGCAACGGCCACTAGAACGTTATCTCGCCGTGCATCGAGCAGGGCTTCGTCGTGCAGCGTGCCGGGTGTCACGATACGCACGACCTGGCGCTCGACGGGCCCTTTGCTGGTGGCCGGGTCGCCGATTTGCTCGCATATTGCGACCGATTCGCCCCCAGCCACCAAGCGCGCCAAATACCCCTCGGCGCTGTGGTAAGGCACTCCCGCCATGGGGATGGGCTTGCCCCCCGATTGGCCGCGTTGCGTCAGCGTAATATCCAGCAGCGCGGCGGCGCGTTTTGCGTCGTCGAAAAATAGTTCGTAAAAATCCCCCATGCGGTAAAACAGCAGTACCTCGGGGTGCTCGCGCTTGATCTTAAGGTATTGCGCCATCATTGGCGTATGGGCGGGGCTGGCCTGTGACATGGGCGTCCTGATTGAGCGTGGCGCAAGCGATTGGCTTGCGGCATGTTCGTTGGGCAATTTCGTTGAGAAAGCTAAACGCAGTATTCTACGCTACCCTAAGGTCCTACATGAAGGAGTCACCATGGCCCCCAGCGTTTCAAGCCTCAAGAACCTCGATCTATCGCTGCTTGCCCAGCGCCTGGGGCGGCAATGTCTTCAACTGGGCATGGAAGTGACCACCGCGGAGTCCTGCACCGGTGGCGGCATCGCCAGCGCCATTACCTCGGTGGCCGGCAGCTCGGCTTATTTTACGGCCGGTTACGTCACCTACTCCAACGCCGCGAAAACGCGCCTGCTAGGCGTCGAGCAAGCGACGCTCGATGCCCACGGCGCGGTCAGCGAGCCGGTGGTGAAGCGCATGGTGGCCGGTGCTTGTCGTGAGAGCGGTGCCGATGTGGCCGTGGCGGTGAGTGGCGTCGCCGGACCCGATGGCGGCAGCGATGACAAGCCGGTCGGCACCGTATGGATCGCTTGGGGCGGTGCCGAACAGCAAGAAGCCGAGTGTTTCCATTTTCCTGGCGACCGCCAAGCGGTGCGTGAGCAGGCGGTGCGCGAAGCACTGGCAGGGCTGGTGGCTCGGTTGAGCGCCCAAGCGCAGAAGAAATAATCGTTAAAGTAGCCGTTGAGGATTTGTTTAGCCGCGAATCTTTGGCATACTACTGGCTAATTATACAGCTTGTTATGAGGAATCTCTGCATGGCTCAGGAAGACAACCGCACCAAAGCGCTCAATGCCGCACTCAGTCAAATTGACCGCCAGTTTGGCAAAGGAACCGTCATGCGCCTCGGCGATGCGCCACGCGTCGTGATGCCGTCTGTCTCCACCGGTTCTCTGGGGCTGGATATTGCGCTGGGAATTGGTGGTTTGCCGTTTGGTCGCGTCGTCGAAATCTTTGGTCCAGAGTCGTCGGGTAAAACGACCCTGACGCTGTCGGTCATCGCCCAGGCGCAAAAGCAGGGCAAAGTGTGTGCTTTCGTGGATGCCGAGCACGCGCTCGACCCTAGCTACGCCGAGAAACTGGGCGTCAACCTGGACGACCTGCTGGTCTCTCAGCCGGACACGGGTGAGCAAGCGCTGGAGATTACCGACATGCTGGTGCGCTCCGGCGGTGTCGATGTGATCATCATCGACTCCGTGGCGGCGCTAACCCCGCGTGCCGAGATCGAAGGCGAAATGGGCGACTCCCACGTCGGTCTGCAGGCGCGTTTGATGTCCCAGGCGCTGCGTAAAATCACCGGTAACATCAAAAACGCCAACTGCTTGGTGGTCTTCATCAATCAGATTCGTATGAAAATCGGCGTGATGTTCGGCAGCCCCGAGACCACGACCGGCGGTAACGCGCTGAAGTTCTACTCCAGCGTTCGCTTGGATATTCGCCGCACCGGTTCGGTGAAGGCGGGAGACGAAGTCACCGGTAACGAAACCCGCGTGAAAGTAGTGAAGAACAAGGTGGCGCCGCCGTTCCGTCAGGCCGAGTTCCAAATCCTGTACGGCAAAGGTATTTACCACGCCGGCGAGGTCATCGATCTTGGCGTGCAGTGCAACTTGGTCGATAAAGCGGGCGCTTGGTATAGCTACAAAGGCAACAAGATCGGTCAAGGCAAAGCCAATGCGGCCCAGTACTTGGAAGAGCATCCCGAGATCATGAACGAGATCGAGACTCAAATCCGTGAACAGCTCCTCGCCAAGGCCGAGCCGAAGAAAGAAGAAGCGCCCGCCGCGGATGTGGCCGCCGATGGCGACGACGATCTGCTCTAAACGGCCATTCCCGTTGGCGTGGAAAAGAGGAGGGTGCCATGTTCCCCTCTAATGCAGATGCCTCGCCACGGGACGTGGCTATTCAACTGCTGGCTCGACGCGAGTACTCGCGCGTCGAGCTGGCGCGTAAACTTCAGCAAAAATCCTTCGACGGCGTTGAAATCGAGGCCTGCCTCGATGCGCTGGCCGAACAGTCGCTTCAATCGGATGCGCGCTTTGCCGAGAGCTTCGTCCGTTCGCGAATTGCCCGTGGGCAGGGCGTGATCCGCATCAAGGGCGAACTTCGTCAGCGAGGTATCGATCAGGAAACGCTGACGGCTGCGCTAGCGGCCGTCGAGGAGCGAGAAGCCGTCGATTGGTTCGAGCTGGCCAAAGAGACCCTAGCAAGACGTTACGACTCCCCCGGCGATACACCCAAAGAGCGCGCCAAGCGCGAACGTTTTCTGGCGACACGTGGCTTTGACTTCGAGCAAATCCGCTACGCGCTTTCCTGCCTATAATACGCCCTTTGGAACCGCTCGTTTTAGGTTCTGCCACTAACTGCGGCTTTAGTCGTTTGACAACTGCGTTATAATGGATCCTTTGCGACCCCAGCGGGTGGCGGCGACAGCGCCCTGGGGCATCACGCTTTCTTGTTACGGATACCCTATGAAAAGCGCAGAGATCAGACAGGCCTTCCTATCGTTTTTTGAAGAGCACGGCCACACGGCAGTGCCGTCTAGCTCGCTGGTGCCGGGCAACGACCCGACGCTGCTGTTCACCAATGCGGGCATGGTGCCTTTCAAAGATGTGTTTTTGGGTCGTGACCCTCGCCCCTACGTGCGTGCCACCTCTGCTCAGCGCTGTGTGCGTGCCGGCGGCAAACACAATGACTTGGACAACGTAGGTTACACTGCGCGCCACCACACCTTCTTCGAGATGCTGGGCAACTTCAGCTTTGGTGATTACTTCAAGCGTGACGCCATTCGCTTTGCCTGGACATTCCTGACCGAAACCCTGGGGTTACCCAAAGAGAAACTCTGGGTCACCGTACATATCAGCGACGACGAAGCCGAGCGCATCTGGAAAGATGAGATCGGTATCGACCCCGAGCGTTTCTCCAAGCTGGACGAGGACAACTTCTGGCAAATGGGCGACACCGGTCCCTGTGGCCCCAGCTCAGAGATTTTCTTCGATCACGGCCCGGAGGTGTGGGGTGGCCCGCCTGGAAGTCCTGAAGAGGATGGTGATCGCTACATCGAGATCTGGAACCTCGTCTTCATGCAGTTCGAGCGCGATGCCCAAGGCACCCTCAACCCACTGCCGAAGCCCTCTATCGATACCGGCATGGGGCTGGAGCGTGTAGCGGCTGTCATGCAGGGCGTGCACTCCAACTACGAAATCGATCTGTTCCAGAATTTGCTCAAGGCGGCAGCAGACGCCACGGGACATGGCGATACCACCACGCCCTCGCTACGCGTCATCGCCGACCACATTCGCTCCTGCGCCTTCTTGATCGTCGATGGCGTGCTACCTTCCAACGAAGGTCGTGGCTATGTACTGCGCCGGATCATTCGTCGGGCGATTCGTCATGGCCACAAGCTGGGCGCGTCCGAGCCGTTCTTCCATAAGTTGGTGAGCGCTCTGGATGACGAAATGGGTGATGCCTACCCCGAGCTGCGCGATGCCAGCGAGCAGATCGCCCGCGTACTGCTGAAAGAGGAAGAGCAGTTTGCGCGGACGCTGGATCACGGTATGGGCTTGCTGAACGCGGCGCTCGAAGAGCTGCAAGGTGACGTGCTGCCCGGCGAAACCGTGTTCAAACTCTACGACACCTACGGCTTCCCGTTCGATTTGACTGCTGACGTGTGCCGAGAGCGTGAGGTGACACTGGATGAAGCCGGTTTCCAGCGTGAACTCGAAGCTCAACGCGAACGCGCTCGTGCCGCCAGCCAGTTTGGCGCGGATTACACGGTCTCTATCGAACTGGACGGCGAAACCCAGTTTACCGGCTACGAGCGGCTGGAAGACCAAGCCACCGTAACCGCCATCGTAGACAGCGAAGGCAACGCGCTGGCGGCTTTGGAAGCCGGTCAAAAAGGCACCGTAGTGCTCGATCGTACGCCATTCTATGGGGAGTCCGGCGGACAGGTGGGCGATACTGGCTACTTGCACGTCGATGGTGGTCGTTTTCAGGTGAACGATACCCAGAAGCAGAGTGGCCACCACCTTCACCAGGGGGTAATGGTCGAAGGGAGTCTGAGTGTCGGCGCCAACGTGCGCGGTGAAGTCGATGCCAGTCTGCGTGGCGCGACCATTCGTAACCACTCCGCGACCCACCTGCTGCACAAAGCACTGCGAATGGTGTTGGGGGATCACGTGCAGCAGAAGGGCTCGTTGGTCAACGCAGAGCGTCTGCGTTTTGACTTTAGCCACTTCGAACCGATGACCGCAGAGCAGCTTGCTGAGGTCGAGCGCATCGTCAACGAGCAAATCTTGGCCAACGCGCCGACCAAAATCGAGCAGATGAGCCTCGCCGATGCCAAGGCCAAAGGCGCGGCAGCACTGTTCGAAGCCAAATACGCTGATAACGTGCGCGTATTGACCATCGGTGCCGATGACTTCTCCATCGAGCTTTGCGGCGGTACCCATGTCAAGCGCAGTGGCGACATTGGCTGCTGCCACGTCGTCAGCGAAGTGGGCATTGCTTCTGGTGTTCGCCGTATCGAAGCGATCACCGGTGAAAACGCCTTGGCCTACTTCCGCGAACAGGAAGCGCGCGTGCAGCGCCTGGGCGAGCGTCTGAAAACCAAGCCTGAACAGGTGGAAGCCCGTGTCGAATCGCTGGTGGAGCGCAACCGCAGCCTGGAAAAAGAGCTCGAGCAGCTCAAAGCGAAGCTGGCGAGCGCGGCGGGCAGTGACATGCTCAGCCAAGTGCAAGATGTAGGCGGCGTGAAGCTGCTGGTCACCGAACTAGAAGGGGTCTCCGGTAAAGACCTGCGCGGCGTGCTGGATCAGTTGAAGAACAAGCTGGGCTCTGGCGTCATCCTGCTAGGCACGGCCGACAAAGCGGCTGGCAAGGTCAGTCTGATTGCCGGGGTGACCGGCGACTTGACCGATCGGGTCAAGGCGGGCGAGCTGGTCAACCATGTGGCTTCCCAGGTAGGCGGTAAAGGGGGCGGTCGCCCTGACATGGCACAGGCAGGCGGCAGTCAGCCAGAGGCGCTACCGGGCGCGTTGAACAGTGTCCCGGCTTGGTTGGAAAACACGCTTCGCTAAATAGAGAGGCCGGTGGCATTATTTGCTACCGGCCTTTTTGCTAGTTAGGAAAGTTGGCAACAATAATATTCACCCTCCATTCCCGAACGTAAAGGAAAAACGGCATATGGCACTATACGTACAGAAGTTCGGCGGCACCTCGGTGGGCTCTGTCGACCGTATCAAGGCCGTGGCGGAAAAAGTGAAAGGCTTTCGCGACCAGGGACACCAGGTCGTGGTCGTCGTTTCCGCGATGAGCGGCGAAACGAACCGCCTGACCGAGATGGCCCATGCGCTGAACGAAGAGCCCGCACCGCGTGAGATGGACATGCTGCTCTCCACCGGTGAGCAAGTCACTATCTCCTTGCTGGCCATGGCGTTACAGCAAATTGGCGTTCCGGCGACCTCGCACACCGGTGCACAGGTAGGGATCTTGACCGACAGCGCCTACACCAAAGCGCGTATCCAGCGCATCGAAACCGACGACCTGAAATCTGATCTGGACGAAGGTAAGGTCGTGGTCGTGGCCGGTTTCCAAGGCGTCGACGAAGACGGCAACATTACTACCTTGGGTCGTGGCGGCTCGGACACCACCGGCGTGGCCCTGGCAGCGGCTCTGGGCGCTGATGAGTGCCAAATCTATACCGATGTGGACGGTGTCTACACCACCGACCCGCGCGTCTGCTCCAAAGCGCAGCGCCTGGAGAGCATCACCGTCGAAGAGATGCTCGAGCTTGCCAGTTTGGGCTCTAAAGTACTGCAAATTCGTGCTGTTGAATTCGCTGGTAAGTACAACGTACCGCTGCGGGTACTGTCGAGTTTCGAAGACGGCCCGGGCACCCTGATTGTCGCTGACTCTGACCAAGACGAGGATTCTATGGAAGAACCGCTAATCTCCGGTATCGCGTTTACCAAGAACGAAGCCAAACTGACGCTACTGAACACGCCAGACGTTCCGGGCGTAGCATCGCGCATTTTGGGTCCGATTGCCGACGCCAACATCGAAGTCGATATGATCGTTCAAAATGTGGCGCCAGCGGGGGACTACACCGACTTCACCTTTACCGTGGCGAAGGGTGACTACAAGGCCACCAAAAAGCTGTTAGAAGAGACCGTTATTCCTGACCTGGGTGGCGGCGAACTGCGTGGCGACGACAACATCGCCAAAGTTTCTCTGGTGGGCGTTGGTATGCGCTCTCATGCCGGTGTCGCCTCTAAAATGTTCCGCGTATTGGCCGATGAAAACGTCAATATCCGTATGGTCTCCACGTCCGAAATCAAGATTTCTGTCGTGATTGACGAAAAACATATGGAACTTGCGGTCAATGCCTTACACAAAGCATTTGGCCTTGATAAATCCGATATCGAATCTGAATAACAATTGTGTCCTAAACCTTCTACGCTGAAAGTACTTGCTGCCCTGTGGTGGTGAGCTTTCTTTCAACGGGAGGTTAAGGTGTCATAGGGGCCAAAGCCATTGGTGGCAGGGGTCACCATGTCGCATAATGGCATGGTGACGCCACTGGCGGACACATCCCGTTGTATAAAACGTCTGAGAAGGAGATCAGCCATGCTCATCCTAACCCGCCGCGTTGGCGAAACGCTGATGATTGGTGATGAAATCACCGTCACAGTGTTAGGTGTGAAAGGTAATCAAGTACGCATTGGTGTAAACGCACCGAAAGATGTCGCGGTTCACCGCGAAGAGATCTACCAGCGTATTCAGCGTGAACGTAATAGCGAAAGCGAAGCAGAGTAAATGGCCGCCTGTGTCACGCTCAATAGAGGGCGTTTAAGCGGTAATATCAGGTCGGCGCGAAAAAAATCGGAATAGGACTGGACACCAGTCATCATAATCGGTAACATTCGCGCCGTGCTGTTGAGGAGAGGTGGCCGAGTGGCTGAAGGCGCTCCCCTGCTAAGGGAGTATAGGGTTTATAGCCCTATCGAGGGTTCGAATCCCTCTCTCTCCGCCAACCGCATCTAGTAACATCGCAATTGGATAGGCGCCCGTAGCTCAGCTGGATAGAGTACCTGACTACGAATCAGGTGGTCGGAGGTTCGAATCCTCCCGGGCGCGCCAAGTTGCAAAGGTAAGTGTTTGATGTTACAGTGTTTTCATTGTTTGACGAGTTCGACAATGACTGAAAAGCGCCCGTAGCTCAGCTGGATAGAGTACCTGACTACGAATCAGGTGGTCGGAGGTTCGAATCCTCCCGGGCGCGCCAGATTCCAAAACCCGCTCTCATAGGAGAGCGGGTTTTCTGTTTTCTAGCCTGACTATCGTGGCTCGCGCGGTAGTCTTGCGATCGTGTAAAGCGCCCCCGCATCCTTGCGGAAGGGCGCTTTTTTTTGGCCCGTAAAACGCCAGGGGAAGAGTGTCGGGTAGCGAAAGCTGGCGATGGTCCTTGATGGCCTTAGGCGGGTTCGCAGGCGTTGAGCGCGCTCGTGCTAGGGGTAAGGCTGCCCAGAAGTGTGTCCAAGTCGGTCAGGCGCTTCAAGCGTTGAAAATGCTGGTTGGCTTCGGCGTTGCCCTGACGCATCTGGGCAAGCCACTGCTTCACCAGGGAGACCACCACGCGGTCAGGAAGATGTTGGCGCTGCAGCGCGGCGTACTCTTGCAGCACGCTGGCGCGCATTGTCCAAGTGGTGTCCGCCAAGCGTTCGCCGGTTTGCTGCCAGTGGCGAATGCGAGGGGCCAGCCAGGGGTCGGCGAGGGCGCTGCGTCCTAGCATGACGTCGCAGCAGCCCGAGAGCGTGCGCGCTTTCCAGTAATCCTCGAGTGTCCAGATATCGCCATTGGCCACCACGGGGATGGAAACGTGGCGGCGCACTTTGCCGATCCACTCCCAGTGAGCGGGAGGGCGGTATCCCTCGTCTCGCGTCCGCCCGTGGACGACCAGTCGCGCCGCGCCGCCCGACTCGGTGGCCTGCGCACACGCCACCGCCAAGCGCCGATTGGCAAACCCCAGGCGAATTTTTGCCGTCACCGGTATCTCTCCGTCTAACGCCTCGGCCACCGCTTTCACGGCGCGGTAGACGCGCTCGGGCTGGCGCAACAGCGACGCGCCGCCATCGTGGCGGTTGACGAGCTTGGCCGGGCAGCCAAAATTGAGATCGATACTGATGGCGCCCAGCGCCAGCGCTTGGCGGGCATTCTCCGCCAAAGCCTGTGGGTCGGCGCCTAGCAACTGCAGGTGCACCGGCACGCCGCTGGGCGTGGCGACGGGGCGTTGCTGTAATTCGGGGCAGTGTTTATAAAACACACGTGGGGGGAGGCGCGTGTCGACGACGCGGACGAACTCGGTGACCGACCAGTCAAAGCCGGCCTGCCGAGTGAGTAGGTCTCGAGTGAGCGCATCGATGACGCCCTCCATCGGTGCGAGACCGATCTTACCTTTATGTAGTAAATTAACAACCATGACTTCCACTATGGCGCGATTGCATTCTATCCTGGATGTGGCAGGTTAGTGTATTACCCTTATTGCGCCAAGCGCCGTTGGAGGCGTTTGGTGTGCCAATAACCCTGTAAAATAAGGAGAGCACGCTATGCAAGGGTCGGAGTTGCTCCAAGAGGGGCTTGCTCTAATGGGCCTGGGTATGGGCTTTGTTTTTGTTTTTCTTACTATTTTGGTCATAAGTGTCACGCTGATGTCGAAGCTGATCGACCGTTATCAGCCTGCCCCTGTGGCGGCGCCAGCGGACCGAAAAAGTGGAAAAACACCCGCCAAACACGGCCAAAACGACGAAGTCGTCGCGGTGATTAGTGCTGCGGTGCATCGTTATCGTTCGTCTCGCCGCCAGTAAGCGGCACGTGCCAGCGTGTCCATTTCGCTCCTGATGCATTTTTTTTGTTAAATTTACTACAAATTCATAACGCCAAACTGTGAGCCATGACCATGAATGAAATAAAACGTCCTCTGGGAATCACCGATGTGGTGCTGCGCGATGCGCATCAATCCCTGTTTGCCACGCGCTTGCGCTTGGACGACATGCTGCCCATTGCCGAAAAGTTGGATAAAGTCGGGTACTGGTCGCTGGAAACCTGGGGCGGTGCCACCTTCGATGCGTGTATCCGTTACTTAGGGGAAGACCCGTGGGAGCGTATTCGCGCCCTTAAAGAGGCGATGCCCAACACGCCCCAGGCGATGCTGCTGCGCGGCCAAAACCTGCTGGGCTACCGCCACTACGCTGACGATGTTGTCGATAAGTTTGTTGAGCGCGCCAAGACCAATGGTGTCGATGTGTTCCGCGTATTTGATGCCATGAACGACCCGCGCAATTTAGAGCGCGCTATTAAGGCAGTGCGTCAGGTGGGCGGCCATGCGCAGGGTACCATTTCTTACACGGTGAGCCCGGTACATACCCTGGATAGCTGGGTAGATCTTGCCAAGACCATTGCCGCAATGGGGGCAGATTCGCTGGCTATCAAGGATATGGCGGGGCTGCTCACGCCGTACACGGCGTATGACTTGGTCACGCGTCTTAAAAAAGAGCTCTCCATTCCCGTCCACTTGCACTGTCACGCGACGACCGGCTTATCGACCTCGACCATTTTGAAAGCGGTCGAGGCAGGGGTCGATAACGTCGATACCGCCATCTCCTCCATGTCGATGACCTACGGCCACAGCCCGACGGAGTCCGTGGTGGCCATGTTGAAAGATACCGACCGCGACACCGGCTTGGACCTGGAGCTGCTGGAAGACATCGCTGGCTACTTTCGCGAAGTGCGTAAAAAATACGCCGCCTTCGAAGGCTCGCTGCGCGGTATCGATTCGCGCATTTTGGTGGCCCAGGTGCCCGGCGGCATGCTCACCAACATGGAGAGCCAGTTGAAAGAGCAGGGCGCTGGCGACAAGCTGGATGACGTACTGAGTGAAATCCCCCGCGTTCGTGAAGACCTCGGGTTCATTCCGCTGGTGACCCCTACGTCACAAATCGTGGGCACCCAAGCGGTCATGAACGTCATGATGGGCGAGCGCTACAAGTCGATCTCCAAAGAGGTGCAGGCGCTGCTGAAAGGGGAGTACGGCGCTGCTCCGGCACCCTTCAATGCCGAATTGCAAAAGCGTGTGCTGGAGGGTGGCGAGCCAATTACCTGCCGCCCGGCAGACAACCTCTCCCCGGAAATGGACAAGCTTGCCGCCGAGCTGAAAGAGAAAGCTAGCGCCGAGGGCATTCGCCTTGCCGAGGGCGAGCGGGAAGTGGATGACGTGCTGACCTATGCGCTGTTCCCGCAGATTGGTTTGAAATTCCTCAAGAACCGCGACAACAAAGACGCTTTCGAGCCTGCGCCCCAAGCCGCTCAAGCGTCGACACCGGCCAAAGCAGACGCCGCTCCTGCCGCCGCACCGAGCGCTGGCGGTGGCCCGGAAACCTATACCGTGAAGCTCAACGGCAAGGCGTACGTGGTCGAGGTGTCAGAGGGTGGCGAGATCGGCAATATTGAGGAGCAGCCCGCCGCACAGCCTGAGGCTGACACCCCTGCGTCTAGCGGTGTCAGCATCGACGCACCGCTGGCGGGTAACATCTTCAAAGTGAACGTGCGTCCAGGTGATCAAGTGGCCGAAGGCGACGTCGTGATCATTCTCGAAGCCATGAAGATGGAAACCGAAGTGCGTGCCAGCAGCGCCGGTACGGTATCGAAAGTCAACGTCAATGAAGGCGATAGCGTTGCCGTTGGCGATGCGCTGATCGAGCTTTAAGGGCCTCTCGGAATGGATAAACTAATCACTTTATGGGAAGGCTCCGGGCTTTATAACCTAGAGCTTGGCCAAGCGGTGATGATCCTTGTAGGGCTTGGCTTGCTCTACTTGGCGATTCACAAGAAGTTCGAGCCGTTGCTGCTCGTGCCGATTGGGTTTGGTGGCATTCTCGCCAACATTCCCGAGGCGGGCCTTGCGATTTCGGCGCTGGATCAAGCGATCGAAGTCGCCAAGCCCGCCGTGCTTCAGCAAATGGCTACCGCGCTGGGAGCCACACTCGACCCCTTGGCCGGTGTCGAGGGCTGGCGCGACACCCTCAAGGCAATTGCCCACGACTCGGCGGCGCCGGATCAACTGCGCGCCGCGAAAGATATTGCGGTGAGCGTCGGCTACAGCGACGGCATGCTTTATAACTTCTACAAGGTAGCCATTGGCTCTGGTATCGCGCCGCTACTGATCTTCATGGGCGTAGGGGCGATGACCGATTTTGGCCCGCTGCTGGCCAATCCGCGTACGCTGTTTTTAGGGGCGGCGGCGCAGTTCGGTATCTTTGCCACGTTGTTTGGGGCGGTGCTGCTGACCTCCATGGGCATCATGGATTTCTCGCTCAATCAGGCGGCAGCGATTGGTATTATCGGCGGGGCAGATGGCCCGACGTCGATCTACGTCTCCAGCGTGCTGGCACCTGAGTTACTAGGGGCGATTGCCGTCGCGGCGTATGCTTACATGGCCCTGGTGCCATTGATCCAACCGCCGATCATGCGCCTTCTGACCACTGAAAAAGAGCGCAAGATCACCATGACGCAGCTGCGTCCGGTCTCCAAGCTCGAAAAAGTGGTCTTCCCTCTGATGCTGTTGATTGCCGTGGCGCTGTTTCTGCCGGATGCAGCACCACTACTGGGCATGTTCTGTTTCGGTAACCTGATGCGCGAGTGTGGCGTAGTGGAGCGTCTTTCCGATACGGCGCAAAATGCGCTGATCAATATCGTGACGATCATTCTCGGCCTGTCGGTGGGGTCTAAGCTAATGGCCGATAGCTTCCTAGCGTTCGAAACCCTAGGGATTCTGGGGCTGGGAATCGTGGCCTTCGGCATTGGGACTGCTGCCGGGGTGTTGATGGCCAAGCTAATGAACGTGGTTAGCAAAATGCCCATCAACCCGTTGATTGGGGCGGCAGGGGTGTCTGCCGTGCCGATGGCCGCGCGCGTGGCGAATAAAGTTGGACTGGAAGCGAACCCGCACAACTTCCTGCTGATGCACGCTATGGGGCCCAACGTGGCCGGGGTGATCGGCTCGGCGGTCGCCGCCGGTGTGATGATCAAGTACCTAGGCTAATCGGCCGTTAGAGCGCTGCCTATCTGAAACGTGGCTTATCGAGCAGGGCTCGTGTAAGCCGCGTTTTTTCATGCCCGCCGCGGTTCGACGGCGGTTTTGAGGCGGTTTTCTAGGCCGCTGATATCCAACTCCACATCCCGCGGCCAGCCAATGGTCAGGCGCACGCCGTCGCCATCGTAGTCTGCCTGCTGCACGGGCAGCGCCTGCTCGTCGCACCATGCGCGCGCTTGCGCTTCGTGGGCGAAGCTGACCTTCAACCGATAGCTGTCCCGCTCGATGACTTCCCGGGTGGGCAGCGTTTCCAAGCCGGCTTTGACGGCCTGAGCATAGGCGCGGGCCAGCCCGCCAGTGCCTAACTTGGTGCCGCCAAAGTAGCGAATCACCACGCAACCGATTTCGCCGATCTGGCTGCCTTGAAGTGCCTGGAACATGGGGCGTCCGGCGGTGCCGCCCGGTTCGCCATCATCAGAAAAGCCAATATGGGTTTGCTCGCCAGGAGGGCCAGCAATGAAGGCCGTACAGTGATGGCTGGCGTTTGGGTGAGCAGCTTTGGCCGCTTGAAGCAGCGTATCGAAAGCGTCAGGGGTGGGGGCATGGCACAGCCAAGCCAAAAATTGGCTTTTCTCGACGTCGATGTCGGCGGTGTGCCATGTACCAAGGGCTAAATCAGGGACTCGAAAACGCAACGAGGGCTCCCGGCAGGGTGGGTGACCAATTAGTGATGCTGGGTTTCCGTGGTGTGTTGGGCCACGCCCATTACCATGCCCAGCACCTGAATGTCACAATTATGCAGGAATAGGTCCGGTATGGCTGCATCTTCCGGCCATAAATGGATACCCAAGCGGCTAATGGAGAGCTGCTTAAGCGTCACTTCGCGCTGGTTGATCGTCGCAACGGCGGTCTCTTGATGGGCGTCGTGCTGGTGACGGTGAATGATGATGACATCGCCGTCGAAGAGGTTGCAGTCGCGCATGCGGTCGCCGCGAATACGCAGGGCGTAGGTGTTGCGACGTGTGACGCGAGGGGGTGTGCACGCTTGACGCGCATGTGATGAGGCGCTGCGAGACGCTAGTGGGGTAGGCGTCGATGGCGCTACCGGTTGAGACAGCGTCTGAGAGGGTACGTAAGAAGGAACCTGAGACGTTACCCTAGAGGGTAGGCAGATCGTCATAGTGTGTTCTCCCATGCAGCGCCCGTTGTCGAGGCGTTTGATTGAGGCAATACCTGTTGTTTTATTCTGTGGTGTCTATTCATACAGTGTTTACAGTATAAGCCTGTTTTTGCATACAGTGCTAGTCCTGTCTTTTGCAGGACGCCTCCATGAGGTGCTTAAGAAAGCATTGGTTTGGGGCACGCTGCGACCCAAGACCGCAGAGCCCGACTGGCGGGGAAGGGCCTTTCCGTGTAGAGTTCGACCCAAAATCAATGCGCCTGGAGTGTCTTTTGAGCCTGTGCCTGCAAGCCCGACAATTGGCCTGTGAACGCGACGACCGTTGGCTGTTTGAAGGGCTCGATCTCGATATCCAATCGGGTGAGATCGTGCGCATCGAGGGCCCAAACGGCAGCGGCAAAACGACGCTGCTAAAAATACTCTCAGGGCAATTAACCGATTACCGTGGCGAGCTTTTCTGGAATGGCGCGCCCATGCGCCAAGCCCGTGAACATTTTCTCGCCAATTTGCTCTATTTAGGTCATGCCCCCGGTGTGAAGGCGGGTCTCTCGCCGCTGGAGAATTTAGCTTGGTATCAAGCGCTTAGCGGAGAAGTGGGCAGCGAGCCTGCACGGGAGGCAGCGCTGGCCGCCGTTGGGCTTACCGGTTTCGAGGACGTGCCTGCCGGTCAGCTGTCTGCCGGGCAACAGCGGCGTGTGGCGCTGGCGCGTTTGACCCTCACTCAGCGTGCGCTGTGGGTGCTCGACGAGCCTTTCACTGCCATCGATCGTCAAGGGGTGGCGGCGCTGGAGGCGCAGCTGGTGGCCCATGCGCAGTCTGGCGGCTGTGTGTTGGTGACCACGCACCATGCGCTGGCCGAGTCACCCGTGCTCAGGCGTATTCAGCTGGGGTAAGAAGGAGACAGCGTTGCAACGTTCACACGCTCCATTGAGCCCCCCCGAGGTGGCCATGCATGCCCCCCAGGGCGGTCTGCTGGTGGCCATCAAGGCCACGCTCAAGCGCGACCTCACCCTGATGCTGCGCCGTCGTGGCGAGGTGCTCAATCCGCTGGTGTTCTTTGCACTGGTGATTACCCTATTCCCCATTGGGATTTCACCGGATCCAGCGCTGCTGGCAAGCATTGCGCCGGGGCTGTTATGGGTAGCTGCGCTGCTAGCCGCACTGCTCTCGCTGGATAGCCTGTTTCGCAGTGACTATGACGATGGCAGCCTCGAGCAATTACTACTGGCTCCCCAGCCGCTGGCGGCGCTGGGGTTGGCAAAAGTGGCGGTGCATTGGCTGCTGACCGGGCTGCCACTGGCGCTCATGGCGCCACTCTTGGGCATCATGCTGTCGCTTCCCGCAGGAAGCTACGCCGTGCTGTCGCTGTCGTTGGCGCTCGGTACGGCCAGCTTGAGTCTGATTGGCGCCATCGGGGCGGCATTGACGGTGGGGCTGGCGCGGGGCGGTGTGCTGCTCTCGCTGCTGGTGCTGCCGCTCTATATTCCAGTACTGATTTTCGGCGCAGGTGCCGTACAAGCCGCTATTTTTGGCGATGGAATGGCCGCTCATCTGGCGATTCTAGGGGCACTGCTGGCGCTAGCACTGATGCTGGCACCCTGGGCCATTGCGGCATCACTGCGCATCAGCATCAACGGTTAGAGGACGGGAACACCATGTGGGCCTTTATCAACAAACTAAGATCACCCAAATGGTTCTATGCCATTAGCGCCAAACTGCAGCCGCTTTTTTGGGTAGCGGCGACGCTGTTGCTGCTGGTCGGCACCGTTTGGGGGCTCGTCTTTGCGCCTGCGGATTATCAGCAGGGTAATAGCTTTCGCATCATTTATGTCCACGTTCCCGCCGCGTTTCTAGCCCAGTCCATTTTCGTCTCCATGGCCGTCTCTGGGCTTGTGTTCATGGTCTGGAAAATCAAAGTGGCGGATATGGCTGCTACCGTGATGGCCCCGCTGGGCGCCGCGATGACATTCGTGGCCCTTTTTTCGGGCGCAGTATGGGGCGTACCGACCTGGGGAACCTGGTGGATGTGGGACGCACGTCTTACGTCCATGCTGATACTGCTGTTTCTTTATCTGGGCGTGATTGCGCTGCGTGGCGCCTTTAGCAGCCGCGATAGCGGCTCTCGTGCTGCGTCGGTGCTGGCTATGGTCGGTGTCATCAATATTCCGATCATCAAATACTCCGTGGATTGGTGGTACACGCTGCACCAGCCCGCCACCTTTACGATTACCGGCCGCGCTGCCATGACCATGGATATGTGGGCGCCGCTGCTCATCATGGTGTTGGGCTTTTACAGTTTTTTCATTGCGCTCACGCTGATGCGCACGCGTAGCGAAATTCTGCGTCGTGAAGCCAACAAGCGCTGGGTGCGCGAGCTTGCCGAGGAGACGAACTAATGGCCTTTTCCTCGCTGAACGAATTTTTTGCCATGGGCGGTCACGCGGTTTACGTGTGGGCTGCCTGGGGAGTCACTGCGCTATTGATGCTGGTCATCGTGTGGCATGCCCGCCAGGAGCGCCGCCAGCTACTTCACGCGGTCAAGCGCCGGGTGCGTCGAGAAAACGCCCAGCGCCAGTCATCGTATGCGCAGTCTTTGCAAGAGCCAGTTACCTCTGCTCAGAAGGACGTTCACCATGACGCCTAAACGTAAACAGAAACTGTTTGTCATCTTGGGACTGCTGTCGCTCACCGCTATTGCGGTGGGGCTCACCCTGTATGCGCTGCGCGCCAACATCAACCTCTTTTTCAGCCCGGTACAAATTGCTCAGGGCGATGCCCCCATGGAGCGCCAAATTCGCGCGGGCGGCATGGTCAAAGAGGGCTCGGTCTCCCGCGACCCGGAAAGTCTGGACGTCGAGTTCGTGGTGACCGACTACGTGGACGATCTAGAAGTGTACTACAGCGGTATTCTGCCGGACCTGTTCCGTGAAGGGCAGGGCGTGGTGGTGGTTGGCGAACTGCAGGCCGATGGCCGACTCTACGCCGATAAGGTGCTGGCACGCCACGATGAAAACTACATGCCGCCCGAAGTGGCGCAGGCATTGGAAGAAGCAGGCTACTCCCCGGCAGACTTTCAAGCGAAAGCCGCCAAAGTGGGCAAGCGCCTAGAGCAGGAAGGCTCCCCAGAAGGAAGCGACTATTAACGGCTGCACGCACGCTGTGCGATAAAGCCTGATGCTAATTCGGAGCACCCATGTTGATTAAGATCATTCCTGAAATCGGCCACTTTGCCCTGGTCATCGCGCTACTCATGGCGGTGGTTCAGGCGGTGATGCCGCTTGCCGGGGCTGCCACGCGTCGCCCGCTGTGGATGGCCTATGGTCGTCCCATGGCCATCGGCCAATTCCTGTTTGTAACCATTGCCTACCTCTGCTTGACCGCCAGCTACATGCTGGACGATTTCAGCGTGGCTAATGTCGCTAACAACTCCAACTCCCTGCTGCCCTGGTACTACAAATTCAGCGCCGTGTGGGGTAACCATGAAGGCTCGGTGCTGCTATGGAGCTTGATGCTGGCGGGTTGGGGATTCGCGGCATCGGTCTTCTCGGGCGACTTGCCCCGCGACATGGTGGCCAGGGTGCAGGGCATTATGGGCATGGTGTGTGTGGGCTTCTTGCTCTTCATTTTGATGACCTCCAACCCCTTCGAGCGCTTGCTGCCGAACATGCCGCAAGATGGCGCCGACTTGAATCCGCTGCTACAGGACTTTGGCCTGATCGTGCACCCGCCGATGCTCTATATGGGTTACGTAGGTTTCTCGGTAGTGTTTGCCTTCGCCATCGCTGCGCTGTTGGGCGGGCGCCTGGACGCTGCCTGGACCCGCTGGGCACGGCCCTGGACCAACGTGGCCTGGGCATTTTTGACGGTCGGGATCGCGCTAGGTAGCTGGTGGGCCTATTACGAACTGGGTTGGGGCGGCTGGTGGTTCTGGGATCCAGTAGAGAACGCCTCGCTGCTGCCTTGGCTTACCGGCACGGCACTGGTGCACTCGCTGGCGGTGACCGAAAAGCGCGGCTCGTTCAAGAGTTGGACGGTGTTGTTGGCGATCTCGACGTTCTCGCTATCGCTGATGGGCACCTTCCTGGTGCGCTCGGGGGTACTGACGTCGGTTCACGCCTTTGCCAACGATCCCTCGCGTGGCTTCTTCATCCTGATGCTGCTGGCGATCACCGTCACGCTATCGCTGCTGGTGTTTGCCCTACGCGCCCCGCGGGTGAGCCATAAAGTGGGGTTCAACTGGCTTTCGCGGGACTCCCTGCTGCTGATCAACAACATCCTGCTGGTCATCATGACCGTCACGGTGCTGCTGGGCACCGTATACCCGCTGATTCTGGACTCTTTGGGGCTGGGTAAAATCAGCGTAGGTCCCCCTTACTTCAATGCACTATTCGTACCACTCACCGTGGTGATGTGTGTCTTCATGGGGCTGGGTCCAGTGGCGCGCTGGAAAAGCATGAGTGGCCGTGAGCTATGGCGTAAGCTGGGATTAGCCGCCGCTGTGGCTCTCGTGTTAGGCATTATCCTGCCGTTGATCTATGGCGGCGAATGGAATTTGTGGGTGTCATTGGGAATCGTGTCGGCGCTATGGATCGTGCTGCCCATGGTGCGCGACCTCTTCGACAAGACCCGTCACGCCAGCTCGATGTTGGCGGGGTTGCGTAAGCTTTCGCTCTCTTACTGGGGCATGGTGCTGGGCCACGTGGGCATCGCGGTGACCATTCTAGGCGTTGCCGTGGTCTCGAACTACAACATCGAACGCAACGTGCGCATGTCGCCGGGCACCACCGTGGAAGTGGCGGGCTATCAGTTCACCATGACGGAACTCACCAACCGTCGTGGCCCCAACTTCCTGGCCGATACTTCGATCATTCAGGTACAGCGCGGGGACGAGGGACGCAGCTTCGTGATGCGCCCCGAGAAGCGCCTTTACCTCGCCACCGGCATGCCCATGACCCAAGTTGCGCTGCGCCCTGGTTTGTTCCGCGACCTCTATGTCGCCATGGGCGAAGACTTGGGCGATGGCAGCTACGCCATGCGCGTCCAGTACAAACCGTTCGTGCGCTGGCTGTGGCTGGGTGGCCTCCTCATGGCCTTTGGCGGCGTTCTAGCCGTTGTGGATAAACGCTATCGTCGTGCCGCGAGTCGCCAGACAGCTCCCGCCCGGACGGATCGTTCGTCGTCTCAGGAGGCTATGGTATGACACGACGCCTGCTGCTTTTACTCCTGCCGATTGGCTTTCTCGGTATCGCGCTGTTTCTGTACCAAGGGTTGGGGCGCGATCCGTCGCAGCGTGACTCTGCGCTGATGGCACGTGAGTTTCCCGTATTCGAAGCCACCACGCTACGCGATGCTGATCGCCAAGTGGATCAAACGCTGATGATGGGGGAGGTCACGCTGGTCAATGTCTGGGGTGAGTGGTGCCCTGCATGTAAGCAGGAGATGCCCCAGCTTTTAGAGCTCGCCGATCACGGCATTCGTATGGTGGGCATCAACTACCGGGACACCCGTGAAAAGGGGCTAGAGTTTTTGAGCGAGTTCGGTGACCCGTTCGAGGTCAACGTGTTCGACCCCGAGGGCAGCCTGGGTTTCGACCTCGGTGTTTATGGCGCGCCTGAGACGTTTTTGGTGGATGCCGCAGGCGTGATCCGATACCACCATAAAGGCTACGTGTCACCTGAAGACGTTCGTGAGCGCATCCTGCCGGAGGTAGAAAAATGGCGTTAATGCGTTGGGTGTTCGCCGTGATGTTGCTGGTACTGTCGAGTAGTGTCGTGGCGGCCGGCATCGAGATTCGCGAATTCGATGATCCGGTCATGGAGCAGCGCTATCGCGATCTGACGTCTTCGATGCGCTGCCCGCTGTGTGAAAATCAGGCCATCGACGACTCGGATGCGCCGATCTCCGGTGACATGCGCGAGCGGGTCTATCAGCTGCTTCAAGATGGTCAGTCCGATATCGAAATCATCAATCACATGGTGCAGCGTTTTGGGGAGTACATCCTCTACAACCCGCGCCTGGAAAACCGCACCTACCTGCTGTGGGGGCTGCCCATCGGTCTGTTCGTCCTCGGCACGCTCGTGGTCGTACTGATGGTGCGTGCTCGACGGAATGCGTCTGCGAAAGCGTTGAGCGCCGAAGAGCGCGCCCGCTTGGATGCTCTGATCAACCGCGAGAGGTCTTCATGACACCGCTCTGGATAGCGATTGCACTACTGTTATTGCCTGCGCTATGGCTGCTGATTGCCCCCATGCGCGGTGCCCGCGTTCTGCGCGACCAGCTAGATCACTTTGAAGCCAACGATACGTCTGCTGAGCAGAACGTGGCGATTTTCCAGCGGCGCATGGCGTCCCTGGAAGCGGCACGCGAGCGTGGCGACATCGACGACGCTCGTTTTAATGAAGATCGCCTAGAGCTAGAGCGCAGCCTGCTGGAAGACACCGCCACTCAGGCCAAGCGGCCGCTGAAAGCTGCGAGCGCTGGACGGCTGGTGGTGCCGCTGGTCATGGTGGCCGTGGTCGGGGCGAGCACGTTTTGGTACCAGCAAAACGGCGCGGAAGGTGACCTGACGCTGTACGCTATCCAGCAGGAGGTCAGAAACGATCCGGAAGGCTCGCTGATGATGTTCCTGGAGAGGATGGAAGCCGAAGCGGAGCGCCAGCCCCACAATCCCAACGTGTGGAGTTCGCTGTTTCCACTCTACCGGGATACCGGTCAGCCTGACAAAGCGGTCGATGCGCTGGAGCGCTTGATCGCCATCGAAGGGCGCATTCCGCCGCTGCTCGCTCAGTTGGCGCAGCTCCGCTTCTTCATGGCCGAGCGGGAGTTAACGCCCGAGGTACAGGCGCTGGTCGATGAAACGCTTGAATTAGACCCCCGTCAGCCGACCGTGTTGGGGCTTCTGGGCATTCACGCCTTCGATAATGGTGATTATGAAACGGCCATCGACCGTTGGCGCCGTGCCGTTGCCAATATTTCAGACCCAGAGACGGCTGCTTCCCTACGTGATGGTATCCGTGTGGCCCAAGGGCGCATGGGCGTTGCACCGGAGTCACCTGCCGCCACTCAGGGCCAAGGCGTGCGGGTGAGCGTCTCGTTGGATGAGGCGCTGGCAGACCGTGTCAGCGACGATGCGACGGTGTTCATTACCGCGCGGGACATCGACGGCGAGCTGCCGCCGCTGGCGGTGACCCGCGCTCGGGTCTCTGAGCTGCCGATGACCGTGGTGCTGGACGACGCCGCTGCCATGTCGCCGCAAGCGCAAATCTCCCAGGTGCGTGAAGCGCGCCTGGTGGTGCGTGTCTCGGAATCTGGGCAGGCCACGCCGCAGCCTGGGGATCTGTTTGGCGACGTGGAGAGCGTCAGCGTCGGCCCCATTCGCGAAGACGATACCGCCAATGTCGTTATCAACCGTGTTTTTGAATAACCACCACGTAAGCTACCGCTGCTAAGGGTCGCAATGCGCTTAACCTCTATACGTCTCGTTGGGTTCAAGTCCTTTGTCGATCCGGTCACCGTGCCCTTCGATGGCAACATGACGGCCATCGTTGGGCCCAACGGCTGTGGTAAATCCAATATCATTGACGCCGTACGCTGGGTGATGGGGGAGTCCTCTGCCAAAACCCTGCGTGGCGAGTCGATGGCCGACGTCATTTTCAATGGTTCTACCGGGCGCAAGCCGGTCGGACAGGCGTCCATCGAGTTGAAGTTCGATAACCGTGAGGGCGGTATGGGCGGTTTGTACGCCCAGTACGCTGAAATTGCCGTCAAGCGCCTAGTCACCCGGGATGGCCAGTCCAACTACTTCTTCAACGGCCAGAAGTGTCGTCGCCGGGATATCGCCGACCTGTTCATGGGCACTGGTCTGGGTCCGCGCTCCTACGCCATCATCGGCCAGGGGATGATCTCGCGGTTGATCGAAGCGCGACCGGACGACCTGCGTGCCACCCTCGAAGAAGCCGCGGGGATCTCCAAGTACAAAGAGCGTCGTCGGGAAACCGAAAACCGCATGCGACGTACTCAGGAGAACCTGGAGCGCCTGGACGATATTCGCGAAGAGCTGGACAAGCAGCTCGAACGTCTCAAGCGCCAAGCGGAAGCCGCCAAGCGTTACCAAGAACTCAAGCAGCAGGAGTATCGCTTGAAAGGCGAGCTGGCGCTGCTGCGCGGCCGTACCCTGCGGGCCGAGCAGTCTCACCAAGAGAGCCGCGTGCGCGAGCTGGAAATTGCCGTCGAGAAAGACGTGTTTGGCGTTCGTCAGTGCGAAACCCGCCTGGAGCAAGCCCGCGAGCAGCATGATGAGCTGGCCGACGTGCTGGACCGCCACCAGCTGCAGTTTTATGAAACCACCACGCGCATTGCCCGCTTAGAGCAGGATCAAGCCCACCGCCGCAGCCGCGAAGCACAGCTGGCCAACGACATTGCCACCGCCCGTAGGGATCTCGACGAGCAGCGCCAGGTCAGCGAGGGCGACCAAGAGCGGCTCGCGGTGATCGACGAGCGCTTTGAAGAGTTGCTGCCCGAGCACGAAGCGCTGGAAGAGCAGCTCGAGATGCTCGAGCAAACCCTGGCCGACGCAACGCCTGCGTTAGAGGCCGCTGAACAGCAGTGGGCCGATGCCGAAAACCGTTGGCGCGAAGCCAGCCGTGACGCCGACCGTAGCCAAGATCAACTGCGCGATTTAGAGCAGCGCATTGCCCGTTTGCAGGCCGAGGGACAACGCCGCCGCCAGCAGCGCGACGAGCTGGCCGATATGACCGCGCTACAAAACGAGCACGCCGAATACCAAGCCCGCCTGGAAGAAGCCGACCAACGTGCCGACGCCTTCCAAGTGGAGCGTGAGCAGTGGCAGCAGCGCTATAGCGATGCCAAACGCGCCTATCAGCACGCCGTGGCCGAGCGCGATGCGCAGCGCGCTGCATTAAGCCAGCAGCAGGGCGAACTCGCCTCACTGCAGGCACTAATGGATGCCGCCTTAGCCGATCACGACCCCCAGCTAAGCGACACGCTGGCCGCTCATGGCCTCGCCGATGCGCCCCGCTTGGGTGAAGCCATCGCGGTTAGCCAAGGCTGGGAACGGGTCATTTCCTGGTTGCTCGCCCCCTGGCTCAACGCCCGCCTGGTAGCCGCTCATCAGCTAAACGCGCTGCCCGAAGCGCTGGCGACGGTGTGGTGCTTGATCGATCAAGCACCGCCTTCCACAGCCACGGCGGGCGCAGGCCATCGCCTCAGCGATTTGGTGAAAGGCGCGGGCGCGCTGACGGAGTGGTTGGCGAGTATTCACTACGTCGGTACTGCTGACGCGGCCGAAGCGTTGCTGCCTACGCTTGCTCCCGGTGAGAGTGTGGTCAGCCAAGACGGCGTATGGCGCGGGCGTGGCTGGCTGCATCAGCAATCCAATGGCGAAGGCGTCGATGCGCTACTGGTCACTCGTCGTCGCTTCGAGGAGCTGTCCACCGAGCGCGAACGAGCAGAAGCCGCGCTGGTCTTGCTAGATGAGCAGTGCGATGTCGCTAGTGAAACGATCGACACGTTGGAACTGACCCGTGAGCAGCAGGCGGAGCAGGAGCGCGACCATGCCGCTACCCGCCAACAGCTAGCGGTGCAGGAGCAGCGGCTTGCCCAGCGCCTGGAGCATTTATCCAGCCGCGCGACGGAGCTGAACGACGAGTTATCGCAACTGCAAGAGGACGAGGCGGAGTTAACGCTTACTTTAGAAGAGCAGCGCGCCCGTTGGCACACGGCCATGGAGCAGTTGGAGGAAGCCGCGCAAGCGCGAGAAACCAGCGCCGAGCAGCGCCAACGTCAGCGTGAGCAACGTGAGCAGCTCAACCAGCAGCATGCCCCGCTCAAGGCGCGTCAGCAGGCGTTGGCACTGGAGCGCGAGCGCTTAAAAGCCGAGCGTGAAAGCCTGCGCGCTCAGCAAGCCCGTTCAAGCGATACCGAAGAGCGCCTCTCGCTGCGTATTGCCGAGTTGGAAGAGTCTCGCGAAATGCTGGTCGAGCCCGATGAGCTGGCAACCGAAGAGCTCGAAGAGCTGCTGCACCAGCGCGAACAGCAGGAGCGGCGGCTCAACGAGACGCGCCAGCAGGCTCAAACCTTGGCCGAGCAGCTGCGCAACGACGAACTAGCCCGCCAGCAGCACGAGCGCAATTTGGAGCAGAGCCGCGAACAGCTACAGCAGCGCCGTATGGAGGTGCAGGCGCTGGCGCTCAAAGCCGCCACCCAAGACGAGCAGTTAGCGGAACTGGGGCACGATGCCGACGCGCTCGCCGCTACGCTGCCCAGCGATGCCAGTGAGCCAGCGTGGCAAGAGCGCTTGGAGAGCACCTCGGAAAAGATCCGCCGACTGGGGGCGATCAACCTCGCCGCGATCGAGGAGTACGACCAGCAGGCCGAGCGGCGTAATTACCTCGAAGCCCAGCATGCTGAGCTTTCCGAAGCGCTCGACACGCTGGAGCGGGCGATCAAACGGATCGACCAAGAAACCCGCGTGCGTTTCCGGGAAACGTTCGATCAGGTGAACAAAGGGTTGCAAACCCTCTTTCCTCGCGTATTTGGCGGTGGGGCGGCGTGGTTGACGCTCACCGGTGACGATTTATTGGAAACCGGCGTGGCCATCATGGCTCGCCCGCCGGGCAAGAAGAACAGCACCATACACTTGCTGTCAGGGGGCGAGAAAGCACTGACCGCGCTGTCGCTGGTGTTTGCCATCTTCCAGCTCAATCCAGCCCCGTTTTGTATGCTGGACGAAGTCGATGCGCCACTGGATGACGCCAACGTGGGCCGCTACGCCAAGCTCGTTAAAGAGATGTCGGAAAGCGTGCAGTTCATCTACATCACTCATAACAAGATCGCCATGGAAGCCGCCGAGCGCCTGATGGGGGTCACCATGCAAGAGCCAGGTGTCTCACGGCTGGTGTCCGTGGGGATCGATGAAGCGGCAGAACTGGTCGAGTAGGGGCATGGTTCGAGACGATATTGGGCGCGGCTTCCCAAGAGTTTCCTTATTTGCTCGTGTCATGTGCCGAGCGCTGCTGGTGAGCGTTTGATAATACCTAGCGTCAATCAGGTCGTTGAGCATTAAGTCTTTTAATAACAGTAGGTTGCTGACAATGAGCCTGGGCGGCTCGAGGTGGGAGTAGGCGCCCGCATGGAAGCGTTACTGTTACGTTAAGTCTGCCCAGCCTGCCGTCGAAAGCGCAAAGGATTAATAAGAAACTAGCGATAGTGAATAACATTCACTAGCATAACGTTTAAATAGAGTGATTGAAGCAGGTAGTGGCTTCCCCTTGCAGGGTGTGTTCAAACACTGTTTAAAGAGATGAAATAACGCGCTGGGCACTTTTGCTGGTTGATAAGGTCGAAAAATTCGCCTAAAAAACGCTCATAGCGGCGCAAACGTGTGAAAATCAGCAAAAGTTGGCTCTTTTCGTAGTAACCGCGCTATGCTTGGTGCTAAATATCGTTTTATAAGAAGGTTCCCATATTCTGGCGTAGTGTAAGCACTGCGCTTAGTAACCGGTTAGATGACCCATGGAATGCTCGACATGGAATTAAGAGAGTGGTTAATCATTCTAGGACTGGCTCTGGTTTCGCTGATCGTTGTTGACGGCGTGCGTAGGCTCCAGCGTCAGCGTCGTGTGCCCCGGCTAGACCAAGCGGTAAAAGATTTGCCTACCGCGAAGTTGGAAGAGTTAGACGACGAGGCGAAAGAAGCCGAGATCAATTGGGAGCTGCCCAACGGCGGTGCTCGGGTCGTCAAACCCGCCGACTATAGCGGGCTGGGACAAAAGCCCAAACTCAAACGCCAAGAGCACCCTGGCCCTTCCAAAGTGCTGTCGGATTTCCGTCGTTCGTTCAGTAAACCCTCTAGTAAAACCACGTCTCGTCCCGAGCCTGCTGCCCCCGGGCCTGCCGAACGGCACGCGGCAGCTCAAGAAGTGAAACCAGAGCTCCGTCGCGAGCCGAGTGTGTTTGCCAAAGACGACGCAGAGGTAACGGCACCCGCACCGTCTGTGGCTGTCGATGCAGAGCCGACCCAGCGAATGCCTGCGGCGACTCAGCCAACGCCTGAGGCAACCGCAACGCCTGACCCCGTCAAGGCCTCCAGCAGCGCACCTGCCATGAGCGCTTCGGCCGAAGAAGAGCCCGCTGTAACGGCATCGGCCGATGAGCTGCCAGCCACTCAGCCTGACATGCCTAAGATGGCCGAAGCGCCCACAGCGAAAGAAGCCGCGGACGATGAGCCGACACCGACTCCCGATCCTGAACCGGTACTGCGCGCTGAGCCAGAGGACGCCGTTTTTGCCAAGCACGCCGCTGATGCCCCCAAACGTCGGCAACTGCGTGATGAGACCGTTGGCGACCGTGAGCTGGACGACGACGAAATCGACGAGTACCGCTTGGTCGATTTCGAAGGTATTGGACGCTCGTTCAAACGCCGCATCATCGAGCGCCGTAAAGAGAGAGCGATCAAAAAGGCCGAGAAAGCCAAACGCGCCGAAGCATTAGCCAAGCAGAAGGCCGAGCGTAAAGCGCTAGAAGCCGAACAGCGCCGCGAAGCCAAGCAGGCTGCTGAAGCGGAAAAAGCACGTATCGCACAAGAGAAGGCTCAAGCCCGGGAGGCCGCTGCCTATGAAGCAGCCGCCCAACAGGAGGCCCCACAGTCGGCGCCTGTGTGGGATGAGTACGAGCACAGCGCACGACATTACGATGAGCATTACCAAGGCGTCGATGACGAGCTGGAAGCGACTTACGCTGCACAAGATAACGTGGTGCGCGCTCATCCCACCTTGGAAAAAGCGCTACGTCACGATGTGAACGGCGAGCACGCCAAAGAGACGTTGGCCAATGCCGACGAGATGGTGGTGATCAGCGTTCTTTCCCGTGACCCGGACGGGTTCGATGGCGGTAAGCTGCTCGAACTCATCATGGCATGCGGGCTGCGCTATAGCCGTACCATGGGCGTATTTCACCGTTTCGAAACGGAAAGCCCGGACAGCGAGCTGCAGTTCTCGATGGTTAACGTGCTCAAGCCCGGCACCTTTCCCATCGAAGAGATGGATGAGTTCGTGACTCCTGGTATTACCTTCCTAATGCCGCTACCCGGCGCGGTGGATAGCTCTGCCGCCTTCGAGGCGATGGTCGAGACCGCCATGGTCGTCGTTCGTCATATGGGCGGTGAATTGAAAGACGAAAACCGTAGCGTGATGACGGCACAAACCATCGAGTTTGCCCGTCAGCGGGTGCACGAATTCGAACGTCGTCACCGTTTGCATCGCCAACTGCAGGCGCGTTAACCGCCACACTACGCTGACACCCGCCTTCTTCTGGAAGGCGGGTGTTTTTGTTACTGAATACCCGTTTCTCTGTCTTCGGAATCTCTGAATGAGTCAGCCTGACCCCACTCTGTTGGAAGAGATCAGCCAGCTGCGCGCCGATCTCGATGATGCCAATCACCGTTATTACGTGCTGGACGAACCCACGCTCACCGATGCGGACTATGACCGTAAACTGCAGCGCTTGAAACAGATAGAGAGCGAGCACCCCGATCTGATCTCCCCCGACTCGCCCACTCAACGAGTCGGTGCCGCCCCGGCAGATGGCTTCCCCGAAGTCGCCCACGCCATACCCATGCTGTCGTTGGATAACGCCTTTAGCCGTGGTGACATCGCGGCCTTTGCCGAGCGCGTTGCGGAGCGTTTGGAGTGCCAAGCCAGCGAGATCGCGTTTAGCTGCGAACCTAAGTTGGATGGTGCGGCGGTCTCGCTGGTGTATGAGCAGGGCGTACTGGTCAGCGGCGCGACGCGGGGCGATGGCCGCACCGGGGAGGGCATCACCTCCAACCTGCGCACGCTGCGCTCGGTACCGCTCAAACTCATGGGCCAGCAGGTGCCTGAGTTACTGGAAGTGCGCGGCGAAGTGATCATGCGCCATGCCGGGTTCGAAGCCCTCAACGAGCGGGCCAGAGAGGAGGGCAGTAAAGTGTTTGCCAACCCGCGTAACGCCGCCGCCGGTAGCCTGCGCCAGCTCGATCCGCGCATTACGGCGACCCGCCCGTTGGAGTTTCACGCGTACCAAGCCGCCCGCTTGGAGCCCGACTTAGGCGACACCACCCACAGTGCGCTGATGTCCCGTTTATCCACCTTGGGTTTTCGCACCAGTACAGAGCTCACCACCCTGCAAGGCCCCGACGCCGTCGCGGACTACTGCGAGCAGCTCGGTGCTAAGCGCGACCAGCTGGGCTACGACATCGACGGCGTGGTGATCAAGGTCGACGACCTGCGCCATCAGCGGGAGCTGGGCTTCGTTGCCCGCGCGCCGCGTTGGGCGGTGGCGTTCAAATTCCCCGCTCAGGAAGAGGTCACTACCCTAAACGACGTGGAGTTTCAGGTGGGACGCACCGGCGCCATTACGCCGGTCGCCCGGTTGGAGCCGGTCACCGTTGCCGGGGTGACGGTCTCGAATGCCACGCTGCACAATGCCGATGAGATTAGTCGCCTGGGCGTGATGATTGGCGACACGGTCGCGATTCGCCGCGCGGGCGACGTCATTCCTCAAGTCGTACGCGTGGATGAAGAGAAGCGCCCGGCGGACGCCCGGGCGATCGTTTTTCCAGATCACTGCCCTGTGTGCGGTTCGGATATCGAACGTATCGAAGGCGAAGCCGTGGCGCGCTGCTCCGGTGGGCTGTACTGCGCCGCCCAGCGTAAAGAGGCGCTAAAACACTTCGCCAGCCGTAAAGCGCTGGATATCGACGGCCTGGGTGAGAAGCTGATCGAACAGCTGGTGGATCAGGCGTGGGTGAAAACCCCGGCCGATCTGTTCCACCTTGGCGTCGATCCGTTGAAGAGCCTGCCGCGCATGGGCGAAAAGTCCGCCACCAACCTGGTCAATGCACTGGAAAAAGCCAAGCAGACCACGCTGGCGCGGTTCATCTACGCGCTGGGCATCCGTGAGGTGGGCGAGGCCACGGCGGCCAATGTGGCCAACCACTTCGGTACGCTGCAAGCGTTACAAGAGGCCGATCTGGCGGCGCTGGAGGCCGTCAATGACGTGGGCCCCGTGGTGGCTGCGCATATCCACACCTTTTTCCGCCAGCCCCATAACCTGGAGACGCTGCAAGCGTTGATCGAAGCGGGCGTGACCTGGCAAGAGGCCGAGGTGACGCAAGGTCCCACGCCGCTGGAGGGCCAGACTTGGGTGCTGACCGGCACGATGGACAGCATGACCCGCGACGAAGGCAAAGCGCGGCTTCAAGCGTTAGGCGCCAAAGTGGCGGGCAGTGTCTCCAAGAAAACGACCTGCCTCGTGGCGGGTGAGGCAGCGGGTAGCAAACTCGCCAAAGCCGAACAGCTGGGGGTCGAGGTGATCGACGAAGCCACGTTCATCGAGCGCTTGGCCGCCTGGGAGCAGAGTCAATGAGCCGTTTCATCGAAGTCCCGGCGCGCATGCTGCCGCCGGACACCCTCACCGCGCTATTGGAAGCCTTCGTCACCCGCCAAGGGTATGACACCACCGATACCGGCGAAGGCATGAGCGGCTGGGTCGCCGAGCTCAAGCAGCAGCTTGACCGTCACGAGCTGATCATTGCCCACGACTTAGAGCTCGAGATGACTGAGGTGATGACTCTCGCCCAGTGGCGCTCGTTTGGGCGAGAGTTAGCGGATGACGAGGAGGAGGGCGACTACTGAGCCCGCACCAGCGCGGTGATCAGCCGCCGCCCCGGATGAAGATGGTCCACCAGCGGCTGCTCGACGGGTAGCGGCTCATCGCAAAGGCGCGATGCAATGACTTCCGCACATAGCGGCGCGCTGGCCAGTCCTCGGGAGCCATGCGCGGTGGATATCCACAGCCCTGGGTAGTGTTCACCGGGGATGGACGGCACTTTCGAGGCATCCTTGCGCAGCACGGCATAGTCCCTCTGCCATGCCGCCGCGTTGGGCACCGGCCCCGCGTATGGGGTTTTATCGGGGCTGGCGGCCCGCACCGCAGCCCGGCCTTCCAACGACTCTGGGTGTAATGAAACGCCGGAGGCCTCAAGCGCGGCCACCCACGCTGGCAGCGCCTGGCGCAGTTCGTCGATATTGCGCTGGTGCTCTTCGTCGATGACGTGGCTCGTCGCGTCGTTGGGAACGAAGCTTGCACCAAAGGTCAGTACGTTCTTGACGGGCGGCGATACGTAGCCTCCCGCGCACACCACTTTATCCGGCGTCTGGGTGCCTTCTGGCAGCGTTAGCTCGCTGACTTGGCCCCGAACCTGCTGCAGCGGCAATTCGGCGGTTTGGGTAAACCGATTGGCCAGCGACGCCGTGGCGATCACCACGTGGTCGGCCTGCAGTCTCTCTCCGTTGGCCAGCGCGACCTGCCATCTCGGTGTCTGTTCCGATGTCTGTGCCAGCCCGGTGACGTCGCCCCGCTGCACGGTAATGCGGGGGTGTTGCAACCACTGCTCGCAAAGCCGTTTTGGCCGTGCCCACCCCGCTTGTGGGTAGTAGAGCCCCTGGGAGGCCGAGACCGGCACGCCCGCCAGCTCGCTGAGTGTGGTGCCGGTGTGTGCCGACACGACGGAGGCGGGCAGCGGGTGATGGGCCATGAAGCGGCGTTGGCGCGAGGCCTCTTTATCGCTGAGCGCCAGCTGCACGACGCCGCACGGCTGCCAAAGCGGCGGCTCCTGTGGATGAGCCGCCGCCAGCTGACCAAACTGGCGCTGGCTATACAGAAGCCCCGCTAAATAGAACCGGCTCTGAAGGTTGGTATCTACCGCCAGCTTCACATAGAGCGCCCCCTGGCGGTTGCCGGAGCCGCCTGCGCCTGGTGCGTCGCGCTCGATGACCGTCACCCGTTTGCCGCGCTTGGCCAACGCCGCCGCCACGCTGCTTCCCGCTAGGCCCGCGCCGATCACCACCACATGGTGCGCGTCGTGGTGATTGGGGGACATGAACCAGGGCGTTGCGCTGCGCCGCGCATCGGTTGGGGGCGTTTCAATGCCACCAGCCAGCATCTCTCGCTTGCGGCCAAACCCCGGTACTTTCTGCCAGTGAAAGCCCGCCGCTTTCAGGCCGCGCTTGACGATGCCCGCGCAAGTAAAGGTGGCAAACGTCGCCCCCGGGCGAGACCGGGCGGCCATGGCCTCGAACAATTCGGGTTGCCACATATCCGGGTTTTTCGACGGTGCAAAGCCATCGAGAAACCAGGCATCCACTTGGCCGTCCAGCAGGTTGAGCCGTTCGGTGGTGTCGCCAAAGTGAAGGTCGAGGGTGACACGCTCGCTTAAATGTAAGCGGTGAATACCGCTGACCGCGTCAGGCCAGAGGGCACATAGCACCTGTGAATAACTCGCCAACGAGGGCCAGGCGCTGAGCGCGCGCGTCAACGCTTCCCGGCTTAACGGAAATTTTTCTGTGGATAACAGGTGCAGTCGCGCGTCGGCTGGAGCGTTCTGCTCGAAACAGGCCCACGCACAGAGCATATTGAGGCCAGTGCCAAAGCCCGTTTCGCCGATCACGAACGCCCGCGATGCCTGCCACGCCGCAAAGCGCTCTGGCAGCCGGTTCGCTCCCAAAAACACGTGCTCGGTTTCGGCACGGCCATCCTCACGGGAAAAATAGACGTCGTCGAAGGCGTCCGAGTGGAGTGATGTGTCGTTCCAAGTGAGCTGTGGGGCGCTCAATGCCGCCAGTGGCGGCAGGGTGGGAGCTTGAGCAGGGCGTTGTGTCACGCGGGCATCCGTGGGTAATGAATGGTTGGTTAAAAAATGATCAATTTGTTCATCGGGGCGCTATCTCTGGCTTATAGAAAAGCGTCCGCCGGGTTTTCACAGAGTTTTCCACAGGCTCTGTGAAAAAGCGGGCGGACCCTCCATACTCGCCCCAAAGCGTCAAGGCAAAACTTTTTTGAATGGTTTAACAATTACCTTGGCATAGATCCCTGCGATGATGTAAGGATCGGCGTCTGCCCATGCCTGCGCCTCTTCTAAACTGTCGAATTCCGCCACGACCAAGCTGCCGCTAAAGCCTGCATCGCCGGGGTTATCGGCATCGATGGCGGGATGTGGGCCTGCCAAAATGAGCCGCCCCTCGTCGCGCAGTGCTTCCAGACGCGCAAGGTGGTCAGGGCGAGCCGCCAGGCGGCGTTCTAGGCTGTTGGCAACGTCTTCGCTGATAATGGCATAAAGCATGGGGATAACTCCTTGAAGGCAGGGGACGTGGCGACGTTGTCGCCAAGGTCAATACATTGACCGCACCCCGGTTAGCGCGCACCATGGCGAGCCTGTTCGTGTTGTACACGCCTATTCTGACAAACTCGCCACACGGCGTCATGCTAATGCCACTACTTCCTAATGCTCTTGCGACGGCACTGCCCGCCGCCTTCGAAGCCGACCAGCGTTACACGGTAGATTTGCACATGCACTCGACCGCTTCCGATGGTGCGCTCTCGCCTACCGAGCTGGTCGCGCTGTGTGCCGAACGCGGTGTCACCCACCTCTCCTTGACCGACCACGACACCATGGCGGGGGTGGCGGAAGCGAGCATCGCCGCCCAGCAGCAGGGGCTCTGCCTAGTGCCTGGGTGCGAGTTGTCCACTCGCTGGCAGGGCATCGGTATCCATGTGGTCGCGCTGCTGCCAGGCGGCTTGCAGGGGCCGATGGTCGAGGGGTTGGAGCGCCAGCGCGACGCGCGCATCCAGCGTGCCGACGTGATCGCCGCAAGATTAGAAAAGATGGGGCTGCCCAATGCGCTGGAAAAAGCCCGGGCCCTGGCGGGCAGCGATCGGCCGCTCGGGCGGCCCGATTTTGCCCGGGCGCTGGTGGCGGAAGGCGTGGTGGCCGACTGGGCCGGCGCGTTCAAACGTTATCTAGGCAGCGGAAAGAAGGGCGATGTCAAAGCCCACTGGCCGGAGATCAGCGAAGTGGTGGGTTGGGTCGTGGCGTCTGGCGGGGTGGCCGTGCTGGCTCATCCGCTACGCTACGGGCTCACTCGGCGGAAGCGCGGTCTGCTAATGGATAGCTTCATGGACGCCGGAGGCCAAGGGGTGGAGCTAGTGAGCGGACAGCAAAACCCGGACACCACCCGCGACCTTGCGCGCCAGCTCGTCGAACGCGAGCTATACGCCTCACTGGGTAGCGACTTCCACTTTCCCGGCAGCCATGCCGCCCCCGGCAGCATGAGCCCGGTACCCCGTACCGCCGCGCCGCCGATTTGGCAGCATCCTCGCTTGGCTCATCTGCGCGATGCCCCCAGTGGCATGCTGGCCCGTGGGTGTTAAGCGGTTGAATCAGCTACGCTGAAGAGAACACTCTCACCTCTGCCGACTAGGAGTCATCGATGAGCCAGTACTTTCAGATACATCCGGAAAACCCGCAAAAGCGGCTGATCGATCAAGCCACCGAGATCATTCGCAAAGGCGGCGTGGTGGCGTACCCCACGGACTCGGGCTATGCGCTGGGTTGCCATCTAGGCGAAAAAAAAGCCATCGAGAAAATCAAATGGCTGCGCTCGCTGGATGACAAGCACAACTTTACCCTGGTGTGTTCGGACCTGTCCGAAATAGGTACTTACGCCAAGGTGGATAACGCCGTATTTAGACTGCTAAAGGCCCATACCCCGGGCCCTTACACCTACATTCTCGATGCCACCACCGAGGTGCCGCGCCTATTGCTGCATCCCAAGCGCCGCTCCATCGGCGTGCGGGTGCCCGACCACCGGATTACCCACGCGCTGCTCGACGCGCTGGGCGAGCCGCTGATGAGCGTGACGCTCATTCCCGTAGGTGAGGCGCTGCCAATGAGCGACCCCGAGGAGATCCGCGACCGCTATGGGGCTCATCTGGATTTGATTATCGACGGCGGTGCTTGCCACCTCGACCCCACCAGCGTGATCGACCTGCGCGAACTGCCGCCAAAAATCGTGCGGGAAGGGCGTGGCGACATCACCCCGTTTCAAGACGGATACTAAACGTGTCGTACGACGGGGGCGCTTGGCGCCCCCGTTTCCTGGCATGAGTGCTACGACTCGCTCGGTGTGTCATCGTCAGTGTCGTCCTCTTTTCTCTGCGCTTTCTTGCGTGGGTCTTCGCTATCTTCATCCAGCCAAGTGCCGCAGCGTAGGCAGTAGCGGGCACGCTTTTCATGACGGTCGTGGCCGCAGCCAGGACAGGCCTCTTCCGAGTAGCGGTCTTCACGAATCGAACGAATGACTTGGGCCGAGAACACGCCGGTGGGCACGGCGATGATCGAGTAGCCAATCAGCATCAGGATGACGGTGATGGCTTTCCCTAGGGGGGTGGCGGGCACGATGTCACCATAGCCCACCGTGGTCATGCTCACGATGGCCCAGTAGATCGACATGGGAATGCTGGTAAAGCCCGCCTCGGGCGATTCTATGGTGTACATCAGCGCGGCAAACAGCGTGACGACCATGAGAATGCTGCTAAAAAAGAGCAGAATCTGGCGCAGACTGCGTTTGAGCGCATCCAGCAGCAGGCGACCTTCGCCGACGAATTCCATCAGCCGTAAAATGCGAAAAATCCGCAGCACGCGCAGAATTCGCACGATCACCAGCCCATGGGCGCCCGGCACCAGCAGCACCAGCCAAGTGGGAATGATGGCCACGACATCGACGATGCCATAAAAGCTCTTGAGGTAGACCGTCGGGCGCTCCAAACAGTAAAGACGGACCAGCAGCTCCAGGCTGAACAGTAGCGTAAAGGCCCACTCTACGTAGAAGAAGAGCTGCCCGTAACGTTCGGCATAGATCTCGATACTGCCCAGCAAGATCACCGTCACGCTCAGCAGGATGGCGACGATGAGCGCAATGTCGAACGCCTTGGCCCCCGGCGTATCGGATTCGAAAATAATGTGAAACAGCCGGGCGCGAAGTCCGTCGGCACCGGGCGTAAGGGGAAAGCTCATTGCATCATCCTGAAGTCGGCTTCATCAATCGGGCAGTGTGGTTAGCGTAGCGCGGTTTCGTGGGCCAAGCGACGGGCCAGATTTAACGCAGCAACGCCGTAGGTCGTCGACGGCATGCCTTGGGCATTCAGCGCGTTGGGCAGTGCTTCTGCCTCGCTGCGCGCTGCACTATCGAGCTGGGGGTGCTGGGCCAACGTATCCAGCGCCTGACGTGCGGCGTTTAGATGCGCAGCGTCGCCGCTATCATGATAGGCATCCAGCGCGACGGTGGCGCGGTGCAGCCACTCGGCAGGGCGCTTGGCGGCGGGCAGCGGCCAGTGCTGGTGGCCTAGGGCATTGCCCCGCGCTGCCTTGCTGGTATCGGAGGGGCGCAGCGCTATTTGGCTCGCCAACTCGACGGCGAGCGTCCAGAGCGCTGCCGGGGCACCGGCTTTCAGCTCCAGCTCCACTTCGCGAATCGGCGCTCGCGCGCTGCCGCAGACGATCTCTCCTTCGTCCAGCACCAGTTCGATGTCGCTGTCTTGCCACACTAACTGCCAGCTTTTCCGGGTGAAATCGGTGCTGAGCGTCGGGCGCAGCGCTGCGATGCAATCGCCAAGCGCCCCTTGAAATGGAGGCAGCTCTGCCAGCGCCGCCTGGTCGAGAGCGGCGGAGGGAACTTGCCACTCCCACTCCTGTCGGCTGGAGAGTCCGCCACCGCCCTGGCCGGCCGTTTTAACGGTTTGCAGCACTTGCTGATCAATGGTGCGAAGGCGCACCGCCACCCGTGCGGCGGCCAAGTCGCCTGTGGGGGTATCGAAGTAGGTGTTGGCGAGCTGCTGCTGGTGCGGTGGCGTCGCGGCCAGTAACGGATGATGGCACAGCGCACCCGACTGACCGCTGGGCAGGGCCAGCTTGAGCTCCACTTCCGTAGGGGCTGGCGTTTTGGTTGACTCTTTCATGACAATCGCCACCTCGATATTGTGACATTTCGGTTAATTTTTGATGACATTATGAACTTTTCATGACGGCGGCGGGCGCACTCTTTATACTGGCGCCCGCCATTTCCAGGCTCCCCGAAAACAGGCTAAAGGCTATATGGTAACCTCCAACCCTTTTTCCGCGATGTTTGGCCGCTCGCCATTCCAGCCGCTGCTGGCCCACATCGTCAAGGCCAATGAATGTGCCGATCAACTGCTCCCGTTCTTCGAGGCCACGTTGACCGGTGATTGGGATACGGCGGCAGAACTGCGCGAGAACGTGACGCGCTTAGAGCACGACGCCGACACCCTGAAGACAGAGCTGCGGCTGAACTTGCCCAACACCATGTTCCTGCCCGTTTCGCGCTCTGACCTGCTCGATCTGATCAGTGTGCAGGACAAGATCGCCAACAAAGTCCGCGACATTACCGGCATCATGCTGGGCCGTAAAATGCGCGTGCCCGACGTGTTGGCCGAGCCGATGCGTGACTACATGCGTACCAGTGTGGCGTGTGTGGCCCAAGCGCGCCAAGCATTGGAAGAGTTGAAAGACCTGCTGGAGTCCGGCTTTGGTCGCAACGTTTCCGACGTCATGCAGAACATGATCCGCGAACTCCACACCCTCGAACATCAGGCCGACAGCCAGCAGGTGGCGATCCGTCGTCAACTGTTCGAGTTGGAGAGCCAACTGCCGCCGGTGGACGTGATCTTTCTCTACAAGATCATCGAGTGGGTCGGTGAAGTCTCTGACCGCGCAGAGCGCGTGGGCAGCCGCCTGCAGATTTTGACCGCACGCTAAGGGATACTCATGCAGATTATTGCTCAGCACGGTGACATCTTTATCATTCTGGCCTGTTTGTTCGGCTTCTTCATGGCCTGGGGCGTGGGGGCCAACGACGTGGCCAACGCCATGGGCACCTCGGTGGGGTCGAAAGCGATCACCATCAAACAGGCGATCATCATTGCGGTGATCTTCGAGTTCCTGGGCGCATGGCTCGCGGGTGGCGAGGTGACCAACACCATCCGTAAAGGGATCATCGACCCAGAACTGCTGCAAGAAGACCCGCAACTCTTGGTGTACGGCATGTTGGCGGCGCTATTGGCCGCCGGTACGTGGCTGCTGGTGGCCTCGGTGAAAGGTTGGCCCGTCTCCACCACGCACTCCATCGTCGGTGCGATCGTAGGCTTTGCGGTCGCCGGTCTGGGGGCGTCTACCGTCGATTGGAGCGCGGTGACCACGATTGCTGCCAGCTGGGTCGTTTCCCCGCTGCTGGCCGGTACCATCGGCTTCGTGCTGTTCAAATCGGTGCACCACCTGATCTTCGAGAACGATAACCCGTTCACGGCCGCCAAGCGCTACGTGCCGGGCTACGTATTCTTGGTAGGGTTCATCGTTGCCATGGTGACCTTGACCAAAGGTCTCTCCCACGTGGGGCTCGATCTCACCTTCAACCAGAGCCTGCTGCTGTCGATCATGATCGGCTTGGTCATCATGGGCATCGGCATGCTGATGCTTCGCCGTATCAAGTTCGAAAAGAGCGCCAACGACCACTTTGGCTACGCCAACGTAGAGCGCGCGTTTGGCGTGCTGATGATCTTTACTGCCTGCGCCATGGCGTTTGCCCACGGCTCTAACGACGTGGCCAACGCAGTGGGGCCGCTGGCAGCGGTCATCAGCGTGGTGCAAACCGGCGGTGAAATCGAAGCGTCCGCGCTGGTGCCCTGGTGGGTACTGGTATTGGGGGGCGGCGGTATCGTCGTGGGTTTGGTGACCTACGGCCATAAAGTGATCGCCACGGTCGGTACCGGCATTACCGAACTGACCCCGAGCCGCGGTTTTGCGGCGACGCTGGCAGCGGCCACCACGGTCGTGCTCGCCTCGGGTACCGGCCTGCCGATTTCGACGACCCACACCTTGGTTGGGGCCATTCTCGGCGTCGGCTTGGCGCGCGGGATGGCGGCGTTGAACCTGCGCGTGATTGGCACCATTGCCATGTCCTGGTTGATCACGCTGCCGGCTGGCGCGGGCTTGGCCATTCTGTTCTTCTTCATGTTCAAAGGCATGTTTGGTTAAACGTTCGGCACGCCAAGACGACACTGTTTGACCTACAGCGGCACCTTCTTTGCAGATGATCTTCTTATCAGATCGTTGCAATAGAAGGTGCCGCTGTTTTTGGTGCTCTGTTAAAGTAACTAGCGTCACTTTCATTCACCTGCTGCCGGAGAGCGGCCCTTGGACACTCGTTTCCCCTTCGTAGATTGGTTTCGTAACGCCTCCCCGTACATCAATGCCCATCGGGGGCGAACCTTTGTCATCTTGATCGAAGGCGAAGCCATGGCGTCTGGCCGAGGGGAGCAGCTCATTCAGGATTTGGCGCTGCTGCACACCTTGGGCGTGCGCTTGGTGGTGGTGTTTGGCATTCGCCCCCAAGTGCACGAGGCGCTGACGGCCGCCGGTGTCGAGCCTACCCGCATCGATGGCCGCTGGGTCGCCGACCGCGCCGTGATGGCTCATGTGGAGCAGGTGGCCGCTCACCAGCGGCTCTGGTTGGAAGCGCGGCTCTCGCTGGGCCTGCCCAGCACGCCGCTGCACGGTGTCGAGCTTAGCGTGATTTCCGGTAACCTCGTCACCGCCAAGCCGCTGGGCGTGCGTGAAGGCGTAGACTTCGACCATAGCGGCGAAGTGCGCCGGGTGCGCGCCAGCGCCATCGAAGGGCTGCTGGATAAAGGCTCGCTGGTGCTGCTACCGCCGCTGGGGTTCTCCAGCACTGGAGAAGTGTTCGATCTGGACGCCTCTGAAGTGGCCCAGCACGCCGCCGTGGCGCTCAAGGCAGACAAGCTGATTCTGCTGGGCGAGTCGGACGGTTTGGAGGACGAGCAGGGCGCGCTTCTGCGCCAGCTTTCACCTTTCGAAGCCGAACCGCGCTTGCAGCAGGCCGTGCCCGGCAGCGAGCTGGCACGCCATCTCAACGCTGCCTGCACCGCTGCCCGGGAAGGCGTGGCCCGCACGCACCTGTTGTCGTGGCGTAATCACGATGCGCTGCTGGGCGAACTGTTCACCCGCGACGGCGTGGGCACCATGATCACCCAGCATCGCTACGAGCAGCTTCGCCCCGCCACCCTCAACGACGTGGCAGGCCTGCTCGAGTTACTGGAGCCGTTAGAGCGGCGTGGCATGCTGGTTGCGCGTTCCCGCGAGCGGCTGGAGCACGAGATCGACGATTACATGGTGATCGAACGCGACGGTATGGTGATCGGCTGTGCGGCGCTGCACGTCTTCCCTGATACCACCGTGGGTGAGTTAGCCTGTGTGGCCGTTCACGGCAACTACCGGGGCGGCGAGCGCGGCGAGCGTCTAGTCGAAGCCCTTGAACGACGCGCCCGCCAGCGGGGGCTTTCCGACATGTTCGTGCTCACTACGCATACGGCCCACTGGTTCGTCGAGCGCGGCTTCCGCGCCGCCAGCCTGGACGACCTGCCGCCCCTCAAACGCGAGGCCTACAACCACGCCCGTAAGTCCAAGGTGCTGGTGAAAAATCTGGCGGGATGAAAGTGAGTGAGTGGAAAAAGGTGAGTGGTGAGTGGCTGGGGCGGCTACGCCGCCCCGGAATGCTACTCAGGTATTGAGAATTACGCCGCCGTTCAAGTGCATGGTTTGGCCGCTCATATACGACGACTCTTCGCTGGCCAAGTAGACGTACGCCGGGCCGATTTCGCTGGGTTGGCCCGGGCGCTTCATCGGCACTTGGTTGCCAAATTCCGCCACTTTATCGTCCTCGAAGCTCGCGGGTATCAGCGGCGTCCAGATGGGACCGGGGGCCACGGCGTTCACACGAATGCCACGCTCCATCAGCGACATCGCCAAAGAGCGCACCAAGCCTTGAATGGCCCCTTTGGTGGCGGTGTAGTCAATCAGCGTGTCGTTGCCTTTGAAGGCATTGATCGACGAGGTGGCAATGATCGTATCGCCCTCGCTCAAGTGGGGCAGCGCCGCTTTGGTCAAGTAGAAGTGGCTGAAGATATTGGTTTGAAAGGTCCGCATCAGTTGGTCGTCGGGGATCTCGGTGATGTCGTCCCAGTCGTACTGCTCGGCGGCGTTATTGATCACGATGTTAATCTTGCCAAACGCTTGTTGGGTACGGTCGACGATCTCTCGGCAGAAGCTAGGCTCGGCCACGTCGCCTTTCAGCACTAGGCAACGGCGGCCTTCCGCCTCCACGAGCCGCTTGGTTTCTTCGGCATCTTTGGTCTCTTTGAGGTGCACGATCACGCTATCCGCCCCTTCACGGGCAAAATGCACGGCCACGGCGCGGCCAATACCGCTATCACCGCCGGTGATGATCGCCACTTTATCGCGCAGTTTGTCGGTGCCGCGATAGCTCTCGCGAATGTACTCCGGCTCCGGACGCATGGCGTACTCGTCGCCGGGCTGCTTGTCCTGATGCTGTGGGGGCTGCTGCTGTTCGCTCATGTGCGGTCACTCCTTTGTGTGCACGAATCGCTTCGAACTGTCGACAGGGCGGCCCGTCTCCTGGGTGGCTGGCTGTCGACGGGGAGCTTTCAACGTAGACCAACGGCGAAGAGGAGGGCAAATGACGCAGCGACAGCAGCGGCGATGTATAGCCAGAATTAATAAAAGCTATTTAAACTGCTCATCTACACGGTTATGGCGGCTATGGTTTTTTTAATCCTATGTTTTAAATGGCTTTTTATGATTTTTTGGGTGCTGGATCAGCCTTGGGAGACCTGCTGTGCTGCATGGCAATCAACGTGTCAGCGGCTATAGTGAGTGAGGCCTGTCCAGAGTCATGTGTAGACAGCCACTTTCTCGATCACCAAGCTCGACCACCAAGGAGTAGGAGGGACTATGTCTCCGGATAAAGACGATCAAAAGAAAGACCAGCGCGACGACCATCATGACGATGCGAACCCCATGCCCGATACGCACCACGTCAACCCGGATAGCGATGACGAGTCGGATAAGAAATAAGCCCAATCCCGTTACTGAAAAAGGCGCTTTCAACAGCGTCTTTTTTTATGGGGGCAGCCAGCCAGATGGCTTTAACCATTATTGACTTAACCTTTGTTGCTGGCCGGGTCGCGCTGGGTTAATTCGGCGGTATGGACATGGAAAGGGGCCCCAGGCTCGCTATAGTTCTGGTGAAGTTTCACTGACACGGAGAACGTCACCATGAACGATCAAGGACCCCATCACGATCACGAAACGCTCAAGCAGAAAGGCCAGCAAAGCGCCGATGAGCTGAAAGAGGCCGCCCGCGAACAGGCCGAGAGCGCGTTCGACCGACAGCGCGATAGTGTCGCGCAGCACACTCACACCTTCGGCTCGGTATTGCAGCGCGCTGCTGACGAGTTCGACCGCCAAGAGCAACCCTTCTGTTCCGAGCAGGCCAGGAAGCTGGCCGACCATACCGAGCGGTTTTCCCAGCGGCTACGCGATAAAGACCTCCACGCGCTGTGTCGTTCAGCGGAAGCGTATGGCCGCCGTGAGCCCGCCATGTTCATTGGTGGCGCGATTGCTGCAGGCTTTTTAGTCACGCGTTTTCTGCGCAGCTCCCCCGCCAAGGCATCGTCGTCCGATGTGTCAACCGAATCCAAGGCGCCCGACCAAACGCTTTGAACCCCTGTGTTCATCAGACACCCATACCATTTTTCATGCAGGAAGCGGGAGAGCAAGAATGGAATCGGAAAGCCATAAAAGCAGTTCGATAGGCACGCTGCTATCCACGTTACTCAACGAAGTCTCTGCCCTGGTGCGCGGCGAAGCGGCGCTCGCCAAGGCCGAAATGTCAGAGAAGACTCACCAGGCCATGGCAGGCGTAGGCGCCGTGGCGACGGCCGGTGCGGTGCTCTTCGCTGGCTTGTTTACGCTGTTGGCGGCGCTTGTGATGTTGTTGAACGAGGTACTGCCACCGGACACTCGCCCTTGGCTGGGCGCCGTGGTGGTAGGCGCCGTGGTCACGCTGATGGGCGTGGTGATGCTCAAGGCAGGGCTCAAAAAAGTACGCGCCCAGGGGCTCATGCCAAACCGCACCATGCAGAGCCTGCGCAGCGATAAAACGCTGGCCAAGCAGCATCAGCAGCACGTCAAGGAGGAGGTGAAATGAGCAAGGATGAACGTTCACATCGCCAAACAGAGCGCGATCCGGACCAAATCGAGCAAGAGATTCATCAATCTCGCGAGCGGCTGGATGCCACGCTGCATCAGATCGAAGAGCGCTTTTCGCCAGAACAGTGGCTGCACAGCACGTATGATTATCTGCGCCACGGCGGTGCCAATGAATTCTTTGCCAACCTGGGCACGACCGTCAAGCAGAACCCCGTGCCTACGCTGCTTACCGGCGCGGGCCTAGGTTGGCTGATGCTTAGCCAGCGCCAACCTCATCGCTCCCATTCGCGTGGCTCTGCGCACGTCGATGCCACTGACGTACATGCCACGCCACCGCCTCCTGATGATGTGATGTCGCCTCAGCGTGCAAGTGCCGGGCAGCACGACCCGCGAAGCGATTCACTCGGACCAGACCACGGCATCAAAGAGCGCGCCCGACATATTGGTCATAGCACGAAAGGGGCCGCGCAGCAGTTCAGCGACAAAGCTCACCAAATGGGAGGACGTATGCACGATTCCATGTCCCACGCCCAGCAGGGCACGCATCAGCGGATCGATCACATGAAAGAGCGCGCTCATCATGTGAGCGACCGCTCTTCGGATTTCATTCAAGAGCACCCACTGGTCGTGGGAGCGTTAGGGTTTGCTCTGGGGGCGGCGCTGGCCAGCCTGAGCGCTACGACACGCAAAGAGAACGAAACCCTGGGCGAGTATCGTGATCATGCCATGGACCAAGCGACCAAGATGGGCGAGGCGCAAGTGGACAAAGCGCAGCAGGCAATTCACGACACGGCAGAATCCGTGAAGCAGCACGCCCATGAGCAACGCCACGAGGGGCACCAGAACGAGGATAACCCCACCCAGCATAACGAGCCGGGATTAGCGGGGTCGAGCACGCCGTCAGGCAACACTCAGGGCGCGGGTACGAACACGGCTACCCATCCTGCTAGCAGCCCCACTACACCGGGGGCGAATACCGCCACGCAAACGTCCGAGACGCGTAAGCCACCGCTTCCGTAACGGCTGAGTTGGCTCGTCCCTGGTTCACGGCGCTACTTTTTGTAGCGCCGTTTTACGTCGACGCTGAGGCGTCCTTCGCCCAGGCGCAGCGTGAGGCGCTGGCCGGGCTGGGTGTCGTCGGCGCGACGGACGACTTGGCCTTGGGCATCTTGAGCGATGGCATAGCCGCGCCCGAGTACGGCCAGCGGACTGACGGCGTTGAGTTCTCGGGCGGCGCTATGTAGGCGTGCTTGACGCGTCTCCAGCAGGCGCTGCATCGCATTGGCCAAGCGGCGCTGTAGGCTGCTTACCCGTTCGCTGTCGGCGCGGTGCAGCCTTTTCATATCTTGGCTGGCAAGGCGGCGAGTAAGTTGGGCCGTTTGCGCCTTTTGCTGGGCGAGGGTGTGTTGTATGGCGCGGTGTAACCGCTGCTGCAGCGCAGTGAGGTACTGGCGCTGGCGGGCGAGCTGTTCGCCGGGGTGACGAAGGCGGGCGCGTAGGGTGTCTAGCCGCTGGCTATCTCGCTCTAACCGGGCCTGCATGGCGCGCTGTAAGCGCTGCTCTGCCTGGATGAGCTGGCGCTTCAAGGCGTGTTGGTCGGGTACGAGACGCTCGGCGGCAGCGGAAGGCGTGGGCGCGCGCCTATCGGCGGCATAATCCGCCAGGGTGACATCCACCTCATGGCCCACCGCCGACATCACCGGCAGCCGGGAGTGAAAAATCGCCCGCGCCAGATGCTCGTTATTGAACGCCCAGAGATCTTCCAGGCTGCCGCCGCCACGGGTGATCAGCACCACATCTTGTTCAGGGTCTAGCCGCGCCTGTCGGTTGAGCAGGCCTAGCGCCGAGATCATCGCCGGGGCGGCATCGGCCCCCTGAACCGGCACGGGAATCAGCGTCACGTCCGCCAGCGGCCAACGGGCGGCCAGCACCGCCAGCACATCGCGAATGGCCGCGCCGGTAGCAGAGCTTAAAATCAAAATCTTGCGCGGTGGCAAGGGCAGGGGGCGCGCATTGGCGAACACGCCTTCGCCTTCCAACTGCGCTTTCAAACGCTCGAAGGCCGCCAGCAGCTCGCCGAGGCCAGCGGCCTGGACCGCCTCGGCAATGAGCTGGTAGTCGCCCCGTGGCTCGAACAGCGAGACACGTCCGCGTAGCTTCACCTGGTCGCCATCGCGCATGGGCGCGGCCACGAAGCGTGCCCGCTGACGGAACAGCGCGCAGCGAATCTGCGCCCGGTCGTCTTTCAGGGTGAAGTAGATATGCCCCGAGGCCGGACGCGAGACGTTGGAAAGCTCGCCCTCTACCCACACGTCCCCCACGTCGCGCTCCAGGGTTTGCTTGGCGCGCTGGTTGAGTTGGCTCACGGAGAGCGCTTGGGGGGTGGGTGGTGTGCTCGTTGGTTCCATCGTTGGCCTTGGTGGTTCTCTCGTAGATGTCACGATACCTCAAACGCGGCTCATAAGGCTTCCCTTCACCGCATATTCCCGGCTGACGCTGACCGTCATTAGCAATTGGTATAAGCCTAACCGCCTCTCCGCGTTGCTGGAGCGGCCCTCAAAACGTTATAATGGGCGATTAACTTTCCACGCCCCATCTTCCCACTTCTCAATGGGTGTTGCCGCTATGCTACGTATGGCCCAAGAAGCGCTTACGTTCGATGACGTACTTCTCGTTCCTGGCTTCTCCGACGTTCTGCCCAAGGATGTCAGCCTAAAAACCCGCCTGACCCGCAATCTCTTCCTGAACATTCCCCTGCTTTCCGCTGCAATGGACACCGTGACCGAAGCGCGTCTCGCCATTGCCATGGCGCAGGAAGGCGGCATTGGCATCATCCATAAGAACATGACCATGGCGCAACAGGCTGCTGAAGTGCGTAAGGTGAAGAAGCACGAAAGCGTCATCGTCAAAGACCCGGTCACCGTGAGCCCCAAAGCCAAGCTGGAAGACCTGCTGGCCATGGCCCGCGAATACGGCTTCTCCGGCTTCCCGGTGGTGGAAGGCGAAACCTTGGTCGGCATCGTCACCGAGCGTGACATGCGCTTCCAGCCGAACCACGGTGACAGCGTGGCCGATATCATGACCCCCCGTGAGCGTCTGGTCACCGTACCGGAAGGCACCGAACTCGAAGTCAGTAAAGCCAAGATGCGCGAACACCGCATCGAGAAAATGCTGATTGTCGATGACGCCTTCCACCTGCGCGGCCTAGTGACTTTCCAAGACATCGAAAAAGCCCGCACTTACCCGATGGCCGCCAAAGACAGCGATGGCCGCCTATTGGTAGGTGCCGCCGTCGGTACCGGTCCGGAAACCCCGGACCGTGTCGCGGCACTGGCCGAAGCAGGCGTTGACGTGATCATCGTCGATACCGCCCACGGCCACTCTCAAGGCGTGATCGATCGTGTTCGCTGGATCAAAGAGCATTTCCCGCAGATTCAAGTGATCGGCGGCAACATCGCCACCGCCGCCGCTGCTAAAGCCCTGGCGGAAGCAGGCGCAGACGCCGTGAAAGTAGGCATCGGCCCCGGCTCCATCTGCACCACCCGCATTGTGGCAGGCGTGGGCGTACCGCAAATCACCGCCGTTTCCAACGTGGCCGAAGCGCTGAAAGAATTCGACATTCCGCTGATTGCCGATGGCGGCGTGCGCTTCTCTGGCGACCTGGCCAAAGCCATTGCCGCTGGCGCCAGTGCGGTGATGGTAGGTGGCCTGCTGGCCGGTACCGAAGAAGCGCCGGGTGAAGTCGAGCTTTACCAAGGCCGTACCTACAAAGCCTACCGCGGCATGGGCTCCATGGGCGCGATGTCCCAGAACCAAGGCAGCGCCGACCGCTACTTCCAAGACAAAGATGCCGGTGCCGAAAAACTGGTACCGGAAGGCATCGAAGGTCGCGTGCCTTATAAAGGCATGATGGGCGCTATCGTCCACCAGCTGATGGGCGGCCTGCGCGCCTCCATGGGTTACACCGGCTGCCGCGATATTCAAGAAATGCGCACCAAGCCGGAATTCGTACAAATCACCGGCGCTGGCTTTAATGAGTCCCACGTTCACGACGTGCAGATCACCAAAGAAGCCCCCAACTACCGGGTGAGCTAACCAGCGCATTAAGTTACACGGCGGCGGGCATTGCCCCGCCGCTTGCTTTTTAGCCAATGCGGCCCGTTCCGCGTTATAGAGGCTCCGCCATGAGTGACATTCACGCCCATAAGATCCTGATTCTCGACTTCGGCTCCCAGTACACCCAGCTGATCGCCCGCCGGGTTCGCGAAATCGGCGTATTCTCTGAAATCCGCGCCTTCGACATCACCGAAGAAGAGATTCGCGAGTACAACCCCAACGGCATCATCCTGGCCGGTGGCCCGGAATCCGTCACCGAGCTGGATTCCCCCCGCGCCCCGCAGTGCGTGTTCGAAATGGGCCTGCCGGTATTTGGTATCTGCTACGGCATGCAAACCATGGCCGAGCAGCTGGGCGGCAAGGTAGAAGGCTCTAACCAGCGTGAGTTCGGCTACGCCCAGATTCGCCTGGACGCGGAAAGCGCGCTGTTCAAAGACATCAAAGACCACGTCGACGCCGCCACCGGCAACGCGCTGTTGGACGTGTGGATGAGCCACGGCGATAAAGTCGCTAAAGCCCCCGACACCTTCACCGTGACCGCCTCTACCCCAAGCTGCCCGATTGCGGCCATGGCCTGGGAAGAGAAGCAGTTCTACGGCGTACAGTTCCACCCGGAAGTGACCCACACCCTGCAAGGCCAGCGGATTCTTGAGCACTTCGTGCTGGATATCTGTAAAGCCGAAAAGCTGTGGACGCCCGCGCAAATCATCGAAGACCAAGTACAGCGCGTACGCGAGCAAGTCGGCGACCGCCACGTACTGCTGGGTCTTTCTGGCGGTGTCGATTCTTCTGTTGTGGCCGCGCTGCTGCACAAAGCGATTGGCGACCAACTGACCTGCGTGTTCGTCGATAACGGCCTGCTGCGTAAAAACGAAGGCGACCAAGTGATGGAAACCTTCGCCAAGCACATGGGCGTGAAGGTGATTCGCGTCGACGCCGAAGCGCTGTTCCTCGATAAGCTGAAAGGCGAAAACGACCCGGAAGCCAAGCGCAAGATCATCGGCAACACCTTTATCGACGTGTTCGATGAAGAAGCCAGCAAAATTGAAGGCGTGGAGTTCCTGGCCCAGGGCACTATCTACCCGGACGTGATCGAATCCGCCGCCTCGAAAACCGGCAAAGCGCACGTGATCAAATCCCACCACAACGTGGGTGGCCTGCCGGAAACCATGAAGCTGAAGCTCGTCGAGCCGCTGCGCGAACTGTTCAAAGACGAAGTGCGCAAACTCGGCCTAGAACTCGGCCTGCCCTACGACATGGTCTACCGCCACCCGTTCCCCGGCCCTGGCCTGGGCGTGCGCATTCTGGGTGAAGTGAAGAAAGAGTACGCCGACATCCTGCGCGATGCCGACGCCATCTACATCGAAGAACTGCGCGCCGCCGGTTGGTACGAAAAAACCAGCCAAGCCTTCGCCGTGTTCCTGCCGGTGAAATCGGTAGGTGTCGTAGGCGACGGCCGCCGCTACGAATGGGTCATCGCGTTACGCGCCGTCGAAACCATCGACTTCATGACCGCCCGCTGGGCACACCTGCCCTACGAGTTGCTGGAGAAGGTGTCCAACCGCATTATCAATGAGTTGGAAGGGGTTTCGCGAGTGACCTATGATGTGAGCAGTAAGCCGCCTGCTACGATTGAGTGGGAGTAAATCCTTCTTGATTGCAAAAAAACCCGCTTAAGAGCGGGTTTTTTTATGAATTGAAATCTACATCATATTCGTAATATCATCTTAAAGTGCTGCATTCTGATTTTTATAACTAAGCTTTTGAGATATTTATGACAAAAGAAAAGGGTTTTTGTACTAAGAAGTTTGCCTTTATGATAAGTATCTTGACTTGTTTGATTACTTTGATTTTTTTGCTAGCTTTTTTTGTCTTCATATCATCACCCAGCTTAATTGATAAAATTAGTGATTTTAACTTAATCTCAGTTATTTCAGCGAATAGAGAATGCCAGGTTGAGAACTGCCAGTCAGCTTTACCACATAAGACTGACTTTGAAACTTTAAGTCTGAAGGAGGCTTGGTCGTTTCAAGCCTCTTTGTACCAAACGATAATAACATTTTTAATAGCTATTAACGGCTTTATAGCTGCTTTGTCTGTTCTATATATAAAAACAAATTCAGAGGATAAGGCTGAGGATGCTGCAAAGTCTTACGTTAAAAGCGAAAGCTTTATTGTTTTTGTAGAGAAAGTTATTTTGAGGAAAAGTAGAAGTAAGTTGCGTCAGCTTCAAAATGATTATTCCAGCACAACTGAAATGCTAGAAGCGAAAATTGAAGATTTTAATGAAGTTAAAAAAGAATGTGAAATTATTAAAAGTGAGAATTCAGATTTAAAGCGACAGCTTAATATTATATCTAAAAAGCTAGCCGAGCTGGATACTAAAGATAATGATGGTGGAAGCCTAGTAATCAATAGGAGTTTAAAATAATGGCCTTCGTTCGTAAAGGAACCGTTCAGGACAGGAAAATGCCTGAATTTGAAGAGTTATCAACCCCTAAAGATTTGCTAAAATTAGCGGAAGAAAAAGGAATAAGCACAAATCCTGTTAATATATCGGAATTAGCGCAAGCTCTGGGCGTTATCATGAGGTTTGAGCCTCTTGAAGATGATGTTTCGGGCAGCTTGGCTAAAGACAAGAAGACAGGAACTTGGATTATGACGGTTAATTCTTTACATCATCCACATAGACAAAGGTTCACTATTGCACATGAGCTAGCTCATAGAGTGTGCCATGCTGCAAATAGTGATAAATTTGAAGACAAAACATTTTTTAGAAATGGGGATACTAATTGGATGGAAATAGAGGCGAATCAATTTGCTGCTGCTCTCTTAATGCCAGAAGAGGAATTCGTTAGTTATACTACAAATTTTTCTGCTAAAGTCGAAGACTTAGCTAACCATTTTCAAGTATCTTCTATGGCTGTTAGAATTAGAGCAAAAGTTTTAGGTTTCGAAGGACATAATTTATGACTGACTTTAGATATTTTCCTTTAATTAAAACAAGAGATGCAGAACTGCGTTGCTTCAGTAACATTAAAGAAGAAAGTTTTGATGATTTACTGCCTATATACGAGCTTACAAAGTCAAGAAAAACTTTGAAAACACCTGATGGTGATATTTATAAGCGCATGAAAAAAATAGGCGAAATACAAAAAGGAAGGCCCTTTATTTTAGATTTGTGCACAGATGATAAATATATAAACCCTCAGATTGAGCAGCTTCTTTCACCTTATATGGGGTTTAAAGATTGGCAGTATTTTATATTTGACCTAAATCATGATCTTAATATTATCCCCATGATCCATATTTTTGAGGATGAGGGTAAAGTTGCAGAAGATGTTAAGTCTTTTGTTAAGATAGCTTCTCAAAGAAAAGCCTACTTGGCTGTAAGATTGCCTTACGACTTAGGTAGTGAAGATATATTTAGTTATGTGAGGCCTATTGTTGATTCGATGGTGGAAGGATGTAAGCTGTATGTGATACTGGATGCAGGTTATATAAGGAATGAACATGTCAACGATGTGGCAGATAAGTTTATCGACAGTTGTGCTGGTTTAAATGATATGTTGCACTATATAGAAGATATAGTGATTATATCAACAAGTTTTCCTTCAAATGTTGCAAAAGCAGGTGAAGACGATTCTCAAGGAAAATTTGATATTTTTGAAGAAAGTGTGTATCAAAAAGTAATAGAAGAAGTAGATGTGAAGTATGGTGACTATGCTTCTATTAATACCGAGCAAATTGAAATGAGAGGGGGGACTTTTGTTCCAAGAATAGATATTGCTAGTTTAGATGGCTTCGCCTTCACATATAAGCGTTATAGGCGCAATGCTGGCGGATACGTAAAATGCGCGCAAGAGACAATAAAAGATAATGCCAATTATACGCCTTTAAGTACTTGGGCTGATGAAGAGATAGAATTAGCAAGCAATGACACTCCAACGGGAATTAGTCCTGCATTTTGGATATCGGTGCGTATGAATTATTTTATTGAAACAAGGTTGCGTCTAAGAAGTTCTTCTAAATAAATTAGATGGTGATTTTTTAGTTAACGTGAGGATATCATCCGCATTTATAGTTTTTCCTTTTTCTAGTTTTACTAGTTTTGAAGCAGTTTCATATCTTTCCTTAAAGTCTAACCGTGACCAGTTTCTGATTGTTTCAACGTGGTTTTTTGAAGAGATGTGTTTGCACAGTTCATGTTTGGATTTGATTTTCTTAAGGGAAGACTTGCTTCTTAGGAAACTAACTGAAAGAGTGCTGCACAGGCTCTCCTTATCATGGCTTCTAAATTTATAAGACTTTCTAATATGTTTAATTCCTTTTTTGGAAGCAATCAAAATGCCTATTGGTTTTGGTGTGTTGGCCCTAATTTCCTTTAGATTAGACTCTTCGCATACAACATAACAATAATCAAAGTAAGATCTGTAACTTGCGAGCTGATAACCGAGCCTCGTTGTTCGGTCGGTAGCACTTTTGATTTCGAATGAAGTCAGCTCCATATCGTTTAGTAGAGCTAAATCAGCTCTTCTTTCACCAAATTGAAAAGGAAACTCTATACCCATTATGTAATCTGGATATTGATTGGATATGCTGTCCGCTAAGATGATTTTTATTTCAAGTTCTGTCATTTTTTTGCGCAAATAATTTCAATTTCCTTATTTTATCACATTTTTATGTTCTTTCTCTAGAAGAATTGTTTTTACTTATGTGTCGATTTTTATTTATTTATATTTTTAAACATTCGAGAGTGGTTTTTATTATAAAAAATGCCATCAAGTTTTGCTTTTTTTAATTTTCAATTCTTATTGAATTTATTTTCTATACTATTTTGAAGTGTTAAGAAATTAACTATAATCTAATGTCTTATTAAGAGGGGCGCAGTAGAGGCAGGCAATGCAATGAGAATAGGCGAAACAAATATACCCTGTTCATAAATAAAGCTACGCACCCAAACGTTTGCTTGATCACGCAGCAGAGATATTTGCTCAGGGTATGTGGGCTTGGCTGGCCAATCAAACATCATGGAACATGCCCGTTGCTATATGTTAATCAGAAACCCTATCGCAGTTGTCTTGATACAGCGTCGCATCGGTGCCCAGCGCTAGGTGCTCGGTGGCGCTGTTGTAGTAAAAGTGTCCATGCTCAACGTTGGCAAGGTTATAGTCGCCGCAAACCCCATAGCCCTTATTGACGCTCTTTAAATGCGAGATGTCGACCTGTGTCTGGCTGCCGAGGCGTTCCGATATACTCGCGGCGATGTGCGCATCACGCTGGCCCTCGGAGTAGGCTTGGCCACCGAATATCAGGCCTGCCACGATGAAAATGGCGACAACGGGAATCCATAGGTTATGCATAGCGTGCCCATTGAGTTGGTATGGTGTGCATGATGCCAGTAGGCAAAGTAGTTAGCAGGATAATAACGGGTTGTTGGTTTAGCTGCACTGATGGGTGTGGCCTGCGTGCGTTGCTGTTGAACACCATTCGCAGATTGAATAAGCTGCCTGCCTCTAAAAAGCCCTATTCAACCCTCCGCATCATCCCGAATCGCGATAGAGATGGCGTTTACGTGCCGCCCACGGCTCCGGGGTTACTTTATGGATGAACGCAAATGACGCTTGAGCATTTGGTGACGAATTATGGCAGCTTCGGCTTATTCGTGGGGGCGAGCCTGGAGGGCGAGGGTATCGCGATGCTGGGCGGCATCATGTCTCATCAGCACCTGATCGGCGTTTGGCCCGCGATCATCGCCCTGGCATTGGGTTCTTTCCTGGCGGATCAAGTGTTCTTCCTGCTTGGGCATGGGGGGCGCAATAGCGCTATCGTTCGTTCGGTTCAGGGGAGCGCAGCGGGTGGGCGTGTAGTGACCACGTTCAACGCCCACCCGGATGTTTTCGCGTTCTCCTTGCGCTTCCTTTATGGGCTACGCATGGCCGGTGCGGTGACCATCGGCACGACCGATTATCCTTGGCCACGCTTTATCCTGCTCAATGCTATTTCAGCGTTGCTCTGGTCGGCCGCCTGGGTCACGCTCGGTTATATGTTTGGTCAGGCCCTTGCGCCCCTTTTTGAGCGATTAAGCGGCCTTTCCCATTTTGTGTGGGCGGGTGTTGCCGTTGCCCTTTGCATCGCGGTAGTGGCCGTGATGGCTACCAGGCGGAGACGAACTCAGCGCTTAACGATGCGCGATTGAGCTTGATGCCTCCGCCAGAAGCGGCATTGCCCTTACGTTTGTGATTCAGCACGCGCTAGGCAGGTGAGCAACACCAGCGTCAGCGCTGCCATTCCACCGGTATAGGCGATCAGCGGCCAAGCCGTGCTGCCATCCAGCACTACCACCACCGCGGTGCCTATGCCGCCGACGATCAGGCTTTGCACACAAAAGTGTAGCGCCACGGCCGTGCCAGCCATGTCGCTGAAGTTTTGCAGCGCGCCATTGGCGGTGACAGAAGTGATGAATACAATGCCCACCGCCGCCAGCCACATGGGCACGACAAACGACCAAAGGCTTGGTGTGAAGAACATTTCCCCCAGCCCCAGCAGGCCTGCGCTGATCAGCAGAACCAACACGCCACGCAGGGCGCAGCCTGGAATGCCCCAGCGCGTTACGAAACGTTCGGCAAAGCGCGCTGTGACGATCATAACCAGGGCCACCGTCGCAAAGACAACGCTAAACCCCAGCTCGGTTAAACCAGCGCCTTCGATGAGCACTCTAGGGGCTGTCGAGAAGAATACGAAGAACGCCCCCATAGCGGTTCCGAACGCAACCGTATAGACCCAGAACTGAGTACTTTTAAGCACCCGCCCCACATCCACCATGCGAGTGGTGGAGTATGCCTGACGTGATTCATGCCATCTCGGGAAGGCGTAGCTGAGTGTGAGCAGAGCCAGAATACCCAAGGTGATGAATAGGGCGCTCCAGCCTAGATAACGGGCGATCAAAGCACCCGCAATAGGCCCCACCGCAGGTACGACAGCCAGCATGGCATTCATTAGGCTGTAAATAACCGCGCTTTCAGGTGTGTTGGCGTAAACATCACGCACCGTAGCGAACATAGCGACGAGCATGGCGGCTGCCCCCATGGCTTGTACCAGCCTGAGTGCAACGAATAACCAGGCCACCGTTGTGAACGCCAGGGAGAATGATGCGGCCACAAATATGAGGGTGCCGCCTATTAGGATAGGGCGGCGACCCATGCGGTCTGAGAGCGGACCAAAGAGGATCTGGCCAGCGCCGAGCATGATCATGTAGAGCGTCAATGTAAGCTGAACGACGTCGGGTGTGGTATCCAGAATATCCGGCATGGCGGGTACTACCGGCAGATAAATATCCATGCCGAGTGAGGCGAGAAGGTTGAATGGGGCCAGCAACGCCAGCGCGAACGGAAGGCTATACGCCCACTGTCGAGGGTTTTGAGCAGACACAAGGAAACTCCGTGCAAATACGCTTATTTGACGGCAGCCTGTCGAGTCGATTGAGTGATGGTCAGGCGGCCGCAACAACAGAAACGAGGGGTTGCTGCGGCTTATTGGTCTGCTTTTTTGGAACCCATGTGTGTGCTTTTTCAATCATGTGTTGATGGCTGATTGAGCGTAACAGAGACAACGCTTAGAAGGCTACTCGCGCTCATAGGTAGGCTCAGCGAGCTTGCCTTCTGCTGGACTTTGCTAACCCTCACCTGCATGCACGTTTCTACGATATCTTGATGAGATTATTTTATTTGCGTTGGGATAACTCATGAAAATCGACCTCTACCAAGTAGATGCTTTCGCCTCAAAACCCTTTGAGGGCAACCCTGCCGCCGTGTGCCCGCTAGAGGCGTGGTTGGATGATGCGCTTCTGCAGGCCATTGCAGCGGAGAATAACCTTTCCGAAACCGCATTTTTCGTACCCACGGAAGCGGGCTATCACCTGCGCTGGTTTACGCCTTCGGTGGAGGTGGATCTGTGCGGCCATGCCACGTTAGCGGCGGCGTGGGTGGTGTTTCATGCCTTGGGCGTGGTGGCCGAGGCGGTGGCCTTTGAAACCAGAAGCGGTGTACTGACCGTTCGCCGTGAAGGCGATGTGCTGACGATGGATTTCCCCGCAAAAACGCTCGCCCCGCTAGACATGCACGCGGAAGTCGCCGCTGCCCTAGGCGGTATCGAAATCGAGGAACTGCTGATCTCGGATGACATTGTGGTGGTAGTCGAGGAGGCGAGTGTGATCGAACGCCTTATGCCGGATATGCAGCGGCTTAAACAGTTACCAGGGCGAGGTGTGGCCGTTACCGCGAAAGGCGACGACGAGGATTTTGTGTCTCGCTGGTTTGGCCCCAAGGTCGGCGTGGAAGAAGACCCGGTCACCGGCTCGGCGCATACGTCGCTCGCACCTTACTGGGCAGCGCGTTTGGGTAAGCAAGCGCTGACTGCCCGCCAGGGTGGCGCTCGCCAAGGCGCGCTGAGCTGCGTGGTAGAAGGCGAGCGCGTGATGATTAAAGGCCGCGTTGCGCCTTATCTAATGGGGCAAATCACGCTGCCTGATAGCTAATGAGCATAAACTATGGCGATGAGTCTCAGCGGGAGTATCAGGATTGAAAACAAACAGGTAAATAAGCATACCGTTCTTTTGCTTTATGAATCTGGTGGTTTGTGGTCTATAGGTGCACCCAATTTATATTTTTCAAAGTCGAGTGTGGTAAATCCTTTAGTTGAATGCTACTTTGTGTTCTATGAGTACACAAAATAGATCAATACTGAAGAGTTTATTAGAAGCCATACCACCTGGGTTTATGGCGGATACCGCTTGGCTTGAACGACATGGCGTTAGCCGCTTTCTGGCACGTAAGTACGTCGAGAACGGCTGGCTAGAGAGGGTTAACCGAGGCGTATTTCGGCGTCCTGCGCCTAGCACAGCCATCGATTGGAAAACCTGCCTGCTCTCCATTCAGCACATCATGCGTTATGACATTCATATCGGTGGCACCACGGCACTCTCCTTGCAGGGGTATGATCATTATTTACGTTTGGGCAGCCATGCGCCTGTTTGGGTATACGGTGATACGATCCCTAGCTGGCTCAGTAAGCTACCACTTACCGCCCCCATCAAAATCCGCAACACGTCACTGTTTTCTGATTCATCGCTAGGGCTAGCTAATCAAAGACACAATGATGAAGACGCACTGCCATGGGAGTGGGTGCTGAATATGTCGATGCCCGAAAGAGCGGTGATGGAAGCTATGGATGAGCTGCCCGACCACGAGAGCTTTCATCACCTCGATATGCTCTTTGAGAGCTTGACGACGTTACGCCCAAAAGTGCTGTCCGTGCTGCTACACAGTTGTAAGAAGATTAAGGTAAAGCGGCTATTCTTTGTCTTTGCGGATCGCCATGACCACCCTTGGCGCAAGCGTCTTGATGTCACCGCGTTCAACCTTGGCAGTGGCGATAGGGCACTCGTCAAAGGCGGTAAGATTCATCCACGCTATCGTATTATGGTGCCTGCAGAATTTACGGGGTAGGAGGCTAGCGATGGCACGTGAGGTTTATGAGGCGCAGGTTGCGCTACTTGTACGTATCCTTCCGTATGTTGCTAAGGAAGAGGTCTTCGCGCTCAAGGGCGGCACAGCGATAAACCTGTTTTAACGTGATTTTCCCCGGTTATCGGTGGATATCGATCTGACCTACCTACCGATGAAAGATCGAAGTGACAGCCTTACTGATATCAACGAAGCAATGGACCGCATTGCGGTGTCTATTGAAGGCGGCATCGTTGGTGCCAAAACGCAACGTATAAAAGGCGGCGGTGGTGGAGCCACGCGTTTGCTGGCGCGTCTTGGTGGTGCGGAGATTAAGATTGAAACGTCACCCGTTGCACGTGGTATCGTTCATGAGCCTCAAATGCGCTCAGTGTCCGATACTGTTGAGGATGATTTCGGCTACGCAGAAATGAGGATCGTTTCATTCGAGGACTTGTTTGGCGGAAAACTGCATGCCGCCTTAGATCGTCAACATCCGCGTGATCTTTATGATGTGAAGCTACTTTACGATAACGAGGGCCTAACGGATGCTTTGTTTCGCACCTTGTTGGTTTATATAGCGAGTTCTTCGCGCCCTTCACATGAGCTACTGAATCCAAACCTCATCGATCTTGATCAGCCTTATACACAAGAATTTGAGGGTATGACCAGAACTCCTGTTAGCCTCGAAGAACTGTTGAGCATACGTAAGCGATTGATTGCGGATATTCAGTCACGCTTTGATGAAAATACCAAACGCTTCTTACTGAGCCTGCATGACGGTCTACCGGATTTTGATGCCATCGGCCGCCCAGAAGCGGCCAATCTGCCTGCGGTACGCTGGAAACTCATCAACCTAAAAAAACTGAAAAACGATAACGCCTCGAAACATGCTGAGCAACGCCATGAGCTGGAGCACTTGCTGGGATAAGAGGTGCAAATCGGGATGCGAAAGAGACCGCTCGCCCCAGCCACCGTGTGCTTTACTATCTGCAATGCTGATTCACGGAGGAAGCCCCCATGGCCATTGGCGGCTTGATAGGATTACTGGACGACGTTGCCGCATTGGCGAAGTTGACCGCAGCATCACTGGACGATGTGAGCGCAGCCGCTGGGCGAGCAACGGCGAAGGCGGCCGGGGTGGTGTCGCGCCTCGTGCCTATCCAGAGGGCGCATTCTAAATAACGGCGCGGTACCATGCACCCTTACCAACGCCAGCCTCATGAGGCTGGCGTGTTATTACTTGCCGAGGCCTTTTCCATGACCCGCGTCGCCATCTTCGTCGATACCCAGAACGTCTATTACACCGTGCGCGAGGCCTACGGCAAACACTTCGATTACCGCCGTTTCTGGGCCAAGGTGACGGCGAACCGGGAGGTGGTGGCCGCCCGCTGCTACGCCATCGATAAGGGCGATGCCAAGCAGCGCGAGTTCCAAACTATCCTTCGCTCGATTGGGTTTGATGTCCGGCTCAAGCCCTTCATTCAGCGAGCGGACGGCTCCGCCAAGGGCGACTGGGACGTCGGCATCACTCTCGATGCCATCGAATACGCCGAGAAGGTGGATGTGGTGGTGCTGGTGTCCGGCGATGGCGACTTCGATCTGTTAGCCCAGAAAATCCGTGAGGTGCACGGTAAACGTGTCGAGGTCTACGGCGTGCCCCAGCTCACCGCCGCCTCGCTCATCAATGCCGCGAGCGAGTTCATCCCCATCGAGCGTGAGCTGTTGTTGGGCGGATAGCAGCGGCTGAAAGACCGGCTGAGCCGAATACGTTGGCTTATCGGCTCATTTTGTGAGCCGATAAGGGGCGGTAAGGCGGCGAATCCGTCTTATCAAGGCGTCGCCGATTGCCAGAGATCGCTCAATGGCCCCCCGACCGGGCTGAACTCGGGAATCGCCACGCGGGCTGCGCGGTTTTGCGCTTCGCCGAGTCGTGCGGGGTCACCGAGCTCGATCTCGGGCTGCTGGTTAGGGGGATAGGCACCCACCATGCAGAAATCATCGTCGGCGGTCAGACTGGCGTGGCCGACACCGGCAGGTAGTACCAACACATCGCCAGGATAAAGCATCAATGTGCGGCCGTTAGGACCCCCCAGGCGTGCCAGGGTTTGCCCGCGAAAGATACCCAATGCCTCATGAGCCGTTGAGTGAAAGTGATCGAAGTCGTAGAGGTGATAGCGCCAAGCGGGCAGCCAGTGGTGGCGTTGGAACAGGCGTTCGAATGCGTCGGCTCGCTTCTCCGCGTCGCTGGTGTCGACGACATGCCGGTAAATCAGCACCGGTAAGGCGGCGTTGGGATAGCCGGTGGCACCGTCGGCATCCAGGTAGAGTGTGTCGGGTGACGGAGCGTCCATGATGTCCTCCTGAGGCTGATGGAAGCGTTACATGCGTCAGCCTAGCCACTTTTTCTGCCCTTAACAGCGTGGCGCTTGTTTGGGGAGTCTCATGCCTCTGTCAGGCCATCCACCAGGAAGACACGGTAATCGGCGCCCTGGAAGCGGTGCTTGCGGGCCTCTTGGTAGGCGGGGCTTTGGTACCAGGCGCGGGCGGCGGCCATGTCGGGGAAGCGTAGAATCACCGCACCTTCCATGTCGCTGCCTTCCAATACTTCAACATCGCCGTAAAACGCTAGCGGCTGCGGGTCGTGGCCTTCGCGGGCGGCTTTGGCTTTTTCGCTATAGCGCTGCATCTCTTCGCTGTCGTGGGTGCGCTCACGGGTCAAAACGATATAAGCGGGCATTCCTTTCTCCTAGATAAGATGACAAGACGCTCCAGCATACCATTGCCGACGGACGCTGCCTTATGAATCAGGGCGAGTGGGGCCGTCGGTGGGTGTGTACGCGTCCGTTTCGATCACGGCGTCGTCCTCTACCGCGCGTTCGAGCTGGCGGTGCTCTAGGGCAGCGAGTGCGATGCGGTAGCAGTCGTCGATGTGGCTGTTACCCATGTATTTCATGGCGGTAAAGCTGATGCCGCCTGCCACGGCACTGCCGATCAGCGGTACGAACTTGGACGCGCCTTTTGCCGCCACCCGAACGCCCATTTTGCTAAGTAGCGAGACGATGAGGTTCTGGGTGATGTATTTGCCCGCCATCTTGCTGCCGGTGTTGGAGATAGCGGTCATGACGAACAGCTTGCTCTCGGTATCCAGGCCGTCGATTTGCTCCGGTGTCAGGCCAAACTGGCTATTAATTTTGGGGATGATGCGCATCAGAATCGCCACGTCCGAGCCGATATCCAGTCCCGGTACGGGGATGATGGCGGTGCCCGCTGAGAGTCCGGCACTTTTGGTCACCATCGCTTGGCATGTCTTTTTGATGGCCTCGAGTTCTTCCTTCGTTTCGATCATGGGCAGTTCCTTTGGGGGATGGCCGCGCGTCATTTGAGCAAAGATTGGCTGTCGCCACAGCGGGTGTCACTGCAGCTGGGCTGGTGCTCATACAGCGTTTGGATGATTTGGCAGTCGGCGGCTTTGCCGCCCCGGCACTGGTGCACCACTTGGCGCAGCTCGTCCGCTAGCGCCTGCAGTTTGGCAATGCGCGCCTCCAGGTGCGCGAGATGGCGGCTAGCAATGTCATCGGCGGCGCTGCAGTCGGTGTCAGGGTGGTCTGAGAGCGCTAACAGCTCCTGAATGCTGTGCAGGTCTAGCCCCAGGTTGCGGCCATGGCGAATGAAGCTGATGCGCTCGAGCGCCGCCTGGTCGTAGTGTCGGTAGCCCTGTTCACCGCGTTGTGGGGGCGGCAGCAGGCCGAGTTTCTCGTAGTGGCGAATGCTCTCCGGTGAACAGCCGGTGCGGGCGGCCACTTCGCCAATGCGGTAGACGTGTGTCATGGCTTGACCCTGTAACGATGACAGGGTTTAGGCTAGTCCTTATTCCCCGAGTGGACAAGCAGGTGATGACATGACGCTGATGACCGAGCTGCTGCAAATTGCGCTGACGGCGGCCCCGTGGCTGCTGCTGGGGCTGGTGATTGCCGGCATGATCAAGGCATGGTTGCCAGAAAGCTTGCTACAGCGCTGGATGGGCGGGCGCGGCCTGGGCAGCATCGTGAGGGCGGCGGTGATTGGCATGCCCCTGCCGCTGTGTTCCTGCGGGGCGATTCCCACTGCGATTGCCCTGCACCGGGGCGGCGCGGGACGCGGGCCAACGACCTCGTTTTTGATCAGTACCCCAGGCGTAGGTGTGGACTCCATATTGCTCACCAGCGTGCTGCTAGGCCCGTTGATGGCGGTGGTCCGTGTGGCTGGCGCGTTAGCAACGGCCATTGTGACGGGCCTGCTGGTCGGTTTTACCCGCGATGCTGCAAAAGCCAGCCCCGCCGTCGCTTCCGCTGGCTGTTGCTCCTCGAGCGGTTGCCATGACCATCACGCTAACGCCGATGAGCCGGGTGGCTTGAAAGCGGGGCTGCGCTATGCCTTTAGCGACCTATTGGATGATATCAGCGCGTGGATGTTTGCCGGACTGTTGCTGGCGGGTGTGTTGGTGACGCTGGTGCCGCCGGATACGCTGGCGCAGTTTTCGGGCGGTGTGTTGGCGCTCATGCTGATGGCCGTGGTAGGGGTCCCGCTGTATATCTGTGCGGCGGCGGCTACCCCGGTGGCCGCTGGGTTGCTGTTAGCCGGTATCTCGCCGGGAATGGCGCTGGTGTTCCTGCTGGCAGGGCCGATTACCAGCTTGGCAACGCTGGCCATTTTGCGCCGCGAGTTGGGTAATACCGCGTTGGCGGTCTACCTTGTCTGCGTGCTCACCGTGACCGTGCTAGTCGGCTGGCTGTTCGATGCGGCCGTTGCCTTGGCCGGTTGGAACCCAGTGGAGCAGGCCAGCCAAGTGCAAGAGCTACTGCCCCACTGGTTGGAGTGGTTAGCGTTGGTGGTGCTGGCGCTGGTGGCTATTAGGCCGGTGCGCCGCCGCGTGATGGGGTTTTAAACAAGCGCACGGGCTGGTCACTCGCGCCTCATTGACGCGTCGTCCGGGGTCACGCGCCAAATGGCGTTAGTGAGATCGTCGGCAATGATCAGTGCACCGTCGGGGTCGACGGTCACCCCCACCGGGCGACCACGGGTGCTGCCGTCATCGGTGAGAAAGCCCGAGACGAAATCGACGGGGTCACCGCTGGGCTGGCCATTACTAAAGGGTACGAACACCACTTTGTAGCCAACGGGGTCGGCGCGGTTCCAACTACCGTGCTCGCCAATGAACACCCCGTTGGCAAACTCATCACCCATGGACGCGTTCGAGAAAGCCAGGCCGAGCGGTGCCACGTGGGAGCCTAGGGCATAATCCGGCGCGATGGCACTTTCGACTTTCTCCGGGTTGCGAGGCTGCACGCGGGGGTCGACATGCTGGCCCCAGTAACTGTAGGGCCAGCCGTAAAAGCCGCCTTCTTGAACGGTAGTGAGGTAATCAGGCACGAGATCTGGGCCTAGCTCGTCACGCTCGTTGACCACCGTCCATAGCTGGTCGGTGTCGGGCTGGATCGCCATGGCGGTGGGGTTGCGAAGCCCCGTGGCATAGGGCCGGTGCATGCCGGTGTCAGGGTCGATCTGCCAAATTTCGGCGCGATTGACCTCTGCCTCCATACCGCGCTCGGTGATGTTGCTGTTGGAGCCAATCCCTACATACAGAAACTCCCCATCGGCACTGGCGGTCATCGCTTTGGTCCAGTGGTGGTTGATCTCGGCGGGGAGCTGGGTAACCACCTCGGGTGGTCCGATGGCCTGGGTTTGGCCCTCTTCGTAATCGAAGCGTACCAGGGCATCCTGGTTGGCGACATAGAGGGTGTCATCGATCAGCGCGAGGCCGTAGGGAGCGTTAAGATCTTCCGCAAAGGTGGTTTGCTCTTCATAGCGGCCGTCGCCATCGCCATCGTGTAACAGTGTCAGCCGGTTACCGCTCTGCACGGAGGTCGTGCCTTGTGATTTGATCAGCCCAGCCACGAAATCCTTTGGCTTGAGAGAGGGGGCGTTACCACCGCTGCCTTCTGCCACCAAAATATCGCCATTGGGCAGCACCAGGGTTTGGCGGGGGATCTGCAAGTCGGTGGCTATCGCGGTAATCGTGTAGCCCTCGGGCACGTTAGGGAGAGTGTCGCCCCACTCGGCGGGTTCGGGCACGCTCATGCTGGGCAGCAGGCCGCGGGAAGGCTCGGGTAGCGTGGGGTTTGGCCCGTAGCGGGTGAACTCTTGGGCGCTGACACTACCGGCTGCCAGCATCAAACAGAGCGGCGCGGCATAACAATGCGGACGTCGTAGAGCGCGCTTCATGGTTTACCTCCGTGGCCAAAACGGGAAAATCCCATCCAAACGGCGGTGCCCGCAAAAATGGTGACCACCATGGAGAGGGCAAAAGCAATCGGCATCATGCCCCAGGCGTCTCGCGAGTGGATCAGGGCGTTCACAAAGCCGAGCACCCACGTGAGCAGCAATAGTGCGGGATAGATCAGGAGAATGATGCTGCGCGACCTGGCACGGAAGAAACTAATGAGGGCGCTAAGCAATGCGAGCCCCGCAAACACCAATCCACCGGCATTTAGCCAAGCGGCGAAGGTGGCCCACTGGATTTGATAGCTATTGGCGTAGGCGTAGTCGCTGAGCGTGGCGCCTAGAAACAGCGGCAGACACCCCACCAAAAACACCGAATGAAAGAGGGGCAGCCCACGTTGATAGGTATGCGTACGGGTAGCTGTCACGGCATGCTCCTTATGCTGATCTAGCGAATGGCACTACCTGGCAGAAGTGATGCTGAGCCTCCTTGCCAAGCAATGGTGTCCTGTAGTGCCTACCCAGTGTAGGACAGCCGCCAAGATTTACCCAAAGCGAAGCAAGCATCGCCTGAAGGTGGCCGCTGAAGTGTATGACGAACGGTTATGCAGGGAGCCGAGCGATGACCTTGATCTCAAAGTCGAATCCCGCCAGCCACGTCACCCCGACCGCCGTCCAGTTGGGGTAGGGCTTTTCTGGAAACGCACGTGCTTTGGCGGCCATCACCGTCTCGAACTGAGTGTCGGGGTCGGTGTGGAAACTCGTCACATCGACGATATCCTCGAAGCTAGCGCCTGCCGCTGTTAAAACTCGCTGCAAATTGTCGAAGGCGAGCTGTACCTGGGCAGCGAAGTCTGGCTCGGGGGAGCCGTCTTCACGGCTGCCAACCTGGCCCGACACGAATAAAAAATCACCGGTGCGGACAGCCGCCGAATAGGCGTTCTGCTCATAAAGCGCCTGGCGGCCCTTGGGGAAAACGACGTCGCGCTTAGCCATGTAACTATCTCCATTCGTAATTAAAAAATGACTCGTTACTGACGGTGATATCACTTTATGGCGGCGACAGGGGGTGGATAAACGGCCAATTCTGTTCAACATTGTTTGGATATTTCAAACAATGTCGAGGCGTTTGATTCAGCCATGGATCGTTTCAATGCTATGCAAGCATTCGCCCGTGTCGTGGAAACGGGCAGCTTCACCAAGGCCGCGGAAACACTTCACTTGAGTAAGACCAGCGTGACGCAGCTCGTGCAGCAATTAGAGGGGCGGCTGCGCGTTAAGCTGTTGAATCGCACCACCCGCAAGGTGAATGTGACCGCAGATGGGGCCGCTTACTATGAGCGAGTCATCAAGCTGCTGGCCGACCTGGACGATGCCGAAACAAGCCTTTCTGCTGCGTCGCTGCAGCCACGCGGCCGACTGAGGGTCGACGTGCCCAGTCCGTTTGCTCGGATGATCTTGATTCCAGCCTTGCCCGCTTTCTACGCTCGGTATCCCGAGATTCAGCTCGATCTAGGGGTGAGTGATCGCAGAGTGGACCTTTTGGAAGAAGGCGTGGACTGCGTCGTTCGCGGCGGAGAGATGACGGACTTATCGTTGGTGGCACGTCGGGTGGGGGATTTGACGATGGGGGTTTATGCCACACCTGGTTATCTGGAAATGCGTGGTTATCCGGCGCACCCGCAGGCGCTGTCACTCCCACCCCACTACATGGTGAATTTCAGGTGGGAGCGGACAAATATGGCGTTTCTCAATACCTTGAGGCGTGATGACGAGAGTGTCACCGTGCAAGGGAGCTACGTGATCTCGGTTGATGACGGGAACGCGGGTTTGGCCGCTGGTTTGGCGGGGCTCGGTGTCCTTTGGCTCCCGGATTATATGGCCCGAGAGCATGTGTCTCGCGGTGACCTGGTGCGTTTGTTTGACGATTGGCACATTGATCCGATGCCCATGTATATCGCTTTTCCACCGAATCGGCACGTGAGTGCCAAGCTGCGCGTGTTCATGAACTGGGTAGAGGCATTAATGGCTCAGCATGCGCCTCGGGTGGAGCGACGTCGTCAATGAGCACGAAGAGTTATGTCGTTCGTTCCGCCATGAGGCGCGCCAACCGCTCCAACGCCAGATCTAGTCGCTCGACCAAGCCTTTCAGCAGCACGCGGCGATCGCCTGTCACGTTGTCGTGGCGGGCGAGAGCATCATCCAGCTGTTGCCCCGCGTCGAGAATGCCCTGAGGAGGGCGCCCGTTCGCACCCGCTTCAAAACCGTTGGCAAGCGTGCGCAGCAAATGCGCGTGGGCCTCGCGAATGTGTGGGTGCGGCGCGGTATCTAATTGATCTCGCAGGCGTAGGATGGCCGTACCCACGTCGAGCCCGGTGAGCCCCAGTACGAAGAGGTGGCGCTGCTCTTCTGGCAGCAGGTCATCGTGCTGGGCTAGGTGCAGCAGGCGGTCGGCCATATGGCCGCTAAAGCGCGTTTCCGCTTGATGGGTGGCGCGCTTTCTGAGGTCGTTAATGTCGCGGGTAATGGCGTTGATCAGACGCCGTTTACGCAGCTTGGCACCGGGCCCCGGCAGCAAGCGAAAGGCCATGACCACGCTGGTCAAGCCAATCACGACCGCGACTGCCCGGTTGGCAAAGGCATCGAACGAGAAATCCATGCCGTTACCGGGCATGGTCAGCAGAATATTGAAAATCGTAAACGCGAGGCAGTACCCCATGGTGGCCGGCTGGGTGGCGCCGAGTAGCCCCAGAAATAGCGGGGTACCAAAAATCAGCGCCAGCAGCGGGAAGCCGTTGACTTGCGACAGCAGCACATGGCCAAACAGAAACGCGCTGGGAATCGCGGCCAGCATGCCTTTGTAAAACATCATGGTGATGGCAATGGGGTTGTCGCGGCTGGCAAAAAACGCAGAGAACAGCGTTCCCAGCATCATCGCGATCATGGCGCTTTGCCAGGCAGTGACGATCCAAAACGTGGCCAATAGGGCAAACAGCAGCCCCGAGCGGAGGGCGTTGATGCCTGCCGAGAGGTGGTCGCGGTGCCAGGCCAGCGGGGTGGAGCGCAGCCGATGGCGGCTCGGGTGGGCAATGGCCTCGCGGGCATCCAGCATGACCATGGCGTGGCCAATCGTCTCCCGCAGGCCCAAACGAACGCGACGATCCAACGGCGCTTCCGATGTTGGCTCATCGCATGTATGTACATGGGTGCGCAGCGTCTGCAGGGCCGCTCTGGCCTCGGTCACGCCCTTGACGTGCTCGGCATCGCGAAACTCTTGGGCGATGCGGCGGGCGAGTTCGATGCTGTGGGGGGCTAGCCTGTCTGCGTGGTCGAGCATCAGTTGGTGAAGTGCCTGCAGCGTGGCGAAAAAGCGTAGCGTGCGCCGGGTGAGTACGTGGGTGGCGCGCACCCGGCCTGGGCCAGCAGGGCCTTCAAAGCGGGCAGCTTGGCTGTCGGTTTCCAGCACGGTGAGCGGGGTGAGACTGCCGCGCAATGCGTGTTGCATGGCGGTGACGTCGTCGCTGGCATCTAACCGCAACGCCGCGTGGGTGAAGGCCTCGTTGATCACCGTGTCGGCTTGGGTCGCTAAATGCGTGCCCACATGCGATGGCCACAGTAGCGCGCTGACCAGCATGGCGCACAGGGCGCCTAGCCCCAGCTCGGTCATGCGCGCGACGGCGATATCGAAAATGCCCGCCGGGGTGCTGCCGCTGGAAATGACCACGATGAGCATGGCCGTTACGGCCGCCATGAGGCAGCCGTAGGTGTAGTTATTGCGCCACAGCGAGCCGACGTAGGTACACAGCATGATCCAACAGGTCAGCGTCAGCAGGGCAGGCACCCGTGCCTGGGCAAACAGCGCCATGATGAAGATACCCACCAGGGCGCCCAGCGCGGTGCCCCCTAGCTGGCAAATGCCTTTCTCGACCACCATGCCGCTCATGGGGCAAATTTGTAGAAACGCTGCCGAAATCAACGCCCAGTAGGGGCGCTCCACGTCGAAGGCCAGCGCCACATAAAGCGCCAGCATCATGGCCAGCGTGGTTTTAATGGCAAATTTTACCGCCGTGGCGCTGGGCGTGAGATAGGTGCGTAAGAAGGGCGGCATGGTTACGGCGAAGTGGCCTGAGCACTCGGTTCAGGACGTACGCGCACGGTGGCGGTCATGCCCACGCTGAGCAGGGTGTCGTCGGGAACATCGTCCAAGGTGATGCGCACAGGAATACGCTGCGCTAGTCGCACCCAGCTAAACGTGGGCTGTACTTGGGGAAGCAGCTGTTGATTGAGCGCCGTGTTGCTGTCGGCAATGCCGCGGCCAATTCCCGCGACGCGTCCGTTCAAGTGGGTATTGCCATTCATCAGCACCACTTCGACCGGGTCACCCACCTCGATGGAGGCCATTTTGGTCTCTTCGAAATAGCCCATGACGTAGTAGGAGTCATCGGCGATGAGCGCCATCACTGGCGTACCGCGATTGACGAAGTTGCCGCTGGTGAGTTGAACGTTGAGTACATGCCCTCTCACAGGGGCGACGACCTGGGTACGGGCGAGATCGAGCTGCGCGCTCTCCAGCGCCGACTGCGCCTGTTTGACATCGGCTTCGGCTATCCGCGAGTTGATCTGGGCGATCTGCTGGGCCTCGGCGCTAATGGCCTGGCGGTTGCTCAACTGGTTGCGACGGCCTGCTTCGGCACGGTTGAGCTCCAGGGTGGCTTGCCGATGCTCCAGGGTCGCCTGGGCGCTATCGACGGCGGCTTGGTAGCGGGTATCGTCGATGGTAAACAGCGTGTCGCCCTGGGCAATATAGTCGGTATCGGCAACGTCCAGGCGCTTTACCCAGCCGGTGACGTCGGGGGCGATGGTGATCACGTCCGCATGAATCCGGGCGTCCCGTGTCCAGGGGGTGTAAAGATAGTAGCGCCATAGCCACGCCCCTGCGGCGATGGCGATGGCGACGATCAGTAGCGTCAGCAGCACTCTCAGCGATGGGCGCATAGGCGTGTCTCGATCAGGTAAAAAACATGGGCTCAGCCCATTAGGGATGTGCGAGCACCGTCGCGAATAAAAAAGTGGTGGCGGCGGTCAAGATGATAAACAGCGAAATATCGAACCACGCCTCATACCAAAGCGCGACGTGCCCCACCACCCGATGCAGCAGCGAGCGCACGACCAGGGTGGCAATGAGGCCAATCAGCGCATAGACCAGCAGCGGGCTTATGAAAATACCGCCGATGGCGATCTCTTGAAGTCCCATTCGTCGTCATCCCTTTGAAAACGCTCTAAGAATAGGCGAAGGCCGAGCTGCGGGCCACTTTGACTTTTGCGTCATGATGCTGACTTGTATCACGCTTAGCGTTCGCGGCTCAGGCTCTGCACGGTCAAGTCGAGCGCTTTGTACATATCGAGCCGCGCAGAGCGTCCAATATCGGGATGATTCAGCTCGTTGGCGCGTTCCGAGGGGAGAATCGGCGCGGTGAGATCGTCGGCATCGGTGGGTTCGAAGTCGTACTCTTCGCCGATGGTCATGGCGCTGCGCCTTAGCAGCATGCGTAGCTGAGCCGGAGAGAGCGCGGGGTCGATCGACATCATCGCTGCCAGCAAGCCGCCGACCAGCGGCGTGGCATAAGACGTACCGCAGTGGGCCTCGCCCGTTTCCCCCGCCACGGCGGTGGAGCCATGCACGCAGGCGGCCGCGGTAATATCCACACGCATATCGATATTGGAGGCGTTGCGTTTGACTGCATAACCGGGGTCGTTGACCGGGACGTCTTGCTCGCTGCGCTCGTGCCCGCCCACCACGAAGAGCTGGTCGGTGACGAACGAGGAGGGCAGGCGGTATTCGTCTCGGCTGGAAAACGACGAGGCGTTCCCCGCTGAGTTGACCACCACCACGTCGGGGTGCTCCTCGCGTAGCCATAGGAAGAACTCTTCGAGCAGCTCTTCGTAGCCGCTCATGGCGATGCCGGAGCGTACTAGGGAGTCGACTTCATCGCCGTTGATGTCGATTGCGCCGACGCGGTGGATGCCCCAGCTCCAGTTGATCACTCGGGCACCGTCTTCGACCAAATTCACCGAAGCGGCGACGTTGGCGGTAATGCCTGCATCCGAATTGCGGTCGACGATCACGTCAAATCCTGGGCCAACGTCATCTAGCCCGCGCAGAAAGCCACTGTTGCCGCCCTCGTTCCAGGCGGCGGCGAAGACCCCCGCGACCGTGGTGCCGTGGCCATCCGGTTTGTCGGCGTCGCGGCCGTACACGCAGGTGCGCTGCGCGTCCGCTCGGCAGTCACCCAGATAGTCGGCGAAATCTGGGGCGTCAAAATCGACGTTGCGCTCGATCACCCCAATGCGAATGGGCTGGGTGTCGATCTCATCGCCCGCGCGCCCTATGCGCCGTTGATAGAAGTTCACCGCATCGAGAAAGCGGTTGGCGGCCCACTCTCGATCGTCTTCGGCGGCAGGGGGCGTATCGTTCGGTTCGCGCTCGATGCTCTCCTCGGCGCCGGACTCTTCGGTGACCACTGCATCGACGCTGACCTCATTGCCGAGCCGCAGCACCAGGGCATCCCTCTCATCCAGATCATTCGCGGGCAGACGCAATTGGTAGGTGTTCAACGGGGGGATCATGCCCACGACCTCGGCACCGTACTTATCCGCCAAGCGCCGTGCCTCTTCGGCGCCGTTGTGGCTCTCTTCGATGATCAGGCTGACCAGATTCACATAGGTGCTAATGCCGTCCATGTTATCGGCGACGTCCTCTTGCGTGGCCGCGATTACGTGGCTGCCTCGTAGCGTCAGCCATACCGGATTGCTGGCGCTCTCCTGCTGTTCGATCCATAGCGGGCCGCTCTCGGCCTGCGTCGCGTCGATGTGCAGGCGTAAAAGGTCACCCTGCCGCTCGATGTGATCGGCTGGCAGCGGTTCGCCGTCGAGTTTTACACGGTACGCGGCGCCGTTGAGTCCGCTGACATCGAGACAGAATTCCTGCGTGTCCAGGGTGAGTAAGTTGCCACAGCGCTGTAGCGCTTCGATGCGTAACGGCGCATCGGCGTCGGCCGCTGGTGTCATCATCACCATGCCGCCGACGCACAGTGACATCCATCCCCAGTTCCAGCGTTTCGCGTCCACATACCGTCCTGCCATCCTACTGACTCCTTTCCATCATCCTTGGATCTCACCTAGCCTACATCGCGTAAGCTGAACGCAGCGTGAACACGTCCTCCTCATCGGGCAGTGTCCTTATCGGTCTTGGCCGTCCTAGCGGGTGCGGAGCTTAGGCAGCGTGCGAGCCACCGGCGGCAGGCGCGTTGCCATGATGAGCGCTGCGAGGGCGGCATACATGGCCCACTCCTGCATGTCGGCGCGTACCACCCAGAAAAAGTGCAGCAGCACCAGCCCCAAAATGCCGTAAGAGCATTTGTGCAGCGGCTTCCAGCGTTTACCGAGGCGCTTCATCGCCCAGCGGTTAGAGGTCGCGCCCAGCACGGCGAGACCGATCAGCGCGATCATGCCAACGATGATATAGGGCCGTTTGATGATCTCGCTTCCCAGCCGAGACCAGTCGAGGCCTAAAATGAACAGGGCGTAGCTGAGCAGGTGCAGCGTAGCGTAGGTAAGCGCCCAGAGGCCTAGCTGGCGTCTGATCAGTGCAAAGCCTTTCCAGCGGGTGAGCTTTGTGAGCGGCGTCAGGCAAAGGGTGAGCAGCAGCATCCACAGCCCCCCGGTGCCGATATTGAGCAGCAGATAGCGCCCTGGCTCGGGGCCAGCGGCGTTGTTGGCGACCATCCAGCTCCAGTAGAGCAGCGGCGCGAGCGCGGCTAAAAAAACGCCCGCCCGCCATATCCACCATTTCGTCTGGCCATGGGGGGAGCGACGTGTGTGGCTGCCCATCAGTAGTGCTTCCTCAAGTCCATACCTGCGTAGAGTTCGGCTACCTCGTCGGCGTAACCATTGAACATCAGCGTGTCGATGGTGTTGGTGTTGAACAGGCTGTTGGGCAGTCGACGCTCGGTGGCTTGGCTCCAGCGGGGATGGTCGACCTCGGGGTTGACGTTGGCGTAGAACCCGTACTCGTCGGCAGCGATCTGCTGCCAGGAGTTGAGCGGCTGCTCTTCCACCAGTGAAATACGCACGATCGACTTGATGCTCTTGAAGCCGTATTTCCAGGGCACGACCAAGCGCAGGGGCGCGCCGTTCTGGTTGGGAAGCTCGCGGCCATACATGCCCAGCGCCAAGATCGTCAGCGGATGCATGGCTTCGTCCATGCGCAAGCCTTCCACGTAGGGCCATTCGATGATCGAGAAGGAGGAGCGCTGGCCGCGCATCTGCTCTGGGTCGACCAGGGTTTCGAAGCGAACGTACTTGGCGTTACTGGTGGGCTCGGCACGCCGGATGATGTCCGCCAGCGGGATGCCCAGCCAGGGAATCACCATCGACCAGGCCTCGACGCAGCGCAGGCGATAAATGCGCTCTTCGAACTGGGAGGGTTTGGCAAGGTCTTCGAGTGCTATGCGCCCGCCGTTATTGACTTCGCCGTCGACGACCACGCTCCAGGGCTGCGTTTGTAGGCTGCCCGCGTGGCGGGCCGGATCCCGTTTGTCCGTGCCGAACTCGAAAAAGTTGTTGTAACCGCTGGCATCATCGAAGGGGGCAATGCGATCTTTGTCCGGATCAGTGGGCGTGACGCTGCGCCATTCGGTCTCGCTGATTTTTTCTTGGAGCCAAGGCGGCGCATTGCCCTCGGGAACGTCGGTATACGCATCGCTGGCGTGGACACGCCCTGAGAGCGCAAGCCCAGCACCCAAGCCCGCCATGCCGCCCATGAAGCGTCGCCGGGAGAGATAGATCGATTCAGGCGTGACGTCGGATTCGTGTAGATCACTCGGTTTGGCAATTTTGATCAGCATGGAAGTATCCTGTTTGTGCTCGCCGAAAAGCCGTCGCCGTTTGACGTTGACGGAGAAAAAAGGTTCTACGCTCCTTGTATCATGACATTTAGTGGCGTCGTCTGTGCATAAGTTGAGCGTATTGCCTAACGTGACGAGGAGAGAGACAACACGTTTATTCAAGGCAGTGCCGCTCTGTATCCGCTATACCCTTATGACGCAGAACGCAAACATGGTGGAGAGCCGGATAATGAGTTGGATGCCTGATATCGAGCCAAACTGTCCTGATGCTGGCCGACTGGAGGACATTGAGACGCTGATCGTTCCCCGAGCCCGCGACATCGGCGGTTTCGAGGTGCGTCGAGCGCTGCCTGCTCCGAAAAGACAAATGGTGGGGCCGTTCATCTTCTTCGATCAAATGGGCCCGGCCGAATTCCTGCGTGAAGAGGGCATTGACGTGCGGCCGCACCCGCACATTGGGCTAGCGACGGTCACCTATCTTTACCAGGGGGAGTTTCAGCACCGCGATAGTTTGGGTACGAACCAGATGATTCATCCGGGCGCAGTGAATTGGATGGTCGCGGGTAACGGCGTCACCCACTCGGAGCGAACGAGTTCCGCTACCCGTAAACGGGATCACTCCTTGTTTGGCATTCAAACCTGGGTAGCACTGCCTGAGGCTTATGAGGATAAGCCCGCTAGCTTTGCTCATCACGGTGAAGAGACGCTTCCACTGCTTCGCGGCGAAGGCAAAGAAGTGCGTCTGATTTTGGGGAGTGCCTGGGGCGAGCGCTCCCCCGTGCAGACCTTTTCGGAAATGTTTTATGCCGACGCAGTGTTGGCCCCTGGTGCCAAGCTACCGCTGCCTGATCATCATGAAGATCGTGGGCTTTATGTTACCTCTGGCGCGATTGTCGTGGCAGGCGAGACGTTCGAGGCAGGACGTATGATGGTGTTTCGGCCGGGTGATGCGATGACCGTGATGGCGGGCGAGCAGGGCGCGCGGTTGATGCTTCTGGGGGGCGAAACCCTCAATGGCCCGCGCTATATCTCTTGGAATTTTGTTGCCTCCTCACGTGAAAAGCTGGACGCCGCCAAGCAGGCGTGGGTCGAGGGTGACTTCGAGCACGGCCGTTTCAAGCTGCCGCCAGGAGATGAGCACGAGTTCGTTCCCTTTCCCGGACAGCCTGAACATTAATCTGCGCGCTTGCCTGATGGAGAAACGTGGTCTGTACTTTGGTCCAACATCGACACGGATAGCTCACGAGAGGGCGTGAGCGGGCGGCGCAAGCCGCGGGTTGATGGACGATTATTGGCTCACTTTCACTCAATAAGGCAAGTATGAAAAATCACAGCGCGTGGCCAATGTGGTGTGTGCTGGCCGTTACGCTGCTCTTTACCAGCGTAAGCATGGCGCAGTCACAAGGCGAGGAGAGCGCAGACTCCCGTTGGTTTACCATGGATGCGATCAACACCGGGTTGGATGACGTACCCGAAGAGGCGAAGCGCATGTCGCCGAGGGAGAGCATTCGCAGCTTTTTGAATTTCACCGAAGAGGAAAATTACGCCGATGCGGCGCATTTGCTCAATCTTGCGGATATCGATCCCAGCGAGCAAGCAACGCGTGGGGCTGAGTTGGCTAAACAACTTGCCGAGGTCTTACGCCGCGGCGAGTGGCTAAACGCGTCTAACTTGCCCGGACGCCAGGACGCCGCCATCGAGGACCCTTCCGGCCAGAACCCGCAGGCAGGCCAACCCAGGCGCAACATCGAGCTAGCCGCGTTACGCGTAGACGGACAAGCCTACGATGTGCGTTTGGGTCGCTATCGCGTTGGCGAAGAGGACCCCGTTTGGCTGATCATGCCGGAGAGCGTGTCGTCGATTCCGACGCTTTATGAAGAGTACGGCCCCTCCATGCTGGAGAGCTACATCCCAGAACGTTTCAAGTCCTCGTTTGGCGTCCTGAAAGTCTGGGAGTGGCTGGCAATTCCTGTCTTTCTGGTCATCATTGGTATCGTTGGCGTCGCCACCTATTACCTTGTCGGGCTCATTGCGCGTGTGTTGCCCTCTGGCGTGTCGACCATTTTTGCCGATCAAATCGGCGTGCCGGTCGCGCTGATCGTGATGTCGCTGGTCACTCAGATGCTGCTCGATTATGTGGTGTCGTTTTCGGCCGTGGCTACCACGACGTTTAGAGTACTGCTGATTGCGATCATGGCCTGGGGTGCTGGCACCATTGCGCTGCGATTAGTGGATACCATCATGCTGCGCATGACGCGCCGCTTGGTGGGTGAGATCGATGACACCAAGCCTAGAGACAAGCGTCGCCTGTTAACCTCGCTTTACGCTTTGCGTCGGGTGATTATTTTGATCACCGTCGTGTCGGTGTCGGTTTATGTACTTGGGCAAATCCAGCTGTTTGAGTCTTTAGGCCTATCCATTCTGGCGTCTGCCAGCGTGTTAGCGGTACTGGTGGGTATCGCGGGTCAGGCGGTGTTGGGCAATATTTTGTCCTCGTTTCAGCTCTCGTTGGCCAAACCAATCCGTATTGGCGACTTGGTGATCTTCGAAGGACAGTGGTGCTACGTGGAAGGGATTTTTTATACCTTCATTCGCCTGCGCTCCTGGGATGAGCGGCGGCTGATCGTCCCCGTTACGTACTTTACCTCCAAGCCGTTCGAAAACCTCTCGGTCAAGAGCACCAAAATGTATCGCTTTATGGAGTTAACCCTGCACCTCAGTGCGGATATCTCCCAGGTACGCGAGAAGTTTTTCGAATTCGCCAAGGAAGAAGATAGCGTGATCGAGCACCACAAGCTGCTCTGCTATGTCACTGGCCAAACCGAGCACGCGCAAACGGTCACCTGTTATCTGATGACCTCAGACCCCATGGCAGGCTGGACCGCGGAAATGAACGTCCGCGAGAAGCTGATGGCCTACATACGAGACGAACACCCCGATTGGTGGCCCCGCGACGTGGTGGTGATTAGCCATCATGATATCGCGCGTGGGGAGCGTGCCGCACCAACGAGCGGCCAGCAAAAGAGAGCGACTGGAGAGACCAGCGAGTCAAACGACTCAAGTGATTCGCCGGACGGCAGTGCGGAGTAAGTTCATCAGAGAGGGCAGCGGCTAGACCGCTGCCCTGTTACTAGGGAGATTGTCTGACCTAAGAGGCCAGTTGCGTCTCGGCAAGCCGTTTTGCGCCTGCAAAGTCGGCTTTTCCTGACCCCAAGCGAGGTATCTCTTCCACGGTGAGCCAGTCACTGGGGATCATCAGCGCGGACGTGCCTTGCTGGCGGAGCGCACTCTTGAGCGTTTTGGCATCTAGCGCGGCTTCGCTCAGTAGGACGATCCGTTCGCCTTTGTTGGCATCGGGCAGGCTGACGGCCATCATTGGCGTGTCAGGCTCCTCGATGACCGCCTTGACGGCGGTTTCGACGGCGCTGAGGCTCACCATTTCGCCGCCGATTTTCGCAAAACGCGTGTAGCGGTCGATGAGCGTCAAAAAGCCATCTTCATCGATGAAGCCTTTATCGCCAGTGACGTACCAGCGTTGACCGTCGACGGTTTTGAGTGCCTGCTCGGTACGCTGAGGGTCGTCGAGATACCCCTGCATTACCTGTGGCCCGCTGATCACGATCATGCCTGGCTCAAGGGTGGGCAGCTCCTCGAAGCTCTTAGGATCGACGACCTTGATGCTGGTGCCGGGGAGCGGCATACCGACGGTGCCGGGCTTATTGCCTTTTTGTACCTGCTGGTAGTGAACGCCTGCGGCGTCGGGCAGATTGACGGCCGCCACGGGGGCGGTTTCCGTCGCGCCGTAGCCTTCATAAATAGCTTTGCCGAATTTTTCCGCAAACCCTTCACGCACGCGATCGTCGAGTTTTTCTGCCCCGGCGACCACCACGCGCAGGCTCTTGAGCCTATCGGGCGTGACCTTCGAACTGCGGTTGAACAGTCGCAGCATGCTGGACGTACCGAACATGATGGTGGCGCTGTGTTTGGCGACCGCGTTGGCAACACCCGAGACATCGGTAGGGTCGGGATGACTGACGAGCGGCAGCCCCTCTATCAGTGGGAGTAACTGGGTGACGGTAAAGCCAAACGCATGAAAGAGCGGCAGTGAGGCCATCACCACATCGTCGTGCTGGGTATTGAGCACGTCGGAGGTCTGTTTGATATTGGCCATCAAGTTACGGTGGCTGAGCATGACGCCTTTTGGCTGTCCTTCACTACCGCTGGAGAACAGAATAGCCGCCGTGGCGTCCGCATCCCGGCTATAGCAGAACAGCGCTTGTAACAACCAAGCGGGCAGCAGGCGTACGGCAAGAAACGTTCCGATGCGTTCCAATCGGGAGAAGCCTGCCTGCAAGTCTTCCAAGTAGAGCACCTGCTGGCCTTCCAGGAGTACGTCGACCGCCAGCCCCCGCTGGCTCAGTTTTTCCACGAAGCGCCGCGAGGTCACGACGGTACGTATATCGGCTTGCTGCAGCGCGTAGGCCAGGGCGGCTTGGCTAGTGGTGTAGTTCAAGTTCACCAGCGTTTTGCCCGCCAGCAACGTAGCCATATTGGCCAGCACTCCGGCGGTGCTGGTAGGCAGCAGTAGGCCAAGCGTCGATTCATTGACGCTGCGATGGCGAAAGCGCTTGGCGAGCAGCAGGCTTGCAGTGAGCGCTTGGCCTGCGTTGAGCGGGCGGCTCAAGGTGTCGGCCAACGCCGCTGCCCTGGGACGGCGCTTGACGCTGCGAATCCAAGCGCTGGGCAGTGTGGGGAGCTCATCGATGGCATGCTGCCAGGAGCGGGTGGCTTGCTCGAAAATGCGCCTCTTCAACACATCGGCAGGCGTGTTGTTAGGCAGCGGTTTGCCAAAAGCGACGACGACCGAGCGGTGCAGCGGCGCGTTACGTAGCTCTTTGAGCTTGCTCGACGAGCGTGAGAACTGGCTGCCCCACAAGCCGCGCAGATAAAATGGCACGATGCGCACGTCTGGGTGGGTCTGTTGACAAGCACGCTCATAACCACGGCGCAGCTCGCCGAGCTGGCCGTTGCGGCTGATCGCTCCTTCGGGAAACAGACACACCACTTCACCGGCGTTGAGCTGTTCGGCAACGGCTGCCAGGGCGTTCTCTGCCCCAGCGCCGCGCTCGATGGGAATGCAGCCCAGCGCTTTGAAAAACCAACGCAAGTACCAACGCTGATAAATGCTTTTCAGCATGACGAAGCGTACCGGGCGCGGGCTGGCAATTTGCACCATGGCCCAGTCTACCCAGCTAATGTGATTGCCCAGCAGTAGCACGCCACCCTGGGCGGGCAGATTCTCGAGCCCGTGAACGTCCACTTTATAGCGACGGGTGAGCAAAAAGCTCAACATGAAGCGCACTAGGCTCTGGGGCAGTTTGAAAATCGTATAGCCACCGCCCACCATTGCCACGCTAGCGACCAACAGCAGCAAGTAATGGCTGTCCACGCCTGCCAGCGCAAATAGTGCAGTGAGCACCAAAAAGCCCAGCATCGAGAGGTTTTGTATCCAGTTATTGGCCGCGAGTACCGTGCCTAGCTCGTGGTCTGCCGCATGAAACTGAATCAAGGCGTTGAGCGGCACGATAAACAGCCCGCCCATCATGCCAATGAACACGAAGTTCAGCGCTTGGCTCGTGGGCGTCGTGAACAACGGCAAACACCACAATCCCACCGCGACGCCCACGGCCCCCAGAGGTATTAAGCCGGTTTCGATGCGATTGCGGGAGAGCCTGCTGGCTAACAGCGAGCCCAGGGCGATGCCGATACCGCTGGCGGCGAGAATGGCTTGTAGCACCAGCGTGTTCTCGATGCTGAGCGCCTCTTTGGCATAAGCGGGGAAGGCGGCCAGCAGCACTTGCCCGACCGACCAGAACGTCGCTAAGCCAATGATGGAGAGCCGTAGCACAGGCTGATGGGCAAGAATGCTTAAATTCTCTTTCAGCACGGCGCCGCTACGGTAACGGGCCCAGGTGAGCGGGGTAGCCGCCGGCTGCGCGTCGTCCGGCTTGAGCCGATAAAGAGCGACGACCTGCAGGCCGCTATTAAGCACCAGCAGCCAGCCCAGCGGGGCAATATTGCGTAACAGCTCACCTGGCGTGTGGACGCTAGACGTCACCCAGTGTTCGAAAAGGGCGGTGAATGCCACCGTTCCGGCCAGAATGGCACCAATGGTCACCGCCTGAACGAGCCCGTTGGCTTCGGCGAGCCTCGGTTTACCAAACAGTCCTTTCACTAAGCCGTACTTGGCGGGCGAATAGAACGCCGACTGAATGGCCAGCAGCAGCGTCATTGCAAAGGCAAGCCAAAACCAGCCTTGGTAATAGGCAGCCGTGATGCCTAGCGATACCGCTACCGCCGCCCAGGCGGAGAGCCTGAGCACGCGTACTTTGGGCGTGCTGTCGGCCACATGGCCTGCCGGGCTGAATAGCAAAATGAACGGCAGCAGAATCAGCGCGTTCACCAAGGCGGTGAGCACGACTTGAGTCGCGCCATCATAGCTTTTGAAAATCGTATTCTGAATGACGATTTTATGCCCGAGATCTACGAAAGCGTTGAGAAAAATGGCCATCAAGTAGGGCCAAGCGCCTGCAATGCGCAGCAAAGGTTGCATGGTGTGTCGCCTTAATCGCCGAAAGTGTAGGCACTGTCGGCAAATGGGGTGAGCGTTGCAATACTCACCGTTCAAGTTGCGTTATGGGGGCTTTCCGGTATCGTTATACGCTACTTTTCCACGTGTCGGAGGCCCTGTGAGCCAAACCAGCGCGCTTATCGATACGTTGAAGCGCCAACTGCGCGCCCAAGGTTACACCTATGCCGATGTGGCGCGGTGGCTTGAACTGAGCGAAGCGTCGGTGAAGCGGCTGTTCGCAGATAAGCACGTTACCTTAGAGCGCTTGGAAATAATTTGCGACCGGCTCAATCTGGAATTTTCTGAATTGATCAGCGCCATGCACGCCGATGAGCAGCGGGTGCAGGAATTGACCCAAGCGCAAGAGCAGCGCATCGTCGACGACCGTGAGCTGTTTTTGGTGGCGGTATGTGTGATCAACGGCTATCGCTTCGAAGAGATTCACCACCAATATCGGCTGAGCGAGGCGCAGTGCATTCGCCATTTGCTGACCCTCGAGCAGTTGAAGCTCATCGAGCTGCTGCCAGACAATCGTATTCGTCGACGGGTGGCGGCGAATTTTCGCTGGCGCCCCGGCGGTCCGATTCAGCAATTTTTCCAGCAGCACATCGCCACCGAGTTTTTTCAGTCGCGGTTCGATCGCGATACCGAAAAGCTCATGGTGCTCAATGGCCTGCTCTCCCAGGCGGGCAGCGCCGAATGGCAGCAGATCATGCAGCGCCTAGCCAATGAGTTTCACGCGCTGTGCGAACGAGAAAGCAACCTGCCCCTGCAACAGCGCTTTGGCACCACCTCGGTGCTGGCGGTGCGTCAGTGGCAGTCCACGCTATTTAAAGATGTGTCCCGCACTGCCATGCCCAACAAACGCCCTAACGAGACTTCTTTGTGACCCATCGATCTCCTTTTCAGGCTCTGGCCTGCCCGTTAGACGGCGAACCGCTCCATTTGGAAGGCGGCACCTGGCGGTGTGCGTCAAACCACAGTTTCGATGTGGCCAAACAGGGGTACGTGAATTTGCTGCCCGTTCAGCAGAAGCGTTCCACCGACCCCGGCGACAGCAAAGCCATGGTGGCGGCACGTCAGCGTTTTTTGGCGGCGGGTGAGTATGCGCCCATTGCCGAGGCGCTGAGCCAGGCGGTCGTGAGCCACGCCGATCAGACACAGGCAGAGACGTATTGCTGCCTGGATGCTGGCTGTGGCGAGGGGTACTACTTACGCCAGTTGGCCCACAACGTTCCCGAGTCGCAGGCGCTGTCACTATTGGGGCTGGATATCTCGAAGTGGGCGGTGCAGTCGGCGGCGAAGCAGGACGATAAACAGGCACCCATTTGTCGCTGGGTTGTCGGCAGTAATGCCCAATTGCCGATTCAGTCGGCAAGCGTGGATAGCGTGCTGTGCATGTTTGGCTTTCCGGTGTATAGCGAGTTTGCGCGTGTGCTTAAAACGGGCGGGCAGCTGATTCAGGTTGACGCGGGGCCGCAGCACCTGCGCGAGCTACGGGACATTATTTACCCCACCTTAAAACCTACTCGTGAGAAAGAAACCAACGTACCGGAAGGGTTTGCCCGCCGCGCTTCCGAGCAGATTTGCTACGCTATTTCGTTAGAAGGGGGAGACGTTATCCGCGATTTGCTGACCATGACGCCACATTTGTATCGTGCCAGTGCGGAGGGGCGCGAAAAAGCGGCTGCTTTAGATCAGCTGACGCTCACGATCGATGCCCAGCTCACCGTATGGGAGAGGGATTGACGTATAAACGCAAAAAGGCCCGCCGAGGCGGGCCTTTTTGTTGAACCGTTCACCTAGAGGGCAAAGGTTCTAGCAATCTTATCAGTGCTATCGAAAGCGATAGAACTTAGGAGATTTGCTTGATGTTAGACGCCTGAAGGCCTTTTTTGCCCTGGGTAACGTCGAAGGAGACGTTAGCGCCTTCTTGCAGGGTTTTGAAGCCGTCGGCCTGAATTTCGGAGAAGTGTGCAAACAGGTCGTCACCACCGTCAGAAGGAGCGATGAAGCCGAAGCCTTTGGTGTCGTTGAACCATTTAACTGTGCCAGTTGCCATTGTGTAGATCCTTTTGCGCGAATGCGCTGTCGTAAAGTTCCTGGTATGACCCAGATGAAGTAGCGGGTGAAACAAGGAATACAAGATCAGGCAGCCGAAAAAGATCGTACGCTTCTGAAACCATGCTGCTTGCTAACCACTGGCGCTACAGTGTCATGCTTCCAGGGTTAGGTCAAAGCCTTTCGCGTTTATTTTACGATGACCGCTGAGCGTCAATCATTTCCAGCCCATCTTCCAAATGCTGGCATCTTTGAGTGCTTGCCAGGGCAGCGTGCTTTCTCGGTGGGAGTGCACCGCTTCAAGCACCACGTCAACGACATTTTCCTCCTCGTCACGGAGCAGTTGCGTCACGATGAAGTGTTTCTCCTTATGTCGGGGAGTCACGGCAGTCCATTTGCTGTGGTGTAACTTGTTGGGGTTGATGCGGTTCATTAAGGCTCCAAGTTCAGTAGATCGGCAGCGTTCGTGAAGGAGGCTGTGCGTGTGGTCAAAGGGGCCGTGCTAAGCTATTTCACCTACGTGACATGCTCACGCGCTATCGCTCTCTATGTCAGCCATTCATAGTGATGGTTCATGGCATGGTAGGTTCCACGGATTTATCTGGACAGGACATTCAATGACATATCTCTGGAAGCGCTATCTTCAAGCATCGCTCATCCTCCGTGTGACGATTGCGCTGATACTGGGCGTGCTGGTGGGCATCGTGGGTGGTGACGAAGTGACCGTTTGGCTAGCGCCCGTGGGGGATTTACTGCTCCGGCTACTGACGTTTCTGATCGTTCCCATCGTGCTGTTCACCCTCATGGTTGGGGTGAACCAATCACGGGAAGGCAGTGCCGGCCGTGTGGGCGGTAAGGTGTTCCTCTACTACTTAGGCTCTTCTGCGCTGGCCATTACGGTGGGGCTGACCGTTGCCACTCTATTTAGCCCGGGCAGCGGCATGACGCTCAACGACAGCGCGAGTTTTTCGGTGCCCGACAACCCTGGCGTGGTCGATGCTCTGCTCAACATCGTGCCGAACAACATCGTGGGTGCCTTTGCCGAGCTCAATATGCTGGGCATCATCTTTACCGCGCTGGTGTTTGGTATTGCGCTGCTCAAAATGCGTCAGTCGGAGCAGCAGCATGCGCTGGGTGAGCAGCTTTACCAAGTGATCGAGGGGCTGAATGCCGTCACGCTCAAAGTGATGTCGGGCGTGCTGCATTTTGTGCCCATTGGCGTTTTTGCCATCGTTGCCGAAACGGTGAGCCAGCAGGGTATGGAAACACTGCTGTCGTTGGGCGATATGGTAATGGTGCTGTATATCGCACTCGGAGCGCAGCTATTGATTTACTGTGCGGTCATGCTGCTGTTCGGTGTGAGGTTGCGCACCTTTTTCGGTGAGGCGCGCACGCCGATGGCCACTGCATTCGCAACCCAAAGTAGCTCCGGTACGTTACCCATCACGATCAACGCCGCACAGCGGCTGGGCATTCCGAAAAGCATTTATGGCTTTAGCTTGCCGCTGGGGGCAACGCTCAATATGGACGGTGCCGCCATCCGTATTGCCATTTCAGCGGTGTTTGCCGCCAACGTCATGGGAGCTCCTCTCGACTTCATGAGCATGGTGCAAATCGTACTGATTGGTACGCTGGTCACGGTGGGCACCGCCGGGGTGCCGGGTGCGGGCATTATCATGATCGCCACCGTGTTCGCGCAAGTGGGGCTGCCCATTGAAACCGTGGCGCTACTCACTGCCATCGATGCGTTGGTCGGCATGGGGGCAACGGCGTTGAATGTCACGGGGGATTTGGTGGGTACCTCTGTGATTGCCAAAAGTGAAGGGCATTCACTCGCTGAAACGCCTGACGAAGCGGGCGGTCAGGCGGCGGAAAACGGTTGATACGCGTTTTGACGATAGGAGTACACCATGATTTACGAACGTGAGTATCGTTATTTGCAGCGTGCCGTGGTACTAGCTGAAGAGGCGCTCGATGCGGGAGACGAGCCTTTTGGCAGCGTATTGGTCAGCGCTCAAGGCGAGATACTGGCGGAAGACCGCAACCGCATTGCTGGCGGTGACGCGACGCAGCACCCTGAATTTGCTCTAGCGCGTTGGGCGGCGAATCATCTCACGCCGGAAGCGCGTGCGGCTGCGACGGTGTATACCTCGGGTGAACATTGCCCCATGTGCGCGGCCGCCCATGGCTGGGTGGGGCTGGGGCGCATTGTTTACGTCAGTTCGACCGAACAGTTATGTCAGTGGCTCGCCGAGTGGGGCGTGGCCGCACCGCCCGTGGCAACGCTATCGATCAACGAAGTAGTGCCAGGGCTTACGGTAGAAGGTCCGGTACCTGGCCTGGACGAGCAGGTTCACGCTTTGCATCGCCGTTTGCACGGCAAGTAACCGAGCCGTATCAGCTAGGGTTAAAGAGAACTAGGGTTAAAAGAGAACGCCGCTTTGCGCAAGGCAAGGCGGCGTTTGTTAAACTCAATACGTCACGAGTGGCTAGTGCTTAAGAATGACGTAGAAGGCGTGGATGATGCCTGGAATGAAGCCAAAGAGCGTCAGCAGGATGTTGAGCCAGAAATGTCCCTTAAAGCCGACCTCGAAAAATACCCCGAGTGGGGGAAAGATCACTGCAAAAATCATCTTGATCGGGTCAGTCGCGGTAAATGCCATGTAGCCTCCTTTGCTTACACGATGAAGGTGAAATCACCCTTGCGCCAGTGTAGAGCGAATCCAGTCACTTGGCGAACGAGCCACTTGGCTGTATGACTACGTTACCGTTTGATTGTTCCCTACAGAGCGCTAGAGCGCTGATTATTCACTTGAATATCGTTTGGAAAGGATGCCATGAATCGCTACTTCACCCCTTCGCTGCTGCTCATTAGCTCGGCTCTAACAACGCCCGTATGGGCGCAAACCGCGACCCAGGCCGCGCTCCCCACCGTCGAAGTCAACGCGCCTCGGTTGTCGCGAGAGCTCTATGCCACGCCGGCCGCTGTTTCAACCATCGATCGCGATGCCATTGCCCAAGGCCAGCAGCGGGTGCGCCTGGATGAGTCGCTCGATCGCGTGCCGGGCGTGTTCCTGCAGAATCGCGATAACTTTGCCCAGGGGCAACGTATCTCGATTCGTGGCTTTGGTGCCCGTGCGCCGTTTGGGGTGCGGGGCATTACGGTCATGGTGGACGGCATCCCTTATACGTTGCCGGATGGGCAGGCCCAGTTGGACGCCATCGATCTGGACAGCGCCGAGCGCATCGAGGTGATTCGTGGGCCGTCGTCCGTGCTGTATGGCAACGCGGCGGGAGGGGTGATCGACATTACCACCGCTGACGGGCGCGACAACCCTGGCACGCGGCTGCGTGTAGGCGCTGGAAGCGATGGGTATCAGAAAGTGGCGCTGCAAAATGGTGGCGTACAGGGGGATTGGTCGCACCATATCAGCCTCACCGCGCTGAACGTGGATGGCTACCGGGAGCAGAGTTCTACCGAGAAGTATCTACTCAATGCCAAGCTGCGCCGTGAGTTGGGCAGTGATCGAGCACTCACCGCCATCATCAACTTGCTGGATAACCCTCGCTCGGAAGACCCCGGCGCGCTCAACGCCCGCGAGGTTGCCGAAGGGCGCGACCAAGCCGCACCGAACTCGCTGGCGTTGGATGCCGGTCAAACCGTCGACCAGCAGTTGATCGGGCTGCAGTATGAGGATTTAGCGGCCGGAGATGGGGAGCTGTATCTGAAAGGCTTCATCGCCCAACGGGATTTCGAGCAGCAGCTGCCGTTCGTGGGCAGCAGCCGCTTGGGTTATCAGCGCGATTACATGGGGGCCAGCGCCGAGTATCACCATGAAGTCACGCTAGGCAGCCTGCCGCTGAATTACATCGTCGGGGTGGATGCCGCGCGTCAGAAAGACGAGCGCTTCCGTAACGCTGTGAATTCGCAAGGGGCGGTGGGCGAGCCGCTCGCCGATGAAACCCAAACCGCGACCTCCACTGGCGTGTTTGCCCAGGGAGATATAGCGCTGTCTGAGCCGCTGACGCTGTCGTTGGGCGCGCGGTTTGATCGGGTGGATCTCGATGTCGATGACGATTTTGCCGCCGACGGCGACCAGAGCGGCCAGCGCACCTTTAACGAGTGGAGCGGCTCTGCCGGGCTGAGTTACCGCTACCGCCCGCAGCACCAAGCGTATATCAACACCGGCACGGCCTTTGAGACCCCCACGTTCTCTGAGTTTGCCAACCCGGCAGGGGGTGGCTTTAATCCTAGCGTGGAACCGCAAAAAGCCTGGAACCGTGAAGTGGGGCTGCGTGGTTACATCGCACCGCTGGCGCTGGATTACGATGTGGCGTTCTTCTCCGTCCGCGTGCGCGATGAGCTGGTGCCCTACGACGAAGGCGGCCGCACGTTCTACCAGAACGCCGGGGATACCAACCGTGACGGGATCGAGCTGGCGCTGGGCTGGCAGCTGGCCGACCAGTGGCGCTTGGACAGCGCGCTCACCCTGGCGCGCTACGAGTTCGATGAGTTTGCCACGCCTTCTGAGCGTTTCGATGGCAACCGCATACCTGGGTTACCGGAGCAAACCTGGGTCAACCAACTGACGTGGGAAAACCTCGACGAGCGCTTTGCCACGCTGGAGACCGAGTACGTGGGCGATTTGGTGGCCGACAACGCCAACCAGACGGCGGTGGATAGCTACTGGCTGGTGAACCTGCGGGTAGGCGACGGCTGGCAGCTGAGCCCACAGACGCGACTAAGCGCTTACGTGGGCCTGCGTAACCTGCTGGATGAAGAGCACTACTCAAACGTGCGCTTGAACGGCACCTTTGGGCGCTTTTACGAACCTGCTCCAGGGCGCAGCGTCTACGGTGGCCTAGAGCTGAGTTTTTAAAACTGACGACGCTTTAGACTGCCGCATAACACGAAAAGGGCGGCCCATGGCCGCCCCTTGTCTATCTAGCTGACTCCGTGGAGCGAGCGGTTACTGCGGTAACGCGTAGCCAATCACGTAGTCACCCATCTTGGTACCAAAGGTACCGTGACCGCCCGCCGTCACCACCACGTACTGACGACCGTCGGCGCCGGTAAAGGTCATCGGCGTGGCCTGACCCCCGGCGGGTAGGCGCGCTTTATAAAGCTCTTCACCCGTGGTGATGTCGTAGCCGCGCAAGTACTGATCCAGCGTCCCACTCAAGAAAGAGACGCCGCCAGCGGTGGTCAGCGGGCCGCCCAAGGCGGGAACGCCGACGTTCAACCCAATCGGCAGGCCAAAGGGCATGCTGTCGCGGGTGGTACCGTTGCGATGTTTCCACACCACTTCCGACTCTTGTAAGTCGATACCTGCCACATCGCCCCAGGAGGGCGCTTGGCAGGGTAAGCCCAGTACGGAAAGCAGCGGGCCTAGCTCTACCGCATAGGGCGCGCCTTCGTTGGGCTGTAGGCCCTGCTCGCTGGCGGAGCCCTGGCCCTCTTCTACTTGGTCGCGGGGGACCAGTGTCGATACGAACGCGAGGTACTTCGCACCGGTAAACAGCGCCTGGCGCTCAGGATCGACCGCAACGCCACCCCAGTTCATCACGCCGACGTTACCGGGGTATACGATGCTGCCTTCCAAGGAGGGCGGCGTGTACTGGCCTTCGTAACGCAGCGAGCGGAACTGGATGCGGCACATCATTTGATCGAAGGGTGATGCGCCCCACATATCCCGTTCGGTGAGCGGCGGTGGTAGCAGGTTCAGCGCTGAGCGAGGCTGTGTCTCTGCGGTCCAGTCGCCGTCGATGGCCCCCTGCGGCGCGGGCACTTCGTCGATCGGCACGATCGGCTCGCCGGTTTCCCGGTTGAGGACGTAAAGGCTGCCCTGCTTGGTGGGCTGAATCACGGCGGGCTGGGTGCCGTTAGCCGTTGCTAGGTCGATCAGAACCGGCTGTGCCGGGGTATCCATGTCCCACAGGTCGTGGTGAACGAATTGGTAAACCCAGGCCACTTGGCCGTCGTCCAGATTCAGCGCTACGAGTCCTGCGCTATACGTTTCATCGTTTTCAGAGCGATCGGCACCGTACTGATCCGGCGTGGCGTTGCCCATGGGCAGATACACCAGCCCTAATTCTTCATCGACGCTGATGGGGGCCCACACGTTGGGAGAGCCGCGGGTATAGGTGTCACCCTCGTCGAGTGGGGCGGTGTTATCGGGGTTGCCGCTGTCCCAGTTCCACACCAGCTCGCCTGTGTGCACGTCGAAAGCGCGAATCACGCCGGAGGGCTCGTCGATGGAGCTATTATCGGTGACATGACCGCCCAAAATGACCAAATCTTCCGTCACCGTGGCCGGCGAGGTGGAATAGTAGCCGCCAGGGGCGAATTCACCAATGTTATTGGTAAGATCGATCTCGCCGTTGTTGCCAAAGCTTTCGCAGCGCTCGCCGGTATCGGCATTCAGCGCAATCAGACGGGCATCGGCCGTCGGCAAATAGAGCCTGCGCGGGCACATCACGTCCGTGGCGCTGAGCATGGCAGCGTCATCGTCGGATGCCAGCGAGGAATCATCGGCCAAACCACTGATGAAAAGCAGAAAGGCTAGATCCAGATCGAACTGGCTGCCATCATCGAACAGCGAGCGCGCCGAAGCGGTATCGTCGGCGGGTGACGTAGTGTCATCGTTCGGGCTGCTTTCGGTGCGCTCGGCTGCGTAGTTTGCAGCATCGTAATAGGCGAGGCCGCGGCAGGTCATGTGGGCCCAGCCGGAGAAGTCGTCGGCACCCATGGTGCTGATATTGGGATCGAACTCCCACAGAGTTTCGCCGGTTTCCGGTGACAGCGCCATGGCACGGCTATGCGACGTGCAGATGTACAGACTGTCGTTCACTTTCAGCGGCGTATTCTGGTTGGTGATTTCCGGCGGCGCATTGGGGCCAGGCTCATCGCCGGTTTGAATGCGCCACACCTCTTCCAGCTCGCTAACGTTCTCGGGCGTAATTTGGTCGAGTGACGAATAGTGGGTACCAGCATTAGTACCGCCGTAGGCAGGCCAATCGTCACCCGCGACCTGGGCCGGGTTGACGGCTTCGGTGTTATTGGCGGACTCGATGCTGCCCTCGATGGTGCCTGGGTAGCTAAACTGGCTGGCGATGGCGACGATGATAGCGGCGCCAATGCTGGCCATAAGGGCGAGACTGCCACCGCGCGAGTTGAGCGGTTTGCGCCACCATGGCAAAAGCATGATGAGGCCGATGAGGCATGGAATGGCGACCCTGGGGACCAACTGCCACCAGTCTAGGCCGACTTCCCAGAGCGCCCATGCCAGGGTGGCGAACAAAATGAGGGCGTACAGCCAAAGCGCTGCGCCTTTGCGCAGGGCAAGCAGCAGTCCGGCGACGGCCACGGCGATCCCCGCGATGACGTAGTAAGCGCTGCCGCCTAGCATGAGCAGCTTAACGCCACCCACGGCCAGGGCGATGCCAGCTAACGCCAGCAGCAAGCCCAGCAGTAGCGCTGGCCATTTGCTGCGAGCACGTGTGTGTTCATCCATGAGGTAAACCCCTGTTAACAACGAGTTGATGCCGCTTGCCGGTCAAGGTGTGCGGCGGCTCCACAACGTGCCCTAACCCATCGGCAACGCCGATGGGTTAAAACACACATTGATTGGGTGTGATTTTAATAATCAATTCGCTTTTGGTCTAATGATTTGCTGGCTAATCAATGCCCATAAAAACGCCGCGCTATTCAACATAGCGCGGCCTGGCGGGGTAAAAAGTGAGGAGGAGCAGATTTAACCTAGTGTAACGGGCTGGAAAGCGGGGTGGTCAGGCCGATAGCTTGACCAGCATCTTACCGGTATTGCCGCCCTCGAAGAGTGCCAAGAAGGCATCTGGGGTGCTCTCCAATCCCTCTTTGATCGTCTCTTTGTAGTCCAGTTTGCCATCGGCTACTTGAGGAGCCACTTCGTTCAAAAAGTAGCGATAGCTGGACCAGTGATCGGCGACGATGAAGCCCTGCATCTTGGCTTTGCGAACCACCAATTGCGACAGGTTGCTCGGCCCAGGTGTAGGCGTTTCGGCGTTGTAGCTATCGATCATGCCGCAGACGGCAATGCGCGCACCCTCGTTGAGCTGGCTGAGTGCCGCTTCGAGGCAGATACCGCCCACATTCTCGTAATAAACATCGATACCATTCGGGCTGGCGAGCTTGATGGCATCGCTGAGCTCTTGAGCGCTGCGATCTCGGTAGCTGACCGGCTCGACGCCCAGCGACTCTAGCCAGGCAAGCTTGTGAGCAGCGCCTGCGATACCCACCACGTGACAGCCTTTTGCTTTGGCCAGCTGTACCGCCAGGGAGCCGACGGCGCCACTGGCAGCACTGACGAGGACATTATCGCCTGGCTTGCATTCGGCAATCAGATTGAGGCCTGTCCACGCCGTCATACCGGGCATGCCCAATACGCCTAGATAGGCTTGGTCGGGCACGTTCGAATCGGGTAGCGCCGTGACGCCATCTCCCGACAATTGTGCGATATCGCGCCAGCCCCCCATGTGGCTAACTTTATCGCCCACCTTGACGTCAGCGTGCTTCGAAGCGATGACTTCACCGATGGCTCCACCCTCCATGGGTTGGCCCAGTTCGAAAGGGGCGACATAGGTGCGTATGCCCGACATTCGGCCTCGCATGTACGGGTCGACCGATAGCCAGTGATTACGAATGCGCACTTCGCCATCCGCTAACTTGGGTAACTCCTGGGTCTCTAGCGAAAACAACTCGCGCTTGGGTAAGCCGGTGGGATAGTCGGTAAGCGTGTAAAAACGAGATTGCATGGCTGCCTCCTGCATTGAAGTAAGCGTCGTGTTCCTTGCAGAGTAGAGACCATTAGCAAGCTTGCAAGTTCGTCAGGTGACCAAGACACATAAAAAAGCGGCCCGAGCGGGCCGCTTTGTTCAGCAGGGGCTGCTACATGGCAGCGCTGATCGTTTAAGGGGTATCACACGCTTGCGGGTGTGTTATCCGTTAATCTACCAGAGTGATCATCACGGGGGCCGTACCTCGGCGAATCATCCCGAGGGCTCGCGCTGCCCGTTTAGAAAGGTCGATCACGCGTCCTTTTACGAACGGGCCACGATCATTGATCATGACTTCGACTTCTTGCCCGGTATCGGGGCGGGTGACCAGCACCTTGGTACCGAAGGGCAGACTCGGGTGCGCTGCAGTCAGCGCTTGTTGATCGAAGGGCTCGCCACTGGCGGTGGTGGCCCCTTGGAAGCGGTCGCTATAGAAAGAAGCCACCCCTTCTTGTAACTCAGTTTGCGCATTGGTTTGATGAGCAACTGCTTGATTGGCCGTCAAAAAAAGCAGTGCGACTGCCAAGCAGGTCGTTCGTAGTCGGTGTTTATGGGCTCCCATAGGAGTACCTCAGTGGTTCGTAAAGCGGACTCCGCATTCGTCGACGAGGTGCCGATAGGCGTATGGATAGTAGCTTGCCATGCAGGGGTCGGCAAGCTTTAAGAAGATAGGCGCAATTACCCCCATAATTACGCTTTTTACCAATACGCGCTACACCCTTGCGTTTCAGTAAGTTAGGCATCCCCCAATGAATCGGAGTAATGACCCTGCGTCAGCGCCGCCATATTTTTCATCAAACGCTCACTTTAACTCGTTAGACACCTTATAATTTATCAACATCATTGATATTGACTATCACTCAACCCACCCTCGCCAATGAACAAGGATGCCCCTATGGCTAAGTCTTCTTCACTGACTCTTTTGGTTGTGGCGGTCGGCGGCGCTGCCGTTGGTTACTTCGCCGCGCAAACGTTGCCCAGCGTGACCCCCTCGTCAGAAGAGCCCGACGCAGACATCACTACCGAACAGGAAGCGATGCCTGCGGCCCTTCAAGGCCTGGACTATCTCACCTTGGGTGAGCGCTCGCGGGGCGAAATCACCTCCGCCAGCGAGCTCAATGGCAAAGATGGCAGCCGCTTTACGCGTTATGCCATTTCATTAGAGGAAGAGGCACTGGTCGAGGTATCGTTGAGCGGTGCGTTACAAGGCACGGTAGCGCTATATGACGATCAGCTCCAGCTATTGGCTAACGCAGAGACGGTGCGTCATCGTATCGAAGAGGGTGGCGATTACATCGTCGTCGTAAGCGGTGCCGATGCTCATAGCTATGGTCCGTTCAACGTCAGCAGCCGTACCATCGAGCTGAGCGATGCGGATAGCATGACCGTGGGCACCCCCGTCGACAGTTGGCTCGATAGCAGGGAGCGCGAGATCACGCTGACCATCGAAGAGGCGGGCATGTACCAAATCGAGATGCGCGCAGATGACTTCGATGCGTATCTCGAGCTGGAAGGCCCCAACGGTTACTATCGCGAAGATGACGACAGCGCCGGTAATTTGAACGCACGCATTACCGATTTTCTCGCCCCGGGTGAGTACACCCTGACCGCACGCTCAGCCTATGGTGACGGCAATGGCCTGTTCACCTTGGCGGCCGACCCCCGCGAACTGCCGGGTGACGGAGAGCTACGTAACGACGGTACCGTCGTGCCCAACGAGACGCTAAGCGGTTGGTTCAGTGGCCAAGACCTAACGTACGACTTAGAAATCGACGAAGCGGGCATGTATCAAATCGATATGAGCTCCAGCGATGTAGACGCTTATTTGATACTCGAAGGCCCCAACGGTTACTTCCGCGAAGATGATGACAGCGCCGGTAACTTGGATGCGCGCATTGCAGATTTCCTAGCGCCGGGCTCTTACCAGCTAACCGCGCGCACAGCCTATGGCACCGACAGTGGACTTTTCACCCTGGCCATCGAACCCCGCGAACTACCGAACGGGGTCGAGCTGCGTAACGACGGCGCGATCACGCCAGACGAAACGCTCAACGGCTGGTACAGCGGTGAAGCGTTGACCTACCAGCTCACGCTAGAGGAGAGTTCGCTGGTCACACTGACCATGACGTCCAACGATTTCGATACGTACCTCGAGCTGTATGGCGAAGGCGTGTCCTATACTGATGACGACAGCGGCGGTGGCACCAATGCTCGCCTGGAGCAGGCGCTACTGCCTGGTACTTACACGGTGAGCGCACGTGGCTTCAGTGCAAGCGGCAGTGGGATGTTCGAACTGCAGGTGGAGACAGAGCCCACCGAAATGCAGCCGGACACCTAAGAATCGCCCACGCGTGACGGTGTTTACAACAGCGCCCCTGCCATACTGCAGGGGCGCTGCCGTTCTACCACGACCCGCTCGCCTTATCAGGACGCATGATCCACAAGGAGGTTATGATGTTACGCACGTTCAAAACGCTAGGAGCAGGACTATCACTCGTCGGAACGCTATTACTAGGTGGCTGTTTGGCCGCTGATAAATCTCCCCGCGAGCCGATTGCCCTGGCCTCGCTTGCCGTGGAAAAACAGTACGTGGCGTCAGGTTGCCATGCCGAGCAGTGCTCGACGGTGACTGTCTCGGCACTGACGTTTCCTCAATCGTCCACACTGAGTGACGCCTTGCGAACACGCTTGCTCACTCTGGGCATGCCCATCAGCGACGAGGAAGCGGCGCAGCCTGCACAGAGCTGGGACGAGTACGCCGATCGTTTCTTGGCCATGGCGGCGGAAGATAATCGTGTTGCGCCAGGCAACATGACCAGCGAGGCATTGTTGGAAGCGTCGGTCTACGCGCGTCACCACGATCTACTAGTGATCGAGCTGAACAGCTATGTGTACCACGCAGGTCAGGCTCATGGACTGCCGCTGACGGATTATATGGTCATTGATGAGCGCGAACATCGTGTCGTCGAGCCCGACGAGATGCTGTTAGAGGGGCAAGCGGCTGCTTTCGATGCGCTGTTGGCAGAGGCACATCGGCGCTGGATCACCGAGGCGGGCTTCGATGAGCAGTTTGCCGTTGACTGGCCGCTTAGCCCGAGTCGCAACATTGCGCCGCTGGAGGATCGCTGGGAAGTGACCTACAACGTCTATGAGATTGCGCCTTATGCGGTGGGCCAACCCACGCTCACCCTCCCTCTTGATGCGTTGGCGGGGATAGCCAAGCCCCGCTACCTAGGGCAATGACGCGACTCGAGCAATCGCGCCTAATGGCTTAAAACAAATCGCCGATGATCGGCTACGCTGAGAAGCAGCGGCCCGCATGAGACGTGCTGGCCGCTGCTTTTTTATTCATCCACGTAGATCGATAGGCATGGACCGCTTATGACACTCGATACGCAAGCCGCTCGGCAGGTGCAGCTACTGGTCGTTGACCCAAAGGGGCATTTGCTGCTCAAACGCGATGAGTCGCTTGACCATTGGACGCCATTGGGCAGCGCATTAGCACACGATGATGATTATCCAGCTGCAGCGATACGCCTGCTTTATGCAGATGTCGGGCTTGTCTGTCCTTTGGGGCCATTACTTCGTCAGCGCCGACAAACCGATAGCGCAGGCCAGCCCTTCGAGGAGCGCTTTTTCCTGGTGCGCTGCCCCGACACTCAGCCGCCCCCCCACAGAAGCCTTCAAGGCACGCGGTTATTGGCCCACGGCGGCGGCACTGCGCCTCGTTTTGCATGGTGGTCGCTCGCGCAGATGCAGAGCGCCGAACAGGAGGCCTTTTCGCCCTCCTGGTTGCCCGAGCTACTGGCCAGCGTACTGTTTAGCGAGATGATGATGCCCACCTCAGCGGCCCGCCTTTAAGCAGCCCACTACCACCAAAAGTGCGGCGGTGGGAAGCCGCCAGTCAAATGCGCTCATACCGGCCAGCACCAGCAGGAGCGCTGCCAGAATGGGCACGCCGTAAGCCAAGCTCCCCACGAGGCTAGCCTGACCAAATCGCAGCGCTTTGTCCCACGCCACCATGGCGATGCCGTAGGGCCCCAAGCCCAACGCGATACCGGCCACCAACGCTTCACCACGAGGAAGCGCAACGCCGCCCTCGAGCCAGACACTCCCAAGACAGGTGAAGGCGCAGGCTATTAGCAGCAACCTCGGTAGTAGCGGCGTCAATGCGATGGGAGCCGCTTGACCCAGCCATGAGTAGAGTGCCCAGCAGCACGCCGCAAGCAAGGCCAACCCATAGCCCGAGGCCACACCACCGAAGCCGCCGTTGAGCGCTTGGGGCAGCAGCAATATAGCCGCGCCCGAAAAAGCAATCAGCGCCCCGGCCACACTGGCCCAATGCAACCGGCCCCAGCGGCTCCACTGGCTCAACAAGACGAACAGTACAGGCCATGTATAGGTGATCAGCGCCGCCTCCGCGGCGGGAGCAAGACGCATACCAATGAAGTAGCTACTGACGGCGCCTACGATCAGCAGCGGAATACCTAGCCAAACGCCCAGCGTCCAGCTCAGCGCGCAGCGGGCCATCGGCACGCGGCGACTCAGCGGGAGGGTCGCCAGTGCGCCTGCCAACAGTGTCAGCGCGGTTAGCTGAAGGGGTGCGGTGGCACGGGCAAGCTCCGCCATCAGGGGTGCCATGCTCCATAATGTGACGGCCACCAGGGCCGCACCGATACTGTAGGACGGGGATTGCAAAATCGATGAGTGACGGGTCTGCATCGCGCGTCTCCTTGTGTGTTGACTCACCCTGGTGGCAGCGAGCCTTGAAATACCTTCATGACTCGCAGCATACTCATCACAAACACATCAAGATAACGATCTTTTTTGATCGATAACATCGATAATGGTGATATATGAGGGCGCCTACCTTTGACCTAACGCTGTTGAGAACGCTGGTGGCCATTGCAGATACCGGCAGCGTTACTGCTGCGGCCAAACGGCTGGCGTATACGCAGTCCACCGTCAGCATGCAGCTACAGCGGTTGGAGGCGCAGTTGACGGTCAGCTTGCATGAACGAGAAGGGCGGCGGCTGCGCTTTACCCCAGAAGGAGAGCGTCTGCTAGCCCATGCGCGAAAACTGCTCGCCCTCAATGATGACGCCTGGAGCGATATGCAGGCCCGCCAGATTACCGGCGATCTTACGCTGGGCATTCCTGAGGATTACGCCTCGTTGCTGCCGTCGGTATTCGCGTATTTTCATCAGCTCTACCCGGCCGTGGGGCTGACGGTTCAGTGTGGTACCAGCGCGCATTTGGTCGAACAGGTGAAAGCCTCGGCGTTGGATTTGGCGCTGGTAACGCGCCAGCGGCACTCCCCCGGGGGCGATGTGATTCGCCGTGAGCCGCTGGTCTGGGCGGTGGGGGTGCATCAGCAGCCCTCCATGAGTGACCCTATTCCACTGGCGCTTTACACCCCAGGCGCGGATGTATTTCGCGAAGTGGCCGAGCAGGCGCTGCAAGCCGCCGGGCGAGATTGGCGTGTGGCCTATACGAGCCAATCCATGGCGGGGCTAGCGCCGATTGTCACGGCAGGGCTGGCGGTAGTGGTGGTCACGCGCAGCATGCTCACGCCTATGCTGCGCCCGCTGGATGAGAGCAGCGGGTTGCCTGCACTGCCGATGATCGAGCTGGCGCTCCACCGGGCACCTCATCGGCCTTCCGAGCCCGCTCGTCGGCTTGGAGAATTGATCCGCGAACAGCTAGCGGCTCCCAGCGAAGCGTTATAAGGTAAACCGCTGGCTAATCATTATTTTTCTAACGGGTCGACGTTGCACTATGCTGACGGTGACGACATGGCTGGGCAGGGAGTCTTGAATGCACGAGTTAGATCACTACATCTATCCACACCGGGTGCTGCACTGGCTGGTGGCACTGGCGGTGCTGCTCTCGCTGGCGAGCGGCCTGACACTGGGGTTTTTGGGCTATGAACGCACCTTGGCGCTGGTCGGGAATACGCTGACCAACGTGCTCTATACCAGCCATAAGACGCTGGGAGTAGCGATTCTGCTGCTGATGACGCTTCGCATCATCACGCGGGCCGCTTTCGTGGTGCCGGACCATGACCCGCCTTTGAACGCTTTCGAGCGTGTCCTCAGTACCAGCGTTCATCACCTGCTTTACGCGGGGCTGGTAGCGATGCCGTTGATCGGCTGGGCCGCCACGGCAACGGGCGGTTTTCCCGTGGAGTTCTTTCACTGGCATTTGCCGGGACTGCTAGGCAAGAACGAAGCACTCTCAGACACCCTCTTCATGTGGCACGAGCGTTTGGGCTGGGCACTGGTCGTATTGATCACACTGCACGTGGCGGGCGCGCTATTTCATTGGCGAATCAAGCGCGATAACGTCATGAAGCGCATGAGCCTGTTTGATTAACGGTCGTGCGTAAGGAAGCGATAATGACAAGGAGCGTCAAGTATGGAGGTGTTGCAGCTGGCCTTTGCCATGGCATTGGCAGCGATTCATTTATTCGCAGGTAAACTTCATCGATTGGACACCCTGCCACGAAGCGCTTGGCTCTCGTTTGCCGGCGGATTTTCGGTCGGGTATGTCTTCATTCACATATTTCCAGAGCTCAATGCCGCTCATCGAGCCATCTCTGATCATGGCGTGCTTGTTTTACTCGAGCACAACGCGTATATCGTGGCGTTACTCGGTTTAGCTTATTTTTATGGATTGGAACACTGGGTCAAGCGGCGCTCGCGGAAACCAACCATCGCGTCGACCGGCACGAAGAGAGTTGAGAATCAAAAAAGCGTTTTCTGGGTGCATGTGGTGGCCTTTGCCATTTACAACGCGCTGTTTGGCTATTTGCTCGTTTATCGCAATACCCAGTTGCCCAGTGAGCTTTTCTTTTTTTTGGCGATGGGGTTCCACTTTTTAGTGAATGACTACGGTCTAGCCTCGCATCACCGCTCGCTCTATGCCACTCAGGGTCGCTGGATCTTGGCAGCGGCGATCGTTGCCGGGTGGGCCGTGGGCGTCCTGGTCGAAGTGGCTGAGGCCGTCACAAGCTTGGTGTATGCGTTCGTTGCAGGCGGTTTGATTCTCAACGTATTGAAAGAGGAACTACCCGAACAGCGCTGTAGTCGTTTTTGGCCGTTTGCAGCGGGGGCTTTTGCGTGCACGCTGCTGTTAACGTTTGCGTGAAGCGTCGGTCGGTCAACAGCCTGTTGAGAAGTAGCGGTAAGAAGAGCAGCGCTTTGATTTATCAGCATACATCTGGCGATCGGCCTCTTTGAGCAGTTGGGCGAGCGTGGCGTTGTCGGCATGGCTACGACTGACGCCGATGCTGATGCCTACATGGACCATCGCTCCGCAGGGTAGTTTGATGGGGTCGCTCAGGGCTTGAGTGATGCGGCTGCAGATGTCCTCCAGCAGGCTGGGGTGTTGAATTTTCTCCAGCAGCAAAATGAATTCGTCGCCACCAAAGCGAGCACAGTGATCTCCCTCGCGTGCAATATGTTCTAACCGTTTGGCTACTTGCTGAAGCACGAAATCCCCTGCCTCATGCCCATACTGGTCATTGATCGGTTTGAAGCGATCCAAGTCGCACATGATGAGCGCGAGCGGTTCCCCGTGAGTATGGCTACGCGCCAGGGCAGCATCGGCATGCCGAACTAAACCGTGTCGGTTGAGTAGCCCTGTCAGCATGTCGTAATTGGCGAGCTTCTCTAGTGCTTCGGTCCGAGTCGCCACTTTGGCTTCTAAAATGGCCTCTTGTTTTTTCAGCATCGCCACGGTATCGGCTTGCGCTTGCTCTTTTTGCCTCTTCAATTTATTGAAACGTGCCGCCAAGGCAAAGGAGAGCAGCAACATTTCGATGGCGGAGCCAATCTGAATGCCGTGGAGCGTTACGAAGTTGGCGGGCAATATACTCATATTACGCAGTGCAAACACGGCTGCGCCGAGTAAAAAGATCGACCATGCCACAACGAATAGGCGAGCACTGGGGACGCGTCGCCATGAGCAATAGAGTCCGCAAACCAGTAGTAGTAGGGCAGCCGTAAAGCCTGCGATATCCATCAATATCAGCGCCGGTTGGATAGGGATGACGAATACCGTGATGAGCACCCCCCAGCACACAAAGCGAAATCGCGTGAGCGTCCGGTGCCAACGTGGGCTATAACGCCACGTATTCAAAAAACTTTGGGCAAACAGCGTGGCCATAGCCGAAGCAAACGTAAACCCAATGGCTACGAGCCGGGCAGTCTGCTCACCAAGAAAGCTCCAGAAAATCAGCGTCCCCAAACCGTTGAAGGTCAAAATCGCCAACGTGAAGCCGAAGGCAAACAGCGAGTAGTAGAGAAAGACGCGTTCTTTGAGGCCAAAGAAAAGCAAAAAGTTATACAGCCCCAACGCAAGCAACATGCCGAAGTACGTGGCGAGCCAAAAATTGTGGCGGTCGTTTTGGGCGTAGAACGCTTCGGGCGTCATGACGCTGTAATTCAATACCTTGCTACCGGCAGCCGAGACTTGACTATACAGCGTGACGGTTTCATCGCCTGCTAAGGTCACAGGAAAAATGGCCTGACGATGAGCGAGGGCGCGCTCTGATAGCGGCAGGGCACTGCCGCTTTGCTGCACGTCGGTAAAGTGCGCCCTCAGCGTATAGAGCGTGACGTGATCCAAAAAAGGGTATTCGAACGTGACCAGCCACGTGGCAGGGCGTGGGGAGGGATTATGCAAGCGCGTGGTTAGCCAAGTGTCGCCTTGCGTATAGCCAAAGTGCAAATCAGATTCACTTGTAACGGGTTGAAAATCGTCCGTGCGGGCTAGCACATCACGCAGCGTCAGTGGGGTATCGGTATGCCAATAGCGGGTCACGTTATTAAGCGAGTAACGGTCGTGTTCGGGAGACGCCGACAGCGTATCAGCAGCGTTGACCTGACTGCCTGCAATGAGTAAGAGCGTAAGAAAAGTGGCAAATAGGCGCTTCAAACAACCGTTAGCATCCATAGCGTTCGCTTTCTTGATGTTTGTTGTTACTCCGCTCAGGCAACCCTGATCGCTAACGAAAAGGCGAGATAATGACGCCCCGTCCTATCAAACAGCATGACATCGTTCTAAAAACATTTTGATTGTAGACGCGTTTGTCCCCGAGTAGATGAGAATGATGCTAAAGCGTGAGATGGCTCAGCCTTTCGGTCAGCCGTTGTATCAACTGCCCACTGTGTCGCCAAAAGTGCCAATATAGGGGGACGGTCAATCCATGCCCTGGTGCAATGCTCACCAACTGACCTGACTGTAGCGACTCGGCGGCCTGCCGCTGGGGAATCATGCCATAGCCAATGCCAGCGGCTGCCAGCCGAACGAAGCCCTCTGATGAGGGGCATAAATGGTAGGGGAAATATCCCTGATAGCCCCACTGCGCTAAAAACTGATGCTGTAGCTGGTCGTTTGGGCCAAATACGATGGCCGGTGCGTGTTGAAACGCATTCAGGCTTGGGCCGGCCGGGAAATAGCGTGCCACGTAGGAAGGCGATGCCAACGGCTGATAGTGCATGTCACCGACGTGCAGGCAGCGAGCGCCGGCGATGGGCTGGGGAGTGGCGCACAGGCAGGCTGCCACGTCGCCATCGCGCAGTCGCTTCAGTCCAACGTCCTGGTCTTCGATGACCAAGTCCATCAGCACCCCTTCCGACTGACAAATATCCGCCACGGCATCGGCCCACCAAGTCACGACGCTGTCGGCATTGATGGCGATGCGCAGTCGCGGCGCGGCTTTTTCCAAGGTCGGAAGCGCCTCGTGTAAGTCCCGTTCTAGCAGCTGCACTTGCTGATAATGGGCAAGCAACCGCTGGCCTGCGGGCGTGGGTGCAAGCGAGGGGTGGCGCACCAGCACCGGCTGGCCCAAGCGGACTTCCAGCGCCTTTATCCGCTGTGAAATGGCCGACTGCGAGAGGCCCATCATGTCGCCTGCCCGCTCGAAGCCGCCGCACTCCACCACGGTGGCTAGGGCATGCAGTAATTTGTAATCCACCATGGCGTTCTCTCAGTGGTTGGCTAGGGCAGTTAAGCAACACTGCCGCGATGAGTAAAGGCGCGTGAGCCAAACTGCGTAAATGAAAATCAGTCTCTTTGTTTGACTTGGCAGAGAAGTGCGTCACAATTCGCCGCCTGTGCGTAAAGGGGATGGGGTATGGAATTATTGCGAGTGGTGTTTCACCATTACCGCTGGCCGTTTTTGGGCGCGCTGGCGCTGAGCATGATGAGCGCCGGACTGGGCGTGGGGGTGATTGCGTTCATCAACCAGCGGCTGATCGAAGCGGGTAGTGCCCTCTCTGCGCTGCCTCAATTTTTAGGGCTATTGGCGCTGCTGCTGGCGGTCACGCTTGGCACACAGCTAGCGCTCACCTTGTTGGGCCACCATTTCGTCTTCGACGTGCGCTCCCGGCTGGTGAAGCGGATTCTGGATACCGATATCGAACGGTTAGAGCAGCTAGGTAACGCCACCCTGCTGGCAAGTCTTTCCAGCGATGTTCGCAATATCACCATCGGTTTCGTTCGCCTGCCGGAGCTGGTGCAGGGCGTGGTACTCACGCTGGCCTCGGTGGCGTACCTTGCGTGGCTCTCACCGCAGATGGTGGTGATTACCGTGCTCTGGATGGCCTTCACCATGGGCGTTGGCTGGGTGCTGGTGTCGAAGGTGTATCGCCACTTTCATCAGGTGCGCGAAAGCGAGGATCGGCTGTATAAGGATTATCAATCGGCGATAGAAGGCCGCAAAGAGCTGGCGCTTAACCGTGACCGCGCACGGCGCTTTTTTGATGAATCCTACACGGAGAACGCCAAAGCGTACCGTCATCATATTATTCGCGCAGACACCTACCACCTCAGCGCCAATAACTGGTCCAACATCATGATGCTGGGCGCCATTGGCGTGGTGTTTTTCATGGCCAACGTGCTGGGGTGGGCAAGCCCTGCGGTGGCGGCCACTTTTGCTTTGACCCTGCTGTTTTTACGCACGCCCTTGATTCAGGCCGTGGGGGCATGGCCTACACTGATCAGCGCCCAGGTGGCGTTCGATAAACTGGCCAGCCTGGCGTTGGCCGAGTACCAGCCGGGTTTCGAGGTGGAGGACCGCTTCCACGATTGGCAGCGCTTGACGCTCACCAACGTGGTGTATCGCTACACGCCATCCTCCGGGGGTGAAGGCTTCCAGGTGGGGCCGCTCAATCTTACGCTGGCGCGTGGCGAGCAGGTGTTTCTGATTGGCGGTAACGGCAGCGGAAAATCGACGCTGGCGCGCCTGCTGTCAGGGTTGTACCGCCCGCAAAGTGGCCAAATCAGCGTGGATGGCAAGGAGCTTGGCGCACCAGAGTGGGCGGCGTTTCGGGCGCGCTTTGCCAGCGTCTTTACCGATTTCCACCAGTTCGACCAAGCCATGGGGCCGGGTGGCCGCGTGGCCGACCTCGCGCTGGTCACGACCTGGCTCGAGCGGCTGCAAATGCACCAGAAGCTGGAGTGGCAGGCTGATCGCGTGGTGAATACACAGCTCTCGCAAGGGCAACGCAAGCGTTTGGCACTACTGCTGGCGATTGCCGAGGAGCGGGATATTCTGCTGCTGGACGAGTGGGCGGCCGACCAAGACCCACAGTTCAGGCGGCTGTTTTACCGCGAGCTGTTACCCCATTTGAAAGCGATGGGCAAAACCGTGTTTGCCATTAGCCATGACGACAGCTACTTCGTCCATGCGGATCGTTTACTGGAAATGTCCAAGGGGCAGCTGAGTGAGCTGACGGGAGAGCAGCGGGCACAGGCCAGTGAAGATGCGGTGGCGCAGATCAGCTCGTAACGAGCGGCTTATCCTTTGCGACGCGCTTGGCGGTCGCACCCTTCTAGCGGGCAATTACCGCATACGTCAAACTCATCGAGCAGGTAGCGCAGGCAGCAGAGCTTGCGCACCCGCTTGACCTCTCCGCTGCCGCTGGGTTGGTACGTACGTACTGGCTCATACAACGGGTTGCGCTGTCCGTTGAGGGTGCGCGACTCCAGCAGTGCACGCGTGGCGGCCAGGGCGTCTTGGTTGACCAGCGGGTGTGCTGCCAGGGCATTGACGTAGTAATCCACGTAGCCGCCTGCGTTGCTCCAAAATACCCGTGGTGCGGCCCCGGAAATGGCCGAGAGGCGCTCGATGAGCGGGGCCCAGTGCTGCTCGATGAGCGTGGCAAAGCGAGCAGCGGTGTCCAGCGTAGTAAAACGCTCGCCTTCATGGGGTAGCCAAAGCGCTTGAGTACAGCCTTCCTCATTTTGAATCACATAGAGATCATCCAGCCCGACGGGTAGGTCGCGATTCAGCAGCAGATGAGCGGTCAGCGTGGGAACGGTGAGGGTGCTGAAGTGCCATTTCGACCAAAGCGAGGCGATGGCGCGCTTGTCTCCATTCGGGTAGCGGCTGGCGTAGCGCGCCATGTCCTCTTCGAGCAGCGCAGCATTGCGCCAGCGAGACGCCTTGATAGCCCCCTGTGGCACCGCTCCTTCGATCAATGGCGGCGTAAAATGCTCAAGTGGCCCTTGATAGCAATCAGCGAGAGACAGTGGCAAGACGGTGTCGGGTTGGCGCAAAGCGAGAGGCATAACCGAACTCCAAGACGTGATAAGCGCACGTGAGTAGAGTCTCAGCATAAGCGATAATGCTTATCAGTTGAAGAGTTAATTGAGAACGACTCTTCTTCCAGCCGTGGCGTTCATTGCGCCACGGCTATGCGGTGTCCGCCATTGGGGTGCTGCATGACCTGCATGGGTAGGCCGTAAATGGCTTCTAACGTGGTATTTTGCATCAGGGCATCGGGCGTGCCGTGGGCCAGCAGGCGGCCACTGTGAAGCGCCATGAGTTCATCGCAATAGCGCGAGGCCATGTTAATGTCGTGAAGAACGATGATCACGCCCAGGTTCAGCTCGTCGCAGAGCTTACGAATCAGCGCCAATACTTCCATTTGGTGGGCGATATCCAGCGCCGCGAGCGGCTCATCCAACAGTAGAAAGCGGCTGCCCTGGGCAATCAGCATGGCTAGCCATACCCGCTGGCGCTCTCCGCCCGAGAGCGTATCCACTAAGCGGTCAGCGAAGGCTTCCGTGTGGGTGAGGGCAATCGCCCGCTCGATCGCCTCTTTGTCTTTTTGATTATGGCGACCCAGTAGACCGTGCCAGGGGTAACGCCCAAACGCCACCAGCTCGCGTCCGGTGAGATTTTCGGCACTGGGTAGATGCTGGGGCAGGTAGGCAACTTGACGGGCAAACTCACGATGCCCCCACGCCTGCAAAGGGCGTTCATCAAAATGAATGTCGCCTTCACTGACGGGCTGCTGCTGGGCCAGCAGCTTGATCAGCGTCGATTTTCCAGAGCCATTATGGCCAATCAGACCATACACCTTGCCTTCTTCAAAGGTGTGGTGAATCGGTTGAAGAAGGGGCTTGCCGTTGATGGCGAAGGTGGCACCCTGAACGTTAAACATGCGTCACTCCTGACCAAGCGGGCATCGAGCAAATGAAAGATATATTGTATCGCTAATAGTTATCATTTAGAAATTTTTCCGTGACCGGCCGCCTATAATGGCCATGACGATATGCCCGGCCACCAGCAGAAGCAGTAGCCAAGAGAGCGGACTGTGCAGCAGGTCGGCAGGGAGCATGAGCGCCGGAATATCGTTCTCTGCACCAGGAATCAGCTCCCAGCCATACGCCTTGAGTGGCCAGCCGCCAGCGTAGTGTCTGATTAAGCCAAGGCTGGCAATCAGCATTAACAGGGCATAAAACGCCCCATGCACGATGCGCGCCAGTTGGCCACGTGGCGTTTTCGGTGGCTGCGGCCGCTGATGACGCTGGCTATACCACCAAAGTAATCGCCCTAAAGTGATGACCATTAGCAGTAGTCCGATCGCACCGTGTGGCGCTAGCCGTGACAGCATTAACGTCACGCTCGTTTCGCCCAACACACGCCACATGGCCACGACGAAAAACTGGGTGAGTACCAACAGCGCCGTGAGCCAGTGAAACGAGCGGCTGACCAGGCCGTAGCGAAAGGGCGTATCTCGCCATGTGTTGGGCAAGGCGGCAGAGTTTGACACTGCTTTCAACATAATGAGGCTCATGAGTCTGGGCGTTGGACAAGATTGTAGTGTTAATACTTATCATTTAGAATCTCGCCCTTTGATTTATTTTCTGCTTTCTCGATTGCCAAGGTCACGCCCATGACAATGCCTGCCCGTGCTTCCGCTGTCCTCGTTGACGGGATATTGTCATGCACCTGATGCGTCGCCGTTCTCCCGCTCCTATCTGCTTACTGCTGAGCTTGCCGTTGATGGTATTACTGTGGCTGAGCTTGCAGCAGCAGGGCGGTATCGCGCAGAGCGCACAGGCGCTGTTGTCTCCCACGTTCGATAACGTCGATGAGCTGCTGCTGCACTTCGCTTGGTGGCCGCGCTTTACCATTGCGCTATTAGCCGGTGGCGGTCTAGCGCTGGCTGGGGTGCTGATGCAACAGGTGCTCCGTAACCCGCTGGCATCGCCCACCACCTTGGGCGTGGCGTCGGGCGCCAACTTGGCGCTGATGGCGGTGACGCTATTGGCCCCCGGCATGCTTGCGATAGGCAGTGAGTGGATTGCGCTGCTAGGTGGCGCTGCCGCTATGGGGCTGGTGTTTGCACTCTCGTGGCGGCGTGGATTGGCGCCCATCGCGGTGGTGCTGGCGGGGTTGGTGGTCAATCTGTATCTGGGCGCGCTCTCTACAGCCTTGCTGTTGTTCAATCATGAAACCCTGGCGGGGCTGCTGATTTGGGGGGCAGGCTCTCTGGCGCAGAATGGCTGGGATGGCGTGGCGTCACTGGCGCCACGACTGGCTCTTTGCGGTTTGGCCGCGTGGCTGTTGCTTCGCCCTTTAGCCGTGTTAGAGCTTGACGACGCCAGCGCCAAAAGCCTGGGGATTTCGCTCAAGCATTTGCGCTTTGCCGGGTTAGGGCTGGCGGTCTTCCTCACCGGTAGCGTGGTGAGCGTGGTCGGGATCATCGGCTTCATAGGGTTAGCGGCTCCCAATATCGTCCGTATGGCGGGAGCACGCACATTGCGCGCGCGCATACTTTGGTCGACGTTATTAGGCGCTGTGCTGCTGGCCACCACGGATCTCTTGCTGCAGCGCTTTTCCGGCATGGTAGCGACGCTAATTCCCACCGGGGCCGTGACCGGAGCGTTAGGCGCGCCACTACTCATGTGGTTGATTCCCCGCCTTAAGCTGCAGGGGGACCGTCCGCCCCAGGCATCTGGGGTGGTGATCACGCGTCACGCTGCGCCCCACCGTTTAATCACAGGGCTACTGCTGGCGCTGGTGGCAGCCATGGTGGTGGGCCATTTAGTGGGGCAAGGGGCCAACGGCTGGAGCATCATCGCCCCGACGAATTGGGGGGTGATTGAGTGGCGCTTTCCGCGCGTAATGGCGGCAGCGGCTAGCGGTTTGATGCTGGCAATAGCGGGGACCATTCTTCAACGCCTTTCGGCCAACCCCATGGCGAGCCCCGAAGTGTTGGGTATTAGCGGTGGCTGTGCTATTGCGCTGATCTTGGGTATTTATCTACTCCCTGCCCCCAGTCATGCACTATTAGTGGCGATAGGAGCGCTAGGGGCACTGGCGACGCTACTAGTATTGGTAGTGCTCAATCGTAAAAGTGGTTTCGTACCGGAGCGGCTCCTGCTCAGCGGTGTGGCGATTAGCGCGCTGTTCGATGCGGTGCGCAGTGTGCTACTGGCAGGTGGTGACCCGCGCGGACAGCAAGTCATCGCCTGGCTGGCAGGCTCTACCTATTACGTGGAGGTGGGTAGTGCGCTGCTCGTGGGAGGAATCGCAGCGGCACTAGCGCTGATATCGCTGCCGTTCACTCGCTGGTTAGACATCATGCCGATGGGCGCCGCTACCGCGCGTTCACTGGGCATTGGCTTAAACCATGCGCGCCTAGCGCTACTGCTGCTGGTCGCTCTGCTCACCGCCTGCGCCACCCTGGTGGTGGGGCCGCTCTCCTTCATTGGCTTATTAGCCCCGCACATGGCTCGGCTACTGGGCTTCTCCCGCGCCCGCCAGCACTTAGTAGGCGCTGCCTTGATCGGTATGTTGTTGATGGTATTGGCCGACTGGGTGGGCCGCCAGATCATGTTCCCTTATGAGATTCCGGCAGGCTTAGTAGCATCGTTGCTGGGCGGTGCCTACTTCATGTGGGGGCTGCGGCGGTTATGAGCACGTAGTCTCGGTATGTATGAATTTTACTAATGCATCATTAGCAAGATGATTTTTGTTTATATGAGCCCTCCCTTACCCTAGCGCCATCTTTACTCAAGCATAAGGCGAACGGCAATGTGGGAAAGCTACCTAACGGGGTTAGTGGTGTGTGGCGGCATCATCATGGCGATTGGGGCGCAGAACGCTTACGTGCTGGGGCTGGCCGTTCGCCGCGAATACCACTGGTGGTCGGCGGGACTGTGCATGAGTGCGGATGTCGTGCTACTGACGGCCGGCATGTTTGGTGCCAGCGCATTTTTGCTCACCATGCCGAGCGCCATGGAAGCCATGCGCTGGGTGGGCGTGCTGTTCTTGAGTTGGCTGGCGGCACAAGCGCTATGGCGTGCAGTCAGCGGCCGTGAAGGCTTGAAAGTCAACGGCGTCAAAGCCCGCAGCCTGCGCAGTGTGCTGCTGGCGACACTAGCGGTGACGGTGCTCAACCCGCAGGTCTACCTCGATACGCTGCTGCTGATTCCCGCTATTGGTGCCCAGCAGGAGAGTGCTGGCGTGTTCGTCGCGGGGGCGTCGACAGCGTCGATTCTCTGGTTCAGCCTGTTGGCCTGGGGCGGGGCGGCGCTATCGCCATGGCTCTCCCGTCCCGGCGCATGGCGCACCATCGATGGGCTGATCGGCCTGATGATGGCGGCCATCGCAGTGCACCTTGCGTTCGACTCGGTACTGTTTTAAGCAACGTGTTTAAGCAACGTGCAAGAAACGCATCCTCCGGCTACGCCTGATCGAAGTAGCGCTGGACGATGGTCAGCACTTGTTCGATATCGTCGTCGCTAATGTCTCGATGCACGACCATGCGCGTAGCGTAAAGAAGTTCTATCAGCACGCCATTCGCCTTGAGCCACTTAGCCAACGGCGCGACATGCGCTGGGTCGATGCGCACGAATACCATATTGGTGGCCTGGGAGGTCACCTCGATGGCGGAAAAGGCTGCCAAACCTTCGGCCAAGCGTGCCGCACGACGGTGGTCGTGAGCCAAATCTGCCACTTGGTGATCCAGGGCGTGCTGGCAGGCGGCGGCGATGAGGCCTGCTTGGCGCATACCGCCACCCACGACCTTTCGCCAACGTCGAGCCCGGTCGATCAATGCCTGAGAGCCCACCAGTGCCGAGCCCATGGGCGTGCCTAACCCCTTCGAGAAGCATAGCGACACGCTGTCGAAAGGCTGACAAAGCTGTTTGAGAGAGGTGTCCGTGGCCACGGCGGCATTGAATAGCCGGGCACCGTCTAGGTGGGTAGCCAGACCATGTTCTCGGGCCAGCGCGGTGGCCTGCTGCACGTACTCGGCAGGCAGTACCTTGCCACCTATGGTGTTCTCCAGCGCCAAGAGTCGAGTACGGGCAAAGTGGAAGTCATCGGCCTTGACGGCGGCGGCGATTTTGTCGAGAGGCAGGCTGCCGTCTGGGGCGTTTTCGATCGGCTGGGGTTGAATGCTGCCCAATACCGCGGCACCGCCCCCTTCGTAGCGATAGGTATGGGCGTTCTGGCCGACGATGTACTCATCACCCCGCTCGCAGTGGGCCATCAAAGCCACCAGGTTGCTCTGGGTGCCGCTGGGGAACAGCAGCGCCGCTTCTTTACCCGCACGCTCGGCCAGCGTGGCTTGAAAGGCGTTCACCGTCGGGTCGTCGCCCCATACGTCGTCGCCCAGCGGGGCCGCCATCATGGCGTCTCGCATGGCGGCGGTAGGGCGTGTCACCGTATCGCTTCTTAAATCAATCTTCATGGAACGACTCCTGGTTGAGGCAGAGACAGGGCACGCTGCCAATCATCCACTATGGTTAATGGGTGCGACACCCAACGTTTATCTGCCCGGTCTGACCGTGTGGCAATCCAGCATAGGCAATAAGATGGATCTTAAAAGTGGTTATCCGTTCTGGACGGTAAAAAATGGATTATTGACCCCTTTTCCGCAGCTTAACCAGGATTTGCAAGCGGAAACAGTGATTATTGGCGGCGGTATTACCGGTGCTTTGATCGCCGACGAGCTAAGCCGCCACGGCCATCGCGTCGTAGTGCTCGAGAGGCGTGATGTAGGGTGGGGAAGCTCTGCGGCCAGTACGGCGCTACTGCAGTATGAAATCGACACCCATATGGTGCATTTGGCCGAGCAGTACGGTGAGGCCAATGCCGTGATGGCCTATCGAAGCTGCGCCGAGGCGATTGTCTCGCTAGAGCGCTTGGCTGCCGAGTTGGGTAACGTCGCTTTCAGTCGCCAGAAGAGCCTCTACTTCGCGAGCCAAGAAGCGGATGTCGACGCGTTGAAGGCTGAGCTTGCGATGCGCAAGCGCTTCGGCTTCGATGTCGCTTGGCTGGAACAGCGTGCGATTGAGGCTGACTACGGCTTTTCAGCGCCAGGGGCGATCCTGTCCTCGTTGGCCGCCCGTATCGACCCATACCGCATGGCATATCACTTACTGGAAAACGTCGTCCGTCGGGGCAGCCAAGTGTTCGATCGCACCCAGGTGGAGCAGCTGATAACTGATGACGACGGCGTCAACGTTCGGCTTCGTAATGGGGCTACGCTGCGTTGCCAACAGGTCATTATCGCTTCTGGGTACGAAAGCCAAACGTGGTTGCCAGCGCCAGTGGCTGCCAATCGTAGTAGCTATGCGTTTGTGACCGACCCCTTGCCTAGCGAGGTATTGGGCAAGCTGGGACACACGCTGGTGTGGGAGTCCGCACGACCGTATCTCTACCTGCGCTCCACGCAAGAAGGGCGGTTATTGATCGGCGGAGAGGATGACGATGAAGACATTGCCGAGCGTCGGGACGCACGGGTGATGGAAAAAGCGCGAACGCTGGCGGCCAAGGTAGAAACACTGTGGCCTGACCTTGAGATCAATCCGACGTTTTGCTGGGGTGGCACGTTCGCGGAAACCGACGACGGTTTGCCCTATTTCGGGCCTCACGAGGCGCTAGGTCCTCGAGTGCATTTCGCCATGGCCTACGGCGGTAACGGCATCACGTATAGCATGATAGGTGCCCAACTGCTGCGTGCACTGATCGAAGGTCGCGAGCACCCCCTTGGGGCGTTGTTCTCCTTTCAGCGAGAGCCTTCGATGGCGTCAACGCGCCGTTAATAAAACGCTACACTACGAGGGCTAACACACCCAGTTGCGTCAACCCCGTCGTTAAAATGACTGACCTGCCACATTGCCCGTGTGATGGCATTGTCTCGTTTGATGAATTAAGAGAGTGTCGACCATGAGTCCCGCTTTGTTCCTTCGTGCCCTGGAGCGCAATGATTTGCGCTTCGTCCATGAACTCAATAACAACCAGAGCATCATGTCGTACTGGTTCGAGGAGCCTTACGAATCTTTCGATGAACTCGAAGAGCTGTACAACAAGCACATACACGACAACGCCGAACGGCGTTTCGTAGCCGAAGACAGCGCCGGTAACGCGATTGGTTTGGTGGAACTGATCGAAATCGACTACATCCACCGCAGCGCCGAGTTTCAGATCATCATTACCCCAGAGCACCAGGGCAAAGGGTTCGCACGCTCACTGATTCGCCAAGCGCTGCACTACTCCTTCACGATTTTGAATCTGCACAAGGTCTACTTGATCGTAGCGGTACAGAACGTCAAAGCGATCCATCTCTACGAGGAGAGCGGGTTCATCGAAGAGGGCCACTTGGTACAGGAATTCTTCATCAACGGCCAATACCGTGACGTCAAACGTATGTATATCCTGCAGGAGACGTATCTGGCGCAGTTGGATCAGCAGCCCATTGACGAGGGCGGTTGGGAGTCATGACACCCCACGTCTTGGTCGTTTGCCAAAGGCGCTGACCAAGACGTAGTCAGTGCCTCACTGCTGGCGCATATAGGCAGCGAGGGCGTCGAACGCGGCGCGTTGCTGCTGCGCGCGTTTTGCCCAGACTTCCATGACGTCGACTTCCATGGCCGCATTATGAGTAATGGCATCCTTCATGGCGAACACTCCTGGTGCAGAGGTAGAGGAATCGTTTTTGTTATACGCAGCTTGCTTTGTGCAGTGCAGTAAGATAGCTGTGATATGAATATTAGGCGCTTTTGCAGAGCGTTTCTAGTCCAAAAGATGTAAGTGATTTGCCATGTCGCGTAAGAAATAGCTTACAAAAAGGGGCGTCAATACGAAGATGCTTGTTAGATCATTGAATGGAAAAGGTTTTCATAATATAAAAAAGCCGACACGCTGTGTCGGCTTTGCAGGTTATCTTTTCGTCTAAGTAGGCAAATACAGGCGCATAAGCGCTGGCTATCCGTAAAAATCGGCGATGGCATCGTTGGCGGCGCGCAGCCAATACGCCTGACATTGCCAAAACGCTAGCACCTCATCGCTCACGGGTGTGATGACGCTCGAGTTGGTCATCGCAGGGTCCTCCTATAGGGCACCCTTTTCAGTGTAGACCCATTTATGCTGCGACGCAGCATGGTGCGCTACTCTCTGACCGCCCGGCAAAACTCATCGTCTCGGTCTAGGCTTGGTGGTGGACGTGCCATTTCCCCCGCGAAAGGAGTCGCACATGAGCGCAAACGTTGCTGAGATCATCGTCGAAACCCTGCAAAGCGCCGGCGCCAAGCGCTGCTATGGTGTGGTGGGCGATACGTTGAACCACTTTACGGACGCCCTACGGCAAAGTGATATCCAGTGGGTGGGCGTTCGCCACGAGGAAGTCGGTGGTTTTGCCGCCGGTGGCGAAGCCTATATGACACAGGAGCTAGCGCTCTGCGCAGGCTCCTGTGGCCCTGGTAGCCTGCACTTCGTGAACGGCTTGTTCGATGCGCATCGCAATGGTTCACCTGTCGTGCTTATCGCCTCGCAAATCGCGCTAGGCGAAACGGGCAGTCAGTTCCCGCAGGAAGTCGATCAAAGCGCTATTTTCAAGCAGTACAGCGTGTTTTGCGAAACCGTCGTCTCCGCCGAGCAGGCGCGGCGCATGGCCGCGTTAGCCGCCCAAGCGGCGCTTGCCAGAGGTGGCGTTGCGGTCCTTATCGTGCCGGGTGATGTGATGACACAAACCCCGGAGAATCAGCTGGGCTATCGCACGCACCGGTTTAGCTACTCGATACGCCCGACGGCAGAGTCGCTAGTGCCCGCCGTCGAGCAGCTCAATAAAGGCGGCAACATCACTATTTTTGCAGGCGCTGGCTGCGACGATGCGCGGGAGCAGGTGATCGCACTTGCCGAAAAGCTGCAAGCACCGATTGCCTGGACATCCCGGGCAAAAGATTTCATGGAGCACGACAATCCCTATCACGTGGGAATGACGGGCGTTTATGGACTTGAAGGCGGCTACCATGCAGTGGCCGAGTGCGACACGCTGCTGCTACTCGGCTGTAATTTTGCGTTCACTCAGTTCTATCCGGAGCGCGCTACGATCATTCAGGTAGATCGAGATCCCGCACAAATTGGCAAGCGCTATCCGGTGGACGTGGGCATCGTCGGCAGTACGCGGGATACTTGCGAGGCGCTCGTTCAAGTCGTCAAGGAAAATACGCGCAGTCACTGGCTAGAGAAGTGCCGCAAGCGCTACGCCAAGTCGTTGGAAAAGTCTGCCCATGGAAGTCATGATAGCCAAGTGATCCACCCACAAGAGCTGACATTGGCGATTGACCGTCACGCGGCAGAGAACGCACTGTTTACGGCAGACACTGGCAGTGTCAACGTATGGATGCTGCGCCATATTCACGCCTCCCAGCAGCGCCGCACCCTCGCGAGCTTGCAGCATGGCACCATGGCCAATGCGTATCCTCAGGCATTGGGTATTCAGCTCGCGCATCCCCACCGCCAAGTCATTGCCATGTGCGGGGATGGCGGGTTAACCATGCTGATGGGGGATTTATTGACCCTGGTACAGCAGCAAATTCCGCTAAAAATCGTGGTGTATAACAACAGTTCCTTGAGCTTTGTGGAGTTAGAACAAAAAGTAGAGGGAATGCTCGATGCCTACACCGAGCTCGAAAACCCCAACTTTGGCGAGGTTGCCGCTGCCATGGGATTATGGGGCCGCCGAGTCGAGCAAGAAGACGAGCTGGACGTCGCGATTAGCCAGTGGCTCGCCCAGCCGGGGCCTGCCTTGTTGGATGTGGTGGTGAATCCCATGGAGCTGGTGATGCCCCCCAAGGTCGAGGCCGGGCAGGTCGCCTCGACCGCCCTCTACTCCGCTAAAGCCGTGTTGAGCGGGCGCATGGATGAGGTCGTTCACTTAGTCAAAAGCAACTTCTTGAAACGCTAGTGGGTTATCGCATGCTATGTTGGCAGTGGCGCATGACACACTGACAATATCAAGAGCAATGCTATGACGCTAACGCCAGCTATTCATCACTATGACCGTTGGGTGAGTACCCCCAACGGTCGTTTATTTACGCGCACTTGGGAACCAGATCGCATACGGTCAGAGGTTCCTATCCTACTGTTTCACGACTCTCTCGGATGCGTGGATTTGTGGCGCAACTTCCCCGAAGCATTATGCGCAGCAACGCGGCAACGGGTCATTGCCTATGACCGGCTCGGCTTTGGCCGCTCCGATGCATCTTCAACACCATTGCCGCTCAGTTTTATCGACGATGAAGCGAGGGGCAACTTTGCGGCCATCTGTCATGCGCTACAGGTGACTCGCTTTATTGCGTTAGGCCATAGCGTGGGTGGCTGTATGGCCGTGCACTGCGCCGGATATTATTTTTCGCAGTGCCAGGGGCTCGTCACCATCGCCGCCCAAGCGTTCAATGAAAATCGCACGCGACAAGGGATCGAAGAGGCAAAAGCGACGTTTCAGACGCCGGAACAGTTCGCTAAGCTGGTCAAGTACCACGGCAACAAAGCCCGTTGGGTGTTCGATGCCTGGACGGATACTTGGCTAAGCCCCGAATTTGCGGCGTGGTCCCTCACTCCTGCGCTTGAACGTGTGCGGTGCCCTACGCTCGTGCTGCATGGCGAGAAGGATGAATACGGCTCTCACCGTCAGCCTGAACGCATTGCCCGCTACACCCAAGGCCCCGCCCACTGCGAAATGTTGCCCGGCATCGGTCATGTGCCACACCGGGAGGCCGAAGCCGTCGTGGTGGAGTTCATCCGTCAGTTTATTTTTCGCCTTGACGATTGACGACCCGATACCAAGCCCATGTAGGCACCACGTGAGACGTTCTATGCGTTTAAGAGTCTTATCCGATCTTCATTTAGAGCATTTTGATGGTCACCGCGAGCTGCCCCCTGCCGACGCGGATGTGGTGGTGCTGGCAGGGGATATTCATCGAAGAGCAGAAGGGCTGGCGTGGGCACGCCAGCAGTTTCCCGACCTGCCGATTCTTTACGTGCCGGGCAACCATGAGTTCTATGGCACCTGCATGCCGCTGCTGCGCCAAGAGTTAGCGCTGGAAGCCGCTCGGTATGATATCGAACTGCTGGATAATCGCTGCGTGACCCTAAGAGGCGTGCGCTTTTATGGCACCACGCTATGGACGGATTTCGCGCTTTATGCCGATGACCCCACACGCAATTCTGCCGATACCGAGTCTAAAGCGCTGCGTTACATGCCTGATTTTCGCATCATTACCACGGCCCCCGGCCAAGTGTTCACGCCTCAAGCCAGCCAATACATGCACCGGGAAGCACTGACGTGGCTGCAAGATGAACTCCAACAAGCTTTTGATGGCCCCCGCGTGGTGATTACACACCATGCGCCCTTACATCGCTGTATTCCAGAGCAGTACTTAGGCGATTCGTTGTCCCCAGCCTTTGCCTCCCACTTGCCGCACTTAATGGGCAAGATGGATCTCTGGATCCATGGTCACGTTCACGAGCCGGTGGATACGTGGTGCGATGGCACCCGCGTTATCGCCAACCCGGGCGGTTATCCAGAGGAGTTTTCGCCGCCGCTGTTTCGGCCTGATTGGGTGGTCACGGTAGGTGAATAAGTGCTGAAATGACGCGCTGCTCTATAACCTAGCTACACTCCTACTTGTGACGATGACAGTTGCTCATATAACCACAGGGAGTGAAAGGCCATGGAATTATTAGAAACGGTGCTAGGGCCACTTCGCGACGGCCTTTATGCCGTCATGATGCCCATCAGCAACTTTATCTGGAGCTATATCCTGGTATACCTGCTACTGGGAGCAGGCCTGCTGTTCACGATCATGACGCGCGGGATGCAGTTTCGCATGTTTCGGCACATGGCCCACGTGACCTTTACCGCGCGCGGAGCGGGAGATGGCATCAGTGGTTTTCAGGCATTCGCGACCTCCATGGCGGCGCGGGTCGGAACCGGTAATTTGGCGGGTGTCGCTCTGGCACTATGGATTGGCGGGCCGGGAGCGATTTTTTGGATGTGGGTGACGGCCCTGGTAGGGTTTGCGACCTCGTTTATCGAGTCGACGTTGGCGCAGGTGTACAAGCACCGCAACGAAGATGGCGTCTTTCGCGGCGGCCCTGCGTTCTATATCGAGCGCTGTCTGGGTTGGCGCTGGTTGGGGTCGCTGTTTGCGGTGTTCTTGATCATTGCCTACGGACTGGCATTCAATGCGGCGCAATCCAACACCATTGCCCAGGGCATGAGCGGTGCCTTTGGCATTCCTAACTGGCTGACCGGCGTGGTGATTGCGGCACTGGCAGGTGTCGTGATCTATGGCGGGTTAAAGTCGGTGGCACGCACGGCTGAGAAAATCGTACCGGTCATGGCCATTGCCTACCTGCTGGTGGCGCTATGGATTCTGTTTGCCAACCTCTCCGCCGTGCCCGACATGCTGTCGTTGATCGTGATGAGTGCCTTTGGGTTAGGCCCGGCGGTCGGTGGCGCGGCGGGTTACGCCATCAAGGCCGCCATGGAAAACGGCATCAAGCGCGGCCTCTTTTCTAACGAGGCCGGTATGGGCTCGACCCCCAATGCGGCGGCCCAGGCCACTGTGAAGCATCCAGCAGCCCAGGGGTTAGTGCAATCCTTTGGGGTGTTTGTCGATACCATCGTGATTTGTAGCTGCACGGCGGTGGTGATTCTGCTTTCCGGTGTTTATGAACGGCTGCTATCCGAGTCGCCGGGGGAGAGCATCGAGGGCATCCAGCTTACCCAAGATGCCATGGTGGATCATCTAGGGGGCTTTGGTGAGATCTTTATTGCCATTGCCATACTGTTTTTTGCCTTTACCTCGATTTTGGCCAACTTCTCCTTCTCTTCGGTAAACATCGAATACCTGTTCCGCCGCCACGCCAAAAAAGCGGTGGGCGCATTCAAGATCGTTATCATCGCCATGGTGTTGCTGGGCTCTGTCGCTGAACTCAGCGTGGTCTGGGATTTTGCCGACCTCGCCATGGGCCTGATGGCCACGACCAACCTGTTTGCCATTCTACTGATGGCGCCGATTGCGGTCTCGGTGTTGAAGGATTACGAACGTCAGCGGCGACAGGGCATCGAGGAACCGCTGTTCGACCCCGCCATACTCAAAAATCCAGAGCTGGTGGATGAGGATGTGTGGCCGGTAAAAGATGAAAAGCCGGTCGATCGGTAAGCGCGTCAAGAGCGGCCTTCGAGCCGCTCTTGACGTGTTAGGGGTTAGCTAGCAGGTTTCTCTACCAACAGCCCACAAGAGGGCGCCGCCCAGCGGTTGTCGGCAGTAAAGACCACGTCGCACACCACGGGCGAATAGTCGCGGCGTACTTCTTCGTCGATGCGCTGACGCAGCGCGTCCTGTTTCGCCAGTGTCGCTTCGGGGAGGCCCTTGGGCAGCACCACATGGACGATGACGTAGAGCAGGCGGCCGGGGCGCACCATACGCACGCGCACTTCCAGGGTGTCGATATCGGCAAGGCCACGGGCAACGGCTTGGCGCACCGGTTCGGCGACGGCTTCTTCCGGAGTTTTGTTGAGCAGCTCTCTTAGCGCTTGCGATGCCATGCGTACGGGGACCCCCAGGCAGAGGACGACGACCGCAATGACCAAGACCGAATCGATGTAGGGAAGAACAGTCCGCCAGCCGAGACGATCAAACAGCATCACTAGGCAAAAAGCCGCCAGTACGGCCCCTGAAATCACGCTATTGACCAGCCAGTTTAGTTTGTCGGCGGCCACCAAGGGGCTACTGACATGGCGTTGACTACGCTGCATGACCCAGGCAGTGAGCGAGCAAGCGGCGGTCGCAAACAGCGCATACATTACCGCAAGCCCTGCAGAAATCTCCCGCCCACCCGTCAGCAAAGCGGCCACGGCATCTACCAGCGCGAAGATGGATACCCCCAAAATCAGCAAACCTTTGCATAAATTAACCAGCGACTCGAAGTAGCTGTAACCAAAGGGGTACGACTCGCTATCTGGGCGACTGGCCAGCTTGCTGACCTTGATGGTCACCAGCGCTACGCTAAAGTAGATAAGATTGAACAAGCCGTCCAATAGGATGGCTTGGGAGTTCGAGGCCAAGGTGGCCACAATACCGGCACAGCCAATCAGCAGTGCCATGAAGGCGGAAAAGGCCAAGGTACTGGATTCTGTCTTCACGAACGTATGGCTCCCATGCCTACCGAATCAAGAGGCTGGCAAGCATAGCAATATCACGCTAGGGAATGTCAGTGATTTATGCCCCGCCATGAGCTTACCCCTGCACTGCACCCAAGGAGGGATGTGGAGATGCGCCATGTCAAAGACGTAACCTTCCATTTGTTAACGCACGAAGATGCGGTTGAGCTGCTGCAGTTCGAGCGCGCAGAGCGTGCGTGGTTCGAGCAGCATATCGAGGCCAGGCCCGAGTGCTTTTACACCTTACAAGGGGTGGCTAAACACATCATCGATTGTTTAGCACTCAATGCGCAGCGCAAGATGCATCCGCTCATCATTCGCCAGCGAGGTGTCATCGTGGGACGCGCTAACCTACGTAACATTGCCGATGTTCATGCCTGGGTGGGATATCGGATTGCGCAGGGTGCCGGTGGTCGGGGGGTGGCGCAGAGCGCACTTAAACACCTGCTGACGGAGGCGCGTTGCGTGTACGGTGTTACGCAGTTGGAAGCCGTCGTGGCGGTGGACAACGCAGCTTCCCAACGTGTCCTGGCAAAAGGTGGATTTACCGCCCAGAAGCGATTGCCTCGCTACTCCAGGGTAAGTGGAGCGCCTAGAGATTGCTGGATATTCGAGTACTCACCTGCCTTGTCCCATGGTTTGGCAGCTAATAACACGTTGTACTAGCCTTGAATGACGTTTTCCGTAAACGCCAAACCAGGAGGTTGATGCGATGCCATTTCTGAATGCAGGCACCGAGCAGGGCACACCGGTCGAGATTTATTACGAGGTTCACGGGGCAGGTAAACCGGTCGTACTGATCCACGGTTGGCCATTGAGTGGGCGCTCCTGGGAGAAGCAGGTACCCGCGTTGGTGGAAGCAGGCTATAAAGTGGTGACCTATGACCGCCGTGGCTTTGGCCGCTCGACGCAAGCGGATGGTGGTTACGATTACGATACACTCGCCTCGGATCTCAAAAAGCTGCTGGACGTGCTGGATCTCAACGATGCGACCCTGGTGGGCTTTTCCATGGGGGGCGGCGAAGTCGCGCGCTATTTGTCGAGCTACGGCACCGAGCGTGTCAGTAAAGCGGTGCTGGCTGCGGCGGTGCCGCCTTATCTGTATAAAACCGACGATAACCCGGAAGGCGGGCTGGACGATGCCACCATCGACCAGTTCCTGCAGGGGGTGCAAGGCGACCGTATCGCGTTCTTGGACGATTTCACCAAGAATTTCTTTACCGCCAACGACAATAGCGACCTGATCAGCGAGCCGAACCGGCTTTACCACCGCGATATCGCGGCGTTCGCCTCGCCTAAGGCGACGTACGACTGTATCAAGGCGTTTAGCTACACCGATTTTCGCCAGGATTTACCCAAGATCGACATTCCGGCGCTGGTCTTACACGGGGATGCTGACGGCATCGTTCCATTTGAAGTGAGCGGCAAACGCGCCGCTGAGCTGCTACCCAACGCGTCGCTAGAGGTGATCGAGGGCGGCCCACACGGGCTGAACGCCACCCATCCCGAGGCATTCAACCAGGCGCTGATCCGGTTTTTGGATCAATAAAGAGCGTCCCTCTCAAACAGCCGCGCCGCCTGGAAAGGCGGTGCGGCTGTTTGCATGGCAGGGTGGCGCTGTAGAAGCATGCGTTTGGCTAGCCTTCCACCCACACCTTATCTCCCTTGAAAGCGACGCGCCAAGTGCGCAGCTTTACCTCATCTTCTTCCAGGCATTGGCCATCCTCTAGGCGGAAGTGCTGTTTGTAGAGTGGCGAGGCCACGACGGGACTGCCTTTGATATCGCCGACGATGCCACGGGCAATCACATGGGCCTTCGAGAAAGGGTCGAAGTGATCCAGGGCATAGAGCTCTTGGGCGTGGCCGGGCAGATAGAACAGCGCCACTTGGGCTGGGCCTGCCGATGTCGTCAGCCATGCGGCGACGCCGGAAAACGCCACGAGGTCTGCTTTGGTGCAGAGCGGTTGCCAAGTAGCGTTGCGGTTCGTTGGTTTGAGTGCGGTGGCGGTCATGGTCATCCTCGATTCGGTGGTCACTGGATTACGCAGGGCGGAGCTGGCCGCGCTCCGACGTCATGATGATGGAGGGGTCGGGCCGCGTATCGTTGACGAAACTTCTAAAGCGCTTGAGCTTTTCGGGGTCGCTGATGGCGTTGGCCCACTCACACTGGTAGCTCTCCACCACGTGCTGCATTTGACGCTCCAGCTCGTCACCTAGGCCTAGGCTATCCTCCAGAATCACTTCTTTGAGGTAGTCGAGGCCACCTTCCAGGTTTTCCCGCCATACCGAGGTGCGCTGTAAGCGGTCGGCCGTACGCACGTAGAACATCAAAAAGCGGTCGATGGTGCGGTAGAGCTGTTCGTCATCCAAATCGGTGGCGAAGAGTTCCGCATGGCGCGGGCGCATGCCGCCGTTGCCGCACACGTAGAGGTTCCAGCCGTTTTCGGTGGCGATGATGCCGATGTCTTTGCTCTGCGCTTCGGCGCACTCCCGGGTACAGCCGGAAACGCCAAACTTGATCTTGTGCGGGGCACGCAGGCCCTTGTAGCGGTTCTCCAATTGAATCGCCATGCCCACGCTGTCCTGCACGCCGTAGCGACACCAGGTACTGCCGACGCAAGATTTCACGGTGCGCAGCGATTTGCCGTAAGCGTGGCCCGTCTCGAAGCCCGCCTCGATCAGTTCGCCCCAAATGGCCGGCAGGTCTTCCAGCCGCGCGCCGAACAGGTCGATGCGCTGCCCGCCGGTAATCTTGGTGTAGAGCTGATATTTCTGGGCCACCTGCCCGAGAACGACCAGTTTATCCGGGGTGATTTCACCGCCGGCAATGCGCGGCACCACCGAATAGGTGCCGTTTTTCTGCATATTGGCCATGAAGGTGTCGTTGGTATCCTGCAGCGGCACGTGGGCGGCATCGGTGATCGGCTCGTTGAAGCAGGAGGCGAGAATCGAGGCCACCGCCGGTTTGCAGATATCGCAGCCTAGTTGGTGCGTCTCGGCGTTGCCGTGCTTCTCCATCAGCTCGCTGAACGTCTTGATGCCTTCGACACGCACGATGTCGTAAAGCCCTTGGCGGGTATGGGCGAAGTGCTCGCAGATCGATGTATCCACCTCGACGCCGCGGGCCTCCAGTTCGTGGTCCACCACGCTTTTGAGCAGCGCCGCGCAGCCGCCGCAGCCGGTACTGGCTTTGGTCGCGCCTTTGACGCTGCCAAGATCCGCCGCGCCCGCGTCGATGGCGCTGCAGATGCTGCCTTTGGTCACGTTATGGCAGGAGCAAATCATCGCCGTGTCCGGCAGGGCATCCGGCCCCAGGGCTGGGGCGGCACCGCTTTGTTGCGGCAAAATGAGCGATGCGGGTTCCTTAGGCAGCTCGATACCGTTGGCGTAGTACTGCAGCAGCGTGTCATACACACTGTTATCGCCTACCAGCATGGCGCCCAGCAGCTTCTTACCGTCGCCCGTGACGACCAGTTTGCGGTAGACCTGGGTGAGCGGGTCGAGGTAGCGGAACATGCGGGCACCAGGGTGTTGGTTGCCATGGGCATCGCCAATGGAGCCGACATCCACACCCAACAGCTTGAGTTTGGTGCTCATGTCGGCACCGCTAAAACGGTCATCGCCCCCCGTTAGCGTGGCGACGGCCGTTTTGGCCATTTGGTAACCAGGGGCGACGAGGCCGAAGATACTCTGATTCCATAGCGCTACCTCGCCAATGGCGAAGATGTTCGGGTCGCTGGTGCGGCACTGGTCGTCGATCACCACGCCGCCGCGTTCGCCGATTCTCAAACCGCACTCTCGGGCGAGGCTGTCTTGCGGGCGAATACCGGCGGAGAAGACGATCAGGTCGGTTTCCAGCACCTTGTCGTCTTGGAAAACCATGCGTAGGCGGCTGGTGTCGCCGGGTTCGATACGTTGAGTCGCACGCTCGGTGAGGACCTGAACGCCCAGGGCTTCGATTTTCTCTCTGAGCAGCTCGCCGCCTTCGCTATCCACCTGCATGGGCATCAAACGCGGGGCGAATTCCACCACGGCGGTGTCCAGGTTCAGGCCGCGCAGCGCGTTGGCGGCTTCCAGGCCGAGCAAGCCGCCACCGACCACCACGCCGTTGGTGGCGTTTTTGGCCGCTGCCTGAATGGCATCCAGGTCATCCAGGGTGCGGTAGACCAAACAGCCGTCGCTGTCGTTGCCGGGAATGGGCGGTACGAAGGGAAAAGAGCCGGTGGCCAGCACGAGCTGGTCATAGGCGTAGTGGCCTTGTTCGGTCACCACCCGCTGCTGTTCGCGATCGATCGAGGTGACCGCTTCGCCGCTGCGTAGTCGAATGCCGTGGCTGCGGTAGTAATCGGCATCACACAGGGCCAGCGACTGTGCGTCGCGCCCGCTAAAGTACTCGGATAGATGCACCCGGTCGTAAGCGCGATGGCGCTCTTCGCCAAAGATAGTGACGTCAAACCCGGCCAGCGCGCCGCTTTCCACCAGCTGTTCGGCAAAATGGTGGCCGACCATGCCGTTACCTACAATGATCAGCGTTTGTTTGTTGGAAGACGTAGTGGGAGTAGACATTGTGTGATTCACCATAGCTAAGCCGCCTCACGGGGGAGAGATAAAGAGGGTGACGAGGTGTCGAGATGCGCATCGAGCGCCGTTTGGGCATCGGTGGCGCCAAACAGCAGCAGGTGGCGGCACGCGGTTAAATCGGTCGCGGCCAGCGCTTGCTCGAAGTACCAGGGGCCGTGGCGGGTATCGCCATACAGCACCGCGCCGACGAGGCGGCCTTGCTGGAGCAGTAAGCGGCAGTAGTCGCCGGTTTCCGGGTCTTGATAGCGAAGCTCTTCGTGCTTGGCGGCGGCCTCGGTGGGGCCAAAGGCAAACAGGCTGACACCGCTGACCTTGAGTTTGGTGGCCGTGGGGGCTTCTTGATACGCCGCGGGCGTTTCACCACACAGCACGGCGGCCAGCACGTCCACCTGCCGCCAAATCGGTTCCACCAGCCCGTAAGTGTGCTGCTCGAACTGGCAGCATTCGCCTAGCGCATGGATGTGGGCGTCGGAAGTGGTCAGGTGGCCGTCCACGACGATGGCGCGATCGCAGACGAGTCCACTCTGCTGTCCTAGCTCCGCATTCGGGGTAATGCCCGCCGCCACGATGACGCTATCGGCAGGGAGCTTTCGGCCATCGCTCAGGGTGACCGACTGCACCTCCCCGTGGCCGTTATCTTCCAAGGCGGCGAGCGATGCGCCGGTTTCAATGAGGATGCCGCGCTCGCGCAGCGTGGCTTCCAGCAACTGAGCGGCGGTGGTGTCTAGCTGACGGTTCATCAACCGATGACTGCGCTGCAAAACGCTGACGGTGAGCGCGCGTCCGCCCCGTTTGCGCAGCCCTTCGGCGGCTTCCAGCCCAAGCAAGCCGCCGCCAATCACCACGGCGTTGCCGCCTTGCCGAGCAATGGCTTCCAAGGCGCTGACGTCACGCAGGTCGCGAAACGTGTGAACACCGTCGAGCGTGATGCCGGGCACCGCTGGCAGCGCGGGGCGCGAGCCAGTGGCCAAGACCAAGCGGTCATAGCGTAACGTGTTGCCGCGATGTGTGATGAGCAGGCGGCGTTCGCGGTCGATGGCGGTCACGCGGTCGCCAAGTATCAGCGTGACGTCGTTATCGGCGTACCAGGAGGCGTCTTGCAGAGTGAGCGCCTCGGGCGCCAGTTCGCCTGCCAATAAAGGGGAGAGCAAAATACGGTTATAGGCAGGCACCGGCTCCTCACCCACCACCGTTATGCGGCTGGGGCGCTTTGGATGGTGAACCAGCGCGTCGAGTAGTCGCTGGCTCGCCATGCCATTACCGATGATGACGAGGTGGTCTGTCTGTGAGCACCGGGAAGCGATTTCCATGGGTAGCTCCTTTGGTTGAAGCATCATGTTCAGCAAATAAAAACGCCCCTGGCACAGCCCTCTCAAGAAGGGAGTGTCAGGGGCGTCGTTGCCCGTTGGCGTCGTCGATAACGCACAGCAACCGCCGTTGGTTGCCGAACTGTCTTATCCTAGTGGTCAGCAAAAAGCCCGCCAGCTCTTGCCGCAGGTGGATTTAATTCAGCTTAATCAGCGTATTAAGCGTTTTTGAGGATTCGGTGGGCCGCGCATAGTTGAGTGGGCGTGCCCTACTTTGGTGCTTGAGCGACGATTCATGCACCCCCTTTAGCCGCTTATTCGACAAAGAGCATTCCTTTAGCGAGTAATGAAAATACAAGCATGTTTATAAGCTATTGTTTTTATAATATTTAATGGTTTTAAGGCCGAGTGGGCGCAGGGTTTGCATTTGTTCAAGTAACAAGGAACAACGGCTCAGTGCAGGGTCTTTGCTCATAACGATCACAACCATAAATTGCGTCGAACAATACCAACGGCAGCAAATCACTGATGAGTACGGCACCGGGTAAATGGTGCCCCTGAGACAACGGCGTCCAGGCAGGCTTCTTTTGAAGCTGGCTTGGGCGCTTTTTGCTTTTTAACGCGGGAGGAAACTGCCATGCCACAGGTCAATCGGCTCGCCCGAACCACCTGCCCCTACTGCGGCGTCGGCTGCGGCGTGACTGCAACGCTTGAAAGCGGCCAGCTCATTGCCGTCGAGGGGGACCGCGAGCACCCAGCCAACTACGGCCGCCTATGTGTGAAAGGCACCGCGCTGCACGAAACGCTCGGCGCACAGGGGCGCTTGCTGATGCCCCGCGTGGATGGACAGGAGGTCTCCTGGGAGCAAGCACTCACCGTCACCGCCGAACGCTTGCAGGCCCAGCGCACTGCCCATGGCCCGCAGACGGTGGCGGCGTACTTATCCGGCCAGCTGCTGACCGAAGATTATTACGTCGCCAACAAGCTGTTCAAAGGTTTCTTGGGCACCCCGCATTTGGATACCAACTCGCGGCTCTGCATGGCGTCCGCCGTGGCGGGCTATAAACGCGCCTTTGGGGCCGATGCGGTACCCTGCAGCTATGAAGACCTCGAAGAAGCGGAACTGGTGGTGCTGGTGGGGTCCAACCTTGCCTGGAATCATCCGGTGCTCTATCAGCGTTTGAAGATAGCCAAAGAGCGCAACCCGTTGATGCGGGTCGTGGTGATCGACCCCCGCGTGACCGACACTTGTGAAATGGCCGATCTTTACCTGGGTATTCGTCCGGGTAGCGATGCGTACCTGTTCAACGGGCTGCTGGCGTGGATGGACGACCATAACCGATTGGATGCCGTGTACTTAGAACGCCACACCGAGGGGTTAGACGACGCGCTGGGCGCTGCCAAGCAGAGTGCAGGCAGCGTGGAAGCCGTTGCTCGCGAATGTGATGTGGATCCTGAACGCCTGGAAACCTTCTATTACTGGTTTGCCAGCCAGCTTCACGTGGTCACGCTCTACTCTCAGGGGGTGAATCAATCCTCCAGCGGTACCGACAAGTGCAACGCGATCATCAACTGCCATCTAGCGGGCGGAAAAATCGGCCTGCCGGGGGCGGGGCCGTTTTCGATCACCGGCCAGCCCAACGCCATGGGCGGGCGGGAAGTAGGCGGGTTGGCCAATCAGCTGGCGGCGCATATGGATTACCACACCCCGGGCGCGCGTGAGTTGGTTAGCCGCTTCTGGACTACCCAGCACTTAACGCCCGTACTACCGGACGCCCCGGGTTACAAGGCGGTGGAGCTCTTTGATGCCATCGAGCGCGGCGAGATTACCGCCCTGTGGGTGATGGCCACCAATCCAGCAGTGAGTATGCCGGATGGGGAGAAAGTGCGCCGTGCGCTGGCAAAATGCCCGCTGGTGATCGTCTCGGAGTGCGTCGCCAATACCGACCTGCTGCCCTTTGCGGATATCGTGCTGCCCGCGTCGGGCTGGTCGGAGAAGGATGGCACGGTGACCAACTCGGAGCGGCGCATTTCCCGCCAGCGGGGGTTGCTGCCGGCCCCTGGCGAGGCCAAGCACGACTGGTGGATACTCTGCGAAGTAGCAAAACGCTTAGGGTGGGGCGAAGCCTTCGATTACACCCAGCCATGGGAGATTTTCGATGAGCACGCGCGCCTTTCAGGCTATGAAAATAGCGGCGATACCCAGCGGCTATTCGACATCTCAGGGCTGGCAGGCCTGGGCCAATCGGCTTATGATGCGCTCGCTCCGATCCAGTGGCCCGTGACTCAGCAGGCCCCCCGTGGAACGGCAAGGCTGTTCGAAGATGGCCGGTTTGCGACGCCGAACGGTCGCGCGAAACTGCTGCCGATTACGCCGCGACCGCCGGCGCAGCCGCTGAGTGACGATTACCCGTTGCGCTTGAATACCGGGCGTATACGGGATCAGTGGCATACTATGACGCGTACCGCCCGTGCGCCGCGCTTGATGAACCACCGCGCCGAACCCTTCATCGAGCTGCACCCGGAGGATGCCGCCCAGGCGGGCTTAACGGATCAAAGCTTGGCCAAGTTGACCGCTGCCGCCGGGGAGTACCGTGGGCGGGTTCGGGTCTCCCACGCCCAACGCCGAGGCGAGGTGTTCGTGCCGATGCACTGGACCGACTGCTTTACCAAGCAGGGGCGCAGCGGCGCATTGATTCAGGGGTATACGGATCCGCTCTCCGGACAGCCGGAAGCCAAACAGGGGGCGGTGGCGGTGAGCAAACTTCCCGCTGCGTGGCAGGCGACGCTGCTGCTCGCCAACGGGTTGGATGCGCCATCGTCGCCGTGGTGTCGCAGCGATTACTGGGCGCGGATCCCGATGGCCAGCTGCACGCGGTGGCAGCTGGCGGATAGTCAGCCGGTCGCGGATTGGCTGGCGCAGGTGGCGGCGTGGTGCGGCGTGCCCGCTTCGCTGTGGTGTGACGACCCGGCAACCGGCAGGCTGCGGGCAGCGGGCGTGGTGAACGGTCGGCTTTGCTGGTGGCTGATGGTGGGACTCCCCGACGAGCTGCCGGGGCTAGCCTGGCTTGAAGCGCGCTTCAATGACGCTACCCTGGAGACACGGCACCGTAGACGCCTGCTGGCCGGATGCGACGATGGCGCTGTCGATACGGGGCCGGTGGTGTGTAGCTGCCACCAGGTCGGCCAAGCCTCTATCGTCAAGGCGATTCATGCAGGCGATACCAGCGTCGAAGCGTTAGGCGCACGATTGGCCTGCGGCACCCAGTGCGGCAGCTGCCTACCCGAACTAAAAGCGATACTCGAAGAGGAGCGGCCTCATGCGCGCGCTAAGCAAACAGCTAACACAGAAGTGGCCTGATGCGCTGTGGCGCCTGGCCCAGCGGGCGTGGGCGCCGTTGAGCCGCGATAACGCCCCACGCTTGCGCTTGCCGCTCAGCGGTGCCTGCCAGCCAGGCACCGTCTATTTGGTCGGCGCGGGTAGCGGCGATGTCGAATTGCTGACGCTCAAAGCCGCGCGACTGCTGATGCAGGCAGACGCGGTCGTGTATGACCGCCTGGTTGGGGACGACGTGTTGGGGCTCGTTCCGCCGGGCACCGAGCGCTACTACGTCGGCAAAGCCAGCGGGCATCACAGCATGCCCCAAGCGGAGATCGGTGCGCTGATCGTCTCCCTGGCCCAGGCAGGCAAGTCGGTGGTGCGGTTGAAGGGCGGCGATCCCGGCGTCTTCGGGCGTATGGGCGAAGAGCTTGCAGCCCTGGCAGAGGCGGGGCTGCCCGCCGAGATCGTGCCGGGCATTACCGCCGCCTCCGCCGCAGCGGCGGGGATGGGGATTCCGCTCACCGATCGCGGCCACGCCCAGCAGGTGCGTTTCATTACGGCGCAGCTATGCCGGGAAGGCGGGATGCCGGACTGGGCGTCGCTGGCGCGTCAGGACGAGACCCTGGTGTTCTACATGGGGCTTTCCAAAGTGGCGGCCATTTGCCATGGCTTGCGCCAAGCGGGTCTGCCCGATACGTGGCCCGTCATGCTGGTAGCCAACGCCAGCCAGCCCGAGCAGCAGTCACTGGTGGGCACGCTTTCCGACATACCCGAACGCCTCGCTGCTCGGCCGCTGCCATCGCCTTGCCTAATCATGGTGGGCAGCGTGGTGAGCATGGTGGCCCACAGCCCCGCCGCTCGACTCTCTCAAACGCAGTGCTGAAAGCAGCGTTGATAGCCGAGTCGTGTTCTTTTGCGAAGCGTTTAAAACGCTGGGGTTGAAGTCTTCAAAGGCTCTCCCCATATTCGTTAACATGCTATCAACCAGGCGGTGGAGAGGAGAGTCAGGAGTGCACGACGATGTCTCTAGGCGCGATGTTGGCCAGCAGCAGTACGGTCGGCCATTCGGCATCTCATGGGGCTTGTTGAAAACTACCGTGCTGGCAGGAACCGATGGCGACGCGAATGTTCATAGGAGCGAAGGCTTCCACTGCCCGGTTAAGCGTCTCTTAATAAACCAGGAGTATTCTATGAAAAAACACAAGGTTGGCGAAAACGCGCTCAAAGCGCAGTTACGTACCCCTATGTTCAAAATGCAGCAGCAAACGCCGAAGAAAGGGAAGGGCAGCTACTCTCGTAAAGGGCGTCATGCTCAAAGAGGGCATCGCCAAGCCGCTTGAACCAGCGTTTTGGCGATGCCTTCCCCAGGCATCGCTGCAGGCAATTTGCCAGTCTGCAGACTCTCATCAGCTTTTGGCCGACCGCTAGGTCGGCTTTTTTTAATTGGCGACTCGCTGTTCGACGGCAGAGGTGCTGCACACCTCCATACGGTAACCCGACTGATACACGCTGCGCAGGCGCAGCCCATGGCGACCATCTAGCTCCAATTTCCGGCGAAGACGGCTGACATGGGTATCTACCGTTCGTGTCGATACGTCACCTTTAATGCCCCAAACCAGCTCCAGCAAATGTGCACGGCTCAACAGCTCACCCACTTTGGAAAAAAACAGCGTGGCTAGGCGATATTCCCGCTCGGTTAGCTCCACGGCGTGACCGTCGACTTTGATCGTGTGCTCGTCGGTGTTGATCGCAAAAGCGCGCGGGCAGGAAACGGAGGGGCGGGGCGTATCGTAGCCGGCTCGACGGCCCAGTGCGCTAATGCGGGCTAAAAACTCTTTGGGGCGCAGCGGCTTCGCCAGAAAATCATCGGCGCCTTGTTCCAGTGCTTTAACGACGTCGTCTTCACCTTGGCTGGCGGTAATAAATAGAATGGGGCCACGCCAGCCGTCGTTTTGACGAAGGTGGCTTACCACGTCCATGCCGCACCCATCGGGCAGTCGCCAGTCGATAATCAGAAAGTCGAAGCGCTGCTCTTGCGTGGCGCGCCTGAGCTCACTTGCCCTAGCAAAAAGAGAGACCTGATGCCCTGCTGATAGCAAACACTGCTCAATAAATGCCTGTTGGTCGAGATCATCTTCCAGCACACCGATATGCATAGTGAGTTACCTATTTTTATCGTGTGATCAACCTCACACCATGGATGGAAAACTCATGCGTTAATTCTAGTTTAGGTAGGGGGAACGACACAAAGGTTTACAGTTAACGCTTAAGTCGTAGCGCTATACTTCGTTCATCATTTAGGAGGTATAAAATGGCTAAGCGTCTGATTAATAAAACTCTTCTCGTTTTAGTGGGGACATGTGTCTTCAACGCTGCGCAAGCCCTCGATGCGCCTACTGGCACGGTGATTTTAGAAGTGGCGGGCAACATTTCCCAAACTAACGTCGGTGACGAAGCACATTTCGATAAAGCTATGCTGGAAGCATTGACGCAGCGTACCACGAACACTAGCACGCCTTGGCACGATGGGGTGGTGAGCTTTGAAGGGCCGTTGGGAAGGGCGTTATTGGAAGCTGTGGGGGCCGATGGCGAGCAGCTCAACGTCGTGGCGCTCAACGACTACTCCTCCAAGGTGCCGGTTAGCGATTTTTATGATCATGAGGTCATTTTAGCGATGCGCGCCGATGGGCAGCCGCTGAGAGTGCGCGATCATGGGCCGCTGTTCATCATTTATCCCTTCGATGAAACTCCTGCGCTGTTGAACGAAGAAGTCCTTACACGCTCCGTCTGGCAAATCAAGCGGATCGAGGTCAAGTAGTCGTCGCGATGTCTAGGTAAAGACCATGTTGCCTGTCTTGAAACACTACTTTTCGCGTCGTGTGAGGGTCGCGACGTTTTCAGCGATCCTCTTTTTTCTGTCGGCCATCATCACAGGCGGCGTGATTTTCCAGCGGCAACACGCCATCGAAAATCGGTTACTGGAAAACCTCGTATGGACGGGGTATCAGTTCGATAGGGAAGTGCGCGAGTTTCATTTGTTGCTGGTGGATAACCAAGTAGGCAGTGCGACGGCAGAAGACCTATTGCTACGCTTTGAAATACTGTTTAGTCGGAAAACGCTCTTCCAGCAGGGAGAGATAAATTTGGCGGTGTCTAAAATCGAGGGCGTCAATGCACTGGTCGAAAAAGCCGCCGCCGTGATTGATGACATCGACCGATTGATCGAGCCCCTTTGGGAGGATTCAAGCCGTTTAAATGACGAGATGATCCGTCGGGCAATCGACCATACGGCCCGTCTGCAACAAATGACAGGCTCTATCTTAATCGATACCAATGCGAGCGTTGCGCGACTGCGCACGTTAGAGCGGGAAAAGATGACCCAGCTTTATGGGTTAGCTTTGATCCTTCTGCTCTCGCTCATGCTATCGGGCGGTCTGCTAGTTCGCGCCCTGCTCATCGAAGGCAAAATCAGTATTCGCAAGGCCCAAGCGCTAGAGGTGAAGAGCCGAGAGCTAAAAGAGACGGCCAAGCGCGCTGAAATCGCCAGCCAAGCCAAATCCCAGTTCATGGCGGTAATGAGCCATGAGATTCGTACGCCCCTCAACGGCGTGGTCGGCATGGCCGATCTGCTGAGTGAAGAAGTGCATTCACCCCGAGGTTACGCGTATTTGTCGGCACTCAAACGCAGTGCCGAGAGTTTGCGCGCCGTGATCAACGATATTCTGGATTACACCAAAATCGAGAGCGGTCGGCTCGATTTGGACGCTCGCCCCTTCGATCTCCATGAGTGTATCGAAGCGCTTTGTACGGGGTATGTGCTGCAAGAGAAGAGTAAGCCGGTCGTGTTCAATTACTCCATCGACCCCTCGCTGCCTCGTTTCGTGGTCGGCGATATCGCTCGCCTTCGTCAAGTCATCATGAACCTGATCAACAATGCGCTGAAATTTACCGAGGAGGGCTCCGTGACGTTTCATGCGTCACCGGGGGAGGGGCATGACGTACTGTTCGAGGTCCAAGACACGGGATGCGGTATCGATGCAGAAGATCAAGCAAGACTGTTCTGCGCTTTTTCACAAGTAGATACGTCGATCGCGCGCCGTCACGAAGGCACGGGGCTTGGATTAGCTATCTGCAAACGGCTCGTTCATGCCATGGAGGGCGAGATCGGTGTCGCCAGCCAAGTAGGTTTGGGCAGCCGTTTCTGGTTTTCGGTCGCGCTACCGGCAACAGAGGGTTTGGAGGTCTATCATCGCAGCGAACAGCAAGCCACGCTGGTGGACGATCATCATATCCTGGTCGTGGAAGATAACCCGATCAACCAGACAGTGGCGAAAGTCATGCTGGAACAGCTCGGGCAGCGTGTCACGATTGCCGAGAATGGCCAGTCAGCGTTGCAGCAACTTCAAGAGGAGTATGCACTCATCGATCTCGTGTTGATGGATATGCAGATGCCGGTGTTGGATGGCCCTGACACGACGCTGCGCTGGCGGGCCTTCGAAAAGGAAAATGCTCTGCCGAGGCTTCCCATCGTGGCCATGACGGCCAACGTCATGCCCGAGCACCGTGAGCGCTGCTTCGAAAGCGGCATGGATGACATGATCAACAAACCGTTCACGCGAGAAGAACTGTATCAGTTGATTAGCCGCTTTGTTCCCAGCGCTAACGTCAGCATGGGGCGTCTTGAACGACATGGCAGCGACGTCAGCGAGCAAAAGGGCGCAGCAGTTTCCTTTGTAAGTGAGCGTGGTGTGCTGGACCTGCTAGATCGCAAAATATGTGCCGAGCTGCAGGAAGCGTTTGACTCGGTATCGCTCAACGCGCTGCTGAACGCCTTTCTAGCTCGCTTAGAGGAGCGTCTGATTCGGCTTCGCGCATGTTGGCTTGCAGGGGACCATGAGTCATTACGTAAAGAGGCACACTCCCTCAAAGGGGCCGCCGCCTCGCTGGGCTGTGCTGCGATTGCTGAACAAGCCGCTCTTTTGGAAAAAGGCGCTCACCAGGAGAGTGATGCATCGATCGTGGAATTTTTAGATACGTTAGAAGCGCTGAAATTCACCACGCAGCAAGCCTTGTTGGATCATGGTTTGCTAGCCATATAGGAACTGCCGCTTCCAGAGTTGATTAAACGTCGCTTTGAAAGCAGCCGCTACATATTCGGTGGGTGAGGACGAAGCGCTTTAGGCCACCATCGTTTGGTGCCCTAACCACTTCTCGAACTGAGTGGGGGCAAGAGGGCGAGAGATGAAATAGCCTTGACCAACCGGACACTTTGCCTTGGTGAGTAGTGTCTGCTGCTCCGCGTTTTCGATACCTTCGGCCACGACACTCATTCCCAAACGCGCGCCTAGCTCGACGATGGAGAGCGTAATTGCCTGAGCGTTGGGCTCGCTGTCGATGAAAGAAACGAAACTTCGATCGAGTTTTAATTCATCGAACGGTAATCGGTAGAGCTGGGTCAGCGAAGAGTATCCGGTACCGAAGTCGTCTAGGGCTAACTTGCACCCTCGTTTGCGCAGTTCGTCCAAAATGTGTCGAGCATACCCCAGACACTCTACGCCTACCGACTCCGTCAGCTCCAATGTGACCTTTGTCATATCGATAGGGTATTTGCCACAGAGCGTGTCGAACATGGACAGCATGTTTTCGGCTTTGATGAACGCGGCCGGCACATTGACGGCGATGCTCAGCGGCAGCCCCCGAGCGTGCCAATCGGCCAGCTGTGCAAAAGCGAGCTCTAGAATACACCACGTCAGGGGTACCATCAGCCCGCTTTTTTCAGCGAGAGGAATGAAGCTGTCGGGATAAATCGTCCCGCGCGTTGGATCTTCCCAGCGCACCAACGCTTCAGCCCCCACGACGATGCCAGTTGCCAGTGAGAGCTTAGGCTGCAGCGCAAGGCAAATATGCTGCTGCTTGATGGCCTGGGCTAATTCCCCCACCGAGGGTGGTTTCGGCGACGCCTCTATCTGTTCGATAAAGTCGCCAAGCCCGGTCATGAGCTTCGCTTTGGGGAGGAACCCCAACATCTTTAGCCCTTTAGCTTTACCTTCGGCAATCGCATGGGCGGCCGTTTCGTCCGAACAACTGCTCAGTAGCAAGATAGGGGCAAGAATCTTGAGATCATAGAGATAGTCGAGAATATCCAGCCCGGTAAAGTCACCCAAGCCAAAATCGAGCACGATTAGATGCGTGTTGAGAAGGCCAGGTTGGCGCGCCAGTTCTCCTAGACAACCGGCGGTGGCGACATCAAACCCATGTCGGCTCAGCAGCATTTTTCCAAGCAACTGTATATCGACGTCATCATCGATCACTAACGCACTGGGAGGCATGATGTGTCCTTGCATATAAGAAGCGTTTGTAGGGCAGTGGTGTCAGTGTTTCTCAACAAACGCATGGCCAGTCCCGGCAGCGCAAAAGCGCCTTCGGGGGCCAGGGGAGAAACCCGAAGACGCATGGAAACGCCGTTAATTCAAACGAGAAGTATCATTGATGACATTAGAAAGACTCCCATTGAGGGGCTGGGCGACTCACTAAATTCTTAGGCACTGTAGTTGATAAAGGTAGTGTGCGTTTCATTGTTTGATCAAGTAAGGCTTGACGCTTCGAATCAACGTTCGAATCACTGTGGCTCAATTTGAAGGAGCCCACCAGCGTACTGAGTCGATCTGCCTGCTCGCGCAGTTCCGCAGCGGCAGCGCTAGACTCCTCCACCATCGATGCATTGTGCTGCGTCATGCTATCGAGTTCGTTCACCGCGTCATTGACTTGACCAATGCCCACGCTTTGCTCTTTTGCCCCGGCACTGATTTCTGCCACCACATCGGCAACCCGCTCGATGCTTTGCATCATGCTGTGCAGCGTGTCGCTGGCGGCTTTTACTTGCGAGACGCCGGAGTGGGTGCGTTCCGCCGACGTGCTAATGAGCTCGGAAATGCTCTTCGACGCTTCACTCGTGCGGCTTGCCAGGATGCGTACCTCTTGTGCCACCACGGCAAAGCCTCTGCCATGCTCTCCTGCTCTGGCTGCTTCGACCGAGGCGTTGAGAGCCAATATATTGGTTTGAAAGGCAATGCTTTCGATCATGGTGACGATGTCACTGATCTGGCCGGACGACTCGCTAATGCTGCCCATGGTTTTCTGAACGCCCTGCATGGCATTCAAACCTTGATGGGCAATGTCTCGGGTCGATAGCGCTAGCTGGTTCGCTTGCTGGGCAGCGTCGGATGCGTTATTCACTACGGCGGCAATTTGCTCCATGGAGGCAGACGTTTGTTGTAAGTTTGCAGCCGCTTGCTCGGTACGTGTGGCCAGTTCTTGGCTGCCTTTAGCGATTTCCGTTGACGCGTGCTGTAAGCTAATCGTGCTGCTGCTGACGGATTGCAGGGTCTCATCGATACGCTGGATAAAGGCGTTGAACGCTACCGCCAGTTCTCCCAGCTCATCTTTACGCTGATTATGAATACGCGCGGTTAAATCGCCATCGCCATCGGTAATTTCTTTAATTCGGAAGCTCACTTGTCGTATCGCTTTAGACATCAATTTAGGGCCGATGAAAGCAATCAATAAGACAACTAAAAAGACGATGCCCGAAAAAGCGAGTGTCGCTGTTTGTTGCGCTTTGATTCTGTTTAATACGGTCGTTTCTGCCTCTATTGTTGCCCGTTCAATGCTTTGGTCAGAGATGTCGTACAGTTCGCGAAGGCGCTCGAAACTCTCGAGGGAGCTACCCGATAATGCAGTTAAAGCGGCTTCGATATTTCCCGCATTATATAATTCAAAGACCCGTTGGCTCTCTACCCTCCAGCTGTCATAAAGAGGTTCAAAGTTTTGCAGGTGTTCTGTGAGTAAAGGGTAGTTTTGCATTTTCTGAGCATACACTTGCATTCTGTCATAGGCTTGTTGTGCATTCTCTTCATAGCTTGCAAGCAGTTCAGTACTTTTTTCGGAGCTCGGCTCCGTCAATACGTATTCCATTTGCGCTACACGCGCTTGGTATAAGTCGCGATCGGCATTGAGCGTCGCCGACATGGCAGGAATGTAGTTTTCGATAAACGTATTGAGTCGGCCTTTGACCATGTTGACGAGCATCGCATCGGCAATGACGACCGCTAAGAGCGATAAAGCGACAACGATAAAAGCAGCCGCGTATTTAAAGCTGATTTTGTGAATGGTTTTCATTTTGCAGCACCCCCGTGCCTTTTTTGGGATGCTCCAACTATACGATTAGATAAAAGGGCTGGCGATAACGGACAAGCCGGTGTCACTATTGTTTACGTTTGAACAATGGCTCGGGGTAAAGTGTGAATATTTGTCATTGATACCCTTCTGCCTGCAAACGAAACAGCGCCGCATAGCGCCCGTTCGTCTCCATGAGCGTGTCATGGGTACCGCGCTCGATGATGCGCCCTTGGTCGATGACGATGATGTGGTCGGCGCTGCGGACGGTCGAGAAACGATGGGAGATCAGAATCGTCATCTTGTCGCGGCTGTGATCACGAAAGCGGGCAAAGACATCCGCCTCTGCGGCGGCATCCATCGCGGCGGTGGGCTCGTCCAGTACCAGTATATCGGCCTCTTGGCGCATGTAAGCGCGGGATAGTGCTACTTTCTGCCACTGTCCGCCCGAGAGCTCTTGGCCATTTTTGAACCAGCGTCCAAGCTGGGTGTGGTAGCCATCGGGCATGCGAGCGATGAAACCATCGGCTAGGCCATCTTTGGCGGCCTGTTGCCAGCGCTGTTGATCATCGAAGGCCGCGATGTCTCCTACCCCAAGGTTTTCACCCACGCTTAGCTGGTAACGTACGAAATCTTGAAAAATGACCCCCACTCTTGCTCTGAGCGTTTGGGTATCCCAGTCGTTGAGATCGCTGCCATCCAGCAAGATGCGTCCCCGGGTCGGTCGGTAAAGCCGCGTCAATAGTTTGATCAGCGTTGTTTTGCCCGAGCCATTTTCGCCCACCAAGGCAAGGCTACTGCCGGGAGGGATATGCAACGAAATATCGTGCAACACGTCATGGCCACCGGGGTAGGCAAAGCTCACCTGCTCGAAACGCAGACCGTCGCCCTGCACGGCACCTTGGGTCACATGGCCAGCGTCGGCTTCGGTGGGCTGTTCCAGGTATTCATACAAGTTGGAAAGGTAGAGGTTATCTTCGTACATGCCGCTAACGGCGGTGAGACTGGCCGACAGCGCACTTTGGCCTTGCTTGAAAACCATTAAGTACATGGTCATCTGCCCGAGTGTTAGCGCGCCGACAACGGTTTCGACGACGACCCAACCATAGGCCGCGTAGAACGTTAGCGTTCCGAGTAGGCCCAGCACGAAGCCCCAGCTTTCACGGCGCAACGTCAAGCGGCGGTCTTCGCCATAGAGCTGATGAAAAATATCCCGGTAGCGCTGCAGGAAACGCGACTCCAAACCGAACAGTTTGACCTCTTTGATGCTATCCTCTCGGGCCAGTACGGTTTCTAGGTACATCTGCATGCGGGTTTGCGGTGAACGCCAGCGAAATAGCCGGAAAGCATCGCCAGAGAATTTCGCTTCCGAGAAAAATACCGGTAGCGCGCCCACCACCAAGATCAGTAGCGCCCAGGGTGAAAACTGCACCAGTAGAAAAGCAAAGCTGCCAAGTGAAATGGCATTCTGCAGCAGCCCAAAGGTTTTGTTGACCAATGCCAGTGGGCGGGTCGAGGCCTCTCTCCGAGCCCGAGTGAGCTGGTCGTAAAGCTCTGAGTCTTCAAACTGGCTAAGCGATAGGGTGCCCGCTTTTTCCAGAATCATGACGTTCACTTTCTGACCGAGCAATGCCCTTAACAGCGACTGTTGGGCCGAGAGACCACGCTGGGCTAACGCCATCAACGCAATGATAGCGCCTTCGAGCGCTACTAGGCCCAGTACCGGCATTAGCGTTACCCATACATCCGGTTGACGGGCCGCCTCATAACTCTCCATGGCCGCCAACACGCCATCGACGATCAGTTGACCCACATAGGCGGCCACCGCGGGCAGCACGCCTGCCACCAGCGTACAAAGCGCCAAGCCCAGCATCATCCAGCGTGAGGTTTCCCATACCAGAAACAGAGCACGGCGACTGTAGCGAAACACGCTGAAAAAGCGATTAAACGGGGAAGAAGAAGGAGAGTACGGCATCGTGGCGTAGCAGCATCAATTCAATAGGCTGCCATGATGCGGTGCTTTGGCGTTGATAGCCAGCCTGCTGCCTTTACTCGGGCAGCAGGTGATGAGCTGAAAAGCACTATAGCGGCAGCACTGCCCCATCGGTGCGGGGTTCAGTGCCGCCCTGCAGCACGCCAGTAACAGGGTCGCGGAGAATGATTTGACCACGGCCAAAGCTGATGGAGTCGGCTACCTTGACGATCTTATGGCCGCGCCGGGCGAGCGCCAGCGCCAAGTGGTTGGGGAAGTCGGCTTCCACCTCGACCGTTCTACCCGTGGTCCATTTCCAGCGCGGCATGTCCAGCGCAGCTTGCGGATTCAACTGATCCTCGATCATTGACGTGACCACTTGCACCTGACCCTGGGGCTGCATATAACCGCCCATCACACCAAAGGGCCCAACGGCCTGATCATCTTTGGTGATGAAGCCCGGAATGATGGTGTGATAAGTGCGCTTGCCGGGGGCCAGTGCATTGGCATGTTCAGGATCTAGCGAGAACGACCAACCGCGGTTTTGTAGGCTAATCCCGGTGCCGGGTACTACCATGCCAGAACCAAAGCCTTTGAAGTTACTCTGGATGAACGACACCATATTGCCATCGTCGTCCGCGGTGGCGAGATAAACGGTGCCTCCCTGTAATGGGTTGCCGTGGGCAGGATCCACCGCGTGTTCACCGATCAGCGCCGCGCGTGCCTTGAGGTAAGCATCGTCGAGCATTTGCTCGGTGGTAGGCACCATCTCACTGCGTTCGGTGATGTGTTTGAAGCCATCCATATAGGCAAGCTTGGTGGCTTCGATCCGACGATGCAGGGTTTCAACGGCATCCCCTGGGCACGGGTCTAACCGTTCCAGCATGCCGAGTGCCTGCAGCACGATCATGCCGCTGCCGTTGGGCGGAATTTCCCAAATATCGTGGCCCTGATAACGCACACTGATCGGGTCGACCCACTCGGGCTGATACGCCGCTAAATCCTCTTTACGAATCAAACCACCGTGCTCGCGGGAGAACGCATCGATGGCTTCAGCCAGCTCACCACGGTAAAACGCCTCGGCCTTGGTAACCGCAATGGCAGATAAGCTTTTTGCGTGGCCGGGTGACGACCATAGCTCGCCTGGACGCGGCGCACGGCCTTTGGGAGCAAAGGTATCGAACCAGGGCTTGAATGCCGCATCTGGGTAAGTGGCGTAGTTATGAAAGGCGTCTTCCCACATTTGATGGATCACTGGCGTCACGGCAAATCCCTCTTCCGCCAGTGCAATGGCCGGGGCGAGCAGATCGGCAAACGGCAGTTTGCCAAAGCGCTCGGAGAGTGCAGCCCAGGCGGCAGGGACGCCGGGCACGGTGACTGGTAACAAGCCGTGGTTGGGCATGGTGTCATGCCCCAGAGATTCGAGGGCCTCTATCGTGGCCGCCTGGGGGGCAGGCCCGCTGGCATTGAGACCGTGTAGCTTCCCATCGACCCATACGATCGCGAACGCGTCGCTGCCAATACCGTTCGAGGTCGGCTCCACGACGGTCAGTGCGGCAGCCGTGGCAATCGCGGCGTCAATGGCGTTGCCGCCCTGCTGCAACATAGTAATACCGACCTGAGCGGCAAGCGGTTGAGAAGTGGCGACCATGCCACGCTTGCCAAAAGTGGCCATACGCCGCGAGGCGCTAGGGTAATAGAGAGCGTCGTTATGCATGTTGTAGAATCCTTTGCGTCGATGAGTCATCACTATTGGGATGTCACGGGTTTTAGGCGTTTCAGTTTGCGGTCTTGATAGAGCGAGAAGACGACCGAAGCGACCGCCAACACTAAGAACAGGGCAGAGAGTGGCCGCGTGAGAAAGGTGAGCCAGTTAGGGTCGAGTTCGAGCGCCCGGAAAAGCTGCCGTTCCAAGTTATTGCCCAACACCACGCCGAGAATGAGCGGTGTGAGAGGAACCCCCGCCTTCCACAGCAAGTAGCCGACGATCCCGAAAATAAACAGCACCCAGATATCAAAGAGGTTGTTATTGAGTGCATAGGCGCCGATCGCGCAGAGCATCAGTACGACGGGCACCAATATTTGTTGCGGAATTAACGAAATTTTGGCGAACCAGCGCACCAGCAGCAGATTACACAGCACCATCACTACCGCACCGATCAAGAGGCTTGCATAGATGGCGCCGACCAAAACGGGGTTTTGCTCAAACATCATCGGGCCTGGCGTAATGCCGTGAAGAATCAGCACGCCCATCATGATGGCCATTGGGAGATCCCCCGGTATGCCCAGTGCTAACGTCGGCACGAACGCGCCGCCCGCTACTGCGCTATTGGAGGCCTCAGAGGCAACGATCCCGTTAGGCGTTCCGGTGCCAAACGTTTCAGGATGGCGGGAAAACTTTTTCGCCTGATCGTAGCTCACAAAGTTGGCAACGGTACCGCCGGTGCCCGGTAGCGCGCCGATTAGGCTGCCGATCAATGACGAGCGTAGGGTGTTGAGTTTTTGGCCCGCCATATCCCTCATGATCTGGCGGTAAGGAATGGCCACGTTCGTATCCACGCCCTTGCCGCCGTCAGGGCCGTCGCGCATTTTTTCGATATTGCCGAGCAGTTGGGAGAAGGCAAAGACGCCAATCATTACGGGTAGCATCTCAAATCCCGAGCTAAGCGCAGGCAGGTCAAAATCAAACCGCAGGTTACTGTTGCGGTCATAGCCGACGGTGGTAATCAACAAGCCTAGCGCGGCGGCCAAGAGGCCTTTCAAGAGCGCGCCATTCGATAACCCGGCTACTAGAGTAAGGGCAAAGAGAATCAGCGCGGTAATTTCCCAAGGGCGGAAATTCATGCTGAAACTGGCAATCAGCGGTCCAAAGAAGACCAGCACGGCCACGCTGATAATCGTGCCCAGAAAAGAGGCCATCACGCCAATGCCTAGGGCTCTGCCGGGTTCGCCCTTTTGGGCCAACGGATAGCCGTCATAAACGGTCGTTATCGATGAAGGTGTCCCCGGTATACCCAACATGACACCCGATACGATACCGCCTGAGTATCCGCCGACAAACACGCCGACCATGAGTGATACGCCGCTAACCGGGTCCATGGCAAAGGTGAAAGGGAAGACCACTAGAATGGCCATGGTCACGGTAAAGCCCGGGATGCTCCCCCCGACAATACCGAACAGCACGCCGAGGATGATCAAGCCCAGGACGGAGATGCTTCCGACCTCGCTGAGTGCTTGAAGAAAGAAATGAGTCATTGGTCGTTCCTCAGCGTTAGGGCAGCCATACGTTCAGGCCATAGCGGAAAATCACGAATACCAGCGGCACGAACGTGCAGCTGATCCCTAGGTTAATCAGCCATTTACGCTTGGTGTCGACGCCTAACAGCAAAGCAAAAGAGGCCACTAAAAAACCGATGGTGGCCACGATATAGCCCAGTAAGGGCAGCAGTACGGCATAAAGCCCAAACAGTATAAAGAGCGCTACGACGGACTTACGCCGCGCGAACCAACCGCTGATCTCCATTCGCCAGGACGCCACGGGAGCAACGCGGGTGAACAGAGAGCGGATCAGCAGCAAAAGCGATAAAAGCCCGATCGTGACGAGTAACATGCGTGGGAACAGGGCAGATCCATAAGGCTGCCAGCTTGTCGGCGGGCGAATGGAGCTCGACTCCACCCACATGACAGCCACCATTACAAGCAGCGCGAGCGCCAGCGCGCGGTCTTTGGTAAGCGTTAGCATTAGCATAGCCTCCAGGTGCTCCCAGGCGCGTTGCCCTGGGAGCATGAGCGAGAAATGACGTCGAAACGCTTAGTTTTGGAAATCGATGTTTTCAGCCGCCGCCGAAAGCGCCGCCTCGTTTTCCTCTAAGAACGCTTGGTAATCCTCGCCTGCCAGGAAGCGTACAACCGAGCCGAACTCATTCTCGATTCGGCTTTGTACTTGCTCCTCCTCCAGTGCTTGACCATAGGCCTCTGCGACGGCATTCAGTACCTCTTGAGGTGTGTCTTTGGGCGCAAAGATACCGCGACTGGTGGAGTGATCCATCTCGATACCTTGCTCCCGAAGGGTCGCTACATCCGGCATGCTGTCTAAACGCTCGGGATGCGCAATCCCGAGAGGCTTGAACGTACCATCTTCATAAAAAGCGCCCCCAGAAGGCAGGTTGAACATGGCAAAGTCCACTTCCTCTGCCATCAATGCCGATACTTGTTGGCCAGTGTCGGGGTAGCCCACTAGACGAACATCGGCCATATCGATGCCAGCCTCTTGGAAAAACTGTGCCCAAAAGAAATGATCGGTAGAGCTTGGAATCATGCTGAAACGAACTTGGCCTGGGTTTTCGCGTACGTAGTCAGCAATATCTGCCGCGCTCTCTACGGGGTGTCCGGCATACGTGGTTGGAATATTGATGGTTTGTGTGAGTAGGGCGATGGGCTCAAACGCGTCGTAGGAGTAATCGACGGTACCGGCGAGCTTTGAAAGCGCAATGGTGTCATGGCTGCCCAGCAGCGTGTAGCCATCGGGCGTGGCGTCCTTGACGTTGCGTGACCCAAGCGTTGCGCCCGCCCCGGCCATATTCACCGGAACGATCGAAGCACCTAAGTGCTGCTCTGCTTCTTGTGATACCAAACGGAAAATAATATCCGTGGCACCACCGGGCCCATAAGGAATGATCAAACGAATATCCTGCTCGGGATAATCCGCGTGGGCAGTGGATAGGAGCGCCAGGCTGGACGTCAGCCCAATGGCGGCGAGTGTGGTACTTAGAGCAAGTTTAGAACGCGTCATTTTTATACACCTTTTTGATGGAGTTGGTGTGGTGATCCGCTGCGTCAAGCAGCGGTGAGGTGAGCGCGTGGTCCCATTTTGGGTTCTTATTGTCTGCAGTGAATCGTCTTTAGTGCACAACAGGTCAACCGAGAAAGAGCCCTCCATAAACCAAGGCGCCGATAACGACAAAGGCGGGGTGAGTGTTAAAGCGCACCAGGGCAAGAGCCGCCACGACACCCAAGAGCAGTGTGTGGAGTGCGCCGCTTGCGTCGATACTTTCCATAAAAAAGCCGAGGGTGAGCCACGCCATCATCATGGCGATAACGGGGCGTACCCACTGACTCATGCGCTTGACGCGCGGGGAGTCGCGGTGGCGATATAGAAGCCCGAGTGCGCCAAGCATGAGCAGCAGTGAAGGAACTACCGTGGCGGCCACGGCGACGAATGCGCCGCCGATGCCCGCTACCTCGTAACCTACATAGCCCGCCATTTTGGTGGCGATGGGGCTAGGCAGCGCGTTGCCAAGGGCTAGGGTTTCGGCAAAACCTTGTGAAGTCATCCAGCCATAGCGGCCGACGACCTCGGCTTCAATAAGCGGAATGATGGCAGGACCGCCGCCATAACCAATGATGTTGGGGATGAAAAACGCTAGAAATAGATCCCAGTAAATCATGCGGTGCCCTCCACGTGTTTCTTACGCGAAGGGCGTAGCAGTGCCGTGAGTAGAATGGCTCCAATGACCCAGCCAGGGTGCACGCCGAGCCAGTAAATCACCGCACCCGACGCGACCGCCATCACAATGCTGACCCACCAGCCAAGGGCGGCTTTGGACTTATCGAAGAAGTCCCAGGTCAGTTGCGCCATCATGACCATGACCACGGGAATGACCGCTTGCCCCATACCGCGAATCCAGGCGACGTCGCGGTAGCGGCTAAAAATGCCAAGCATCACGATCATGGCCACGATCATGGGCAGAATGACGGCGATCACCGCGGCAGCACAGCCGCTGATGCCCGCGACTCGATAGCCGATATAGCCGGGCATTTTGGTCGCGATAGGCCCGGGTAGGGTATTGCCAATGGCCAACACATCGGCAAACTCTTCATCCGTCAGCCACTGGTGGCGTGTCACGACTTCCGCTCTGACCAGCGGTATCATGGCCGGGCCGCCGCCAAAACCGAAAATACCGACGCGGAAAAAAGCCCAAAAGAGTGCAGTTTGCTTCATGCAGGCAGCGCCTGTAAGGAGATCGATGAGGTCAACAGCATAAATGTCCCTATTTATCGTTTGTTGGTTAAAAAATCGATTATTTTGTCTAAAATAGAATATAGGTGAGCCTACCAAGAGGCGTCAACACCTAGTGTTGGACGTTCCGATAACCGAAGCCTTGCGATGTGACGCAAAAGGACGCCGAAATGAATAAGCACGTGCAGCTTCCCACCAGCAGCGCCTCTAGTTCTATCTACGATGTGCTGCGTCGAGACTTGGTGGGGGGGCGCTTCAAAGCAGGCGAAAAGCTCGCCATCAATGCGCTCAAAGAGCAGTATCAGGTGGGGCTCAGCCCTCTGCGTGAGGCGCTGAATAAACTGGCAGCGTATGGTTTGCTGGTTCAAGAGAATCAGCGAGGGTTTAGGGTACCCAAGCTTACTCGTGAAGAGCTCGATGACATTGCGCGCCTTCGCACCGAGTTGGAAGGAATGGCGCTAGAGCGCGCCATTGCCCACGGCGATGCTGTGTGGGAAGCCGATTTGCTGGCGGCGGCACATCGATTGAAGCGAGCGGATATTACGCTGGACAAAGGCGAGGAGTGGGAGCGTCTGCACACCCACTTCCACCGGACCCTGGTGGCGCCTTGCGGCTCGGTGTGGCTGTTGCGGTTCATCGAGCAGTTGCACGACCAATTCGATCGATACCGGCGTTTAGGCCCCAAGATGCCCACCATTCGACAAGAACTGGATGAGCAGCACCATGAATTGGTGGAGCTGGCGCTCAAGCGCGATGCGCGTGCTGCCCGTGCATTGATGGATGATCATATTCATAAATCCTACGAGGTCGCGCTGGCTCGCTATCAGCAGCACGCCTGACGGGGTAGCGAACTTCGCTGTACACTGGTGGCCAGCGCGAGGCACTCGCCACCTAAAAAGTGCTTACAGCAGGCCAATGTGGGAGTGGAGATGACGCAAGACGCCGATCAGCAAATCGTGGAGCAGACACTCGTTTGGGTGCGCCGGTTTATCATAGGACACGAGATTTGCCCTTTTGCCAAACGGGAGTTAGAGAACGACACGATACGTGTGGAGGTGGTGCGTTCTAAAAAAGTGGAAGTAGCGTTGGAGGAGCTGGCTGCCGAGATGGTTTGGCTCGACGAGCACCCTGAAACAGAGACGACTTTATTGACGTTTCCGACGCTGTTTAAAAGTTTCGACCACTATCTGGATTACGTCGAGCTGGCGGAAAATCTATTGATCGAACTAGGCTACGACGGTGTGTATCAGTTGGCCACGTTTCACCCTGACTACTGCTTCGATGGCGCAGACCTCGACGATGCCGCCAACTACTCCAATCGTTCGCCCTATCCCATGGTGCACGTACTGCGCGAGGCTAGCGTCGAGCGAGCCATCGCGTTTTACGGAGATACGGCCGCCATCCCTGAACGAAACATTGCCTACTTGACTGCACTGGGCAGCGATGTCGCTGAAGCGCAGTTGCAGGAATGTTTCAAGACGATTCCCCGTAAATGACCAATCGGTGTTTACCTTTGCTTTTGGCCTGATAAAGCGCCATATCGGCTAGCTGCATGACGTGTTCGATATCGTGGCCGTGTTGCGGCCACCACGCTGCTCCCAGGCTGCAACCTACCTGCGCTTGGTGCCCTCCAGGCAGCCGTACCGGGCTGGCGATACGCTGCAGTAGCCGCTGGCTGACATCCGTCACCACATGGGCGCTTTGTTCTGTGGTGCTTTTAAGAATCATCACGAACTCGTCTCCGCCTAGACGTGCCACTACGTCACCGCTGCGCAACGTCGACTTGAGCCGTTGGGTGACCTCGATCAGCAGTAAATCCCCCGCATGATGGCCAAGCTCATCGTTGACCCGTTTAAAGCCATCGAGATCGAAGAGCAGTACGATGACGCTTTGGTGCTGTCGACGTGCCTCGGGCAGCGTATGCTGCAGGTAGTGGTTGAGGAAGGCGCGGTTAGCCAGCCCCGTCAGCGGGTCGGTATTGGCCAAGTCTTCTAAACGGCTGATGGTGCGGCGTTGATCGATCAAGCGCTCGACCATGTCACGCATGGACGTCGATAGCCGTTTGAGCTCGGGGGAGCCGGTTTCCAGCGTCAATTCGCTGCGGCTGGTGGCCGTCTGGATGTTGTCAGCCGCGCGCGCCAGCCGCGTGAGCGGTGCGACTAAGCGAGCGGCCACGATCCAGCCGATGATGGAAAACATCAAGGCCACCAGTAGCCCCGTGCCGAGAATCAGTTCGTAAAGCTGGTCTACCGGCACGAAAGCAGTACTCACGGGCTGCCTGCTCACAGCAACCCAGCCCAAACCTGGGAAGTCTCCGAACCCTTGGCTACGCGCTATTCCCGTGACGTAACGCTGCCCATCTGGCCAGGTTTCGATGGACCATTTGGGCGTGGCGCTGCTGAGGGTCCCTTCCATGAACGCCAGCGATTCACCGACAAGTTCAGTGGGTCCAAGAATCACCGTGCCTTGCGAGGAGAGCAGCAGTAGTTCGGTTTGCTGGGCCCGCAGTTGCGGTGAAAGCATTGAGTTTTTCACCTGTTTTGCCCACTCCCAGCTGAGATGGACGGCGAGCACACCAGTAAAGATGCCCCTCGAATCGGTGAGCGGAGCGGCGATATCGACGAACTGAATGGGCTCGCCCGTGGGGTTGGGGAGTAGCTGGGATAGCATGACGGCATCATGAACATCCCCCACCCATAACGCTTGTCGCCCTTCGATAAATACCGGCCGCTGGGCAATCGACGATCCTTCGAGAAGCCCTCCGGTGGAGGCGATCACCGTGCCACTGGCATTCGTTACGCCAATCCAAGACGGCACGTCATAGTTACGCTGCAGATGTTCGAGCTGGGCGCGCACCGAGGAGGGATCGGTGCGATCGGCAAACTCTTTGATGCCCAACAGTAGGCGCACCTCTTTAACCCGCGCATCCATGCTGCGGCTGAGTTTATCCACCATTTGATACGCGGTATCAGCGCTGCGGTACCCGATATTTTCCTCGAGTTGTAGCGCCGCCTCGCGGGAAGCGACCCAGCTCAGCAGGAGCGTGATGGCAATCACTAACGAGGTGATCAAGCCAATGATGCGGGTGCGCAAAGAGATACGCGTCAGCAGTGAAGGGTGATTAGGCATCGATAGGCCAAGCGAGTCGTCGTCAAGAGAGTCACCCTAACGCAATTTTTGTTATGGCACGAATAGATAGGGTCAACGGAGGCTGCGTGGGACAGCGGATGTGCTTCGACACGCAGCCTGGAGGCTCGATTAAAACGCTTCCCACTCAGGCTCGGCTGCTGGCCGCTGGCGTTGAGCCGTGCTGACAGTTTGTGAGGGAGTGCGCAAACGCTGGGCAGGCGCTGAAGCGGTGGATGGGGCAAGCATAGGGTGACGGTCGGAGGCGTTGATCCGGAACGCGGCGACCAACTCTGCCAACCGTGAGGCTTCATCTTGTAGTGAGGCTGAAGCCGTGCTGGTTTCTTCCACCAAAGAAACGTTCTCCTGGGTAGCAGAATCCATTTCGGCAATCGCCGTACTGATTTGGCTGATCCCAGACTCTTGCTCTTTCGCCGCCAGCGCTAGCTCCTGCATCATATCGTTGACTCGGATGATGGCTTGGTTGATGTCGTCCATGCTCTCGCCATTTTTCAGCGCTTGATCGGCACCTTGTGCAATGCGGCCCGCGATATCCTCAATCATCGTGCGAATTTCTTTCGAGGAGTTGGAGGTTTTCGTTGCCAACGAGCGAACTTCACTCGCCACGACGGCAAAACCGCGGCCGTGTTCGCCTGCACGGGCGGCTTCCACCGAGGCGTTCAACGCTAGAATATTGGTCTGGAAGGCGATCGAGTCGATGACCTGAATGATTTCATTCACTTTTTGAGAGCTGGCTTCCAGTTCGCGCATCAGCACACTGGTTTGCTCCGACTCCTGCTTACCATGGGCTGCTTTTTTGGAAGCATCCTGGGTCAAACGCTCCGCCTGTGCGGCGGTGTCGGCATTTTGGCGGACGATGGAGGAAATCTCATCCATACTGGCAGCGGTTTGTTGCAGCGCGGCGGCCTGCTGCTCGGTACGTGAGGCGAGATCCTGGCTGCCCCCAGCGATTTGGCGGGAACTGGCAGCCACGGCGCTACTGCTTTGGGTAAGCGTGCCTACCATACTTTGCAGCTTGCTCTGCATATCATGCATGGCGCTGTAGAGCCGACCAATTTCGTTGTTACCCAGCGATTCGATATGGCGGGTCAAATCGCCCTTGGCGATATGCTCACAAAGCTCCACTGCGCGCTGCAGCGGGCGCACGATAAGGCGATTGATACCGATTTGGACGCCCAGCGATAACAGAAGCGCCAGCACAATCAATGCACCGCTGAACAGCATGGTCACTCTGTGTCCCTGTTCGGCGTGAGCAATGTTTTCGGCTGCTAGGGCTTGCGCGCGGCTGTTGAACGCACGAATGGCATCGCTAAGCCTGTCGAACTCCACATTGAAGCGTTCGCGGTGCTGCACGATCGCAGCGTAATTGGCAGCCGCTAAATCGCTGCGAAACGCCTCGTTGATCATTTGCGGGTAGTAATTATCAATGGCTGCAATGAGCGGTGCACGAACGGCCGTAGGCGGTACTTCAATGGCGGTAAACTCAGCGTAGCGTGTATCGGCTCGCTGGAGCGCTGCGCGTGCGAGTTCGAGCGCTTCTTGCGCAGAGGGATTTTCACCATCCTCGACATAAGCGGTATAGCGAGCCAAGCGTAAGCGCATTTCCATTAAATTGACTTCTGCGCGGTTGATCGACGCCACTTGCTGGGCCGCGACTTCATCGAGCTCTCGCAAGCTCTCCATCACACTCATTTTGGATACGATACCTGTCGCTGCGATGGCCAGCAGGGCGATCACCATTAGCCCTTGCACGGCTGCCAACAAGTGTTTGACAGAGAAGTTTCTCATGATGACTCTCTCGGGAGGAAAAGGAGGGGGGGAACACCTGCAAGGAGGGGAGCCTCCCCTGTACATTATCGACACAAAAAGAGAGACATTGAGAGGTGCTGATCAGTTTTTTTTACACTTTTTTGCAAGGTCGTGGTGTTAAGCAGGGAAAGCTTGTGCATCTATTAAAAAGGGCCAGCAAGCCAGCCCTATTAAGTAATGAGCATCGTGACACAAACGATGTGAAGCAATCGGCTAAAAAGCTTCCCACTCAGGCGTAGCCGCCGTCCGCGAAGGGGGCGATCCTACCAGGGGAGAGACGTAAGCCGTGTTGAACGTTTGCTGAACGGCAAGTGGAATCTGGCTATTGAGCGCGTTTTGTACAAGGCGTTTTAGCTTGAACTCGTTCACTAGCTCGGCCAAACGGCCGGCTTCGTCTTGGAGTGAGGCGGAGGCCGTGCTGGTTTCTTCGACGAGCGACACGTTCTCTTGGGTTGCTGCATCCATTTGCGCAACCGCGGTACTGACCTGATTGATTCCGGAATCCTGCTCTTTAGCTGCCAACGCCAATTCCTGCATCATATCGTTCACTTGCATAATTGACGTGTTGATGTCCGCCATGCTTTGGCCGTTACGCGTGGTATGCTCGGCCCCTTGAGTAATGCGCTGCGAGATGTCTTCGATCAACTCACGTATCTCTTTGGAGGATGAGGAGGTCTTGGTGGCGAGCGAACGCACTTCATTGGCGACGACGGCAAAGCCTCGGCCATGCTCGCCTGCGCGAGCGGCCTCTACCGAGGCGTTTAGCGCGAGTATATTGGTTTGGAAAGCAATCGAGTCGATGACCTGAACGATGTCATGTACTTTGTGTGACGTCTCTTCGAGCTCATGCATCAGTTGACGCGTATGCTCGGACGCCTGTTGACCGTTGGAGGCTTTTTGAGCCGCGTCTTGGGTGAGGCGTTCGGCTTGCCCGGCGGTGTCAGCATTCTGGCGTACGATCGAGGAGATCTCATCCATGCTTGCGGCGGTTTGCTGAAGCGCGGCGGCCTGCTGCTCGGTACGCGATGCCAAATCCTGACTGCCGCTGGCAATTTGTTTGGAGCTGCTGGCCACGGCTTCACTGCTTTGATGGAGCGTGCCGATCATCTCTTCGAGTCGCTCTTGCATATCGTCCATCGCCGCGTAAAGGCGGCCAATCTCATTGCTGCCGCGCTCTTCGATCGTACTGGTGAGATCACCCTTTGCGATGTTCTCACAAATTTGCACGGCGCGTTGTAACGGGGAGAGTAAGAACTTGTTGATCGTGGCCTGCATCGTGACGTAGAGAATCAGTGCTAGCACTACCAAAAGGCCGACGGTGATCCCTAGCACTTGGCTATCGCGCAGTGTTTCTGCCGTTTTTGTATTGCCATAGTCCAACGCAAAGCGGTTAAAGTCGCCTACCGCTTGGCCAAACGCTAAAAATGCTGGGTTGATGTTCTCTTTATAGTCGATCAGTCCCTCGATATCTGCATTGGCGAGCATGTTTCTAAGTTCACTTGATGCTGCAGCGTCGTAGGTGTCATTGATCGTAGAAAGGTAGGAAAAACGCGCGTCCTCAGAGGCCGTTGGTACGCTATTCATGGCATCGATCCTTGCATCCGAAACACCGAGGCTCTCGTTCGCCGAGGCCAGCGCATCGGCAACCCGCGCGGTCAATCCATTTTGGTAGTACTGGGAAAGCCGCTCTAAACGAACGCGCATTTCCATCAAATTGGTTTCTGCCCTAGCGGCCGAGCTTGATTGCACGGCGCTGATGCTATTGACCTCTTCCAAATAGGCCGCGGCTTTACGCTCCCCTAAATAACCCAGAAGTCCTATTGCCATCAGCATGAGAAGAAGGATCGCAAGAGCTCCTGCTATCAAGTTTTTGACCGATATTTTTTGCATGTCCATTACCTTTTTTGCCCCCAACACCTGACGTGGCGTTAGCTCGGGACTTTAAAGGTAGCAGTGATATTTTAATATAAATTAATAAAATAGAAGCGTGCGTTGATTGTGTTAAACGATGATTTTTGATTGTTTTACGAAAAAAAGATTGGGGATTGTTTCAAAAAGTGTCTTAAGTAAGCGTTAAGGTTTCCAGATCAGGGAGTGAATAGCGTTTGTGTGCTATTTGTGTGTGGTCGCGAGAGAGAATGAACACCACGGATACTCTCGCGCGACGATGTTGTCGTTTGCAGCGTTGAATGACGGTAGGGCGGTGGCGTGCTGTCAGGGTAGAAGCGCTTGGTTAGTGTGGGACTAGTGCTTTGTACATGACGTGGGTATCCACATATCCTAATGAAGCATGCTGATAGGCGTTTGGCACGGTACCGACGATCTCGAAGCCAAGGCGTTGCCATAAGCCCACGGCCACGTGATTGCTGGCGACGACGGCGTTGAACTGCATGGCTTTGAACCCCTGCGTCACGGCCTCTTGCTGTGAGTGTTCGCACATGGCGCTTGCCACCCCTTTGCCCCGCGCTTGCGGCGTGACCATATAACCACAGTTACATACATGCTGGCCGGGGCCTGCGGCGTTGGCCTTCAAGTAGTAGCTGCCCAGCAGTGCTCCCTGCTCATCTTTTACCGCCATGCTAAGACGTGGCGTTTGACACCACAGCGCAAACGCTTCCTCTTGGCTAATGTGGGGGTCTATCGCGTAGGTTTTCTGGGCGGCTACAATGGCTTGAAACGTAGGCCAGAAGAGCGCGAACTCTTTGGCGGTCATCGGCGAAAACTGAAGGCTGGACATGAGGTGTCTTCCATGGGTGTCGTCATGCGTAACGTTAGCACACTCCAATGCGTATCTGCGCGACGGGTACGTTGATAAGTGAACCACTGAACCGCAAGAGGGCAAGACCATGACCGTTGAGAGTGCACTGACGTATTTTCTGGCGATTTTCGTTTTCGCCGTGACCCCCGGACCGGGTATTTTTGCCCTGCTGGCGAAGGGAATGGCATCGGGAGCGCGCTCGTGTATCCCGTTAGCCTTGGGAATGACGGTCAGCGATGTGATTTACCTGCTGCTGGCGTTTTACGGTTTGGCGGCGCTGGCGGAACACTGGGGAGACGCCTTTACGCTACTGCGCTACGCTGGCGCCATCTACCTGTTCTATTTGGGCTGGAAAATGTGGACCGCCGAGGTATCCCCGCAAACGCTCGACGCCCTCCCAGCCAGCCGTGGCGCTTGGCGTCGTGATGCTGCAAAGAGTTTTCTGCAAGGTTTCATGATCTCGGCCTCCAACCCGAAAGTCATTCTGTTCTATATCGCTTTCTTACCGACCTTTATCGATCTCACCGTGCTCGACCGCAGCGATATGGTGTTGGCGGTCGGGTTGACGCTGGTGGGGCTGATGATGGGATTGATGCTGGTCGCCTCATGTGCGTCTTCCGCGCGCCGCTTCTTTCAGTCCGAGCGCGCACAAAAAGGCACCAACCGCACGGCCGGTTCGCTGATGTTCGCAGCAGGCGCTTTTCTGGTTGCTAAAGGTTAAGGCAGACAGTTTAACGAACCGCCTCGGCGACGATCTCATAACTCCGCAAGCGATCCGCGTGACTGTAAAAATCGCTATTGATCATCAGCTCGTTGGCCCCCGTGCGTTCTTGAAACGCGGCTAGCTGTGCTTTGATCGTTTCTGGGCCACCGATGATGGCCGCTCCCAAAAACTGCTCCACCTGGGCGCGTTCCATGGGTGACCAATCCAAGGCATCGACCGGTGGCAGCGATTGGGTCGGCTTCCCCCGGATCAGGTTCAAGAATTTTTGCTGGGCGGTGGTGGCCAAGTAGTGCGCCATCTCGTCGCTATCAGCCGCCATGACCGGCAAGCCGACCATGGCATAGGGTGACTCTAAATGTGCGGAGGGGCGGAAGTTGTCTCGATAGAGACGGAGTGCTTCGAACAGATAGCCCGGGGCGAACTGGGCGGCAAATGCGAAGGGCAGGCCCAGCTTCGCCGCAAGCTGGGCACTGTAGCCGCTAGAACCCAGTAGCCAAATGGGCACGTGTGTGCCCTGACCGGGCACGGCTTTGACGGTTTGGCGGGGATCCTCGTCGTCTAAATAGCGGCGCAACTCTTCTAACCGCTCCGGAAAGTCGTCGACACCTGCATGGGCGTGACGGCGCATTGCTCGCATGGTCGCCCCATCCGACCCAGGGGCTCGGCCAAGGCCCAGGTCGATGCGCCCAGGATAGAGCGTCTCAAGCGTGCCAAACTGCTCAGCAATGACCAGCGGTGGATGATTGGGCAGCATGATGCCACCGCTACCCACGCGTATCGTGGACGTTTGCCCCGCCACGTGACCAATCAAGACCGAGGTGGCGGCGCTGGCGATACCGGCAATGTTGTGGTGCTCGGCTAGCCAGTAGCGCCGACAGCCCAGCGATTCTGCATGCTGGGCCAGTGATACGCTGTCACGGAACGTTTCGCCTGCGCTTCCGCCTTGACGAATGGGCGCAAGATCCAGAACGGAGAGGGCGGTGCTCGCAAGTTGGCTCATAAATCACCTAATAAACGTGCATGGTCAGCGGGCTATTTTTGTTAGCACGCTTCATAATGCAGCGTTTATGTGGGCGGCCAAGTGCAATTACAACCGCCGTGGCGTTGGGGTCACTCTTTGGGGGGCGTCGGGCGTACCAAGATTTCATTGACATCGACGTGTGGCGGCTGAGCGAGCGCGTAGATCACCGCATTGGCAATATCGCGGTCTTGCAGCGCATACTCGGGCGGCTCGTCGAAAAACGGTGTGTCGACCATACCGGGTTCGATCAATGTGACCCGCATGCCGGAGCCGCGCAACTCTTCGCGCAGGTTGTAACCAATGCCCGTGACCGCCCATTTGGTGGCGCTGTACATAGAACCGGGGATGGTCGTGCGTCCCGCGGCCGAACCGGTCAACAGCACGTGTCCTTGACGGCGTTTCAGCTCCGGCAGGCAGGCTTGCAAGGTTAGGCCAACGCCGTAAATGTTGGTCAAAATCATCTCCCGCCAAGCGTTATGGTCGGCGCTGCTAAAACCGCCGGGCGAGCCCCCGCGGCCTGCATTGGCGAATACCGCGTCGATACGGCCGAACGTTTCGATGGCGTGCTCCACCATGGCTTGCTGCTGGTGTAAGTCGGTGACATCGACGTCGCATGTGAGCACGTTCTCTGGGCCGAGCTCTTGGGCAAGGGAGGTCAACTTATCGGCAGAACGCGCGGCCAGCACCAGTTGATACCCTTCTCGGGCCGCTGCCCGGGCGGTGGCCGCGCCAATGCCGCTGGAAGCGCCGGTAATTAACAGTACGCGGTCTTGCATCGTTGGCTCTCCTTGCTGTCATACATGAACCTTCAGCATGGCCAAAACCGAGTGCGGTTGCAAACGAGCGCCCTCGCTAGGGTGTATCTTGCTGTCGTTGCAGCATGGCAGAGAGATCTAGGATCGAGCGTGCCATATCGGCCATGCTTCTGCTTTGATCCATCGACGTTTTGCGCAGAAAACGGTACGCCTCCTCCTCGCTCATCGACTGATGGGCCATGATGAGGCCTTTGGCTCGTTCGATCAGCTTCCGCTCCCGCAGCGCTTTGCGCGTGTTTTCCAGTTCGTCGCTGAGTCCTTGCAGACGACTCGACTGCGCATGCGTCAATTCCAGCAGCGAACGACTCAGCGGCGAATGGAGAGCAGTGGCGGTCAAATCGCCCAGCGGTTGAGAGGGGCTAAGCGCCAGCAACTGTTCGCAGGGGGCTGGAAGTGGTCTGTCGGGTGTGGCCGAGGCGTGATCCAGCGCCGCTTGTGCGTGGGCGATTTTATGGTGGCATAGGGCCATGAGCTGCGTGTTGAGCGTGTCTTCCACCGTTTTGATGGTATCGATTCGTAGGGTCGTCAGCTCATACCAGGTTTCCCCCAAGGTGTTGCCCGACGCCGTTCGATGTTCCGAGCGTTGGCAGGCGATGTCGCGTAGCTGGCTAATACCGGCCAGCGTTCGGGGCGAAAGCGACTGTTCCCAAGCGCTCAGTGCTTCTGGGGTGGCGAATTCGGCAAACGTATCGAAGCAGCGTTGCTGGGACTCGACGAGTTCGTTGAGCAGCGTGCGATGAGCGTCATCGAAATGGCCTAGGGTAAACCCAAAGGCACCGCAGGCACGCTCTTGTCCGGCAAGCTCCTTGCCTTGCATGAGGTGGAACGTGGCTACCAGAGCGCGGGTGATGTCTGGATCGACAGCCGTGTCTGCGGCCTCGAAGACGATCGCCAATAAACCGCTAATCAGGTGATTGAATGCCTGCGTGGCCGCGTCCGGTGAAATATGAAAGGTATCGATGGCTCGACGCAGGGCATCGAGCTCATCCAGCGCTAGCCAAACGCTGGCAATGCGGCGCAGCAAGCGTGCGGTGGCTTGAGGTCGAGCTTCCTGGCTGAACGTTTCTAAACGCAGGCGCATCGAGGCTTCGGCCGATTGACTATGTTGAACGTAGGTCGTTCGGCGGGTTTTGAAACGCTTACCTTGTGAGGCCAGGTAAATCGTCGAGGCGCCGCGTTCGCGCTGCAGCACATGAATGAACTGGCTGATATCGCTCACGATATCCACGGTCGTAGCGAGATGGTGAAGGTTATCGATGTCGCAGCGCAGGGCAGTAAAGAGAAGCTGTTGGGCAGAAGACATGGTGATTTCCTTGATACTCGCCGCCAAAAGTCAAACGCCCCCGCAGCAGCACACTGGCAGGGGCAATATTCACCGATATTAGCGTAGTGAGAGAGCACCTGCCCCCGTATCGTCGCCGACGGCATCACGGTATGCGCTGGCCTCTTCGGCTTCGGTGGCCTCGCTAAAACGCACCACCAGTACGCAAGACGCTAGTACCAACACGGTCAGGCCCAGGTAGAAAAGGCCCTGCTGGTAGCTCAAGCTTTCGCTACGAAACAGAAACGCCGCAGACACCGCGCCCACGTTGCCGCCGGCCCCTACGATACCGGCCACGGCCCCCAGGGCTTTTTTGTTGATAAAGGGCACGACGCCAAAGGTGGCGCCTTCGGCCATTTGCACGAAGAGGCTAAATACCAGCATGATGCCAATGGCTAGGCTGAGCACGTGCATTTGGGAAAACGCCACTAGGGCAATGCCTTCGCACACCAGCGCTATGAAAAGCCAGCGAACGCGCCCTTTGAGCCCACCATGTTTGGCGAACAGATCGGAAAATACGCCGCCCAGTGTGCGAGCGAAGATGTTCATCAAGCCGAAGAGTCCGGCAATGAGCCCAGCGGTCGCCAGGGTCAGATCGAATTTGTCGAAGAAGTAGATGGCGGCAATGTTATTGATCGTTAGCTCGACGCCAAAGCAGAGCCCATACACGACGAACAGTGCCCATACGCGGATATCCTTCGCCGCCGCCAGGAAGCTTTGGGCGGCACCGTGCTCACCGGTAGCGGGTGGCAGCTCACCGCGTGCGCGCAGCTCGCTGAAGTTGCCATTGGGGGCGTCTTGTGTGAACAGCCAGTAGGCAATACCGGTAAAGAACAGCACCACACCAGGCACCACCATGGCGAGTCGCCAGCCGAGGGCTTCGTTCACGCCGAGCATCAGAACGCCGGCGAAAATCAGCGGCATGACGATTTGGGTGGTACCGCCGCCCAGGTTGCCCCAGCCAGCGCTGGTGGCATTGGCGGTGCCTACCACGTTGGGCGCAAACATCAAGGTGGTGTGGTATTGGGTAATGACGAACGATGCGCCGATGGCGCCAATCGCCAAGCGTGCCAGTAAGAAGGTCTCGAAACTGTCGGCAAGGCCAATTCCCATTACGGGAATGGAGCCCAGCATCAACAGGCCCGTATAGGTTTTGCGTGGGCCGATACGGTCGCAGAGTACACCGATCAGCAGCCGAACGATCACGGTGATCGCCACCGAGGCGATGATGGTATTGCCGATTTGGGTTTGCGTTAGCGCGAGATCCTCGCGCACCACGGCCATGAGTGGTGCGATACCGAACCAGCCAAAAAAGCAGATATGGAATGCAAACCAGGAGAGGTGAAAGGCCCGCATTTGCGGCGTCGAGAAATTGAGCAACCGGATACGGTTGGCTTTGTTGCGGATCTCCATGGGAGTGACCTCACAGCGTACGAACGAGTTTGTCGAGACGCAACGCGCAGGCGTTACGTGGTTACGGGAACATGCCTTCATCGTTGAAGGTCAGGTCCGACGCACTCGTACCCTGTTGGGCCTGGTCCACGCCTATCACCATGTAGAAAAAATAAGCAAATACTCCGCCATCACTCTTTTAAATCAGTGAAAACAGTTGGTTAAAGATTTTGCTTAGATAGGAGACTGCTTGGCAAGTGGCAAAGACGGGGGAGAGTAGAGCACTTAACGCTCGTTTAGCGCACTCTGCTTGGGCAGCGTGCGCTAAGTTGGGGCAGTGGCTGGGCGTGAGCGCGCTTATTCGTGTAGGTAGACCGCATCGATATCGAGTGTGGACACCCTGCCAAGGGCATCGAAATGCGTGGCGAGCCAATGCTCGGCCGCCTCTCGGCCTTGCTCGAATAGGTGACAAAGGAAGGGCCATTCGGAGTTGAGCTTACTGGAAACCGATAGGTTATCCAGGGCTTGGTCGCCGCTAATGCGGTGAAAGAGGGCCTGCTGATAGCAGTTCTCGATACCTTGCTCTTCGAGAGCGTGCTTGAGTAGTGCGATCATGCGTACCTCTTTGATCAGCGCAGCGTTGAAGGTGATCTCGTTGAGGCGGTTCATGATCGCCGAGGCGGAGGTGGGAAGCTCTTCGCGACGAATCGGATTGATTTGCACCAGCAGGATGTCCCGCGCGCTGCACTCCTCCATGAGAGGGAACAGCGCCGGATTGCCCATGTAGCCTCCGTCCCAATACGCTTCGCCATCGATCTCCACCGCTTGAAACATGAACGGCAGGCAAGCGGAGGCCATGACGGCGTCGACACTCATCTCTTCGCGGCGAAAGACGCGCTGCTTGCCCGTGCGTACATTGGTAGCCGCGACGAAAAGCTTGAGCTGGTCGCACTGGCGTACGCGTTCGAAGTCGATATGAGCCGCCACGATATCCCGTAGCGGATTCAAATTGAGTGGGTTGAGTTGGTAAGGTGATACCAGGCGCGTCATCAAGTCCATGGCGATATAGCCCGGCGAGTGGTCGAGGCTCCAGTTGCCGGTCAGAATATCCATAGGGGAGCGGCGAATGGGGCTGGCCATGCCTGCGCGGCTAACGGCCTGCCAAAACTCCCGCAGTGCCTGACGCGCCGCTCGCTTTCCGCCTCGAGTCAAAGCATCAGCCATCACCACGCCGTTCATGGCGCCTGCGCTGGTGCCGCTGATGCCCTCGATCTCGATGCGATCATCTTCCAGAAGGCGGTCGATCACCCCCCAGGTATACGCGCCATGAGCACCTCCGCCCTGTAGCGCGAGGTCGAGCTTTTTTACCGGTGCCATCGTCATCCTTTCCGTCTTTGATGGAAGTGCCTTTAGCATGGCATAAAAGTCGCCGGACGGAAGAATGGGGAACTACCCCGCAGACTAGGGAGCGTCGGCCAACGGTGATGAACGGGTCTGGGGCAGCGGCTGGTCGTACACCGCATGCTCCATCAACCGGTCGAGCTGCTGGGCCAGCGTCACGCTGGCCTCTTCCATGAGCGCCAGCGAGGCCAGCTCGCCGGTCAGGCCCCCCTGTCGGGAATAGCGCAAGGCCTCTAGACCGCTCTCATGGAAACGGCGGTGAGCCACGGCCAGTGCACGGTAAGCATCGCTTTGCTGATAGCGGCGACTGTCACCTGCCAAGTACCAGCGACCCAGCGCGCAGTGGTGCTGATCCGTAAGAGGAACTTCTTGGGAAGCTGATAATAGTTGCTGGTAAAGACGACTTTTCCACACGGCATGTTCCACTTTGGCCGCGTGTAGACAGGCCGTCGTAGTGCTGTGGTGGATCACCTTGTACATATGGCGTGCTTGGTCGGTGAGCTGTTCGATCACTTGTTCGGCGTCTTGCGCGGCGCGCGCCAAAGCGTTTGCGCTTTCGCGTTGATGGCCAAGGACCCGAGCATCCTCCTTCAGCATGGTAGCCGTTTGCTCGACCCATTGATCCAACTGGTGCGCCAACTGCTGGGTGCGCTCGGCCAGGTGCTGGATGTCGCTCACCACGGCGGTGAGGCCGCTGGGCGCTTCCTGAACGTGAACCGCTTCGAGTGCCGTGCTCATCGCCAAGGCTCGGGTATGACCAGCCATACGGGCGAGTTCGACGCTCATGCCGCGCAGCTCGTGAAGGGCCGTGTCGCTGGCGAGTGGCGCCGCGTAATGCGTATCGGCCTGCTGGTGCCTTTGACACTGCTGTTGAAGATGTTGAGACGCTTTTTCTGCGTCATGTAGCCGGGTAAACAGGTCGGTGAGCGTGGCGCGTTCACTGGCAAGCTGTTCGGCGTGCCGTTCGGCGCCCTCTTCTAGGGATGTGAGCATATCCGCGCCTTTGGACTGAAGCATACTCACCGACTCCAGGGGCGTCATTAAGCTAATCGTGCGGCAGCCCCGCGTGCTCTTGGCCACGGCCAATTGAGCGTGTAGCTCGGCGACTTGCTGCTCCAGGCGGCGGATCGTTTGATAGGGGTGCATAAAGGCAAACATTGACCGGTACCTTCAGTGATGACGCAATTTGTGATGTTTTGTCACAAAGTATTGCAGAAGGTTTTTATGTTTGCCTGTGAAGCGTGGCCTTAGCTGATGAAAATCAGCCTCTTGTCATCGCAAAAAAGGAGCATCGCCATACCACTCGCCTGCGCTATTTCATCTCGGCTAGGTGCATGGGCGTCGACGACTCACAGCGTAAAAACGCTGACGTGGCTAACCACTCTTCATCCGGATAGTAGGCGAAGACGTACTGGTCCTCTTTTAGACTGTCGATTAGCGGGTAAGTGATGTCCTCACGTACCGCCGGGCAGCCATGGCTTCGCCCTAGGCGACCGGTTTGGGTGATGAAATCGTGGCTTACGTAGTCCGCGCCATGAATGACGATCGCTCGCTCGAAGGCCAGATCGTTGACGTCAGGCTCCAGGCCATCCAAGCGTAGTGAATAGCCATTGCGGCCGTAGTAACTGTTCATGGTGCGAAACAGACCGATGCTGGATTGATGGCTATCGGGAACATTGGAAAACGCGTTGGCCACGGCATCGCCAGATCCTTGTCCATGGGACACTAATTCCTCGAACAGCAGCTGATGTTGGTGAAGATCGAACACCCACATGCGCGGCTCTGTGGATGGCAGCGAGTAATCGATGACGGCCAGCCGCTCTGCGGATGGATCGGCACAGCTCAATGCCTGGGCCGCTAACCTGAGGGCAGTTGGCGTGGCATTAGGCGCTAACTGCAGTAACTGATGATGAAGGGGGGATACCCCCGCAGCTGGGGCGGCGGCCACTTGAGAGAAAAAGCCAGCGGCTTGAAGAGGATAAGAAAACAGTACGATGGATAAAGAAAACAGTACATTCATCATGCGTGATCGAAAAAGCATGGGGCGTTATCCTGCTGAAGGAGTCAAAAGCGTAACGAGGTCGATACATCAAGAGTCAGCGTAAGCGGCTATGATAAAAAACGTGTATCAGAACGGGAACTACTGATACGACGGTAAGCAAAAAGAGTGAAGCCACATTACAACGCAGCATAGTAACGCAAGGAGAGGCGATGAACGACCACCAGCCACTAAGACGATGGGCGATAGGAGCGGCGCTCTGTCTGGCGCTGAGCGGCCCGATAATGGCCGATGCCAATGAGCCAGCCAGCGCCGCGTTGCAGCAAGCCCTCGCGCAGCATCTTCAACACCATGAAGGGTCGCTGCCCATCGCGTCGTTCTATGAACTGCGCGGTGGGCAGCCGGCGTGGCAAGAGCTTCAACGCGTTCAGTCGCTGGTCAGCGCGTTGAACACGTTGCCCGATGACGGGTTGACGCCCGACGACTATCAAGCCTCGTCGTTGCTGAGTGACTTCCAGCAAAGCCAGCAATTGGACGATCGTGCGAAGGCCAATTTCGACGTGCGAGCCACTCGGGCCCTGCTCTTGGCGTTGGATCATCTATCGATCGGTAAAGTGGATCCTAAACGCGTCGAGCCGAATTGGGATCTGCAGCGACCTGAGCGGCGTTATGCGCTGCCACGTGTAGTGCAAGCCGTCGAGGAGGGGAGGGTCGAGCAAGCGCTGTCACTGGCGAGGCCGAATATGGCGGCCTATGCCCAGCTTCGTGAAGCGTTGGTGCACTATCGTCGGCTGGCCGATCAGATGAGCGTGCCCTATTTACCAAGACGCGATGAGTCGCTGCGCCCCGGCGATATCGACGATGACGTGCAAACGCTTCGCCAGCGCTTGACGCTATGGGGCGAGCCCCACCTGCTGGCAGCAGATAGTAGCGCTTACCCCATGGTCGACGTGCAGGCGTCAGGAGCTGACCCTCGCAGCTTCGACCGAGAGTTAGCGCAAGCGGTCATGCGTTTTCAGCGACGCCACCAGTTGCAAGAAGATGGCGTAGTGGGAGAGCGCACACGGCTGGCACTGAACATGCCCGTCTCCGCACGAGTGAACCAACTGCGCATCAACCTGGAGCGAGCCCGCTGGATTCGCCCTTCGCTGGAGCGCACGCCCAACGTGTGGGTCGATATTGCAGGCTATCGCTTGCATTATACGCGCCCCAATGGCCAGCATTGGGATACCCGAGTGGTGGTGGGCTCGCCCAGTCGTGAAACGCCGATCATCCACTCCTCGATCAGCCACTTGACCGTCAACCCAAGCTGGACGATCCCCCCGACCATCATGCGGGAAGATGTGCTACCACGGATCCGCCAGGACGAGCAGTATCTGGCGCGGCAGAACATTCAGGTAGTGAGCCTATCCGGAGAAACGCTGGATGCGAGCACGATCGATTGGCAGCGTCCGGGAGGCGTGATGCTTCGCCAAGTGGCAGGGAGCAGCAATCCTCTGGGACGTGTCGTGGTGCGTTTTCCCAATAACGACATGATTTACTTGCACGATACCCCGGCAAGAGGGCTCTTTCAGCGTGAGCACAGGGCACTGAGCTCTGGCTGTGTGAGGGTTGAGGGGGTAACGGAATTTGCCCAGCTCCTACTGCAAGACAGCGGCAGCCGTTATCAGCTCGATACGCTGATCGCGAATGGCCGCAGCGATCAAAACGTGAACTTGCCTAACCGTATTCCGGTAGCGCTGCACTACCTGACTGCTTGGCCCAACGGGCAAGGAGACGTAGTGTTCAGAGAGGATATCTATCACCGCGATGCGGCGCTGCTCGCAGCGCTCGAGGCAGTGTAAGTCGCTCGTCATTCATCAGGACTGGTAGTGTCAAAAAAGCCGCCCCACGTCGTGTGGAGCGGCTCTTTTGTATCGCCGTGGAGAGTGCTTATTGGAGGCTTTCGTCGCTGTCGTTATTGCGCTCATAGTTAGCCACGCTGATGGTGCCGGTTTCGCCACTCTCCAGCGCGGCCAACATTGGCTCGGCTTGGCGTTGGAACGCGATAAGCGTATCGCCGCTTAGGCTAGTGTTCTCGGGCAGTTCGACCGTCATCGCGTTCACCGGCGTGTTATTGACGATGACTTCATAATGCAGGTGGGGGCCTGTGCTGCGGCCGGTATTACCGGACAACGCAATACGCTCGCCCATCGTGACGCGCTCGCCCTGGCTGACCAATGGTTGCGACAAGTGCAAATAGCGGGTGCGGTAGCCGTTGTCATGGCGCACGACAATGTAACGACCGGCAGCGTGGTGGTTGCCGACACGCTCGACACGACCATTCGCAGGCGCGGTAATGGGGGTACCAATGGGCATCGCAAAGTCGGTGCCGTTGTGCGGGCTCACTCGCCCAGTGACCGGATGTAGGCGGCGTGGGTTGAAGTTGGAGCTAAGACGATAATTACCTTCGAAAGGACGACGCGCAAAGGCCGGATCGAGGCTGCTGCCTTCGGGCGTGTAAAAATTATCGTCGGTGGTATTGCGCACGACGGTCAGGTCCATACGCTCGCCGTCATACTTAACGGCCAGTACACGCGAATCAAGTGTCTCGCCATCGATCATGTCAGATTCGACCAAGACCTGAAACTGATCCCCCCGGCGGCTGTCACGACGGAAGTCCAGCTTTTTTTGCAAGATGCGCGTAAGCTCCGTGACGGAGCTGCTGCTCAAGCCGGTGGCTTGGGCTGAGCGAGCAAAGCTGCCCGTTACGCTACCGGCATAAAGGCGCTGTACGGGCTCACCCTGACGTTCGATAGCCGTAATGGCGTATTGGTCACTATCCCGCTCTAGTAGAACGCCTTCGCGCGTGTTCTTCATCATGCGCAGTGCCAACAACCGGCCCGTTTCGTCCAACTGGTAGTCGAAGCTGTGACCTGCACGCCAATGCGTCAACATACGAGGATCGGGTAGGTCGTCCAGCAGGGCGAGCACTTCGCTGTACCCCAAGCCCAGCTCGTTTTGCGCTAACACGGCAAACGTCTCGCCAGGCTCGACGATATGAGTTTCCCACTCAGGAACGAACGGCTCTTCGGCTGCCAGCTCCAGTTCCAGGAACGACACATCGTCCTCGTAGAGTTCGACCCCATAATCCTCGTAAGAAGTGGCATCAGCGATTTCGACGGAGTCGTCGACATTGAGCATGCCGCTTGTAATCGTACCTAACACGATCGCCATATGCAGCGCGCCATCATCCAACGGGCTGTCGCTCAGCGCGACCCGAGGATGCGCAGCGTGTGAGGCTGCATCACTTGCCATGGACGCTTCGGCACTGGGAATCACATCGAGATCGACGATCTCGGTGGCGGTGAGTTCACTCAAAGGGATGTGTTCGCGGGTCGCGTCGAGGGCGCGAGAAGCGCGGTCGATCGCTTCTGCCACTGGCGTTCGCTCTTGACGAAGCGACGGGACGCCGGGGGCTGAGTCGCTGGGTAGCGGAACGAGCACGCTCTCCAGCGGTGTTTGAGGTTGATTCAGGTCATGATAGGTGGTGATGAGTTTTTGTGCGCCCAGCACGGTGACCATGGTGGCCACGGGTAACAGTAATAATTTGTGCGTGCGAGGCAGCGAATGGAGGATTCGCAACATGAGTAAATAGGCCGCCGAGTTCGTGAAATAAAAGTAACATGAAAGTAAGCAAACTCGGGAACCATACCCCAAGGGAAAGGGGGTGAATAGACTGTACATTCATACACAAAATATACTTCCGCTGAATAGCGCAAATATGAAGGGTTCTTATTCAGCCATGAACACCGTTTGCTAACAAAAGTAACCAAAAGGCCGCAGCTTTCTAAAGCCAACAAAACGGTGTATTCACCTTCACCATAGACGCAAATGAAGTCTTGTGACAGGGAAATATAACGTGCGTCTAAATAAACGAGCGTTTTGTGCCCATATCAGCATGTAAGCCCGCATTAATAACATCCATAACACCGGTTAACGATTCAAAAATGCAACGCCGCGTCAATCGTATGAGTGCAAGGCGTATCCAGCGGAGTTGCTAATAGTAATAGGGTAATTTTTTGTATTTTAATGTTTCATTGAGTTTCTTTGGGGCTTTTTGGGGACTATGACTCCGTGAGATGGAGCAGTGAGTCAACGAAATTCGCTAACAAACAAGTACTCACCATCATTTCCTGGCATTCTAGGATTGTTTTTCGAAGATGAAGCGGATGGTTTCGCTGTATGGCGTCGAGGAAATCGAAATGTCTCGGGTAACACTAGCGCAGTGGCAAATGCTGGCCGCCGTGGTGGATCATGGCGGCTTCGCAAGGGCGGCAGAGGCGATCCATAAAAGCCCCTCTACGCTGAATCATGCGGTGCATAAATTAGAAGAACAGTTGGGTATCCAGGTGCTCGAGCCCATCGGGCGGCAGGTGCGGCTGACCGAAGCGGGTGAGTTGCTGCTTCGACGGGCCCGGCAGCTGATCGAAAGCGCGGCGTCTCTGGAAGACGTCGCCTCGCGCTTGGCGGCGGGGCTTGAAGCAGAGATCGTCGTGGCGATCGATCAGATTTTTCCTGCAGCGGCGCAAGCCAAAGCACTGGAACGCTTTTCGGAAACCTATCCTCAGGTACGCGTGCAGCTCCACGAGAGCGTGCTTAACGGGGGGACCGAGATGCTCTACGATGGCCGTGCCGACTTAGTGGTCTCAGGTATCGAGGCCCAAGGGTTTTTGGGAGAGCCGCTGGTCAATATTCGTTTCGTGGCGGTAGCACATCCGCGTCATCCTCTGCATCAACTTGGGCGCTCGCTGGATTTGCGTGATTTAGCCCAACATCGTCAGCTAGTGGTGCGCGATTCCGCGCTGCGTCAGTCCACCAATGCGGGATGGTTGAAAGCCGAGCAGCGCTGGACCGTCGGGCATGTGGGCACCTCATTGGACATGCTGCGACGCGGACTCGGTTTCGCTTGGATTCCGGAAACCCGTATTGCCGACGAACTGGCCAGCGGAGCCTTGAAGCCGCTGCCGCTCACTGCGGGAGGCGTTCGCGAGGTCCCTGTTCAGCTTATTTTTCGTGATCGTGATCGTGCGGGTCCAGCCGCCCATGCCATGGCGGCAGCGCTGAAGCGAGCAGTGAAAGAGGTATGCGAGCAACGTTCGATTCCCTCGAATGAACAGCCGTAAAACATCCGCTTGAGCCTTATCCCGTCGGGGGTATGCTGAACGGTATAAACATCGAAAAACGTTCAATGCAGGAGATGCCCGATGGGACTGTTAGTCAACGGCGAATGGGTCGATCAGTGGTACGACACCAAAAAGCATGGCGGGGAGTTCGTTCGCGAATCCGCGCAGCTGCGCGATTGGGTGGGTAGCGACCAAGCCTCTGACGGGGATAGCTACCCGGCTCAAGCCGATCGCTACCACCTTTACGTATCGCTCGCGTGCCCCTGGGCGCACCGGGCGCTCATCATGCGTAAACTAAAAGGGCTGGAGTCGCTGATCGGCGCGTCCCACGTGAGTCCGCTGATGTTGGAAAACGGCTGGACCTATCATCAAGACGAAGGGTCAAGCGGTGACCCCATCAACCATGCTGAGTTTCACCATCAGCTCTATACCATGACAGACCCAACGTACACTGGCAGGGTCACTGTGCCGGTTTTATGGGACAAAAAGCGCGGCGCCATCGTCAATAACGAATCAGCCGATCTGTTGCGCATGTTCAACCGCGCCTTCGATGAATTGACTGGCAACGACTTGGACCTCTATCCAGACGATTTGCGCAGTGTCATTGATGACGTAAACGATGATGTGTACGACCACATCAATAATGGGGTGTACAAATCCGGTTTTGCCACGGATCAGCAGGTCTATGAGAAGCACGTGACGGCGCTGTTCGATGCGCTAGACCGCATGGAGAAGCGGCTTGGAGAGCAACGCTATCTGGCGGGTGAGTGGCTGACCGAAGCGGATATTCGTCTCTTCACTACGCTGATTCGCTTCGATGCGGTCTATTTTGGCCACTTCAAGTGCAATTTCAAACGCATTGATGACTACCCCAATCTCTCGAATTACGTACGCGAGCTTTATCAGTGGCCGGGAGTGGCCGAGACGGTCAACATGGATCACATCAAGCGTCACTACTATTATAGTCACGATACGATCAACCCTACCCGTATCGTACCTGCTGGGCCGCTGTTGGACTTTACTCGTTCTCATGACCGTGAGCGTTTGCCAGGCCAGGGAATACGTCGCCACTCATCCTGACCCCGTGCTTCAAATATAAAAAGGCCATCCGCATGGATGGCCTTTGACTTTGTCACAGCAGGACGAATTTAGAACCTATTACTCGTCGTTCACGGCTTCACGAGTCGTCTGCCAGGCGCTCTGGGCGCCTTCTTTAGTGGTTTGCCACGCATCCCGCGCATTGGCTTTGGTCTGTTCCCACCAATCACGATCATACGTTGGGAAGGATTCTACCTCTTCTGACGTGGCTTCAAGCATGATGCGGTGTTCGGTTTCACCATCGCTTTCAGTGTGCGTCTCGAGCGTGAAATTGTCCGTGTCAACGACGATTTCACGGCCACCTAAGCCCAATACCGCACCGCTCTCGATGACAAGTGCAGAAATTCGCATCTCTTCATCGAACAGAATATCGTCGACTTCCCCGATTTCTTCGCCAGAACCATTGGCAAAGAAGACGTCTGCATCGAGGATGTCTTCAGCGGAGTACATACCCTGAGGCTCGGTTTGGGCGTGAACACCAAACGCCATGCCGCTTAAGAGGGCCGTTGTGATGGCAGTCGTTAGAATGGATTTACGCATAGCTTCTCTCCATGTGGCTATCGGTAGGTAGCGTCATGCTACTCTTGGTGAATTCGGTATTAAGACCTTTAGTGAAAGGTCGTCGTACGACAGAGTTTAGAGACCGTTGGCCCAATCATCCGCGCGGCGCTCAGCTTCTTCACGCTCCAAGCCGTATTTTTGCTGAAGCTTACCGACCAATTGATCCTTTTTACCGCCGATCTGATCCAGCTCGTCGTCAGTAATCTCACCCCAACTCGCGCGGGCTTTACCTTTCACTTCTGTCCATCTGCCTTCGATTTGATCCCAGTTCATGTTTATCACTCCTTGAAGTTCGTGAACGTCATCAGGCATTTCTCAGGTTAGACGACATATGCACATGTGCAAGCTCGGGTATTGATATGGGTTAAAACAAAAAGGCTGGTCAGAACCCGTGGGGGGTGTTAGGATGCGCGCTCCTCGCATGTGTTGACCCCTCCATCACGACGATAAACGTTCATCACTGACGCTGAGCAGTACGTGCCACGCCAGTCGAAACGTTTGCGGGAACATCTCACTGACTGCAGATGTTCATTGCTGTGAAGATGGCGCGCCTCCAGTATTTCACCAAACGGGTGAAATCGGCGCAGAAGGTCGCCACAGCGGTTGGCCCGCAAATGCGGTGTTGCCAGCCGAATGCCAGGTGCGACCGGCGTCTCCGACTCCACTGATGACGATATCCGCGATGCGGAGCCTTGTTCTTTTGCAGCGTACTGTTACGCGCTGCATGAAAACAGAGTCAGAGACGCTTACGATGTTTTTTGCCGGTTCTTCCGGCCTACCAAGGTGTGATTAATGACCTCGACTTCTGTCGCCTCGCCGAGCTTCGGCGATCTGGCTCTATTGCCTGCCGTTCTGTCTGCTGTTGAAGCACAGGGCTACGAAACTCCTTCACCCATCCAGGCGCAGACCATTCCTGCGTTGCTGGAAGGTCGCGATATGCTGGGCCAAGCGCAAACGGGTACCGGCAAAACCGCTGCTTTCGCATTACCGCTGCTGTCGCGTCTCGACATGCAGCGTCGCGAGCCCCAGGTACTGGTGCTTGCGCCGACCCGCGAACTGGCTCAACAGGTCGCCGTCTCTTTTAGCCGTTATGGCCAAAACCTTCAGGGGTTGGAAGTGGCTACCCTCTGCGGTGGTCAAGAGTACCGTGAACAGCTAGGTGCGTTGAAGCGTGGCGCACAAGTGGTCGTTGGCACACCGGGCCGAGTGATCGACCACTTGGATCGCGGCAGCCTGAAATTGGACGGTCTCTCCGCACTGGTACTGGACGAAGCCGACGAAATGCTGCGCATGGGCTTTATCGACGACGTCAAACGCGTGGTTGCCGATACCCCGAAAGATGCCCAGCGTGTCTTCTTCTCGGCCACGCTGCCGACGGAAATCGAGCGCATCGTCAACCGTTATTTGGTCAACCCGGTGAAGGTGGCGATCGAGTCGCGCACGACCACAGGTGAAAACATCGAGCAGCGCCTCGTGCGTGTCGACGGTGGTGCCAAGCTGGAAGCGCTGTCGCGTATTCTCGAAGTCGAGCCGGTCGATGCCGCTATCGTCTTCGTGCGCACCCGTGCGGCCTGTACCACGCTGGTCGAGCAGTTGACCGCTCGTGGCGTCAACGCCGCTGGCCTATCGGGTGATCTGGATCAGAGCCTGCGCGAGCGCACCATTACCCGCTTGAAGCGTGGCAAGGTCGACGTGTTGATCGCGACCGATGTGGCGGCCCGTGGCCTCGACGTTCCGCGTATCACCCACGTGATCAACTACGACCTACCGCAAGATGCAGAAGCCTACACCCACCGTATCGGTCGTACCGGTCGTGCGGGCCGTAGCGGCATCGCGATTACGTTCGCGGGTTTCCGTGAAGGTCGCAAAGTGGGCTGGATGGAGCAGGCCACCGGTCAGAAAATGACCGAAATGCCGCTACCTGACGAAGCCGCTATCCGCGCTCACCGTGACGACGTATTCCATCACCGCGTGGTGGCTGCACTGACCAAAGGCGCTGAAGAGCAGCGCGCCCTGGTCGAGCGCCTGGTGGAAGAGGGGCATGACGCCGTTGAGCTGGCCTGCGCGTTTGCCGCCATGGCCCGTGCTGACGAAGCGCCGATTGGTCGTCTTCAGGCACCGCGCAAAGAGCGTGCCCCGCGCGATGGCGCACCGGGCAAGCCGGGTGGTGCCCGCCGCGAGCGCTCCAGCGCGCCCAGCGAAGGCATGACCCGCTACCGCGTCTCGGTAGGCCATAAAGACGGCGTGAAGCCGGGCCAACTGGTCGGCGCGCTGGCGAACGAAGGTGGTATCGAAGGCGCACGTATCGGCCGTATCGATATCCGTAACGCCTTCTCCGTGGTCGAGCTGCCCAGCGGGTTGCCCTCCACGATTCTGGCGAAAATGGCCCGCGCCCGTGTGGCCGGTCGCCCGCTGGAAATCAGCGAAGACCGTGCGCCGGAGCGCGCCCCGCGCCGTCGTCGTGACGATGGCGATGCCCCGGTTCGCCGTCGCGAACGCGCATAACTCATTGCTAGGCGCTGGTTAGCGCCTAACCGATGAGTCACATCCCCCTATGCCACTGGCCCCGTGCCTGCTGGCATAGGGGGATTTTTTTTGGCTACGCTAAATATTCATTACCTGGATACAAGGAGCCTGCATGGACGCTGCGCTACACGAATGGAACCTGTCACCCAAACAGGCGATTGCCCTGCAGTCACGGCTCGCCAAGCAGTTGGAGAGCCGTGATCGCATCGATCCGGTGAGGTATATCGCGGGGGTGGATATTGGCTTCGAGGAGGAGGGAGCGGTAACGCGGGCGGCGGTGGTCGTATTGAAGTGGTCACCTGAGGCGGCTCCTCAGTTGCCCGTGGTCGAGCAGGTGGTGCATCGCGAACCTACCCGCATGCCCTATATTCCCGGCTTGCTCTCCTTTCGGGAGATTCCTGCCGCGCTAGGCGCATTTGCCAAGCTCGAAACGCGGCCACAGCTGGTTATGGTCGATGGCCAAGGCATTGCCCATCCAAGGCGACTTGGCGTAGCAGCACACTTGGGGCTGTGGCTCGATCTGCCTACCATCGGTATCGCCAAGTCACGCTTAACCGGCACGCATGGCGCGGTAGGCGACGCGCGGGGTGATTGGGTGCCGCTGATGGCGGATCAAGAGGTGATCGGTGCCGTGCTGCGCTCGCGGGAAAACGTCAAGCCGGTGTTCGTCTCGCCGGGGCATCGGCTCACGCTGGAAACGTCGCTCGAGTGGGTGTTGCGATGTCTGGGACGCACCAAGCTGCCCGAGCCGACCCGGTTGGCCGATCGGCTGGCGTCACGGAGGGACCATAAAGCGAGCCAAAGGCGGCTGCTTTAGATAAAGCCGAGAAAGCGCTGCAGCAAGCTGGTGGCGTCTGGCGTTTCACGAATGTCGTCCAGCAGTCGATCAGGATCGTCGCCCTGGTCGCGTAGGGCGGCGCGTTGACGCTCGATATAGGCACGCATCACCGGGGAAGAGAACTCCGGGTGAAATTGCACGCTCCATTGGCGTGGCCCGTAACGCAGCGCTTGGTGAGCGTCGTGACAGTTGTGGGCCAAAATCGTGGCGCCATGGGGAAGCTGCATTACCGACTGGGCATGGGTGAGGTGCGCGGGAAAGTGCTCGGGTAGCTGGCGAAAGAGTGGGTCTTGCTGGCCTGCTTGGGTCAATCGCACCGTGCGCGTGCCCGATTCTCGCCCGGCAGGGTGGTAGTCGCTGATGCCGCCAAAGGCCGCTGCCATGAGCTGATGTCCGTAACAAACGCCCAGCAGCGGCAGGTCATCGGCAAGGGCTTGCTGCAGCCACGGCTTGAGCGCCTCGCTCCAGGAGGGTTGCTCGCTTACCATGCTATGCGAACCGGTGATCACGGCGCCGACGATGTCGTCGGGTGGGGTCGACGTCAGCCGCGCATCCCATACCTCGAGCGTGACTCCCGAAGGAAGCGCCTCGTTCAATCGGCGTGTGAACAGCTGCTCGAAATCACCGTGTTGGTCGACCACTTCAGGGAAGGCATCCCCGGTTTTGATGATGACTAAAGAGGCCATGGCATTCTCGTTATCGTATCGCGGCAGTGGAAAGATAGCCGAATCGGGTGATTCCGCTGTAAGCTAAAACGTCTTCCTCGACCAACGTTTTACCATACATTAGGAGCTGTAGATGCAACAGATTACCCGCGCGGGCGCGCCGATGGACGTTGCGGGCACGCTGCCTGCGGTAGGTCAAGCTGCCCCCGAGATGACGCTGACAAACACCGACCTCGAAGATGTCACCCTGGAGACCTATCAGGGCAAGCGTAAGGTGCTAAACATCATCCCCAGTGTCGATACCCCTACCTGCGCGATGTCCACTCGGCGTTTCAACGAGCTGGCCTCCCAGTTGGAGAATACCATCGTGCTTGTCGTATCCGCAGACCTGCCGTTTGCCGCCAAACGCTTTTGTGGCGCCGAAGGGTTGGACGATGTCGAAACGCTCTCCACCTTTCGTCATCGCGAATTTCAAAAGGCCTGGGGCGTGGCGCTTTGCAATAGCGCCATGGAAGGACTGTGCGCGCGGGCCGTGGTCGTGCTGGATACGGACAACCGTGTGCTGCATAGCGAGCTAGTGAGCGAACTGAAAAACGAACCGGATTACGACGCGGCGCTGGCAGCCCTCAAGCGCTAGCCCGTTCGCGGCTCTGTTTGGCCGCCGTCACCAGCGCGCTAATGAGGCGCTGCTGGGGACGGTTGAAAATCAGCCACTCCGGGTGCCACTGCACGCCGATCAGAAAGTCGTGGTCCTCTGATTCGATCCCTTGAACCAATCCGTCGCGATCCCGTGCAACGATCTGGATGCCTTTTCCCGCGCGGTTGACGGCCTGGTGATGCAGGCTGTTCACCCGACACCAAGTGACGCCCAGCAATTGATACAGTTGGCTGCCGCCGACGATATCGACCGTTTTACGGGGCAGCACGGTACGCCGCCGCTTCAAACCTTCATGGGTGGTATAGATATCGGGATCCAGCGTGCCGCCTAGGTGCACGTTGATCAACTGCGCACCGCGACAAATGCCGAGTACCGGCGTGTTTTGCGGGATGAAGCGGTTGAGCAGGCTCAGCTCCAGCTCGTCTCGGGCGGGGTCCAAACGCACGTCGAACTGAACTTCGCCGCCGTAAAGGTGCGCTTGAATGTCGTCGCCACCGCCAATGATCAAACCGTCCAGGTGGTCAGGGAGAGCCCGAGAGGGCGACAGGCGAAGCGGCTTGCCGCCATGTCGCCAGACGGCAAACCAGTCAAAGCACCAGGCAAGTTGGCTTTTACGATCCGAGGTGGTGATTCCGATCAGCGGTCGAGGCATGCGGCGAGCGTCTCTTATTGCTGTGATGAATGAAGGCAGGGGAGAGTCATGAGGCGCCAAACGGCCTCGATAGCGCTGCCTTCAAGCGTTCCCACCAAGGCTTGCCATGCTCGGCAATGTATTCATCGCAGCGCGCTCGCAGCACGTCATCGTTGGCGGCTAGCTTCTCGACTTCGACCCAGCGGTTCCACTCCAGTACCGATCCCCAGCCTGGCTGTGAGAGCTGGGCATTGGGCAGGCGATAGTGGAAGGTCGGGCGCGGCTTGGTCAACTCGCCATGCAGCAGCGGGTGCGGGTGGTTGGGACGCAGATACGCAAACAGCGGGAGCAGATCCAGCTCTCGGTTGCGGGTGGGGTTGTGGTCCAGGTAGTCCTCGATGAAAGTATCCAGGTCCGGCTGGTAGCGGGCGTCCAGCACCTTCAGCGCATACTCTTTATGAAACGGGTTGGCATGGGGCAGCATTTCCCGAGTGATATCGACTTTGATCTCTTCGCGTAGCCAGCTGGCCAGCAGCAGATAAGCGCGCATCATGGCGAGCAGATAATCCACCTCATCGCTCTCCACCTCGGGATTGAGATGCAGGCCAAAGCCATAGAGCAGGCTGGCATCGGTGCCTTTGGCACCTTTTTCTCGCAGCGTTTCGAAGAGCGTATCCAGCGTTTCCAGCTCGTCCCATGGAATGGGTGGGCAGACGATTTCGGTGGGTACCAAGCCGGTCACCATGTCGCCAATCAGTTCTCGGGTTTTTTGATGGAACTCGACCCGACGCTGATGCTGTTGACGTGCCCACTCGCTATCGCTTTCGTGATGCTCTTCCAGCAGGGCTTTATCGGGGTGGGCATATTGGGTGTCCAGCTCGATACCGAACTCTCCCCAACGGGTGCCTTCCACCTGTAGCCGATGAGGGCTGACCACGTTAAGCTCCCCACCAAACAGCATGCGCACCAGCTCGGCGGTCTCGCGTGGCGGTAAACCAGCGAATTCGATTTCGACGCCGACACGGCGCCGCTGGCCATCTTTATTGTCGCGTTTGGGTGGGGCTTGCAGCGTCATCTCGGTATCCTTGAGGTGAACGTTTGTAGCGTCAGCCTATCATAATCACGCGTCGAGGCTGAGCGCCATCCGCGTGTTCAATGTTAATCACCGGTTCCCTTGGCCGGTCTATGTCGGGAGCAATGCGTGCGACAGCACTGGATAACCAAGATCATCGTCGGCATCTTACTCAGCCTGCTGCTCGGTTCTGCGGCGTCTGCGCAAAGTGTCTCGCTGCCCAACCTGACCGGCAGTGAGTCGTCGGAGCAGGCGGAGGTGAGCAACGAGGAGTTTCAGAGCTCGCTGAGCGATGTGATCTCGATGCTCGAAAACGAGGAGCAGCGCACCGCACTACTGGACTCGCTGCGCGAGCTGCAGGTGAGCACCGAGGCCGCCGAGGAGGATGGCGTCGTTCGCCAGGGGTTGTTAGGCGCGCTGGCCGACACGTTGACCGACATTGGCGAGCAGGCTCAAGCGGGCGACTCGCCCATCGATGAGTGGTCCCGCCAGCTCGTGCAGGGCGTCGAGGACTTACGCGCCCTGAACGATGGTGCAGATCAAGGAGAAGCCATTCGCGCGATAGCCGACGGCGCGGTGTTGGCCTTCGTGTGGAGCGCGTTATTGGTCGTCATGATCGCCTTTGGTCGCTTGATCGCCACGCGACGTCACTGGCCGCTGGACCTGCCAAGGGACCCCAAAGCGTGGCTGTTGGCAGTGCACTTTTTGCGTCGAATGCTGCCCTGGACGCTGGCCTTCGCCATTACGCTCGGTATCGGGCAAATTCTCCCCTATAGCCCCGGGCGGGCAGTGGTATTGGTGGTGGCGTACATCTGCCTATGTGGTCGGGCGCTCTCGGTGGTTTTCGAGACCGTCATTGCCTTCTTTAGCCATGGGCACCGCTTCCCGGCAGTGCAGGTGTTACAGCACAAAGCGCTACGAGGTCTGTTCGTCATCGGCGCGCTGATTGCCTTGGGCGATGCGGTGAACTCCACGCGGCTGGTGGAGCTGCTGGGGGCAGAGCTCTCCAGCCTCGTATCGGTATTGGCGAACATGCTGGCAGCGCTCTTGTCGGCTCGTTTCATCTTCAAATTTCAGCGGCCGATCCGTCATCTGATTTGTAACCGACCCTACAAACAGCGACGCGATGCCAGCACCGCCGTCGAGATGGTACGGGCGCTTGGCGGGCTATGGCATATTCCGGCACTACTGATGGTGGGCGGCTCGCTGCTGGCGATTTTCATTACCGTGGGGGATGTGGGGACGGCCCTGGCGCGCTCGATTGTCTCTGCCAGTTTACTGGTGCTGACGCTAGTCGTGACCGGGCTGCTGCGCCGCCAAGCCGAGCGGCTCAACAAGCGCCGCCATCGCCGCCGCTTCAGCCAGTACCGCAAGCGTTTGGAACGTTTCGGGTTCGTGCTGGCACATATTTGCGCGTGGATGGTGTTCGCCGAGCTCTCTATGCAAGTGTGGGGCGGTTCGCTGTTTGGTTTAGGCCAGCAGGCGGTGGCCAGCGCCCGCATCGGGCAAGCACTGGTGAGCCTTGGGGCAACGATCTTACTGGCGTGGTTGGTATGGATCTTTGCCGATACGGCCATTCAGCGGGCGCTGACCTCGTCGGCCCGCTCACGCGGGCGGCGGGTAAATCAAGCCCGTGCACAAACCATCACGCCGATGATTCGCAACGTCATTTTCGTAGCGATTCTCATCATCGCGGTGATCGCAGGGCTAGCCAATCTTGGGGTAAACGTCACGCCGCTGCTGGCCGGTGCCGGTGTGATCGGTCTGGCCATCGGTTTTGGTGCGCAAACCCTGGTGCAGGATTTGATCACCGGTATCTTCATACTGATCGAAGACTCGCTAGCGGTGGACGACTTCGTGCAGATCAACGGGCATATGGGCACGGTAGAAGGTCTGACGCTGCGCACCGTGCGGCTGCGAGACCTGGATGGCGTGGTGCACATCATCACCTTTAGCCGCATCGAATCGATCCACAATATGTCTCGCCAGTTCGGTATTGCGCTGATGCGTATTCGCATTCCTTACGATATGAAAATCGACGATGCGATTACTCTGATGCAGGAGACCGCCCAGGAGCTGCGCAAGGACCCGATGATGCGTCACTACATCTGGTCGCCGCTAGAGATGCAGGGCGTGCAGGGCTTCGAAGAGGGCTGCCCCATCCTGCGGATGCGTTTTCGCACCGCACCGGAAATGCAGTGGGATGTCTCTCGTGCCTTCAATCTGCTGCTGAAGCAGCGCATGGAAGCGCAAGAGATCGACCTGGGCGTGCCGCGTTTGAGTGTCAGCATGGAGGCACGCTCCGAGTCGCGTATGGAAGACGCCTCCGGCACCGACCTAAGCCTGGAGCGAGGGGAGGAGAGTGCTTCCTCTTCGGCAGACGAGGCGCACAAAAAGCCGACGCCCCCGAAGCCCGCACCACGCCCCACTCAGGCGGAAATCCGTCAGGACGAGCGGGAGCGCCACGGCACGTCAGCCCAAGCCAAGCCCCATGCTCAGGACAAACCCCAGAGCGAGGCCTATACTCGCCCCCACGGTGAAAACGGCGATGAGTAGCCATGGCCCGCGCAGGCGGCGCCAGCGGTTGTAGAGCGACACCGCATGGCTGACGCGATCGACCAGTTCATCGTGGCGAGAGATTGCATGATCCGGCGGTAAAGAGAAGTCGTTGGCCACGTCGCCCTGCCAATGGGCACCGTGGGTCAGGCCTAGGCGAGCGCGCAGGCGGCCAATGTCGCTCAGCGTATGGTGCAGGGTGTCGTAGGTTTGCCGGTGAGGCGGCACGGCGAGCACGGACGTGGCATCCTGGCGTAGCGCGCTATTGGGGCAGCGGTCCACGGCACTCTTGATCTGCTGGTCGTTGGCCTCTGGTGTCAGGGCGAGGCGTTGGTACAGGTCGCGCATAATCCAGGAAGTCTCTTTCCAAGCGTAGTGATTAGTAGGTTTGCATCAAATAATCATAGGCATTTTTGATGCGTTGAAAACGCGCCGACGCTAGAGCGACCTGGTGCTCGCTCTCGGAGTAGAAGCGATCTGGGTGGTGAAGCTGGGCCATGCGGCGATAGGCGCGGCGTACATCGGTTTTGCTCGCCCCTGGCGTCAGCCCCAGGACGGCGAGGGCGCGAGTGGTGCGATCGGGAGGCGGTGGGCTGCTACGTTGCTGGCGTCGTCGTGACTCCTCTTGCCGCGCCTGCTCCTGGCGTGCTCGCTCTTGGCGTGCCTGCTCCTGACGCGCTTGTTCGGCTCGGGCCTGTTCGGCGCTGGACTGTTCCGCCCGCGCTTTGGCGCGGCGGGCGTCCTCTTTCTGCTGCTTTTTTTCCTGCTGCTTCTGTTTTTTTTCCTGCTGCTTATCGGCTTTGGCCCGCTGCTGCTGTTCTTGCTCGGCCTGCGATGCCTTGGCGCGTTGTGCAGCCTCGGCTTCTTCCCGCGCTTTGCGGGCATAGTAGTCCGGGTCGTGAGCTTGCCAGTAGGCGTCGCGGCTCGGGTCTTCCGGCTGGCGCAGCGGCTGGCCGGTCAGCTCTTGGAACAGCGTACCCAGGGTCGTGGGCGTCACGTTTAACAAATCGGCTAAAAACCGCAGAATGTAATGATTAGCCAACGAAATATCGCCGTCGTCCGTGGCCACGGTAATCGCTTGGTGCATCACACTCAGGCTACGCTCTTTAGAACACTCTTTGCGTACCACCTCGGCGGCCAGCTGAATGGCGTGCAGGTCTTGGCTGTGGGCAATACTCATCACCGGCCCCAGTTCGTGTCCGTGGCGAAACTGCGATGTCACCTGGGCCAAGCGGCGACGCCGCTGGCCTTCCGAGACGTGCTGGCGGTGCACCAGCACCCAGCCCAGCAGTAGTAGTGTGGCCGTATCCACTTGGCTGCGGCTTTTGAGCAGCAGCAGCTCAAAGGGTGAAAAACGGGCGATGGACATTCCCTAGCTCCAAGGCGAAGTAGTAAACCGTAGCCTCTGTTTAGCAGACCACTATGGCGAGCTCACCATGGTATATCATCGTGTTTGGCAATGAAGTAGGAGATTCGTGAGGTGATCAACGTTGAGCGTAAAAATAGCTTCCAACTGCGCCTATCGCGGCGGCTAAAAGAAGAAACCTCGCATACGCTCGATGTGTATTTGTTCGTGCCCAAAGAGCTTGGGTTGAGCACTCACGTCATTTCCGAAGAGGCATTTTATCATGGTGCGATCAGTGTCTCGCGCACCTACTACAGCGACGAGTATCACTTGCCGCTGGTGCATAGCCGATTGGCTAGCCGTAACCAGTTGGGCAGCGACTCTTACCGCTTGAGCCTCAGCCTTTACGCCTATCAATACGTGGGGGCCTTGGAGCGCACCACCCAAGCCTTGCTGGCTGACGCCCGTAAGCTGCGTCGCGATCCAACCGATGAGCCAGACGCCTGGGATGAGAAGGCCAACGCACTGACCAAACGGCTCGCGGAAATGAGTGACCTGAGTGACGGCATTCTCAAACGCCTGCGGCGCAACCCGCCCAGCGACGATCGTCTTTATAAATACTTTGCCAATATCGACAACTACCTCTCCTGGTTCACCGAGCAGCAGCTGTTGGCGCTGATCGCGCACATGCCCAGGGGAGGGCGATTTAGCGACATCAAACGGCGCTTCTTGACGGTTTGTCAGCGCGAAGGGGAGTATCGTCAGACGCAGGAGTACAACGCTGAGCGAGTGGTGGAAGACCCCACTCGCATGTCGAATAAAATGCGTTTATTGCGACGTCTCATCGAGCATCCCATCACCCTGAAACAGCGTGCTTTGGAGCTGGGTAATGGCGAGCAGAAAGCAGTGAAAGCCCTGGCAACAGCGGTGGTGATGGCATTCGTTTCGCTGGGCGTGCTGCAACTGCGCAGCGCCCTGGGCGATATCACCGCCCTGTTCGTACTGGCCATGGCGCTGCTCTATGCGTTGCGGGAAGTGTTCAAAGACGATCTGCGCAACACGCTATGGCGCTGGTTGCGTCGTGGCCGTCCCAAATGGCGACGTCAGTATATCGACCCTACCCGCAATGCCCTGGTGGGGCGGCAGCTTGAGTGGTTTGACTACAAACGCTACGCCGCCTTGGATCGTGACATTCAGCAGATGCGGCGGCGCACCGTTGCCCAGCGGGACGAAGTGGTCATGCATTACCGCTCCAGCTCGCATATGTCGCCCACCCGCTTTCTAAGCGGATACGAACACACTCGTGAAACGCTGCATATCGACCTCTCGATGCTGACGCGTTTGATGAGCAAAGACAAACACCACATCTATCGTCTCAAAGAGGGTCAGGCAGTGCGGGAGAGCGTCGAACGTCGCCATCTTTTCAATCTGGTGATACGCGAGACCGGCAGTGAAGATGCCCCCTATCTGGCCCGTTGGAAAGTCGTGGTGAGCCGTTCCGGTATCGTGGATGTCGAGCGAGTTGCCGAAAACCGCGACACCTAATCGCTTTTCCTTTGCCATTGAATGCGACTAAAAGCTAAAAAGTAAACGTTTACTCTGAAAGCGTAAACGTTTACTTTTTCCCAGGCGCCGGTCAAAACGGCTGGTGAGGCGATATACGAATACGCTTGGGAGAGAGCGATGGCACTGCGAGTCACCGTATGGGGCGAGAACGTCCACGAGCAAACCAACGAGGTGGTAGCGCGCATTTACCCCACCGGCATGCACCAGTGCATCGCCGACGGTTTGAATGAGTCAGAGGCGCTGTCCGCCACCGCCGTCACGCTGCAAGATTTAGAGCAAGGGCTCAGCGAAGAGACGCTGGAGAATACCGACGTGCTGCTGTGGTGGGGCCACGCCGCCCACGGCGACGTGCTAGAAGAGACCGTTGATCGGGTGCAAAAGCGCGTGCTGCAGGGCATGGGGTTGATCGTGCTGCACTCCGGTCACTACTCGAAAATCTTCAAACGCTTGATGGGCACCACCTGCTCGCTGAAATGGCGAGAGGCCGGCGAGCGCGAGCGCCTTTGGGTCGTCAACCCTGGGCACCCCATCGTGCAGGGCTTGGGGGATTATCTGGAGCTGCCCCATACCGAAATGTACGGCGAGCCCTTTGCGGTGCCCAACCCGGACGAGGTGATTTTCATCAGTGCCTTTGAGGGCGGCGAAGTGTTCCGCTCCGGCCTGACCTACAAGCGTGGCAACGGCAAGATTTTCTACTTCCGTCCCGGCCACGAAACCTACCCGATCTACTACGACGAGCAGGTCAAGCGGGTGCTCAAGAACGCCGTGCTCTGGGCGCAGCCGGAGGGCGCCCGGTGGATCGACAGCTGCCCCAACATCCCCGCCGACCAGGCACCCAACCCGGTCGAGATAAAGGGCGAAAGCCTACACAAACCCGGTGAGGAGGGCTTCAAATGATCCGTATCGCAATCATTGGCGCGGGCAGCATGGCAGGCGAGCACGCCAAGCACTATGGCCGACTCGAAGGCGTCGAAGTGGTCGCCGTCTGCGACCGTGATGTGCCCAAAGCCCAGGCGTTTGCCGAGCGTCACGGCATTGCCGACGTGTATCAAGAGCTGGACGCCATGCTCGCACGGGACGATATCCACGCGGTGAGCAACGTCACCCCGGATGGCGTGCACAAGGCCACGTCTTTGGCCGCCATTGCAGCGGGTAAACACATTCTGTGTGAAAAGCCTCTGGCCACCAATGCCGAGGATGCCCATGAGATGGCCGCTGCCGCCCAGACCGCCAAGGTCATCAACATGGTCAACCTGAGCTACCGGGACGCCCCCGCCATTCAGCACGCCCGAGCACTAATTACCGGTGGTGCCATCGGCACCGTGCGCCATGTGGATGCCAGCTACCGCCAAAGCTGGCTGGTGAGCAACGCCTGGGGGCGCTGGGATGAAGATAGCCAGTGGCTCTGGCGGCTCTCGGAAGCCCACGGCAGCAAAGGCGTACTGGGCGATGTGGGCGTGCATATCGTCGATTTTGCCAGCTTCCCGGTGGGCGACATCACCCGGGTCAACTGCGAACTCACCTGCTTCGACAAAGCCCCGGATAACCGCATTGGCGACTACGTGCTGGACGCCAACGACACCGCACTGATGCGCGTGCGCTTTGCCAATGGGGCCATGGGCACGATTCAAGCGACCCGCTGGGCCACTGGTCACCACAACTCGCTAACGCTGAGCGTTCACGGCGATAAAGGCGCGATTCGCCTGGATCTGGACGCCTCCAAAGACGACGTACAGGTGTGCCTGAACGATGACGTGCACCCCGCCCGCTGGAGCACCGTCAAGGCGCCGCCAACGCCCAGCATCTACCAGCGCTTTATCGAAAGCATTCGCACCGGCGAAAACGATCAGCCCGACTTTGCCCGCGGCGCGGCCATTCAAACCGTGCTGGACGCCTGTTTCGTTTCAAGCCTGGAGGATCGCAGCCTGGCGATAGCTAGCTAGGCCGTGTCATGCCAACGCATCCATAGCGTCAGATACCCAATAACAAGATGAGGACTTCATGATGCGCCAGCCACTGAAAACACCGCTGCTACTCATGGCTCTGCTGCCCACGGCGCTGCCGACGATGGCCGCCGAGATCACCGTGGCCTGTGGCGACGGTGGGGCGGCAGATTTCTGCCCCGAACTCTCCCAACGCTGGGCCGAGGCCAACGGCCACCAGGTCACTATCGTCACTACGCCCGCTTCACCCACTGAAAAGCTCTCGCTTTATCAACAGCTGCTGGGCAGCCAGTCGGAAGATGTCGATGTGCTGATGGTGGATATCGTCTGGCCGGGGCTGCTGGCAGAGCACTTGGTTGATTTGAACGAGTATCTACCAGCATCCGCCACCGAGGGTTTCATTCCCTCGCTAATGGAGAACAATACCGTACAGGGCAAGCTGGTCGCGCTGCCGTGGTTCACCGATGCGGGACTGCTCTACTATCGCCATGATCTTCTCGAGCAGTATGGCGCCGAGGTGCCGCAGACGTGGCAAGCGCTGACCGACACTGCCCGGCGCATTCAAAACGCCGAGCGGCAGGCGGGCAACGAGCGCATGCATGGCTTCGTCTTTCAGGGCCGCGCCTACGAAGGGCTGACCACCAACGCGCTGGAGTGGGTGGCAAGCCATGGCGGCGGTACCTTTGTGGATGCTGAAGGGCAGGTAACGGTGAATAACCCACAAGCGGTGGACGCCCTGGCGCTGGCGGCCTCCTGGGTGGGGGATATCAGCCCAGAAGGCGTGCGTAATTACATGGAAGAGCAAGCCCGCGGCGTTTTCCAGGCGGGCAATGCGGTGTTCATGCGTAACTGGCCCTACGCATGGTCGCTGGGCCAAGCGGACGGCACGCCGATTCAAAACAAGTTCAGCGTAGCGCCGCTGCCCAGTGGACCTGAGGGCGAGTCCGTTGCCACGCTGGGCGGTTGGAACTGGGCAGTTTCCCGCTATTCGGACGAGCCGCAGGCCGCCGCTGACTTGGTGGCCTATCTCACCGCCGAAGCACAGCAAAAAGCGCATGCCATCGAGTTTGGCCGCAACCCCACGCGCCCGGCGCTGTACGAAGACGACGAGGTTCTGGCCGCGCATCCGTTCATTGGCGAGCTTTATGAAACGGTGATGAGCGGCGTGCCGCGCCCGGCCAGCGTCACTGGCGATGCTTACCCACGTGTCTCCAACGCGATCTTCAATCGCGTTCACGAAGCGCTGTCCGGCAGCGTCACGCCAGAGCAGGCGGTGCAGCAGTTGGATAGTGAGCTGGCGCGTTTAGGGCGGCGTGGCTGGTAGCGCGAACGGCGTTAGCGTCCGTGTACTCAGCGATTTTCGGCCCCGCTTTTTGTACAATCAGGGCCCGACTGGCTGAGGCATGGCATGAAACAGAACACACCGAGCGCGCAAACCGCCACCATCCGCGAAATCGCCCGGCGCGCCGAGGTCTCGATTGCCTCGGTCAGCCGGGCGCTCAATGGCAAGCCGGGGATCAGTGACGCGCTGCGCGATAAAATTCTCACCATCAGCCGTGAAGTGGCCTATCAGCCTAGCGCGGCGGCGCGGCAGTTGATTAGCGGAAAAGCCGCCGTGGTGGGCATTTCATTGGGGCGGCAAGATATCGAACTGCGCCCTTACTATATTCTCCTCTACCAGCACCTGACCGTCGCGTTGCACCAGCAGGGCATGGTGCCGATCTTCTTTCACCACGACCAAACCTCGGCGCTGCCCGAAAGGGCAGGCGCGGCGATTTTGCTAGGGGAAACCGGCGAAGACGAGCGCCCAGCGCTGCTACGTGAGGCGGGCATACCGTTCGTGCGGATTGGCAACGCCGGGGAAGGGTTCTCGGTGGCCCCGGACGATGTCTCAGGCCTGTACCAAATCACGCGCCATCTGATCGGGCAAGGGCGAACACGGATTGCCTTCGTGGGTGGCGAGTTGGACGTGCCGCGCCCCCATAGTCGTCTTTCCGGCTATCAACGAGCCATAGCGGAAGCGGGGCTGAGCGAACAGCTTCTGAGCCTGCCCCATCGGTTCACGTCCGACTCGCTCACTAGCTACCGCCACCTCAACCGCTTTCTCGATCATGGAGGTGCTACGTCATTACCGTTCGATGCGCTGGTTTGCGCCACCGACGAACTGGCGCTCGGCTGTGTCGCTGCGCTGGAAGATCGCGATATTCGTGTGCCCGAAGACGTGGCCGTTACCGGCTTTGACGACCTGCCTACCCTAGCCACCGGATTAACGACGGTGCGCCAGGACATTGCTGCCATTGCGGCGATGAGTGTCGAGCTATTGAGCGAAGCGCTGGCGGGAAAAGCGCCCCGGCACGTGTCGCTGCCGGTGGCGCTGGTGCTGCGAGAAACCTCTTAACGCCCCGGCAGCTGCTCCGGGCCGAAGGCGTCTGGCAACAGGCTGTCCATGGTGTAGGTTTTCAGCACTTCGCCCTGTTTGGAGAGCACCATGATCTGCGTGCTGGGGGTGGCGAACTCGCGGATGCGCTGGCGGCAGTCGCCGCAGGGTGTGCAAAGGTGCTCGCCAGGGCCCATGACATACACCTTGGCAAGCTCGCGCTGGCCAGCGGTGATCATGGCAGAAATGGCCGAGGCTTCGGCACACAGCCCTTTGTAGTGGGCGACTTCTACGTTGCTACCCGCAAACTGCTGGCCGTCGGGGCACTCCATCACCGCCGCCACGGGGTGGTTGGAGTAGGGCGCGTAGGCGTTGCCCAGGGTGGTTAGCAGCGTGTCGACCAAGGCCGGGTCCGCTCGATTCATGCTGTTATCCTCTGAATGGCGTGAGTGGGCATCGTCTTAGGCGCGGGTGGCGTCGTCGCGCAGCACGGTATCGAGCGCAATCACCATCATGTCGTTGAAGGTAGTTTGGCGGTCGGCGCTGGAGAGCGAGTCGCCTTTTAGGATGTGATCCGACACGGTACAGATGGTCAGCGCGCGGGCACCGAACTCGGCAGCCACGCCGTAAAGGCCAGCGGCTTCCATCTCGACGCCGACGATGCCGTAGCGCTTCATCAGCTCGGCCATGTCGGTTTGCGGGTTGTAGAACAGATCCGCTGAGAAGATGTTGCCGACTTTGACCGGCACGTTCTGCGCTTTGGCGGCCGCCACGGCGTGGCTGGTCAGCTCGAAGTCGGCGATGGCAGCGAAGTCGTGGTCGTTGAAGCGCATGCGGTTCACTTTGGAGTCGGTGCAGGCACCCATGCCGATCACCACGTCACGCACGTTCACGTCGTCGCGCACCGCGCCGCAGGAGCCGACGCGAATGATCGACTTCACGCCGTAATCGGTAATCAGCTCTTTGGCGTAAATGGAGACGGAGGGGATGCCCATGCCGTGGCCCATTACGGAAATCTCGCGGCCTTTATAAGTGCCGGTGTAGCCGAACATATTGCGCACGTCGTTCACCTGGCGCACGTTCTCGAGATAGGTATCGGCGATGTACTTGGCGCGCAGCGGGTCGCCGGGCATCAGAACGGTATCGGCGAAATCGCCTTTTTCGGCATTGATATGGGGGGTAGCCATGGAGAGCTCCTCTGATTGAAGTTAGTAGCCAGAACAACCCTAGGCGGGGGCGCTGTAAACCCTTCCCTGGGCGCTACTTTCGCCATCCATGGCGAAAGACCCCCGCTACGGGCTGATTCTGGCGGTACACGTAAACATGCGTGCTAATAATGGTTGACTGGCCTTTACGCCGCTTTGGTCAAAAAGCTGTCGCCGTCGGCCATCGCCTCGAGCGTGAAGTAGTCGGCCAGGGTTTGGCCGATGTCGGCGAAGGTGCCGCGCTCGCCCAGCGGGCCGGGGGCGAAGCCTGCGCCGCGCACCATGATGGGCACGTATTCGCGGGTGTGCTCGGTGCCTTCCCAGCTTGGGTCGCAGCCGTGGTCGGCGGTGAGCAGCAGCAGGTCGTCGTCGTTAAGCGCCGCCAGCAGCTCCGGCAGGCGGGCGTCGAAGTGCTCCAGGGCGGCTGCGTAGCCCGGCACGTCCCGGCGGTGGCCATAGACCGAATCGAAATCCACGAAGTTGGTCATGATCATGGTCGGGCGGTCGCTGGTCTCGCGGGCGGTGCGCGCGACTTCCGCTAGAGTGGCCTCCATTAGCGCGTCGTGGCCACTGGCTTTGACCTTGTGGGTGATGCCGCAGTGGGCGTAGATGTCGGCGATCTTACCAATCGAAACCACTTCGCCCCCGGCATCGGCGAGTTTTTGCAGCACGGTCGGGGTGGGCGGCTCGATGCTGTAGTCGCGGCGATTGCCGGTGCGGGCAAAGTTTTGGCTGTCGTCGCCGATGAACGGGCGGGCGATGACGCGGCCAATGTTGTACGGCGCCAGCAGTTCGCGCACGGTTTCGCACAGGGCGTAGAGGCGCTCCAGGCCAAAATGCTCTTCGTGGGCGGCAATCTGAAACACGGAGTCTGCCGAGGTGTAGACGATCGGCTTGCCGCTCTGGATATGCTCTTCACCCAGGCGGGCAATGATCTCGGTGCCCGAGGCGTGGCAGTTACCGATCACGCCAGGCAGGTCGGCCTGCTCGACGATGCTGTCCAGCAGCGTTTGGGGGAAACTGTCGGTCTTGTCGCTGAAGTAACCCCAGTCGAATCGCACCGGTACCCCAGCAATTTCCCAGTGGCCGGAAGGGGTGTCCTTACCGCTGGAGATCTCTTTGGCGTGGGCGTAAGCGCCGCTCAACTGCTCGGGCAGGCTGACGCCTTCCGCGACGCTGCCGGTGGCATCCCGGTGGGCGTGGAACAGGCCGAGCGCGGCCATGTTGGGAAGCTTCAACGGGCCGGAGCGCTCGGCGGTATCCGCTTCGCCACGGGCGCAGGCCGCGGTGATGTGCCCCAGGGTGTCGGCACCTTGGTCGCCAAAGGTAGCGGCGTCCGGCGCGCTACCGATTCCAAAAGAGTCCAGAACTAAGACGATGGCACGACGCATTAGGCTTCTCCTCGGAAGGTCTCTTGCAGCAGGGTGTCGGCGGTGGCCTCGGCGTCGCCGACGGTGATCGCCGCGCGTAGCTGGGCGGCGGCACGGGCGGCGGCCTCTTCGGTCCGGGCGTGAACGATGGCCAGCGGGCGCTGGCTATCTACACGGTCGCCGATTTCGGCGATATCGCTAAACCCGACGCTGTGGTCGACGCTGGCGTCGTTACGCAGACGGCCACCGCCCAGCTCCACCACGCTCATGCCCACGGCACGGTTATCGAAGCGCTGCACGATGCCGCTCTGCTCGGGGTACACTGCCTGAATGACCGGTGCGGTGGCCAGGTAGCTGTCCGAACGCTCCATGAAGTCGGCTGGCCCGCCCAGTTCGCGCACCATGCGGGCGAAGACTTCTGCAGCCGCGCCGGAGGTGAGCGCTTTGTCCAGCTTGGTAAGGGCTTCTTCGCGGTTAGCCACCAGTTTGCCCGCCATCAGCATTTCGACGGCGAGTTCGCGGGTGACCTGCATCACGCGGCTGTTGGCGCGCTCGCCGCGCAGCAGCGCCAGGGTTTCGACGATCTCCACCGCGTTACCGGCACACGGGGCCAGCGGCTGGCTCATATCGGTCAGCAGGGCGGTGGTGGGCGTGCCTGCTTGGGTCGCGACATTGGCGATACTTTTCGCCAGCTCCCGGGATTTTTCCGGGGTGGGCATGAACGCGCCGCTGCCGACCTTGACGTCCATGACCAGGGCGTCCAGGCCAGACGCCAGCTTTTTACCTAGGATGGACGCAGTGATCAGCGGAATGGATTCCACGGTGGCGGTCACGTCACGCACGCCGTAGATGCGCTTGTCCGCCGGGGCGAGGTTGCCGGTTTGGCCGATGATCGCAACGCCGGTGGACTTCACCACGTCACTAAAGCGCTCGGGGGCGGGGTAGGGGTCGTAGCCGGGAATCGATTCCAGCTTATCCAGCGTGCCGCCGGTGTGGCCCAGGCCGCGGCCAGAAATCATCGGGACGAAGGCGCCGCAAGCGGCGACCCAGGGGCCCAACACCAGCGATACCAAGTCACCCACGCCGCCGGTAGAGTGCTTGTCCACGATCGGGCCAGGCAGGTTGAGCGAATCCCACTGCATCACGTGGCCAGAATCGCGCGTCGCGGTGGTCAGCGCCACGACCTCTTCACGACTCATGCCATTCAAAAACACCGACATGGTGAAAGCACCGATCTGCGCGTCGCTGATGCGGTCGTCGGCAATGCCCTGCACGAAAGCTTTGATCTCTTCAGCGGGCAGCGGTTGGCCGTCGCGCTTTAGGCGAATCAGTTCTTGGGGGAGCAGGGCGTGGTGAGAAGCGTTAGACGACATTTAGTAGCCTCCATTAGTCGCGGCATCGGCATTGCCGTTGAGCGTGTTCAGTAGGTTCGTCAGTAGGCTGGACGCACCGAACCGGAAGTGCTCGGGCGTCACCCACTGCGGACCCATAATGTCGGCAGCCAGCGCCAGATACTGGGCCGCTTCTTCGGCGGTACGAACGCCACCAGCGGCTTTGAAACCGACATTTTTACCGCTGGCTTTGATGGCTTTTAGCATGATCTCGGCGGCGTCTAGCGTGGCGTTCACCGGTACTTTACCGGTGGATGTCTTGATGAAGTCAGCGCCACCTTCGATGGCCAGCTCGCTTGCACGTTGGATAAGCGCAGGCTCCTTGAGTTCGCCAGATTCGATGATGACTTTAAGCTGGGCTTGCCCGCCGCAGGCGGCTTTGCACATTTCCACCAGCTCGCGCCCCGTCTCTTCATCGCCTGCCATCAGCGCACGGTAAGGAAACACCACGTCGACCTCGTGGGCACCTGACGCTACCGCTTCGCGGGTTTCACGGGCAGCGCCCATGATATCGCCGCCGCCGTGGGGGAAGTTGGTGACCGTGGCGATCTTGACTTGGCTCTCCAGCTTGTGGGCGCTGAGCGCGCGGGCAGCGGTGACGATGAACTGCGGGTAAACGCACACCGCCGCCGGGTTGCCGAACGGCGTTTTTACCTGCTGGCACAACGCTTCGATCACGCTGTCGGTGTCACTGTCGTTCAGGCTGGTCAAATCCATTAGCGACAAGGCTTGACGAGCGGCTTGGGTGAGTTGGGCTTGGGTGAGCTGGGGGGAGGCAGTAGCGTTCATGACATTCTCGCAAATCGATAAAAGACAAAACGGGCACTGCGAAAACATAGCAGCGCCCGTTGAATGGTGTGGTGCTCGCTGCGTTACGCCGTCAAACTGCTTAGCGCAATGAAGAAGCCGGCGATGGAAGCAGACATCAAGTTAGAGAGCGTACCGGCCAAGACCGCTTTGACACCGAAGCGGGCAATTTCTTTGCGGCGCGTGGGAGCAATGCTACCCAGGCCACCCAGCAGAATGGCAATCGATGACAGGTTAGCGAAACCGCACAGGGCAAATGACAGGATGGCCATGGTGTGCGGGGTCATCAGTTGACCCGTTGCCGCCACGACCTGTTCGCCATCGATGTACGGCGCTAGATTGATGTAGGCGACGAACTCGTTGACCACCAGCTTTTGGCCGATGAACGAACCTGCCAGCGTTGCCTCTTCCCACGGCACGCCGAGCAGGAACGCCAGCGGCGCAAACAGCCAGCCGAGAATGAGCTCGAGGCTCAGCGATTCAAAGCCGAACCAGCCGCCAACGCCGCCTAAAATGCCGTTGATCAGCGCGATCAACCCGATGAACGCCAGCAGCATCGCACCAACGTTGGCCGCCAGCATCAGGCCGGAGGTCGCGCCGGACGCCGCGGCATCCAGTACGTTGGTAGGCTTGTCGTCCTGCTCTTTCAGCTCTTCATCGACCTTGGAAACGCTGTCGCTGTCTTCGGCGTCCTGAGTTTCCGGCATGATCAGCTTGGCGAACAGCAGACCGCCCGGTGCTGCCATGAACGAGGCGGCCACCAGGTACTCCATCGGAATGCCCAGCGCGGCGTAGCCCGCCAGCACCGAACCGGCCACCGAGGCCAAACCGCCGCACATCACCGCAAATAGCTGCGATGGCGTCATGCGGGCAATGAATGGACGTACCACTAGCGGTGCTTCGGTTTGGCCGACGAAAATATTGGCCGTGGCCGAGAGCGATTCGGTACGCGAGGTGCCCAATGCTTTTTGCAGTGCGCCGCCCAGAATCCGAATGACCCACTGCATGATGCCCAGGTAGTAGAGCACGGCAATCAGCGACGAGAAGAAGATGATGACCGGCAGTACTTTGATGGCGAAGACAAAACCGACGTTTTCTACATCGGCAAGGCCACCAAACAAAAAGCCGATACCGTCGTTGGCGTACACCAGCACCTGGCTAACGCCCGCCGAGATGGCCTGAAGCACCGCTTGGCCAAACGGTACGTAAAGCACGAACGCGCCAATACCGGCCTGGATGGCAAAGGCACCCAGCACGGTGCGCAGCCGAATCGACTTGCGGTCGTAAGAAAAAATCAGGGCAATGGCCACCAGGGTGACCATACCAACCAAGCTCATGATGAGGGTCATGGGAGTACCTTCGGATCGTGAGGAGTGTGAGCGATTACAGTAAGTTCAACTTCACTGAGTAGATCATCGCGTTTTGGTAAGCATCCGGGGTGCCCAGTTTATTCTCTGAGTAGCGGTACTGCACGCCCGTCGTGATCAGGTCGGACGGGTGCCACCATAGGCTCAGCGCTCCGTTGGTGCCCACGCTGCCAGCGGTACCATTCACGTAGTTCTGAGAAAGATACTCATCGTCACGACCGAAGGTCTGCTCGTGCCAGTTGGTGACGCTGAAATTTTGGTTGCCAGCGGTGAAATCGTAGCCCGCGACCCAGCCTGCCATGAAGCCATTCATGCCAGTGTAGCCATCGCTTTGTACTCGCGCGGCACCAATGAAGGGCTTGAACCACAGACCATTATCGAACGTGGTGCGATAGCCGAGGCCAAGAATTTGATCCTGCTCGCGGCCGTTGAAGCCGTAGTCGCGGAAATCGTACAGGTGGGCGTAAATCGACAGCGGGCTGTCGCCCAGGTAGATGTGCGAGGTCACTTTACCAGCGGTGCGGAAGTTGTCTTTACCGCCGCTGGCTTGGTCGAATTGATCATTGGTCGGATTCTCGAAATCGAAGAAGCCGTAGAACTCGCCCCAGCTAAAGCCGACGCCGCCTTCGATTTCGACGAATGTAAAGTCGCTTTTCGCGGCATTGCTAGCCGTGCGCGCTTCGGTGCCGTTGGACCAATCCAGGTAGTTGACCGAGACGTTGGCAAACGACCACAAGCGGTCGAGGGTACGCGGTTCGGCATCGTCTGCCAAAGCGGGTGTAGCGAGCGCCGCACCGGTCAGTAAAACGCCAGCGCCAAGCGTGACGAAAGTAGAAGAACGAGTGTGAGAGTGAGCAGTCATGGAAGCCTCAACAGGGTTGTATCTCGGAGCCAGAGGGGCTGGCGTTCCGACGTTATGGGTCGTGTGGGCTGGCGTTGATGTTAAAATTATAACATTGAGTGTTATTTTTTTAACGCTGATTTGCAAGTATCGTCACATCAACGCTATTTAAATGTGATAAGCGCATCACGGGTGGGTGACGCCAGTGAAAAGAGTGCGCAGTAGTGGAAATTGGCAAGGGCCTAGCTCAGCATAGGATGCCTGGCGGGGCGCAATGCCGATAACAAAATGAATCATAAGGAGATGCCGGACATGAACGATCGCAGCGCACAGCGCATGGCCATGCTGCAAGAAGCGCTGGCCAGCGGGGGAACCCTGCATCTTCGCGATGCCGCCGAGCTGTGCGGCGTCTCCGAAATGACCATTCGACGGGATCTCTCGACGCAGCCGTCGGCCATTAGCCTGTTGGGCGGGCGATTGGTGATGGCCAGCTACCCCGGCGTGACGCCGGTATACGATTTGACCGAGCAGCAGGCGAGCCATTACCAAGTCAAACAGCGGCTTTGTCAGCGCGCGGCCAGCTTCATCGAAGAGGGCGATACGCTGTTTATCGACTGCGGCTCCACGCTCATTCCACTGCTGGGTCAGCTTAGTCGTTTCCGAGAGCTTACCGTGGTGACCTATGCCCTCAACGTAGCCAATGCCGTCGCTGGGCTGCCCAATGTGCGCCTCGTATTGCTAGGTGGGCTTTTCTACGCGTCCTCTCAATCGTTTGGCAGCGACGGCATGGGCGCGGCCATCGAGCGCTTGGGCATCAACAAGGCGCTGATCTCTGCTGCCGGCGTGGATTGCGAACGAGGCGTAAGCTGCTTTCATTTTCACGAAGTAGGGCCAAAGCAAGCGGCCATTGCCACGGCTATGCAGCGACTGTTGGTGGTCGATGCCAGCAAATTTGGCGTGGTGCGCCCGGCCTATTTTGCCTCGCTGGAAGACTTCGATGTCATCGTCACCGACGACGAGCGCGCCCCTGGTTTGCTGGAGCGCCATCCGCTGCCCGCGCTTAACGTCACGCTCGCCTAATGAAAGACGGTCGAAGCCCCGTATCGCCCTCTTCAAACCGGTGTGCGGGGTGCGGCATGGTGTGCGGGGTGCGGCATAACGTCTCTTTCTGATTGACTCAGATCAATAGAAAATACTTTAGTCTTAGTTGATGCGCATCAGCGCATGGCAGAGGCTCGCCACCAACCCCATGCGGTGGCGCATATTTTTCCCGGAGCAACGCTTACGCTCTCACTGTTCTGGGAAAAGTATGGGGTGATAGTTAGCTTGCTATATAGCTGGCTAGTTAGCCAGCCAAACAGCAGGCTGTTTTAAACAACTCTCTGATGAGATCACACCATGCAACTACCTACCCACTGGCGCAGGCGAGGCACGTTTGTGCTCGTCGTATTGTGCTTGCTGTTAACGGGCTGCAGTTCTGCATTGCTGGATCCGAAGGGGCAGATTGGCGTCGAGCAGCGCTCGCTGATTCTGACCTCCTTTGGGTTGATGCTGATCGTGGTCATTCCGGTCATCGTGATGACGCTTTTGTTCGGCTGGCGTTACCGCCGCAGCAACCGCGTTGCCAAGTATCTGCCGGATTGGGCGCACTCCAATGCCATCGAGGCGGCGGTTTGGACCGTTCCCTGCTTGATCATTGCCGTTCTCGCCTTCCTTACCTGGAAAACCTCTCACAGCCTGGACCCCCACAAGCCGATCGAAGGCAGCGTGGAACCCATGGAGATTCAAGCCGTCGCGTTGGATTGGAAATGGCTGTTCATCTATCCCGAACAGGGGATTGCCAGTGTCAACGAGTTGGCGTTCCCAGTGGATACGCCGGTGCGCTTCCGGGTGAGCTCTGGTTCGGTGATGAACGCCTTCTTCATTCCACGTCTGGGCAGCCAGATCTACGCCATGGCGGGCATGGATAACGACGTTCACCTGATTGCCGACGAAGAGGGCGTCTATCCCGGCCGCTCCACCAACTACAGCGGTGCTGGCTTCTCTGGCATGACCTTCGATGCCCACGTCACCTCTTCGGCGGAATTCGACGCCTGGGTGGACAACGTGCGTGCCGCCGATGACACCCTGACCTTCCCGGACGGTTACGAAGCCCTAGCGCAGCCGACCGAGTATCACCCGGTGGAGTACTTCTCGGCGGTCACGCCCGAGCTGTATGAGTCGATCGTGAGCAGCTTCCACAGCGGTGACGGCAGCGGTCACGGCGGTCATTCGAGCCACGGTGACGCCATCAGTGATGCCCACGACAGTCACGGCGAATCCAGCGAGCTAGAGAGCGCCAGCGCGTCGCAACAGCAGGCCGCGATCGGCCATGTTACCAATCAGCATGCAGGTGATGACCACGCCCTGGGCGGCCATCCCACAAGCGTTGAAGCGGGGGGTTAAGCATGTTTGGAAAACTCACGTTAGAAGCCATTCCATACCACGAACCGATCATTATGGTCGTTGCCGCCTTTATGGCGCTTGGAGGTGCCGCGCTACTAGGCGCACTGACGTACTACCGAAAATGGGGCTGGCTGTGGAACGAGTGGTTTACCTCCGTTGACCACAAAAAGCTTGGCATCATGTACTTCGTGGTGGCCTTGGTGATGCTGCTTCGCGGCTTTGCCGATGCGATCATGATGCGGACACAACTGGCCATGGCGGCCGGTGGGGCCGCAGGTTATCTCCCTCCTGAACACTACGATCAGATCTTTACCGCCCACGGCGTGATCATGATCTTCTTCGTGGCGATGCCCATGGTCATCGGACTGATGAACCTGGTGGTGCCCCTGCAAATCGGCGCCCGCGACGTCGCTTTCCCGTTTTTGAATAACCTGAGTTTCTGGCTATTCGCCGTGTCGGCGATTTTGGTCAATATTTCCCTCGTGGTAGGGGAGTTCGCCAAAACCGGCTGGCTCGCTTACGCGCCGTTATCGGGGATAGAGTTTAGCCCCGGGGTGGGGGTCGATTACTGGATATGGGCACTGCAAATATCCGGGATAGGCACCACGCTCACCGGCATCAACTTCTTCGTCACCATTCTGAAAATGCGCACCAAAGGCATGACGATGTTCCGCATGCCGATTTTTACCTGGACGTCGCTGTGCGCCAACGTCCTCATCATTGCCTCGTTCCCGATTCTGACCGCGACCATCGCGCTGCTGACGCTCGATCGCTACTTCGGTATGCACTTCTTCACCAATGATTTTGGCGGCAACATGATGATGTACGTCAACCTCATTTGGGCCTGGGGTCACCCCGAAGTCTACATTCTGATTCTGCCGGCCTTTGGCGTGTTCTCTGAAGTGATCGCCACCTTCGCTCGCAAGCGCCTGTTTGGTTACAAAACCATGGTGTGGGCCACGGTGGCCATTACGCTGCTGTCGTTCATCGTCTGGTTGCACCACTTCTTCACCATGGGGGCCGGTGCCAACGTCAATGCCTTCTTCGGCATCATGACGATGATCATTGCCATCCCCACCGGGGTGAAGGTGTTCAACTGGCTGTTCACTATTTTCCGCGGCAGCCTAGAGCTGACCTCGCCAGTGCTGTGGACTCTGGGCTTCATCATCACCTTTACCCTAGGCGGTATGACCGGCGTCATGCTGGCGTTACCGGCGGCCAACTTCGTGTTGCACAACAGCCTGTTCGTGATTGCCCACTTCCACAACGTGATCATTGGCGGCGTGGTGTTCGGCATGATGGCGGGCCTGACCTACTGGTTCCCGAAAGCGTTCGGCTTCACGCTGAGCGAGAAGTGGGGCAAGCGCTCGTTCTGGTGCTGGTTCATTGGCTTTTACGTCGCGTTCATGCCGCTCTATGTCTTGAGCTTCTTCGGTGCCGTGCGCCGTATGCAGTCCTACGCCAATCCTGAGTGGCAACCCTGGATGATTCTGGCCTGGGTAGGTGCCGTGATCATCATGATGGGGATTGCCTGCACCATCATTCAGTTCTGGGTCAGTATCCGCGACCGCAAGCTGAATGCAGATCTGACCGGCGACCCCTGGGATGGCCGCACGCTGGAGTGGTCCACCTCGTCGCCTGCACCTTTCTATAACTTCGCGCGCCTGCCGGAAGTCGGCGACATCGACAGCTTCTGGTCGCAAAAGCAGCGTAGCAACGAGCAGTTGGACGAAGCGCCCTACACCGATATTCACATGCCGCGTAATACCGTGGCGGGTCCGGTGATTAGCTTCTTTGCGCTGATTCTAGGCTTTGCACTGGTATGGCATATCTGGTGGCTGGCCGCCGTCGGTGCGTTGGGTGCCGTCGCCAGCTTCTTGGCCCGTGTATTCAACGAAGATATCGACTACTACGTGCCCGCTGCCGAAGTGGCGCGCATCGAGCGCGCGCATGAAAAGCGCAAAACGTCTGCGCCGAGCAGCGCAGCGTCTGACCGTGAACAGACCAACTATGTGGAGGCACGCGCGTAATGGCCACCGATACCCTACATCATGGCGCCGCGTCCGAGCCCCATGAGCACCACGACGCGACCGGCACGAAAGTATTTGGCTTCTGGGTCTACTTGATGAGTGACCTGGTGATCTTCGGGTCACTGTTCGCTACCTACGCCGTGCTGATGAAAGGCACGGCCGCCGGACCCACGGCAGCAGATATCTTCGAACTGCCCTTCGTGCTGGTGGAGACCTTCCTGCTGCTGTTCAGTAGCTTCACCTTTGGCATGGGCGTACTGGCGATGAATGCCGAACGCGTCGGCCAAGTAAAAGCGTGGCTGGCGATCACCTTCTTGCTCGGTGCCGCGTTCGTCGGTATGGAAGTGTACGAGTTTCAGCACTTGATTCATCAGGGCTACGGCCCTGATCAGAGCGCGTTTCTCTCGTCGTTCTTTACCCTAGTCGGCACCCACGGCCTCCACGTGACCGTTGGTTTGGTGTGGATTCTAGTGATGCTGGTGCAGCTTTCGACCAAGGGCATCACCCCGATGACACGTCCGCGGATTCTGTGCCTGAGCCTGTTCTGGCACTTCCTGGACATCGTGTGGATCTGCGTCTTCTCGTTCGTTTATCTGATGGGAGTGCTGTGACATGAGTCATTCATCATCTTCAACGTCTTCTCACGGAAGCGTTAAATCGTATGTGACGGGGCTTCTGCTATCTTTAGTGCTAACCGTGATTCCGTTCGCGGTCGTTATGAGCGGTGCGTTGAGCACCGCCACGACGGTGGTGGTCATCGCTATAACAGCCGTGCTGCAGATTTTGGTCCAGCTGGTCATGTTTATGCATATGAATACCAAAGCCGACGAAGGCTGGAACGTGATGTCCTTCGTTTTCACACTGACGATACTCGTCCTGGTGGTAGGGGGCTCGTTATGGATCATGCAGCATCTGCATCTCAACATGATGATCGGCTGAACGTGGCGCCGAGCCGCTGGCGCGACGTGCTGGCGCTCACCAAGCCGGGGATCATTGGTGGCAACTTGATTGCAACCTTGGGCGGCTACTTTTTGGCCGCCCACGGCACTTTCGATTGGATCACCTTTGCCTCGGTAATGATGGGCATTGCCCTGGTCATCGCCTCGGGCTGCGCCTGCAACAACGTGATTGACCGGGATATCGATGCACTGATGGCGCGTACGCGCCATCGCCCGCTGGCCAAAGGGCGCATCTCGATCACTCAGGCGCTGGGTATTTCAGCGCTGTTGGGGGTGGCCGGTGTTGTCTGCTTGGCGCTGGGCACCAACGGGTTGACGGTCGCGCTAGCGGTAATCGGCTGGGGCGTCTACGTGGGGGTGTATAGCCTCTACATGAAGCGCCACTCCGAGTACGGCACGCTGGTGGGCAGTCTCTCTGGCGCCATGCCGCCGGTAGTGGGCTACTGCGCGGTCACGGGGCAGTTCGACAGCGGCGCGTTCATGCTGTTGGTGATTTTCTGCCTGTGGCAAATGCCGCACTCCTACGCCATCGCGATTTTCCGTTACGCCGATTATCGCCGTGCGTCGATACCCGTGCTGCCGGTGGTTCACGGTATCAAACGTGCCAAACACCATATTCTGGGCTATATCGTGGCCTTCATTCCCGCGTCACTGGCGCTGGTACTGGCGAGCCAAGCGGGCGCAGGCTACCTGTGCGTGGCGCTCACCATGGGGGGCTACTGGCTCTACTTGGCGCTGTGTGGCTATCGATTAGAAGACGACGTGCGCTGGGCGAAGAAGGTATTCGGAGTGTCGATTTTGACCATTACCGCCATGAGCTTAGTGATGGTGCTGGAGGCGATGGTACCCATGTGGGCGTGATGCCTCCCAACAATTAAACCTGACGCAAAACCAAAACGCCCCGAACAGGTGACCGTTCGGGGCGTTGCTTTTAGCGCGTATAGACCGGCGAGTGCTTAGCCTTCCCGCTGACTGGCCTGGATCGCGGTGAGGGCGATGGTGTAGACGATGTCGTCCACCAGTGCGCCGCGCGACAGGTCGTTCACTGGCTTGTTCAAACCCTGCAGCATCGGGCCCACGCTGACGACGCGGGCGCTACGTTGAACGGCTTTGTAGGTCGTGTTGCCGGTGTTGAGATCGGGGAACACGAACACGGTGGCCTTGCCCGCCACGGGGGAGTCGGGGGCTTTCTGCTTGCCCACGCTTTCGATGGCGGCGGCGTCGTACTGCAGCGGGCCGTCGATGGCGAGATGCGGTGCGCGCTCCTTGGCGATGCGGGTCGCTTCGCGCACTTTATCCACATCCGCACCGGTGCCGGAGTCGCCAGTGGAGTAGCTGATCATTGCCACGCGGGGCTCGATGCCAAACGCTTCAGCAGAGCGGGCGCTTTGCAGGGCAATTTCGGCAAGCGTTTCGGCATCCGGGTCTGGGTTCACCGCGCAGTCGCCGTACACCACCACCTGTTCCGGCAGCAGCATAAAGAAGATCGAAGAGACCTGGTTGTACTCAGGCGCCGTTTTGATCAGTTGAAACGCCGGGCGAACAGTGTTGGCGGTGGTGTGCACCGCCCCCGACACCAGTCCATCGACTTCATCCAGCTGCAGCATCATGGTGCCCAGCACTACCGTATCTTGAAGCTGTGCTTCGGCGGTTAGCTCGTTCAGTTTGCCGCGTCGACGTTCCACCATGGGGCCGATGTAGCGGGCGCGGGTGCTTTCCGGGTCGATGATGGTCAGCGCCTCGGGCAGCGTGAGGCCGCGGTGGTGGGCGACGTTTTCGATATCGTCGCGTTTGCCCAGTAGAACGCAGTCGGCGATGCCACGGCGCTGGCAGATGATCGCCGCTTCGATGGTGCGCGGCTCGTCGCCCTCCGGTAGCACGATACGTTTTTTGGCCTGTTGGGCCAGCTTCACCAGCTGGTGCCGGAACGCCGAAGGCGACAGGCGGCGCGTATAGCCACGGCTCAGTTTGGCTTTCAGCCACTCTAAATCCATATGGGCAGCCACGTAGCGTGCCACTTGCTCGGCGCGCTCGAAATCATCCATGGGGATTTCGGTGTTGAGCTGGCTCAGGTCCTGCGCCGTTGTCAGGCTATCGGTGTCGACTGCCAGCACCGGTAAGCCGGTTTTCAGCGCCGGGCGGCACATCTCGATCATGCCCTCGTTGGGCAAAAATCCGTTGGTAAGCAGTACGCCCGCCAGCTGCGTACCGTTCATGGTGGCCAGCGCCGAGGCCAGCACCACGTCATCACGGTCCCCGGAGGCGACCACCAGACTACCCGGCGTGAAGATATGCAGCGCATTGGCCGCACTTCTAGCACACAGGCTGGTAGAGAGGACGCGACGACTAGCGGCGTCGCCCTCGTTGAGCATTTTTGCGTTCAGCGCCCGGGCCACGTCTAGCGTGCGCGGAGCGCTTAGGGTTTTGCTGTAGGGCACGACGCCAATCAGATGAAAGCTATCGGTGGCCAGCGCTGGCGAGTAGCGGCGCAGTTCGTTGAGGACTGGCTCTTCTAGCTGCGGCTTGATGGTGCCCGGTGCAGCGGAAAGATCATCCTCCTGACCGTAGGGCAGGTTTTTCATGCGCATCAAGATGCCGCCCAAGGTGCGGCTAGAGCTGACGCCACCAAAGCTTCGAGCGTGCATATCCAGCTCTTCCGCCAGCGCCTGGGGCTCGTTGAGATCCCCAGAGCCCACCAGAATGATCCGCGCGTTCAGCGCATGCGCAAGCTGCGCATTGGTTTGAGTGGCGTAGGTGGTGTGCTGGGTCGGTACCACGCCTTCCACCACGACTAGGTCTAGCGCGCTGCCATCTCGGTAGGCTTGCTGCACGACTTGTTCGTAGAGCTCGATGACGTTTTCCATCAGCTCATCGGTTTGGTCGTCGCGCAGGAGACGCTCCAGGCGCGTCTGAGAGATGGGCGACGGCGGGCGCTGATTCAATGTGCGTGATACGAGCGCCGTCGAGCGGTCCAAGCCTGGACCATTCAGCTCGTTCTGCATGAATGGCTTTAAAAAACCGGCTTTCAGGCCGATGGTGTCGAGCGCCTGAATCAGGCCAAGGCACGCGGAGGTGAGCCCCGCGCCCATGCTGGTAGGTACGAGTAGAATCGCTTGCGGTTGCTCGGGGGAGCTATTCATTCAGCGGTCTCCACGCAGTGGCGGGTTTCCATGGCAATGCGGCCCTCTTCATCGGTAGGGATCACCCACACTTCCGGGCCTTGGTGGCCAGCGCTATCCAGCTTGCTCTCTTTGCCACGAATGGTGACTTCGTTGCTCGCTTCATCCAAGCTGAAACCAAAGTGGGGCAGCAGCGCCAGCACTTCACGACGTACGATAGGCGAGTTCTCGCCAATGCCGCCAGTGAAGATCACGCCGTCTAACTTAGGTAATGCACAAGACAGCGCCGCCAGCGATTTGGCAATGCGGTAACAGAAGACGTCCAGTGCGAGTTTGGCAGCGGGGTGGCCAGCCACCGCTTGCTCTTCGACTTCGCGCATGTCGTTGGTCAAGCCGGAAAGCCCCAGCAGGCCACTTTGCTTGTTCAGCACGTCGTCGATCTCGTCCAGTGACCAGCCCAACTGGCGGTGCAGGTGAGCGTGCAGGCCGGGGTCCACGTCGCCGCTGCGGGTGCCCATCACCAGGCCTTCCAGCGGCGTAAGGCCCATGCTGGTATCCAGGCTTTGGTGGTTCCACACCGCAGCGGTAGAGCAGCCGTTGCCCAGGTGGGCGGTCAGCCAGCCGCCCGCGCCACGGCCGCTGAGCTCACCGGCACGCTGGCTAACGAAGGCGTGGCTGGTACCGTGGAAACCGTAGCGGCGAATGCCGTGCTCGGTATACAGCGCTTCCGGCAGTGCATAGCGATAGGCGCGGGGCGGCAGCGTCTGGTGGAACGCCGTATCGAACACGGCCACCTGAGGCAGGTCCGGAAACACCTTACGAGTCGCGGCAATGCCCGCCAGGTTGGCGGGGTTATGCAGCGGTGCCAAGGCAGCGGTGGTCTCGATGGCCTCGATCACACTGTCATCGATCAGCGCTGCTTGGGTGAAGTGCTCGCCACCATGAACGATGCGGTGGCCCACGGCCCCCGGTACGCGACCTTCCAAACGCTGAAGAATGGCGTTCAAGGCGTCGGCGTGGTCAGCATTCGGCAGCGGTTGGGTAAAGCTTTCACCGGCGCTGTCTTTACCTTTCAAGCGGGCGTCGCTGCTGCCTAAGCGCTCCGCTAGCCCGGCCAAGCGTGGTGCCTGCGGGTCCGCATCGATCAAAGCGTATTTAATAGAAGAAGAGCCACAGTTAATGACCAGCACCGGTGCGTTCATAACCACCTTTGTAACGTAATGAGGAAGTAAGGGAATAGACTTTAGTTTAACATGCTGCGACGCGGAAAATCAGCGAAGAATTTAGTTAGCCTTCTATGTAAAATGTCGGCATCCTGTTCCTTATATAACCCATCGTGAGCCGTTTTGTTCTTATGTCCTCGATTTCTAGCCCTAAGCTGTTACCCCGCCATCTGGCCATTCTGTTAATGATGACCGTGGCGACGATGTTCGCCGCGAACCACGTTTCAGCCCGACTGGCCTTCGATAACGGCACGGGGCTGCTCTTGGCGGTGTTGATGCGCTCGGGTGTGGCTTGCTTGATTCTACTCTCGCTGGTGATTCTGCAGAAAAAGCGCCTTTGGCTGCCTGCCGGAACGTGGCCCTGGCAGCTGGCGGTGGGGCTACTGATTACGCTGCAAAGCGTTAGCCTTTACTCGGCCGTCGCGCGTCTTCCGGTGGTGATTGCTTTGCTGTTGGTGAATACCTTCCCCATTCAACTGGCGCTGATTAGCTGGGCGCTGGGCGGGCCTAGGCCTTCTTTACGTAGCTGCCTGATCATGGGCACCATTTTGATCGGCCTTCTGGTGGTGCTGGACATTCCCAGCTGGGTGGCTAACGCCGATGCCATGGGACCTGAATGGCTGGCAGGCATTGGTTTTGGACTACTAGCGGCCTTTGCGTTTGCCTGCGCGCTGTGGGTCACCGAGCATCGCCTGTCTGGGGTAGGCAGCACGCTGCGCAGTCTGCTGACCATGCAAACCGTGTTCATCGCCATGATCATTGGAGGGTTTCTCGGGGCCGTACCGGGCGGTATGAGCCTACCGGATAACAGTACTGGCTGGGTGGGGTTAACGCTGCTGGCGCTGCTGTACGGCAGTGGATTCTCGATTCTCTTCATTTTCGTGCCCCGGCTAGATATGGCCCGCAACGCGCCGGTGATGAACTTCGAGCCGGTGGCGTCGCTGTTGATAGCCTATCTGGTACTGGGCCAAATGCTCAGCCCTAGCCAACTCGTGGGCGGCGCGGTGGTGGTTGGGGGCATCGTCGTACTGAGCCTTTCCAAAGGGCGCTAGAAAACGTCATCAACAGCGCAAGAAAAAAGGAAACTCGATGCAAGCGTCAGTAGGTGAATTGCGTTCTTCATGGGCCTAGGTCACACTTCGAAAGCGTAAGGAAACACTGTTTTTTAACTGAGGTGATCCCCATGAAGATGACCGTACTATCACTGACCTCTGCAGCGCTTCTGTTAGGTGCAGGTGCGTTTGCGGCATCCGCCCAAGCCCAAGAATCTTTCCAATACCCACAAGGATACGTGGGTGGCGATGCCATGTTTTGGAGCCTCAACCCTGACCTTGGCGACTCCCGTGACGATGTCGGCCTACGCCTGCGCGGTGGTGCCCAATTCAACGATTACTTCGCCCTCGAGGGCCACCTAGGCACCGGCGGTTCGGATCGCGGCGCCGACCTAGACCATCTGGCGGGTGCGTATGCCAAAGGCATCCTCCCGGTAGCGCCCAACTTCCGTCTTTACGGTTTGGCGGGTTTCTCCGAGGTCGAGATCAGCGATAATCGCGAAAGTGGTCTTTCCTACGGCGCGGGTGCCGAGATGGACATTGCTAACAACGTCTCGATCGGTGCCGACTACATGCGCTACCTGGACGAATCCGCCTACGATTTCGATGCGGCGAGCGTAGGCCTTCGCTACCGCTTCTAACACGGCAAGCGTTGAGCGCTTATTCATCAAGGGAATACGACCCCGCTGACCGAGCACAGACTCGGCAGCGGGGTTTTTGGTTGTGAGTGGGCCAATTCTGAGGATCAGCATAATTTCCCTCAGTTTGGGCCAAATGCTGCAAGCGCGAAGGTGGTACCTTCAAAAAAACGATAAACATAACGAATGGCCAGCGAACAAACTTATAACGCTCCATTTATGAGGAAACCCCCATGCGCAACCTAAACAAAATCGCACTTGCCGTTGGTCTCAGTATCGGTGTCTCGGCCACAGTCTCTGCAGCGGAAATGAACTGGCGAATGGCCACGCCTTGGAGCGGCGGCCCCTGGCTCGAGCGCGATGCGCAAATGTTTGCAGACCGCGTGGCCGAGCTGACCGATGGCAAGATCGCCATCGAAGTCTATCCAGGCGGCACCCTCGGTAGTGCGCTGCGCGTCACCAATACGGTGATGTCTGGCGTTGCACAAGTGAGCCATAACTATATCAACTACGACTACGGAACAGACCCCACCACGGCATTGCTGGCGGGCCACTCTAGCGGCCTGACTCCCGAAGAGTTCATGCTGTGGATGTATGAAGGTGGCGGTGCAGATCTCTATGAAGAGTATCGCCGTGACGTCTTTGATGTGGTCGCGTTTCCTTGTGCCATCTTGGGCACCGAGATTTTCCTTCACTCCAACAAGCCCGTTAGAACGCTCGAAGATTTCCAGGGGCTGCGCTTGCGCACGTCAGGCGCTTGGGCCGAAATCGCCTCGCGCCTGGGAGCCTCAACGGTGGTCATGGCGGGCAGCGATATCTACAGCGCTTTGGAGCGCGGCGTGATTGATGCTGCCGAATGGGGCAGCCCTGAAATGAACCGCCCGACGGGTTTTCAGGAAGTCGCTCAGTACGTCATTACGCCGGGCGTCCATCAATCAGGCGGTTTCCTCGAGTGCCAAGTGAACAGCGACACGTGGGAAGAACTATCCGAGCGTGAGCAAAACATGCTGCGTCTCGCGGGCAAACTGTCCGTGTTCGATACCTGGCTTGCCAGTTCGTTTGCCGATCTCGATGCGTATCAAGCGCTGGTGGAGGGGCCCAACGAAATCGTCGAGCTGGATCAATCCTTCATTGACACTATCTACGAAGAGACTGCGAAATGGGAAGACGAATACGCCGCTGAAAACGAATGGTTTGCGCGGGTGCTCGAATCTCAGCGCACGTTCAAGAACGATATGAGCAGCTGGTCGGAGTATCGTCTGCCCATCGGCGTCATGGCACGCTAAGAGGCAACAGCGTCAACCAACAGAGAGGCCTCTACAGGCCTCTCTTTTATTTGTTTTTCCTATACGTTGAGAATTCCCATGAAACTAATCCGATCCATAGAGGCGCTGACACGCGTTGCTGGTTGGTTGGGAGCGATACTGGTCTTCCCATTGATAGGGGCACTGATCGTCGAGGTGTTCAGCCGTTATGTGGCGGGTCGACCGACCCTATGGGCATTCGAGGTCAGCTACATGGTCATGGGCGCCATGTTCATGTTGGGCATGGCCAATGCCCTGCGGGTGGGCCAGCACGTGAGCGTCGATATCGTGACGCTGCAGTTGAAACCGCGGGCGAACGCACTGATCCGGGCGGTGGGCTATGTGCTTTTCCTGCCAGTACTCGTGTGGCTGGTCTGGGAGCTATCCAAATACGCTTGGTCCGCTTTCGATACCAACGAGCGCTCGGGCCGCTCGGCGTGGAATCCGGTGGTTTGGCCAATCTTTACCGTGTGGTTTTTAGGCTTTGCCCTATTGGCACTGCAGGTGGTGGCCGAGCTGCTCAAATCGGTCAGAGTGCTCATGGGGATGACTGACGTCGAGGAGCCAGCCAAATGAGTAGCTATCTCGCGTTATTGATGTTCCCGGCGTTGATGGCCTTCATCATCGCAGGGTTTCCGATTGCGTTTTCGATGATTTTGGTGGCCACCGGCTTTGGCATCATCCAGTTTGGTGACGTGGCGGCTTACCAGCTGCTGACCAAAATAGAAGATACCGCTTCCAATTCCATTCTGGCCGCGGTGCCGCTATTTATCTTTATGGGCGCCATGCTGGAGCGTTCCGGCATTGCCGAGCGCCTGTTCGAAGCCATCCACATGTGGACACGCCGCTTGCCGGGTGGGCTGGGCATTGGCGCGATCATCCTCGGCACTCTGTTTGCCGCCTCTAGCGGGGTAGTGGGGGCCACCGAGGCCGTCATCGGTATGCTCGCAATCCCGGTGATGTTGAAGCACCAGTACAGCAAGAGCCTGATGTCGGGCACTATTTGTGCCAGCGGTTCATTAGGCACGGCCATACCGCCCTCCATTACGGTCGTGGTACTGGGGCCCGTGGCGGGTGTGTCGGTAGGGTCACTGTTCAGCGGTTTATTGATTCCTGGCTTTTTGATGGCCGCGATGTTCTTGATCTACATCGTCGGTGTCGCCTATCTCAAGCCAGAGATGGCGCCGCGCATTCAGGAGCAAGAGCCGGATATTCCTTTTGGCGACAAACTGCGCATCACCTTGATTGCGTTAGTCCCTACCATGCTGCTGATTTTCACCGTGCTGGGGACCATTTTGCTGGGTATGGCAACGCCCACGGAAGCGGCTGCCTGTGGGGCGCTTGGCGCGATTATTTTGGCGGCCGCCTACCGTAATCTGTCCCTGTCGGTGCTTTGGACCTCGGCGATCAAGACCGTGAACATCTCCGCGATGATTCTCCTGATCGTAATGGGGGGCAGTATGTTTGCGGGCGTCTTTTTTGCCTCAGGTGGCATGGCGACTGTGCAAGCACTGCTAATGGACACGGGGCTTAGCCCGTGGATGATTTTGGGGCTGATTCTACTGATTGCCTTTATTGCCGGGTTTGTGCTTGATCTGATCTCGGTGGTGCTCATTATCATCCCGGTTGCCATGCCCATTGTGAGGATGCTCGGTTTCGATGAAATCTGGTTCTGCGTTGCGTTCCTGGTCGTGCTTCAAACCAGCTACCTGACACCACCATTGGCACCGGCAATTTTCTACTTGAGAGCAATCACGCCACCAGAAGTGACGCTCAAACACATGTACAAAGGTGTGGTGCCTTTTATTATTGCCCAACTGGTGGTGCTGGTATTGGTCCTGATGTTCCCAGCCATTGCCCTGTGGCTACCGGATGTGATGGGAGGGCCTTCCTGGCGCTAGCCTTTTGAAACTTCCCAGTAATGACAAGCCGCTCACTCCAGAGCGGCTTTTTATTGATCAGTCGGATATATTGTTAGCGTGCTAATAAATTTGTTAGACTAAGGTATTCCGTCTAACGCTACCCCGAGTGCACGTGACCGCTTGGGGCCAGTGAACGAGTAATACCCATGACCCCTGATCAACGATTTACCCGCTGGGTGAAAATAGCCCTGGCGGCGTTTGTAGTGCTGTTCGTCTATTTCTTACTCGCCGATAGCTTTATGCCCATGACTCCGGAAGCGCGCGCGATGCGGCCCGTGACGCGGATTGCGCCGGAGCTCAGCGCGCCGGTGAAAGACGTGGTGGTGCGGGACCATCAGCGGGTGGACGCGGGCGACGTGCTGTTTCGGCTAGATCCGGCGCCGTTCGAGCTGGCACGCCAGCAGGCTGCGCTGAATCGCGAGCAGGCCGAGCAGGAGAACGCTCGGCTAACCGCCGAATTGGCGGCGGCGCGAGCCTCGCTGGCATCAGCTCAAGCCACGTTCGAAGAGCGCAGCGGTGAGCGCCACCGCGCCGAGGCGCTGTTAGGGCGGCAGGGCATCTCCCGCCAGCAGTACGAGCAGCAAGTGGCCGCCGAGCATACGGCCCAAGCTGCCGTGGCGTCTGCCCGCGCGCAAATCGATAGCCTAGAAGTGCAGCTAGGTGAAGAGGGCGACGCCAACCTGCGGCTGCGCCAGGCCGACAATGCGCTCGCCAAAGCCGATTTAAACGTGGCCCGCGCCACGGTAAGAGCGCGGGAGGCGGGCGAAGTCACCAACCTGCAGCTACAGCCGGGCGATTACGTACAGGCCGGCCAGCCCGCCGTGGCGCTGGTGGCCAGCCGTGTCGACGTCGTGGCCGACTTTCGCGAGAAAAGCTTGCGCCACGTGAAGGAAGGCGACGAGGCAACGGTGGTGTTCGATGCATTGCCGGGACGCCTGTTGGCAGGCCACGTGAGCGCGTTCGATGCCGGTGTGCGGGAAGGGCAGCAGGCGGCCGACGGGCAGCTGGTGGACATTCCGACCTCCGACCGCTGGGTGCGCGATGCCCAGCGGGTGCGTATTCACATCGCGCTGGACGAGCCTTTGGACGAGCTTCCGCCCAGCGGCGCGCGGGCCACGGTGCAGCTAGTGCCCGGCGAGCACGCCTTGGCCAAGCCGTTTGCCTGGCTGCAGGCCCGGCTGGTGAGCTGGCTTCATTATGTCTACTAAATCGCCTACTCAATCAACCTCGCGTATGGGCACATCCGCTACGCGCTCAGGGCCCGCTTCCTCGGCGCTCAGTCAGAATGGATTTAGCCAGAACGGACTTAGCCAAAACGGACTGCGCCAGTGCCTGCGGGTCGCGGGCGGCGGCACCGTGGGGTTCATCATTAGCCAATTGATGGGCTGGAATTACGGCGTCTTCTTTACCGTCTTTCCGATGTTCTTGCTGGGGTTGGTGCCGGTGTTGAATGGCTCGATCATTCGCCAGTTTCTCTCCAACGTGAGCCTCAACGTGCTGGAGGTGAGCCTGGTGGTCGGGCTGTTGAAGCACATGCCCGTGGTGATGACGCTGGTGGTGTTGGGGCTATTTCTGCTGCGTTTTAACCTGATGGCCAAAGGCCCGCTGTTTCTGTTTGGTGCCAACGGCGTGTTGACGCTCAGCATACTGCTGCACTTTGCTAGTTACCCTGGGGTCGATTTGAGCGATCTATTGGCCAGCAATTTGATGGCCAGCGTACTGGCGGTGTTCATCGCCATGCTGATGTACACCCTGTTTCCCGATGTGGAGCCTCGGCAGCCGCCACCCAGGAGCAGCAAATCGGCGGCGCAAATTCGCCATGAAACCCTGATTGGCGGCATCACCGCCACGCTTTCGTTCGTAGTGTTTCAGGTGTTCGATCTGCGCGGGTCGCTCTCGGCGCAAATGGCCACCATCTTGATTCTGTTTACGCTGGGCTACTTTGGCGCGCAGGTGTCGGCGGCCAAGCGCGCGGTGGGCACGCTCTTGGGCTGTAACCTCGCGCTGGTGATGCAGCTGGCGCTCTACACCCAAAGCCACCACTTTCTGCTGGTGATTCTGCTTTATTGGCTGGGTTTGATGCTGTTCGCGCGGGAGCATATCTTGGAAGGCGGCGGTTCCGGCATCGGGTTTGGCGGGCTCACCACCATGGGCATTCTGTTCGGCCAGTCGTTGGGGCCACAGCAGGACTTGGTCTACAGCGCGCTGTATCGCTTTTCGTCCATGAGCATAGCGCTGATCGGCACGCTATCGGTGATGATTTGTCTGCACTATCTGCTCAACCGCTGGGAACCTACTCGCCTGCCCGAAAAGTAGTTGAGGTAATTTTTTAACGACGCACTACGCTGAAAAGAGCCGCCGTCGATGTCCCATGCACGCGACGAGCGGCCTTTTCCCTCCTAACGGATTAGAGGTGTTCGTCATGGCAAGTGGCAAAGAAGACAAAGTGAAAGGCGCGGCCAACAAAGCCGCCGGGAAAGCCAAAGAAGCCGCCGGTAAGGCCACCGGCAGCAGCAAAACCGAAGCCAAAGGCAAAGCCCAGCAAGCCAAAGGCGAACTGCAAAAAGGCAAAGGCGATGCCAAGGAGGGGGCCAAGAAGAAAAAGTAATTCTCGATGGCACCCCATCAACCACCGGAGCCCAGGCTCCGGTGGCTGTTTTGGCACTTTACGTGACCCAGCGCACGATTTGCGGCTGCTATTTCACGCTTAATGGCAATGTGTCATGACTCCCCTCACTGAGGACGTGCCCCATGCCTACCATGATGAAAGCGGCAATTTTCGTTGAACCCGGCCGCATCGAAATCGACGATAAACCCATCCCCGAGATTGGTCCGAACGATGCCCTGATGCGCATCACCACCACCACCATCTGTGGTACCGATGTTCATATCTTAAAAGGCGAATACCCGGTAGAGCGCGGTTTAACCATCGGCCACGAGCCCGTGGGGGTGATTGAAAAACTCGGTGCCAACGTCAAAGGCTACCAAGAAGGCCAGCGGGTGATTGCTGGCGCGATTTGCCCCAGTTTCACCTCTTACGCCTGCCAGGACGGTTGTTGTGCACAGGATGGCGGCCACCACAGCCACGGCTACAAGCCCATGGGCGGCTGGCGCTTTGGGAACACCATCGATGGTGCCCAGGCGGAGTACCTGCTGTTGCCCGATGCCCAAGCGAACCTCTCGCCCGTCCCCGATGGCCTAACCGACGAACAGGTGCTGATGTGCCCAGACATTATGTCGACGGGGTTTGCCGGTGCGGAATCCGCAGGCATTAAAATAGGCGATACGGTGGTGGTGTTTGCCCAAGGGCCAATTGGCCTGTGCGCCACCGCAGGCGCGCGGCTGCGGGGGGCGGGCATGATTATCGCCGTAGACGGTGTGGATGAGCGCCTGCACATGGCCAAGCAGATGGGCGCGGATGTAACGCTGGATTTCCGCAAGGTCGATGTGGTGGAAGAGGTGCTGAAACTCACCGGTGGTCGGGGGGTAGACGCCGCCATCGAAGCGCTGGGCCTACAGCAAACTTTTGAGGCCGCGCTACGGGTGCTAAAACCCGGCGGCACGCTCTCGAGCCTGGGGGTCTACTCCGAAGACCTCACCCTTCCGCTGGGTGCGTTTTGTGCAGGGCTGGGCGATCATAAAATCATTACCTCGCTGTGCCCGGGCGGCAAAGAGCGCATGCGCAGGCTGATGAGCATGATCGCATCAGGCCGCATAGATCTGGGCCCGCTAGTTACGCACCGCTACGCGCTGGAGGAGATCGTGGAAGCCTACGACCTCTTCTCCCACCAGCGCGATGGCGTGCTAAAAGTGGCGCTTAGCGCTGGCTAAGCGCCACCGGTAGCGGGCTATACCTCTTGGTACAGCTCGCTACCTTCCCGGCGGAATTTCTCCGCCTGCTCCTGCATACCGCGCTTAACTGCTTCGGCGTCGCTTTCAGCGGCGTTTTCCGGGGTGCGGTCGCGGTAGGTGTCGCGTACTTCCTGGCTGATCTTCATGGAGCAGAACTTCGGCCCGCACATGGAGCAGAAGTGGGCTACCTTGGCGGAGTCCTTCGGCAGGGTTTCATCGTGGTATTCCCTGGCGGTGTCCGGGTCCAGCCCCAGGTTGAACTGGTCTTCCCAGCGGAATTCGAAGCGCGCCTTGGAAAGGGCGTTGTCGCGACGCTGGGCCGCCGGGTGGCCCTTGGCCAAATCCGCCGCGTGGGCGGCAATCTTGTAGGTGATGATACCGGTTTTGACGTCGTCCTTGTTGGGCAGGCCCAGGTGCTCTTTCGGCGTCACGTAGCAGAGCATCGCGCAGCCAAACCAGCCAATCATCGCCGCCCCAATGCCCGAGGTAATGTGGTCGTAGCCGGGGGCGATATCCGTCACCAGCGGGCCAAGCGTATAGAAGGGCGCTTCGTCGCAGCACTCTAGCTGCTTGTCCATGTTCTCTTTCACCAGGTGCATGGGCACGTGGCCGGGGCCTTCGATCATCACCTGCACGTCGTGCTTCCAAGCAATCTTGGTCAGTTCACCCAAGGTTTCGAGTTCAGCAAACTGCGCTTCATCGTTGGCATCGGCAATGGAGCCGGGGCGCAGGCCGTCGCCCAGTGAGAACGCCACATCGTACTGCTTGCAGATCTCGCAGATCTCCTCAAAGTGGGTGTACAGGAAGCTCTCCTGATGGTGATACAAGCACCACTTCGCCATGATGGAACCGCCACGGCTGACGATGCCGGTGACACGGTTGGCGGTGAGCGGCACGTAGCGCAGCAACACCCCCGCGTGGATGGTGAAGTAATCCACCCCCTGCTCCGCCTGCTCGATCAGCGTATCGCGGAAGATTTCCCAGGTGAGGTTTTCGGCAATGCCGTTGACCTTCTCCAGCGCCTGATAGATGGGCACCGTGCCAATCGGCACCGGCGAGTTGCGGATGATCCACTCGCGGGTTTCATGGATGTTCTGGCCGGTGGAGAGGTCCATGATGGTATCCGCCCCCCAGCGGATGCCCCAGGTCATCTTGTCCACTTCTTCCTCGATGGAAGAGGTGACCGCCGAGTTGCCCAGGTTGCCGTTGATCTTCACCAGGAAGTTGCGGCCAATGATCATCGGCTCGCTTTCCGGGTGGTTGATGTTGTTGGGAATGATCGCCCGCCCGCGAGCCACCTCATCGCGCACGAACTCCGGGGTGATCTCCTTGGGCAGGCTGGCGCCGAAGCTCTGGCCCGCATGCTGATGGCCCAGAATGCGCTCTACTTCTGCCGTTCCCAACGCTTGGCGGCGCTGGTTTTCCCGCAGGGCAATGAACTCCATTTCCGGCGTGATGATGCCCTGGCGGGCGTAGTGCAGCTGGGTCACGTTCTTGCCCGCTTTCGCCCGGCGCGGGGTGCGGCTTAAATCAAAGCGCAGCTGGGCAAGGGTAGGGTCGTTGGCGCGGCGCTGGCCAAACTGGCTGGTGGGGCCATCTAAAAACTCGGTGTCGTTGCGCTCTTCGATCCATGCCCGGCGCAGCTCTGGCAGGCCCTGGCGCAAATCGATGCGGGCGTTGGGGTCGGTGCAGGGGCCGGAGGTGTCGTACACCAAAAGCGGCGGGTTCTGCTCATCCACGCCGCTGGTCTTGGTGGGCGAGAGGGTGATTTCCCGAAACGGCACGCGAATATCCGGCCGTGAGCCTTCCACGTACACCTTGCGCGAGCCGGGCAGCGGCGCAACGGCGGCGGCATCGACCTGGGCGGTTTCGGCTAAAAAGTGGGCGGTGTTGCTTTTGACGGTCTTGGTCATGACGGTGTCCTTGTTGTTGGTCGTTATTCAGAGAGGTCTAGGCCCATCTGCCAGAAGTCGATTTCCAGGCGGGTGGCATCGCGGAAGATCTTGCTCAGCTCAGCAAAACGGGCGGGGGCGATATCCGCCAGGCGGGCATCGAGCCACGCAAGCTCTGCCTGCATGGCGGCCTGAAACTCCTCGCCTTCGTACATGGCGATCCAGGCATCAAACGGGTTCTGCGCGCCGCGCAGCGTAGAAGACTGCGCGTTGAGCCAGTTGGCGATTTCGCCGTAGCCCACCAGGCACGGGGCCAGCGCCACGTGCAAATCCAGCAGGTCGCCGCGATTGCCGGTGTCCAGCACATAGCGGGTGTAGGCCAGCGTAGCGCGGGTTTCGGGGAGTTCGGCAAGCGCTTGCTCGCTGATGCCCCACTCCTGGCAAAAGCCCACGTGCAGGCCCAGCTCCACATCCACAATGGCTTTCAGGCCCTCGTGGGCCTGGCGCAAATCCGCCAGGGTGGGGCTTTTATAGGCGGCCAGCGCGTAGGCGCGGGCGAAGTGGATCAAGAACAGGTAATCCTGCTTCAGGTAGTGGCGAAACGACGCCTCAGGTAGCGTGGCGTTGCCCAGCTGGCGCACGAAATCGTGCTCGATGTAGGCGCGCCAATCGTCATGGCAAGCGGTAGTGAGATCGGTAAAGCGGTAGCCCATTGTGTGCCTCCGGTGGTAATGATCCGGAGGGCGGGCGAGAAAGATCGAGGGAATGGCACGGAAGGGTGGCGTAAAGGAGCACCGCGGCCATCGCTTGATCCCTACGCCGGTACCCGCGCCACGTTCAAAGCAGCGCATTAGCCGGATCAGGTTCAGCGGGACCAGCGCTCGGTAGCCAAAAGCCCACCCTGCGCCATCTCAGCCGGATATCACCGGCACCCCGTCAAGCTGTTCGTGGGTGGAGTGTAGGAGGCGGGTGGGGGAGATGCAAGGGGGAGCCTTGAAGTGAACACCAATACAAATACTTACTCAGCAGCAATAGGTTTTCTCAATGCGTAGGCTATAGTGCTTGCCCTCAGAATTACTGTTACTGGTACCATCAGTTTCATGAGAGCACCTCCTAGTGTATAATGTTTATATATACAGTGTTTTGAGTATGGCAAAACGCGCAAGTATACGCGTTTTGGGTATGCCGCCGAAATTCTCTTTGCACACTGAAGAATCAATGGGGTAGAGTCAATTTCGTGATCACATAACCTCAATAAATGTGCCCACACGTTCACTGAGGTGATGCAGAGGGGCGTATATTTACTGTTATTTCTAGAAAAAGAGCATCAGTCATGAATACACTATTTGGTACAGTTAATTTATTTGTGGGATTTCTTGCTGGGTTATTAGGAGGTGTATTAGTTATGCTTCTTGGTCACCCGATAGTTGAACTGTTCCAACAAAATAATGCTTTGCTTAACCCTAATAATGGGTCGGACGTTATTGCTATTGCAAATACGTATATTGTTTTTACAACGTTTATATTTGTTCTGATTACGATAATAGTAACAGGTACTGGGATATATTTTGCAAAATGGTTTGGGATAAGCAAGGAAAAAGAAATAAGGGAGAATATGCGGGATTTGTTTGAATCCTTGGATAAAGATTCGACTTTGGCAGATAGGTTTGTAAGAGAGCTCTCCGCGCACGAAGTTATTTCAGATAAGCTACATCAGCTAGTCCAGGCTCGTGTGGAAGATGAAATAAAGTTACGCACCTCGGAGGGGGAGGAGAAAGTTGATTTTTCATCCAAGTTGTCGAATGAGGATGAGGTGTAAAATGAAACTAGAATTTACGAAGTACCATAAACTATCTGCCAAAGAGTTTCTTGAATGCTTAAAGGAAGATCATGGCTTTGATGTTCAACCTCCTATTGATGTGGAGAAGATTGTTGAATTAGTAGGTGCAAGATTGGATATTTCTGTTGATATCGAAAAAATAAGTACGGCTGGTTCTGTTTCAATCCGAAATAACCATGCGCGAATATGGTTGAATCCTCTTGAAAATAATTATGAGCCCAGAAAAAGATTTACTATAGCACATGAAATAGGGCATTTGATTCAGCACATTGATCCCGATATTGGAGTTCGAGAGTTTATCGATACCAATAAAACACTAAACCGAAAAGATTCATATTGGGATTCAAAGGAGTATGAGGCAAATAACTTCGCTGCACAGTTGTTAATGCCCATGTCGTTACTAAAGAAATATGGTAATGAAATAATTGATAAATACGAAATAGAATCAGGTGGACAAGCAATGTCTGTTGATTTGTTTATAGAAAGAATGGCCTCCTTGTTCAACGTTTCGGAGCCTGCAATGAAATTCCGATTAAAAAACATAGGCGCGATAAAAAACAACAAATAGTTACATTGAGCACGCCAAAGGTGTGCCGCTGAGCATGGCGTTGAGCTTGTAGAAAAAGCCCACTGACAGCTAAGTTTTGGTAGGATCGAGAAAACAAACGAGGAGTGGTCAGTATGCCGCGCTTCAAGCCTTATAACTACGATCAAAATGCCATGGTGGTGATTAACTACCAAGATCAGCTCCAGCCAAGCACCTTTGAACACGCCGTGCACTACCTGCAAGCACAAGCTCGATCAACAAGCTTTAGCTGGGTGCTCAAGTGGCTAAATGCCGATATTAAGATTACTCAGCCAGATGACCGGCTGAGTAAGTAAATTAGGACGAGAGGTGGTGGGGACTGCTCGAAACCGGGTTTTCTACAGCCTCGTTAGCACTTTAGGAATTACAAGTTATGGATATCAGTGATCCAAAGCAATGTGTCTTTGGTTTTTTAAGAGCCCAGTTTAATAGAGGATCACCAAAACACTTCGACATGGATTTGTTTTTCTATACTGGCGAGACAATCAGCCACTATACGGATCTTGGTGGGTTATTTGGAATTGTAGAGTCGGGCTGATTTTGGCTCTCTGATCATAGATTTTTAAATGACACTGAAGAGTTCGAGAATGGGAGAAAACTGACAAATAATCTGCTGAAAAAAACTAGCAGAAAAGAGATCATGCAGTGAGTTTAAAGACGTATTGCTAGAAACTGTCTCACAATTAGAAAGTTATAGCGAAGAGCCATACTATGTGTGCTCATTCTCCAAAAACAAGATAGTCTCGATCAATGGCGGTCTTATGTGGGGATGGGCAAGGTTTATCAATCACATTCGATAACACAAGGAAATCTCTTAGTCATTTTTTTGCGATGCCGATCCTCTTAGTTAGCAAAGTTCTTTACAATGACAGTGAAAAAGTAAAGCTTGTCCTGAGAACAATTAGACGTTATAAAAAAGAATATCTTTTAGATGTGGAGTATGAGGATGCTATTGATACTGAAGACTGGGGTGATGAATTAGCAAAGCATTTGGCTTTAGAGTTCATCAGCTTTAACATCCCGAATATGCATCGGAGCAAGAAATTAGAATGGCCGTCTCCAGTAGTTATTTGCATCATTTTTAAGGGATAAAGCACAGAGTTGGTAAAAATTGCATTATTCCTTAAATAACTTCAAAGGATATTTATGATAAATCCTTTGAAGAGTACTTGGGCACAAATAAATTGCCTATTGTTGAGGTCAGGGTTGGGCCTGCTGTAAATCAAGATATGACCGCTAAAAGTATTCAAGAGTATCTGAAATACAAGGGATATGAGGGGGGCCAGGTGATCAAATCTGACGTCCCATATCGGGGTTAGTGCTAACAAGTGTAGGCACGGCGACACCCACTACATTACACCTTCGGCTCCATTCCGTGGGCGCGCATGCTGCAAGCGTTAAATCAGTAGTGATACCGCAGCTGGGCAATAAGCAAAGCGTCGTCCGTGACCTTGTAAACGATGCGGTGTTCTTCGTTGATTCGCCGAGACCAGTAACCCGCGAGGTTATGTTTAAGGGGTTCTGGCTTGCCAACTCCTTCAAATGGCGCTCGCTTGATTTCTTTGATTAGCTTGTTGATTCGGTTAAGAACCTTCTTATCGGTTTTCTGCCAGTACAAATAGTCCTCCCAGGCGTTCTCGGAAAAGATGAGCTTCATTCAAGAAGCTCCTTTTCCTGACCGCCCCCTTGCTCCAACTCGGCAACGGATTCCAGTAAACGGCGGGCGTTCTTGGGTGCGCGCAGGAGGTAGGCTGTCTCTTGCAGTGCTTCATAGTCTTCGAGAGAGATCATGACCACGGATTGCGCCTTATTGCGGGTGATGATCATAGGAGAGTGGTCTTCACAAACCTGCTCCATGGTTTTTGCTAGGTTGGTTCTAGCGGCGGTGTAGCTGATGGCATCCATAAAGAGTGCTCCTGTACGCGATGTTGTTAATGTACAGAATAGCGTACAGGTCGGGGTTTGCCAATTGGCTTCGCCGCGTTCGGTTTTCTCCGCTTAAAAACAGCGGTTGAGCCGGTGATGCCCATGAATCGTATCCCACGCTAAGCCGGTGATAGGCGGTTGCTCACACCATCATTAAGCCCTGCTTGCGTGTTGGCGGCGCGTAGGCGGCATCAATATCTGCCAAATCCTCATCATCGAGCCTAACCTTATCAGCATCCGCATTCTGTTTGAGGTGCTCTAGATTCACCGCTTTAGGAATGGCAATCACGCCGGGGTTGCGCAGTGCCCAGGCAAGCGCGATTTGCGCGGGGGTGGCGCTGTGTTTGTCGGCGAGGCGTTGCAGGGTCGCGTCACGAAGTAGCGCGCCGCCTTGCCCGATGGGGCAGTAGGCCATGAGCGGCATGTTGTGCTGTACCTGCCAGGGCAGCAGGTCGTACTCGATGCCCCGGGCTTCGGGGTTGTAGAGCACCTGATTGGTGGCGCACGCGGGCGCGTTTAGCTCTTCCAGGTCGTCAACGTCGAAGTTCGATACGCCCCAGCGCAGGATATTGCCCTGCTCGCGTAGCCGCTCAAACGCTTCCACGGTTTCACTCAGCGGGTACTGGCCGCGCCAGTGCAGCAGGTAGAGATCAATCGTATCGGTGCCCAATCGGCGCAGGCTGCGCTCGCAGGCGGCTTGAACCCCCTGGGTGCTGGCATTGTGGGGATAAACCTTGCTAACCAGATACACCTCATCGCGCCGCCCGCGAATGGCTTCACCCACGATTTCTTCAGCGCCGCCCACGGCATACATCTCGGCGGTATCGATCAGCGTCATGCCCAGGTCTATACCTTCACGAAGCGCCCTGATTTCAGCCTGCCGCTGCCCGGCATCCTCGCCCATGTGCCAGGTACCCTGGCCGATACGGGGTACGCTGATGCCGCCTAGCGCAATCGTCTGCATATCTCACTCTCCTAGTGTGATTTATAGTGTGATGCGGTTCTGACTGACCAAGGCCATCGTCGTTCGTGCTTCCATCGTAGTCGATCCGTATTGAAGGAGATAAACGAGAGAAGCTCGATGATCACAATTTTGAGATCATATCAGACTCTACTCATGCCGCCTTCGTGGCCGCTTTCAATACAACCGAGGAACCCCATGGCCGAATACACCGCTTGCATTCAGTGGGCCCGTGGAGCCGATGAAGCCTTTATAGATCAGCGCTATAGCCGTGGGCACGAATGGGTGTTCGATGGTGGCGTTCGCGTGCCTGCGTCGTCATCGCCTCATGTAGTGCCATTGCCCTATTCGGTCGAGGCCAACGTCGACCCGGAAGAGGCGTTCGTGGCCTCGCTCTCCAGTTGCCATATGCTGTTCTTCCTCGCCATCGCCGGGCAGCAGGGCTTTGTCGTGGAAAGCTACGTGGATAACGCGGTGGGTGTGATGGAGAAGGGTAGCGATGGGAAGATCGCCATGACCCAAGTCACGCTGCGGCCAAAGGCGGTGTTTGCAGGAGAACCGCCCTCTATTGAGGCGCTTGAGCACATTCACCACGCCGCCCATGAAAAGTGCTTTATCGCTAACTCCGTCAAGACAGCGGTAGTGACCGAGATTCAAAAGTAGCGTAAGCGGATCGCTTCGGAGGCGGTATCGAACGGTAATAATGACCAGCTTGGAAGGCAACTTCGTAAAAGGAGAAGGAAATGAAGGGCGAGTGCCTGTGTGGGGAGGTGGCGTTCACGATCGACGGTGAGCTACCGAACTTTTACCAATGCCACTGTTCGTTATGCCGCAAGGCCACCGGCGCGGCTGCCAATGCAGCCACCTTTGTGCAGGGTGAGCAGTTCCAGTGGCTGTCGGGGCAGGGGAGTATCCGTTCTTATCAGCGTGAAAGCGGCTACCGAAGTGATTTTTGCGCGACATGCGGCAGCCCGGTACCCAACCAACTGCGCGGTAGCGACTGGATGTGGGTGCCAGCAGGGTTATTAGAAGATGAGACCACTGCCCGGGTTGCCGTCCATCTTCATATGGCTTCGGCTGCCGCCTGGGAGCAGGAGGCAACCCACTGCCAGCGCTTTGATACCTCCCCTGAGAGCCTACAAGCGCTGAACAGCGCACTGCAGCAGGTGTGAGCATGAACGCAATCTCAACCAACTATCACATACGCCCCTTTCAGGCAGAGGATATGGAGGCCGTGCTCTCCGTTTGGCTATCGGCGTCGGTTCAAGCGCATGATTTTATCGCGCCCCGCTTTTGGGAATCGAAGCAGGGGGCGATGCGAGATGTGTATCTTCCTGCTTCTGAAACCTATGTGGCTGAAGCATTGGGCCAGGTGGTGGGCTTTTACAGCCTTTATGAAAACACGCTGGCCGCCATTTTTGTGCAACCCAACCAGCAGGGCCACGGCTTAGGTAGTGCGCTGCTGGAAGATGCCAAGCGCCGCAGGGAGTGGCTGCAACTAACGGTGTATGCCCAGAATGTTTCTAGCGTCCGTTTTTATGAAGCGCGGGGTTTTGTGCCCATGGGCGAGCAGTTGGATGAGCACACGGGAGAGCCAGAGCTTCTCATGCGTTTCAGACGCACCTCGGCATAGTGCGACACGCTGAGAGTTTTTTTGAAAGCCGCAATATATCGCTGGGTATTCTCTATTAACTCATAGAGTTAAATGATAAATGGCGTCTAACCTGCTATAGATGAATCAATCATTGTTATAGGTTTGGTGTTCCATTGATTAAAAAACTCACCCCGCCGATACTGCGTCGTTTGCAGTGGTGTGCTCTTGCCCTAGTCGCTTTCATGTTAGCCGCCATGGTATGGCAGGGAATTCGCGTTCAGGAAGCACTGCTGGATGCCAATGCTGCCGTAAACCGGCATTTGGAGAGTATCGCTCTCATACAGGCGTTCAAATCAACGCTACTGGATCTGGAGACGGGGGAGCGGGGTTATGTGATCACTGGTCAACCAGCCTACCTGCTTCCCTATCAGCAGGCGCGTGCCCGCTTAGCACATCAACAAGAGCAGTTGAGGCGTATTTCATTGCCTACTGGCGCCGATGATCTGTTATCGGAAGAGGTGTTGTCGTCCTTGGTCGAGCGGCGTATGCAGATAGCAGAATCCAATATCTCCGTGCGTGATACGGATGGCCTGGAAGCCGCCGCGCTAAGACTGTTGGCGGCTGGTGGACGTCAAACGATGGATCGGTTACGTGGGCATTTAAATGCGTTAGAGCAAAATGAACGCGAGCGTTTGAGTGCCCAAACTCTGCAGGCCACTCGTCAAGCCCGGCAATCCCGTTGGGTGTGGGGGGGCGGGGCAGCGGTGATTGCAGCGCTGCTGCTGGTCACAAGTTTGTCGGTAATCAATCAGTGGCGTCAGCGTCAGCGGGTCATGACCATGCAGAAAACCTTCATCTCCACGGTGAGCCATGAATTGCGCACGCCTTTGACGGTGATTCTAGGAGCATTGAGCATGCTGCAAAGCGGTGTCGGTGGCACGTTGAGTGCGGATGCGCAGCGCTTGGTCGTGTTATCGAACGATAACGGCAAGCGATTGAAAAGTTTGATCGATGATATTCTTGATATCGAGAAGCTCGAAAGCGGACAGCTCACGTTCCAGCGGCAACGCCTGCCGTTGCTTCCCTTGGTGGAACAAGCGGTAACGCTGAATCAGCCCTATGCAGAGAGTTTTTCAGTCTCGCTAGGATTTCAAACGATTACCACACACGATCACGCACCACACCGGCCAGCCATGCAACCGCTCGATGAGCATGACTATGTGAACATCGACCCGGAACGGTTTGCTCAAATCATGGCGAATTTGATCTCGAACGCTTGCAAGCACTCTGATCCCGGCGAACACGTTGCGGTAAGCGCAGGGGCAATCGATAGCCAGTGGCTTGAAATCCATGTGTGCGATCACGGAAACGGAATACCGTTGTCGTTTCAGCCGCGCGTGTTCGAGCGTTTTGCTCAAGCGGACGGGACAGACCGACGACGTACTGGTGGGACGGGGCTTGGCTTGGCCATCACCAAGTCCCTGGTGGAAGAAATGGGGGGCAGCATCGGTTTTCACTCCGTACCAACGGAGGGCTGCTGTTTCTGGGTTCGCTTACCCAGGGTTGCAAAGCTACCCTGATGGATCAGTGCAATGATGTGTTCATCATGTTAAGGACATCTTATGTTACCGGCGGCATTGACTGTTTGGCTGATTGAAGATGAAGAGGATGTAGCGTTTCTGCTGCGCTTTTTGCTGGAACGAAGTGGCTATAACGTCGAGCGTGCCGAGGACGGTAGACAGGCCATGGCGCGTATTGAACAAAGCGCCAACAGTGACAAGGTACCTGACTTGGTACTGCTGGATATCATGCTGCCTTATCATGATGGCTTGGAAATTCTCGCTCGGCTTCGTGCGCAGCCAGAATGGGAAGATGTGCCGGTCATCATGCTGACCGCGAAGTCGCGGGAGGCAGATATCGTGCGCGCTCTGGAAGTGGGTGCGGATGACTATGTGACGAAGCCCTTCCAACCGGATGAGTTGTTAGCACGGTTACGTCGCTTTTTGCGTAAACGCTGAAGAGGAAGATCGATGGCACTCATTTCCCGCTGGCGTGGCCAGCGTCGTTGGTCAGGCAACTCGTGTATGGCAGTGATGGCGGTGGGGATAGTGCTTGCCTCCATGCCCTTTGCCGAGGCGAGTGAGCGGCGTACCGAGCTGGAAATTTCGCAGCGCTACGAACACCTAGATAATGGTTTCTCTGCCTGGCAGGCCCAACGGCTCGACGCTCAAACGCGCACGGTTCAAGGGGCGACCTGGTACGGCGCAGTACTGCGAGAGCGGCGTTATGGTCGCTGGGAAGAAGGGGTGGAAGCGGGGGCTGCCCTTCCTATCGGTGAACATTGGGTGATCCAACCAGAGGTTGCCAAATCGTTTGATGGCGACTTTCTCCCCAGCTGGTACGCCGACTTGCGCATACAACGCGCGTTGACAGCCGGTTGGGTTGCCAATGCTAGCGTTCGCCGCACCCAGTACACAGATTCGCAGGTGGATCGTTTGGCGCTAGGGGGAGAGCGGTACTGGGGGAGTTGGCGAGGTGCCTATACGCTAAATGTGAGCGATGTAGCGGGCGCTGGCACGCCGGTTGGGCATGCTGTCGCATTAGACTACTACTACAGCGATAGAAGTTTCGTTGGCCTGCGGGGTAACCTGGGGCGTGAAGAGGAAGCGCTACCCGAGGGCAGTGTCTTCACGAGCTCCGTTTCTGGTGCGGGTCTGAGAGGCCGTCATTGGCTGGATGAGGATTGGGCGGTTTCCTGGGATGTGGGCTGGCTAAGCCAGGGGGAAATTTATAACCGTTATGGCATCCAGGTTGGCATCCGTCGTGCCTTCTGACGTTGTCGCACTGGGCAGGCTGGTTGTCGAAGCGCTGCGGCAACTGACCGTTCTTCCCAGTGATCCTGCTTTGCGCCTTGCGGTTTACAGCGCTATGGCGCTGGCGGCGTTGACACTGGTGGTCATGCTGAACGTGCTGGTATTGGCTGAGCTTGCCGCTCGTCGTGAACGACGACGCGCCGCTTTCAGCGTTCGTTGGCGGCCGCTGTTGACGGCATGGAGCTTGAACGAGCGCGCCGCATTACCACCCCTCGGGCGTCGCCGTCATGAAGAGCGGCTCTGGCTACTGCTGATGTGGGCTAACTTGCAGCGTCAGGTGCGTGGCAACGCTAAAGAATATCTCAATGCTTTTTTCGACCACTTGGCAATGGATGCTTATGTCACCTCGTTGCTAAATACCCGGCAGTCACACCGTAAGCTGTTGGCCTTGGCATGTTTACGGCATTTGGGCGAAGAGCGCCACTGGGGTGACGTTGCGCCGCTAGTGTCTTCCTCCAATCCGGTGGAAAGCCTTGCCGCAGCAGATGCGCTGGTGGCCATGAATCCTCCTCGCGCCATGCGTTTTTTGGTGCCTTTTTACATTCAGCGAAACGACTGGGCGTACCTGCGATTTAAATCCCTTTGTAAGCAGGCGGGGCGGGAGGCTGCAGGCCCCGCGCTACTGGCTGCATTGAAACAGTCATCGCACCCGCGCATCGTGGCCTTGATCGAATGGATTACGCCCATTGAGGCAGCGCCGTGGGCTAGGCAAAGCTTACGTAAGTTACCGGCCTCGGCAGAGTTGACGCGCGAACAGCGCGATGCCGTTTGTGCATCGTTGCGCTGTTTGGCAGAGCTACACAGCGAGCAAGATCGCGAACTGATTGAGAAGGCGTTTGACCATCCTTTTCCCCAGGTGCGTAGCGAAGCGGTGCTGGCCCTCAAACACCAGTCCAGCCGTGGGGATGAAAAACAATTTACCCGAATGTTAAGTGATCCAAGTTGGTGGGTAAGGCAAGCGGCTGCCGATGCGCTAGTTGACTTGCCTACCCTTGAAACAGCCCACTTGGAGGCGTTACTTGACAGCCTTCAGGATCGCTATGGCCGAGATGCCTTGCGCCGTGCCATTGCGGAGAAGCGCTAATGGATGTTTGGCAAACAGTGACAGAGGTGGATTGGGTCTGGTGGGGGCAAGTGGGCTTTATTGGCTATTTCGTTTTGCTGAACGGTGGCTATTTGGCGCTCAATGTCCTGTCGATGATCAGCCTTCGCCGCTATATGCGCCAGCGGGGCGAGCTGGGGGAAACCGTTCCTTACCTTGGGGTGGAACCTGCGGTTTCCATTCTGGTGCCTGCGTTCAATGAAGAGGCAACGATCCGAACATCGATACTTTCCTTGATGCAGCTTCAGTATCCCGAGTTCGAGATCGTCGTGATTAATGACGGTTCCAAGGACAATACCCTGGCGGTGTTGAAAGACGCCTTCGAGCTGGAAGAGTATCCCGAGCCATTGCGTCGCAGTGTGCCCCATCAGGACGTATTGGGTGTGTACCGCTCGCGCCGACATGACCATTTAAAAGTGATCGATAAAGCCAACGGTGGTAAAGCGGATGCGCTCAATGCCGGTATCAATGCGTGTCGACATACGCTTTTTTGCGCTGTAGATGCAGACTCCATTTTGCAGCGCGACAGCCTGTTACGTGTGGTTCAGCCTTTTCTGGAAGATGAGCGAACGGTGGCGGCTGGTGGTACGGTGCGCATTGCCAATGGCTCCAGGGTACAAGGCGGGTATCTTTTGGAAGCGGGGATACCCAACAGCCTGTTGGCGCGTTTTCAAATCGTGGAATATTTACGCGCCTTCCTGTTTGGTCGCTTGGGTTGGTCGCCCATGAACGCCGTACTGATCATTTCCGGGGCATTTGGTTTGTTCAACCGTGAGCGGGTCATGGAGGTAGGAGGCTACAGCACGACGACGGTCGGCGAGGACATGGAGTTGGTGGTTCGGTTACATCGCTATCACCGGGAAAAGCGCTTGCCCTATCGTATTCACTATCTACCCGACCCCATTTGCTGGACCGAAGCCCCCGAAGATATGACGACGCTTGGTAAGCAGCGCAGCCGTTGGCAGCGTGGTTTGGCAGAAAGTTTGTCAAGGCATGCCAAGCTGGCAATTATGCCCAGGGGCGGCGCGCCGGGGAGGCTTGCCTGGCCTTTCATGGCATTATTCGAATGGCTAGGGCCTCTCATCGAACTAGGCGGCTATCTATTCATGATCGTTGGTTTTAGCCTGGGTGTGATTTCGCCTCTGGCGCTGACGGTTTTCATGCTAGTGGCCATAGGCATGGGCATTCTGCTGTCAGTGAATGGCCTATTGCTCGAAACACTCTCGTTTCGGGTATATGCCCGACGTCGAGATATGTGGCGGCTGTTTTGTGTCGCGGTGCTTGAGAATTTCGGCTATCGCCAGTTGAATACGTTATGGCGCTGCCGTGGCTTATGGCAGTGGTTTTCGCGCCGAAAGCATCAGTGGGGTGCCATGAAGCGCAGTGGCCAATGGGGCCAGCATTAGCCATGCAGCCAAGGCCCTCACCACTGCCCGTATACTATGATGGCTCCGCTTGTTGCCGGGGCTGACCACGCCAACGCAGGGTATCTATGACCCTCTTAAGGACCAGGAAAATTAACCATGAATCATCGCCAACCACGTTGGTTGCGTGCAGCCCTATCGGCATGCGTGCTGTTCGCGTCATCTCATGCGATGGCGCAAGACGACCCCATGACCGCCGAGCTAGCGCGTATCGAACAGGCGCTGGACGCGCGTATTGGCTTTGCCGCGCACAACCTAGCCACGGGCCAGCGTTGGGAAGTGAATGCCGATGAGCGCTTTGCGATGTCCAGTACGTTCAAAACCCTGGCCTGCGGCGCGCTACTGGAGCAGGTAGATGAAGGGCAGTTAGCGCTGGAGACCGAGGTGAGTTTTGAGGAATCTGACCTAGTGACGTACTCCCCGGTGACTGAGCAGTATGCGGGCCATCAGCCGATGACGCTGTTCGAGCTGTGCGATGCCACCATGACGACCAGCGATAATACCGCTGCTAACCTCGTGTTACAGGCGCTAGGCGGGCCGGAGGCGGTCACGGCCTTCGCACGTAGTATGGACGATCCTATCACTCGGTTAGACCGCTATGAAACCGAGCTGAACGAAGCCACTCCGGGGGACGAGCGCGACACCACCACGCCCAACGCTATGCTGGCCACGTTAGAAAAACTGGTGCTTGGCGATGTCCTAGCGGATGATTCTCGGCAGCAGTTAGAAGCATGGATGAAAGGCAATGCCGTTGCGGATGGCCTCTTCCGTGCCGCCATGCCGTTTGATTGGGTGATCGCAGACCGAACTGGCGCAGGTGGTTATGGCTCCCGCTCGATTACCGCGATTATTTGGCCTCCAGAGCAACCACCCACGGTGGCGGTATTTTATATCACCGACACCGAGGCCTCGTTTGAAGAGCGCAATGCAGCCATTGCCTCGCTAGGGGAAGTGGTGCAAGCCACTTTAGCAGACGAATAACGAACCACGGGTGGCCGAACAGCCACCCGTTTTTGTAACCATTCATCTTTGAGCGACGCTACTATCGAGTGAACCTATCCGCCGTTATCGAGTGGGGAGGGGCCGTTGGTTATAAAACTCCCGTATGCTCTACCACCACCATGACGCCAATCCCCATCAGCACGACCCCGCCTATCAGTTCGGCCCAGTGGCCAACGTACTTGCCCAATGAGTGACCAAGCAGCGTTCCCATGGAGGCCATCACAGTGGTGGCAAGGCCAATGGCGAGGCTGGTGGTGATAATGTTCACATCGATGAATGCCAAGCTGGCACCTACCGCCATGGCGTCTAGGCTGGTGGCGGTAGCCGTCAGTATCAGCAGCCACAGCGTTTGCTTGCGGTGCGCTACCTTGTCTTCTTTCTTGAGACCTTCATGAATCATATGCAGGCCAATGACGGTCAGCAGCGTAAACGCGACCCAGTGATCCCAGGCTTCCACGTACTGTTGAGACGCCTTACCCGCTACCCAGCCAAGCACCGGTGTCATCGCTTCGATGATGCCAAACACCAAGCCAATGCCGATGGCGTGATGGAAGCGGGGTTTGCTCAGTTCCGCGCCTTTACTGATGGAGGCTGCGAACGCATCCGCCGACATGGAAACCGCAAGAAAAAGGAGGGCAACGGGTGTCATGGTGGGCAGACTCTTGAAGTAAAAGCGTTGTGTGAAATGCTTACTTGAGTGACAAAAGAAAGAATCGAATAGCACGAAATATTATCAGTTTTTTTGTTGATGACCACAAAGTCCATAAAAAATAAAGTTGATGATGGCGAACAAGTATTGCCTTGGCTAAAAATGTGTCTACTAGCTGATTTTTTTGCCTTTTTTGATACTTTGGGCCCGTGGTTAAGATGTAAGAAATGGCTGCTTTAAAGGCATCAGGTAACTTCTTTTTTAAACACACCATGTAATGATGAATTCGTTTAGCGGTGTTGGTAAAGCCACTTAATATCCACGCCAAAAGAGTAAATCAACGTCACCAACGCGCTGAACGCCAGCAGTCCCGCTAACAGCGGTGAGGTCAGCGGCGTTAGCGCCAGCAGCATCGCCACGACCTGCCAGACGCACACGGCTTTGCGGCGGTAGCTGTCATTGAGCGGTGCTTCCAGCCAAGGGAAGGGAAGGCTAGCGGCCACGAATAAATAACGCATGCCGCCAATCAGCAGCACCCACAGCCCCAGCCCCTCTTCCATGATCAAGCCAACACACAGCAGCATGATCAGCAGGGCATCCAGTTCCATATCGAAGCGTGCCCCAAAAGATGAGTGGCAGCGAGTGCGGCGGGCGATCCAGCCATCCACGCCGTCCAGTAATAGTGCGATGACCGAGACGCCCAGCCATAGCCAAATGGCGTCGATAAAGGCGTCATTCACCAGCGCGCCCGCCACCAGAGCGACCAGCACCGCGCGCCCCAGTGTCACCCGGTTGGCCCAACCCAGCGGGCCATGAGGCCAAAACACCAAGACCAAGCCGCTGATCAGGCCATAAAAGGCGATGGCCACCCACCAGTTGGCTGCGCCGGGCATGAGGGGCGCGAGCAGCGTCCCAAGACCTGCCAATAGTAGCGCGCCTACCAGCAGTTCGATGCTGCTGCACAGTCGCTTGGGCAGGGGAAATGGGGAGGAGTTAGACACAGGCGGCATGGTGGCTCACGTAGCGGTATCGTCGACCGCAGTTGAAATTAATGATGCAATAATTTATCTATGTACCATTATTGTATAGGGTGTATGGTAGTCAGCATCCCCAAAAGTTCCCTCATTAAACAATGTTGAAGGTTGGCAAGCGTTAATAGACCGATTGCTTTTCTACGCTAAGCTATAGGTGAGCCATTGAAAAGTCGCCATATCTTAGTCACGTTAAGATCAACGGATGGAAACAGCGCTTCAACGATAAGGAAATGTCATGTCGGCGCCTAAGACGGCCATGGCTTTTTGGGTAACACACCCAGGCCAGGGCCAACTGCAGCAGGAACCGCTGCCCACGTTAGGTGAAGCAGAGGTGCACGTTCGTGCCCTGTACAGCGGCGTTAGCCGTGGCACGGAATCACTGGTGTTTCACGCACGCGTGCCGGACAGCGAAACCCAGCGCATGCGCGCTCCTTTTCAAGCTGGAGAGTTTCCCACTCCGGTGAAATACGGTTATTGCAGCGTCGGCCGGGTCACCCATGGGCCTGACGCGCTTGTCGATAAAATCGTGTTTTGCCTACATCCCCACCAGGATCATTATGTGGTGCCTGCCGATATGGCAGTGCCCGTGCCCGATAACGTGCCCGCGCAGCGCGCGGTGCTCACTGCCAACATGGAAACCGCGCTCAACGGCGTATGGGATGCCAACCCCATGCTGGGCGAGCGTGTTTGTGTGGTGGGGGCGGGTGTCGTGGGCGCGCTGGTGGCGTATTTGTGCGCGCGCATGGCGGGGGTCGAGGTCACGCTGGTCGATATCAATCCCGAGCGTGAAACCTTGGCCCAAGCCCTCGATGTACCGTTTGCCCTGCCTGAGCAAGCCTCGAACGATCAAGACTGTGTGATTCATGCCAGCGGTCATCCCGACGGCCTGCGTTTGGCCATGTCGCTCGTCGGCAATGAAGGCCGTGTCATCGAGATGAGCTGGTTTGGTCAAGGAGAGGTGTCGCTGCCCCTTGGCGGGGCGTTCCACTCCCAGCGATTGACACTGCGTGCCAGCCAAGTGGGTCAATTGCCAGCCAAACTCCAGCCGCGCTGGAACTATCGCCGTCGCTTGAACGTGGCGCTTCGCCTGCTGGCCGACCCTGCCCTTGAGGCGTTGATCAGCAGTGAGTGCGATTTTGCCGATTTCCCCGAACGAGCCCCGGCGCTGTTTAGTCCACAGAGCACGGCGCTCTGTCACCGAATTCGCTACCCCTAATCTTTCAACCGTTATTTGCTTACGGGAGTTGCCATGTACCGTTTATGCGTTCGCGATCACTTCATGATTGCCCACAGTTTCAAAGGCGAGATCTTTGGCCCGGCCCAGCGCACCCACGGGGCTACTTACGTGGTAGACGTCGTGTTTCAGCGCCCAGAGCTGGATCAGGATGGCTTGGTGATCGACATCGGTCTAGCCAGCGAAACCGTCAAAGAAGTGTTGGCGGGCTACAACTATCGCAACCTCGATGAGGTCAGTGAGTTGTCCGGCCAGAACACCACCACGGAGTTCATGGCGAAAGTGATCTTCGACCAGCTCGCCGCGGCCATCAAGGCGGGCCGTATGGGAGAAACGGCCAAAGGCCTGACCCAAATGGAAATCAAACTGCATGAATCCCATGTGGCCTGGGCCAGTTACGAAGGAGCGCTATGAACCAGCGATTGACGTTACTGGTGGCGGGGGATCCCAACCAGCGCACCGGCGGTTATATCTACGATGCACACATCGTTGACGCGCTGCGCGAGCAGGGGCTGTCGGTGGATGTGGTCGGTCTGGAGGGGCGCTTTACTCAAGCCGATGACACGGCCAAACGTGCGCTTGCCAGCGCGTTGGATACGTTGGCCGATGGCGAGCGAGTCATTATCGACGGTCTAGCCATGGGCGCACTGCCTGACGTGGTGGCGCGCCATACGGATCGGTTGGATATCACGTCGCTTTTGCATCATCCGCTGGGAGATGAGCAGGGGCTCTCCAGTGAAGAGCAGCAGCAACTTCACCGCAGCGAACTCACCGGGCTTGCCGAAGTCGCACGGATCATCGTCACCAGCCGCTTTACTGCCCGCCGTTTGAGCGAACTCGCGAGCGATTACTCCCTGCCGATTACCGCGCCGATTACTGTCGTGGAGCCGGGAGTTGCCCATGCGCCGGTCAGCCCCGCACCTGCGGCGGGTGACACCATCCGCCTTTTGTGCGTGGCCACGCTGACGCCGCGCAAGGGGCAGGATGTATTGGTCAAGGCGCTGGCGCGAGTGGCTAGCGAGCAGTGGCAGTGTGACTGCTACGGCGGTGTCCGTGATACGGCATTTAGCGCCAGCGTGCAGCAGCTCATCGATGAGCATCGCCTTGCCGAACGCATCACCCTACACGGTGAGTGTGACGCCGACACCCTCGAGGCGGCTTACCAACACGCCCATGCACTGGTGCTGCCTTCTTGGTACGAAGGTTACGGCATGGTGGTCACCGAGGCGTTGGCCCATGGCCTGCCGGTGATTACCACGACCGGTGGTGCCCTGCGCGATACCTTGCCAGAAGGCGCGGGTATTAGCGTGGCGCCGGGCGATGCCGACGCGCTCGGTGCCGCCATCGATAATTTCTGTTCCAACGAAGCGCTGCGAACCGAGCTGCGAGCGGGCGTTGCGCTGGCGCGGGGAGAGCTTAACGATTGGCAGGCGGCGGGCGATGAGTTTGTCAAGGCATTGAAGGACGAAGGAACGGCTGAACTCACGGCGGGTAGTCAGTTTGCTGCTAGCTGGCTGACGCTGCGCGAAGCGGTCGATGGTCACGCCCGTAGCGAGGCGTTGGTCAGTCGGCTCGATGCGTGGCTCGCGACTTGCGAAGCGCCTGTGACGCTGGCGGACTTAGGCTGTGGGCGGGGCAGCAATGTACAGTTTCTTGCGCCTCGGTTGAGCGGTGCGCAGCGCTGGGCGCTGTTCGACCATGACGATGCCCTATTGCGCGAGGCGCGTCGCCGGGCCATGCCGTTGCACGATGCCACAGGCCAACCGCTACAAGTGGAAACACACTGCACTTCACTCGCGACTCTCGAGCATCCCGCCTTGCAAGCGGCGGATGTCGTCAGTGCGTCAGCGCTCATCGATTTGGTGTCTCAGCCATGGATCGACATGCTGGCCCAACAGTGTGCTGCGCATCGGCAGGCGCTGCTGGTGAGCTTGAGCGTGACCGGCGAATGGTGCTTTACGGATAGGGATCAGCAGCCCATCGACGACCCGGAAGATCGCTTTGTATTGGGGCTATTCAACGCGCATCAACAGCGAGATAAAGGGCTAGGTGAGGCGCTGGGCGGCGAGGCCCACCGGGCGCTTTACCACGCCCTGGCGGCGCAGGGTTATGACGTAGAGGAAGCCTCCACGCCCTGGCGGCTTGCCGCGGGTAGCCACGCGTATCAGCCGCTCGTCAGTTCGCTGATCAACGGCTGGGCGGAAGCCGCCACCGAGCAGGCCCCCGACGCCGCCATGCGGATTGCCGAGTGGCGTACCGCACGCCTGGATGCCGTGGAGCGCGGCCAAATAGGGGTATGGGTGGGCCACCGTGACCTGTTGGCGCTGCCCGCGGTGAAGGGTTAGCCATGAGCGGGCACTGGTTACGTCGGCCATGGGTGCAGCGCGGCATCGTCAGCGCGGCGCTATTGGCGGCGGTGGCCCTGTGGGTAGAGCCTGCCGCCATTCTGGCCGAGGTGAAACGCTTCGCGCCCGAATGGGTGCTGGCGGCGTTAGCCATCAGTGTGCTGCAGGTGATGCTCAGCGCTTGGCGTTGGCAGTTCACTGCTGGTCGGGTAGATGTGCCGCTGCGATTTCGTTATGCCCTGCGCGAGTATTACTTGGCGCTGTTGGTCAATCAACTGCTTCCGGGGGGCGTATTGGGCGATGCGGGACGCGCCCATCGTCATGCTCGACAAGCTGCCTCCAAGGGAAGCGCCTGGCGAGCGGTAGTCATCGAGCGGGCCTCGGGGCAAATGGCCGTGGTGGTGCTGACCCTGGTGGCACTGACGGCCTCGCCGCTGTGGCACGCCGCGCTGGGTGGCCCGCTGCTGTTCGGGCTGGTCGTCGGTGTGGCGGCACTGCTCTTGGCTGCGATCGCTCTGGGCGTTTGGTGTCGCAGCCCGAAAGGGCCTGCACTGCCTCAGTGGTGCATCGCGCTGGGACGGGATGTGCGCCGTGGACTGCTGGCGCGTCGGGCATGGCCGCTGCAGTTGGCCTCTTCGCTGGCCATCGTGCTCAGCTATGGCGGGGTGATGGTGTGCGCCGCCCGAGCCATGGGTAGCGAGATGCCCGTGTTCGACCTATTGGCGCTGACCCCCGTATTGCTGCTGGCCATGTTAGTCCCCTTATCAATTGCGGGCTGGGGCCTGCGGGAAGGCGCGGCTGCCGCTATTTGGGTCTTGGTGGGGTTGCCAGCCGCGCAAGGGGTTGCGATCTCGTTGGCCTACGGTGTCCTGGTGCTGCTCTCTAGTCTGCCGGGCATATGGGTGGCGTTGGCTAAACGTGGTCGCGCCACCCCTTCTACAGGTTCTACATCGACAGATTCCACGCCCTTTGGCCCGACCGCTGCAGGTGGGCTAGACGTCGCGCAGCATCACGTCGAACAGCGTGTCGTCGCCACACCGGAACGAGCGCATCGTGGGGCGCAGCGCGCTCTCCAGCGTCTCGATGGGCGTCATTTGCAGGCCGGGCCTGCCGGAGCCGATCAGCAGCGGGGCTACCATCAGATGCAGTCGATCAACGCAGTATGCCTCGATGAATTGGGAAATGGTGACACCGCCGCCTTCTACCAGCACACGTGTGAGCCCGCGTTCCGCCAGCAGCGTGATGACCTTCGCTGGGTCGAACTGGCCGTGGGCATTCAAGGCCAGCACGCAGTGCTCCGCGTGGCTGGGCGCCGTCGTCACGTCTGGCCCAGTAATGTGCAAGGTCTTGACCTCGCTGCTGCGAAACAGCGCAAGATGACCGGGCACGCGACCACGAGGGTCGAGGACGACTCGCGTCGGGTGGCGGCCAGTGACATGGCGAACGGTGAGCTGGGGGTTGTCGGCCGCTGCAGTACCTGCACCGACCACGACCGCATCGGCCAGCGCGCGCAGCCGATGCAAATGCACGATGCTTTCATGGCCGTTGATGTAATGGGAGTGGCCGCTTTCCGTGGCAATTCGCCCATCCAAACTCTGCCCCAGCTGGGCGACGACCCAGCGGGGTTGCAACGCCAGCGGCGTCAGGCAGTCCAAGGCTGTCTGGGCTTGGGGCGTGACGGCGTGCGGCGACTGCCACGCGCCGTCGCGGGTGACCGAAAGATCCGCCTTGATAGAGGTGCCGTCGCTTTGGGCGAGCAGCCACTGCCAAGCGGTATCGAGATCGATCGAATGGGATGTACTACTGGAGTCGGGCATGACGCCTCCACACTGAAAATAACCTCAGATCATGCGGGGCCATGTTGCCCAACGCAAGCAACCTTTGCCCATACCATTAGGCAACCTGGAGGCCTACATGTATCAAATTGAACGCGCCATTTTCGATATTCGTCGCGGTTTACCGGTCGTGATCAGCAGCGGTGAGCAGCGCCTTCTGGTCCAAGCGCTAGAGGGTAGCCGTTCGGTGGATACCCTGGCCCAGCTGGCGGGTGCGCGCCCTGCGCTGGTGCTCACGCGGCATCGTTTGGAGGCCATGGGCATGTCGCTGAGTGCAGAGGCCGCCTGCCTGCCGTTGGCAGAACACATTGGCGAGCGCGAGCTGCATCAACTGGCCGTGGCTGACGCTGGCAAAAAGCCCAGTGCGCTGTTGAGCGGCTTGAAACCCGCTGGCGTCGCCGAGCGCGGGGCAGTGGCCCTCATGCGCCGAGCACTGCTGATCCCTGCCGCGTTAACCGCTCTGGTGAGTGAGGATGCTCGCCACGACATTGACAAACATATTGCCCAAGGGCGGCTACTGGAGGTCAACGCCGACGAGGCGCATAAGTGTTTGGCGGGTGCGCCGGGTATGCTAAAGCGGGTGAGCGAAGCCAATATTCCGTTGGAAGATGCCCCCAATAGTCGCTTCGTGCTGTTCCGTGAACCGGATGGTTTGCGTGAGCATGTGGCCGTGGTCATCGGCCAGCTCGATGATGTGCAGGGTCCGGTACCGCTGCGTATGCATTCGGCGTGTTTGACCGGTGATTTGTTTGGCAGTCTGCGCTGCGACTGCGGTGAGCAGTTGCGCAACGCCGTGGCGGATATTCAGGCCATGGGGGGCGGTGTGCTGCTCTACTTGGCCCAAGAGGGGCGCGGGATCGGCTTGGCGAACAAGCTGCGCGCCTACACGCTGCAAGATAGCGGACTGGACACCGTCGATGCCGATCAAGTGCTGGGCTTTGGCGACGACGAGCGCCAGTACGCCGTGGCGGTGGATATGCTGAACGCGTTGAGTATCGATCAAGTGCAGCTACTCACCAACAATCCGCTGAAAATGTCAGCCCTGAAAGAGGGCGGTATCGAAGTGGTGTCCCGCCAAGCACTATATGGCAGCGTAACGGATCACAACCACCGCTACCTAAGTGCCAAAGCCAGCCGAGCGGGTCACTTTTTGGATGAGGTGCTCGAGAGTCGCAGCCGTTAACGCTTGCCCGCCGCTGGCGCTCCCAGTGGCGGTAGTCGAGCGGTTTCCACAATGACTTGAGCAAGCTGGTAGGCATAGTGGTGGACGAGCCGTTCACCCAGTGCGGCGTTAGCGTGGCTGGCATCTCCGGCCACGCCATGTTCACTCAAATCTTCCCCTAACCAAGCAAAGGCAGCGCTACCCTCGGGGCTGACCAGCACGCCTTCCGCAGGCATGGCTGGAGCAGCAGGCGTATAGTCATCGAGAGTGACGAGTTGCGGTGCTAAGTGCTGCATCATCGCCGTCTCCAGCAGCCCGCCATGCAGTCCATAACGTAGCTCATCGGCATTCATGGCGCCCTCTAAAGGCGGCAATCGTGTATAGGTCGCTTTGACTACGCGCATGTGACAGCGCCGCCGAAGCGTGAGCGCGGCTAGATCCATCACCGCTTTATTCCCGCCGTGACTATTGATCAGCACGAGCTTACGAATGCCTGTACGGGCAATGCTCTCGCCGTACGCTTCCAGCGTGGCAATGGCCAGCGGTGCGGGCAGGCTCAATGTGCCTGCGAAGCTTGCATGCTCGTCGCTGGCCCCTACCGCGATGGCGGGTAGACACAGCACCTCGACATCCTTCGCCAGACGCTCGAGTTGTACCAGCATGTCGGCCTGCAGCCCTTCACCAATGATGAGGTCGGTGCCCAGGGGTAGGTGGGTGCCGTGCTGCTCGATGGCACCTAAGGTAATGACCGCGACCGGGTCGTGCTGAGCAAGGGCGTTCAGTTGAGGGGCGGTCAAGTGTTGCCAATGATAAACCATAGCGTCTCGTTAGCGTTTGTGTCGTTGGGGAGAAGCGCTGGGGCGCAGTGTGTTAGGAGGTGAGCAGCGGGTGATCGCTGCGACAGGCGTAGATATCGCCTGAGGCGAGCTGATCAGCGCCTTCGGCTAACCAAGAGGCCATCTCCTCCGGAGTTAACCAAGTAGCAAAGCGGAACTGGCGTTGCTCGCCAGCGATGGCATTGAAACGGTAGTCGCCTAGCCGGTTGACCTCTGCCAGGCAGGCGTGAGTGACATCCAGCATGCCTGCCACGAACTCCATCGATAAAGCGGCTACCGGGCAGGAAAGACCTTGCAACACCTCCGCCTCGAACCCCTCTACGTCGATTTTGATAAAGCGGGGTTCGCCGAAACGTTCGATCAAGGCATCCAAGGTGGTCATCTCGACCTGTAGCGCCTCTTCCCAGCGCACCCGTTGAAAGCCAGCGTTGCGCTTGCCCACGTGGCGGCGCCACTCGGTGGCAAGCGTCGAAAGAGTAGGGTTACCGACGCTAATGGCAATCTCCGCATGACCTGGAGTGGGGCCAACCGCCAGCGGCAGCAGTGTAATGTGTGGGCTTTTTAGCAGCCGTTGAAACCATTTGGCCAGCGCTGGCTGGGGCTCCAAGGCGATGACCTGGGCACCCAGCGCTTGAAACGCGGCGCTGCGGTCGCCTAGGTGGGCGCCAATATCGAAAGCGATATCGCCGGGCACTAGAAAGGGCTGGTAGAGCCGCTTCAAACTGCGTTGCCGCCCAGGCCGCCAATAGATGAACAGGGAACGGGCCAAGCCGCTGGCGCTGCGAAGTTGCTGAAGCGTAGAGGGCATTTAATGGGGTTCCTTCGCGCGTGAAACGGTCGACGTTTGTGACGACTTTCCGGGTCTTAAGAGTTGGCAAGGCATGTCGCCATACAGCTCACTGGGGGGGATATTCAGCGTGAGGTCGCCGTCCATGTTCAGCGCTGCAGGGCTGCGTGCCGTCAGATCGGCAAAATCTTTGAGGAGCGCCGGTTTCAGGCTAATGCTAGGCGTATGCAGCAACCCTAGCCGATGGCTCACCACGCCCCCCCAGGTACCGCTACTGGAGTACTTTACCAACGGTGCGGCGGCCACGAGCCCGAGCCAAGCAGGGGTCAACCAGCCGAACGCCGAGGGTGAAAACAGCACCATCACGCCCGCCCATAGCGCACCGCATAGCGTCATCCATCCGGTATGCCGCCAGGTTTCACGCCAGCTCAACGAGCGCTCGCCGCGATGTTGGGTTTGCCAGTCAATGGCACGACCAATCAACACATTGATGATGAATAGGCTGTGCCACGCCATCATCAGCGGCGCAATGAGCGCGGCAAATACGATTTCGAGCAGCGTGCTGACCACCAATTTGAAGCGCCCGCCAAAGGCGTGGGGGCACTGGCAGAAGGACAGCAGTAGGCCGAGTAGTTTGGGGGCCATCAGCATGCCGAGCGTGGTGCTCAATAGCCACAGCGAGAGCACCTTGGGCAAGACCGGCTCGGTCGCCCCATCGATGGCGTGGTAGCCCACCATCAGGCTGGTACACACCAGCAGCCCCAGCCAGACCAGCGACGACAAGTAAGCAAACGCGCCAAAAAAGAAATGCAGGCGACTGATGACGTGAAAGCCCGCGCCCGTCAACAGGCGCAGGTGCTGAAGATTGCCCTGGAGCCAGCGGCGGTCGCGCTTGGCGAAGTCGAGTAGGTTGCTGGGCATGGCTTCGAAACTGTTGCGCGAGGCGCTGGCGTGGGGGTCGCGCCGGGACAGCGCTGCCGTTGCCGACGTATCCAGTAGCACCTGCCAGCCGCCACGTCTCAACAGAGCCGCTTCCACAAAATCGTGGCTCAACAGCTCGCCCCCTAGCGGCGGTTTGCCGGAGAGCGTTGGCAACCCTGCGTGGGCCATGAAGGCGCGGGTGCGAATGATCGCATTGTGCCCCCAATAGTTGGCGGCGTCGCCCTGCCAAAAACTCTGGCCCGCTGCCAGCATCGGGCTGTACAGCGCCGAGGCGAGCTGGGTAAAACGGCCAAACAGCGTGCGCTGGCCAACGGGAATGGGCACGGTTTGAATCAGGCCCACGGTGGGGTAGCGCTGCATTTGGTGCACCATGTGCAGCAGCGTATCGCCGCTCATCAGGCTGTCGGCATCCAGGACGATCATGTAGTCGTAGCGGCGGCCCCAGCGACGACAGAAGTCGGCAATATTGCCTGCTTTGCGCTCATGGTTATTGGGACGACGGCGGTAGTGCACTGCCATCTGGCCAGCCATACGTTGCTGAAGCGCAGCCACGTGGGCGGCTTCTTCGTCGGCTTGGGTCGGGTCTTGGGTATCGCTGAGGATGAACACTTCGAAGTGCTGACCGATGACGCGGGCGGTGTCCTCGCCCTGTGTGCTTGGCTGTTGAAGCAGTGAGCGGCAGGTAGCCTCCAATCCGGCAATGGTGGGGATGGGCGGCTCGGCGTAAATCGGCATGACCAGCGCCGTCCGGCTGACCAAGCGACTGGCGGTCGGTCGCTCTGCCGTCAAGGGTTTGAGGCTAAGCGGGTCGAGACGCAGCGCACAGATCACAAAACCGCAAATGGCCCCCCAAAAAGCCAGCGCAATCCAGCTGAAGGTGAGGCCAAATAGCGTCAGCATGGCGATTTGCCAGCCCAGCGCGAGGTTGGTCACTACTTGCACCATGGCGGCGCAGCCCAGCAGGCTGGTACCAATGACCAGCGTGGCTAGCAGTGCGCGCCGAGCGTTGAGCCACGGTATGGACGGCATTAACGAAGGTGGATTACGCATTGGGATACCACACGTAGTTCCAGGTTTCGGTGACGGGCTCACCGTCTCGCATCAAACGCAAGCGTATATCGCTCGGCTGGGGGCTGGGTGGAAGCCTGAACGTGGCGCGTCGGCCGTGATGGGGGAGCACTTTGATTTGGGGCAGTAGCGCTTCGCCATCGCGCACGCTGATATCCAGTGAGAGCTCTGCATCGGCCGCTAACGTCTCTAACGCGCCGCCGCTAAAATCGACCACGAACTGGCGCTGCTCGGCGGAGGGGGAGTCCGCTTCACCCGGTACGGAGGCGCTGCCATGCCGAGTGCGTATCACTTTTCCCAGTGCGTGGGCGTCGGGCTGCTCGTTCAAAGTGTAAGTGCGGTAGTGCAGGCGCCGAGAGTCACCGGCGTCGAGCGCATCTTCGGCGACCCAGTAAGCCACGATGTTGTCGTGGGTTTCGTCAGGGGTGGGTATTTCCACCAGCTCCACGTGACCTTTTCCCCATGCCTCCAGCGGCTCGACCCACTGGCTAGGGCGGCGATGGTAGTTGGCTTCCAGGTCCAAGTAGCGGTCGAAGCGACGTTCGCGCTGCATCAGGCCAAAGCCTTGTGGTGCATCATCGACGAAGCTCGACACACGGACCTCACTGGGGTTGCTCAGCGGCCGCCAGATCCACTCGCCGCTGCCGGTGTGCATCAAGAGGCCATCGGAGTCATGCACCTGGGGGCGGAAGTCATCCGGCCGCTGGGCGCTCGCTTCTCCAAAGGTGAACATACTGGTCAGTGGGGCGATGCCGACTTTTTCGATATCTTCCCGGGCAAAGATCTCGGCTTCTATGTCGGCTTCTGTGTGCTCCCCAGGGGTGAGCGTGAATCGGTAGGCACCGCTGAGCGACGGGCTATCCATCAGCGCCATGAGCGTGATGCTCTCGGCGTCGCTGTCTGGCGTGACTAGCCAAAACTCACGAAAGGCAGGGAATTCTTCGCCCTGGGACGAGGCGGTGTCGATCGCCAACCCTCGTGTGGATAACCCGTAGGCTTGATGCTGGCCCACCAGACGAAAGTAGCTGGCGCCGAGAAAGACGGAGAATTCATCCGCATAGTCGGGATTATTGAGCGGATAGTGGAGACGAAATCCGGCGTGTCCGCTGCCGCTCAGGTCGTGCTCCAGCAGGTCGCTGGCGTCGCCATCGTAGCGAAAATCGTCGGTGGTGAAGTCGAGCGGGACGACCTCACCGTTTTCGACCAGATTGAGTGCCACCGGCGTTTGAAATAGAAACCCGCTGTGGAAGAGCTGTAGGCTAAAGGGGCTTTCCTCGCGCCAGTAGGCGCGCTCTGGGTTGAAGCGAATTTGTCGATAGCCATCGTAGTCAAGTGATCGTAGCGCTTCGGGCAACTGGGCGTCGGGAGCTGTATAGGGGGCAGCAGCTAATTGTTTGGCGCGTTCTATGACTTGTTGAAACACGGGATCTTCGCTGGCGGCAGCGGGAAGGGCAAGCATCCAACTCAGTGAGACGATCCATTTTGCAGCCGTTCGACAATCCATGGGCGAGTTCCTTTCGTGACCTGATAGAGTGGACAACACGTCATTGTGTGAAATGTTTAAACAAAACCTATACGCTTAGCAAGCTGTGTTAAAAATAGTGGTTTAACGGTTCAAGGCTCCAGGGCCTTCAATCGGTTATACCGCTGATGCTCTCCTCAACGCTACTGGTGAAATGAATGCGTCGTCTCCTCATTACGGCTTGTGCGCTGAATGTGCTGCTGGTGGCTCCGCTGTGGTGGCGCTTTGGCACGCTATCGCCCTTGATCGCCTGGGAAGCGTGGGTGATTGCCCCGGCCATGCTACTGCTACCGGCCGGTCGCTGGCGGCGCTGGTTGGGGAGCGGTGTCGTGAGCGCCCTGGCATTGGCAACGGCGACCAACCTTGGCGATGCCGCTACGCATACGGCGTTTGGCCGTTCGCTGAACCTTTATCTGGACGTGCCGCTCGTGCGCTCCATTTACCATTTACTAGTGGGTAATGTAGGCCAACTGGCGGCAATTTGCCTGATGTTGCTAGGCGGTGTACTGCTCATTGGCGTGCTGTGGCTCATGCTGCGCCTGCTACTGCCTGCTCGCCCTCCCACGCGCCGTGGTCGGGCGAGAAACGCGGCCGTCGTGTTGCTAGTGGTCAGTTCGAGTATGGCTCTGTTAGAGGCAAATCACTATCGCCTAGTTCCCCAGGCCGCACTGCCGATGGTCGCCACTGCCCGTTTTCAGTGGGAACAGGTGGTCGATACGCACCGCGCTCGGCAAGCGTTTAGCGCGCAGTTGGAAGAGACGCCGATAGCGGCGCAGGTCCTGCCAGGTTTGGCTGGGCGAAACGTACTACTGACGTTCATCGAGTCTTATGGTGTGTCTGCCCTGAAAGACCCTCGCTATAACCGCACACTGCTGCTCACCATGGAAGACCTCAAGCGACGACTATCCCAGCGTGACCTGCACGTGGTATCGGGGTTGGTCGCATCGCCCATCCGCGGCGGACAGTCGTGGCTTGCCCATGCGACGACGCTAAGCGGGCGTTGGATAGACAATCAGCTTTGGTATCGACTGATGCTAGAGAGCGGCCACTCGACGATGATCGACGATTTTCGTGCCTCCGGGCAGCGCACGCTCAGCGTGATGCCTGCGATCACCCTGGCGTGGCCAGAGGGGCGTGCTTACGGCTTCGACCAAATCGTCGCCGCAAAAGACATGCCCTACGAAGGGCCGCCGCTCAACTGGGTCACCATGCCGGATCAATTTACCCTGGACTATACTCAGCGCGAGCTGCTGGGTAACTCACCGCTGTTCGCCCAGATCGCACTGATCTCGAGTCACGCTCCCTGGACACCCATTCTGCCCGTGCTGGAAAACTGGTCGCTGGTGGGCGATGGCAGTCTCTATGCCCCTTGGGAGAACGCGGGTGATCCGCCCGAGGTGATCTGGCGAGATTTGGAGCGCATTCGCGACCACTATGCGTGGTCGGTGGACTACGCTGTTAGCGTGGCAGGACGCTGGGCCGAGCGCGTGGCCAATGAACAGACGCTGCTCATCGTGCTGGGCGACCATCAGCCCGCCCCGTTGATTACCGGCGACGAAGCCAGTGCTGCCGTACCGGTACATATCATCAGCGGCGATCCAGCACTGCTGAACCCTTTCAAACGACGTGGCTTCGTGGAGGGGATGCTGCCCCCCCTAGCGCACCCGCAGGAGGCGCCGAGGATGAGCCAACTTCGCCACTGGCTACAGCAGGACTTTGGCCCCGCAGCAACATCAGCAAGGACGACACCATGATTCAACCGGTTATTTTGAGTGGCGGAAGCGGTACCCGGCTTTGGCCGCTCTCCCGCGAGCAGATGCCCAAGCAGTTTTTGCGTTTGACCGGCAAGCAGAGCCTGCTTCAACAGACGCTCACGCGTCTGGAGGGCTTGTCCACGCTGCCGCCGATCTTGATGGGCCACCACTCGCACCGTTTTTTGATGGCCGAACAGCTGCGTGAAATTCAGCATGAGGGGCAAATCGTTCTAGAGCCTGTGGGCCGCAATACCGCTCCTGCCATTGCCTGCGCCGCTCTGCTGGCGCGCCAGTCGGGCGAGGATCCGCTGCTATTAGTACTGCCCGCCGACCACGTACTAGGCGATGTTGCCGCGTTTAAGCACAGCGTGCAGCGTGCCGAGCCGCTGGCGGAGCAGGGCTATTTAGTGACGTTTGGCGTGGTGCCGACGCATCCGGAAACGGGCTATGGCTATATTGCTTGCGGTGACGTTTTGGGCGAAGGCCACCATTTGGCCGCGTTTATTGAAAAACCGGTATTGGAGAAAGCCAAAGCGCTGCTGGTCCAGGGAGATACGCTGTGGAACAGCGGTATGTTCTTGCTGCGCGCCTCCCGTTATTTGGCGGAGCTCGAGCGGCTTGCGCCCGATATGTTGTCAGCCTGCCAAGAAGCCGTGGCGCGCACTCAAAGCGACCTCGATTTTTTACGCTTGGACGAACACGCCTTTCAGCGTTGCCCAAGCGAATCGATCGATTACGCGGTCATGGAGCACTGTGCCCAGGCGGCCGTGGTGCCTTTGGACGCTCAGTGGAGTGATATTGGCAGCTTCGATGCGCTGATGGCCACGCATACGCCTGATTCGGCAGACAATGTGGTGACCGGTGATGGCGTACTGAGCGATACACGTCGCTCGCTGGTAGTCGCAAACCACCGCTTGGTCGCCACGCTGGGCGTGGAAGACCTGATCGTCGTGGAAACCTCTGACAGTGTATTGGTGGCCCATCGCGACAAGGCGCAGGGCGTCAAGCAGCTCGTCGCAGCGCTGACCCAAGCAGGGCGCAGCGAGCCGCAGACATCGCCTCAAGTGCACCGCCCCTGGGGCAGTTTTCAAGCCATGGATAATGGAGATCGCTACCAGGTGAAGCACATTACCGTGCGCCCCGGTGGGCGGCTCTCGCTGCAGCGCCACCATCACCGTGCCGAACACTGGGTGGTGGTCAGCGGCACAGCCAAAGTAACCGTGGATGAACGTACGTACTTGGTCAGCGAGAACCAGTCCACCTATATTCCTATCGGCGCACTGCACCGCTTGGAGAACCCAGGCAAAATTCCACTGGAGTTGATCGAAGTGCAGTCTGGCAGCTACCTGGGCGAGGATGATATCGAGCGGCTGGATGACGTTTATGCTCGCCACCGCGACGAGTAATGAGCCGTCGTTACCAGAGCCAGCTACCCGGCCTTGCTGGGGGCTCGCCTTTTCGCACGGCTACCCATCCGATGATGCAGCGCACGCCTAGCCAGACCACGAGTAGTGGCCAGAGCAGCGTGCCGATGAAGATCAGGCTCAAGGTGAACGTGACGATGAAGTAGAGGCTGCCGATCCAGAACGTGCGGATCAAATAGCGGTAGTGCGCCTGTAGCCAGGGCGCCGCTTCTTTTCGATAGACATAGGCGATGATGACGCCGATCAGCAGGGTGATGTTGGCCGTGATCAGGCCTGCCAAATAGAGTGCGTAAATAATTTGTGGCGGACGCGTATCCTCTTTGGGGAGGTATCGTTCGGTCATGCCCATCCTCACTTAATAGAGACGGAAGTCGTTGGCGTTTGGCAGCCCTTGCTGCTCTTCCACCACCTTACGGTAGCGTTTGTACTCCCATTGATATTGGGCCGGGTCGAGGGCAATCGAGGCCTCGACGCTGGCATTCACACCGGTGGCCGAAACAGCGTCTTCCTCGCTATACACCCGCTCGTCGGCATCGAGAAAGTGGATCTCGAAGCCTTTGCCTGGAATGCGTAGGGCCACACCGGTCACTACCCGCGCCTGGGTGCGCGCCACCAGTTTGGGTAACAGCGTGGCGGTATAAGCATCGCGGCCATAAAAGGGGGCAAATATACCGCTGCCCCAGTCCGGTTCTTGGTCCGGCAAAATACCAATCGCTTCACTTCGCTTGAGCGCTTTGAGCAGCGCCGCCACGCCCCGTGGATTCGTGGGTACGAGCTTGGCGCCCATGCGCTCGCGGCCATGGCGAATGATCGGCTCTAGCTCGGCGATTTTGGGGGGCTCGTACATGGCCGTAAACGGAAAGTGGCTGGAGAGCCAAAAGTTCAGCACTTCCCAGTTGCCAAAATGGGGGGCGAGCACGATCACACCACGCCCTTCTGCTCGTGCGCTGTCCAGCTTGTCGCGCCCATGTACCCTTAAAATACTGGCTTCTACCTTCTCTGGCGGGGCCATCCAAGCGTGGCCGAGCTCCAGCATCGTTGCGGTCGAGTGCTGTAGGCTCTGCTTTGCCAAAGCGCGCCGCTGACTGACAGGCGTGTCGGGATAGACTTTTGCGAGGTTGATGTCGGTGACGCGTCGCTCGCGTTTGCTGAAGCGATATACCTGGGGGCCGACCATGGCCGCGATACGCCATAGCCAGCGTATCGGCCAGCGGGACAGTCCGCGCCAGAGCAGGACGATGGCGCGGGCGCGAGCCCGCGTCTCGGAGGGAGTTGCCTGTTCGGTCATGGATTACAGTAGCCAGCTATCGACATTGGAGGGCGCGCGTTTTTCCTGCAGCCCTTTGAAGCCCTTCACGCAGCGCACGATGAACCAGACGGCCAGCGCCAACAGCATGGGAAAACCAATGAGCACGAGCGTGAGCAGGGTGGCAATACTGCCATACAACAAGCCCATCCAGAACGTGCGAATTTGGTAGCGGTAGTGCTCTTCCAGCCAGTGAGGCCCTTTGCCACGGTACACATAGGCAATGATGACCCCGATCAGCGAGGTAAACCCAACCACGAAGCTGGCCAAGTACAGTGCGTAAATTACCATGGCCATGGTGGTGTCCGGGGAGGGGGAAGGCGCTGAGGATTCTTCCTGTGAGGCGTGGCGGTCGACCACTTCGCCTTCTAGCGGGGTGTCATCGCGCATGGGCGTTCCTTCTTCGATCGGTTCTATTCCAGCATCCAGCGGACACTTCGGCTGCGCGCTATGATAGCGTGGGCGCAGCGACTTATCACGCGCGGGCGGCCCACGATGTGGTCGCGCCTAACGCGCTGCCGGGCGACAAATTTCCAGCAGGTTGCCGTCGGGGTCGCGCAGGTAGAGCGATTCAATGGGGCCGCTAGCCCCTTGGCGGGGTACGGGGCCAAGCTCGACGTCGATGGCCAACGCATCCAGATGCTGCTTGAACTCGTCCAGCGGTAGCTGGCAGCGCAGGCATAAATCCAGACTGCCCGGCGTCGGCGTGGCGGAAATGGGCGCAATATCCGTGTCAGTTTGGTGCAGGCGCAGGGCGGTATCGCCCAGCAGGAGATCGACGCGCTGAGCGTCCCGGTAGCGTACGTCCAGGCCCAATACGCGAGAGTAGAAATCCACTGCGCGACCCATATCGGTCACGGTAACCACAAGATGATCCAGACCTGAGAGCATGCCTCTTTCCTTAAATACGAACGTCAAAACCAGAGAATACGATGATGCGACGCTGTCCGCTATGCCACGCGCAAGAGTCTGCGCTGTACCATCAAGACCGTCGCCGTGATTACTACCAGTGTGCCACGTGTGCGCTGGTGTTTGTGTCTAGTGAGCAGCATTTAAGCGCCGCCGCTGAAAAAGCCGAGTATGACCAGCACCAAAACTCGCCGCAGGATACGGGATATCGACGCTTTCTGGGGCGTTTATTCACGCCGCTGGCGGAAAAGCTGGCGCCTGGCGCAAAAGGGCTGGATTTTGGTTGCGGCCCGGGGCCGACGCTCTCGGTGATGTTCGAGGAAGCGGGTTTTGAGATGGACGTGTACGACATTTTTTACGCGCCCCATGCCGTGTCGCTCAGCCGCCAGTATGATTTCATCACCGCGACCGAGGTGGTCGAACACTTGGCGGCGCCGGGCGAGGTGTTGGGTGAGCGTATCGCGCAACTCGACCATGGCGGCTATCTTGGGCTGATGACCAAGCGAGTGACGAGCCAAGAAGCCTTCGCCCGTTGGCATTACATCAACGATCCCACCCATGTCAGTTTTTTTAGCGAAGCCACCTTTCGCTGGTGGGCGGCGAAAGAGAGGTTAACAGTCGAATTTGCTGGTAATGACGTGGTAATTTTTAGAAAACACTAATTTATTCAGTGTCGGAGCGAAAAAGCATTGACTTTGCGCCTCTGAAAGCAATAATTGCGCGCCCGTTTTCTTGCCTATTCGATGTGATGGCGTGTAAACGGCAACGATTCATCCATTGAGCAAGGTGAGGTAGGCATGTCGCGGCAACTGCTGGCCATGGCGCTAGCGCCCCTATTAGGGCTGTTTATTCTTGGTATTGGCAATGGCTTTTTGGCCACGCTGATTACCGTGCGCCTGGACGCTGCGGGCGAGTCGGCGACCATGATCGGTATCGTCTCGTCGGCCTATTTCATTGGCCTCGCCATCGGGGCCATGCTCAACGACCGCCTGCTGCTGCGCATTGGCCACATCCGCGCGTACGGCAGCTTTGCATCGCTGGTCGCGGTGACCGTGCTACTGCAGGGACTGTTCTTCGATCCTTGGGCGTGGTTTGCCCTACGGCTGATTGGCGGCTGGGCGACCGTTGGGGTCTACTTGGTCATCGAAAGCTGGCTGCTCACGGCGGGTGACCAGAAAGTACGTGGACGCCTGCTGGCGCTTTATATGATTTCGCTTTACGCGGCTGGGGTGCTTGGGCAGCTCATGCTGGGGGTCACCAGTGCGATGGGCGACACAGCACCCTTCATGGTGATTGGTCTGCTGGCATCGCTATCGGTGCTACCCATGGCGATGATTCCCCGCGTCTCGCCGCTCATCGAACACGCTGAACCGCTGCCGCCGCATCGTCTCATTACCATGACGCCTACCGGCGTTATGGGCAGCCTTGGCTCTGGTATGGTGGTGGCTGCGGCCTATACGCTGCTGCCACTTTATTTACAGCGCATTGGCATGAGCGTTAACCAAGTCGGTCAAATGATGGCTGTCGTAATTTTGGGGGCCATGCTGCTGCAGTACCCCATTGGCCGTTGGTCGGACCGCCACGACCGCCAAATGGTGCTGATCGGTATCAGTGCCTTCTGCGTGGTGATTTCGGCGGCCATGCTGTGGCTGCCGCTCTCTACGCCACTGCTCGCTGTGCTGCTCTTTTTGCTGGGCGGCGGCGTCTTTGCGCTCTACCCGGTGGCAGTGAGCCATGCCGCCGACCGCGCGCCTGCAGGTGCCTTGGTGCGGATGAGCCAGGGCCTTCTGTTGATCAACTCGATTGGGGCCACCGTCAGCCCGCTGATGATTTCGCCGGTAATGACGGCAATGGGCGATGCGGGCCTATTCTGGGCATTTGGCGCGCTCAGCCTGTTCTTCGTGTTTTTCTTTGGCTGGCGCCGCAGCGTGCGCCCGGCACCGGTGCCCGTGGCACCGTTCCATGCTACGACGCCGATGACCGCCGCAGGTGCTGAGCTGGTGGTCACCGAGGAGCTGGTGCAAGGGGCGCTCGAACACGAGCACCTAGAAGACCTATCTGATGTCGTACCCGAGGTCGACGTGGCCGAGCCGGTGGTAGGGCCGCCCCAGGCAGACGAGAGCCATATCACCTACTACGACGATGTCGAAACCGAGGTGCGCAAGTAAGACGCCAAGGTGGCTATCTGCTGAGACCTTGGGCTAATGGTGTTGAAGAAATAGGGAAACTACTATCGTCGATAGTGTTTTTACTATATCACCGCGTCTGCCTGAGGTTTTGCCATGAATGTTTATGCTGCGCCGGTCCGCGATCTGCGCTTTGTGCTCGAAGAGATGCTTGCGCATCGCTCCTTGTCGCTGCCGGGATTCGAAGAAGCCACGCCAGATCTCGTCGAGGCCGTTTTGGAAGAAGCTGCGAAGCTGGCTGGCGACGTCTGGGCTCCGCTCAACGGCACCGGCGACCGCCAAGGGGCCAAGCGCCAAACTGATGGCAGCGTCACCACTCCTGAAGGCTTTGCCGCCGCCTATCACGCCTACGTCGAAGGCGGCTGGAACGGCATTGGCGTGTCGGAATCGCTGGGCGGCCAGAACCTGCCCGAAGTGGTGGCCAGCGCGGTACAGGAGATGCTTCACGGCGCGAACATGGCTCTGGGGCTTTGCCCGATGCTCACCGCCGGTGCCATCGAAGCGCTGGCCCACCACGGTAGCAATGCTCTCAAAGCCATCTATCTACCCAAGCTGGTCGAAGGGACTTGGACCGGCACCATGAACCTCACCGAACCTCAAGCAGGGTCGGACCTCTCCAAAGTGCGTACCAAAGCCGTTCCAGAAGGCGAGCACTACCGCATCAGCGGCCAAAAGATCTACATCACCTGGGGCGAACACGACGCCGCTGAGAACATCATTCACCTCGTCCTTGCTCGCAAGCCCGATGCCCCGGAAGGCAATAAGGGCATTTCGCTGTTCCTGGTTCCCAAGTTTCTAGTGAACGACGACGGCTCGCTGGGTGAGCGTAACGACGTCACCTGCGCCTCCATCGAGCACAAGCTCGGCATTCACGGCTCGCCCACCTGCACGCTGAGCTTTGGGGAAAACGGCGGTGCCGTAGGCTACCTCGTCGGCGAGGAGGGGCGCGGGTTGAACCATATGTTCACCATGATGAACGAGGCGCGCCATAAAGTCGGGATCCAAGGCATTGGCGTGGCCGAGCGCGCCTGCCAGCACGCCTTGGCCTACGCGAATGACCGCACCCAGGGGCGTTCGCCCAAGCAGCGCGGCGGCAGCGAATGCACGATCAGCGACCACTTCGACGTGCGTCGAATGCTGCTCTCCATGCGCGCCCGCACCGACGCGCTGCGTGCACTGGCACTCTACTGTGCCGGACAGCTAGATATCGCTCGTCATGCAGAGAGCGAGGCCGAACGCCAAGCCGCCCAGGCCTGTGCCGATGTGCTGATTCCCATCGTCAAGAGCTTCTCGACGGACCAAGCGGTAGATATCGCGTCCATGGGCGTGCAGGTACACGGCGGCATGGGCTACGTGGAAGAGACCGGCGCTGCCCAGTTATTGCGGGATGCGCGCATTGCGCCTATCTATGAAGGCACCAACGGCATTCAAGCGCTGGACTTGGCTGGTCGCAAATTGCAGCGAGACGGCGGCGCGGCACTCTCGGCGCTGATCGATGACGTGCATAAAACGGCCGAAACGCTGCGGGGTGAAGCGTCGCTGGCCAGCATGGGCAGTGCACTCGCGGCAGGCGCTGACGACCTGCGCGTCGCCATGGCCTTGGTGCTGGAGCAGGGCCGCGACCCTGAGCACGGCCCCGATGCCGTACAGGCTTACGCGACGCCGCTGCTTAACTTGGCCGGGCACGTACTGTGCGCTTGGCAAATGGGCATTGCAGCGCTGCACGCCCAACAGGCTGTAAAAGGCGGCAGCGATGAGCCGTTTTACCGCACCAAGCTGTGCAGCGCCGAGTTTGCCATTCACCAATGGCTGCCGGTGGGCCGCGCCCACCGTGCCGTGATCGAGGCCGGCTGGCACTGTTTCAGCCAGTTTGACAGCCACCTTGCCCACTAGCCCCGCCGCCGCCTTTTAGGCGGCGGCGTTCATCAGGCATCGCCGATTGGCGAACGTCGCGCATACTAAGATCTTCAATAATAAAACCAAGAGTGCAGGAACCGATCATGACCTCCATCTTTGAACAAGACTTACCGCCAACCGCTGCCAACCATGTGCCGCTCTCGCCACTTACCTTTATCGAGCGCTCGGCGGCCATCTATCCCGATTATCCGGCTGTGGTGCATGGCACGACGCGCCGTACCTGGGCAGAGACCTGGACGCGCTGCCGAAGGCTTGCCTCGGCGCTGGAAAAGCGTGGCATTCAGCCAGGGCAGACGGTGGCCGCCATGCTGCCCAATATTCCCGCCATGTTCGAGGCGCACTTTGGCGTGCCGCTGGCGGGCTGCGTGCTGAATACGCTGAATATTCGTCTCGATGCCGACGCGATTGGCTACATGCTGGCCCACGGCGAAGCCAAAGCGATTCTAGTGGATCCTGAGTTTGCCGAGGTGATTCAGGCGGCGGTGGCCAAATTGGAAAGCAAGCCGCTGATCATCGACGTGGCCGACCCGGAATTCCTGGGCGAGACCCAAGGCATCGGCGAGCTGGAGTACGAGTCGCTGCTGGCCGAGGGAGATCCTGAGTACGCCTATCAACTGCCCAGCGACGAGTGGCAGGCCATTTCACTCAATTACACGTCGGGTACCACCGGTAAACCCAAAGGGGTGGTGTATCACCATCGCGGCGCCTACCTGAACGCGGTGAGTAACATTCTCGAGTGGGCCATGCCCCATCACCCTGTCTATCTCTGGACGCTGCCGATGTTCCACTGCAACGGCTGGTGTTTCCCCTGGACCATTGCCGCCAATGCCGGTGTCAGCGTGTGCCTACGCAAAGTCGACCCCAAACGCATCACCGACCTGATCGCCGAAGAGAGCGTCACCCACTTCAGCGGTGCGCCTATCGTGCTCAACGGGCTGGTCAACCTGCCCGCCGATCAAAAGCGGGTGTTCGATCATCCGGTGAAAGTGACCACCGCAGGGGCTGCGCCGCCCGCCTCGGTGATTGCTGGGGTGGAAAAGCTGGGCATCGAAGTGACCCACGTTTACGGGCTCACCGAGGTGTATGGCCCGGTGACCGTGTGCGCTTGGCGCGAGGCGTGGAACGAGCTGCCGCTGGAATCCCGTGCCAAAATCAAAGCCCGCCAAGGGGTGCGCTACCACATGCTGGAAGCGCTCTGCGTGGCCGACCCGGTGACGTTAGAACCGGTTGCAAAAGATGGCCGAACCATGGGCGAAATCTTGATGCGCGGCAACAACGTGATGAAGGGGTATCTCAAAAACGCCGAGGCGACGGAAAAAGCCCTGGAGGGCGGCTGGTACCACACGGGCGACTTGGCGGTATGGCATGCCGATGGCTATATCGAGATCAAAGACCGCTCGAAAGATATCATCATCTCCGGCGGTGAAAACATCTCTACCATCGAAGTGGAAGATGCCATTTACAGCCATCCCGCGGTGGAAGAGGCCGCCGTGGTCGCGAAGCCGGACGACAAGTGGGGCGAAACGCCCTGTGCGTTCGTCAAATTGAAAATAGGCTACGGCGAAGTCACCGAGGCGGATATTATCGCCCACTGCCGTAAGCATCTTGCGAGCTTTAAAGTGCCGAAAACGGTGGTGTTTAGCGAACTGCCGAAAACGTCCACGGGCAAAATTCAAAAATTCGTGCTGCGTGAAGAAGCCAAACAGCACCAGCCAGGGGAGTCGAAATGAGCGAACAACGGATTGGCGTCGTAGGCGCAGGCACCATGGGGCAGGGCATTGCCCAGGTGGTCGCGGCCAGTGGCTTTAACGTGCGGCTGTACGATGTCGCCGACGAGCAGCTCACCCGCGCCAAGAGCGCGATCGATAAAGGGTTCGAGAAGCTCGTTACCAAAGAGAAGATGACCGCTGAGGGCAAACAGGAGGCGCTGGCTCGGCTTTCGACCGCCACGGCGCTAGATGCGCTTAGCGACTGCAGCGTGATTATCGAAGCTGCCCCCGAGCAGCCTGCGTTGAAAGAGAAACTGTTTCGCGATCTCAGCCATCTGAGCAGCGATGCCATTCTGGCCTCTAACACGTCTTCGCTGTCACTCACCCGCCTGGCCGCGGTGTGCGAGCGCCCTGAGCGGGTAGTGGGCATGCACTTCTTCAATCCGGTGCCGGTACTCAAGCTGGTGGAAGTGATTCGCGCCGAGCAGACCTCGGATGCCACCGTGGAGCGCATCGAAGCGCTGGCCAAAGCGTTGGGCAAAACCGCCGTGCCGGTAGGCGACGCGCCGGGCTTTGCCGTGAACCGCCTGCTGGTGCCGATGATCAACGAAGCCGCGTTTATCGTGCAGGAGGGCACCGCGACACCGGAAGCCATCGATGACGCCATGAAGCTAGGTGCCGCGCACCCCATGGGGCCGCTGGCGCTGGCGGATTTGATCGGCCTGGATGTGTGCTTGGCGATTATGGACGTGCTGCAGGAAGGCTTTGGCGACCCGAAATACCGCCCCTGCCCGCTGCTCAAACGCATGGTGGCCGCAGGCTACCTGGGGCGTAAGAGCGGCCGTGGGTTCTATATCTACGAGTAGCCAGCGGCTGGGTCGAAGCGCGACAAAAGAAGTGATTGCCACCCAACCAAGCGTTCGCTAGGGTTGAGTGGTTACCACTTCTACGCGCAATAACAATCAAGGAGCCACTATGAGCGACGCAGTGATCGAGAAGGTTGATAACGACGGCGTGGTGCGCCTGACCATCAATCGCCCCAAAGCCTTGAACGCGTTGAACAGCGACGTGCTCAGCGCCTTGGAAGCGCATTTGGTCGAACTCGAAGCGCACCCCAGCCTGCGGGCGGTGTTGATTACCGGTGCTGGAGAAAAATCCTTTGTAGCCGGAGCCGATATCACCGAAATGCGTGATAAAACTCCCGAAGAGGCCCGCGCCTTTGCCAGCCAAGCGCTGCGTACCATCAAGCGTCTTGAAACGCTGCCCGTGCCGGTGGTCGCGCTGGTCAACGGGTTTTGCCTTGGCGGCGGCTGCGAACTGGCGCTGGCCTGTGACTGGGCCGTCGCCAGCGACAACGCCGTCTTCGGCCAGCCGGAAGTCTTGTTAGGCGTCATTCCTGGCTTTGGCGGCACCCAGCGTCTGCCGCGTCGTGTCGGCCCCGCCATGGCGATCGATCTGGTTACCACCGGGCGCAAAATCGATGCCCAGGAAGCGCTGCGCATTGGCCTCGTGAACCGCGTGATGCCCCAGGCCGAGCTTGAGAGCTATGTCGAAGAGCTCACCAAGCAGCTGAAGGGCAACGGCCCGCAGTCGGTCCGCGGTGCCAAACAAGCCGTCCACGACGGCATGGACCAGGATCTCGATAGCGCCCTGGCCCTGGAAACCAGCCTATTCGCCTTCTGCTTTGCAGGCCAAGAGCAGAAAGAGGGCATGAGCGCCTTTGTCGAGAAGCGCAAACCCAACTTCTAAGTTTTCTTTTTCGTGTTTGGTTCATTTAAGGGGTGGCGTTTGCGTCATCCCTTATTTTATTCTCAGGCTTACGATTTTTTGATAAGCCGGAGTCATCGCGATGGAGTGGGTTGCCTTTCTTCTCGCCGCGCTGGGGTTTGCCTATTTACCCGGACCGGCGATGTTGTACACCGCTGCGCAAACGCTGGGACGCGGTCGGCGCGCAGGCTGGTTGGCGGTGACTGGCGTGCATTTAGGCTGCTACGTGCATGTGGTGGCTGCCGCTTTTGGTTTGGCTCTACTGTTCGCCGCCATTCCGCCTGCCTATCTTGCGATGAAGGTCATCGGTGGCATTTATTTACTTTGGATGGGGGTGCGCTTATGGCAACAAGGTATCCGGACGAACGCTGAGGAGCTGCCGCTCGCGACCACCAGACGGGTACTGCGCGATAGCTTTTTAGTGGAGGTACTGAACCCTAAAACGGCGCTCTTCTTTGTGGCCTTTTTGCCGCAATTTGTGCAGCCCGACAGCGCCATGCCGGTGGCATGGCAGCTCCTTTGGTTAGGCATTGCTACCAACGTTTTGTTCTCATCAGCGGATGTGGTGGTAGTGCTGTTAGCCAGCCCACTGCGTGCATGTCTGCAAACGTCTCACGGCTCTTCCAAGCTGATTCAGCGAATGGGAGGCGGTGTGTTGATGGGACTCGGAGGGAATACGCTGGTCCAGGCGGCACGGTAGGGCCATTCATTGTTATGTTCAACGTAAGGAGCGCAGCATGTTAGACCTATATATCGCTAACAAGAACTACTCTTCCTGGTCGCTGCGCCCTTGGGTGTTGCTGAAGGCGCTGGAGATCCCCTTTAACGAGCACTTGATGCCTTTCGAGGGTGGCTTTGGGGAGAGCCTCGCGACGTTCAAGCGCTTTTCACCGTCTGGCTTGGTGCCATGCCTAGTGGATAGCGAGCACAGTGTGGCCGTATGGGACTCGCTGGCGATTGTGGAGTATGTGGCGGAAACACACTCCAACGTATGGCCTCGGGCACGTGCTGCGCGGGCGTGGGCACGCTCTGCCAGTGCTGAGATGCACAGTGGCTTTGGCGCGCTGCGGGATGAATGCTCCATGAACTGCGGCGTTCGCGTGACAATGAACGCGCTCTCTCCAGGGCTGAAAAGTAATTTGGCCCGGTTGGATGCGCTGTGGCAAGAAGGGCTCGAGCATTTTGGCGGCCCGTTTCTGGCAGGCGAGCACTTTACTGCGGTGGATGCGTTTTACGCCCCTGTTGCGTTTCGGATACAAACCTTCAACCTGCCGCTAAGCGATGCCTCACTTGCCTATGTAAAGCGCCTATTGGCACTACCCGCCATGCAGGAGTGGTACGAGGCTGCCTTAAAAGAGACGTGGCGCGAGCCGATGCATGAAGAGGAAACGGTGAAAAACGCCACGCTCATTAGCGATGAACGCAGCGCCGCAGGAGAGCCATAAATCCGCTACACTGCGCGCCACTTCTTTTTCGAACGAGACCTTCGCCATGGCGCTGAGCGCTACCCCTTATAAAGTCGACGTTAACCTGACCGACCTGGACCGCAGCGTTTTCGAAACGCTGCGCTTTACGGTGGCTCGCCACCCCTCCGAAACGGAAGAACGTTTATGCGCTCGGCTGATTGCTTATGTCCTATGGTACAGCGAATCGCTGGCATTTGGACGTGGGTTATCGGATGTCGACGAACCCGCCTTATGGGAAAAAAGCCTGGATGGCCGAGTGCTGCACTGGATCGAGGTCGGTCTACCCGACGCCGAGCGTTTGATCTGGTGCTCGCGCCGCGCTGAGCGGGTGTCCCTGCTGGCGTATGGCCGCGTCGATATCTGGGAGAGTAAGGTGCTACCGGCCGTTGCCTCACTGAAAAATGTTCACGTCGCAGGGTTGCCGCAAGAGGCGCTGGCCACCGTTGCTGCAGATCTTCCCCGTGCGATTAATTGGGCCGTCATGGTTAGCGACGGTTCGCTGTTCATCACCGATGAAAATGGCCAGCATGAGATCACCCCGCAGTGGCTATTGCGGGAGCGTTGAAGCATCTTGTGCTAAGTTTTGATGGTCGGGCGGTGGGTCTGCCCGCCATGAAAGGGACTTCTTTTGGGCACGGTGGATGCGACAAAGCAATGTAGCTTGCTATCTAATTGTGTAATTACATACAATCAGCAATGTTTGTTGTTCCCCTGTGTCCCTGACTACCTGCTTCAGCACTCAACTCAAGGAATGAGCCATGATGCCCTCTGTTCTATGTTCCCGCGTTGCCCGTGGTAACGCCCCTGTTCATCAGAAAAAGCGCTACGCAGGAGGTCTCCGTAAAGCCATCCTGCCGCTGGTGCTGCCTATGACCCTGCTGCCCGCCGTGGCGCCCGCCGACGACAGTGCGCTGTCCATCAAGTTCGAAAACGATGGGTTTGCCAGCAGTGATGATGGTCACTTTACCAGCGGTTTCGAGCTGAACTGGATGTTTACCCCCGAGCCGCAAAGCTGGACCCAGCGTTTGGCTGTGGCGTTACCCGATAGCCTGATTGGCGAAGCGGATCGCGCCTCGTATCGCTTGGTACATCAAATTTACACTCCCAATGTGATCGAGCGCCGCGACTTGATCGAAGACGACCGCCCCTATGCGGGGTTAGTGTACGGGGGCGTGTCGCTTTACGAGGATAAAGCGGTAGGCCGCTGGCAGCAGGCGACGGATCTGCATCTAGACGTTGGTTTGGTGGGGCCTTCATCACTGGCAGACAGTATTCAGCGCGAAGTGCACCGCGTGACCGACAGCGACCGTCCGCGCGGTTGGCGTAACCAGCTGGGTGACGAGGCCATCCTCAACCTGACCATGCGCCGCCAGTGGTGGCATGATGCGCCATTGGCCGGCAAGCAGTTTTCTCATGGGCCAAGCGTTGGCGCGGCGCTGGGTAATTTGTATACCTACGCCAGCGCGGGTTATAGCGTGCGTTGGGGGGACGATGCGCAGGGAGTGCCGACGCTAACGCCCAATCCTGGCAGCCGCCATCAGCTCGAGGGCACCCGCGGGTGGCAGTGGTACCTGTTTGCGAACGTGGAAGGGTACTACATGGCGCAAAACCTGACGCTCGATGGCAACACTTTCCGCAACAGCCACTCGGTCGATCGCAACGAATGGGTGGCCGAGGCGTCTGCCGGGTTGGCACTGGCCTGGGATGCGTGGCAGGTGACCTACGCGGCCGTTCAGCGGACCCGAGAATTCGATGGGCAAGACGAGCAGGATAAATTTGGCGCACTAACACTCACCAGACGCTTTTAAGACCTTCATCGATAGCCGGTGGGCGCGGCTTTAGGGGCTAATAGGGGGAGGGCGATGGCCAATCAGTATCCTCACACGCCAGATGGCCGCTATTTCGTTGCCAAGAATCGGCTTTGGCGTTGCACCGACCCGCGCCTCTCGGAAGGGGAGAAGCGCCTCCATATCAAAGCGCTGATGAAAGCGCGTCGGGCGGTACGCAGCGCTCAGCAACAGGAAGATGAACATGCGCTGCGCCAAGCGCGTCAAGCGGTACAAGCAGCGAAAGAAGCGTTAGGGGAGCGCGGGCCCGTATGGTGGGAAGATGGCGCGCCTGATGAGGGTGGCCTTGCGCCTCACAATAGCTCCTACGCCCAGTGGTGGGCGTCGCGCTCCTAACCCACGGTTGCTACCCTGAGCAGTCGAAGAGATAGATGTCTTCACTTAGGAGTAGTGACATATGGAGATGGTTTTTTTTAGCAGTTGGGAAAGTTTAGGTCGCACGCTGATCGTAGGCGTGCTTGCCTACGCGGTGCTGATCGTATTTTTACGCTTGTCAGGCAACCGTACGCTTTCCAAAATGAACGCCTTCGATCTGATTGTGACAGTGGCGTTGGGGTCGACGCTGGCCACGGTACTGTTGTCCAAAGACGTGGCGCTGGCCGAAGGGGCGCTGGCGTTGGGGTTACTGATTTCTCTACAGTTCATAATTACGTGGCTAAGCGTGCGCGTGAGCTGGGTCAAACGGGTAGTCACCGGTGAGCCGCTCTTACTGCTGTACGAGGGCGAGCTGTTGCTCGACGCGCTCTACAGGGCGAGGGTAACACGCGATGAAGTTCGCTCTGCCGTGCGCAGTAGCGGGTTAGCCAGCCTCGACGCTGCCCAGGCGGTCGTGCTGGAGACCGATGGCTCGCTGAGTGTGGTGAAGCGTAGTCGCCGAGCAGATGAGTCCAGTCTGGCTGGCGTGCGAGGGGCTAGGTGTGAAGGCTGGGAGCGATAGTCATCGTTCACGGCGAGCTTCGACGATGGTACGCTGCGCTCCCTCTTTCTATTACCGTGCAAGGGCAACCCGTGAACGTAAAAGCGGATCTTTCGATTTTGGACATCATCGGCCATTTGTTGATTTGGGTGGTATTGACCCTGATTACCTTTGGCATCGCGCTGTTTTTCTTTCCTTATTCGTTTGCTCGCTTCGTGATCAATCGCACCCGTGTGATCGATAACACGACGGGCATCGAGCGGAGAATGGTGTGCGATATCAATATTTTCAGTAATTTGGGGCATATCATTCTATGGATGGTGATCTCGTTTCTCACCTTGGGACTTGGTTATATTTTCTACTTTTACCGGGTGTGGAACTACGCCCTGAATAACGCTCGCCTGCAGTAATCTCTCCGGTTGTACTTCCCAACAGCGCCACGACACTCCCTCTGCCGAGCATCGGCAGGGGAGTGTGTGTCATTGACAACCCATGTACAACTCCCTATATTTGCGTGAATAAAAATTACTATCATTAATATTAATATTCGCTCCGGGATCTACATGATGAAAACCACACCTAGCTTTCGACTGCGGTCACTTGGCGTTGCGGTCGCCCTTGCGTCTGCTGCTTCGGTATCGGCAGCCAATGCACAAGACAATGCGTCTGATAGCGTCAATTTAGAAACAGTGGAAGTGACTGCAGACGCTGCAGGCCGCTTTGGTTATAGCGACGCCGAGCGCGAACCTGGCGTAGGCAAGTTGGATGTTCCCCTGGCCGAGCAGCCTTACTCCATGTCCGTCATCGACCAGGAGTTCATTCAGGATAGCGGTGCTAAAAACATTCAGGATGCACTGCTTTATACTCCCGGCGTCTATGCGGGCAACTTTGGCTTCGACACCCGTGGCGACAGCGCCAAAGTGCGCGGGCTGGATGCCGGTCGCTATTTGGATGGCCTGCGTCAAGTATACGGTTCTTACAATACGGTTCGCACCAATGTATACGCTCTAGAAAGCGTAGAGGTGCTACGCGGTCCCTCTTCCATGCTGTACGGTCAAGCGGATCTGGGCGGTATCATCAACGGTGTCTCGAAGCTGCCGCAAGAGGAGCGCAGCGGTGAAATATGGGCCCAGTATGGCTCTTATGACCGCAAGCAGCTCGCAATGGACGTGACGGGGGCCGCTGATGAGGATGGTGAGTTTCTGTATCGGCTCGTCGCGTTGACCCGCGATAGCGATACCCAGGTCGATCACGTCGAAGATGATGGCTATTTGTTTGCGCCTTCATTTACCTGGCGCCCCAGCGATGACACCCATATCACGCTGCTGTTCAATCGTCAGGAGAACAAGGGGCAGGTGTCGGCACAGTTTCTTCCCCAAGTAGGCACCTTGGAACCAGGGTCACTCGGCTTCATTGGCTCGGAACGCTTCGTCGGAGAGCCTGGTTGGGATCGTTATGACCGCGAAAAAACCGAAACCACGCTGTTCGTCGATCATCAGCTCAACGATGACTGGGCGTTTGCCGCCACCGCGCGCTATACCGACTCCAGTACCGAGACCCGCGAGCACTGGGTCGACATTCCCAGTATTCCCGATGCGGATGGCAATGTCAGTCGCACCATTTTTACGGCGGATGCCCAAACGCGTATTCTCAATATGGATGCTCGTCTGGAAGGCTCGTTCGAACTCGGTAACACCCAGCACACGCTCATTGCGGGTGTCGACCGTCAGGACGCCCGCTGGTCGCAGGATAACTATAGTTCGGTGCCCGGTGGTGGTGGTCAGTTCAACGTCTACAACCCCCAATATGGCAACTTGCAGTTAGATTCATTGAACCCCACCGATCGTCCGGATAATGAAATCGAGCAGGTCGGCATCTACGTAGCCGACCATATCGAGGTAGGGCCGGTGGTGGTGTCTGCTGGCCTGCGTCGTGACTGGGCGGAGAACCGGACGCTGGCGCTGTCTGGGCCGGATACCGTCAGCGATGAGGGCGAAACCACGGGCCGCGTGGGGTTGATGTACCGTTTCGATAACGGTTTCTCGCCTTACGTGAGCTATTCGGAAGCGTTTGCCATGAACCTGGGTACCGACGGGACGGCCAATCCGAGTCCGTTGAAACCCACGACCGGTGACCAAGAAGAGGTTGGTTTCAAGTACGTCTCTCCTGATCAATCGTTGGCCATTAGCGCTGCCTATTTCGATATTACGCAGCAAAACCGTATTAGCGACGGCGTTACCCCCGGCGGTGTCGAACAGCTAGGTGCCGTGGTCGATGGCTGGGAACTACAGGTCAACAAGCGCTGGCAGCAGTTTGAGACCCAGGTGGCCTACACTAACTTGAACGCTAGCAACGATAGTACCGGCACGCGGTTACCCTACGTAGCCGAAGAGCAGGCTTCCTGGTGGAACCGCCTGTACGTTGGCAGTAACTGGCGTATTGGCGCTGGCGTGCGCTATGTCGGTGACAACGTCGGCTCTGGCGGTGCGCCGGTGGTGCCCTCTAGCACGCTATACGATGCAATGGTCGGTTACACTATGGGCGAGTGGGACTTCTCGGTGGACCTGAAAAATGCCACCGATGAAGAGTACGTCTCCTGGTGCCGTTATGACGGCGGCGACTGTGGCTACGGCGACCGCCGCAGCGTCACGGCCAACGTACGCTATCAGTTTTAAGGTAAACGATGCGTGACGCGCGTTGGCGAAACGTCACATACACAACGGGGCCTGCTCATCGCAGGCCCCGTTGTTTTTTGGAACTCGACGTGATGCCACGGTTAGTGTGGCCGCTTGATCAGCAGCTTCACTAAACGCCGCACGATAGGGGAGACTAGATTGATGACCGGCAGCGCGACGGCAAAGGCAAACAGCCACGCTTTGAGCCAAATCATCACGATTCCCTCGACGAGGCCCACGTTATACAACGTAATCACCAGCGACATGATGCATGACATGAATAGCGCCATCAGGCATGAAAATATCAGCTGGGCGTATTTCGGATCGAACATCGTGCGTTTCCTAAATACGCGAATCAACGCTTGTCTTCGGTTTTTTCAGTAAAATCGCTGGCGTCATGGCGCTCGTGAAGCTGCTCGCTGGGCTCGCCCCAGGTGCGGTTCACCATACGGCCTCGCTGTACTGCGGGGCGGGCATCTATCTCTTCCGTCCAGCGCAATACGTTGGTGTACGTATGCGCTTCTAGGAACTCGGCCGCCTCGTATACGCGGTTCTTAACCAGCGCGCCGTACCAAGGGTGAATTGCCATGTCGGCAATCGTGTATTCATCGCCCGCCATGAAGCGGTTGTCGGCCAAGTGACGATCCAGCACGTCTAGCTGACGTTTGACTTCCATGGTGTAGCGGTCGATCGGATATTGGTACTTCTCTGGTGCGTAGGCGTAGAAGTGTCCAAAGCCGCCGCCCAGCATCGGTGCGCTGCCCATTTGCCAGAACAGCCAAGAGAGACACTCGGTGCGCTTGGCGGGGTCTGTCGGCAGGAACTCTCCGTATTTCTCCGCGAGGTACAACAAGATGGCCCCTGATTCGAACACGCGCTGGGGTGGGGTCACGCTGTGATCCATCAGCGCCGGGATCTTCGAATTGGGATTCACCTCGACGAAGCCACTACCAAACTGATCGCCTTCGCCGATTTGAATCAGATGCGCATCGTATTCGGCGGCGGTGACGCCTTTTTCAAGCAGCTCTTCGAGCATGACCGTCACTTTGACGCCGTTAGGTGTCGCCAACGAATAGAGCTGTAGGGGGTGCTTACCAACGGGTAGCGGCTTTTCGTGGGTCGCGCCTGCCACCGGGCGGTTGATATTGGCAAACTTGCCGCCGTTGCCCGGCTCCCACTTCCAAACCCGCGGTGGCGTGTAGGTCGTATCGCTCATAATAGCCTCGCTGTTGAACAGGTGATAAGTGCAGTACCAATTGCCTAGCTTGCTAAGTTGTGTCTTTTTAATGGGGACGTAAAACCTGGGTACAAGGGTAGTTCGCGTGTTCGTCAAATAAAAATATACAGGGCGTATAGGGGGACTGACGGTAGGAGCTGTCTGGATGACCCGCAAGGGTAAAAGAAAGCGCAGAGCAGATGCAGTGTCGCCGCCTTGCCGATTGGCAAGGCGGCAAAGAGAGCGGCTTTACACCAGTGTCAGCGTGACATCGATGTTGCCACGAGTGGCATTGGAGTAGGGGCAAACGATATGCGCTTTATCGACCAGTGCCCGCGCAACGTCCTTCTCAAGACCCGGCAAGCTGATTTTTAGCTCTACTTCGATCCCAAACCCCGTGGGGATAGCGCCAATGCCTACGCTACCATCGATCTGAGTATCTGTGGGCAGTTTGACTTTTTCTTGGCTGGCCACGTGCTTCAGCGCGCCTAGAAAGCAAGCGGAGTAGCCTGCCGCAAACAGCTGCTCTGGGTTGGTGCCGTCGCCACCTGCGCCACCCAGCTCTTTGGGGGTGCTCAGTTTGACATCCAGCGCGCCATCGGAGGACTTGGCATGGCCTTCACGGCCACCCTTGGCGTGAGCATGTGCACGATAAGCAATCGTTTCAATCGACATAGACGTCTCCTTTTTTGGTCGTTAAGTGGGTCATGCTGGGATAATGATCTGTTTTAATTTAGTCCAGCTTTGTTTTGCGCGCAATATAATTGAGCGGAAAAACGTTTCCCATTGAAAAAGCGGGTCGTCATTTTGCTTTTTGCAAACTCTCACGCAGCTGTACTAAGTCCTCTTTGAGCTGCGTCAGGGCCTCGACCGATTTCTCACTGGCATTCACTACGCAGCTAGGGATGTGGCGAGCCTGTTCGCGCAGCGCCCGGCCTTTGTCGGTGAGAAAGAGCTCGACGACGCGCTCATCTTGCACGCTGCGCTGGCGGCGCAGTAGCTGGTCCGCCTCCAAGCGTTTGAGCAGTGGAGTGAGTGAGCCAGGGTCCGTCAGCAGTCGCTTACTCAGCGCGCCAACGGTAATGCCATCTTCTTGCCATAGCACGAGCATGGCGAGGTATTGCGGGTAGGTCAGCCCTAGCTCTTTCAAAAGTGGTTTATAGATTTTGGTCATCGTCAACGACGTTGAATAGAGGGCGAAACAGAGCTGGTGATCGAGCTCAAGTTCGCTGCAAGGGTCTAACGCAGGCATGTGGACTCCCAGACGAAATGCATAGTGGGTAATGTAGCGCGCCAAACGATGAGTGGCTATCCCTAGACGTTGGTCGTAAGTGAGCAGTTTTGTTTTGACACCCCGCCAAGCGATCGCTAGCCTTCGCTTATTGAATGTTACCGGTAACAAAAAAGGCGTAACCCGTCGATTAGCCGCAGCATTCATATTGACGCGTTATTCGATAAAGCGAATGAAGACGCGGCTCGCTCGGGTGGCAGATAAACGCTCAGCATCTCAGTACACCACTGCTCAACATTTAACAACAATGAATGTTTGGAGATAACGTCATGACAGCGATTTGGCGCAGCACGCTTACTCTGGTAGGCGCAACGACTCTGACCTTTGGTATGGCTCATGCCCAAAGTCCCGAGCTTTCCGATCCGCCCGCCATCGAAGGGGATATCGTCGCCGACCACGGTAGCCACACGCTTCGTATGGGTATTGGTTTGTCGGAAACGTCCCCGCAGTTTCTCTCTAGCCAATACTTTGGCGAGATTCTAGAGCAGCGCACCGAAGGCCGTATCACGGTCAACGTGTTCCCCAACAGCCAGTTGGGCGACGATGTTCAGATGATGGAAATGCTGCAGACCGGCACGCTAGACATGACCTATCCCTCCAGCTCAGCCACCACTGGCTACGTTGAAGAGCTGTCTGCTTTTGATCTGCCGTTCCTGCTGCCCAGCCGTGAAGCCGCCATTGCCGTCATGCAGAGTGACGTAGCGCAGGAAATGCTGGATAAGTTCGAGGGTACCGGCCTGAAAGCATTGACGTTCTCTGAGAATGGCTACCGTCAGCTCTCCAACAGCGCGCGTCCGGTCGAATCGCCGGAAGACGTCGCCGGTTTGGACGTTCGCGGTTTGAGCGTGCGCACCATGCAGAATCCGGTGCACTTGGCGATTTGGGAAGCATTAGGTGCTAACCCCACGCCGATGGCGTTTGGCGAGCTGTTCTCTGCCCTAGAGCAGGGCGTGGTCGATGGCCAGGAAAATCCCTGGAGCACCATCCTGACATCCAACTTCAACGAAGTTCAGGATTACGGCACCGAAACTCGTCACGTTTATACACCGTTCATCATGATGTTGTCCGAGCGTACCTGGGACCGTATGGCACCCGAGTACCAAGAGCTGGTGCTTGAAGCCGCGCGTCAATCCGCCGAGTACGAAATTCAGCTCTCTGCTGAGTATGACGACTGGTCCCGTGAGCAGTTAGAAGCCCGCGGTATGCAAATCACTCGCCTGAGCGATGAGCAACTGGCCGCGTTCCAAGACGCCGTGCAGCCCGTTTATGAAGAGTGGGCACCGCGCATTGGCGAAGATCTGATCGCTGAAATTCAACAGATCGTTGAAGATGCCAGCAACTAATACGCACCATTAAGCGCGCCATCGGGCAGGCCATTGTGCCTGCCCGACTTGTCAGTGCCCTTGGAGTTCTTATGACATCCTCCTCAACACCTCCCAACGCTGATCCCTCTTTGGCAGCGCCCATCATGGAAGATCCTTCGGTTTACCTGGACGATCCCAATCGCAAGCTGCTGGAAATCGATACCGACACGCGCCAGGGCCCTGCGCTGTTTCGCTGGTTAACGCTGGGTATGGAATATCTGATTGGCATGATCTTGGTGGCGTTGATCGTCGCGGTGTCGAGCAACGTGGTGGGCCGCTCGCTGTTCAACCACTCGCTCCCCTGGGTCGATGAGCTGGCGCGCATGCTGTTCATTTGGCTGGTCTTCATTGGTGCGGCGGCCGCGTTCGCCCGCTATGAACATATTGCTGTGGATGCGCTGGTGCGGCGTCTGCCGCTGCGCTTCGCACACATGCTCTACTGCCTGCAGCACCTGATCATTACGGGTTTGATGCTAGTGATGGTGTTTGGTGGTTATCAAGTCTTGTCACGCTCCAGCGGTCGCTCGGCCATCATGGGCGTGCCGCTCAGCCTTGTGAGTCTTTCCCTCGTGCTATGCGTTGCCTTCATTGCCGCCGTGTCACTGTGGCGGGTATGGATGAGCATACGCGTGATCGTTCAACCACACGACCCATCGACCAAAGCGCAAGGGGAGTAATCGACATGCTGTGGATTTTTCTGGCTATTTTATTGGTCTCGATCATCATCGGCTTACCTATCGCTTTTGGTTTGGGAGTCGCGGCGCTGGTGATGGCCGTCCTATCGGATATTCCGCTCTCCATCCTGATCGAGCAGTCCATCCGTGGGGTGAATAGCTTCCCGCTACTGGCCATTCCGTTCTTTATTTTGGTCGGCGAGGTCATGAGTAACGGCGGCATCGCGCGCCGTTTGATGGAGTTAGCCGGTGCGCTGGTCGGCTTCATGCGCGGTGGCTTGGGGCAAGTGGCCATCACTGGCTCGATGTTCTTTGGCGGCATCAGCGGCTCGGCAGTGGCCGATACAGCGGCCACTGGCTCGATGATGATTCCCTCGATGAAGCAGCAGGGCTACACCGCTGCCAACGCCACGGCGATCAATACCGTTTCATCGGTGATCGGGATCATCATTCCTCCTTCCATTCCACTGATTCTGTACGGCATCGTAACGGAAACGTCCATTAGCCGCCTGTTCATCTCCGGTATCGTTCCGGGGTTACTCATCGGTGCGGCCTTGATGGTCACCACCTTCATTCTGGCCAGCAAGCAGGGTGGCGGGGTGCGGCAATTTCGCTGGGACGTGCTCTGGAAAGCCTTCAAAGACGCTTGGCTGGCCCTGGTGCTACCGGTCATCGTGATTGGCGGCATCATTGGCGGTGTGTTTACGGCCACCGAAGCGGCGGTCGCTGCACTGCTTTACTCGCTGGCAATTTCGCTGCTGGTGTATCGTGAGTTCAAACTCTCAGAACTGGTCGGCATGCTGATTCGTACCGCCAGGCTCTCCGGTATGGTGATGATGCTGTTGGCCTTTGCCACCGTGATTGCCTGGTTCTTGACCATCAATATGGTCCCGCAAACCCTGGTACGTCAGGTACAGGCGATTACTGAAGAGCCTTTTTTGCTGCTGCTGATCGTGGCGGCCCTGCTTCTGATCGTCGGTTTCGTGATGGATCTGACCCCGGCCATGGTCATCATGGCGCCGATGCTGGCACCTATCGTCACCTCGGTGGGTGTGGATGCCGCTTACTTTGGCGTGCTCATGGCCTTCATTCTGGGAATTGGGCTACTCACGCCGCCGGTGGGCACCTGTCTTTACGTGGGCTGTGGCGTGGGTAAAGTCTCCATGGAGTCTTTGGTCAAGGCCATGTTGCCTTACTATGCCGCGCTGCTTGTGGTGCTGGTGCTGCTCATCGCCTTTCCAAGCATCGTGACTTGGTTGCCCGACCTCACCGCCGTGCGCGGTAACTGATAGGAGCCGCGTGTGACGACTGATTCAAATCATAACGGCTCATATCGCATTCTCGTCATGGGGGTTTCTGGATCGGGAAAATCGCATATTGGTCAGCAGTTGGCTGCGACGCTAGGTGCCACCTTCATCGATGGCGATGATCATCACTCGCCCGCTAACGTGGCCAAAATGGCCAGCGGCACACCGCTAAACGACGATGACCGCCGCGACTGGTTGGCAACTCTGGCCATGCTGTTTGCTGAGTTCAAAGCGCGAGGCGAATCGGTGGTGATTGCCTGCTCTGGTCTCAAGCGGCGCTACCGCGACCGCTTGCGAAAAGGGGATAGCGAACTGCGAATTTTGTACCTGGAAGGCACCCACGAGCTACTGCGGAAGCGCTTGGAAACCCGAGCCGGGCACTTTTTCAAAGGCGATAACATGTTGGCCAGCCAATTGGCCGACTTGGAGCCGCCCCAGGTAGACGAAGCCGTGACGCTCCCCATCAGCTTAACGCCTGCGGTGATCGTGGAACGTTTTAGCGCTACGCTCGCGCCCACGCCGCGCCGCTCATTAGGCTAAAGGAAGGGATAGGCGGCGGGCCCTGCTATTCGCTATGGTAGGGTTCGAGCGCCATCCATTGTACAAGGCAGCGACGCCATTGAAGAAAAAACGCCCTACATTACAAGATATTGCTGATCGCGTTGGTGCCACCAAGATGACCGTTAGCCGCTGTTTACGCGACCCGGAAACGGTATCGGAAGGGCTTCGAGAGCGCATCTTCGGCATCGCCGAGCAGCTTGGTTATATACCCAATCGTGCCCCGGATCTGCTCTCCCGCGCGACCAGTCACTCGATAGGCGTACTGGTCCCCTCGTTGACCAACCAAGTATTTGCCGACGTCATCGTGGGGATCGAAGCCCATACCGAACCGGCAGGCTATCACTTGATGCTCTCCCACTACGGCTATAGTCAGGAGCTCGAGGAGCGCAGCCTTGCCTCGCTACTGTCGTATAACGTAGATGGGGTGATTCTCTCTGACCATGATCACACGCCGCGCAGTCTACGCATGCTGGAAACGGCGGGTATTCCCATCGTCGAGATCATGGATACCCACCGCCCGCCCCTGCAGCAGGCAGTAGGCTACGACAATGTACGCGCCGCTTACGACATGGTCAGCGAGATGATTCGCCGCGGTCGTCGTCAGGTGATCTACCTCGCCGTTCGGCTCGATGAGCGTACCCGGCAACGGGAGCAGGGGTATCGCCAAGCCATGGAAGAGCAGGGGCTCACGCCGGTGACCCTGCAGAGCAGCCAGCGCTCCTCCTATACCGTCGGGGCCGCGCTGATGCAGGAAATTCAGCGCGACTACCCAGAAGCAGACGGCATTTTTTGTACCAACGACGACGTAGCCGTAGGGGCTTATTTCGAGTGTCGGCGTCAGGGCGTCGACGTGCCCGCAAGGATGGCGATTGCCGGCTTTCATGGGCACGACGTGGGCCAAGCGATGTCACCCCGCTTGGCCAGCGTCGTGACGCCCCGCCAAGCCATCGGTGAGGCGGCCGCCCAAGCGTTGTTGGCGCGCATTCGTGGTGAGACGTTGGCGCAGAGAGTCGTGGATTTGGGATACCGCATCGAAGCAGGCGACACGCTATAGCGGCGCGACCAAAAATCGTTTGGCGGTGCATCAGAACCTCGTTAGGCTAACGGTTCATTTTGCCATGCCCTAGGCGTACGAGGCCGCTGTGAACATTACCCAATTGACGGTTTATCCAGTGAAATCCCTTCGGGGGATCGATGTGACCCAGAGCGAGATTCATGCCCACGGCCTCGCTTGGGATCGCCGTTGGATGCTGGTGGATGCCCAGCAACGCTTCGTCACCCAGCGCCAGCTACCTGCGCTGGCCACGATCACCGTGGCGTTGACCTCCGATGCCCTGGTGCTCTCTCACCCCACCGTCGAGCCGATTTCCATTTCACTGGAAGAGCCCAAGGGCAACTTGCGGCTGGTATCGGTGTGGAGTGATCACTGCAAAGCGCTGCCGGAGAGCGAGGCGGTGTCCGAGTGGCTAGAGGCGGCATTGGGTGAGTCGGCCAAGGGTGTGAGTCTGGTGCGTTTCGCCACTACCTTTACACGGGCGGTGGAAGACGATTTTCTGGCCGGTGGCGAGGCGCACACCTACTTTGCCGATGGTTATCCCTTTTTGATCACCACTACCGGTTCGCTGGATGCGTTGAACAACGCGCTGGTGGCGGGCGGCAATACACCGGTGCCCATGAATCGGTTTCGGCCCAATATCGTGGTGGATTGCGACGAGGCCTGGCAAGAGGATGGTTGGGCGACGATCGAGAACGGCAGCTATCAGCTCACCCTGCGTAAACCCTGCCAGCGCTGCAAAATCACCACCGTCGACCAGCAGACCGGCACGATTCCTACTCAAGCCGAGCCACTGAAAACGCTGCTGGCACTGAATACCCAACCCCACTTGAAGGGCGCGCACTTTGGCCAAAACGCCACGTTGACGGCGGGGGAAGGTAGCGTCATTCGTGTGGGGGAGGCGGTCTCCGTAACGCCCCGCTAGGCCTAAAACGTAGCATTTTCGTGGCAATGGCAGTGCCCAGTAGGGTAATCACCATCCCCGCAATGACCTGTAGACTCAGCGTTTCATCCAGTAGCCAATAGCCCCACAGCAGGGCGCTAACGGGGACTAAGAAGGTGACCGTCGAGGCTGCCGTTGCGCCCGCGCTTGCCAGTAAACCAAAGTAGAGCAAGAACGCCAGTGTCGTGCTGAGCATGGCCAACGCCAGCGCGTTGCCCCACGCCAAGGGGCTGATGGGGTCGCTTGGCCACAGCAGCACGCCGGGAATCAGTAGCACCAGGGCCGACATGGCACTGCTGCCCGCGGCAAGCACCCGCGTAGGCAAATGGCCCAGGCGCGTTTTGGAATAGTTGCCCGCGATGCCGTAGCAGAACGTGGCGCCGAGGATCGCGATGATGAACCAGCCGTCGCCGCCGAGTGCGAAGTCCAGTCTGTCTGCCGAGAGCACGTACACCCCCAACAGCGCGAGCGCCAATCCCAAGTACTGCTGGCGTTGCACAGGGGTCGCAAAGAAGGCGGCGCCCAGCAGGGCAGTGAAAATGGGGGTCGTTGCATTGATGAGCGAGGTAAAGCCTGCCTCTAGCCGAGTAGTGGCCAGGGCCAGTAGCGAAAAAGGCAGCACGTGGTTGACTACCCCGAGCAGCAGCAGCGGCCCCTTATGCTGCCAAATCAGACGCACGTAGTGCAGGCTCAGCAGCAGCGGCAGTAGCAGCAGAGCGCCAATGCCCATTCGTACCAACACCAGCGGTATCGGGCCGAACTCGGGCGCCGCGACGCGCATAAAGATGAACGACAATCCCCATAACGAAGAGAGCAGTAGCAAGCGCAGCGTATCGGCCGATGACATGGAGTGTCCTTACCGTGGTATGTCGGTCTTTTTAAAGAGATGAACAGCTTAACGACAAAGCCACCGCCAGCGAATCCTTTTTATTGTCCGCAGTGAAGCGCCAGCAGTTTTATCGTCGGGGTTTAGAGGTTTCGACAGCCACATAGAATCGCTGCTAAGAATCAGCTACGCTGAATGAGCACCGAACGTAACCCTGCGTTCATCCTGCGAGAAGCACACTACCCTAGGAAAGGAGAACAGAATGGATAGTAAAGCAAGCGCACATTGGGAAGGTGGTTTGAAAGATGGCCAAGGCAAAGTCGCCACGGAAAGCGGCGTACTGGATGCAGGTTACTCCTTCAAACAGCGTTTCGAAGGCGAGCCCGGCACCAACCCAGAAGAGTTGATCGGCGCCGCACATGCCAGCTGTTTCTCGATGGCCCTATCGATGATCCTGGGTGAGAAAGGCTACACCGCCGACGCCATCGATACCCAGGCAAAAGTCACGCTGTCGCAAAGCGATGCCGGTTTCGATATCTCCAGCATTCACCTGGACGTGGAAGCCAGCGTGAGCGGTGCCGACGACGCTGCTTTTCAGGAGGCCGCCGAAACCGCCAAGGCCAACTGCCCAGTATCTAAAGTCCTCAAGGCCGATATCACGATGTCTGCCAAGTTGAAAGGCTAATATCTGGCGCTGCCTTAGGGCAGCGCTTGGCAGCGTGTTGTATACCGTTGTTGCCACTCACATACGAGAAGGGCCTTGCCGAATGGCAAGGCCCTTTTTGCGAGCAATGGCTGCTATGTACTCGTTAAAGTACCGCTTAGCTCTGTGTGTCGCGCATCTCGTTAGCGTTGTCTTCGCTATTGTTCATCTCGGTGTCGCGCTCGGTGCGAAGATCATCGTTGCGCTCGTACTCCTGGGCTTCCTGAAGGGCTTCTTCAGAGGCGTTGACGGAGATGACGTACTCTTCGTTATCTTCGCCCTTCGTCAGTTCCAGGGAGTCCCATTCGATGGCGACGTTCTTTTCGCCCATCCCTAGAAAACCGCCGACACCAACGACCACGGCGTTGATTTTGCCGTCTTCATCGATGATCAAATCGTTGATGGTACCAATGTCTTCGTCGTTTTCGACACGGCTGCGCACTTGGTTACCCGTAAGCGAGTCAGAGTGAAAAGTGTTGTCTGGGGCATGGGTCAGGTAAGACGCTTCCATACCATTGCCGCCCTCATTGGCCTGAGCGATGCCTGCCGTAGCCATCAGCGCGGGAAGGATGAGGGTAGTCAGAAAGGTCGGTTTCATGGTGATTGCTCCTTGCGTGGTGATGAAGAGGTCTCACTGTGCGTGGCACCTCTTTGTCCGAAGTTGCCCTGCACCTCGCTGTGCAAGGACACTTCTCAAGGTAGGTGCTGAGACGTTCTTTGCAATCGCTGTGTCAAACTCTTAATCAATATCAATAAAATGCTAGATAAAGGTTAAACGGCTGCGACAGTCTGGCGAATTGACCCGCTGCCTGTGGCTGTGCATATTCATTTTCATCGTCATCAAGATCGCCGTAGAGCGATAGCGACATAGAGAGAGATTTTCCAATGACCCTGACAGACCCTTCATGGCTGTTTCAGCCATTGAAACAGCGCTTGGCTGGCGGTGTTGTGGCATTAGGCGCTTGGCTGATGACAGCCAGCGCGATCGCCAACGATACTGAGCTGCCGAAAGGCCATTTTTTACTGCCCGAGTCGGGCAATATGGTGGGCGAAGTGTATACCGTCACTGCGAGTGAAGAGGACACGCTGCTGGATATTGCCCGAGCGCATAACGTGGGCTACGAAGAGATCCGCATGGCTAACCCGGACGTGAGTCTGTGGGTGCCTGGCGAAGGCACCGAGGTCACCATTCCGGGGCAGTTCATCCTTCCTGACGAGCCTCGCACTGGTATCGTGATCAACGTTGCCGAGCTGCGCATGTACTACTACCCCGAGGCCGAAGATGGCCATGCTCCCCGTGTCGAAACCTATCCCATCGGCATTGGCCGCGATGCCTACAATACGCCGTTGGGTATCACCGAAACCACCATGCGCTTGGAAAATCCGGCATGGTACCCGCCTGAGTCGATCCGCCGCGAGGCCGCCGAGCGTGGTGACCCGCCGCCTGCGGTCGTACCGCCTGGACCGGATAACCCGCTGGGTCAATATGCCATTTTGTTGGATATTCCCGGTTATCTGATTCATGGCACCAATCAACCTGACGGGATTGGTATGCGCGCCAGCCGCGGCTGTATTCGCATGCACCCCGAGGATATCGAGTCAGTCTTCTGGCGTGTGCCGGTGGGCACCCAAGTGAACATCATCGATGCGCCGATCAAGTTGGGATGGGACGTCGGAGGCGACGCCTACATTCAGGCGTTCACGGCGACCGATGAGCAGGCGTTTGGTATGGAGACGCTATTGAATGTAGTGAGCCTGATCGAAGCGCATGAAGGTGAAGGTCGCGCGAACTACGAGCAGGTGAGCCGCGTCTTGGAAGACGCCAACGGCCAGATCGTGCCACTTAGCTAACCAACGATCAGTCGACATCAGGCGGCAACGCGGGGACCAACGAGAGCGCTACCGCCTGACGCACTAAGGCAGCCACGTTGGCTGCCCCCATCGCTTTCATGGCACGCAGCCGATAGACCTCGACGGTTTTGGCGCTGATGCCCATGTGATCGGCGATTTCACGGCTGGTCATGCCCTCTGCAACATGCTGCACGATGCGCTGCTCTTTGGGGCGCAGGGCGTCGAACTCTGTTTGTAATCGTGCCAGTGCCTGGGTCTGTTGACGCTGCTGTTCGGTATGGCTGAGCGCTTGCTGCACTACATCGATGAGCTGCTGATGATTGAAGGGCTTCTCGATAAAGTCGAATGCGCCGTTCTTCAATGCTGCCACCGCCATGGGAACGTCGCCGTGACCGGTCATCATGATGAGGGGCAGGCGGCTGCCCTGGTCAACGAGCTGTTGTTGCACCTGAAGACCACTCATACCCGGCATGCGCACGTCCAGCAGTAGCGCGCCAAAGGCTTCGTGCCCCGTGGTTAAAAAGGCGTCACCGCTGGCGAAAGCGCGGGGGGTGAGCCCTACCGATTCCAATAGCCACACCAGCGATTCCCGAAGCGCGTCGTCGTCATCGACCACCGCGATGGCGCTAGCCTTAGGCGAAGAGGCAGTCGTAGGCGCGTTAGCCGAGGGCATCAAACGTCGGTCTCCGTGCGTAGAAATACGTCAAAACAGGCACCTTTAGCGCTGTCGGCACGCAAAGCAAGCGCGCCCCCCATACTTTCCACCAGTGTACGGCTAATGGCTAGCCCCATGCCAAGCCCTTCATCACGGGTGGTAAAAAAAGCGTCAAAAATCATGGGCTGATGCCTCGGGTCGACCCCCGGCCCTTCGTCCTCCACGCTTAGCATGATTTGTCGCTGGCCGCTTCGCCGTGCGCTGACGCGCACTGTTTTGGCATCAACCACTCGACGGCTGGCAGTCAGCGCATTCAGCAATAAATTGACGATGACCTGTTCCAAGGCAATCGCGTCGCCGTAGATCCGCGGCAGCACAGCGGGAAGCTCTACCGTTAGACCCACCGCTGCCTGTTGGTACTGCCAGTCGCAGAGCCCGCAGGCGGCCGTCACTACGTCAGCCAACACCAGTGGGCGTACTTGATGGCTACGCTTTCGGACGAAGCTGCGCAGATGCCGCAGCCGCTGAGCGAGGCGCTGTACCTGCTCGTCGATGCGCTCTAGAGGTAGTTGAAGCTCGCTGGCGAGGGGCGTGGGTTGCTGCTGGCACTTTAGCAACGCGCCGCTGGTATAGTTGGCAATCGCGCCGAGAGGCTGGTTCAATTCGTGGGCGATATTGGAGGCCAGTTCCCCCGCCGCGGCCAGTCGGTTGGCGTGAGCAATCTGCTCCTGATGGCGTCGCGCCTGGGCGTCAGCGGCTTTGCGGGCGCTGATATCACGATTCACCAAGGCGTAGTGGCCGGGTGTGGCCCCCCGGCTGCGATGGGCCAGTACCACGCTGAGCACCGGCACGCTGCCGTTCTCGGTGCACATCTCCAATTCCCCGCTCCAGGAGCCGTAGCGTTCGACGGCTGGAAACACCACCTCGATGAGCAAGCGCAGCGACTCGGCTTGATACAGCGCGCTTAGCGCCGTAGGCGACGCCGCGGGTAGGGCAAAGCAGCGGCGGGCGGCTTCGTTGGCACTGAATACTTGCTGGTCCGGCCCTAAAAACAGCACGTAGTCAGTAGTGGATTCGACGACTTGGGCCAAGCGCTCGCGGGTGGCTTCTGCTTCGATACGTCGGCCGACGTCGCGGGAGACGCACAAAATATCGATCAGCTCACCGGTGTGAGTGTCTCGCCGGGTACGGCTGGTGGTTTCGAACCATACGTAGTGGCCTGCCTTGGCACGAAACCGATAGGTTTGCTGATAGAAGCCATCGTGATAGTACACCCGCGGCGACTTGTTGAGCAGGTCGCTCAAATCTGCTGGGTGAAACAGCTGATACGCAGAGACGCCGATAAGTTCATCCGGCTCATAGCCTAGCAGCTCCCGAGCGGCTTGGGACGCGTACAGAAACGTGCCGTCTCGGGCGTGGCGTGAAATGAGATCCGTCGTACTCTCGGCCAGCCACTGATAGTGGCACTTCTCCTCTTCGAGTGCGGCGTTGCGAGCTTCCAGGGTCGCCACTTTTGCCGCTAGGATAGCCTCTCTTTCAGCACTCACGGGCTCGTCTCGCTCATCGTTTAGCGGGCAGGGTCTAACACGCCACCCATGGAGGCGTTGCGACGGAACCAACCTGCAATGCTGGCGCGGGGCTGGCGGGTGGGGAGCACTTCATGGGGAATGGTTTCCGATAAAAAGCAGGCAAAGGTGCCAGCTTCGGGTACTACCCGGGCCACTTCCAGAGTGGGGTCATCGGGGTGGTAAATCACCATTTCGCCACCGCCGTCGCTCGGCCAGTTGGGGTTCAAGTAGCCGACGGTGGAAATCACTCGGTTGGCCCGCCCGCGAAAGCTGTCCAGGTGGCGCTGGTAGAAGGCACCGGCAGGGTAGTGGGCAAAGTGGGCTTCGTACTCGAACAGACCCAAAAACAGCGCTTGATTCAGCGACTGCTGCAGCTCTGCCATGGCATCCAGATAGCGGCGCTGGGCGTCGCTTTCGCGATCGAGCCAGTGGATGGCGTCGCCGCGGATGTCTTTACGCAGGTGGTGCTGTTGGCCTCGCCCAATGCCCGCCTCATCCAGCGCGTCACGCTCGGCCAAGAGATGGATTTCCCGGTGCAGTGATTGGCAAAGCGCTGGGTCGATCACGCCTTTACCGACGTACCAACCCTGTTCCACCAGTGCGTCTACGAGCGCCAAGTGGGCCTGGGGCGTGAGGGCTGGCGTATCCATGTCAGGCGTTGCAATCATTTCGTTGATCTCGTAGCGGGGTCGCGCTTGGTCGTAGCCGAGCGACGGCTAGTGGGGGTACGGCGTTCAGGGTAGTGGCGTAGGGCGCCGGGCGGGCGCTGATAAAGGTCAATCTCCATTCCAAAACCCTCGGCCAACAGCTCCACCAACATCATGGCAGATAATCCCCAAATGACGTGACCATCGACGTGATAGCTGGGCACATAGTGCGCGACGCCATCGACGGTGATCACATCGGTATGGGTGCGCTGGTCGTCTAAAAAGTGGCTGAGCGGGACCTCGAAGATGGCGTCCAGCTCGCCAGGGTCGGCGACCAGCGGCAGGTCTGGCGGAATCAGACCGACCCAAGGCGTCACGCGAATGCCGTGAAGCGAAATCACATCCGACAGTCGCCCGAGCGGTTGCACTTGGCCAGGCGCCAGCGCAATCTCTTCTTCTGCTTCTCTCAAGGCGGTGGCGTATAGGTCGGCATCGTCCGGTTCGCGTTTGCCGCCTGGAAAAGCGACCTGACCTCGGTGGGTCGTCAAGTGGCTGGCCCGGCGTGTGAACAGCAGGGTAGGAGCAGGACGCTCGACGATGGGCATGAGCACGGCCGCCTCCGGCAGCGCTATGTGGTCTAGCCGTTGAGGGGTATGCTGTTGCAGCCGTTTGCGCAGTTTCTCTAACATAGGCGTCTCTTTACTTTGCTCTCTTTTACCCAGCCACGGTGATCATCGTCAAGCACGTTGATGCCCCGACCCACCAGCCGTAGAGAAAACGCGATGAACTTTTGTAGTCAGTGTGGTGAGAAAGTCCGGTTTGCCGTTCCCGAAGGCGACGATCGCCCCCGCTACCTGTGCGACGGCTGTGGCACGATCCACTATCAGAACCCACGCATCGTGGCGGGTACGCTGCCGATCAGTGGCTCCAAAGTACTGCTTTGCAAGCGGGCGATATCGCCTCGAAAAGGGTACTGGACGCTACCGGCGGGGTACATGGAAAACGCCGAAACTACCCAGCAGGCCGCCATGCGAGAAACCTGGGAGGAGGCGTTTGCCGAGGTCGCCCTTGGGGACCTATACACGCTGATCGACCTGCCGCATATCAACCAAGTCTATATGATTTTTCGTGCCGACTTGGTGGGGAGCTTCGACGCAGGGCCGGAGAGCCTCGAAGTGGCGCTCTTCGAGGAGCACGAGATTCCCTGGGACGCGCTGGCGTTTCCCACCATCGAGCGGACGCTGCGTCACTATTATGCTGACCGTGAAAGCGCCATATTTCCGCTGCATATCAGTAAGATCACGCCCGAGGATCGCGAGCGCTACTTCGGCAGCGCCTAGATCGTTCGCTTCGCGCATTCGTCTAGTCCATGCGCTTACAGGTCGGCGAGCTGCCACACATCGTAGGCCACTTCTTCATAGGGGTGAGCCAGCTTGAGCGCAGCAATGGCGGCGCGGATATGCTCGTCGTCGCACACCATCTCGATTTTGAACTCGTCGACCGTTTCCAGCGTGCCGACCTGTCCAATATGCGGTTCGGCGCCCGCCATCGGTCGAAACTGACCGGTGCCGCGGGAGTGAAAGCAGACATGCTCGTAGTCGCCAATGCGACCGGCACCCGCCTCGAAGACGGCGCGTTTGACGCTATCGGCATTTTCAATGGGAACGAAAAACGCAAGTTTATACATGGCCACCTCTGTGCATCGGGAATAAGACGTCGCTGCCCATGTTAGCGGATCGGACACTACTGGTCTTGGCGAAGGCTTTGTATGATGAGGTTTTTTTAACGACAAGGCGGCGAGCCCAGTCATGGATAAGTTCGAAGTAAAACTGGATCAGGCGGCGAGAGCTGCCTGGATGTCCTATGTCGGTGGCATGACCCAGGACGAGATTGCCAGCCAACTTGGCGTCTCACGCCCCGGTGTTCAGCGTTTACTGGCCCTGGCGCGCCAAGAGGGGTTGGTGAAAGTGCATATCGACCACCCCATCTCGACCTGTATGGCGCTCGGCAGCACGCTGCGTGAGCGTTTTCAACTGACCTACTGCGACGTGGTGCCAGCAGACACCCAGGCCCCTGAGAGTGCGGCCTACTACTTGGCCGTAGCAGGGGCAGAGCGCATTGCCCGTCTGGTGGAGCGCAGCGAGCCGTTAACGCTGTCGCTGGGAACTGGACGTTCGGTGCGCGCCGCGGTGGAAGCGTTGAGCCGCGTGGAGCGGCCGCAGCATCGTTTTGTCTCACTGGTGGGCAACGTGGCGCGTGATGGTTCCGCCAACCGCTACGACGCCGTGATGGTGCTGGCGGATAAAACCGGCGGAGAGCGTTTTTTGCTTCCCGCTCCGGTCGTCGCGGCGTCACTGGCGGAAAAAGAGGCCATGCTCTCGCAGCGTTTGTTCAAAGCGATTGCCGACGTGGCGCGGGAGTCGGAAGCCGCCTTTATCGGTATTGGGCGCATCGATCGTCGAGCCACGCTGTTTCAAGATCACTTCATCAGTGAAACCGAGCTGGATGAGCTACTGGGCCGAGAGGCCGTGGGGGAGCTGTTGGGTTGGCCGCTGAACCGCCGTGGCGAGGTGGTGGACTGCTCGATCACCCGGCGCGTGACTAGCCTGCCGCTTGAACGCTTTGGCAAACATCTGATGGTAGGCATTGCCGGTGGCCGGGATAAAGCCCCCGCCATTTTAGCCGCGCTGCGCGGCGGCTGGTTGAAAGGGTTGGTCACCGATGAGATTGCCGCCCGACACATCGTGGAGGCAATGGAGTGAAGCGCGACTTCGCGCCTGCAACATGCAAACGATTGAATGCATTAGCGTAAAGTCTAACGCGGCAGGCTTTGCTTTTTTTTGGTCTGCATACGATCATTTGTTCGGTTGATGATCAATAAGATCAAGGCAACAACAATGCCAATATTTGCCAAGAGGAGTGCTGTATGCGTCTCGCGCGTCATTTGCCCGTTACGACCCTAGCGGCTGCCGTTGCGGTAGCTGGCCAAGCCCAGGCTCAAACCGAGATCACCGTCGCGACGGTGAACAATAACGACATGGTCATCATGCAGAGCCTGACCGACGCCTTTGAACAAGCGCATCCTGAGATCACGCTGGACTGGGTGGTGCTCGAGGAGAACGTGCTGCGTCAGCGTATGACCACGGACATTGCCACCGGCGGTGGGCAATTCGACGTCATGACCATCGGCACTTACGAAGTGCCCATTTGGGCGGAGCGCGGCTGGCTAGAGCCGCTGGACGACCTGGCTGACGACTACAACGAAGACGATCTGCTGGCATCGGTGCGCGATGGCTTGAGCCTAAATGGTACGCTGCACGCCCTGCCGTTCTACGCGGAAAGCTCGATGATGTATTACCGCACCGATCTATTCGAGCAGGCAGGCATCGAGATGCCCGAGCAGCCCACCTGGTCGCAGGTGCGTGACTGGGCCGAACAGCTCCACGGTAGCGAAGAGGGCCTTGCGGGTATCTGTTTGCGCGGTAAGCCGGGCTGGGGCGAGAACATGGCCTTTGTTTCGACGCTGGTAAACACCTTCGGTGGACGCTGGTTCGATGAGCAGTGGAACCCAGAGCTCAACTCCGAGGCCTGGAATGAGGCAATTGCGTTCTACGTAGATCTGCTTGGCAACTATGGCCCGCCCGGCGCCAGCTCCAACGGCTTTAACGAGAACCTCGCGCTCTTCTCCCGCGGCAACTGCGCGATGTGGGTCGATGCTACCTCGGCGGCTGGCAAGCTCTATGATGAGAACGAATCCGACGTAGCCGACACGCTGGGCTTTGCACCCGCGCCCATCGCGGAAACCCCCAAAGGCTCCCACTGGCTGTGGTCCTGGGCGCTCGCCATCCCAGCCTCCTCTGAGCATAAAGAGGCTGCGCAGGCGTTCATCACTTGGGCCACATCCCAGGAGTACATCGAGCTAGTCGGTGACACCAACGGTTGGACCAGCGTACCGCCTGGCACCCGCGAGTCTACCTATGCTAACGAGCAGTACACCTCCGCCGCGCCGTTTGCTGGCTTCGTACTGAACGCCATTCAAGAAGCCGACCCCACCGATGCCACCCTTGAGCCGAACCCCTATGTGGGCGTGCAGTTCGTCGGTATCCCCGAGTTCCAGTCGATTGGGACGCAGGTTGGCCAGACCATTGCTGCGGCACTTACCGTCGATACATCGGTTGAACAGGCGCTGGATAGCGCCCAACGCGCCACCGAACGCACCATGCAACGGGCGGGCTATATCGAACGTTAAAGGCACTCCCGCGCCTGCCCGGCCCTGGGCAGGCGTTGCTGGTGGTTCTCGCAGGTCTTTCTTGCAGGTATTTACATGAATAGAACACGTGCTTCTGGCCGGACGGTCGGCGGGCTGAGGACGCTGTCGCTTCAAGCGCCCGCCGTCACGCTGTTGCTGCTCTGGATGATCGTGCCTTTAGGCATGACCCTCTGGTTCTCTTTTCAGCGCTACAACCTGCTGATGCCCGGAATGACCGGCTTTGCCGGGTTGGAGAACTACGAGTATCTGCTCACCGACCCCGCGCTCTGGTCGGCCATGGGCACCACGCTGCTGCTGGTGGGCTGGGTGCTGGTGGTCACCGTTGTAGGCGGCACGCTGTTGGCGGTGCTGTTTCAACAGGAGTTTGCCGGACAGGGTATCGCCCGCGTACTGGCGATCTCTCCCTTCTTCGTCATGCCAACGGTCAGCGCGCTGGTGTGGAAAAACATGATGATGCACCCCTCCAATGGGGTCCTGGCATGGCTGGCGGAGTCGTTAGGGCTCCCCGCGCTGGACTGGTTCTCGTCGCTACCGCTGACCTCCATCATCATTATCGTCTCGTGGCAGTGGCTGCCGTTCGCGCTCCTCATTCTACTCACGGCCATGCAATCGCTGGATGAGGACCAGGTGGAGGCCGCCCGGATGGATGGCGCAGGGCCGCTGGCGATTTTTTTCTTCATCACGCTGCCGCATCTCAAGCGTGCTATAAGCGTGGTGATCATGATCGAAATGATCTTCCTGCTGACGATTTTTGCCGAGATATTCGTCACCACCTCCGGCGGGCCGGGGCTCGCGACGACCAACTTGGCTTATTTGATCTATATCCAAGCGCTGCTGGATTTCGATGTGGGCATGGCCTCGGCGGGTGGGGTGATCGCCATCATTCTCGCCAATATCGTCGCGATTTTCCTTGTCCGCATGGTCGCTAAGAACTTAGAAGACTGACCCCGGCACCAGGGCGTCTTGGGAGCATTTCAATGACAACGCATCGTAATAGCGCACCAGCACACACTCGCTCGTTGCCGATGAGGCAACTGGTGCTCACCCTGTTGGGCTGGACCATCGCGCTGATCATCTTTTTTCCCATCCTCTGGATGGTGCTGACGGGGTTCAAAACCGAGACAGCGGCGATTGCCGATCCCAGCTTTATTTTTTCGCCCACCCTGGAAAGCTATCAGGCGGTACAGGACCGCTCGGGCTACGCCCGCTTTGCACTAAATAGCGTAGCCGTGGCGTTTGGCTCGACCTTTTTAGCGCTGCTGATCGCCATTCCCTCGGCCTACGCCATGGCGTTTTTACCCACCAAGCGCACCAAGGGCACGCTGCTGTGGATGCTCTCCACCAAGATGCTGCCTCCGGTGGGTGTTTTGGTGCCTATCTATCTGATTTTTAGAGATGTCGGGCTGCTGGATACCCGCACTGGGCTGATCATCGTCTATACCCTGATGAACCTGCCCATCGTGGTGTGGATGCTCTACACCTTCTTCAAAGACATGCCCAAAGACATCCTCGAAGCGGGCCGGATGGACGGTGCCTCTACGTTGCAGGAAGTGTTTTTCCTGCTGTTACCGCTCACGCTGCCGGGCATTGCCTCTACCGGGTTACTGTCGGTGATTTTGAGCTGGAACGAGGCGTTCTGGAGCCTCAACTTAACGTCGTCGAAAGCCGCGCCATTGACCGCCTACATTGCTTCCTTCTCGAGTCCTGAAGGGCTGTTTTGGGCCAAGCTGTCGGCGGCGTCCACCATGGCTATTGCCCCCATCCTGATCCTCGGTTGGCTGACCCAAAAACAAATGGTGCGTGGCCTGACCTTTGGCGCCGTCAAGTAAAGGAGTTCCCCATGGCGACCTTACAACTCAAGAACATTACCAAGCGGTTTGGCGACACCCAGGTCATCAAAGGTATCGATCTCGACGTGAATGATCGTGAGTTCGTGGTGTTCGTTGGCCCCTCGGGCTGCGGTAAATCCACGCTGATGCGCATGATCGCGGGGTTGGAGAGCGCCAGCGACGGCGATATTCTCATCGATGGCCAGCGCATGAACGACGTGGGACCCGCCGACCGTGGATTGGCAATGGTGTTTCAGAGCTATGCGCTTTACCCGCACATGACCGTCGAGGGCAACATGGGCTTTAGCATGCGCTTGGCTGGCGTGCCCAAAAAAGAGCGCCGCGCCAAAGTGCTGGAAGCCGCCAAGATCCTTCAGCTCGAGCCGCTGTTGGACCGCAAGCCCAAAGCGCTGTCCGGCGGCCAGCGCCAGCGGGTGGCGATTGGCAGGGCGATCGTGCGTAACCCCAGCATCTTCCTGTTCGACGAGCCGCTTTCCAACCTAGACGCGGCGCTGCGTGTGCAGATGCGTATCGAGCTGGCGCGGCTGCATGAAGAGCTGGATGCCACGATGATTTACGTGACCCACGACCAGATAGAAGCCATGACCATGGCCGATAAAATCGTCGTGTTGCACGATGGCGTGGTGGAGCAGGTGGGCTCGCCCATGGCGCTCTATCACCATCCGCGTAACCGCTTCGTGGCGGGCTTTATTGGCTCGCCCAAGATGAACTTCTTCAGCGTCGAGCAGCGCTCCATTGGCGATGACGGTGTCACCGTGCGCCTGCCCGGCGGGCGGCCGTGCACCATTCCCGTCTCGGGCGAAGGGCTCGCCAGCGACGAAGCGCTGGAGCTAGGTATTCGTCCTGAGCACCTACAGTTGGATGAAAACGGCCCGCTGAGTGGCCAAATCAAAGTGTTGGAGCGCTTGGGCGGGCAGACCTCGCTGTACGTTCAGATGGGCGAGCTGCTCATCACCCTCATGGCCGATGGCGACGTGGCCTACCGGGTGAACGATACCGTGCAGTTTGGCTTTGCCGCCGAGCGTGCTCATCTGTTCGATGCCCAAGGGTTGGCGCTAGAAAGCCTGTCACAGCACCCGCTGGCCAGCCTGACCCGACAGGATAACCGTGCGGCGACCGAGACGCCTACGCCCGGAGCGCAGGTATGAAGGTGCTGATTTTTGATTGCGATGGCGTCTTGGTGGATAGCGAGGCACTGGCGGAAGAGACCTTGGAAACCCACCTTGTGCAGTGGCTGCCGGATCTGGATATTCCCTCGCTGCTCAGCCAAGCCCTGGGCATGACGACCGCCGACATCCTAAAGCACTTGGCGCAGTTAAGCCGCTATCCGCTGCCGTCCAATGCCTCTGAAGTCGTCGATAGCGCTATAGAAGCGCGTCTAGCGCGAGAACTCACCGCTATTGAAGGGGTTCACGACGCTGTGAGCGGTATCGATTTACCCAAAGCCGTGGTCTCCAACAGCCGCCGCTGCCGCGTGCTGGCATCGCTCGCCACGACACAATTGAAAGAGGCGCTGGGCGACGCCCCCATTTTCACCGCCGAGCAGGTCGACAACCCCAAACCGGACCCCGCGATTTATCGCTTGGCGGCAAGCGAGTTGGGTTGCCCGCCCAGCCGCTGTCTAGTGGTCGAAGACAGTGTGGCAGGGGTGAGCGCTGCCCATGCCGCCGGCATGCGGGTGATTGGTTTTGTGGGCGCCAGCCATATCGACGACGAGCAGTCTAACCGCCTGCTCGCGGCGGGTGCTTGGCGAATTTTGCCCCATATGCGTGGGCTCAACGCCTTGGTCGACGAGTGGCAACTACATCTGCAAGGAAACGATAACAATGAAACTGCTCGATAAACGTGCCGTGATTACCGGCGGTGCCCGTGGCATCGGGCTCGCCATTGCCCAGCGCTACTTGGCCGAAGGAGCCCAGGTGGTGGTGGCCGATATCGATGCCAACGCCATCGAAGACGCGCTCGCCACGCTGCAGCAGGATGCTAGCGCCGAGCGGGTCATGGGCGTGGTGCTGAACGTGTGTGACCAAGGCTCCATCGATGCCATGGTGGAGAGCGTCACCGAGCGCTTTGGCGGCATTGATATTTTGGTCAATAACGCGGCGGTGTTCGATATGGCGCCGGTGCTGGACGTGACCCAGGCCAGCTTCGATAAACAGTTTGCGGTGAATACCAAGGGCATGTTTTTCACCCTGCAGGCCGTAGCCCGCGCCATGGTGGCCCAAGGCCAGGGGGGTAAGATCATCAATATGGCCTCCCAGGCGGGTAGACGAGGCGAGCCGCTAGTAAGCGTTTACTGCGCTAGCAAAGCCGCCGTGATTAGCCTGACCCAGTCCTGCGGTCTCGATTTGATCAAACACCACATCAATGTGAATGGCATTGCCCCCGGCGTAGTGGATACCCCGATGTGGGAAGAGGTCGATGCGCTGTTCGCCCGCTACGAGAACCGCCCGCTGGGTGAGAAAAAGCGCTTAGTGGGCGAGTCGGTGCCCTTTGGCCGTATGGGGCTGCCGGAAGATCACACCGGCGCCGCCGTGTTTCTTGCCAGCCAGGATAGCGATTACGTTGTCGCCCAAACCCTGAACGTCGATGGCGGCAACTGGATGAGCTAAGACGCCCATGAGCCCTGATCTTGTTTCGTTAAGCCACCAACTACTGGATGCTGCCGACGGCAAGGCGCGCTGGATGGTTGCCCTGGCGGGGCCGCCGGGGGCAGGAAAATCCTACCGCAGCGCGCTGCTCTGTGAGGCGATCAACCAGCTGCGCCCTGGGCAGGCGGTGGTGGTGCCGATGGATGGCTACCACTTCGATAACGCCGTACTGGGCGATGAGCAGCTTCCTGTGAAAGGCGCGCCCCATACCTTCGATGTGGAGGGGTTGCATCATGATTTGACGCGCATCCGTCGTGTGGATAAGCCGGTCGCTGTACCGGTCTTTGATCGACCGCTGGATCTTGCCCGTGCCGGTGGGCGGCTCGTGACGCCAGAGCATCGCATCGTGATCGTGGAGGGCAACTACCTACTACTGGACCAAGACCCGTGGCGTTCACTGCACGCGCTGTTCGACTGGACGGTATTTATCGACGTGGACGATGCCGTGCTCGTGGAGCGGCTGGTGAACCGCTGGCTCTGTATGGGCCAAGACCGGACCGGTGCCCTCGAGCGTACCCACCAAAAAGACATGCTCAATGCCGCGCTGGTCAAAACCTGCAGCGTGACACCTGACCAGCGCTGGCGCTAGGACGCGCTTGCCTAACCCATAACCCGGAGAGTGACGATGACCCAGCTTAACAACCACAACATGGGTGCCCTCAGCGCGGCGGTCGAGACGCCAACCTATGATCGTCAGGCCGTGACGCCTGGCATCGTGCATATTGGCGTTGGTGGTTTTCATCGAGCCCATCAGGCCATGTACGTGGATGCGCTGATGAACCAGGGCGAAGCGCTGAATTGGGGCATTGTGGGCGTGGGGGTCATGCCCGGCGACAAGCGCATGCAGCAGGCCCTCGCTGCGCAAGACTACCTCTATACGCTGGTGGTCAAGCACCCTGACGGTGAGTATCAGCCTCGGGTGATTGGTAGCATGGTGAACTACCTGTTTGCCTCGGAAGACCCCGAGGCGGTCATCGAAACCATGGCCGACCCCGCCATCAAAATTGTCTCGCTCACCGTTACGGAGGGCGGCTACAACTTTCATCCGGTGTCCGGAGAATTCAACTTGGACGCCCCCCAGGTGCGCGACGATCTCGCCCACCCTGAGCGCCCCTCCACCAGCTTTGGCTTGGTGGTGGAAGCCCTGGTACGCCGCCGGGCACGGGGTATTGCATCGTTTACGGTGATGTCCTGCGATAACATTCAAGGCAACGGCGATGTCGCCAAGCGCATGTTCAGCGCCTACGCCCGCGCCCGCAGTGCGGAGCTGGGCGACTGGCTAGCCGCTGAGGTAGCGTTCCCCAACGCCATGGTGGACCGCATCACGCCAGTGACCGCGCCCACGGATATCGAAGAGCTCTCCCAGCGCTTTGGCGTGGAAGATGCCTGGCCCGTGGTGTGTGAGCCCTTTACCCAGTGGGTGTTGGAAGATCACTTCCCCTTGGGCCGCCCGGCGTTCGAGAAGGTCGGCGTTCAAGTTGTCGAGGATGTCGAACCGTACGAACTCATGAAGCTGCGCCTGCTCAATGCCAGCCATCAGGCGCTGACCTACTTTGGCTATTTGGCGGGCTACCGCTACGCCCATGAGGTGTGCCAAGACCCGCTGTTTGTCGAGTTCTTGCTCGGTTACATGCGCGAAGAGGGCACGCCGACGCTGGCCCCCGTGCCGGGGGTAGATCTAGAAACCTACCGGCTGACGCTGATCGAGCGCTTTGCGAACCCGCAAATCAGAGACACCTTGGCGCGGCTGTGCGCCGAAAGCTCGGATCGCATTCCTAAATGGTTAGTGCCGGTGATTCGCCAGCAGCTTGCCCAGGGCGGTGAGATTGAGCGCAGCGCCGCCGTGGTGGCCAGCTGGGCACGCTACGCCGAAGGCGTCGATGAGCAGGGTCAGTCCATTGAGATCGTGGACCGTTTGCGCGAGCCGTTAATGGCCATTGCCGCCAATAACCGCACCCATCCAGCGGCCTTCGTGGAAAACCGCGAGCTGTTTGGCGACTTGGCGGACCAGCCTCGTTTCCTTAACGCCTACCTGGAGGCACTGAAGTCGCTGCATGAACGAGGCGCACGGGCTACTCTTGAGGCTCTGGTCGCGTCCAAAGGAACGTTGTGATGTATATCGGGGTGGATTGCGGTACGCAAAGTACCAAAGTCGTGGTGGTTGATGTGGAGCGGGGCGTCATTCTGGGCGAGGGCAGCCGCCCGCATCGCCTGGATGAAGGGGAGCATGGCCGCCGGGAGCAGGCACCCGCGGAGTGGCTGGCGGCGCTCAAAGGCGCGTTCTTTCAAGCGATTGAGCGCGCCGGCATCGATGCCAAGCAGGTGCGCGGCATCGGCGTGTCTGGCCAGCAGCACGGCATGGTGGCACTCGATGCCGATGGCGTGCCGGTGTATCCCGCCAAGCTGTGGTGCGATACCGAAACCAGCGCTCAAAATAGCGCACTAGTGGAAACGCTGGGGGGCGAGGCGGGCTGCCTGGAGAAGCTGGGCCTGGTGCTGCAAACCGGCTACACCGCCTCAAAAGTGGCTTGGCTACGCAACCACCATCCGGATGCCTATCAGCGTATTGCCACACTCTTGCTGCCCCATGACTATCTAAACTTCTGGCTAACCGGCGAACGCGTGACCGAGGCAGGCGACGCCTCGGGCACTGGCTACTTCGATACCCGCGCCCAGTGCTGGCAGAAAGCGGTGTTTGCCGCCATTGCGCCGGAGCTCGACCCTGACCGTGTATTACCTCGGATTATTGACGCCCATGAACCAGCAGGCCGGGTGCGCCCGCTAGTGGCGCAGGAGCTGGGGCTGAGCGATAACGTGGTGGTCTCCTCCGGCGGTGGTGACAACATGATGGGGGCGATTGGCACCGGCAATATTACCCAAGGACTGGTCACGCTCAGCTTGGGCACCTCCGGCACGGTGTGCGCTTACTCGCCTAGTCCCGTGGTGTGTGACAGCGCCATGGTGGCGAATTTTTGCGCCAGCCACGGGGGGTGGTTGCCGCTGATTTGCACCATGAACGTGACCTCGGCAACGACTCGCGTGCGTGAACTGTTTGGGCTGGATTTGGCCGCCTTTAGCGAACAGGTCGCCAGCGCCCCGATTGGCGCTGAAGGTGTCACCGTATTGCCGTTTTTTAACGGCGAGCGGGTGCCCATGCTGCCCGATGCCGCCGGCGATTTTCTCGGGTTGACCAGCCTGAACATGACCCAGGCCAACCTCTGCCGAGGCGTAATGGAGGGCGCGACCTTTGGTCTACGCTATGGGCTGGAGCTGTTGGGTGAGCTTGCCGCAGGCACCAGCCAGATTCGGCTGATTGGCGGCGGGGCGAACAGCCCGGTGTGGCGGCAGATGGTGGCGGACATTACCCGTACCCAGGTGATCTGCCCCGAGATTACCGATGCCGCTGCGCTAGGGGCTGCCATTCAAGCGGCCTGGTGCGATCTACAGGCCGAGGGGGTCAGCCTGGCATCGCTCTGCGAGCGCCTAGTGCATCTGGATGCTGCCTCGCTGGCGGAGCCCGATGTCGAGCGTGTGGCGACCTATGAAGCGGCCTATCGGCGCTATTTGGCTGCGCTAGGGCAGCGCCATACGCTATAACCCCCCATTGCCTTCATGGTCGATGGCCCTGTAGCGTGATCTATTCAACCACGGTAACGCAGCGGAGAATGCCATGGAGGCGCGCTTACGCCATCTGCTCACGACTCACGATATAGCGCCAACCGGCGAACTAGAGCCGCTAAGCGGCGGCGACAGTGCAGCGGTGTACACGTTATCCACGCGCCAGGGGCGGGTGATCGTGAAGCACGACGATCCCGAGCGTCTTAGGGGCGAGGCAAAGGGCCTGCACGCCCTGGCCGGGGCCCATACCTCGCTCATCATTCCGGAAGTGCTCGGCCAGGCGGAAGGCTGGTTGGTGATAGAAGCCCTGGAGACTCAGCCCGCCAACCGGCAGGATGCGACCGCGCTAGGGGAGGGGCTTCGCCAGCTGCACGGCGTGATAGGCAGCTCCCATGGTTGGCATGAAGACAACGCCTGCGGATTGACCCCGCAGCCCAATGCGCCACTGGCCGATGGGCGGCAGTTCCAGCGCGAGCGGCGCCTGCTCCCTCTTTGCGAGGCTTGCTTTCAGCGTGGTTTACTCGATAGCGCGCTACGTCGCCGTATCGAGCAGCAGGCCGAACAGCTTGAGCGCTGGTTGCCGGACGGCCCCGGGAGTTTGCTTCACGGCGACCTATGGTCCGGCAATGTACTGACCACGCCCTGCGGGCCAGCGCTGATCGACCCGGCGATTTATCGCCACTACCCCGAGACCGACCTGGCCATGCTGACGCTGTTCGGCTCCCCCGGTGACGCGTTTTTCGAGGCTTACTGGAACGGCAACGCCCCGGCCGACTGGCCGAGGCGTGAGGCGCTGTTTCAGCTCTATCCGCTGCTCAACCACCTACTGCTGTTTGGCGTCAGCTACCGTGGCGGCGTCGAGCGCAGCGTCGCGCGGCTGGAGCACTACCAGGATTTATAGGGCAGGAATTTGCCGTTGAGGGTGAGCAGCACACGGTCGCCTTTCGGGTCTTCGACCTTATCCACCTCCATGGTGAAGTCGATGGCGCTCATGATGCCGTCGCCGAACTTCTCCTGCACCACGTCCTTGAGCGTTTCGCCGTACACGCCCACCACTTCGTAGAGCCGGTAGATGAACGGGTCTTGGGGAATCGCTTCATCCCACGCTTTGGTGGGGAAGGCCGTGAGTGCGGTAGCGACGTCGCCATCCACTTCGAGTACGTCGCAGAGTTTATGAGCGATATCGGCGCTGGCGCTGTTCATGCCGTAGCAGGCAGAGGCGACCCACACCGGCGACATGCCGACGGCGCTGGCAATGTCGTCCCAACTCAGTTTTTTGCGGGCCTTGGCAGCCAGCAGGGTATGACGCATTTCTAGCTTATCCATGACGGACCTCCTTGGGAGTGAACTTCACTAGGTTTTCTTGGGATTCGGTGGCAGGGGTTGCCGGGGTTGAAACCGTGGTGGCCTCGGCAGTCGCTAGTTGCACCGGGTTGACCGGTGTGGGATAGCGCAGGCCTTGGCCGTCGAACTCCTGGGTGCGCAGCTCGCCGGAGCGGTTCACCAGGAAGTCGACCAGGTAGTTACGAATCGTGTAGAAGTGCGGGTGTTTAACGATACTTGCCCGCTGGCGCGGCCGTGGCAGATCGATCTCCACCGCCTCGGCGATACGCGCCTGGGGGCCGTTGGTCATCAAAAAGATGCGGTCGGCCAGCAAGATCGCTTCGTCCACATCGTGGGTAATCATGAACACGGTTTGCTGATCCTGGCTCCAGATGTTGATCAGCTCGTCTTGAATGACGCCCCGGGTCAGCGCATCCAGCGCGCCAAACGGCTCATCCAACAGCAGCAGTTTGGGCTTGGTGGCAAACGCCCGGGCGATGCTCACCCGTTGACGCATACCGCCAGAGAGCTGGGAGGGCTTGCGGTCCACCACTTCTTTCAAGCCGACCATGTCCAGGTACTTCATGCTGTGGTCGGTAACTTCTCGATCGCTCCACGTTTTCCACCGGGCGCGTACGCCAAAGCGAACGTTTTCAAGCGCGGTTAGCCAGGGCAGCAGGCTGTAGTTTTGGAACACCACGCCGCGCTCGAGGCCTGGGCCGCTGATCTCTTTGTTCTCCATCACCAAGGACCCTTCGGAGAACTGATCCAGCCCGGCGAGCGCGTTCATGATGGTGGATTTACCGCAGCCAGAGTGGCCGATGATGCACACGAATTCGCCTTTCTCGAGCTGAAAACTGATGTTCTCGAACACCGTCAGCGGTTCGGCTTCTTTACTGGCACTTGGGAAGCGCTTGGCAGCTTTCTGTACCTCTACGAACGCATGACTCATGGTCGGCTCCTTATTCGGCGTAAGTGACGAAGCGGGCAATATAGGCAAGCGACATATCCAGCAGCATGCCCACCACGCCGATCATTAGGATGGAAAAGATCACGCTGGTCAGGTCGAGGTTGTTCCACTCGTTCCAGACGTAGTAGCCAATGCCCGTACCGCCCACCAGCATCTCGGCGGCCACGATGACCAGCCAGGCGATGCCGATGGAGATCCGCATACCGGTCAGAATGGTGGGCGCTGCCGCAGGTAGAATGACCTTGAAGGCCGTTTGCAGCGACGACAGCTCGTGGGTGCGGGCCACGTTCACCCAGTCGTTGCGTACGCCCGCCACGCCAAAGGCCGTGTTGAGCAGCATGGGCCAAATGGAGCAGATAAAGATCACGAAGATGGCGGAGGCTTCGGAATCGCGAATGATGAACAGTGCCAGCGGCATCCAGGCCAGCGGGGAGATGGGCCGCAACACCTGAATGAACGGGTTGAGCGCTCTGTACGCCAGCGGCGACATGCCAATCAAAAAGCCAATGGGAATCGCCACCAGCGCGGCCAGCAAATAGCCGCTGAGCACGCGATACAGCGAATAGCCCAGCTGAATGCCAATGCCTTTATCGTTGGGGCCTGCATCATAAAAAGGGTTCGAAAGCTCTTGCCACGCTTTGACGGCGATTTCTGAAGGTGGCGGTACTTTAGCGCTCTCATCGGCCCCGGCCAGCAGCTGCTCGTATTCGCTCAGCTCGGCACCTCCCCCCATGAGCGGGGATTGATTCAACCCTTCCCAGATGCCCAGACCCACGACCAGCAACATGATGGCAAGAATCGTGGCGCGAACGTTTAGGCTCAATTTCCACTCGGTAGTGGTGCGGTCCATGGTTAACCCCTCCGAATGGCGAAGCTGTCGACGTACGCTTCGGGCTGGGTGTAATCAAAGGTCTTGCCCATGATTTGGTAGTTGCGGGCGGTCTCTTCGGGCGCTTCATAGCCCAGCTCGCGCATCACGGTCTGCGCATCGGTAGCCAGATACACGTCCCGAGCGATCTGCTGATAATCCACGTCGCCTTCGATATAGCCCCAGCGCTTCATCTGCGTCAGGATCCAGACCGCCATGGAGTGCCAGGGGAAGGGGTCGAAATCGATGCGGTCGGGCACGTTCTGTACGCCGCCCAAACCGTCGGCAAAGCGCCCGGTGAGTACTTGCTCTATGACCGTGACCGGCTGGTTCAGGTAATTCGTCGGAGCAATGGCTTCGGCAATCTCTGAGCGGTTGGCAGGGTCGGAGGAGTACTGTGTCGCGTCGATAATCGCGCGAAGCAAAGCGCCGTAGGTGTTCGGGTTCTCGCGGGCAAAGCGGGCGCTGGTGGCAAAGGCGCAGCAGGGGTGTCCGTCCCAAATCTCTTTGGTCAGCAGATGAATGAAGCCGATGCGTTCGAATACCGCGCGCTGGTTGAAGGGGTCGGGTGATAAGAAGCCGTCGATGTTGCCTGCCCGCAGGTTGGCGACCATCTCGGGCGGCGGAATCACGCGAATTTGAATATCTTGATCCGGATCCAAGCCGTGCTCGGCGACATAGTAGCGCAGTAGGAAGTTGTGCATGGAGTACTCGAACGGTACGCCAAAGGTAAAGCCTTTCCACTGCTGCGGATCGCGCTTATCCAGGTGGTCGTTATGTAGCACGATGGCCTGACCGTTGATGTTTTCTACCGCTGGCATGATGAATGGCTCGGGCGTGGAACCCGCACCGAGGGTCATGGCCAATGGCATGGGCGTTAGCATGTGCGCCGCGTCGTATTCGCGGTTAAGGGATTTATCCCGCGCCACTGCCCACCCCGCGGTTTTGATGACCGAGACATCCAGGCCGTAGCGCTCATAAAAACCCATGGGGTGGGCCATGATGATGGGGGTAGCGCAGGTAATGGGAACGAAGCCCACATTAAGCTGGGTTTTCTCGAGCGGACCTAAACTCTCTTTGACGGCGGCTTTGATCGAATCTAGGGGGAACAGGCTCGCTAACGCCGCGGCGGCCGTGCCGCCACCCACCAGCTTCATGAACTGACGGCGGTGCATGTCGCTATGGCCAAACATGCCGCGTATTAAGGCGCTTTCGACCACTCGATCCATAACGTCATCGGCGCTGCTTGGCGTTAACGATGGTGCCACTGCGTTTGTCTGATGCGGGGACCTAGCGCTGTTGGGTTGGGAGGGGGAGCACTGATGGCAATCGCACTGTCGTCCGTGAATCAGTGATTGGCGATGATCGAACGGGTTGCCAAGACTGCTGGGGTCGTTGTTCTCTTTCATGGACGTTCACCTCACAGGAGCAAAAGGGGTTTAAGCTGCGCCGTCTTGGTGCGTAACGATTCCCTGCGGCGCTATGTCCATAGATAGCGACTTATATGCCAAAACGAGTTTTTCTGATGTTTTTGTCGATGAGTCATAGGGTTACTGGTGTGAGAAGGCAGTCGCTGAGTCAACGAATTCGTCACGATTTTTCGTCAATGACGATATTTCGTTGTTTAAATAACGAAAATTCGTGATTGGCCCGCTGTTTGTATGGAAAGAGAGTCGTCCAGCTGGCTGCCAAGGAGCCTGTGATGCGTGGCACTTCCCACTCCTCGATCATCGAAACGCCCTTAACGCATATGGCCAGCCATACGCCGCTGGCCATGATCATCGTCGATCCGCTTAGCGATTCCCTGATCGATGCCAACCCTGCCGCCTGCCACTTGCTGCTCCTAGCGCGTGATCAAACCCTCACCACCCCCTTCAGTCACCGCTTGAGCGCCTCACTGCCGCTATGGGTCAGCTTTACCGACGAGGTACTAACGACCGGGCAAGGGTGGTCGGATGATTTAGTGCTGCTGGATAGCGCCCGCCAACCTCGTCGTGTCGAAGTCTATGGCCAACGCTTGCAGAGCGAATCGCAGCTATTGTTGACGTTGATCGATCGCAACAAGGCCGAACAGCGTCGTGCCAAGGCCGAGCTTAGCCGACAGCACCGGCAAGGGGAGGTGGGCTGGCAGCGGGTCGAGCAGGTGTTCGAGCGTATCGAAAAGCAGAACCAGCTGATTCTCAGCGCGGCCGGGGAGGGCATTTACGGCCTGGATGCCGATGGCAAAACCACCTTCGTCAATCCGGCCGCCGAGCGCATTCTTGGCTGGAGTACGGAGGATATGGTGGGCCACGATGCGCATCTGATGTTTCATCATACCCACGCCGATGGCAGCCACTTCCCCGTCCAGCAGTGCCCTATCCATGCCTCGTTTAGTGATGGTCAAGTGCACCATGTGGATGACGAAGTGTTCTGGCATAAAAATGGCGAGGCCATTCCCGTGGAGTACACCAGCACGCCGATTTTCGAAATGGGCCGATTAGTGGGAGCGGTGGTCCTGTTTCGCGATATTCGCGAGCGTAAACGTGCCGAGCAGCAGCTACGCGATGCGCTAGAAGAGGTGGAGTCGCTCAAACGCCGCTTGGAGCTAGAGAACCAGTATCTGCAAGAAGAGATCAAAGCCGAAGTGAACCACCGCAATATCGTCGGCAACAGCCCGGCGGTGGCCAAGCTGACTCAGCAGATTGCCATGGTCGCGCCGACCAGCGCTAACGTGCTGATTAGCGGCGAGTCAGGTACTGGCAAAGAACTGATTGCCCGGGCAATTCACGCAGGTAGTACTCGCAGCGACCGGCCGTTGATCCGCGTGAACTGTGCCGCGATTCCCCGCGACCTCTTCGAGAGTGAGTTCTTCGGTCACGTGAAAGGCGCCTTTACCGGCGCGGTGCAAGACCGTCCGGGACGCTTTGAATTGGCCCATGGCGGCACGCTGTTCCTGGATGAAGTAGGGGAAATCCCATTAGAGCTGCAGAGCAAGCTGCTGCGCGTATTGCAGGATCAGCAGTTCGAGCGGGTGGGGGATAACCGTACCCGCGAAGTGGATGTGCGGGTGATTGCGGCGACCAATCGTGAGTTAAAAGAGATGATCGATGCCGGGCAGTTTCGCGAGGATCTCTACTTCCGATTGAACGTCTTTCCCATCGACTCCGTTCCACTGCGCAAACGCATCGAAGACGTGCCGCTGCTGGCCCGCCACTTCTTGCATCGCGCCTGCCTGAAGTTCAACAAACCTGGGGTACGAATACCGCCTGCGCAACTTGATGTCCTCACGCGTTATCCCTGGCCCGGCAATATTCGCGAGTTGGAGAACGTCATCGAGCGTCAGGTAATCGTGACGCAAGATCAGCGGCTCTCTTTCGATGACCTTTTGTTGGTAGAGCCACTATCTCGTCACACGGCGTTCAACGAAACGTCGCACGATAGTAGCGAGTTGCCCGACCACCTGCTCACCGAGCAAGCGCTGTGCCATCAGCAGCGGTGCAATGCACTAAAAGCGTTGAAAGCCGCAAACGGAAAGGTGTCTGGGGCGGGAGGAGCGGCTGAGCTGTTGGGCATGAAGCCCACCACCCTCACTTCGCGACTGCAAAAATGGGGCATCGATCCTCGGCAATATCGCAGACGCCAGCGCAAAAGTACGTCAGCCAACGATGCTTTGGACTAAGGTTAGGGAGGATCTGCTTGACATCCGTTTGTACACACAAATCAGGCAACTTCAAGTCTAGCATACATACATGAATGTAACTATAATGCCACTCTTTCATAATGGTGCTCTGCTGCGCCGTCTTACGTTGACACCTAGAGGCAATCCCATGCGACTAGCACACTGGGCAGTCAATGCCCCCTTCCGCCCCCTATTGTTGGCAGTACTCACGGCGTCCTTTATCGCGCCCGCCCAAGCGGCCGATTTGGTGACCATTACCCGTGACGCGCTGAATAACAATGCGGCTCTGGCCTCTGCGCGGTCTGAGTTTTCAAGCGTCGAAGCGGCGCGTGACGTCGCCCGCGGTGGACTGCTGCCTCAAGTGAACGCCTCTGGCAGCGCTGTGCATAACGAGCAGTTCGAGAGTCAAGGCTCGGCCCGTGGTGCCGGTACCGGAGCAGGGGCTAATGCGGGTGTCGGCGTCAGTGACGATAGCTACAACACGGTCTCTTTGACGTTAGAAGCCACCCAGGCTCTATTCAATGCGGTGACACGGCAGGAAGTCACTCAGGCAGAGCGTCAGATCGATCAGCAGGTCTATCTGCTGGCCGCCACCGAGCAGCAGCTGTTGATCGATGTGGCCAGTGCCTACTTCGATATTCTACGCGCTCATGAAGTGTTGGAAGCACGGTTAGCGCAGGAGCGTGCTATCGGCCGTCAGCTAGAGCAGGCCCGTGAGCAGTTCGAGGTCGGTTTGATTGCGATTACCGAAGTCGAGGAGGCGCGGGCGAGCTTCGATCAATCTCGCGCCGATCGCATTGCTGCCGAGAGCAACCTGCAAGTAGCGTTTGAAGTGCTGGAGCAGCTTACCGGCCAGCGTTATGCCAGCATCGAAGCCCTGGGCGATAGTATGCCCATCGCGCTGCCGACGCCCACCGACCGTGATTACTGGGTCGAACAGTCACTGGAGCGCAACCCCCAGGTACTTGCCCAGCAGGCGGGTATCGAAGTTTCTCGTGTGGGAGTAGAGCTGGCCCGTGCTGGTCGTTTGCCCACCGTGCAAGCGTTCGCCAACTATCAGTACGCCGACAGCGACAGCGAATTAGTGAGCGGTTACGACACTTCCGCTCAGGTCGGTGTTTCGGCGAACGTGCCGATCTATACCGGTGGCAGCACCAGCGCCAGCATTCGACAAGGCACTTTCCAATTGGAGAGCAGCCAGTACGACTTCGAGTCTCAGCGCCGCACTACGATTCAACAGGTTCGCTCGCTCTATACCCAGGTCAGCAACAACGTCGAAACGGTCGAAGCGCGCCAGCAGGCCATCGTGTCCAACCGCAGCGCGCTGGAAGCGACCCGCGCGGGTTACGAAGTGGGTACGCGCAATATCGTCGACGTGCTCAATGCCGAGCAAAACCTCTATAACGCCATCGCCAATTATGCCGAGGCGCGTTACGACTATGTCGTGAATCTGCTGTCGCTGCGTCAGCAGGCAGGGCTGCTCGATGTCGAGGCCATCGAAGAAGTGAACGCGTGGCTCACCGGCGAGGACATCCACTTTATTCTACCGGAAAGCAATGAGCCCGACGCGTATCAGCGTGCAATGGATATTGGTGCACCGCCCACTCCAGGTGCTTGACGTACGCTGCGCATGCCTTCTTGGCGGTCGGTCAATGTTTAGAAAAATGAATGGGAATTCGACGCATGAAAAGAGTGATTCACTCAGGTAGAGCGAGTCTAGTGACGCTGATCGCCGCGTTAGCGCTCACGGCGTGTGGCCAGGAGCAGCCACAAGAGCAGCAAAGCCAGCAGCAGGAAGCGCCGCCCCACCCGGTGGAGGTCACTGAGATAGCGCGTCGGGACATACCGCTGGATAAATCCTACCCCTCGCTGTTGCGCAGCGATAGTGAAGTGACGCTCGTGGCACGCGTCAGCGGCTTTTTGGAAGAGCGCCACTTCGAACCTGGTCAAATGGTCGAGCAGGGCGATCGTCTGTATACCATCGAGCCCGATCTGTATCAGGCGACCGTCAACCAGCGGGAAGCCGACCTGCAAAGCGCCCGCGCCGAGCTGGCCCGTGCCCAGCGCGATGCTCAGCGTTTCGAGCAGCTGCTGAGCCAAAACTCCGTTAGCCGCCAGCAGTACGATCAAGCGCTTGCCGAGCAGCGCGTGGCGCAGGCCAACGTTGCCCAGGCGGAGGCGGCACTGACCAGCGCCAACCTGGACTTAGGCTACTCCAACGTGACGGCACCGGTATCCGGCATGATCAGCTTGAGCCAGATCAACGTCGGCAACTTGGTGACGTCGGGCACCGAGCTTGCCACGATCACGCCGCTGGATCCGCTGGAAGTGCGCTTCCAGTTGCCCCAGCGTGATGCCTTCGAGCTGCGTCGCCAGCTCGGCAGCGACGGCGATGCTTCCCAAATCACCGCTCGCCTGCGGGTGCCTGGGTTGGATGGTAGCGAAGGCAGCGAGCTGGAAGGTCGCCTGGACTTCCTCGGTTCCCGCGTGGATACCGGCACCAGCACCGTGCAGGCCTCGGCGACCTTTGCCAATCCCGATGGCGCAGTGCTGCCAGGCCAATTCGTGCGCGTGCGTATCGAAGGCTTGAAGCGCTTCGGCGTGCTGGCCGTGCCAGAAATTGCCGTCACGCAAGGCTTGATGGGGCCTTTGGTATACGTGCTGGATGACGAGAACAAAGCCCGGGAGCGCACCGTTCAGTTGGGTGAAGTCGCAGGCCCATGGCAAATCATCCGCGATGGTCTGGAGCCTGGTGATCGCGTGGTCGTCGGTGATCCTGCCGGTCTGGAAGCGGGGGTCTTGATCGATCCTCAGCCGTTTAGCGGCAGCGCGACTGAGGTAGTGGAAGAAGCGATGCAGGAAGATGCCCAGGAAGAAGCGCAAGCCGCTGAGGCAATGCAGCAAGCCGACGGCGCGCAACCCGCTGCTGAAGGGGAAGAGGGCGCGCAATAATGAATTTCTCTAACTTCTTTATCAGTCGTCCGATTTTTGCCACGGTACTGGCAATCATCGTCACGCTGGTAGGTGTGATGGCCATGCGGGTCCTGCCGATCGAGCAGTACCCCAGCGTGGTGCCGCCCACGGTATCGGTACAGGCCCAGTTTCCAGGGGCGGATGCCGAAACCGTAGCGCAAACGGTGGCGGCCCCGCTCGCCGAGGCGATTAACGGCGTCGAGGACATGCTCTACATGACCTCCAATAGCGCCGATAACGGCACCATGAGTCTGAGTGTAGCGTTCAATATCGGCACGGATGGCGATATCAACACGATCAACGTCAACAACCGTGTGCAGGGGGCGCTATCGCAGCTACCGGAGGCCGTGCAGTCCCAGGGGGTCACCGTCGAACTGCGCTCAGACTCCATTTTGATGCTGGTGGCGCTGACCTCGCAAAGCGGGGATTACGATAAGATCTACATGCAGAACTACGCCACGCTCAACATTCTGGATGAGCTTCGCCAAGTGCCAGGGGTGGGTAACGCCGAGGTGCTCGGCGGCGGTGAGTTCGCCATGCGGATATGGATGGACCCCGACAAGCTGGCGCAATACGACCTCACGCCCAGCGAAGTGGCTAGCGCCATTCGTGCTCAGAACACCGAAATTCCCGCTGGTAACCTGGCCGCGACGCCGCAAAGCGACCCGCGCGCCTATACCTACACGATCACCGCCGGTGGACGACTCACTAGCACCGATGATTTCCGTGAGATTTTCCTTCGCACCAACCCCGATGGCTCGTCGCTGCGCCTACAAGACGTAGCGCGTATCGAACTGGGCGCCTCGTTCTATGGCGTCGACGCACGATTGAACGGCGACGCCATGACGCCGATCATCATCAATCAGCAGCCGGGGGCCAACGCGCTGGAAACCGCCGAGGCGGTGCGTGCCACCATGGAAGAGCTGGCCGGGCGGTTCCCGCCAGGGCTCGAGTACGTCACTCCCTACGATACGACGCTGTTCATCGATGCCTCGGTAGAAACGGTGATCAAGACGTTCATCGAAGCGTTTCTGATCGTCATCGTGATCCTGTTCATCTTCCTGCAGAACTGGCGCTTTACCGTGATCGCCATGTCGGTGGTGCCGGTGTCGGTGATCGGTACCTTCGCAGGCTTTTATCTGTTCGATTTCTCGATCAACCTGCTGACGCTATTTGCCCTGGTGCTGTCGATAGGCATCGTGGTGGATGACGCCATACTGGTGGTCGAGAACGTCGAGAGGGTTCTTAGCGAAGAGGACGACATCAGCGTTCGTGAGGCGACGATCCGAGCCATGAAGGAAGTCGGTGGGCCGGTCATTGCGACCTCGCTGATCATGGCGGCGGTATTCGTACCGGTCGCTTTCTTGGGAGGCTTCACCGGGCAGATCTATCAGCAGTTCGCGATTACCGTAGCCATCTCGGTGGCGCTGTCGGCGCTGATGGCGTTGACCTTCACCCCCGCCCTGTCGGCGATCTTCATCAAGCACAACTTGCACAAAACCAAGCAATCGGCGTTCAAGCGTGCCATTACCACGCCGCTGCGGCTGTTCGACCGCTTCTTTGCGGGCTTCACCGCGGTGTACATGTGGGTGGTGAAGAAGCTGGTGCGTTTCTGGGTGCTGGCGCTGGCGTTGACCGTGGCGGTGGGCGCAGGCTCTTATTGGCTCTACGCCAATACGCCCTCGACGCTGGTGCCAGAAACCGACCAGGGGATCGTCTTGGCAAGTATCTCTTTGCCGGATGCGGCCTCGCTGAGTCGTACTCAAGCGTACATGGCCGAGTTGAGCGAGCAGATCGAAGCCATCCCTGGTGTCGAGTACTCCTCAGCTGTGGCGGGTTACGACATTCTCTCCAGTGCGGTGAATACCGCACGCGGCATCATGTTCATCAACATGAAGCCATGGGCAGAGCGTGAACTCACCGCTAACGAACTGGTCGGCCGCATCATGCAACTGGGTGCCAGTATCGATGGCGGTTCGGCGATGGCCTTCAACGTGCCGCCGATCATGGGGCTTTCCACGACCGGTGGCTTCACCGGCTATTTGCAGTCGTTCGACGGAGCGTCCACGCGGGAGCTGTATGAAGCTTCGTTGCAAATCATGCAGGCGGCGAACCAGCACCCGGTGCTGAACCGTGTGTTCACCACGTTCAACGTGAACGTGCCTTCGTACCGGGCGGAGATCGACCAGCAAAAAGCGCTCAGCTACGGCGTTGCGCTGGAGAACATCAATTCGGCGCTGGCGAACACCTTTGGTAATGGGTTTGTGAATTACTTTAGCTACCAAAACCGCAACTTCCAGGTGTACTTACAGAACGAGGACGAGTTCCGTAAAACACCGGAAGACGTCAACAACGTCTACGTGCGCGGCGGTAATGGCGAGCGTATTCCACTCTCTGAGTTCGTCACGCTAGAGCGTCAAACGGGACCTGCGGTGGTGTCGCGTTTTGGGGTCTACGCGGGGGCGCAATTCCAGGGTAACCCGGCACCCGGCTACAGCTCGGCCCAAGCCATCGAGGCCATGGAAGAAGTGGTGCAAGAGACGCTGGGCGATAACTGGGGCATGGGCTGGACCGGAACGGCGTATCAGGAGTCCAACCTGGGTAATACCGCCACGCTGGCCATCGTGTTCGGTATCTTGATGGTGTTCTTGATTCTGGCGGCACAGTACGAAAGCTGGTCGTTGCCGTTGGCGGTTCTCACCGCTACACCTTTCGCCTTCCTGGGCGGCATCGCGGGTATCGTGCTACGCGGATTGGATACCAGTGTCTACGTGCAGATCGGCATGCTGGTGGTGGTCGGCCTGGCGGCGAAGAACGCCATCTTGATCGTCGAGTTTGCCGAGCTGCAGCGTAAAGAGCAGGGTAAGTCGATTCGTGAAGCTGCGGTGACCGCAGCAGAGCTGCGCTTCCGTCCGATCGTCATGACCTCATTGGCGTTCATTTTCGGCACGTTACCGTTGGCGCTGGCCACCGGTGCCAGTGACGTGAGCAGTCACCACATTGGTACTACGGTAGCGGTGGGTATGGCCTCCGTGGCGGTGTTGGGAAGTCTCTTCATTCCCAGTTTCTACGCCATGATCGCGTCGGTCTCGGATTGGCTCTATCGTAAGCGCCATCCGAACGGCAACCGCCAATCGCAGGCGGAACTTGGCCACGATAACGGTTAATGTATCTGGCTTGACTGACGACGGGCGCCCTTTTCAGGGCGCCCGTTTTTTTGCCACCGATCCGATTGCCCCTCGACCCTGGCGCTTCATAAGCCAATGAGATGAGCTACGCTAGTAGTGACCCCGTTTTTAGCTTGTACTAATAAACGCCAATAATCAGAGCTTGGGTCAGGCGCAAACAAGACTGGGTACGCCCAGAGGAGGACACGCCATGCAAACGCTTATCTCTGCTGCGCTGCAGTTTCCTACCGTCGTGTTTAGTTTTTTGCTGGCGCTAATGGCGCTCTACTGGCTGCTGGTACTCATTCGACTAGCCCCTCTAGAGCTTTTCGAGCGCGACAGCTTACGCGATGATCATATGGCCAGCACCTTGGTCTCGCTTGGGTTTGCCGGGGTACCCGCGACGCTGGCGCTCAGCTTCTTGATGCTCATTGCCGGTGCGTTATCACTAGCCGTCGAGCTGCTCGCTCTGCGATGGATGCCGCTTGGATTGCTCAGGGTGCCGGTCGGGGTGTTGGTCGTGTGGGCTGCGCTCGCGGTAGCTTCCCCCATCGCTGCCGCTTTATGCCATGCGCTGCAGCGTGCGCTGCACCGTTATCAACCCTTCAAACGTCGCTGTCTGCTGGGCGCTACCGTCGTGGTGGCAGAGCGCCAAAACGACGAATCTGCCAGCGCTACGCTGCTCAATGAGCCCAACAGTACGGTCATATTGCACTGTAAAGCCGGGGACTGCCCGCAGCCGGGTGAGCGCCGTGTGTTGGTGAAGTATCTAGCCAAGGAAGGGGCATACCGCAGCGTGCTAGAGCAGCACTATCTGGATACACGGGTGCGTATCAATAAGCTTCGTTTGCAGCACAAGCAGCATCCTAACGGATACTCCACCTAACGGCTGCCTTCAGCGATGAAACCAGCGCTGCCACTGTCTCGTCAGCCAGCTCAATAGGGTGGGCGCAGCGGTGGCGGCACGTTCGCGATGTGTGCGTGCAGGCGCGTCGAGGAAGTGGCGTATGGGCGTGACCTGTTCGGGCGTGTTGAGCATCGGAGCGTGGCCGCATCCTGTGACGGTCAAGGTCGTCAAGGTAGGCTGGACCTCGGCCATCTTGGGTAGCGTCTCGGCATCCAATAGGGTCGATGTCTCTCCGCGAATCACCATCAGCGGGCAGCGAATGTTGGCCCAGTCGGCCCAGGTGTCTCTGGGCGTGTCGTGGATAAACTGCTCGCCGATACGCGGGTCGAAGTGGTAGGTCCAACTGCCGTCGGGTAGGCGGCGAGCGCTGTTCAAGGCCAGCTCTCGCCACTCCTCCTCGCGGGTGATACCAAAACTGGCGTAATGCTGGGTAAGTTCTGCTTTTAAGTCGGCAAAGTTGTTGAACCGATGCGTCACGCCAAAGTAGCTCGACAGGGCGATGAGACCCTCTTTATTCAGCTCGGGCCCCACGTCGTTGAGGATCAGCCGTGAAATGCGCGAGCGGTGCTGTGCGTCTGCTGCGATCAACATGCCCAGCAGGCCGCCCATGGACGTCCCTAGCCAGTCCACCTGATCGAGCTCGTAATGATCCAGCAACGCAACGGCAATGGTGATGTAGTGACTGTAGAGATAGTCATGGGCGGGAAACAGCGACCAGCTGGAGAGTCCGCGACCCGGAGTGTCTGGGGCGATGATGCGCCACTCGCTGCCCAGCTCTCTCGCCAGGGCGGCGAAGTCACCGCCGTGGCGGGCAAGCCCGTGCCAAGCGATCAGAGTGCGCGTTGCTTTTGGGTTCCAAATGCGTACGGCCACGTCCAACTCGCGCACGCGGATAAATTCCAAAGCATCCATACTGGGCTCCTTTCATGAGATAGCTCCAGTATAGGCGATTTGCTGCAGTGCAACAGAGAGGGAAGTCACCTCAGCGGTGGAGCATGGCCATTAAAGCGTCAATCAACTCTCCGCCGCGCTCGCGTAGGGAAAACGCATCGGGATTACGTAGCCAGTCGTGAAACAGGCCGCCAAGAGTAGCCTGCATGAGCCTCGTGGCAATCTCCGGTGTTATATCATCGCGTAATAGCTGCTGCTGTTGGGCGAGCTGAAACACCAGAAGCATCTCGTCGAAGCATTCTTCGGCAATTTCATCCTGCATTTCGATGGGATTGATGTCGCTAAAGAACTCACAGCGATGCAGCAGAATCGATAGGATGCGCTGGTGAGAGGGCTGCTCCAAACGGTTCAGGCCCGCATGGCAGGCAAGACGGATGGCATCGAGTGGTGACACCGTGGGGTCGGCGTTATTGACCTCTTCCATCAACGACTGAAATGGCATGCGCACCCGCTGTACCAGCGCCATGAAGAGGTCACCCTTGTTTTTGAAGTGCCAATAAACGGCACCTCGGGTAAGGCCAGCATGGCGAGCAATTTGCTCCAATGACGTGCGCGCAACGCCTTTTGCGAAAAACACCTCTTCAGCAGCATCCAACAGCGCTTCGCGAGTTGCAGCAGCCTCCGCTTTGGTTTTTCTTGCCATGAAACCATTACCTCACTCTCGATACACAATGGCGTTATTTTATCTGATGTGGTGCCTTTTTACATTCAAAACTGTATGGATAATGGGTATAAGTTGATAATCTAGGTTATCAAGCACGTTACTTAATGGTTGAAAACGGATATGATTTCATTTTGAAACACTGTTTTAAAACCGGTCAAAGCCCTGGCGCCACTTATAAATGGCGTATCAGGCTATGTCTCCCTGCATGTATAAGGAATGGCCATGGCGCGAGCTCCTTTCTCCCTAGCTGGGCATACCGTGATGCCTGGGCAACGTTTACAGATCGACGTGCCGGTGGCGCGCCTGTATACCCATACGCCGCTGCATATTCCGGTCGAAGTGGTTCATGGCCGCAAAGAGGGGCCGGTAATGTTAGTGTGTGGAGGGATTCATGGCGATGAGATCAATGGTGTGGAGATCGTCCGCCGTTTGCTGCGCTCGAAGACGATCAATAGCCTGCGTGGTACGCTGATTGCGGTGCCGGTGGTCAATGTTTTCGGCTTTCTCCAACAGACGCGTTACCTGCCTGATCGTCGCGACTTGAACCGCTGTTTTCCTGGTAGCGAAAAAGGTTCGCTGGGCGGCCGAATCGCGGCGCTGTTTCGCGATGAGATCGTCGATCACGCCACCCATATCATTGACCTGCATACCGGCGCCCTTCACCGCACGAACTTGCCGCAAATCCGTGCACAGCTAAGTACGGGCAGCGAAACCGAGCGCATGGCAGACGCCTTTGGTGCGCCGGTTATTTTGAATGCGGAACTACGCGAAGGCAGCCTGCGTCATTACGCCCAAAGCCGCGGTATTCCGGTGCTCACCTATGAGGCGGGTGAAGCGCTGCGCTTCGATGAATGGGCCATTGTCCCAGGGGTGCAAGGCGTGCTGCGCGTCATGCGCCGCTTGGGCATGCTCACAGGCGAGCAGCGTCGCCGTGCCCCGGCTCCGGCCGAACTGGCCAATGGCTCAAGCTGGGCGCGCGCACCCATCGACGGCATCTTGCGCCCCAAGGTGCGCTTGGGGGCGCGAGTGGCCAAAGGCGAGGTGCTTGGCAAAGTGGCAGATCCATTCGGCAACGATGAAGACGAAGTGCGCGCCATGGCGGACGGCATCGTCATCGGCATGAGCCGCTTACCGCTTGCCAACGAAGGAGAGGCGCTTTACCACATTGCCCGTTTCGACGAGATCGAAGAAGCCGAGACGGCCATCGAAAGCTTCCAGTCCAGCCTGACGCCTCCACCAGACGCGCTGTATTGACGTTATCTCGATAGTTATCAGCTATTAAAGCAATAGCCCTATAACCAGCGCCATGGATGGCGCGATGCTGGCTTGTTGGCTATACCTGTGTGGGTGCCGCCTTAGCTTACGTTAAAAAGCAGTAGCGGTGATTTCCAGTGGTACAGACCGTGCCATGTCGAGTGTGACAAGGAGGAAGAGCAATGAGCAGTGGTAGCCAGCATCCCACCACCAATGAAGCAGGTATTCCGGTAGCGAGCGATGAGCATTCGCTGTCGGTAGGCGCGGATGGTCCGATCGTGATGCACGATCACTACCTGATGGAGCAAATGGCGGCGTTTAACCGGGAAATGATTCCCGACCGGCAGCCCCATGCGAAAGGCAGTGGCGCTTTTGGTCACTTCGAAGTCACTCAAGACGTTAGCCAATACACCAAAGCAAAATTTCTGCAGCCAGGCACGAAGACCGATGTCCTCATTCGCTTTTCCACCGTAGCAGGGGAGAGCGGTAGCCCGGATACATGGCGCGATCCGCGCGGCTTCTCGATCAAGTTCTACACCGAAGAAGGTAACTTCGACATGGTGGGTAACAACACCCCCGTGTTCTTTGTACGCGACCCAATGAAGTTCCAGCACTTCATCCATTCTCAAAAGCGCCGCGCCGATAATGGCCTGCGCGACCACGACATGCAGTGGGATTTTTGGACGCTGGTGCCTGAATCTGCTCACCAAGTGGCTTGGCTCATGGGCGACCGCGGCGTTCCCGCCACCTGGCGGCACATGAACGGCTACTCCAGCCACACCTATATGTGGGTAAACGATGAGGGCGAACGATTCTGGGTGAAGTACCACTTCAAAACCGATCAAGGCATCAAATGCATGACTCAAGAGCAGGCCGACCAGATGGCCGGTAGCGATGCGGACTACCACCGCCGCGACCTGTTCGAGGCCATCAAGCGCGGCGATTACCCCACCTGGACGTTGCACATGCAGATCATGCCGTTCGAGGATGCCAAGACCTACCGCGTTAATCCCTTCGATCTTACCAAAGTGTGGTCACACAAAGATTACCCCTTGATCGAAGTGGGTAAACTGACGCTCGACCGTAACCCTACCGATTTCCATAGCGAAATCGAGCAGGCTGCGTTCGAACCCAACAACATGGTGCCCGGCACCGGGCTGTCGCCGGATAAAATGCTGCTGGCTCGCTCCATTTCCTATGCGGATGCCCACCGCGCAAGGTTAGGGGTAAATTACAAGCATATCCCCGTAAATACCCCCAAATGCCCTGTGCATAGCTATGGTCAGGGTGGCGCCATGTGCATTCGCCACGCCACTGATCCTGTCTACACCCCCAATAGCAAAGGCGGACCCAAGGCAGATGGGCAGCGCTACCCGGAAGATGCGGTGTGGTCGACGGATGGGCAATTCGTACGCGCCGCGTACACGCTGCGCAAAGATGACGACGACTGGAGCCAAGCGCACACCCTGGTGCGTGAGGTGATGGACGATGCCCAGCGTGACCGGTTGGTTTCCAACGTGGTGGGGCACCTTTCCGGTGGCGTCACCGAGCCGGTGTTGGAGCGTGCGTTTGAGTATTGGCGCAACATCGATCAAGAGGTGGGCGAGCGTATCGAGCAAGGCGTTCGCGCGCAGTAGCCCCGTAAACGACAACGCCCAACGATAACATCGTTGGGCGTTAGCTAAACTGTCAGCCCATTGGCCCGGGCACCATTTAGCATGTCTGATTTATTTCCCCCTAATACTTGGCTATTACCTAATCCTGGCAATATCACGTGCTGGCGGGTTGCCAAACATGCGTGCATATTCGCGGCTGAACTGCGAGGGGCTTTCGTAACCTACCTTATATGCTGTGCTGGCCGCATCCAAATGCTGCGCAATCATCAAACTACGCGCTTCGACCAACCGGACTGACTTCTGAAACTGCAACGGACTCATGTTGGTTACCGCTTTAAAATGGGCATGAAAAGACGACACGCTCATTCCAGCCATCGCCGCCAGTTCCTCTATGGTGACGGTTTGATCGTAGTCCCGGCGTAATTTTTGAATAGAAACCGAAATGCGCTGAGTTGGCGTGCCTTTTAATGAGATCTGAGCAATTTCTTTGCCGTAGTTGCTACGCAGCATACGATAGTGCATCTCGCGGACTAGGCTTTCGCCAAGTACCGGAATATCGTCTGTCACTTGCATTAATGTTAATAAACGCAGCAGGCTATCGCCCATCTGTGGGTCAACCTGGCCGATAAACAAACCACTTTCGGCTTTGCGGTTTGCAACGGCCAAATGTTCCATCTGTAGCAGTAATTCTGACAGTATCCTGACATCAATATTAATCTGGATAACATAATACGGCTGCTGCTCTGATGCTTCTACCACGGTACCAAGAATGGGTAAGTCGACCGAGGCCACCAGAAACTCCAGTTCGCCATAACTTAGTATATCGGTGCCAAGCATTACGTTTTTGCGGCCCTGCACGATAATACACAGACAGGGTTCATACACCGCTGGCATCGTGACCTGAGAGCTGCGAACTTTGTAACAAAATACATTAGGTAAAGCGGTGCTGTTTAGCCCTTCATTAACGGCAACTTGCTGGACCAGCGGCAACAGTTGTCGTTTCAGAGTACTGTGAATCATCTCTCCACCCCCTCCGACTTAGGTTGGATAATCAGGCAATCATAGCGTATTTTTGGGTATCCATGACAGTCCTTCATGCTTTTAACATAACAGGCATCGGGTTAGCCCGTATAAAAGCAGCATTATTTTCTTTATTTACAAAGGATTTTTGTTATGAGCGCTATCAAACCTAGAGTTGTTCTGGTCACCGGTGCCAGCAGCGGTATTGGTGAAGTCACCGCTGAAATATTAGCTAACGCCGGGCACACCGTGCTGGTAGCAGCGCGGCGTGCTGATCGGCTTGAAGCATTAACTCAGAGAATTAAGCAAGCAGGTGGTAAGGCGAAAGCTTATACGCTTGATGTCACATCACGCGATAACTTTAAGGCGGTAGTGGCGGCTGTCAGCGAAGAGTTCGGCCCGGTTGATGTTTTGGTGAACAACGCTGGCTTAATGCCGCTGTCACCCATGGCGGCGCTGAAAGCAGATGAGTGGAACCGAATGATAGACGTGAACATTAAAGGGGTATTAAACGGCATTGAGTCTGTGCTCACCGTGATGGAGCAGCGTGGCGGCCATATAATCAATACTGCGTCTATAGCTGCCCACAGTGTATTTCCGACAGCTGCAGTGTACTGCGGAACTAAGTTTGCAGTACGTGCTATCTCCGATGGTCTGCGGATGGAAACAAAAAAAGTCAGGGTTACCACTATTTCGCCGGGTGTAGTCGAAAGCGAGTTGGCGCACACCACCACAGACACCGCAACTAAAGCCTGGCTGGAAGATTTTCGTCAGGTAGCGCTGAAGCCTGACGCGATAGCAAATGCCATTGCCTACGCCATAGTGCAACCGGATGATGTAAATATCGATGAAATCATTATTCAGCCAACGCAATCTGGCTACTAAGGTTTATCTGTTTACGCAACCGGTAAATTAAAACCCCGGCCGCGCAGTTGAGCTGCGCACCGGGGTCTTCTTCGAGAGGTGCTGCAGCCGTTTTTGCTCACGCTGCGCATACATCAGCGCCGGTAGCTAGCAACGTTAGTACTGAACTTATTGGCAAGGCTTACACGAAAGAGGCGCCTTTAGCCAAAATATCCCACGGCTTACCGTCAAAATTTGCCGCTGCGACGATGAGGTTAGCACCATCAATTAGGTGTGGCGCTGTTTGAACGAAAAGCCCGCGGTATCGAGCCTACAGAGGCGGCGCACGATTTAGCGCTGCAGGTTTCAACTCCCCTGGATGTGTTAGAACAAAAGCTGGCTGGTCTTATGCTCTTCGATAGACTCCGCTTCAAACTTAGGCTCGCGAACCAAGCCGAGCGCATCATCAAACAAACGTAAGCCTGCACCCTCTTTGTGCGCATGCTCCGACAGGTGGCGACGGAACCGACGCCCGCCAGGACAGCCCTGAAACAGCCCAAGCAGATGCCGAGTGATATGATTCAGCTTGGCCCCTTCATCCAGCCGCTGCTGAATGTACGGGCGAAACGCCGTGGCTGCTTCCAATCGCGTACGCGCAGGGCCCGACTCCCCAAAAATCTGCTTATCCACACTCGCTAGTAACCACGGGTTTTGGTACGCCTCACGACCTACCATCACGCTATCTACGTGCTCAAGCTGCGCTTGGCACTCTTCAAGCGTTTTAATGCCGCCGTTGATGCCGATATGTAGCTCAGGATAGCTCTGCTTCAGCCGGTGCACGCGGGGATAATTCAGCGGCGGAATATCGCGATTCTCTTTCGGCGACAGCCCCTGCAGCCACGCCTTGCGGGCGTGTACGGTAAACACCTCACAGCCCGCCGAGGCCACGATATCGATAAATCGGGCTAAATCTGCATCTTCATCCTGATCATCGATGCCGATGCGGCACTTCACCGTGACCGGAATCGACACCGCCGCCTGCATGGCTTTCACCGCCGCCGCTACTTTCTCAGGGTGGCCCATCAGACACGCGCCAATCATGTTGTTCTGCACCCGGTCGCTGGGGCAGCCAACGTTCAGATTGACCTCATCATAACCCCACGCCTGCGCAATCGCCGCGCACTCCGCCAGTTCCCCCGCATCGCTGCCCCCCAACTGCAGTGCAATCGGATGCTCCACCTCGCTATAACCCAGAAAGCGCTCCCGGGGAGAACCATGCAACACCGCCCCAGTCGTCACCATCTCGGTATATAGCAGCGCCCGCTTGGTCAGCGTGCGCGCGAAGGCGCGGTAATCTCGGGTCGTCCAATCCATCATAGGCGCGACGGAGAATCGGCGTGCCATGTCTGCTGGGCTTTGTTTATTCATATCAATCACTTGCATCATAAGATGCTATCTATAAGTCATGCTCTATGTACCACTAATGTTCCAATAGCAAGTTTCTTGCCGTGTAACGAAAAGCGGTGGTGCACCATGGCTATGTATTCGAAGGGGCATCGTTGGCGTGCGATTGTACGCAAGAAGCTATGAACAGTACAAAGCTAAGCTATCTCTGTACGACTGTTGAGGTCCTAACACTGTGGACCCCATTGGAGAGGCATGGCGTCTCTAAGGAGGGGTGAGAGGTCTGTCTCAATCATCGCGCAGCCCTCATCAGTTCTTATAAACCCCTGCATCACTTTGCGTATTTTGTGGTCAAAAAAAGGTATGGTGAGAGTCAACGCTGGGTAGGCAGGCGTGGCACATTAAGATGAGGAGTCGTTATGGGGAAGACGCTCGGTTATGTTGGCGTGGCGTTAGTCGGGGCCCTGCTATTGAGCGGGTGCAGCGGGCCGGAGGAAGAGGTCTCACAAACCCAGCCTAACTCCGTGGCCGAAGAGCGCGCCTCTGAGCCGGAACCGCCAACGCAGCAGGTGGAGCCCCTGGAAGTCGTTATTTCGACGTCAGCGTCACTGCGTCCCGATCGCCGCCTAATGGTAGAAGGCGACACCAATTTGCCGGATAACGCCCAAGTGCAGGTGATTATCGAGCGGGAGCTAAGCCGCGTCCGTTGGCAAGCGCGTACGCGAGTGATGGACGGTAAATTCGAAGCGGGGCCCTTTGGTTCTGGCAGCGGCCTACCGGATGGGGGCTATTGGGTTACGGTACAGTTAGGTGAGGCTGCCGTTCAGCCAGAAAGCGTGCAGGAACGCATTGGTGGAGAAGGCGAATACTTGGCGGGAGAGCTGGTCAGCCAATCCCGCCACGGTCTAGGGCAGATAGCCACCTACTCGCGCCGTTTCTTGATTGGCAATGAACCAAGACGGACGCGCGACCAGGTGGAGGTGATTGAGGACAACTAAAGGGATGGGGAGGTAGTTGCTTTAGGCAGGACACCAGTGTGCCAGTAATACGGCATGGATAGAGATGTCACTTGGCGCTTTCGCAAAGTGTTCGATCACGAAGCGGTTATCCCGCTGGACCAAGTAATGGCCCGCCTTATGGAACACATGTGTTGGGCCGAGCAGGAGTAAATCCCCGGATGCAATGGGTGAAAAATCCGTGTCTTTGCCCGGGGTCGCCATCACGCAGGGCGCTTTCCAGTCGATCTTCAACGGCAGATGATGCGGCACGGTAATGGTCGTGGCCTGAACCTGTTCCCAGGGGAGGGGACCCGTATGGCTCAGGGTTAACAGTTGAGGTGCACTATCACCTTCTAGCAGGGTAGCCAGCGAACAATCGAGGGCATCGGCGAGCGCCACTAGACGCTCGTGGCCGATCTGTTTAATCGCCCCGGACTCCCAGTAAGAAATGGTGACATCTGACACGCCAACTTTACGTGCAAGGGCAGCCTTGTTGAGCTTGGCCCTAAGCCGCAGTTGCTTGATACGTGAGCCTAGCGATTCCATTTCATTTTCCTGTCGATGAGCTGAATCAGCTCGTTGAATGTACTTCCACCCGCAAGGTGGCGCTCTGATCATACTGAGAAAGACGCAATGTTTTCTCATGTACGAACACGAATCATAGGTACTGCGTCATACTAAGCGATTGTGCATTAGCGCGCATCTTCCTATCGACGATCCTTGAGCACTCGTTCAGACGCTTTTAAGCCAAACTCGTTCCCTTATGGAGGCTGTTGGTTGATCTAAGGGTGCGTATAATGGCGCCACGCTTAATTGCCAAAAGGATCCGTTGATGACCGTTCGCACTCGTATCGCGCCTTCTCCTACAGGCGATCCGCACGTAGGTACTGCTTATATTGCGTTGTTCAATCTCTGCTTTGCTCGTCAGCACGGCGGGCAGTTCATTCTGCGTATCGAAGATACCGATCGGGTGCGTTCGACTCCCGAGTCCGAACAGATGATTTTGGATTCCTTGCGCTGGCTGGGGTTGGAGTGGGATGAAGGTCCTGACGTTGGTGGCCCACATGGCCCTTATCGCCAAAGCGAACGTGGCGATATCTATGCGATGCACGCCCAGCGGCTGCTGGATGCTGGTCATGCTTTCAAATGTTACCGCACCAGCGAAGAGTTGGACGAACTGCGTGAGTCTCGCAAAGAGGCGGGCCTACACTTAGCGCTGAAGCCAGCCGATCTAGCCTTGGACGTCGACGAGCAGGCACGCCGTGAGCAAGAAGGCTGGCCGTACGTCATTCGTATGCACGTACCCAGCGAGGGTGTGTGTGTGGTGAGCGACATGTTGCGCGGCACGATCGAGGTCGATTGGGCGCAGGTCGATGCGCAGATTCTGATGAAGTCAGACGGTATGCCCACCTATCATCTGGCGAACGTGGTGGATGACCATCTGATGGGCATTACTCACGTACTGCGTGGTGAAGAGTGGATCAACTCCGCGCCGAAGCACCAACTGCTATATGAGTACTTTGGCTGGGAAATGCCGCAGCTCTGCCATATGCCGTTGCTGCGTAATCCGGATAAGTCCAAGCTCTCCAAGCGTAAGAATCCCACATCGATCAACTACTATCGTCGCATGGGGTTTTTACCCCAGGCCGTTACCAACTACCTAGGGCGCATGGGCTGGTCGATGCCCGACGAGCGTGAAAAATTCAGCCTGTCAGAAATGATGGCGGAATTCGATATTCAGCGCGTCTCCCTCGGTGGTCCCGTGTTCGATCTGGAGAAGTTAACGTGGCTAAACGGCGTTTACATTCGAGAAGATTTGGATGACGACGCCCTGCTTCAGGCGCTGCGCGAATGGGCGTTCAACGATGCGTACGTTAAACAGATTTTGCCGCAAGTGCGTCCACGGATAGAGACGCTTTCTCAGGTCGTACCGCTCGCTGGCCATTTCTTCTCAGGTTTGCCAGCGATCAGTAAAGATGACTTTGATAGCGTAAAGCTGGACGACGAAGAACTCGTCAAGCTGCTGCAATTCCTGGTTTGGCGTTTCGAGGCCGTTTCTGCTTGGCATAAAGACGCACTTCTGGCCGAGGTGAAAACATTGTCAGAGCACTTCGAGCTCAAAATGAAAGTGTTCTTGGCACCGGTGTTCATTGCCATCACCGGAAGTGCGTCCAGTACCTCGGTGATGGATGCGATGGCTATCTTGGGCTCCGATGTGACACGTGCGCGGTTGCGTAACGCTATTGACGTGTTAGGGGGTGTTTCCAAAAAGCAAGCGAAGCGGTTTGAAAAAGAGTACCGCGATCTGTAATTGACCCCTGGTATGAAAATGGAGAGAGCGTCGCGCGGTCTAGTTATGAACGCGTGGCGTTTTCTTCGGGAAATAGGCTTGACGAAGATCAGGCGAATCAGTAATATACGCTCCGTCTTCGCGACATGTGGGGCCTTAGCTCAGCTGGGAGAGCGCAACACTGGCAGTGTTGAGGTCAGCGGTTCGATCCCGCTAGGCTCCACCAATATCAGCCATCCCTGATGTTGATTGTCCAAGATATCTAAGGTCTGACAACGTCCCATTCGTCTAGTGGTCTAGGACACCGCCCTTTCACGGCGGGAACAGGGGTTCGAACCCCCTATGGGACGCCACTCTCTTTGTTTCTCTCCTTAAATCATTTCGATTCGCGAATAGCAATGAGTCTTCTCACTTGCCTTTTTTGCATTCCCGTCGTCTAGAACTTGCGTCTATTTCACGCGTTTTTTGTCCATATTGTGCTTGACTTGTCCACTTTTGTAACTTGGAGGATCGGGTTGTGCACAACCACATAAAGATGAAGCAAAAAATCAGCAATTTAGCGTAAGCTCTTTAAAATCAATCAGTTATATTAGGTTAAAAAATAACCAATTTAAGGTTGAGTCACTGTTCATGGCGATTGTGGGGCGTTTTCTAGTGGTTGTGAACAGGGTTATCCACAGATAGTGTGGAAAACCCTGGCTAGGCAGCGAGTGCCAAAAAGTCAAGCGTTATTCAGGTTTGCGCAGCCGTTTTAGTAGCGATGACGTGTCCCAGCGGCCGCCTTCCATACGCTGTACGTCCGCATAGAATTGGTCGACCAACGCCGTGACAGGAAGGGTGGCGTCTAACCGTCGCGCTTGCTCGAGGCATATCCCCAGATCCTTGCGCATCCAGTCCACCGCGAAACCATGGTTATACTCATCAGCAATCATTGTTTTATGACGGTTCTCCATCTGCCAAGACCCTGCAGCGCCTTTGGAAATGACGTCGATGACTTGGTGCTGATCGAGTCCGGCTTGCTCAGCAAAGTGCAGGCCTTCCGCCAAGCCTTGTACCAAGCCTGCAATGCAGATCTGATTCACCATTTTGGTGAGCTGACCACTGCTGGCAGCGCCCATGAGCGTGACGGCACGTGCGTAATGATTCAGGAAAGGGGCGACGGCATCAAAATGCGCTTGCTCGCCGCCGCACATGATGGTCAGTGCGCCGTTCTCGGCACCTTGCTGGCCGCCTGACACGGGGGCGTCAATAAACGCTACGCCATTTTCTCGACAGGCAGCATCCAGCTCCAGCGCTAAATCCGCTGACGCGGTGGTGTGATCGACGAGGTAGCTCCCGCTGGTCATGGTGCTCAGTACACCATCGCTGCCCATGGTCACTTGGCGCACATCGTCATCGTTGCCGACACACACCAATACCAAATCGGCCCCCTGGGCTGCCTCGGCGGGTGTCGCGTGAGCCGTGCCGCCAAAGGCGTTAGCCCATGCTTCTGACTTGCTTGCGGTGCGGTTGTAAACCCGCGTGGTGAGGCCCTGCTTGGCGAGGTGGCCGGCCATCGGGTAGCCCATGACGCCAAGGCCGATAAACGCAACGGTTTTGATAGATTGCATAAAGCACCTTTGTTGTTGGTAGGAAGTACGAGCAAACAAAAGGCCACCCGTGGGTGGCCTTCGTCATCCTATGCATGCATTAGCGCGTTAGCTGCCAAATCACTTGCTGGGATAGTCACGTTTTTCGTGACCGACGTACAGCTGGCGCGGGCGGCCGATTTTGTAGCTTTCGCTGAGCATTTCATGCCAGTGGGAGATCCAACCAATGGTACGCGACACCGCAAAGATCACGGTGAACATGTTGGTCGGAATGCCCATGGCTTTCAGAATGATGCCTGAGTAGAAATCGACGTTCGGATACAGTTTGCGCTCGATGAAGTATTCATCTTCGAGTGCGATTTGCTCCAGGCGCTTGGCGATTTTGAGCTGCGGGTCGTCGGCCATGCCGAGCTCGGCCAGTACTTCGTCGCAGGTCTCTTTCATCACTTTGGCGCGTGGGTCGAAGTTGCGGTAGACGCGATGACCGAAGCCCATCAGTTTGAAGGGATCGTTCTTGTCTTTCGCTTTATCCACGAAGCGCTGAATGTTCTCTTCGGAATCGTCGCCGATTTCGTCCAGCATGTTGAGCACGGCCTCGTTGGCACCGCCATGCGCAGGACCCCACAAGGCCGCAATGCCCGCGCTGATACAGGCAAACGGGTTGGCGCCAGTTGAGCCTGCCAGACGAACGGTAGAGGTAGAGGCGTTTTGCTCGTGGTCCGCATGCAGCATGAAGATGCGGTCCATGGCTTTCGCGTATACCGGGTTGATTTTGTACTCTTCGCACGGGTTGCTGAACATCATGTAGAGGAAATTCTCTGCATAGCTCAGATCGTTGCGCGGATAATTGAACGGTTGGCCCACATTGTACTTGTGCGACATGGCGGCCAGGGTCGGCATCTTGGCGATCAAACGGATCGCGCTGATGACGCGGTCTTCTTCCTGAGTGATGTCCATGTGATCGTGGTAGAAGGCTGCTAGGCCGCCCACGACACCGCACAGAATCGACATTGGGTGCGCGTCACGGCGGAACCCTTTGAAAAAGTTGTTGATCTGGTCGTGCACCATGGTGTGATTGCGAATACGTGATTCGAAATCAGCGTACTGCTCGTCGTTGGGCAGCTCACCAAACAGCAGGGTGTAGCAAACTTCTACAAAGTTCGACTCTTTCGCCAGTTGATCAATGGGGTAACCGCGGTGCAGCAGTACGCCCTTGCCGCCATCGATATAGGTGATGGCAGATTGGCAGGAAGAGGTGGCCATAAAGCCGGGGTCGTAGGTAAACAGGCCTTCGGCGCCTAAGCCGCGCACGTCGATGACGTCGGGGCCAAGTGTGCCGGAATACATGGGTAGCTCGATCGTTTTGTCGAGACCGTCTACCGTCAATGTCGCTTTCCTGTCAGCCATGCTGGCCTCCTTTCGAATTCGGTTTGGGACGTAAAGTCGTTGTTTCGCATACCGCGCCGGCGAAAAGGCTTGCCCACTATAGAAGTGTGCGACATTTTGTCAATTAGCCTAAGCGCTAGCTATGCTTGTACAGAGATTGTTGTTATGAACAATTTTTGTATATGATAAATGAGGTGTTCATAGTAGCGAAGTGCCAGAGGATTGACGATACGTTAACAGGCTTATCAAACCATCAATCTCCTGTCACTATAACCATGCTGCATCGCAAAATCGACTCGGGTAGGCGGCATTTTTCTTGCACCATGGTCGAGTTAAGCCTGAGATCGGTTTGTCAGCAGGGGCTAAGGTTCTTATAATCCACGGCGCGCGACCGGCAGGTAGGTGGTCGTGCCCGACTTGGCAACGGCCGAGCCCCTTCCAGCAACCACTGCCCGCTCGGGCTATGCCCGACCTGTCGCAGAGCGGGCCAAGAGAGTGTGTATAACGCCGTGAATAGCAAACGACCCGTAAACCTAGATCTAACGACGATACATTTCCCACTACCGGCGCTAACGTCGATTACACACCGTATCACGGGTGTGATCCTGTTCGTTGGCCTGATTTTCGCTTTTTGGGCGTTGGGTAAATCCCTATCATCTCCGGCTGGCTTCGATGCTGTCAGCAGTGCCTTAGCCAACAACTTCTTTGCCAAGCTCGTTGCGTGGGGGCTGCTGTCTGCCTTGGCATTCCACTTTGTGGCAGGCATCAAGCACCTGCTGATGGACGCCAATATTGGGGTGACCTTAGAAGGTGGCGTGAAAAAAGCACAGGCGACCGTCGTGGTAAGCGCGGTTCTGATCATTCTGGCAGGAGTTTGGGTATGGTAACCAACATTACGAGTTTTGGCCGTAGCGGTCTGTCTGACTGGCTGATGCAGCGTGTTTCTGCGGTCGTGCTGGCCCTCTATACCGTTTTCGTCGTTGCTTACCTGCTGTTGAATCCGAACCTGGATTACTACACCTGGAGCGGCCTGTTCGAGCAAACCTGGATGCGTATTTTCTCGCTGCTGGCGTTTATCTCGATCGCTGCGCACGCCTGGATCGGTTTGTGGACCGTCACCACCGATTACCTCAAGTCCACTCGCCTGCGCGTGGGTGCCCAGACGCTGATCATTCTGGCCATCTTCGTGTACCTCGTGTGGGGCATTCAAATTCTGTGGGGAGCTTGATACATGTCTAACCTTCGTAGCCTGACATTCGACGCCATCATCATCGGTGGCGGTGGCTCTGGCCTGCGTGCGGCGCTCGAACTAGCAAAATCCGGTAAAAAGACAGCCGTACTTTCCAAAGTGTTCCCGACGCGCTCTCACACGGTTTCTGCTCAAGGCGGTATTACCTGTGCCATCGCCTCCGCCGACCCGAACGATGACTGGCGTTGGCACATGTACGACACGGTCAAAGGCGGCGACTACATTGCTGACCAAGACGCCGCTGAATACATGTGCTCCGAAGGCCCCAAAGCGGTCTTCGAACTGGAACACATGGGCCTGCCGTTCTCGCGTTTCGATAACGGCCGCATCTACCAGCGTCCGTTCGGCGGTCAGTCGAAGAACTTCGGTGAAGGCGGTCAGGCAGCGCGCACCTGTGCAGCCGCCGACCGTACCGGCCACGCACTGCTGCACACCCTGTACCAAAACAACCTCAAGAACAACACCACGTTCTTGAACGAGTGGTATGCAGTCGACCTGGTCAAGAACGCCAGCGGTGACGTAGTGGGCTGTATCGCCATGTGCATCGAAACTGGTGAAGTGGTGCACGTCAAATCGAAAGCCACGGTTCTGGCGACGGGCGGTGCGGGTCGTATCTACGCCTCTACCACCAACGCTCTGATCAATACCGGTGACGGCATCGGCATGGCGCTGCGCGCGGGCTTCCCGATGCAGGATATGGAAATGTGGCAGTTCCACCCGACCGGTATCTACGGTGCGGGCACCTTGGTGACCGAAGGATGCCGTGGTGAGGGTGGCTACCTGATCAACAAAGACGGCGAGCGTTTCATGGAGCGTTATGCACCGAACGCCAAAGACTTAGCGGGTCGAGACGTGGTGGCACGCTCCATGGTCATGGAGATTCTCGAAGGCCGCGGCTGTGGCGAGAAGGGTGATCACGTCTTCCTGAAACTCGATCACCTTGGCGAAGAAGTCCTTGGCAAGCGTCTGCCGGGGATCGTCGAGCTCTCCAAGACCTTCGCCCATGTCGATCCGGCGAAAGACCCGATTCCTGTCGTCCCGACCTGCCACTATATGATGGGCGGTATTCCGACCAACATCCATGGCCAAGCGATCACTCAAGACGAAAATGGTAACGACCAGATCGTCAACGGCCTGTTCGCCTGTGGCGAAGCGGCGTGTGTATCGGTCCACGGTGCCAACCGCCTGGGCGGTAACTCACTGCTCGACTTGGTGGTCTTCGGCCGTGCTGCGGGTATGTTCATCGAAGGCGCGCTGAACGAAGGTATCGAATACCTCGACGCTTCCGAGTCGGACATCGAGTTCGCCATGAAGCGCATCACGCGCTGGAACGAATCCGAAGAGGGTGGCGAAAGCATTCCGGCACTGAAAGCCGAGCTGCAAGACATCATGCAGAACTCTTTCGGTGTATTCCGTGAAGAGAAAAACATGCAAGAAGGTGTCAAAAAGCTGGCGGACCTGCGTGGCCGCATTGCCAATGCGCACCTGCCGGACAAATCCAACGCGTTCAACACGGCTCGTGTCGAAGCGCTGGAGCTGGACAACCTGATGGAAGTGGCAGAAGCAACGGCGATTGCTGCCCTCGAGCGTAAAGAGAGCCGTGGTGCCCACTCGCGCTACGACTACCCTGACCGTGATGATGTCAACTGGCTGAAACACTCGCTCTACTTCCCGGCCAGCAAAGAGCTGAAGAAGCGCGACGTCAACTTCAAGCCGAAAACCGTCGATACGTTCGAGCCCAAGGTTCGTACCTACTAATCTCCGCACCGACGAGAGGGAGTCACCATGTCCAATCTTCAGGTATCCGTATACCGCTACAATCCGGAAACCGACTCCGCACCTTATATGCAGGAGTTTCAGGTCGATACCAAAGGCCGCGATCTGATGGTGCTGGATGTTCTGCATCTGATGAAAGAGCAAGACAGCGGTTTGGCCTATCGCCGCAGCTGCCGTGAGGGTGTTTGCGGTTCCGACGGCATGAACATGAATGGCAAAAACGGCCTGGCGTGCATCACGCCGCTGTCAGACGTCGTGAAAAACAACAAGCTGACACTTCGCCCGCTGCCTGGTCTTCCGGTCATCCGCGATATGGTGGTCGACATGGGGCTGTTCTATAAACAGTACGAGCGTATCCAGCCGTATCTGCAGAACGACACCCCGGCACCGGCCATTGAGCGCCTGCAGTCGCCGGAAGAGCGCGACAAACTGGACGGCCTATACGAATGTATTCTGTGCGCGTGTTGCTCCACATCGTGCCCGTCGTTCTGGTGGAATCCGGACAAATTCGTGGGTCCTGCTGGCCTGCTGCAATCCTACCGCTTCCTGGCCGACAGCCGCGATACCGCAACCCGTGAGCGCCTGACCAGCTTGGAGGATCCGTTCTCGGTTTTCCGCTGCCGTGGCATCATGAACTGTGTTGCCGTGTGCCCGAAAGGTCTTAACCCGACCCGTGCAATTGGTAAAATTCGTGAAATGTTGCTTGCGGACGCTACGTAACTATCTAATCCCATGAAGAAAAAGCGTGTACCACGTAAGTTGCAGCATAAAGCTACTTAAATCGTGGCGCTTCGCTTGTTATCATAGGGGCCGTCACGGTGCGGCGACGCGTCGCACCGTGGTCAGCCAAGTTTAAAAGCCGGTGCTTTAAGTACCGGCTTTTGAGCATGAACTGAATGAGAAACGCGTCGCAACTACGTGGTCTTAACCACGTGTATGAACAAGGGCTTCCGGCCTCCGGTCGGCGCCGCCGGCAAACGTCCCGCCCCGCCGGCAGGGCAATAGCGATGTCGTTGCATGCATGCAGCGATGCCGATACCACCCCATCAGTGCAGGGTGACCGAGAGATGCAACAAGGCATAATGGAGTTGATGTGGCGTTCCTCTCACGTTAGTGGTGGCAATGTCCACTACGTGGAAGCGCTTTACGAGCAGTACCTCGCCGATCCTGATTCTGTCTCAGACGAGTGGCGCAGCTATTTTGATCAGCTGCCGCGTCCTGAGGGCAGTGCCTCCCACGATGTTCCACTAAGCCCCATTCGTGATCAGTTCTACCAACTGGGCCGTGAAAGCCGCCCGGGCCGGGTAGCTGCCGCCTCCGACAGCGGTGAGAACAAGAAGCAGGTCAAAGTCCTGCAGCTGATCAACGCGTATCGCTTCCGTGGCCATCAGAAGGCCAATATCGACCCGCTTGGGCTGCGTAATCCCACCCCCGTTCCCGACCTCGACCTGTCGTTCCACCAGCTCTCCAAAGCTGATCTCGACACCGAGTTTCAAACCGGCTCGTTTTTCCTGGGTATCGATAAAGCGCCGCTGCGTGACATCGTCGACGCGCTGGAGCAGACCTACTGTCGCTCCATCGGTTGCGAGATCATGCACATCGTCGATACCGAAGAGAAGCGCTGGCTACAGCGTCGGTTCGAATCGGTACGCAGCGCACCCAAGTTCAGCGATGACGTGCGCAAGCACGTGCTGGAGCGGTTGACCGCAGCGGAAGGATTAGAAAACTACCTAGCGTCCAAGTACCCGGGCACCAAACGCTTCGGTCTGGAGGGTGGTGAGTCGTTCGTACCGATGATGGACGAGCTGATTCAGCGCGCCGGTGGTTACGGCACCAAAGAAGTCGTCATCGGCATGGCCCACCGTGGTCGCTTGAACCTGCTGGTCAATATCTTGGGTAAAAACCCAGCGGATTTGATCGACGAGTTCGATGGCAAGAAAGTCATCGAGCGTGGCTCCGGCGACGTCAAATATCATCAGGGCTTTAGCTCGAACGTCATGTCACCGGGTGGGGAAGTCCACCTCGCCATGTCGTTCAACCCGTCGCACCTGGAGATCGTTGCGCCGGTCGTCGAAGGGTCTGTACGCGCTCGCCAGGATCGTCGTAACGATGACGAAGGCAGCAAAGTACTGCCCATCAACGTCCATGGTGATGCTGCATTCGCCGGTCAGGGCGTGGTGATGGAGACATTCCAGATGTCTCAGACCCGTGCTTACAAGACGGGCGGCACGGTGCACATCGTCATCAATAACCAAGTGGGCTTCACCACCTCGAACCCCTTGGACGCGCGCTCTACGGAATACTGTACTGACATTGCCAAAATGGTTCAGGCGCCGATCTTCCATGTCAACGGCGACGACCCTGATGCCGTGATTCACGCGACACAAGTAGCGCTGGATTATCGTCAACAGTTCAAGAAAGACGTCGTGATCGATCTGGTGTGCTACCGTCGCCGTGGTCACAACGAGGCAGACGAGCCGTCAGGCACGCAGCCAATGATGTACGCCAAGATTAAAGACCACGCTTCCTCACGTACGCTTTACGCGCAGCGTTTGGTCGAGCAGGGCGTCATCACTGAAGACGATGCCAAGGCCATGGTAGAAACCTACCGTGATGACCTTGTCGCAGGTAATCATGTTGCCAATGCGCTGGTCCAAGAGCCCAATACTTCACTGTTCGTGGATTGGGCGCCTTACCTTGGCCACGAGTGGACCGGTGACGCCGACACCACCTTCGATATGAAGCGTCTTCAGCAGCTAGCGGCGAAGATGTGTGAAATACCGGACGGTGTCGACGTTCAGCGCCAGGTCGCCAAAATCTACGAAGACCGCCGTAAAATGCAGGCGGGCGGCATGGGGCTCAACTGGGGGTTTGCCGAAACGCTGGCGTACGCCACGTTGCTCGACCAAGGTCATCCTATCCGCATCACCGGGCAGGATGTGGGTCGTGGGACGTTCTCCCACCGTCACGCGGTCGTGCACAACCAGAAAGACGGGTCGACCTATGTACCGCTGCAGAATATGGCCGATGGTCAGCCGCGCTTTACCATCCACGACTCCTTCCTGTCGGAAGAAGCCGTGCTGGCATTCGAATACGGTTACTCGACCACCGCCCCGAATGACTTGGTCATTTGGGAAGCGCAGTTCGGTGACTTCTTCAACGGCGCTCAAGTGGTGGTCGACCAGTTCATCTCTTCCGGTGAGACCAAGTGGGGTCGCCTGTGCGGCTTGACCATGCTGCTGCCTCATGGCTATGAAGGCCAAGGGCCCGAGCACTCTTCTGCCCGTCTAGAGCGCTTCTTGCAGCTGTGCGCCGAGCACAACATGCAGGTGTGCGTACCGACGACGCCCGCGCAGATTTTCCACCTGTTGCGCCGCCAAGTGATTCGTCCGCTGCGCAAGCCGCTAGTGGTCATGTCGCCTAAGTCGCTGCTGCGCCACAAAGAAGCAGTGTCGAGCTTGGAAGATCTCGCTCACGGCAAGTTCCACATGGTACTGCCGGATCAAGCGAATCTCGACGCCAACAACGTCACCCGCGTCATTATGTGCGCAGGCAAGGTCTACTACGATCTGGCCAACTGGCGCGCTGAAAACGAGCGTGACGACACGGCGATCATTCGTCTAGAGCAGCTCTATCCCTTCCCGAAAGAAGAGCTTCTGGAAGTGCTCCAGGCGTATGCCAATGTGGAAGACATCGTATGGTGTCAGGAAGAGCCGCTGAACCAAGGCGCCTGGTACTCCAGTCAGCACCACATGCGCACCGTGGCCGATATGTTGAAAGATGGCCTTGGACGTGAGTTGAAATTCGCAGGGCGTCCTGCCTCGGCTGCTCCGGCAGCGGGCTATATGTCCGTCCACACTGAACAGCAGCGCCAGCTGGTGGAAGACGCTTTTAACCTATAAGCGCCCACCGGGTTTAGAGAACACATAAGGGAAACGACATGGCTACTGAGATCAAAGCGCCAACCTTTCCGGAATCCGTTGCCGAGGGCACTGTGGCCGCGTGGCATAAAAAGCCGGGTGACAGCGTCGAACGCGACGAGCTGATTGTTGAAATCGAAACCGACAAAGTGGTGCTCGAAGTCGTCGCACCGGAAGCGGGTACCCTGACCGACGTCATGGCCGAAGAGGGCGATACCGTTGAGTCTGAGCAAGTATTGGGCAAAATTGGCGAAGGCAACGCGTCTGCCAGCAAAGAAGATAGCTCTTCTAAAGAGAGCGCTTCTAGCGATAGCAGCGCTGAAAAAACCGAATCAAAAGCAGAGTCTAAGCCTGCTGGCGGCGGTAAAAAGCACGATGTAAAAGCCCCCAGCTTCCCTGAATCGATCCAGGAAGGCACCGTTGCCACGTGGCACAAAAAAGTTGGCGAAGCGGTCAAGCGTGACGAAGTACTCGCCGACATCGAAACCGACAAGGTCGTACTCGAAGTCGTGGCACCGGCCGACGGTGCGCTGCAAGAGATCAAGGCCGAAGAGGGCAGTCAGGTAGAGTCGGAAGCGATTCTGGCGACCTTCGTCGAAGGCGGTGGCAGCGACGAAGCCAGCACACCGAGCACCGAAGACAAGTCCGGCAGCGACGACGACGGCGCTGACGAGAAAGTCGGCGACAAGATCCTGGCACCGGCGGCACGTAAAATGGTGGCCGAGCACGATCTGGACGTGTCCAAGATCGAAGGTACCGGCAAAGGCGGTCGTATTCTGAAAGAAGACGTTCAGAAAGCCGTCAAAGAGGGCTCGGCAAAGAAAGCGACCAAGTCCTCGGCGCCGAAGAAAGCCGCGGCGGTCCCGGCAGTCGAAGGTGATCGCGTCGAAAAACGTGTGCCGATGACGCGCCTGCGCAAGACCATTGCCAAACGCTTGGTCGAAGCCCAGCAGACGGCGGCGATGCTGACCACTTACAACGAAGTGGACATGGGCGCGGTCATGAACCTGCGCGCGCAGTACAAAGATACTTTCCTGAAGATGCATGACACCAAGCTTGGCTTCATGGGCTTCTTCGTGAAAGCCGCCTCGGAAGCTCTCAAGCGCTTCCCGGATGTCAATGCGTCCATTGACGGTGACGAGATCGTCTATCACGGCTATCAGGATATCGGTGTGGCGGTGTCTACCGACCGTGGCCTGGTGGTGCCAGTACTGCGTGATACCGACAGCATGAAAATTGCCGACGTCGAACGCACCATCGTCGACTTCGGTAAGCGTGGTCGTGATGGCAAGCTGGGCATGGACGACATGATCGGCGGCACCTTCACCATCACTAATGGTGGTATCTTTGGCTCGCTGATGTCGACCCCGATCATCAACCCGCCGCAAACCGCTATCCTGGGGATGCACAAGATCCAGGAACGCCCGATGGCGGTGAACGGTAAGGTCGAAATTCGCCCGATGATGTATCTGGCACTCTCTTACGACCACCGCATGATCGACGGCAAAGACGCGGTACAATTCCTGGTTACGATTAAAGAGCTGCTGGAAGACCCGGCTCGTCTGCTGCTGGACGTATAACGAAGCGCGCTGATCCGCCTTCGCTAGTGTTGAGCACGCTGAGTTAATCGCACACAGCCTCCTACCCGCTGTCATCCACCCGGGAGGAGGCCACCAAGCTAAAGGAGCCAACATGGCTGACAAGTTTGACGTGATCGTTATTGGTGCAGGCCCTGGTGGCTACGTAGCGGCTATCCGCGCTGCGCAGCTGGGTCTGAAAGCCGCCTGTGTTGAAAAATGGATCGGTAAAGAAGGTAACGTCGTTCACGGCGGTACCTGCTTGAATGTCGGTTGTATCCCGTCCAAAGCGCTGCTTGAAGCCTCGCACAAGTTCGTCGAAGCCAAGCACGATTTCGACGACATGGGTATCGAAGCCGGCGACGTGACCATGGACGTCAAGAAGATGATGGCGCGCAAGGACAAGATCGTTAAGAACTTGACCGGCGGCATCTCTGGCCTGTTCAAAGCCAATGGTGTTACGGCCATCGAAGGTACCGGTAAAGTCATCTCTGGCAAGCAAGTCGAAGTCACCGACCTCGACGGCAATACCACGACGTACGACGCCGATAACATCGTCATCGCGGCAGGCTCCGTGCCGGTGGAAATCCCGCCGACCCCGCTGACCGAAGGCCTAATCGTCGATTCCACCGGCGCCCTGGAGTTCCAGGAAACGCCGAAGCGTCTTGGCGTCATTGGCGCGGGCGTCATCGGCCTGGAGCTGGGCAGCGTATGGAACCGTCTGGGTTCTGAAGTCACCGTGCTGGAAGCGATGGACTCCTTCCTGCCGATGGTCGACACCGCGATTGCCAAAGAGACCCAGAAACTGCTCAAGAAGCAGGGGCTGGACATCAAATTGGGTGCCCGTGTGACCGGTTCGGAAGCGAACGGTGACGAAGTCGTCGTCAAGTACACCGATGCCAACGGCGAACAAGAGATGACCTTCGACAAGCTGATCGTTTGCGTTGGCCGTCGCCCCTACACCAAAGGCGTGATTGCCGATGGCGTGAGCGTCGAGCTGGACGAGCGTGGTTTCATCTTCGTCGACGACCAGTGCCGTACCAACGTGCCGGGCGTTTACGCCATCGGCGACTGTGTACGCGGCCCGATGCTGGCGCACAAAGCGTCCGAAGAGGGCATTATGGTGGCGGACATCATCGCTGGCCACAAAGCCGAGATGAACTACGACACCATCCCGAACGTGATCTACACCTTCCCGGAAGTGGCGTGGGTCGGTATGACCGAGCAAGATGCCAAGGCCAAAGGCATTGAGGTCAAAACCGGCAGCTTCCCATTCGCCGCCAGCGGCCGTGCCATGGCGAACAATGCCACCGAAGGTAGCGCCAAGATCATTGCCGATGCGGAAACCGACCGTATTCTCGGTATGCACATCGTCGGTCAGCACGCCGGCGAAATGATCGCTCAAGGCGTGATTGCGATGGAATTCGGCTCTAGCGCCGAAGACCTCGCGCTGACCTGCTACGCGCACCCGACCATGTCGGAAGCCGTGCACGAAGCTGCTCTTGCGGTAGAAGGCCATGCGATTCATATGGCGAACCGTAAGAAGCGCAAGTAATTCGCTAAGCAACAACCAAGCGCCACCGTCAGGTGGCGCAACACTTTCAGCCCCGCGCGGTAATGTGCTGGCCACTGAAAGTACGGGGATGGTCAGGGCGGTACAGATACACTGTCACGCCAGCTGATCATCGTTCGAGTCACATGCAACCAATGGCATGAATCGATGAACCTTCACGAGTATCAAGGCAAGCAGCTGTTTGCCGATTATGGTCTGCCAGTGTCCAAAGGCTTTGCCGTGGACACTCCCGAAGAAGCTGTAGAAGCGTGTAAAAAAATCGGCGGCGACATGTGGGTTGTCAAAGCCCAGGTTCACGCTGGCGGCCGCGGTAAAGCGGGCGGCGTCAAGCTGATCAAAGACCCGGCAGAAGCCAAAACCTTCGCCGAGCAGTGGCTGGGCAAGAACCTAGTGACTTACCAGACTGACGAAAAAGGTCAGCCGGTTGCCAAGATTCTGGTAGAGACCTGCACCAACATCGCCGACGAGCTCTACCTGGGCGCGGTCGTTGACCGTACCACTCGTCGCGTCGTGTTCATGGCTTCCACCGAAGGCGGTGTCGAGATCGAAACCGTTGCTGAAGAGACGCCTGAGAAGATCCTCAAAGCAGAAATCGATCCGCTGGTTGGCGCACAGCCCTACCAAGCGCGTGAACTGGCCTTTGCGTTGGGTCTCGAAGGCGATCAGGTGAAACAGTTCACCAAGATCTTCCTGGGTCTCTCCAAGCTGTTCCACGACAAAGATCTGGCACTGCTCGAGATCAACCCGCTGGTCATCACTGACGAAGGCAACCTGCACTGCTTGGATGCCAAACTGGGGCTCGACAGCAACGCCCTGTACCGTCATCCAGACCTGCAGGCCATGCGCGATCCTTCCCAGGAAGATCAGCGTGAAGCCGACGCGGCGAAGTGGGAGCTGAACTATGTTGCCCTCGACGGTAACATCGGTTGCATGGTCAACGGCGCAGGCCTGGCCATGGGCACCATGGATATCGTCAACCTGAGTGGCGGCAAGCCCGCTAACTTCCTGGACGTTGGCGGCGGCGCGACCAAAGAGCGCGTTGCAGAAGCGTTCAAGATCATCCTGTCTGACGACAACGTCAAAGCCGTTCTGGTGAACATCTTCGGCGGTATCGTTCGTTGCGACATGATTGCGGAAGGCATCATCGGTGCCGTCGAGCAAGTGGGCGTCAACGTCCCGGTGGTCGTTCGTCTGGAAGGTAACAACGCTGAATTGGGCGCTGAGAAACTGGCGTCTAGCGGTCTGAACATCATCGCTGCTACCAGTCTGACCGACGCGGCTCAGCAGGTTGTCAAAGCAGCGGAGGGCAAGTAATGAGCATCCTGATCGATAAGAACACCAAGGTCATCTGCCAAGGTTTCACCGGTGGCCAGGGCACGTTCCACTCCGAGCAGGCGATTGCCTATGGCACGCAGATGGTCGGTGGTGTCACGCCGGGCAAAGGCGGCCAGACGCACCTGGGCCTGCCCGTTTTCAACACCGTGAAAGAAGCGGTCGAGAAAACCGGTGCAGAGGCCAGCGTGATCTACGTACCGGCACCGTTCTGCAAAGACTCGATCCTTGAAGCTGCGAATGCTGGCATCAAGCTGATCGTGTGCATCACCGAAGGCATCGCGACCCTCGACATGCTCGACGCAAAAGTCAAATGCGACGAGCTGGGCGTACGCCTGATCGGCCCGAACTGCCCGGGTGTGATCACTCCCGGTGAATGCAAAATCGGTATCATGCCGGGTCACATCCATCAGCCAGGCCGCGTCGGTATCGTGTCTCGCTCTGGTACCCTGACCTATGAAGCCGTTAAGCAGACCACTGACCACGGTTTTGGTCAGTCTACCTGTGTCGGTATCGGCGGCGACCCGATTCCGGGTTCTAACTTCATCGACATCCTGGAGATGTTCGAGAAAGACCCGAAAACCGAAGCAATCGTGATGATCGGCGAAATCGGCGGCACCGCCGAAGAAGAAGCCGCGGCTTACATCAAAGCCAACGTGTCGAAGCCGGTGGTTTCCTACATTGCCGGTGTGACGGCACCTCCTGGCAAGCGTATGGGCCACGCGGGCGCCATCATCTCTGGTGGTAAAGGGACTGCCGATGAAAAATTTGCGGCTCTGGAAGACGCCGGTGTCAAAACCGTTCGTTCTTTGGCGCAAATTGGCGATGCGTTGAAAGAAGTCACCGGCTGGTAAGCTGCGCACTTTTTCATGACGCTGAAAAGGGCACCCTCGGGTGCCCTTTTTGCGTTCGTGGGGGTCAAGGAAAGCGGTGGGGCGGCTTGCGCTGACGCAGCAGACGGGCGCTGTAGAACAGTAGCAGCGGCGCGCCGGCGGCGAGGTAAAGGTGGTAGCTAATCAGCCGCCAAACCAGAACGGCGGCAGCGGCCTGCTCCCTGCTCATCAAAGGCAGCAGCAAGCTTCCCACCCCCACTTCAGCCGCTCCCGCGCCGCCAGGCAGAAAGCTGAACTGGCTGGCGGCCATGGCCAGCATCTGAGTCAAAAACGTCCACAGCCAGTCGGCATGCCCGCCGATGCCAATCACTGCAAGGTAAAGCAAGCTGTAGCGCAGTAGCCAGTGCAGGGCTGTCAGCGCCAGCATTGCTGCCAGCGTGCCCTTGGGGAGCGCTAATGTCATACGCAACGCATGGCGGCAGCGTAACAGTCGCCTGACCAGCCAGCGCCGTCGGCTTGGGCGTAGCCAAGCCAGCCACTGACGACGCGACCGTAGCAGCTTGGGTAAATATCCCATGATCAGCGAGACGCCTACGGCTAGCAGCGCCAATCCCAGCAATGAAAGCTGTACCAGGCCCTGGTGCGGCCACTGGGCATCACCGACTACCGACATCGCCACCAAGCCGCTCAGCATCACGAGGAAGAACAGCAGGTCACAGCCCTGGTCGATGAGAAAGACCGCCGTGCCTTTCGAGGGCGAAAATCCCCGCTGGGCAAGCAGTAACAGCAGGGTGGCCGGACCGCCGCTGCCGCCAGGCGTGGCGCAGAGCGCGCACTTCGCCGCCAGCTCGATGCCCAGCGCGCCGCGCTGGCCAAGCTGGCCGGCGCGGCCGTTCAGCATCAGGCGCAGGCGGGCGGCGTTCAAGTTCCAGCACAGCGCCGCCATGGCGATCATCAGAACCAGCAAGCCAATGGGGAATTGCGCCACATGGTCGAACGCTCGGCTGCCCCCGGCCAGTGAGGTGAGCACCAGCGGTGCCACCAGGGCAGCGAGCAGCAACACACCGTGTAGCGGACGAAAACGTAGCAGCCGTTGGGCGTTAGCGGCGGACGGCACGGGCATCGGGCTGTTCGAGTCCGCATAGGTCGATGTAGTGCGTCAGCAGCGAGCCAATCACACTATCCCAACTGAACTGTCGCTCGACATAGTGGCGTGCATAGCGACCGCTCGCGGCGATGTCGTTGCTAAATAGTGCTGCGCAGGCGTCAGCCATGGCATCTGGGTCCAGCGGCTGGCAGAGCACGCCCGCGCCCAGCGGTACGTTCTCGATCAGCGCACCCGCCCGCGCACCAATGACTGGCAGGCCGCTGGCCATTGCTTCCTGAGCCACTAGCCCAAAGGTTTCGCGGGTGCCGGCATGCAGTAACGCATCGCTACTGGCCAGCGCCCTTGCCACTTCATGGCTGCCGCAGCAGCGGTTCACCACCGTGACATTGCTGGGCACCTGCGTTGGCATGCCCGGCCCCATTAGTAGCAGATGATAGTCGCTGCCCAGCGCTCGCATGGTGGCGAGTAAAACGTCGATGTTCTTTTCTCGCGAGAAGCGACCGACGAATATCAGTAGTTTCTTATCGTCAGGTACACCCATGGCTGCACGGAAGCCAGGGTCGCGCCTTGAAGGGTGGAACTGCACTAAATCGACCCCTAACGACTGCACGCGTACGTTGGGTACGCCCCACTCGGTGAGACGGTTGGCCATGGCGTGGCAGGGGGCGAGTACGCTATCGAAGCGCTGGTACAGATCTACCACGTAGCGAACCAGCCGTTGGTGGACGTGTCGTCCAAAACGGTCCCCCATTAAGTTAGGTAAGTCGGAGTGGTAGAAACCCACCACTGGCACACCTAGCCGCTGGCCAGCCTCTAGCGCGGCCCAGGCGGTCACATACGGATCACCTGCTTCGATCAACGTGGGTGAGAGGTCTACCAAGGCTTCTCGCCAAGGACGGCGGCGCAGCGGAAATCGATAACCCTGCCCAAGCGGCAGGTGCAGCGCCGACAGCGTATGGTGGTCGCCCAAACTATCGCGTTCGGCCCCCGGCACCAGCAGGCTGGTTCGCAGGTTGGGGCTGCGCGAAAGCACGCGATGTTTAGCCTGTAAGTAGGTGCGAACGCCGCCACTTGCCGGGGCGTGGAACATGGTCACATCGGCGATGTGCAAGGTAACCTCCGAGCCACATGAGTGTCATCGAATTACCTTAGGGTAGAAATAAGTCAGTTCTGCGACAACGTCACCGTGCAGCAGAAATAAAAACGCCACGGCAAAGCCGTGGCGCGAACACGTGTTGGCTGCGTTTAGGCAGCAGGTTTGGCGACCAGCGATCGTGTCTCTTCGCGAGCTTCGGTCAGTGAGACACGCAGGCTATCGCCCAGCTTGAAGCGCTCCTCGCCCTCGATCTGAATGCGGCCCTCTTTGTCATCGATGACCACTTTATCGCGGTCACTGTGCATCAAGGGGGCGGGCACGAACGCCGTCGCGCCGTTTTCTATCAGACGAACCCGCATACCGCCACGGTTGATCGCCATGATTTCGGCGTCGAAGGTGTCCTGATTCTGCGCCGCCGGGGTCAGGTAGCGCACGTAAAGCCAATCTTTTACGTCGCGTTCAGCCATACGATTCAGACGGCGGCGCTCGGTGAGCTGCTCGGTGAGCTGCTGGCTGGCTTCTGCCGGAGCCTGCTCGCCCTTGAGCACACGCTTGATCAAGCGGTGGTTGACCATATCGCCGTACTTACGAATCGGCGAGGTCCAGGTGGCGTAGGCGGGCAGCCCCAGCCCAAAATGCGGGCCAGGCTGGGCCGACATGCTGGTGAAGCCCTGGAAACGGCGCAGGCGCGCATCCAGCCAAGCGTCGTCGCGGCTCTCAAGCGCACGCTTGAGTTCCTTATAGTGAGCCAGTTCGGTCAAGGCCTGTTGATCGACGACGATTTCCTGAGTGGCGAGGAACTCTTGGGCCGCTTCGGCTTTTTCCGGCTCGAAAGCGCGGTGGACGTTGAAGATGCCGTGGCCGATATGGCTGGCCAGGAAGTCCGCGCAGCAGGCGTTGGCGGCAATCATCGACTCTTCGATCATGCGGTTGGCAATGCGACGGTCTTCGGTGCGAATGCCCAGCACGTTGCCCGCTTCATCCAGATCGAAGACGTAATCAGGACGATCTTTGAAGACCAGTGCGTGCTCGTTACGCCATGCAGTGCGAGCTTCCGTCAAGGTCTGCAGCGCCTTCAGCTGCTCGGCAATCTCCTCGGCCGGTGCCCAGTCGCCCTGGCCTTCGATCCAGTCGGAGACGCGCTCGTACACCAGCTTCGCATGGGACGTCACGTTGGCCGCGAAGAAGCGGTAGTCGCCCAGGCTGCCGTCGGCATGAATGGTCAGCGTGCAGGCAAGGGCTGGGCGCTCTTGGCCTTCCCACAGCGAGCACAAGTCGTCCGCCAACTGCTCGGGCAGCATGGTGACGTTCTGGCCCGGCAGGTAGACGGTAAATGCGCGAGTGCGCGCTTCCAGATCGGCGGCGTGGCCCTCTTCCACATAGGCGGTGGGGTCGGCAATGGCCACGCTCAACTGCCAGCCGCCTTCGGGACGGGCCACCACATATAGGGCATCGTCCATGTCTCGCGTCTTTTCGCCGTCGATGGTAAAGAAGGGCTGTGCGGTGAGGTCTTCCCGCGTCAGTCCCTCGTCGCGTAGCGGCCAATCGCTGCCAGCATCCGGGCACTCTTGTTCCAGCGCGTGGCGAGCAAGCGTCACGCGCCAAGGTACGGCAGGGTCGTCGGCTTTGGCCACCAACTCATCGATCTGGGAGAAGAAGCCGCGGTCGTTCTCTTTTAGTGGGTGGCGTACCAAGCGCGCCACGACCCAGTCGCCATCGCCAATGCTATTTTCGTCGAGGCTGTTTTTTATACGTGCTTTCAACACGTTGCGAATCGAAGGGTGGTCCGGCACCACCGCCAGGCGGCCGTCGCGTTTTTGCACACGTGCCACGAAGCGGTCCAAACCGGCTTCGATGAGCTTTTCCGGCTCGACCGACTTCTTATCGCCGTTTTCGTGTATGACGGCTTCCACGCGATCACCGTGCAGTACCTGCTTCATGGCGGGAGGTGGCACGAAATAGGAGTCGCCGCTGTCGGTTTCAAGAAACCCAAAGCCTTTTTCGGTAGCTTTGATCACCCCTTCGGCGCGAGGAGTCGTTTCACGGATCTGTTGCTTGAGCTGGGCAAGCAGGGAGTTGTTTTGAAGCATGTGTTCGATCAGTTGGCGAGAGTAGGGTGCCACTATACGGATTCCCACTGGCCGCGCCAATCGTTGCCCTGGGGGAAGTGGCGGTGGGCACGACAGGTCAATGGCTTACTTACGCTTGGCTGAATCGGTTAAGCTGAGTAGATCGACCGCTAAGGCGACTAACGTACAAGGAGCGCGCTTATGACCCCACGCCTGATCGTTTCCGACCTGGACGGTACGCTGCTGGGCAGCGACCACCGGTTACATGACAGCACCGTCGAGGTGCTGCGTAGGCTGGTACAGCAGGGGCACCATCTGGCGCTGGCCTCCGGCCGCCATTACCACGATATGCGCGTATTCCGTGACGAATTGGGCGTCCCTGCCCACCTGATCAGTACTAATGGGGCGTACACCCATGATCCCGCGGATAGCTTGGTCAGCGCGTCCCATCTCGATCCGGCTCATGCCCGCACGCTGATTCAATTACCCCGGCCACCCCAAGTGCGTCTCAGTCTTTACCGCGAGGTAGGCTGGCATGTGGATGCCCACGCGCCACATCTGCTGTCATTACATGCCTCAACGGGCTTTCGCTATGAGGTCGTGCCGCCCGATCAGATGGACGCCAACGGCGTGGGTAAAGTGCTCTATTTAGGCGACCCGGAAGCGCTAGCAGAGCTGGAAGCTCAGGCCCAGGCCGCCCACGGCGATGGGCTGCACATTACCTACTCCACGGTGGACTCGTTAGAGATCATGGCGGGCGGGGTCAACAAAGGCGTGGCATTGGCGGCGCTACTGGAGTCGCTGGGGCTCACCGCCGCCGACTGCTTAGCCTTCGGAGATAACCTCAACGACACTGAAATGCTTACCTTGGCAGGTGAAGCCCAGGTGATGGCCAACGCCCATCCGGCGCTGTTCGATCGCGTGCCAAGAGCCCAGCGCATCGGCCACCACGGCGAAGCGGCGGTGGCGTCGTTCCTGAAGCAGCGCTTTGGGCTTTAGCATTTTTGCTGCCATTATCACTCTGCCACCTTAGTCGAGAGCCGCTTGCGGTAGGCGATACGCTCCACCATCATCTAGCCCCTAAAACGATAATAACCTAGGGGCCCTTTCTACGATGACTACCACACCTGCGACCTTGATGGTGGTCGACGATGATCCGGAAATCCGCGAGCTACTGGCGGATTACCTGGGGCGACACGGTTACCACGTGCGGACCGCCGAAGACGCGAACACGCTTTACTCACAGCTTGCCGAGCGAACACCCGATTTGCTGATCGTCGATGTGATGATGCCGGGGGATGACGGCTTCACCATTTGCCGGGAGCTGCGCAAAACCAGCGACACGCCGATCATCATGCTCACCGCCAGCGCCGACGATACCGACCGCATCTTGGGGCTGGAATTAGGGGCCGACGACTATATCGGCAAACCCTTCAACCCTCGTGAGCTGCTGGCGCGTATCAAAGCGGTACTGCGCCGCACGCGCACGGCTGCCTCGGCGGCCGCCCTTCATGAAGCGCGCTGGGTACGCTTTGGTGAGTGGCAACTCGACCGCATGACGCGGGAACTGGTCGGTCACAACGGCGAGCGCACCGCGCTGTCGGGGGCAGATTTTCAGCTGCTTCAGGTGTTCTTGGAGCGTCCCGCCCAGGTGATCACTCGCGATGATCTCTATACCTTGACCCGAGGCCGTGATGCGCCGCCGCTGGATCGTTCGATTGATGTGCACGTCTGTCGGCTACGCCAGCGGCTAGGTGAGGATGCCCAGCATTCACAGTTGATTCGTACCGTACGCGGGGCGGGCTACGTGCTCACGGCCAGGGTAGAACCAACGTCGTGAGGGCGTGGCGACGTTGGCTGAAACGACGTTCACGCTGGCTGCCCGGCAGCCTGCGCGGGCGCTTTGTCATCATCATGATTGCTGGGGTGCTGGCCGCTCAGGTGGCCAGCTATACCATCTGGACCTCTCAAGTGCGCGCCAGCCAGCTTGAACAGCTCGATGAGCTCTCCAGCAATATGGCGTTTAGCATTGCCTCCACCATGAAATTTTTCCGTTCGCTGCCGGTGGACTATCGGCATATCGTGCTGGATCAGCTGCGTAGCATGGGCGGCACGCGTTTTTTTGTCAGTGTGAACGAGCGGCGTATCCCCGTAGTGGACATCGGCAACGGTCCGGAAAAAACAGTGGTGGTGAATAACGTTCGCACCATTCTGACTCAGCAGCTCTCGATTGACGATGTGGTGGTGGAGTTTTCCCGCCCGGAAACGCTGCGGGTATTCAATAACGAAGTGCTGCTCCACGATCTGCCGCCCCGTTGGGGCCAGCATAGCCTGTTGATGGAGCCGCTATCGCCGCCGATTCTGGTGGTGCAGTTGGAGTTGGCCCCGGATACTTGGCTCTATGTGGCCACGCTGCTGGGCGTCCCGGATATCTTCAGCGGCTACCGCTGGCTCTCGGAAGAGCGGCTGCTGGCGGGCATCGTCGTGCTGCTCACCGTGCTGGCGCTGTCGTTATTGGGTATTACCAGCGTCACGAGACCGCTGGCTAGACTTTCTCGGGCGGCGCGTCAGCTCGGCGACGACCTGGATAGCCCGCCGCTGAAAGAGAGTGGTCCCAAGGAAGTAGCAGCTACCGCCGTGGCGTTCAATCGTATGCAGCGGCGTATTCGCGAGCAGGTGGAGGAGCGCGAGAGGCTCTTCTCAGCGATCTCCCACGACTTGAAAACGCCGATTACTCGAATGCGCTTACGGGCTGAAATGCTCGATGACCCAATACAGCGTGAGCGCTTCTGCGCCTCGCTGGACGAGCTGTCCAAGCTGGTCAAAGGCGCGCTGGCCTCGGTCAAGGGGTTAGACCTGCATGAAGAGCCGCAGCCAACGGATCTCTACGCGCTCACGATTGAACTGGCCGAGGCGCTGCGCTTGCAGGGGGGCGACGTGCAGGTGGCCGGGCAGGTGGCGTTACTCACGGTCAAGCCGCTGGCGATGAAGCGCTGCCTGGCGAACCTGTTAGAAAATGCGGTGTTTTACGGCCAGCGGACGAGGGTAACGCTGGAAGAGCAGTCGGGCGTGGTGCGCCTACATATTCACGACAGTGGCCCTGGCATCCCTAAGGATCAGCTTGGCCGCGTGTTTTCACCCTTTGTACGCCTGGAGGTGTCCAGAAGCCGCCACACCGGTGGAAGCGGCTTGGGGCTAGGCATTGCCCGGCATATCGCCCGTGCCCATGGGGGCGATATTACCCTTGCTAATCACCCCGTAGGCGGCCTGCTGGCCACGCTTACGCTGCCTCGCCAAACCAGCGTTACAGACTTGTAATAAATCGCTAACACTATGCAGGACTCGGTAACTCCCGTTGTGGGCGCAGGTGACGTACTCTGCGATGAGCCGCCTCACCACGAAGTGCGGCGCGATAACCGCGATAAAAACGGCGCTCTCGCCGTTTACCCATCATCGTTATCCCTATAAAAACAACAGCAGGAGCAACTCATGCGTCATTTGTTACCCGTCTTCAAAAAATCCGCCCTCGCGCTGGCCCTTGCCGCCGGTACGGCCCTGGCAAGCACCGCGCAGGCCAATGAGGTCGAAGTGCTGCACTGGTGGACGTCCGGTGGTGAAGCCCGCGCGGCCAACGTTCTCAAAGAGCTACTCGAAGCCGAAGGTTACGGCTGGCAGGACTTTGCGGTGGCCGGCGGTGGCGGTGAAACCGCCATGACAGTGCTCAAATCCCGTGCCATGTCAGGTAACCCACCCTCCGCCGCGCAAATTAAAGGCCCGGAAATTCAGGAGTGGGGCGAGCTTGGCCTGCTAGGTGACTTAAATGAAGTGGCGGATGCCGAAGGCTGGAACGACCTGTTACCAGAAATTGTGGCCGATATTATGCGTTATGACGGCCAGTACGTAGCCGTGCCCGCAAACGTACACCGGGTTAACTGGCTGTGGGCCAACCCAGACGTGCTGGAAGCCGCTGGCGTAGAAATGCCCACCACCCTCGACGAGCTGTTTGCCGCCGGGGAAGCGATTCGTGAAGCGGGCTTTGTGCCGCTCGCCCACGGTGGCCAGTCCTGGCAGGACGCCACCGTATTTGAAAGCGTGGTGTTAGGTAGTCAAGGCACCGAGTTCTATCAGCAGGCGCTGGTGGAGCTAGACCCAGAAGCCCTGGGAGGCGAGCAGATGGTCGCCGCACTGGAAGATTTCAAACGCCTGCGCGAGCTGATGGACGAAGGCATGCCGGGCCGCGATTGGAACATTGCCACCGCGATGGTGATCGAGGGCGTGGCCGGTTTCCAGTTGATGGGTGACTGGGCGAAGGGGGAGTTCACCGCTGCAGGCATGACCGCCGGTGACGACTACCTGTGCGCCGCCGCTCCGGGCACCGAAGGCGCCTTTACCTTCAACATCGACAGCCTGGCGATGTTCCGCGTGTCCGATGATGCCGAGCGTGAAGCCCAGCACACGCTGGCGCGTTTGGTGCTTGAACCCACCTTCCAGGAAGCCTTCAACCTTGCCAAAGGCTCCATTCCCGCACGGCCCGATCTGGATATGAGCGAGTTCGATAGCTGCGCCCAGCAGTCAATGGCCGATTTCCAGAGCACTGCCGATGAAGGCGGATTAGTGCCCAGTATGGCTCACGGTATGGCCGTACGTGCCGACGTTCAGGGAGCCATCTTCGACGTCGTGACCAACTACTTCAACGACGCCGATATGCCCGCCGAAGAAGCGGCCCAGCGACTGGTCAGCGCCGCAGAAGCTGCCTCGTTCTAAGCGCGGCACCATTGGCAATAGCGCAAGTAAGCGCTGAACGTACGCAACCAGCGCCGCCGCAACGGCGGCGCTAGCGGTTGACTGGCGAGGAATTCCCCATGAGCGAAACCCCAACGCACACCGCGTTGCGGCCAACGGCCTCTGGTCGGCTGCAGGCCTGGCTGCCAAGGCTAGTGCTGGCACCCTCGGTGGCGGTGTCTCTGTTTTTTGTTTACGGCTTTATGCTGTGGACCTTTGTCTTATCACTCACCAGCTCGCGTATGCTGCCCAGCTACGATTTTGTCGGGTTTGGCCAGTATGCGCGGCTGATGGCCAACGAGCGCTGGTGGGTGGCGTCTACCAATCTGATGATCTTTGGCACGCTGTTTATCGTGATCTGCTTAGTGCTGGGGGCACTGCTGGCGATGCTGTTGGATCAAAAGATTCGTCAGGAGGGCGCGCTACGCACGGTGTATCTCTACCCCATGGCGCTGTCGTTCATTGTTACGGGGGTCGTGTGGAAGTGGCTGCTGAACCCGCAGCTAGGCATTCAGGCCATGGTGCGCAGCTGGGGCTTCGAGTCGTTCGAGTTCGACTGGATCGTCGATCCGGATATGGCGATCTACACCTTGGTGATTGCCGCCGTTTGGCAGGCCTCTGGCTTCGTGATGGCGCTCTTTCTCGCCGGGCTGCGCGGTATCGACGATAGCATTATCAAAGCCGCCCAGCTCGATGGCGCGAGCCTGCCGCGCATTTACTGGCGGGTGGTCATGCCCTGCCTGCGCCCGGTGGTGTTCAGCGCGGTGATGATTCTGGCCCACATTGCCATCAAGAGTTTTGACTTGGTCGTCGCGCTCACCGGCGGCGGGCCGGGCTATGCAACGGACCTGCCGGCCACGTTCATGTATACCCATGCGTTCAACCGGGCGCAGATCGGGCTAGGGTCGGCCAGTGCCATGCTGATGCTCGGTGGGGTACTGGCCATCCTGATTCCTTACCTCTACTCCGAATTAAGGAGCCGCAAACATGGCTAATGTGATTCGTCGCCAAACGCCTGCGGCCAAGTTGTGGCGTGGCGTGCTGTACGCGGTCCTGGTCATCGCCGCGCTGTTCTACGTGCTGCCGTTGGTGGTCATGCTGATGACCTCCATTAAACCGCTGAGCGAAATCAGCGCCGGGTCGCTGCTGTCGTTACCGCAAAATCCGACGCTGGCCCCCTGGGCAAAAGCCTGGGGTGAAGCCTGCACCGGTATGCGCTGCGAAGGCGTGGGTGGTTATTTTTGGAACTCCTTTGCCATCGTCATTCCTGCGGTGCTGATCTCCACCGCCGTGGGTGCGCTGAACGGCTATGCGCTGACAAAGTGGCGCTTCAAAGGCTCCGAGTTGGTGTTCGCGCTGATGCTGTTTGGCTGCTTCATTCCGTTTCAGGTGGTGCTGCTGCCCATGGCACAAACCTTGGGATGGCTGGGGCTTTCCAGCTCGCGAGCGGGGCTGATTCTGGTGCACGTGGTGTTTGGTATCGCCTTCACCACGCTATTTTTCCGCAACTTCTACGTGGGCATTCCCAACGAGCTGGTGTCGGCGGCCAAGCTGGACGGTGCCGGGTTCTTCCGTATTTTCTGGCGCATCCTGCTGCCAGTGTCGGCGCCCATTATCGTGGTGTCGGTGATTTGGCAATTCACCCAGATCTGGAACGACTTCCTATTCGGCGTGGCGTTCTCGGCACACGACACCCAGCCGGTTACCGTGGCGCTCAATAATCTGGTGAACACCTCCACCGGCGTGCGCGAATACAACGTCGATATGGCCGCCGCCATGATTGCCGCACTGCCCACCCTGGTGGTGTACGTGCTGGCGGGTAAATACTTCGTACGCGGGCTCACGGCAGGCTCAGTTAAGGGCTAATAACAACTAGGTGCATGGCAGTCGCAGGTAGAGGTCAGCATCACCCCGTAGCGGGGGTCTTTCGCCAGGACGGCGAAAGTAGCGCCCAGGGAAGGGTTTACAGCGCCCCCGCCAAGGGGTGATCTGACCGGTGCCAAGGCGCTTCTTGCCAGCCCCTTAGAACAGGATTTTCATCATGGCAGCGTTAGAGATACACAACGTACGCAAAGAGTTTGGCAGCGAGCGGGTGCTGAAAGATGTCAGTATCTCCATCGATTCCGGCGAGTTTTTGATTCTGGTGGGGCCATCCGGCTGTGGTAAATCCACACTGATGAATGCCATTGCAGGCCTTGAGCCGGTCACCAGCGGCAATATTTATATCGACGGCGAAGACGTCACCTGGCGGACCCCCGCCGAGCGCGATATCGCCATGGTGTTCCAGTCCTACGCCCTGTACCCCAGTATGACCGTGCGCCAAAACATCAGCTTCGGCTTAGAGATGCGCAAAGTACCCAAGGCCGAGCGGGAAGCCGCCGTGGAGCGGGTGGCCGATCTGCTGCAGATTTCCCACCTGTTAGAGCGCAAGCCCGCCCAGCTCTCCGGCGGCCAGCGCCAGCGGGTCGCCATGGGGCGCGCCCTGGCGCGGGAGCCCAAAGTCTATCTTTTTGACGAGCCGCTCTCGAACCTGGACGCCAAGCTGCGCGTGGATATGCGCACCGAGATCAAAAAGCTCCACCAGCGCCTGGGCACCACTATCGTTTACGTTACCCACGATCAAGTAGAAGCCATGACCCTGGCAGACTGTATCGCGGTGATGCGTGACGGGCATATTCTGCAGTTGGGCAGCCCCGATGAGGTCTACAACAATCCGGTGGATATGTTCGTGGCGGGCTTTATGGGCTCGCCGTCGATGAACTTCATCCGCGCCACGCTGGAAGCCGACGGCGATGGCTATGCACTGCGCATTGCCACCCCCGACGAAGCCGACCTGCTGCTGCCCTGGCCAACGGCCCGACACACGGCAGGCTTGGTAGAGCAGCTCGACAAGCCGGTGATTCTGGGTCTACGGCCCGAGCACTTTAGCGAAGAGGACCTGCGCCTCAGCGAGCAAGCCGAAGGTACGCTGTTGGACGCCAAGGTGAGCGTGGTGGAACCGACCGGTGCCGATATTCTGCTGCGCCTGCCGCTGGGTGAGCAGGAGATTACCGCGCGGGTCGGGCCCAAATGTGAGGTATCACCCGGGGAGCGCTTGGCGCTGAGGGTCGATATGTCCCGAGCGGTGCTGTTCGATGCTGAAACCGAGCAGCGGCTGGCGTGAGCCGCTGGGTGAGTGGTATTAATCGCGGTGACGCGCGGCGGGGGCGGGCTCTTTGTCGAGCCGCTTGATCTGCCGCCAGAGGTCTTGGCGAAGGTCGGCTAATTTGGGCTGCTCCTCTGGCGTAAAGGCCACCGGGCGGCACAGCCGCTGGGCACGCAGCCCCAGGCGGGCGCTCAGCAACCCGGTCGCCAAGCCCTGGCCGGCTCGCGCCGAAAGGCGGCCTGCCAAGTCCAGCGAGAGCATGTCCATGCTGGCATCGGTGGCCAGTTCGCTGGCGCCTGCAAAGGCCATGTTGTGCAGCACGTGGCGAAATAGCCGCAGGCGGCTGGCGTAGCCAAGCTCCAGCCCGTACAGACGGCTCAGCCGATCCACCATGGCCAGGCTGCGCCACGCCACCAGCGTCATGTCCACCAGGGTCAGCGGGGAAACCGCCACCATGATGGCGGTTTCCCCCGACATCCGGGTAATCAACCGCTGAGCTTCCCGGTCACGGGGGGCCAGCAGGTGGTAGCGCAGCAGGGTTTGAATCTCTTCCCCGCTGTGGTGCGGCTGGCACGCCCGCTGGAAGGCCAGCCAGTGAGGATCATCGTTGCTCAGCGCGAGCTGCTGTTTCAATTGAACGGCCATCGCCTGGGCCTGCTGGCTGGAACGCTGGGGAAGCTCGGCTAGGTTGGCCCGTAACTGGTCGTGTCGCTTTAAGCGCCGCAAACGGCCCAGCTCCTTGAGAAGCGATACACCGCCCAAGCCAATCAGGCTAATCCCAAACAGCTGCCACGCCATCGTCATCCACTGGGACTGGGACAGCGCGTCAGGAATGCCGGTTGCCAGCTCTACCGTGCCGAGTGTGGCTCCGCCTGCCAAGGCGAACATCAGCCCCCAGCGGCGCTTGCGGGGCGCGCCTAGGGTCTCTTCCGGCAGTGCTTTGAGTTCGGCTTGGGTCGCTAGCGGCTGGTGCGATTCAGTCGCCGAAAAGCGTTCGTGCTGGCGCAGGGTTTCCGGGGTAGGTTCGGGCGGCGCTTCGGTGTGGAAGTCGCGGCGGGGCTGAGGGTTGCTCATGTCAGTTTGTCTCCAATCAGCCAGTCAATCGCGGCGTCCATACGGATGTGGGGCAGTGCCTCGCTATCGGCGGGCATCGGGCGGAAGCTGGGGAAATCAAACCCTTGCTGCTGCCAAAAATCGGCTTTGGGCAGGCGGCTGGGCACATCGCCGGGGTACACCAGCACGTCTTCGCCTTCTAACGTGGTGCCTTTCAGCGCTGGTGTTCGCTTGCCATCATGCAGCACTTCGCGGGCCTCGGTGGCGCGAATGGCCGCCAACGACAGCGCTTTCACCGGGATATCTGCAAAGCGTAAGTCTTTCAATGGCTCCGCCAGCAGCGCTTCTAACAGCTGCACCACTTGGGTGTGTTGGTCGGGTGTCACATGGTCCGCTTTGGTGGCGGCAATGGCGAGGCGGTCAATTTTGGGAGCGAACAGCCGGGTCAGCAGGCTGCGCTTGCCGTAATCAAAGCTCTTCATCAGCTGTTGCAGCGCGCGGGAAAGATCCTCGAAGCGCTCCGGCCCGGCATTGAGCGCGCCCAGCACGTCCACCAGCACAATCTGGCGGTCAAAGCGGCGGAAGTGGTCGCGGTAGAAGGGGCGAACCACCTGCTGCTGATAGTAGCGAAAACGCGCCGCCAGGGTGGCGTAGAGGCTCGACTCGGGCAGCGCGTCGAGGGTTTCTTTGGGAATATCTAATCCAGGCAGTGGGAAGAACTGCAGCACCGGTGCGCCATCCAGCTCGCCGGGCAGCAAAAAACGCCCCGGCTGCAGGTTAGAAAAGCCCGCCTGCTTGGCGCGCCGTAGGCCCAATGCGTAGGCCTCGGCCAGCGTGGCGAGCTGCGCTTCATCGGCTTCCGCCGTGGGGTCTAGCTGCTCTGCTTCGGCCAACCATTCGCTAAACAGCGCTCGGCGATGGGGGCCTTCGTGCTGGGCTTGGCTCTGGCTCCAACTATAGAAGTCGTGCTGCAGCAGCGGTAAATCCAGCAGCCATTCGCCAGGGTAGTCGAACAGGTCCAGTGTCAGGTGAGCGATATCCGGCGTGAACCAGCCCTGTTGGGCAGGGCGGTAGCGCAGCTGCAAGCGAAGCTCGCTGATACCCCGAGTAGGCTCTGGCCAGCGCGGCGGTGTGTCTCTCAGCGAGGCCATGCCGGGGTCGTAAGGGAAACGCGGCACCCCTAGGTCAGGCTGATTCAAACGCTGCGCGCCTAGCAATCGCCCTTCGCGGGCAACCGATAACAGGTCTAATCGTGCTTCTACGCCTGCATGGCGCAGTTGGTTCACTAGCGAGGTCAAAAAGGCTGTTTTTCCTGCTTGCGACAGACCCGTCACCGCCAGACGCAGCTGCCGGTCTCGGCCTCGCTCTAATAGGTTGCTCAATTCGCGGCTCAGCGGCTGGCGCATCCTGTCGCTTCCTTGGTTGGGTAGGGCGTTCGAATGAGATGAGCGCGCTAGCGCTGCCACATCAAGACCAGCTGAGAGAGCATGGGCAGGGTCGCAATGATGAAGCCAACGACCGCAAGGCTATAGCCGGGCCAGCGGCGCTGCATTTTTTGCGCAAGGGTCAAACCCACCAAGCACACCACCATGCCGATTAGGTTAAAGGCCAGCGTGGCGGCCTCCAGCCATTGCTGCGGATCCATCGTCTCTCCTTGGGGATATTGGTGGCATGATCATAGCAAAGCCTCGATGAACCGATCATTAACCGCGGCTTATTGTCGTCCCTAGCAAGTGCTGTGCTCCGGGAACCAGCCAAACGGGATCAAGGCGAGTATTGGCGGCTTCGACGCATACAAAGTGCTTGGCGGCGTCAGCGGGGGTATCGTTGGGCAGTTCGCTATCCGGGTGCCAGATCACCGTAGAGTCGCTGGACTGTTTGCCGATGCGCAGCGTGCGCTGACCGTCGTCGAGCAGCACGGCTTCGTTGGTGTGATAAATACGGTCGACCGGTCCACGAATCGCCAGCGTGCCCTGCTGCTCAGACTCGGCAAAGTCGCGCAGCTTGTCCAGGTAGCGCGCCCCCGCCAGGCCCTCTAAACGGCACTGATGGGCGTCATGGACAGCCAAGTAGCTGTGCAGCGCACCGCTGGTCTTGATCGGGGCATCGCCGATGTTTTCGCTGATGATCTCGACGTTGAGCCGCTGGGCGTTGGCTTGAATCACCACGCGCGCGGTGAGCTGGCTATGCAGACGCTCTTCTGGCGAGAGGTGGACCTCGATGCCTTCGGCGTGGTCGTCAACGGCGTCCAGGCGCCACATGGCGTGACGGGCAAGCCCATGAAAGGGGCCGTTACGCTCGGGGCTTTCGTCAGCGTAGCGCTCGTCGGCGAACCAAGGCCAGCAGAGCGGGATGCCGCCACGGATCGCGCCGGGCAGCGCTTGGGGCGTTGGCGTTACCCATAGCCAGCCAGTGTCGCCTGTCGGCTGAAAGTGCAGCACCTGTGCGCCTTGCAGGCTAATGACCATTTCCCCCCAGGCCATGTTGAAGAGCGTAACGTCACGGCCTTCCCAGGTGACGCGTTGATGACCATCAACATGACTAAGTAGCTGTTTAAGGGAGTCGGGAATCATAGGGGAATCCTTGTGGGCAAAGGCAACAAATAGGCAGAACAGTAGCGCCGTGTGCTATGGTAGGACAAGCATAGATGGAAGGTAAAACCCCAAGCTGAGTGAAACCAAGGAGGTAGTATGGGCTTTATTGCGTGGTTAATCATTGGTGGTTTAGCTGGCTGGATCGCCGGCAACATCATGCGTGGCGGCGGCTTTGGCGTGCTCGGTAACATTGGCGTCGGCGTGGTCGGTGCGCTCGTCGGTGGTTTCCTATTCAGCCTGCTGGGGCTGCAGGCGGGCGGCTTCATCGGCTCGCTCGTCACGGCGACCGTGGGGGCCGTGGTCTTGTTATGGGTCATTAGTAAAGTTAAAAGCGCCTAGCGTTTCTCACGCTAAGTGGTATCTGCTGCCCGGCCTTTGTGCCGGGCAGCGCTGTTTTGTGCGGCGGCTATCGGTCTTGGCAGCAGATTCCGTTACACTATTCGGCTTTTAGCAGCCGCGACTGGCTGCTCCGATGGGTGATGGCTTTCATGGATCGCTTTCTGTTTCTTCGAGGTGTCTTTTGGTCGACGCACTAACTACCTGGTGGGCTCAACAGCTGGTGCTGTGTGACTGGGCTTTTACGCCGCATCCACTGGCGGTGGATGCGGTTGCAGCGGAGCAGCGCCTGCTGGAACTGGGTATGACAGATCGTGGCGCGTTGGCAGACCAGCTATTTTTTGCCCTTGGTGCGCCATCGGGGGGTGCCGACCAACTGCTGGGCGCGCTGGAGTGGTCAGCCCTGGCGGGAGCAGCAGGCTGGTTGAGTCAGGCGCAGGCGGCGAACTGGGCGCACCACCTAATACGACGCATCACCGCCGACTACGGCGATCAGCGAGCGTGGCTGGCCGACCTGCGCCGCGCCTTAGGTGCTAAAGGCTGGGAAACCGGTGCCGATGACCGTTTTATCGATGCCTGCCAAGCGTTGTCGGATCTAGAGAGTGAAGGTGAAGGTGTTACCTGGCAGGCGCTGGATGCCGCGCTCGCCGAGCGTGGCGCCCCAGCATCGTTGTGGCCTCAGTCTGCTGCAGCCCAGCCCTGGCGGTTGGGCGCACTGTTCCGCCCGCTGGTGTGCTATCCAGCCAGCACCGCCGATTGGCCCGACGCCACGCAGTGGTTGGCGCGTGTTTGGCAGATTCACGACCGTGAGCAGTTACTGGAAGTGATGCTTTGGCTCAGTGCCCAGGGCGAGCGCCAGCGCTGGGATATCGAAGCCCGCGAACTGCTAACCATGGATCATGCTCAGCGCCAAGAGTGGCAACGGGGCGCGGTGAACGATGCGCCTTACGCGCCGGTGCTCACCACGTTCGTCAATCAGGGCGAGCCGCTGGAGTGGGCTGCCTGGGATTGGCTGCGATTGGTGGAGCTTGCCTGGGCCGGTGCCTGCTGCGGCTGGCTAAGCCAGGTGGAAGCGGACGACCTGGCGGCCCACGCGGCTGATCTCGTCGGGCGCCGTTACCACGACTGGCATGCTGTACTGAAAGCCTACCTTCGCGGGCAAAGCCTCTTCGAGGGCGTCGATCGCCGGGGGATGACGCCTAGCGCGCGTCATAAGCTGCTCATGCACGCGCCCCACAGCCCTTGGAAACACTCGCTGGGGGCGTTACTGGACGAGCCGACCCGTGATGCCTCGCGGGCGCGCATCAAAGCATGGCGTCATACGCCGCACCATTGGCTGCTCGCGTTGGCGGGCGTCCGCGAGCCGGACGTCATGTTGCGGCAACTCGATCCGTCAGCGCCGATCGCCGAACAGCGCAGGGCAGATGCCGCCGTTTACCTTCAAGACTCTCTGGGGCTGCATGCCGATGAGGGCCACCAAGTGCTGGCGCGCTACTGGCTACCTGCCCAGGCGCACCATCTTAACCAGCTGGCTGCGGATGCCGCCCATGGCGTATTGCCACCGTCGCAGACGCGCTTTGGTCAGCCGACCCCCGATGAGCTCAAACAGCGCAACGCGGTAAAAGGCGTGAGCCGCCACGCCGCGACGATTCACATGGCGGAGAAATTTGCCTTCTATCTGCATATGGCTTTCGACAGTGGTCTGTTCGAGCGCGAACCGCTCATGCAACACGCTAGCGCCTTACGTAGCTGCTTGTGTCGCTTTTATGCGTCGCCCAAGCGTCTGCTAGAGGCGTGGTTTGCCTGGGAGAGTTGCCTGCCAGAGCCCGAGCATGATTCGCTGATCAATGAAATCGCATGGCATTTGGAAGATCCTGGCAGCCTGTTCCACTGGCTAGATTGGCGCCCCGATGCTTGGTGCGAACCGGGTGAGAGACCTACATTGACCCACTTCACGGCGATGTCGCTGGTGGGGCCGCTGAACAGCGCGGTCTGGAGCGAGCCACAGTTGGAAAGTCCTCGTGAGTGCGCCGACATTCGCGAATGGGTAGAGAGCCACTATCACCTCTCTAGCGCCGACGACATGCAGGAGTTTTTGACCTTCATGTTGGAGGCGGGAGATCGGCAGGAGTACCAGATCAACTACGCGCCCTACACGCTGAACCCGGAGCGGTTGGCGGCTGAGATCGCCATATTGGAGTCCGGCGACTGCGGCGAAGAGGAGCGTCACCACTTGTTGCGCCTGCGCCGAGTGAGTACCAACGAAGATGGTTGTAATGACGTGGATATGGCCGCCTGGGACATTGCCCAGCTCGTCGATCTCGCCATTGCGGCACGTCAGCTAGGTTGGCTCGACAAGTCAGCGTTCGCGAACGTGCTCGACCGCGCCTATCAGTTGGCGGCGGATCATTACTCGGGTTGGCAGGAGTATGCGGCGGGCATGTACGCAGGGTTTTCGTTTTTCATGGGCGACACCCCGGAACGAGAGAGTTTCTTGGCCGGTTTTCGTCAAGCGCTGGTGGCTTGGTTATGCGGCGCGCCAGTGCTGGCCGGCCCCTGGGCGAGCCTGGATTTTCCAGGCAACAAGCCGCGCCATTTCGCGCCGCTGCATATCGATACGCTGCCGGGTGATCAACGAATCTTACATTAGGCTCGCCAAGCATAGGATAACTAGCTTATAGTCCAGGGTTTGTAAAAAATGAGTTTTCTCATGCTTGGGTCTTTTCCACTTTTTCTTCAGTCACGAGGTTAATCGCATGGTTGCGTCGCCACACCCCGCTGTGACCGCTGTCCGTGTTGTAAGTGTTTGTGTCGTCGTTGCTTTGTTAGCTGGTTGTGCGGGCTCCGCCTCACGCCAGGGTATGGAACCCCCCGAGGATTACTTCTCGATGTCGCTTCCCGGCATGCAGGGCGCCAATCCTCAAATGTCGCCCGTTGATCCCATCGATGCGCATCTTCGCAGTCTGCAGACACCCCCGCCAACAGTCGTGCGCCAAGCGCTTCTAGAGCAGCATCAGCGGTGGGCCGGAACGCCTTATCGGATTGGAGGAACGACGGATCGAGGGATCGATTGCTCTGCCCTGGTGAGAAACGTATTCCGCGATACCTTTGACGTCGAGTTACCCCGTTCCACCCAAGATCAAGTGCATGAGGGACGCCCGATCGACCGCCAAGAGCTACAGGCGGGCGATCTGGTCTTCTTCCGCCCACCGGGACGCTACAACCATGTGGGCATTTACGTCGGCAATGGCTACTTTCTCCATGCGTCCACCTCCAAAGGGGTGATCATCTCAAGCTTGGACAACAGCTATTGGCAGCGCTATTACTGGCAGTCGCGTCGGGCGCTAGAGCCGACCAATCTGGCTCAGCTCAGCAGCCGTTTCATGCCGTAAGTGTTCGCCGTGAGCGTCCGTTCACGTTGGAAAGGCCATGATTGAAGCAAAGACGCGCGCTTGGTGGCGCGCGACGGCGGCCCTCTGTTTAGGGTCGTTTTTGGTGTTCATCAACCTGTACGTACCGCAGCCGCTGCTGCCTGGACTCAAAGAGACCTATGGCGTGTCGACGCTAGGTGTCAGCCTGCTGATGTCGGTGTCGACACTCTCGCTGGCCTTGGCGCTGCTGGTGTTTGGGCCGCTCTCCGACGCGATTGGTCGGGAAGCCATCATGCGGTTTACGCTGCTCCTGGCCGGTGGCCTGTCGCTTGCCTTGGCCTTTGCGCCGTCCTTCGAAAGTTTGCTGTTGCTGCGCTTGCTGCAAGGCTTCGTGCTCGGAGGTTTGCCTGCGGTGGCCATTGCCTGGATGGGCGATGAGTTCGACAAGACGGCTCTGCTGAGCGCCGTCGGGCTCTATATCGGCGCCAATTCGTTGGGCGGTATCAGCGGACGTATCGTTGGCGGTGGTGCCGCCGCCATCGGCGGGCCAACGGCAGCGTTTATTGCAGTGGGAGCCATGACCCTGGTTGGCTGTGTGCTTTTCTGGCGGCTACTGCCCAACAGCCAAGCCTTCGTGCCCAAACGTTTTCATTTGCGTGACGCAGTGACAGACCTGCTGGGACATCTGCGCTCACCGGTGCTGCTCGCCGCCTACTGTCTAGGCGGCATCAACTTTCTGATTTTTATCAACCAATACAGCTATATCACTTTTCGTCTAGCGGATGCGCCTTATCAGTTGGCGACCAGCGGTCTAGGGCTGATTTTTCTTACCTATCTGGGCGGTACCTTTGGTTCGACGGTGTCCGGCAAGTTGGCGGGGCGTTTTTCACCTGCCATCTGTATTAGCGCAGGCATCGTGATTCTGATGCTGGGGACGGCTGTGACCTTGGCGGACTCGCTGGCACTGATCATATTGGGTTTGACCATTAACGCTTTTGGCTTTTTTATGGCGCATTCGCTGGCGTCTAGCTGGGTGGGGCGCTATGCCCAAGGAGCGCGGGGTAGCGCATCAGCGCTCTATCTCGTGTTTTACTATCTAGGTGCCAGCATTGGCGGTTTTTGGTTGGAGCCCTTTTGGCGCTGGTCGCAGTGGCAGGGCGTGGCGATCGGTTCGTGGCTGCTGCTTTGCGTGACGCTGTTCATTAGCGTGGGCCTATGGCGCTTCGAGCGCCGTACCAGCCGTTAATTGCCCACCCGCCAAATGCCACCGTTGATGGCACAGGCGCTTTAGCAGCGCCGTATCGTGGCTGATTACCAGCACGCCCAGGTTGTGGCGTTCCGCTTGGGCGCGCAGCGCCTGCCAAAGGGTTAATTGGGTGATGGGATCCAGCATGGTTGAGATTTCATCGGCCACCACGTAGCGCACGCCGGGGGCGAGTGCGCGAAGTACGCATACACGCTGTAGCTCTCCGCCAGAGAGGGCGCTGGGAAAACGCTTGAGCCAGTGCGGCTCAATACCAAACGCTTTCATCAGCGTATCGGGGGGTGTCCATGCCTCTCTCACTATCTTGCCTACCCGCCAGCGCGGGTTGACCGCCAGCTCAGGTGACTGCGGAAGCCACTGTACGGGGCTTAAACCTTGTGTCGGTAGCGGCGCGCCGTCAATGGTCACTTGGCCCTCGTGGGGGGCTAGCTGACCTGCCAGCAGTTTACCCAGGGTGGTTTTTCCTGCCCCAGAGTCGCCGCTGAGCCCGATCCATTCGCCAGGTGCAAGCCGAAGGGAAACTCCTTTCAGGAGCGGCAAGCCGGAAGGAAAGTGAAACGAGACACCATGGGCTTCAAGCAAGCGTTGGCTCCTGTCGCAAGGCGGTGACTGGCAGCGTGCTGAAAGCGTTATCCGGCAGCGCGTGCCAGAGGGCGCGTGCATAAGCGGTGGTTAACCGTTCCCCTTGGCCCTGAAACGCTTTGGCGGGGGCGGTCTCTAGGCCTTTGCCGTGTCGCATCACGGTGACGCGGTCGGCAATGGGCAGGGCATGGCGAAGGTCGTGGGTAATCAGCAATACTGCTTTGCCCTCGAGTGCCATGGCCTTTAGCGTTGCCAGTACGCGGTCGCGCTGTGTGGGGTCTAGACCCACGCTGGGCTCATCGGCAATCACTAGGTGCGCGTTGCCCACTTGGGCCATGGCGATGAGTACGCGACGGGCCATGCCACCCGAGAGCTCATGGGGGTAGAGGGCGGCGGCGTGGCTAAGCTGGTAGTGGCCGAGCAGCGCCTCGGCACGCTGATCGGCGGCGGGGCGTTCAAACCCCACGCGCTGGGCAGCCCAGCGTACCTGTTGCTGGCTACGAGCGAGAGGGTCAAGGGCGCTTAGTGATTGGGGAATCAGCGCTAGCTGATGGCCGCGTAGCTGGCGCTGACGCGCAGGGGTTAAAGGCGCTGAGTGAAAATGCAGCGTTCCCTTCATCTTAGCCGCCGACGGCAGCAGTCCCATAATGGCGTAGGCGAGCAGGCTTTTCCCTGCGCCTGATGCCCCCACCACCGCGTGTATTTCGCCCGCTGCTATGTGCAGCGATAGCGCGTCGATACAGGTGGCCCACTCTCTTTGCCACCAGCGGGGGTAATGGGGCAGTTCTAGGGTCAGCCGTTCGATATGCAGCATGGCAAACTCCTCAGGTAGACCGTATCGCCTTACAGCGCTTGGCGCAGCAGGGCCGCAAAACGCCCAATGGCCAGCACCATGAGCAGTAAGCCCAGCCCCGGAAACACGCCAAGCCACCAGTAGCCACCAGTGAGATAGCGCATGGCGTCGGCCAGTAGTACGCCAATGGCGGGCTGGGTTGGGTCCAGGCCAACGCCCAAAAAGGTCAGAGCGGCTTCATGCAAAATGGCATGGGGGAACAGCAGCAGTGCGCCGACCAAGCAGTGAGGCAGTAAATGGGGCAGCAGGTGGTGCCACACAATAAACCCGTGGGGTTTGCCGAATGCTTTCGACATGGCTACGTACGGGGCATGGCGTACACTCAATAGCTCTGCGCGCAGCACCCTGGCAAGACTGGGCCAGTGGGTCAGTGCGACCGCTATAATCACTGCCTGGGTTCCGCCGCCGAGGGCAAAGGCAATCAGCAGCAGTAAAATCAGGTGCGGTACGCTTAGCAGCGTATCAATCAGCAGGCTGACCAGGGCATCTAGCGTTGATGACAGCATCGCTAGGCTCGCCAGGCTTACGGCAATCAGCGTGCCTAGTAGTGCGGCGCTAAGACCTACCCAAAAACTCAGAGCAAGACCGGCCAGCGTGCGTGCCCATAGCTCCCGGCCCAGCGCATCCGTTCCCAGCCAGTGGGTGGCGCTAGGAGGCATTAAGCGCGCCTCAAATTGCATGTGAAAAGTCGTATCACCTAGCCAGACATGGTGGCTGAGCAGCAGTGCCACCAGTAGGCAGAGCATTGCTGCGTAGCCTGCTGCCAGTAGGCGCGGTTGGCGGTTCATCGCTGCCCCTGCGCTATGCGCGGGTCGGCTAACTGGTAAAGGCCATCGGCGATAAGATTGCCCATGCTGACAAACAGCGCGGTGAACAGCGCAATCGCGAGCAGCAGGGGCACATCGCTTCTTAAACCCGCCGCAACAGTGGCCTGACCAAGCCCGGGATAAGCAAAGACTTGCTCAATTAGTAGGGAACCGCCAAACAGCTCGCCGAGAGAGGCAAACGCCAGGGTGATGGCGGGCAGGCTGGCATGGCGAAGGCCATGACGCCAAGCGATATCGAAGCGGCTTGCGCCTTGTGCAAAGGCGTGCAGCGCCGTCTCCGAGCGCATAAACGCCACCATCTTGGCACGCGTGTGCAGTGTGATCGTCGCCATACCCAGCAGCGCCAGTGTCGCCATCGGCAAGATCAAGTGATGTAGACGCGTCAGTGGGCCCACCTCTTGCCTGAGAACGCCCATGGGGCCGGCGCAGCAGGTGGGTGTCCAGCCGAGGGTGACCGAAAAGAGCAGCAGCGCCAGCATGGCCAGCCAAAAGGTGGGCGTCGAGGCGGTGATATAGGCATAGCCGCTAATCAGACGGTCAAGCCAAGCGCCCTCTTTGCTGCCTGCCGCGATGCCCAGGAGCATCCCCAGGGCGAGTGAGAGTAGCCAGGCGCCAAACAGCAGGAAGAACGAGCGCTGGAAGCGCTGGCCAATGACCTCGCTGACCGGCTGGTTGTAGATATGGCTCCAGCCCAGCTCTCCGCTGAGCAGCTGGCGCAGCCAGTGGCTAAATTGGACCATAGCAGGCGCATCAAACCCCCACTGCTCTGCGATTAAGGCCCGCTGTTCCGGGCTTACCTGGGCCATCTGCGGGCCAAGATAGGCATCGACAGGGTCGATGGGCGAGAGCATCATCAGCCCAAACGAGACGGCCGCGACACATAGTAGTACCAGCACCAACCGCAGTAGGCGTGCCGTGAACCAGGTGGCTAGTCGCACGACCAGCGCCACTCCAGCAGGTTAGCTGTTATCGGCCAGCCGTGTCCGTGGGGGGCCACGCCCAGCTCACCCAGATCAAGGCAGCGGTGGGTGGCATACACATGGGCAAGGTTGACCATCCAGGCCCAACTGGTATCACCCTGCAACCCATAGCCGGTGTCGCCATCCCACTGCGCCGCTTGCCAGAGTGGGTTGGCCGCTTCCGGCGTTGCTGCGGCCTGAGCGGCCTCTAAGTGTTTATCCACGGTCTCGTTGGCGTAATAGCCGCTGTTATAGAAACCAAATCCGGCATGCTCGCTATGAAACAGGTAGTACACCTCCTGCGGACTATGGCTGCCGAAACCAAACACAATGGCATCTTGATGGAGGGCTTCCCGTTGAATCTCGTCCCAGTGGCGGCCGGTGGGCTGCATCTCGATGCCAAGCGGTCGCACCATCTCAGCGCTCACTTGGGCGAGCTGTTGGCGCGTGGTGTCGCTCGATGGGTACGTCAGGCGAAAACGTGCTGGCTGGCCGTCTTTAAAACGCAGCCCGTCTTCGTCCTGGCGAACCCAGCCTGCTTCATCGAGTAGGGCATTAGCGCGTGCTAAATTGGGCGCCGCCACTTTCTCGCCTTCTTGGCTCCAGGGCAGGCCGTCCGCCGGGCCAAAGGCCGGACGACCAAAACCGTTGAGCGCTACGTCCACCAGTGTTTCGCGGTCGAGGGCAAGATTCACCGCCTGACGGATGGCGAGATCAGACGTGACGTCATTGCCAATCGGAGCGCCGTTGGCAGCCTGTTCGCCTTCATCGGGCTGCATAGGAAACAGAATGCCGCGGTTGTCCACACTCTTCATGATGACCCGCTGCATTTGGCTGGGGAGGTTGTTCGCCAGTGCTTGTGGCACCGCGGCGAGATCCACCTCACCGGCGTGGGCGGCACTGAGCGTGGCGGCCTCATCGGTAAATAAAAACACCAGGCGCTCAAAGATGGGCGTGGGGCCATAGAAGTAGGGGTTGCGCTCAACAATCAGCTGCTCGCCCTCTTGCCATTCGACCAACTGGTAAGGCCCGGATCCTAACGGCTGTCTGCCGTAACCCTCGCTATAGCCATTGTCCCGGTCAGCGTCAGGCACGATGCCCAGCGTCATGAGTTGATCGATAAAGGTAATGCGCGGTGCCTTTAGCGTCAGTTCAACCGTGTTGCCGTCGATGGCCCGGGCGCTCTCCAGTGCACTGAGATCGGCACGGCCACCCGCCTCCGCGGCGGCATTGAAGGTGAAGGCCACATCGTCAGCGGTGAGCGGGGTGTTATCGGAAAAACGCACATCCGTACGTAAAGTGAGCGTCCAGGTGAGGCGATCGTCAGACAGCGACCACTCGGTCGCCAGCCCCGGTTGCGGCGTCAAATCTTGGCCACGGGTGAGTAGCGTGGATTGAAACAACGGGTTGCCGTACTGCCCCCAGCCCAGCAGTGGGTTAAAGCCTTGTTCCGGCTCGCCGCCAATGGCTAGCACTAGCTGCTCTTTGGCCAACGCAGGCGCGCTTAGCGCTACGCATGTGGCTGCTAGAGCCAGTATGATAGAGCGACGCATAAGACACCTTTTAAGGCTGCTGATATGATGTTTTTACAATAACATCATACTATCAACGCTGGAAGTTGCGGCGATGCACAATGAGAGACCGGCGAAGGAGAGGGTATGCAGCGGGTAACGGTAACGCTGGATGAAGAGCTGTTAAGCGACGTCGACGCGCTGATGGCGCTGCGCGGCTATCAAAATCGCTCGGAGGCGATTCGTGATCTCACCCGCAGCGGGCTGACGCAGGCTAAAGAGCAGGTTGCACCTGATGCGCCGTGCATGGGAGCGCTGGTGTACGTGTATGATCACGCGGCGCGAGATCTTTCCAAGCGGCTGACTCGCCACTCCCATGATCATCACGACTTGACGCTCTCGACGCTGCACGTGCACATCAATCACGATAGTTGTCTGGAGGTGGCGCTATTGAAGGGGCAGGGGAGCGCACTGAAGCAGTTCTCCGATGAGGTGACGTCATCGCGCAGCGTGCGCTACGGCCAGCTCGTACTGATTCCTGACGAATAGGGCGCTAATGCCCACTTGAAAACCTGATATCCATAAAAAAGGGCGGCCCAGTGGCCGCCCCTTGATCGCGTCGAGTCGCTCAGTGCTCGACACCACCTTCGCCGTGCACGTGGCCGTGCTCGACTTCTTCCTGGCTAGCTTCGCGAACGGTCGCAATCTCAACGTCGAAGTTGAGGTGCTGGCCTGCTAGCGGATGGTTGCCATCGACGACGACGGTATCGCCTTCGACTTTCTTGACGGTCACCATCAGCGGGCCACCCTGGGTCTGGGCTTGGAACTGCATGCCGGGCTCGACGCTCTCGACGCCTTGGAACGCATCGCGCGGCACTTCTTGCATCAGCTGTTCTTGAACTTCACCGTAGCCCTCTTCCGGAGCGACTTGGACGTTCAGTTTGTCGCCAGCAGCGCGGCCTTCGAGCTCTTTTTCCAGGCCTGGGATGATGTTGCCAGCGCCGTGGAGATAGGTGAGCGGCTCGCGGCCTTCGGAACTGTCTAGCACCTCACCTGCATCGTTGGTCAGGGTATAGTGGAACGCGACAACCGAGTTTTGCGCAATTTGCATTGAATAACCTTTCGGTGAGTGCATGTCCCAACATGGTAACGCGTGTGGAGCGGCTTGTCAGGGGGGCGGCGGGGTTTTTCCACCCACACGCCTTTAGCGCTATTGCGCCTAGGGGTGTGCAGGGATACCCTACATCCACCCATTTTTAACCTGCCATACACTCGCTGGAGTCCGTTATGACCATCTTCTTTATTTGGGTTGTCGCCTTCGCGCTGATTGCATATTTTGCTAATAAACGTTGGGAAAGCGGCGTTAGCCAAGGGTTGGACAAAGTGCTGCCCGAGGTGCTGAAAAGCCATGGTGACAACCGCTACCTGTGGGTAGCGGCGTTGGCCGTACTGGGCGCAACGACACTGATTCGCCCGGTAGACGTGCTGCTGGTGGCGATCTTGCTAGCCGTGATTGGCTTGATCATCGTGAAGCTCGCCAATTGGGCAAGCAGCATGGCCCACTAAGTCGAGCCATCGAGTCCACTCCTGGGTTCGAATCGTCAAATAGCTGAATAAACAACAGCCCGGCCAAATCGGCCGGGCTGTTGTTTTGACGAGCCGCGACGCGTATAGCGTCGGGCGAATAGTGGGCAACTCTGGTGCTAGTAAGGCGCAACGCTCAGGTTGGCACCGCTGCCAATCAAACGAACCCGTTGGCCTGCTTGGTACTGACGATCGGCGCTTTGCACGACGACCACATCCGTCCCATCATCACGACGAATTTCCATTTCCAGTGCGTTGATCCGGTTGGCGCGATCTTCTGCGGCCGTACCGGCAACGGCACCGCCCAAGGCACCGGCAACGGTGGCAAGCTGACGGCCAGAACCGCCGCCAATTTGGCTACCTAGCAGGCCACCAATCACGGCGCCGCCGCCACCACCCAGCAAATTGCCGGTGCGGCTATCGGCCTGAATTTGTACGGGGCGAACGGCCACGATGGTGCCATAGCTGACGCTCTGCCCCGTTTGCGCTTGGTTACCACGGTAAACATCGCCTGAGTAGGGCGCGGTATTGGCGCAGCCAGCCAGTGTCAAAATGCTCAATGCAGCAACGGGTAATAAACGTTTCATTAAAACCTCCAGTGGGTATCTATCCGCGTCAATGGCGTTTCATCAATTGCCAAACATCGCGTCTATTTCGTTTTAGAACAGCGTTCGTTAAAAGATAACGGAAGTGTGGCGCTTTGACCAGCCATCCCAAAAAAAGGTCACAATGATAGTGTAGACAGGCATTAAGAAAGCAGTGTGCAAAAAAACAGGAGGCCGACGCCTCCTGTGGGTCATGCGAAGAGCGGATTAACCAAACTGGTTCATGGTGTTGTCTTTACCGCCCGCCTTGAGCGCGGCGTCGCCATGGAAGAACTCTTTGTGGTCGTCGCCGATATTGGAGCCTGCCATGTCCTGGTGTTTGACCGTGGCGATACCTTGGCGAATCTCCTGGCGTTGAACGCCTGCGACGTAGGCCAGCATGCCTTCGTCACCGAAGTAGCCCTTGGCGAGGTTGTCGGTAGACAGCGCTGCCGTATGGTAGGTGGGTAGCGTGATCAGGTGGTGGAAGATACCGGCTTCGCGAGCACCGTCGCGCTGGAAGTTGCGCGTCCACTCGTCGGCGAGTTGACCCAGTTCGGTGTCGTCGTACTCGACGCTCATCAGCTTGTCGCGCTGGTAAGCCGACACGTCCTTGCCCTCTTTCTCCCAAGCATCGAAGACCTGCTGACGGAAGTTGAGCGTCCAGTTGAAGGAGGGCGAGTTGTTGTAGACTAGCTTCGCATCCGGCACCACCTCGCGGATACGGTTCACCATGCTGGCAATTTGGCCAACGTGGGGCTTTTCGGTCTCGATCCACAACAGGTCGGCACCGTTTTGCAGGCTGGTGATGCAGTCCAGCACCACGCGATCTTCCCCCGTGCCCGGCTTGAACTGGTAGAGACCCGAGGCTAAACGCTTGGGCTTGACCAGCTTGCCGTTTTGCTTGATGACGACGTCACCGTTGCTGATGTCTGCCGCGTTCTCGATGACGTCCCCATCCAAGAAGCTGTTGTACTGGTCGCCCAGGTCGCCCGGCTCATGGGTGACGGCAATCTTTTGGGTGAGCCCTGCGCCAAGGGAGTCGGTGCGCGCCACGATGACGCCATCTTCGACGCCCAGCTCTAAGAAGGCGTAGCGCACGGCGTTGATCTTCGCTAGGAAGTCTTCGTGGGGAACGGTGACCTTGCCATCCTGGTGGCCGCACTGCTTCTCGTCGGAGACCTGGTTTTCGAGCTGGATACAGCAAGCGCCCGCTTGAATGAATTTTTTGGCCAGTAGGTAGGTGGCTTCGGCGTTACCGAAACCGGCGTCGATATCGGCAATGATCGGCACGATATGCGTTTCGTAGTTGTCGATCTTGCTGATCAGCTCTTTCTCTTTAGCGCTATCGCCTGCCGCCTTGGCGTCGTCCAGGGCGCGGAACAGGTGGTTGAGTTCCCAGGCATCCGCTTGCTTGAGGAAGGTGTAGAGTTCCTCGATCAGGTTGGCGACCGAGGTTTTCTCGTGCATGGATTGGTCGGGTAGCGGGCCGAACTCGGAGCGCAGCGCGGCTACCATCCATCCAGAGAGGTAGAGGTAGCGGCGTTTGGTGGTGCCGAAGTGTTTCTTGATCGAGATGAGCTTTTGCTGACCGATGAAACCGTGCCAGCAGCCCAACGACTGAGTGTACTGGGAGGTGTCGGCATCGTAGGCGGCCATGTCGTCGCGCATGATCTTGGCCGTGTAGCGAGCGATGTCCAAACCGGTATGGAAACGGTTTTGAGCGCGCATACGGGCAGCATATTCAGGTTTGATGGCTGACCACTTGCCGCCTTGGGCTTCGCGAAGGTGGGCCATGGCTTTGATATCGTCGAGCAGTCCTGTCATGAGCTGTTTCCTCCAGAGTTATCGTCGTTCGCACGTTAGCTTGTTCTTATGCTGCACCTGCGAGATAGATTCCAGCATTATTCAAATTCGCGGCGCTGTCTCTACACCCATCGTCTCTTAATAAAACGTCGCGGTGTGGCGCTTTGCGTTTCACAGTGTCGGTGTCTCCGAAGAGGAGAGTCCTTAACGCTGCAGTGCAATAACTATCGACTAGGCAAGGAGATCCAACAATTGTCACTTGGGGGCACGCGGCGTTGTAGTCCGACGACAGCGACTACGCCAAACGCCCTGTTTGTGTAGTCGTTTTTCGTCATGGCTTTGACTACGAACACAAAAAAAGCGCCACACGGGGTGGCGCTTGGCGACATTGGCGCTGAATCACTACAAAAACAGCGTCATCTCACGATGGGGAATGCCTGCATCCATAAACACGTCGCCGTGGGCAACGAACCCTAGCTGCTCGTAAAAAGCGAGAGCATGTAGCTGGGCGCTGAGCACCGCCCGGGCGTGCCCGGCATCGCGTGCCGCTTGGATGGCGGCCTCCATGAGTTGATAGCCAATGCCCAGCCCCCGGGCATGTTCGAGCACTGCCACTCGGCCAATGTGGCCATCGGGAAGAAGGCGGGCCGTGCCGACCGGCTCGCCTTTGAGCATGGCCAGAAAATGCAGGCACTGCGAATCGAGGCCATCCCACTCTTCCTCTTGAGGTACCTGCTGTTCATCGATGAAGACGACTCGGCGGATCCGCGAAGCGTGCTCTTCCAGTATTTCCCAGTGGCCGCTTGTCACGGTGGCGTTTTGTTCCAAGCGTTACTCCTCGTCGTCGCCCATGAAGCCCAGGCTGCCGCTATTGATCAGTCGAGTCACCAGAGCGGCGGCGCCCTCGAGTTCCAGCACGTCCGCGTACATCGGTGTAGCGTCGGCAAGGCGTTTGGCGAGGGGTTCTGAGCAGGCGTGCCCGTCGCCATCGACGAACAGCGTGGTGCCAGAGGCATCGCTGCGCCAAGCGAAGCGAGACCCTGGCATATGGAACAAAGGTTCGCCGTCTTGTAGTTGAGCAACAAGGTCGGCTTCGCTCATCGGCTCTTCGAGAGGCACGACTTGATCGATATATTTGGGCTGGGTCATCACGCGGCCAAACCACTGGGCCACTTGCTCAGGGTTATCCAGCGCGCTCAGCATGAACTGACGCATGCGTTCGACGGCGGCATCGTCCAGCTCGCCTACCTCCTCGGCAGGGGCCATGCCCGCATCGCTATAACGCTGGGAGTCCGACATTTGTTCGCCGACATAATCGGCATACGAGGTGATGGCTTCGTCGGCCGAGGGCGCGCGAAAACCCACCGAAATGGTCATGCAGTCATCGCTTTGGCTGACGCCGTGGTGTGCCCAGCCTGGCGGCAAATACAACATGTCGCCGGGTGCCAGGGTCCAGTCGGAGTCTGCTTCGATCTCGAACGACTCGAGGATGCGCAGATCGATCCCTTGGATGATCGGCGCATTGTCGAGCTGCTTACCACCCAACTGCCAGCGGCGGTGGCCGCTAGCCTGCAGGAGGAAGACGTCGTACTGGTCGATGTGTGGCCCAACGCTGCCACCGGGAGGGGCGTAGCTGACCATGATGTCGTCCAGCCGCCAGCGAGGTAGGAAGTCGAACTCGTCCATCAGCGCCGCAATGGAGGGCACGTAGTGATCGACCGCTTGTACCAGCAGGCTCCAGTGACCTTCGGGCAGCCGCTCGAAAGTGGCGTCGTCGAACGGCCCGTGCGAGACCTGCCAGGGGCCGTCGGGGCCATTCTCTTCGACCAGCCGCGCTTCGACGCCCGGTTCGCAGGCAAGGCCTGCCAGTTCGTCGGGATCGATGGGGCTGACGAAATCGGGGATAGCGCCACGGATCAGCAGTGGCTTCTGCTGCCAGTAGTTGGCCAAGAAGTCTGCGGGCGTTAAATCGCCCAACAGGGTGAGTGGCTTATCGTGATGACTCATGGCGTTATCCTAGTTCAAGTGAGCACTACGTCAGTGCCGCAGAGCGTCGTTTAGAGTGCAGCAAGCCGCTGATTGAGAGCTTCGGCCTGGGCCTTCGCATTACCAATATAGCTGGCAGGCGAGAGATCTTTCAGCTCCTTTTTGACCGTCTCAGGTAGCTCGAGTGTGTCAATGAAGGCAGCAAAGCCTGCCTGATCGATCCGCTTGCCGCGGGTCAGTTCTTTGAGCTTCTCGTAGGGTTTTTCGATGCCGTAACGCCGCATGACGGTCTGGATAGGTTCGGCCAGCACTTCCCAGCTGTTGTCCAGGTCTTCTGCAAGACGCTCAGGGTTGGCTTCCAGTTTGCTGATGCCTTTCAGGCTAGCGTGGTAGCCAATCAGGCCGTAGGCCAGACCAACGCCAAGGTTGCGCAGCACGGTGGAGTCGGTCAGGTCGCGCTGCCAGCGCGAAATCGGCAGTTTCTGTGCCAGGTGGCTCATCACTGCATTGGCCAACCCCAAGTTACCCTCTGAGTTTTCGAAGTCGATCGGATTGACCTTGTGCGGCATAGTCGACGAGCCAATTTCGCCTTCTACGGTACGCTGCTTGAAATAGCCCAGCGAGATATAGCCCCAGACGTCGCGATCGAAATCGATCAAAATCGTGTGAAAGCGGCAGATCGCATCGAACAGCTCGGCAATGTAGTCGTGGGGTTCGATCTGTGTGGTGTAGGGGTTGAAGCTCAACCCTAAACCTTCGACGAAAGTGCGCGCGTTGGCTTCCCAGTCGATGTCCGGGTAGGTGGTCAGGTGGGCGTTGTAGTTGCCCACCGCGCCGTTGATTTTGCCCAGAATCTCGACGCTTTCGATCTGCTTGAGCTGTCGCTTGAGGCGATACGCCACGTTGGCCATCTCTTTGCCCAGCGTGGTGGGGCTAGCGGTTTGGCCGTGGGTGCGCGACAGCATCGGCTGACCGGCATGGGCAATCGCCAGCTTGGCAACTTCATCGGCGACTTGATGCATGGTCGGCAGCAAGGCTTTAAGGCCGTCTGCCAGCATCACGCCATAGGAGAGGTTGTTGATGTCCTCAGAGGTGCAGGCGAAGTGGATGAACTCGGTGACCGCATTCAACTCTGCTTGTCCTGCGATCTTTTCTTTCAAGAAGTACTCGACCGCTTTGACGTCATGGTTGGTGGTGCGCTCGATCTCTTTGATGCGCTCGGCGTCGTCCACGGAAAAGTCGCGAATCAACTGCTCTAAAAAAGCGGTGGCTTCTGCGGAGAGCGGGGGCACTTCCACGATTTGGCCGTGGTCAGCCAAGCGTTGCAGCCAGCGCACTTCCACAATGACCCGCGCGCGTATCAGGCCGAATTCGCTGAAGTGTTCACGTAGCGCGGCGGCTTTGGCGCCGTAGCGGCCGTCGACGGGGGAGAGGGCGGTCAGAGCAGAGAGTTGCATGGCTTGGTTTCCAGAGTAGTCAAAGTCAGGGATCGAAAGTGAGGTGGCGCAGCGGCTAGCCGAGGTCATCCAGTGCTCGGCGCATTGCCTTGCGCTGGAAAACCAGTTTCCAGCGGCGCCCACCCTGCTGATGCCATAGCAGGGCGAAGCGGATGCCGGCCATCAGGCAGGCGCGCACCCGCTCCGGCATCATACGGGTTTGCAGTAACGAGGGGTCGCCCTGCACCACGATGCGTGTTTTAAACGTCGAGATAGTCTCTTGGTAAGCTTCACCGAGGCTGGCGATGACGTTTTCGTGGGTCGTGCCAAAGTGCTCCGCTTGTCCTTGGACATGAGCGAGTTTCTGGCCTAGCAGGTCCATCATCTGGCGGTCGGTGCGCAGCTTGTTCATCAACAAAAGCAGCGAGAAACCGTAGCGAAGCACGACCGGGTTAGCTTGCTTGCGCCCCACCAGTGCTTCCAGCGTTTCTAGACCGCGGCGCAGATTGTTGGGATGGCCGCCGTAAATCGCCTCGAAGCTTTCGGGATTCGTGTCGACCGTCGCGTTGATCAGCGTTTCCCAGGCGCGGGTATCGACCTGCCCGGTACGTGCCAGCTCGTCGACCAGACTGGCGGCTTGGAATACGCCCGCCAGCGCAAGGGTCTGGCGGGCAGCAGGGGAGTCGGGCGCGCGGTGTATCGGAGTGGCGCTCATGCGGCGGCCTCCGCCATTTTCCAGGTGGCGCGGATGACGCCGCCGCCCAGACAGATATCGTTATCGTAAAGCACTAGCGACTGGCCGGGCGTGACCGCCCACTGTGGATCGTCGAACACGACCTCGACACTGCCGTCCGGCTGGGCAATGATCTCGCAGGGACAGTCACTTTGGCGGTAGCGCGTCTTGGCGGTAAAGCGGCCCCGCTGCACGGGAGGATGACCCGCGACCCAGTCCATGGGCTCGGTGGCCAGCGCATCGGTGTACAGCAGCGGATGATGCTTGCCCTGAACCACGATCAGTACGTTGCGATCGAGATCCTTAGCCCCCACGTACCAGGGCTCTTCGGAGTAGTTGGCCAAGCCGCCGATTCCCAGTCCCTGACGCTGGCCTAAGGTGTAATACATCAAGCCCATGTGCTGGCCGATCTCATCGCCTTCGGGGGTCTCGATGGTCCCGGGTTGGGCGGGCAGATACTGTTGCAGAAAGTCGCGGAAACGACGTTCACCGATGAAGCAAATGCCGGTAGAGTCTTTCTTCTTGGCGGTGATCAGATCGTGCTGCTCCGCCAGCGCGCGCACCTCGGGTTTCTCCAGCTCGCCCACCGGGAACAGGGTGCGGGCGATGGCCGCTTCCGGCACGGCGTGCAGGAAGTAGCTTTGGTCTTTATTGCCATCCAGGCCTTTCAGCAGGCGCGGGTGGCCGTCGCGAATGCCTTGCCGCACATAGTGGCCGGTAGCGATTTTATCGGCACCTAGCATCTCGGCATACTCTAGAAAGACTTTGAACTTGATCTCGCGGTTGCAGAGGATGTCAGGGTTCGGCGTACGGCCCGCTTTGTACTCCGCTAAGAAGTGCTCGAAAACGTTGTCCCAGTATTCGGCGGCGAAGTTCGCAGTATGCAGTTTGATGCCCAGTTTGGCGCACACGGCTTCTGCATCCGCTAGGTCTTCTTTGGCCGTGCAGTATTCGGTGCCGTCGTCCTCGTCCCAGTTCTTCATAAACAAGCCTTCGACATCGTAACCCTGCTGGAGCAGAAGGAGTGCCGAAACGGAGGAGTCGACGCCGCCAGACATGCCGACGATAACCTTGCCGGTGGCCGCAGTGCGGATGTCCGCCGTGTCCTGGGTGGCTGAGCCATGGGTGGATGTCATGAGCATCCTCGGTTGAAGTGGTGTGCAATTGGGCGGCGATTATACACGATGGGGGCTCGATGCTTCGAGTGCTTCACTCCTTGATCACGCCAAGCGGGTAGCAGTGGCCGTTTAGCGCGTCGTCGATACGTTGGAGAACCAGCGGGCTGCGCAACCGTCGGGCGCCGTCCAACATGGCAATCTCCTCTCGTGTCAGCCAGTGGGTCGCGACGATGGCCGGGTCGATAGCCGAGCTAACGTACTGGCTGGGCGTGGCAACGAAACCGTGACTATGGAAGGTCGTACCGGCAGGCGTGTGAAAGACGTACAGCCCCAGATAGCCGGTCAAGGTGATCTGCCAAGCGGTCTCTTCCATGACTTCACGGTGAACGGCTGCCATCGGCCCTTCCCCGTGCTCGACGTGTCCGGCAGGCTGATTGAACAGCGTGTGTGGGCCACCTTTATTCTCTTCCACCATTAGAAAACGCCCCTGCTGCTCGATCACACAGGCAACGGTGCTGTGAATGATGGGGCGGGCAACGTCCGTTTGGACAACGCCGCTCATTTGCGTCTTCCTCTTGGTTTTGCACTGCTTTTCGAGCCGCGTTTGGCGCCCCTTTCAGCGTCCTTATGGGTGTTGAGTGGTTTGTGTTGTCCGCTGCGCGGCTTGGTCGCTTGGGTCGTCCGTGGCGCGTGTAGCGTCTCTTTGCGCCACTGGCCGGGTGCGAGATCGCCCAGTTGCCAGGGGCCAATCGCGGCACGTATCAGGCGCAGAGTGGGAAAGCCAACGTGGGCGGTCATGCGGCGCACTTGGCGATTGCGCCCCTCGCTAATGGTGAGTTCCAACCAGCTGGTCACGGGATGGCGTTTGGGATCGATGGCCGGGGCGCGCTCAGCCACGTCAGGGGGCGACATACGCCGAGCTTTGGCGGGCAAAGTGGGCCCATCTTTCAATGTGACGCCGGATACGAGTGCGCGAATGGCCTCGTCGGTAATGTGACCTTCGAGCTGCACCCAGTAGGTTTTTGGCTGTTTGTGACGGGGGTGGGCGATACGGTGGATCAGGTTGCCATCATCACTCAGCAAGAGCAGTCCTTCCGAGTCGTAATCGAGGCGTCCGGCCGCATAAACACCCGGCGCATCGAGCACGTCGGCCAGAGTAGAGCGGCCTTGGCTGTCGGTGAACTGGGAGAGCATGCGGTAGGGTTTGTGCAGTAGATATAGGGTGCTCATCGTCTCTCGAACTGTCTTGCAGACTGTAGGCAGAGGATTTGTCGACAATCGCTCATGCGGTTAAAGTGCAGCGCTGGTATAATCTGGCCCGGCTGTTTGAGTTTGAAAGGGCCGAAAGCAGAACGGTGCTTGCCGCGCCGTCGCCGTTACCGCAGTAACCACCGAGTGACCAGTAGTACCACCGACTGACTAAAGGGGCAGCGCATACAGGATGCTCCACACGCTTCGCGGCATGGCCAATCGTTGTAATGGGCCGCGTAGCTCAGGATTTTATAATCACAGCGACCGAAAAAGAGGTTAACGCAAAAATGTCTAAAACGCCGAAGATCATTTATACGCTCACCGATGAAGCTCCTGCGCTCGCTACCTACTCTCTGTTACCCATCATTGATGCTTTTACCGACTCTGCCGGTGTCGAAGTAGAGACCCGCGACATTTCGCTGGCTGCCCGTGTGCTGGCACAGTTTCCCGACATTCTGAACGACGAGCAGCGCGTCAGCGACGACTTGGCTGAGCTGGGTCAGCTGGCGAAGACGCCGGAAGCCAATATCATCAAACTGCCTAACATCAGCGCCTCTGGCCCCCAGCTCAAAGCGACCATCAAAGAGTTACAGAGTCAGGGTTATCCGCTGCCGGCGTATCCGGAAGAGCCTAAGAACGATGAAGAGGCCTCCATCAAAGCGCGCTATGACAAAGCCAAAGGCAGTGCGGTAAACCCGGTGCTGCGTGAGGGCAATTCTGACCGTCGTGCGCCGAAATCGGTCAAGAACTACGCGCGTAAATACCCGCACCGTATGGGCGAGTGGAGCGCTGACTCCAAGTCTCATGTCGCGCACATGAGCGAAGGCGATTTCTACGGCAGCGAGCAGTCAGCGGTCATGGAAAAAGCGGGCACGCTGAAGATCGCGCTGCAGCAAGCCGATGGCACCCAGGTAGTGCTAAAAGAGGGGCTTGCGGTACAGGCGGGTGAAGTGATCGATGCGGCGTGCATGAGCAGCCGTCGTCTGCGTAGCTTCATCGACAGCCAGATCAACGATGCTAAAGAGAGCGGCGTGCTGTTTTCGCTGCACCTGAAAGCTACCATGATGAAGGTCTCCGACCCGATCATGTTCGGCATCGTAGTTGAAGAGTTCTACAAAGAGGTGCTGGAGAAGCACGCTGACGCACTGAAGAGCGCGGGCTTCAACGCCAACAGCGGTATCGGCGACCTGTACAGCGCCATCGAGAAGCTGCCCAGCGACCAGCAAGACGCCATCAAAGGCGATGTCGAGGCGCTGTATCAAACACGCCCGGCCATGGCGATGGTGAATTCCCACAAAGGCATCACCAACCTCCACGTGCCCAGCGACGTGATCATCGACGCCTCCATGCCGGCGATGATTCGTGATTCCGGCAAGATGTGGAATGCCAACGATGAGTTGCAGGATGCCAAAGCGGTCATCCCGGATCGTTGCTACGCCACCATCTATCAAGCCGTTATCGAAGACTGCAAGCAGAACGGTGCGTTCGATCCGACCACGATGGGTAGCGTTCCTAACGTGGGCCTCATGGCGCAGAAAGCCGAAGAGTACGGCTCCCATGATAAAACCTTCCAAATGCCCGCCGACGGTACCGTCGTGGTGACCGACGACTCGGGCGAAACGCTATTCAGCCACACGGTAGAAGCGGGCGACATTTGGCGGATGTGCCAAACCAAAGATGCGCCGATTCAAGACTGGGTGAAGCTGGCGGTTACTCGTGCCCGCGACAGCGGTGCTCCAGCGCTGTTCTGGCTCGACGCCAACCGTGCCCATGACGCCCAACTGATCAAGAAGGTCGAAACGTACCTGAAAGACCACGACACGTCCGGCCTGGATATCCGTATCCTAGCGCCCGTCGACGCGATGAAACTCTCCCTGGAACGCATTCGCAAGGGTGAAGACACCATCTCCGTCACCGGTAACGTGCTGCGCGACTATCTCACCGACCTGTTCCCGATCATGGAGCTCGGCACTAGCGCCAAGATGCTTTCCATCGTGCCGCTGATGAACGGCGGTGGTCTGTTCGAAACCGGCGCTGGCGGCTCGGCACCGAAGCACGTTCAGCAGTTCCTGGAAGAGAACCATCTGCGCTGGGATTCGCTGGGTGAGTTCCTGGCGCTGGCAGCGTCGCTCGAACACCTAGGCAGCACCTTCGGTAATGCCCGCGCGACGCTGTTGGCAAAAGCGCTGGATGAAGCCAATGGCAAATTCCTCGACAGCAACAAGTCGCCATCGCGTAAAGTCGGCGAGCTGGATAACCGTGGCAGCCACTTTTACCTGGCCCTCTACTGGGCAGAAGCATTGGCAGCTCAGGATCAGGATGGCGATATGAAAACGCTGTTCGCCCGTTTGGCCGAAGCGCTCAAAGCCAACGAAGCCGCGATCGTTGACGAACTCAATAGCGTTCAAGGTCAGCCGGTCGATATTCAAGGCTACTTCCACCCGAACGGTGAACTGGCCAGCCAAGCCATGCGTCCAAGCAAGACGCTAAACGACGCCCTGGCAATGGTTGCCAAAGGCTAAATCGCCTGGTGACAGTCGCACCCTGTGTGCGGCTCGCCCCCTGCCTGCTTAGCAGGCAGGGGTTTTTTGTTTTGCCCAGTGTGATAATTTCGAGTTTTTCGTGAACCCTTGTTGATGGCGTGCGTCTTATACAGCAGATTATAGTGTGTACAACCGAGGCTGCTCTCAGCATCCTCCCTAGAACTGCTTGTCAGACACCGTCCGTCAGCCTAGAGATGATCCTTGCAGCTTATGCGTATTACAGAAAGCCCAATCGTGGTAGCGACGCTACAGGCAGGCATGACGCGTCCAGGCATGCCCGAGCACGATGATGACTTAGCGGTGCAGTCGGCCGAGCCCGCGCTGGCACAGCCGCCTTTATATAAAGTGGTGTTGCACAACGACGACTATACCCCCATGGAGTTTGTCGTCGAAGTGCTGCAGGGTTTTTTCAATATGGATAGCGAAAAAGCCGTACAGGTCATGCTGGCCGTACACACTCAGGGAAAAGCCACGTGCGGCATTTTTACCCGGGATATTGCTGAAACAAAGAGCTATCAAGTGAATGAGTACGCCCGTGAGTGCGAGCACCCATTAATGAGCGATATCGAAGCGGCCGATTGACCCCGTTGACGTAACCTGCGTTGAAAAAAAGTAGCGCAGGGGCTTGCAACCATGCCATTTGTACCCGATGTTGAAAGTGCCGGTCGATTAAACTGATCCGACGCAAGCCCTAGGTGGCGATATGCCCTAGGTAGTAGCGAAAAGGGGACTGCCATGCTGAGCAAAGAACTTGAACTGACCCTGAACACGGCCTTCACCGTGGCTCGCTCGAAGCGCCACGAGTTTATGACCGTCGAGCATCTGCTTCTGGCGCTGCTAGACAATGCTTCTGCGGTGGATGTGCTGAAGGCGTGCGGGGCAAACCTCGACAAGCTGCGGTCCGATCTGCAGGATTTCATCAATTCGACCACACCGCTGATCCCCGAGGGGCAGGGTGACCGTGAAACACAGCCAACGCTGGGCTTCCAACGCGTGCTTCAGCGTGCGGTATTCCATGTTCAATCGTCTGGCAAGAGTGAAGTAACAGGCGCTAACGTGCTAGTAGCGATCTTCTCTGAGCAAGAGAGTCAGGCAGTCTATTTCTTGAAGCAACAGAGTGTGGCACGGGTCGATGCAGTAAATTACATTGCTCACGGCATCTCGAAAGTGTCTGGTCATGGCCCTTCACCCTCTCCCTCTTCTCAAGAAAACGACGATGCAGAAGAGGGCAGTGCCGAAGGTGCCGCTCACCCGCTGACGGGCTATGCCACCAACCTGAACGAGCAGGCGCGCCAGGGTAAAATCGACCCGCTAATTGGTCGTGATCACGAGCTCGAGCGTGTCGTGCAAATCCTGGCCCGTCGTCGTAAGAACAACCCGCTGCTGGTGGGTGAGGCGGGCGTGGGCAAAACCGCCATTGCTGAAGGCCTGGCCAAACGCATCGTCGAAGAAGACGTGCCCGAAGTGATCGCCGATGCGGTGGTCTACTCATTGGACATGGGCGCGCTATTGGCAGGCACCAAATACCGTGGCGATTTCGAAAAGCGCCTCAAGAGCTTGCTGAGCGAGCTGCGCAAACAGCCCAATGCCATCTTGTTCATCGATGAGATTCACACGGTCATTGGCGCGGGCGCTGCCTCGGGCGGCGTAATGGACGCCTCCAATCTGTTGAAACCGCTGCTCTCTTCAGGCGAGCTGCGCTGCATTGGTTCGACCACGTTCCAGGAGTTCCGCGGAATTTTCGAGAAAGACCGCGCCTTGGCACGCCGCTTCCAAAAGGTCGACGTGCTGGCACCGTCCGTTGAGGACACCATCAAGATTCTCAAAGGGCTGCGTTCGCGCTTCGAAGAGCACCACGAACTGAAATACACCGACGGTGCGTTGGAAAGTGCGGCCCGATTGGCGGATCGCTACATCAACGATCGATTCCTGCCCGATAAAGCGATCGACGTGATCGACGAAGCGGGTGCGCATCAGCGGATGCTACCCCCTGAGGTACGCGCTACGACGATCGACGTGGAGCAGGTGGAAGCCGTGGTGGCCTCCATTGCGCGCATTCCGCCGAAGAGCGTCTCAAGTTCGGATCGTAAACAGCTCGAGAAGTTGGACCGCGACCTGAAAATGTTGGTGTTTGGTCAAGACGAAGCGATCGATTCACTGTCGGCGGCCATCAAGCTCTCCCGTGCGGGCCTGAAATCTCCCGATAAGCCCGTGGGCAGTTTCCTGTTCGCAGGCCCGACTGGGGTCGGTAAAACGGAAGTAGCCAAGCAACTTGCGCATATCATGGGCATCGAGCTGGTGCGTTTCGATATGTCGGAGTACATGGAGCGTCACACCGTGTCGCGTTTGATCGGTGCGCCTCCAGGCTATGTGGGGTATGACCAGGGTGGGCTACTGACCGAGGCCGTCACCAAACAGCCGCACTGCGTGCTGCTTCTCGACGAAATCGAAAAAGCGCATCCAGAAGTCTTCAATCTGCTATTGCAGGTCATGGATCACGGTCGTTTGACGGACAACAACGGCCGCGAGGCAGACTTCCGCCATGTGATTTTGATCATGACCTCGAACGCTGGGGCGGAGCAGGCGTCGCGTCGCTCTATCGGTTTCCAGAGCCAGGATCACTCGACGGATGCGATGGAAGTGATTCGTCGGACCTTCTCGCCGGAATTCCGTAACCGCCTGGACGGCATCATTCAATTCCATGCGCTGCCCACGACGGTAGTGCGCAACGTGGTCGACAAGTTCCTGATCGAGCTTCAAGCGCAACTAGACGAGAAGCGCGTGCAGCTGGATGTAGACGACGTCGCCCGGGATTGGCTAGCAGAGAAAGGCTACGACCCGGATATGGGGGCAAGGCCGATGGCTCGCTTGATCCAAGAGAAGCTCAAGAAGCCACTCGCAGAGATGATTCTGTTTGGAGAGCTGGCCGAGCACGGTGGTATCGTACATGTTAGCCTGGAGGAGGGAGAGCTTCATCTTTCGACAGAGTCGGAAATGGCAGATGCGCCCTGAAAAGGGCGCTAAGATGACCGACAAGCAGTAATGCATACTCGCTAGCACGCACAGCGCCCTGTCTTCGACGGGGCGTTGTCGTTTCCAGGGAGCGGCGCCGTCTTTACGCGGTGCTACTAATAGCCGTGGGACGCGATCTGTGAGCAGACGTTGCTTGAGGGCACACTCAAGGCTTAGCGCGAGCGATAAACGATACGGCCTTTGGACAGGTCGTAGGGCGTTAGTTCTACCTTGACCTTGTCGCCAGTCAGAATGCGGATGTAGTTTTTACGCATTTTGCCAGAGATGTGAGCGGTCACGACATGGCCGTTTTCAAGCTCAACCCGGAACATGGTATTGGGAAGGGTGTCAACGATCACGCCTTCCATTTCAATATGATCTTCGCGTGCCATATAGGCAGATCCTCACTTTTAGATATCGTGGATAGTCGAATGAGTGTTTCCGACGGCGTTGGCACAGACCTGCACGCCTAAGAAACAGCGCTATATTGTGCCGTAAGCCTGCCGTCAAGGCAAAAAAGCTGCTCAGATTAGCGAATTAAGGGGCGCCAGTGGCGACCATCGAGCAGCTCGATAGGCGAAAACGCCTGCTTGTATCGCATTTTTCGGCACTCCTCGATCCAGTAGCCAAGGTAAAGGTGGGGAAGCCGTTTCTCTTGGCAAAGCTCGATTAGCTTTAAAATGGCAAACGTGCCCAAGGATCGTTTCTCTAACGCATCATCCACTTTGAAAAACGTATAGATGGCCGATAGTCCATGTTCGAGCTGGTCGAACGCTGCCACGGCCACCAGTTCGTCGTCGAGATACATTTCCAGCAAATGGGCGTAAGGTTCTTCCAGCGTCAAAAAGGTGCGATATTGGTCGCGGCTGGGTGGGAACATATCGCCGTCAGCGTGTCGCTGTCGAATGTAGTCAGCGTAGAGCGCGTAGTGCGAAGCATCGAAGCGCGCTGGGATGACACGCGTTTCGATATCGGCATTGCGCCGCCAGACTTTTCGCTGGGTGCGGTTGGCGCTAAAGTGATCCACCGGAATCCGCACCGATCGACAAGCGTTGCATCCCTCGCAGTGGGGGCGGTATAAGTGGCGCCCGCTGCGTCGGAAACCCAGCAGCGACAGTGAGTCGTACACCCCTGGCACGGGTGACTCCTGGGGGTCAAGAAACAGCGTAGTAGCCTCTTTGCCTGGCAAGTAGCTGCAGGCATGAGGAACGGTTAGGAAGAAGCGCAAATCCCGCACGGGGCGGCGAGGAGCGTTACTACTCACGGCTTGCCTCCTTGATCATGAACGGCGGTCACTGTGCTGTTGCGTTTGAAGCAATGGCTGCAAGCCACGGAGATTCTGGCACCTGGGGCGCTTGAGTCTCAGTGCTGGATAAGCAAAACGCCTTTTCTGGCAGCCACTTCTCAAGATAGTTGATGAACGTTCGCCGGGCGACCGTTGTTGCGCCGAGGCTGGCCAGATGCGGTGTATGCACCTGGCAGTCGATGAGCTTGCCGCCGTAAGTGTGCATGGCGCTTGCCAAGTGGGCGAGGGCAATTTTAGAGGCGTCTGGCTGGCGTGAAAACATCGACTCGCCGAAAAATACCGGCCCCATCGCCAAGCCATAGAGTCCGCCTACCAGCTGGCCCCCATGGTGGACCTCGACACTGTGGGCAATGCCCAATGCATGCAGCCTCTGGTAAGCGTCGCGCATGGAAGGATTGATCCAGGTGCCCAGCTCGTCTTTACGTGGCGCAGCGCACGCTTCGATTACCTGGGCAAAGTGTTGATTCAGCGTCACGCTAAAGCCACTATGTCGCAGCCGTTTAGCAAGGCTGCGGCGTCGTTTAAACTGTTCAGGCAGCAGTATCATGCGTGGATCTGGGCTCCACCATAAAATGGGGTCATCGTCGCTATACCAAGGAAATATCCCTTTTCGGTAAGCGTCTACCAGCCAGGCTGGTGTAAGCTCTCCACCGGCAGCCAACAGGCCGTTAGGGTTCTCCAACGCCTGTTCGGTAGAAGGAAAAGTGGGGTGTGGCGATGAGAGCCAAGGTAGCATCGCTTGCTCCTGTTGCTAGTGGCGTCCGTCGAAGCGCTGTGACGGCGGAAGGATGCTCGGTATGATGCAAACTCGCAAGTGGATTAAAGACACCGTGTGGTGTAAAGGGAGAATCGCTTGAAAGTAAATAAGGCGGTAGACAAGCGAACGCAGCGGCAGTCGCGTCAGTCACCATCGAGTTCTCAATCATCGGCGCGGGTCAATGCCGCGAAGGATAAGGCGCGCCGCGTTGGCCTGCGCTTGCAAGGCTCTGCCCGTGAAGGGGTGGTGGTCGTCATGCTGGCGCTCTGCGTCTTCTTGCTGTTGGCCCTGTTTAGTTACCATCCTGCCGACCCAGGCTGGTCGTACCAAGGCCCCGAAACCGAGGTTCGCAACTGGATGGGGCCCGTGGGTGCTTGGCTGGCCGATGTGCTCTATTCACTGCTGGGTGCAAGTGCCCTATGGTGGCCGGGTATGTTTGGTTACGCCGCCTGGTGGCTGATGCGCTCTCGCCAGGTACGCTTCGAGCTAGACCCAGTGGCCATCGCCGTACGTGCGGGCGGGCTAGTGCTGCTGATGTTCGGCACGACCATGTTGGGGGCACTGCACTTTTACCATCCCGATAGCATTTTGCCCTATGCCTCTGGCGGTATATTGGGAGAGGGGCTGGTGGGCACCTTAAAACCGCTCGTCAGTAGTGGCGGAGTAGGGTTGATCGCTGCAGCGCTCATTCTCATTGGTTTCCCGCTGTTTAGCGGTATGTCTTGGCTGCAAGTGGCCGATGAAGTCGGTCGTAAACTTTGTCGTATCGGCGGTTGGTTTGGCGAGCGCCGTGCCAAGCGGCGTGAAAAGCGTGCCGAACGGGCCGCGGTGCGCGCAGCGGCCAAGGCAGCGTCCAAGAAAGTGAAGCAGCGCTCCTGGGCTGAGCCGAGTGACACGAGTACCGATCCCGTCGATGACGAAGTGGCGACGACCACGCCTCGGGCCAGTGAAGCAATTGAGCCCCCCGTGCGCCCTACCGTCAGTGAGCGCTCACCTGTCGGTCGTCGCGAGCGCCGTGAGCCGAGCTTCTCGGCACCCGCAGAGGATGAGGCGTCGTCGGTCACCGATACGTCGATTCCCTGGGAAGCGGCCGCTGTGCTGAGCGAGCGTCATGCACCGGCCCCTCCCGCGGCTGCCGCATCTCAAGACCCCGAGTTGGAGACAGCGCCTTCTCCGAAGATGACGCCAGAGAAAGACGCGCCTGAAGAGCCGATCATGCCGCTCTCCGCTCACGCTCCGGAGGACGTCCAAGAGCCTGCTCCGGAGCCAGAACCAGAGCCGATACCCTCTATCGCCGATACAGAGGTACCGCTCGAAGCGCTTGAGACATCCTTGCCAAACGCGCACGCATTTGCGACCAAGCCCGTGGATGAGCCAGAGCCTGCCGTGCGTCAGGAAGAGAGTGAGTACTCACCTTTAAGCGCTGGCGAAGAGCAAACGAGCGAGGACGTTGCCCCGACCGTGCCGCTACGCGCGTTACGCAATGAGCCAGAAGAGACCTCGGAATCCATTACGCCCGTTGAGCTGGCTCGCCGTTCAGAGCCAGCACCAGAACCAGAGGTAGCACCCGCCCCCGCTCCTACGACGCTGCGCAGTGACGAAAGCGATCCCGCTTATCGGCCAACGCCGATGTCTGCGGAGTCGCGTCGTGAGCGCGTACCCGAGGTGGTGCCCGAGCCGGTGTGGGATGACGATGACGACGAGCTACCGGTCAAGACCGCCATGCAGGCGCCGGCCAGCGCGCGCCATGAGCCTACGTTCTCGACCGAGTCGGCCGAAGAAGAGTCAGACAATGGACCGACGCTCTGGACCGTCGAACATCTACAGAGTCAGCGTCCGTCGTTTGAAACGCTTCCAGAGCCCGAGGGCGAGGTGCCCAGCCTGCAGCTGCTCACGCCGCCGGAGCCGCATCAGCCGAACTACACGGATGAGCAGCTGGCCGATATGGCGGAACTCCTGGAAGTCAGGTTACGCGAATACGGTGTTAAAGCTGAAGTGGTCGATACGTGGCCGGGGCCGGTCATTACACGTTTCGAGATCAAACCTGCCGCCGGGGTGAAGGTTTCCAAAATCAGTAACCTGGCCAAAGACCTTGCTCGTTCGCTGATGGTCAAGAGCGTGCGTGTGGTCGAGGTCATCCCTGGCCGCCCCACGGTGGGTATCGAAATTCCCAACCCGCATCGCGCAATGATTCGTTTGCGTGAAGTGATCGATTCGGACCGCTACCAGCAGGAGAATTCACCGCTGACGATGGCACTTGGCCAAGATATTGGCGGTGGTCCGGTAGTGGCGAATTTGGGCAAAATGCCCCACCTGTTGGTGGCCGGTACGACCGGTTCGGGTAAGTCGGTGGGGGTCAACGCCATGCTGATCTCCATGCTGCTCAAGGCTACACCCGATGAACTCAAGCTGATCATGGTCGATCCCAAGATGCTGGAGCTGTCGGTGTATGACGGCATACCGCATTTGCTGGCGCCTGTCGTCACCGATATGAAGGAAGCTGCCAATAGCTTGCGTTGGTGTGTGGCTGAAATGGAGCGCCGTTACAAGCTGATGGCCGCCATGGGCGTGCGTAACATCGCCGGGTTTAACGCGCGCCTCGATGAAGCCGAACGTGCCGGTGCCCAGGTGGCCGACCCGCTATGGGAGCCCCAGCCCTGGGAAATGCATCAAACGCCTCCAGTGCTGGAAAAGCTGCCCTATATCGTAGTGGTCATCGATGAGTTTGCCGATATGTTCATGATCGTCGGCAAAAAGGTCGAAGAGCTGATCGCGCGGCTGGCGCAGAAAGCGCGGGCTGCCGGTATCCATCTGATTCTGGCTACTCAGCGCCCGTCGGTGGATGTGGTGACCGGCCTGATCAAGGCGAACATTCCGTCACGGATGGCGTTCCAGGTCTCCTCGCGGATCGATTCGCGCACCATTCTCGACCAGGGCGGTGCCGAAAGTCTGTTGGGTCATGGCGATATGCTCTACTTGCCCGCGGGCTCCGGTCCACCGAATCGTGTCCATGGTGCCTTCGTGGACGACGATGAAGTCCACCGGGTGGTCGATGACTGGAAGCGTCGAGGCGAGCCGGAGTACATCGAAGAGATTCTTTCCGGCGGCGTATCTGCCGATGCGCTAACCGGGCTCGAAGCGGAAGGCGTCGATGGCGATGATGCCGAACAGGACGCGCTCTATGACGAAGCGGTGCAGTTCGTTACTGAAACGCGAAAAGCGTCGATTTCTGCCGTACAGCGGCGCTTCAAGATCGGTTATAACCGGGCCGCACGTCTGGTCGAGGCCATGGAAGGGGCCGGGGTGGTCTCCTCCATGGGTACCAACGGTGCCCGCGAGGTGCTGGCGCCGCCGCCGGTGGGCCATTAACACGTCAACCATGCAATAAGCGTGAAAGTCGCGCCGCCGGTGAAACCCTGCGGCGCGTTTCGCGTCTGAGGGGCATACGGAGCTTTTTACGCTCTTTGCCTCGTCCGCTATTCGGCAATGAATGCCTAGGGAGAAAGAACATGCGCGAACCCTCTAACCGCCGCTCACCGGCATTGGCACTGGCCGCCAGTGCGCTGGGATTGACTTTTGCTGCCCCTATGACTGCCTGGGCCAACGAGGCGGCAGAGCGGCTCACCGAGCGCTTGGATCCGTTGGAAAACTACCACGCCACCTTCGAGCAGCAGATTCTCGATGGCAGCGGTGATCGTTTGCAGAGCGCACGTGGGGAAATGTGGCTGTCGCGGCCCGGCATGCTGCGCTGGGAAGTCGAGGCACCTTATTCGCAAACCGTGGTCTCCGATGGTGAGGAGGTGTATCTCTACGATCCTGACTTGGAGCAGGTCACGGTACAGGCGATGGATGACCGTGTGACCCATACGCCCGCGCTGTTGTTATCAGGCAGCGCCGATGAATTGACGGCAAGTTACGATGTGTTCTACGAGCAGCAGGATGGCGACGATGTCTTTACCTTGATGCCGACGCTGGCCGATACGCTGTTCGAGGAGCTCAGCATGGTCTTCGACGGCGATACTCTCACCGAGCTCTGGATGATGGACAGTACCGGTCAGCGCACTGCCATCACCTTTAGCGGCATCACTCGCAATGGCACTATCGACCGCGATCTGTTCGATTTCCAGATCCCCGAAGGTACGGACGTGATTCGCGAAGAGATGTAGAGGGTGAATCAGTAGATTACGATCGGGCGCTCTAAGGCGCCCGATCTGCTTCTTGGTCGCGCTCTTCCCGCCACGCCATGATTTCCCCGAACCGTTTCTCCTGGCCAAACGGGCTCGGCTCGTAGAAGCGTGTTTTGGGCACGTCTTCTGGCCAGCAGTCGTGGGCGCTGCCTGCTGGATATCCGTTTGGCTCGTTGTGAGCGTAGCGATAGCCTTCACCATGGCCGAGCTGCTCCATGAGCTTGGTTGGTGCGTTACGTAGGTAAGTGGGCACTTCCACCTGAGGCTGCTGCTGAACGAACTGCTGGGCGCTCTTCCAGGCGCGGTCTATACGGTTACTTTTTGGAGCGACAGCCAAATGGATCGCGGCATGGGCAATCGCGCGCTGGCCCTCGTAATCGCCCAATCGCAAATAGGCATCCCAGGCAGCAATCACTAGCGGTAGCGCGCGAGGGTCGGCATTGCCGACGTCCTCCGAAGCGATGGCTGTCAAACGTCTTACTATATCCAGCGGGTCGCCGCCGCCTTGGATGAAGCGCGCCATGTAGAGGAGCGCGGCATCGGGACGAGAGGAGCGAATCGATTTATGAATCGCCGAAAGCAGGTCGTAATACGCATCGCCCTGTTTATCGAACGCGCTGGTGTGATGACCCACCACGTCCGCCAGTACTGCCTGACGTAACACCTCACGACCACTCTGTTGTTCTGTGAAATCGCAGGCGGTTTCCAGTAGCCCCAAGGCTCGCCGAGCATCGCCGGCACTGGCGTGGGCCAACGCGTCCAATACACCGGTCTCTACCTCGATGGCACGCTTGCCAAGTCCCCGCTCGGTATCGGCAAGCGCTTGCTCCATGACCTCGACCAGCTCTTGCTGGGTCAATGACTTCAGGACATACACGCGTGCTCGGGAGAGCAGGGCCGAGTTGACTTCGAAAGAGGGGTTTTCGGTGGTAGCGCCGATCAGCGTCAAAAGACCAGACTCCACGTGGGGCAGCAGTGCATCCTGCTGGCTCTTGTTCAGGCGGTGGATCTCATCTAAAAAGAGAAGCGTTGGCGCGGTGCGCTGACGAGCGCGCTCTACGACCGTTCGTATCTCTTTGACGCCAGCCATCACTGCACTCAGGTGCTCGAGCTGCGCGTTGGATGCACGTGCTAGGAGCTCAGCAAGCGTGGTCTTACCAACGCCGGGTGGTCCCCATAAAATCATCGAGCGCACCACGCCTGATTCGGCCATGCGACGTAGAGGTTTGTCAGGCCCGACGAGTGCTTGTTGACCGATATAGTCGTCCAGGGTCAACGGGCGCATACGATAGGCCAGCGGCGCGTCGTCACCCGGGGTTGCGTCAAAAAGATCCATATAAACTTCCGTTGTAAATCGAGACGTTGAACAACCAATGCTTAACAAGTGTCTGTGGTAAAAGAGGTTACGTCAGGCTACCTTTTGGCATGACCGTAAAGAAGCGCCCATGTGATTGAATATCGCGGAGGCGCAGGACAAGGATTAACGCTAGTGTAGTAGAACCCAGCTCATGATCGCGTGCTGACTGCAGTAGAAAGCAGCCAGCATGACACTCACTAAGGAGACGGCACGATGTTAAACCAACTGCGTCTAGATCATGCCAACATGGCGCGAATGCTCCATGTGCTGCAGCTCAAGCAAAAAACCTTGGCTAGCGGAGAACGGCCTGACTTTCAGCTGATGCGCGAAGTGGTGGACTATATCCTGTCTTACATGGAGGGGTTCGCAACGCCGTTAGAGCGTATTTGTGTCGAGCGGTTGCAGGTGCAGGCCCCTGAACACTTGCCACTCATGGAGCAAATGGCCAGCGATTATCGTGAGCTCAAGCCTCGCTTGATGCGCCTTTCCCATGATATTGACATGATCCTCATGGACAACATTCTGCCGATGGACCGCTTTGCCGACGACCTCAAAGCGTACTTGGAGGCGCATCGCGGCTATCTGCGTCATGAACGTGAGGGGCTTTTCCCGTTGATCGACAAACATTTCACCCCAGATGATCTGGAGGAGCTACGCCAAGCCCTGCCCGAAGAGGCGGAAAAAGAGTTAGAGCGACTTCAGCTTGCCTATCCAGAGTTATACGCCGAGCTGCGCGGCGCCGACGTACCTGCTCTGTAATCTCAGCATGTGACACCTTCAGTGCCGAACGGGGCGTGTTAAACTAGCGCCCCTTTTTTATGGGCGGCTGAAACGTCACGCTAACGCGTGATAACAAACGTCACCGGCGTTGATCAACGCGGTATTTCAATAGAACGGATGGGCAGGTGAGGGGTAATGGCAGGGCCAATACTGATTTTCGATTCTGGCGTGGGCGGGCTTTCCGTCGCCCATGCGCTGCGTCAACACTACCCTTCGGCGGCTCTCTGTTACGCTTGCGATAACGCTTGGTTACCCTACGGACTGCGCGACGACGCAACGCTTGCTGCGCGTATCGTGACGGTGTGCCAAGCGGCGGTGCGCGCCTGTCAGGCTAGCGTGCTGGTCGTGGCGTGTAACACCGCGAGCACCCTGGCACTTGAGAAGCTGCGTCAAGCGCTTTCGATACCGGTCGTGGGCACCGTGCCAGCGATCAAGTCGGCGGCCAAGCTGAGTGCCACGCGTCATATTGGTTTGCTGGCGACGGCGGCCACGGTGAACCGTCCCTACACACAAGGATTGATCGACAGCTTTGCCAGCGACTGTGTGGTTACCCGGGTCGCTGCGGGCGATTTGGTGACCGCGGCCGAGGCCTGGCTGGGGGGAGCGCCCTTTGACGTGGAACGCATGCGTCAGGTGCTGGCACCGCTATGGCAAGCCACCCAGACCCAACCGGCGTTAGATACCGTGGTGTTAGGCTGCACCCATTTTCCGCTTTTGCAGCCACAGCTAGCATCGCTGGCACCGGTGCCTATCACTTGGGTCGATTCTGGCGATGCCATTGCGCGACGGGTCGGCCAGGTTGCCACCGCGCTCGTTAGCCACACCGTCGATGACCGCTGCTTTACGACTGCCCCCGCGATCGCATTGACCGATGGCTTTGCCCGCTACGGTTTTCAGCCAGCGCAACCGCTCGAATTGCCCAACGCCCGCTAGGCTGCCAACGAGCAGCGCATCTTCCAAGACGTTCACCATGAGTAGAGAGGAGCCACCTTGGCGATCCCGACTGTAGACCCAGCACATTACGATGAGCAGCTGGCCGATAAGCAAGCCTACGTGGCCACCACCTTCGCCGCGTTCGATACGCCTGAACTGGAGGTGTATCCCTCGCCGCCGAGTCACTATCGTCAACGCTGCGAGTTTCGTATCTGGCATGAAGCGGACGATCTGTTCTATGCCATGTTCGAGGTCGACCCAGAGAATCCTAAAAACAAACGGGTGGTACGCCTCGACCAGTTTCCTGTGGCTAGTGCCCAGATCAACGCGTTGATGCCCCAACTGCGAGAGGCGTTTTTAGCTAGCGATGAGCTGCGTCGCCGTCTGTTTCAGGTGGAGTTTCTGACCACACTCTCTGGTCAAGCGCTGGTAACGCTGATCTATCACCGCCCGCTGGGTGATGCCTGGGAGGCGGAAGCCCGTGCGCTAGAGCGCGCGCTGGGTATCATGATTATTGGTCGTTCTCGCAAGCAGCGCCTCGTGCTCACCCAGGACCATGTATGGGAGAAGCTCACGGTAGATGGCCGCACGCTGCACTATCAGCAGGTGGAAAACAGTTTTACCCAGCCCAACGCGCATATCTGTCAAACCATGCTGAGCTGGGCCAAAGAGGTCACGCAAGGTCGTCAGGACGAGGATTTGGTGGAGCTCTACTGCGGCAACGGCAACTTCACGATCGCTCTGGCCGACAATTTCCGCCGCGTACTGGCCACTGAAATTTCGCGCACCTCGGTAGCCAGCGCCAACGTCAATCTCGATGCCAACGGTGTGACCAATGCTCACGTAGCGCGTATGTCGGCGGAAGAGTTTTCGTTGGCCCTGAAAGGCGAGAAGGCGGGCCGCCGCGTGGCCGACATGGCCCTCGACGAGTACGACTTCACGACCGTGCTGGTCGACCCACCTCGGGCGGGACTGGATGAGCAGAGCTGCCATCAAGTCAGCGAATACGCTCAAATCGTCTATATTTCATGCAACCCGGTCACACTGGCCGAAAATTTAGCGCTGCTGACCAAGACCCATGACATCGAGCGATTCGCCCTATTTGACCAGTTTCCGTTTACCCACCACTGTGAATGTGGCGTGCTGCTGACCCGTCGACAGCCTTGAGCGCACTCACATGAGACGCGTGGAACTTGTCAATAGTGCTTATGATGCACAAGCGGTATACACCATGAATAACCTGTCAGATGGTTAGGGTGGCGATGATGGGTAGCGTAAGCTAATGGGTAGTGTGGCCTAAAGGCCTATTGTCCTTCGTTTTTTTGGCCTAAGTAGTGGCCCCAGGCAGTCGAGGTGATGGATGCATTACGTTGCGATCGAAGAGAGTCGGCGGGATCTTTTAAAGCAGCTACAAGAGCGCTTGGAAGCGCGACTGGAGCCAGCGCGGGCGGCCGATATCGAAGCCTTTGCGCGCCACTTTTATGCCACGGTGCCGGTGGAAGACTTGGTCGACCGTCGTTTAGACGACCTGTACGGTGCGACGCTGTCCATCTGGCAGTTCCTCCAGCACCATGATCCGAAAAGCCCTAAAGTACGCATTTTCAACCCGGATTTCGAAGAGCATGGCTGGCAGTCTACCCACACCTTCGTGGCGGTGCTGCATGAAGACATGCCGTTTTTGGTCGATTCCGTGCGCATCGAACTCAACCGTCGCGGCCTAACGGTACACGCCATTCAAAACGCCGTGTTCGCCGTGGCCCGTGATAGCCAGCATCAGCTGAAGGCGCTCACCTCTCCCAAAGATGAGAATGCACCGGACGCCCGTGAATCGCTGATCGTCATCGAAGTCGATCGCCACACCGATGCCGAATCCCTGGCAAAAATCGAGCGTAATCTGCACGAAGTGCTGCGGGACGTGCGTACCGCCGTGGGCGATTTCGATGCCATGTGCGGTCAAATTACCTCCGCCATTCAAGAGCTGGAAAAAAATTGCCCGCCGCAGATCGACCCGGATGACCATGAAGAAGCCATCGCTTTCCTAGAGTGGTTGCTGAAAGATAACTTCACCTTCCTGGGCTACGATGAGTACCTGCTAGAAGGCAACGAGCTGCAGCGTGATCCCAACAGCGTGCTGGGTGTGTTCCGGTTGGACCAGCCGCGCTACCGCGAGCGAATCCGCACCGAAGAGGGTGTCGATGAGCACAATGACTATGTGCTGGTGCCGCAGCTGCTCTCGTTCGCCAAAAGCGCCCACCACTCCCGCGTGCACCGACCCACGTATCCAGATTACATCACCGTCGACCGCTACGACGATGACGGCAACGTCATTGGCGAACGCCGCTTCTTTGGCCTATTCACCGCCACGGTGTACAACGAGTCGCCGCGCAACATTCCGCTGCTGCGTCGTAAACTCAAGGCCGTGATGGATATCGCTGGCTTCAATCCCCAGGGCCACAACGGCAAGCAGCTGTTGCAGGTGCTGGAAGTCTACCCACGCGATGACCTATTCCAGATCAGTACCGAATCCCTAGCCAGCACCGCACTGGGTATTCTCAACATCCGTGAGCGCCGTCAGGTGCGGCTATTCATCCGCGCCGATGTCAGCGGTAAGTTCTATTCCTGCCTGGTGTTCGTGCCGCGTGATGTGTTCTCGACCGATCTACGCCAGCGCATTCAGGGCATGCTCTGCGACGAGTTGGACGCGCACTTCGGCGACTTCAACACCTACTTATCCGAGTCGGTGCTGGCGCGTATCCAATTGATCCTGCGCTTCAACGGCGACGCCCCGAGCCAATACGATCTCAAACGCCTGGAGAGTAAAGTCGCTCGCCTAGCCCGCAGCTGGCGCGACGATCTGCAGGCGGCGATGATCGAAGGCTTCGGGGAAGAGCGTGCCAATCATCTGATCGATCAGTTCCACGACGCGTTCTCCGCCAGCTACCGGGAAGATTTCAACGCTCGCACGGCCGTGTTCGATGTCCAGCATCTGCTGAATTTGGATAACGGCGACGATCTCTCTCTGTCGCTTTATCGCCCCCTGGAAGAGCAGGCGGGCGGCATGAACCTGAAGCTGTTCCACCGCGAATCGCAAATTCCACTCTCCGACGTGCTGCCGATGATGGAAAACCTTGGCCTGCGCGTGATTGGCGAGCGCCCCTACGACATCAACGCACCACAGCAGCGCTACTGGATTCACGATTTCGAACTGGAACACAGCCGTGAAGGCGTCAACCTGAGCGAAATGCGCGACACCTTCAGCGAAGCGTTCAAGCGTATTTGGGCAGGCGAGGCCGATAACGACGCCTTCAACCGCCTGATCATCGGCGCAGGGCTCGACTGGCGCGAAGTGGCCATGCTGCGCGGCTATGCCCGCTATTTGAAGCAGATTCGCTTCGGTATGTCTCAGGATTACATTGCCGCAACGCTGGCGAACTACCCGGCCATTACCCAGACCCTGGTGGAGTTGTTCCGCCTGCGTTTCGACCCGGCCCAGCAGCCCAGCAACGTCGATGACTGCCTTACGCGACTCAACGAGCACTTAGAAGGCGTTGCCAGCCTCAACGATGACCAACTGCTGCGCCGCTTCATGGAGCTGATTCAGGCCACGCTGCGTACCAACTACTACCAGACCACCGACGGTGGCCGCTTCAAGGATTACATCGCCTACAAGTTGGAGCCGTCGAAAGTCACCGGAATGCCCAAGCCGCGCCCGGCGTTCGAGATCTTTGTCTGCTCGCCGCGTGTCGAAGGCGTTCACTTGCGCGGTGGTAAAGTGGCCCGTGGTGGCCTGCGCTGGTCGGATCGTCTCGAGGATTTCCGTACCGAAGTGCTGGGCCTCGTCAAAGCGCAGCAGGTGAAAAACGCGGTCATCGTGCCTGTCGGCGCGAAGGGCGGCTTCGTATGTAAGCGCATGCCGGAAAACGCCGACCGCGAAACCCAACAGAAGGAAGGGATCGCCTGCTACCAAATCTTCATTCGTGCGCTATTGGACGTCACCGACAACTTGGTGGGTGGCGAGGTAGTGCCGCCGCAAAACGTCGTGCGTCACGATGAAGACGACACTTACTTGGTGGTAGCCGCCGATAAAGGCACCGCTACTTTCTCGGATATCGCCAACGCGATTTCCATCGAGTATGGCCACTGGTTGGGTGACGCCTTTGCTTCCGGTGGTGCCAACGGCTACGACCACAAGAAGATGGCAATCACCGCTCGCGGCGCGTGGGAATCCGTGAAGCGTCATTTCAAGAACCTGGGCGTCAATACCCAGGAAGACCTGTTTACCGTGGTGGGTATCGGAGACATGGCGGGGGACGTGTTCGGTAACGGTATGCTCCTTTCCGATAAGATCCAATTGGTGGGCGCCTTCAACCACCTGCACATCTTCGTCGACCCGAACCCGGATGCCGCAGCGGCCTTTGCCGAGCGCAAACGCCTGTTCGATCTGCCGCGCTCCAGCTGGGAAGATTACAGCAGCGAACTGATCTCCCAAGGGGGTGGGGTGTTCAGCCGCAGCGCCAAGTCGATCACCATCACGCCGGAAATGCAGCAAGCGTTTGGGATTGTAGAGGCTCGCCTGTCGCCCAACGACCTGATTCGCGCCATGCTCAAAGCAAAGGTCGATCTGATTTGGAACGGCGGCATCGGTACTTACGTGAAGAGTTCTGAAGAGACCGATGCGGATGTGGGCGACAAAGCCAACGATGCGCTGCGTATCAACGGTAAAGAATTGAACTGCCGCGTGGTCGGCGAGGGCGGTAACCTGGGCCTGACCCAGCGTGGCCGGATGGAAGCCGCCGCCAACGGGGTACGCGTCTATACCGACTTTATCGACAACGCGGGCGGCGTGAACTGCTCGGATCACGAGGTCAACATCAAAATCTTGATCGATGAAGTGGTCAAGCGTGGCGATATGACCGACAAGCAGCGTAACCAGCTGCTGGCCGACATGACCGAAGAGGTTGCCGACCTGGTGATTCTGGATAACTACCGCCAGACCCAGGCACTGGACCTGTCGGAGATCTTGTCTCACCAGGGCATGGGGCCGTACCGTCGCTTCATCAGCGAGCTGGAGTCCGCCGGTCAAATCGACCGCGAGCTCGAGTTCCTGCCCGCCGATGACGTGCTCAAAGAGCGCGCCAGCAACAATCAGGGCATGCGCTTACCGGAACTGTCGGTGCTGATCTCCTACGCCAAGAGCACCCTGAAGGGCGACCTGATCAACTCCGACGTGCCCGACGATCTGTATATCCACCGTCATCTGGAGCGTCTGTTCCCGGCCGTGCTCACCGAACGCTACCAGAACGAGATGTACGACCACCGTCTAAAGCGTGAAATCGTCGCCACCCAGGTGGCCAACGATCTCGTCGATCACATGGGCATCGTCTTCGTGCGTCGCCTGATGGATTCGACCGGCGCTGGCCGTGCGGACATTGCCCGCGCCTACGTGGTGGCCCGCGATGCCTTCAATCTGCCGTCGCTGTGGGCGCAGATCGAAGCGCTGGATAACCAAGTGCCCAGCCGTGTGCAGTACTCCATGATGCTGGATTTGATGCGCATGATCCGCCGCGCCACGCGCTGGTTCCTGCGTCAGCACCTGGGGCTCTCGACCCAGGACACCATCGAGTACTTCGGCCCACGCTTGGCGCAGTTGCAGGAGGGCATTGGCGAGCTGCTCAGCGGTGAAGAGCAGGCCGTATGGCGCCAGCGCTGTGATGAATTGCTGGAAGCTGGCGTGCCGGAAGCACTGGCCGCCACCGTGGCTGCCGCGCCGAGTCTCTACGCTGGCCTGGGCATCATTCAAGCCGCGCGGATCACCAACGAGAAGCCGCAACGGGTGGCCGAGGTGTTCTATGAAATCGGCAGCCGCTTAGAGCTACCATGGATGATCCAGCAGGTTACCCACCTGGAGGTCCGCGATGCCTGGCAGGCCCAGGCGAGAGAAACCTTCCGCGACGACATCGACCGTCAGCAGCTGGCGCTCACTACCAGCGTTCTGAAGCTAGAAGCCGGCAGCCGTGACACCCAAGAGCGGGTAGCCCAGTGGCTAGAGCAGCATGCCGAGCTACACCGCCGCTGGTGCCGCCTGATCGACGAAGTGCGCGGTGGCAGTGAAGGAGGGTTTGCACTGTTCGCCGTGGCCGTGCGTGAACTGGTCGACCTGGCCGAGAGCGACAGCGAAGCGTAAACCGAAGCGCATGCTCAACGGCACGCTGCACGCTCGGTAGGAAGCCGCGCCCTGGGGGACCAGGACGCGGCTTTTTTCATCCTGCGAAGCCTGGGCGATGTGCGCTATACTGCGCCCGCCCCGCACGTCGCCCACCGATTAGGAGAGTCTTACCGATGTACCCCATTGCCCGCTCGCTGCTGTTTCGCTTGGATCCCGAAACCACCCATGGCATGGCGCTGAACGCGCTCGACGCGTTGCACAAAGTGGGCGGTATTCAGCGACTGTATGGCAAGCCGGTGAGCGACCCGGTCGAACTCATGGGGCTGCGTTTCCCTAACCGTATTGGGCTGGCGGCCGGGCTGGATAAAAACGCCGACCACTTGGATGCGCTGGGCGAGCTAGGATTTGGCTTTGTGGAGGTCGGCACCGTAACACCCAAGGCGCAGCCGGGAAATCCAAAACCGCGTCTCTTTCGATTGGCCGACCACGAGGCGATCATCAACCGCTTCGGGTTCAACAACAAAGGGGTGGCACATCTCGTCGCGCAGGTCAAAAAACGTCACTACAACGGCATCGTCGGCATCAATATCGGTAAGAATTTGACCACGTCGGTTGAGAACGCCCTGGATGACTACCTATTATGCCTCGATGCGGTACATGGCGCGGCGGACTACATAGCGGTGAATATCTCGTCGCCCAATACACCGGGGCTACGCACGCTGCAGTTTGGCGAACAGCTAGATGCCCTGTTGGGGCCGATTCGCGCCAAAAGCCGCGAGTTGGATGCTCAGGCAGGTCGCAGGGTGCCTCTGCTGGTGAAAATCGCACCAGACATGAGCGAAGAGGAGGTCGCGCTGGTGGCTGGCAGTATCGCACGCAACGAGCTGGACGGCGTGATTGCGACCAATACCACCGTCTCCCGGGAGGCCGTGCAGAACGACCCGCAAGCACAAGAAGCCGGCGGGCTCTCCGGTAAGCCGGTGTTCGAGGCGTCCAATACGGTCATTCGTCTACTGCGCAAGCACCTGCCGACGCTGCCGATCATTGGCGTGGGTGGCATCGATAGTGGTGAAGCGGCCCGGGCGAAAATGGCGGCCGGTGCGGATCTTGTGCAGCTCTATTCGGGATTGATCTACCAAGGGCCTGGGCTAGTGAAGCAGTGTGCCGAGGCGCTCAAGCAAATCGGTTGAAAAAGCCGCAGATAGGCGATAAAAAGCCCGCTTTGCAGCGGGCTCCGTCTCCTAATGTTTGAGTAAAAGGTAAATAAATTAGGTCATGACCATGGGGTTTTTATGAATACCGGAGACGCCGATCATTCCGTCCCACTGGTCACCACGACCTTCACGCCAACCGCTCATCCAATATTCGCGTAAATTGACATCTTGACTGGGGCAATCATCACGGGAGCGACCCATGATGCCCGCTTTGTAGCCGTGAACATAAGCCCGTTGGAAGCGATCACGTTTTTGTCGTTTCATTGGCTAACCTCTTTGCATGAAAGCCTTTGATAAGAAGCAGGTCACAAGGCAACGTAGTAACAACAGGCCCATAGGCGTGCTTTACCCAGATTGCCAACACCACTTCGAGAAGTGACTTCAAGTTCAAGAGTGAGCTGCTGCCTCAGCGCTAATGCCTAGCACTCACGTGCTGAACGGAAGAAGCGGCAAGCTCAGACAAGCCAAGGATCATTACCGGCGTTTAGAAACAGACACGATAAAGACCCTGACAAGCAACGCATGCGTTTTTAGTAGCTACCCTCTTATTGTTAGACCATGATGGGGTCACTTGTCGACCATCAAATTGTCATAAGACATACATTCATTTGCCATATACAGGAATATCGCGCGGTGACGCGCGGCGATCATCATGACCGAGCTGAGCCAAACTGCCCCTCTCAACCTACTAGCGACCTGCCCCAAAGGCATCGAAGGCCTGCTGGCGGATGAACTGACGGCCCTGGGCGCCGAACCGGGTAAAACCACCGTGGCGGGGGTCTATTTTTCTGCCGACCAAGCCACGGCCTACCGGGTCTGTTTATGGTCTCGCCTAGCGAACCGTGTGATTTTGCTACTGGCGCGGGAGTCTCTGGTCGAGACCGCCGAGCAGGTACGCAATGTGGTCGCACGCATCGCCTGGAGCCAGCATCTTGCCCCCGGCAAGACCTTGGCGGTGGATTTTCATGGCCGCAGCGACCATATTCGCCACACGCGCTTCGGCGCACAGACGGTGAAAGATGGCGTGGTGGACGCGCTGCAGTTAGGCGGTCGAGAGCGGCCCAACGTGGACACCAAAGCGCCTGACCTGCGCATTTACGCCCACCTGCACCGGGCCAACTTAAGCCTGGGAATCGATCTCTCCGGTGATAGTCTCCACCGCCGTGGCTACCGCCGCGATGTCGGGCACGCGCCGCTCAAAGAGAATTTGGCGGCAGCGCTGCTGGTGCGCGCAGGCTGGCCGGAACGGGCCAAAGCGGGCGAGCCATTGATCGATCCGCTATGTGGAGCAGGAACGCTGCTGATCGAAGCGGCGCTGATGGCGGCTGACCAAGCCCCTAACTTGAACCGCGAGCGGTTTGGTTTTCACGGCTGGGCAGGCCATCAAGACGCTGTGTGGAGTGAATTAAAACGCGAAGCCGAAGCACGCGCCTCGATTGGACGCAAACGTTGCAAAACCGAACTGATGGGCTTTGATCAAAGCCCGGCAGCACTGACCGCCGCGAAATCTAACGCCATGCGGGCGGGCATTCCTGCGCTGATCACGCTCCACGGCCAGAGTCTCGCCCAACTACATCGGCCGGAGACGCTGACCGCCGAGCAGGGGCTATTGATCACCAACCCGCCCTACGGCGAGCGCCTGGGCGAGCTGCCGGAACTGGTGCGGCTTTATGCTCAGCTCGGTGAAAAAGCCAAGGCGCTGTTTCCTGGCTGGACGCTGGCGCTGTTTACCGGTAATCCGGATCTCGGCCACCGCCTTGGGCTGCGCGCCCACAAACAGTACGCGCTAAAAAACGGCGCGCTGGATGCCAAGCTGCTGCTCATGGAGATTGCCAGCGCCCGCCCTGCGCCTAAGCAGAGCGGTGAGCCGACAGACGCGGGCGTAGTGCCCCAGGCAAGCCGTACGACAACATCGACGGTGTCGGAAAATGCAAAGATGTTTGCCAACCGTCTGGCAAAAAATCAAAAACGTCTGAAAAAATGGCTGAAGCAGAGTGGTGAAACCTGCTATCGCCTTTACGATGCCGATATGCCGGAGTACGCGCTGGCAGTGGATCGCTACGGCGACCGCGTGCACGTTCAGGAGTATGCGGCACCGAGTTCCGTGAACCCTTCTCAGGCACAAAAACGGCTGTTTGATGCGCTGGACGTGCTGCCCGAGGCGTTGGGGGTCGATCCCAGCAAGATTTACGTCAAGCGCCGCGAGCGGCAAACCGGTGCGGCCCAGTACCAAAAGCGCGATGCCAGCGGCGAGCGTTTTGAAGTGCGGGAGGGCAGCGCAAGGCTATGGGTCAACCTGCGGGATTACCTGGATACCGGTCTGTTTCTGGACCACCGGCCGGTACGCCGAATGCTGGGCGAGATGGCCAGCGGCAAGCGCTTTCTCAACCTGTTCTGTTACACCGCGACGGCCACCGTGCAGGCCGCGCTAGGCGGGGCCAGCGACAGCGTTAGCGTGGACATGTCCAACACCTACCTGGAGTGGGCCCGGGACAACTTTGCGCTCAACCAGCTCGACCCCAGGCTGCACCGCGTGGTGCGGGATGACTGCTTCCGCTGGCTGGAAACCGCCAACGCGCAGTTCGATCTGATTTTCATGGATCCGCCGACCTTCTCGAATTCGAAAAAGATGCGCGACACGCTCGATGTGCAGCGCGACCACCCGCGCTTGGTGGAGCTCGCCATGGCGCGCCTGGCCCCCGGCGGTACGCTGGTGTTCTCCAACAATCAGCGCCGCTTCAAGCTCGACGAAGCACTGAGCGAGCGCTACGCCGTCGAGGAGATCACTGCGCGCACCTTCGATCCGGATTTTCAGCGGCGCACCAACTTGCATCACGTATTTTTGCTGCGTCACGCCCCCTTTGCCGATAAAGGGCAAGGCGATGATTGAACTATCGATTTACACCACGCTAGGCTGCCATCTATGCGCCCAATTGGAGGTGCTGGTGGCAACCCTGGCCAACCAAGAGGTGAGGCTGCACCACATCGAGATCAGCGACGACGACGCTCTAGTGGAGCGTTACGGCACGCGGATCCCGGTGCTGGTCGATGACGACGGGGTCGAGTTGGATCGCGGCTTCGACGTGGCGCGTTTGAGCCACTGGTTGAGCGAGCGGGGCTGGCTGGATGAGACGGCGCTGGCCGCACTCACCGCGCCGCCAGAACACGCGCCCCCCGTGGGGGCGCATCAGCGCAACGGGCGGCGCTTCTTAGGCTAACGAAACGGGCGAGTCCGTTTAACAGGTGATGCGTCAGAGGGCATCCAAAAGCGATAGCTGACGCATCGCTTCTTGGCCTTCTGGCGTATGGTCGGCGGCTTCAAGCACTTTGCGGAACCCGCGTGAGGATTGAATCGTCGTTTCATCCTCCAGCCACATCTCTGCTTGCTCCAGAGTGTCCGCTAACTGGTGTTTCAATCCGCCAAACTGGGTGCCGATTTGCCCCCAGGCGCGGCTGAAAATCCAGTCGCCGAACATATCCTGGTGAATATGCACCAACACATAGTCATGGTCGGTTTCCCAGCGTACGATCACACCCATCTCCTTAACCACTGCTTGATCACGCCTGCACAGCAAGCCATTGCGGGCGTATTGTAAAGCCCGGATACCAAAACGCCTATGAAACTTGTTATCGACGCTAATATCCCCGCTGCCGACGCCTGTTTTGCAGGCATGGGGACGCTGCACCGTCTGCCAGGCCGCGAGATCTGTGCGGCAGACGTGCAGGACGCCGATGCGCTGATCGTGCGCTCGATCACTCAGGTGAACCGCACACTGCTGGCCAACAGCGCGGTGCGTTTTGTGGGTACCTGTACCATTGGTACTGACCATATCGATCTCGACTATCTCAAAGAGCGTGGAATTGGCTTTGCCAGCGCGCCGGGATGCAATGCGGACGCGGTGGTGGACTATGTGCTGAGCAGCTTACTGACGGTGGGCGAGCGAGAAGGCTGGCCGCTGCTGAAACGAACCGTGGGCATCGTTGGCGCAGGCAACGTGGGTAGTCGCTTACAGCGCCGCTTGCAGGCACTTGGCGTGGCGGTACGGGTGTGTGACCCCCCCAGGGCGGAACAAGAGGGCGCGAGCGGTTTCGTCTCCCTCGATACGCTCATCGAGGAGTGTGACGTCATCTGCCTGCACACCCCGCTGGTGAAGGCGGGTCCTCACGCCACTTATCAGATGCTGAGTGCCCAGCGTATCGACGAGCTTGCCCCGGGTACGCTGCTGTTGAACGCTGGACGCGGTGACTGCCTGGATGGTTTAGCGTTGCGCAGCCGTATGGCAGGGAAGGGCGATATCACGGCCATACTGGACGTTTGGGAAGACGAGCCTGGTATCGATGCGGGGCTACGTGACTTGGTTGCTTTAGCGACACCGCATATTGCCGGGCATAGCCTGGATGGCAAGCTGCGCGGCACATGGATGATTCAGCAGGCGTTGGCAGCGCAGTTAGGCCTGCCCAGCGACATGCCGTTTAGCGCGCTCTGCCCACCGCCAGCACTCGCTACGCTCACGCTGCAGGAGGCACTGCCTGTGGAAGAGGCGCTTCGGCTATGTGCGCGGGCCGTGTATGACGTACGCCGCGACCACGATGCGTTGCAGCGTCAAGTGGTGCATCAGGGCATTGCCAAAGGCTTTGATAGCTGCCGCGCCAACTATCCGCTACGTCGCGAATTTGGCACGCTGACCGTTCACTTGGAGAACGACGCGGTGTCATTGCAGCCATCGCTTCAGGCGGCGGGTTTTTGGATTGCCTAAATTAACAAGGCCCGCATTGGCGGGCCTTGGCATCTTTTATCGCGCGGTTTGTCGCTTACTGGCGGTAAGCCGCTTCTTTCAGGGCACGAATACGGTCATCCAGCGGCGGGTGGCTGGCGAAGAGCTGCTCGACCAGCGAGCGGGTCTGGCCTTTGGTGATCGCCATGGCGCGCAGGGTATCCGGCATTTGGTCGGGCATTTCGGTTTCGGCCTTCAAACGTGCCAGGGCGTTGACCATCGCCCCAGTGCCTGCCAGGCGGGCACCCGCTTCGTCGGCACGGTACTCACGGTAGCGGGAGAACCAGGCTACGATGGCGGAGGCGACGATACCAAAGACGATTTCGGCCACCATCACCACGGCGAAGTAACCCATAAAGCCCAGGCCACCTTCGCCATCGCTGCGGCTTTTCAGGAAGCTATCGACCAAGTGGGCGACGATACGAGCGAAGAACATGACGAAGGTATTCACCACGCCTTGAATCAGCGCTAGTGTCACCATGTCGCCGTTAGCAACGTGGCCAATTTCGTGGGCAAGCACCGCGCGCACCTCCTCTGGGCGCATACGGTTGAGCAAGCCCGCCGATACCGCCACTAGGGCATCGTTTTTATTCCAGCCAGTGGCAAAGGCGTTGGACTGTTGGGCGGGGAAAATGCCCACCTCTGGGGTTTTGATACCCGCTTCACGGGAAAGCTCGGCCACGGTATCCACCAGCCATTGCTCGGTGGCGTTCGACGGATTTTCGATGATCACCGTGCCGGTCGAGCGTTTCGCCATCCATTTAGAGATGAACAGCGAGACCAGTGAACCGGCCATACCGAACACAAAGCAGAAGATCAGCAGGCTGGTAAAGTTAATGCCCTGGCTGTTGAGATAGCTCTCAACGCCAAACAGCCTTAGCGTCAGGCTGGCGACCAGCAACACCGCTAAGTTGGTGGCTAAAAACAGCACGATTCGCATCATGGGTGACGATCTCCCTCAAGGTCATAACAAGCGTTAATGGAATGATGGCTTAGATACGTGCATTTCATGTCAGTTTCAAGTCGCTGGTAGCGTGTCGATCACGTTTGGCGATAGCGGGACAAGAAATTGGCAAAGCGGTCGAGCGCGTCGCCGAGCTGGTCGGCCCAGGGCAGCGTCACGATACGCACGTGGTCGGGGTCTGGCCAGTTGAAGGCAGTACCTTGCACCAGCAGTATTTTCTCTTGCAGAAGCAAATCCAGCACCAGCTGCTGGTCATCTTTGATATTGAATACCTGAGGGTCCAAGCGCGGAAAGGCGTAGAGTGCGCCTTTGGGCGTCACGCAGGTGACCCCGGGAATCGCGTTGAGCTTCTCGACGGTAATGTCGCGTTGGGCCAGCAATCGCCCGCCCGGCAGAATCAGGTCGTTGATCGACTGATACCCGCCAAGCGCCGTTTGAATAGCGTGCTGGGCGGGTACATTGGCGCATAGCCGCATCGAGGCCAGCATGGTCAGGCCCTGAATGAAGTCCTTCGCCCGCTGCTTCGCTAGGGTGCCAGAGATCGTCATCCAGCCAGAGCGAAAGCCGGCGCAGCGGTAGCTTTTCGACAGGCCATTCATGGTGATCACGAGCTGGTCATCGTCGGCCAGTGCGCCAGTGGCGGTGTGCTCGACCCCGTCGTAGAGGATCTTGTCGTAGATCTCATCGGAGAACACCACCAAGTTGTGTTCTTGGGCGATATCGAGCACTTCCCTGACCACTTCCGGGGGGTAGACCGCCCCGGTGGGGTTATTGGGGTTGATGACCACGATAGCACGGGTGCGGCTGGTGACTTTGGCGCGAATATCGGCGATATCCGGTGCCCAGTCGGCCTGCTCGTCGCACAGATAATGCACGCCATGGCCGCCGGAGAGATGAGCGGCTGCCGTCCATAGCGGGTAGTCCGGCGCGGGAATCAGCACCTCGTCGCCATCATTCAATAGCGCCTGCATGGCCATGACGATTAGCTCGGACACGCCGTTACCAATGTAGATATCTTCGATACCCACCCCAGGAATCTGCTTACGCTGACACTCCTGCATGATCGCCTTGCGGGCGGAGTAGAGGCCTTTGGAATCACAGTAGCCCTGGGCGGTGGGCAGGTTGCGCATCACGTCCTGCAAAATCTCTTCCGGCGCCTCGAAGCCAAACGGTGCTGGGTTGCCAATGTTGAGCTTCAAAATCCGCTGGCCTTCCTCTTCCAGGCGCTTGGCGTGGTCGAGGACCGGGCCGCGGATGTCGTAGCAAACGTTGTGCAGTTTGTGTGATTTTTTAAGCGGGTATGATTCTCTAGGCTGGGGCGTGTCCATGGGGTGCGTTATCCAAAAGTGTCCATTGCCGTGGAAGTGTCTGTTGTTGGCTCATTATGCGTCGGATAGGGCCGGGCTGTCTTGGTCGTTTTGCTCGGGCGGCGGCGGAATGTCTGCGGGGGTTTCCAGCGTGATGCGTCCAAGCTTACCGTCGCGCAATTCATGCAGCAGCACCTCGGCGCCACGGTGAAGATCCACTTCGCCGCCGGGGCGCAGGCCACCGCGTTTACCGGCAATCTCTTTGAGAATGGCGTGACCATCGAACCCGGCCAGCGCCAGGAAATCGGGCCTTTTCGGCCCGTCGGCGTCTACGTCATCTGACTCGGGGGCTGCGTAGGTGGGCAGCGCTTTGAGCTTGTAACGGGCGGTGAGCTCGGCGGGGTAGCGTTTGGCGAGCTCTGCGCAGGCAACGATGGCCACGTCGGTATACTCGATGGCAGTATCGCGAATCGCACCGCTAGCCGCCAAACGGTAGGCGCTCGCTTGGTCTTCGATTTTCGGCCACAGCACTCCGGGGGTGTCGATCAGCGCGACACGCCCGTCGATGCGCACTTTTTGCTGGCGCTTGGTGACCGCCGGCTCGTTACCGGTTTTGGCAATTTTGCGACCGGCCAAGCCGTTGATCAGCGTCGATTTACCGACGTTAGGGATGCCCATCACCATCACGCGTACATCGCGGTCGGCGCGCACCGCACCGGCCAGCTCGTGGCACAGTTTGGGAATCTTCTTGAGCTCGCGGGTCTGTGTGGTGGTAATCGCCAGAGCGCGGGTGTCTGCCTGGGCATCAAAAAAGGCCACCCACTCGTCGGTACGAACGGGGTCGGCCAAGTCGGCGCGGGAAAGAATTTTCAGCACCGGCTTATGGCGAGTCAGCTCGGCCAGCATCGGGTTGGCGCTGGAGTAGGGCAGGCGCGCGTCGAGCACCTCGATGACCACATCGATTTCTGGCAGCGCGTCCTTGATCTGGCGGCGGGCCTTATTCATATGTCCGGGGAACCAGCCGAGCATGGGGGTCTCCTACAAGCACAAAAAAAGCGGGCGACCATTCTAGCAGATGGTGCCCGCCTTGCCGTGCTTCCTTTCAAAGGTTACTCGTCGGGGTGGAACTCCAACGAGACGGAGTTGATACAGTAGCGCAAACCGGTGGTGTCAGGAGGTCCATCGGGAAAGACGTGGCCCAGATGAGCGTCGCAGTGCGAGCAGACCACTTCGGTGCGAATCATGCCGTGGGACGTATCGCGGTGCTCCTCGACACAACGAGCCCCCAGCGGGCGATCAAAGCTGGGCCAGCCGCAGCCCGCATCGAACTTATGCTCATTCTCGAACAGTGGCGCGTGGCAGCAAACGCAGTGGTAAATACCTTGAGCATCGCTTACCTGGTAATCTCCGGTAAACGGTCGTTCGGTGCCTTTCTCCCGGGCAACCCGGTACTGCTCGGGCGTGAGCTGCTTGCGCCACTCGTCGGGGGATTTTTCAATTTTCGCCATGGGAATCTCCTCTCCCTCTGGTTGCCGTTTATCAGAGGCTGTCTAAGGCGGCTAGCCTATTAGCGTTAGCACGCATCGTAGCAACTGCGGAAAGGCTAACGACAATGGGCCGCCTGTCCAAGTTCAGCATGTGCGAAAGTGATAAAATCCGCCAGTCGCTTTCCACACTAAACCGCTGAAGGCTCCTTGTTAAGTACCCGCTGAAGGCCCTTTACACGCTAGCCGCTCCCCCGTTGCTGCGCGGGTCGTGGGCGCTCTCGATCAGGCCATCCGGGTGGCGCACGATGCCGCCTGCGTGGCCCATGGTGTCGCTGAACGCCTCTGGCAGTACTTCTACGTCGTGGCCTGCGGTGGCAAGTGCGGCCACCAAGCGGTCATCAAAGCGCTCTTCTAACTTCAGGTTGGTGCTGGACTCTCCCCAGGTGCGCCCCAATAGCCAGCGCGGTGCGGTGACGGCTTGCTGCAGCGGCATGCCGTGCAGCGCGTAGCGGGAGAACACCGCCGCCTGGGTTTGCGGCTGGCCTTCGCCGCCCATGGTGCCGTACACCATCGTGCGCCCATCGTTGAACAGTGCCAGCGCGGGGTTGAGCGTGTGGAAGGGTTTGCGGCCAGGGGCTAAACCGCGTAAGTCGTCAGGGTCGAGCGAGAAGCTAATGCCGCGGTTTTGCCACAGCACGCCGCTCTCAGGCAGTACCACGCCGCTGCCAAATTCCCAGTAGATGCTCTGAATAAAGCTCACCGAGCGGCCTTCGCTGTCGACGGTGCCCATCCAAATAGTATCGCCGGGCGCAGGCTCGTGAGGCCAAGGTAGCGCCTGGTTAGGATTAATCTCGGCAGCTTCTGCACCAATGCGCTCTTCGCTGAGAAGCTCCTGCAGCGGCGTGGGAACACGGTGTGGGTCTGTAACGTAGCGGTCGCGCAGCATAAAGGCGCGTTTGGTGGCTTCAATTAACCCGTGCAGGTGGTCAAAGCCATTGGGCTCGGCGGCTTTAATGCGCTCGTAAATGCCCAAAATCATCAGCGACGCCATGCCTTGAGTAGGCGCGGGCAGGTTATACAGTGTGGCGTCGTTGAGGCGCACGTGCAGCGGTGTGACTTGCTGAGCGCGGTAAGTGTGAAAATCGGCTAAGCGTAGTGGGCTGCCGAGTGCCTCCAGATCCTTCGCCATGCTAGCGGCGAGTTCACCCCGGTAGAAGTCTTCCAGCCCGGCGCTGGCGAGGCGTTTCAACGTCTTCGCCAGGCGGGGCTGCCGCAAGCGCTCGCCTTCGCGGGGGACTTGGCCGTCAAGCAGCAGGGCATCGCTAAAGCCGGGGCTTTGGCGCAAGCGCTCCAGGTGTTTGGCGGTGAGCGTTTCCTGGCTTTGCGAAACGGCCACCCCTTCATCGGCGTGACGAATGGCGTCGGCCAGCAGCGTGGTCAGCGGCAGCGCGTTACCCCAACCCGCCGCCACATTGAGCGCTTCCTGCCAGCCACTAATCGTGCCTGCCATGGTAAGCGCGGCTTTGGGGCCGCGTTCAGGGATGTGCGATTCCCCGGCGTAAAAATCGCCGTTGGCGAGTTGTGCAGCGGGGCCGCAAGCGTCGATGGCCACTGGCGATTTGCCGGGCTCGTGAATCAACCAAAAACCGTCGCCCCCCAGGGCGTTCATGTGTGGGTAGACCACGGCGATGGCCGCTGCTGCTGCGACCATGGCTTCGACAGCGTTGCCACCCTGTTTCAAAACATCGCGACCGGCGCTGGCGGCCAAGTGGTGTGGCGCGACACAGCTGCCGCCGTAACTACGTTGGGTGTGGAGCATTGAAGAGTCCTTTGTTATTGGTTGTGGTTACCAGCCAATGGCATCGGGTAGCCACGTGGCTATGCTTGGGAACATAAACACTAGCGCCACGGCTAAAAATTGCAGCCCGATAAAGGGTAGCGCCCCTTTGTAGATATCCAGTGTGGTCACCTCTTTGGGCGCGACGCCTTTCAAGAAAAATAGCGACCAGCCAAAGGGCGGGGTAAGAAACGATGTTTGCAGCACCAGGCCCACTAAAATACCCAGCCACACCATATCCACGCCCATCTGTATAAAGAAGGGCAAAAAGAGCGGTAGAGCAATATAGCTAATTTCGATCCATTCCAAGAAGAAACCCAGCACGAACATCAGTAGTAGCATGAACAGCAGGGCGCCAAACTCGCCACCGGGCACCCAATCAAACATGCGTTCTACCAAGTGTTCGCCCCCCAGCCCGCGGAAGGCAAGGCCAAAGACCTGCGCGCTGATTAAAATAAAAAAGACCATGGCGGAGATCACTAGCGTGGCTTTGGCCACGTCGCTTAATAGCGATATGGTCAACCGTCCCGAGCAGGCAACGAACACCAACGCCCCTAGCGCGCCCATGGCGGCGGCTTCCGTGGGAGCCGCAATGCCGCCAATAATGGAGCCGAGTACTGCAAACACCAGACCAACGGGTGGGCCCACTACCGTCATCACCTTGTACAGTAACTGCCTTTTGCTAATCTCAGCGCGCTCTTCTGCCGGGATGGGGGGCATCATGCCGGGATAAAGCTGTGCCACCACTAAAATCGCCACGATGTAGATACCCGCTAGCGCTAACCCGGGAACCATGGCAGCGGCGAACATCGTGCCCACCGATTCACCCAGGATTTCGGCCAATAGAATGAGTACCAAGCTAGGCGGAATGATTTGGCCCAATGTGCCTGAGGCGCAAATCATGCCGGTGGCCAAGGTTTTGGGGTAGCCTCTGCGAAGCAGGGTGGGCAGTGTCAGCAGGCCCAGGGTGACGATAGTCGCGCCCACGATACCGGTAGCGGCTCCTAACAGCACGCCAACGAAAATAATCGCCACGCCCATCCCGCCGGAAAGCCCGCCGAACAAGTGGCCAATCACATCGATCAGCTCTTCGGCTAGCTTCGATTTCTCCAGCATGACGCCCATGAACACGAACAGGGGTATCGCCATGAAGGTGTAGTTGGTCACCACGCCGTAAATGCGCGAGGGCAGCAGGTTAAATAGCATAGGGCCAAAGCCGAGATAGCCAAATACAAAAGCCGTGACGGCAATACTGATCGCTACCGGAATGCCGATTAACAGCAGTACAAAAAAGGCGACGATCATGCCGATCGCGAGCCACTCATTAGGAGACATGCGTTATTCACCTCGGTTTGGTAGAGCAAACCCTTGGCGCAGCGCATGGGCCAAGCCCTGAAGCGCCAATAAAAGAAACCCGAAGGGGATAAGAGCTTTGAGCACCCAGCGCAGCGGCAGGCCGCCTGGGTTGGGAGAGGCCTCGTTCCGAAGATAGGACTGCTCGACCCAGGGCAGCGTTAACCAGGCGATATAGAGCCCCATGGCCAGCAGCAGCAAGCCGCCAATCACTTCGATCACCCGCTGTAAGGCTTCCGGAAAGCGCTCGTAAAACACATCGACCCGCACCTGTTCGCCCATGAACAAAAGGTACGACATACCGAATAGCGCAATGGGGGAGATCAAGTGCCACTGCAACTCTTGTAGCCACACGGCGCCAACGCTGAACAGGTAGCGCATCACCACATCGCCTGCGACTAGGGCCACCAGTACCACGCAGATCCAAGCGGCGATCCAGCCAAATAGCCGGACCACCGCCTCGATCCCGTGGACAACGCGTTCCACGGTTTGCATATCACACCCCAATGATGTCGTTTAACCAGGCGCGTTCGCTGGCGCCTGCCCAGCGGTCATGGTTGGCCTTGAAGGCCATGTAGCTGTCGTGAACTTTGCGCACCATTGGGTCGGCGTTGGCTTCGGTGGCCAGCGTATCCATGGTGGCTTCGCGCAGGGCATTCACTACGGGGTCGGGCAGCATGCTGGCGGTGACGCCGTGGTTATCGACCAGGTCGGTCATCGCTTCGCCGTTCACCGCTTCGGACCAGGTGACACTCTCAAGACATGCGGCCATGCAGGCGCTCTTCACGATCATCTTCAGATCTTCCGGCAGTTCGTCCCAGTGCTGCTTGGAAATGAGCAGCTCGCCGGTAGTAGAGGGTTCATGCCAGCCCGTGGTGTGATAGAACTTGGCCGCGTTTTGCAGCCCCATACGGCGGTCTTGATACGGGCCAACGAACTCAGCGGCGTCGATCACGCCACGCTCTAGCGCCGGGAAAATTTCACCGCCGGGCAGTACACGGGCATCGACGCCCAGTGCCGAATACACTTTGCCTGCAAGCCCGGGCACGCGCATGCGTAAACCGTTGAGTTGTCCGATATCCTCGATGGGCTCGCGGAACCAGCCAGTCATCTGCACGCCAGTGTTGTTGAGCGGTAGGGCGACCATACCGTAAGGAGCATAGACTTCTTCCCATAGTTCTAAGCCGCCGCCGTGGTAGAGCCATGCCATATGCCCCATGAAGCTCATGCCGAAGGGCACGGTGGTGAAGTATTGAGCGGCAAAGGTGGTGCCCGACCAGAAGTAGCTGTTGGCTGCGTTCATTTGGATGGTGCCGCTCTGCACGGCTTCGAACCCTTCCAGTGCAGGAATCAATTCACCCGCTGCGAAGTGCTGGATGTTCAAACGCCCGCCGGACATCGCGTTGATCTTGGCAATCACATCGGTAGGGCTGCCGGGGCCTTCGACATAGAAGGGCGAGCCGGGGCTGTAAGCGTTGGTCATGCGCCAGTTGAAGCGCTCGGAGGATTGAGCGCTTGCCACACTAGGTGCGCCAAGCACTAAGCCAGCCGTGGAGGTCAGTGCAGCGGTGGTAAGAAACTTGCGACGAGTAAAAGACATAAGGCACCTCAAGCAGTCGGGAAGCGAAGAGTCGCGGAGCAGTTACGTCGTTGGATCGTTAATGAGACTGCAAGGGGTGTGCCAAAAAATCGATTTTATTGTAAATGAAAGATTTTTAGCGGTTTGTCGTTACTGTCAGAGAACAGGAGGGCTACACGGTCGATGAACTCAGTAGCGGGAAGTGCACCGATATGATGCGTATGCGCGCTGTAAACACTCTGTTAGGCACTACAATTGCGCAGCGTTTGTTTTGAGCCACCTTACTGCCTCATTAACCATCAATTAATGTTTTGATATCAGAGTGCTTGACACTCGACCCCTGGTCTGAGTAATATACGCGCCACCTCGACGAGGCAATGAAACGTCCCATTCGTCTAGTGGTCTAGGACACCGCCCTTTCACGGCGGGAACAGGGGTTCGAACCCCCTATGGGACGCCACTTAAATCGTTCAGGTATCGGAGTTGCGGGAATAGCTCAGTGGTAGAGCATCGCCTTGCCAAGGCGAGGGTCGAGAGTTCGAATCTCTTTTCCCGCTCCAGTACGTCCCATTCGTCTAGTGGTCTAGGACACCGCCCTTTCACGGCGGGAACAGGGGTTCGAACCCCCTATGGGACGCCAATCCGATAGCAGAGATGCTAATAGTGAGACAGCCTGTTTAGCGGGAATAGCTCAGTGGTAGAGCATCGCCTTGCCAAGGCGAGGGTCGAGAGTTCGAATCTCTTTTCCCGCTCCAGCACGTCCCATTCGTCTAGTGGTCTAGGACACCGCCCTTTCACGGCGGGAACAGGGGTTCGAACCCCCTATGGGACGCCACTCACTCTAAAGCATCGTTGCATGTTTGCGTTGCGGGAATAGCTCAGTGGTAGAGCATCGCCTTGCCAAGGCGAGGGTCGAGAGTTCGAATCTCTTTTCCCGCTCCATGCAAACCCCTTCTTGTTTCGTTACATAGCCCCTTTTTTTAATCCCCTTTCGAAAATGTTGTTACCGCCTCGTTGCGGCGCTTTCGTGTGCGCGTGTGTTGCGTTGGCCGATACGTAGGGTGGGCGTGCCCAGGCGCAGGGCCTGGGCAGCGGGTGGGTCAATCCACCAGGGTGAAGTGGCCGACGACGCTATTGAGCGACTGGGAGCGCTGCTTCAAGTCGTGAGCAGACAGAGCAGTTTGCTGAACCATGGAGGCGTTGTCCTGGGTGGCTTGATCGAGCTGAGCAATGGCGACGTTGATCTGCTCGATGCCGCGCGTCTGTTCATGGGTCGCGGTAGTGATGTCGGTAAACAGCTCGTTGACGCGCTGGATGCGCTGATCGATCTCCTGCATGCGCTGTTTGGCGGCATCCACTAAGTTGGCGCCGTTGCTGACCTGAGCGTTGGAGGTATTGATCAAGCCTTTGATCTCATGCGCCGCGTTGGCCGAGCGGTTGGCTAGCTGGCGAACTTCACCAGCCACAACTGCGAACCCCCGGCCATGCTCACCCGCGCGGGCGGCCTCGACCGAGGCGTTGAGCGCCAAAATATTGGTCTGGAAAGCAATGCTGTCGATTAGCGTGACGATCTCGGTGATTTTATCCGCTTCGGCTGTTATCTCCTTCATGGACGCTACTGCATCGCCGATGGCTTTCTGGCCCGCCTGAGACGTTTCATTCGCGCTGTTGACCAGTGCTTTCGCCTGCTCGACGCTGTCAGCGGTTTGGCGAACCGTGGCGGTCACTTCTTCCATGCTGGAGGACGTCTGTTGAAGCGCGGCGGCCTGCTGCTCGGTGCGCGATGAAAGCTCTTGATTGCCTGCGGCGATATCGCCTGCGTTATGGTCTACGGACGTGCTGGTGGCATGAATCTCCTGCATGGCATCGTGTAGTTTGTCGCGCATCTGACAAATGTCATACAGCAGGCTGCTCGTGTCGTTGGGATGAAGTGCCACAGGGGCCGTCAAATCGCCTTGCGCGATGCGTGATACCACGCCTGCGGCATAGCGCGGTTCCCCGCCTAGTCGGCGTAGAATGAGAGAGATCATGCCCCAAAAGGCCAGCGTGACCAGCGCGCCTGCCACGATGCCTACCAAGATGCTTTTGACGAGCTGGCGCATGATGGTACTACTGACGTCACCGACGAACACGCCGCTAGCCACGTAGACATCCCACGGCGTAAAAGTGGCTGAGTAAGCGCGCACTTTTGGCTTGGCATCGCCACCGCGGGCAAAGTTAGAGAAGTATTCGGTAAAGCCGCTGCCAGTGTCTCGGGTGTTATCAAGAATGGATTGGAAGATGAGCGTGCCCTCAGGGTCTTTTACCTGAGAGATGTCCTCTCCTACGTCGCGGCTAGGGTGAGCCAGCATACGCAGACTGCCATTGAACGCGAATAGGTAGTTATCCTCTTCACCAAAGCGCACGTCGCGTAGGGTGTTGAAGGCCTGACGCTGCGCTTCCGGCATGGAGAGCTGGCCCTGCTCGGCGAGCTGGTGGTAATGCGCCAGCGTCGATACGCCAATATCCACGGCGGTGACCATGCGCTGTTCGCGCTCGGCATACAGCAACGCGCGGCTTTGCCAAGCGTTGATCGTGATCATCATCGCCAGAATCAACCAAAGAACAACGACGCCCAGCCATCGTTGGCGGCGCAGCGGCAGTGTGGATAGCTTTTTTTGTGTGGAGGCAGACGACTCTGATGGCGAGAGATGGGTATTAGCGCCGGAGGGCGAGGTAATGGCGGTGCTCATTATCGATAGGCTCTCTTGTATGATCAGTATGTTCCCTTGAGGTGCTGCTGCCTAGCTAGGCAGGCACTGATCTAATACTAAAGTATTAACTTGAGCGCTGCCGCAGTAATCGAGTGGCAAAGTGTCACTTAATGTAGTGCTTAATAGAGGGAAATCAGCAGCATGGAAAAGGCTTCGACGCGCTTTATGCTGCTAACTTGAAAAAATATACGCGTGCCCCGATATCTTACTCTTATCGCTTTATGCTTCCCCACTTGCTGACAGGACATGTTCATGGCCGAACCGGCATTGTCGATCCGTGGCCTTACCAAAGCGTATGGCAACGGCTTTCAAGCGTTAAAAGGTATCGATCTAGACGTCCAGCAGGGCGATTTTTTTGCGCTGTTGGGCCCCAACGGCGCAGGAAAGTCCACCACCCTAGGCGTCGTGTGTTCGCTAGTGCAGAAAACGGCGGGCAAGGTGTCGATTTTTGGGATCGACATCGACAAGGATTTCGCCAAGGCGAAGTATCAGCTCGGCGTGGTGCCTCAAGAGTTCAACTTCAACCAGTTCGAGAAGGTGCTGGATATCGTGCTGGCTCAGGCAGGCTATTACGGTATGAAGCGCAGTGAAGCGCTGCCCCGCGCCAAGCAGCTATTGACCGATCTAGGGCTGTGGGAAAAACGCAACGGTAGTGCGCGGATGCTCTCGGGGGGCATGAAGCGCCGCCTGATGATTGCCCGCGCGTTGATGCATCGTCCCAAACTGCTGATTCTCGACGAGCCCACGGCGGGCGTCGATATCGAACTCCGCCGCAGCATGTGGGAGTACATGCGCCGCATCAACCGCGATGAGGGCACGACGATCATCCTGACGACGCACTATCTCGAAGAGGCCGAGAGCCTGTGTCGCAATATCGCCATCATCAACCACGGTGAGATCGTACGGAATACCAGCGTGCGCGAGCTGTTGGCGGAGCTGGACACCGAGACTTTCCTCTTGGATCTTGCCGAACCGTTGACACGCGTGCCTGCCATCGAAGGATTCGAGCTACAGCAGATCGAGCCGTCCCAGTTGGCGCTGGTCATTCACCGTGGCCAGCAGCTGAACGATGTGTTCAGTGCGCTGAGTGCGCAGGGGATTCAGGTGGTCTCCATGCGTAACCGTGCCAACCGCCTAGAGGAGATGTTCGTTTCCATGGTAGAGAGCAGCCAGCAGGCCATCGATCAGCGTGAGCAACAGGAGGCCAGCGCGTGAATATCATGCAAACTCTGGTGGCCCTTTGGACGTTGGTGCTCAAAGAGATCAAGCGTTTTACCCGTATCTGGCCGCAAACCCTGCTGCCGCCGTCGATTACCATGGCCATGTATTTCATCATTTTTGGTAACCTGATCGGGTCGCGCATTGGTGATATGGACGGCTTCAGCTATATGGACTTCATCGTGCCAGGACTGATCATGATGTCGGTGATCACCAACAGTTACTCCAACGTGGCGTCCAGCTTCTTCTCCAACAAGTTTCAACGCTCCATCGAAGAGATGATGGTGTCACCCATGCCCAACGGCGTGATTCTCTCCGGGTTCATACTCGGCGGCATGGCGCGGGGGTTGGGCGTGGGGTTGATCGTTACTCTGGTATCGCTGTTCTTCACCCGTTTGACGGTCGAACATCCGCTATTGACGATACTGGTCGTGGTGCTGACCTCGGCGCTGTTCTCCATTGGCGGATTTATCAACGCGCTGCTGGCGAATAAATTCGACGATATCTCTATCGTGCCGACGTTCATTCTGACCCCATTGACCTATTTGGGTGGCGTGTTCTACTCGATTTCGATGCTGCCGGATTTCTGGCAGGGCGTATCGATGCTCAACCCGATCTTGTATATGGTGAACGTCTTTCGCTACGGCTTTTTGGGCGTTTCCGATATTCCGGTAGGCTGGGCACTGGCCGCTATTTTTGCCTTTATCATCGTGCTATTCATGGTCGCGCTGACCATGCTAGAGCGCGGCAAAGGCATTCGCAGCTAATGGGTGGTAACGGCCGCCCACCGACATGCCTTCATTGACATCGCACGACTGAGAGAGTGTCCATGACACATCGCCCCGATACCTTAGAACACGCGCCCTTGGGGCGCGACTCCACTTACCCGGAGCAGTACGACGCGGGGCTTCTATACCCCATTCCTCGCGCAGCCAACCGTGCGCCGCTGGGCATCGACGAGCGTACGCTGCCGTTCGTCGGTGAAGACGAGTGGCATGCCTTCGAGGTCTCTTGGCTCAATGCGCGCGGTAAACCCATCGTCGCGGTGGCGCGTTTTCGCTTACCCGCCAGCTCGCCGAATCTCATCGAGTCCAAATCTTGGAAGCTCTATCTCAACAGTCTCAACCAAACGCGCTTTGCTAGCCAAACCGAGGTGGAGGAGACGTTGGTACACGACCTGAGCCGCGCTGCTGGTGCCAGCGTTAGCGTCGAGCTGTTGGGCGTTGATGACGGTGAACTCGCGCCCAAGCGACTGCCGGGTGAGTGCCTGGACGACCTGGATATCGAGGTGAGCGATTACACCCCGAGTGCCATGCACCTTGCTATCAGTGATGAGATCGTCGAGGAGACGCTGCATTCGCATCTGCTAAAATCCAATTGCCCGGTGACTGGTCAGCCGGATTGGGGAAGCGTCTTGATTCGCTATAAAGGCCCCAAGCTCGACCGAGAAGGGCTACTGCGCTACCTGATTGGCTACCGGCAGCACCAGGATTTTCACGAGCACTGCGTCGAGCATATCTTCACTGATTTAATGCAGCAGGCGAAGCCGGAAGAGCTGCTGGTGTTGGCGCGCTACGTGCGACGCGGCGGCTTGGACATCAGCCCTTGGCGCGCCACACCGGGCCTTGCCCCTCCCAGCCCACTGCGCTTGGCGCGCCAGTAACGCTCACCTCAATGGATAGGAGTCTTCATGGACGCACTCACGCTGCTTCACGAACGTAGTTCCATGGGCAAGCTCGCCGAGCCTGCCCCTAACGCCGATCAGCTCAGCGCCATTTATCAGGCGGCCCTGCGTGCCCCTGACCACAAAGAACTGCGCCCGTGGCGCTTCATCGAGTTTACTGGCGAAGGCCGGGAGCGCCTAGGCGAGCTGTTTGCCGAAGCGGAGTTTCAGGAAGACCCCAGCGTCAGCGATGATACGCTCGATGCCGCGCGTAAAAAGCCGTTGCGCGCGCCAATGATCATTGCCGTGATTGCCAAGGTCACCCCGGATATTCCCAAAGTACCCAAAATGGAGCAGGTGATCTCTGCTGGCTGTGCGGCTCACGGCATTCTGCTGGCTGCCCACGCGTTGGGCCTGGGAGCCATGTGGCGCAGCGGTAAGTACGCTTTCGATCCGGTGGTGCGTAAAGGTCTTGGGCTCGATGAGGAGGACGAGGTCGTGGCGTTCATCTACCTCGGCAGCCTGGGCGGACGTCACAAACCCGTGCCAAAGCACGACGCGGCAAGTTTCGTCGAGCACTGGCGCTAATGCACGCCGCCTAGCGATGAAGGAGAGCAACATGCGCCATACGCGTCAGCCGGGTATGCCATACCCTCGTTTGCCGTTACCAGACGGGGAGGAGGATCTTCAGGCTTTCCAACGTTGGCTAGAGGCCGCCATCCCTATGGTAGAGGCGCTGGGTATTACCCATATGAGTCAAGCCAATGGCGCGCTCACGTGGCAACTGGCGCTTACGCCTAATCTCAATGACAAAGGCACTGGCTTCGGCGGAGCACTGACCGCGCAAACCACGCTGCAAGGCTGGTGTTGGGTCACTCTGTGGCTTCGTCAGCAGGGCAGAGCGCAAGACGTGGTGGTCGCCGAGGCCGACCAACGGTTTCTTGCTCCGGTCACAAGGGACTATCGCCTCATCTGCACGCCCAGCCATCCGGAGGGCCCTGTCCAGCTTGCCGACAAACTCAACGAGCGAGGCAAAGGCAGTATCGAATTGACCCATCAGCTCTACTGCGGTGATGCACTCTGTTTAGAAGCCCACGGACGCTACGCCGTGCTGCCCAATGCCTAATCAGGAAAAGGCTTGCTATTTCACGGCTTAGGCCATAGAATACGCGCCGTTCTGTTGAGAAAGGCAGCGCCCGACGGCAGAGCAACAATGTGGAGAGGTGTCCGAGTGGTCGAAGGAGCACGCCTGGAAAGTGTGTAAGTCGAAAGGCTTCGAGGGTTCGAATCCCTCCCTCTCCGCCACGAAATATAGAAGGGGAATCAACATCTTATGTTGATTCCCCTTCGTCGTTTCTGGGCCTTGGGATCGGTTTTGGGAACAAGCCTGGGAATGCTACAGGTCTAGCTGCTTCTCGATGAGCGCTGGGATGTCAGGGCCGTCGCTGCGTATCCATTTACCGTAGCGGCGCTGAATCATGGTGATCGTGGCGTGGCCAACGTGGTTGGAGATCCAGTGCAGCGGCACCACGCCGAGGGAAAGCAACTGGCTGATGAACGTGTGCCGGCACTGGTTGGGGCCACGATAACGAACGCCAGCGCGTTTAAGGTGGGTTTTCCAGAAGCGCTCGCGAATGGCGTTCTCGTAGAATGGCTCATTGTTACGGGAATTCAAAAACACCAGGCGTAGCTTCTCTTTTCGCACCGTCCGGTTATCCCGATCGACCACCTCGTAAACACGCGGCTCTAGCTTGCTAGTGATGGCATACTGCGCTTGCAACGCCTCCCGGGCAGGTTTGAGCAGGTGATGCACTCGGGTAGATCGCTTGGTTTTCGTCACCTTGAAACGCCCGCGCACGACCGCCCGCCGATAGCGAATAATCCCCTTATCCACATCCAGTATGTCTTCCCAGGCAAGCGCCTGCGCCTCTGAAATGCGTGGCCCATCGAACAGGGCGAACTTGATCAGGTTCAGCTCCTGCTCGCGTGTCGTTGGCGTGTCAAGGATCAGCTTGATCTCGCTGCGCGTGAAAGGGTCGGGATCTTCATCATCCGGCAAGCGAATGGTGATGCCGCTGGTGGGGTCGAACGACTTCTTATTGCGCGTGGCATAAAGCCGGAAAGTTTGCCGCATGATGCTAACGATCTCTTTGATCGTCTTATTGGCCAGCGTGGCCGAGAGCTCCTTTTGAATCCACGACTGCAGCTCGATGTGGTCGATCGCATCCGCCTGCGCCTCGCCCCACTTTGGCCTAACGTGGGTTTCAGCCTTGGAAAGCACACCGCGATAACTGGAATACGCCAGCTCGTTTTTCTTGATGGCCAGCCAAAGATCCAGGTAATGGCCGAAACTGTTCTCCGCCAGGCGTTTGGATTCAGGAAAGTGGCGGGCGTAGTCGAACGTGCCGGCCTCGATCTCGTAGTTGATGATGGTCGCCAGGCGCTTCGCATGTTCGATGTTTTTCTCAGTCGCTGCACCAGGCAGCGGCTCGCGGCACAGCTCCCCCTCCCAGCGGAAATAGATGCGCACGGCGTTGCCGCGAACTTCAACCCCATCAGCCATGAAGCCCCCTTCGTTAAACTGTAAATATAAACAGTGTATTTCAGTTTGAAAGGGAGCGAAACGCTTTGATTTCTTATACCGTTATTTTAAGCCTTGGATAAAACGCCGCGCTAGGCGGCGTTGTGACTTACAACTCTCCTCGTTTGGCACTCCTGGCCGCTATACGGCCAGCGATCCATTCTTCGATATCAGACTCCAGCCAGGCGACGCTTTTTCTACCAACGGGCACAGGTGCCGGAAAGGTACCCTTTCTGATGTCATCATAAATCGCAGAGCGGCTCTTGCTTGTGCGGTGTTCTACTTCCGGTCTACGTAGCAGGCGGTTACCTGTAGTGGGCGTTGTCATGGTTGATGACCTCCTTGCTGCTTCCAACTCAGGAAGCGTTGGCGAATGCGGCGGAACGTGGCCGCCGCGGTGACGTGGTGATCTAATTCCGCCCGGCTCTGGATCTGGCAAGCAGCGCAGAGCCAGTCGCGGGCGTCATCGGTGTTGTGGGTGCCGTCGGGCAGTTGGCTCTCGGTCATGCCGTGCTTGGCGCGCCGGCGGCGGTCGAGGTAGAGCTGAAACTGTGCGTCCTGGCACAGCATGGCGGCTTGCCGGGCAAGCTGGCCGCCCTTAGGGCTGTTAGCGGCCATAGCGCCCCCGTTGTTCGCGGATGCTTTGGCACTCGATGCACGTGGCTACCCAGGGCAGGGCGTCGCGGCGGGCTTGGGGGATCTCGTGGCCGCAGTCTTCGCACTCCGGGTTGGCGGCTGGATCTAAGCCAATCCAAACAGGGCGATTAGCTAGCGCGGCTTGCATTCGGCGCTCCATCAGGTCGGCGGCGATGTCGGCGTTGTCAGCCATGGTTATTGATCCTTCTGTTGTTCGATGGTGGCAAAGCGCTGCATCAGTTCGTGGCCGTGCGGCAGGTACTCGTGAAGCTCGCGGTCGCTAACGGCCGACCACTCGATCACCGCCAGGGCGGCGCGGCGCAGGTCGTTATCCAGCACGCGCAGGCTGGTTAGGTTCAGCGGCCAGGCGTAGCTGTTGTAAACGGCCAGCAGTACGCGGCGGCAGTGCTGCGGCTGGTGGCTATCGCCTTCGGCCACCTCTGCCAGGCGCTTCAACGCGGTTAGGCCTTGAGCCGCTACTTGGGCGCAATAAGAGTGGTGGTTGGCCTCGGCGGCGATCATGGCTTCCAACGCCTGGCGGTTGCGTTCACGAATACGCTGAACCACCAGGGGCATACTGGGTTGAGTGGTCATCACAGGCTCCTTCATGCTTGAAACACCCAGCACTTCACGCTGCCGCCGTGCAGGCGGACGCGGGAGTTCACGGTGCGGTTGGATTCGATAAACTTGCGGGTCTTGCTGGTCTTCAAATAGCGCTTCAGCTCGCGCATTTCGGGGGTGCGCAGCTTGTATTCGGCGCAGGTGCGCTCGAAGTCTTTAAGGTTCACGGCGATGTGCTCGCTGCCCTTGCCGTAGTGGTTCAGCTGTGGCTCGTCGCGCAGGCCTTCGATGTAGTCGAAGGCTTCCCAAAATTCGGCCACCATCGGGTGGTCGGCGTTGATGGATTGCTGCCGCTCGCGGGCCATCTGCTCCACCATGCCGTTGGCCATATCGATGGTTTGTTGGTCGAACAGCCCCAAGCCCTCCGGCCCCAGGCACTCCACCAACGCCATTAGCTGGCCGTGGCACTTGGCGATGCGCAGCACCTTGATATCCGGGTCATCGGCCAAGCGGTCGGCGTAGAAACGGGCGCGCTGGGTGATGGTGGCCAACAGCGCGGCTTCCCGTTGGGCGACGGCCAAGGCGAACTGGCTGACGTGCTCTAGCTCGGTACGCTCCAGCCCCTCGGCCAGCGCTTTGGTGGTTTTGTTCTGGCCTTCCCGGGTGAAATGCAGGTGGCAGATACGGGTTTGAATCGCCTCGCCCGCCTGCACCGGGGCGTTCTGGCTAATCACAATGCTGCCGCGAAAGGGCGGCTCGTAGGTGTCGTTGCCGCTGTTCTTCACGCCACGGGCGCGGATCGAGCGGCCGTTGAAGGCGGTTTTCAGCTCATCCCAATCGAACTGCTTCTGCTTGGCACCGCCTTCCTGCTCGCGGTCGGATTCGATCAGCACCACCGGCAGGTTGCTCACCTGGGCAAAGTTACGGCTGCGGGCGGGCATGGTGGCCTTGCTGGGGTCGAAACCCTCATAATCGCGCCGGCCGCACAGCTTCCACAGAAACTCGATCAGCGTGGATTTACCCGCGCCGGCTTCACCCACGATCTCTAAAAACGGGAAGCTGCCCATCTCGGCGCGGATCTGCTCGGCCAGCAGGCTGCCCATCCAGTACGCCAGGGCCACCACGCCCCGAGAGCCATACGCGCCCAAGAGCTGCTGCGTCCACTCAGTGCTGAACGCCTTGCGGTCGGGGTTGATGTGCAGCGATACGGATTGGCTGAGGGTTTTCAGCTGGCGGCGGGGGCCAAGCTCGAAAAAGTCCTCGCTGTTGATCGGCACCACCTTGCCACCGGCCACGGCAAGATCGCCGAACACATACGCGCCGTGCTCCTTGCTGTAGCCGATGAAGTCGATGGTCTCGACGGTTTTGATGTTGCCGATCTGGTCCTGCAGCAGGCTATCGAGCTGCTGGCTGGTACCCGTCCACACCGCGCCGGGGGCAATGCCCAGCAGGCGCTTTTTGTACTCAGAAGCCGAGGCCAGCTGGCCGCCGCTGAAGGTGTTCTTGATGGGCGGGCGACCGTCGGGAAACTCCACGCGGTAGTAGTACCAGCTCTCATCGGTCACCGCGTTGGCCTGGTAGTACAGCGCTGTGGGGAAACAGGTGCAGATGCGCTTCACGCTGCCGGATTGCTCCAGCGCCGCATCGCGCAGGGCGGGGTCGATCTGCCGCTGGTCTTCGCCGTCTAGCCCATCGGCGCGCAGGGCGCGGTCGAAGGCGTCCATGTCCAGCTTCCACCACCACAGCTGGCGTTTGAACTCGAACCAGAACTCCCGCTGTTCACGGCGCTTGTACATCAACAGCGCCTTCGCCATGGCCGTGGGGGCCAGCAGCAGGTCGCCGTGGTAGCGGTAGGTTTCCTGGTGTTTCTCGTTGAGCTCGCCGCGCTGGTGGGCGTCGTTCCAGTCGTGGCCACCGTTCGGGATCTGCGCCGCGTAGCACTCCCAGCCCGCCGCCCTGGCGCGCTTTACGTGCTTATGAGTAGCGTTGTGGCCGGCGCGGTTGTTATCCAGCGCCCATACCAATGTGGGGCGGCTGGTACCGGCCTGGTGCGCGGCATCGGAAAGGGCGTTCAACGCCTCATCGGGGTAGTTGCCGCAGCTCATAGCGGAAACCGCCGCGATGCCGTGGTGGTAAAGGGCTATTGCATCGAAGATGCCCTCTACAATCCACACTTCCTCAGCCGCTACTAAATCAGCGGCGGTGAGGGCTGGCGGGCACCACCACTGGCCTTTGTAGCGGCCAACGAAATTGGCTTTCTGCTTGCCGAAGCGCTCCGGGTTATCCAGCAGGCGCTCCCAGTAAGCGCCGCCGGGTAGGGCGAAGCGCACGGTGGCGGTGCCGCCAATTTCCGGCTTCCAGTAGCTCTCTTGGGTGTACCAGCCCTGAATGCGGGAAAGCTCGAAGCCCCGGCCATCGCGCAGGTAGCCATCGGCCACCGGCGTGGTGGAACTGGGCGTTTCGTTCGCTTTCGGGCTGTAGCGATCGCTCCAGGAGCGGAACAGATCCGGGAACAGCGCTTTGATGTGGATTTGTGCGCCACAGTTGTTTTCCCGCCCGCATTTCAGCATCCACGGCGCGTCAGCGTTGATGTACGCCTCGCGCTTACCGCACTCCGGGCAGCGCACCCGTTGCAGGTAGGGGCCGCGCTCAATCGCCTCAAAATCGCTGATTAAGCGCGCAACAATGTCCTGGCGCAGCGATGAATTCACGCTCGCCTCCTTATTCAACAAATGGATGGGGCTGGGCTTGGGCTTAGCTCACGGCACCGGCGGGGCCGTGGGTGCCCCCTTTCGGCCGGGCATAACACACAGGCCGAAAGGGGCGTGGTGGCCGCGGGGGCCTTGGGTGATGGGCAGCTCTCTGCATCGTCTTAACCCTCATAACGTTCGTCGTTGGCGGCTGGGCGGGTGATGTCCAATTGCATCTGCTGGATCAGGCGAGGCGCGAACGGAAGATCCACCCGGGCGTTGGGGATATCGCTCGGGGTGAGGGTGTGCAGCACCTGAAACCCCGCCTTGCCTCGAAAGCCGCACTCCACGTTGCGGCACTCCACTACCCCTTCGCGGTACACCGGTGTTAGCCCCTGGCTGTTGCGGACCCGCATGTTGTGGCCGCAGTGGGGGCAGGGCATACGGTGCTTGGAAGCGGTCGACATCAATGGTTTCTCCCTACCGGATAAAGGGCGCGGCCGCGGCCGGTGAGCCCTTGGGTGCCTTTACGTAGCCGCCGCCGCAGTAGCCATTCGGCGGCGTCGTCCAGGCTGGTTAAATCCTGCTGTTCACACACCTGCTGCAGCGCGGCCTCTAGCTGGTCGTTCAGCGGAAGGCGTTCGCCGCGTGCCGGTTGGTCAGCCATACCTCAATGCTCCTTGAGGGCCTCAAAAAGCCCTGCCTTTACGACGCCTGCTGGGGCACAGTGCTAAGTGAGAGATCCGCAACGCCCAGCGTCTCTAGGGCTTCTTTCAGCACCAGTTGGCGCAGCAGCGATGCCCGCTCGATGCCGGTGTAATCCACCAGCGCATCGATCAGTCGGGCCTCGTACTGATCCAAATTGAGAGCGGCGTAGCGGGTGCGCACACGTTTGGGGTCCTGGTACATGGCAAACATCCTTATGCAAGCAGGGTCATTCGGCATTGAGGGTGTCTTGGTCGTACTGGGCGATGCCGCGCAGCAACAACATGCGAGCAGTGGCCGAGAGCGAGCGCATTTCCAGCTCGGCGATGCGCTCCAGGTCGGCGCGTTCGTCTTCGGTCATGCGCGTCAGTACTGTGCTGGTGCAGCCTTTGGGGGCATAAATTGGCTTTGGGGCAATAGCGTTGGGCGTGGTCATGGGGTAGGCTTCCGTATCAGGTTGAATAACTTTGGCCGCAGCGGTTTAGCGCTCGTACAAGCGCACCAGCTTGCGCTGCAGGAAGTGCTCATCCATGTGGGTGCGCAGTTCGCACAAGGCGTCTTCCACCTGCTCGAACGGCGCGTTTTGGGCCAGCATCGTGGCAGCGAGCTGACTCACCGCCTGGGCGGTGGTGCGCTCTTCCAGCGCTTCGAGATCGGCCAGCGGGTTGGGCTTCTCCGTGCCCTGGCGCAGCGCCGTTTCAATGGTGCGGCGGGTACGTGGCGAACAGCGGTTCAGGTTCACTTCCACCCCGCGAAACAGCACGGTGGGGGAAGGCGGCAAGATGATCGTGGCAATGATGGTGACCATGGCAGTGGTTTCCTTTGTGATTACAGATGCCCAAGGAGGGCTTTGGTAATGTCTGAGCAACGTGTAGTTAGTCCCAAGGGTCAGCCGGAGAGAGCCGCCCAAGAGGTCGTTTTAGCGCTGTGTGAAACCGGTGCTTTTGATCTCGGTGGTGAGTACAAAGCGATGAGTACCGGGGACGGTGAAGCGCTGGCTGATGCCATCATTGCGGCTCACAAGAAGCTGACGGCTTATTACAAGGAGCTGTAGTGGCAACATGGTGGATACCTGCGCATAGGGCCGCGGCAAGATCGATAGCCCGTTTGCGCAGTTCCTCCCCTGTTAAGCCTTGCTTAGCGAGTTCTCCCACGGTTTCTGCAAGAACCTTGTTGGCCATCACTTGTTGGTGGCCTTCCAGGGGGATGTGGCAGTGAGATTCAGCGGGTGTGGCCATGGCAGTGGCTCCCTTTGCTATGTGTATCGAAGTGAAAGACATGAATAGAATGGTTCACAAAAATGAACCTGTCAATAAGGATGGTTCATAAAAATGAGCATTGGCGAGCGCCTGAGAGAAGAACGTGAGCGGATTGGGTTGAGTCAGACGGCCCTTGCGCAGATTGGGGGTGTAGGAAAAACCACCCAGATCAAATATGAAAAAGGTGCCAGTAGCCCTGATTCTTCCTACCTTTCCGCCGTTTCTGATGAGGGTGTGGATGTCTTTTACGTGCTCAAAGGCCAGCGTTCAGTAAATGCCACTGCTCAACCTCTCGGGGTTGCGTTAAGTGAACCATCGGCAGAGCTTTCACCCATCAAGATGTACGACATCGAAGCTGCTGCGGGCGCTGGTCGTAGCTTCGAGGGCGAGCCGGTCAAAACCACCCTTCACTTTCCTAGCAGTGAGCTGACCGAGCAGGGGCTAGACCCTGCCCAGGTGGTGGGCATCAAAGTGCGTGGGGATTCGATGGACGGCACCCTGGCCGATGGCGACTGGGTACTGGTGGATCGCAGCAACCGCGACCCGAAACAGGAAGGGGTGTTCTTGCTGCTGGTGAGTGGTGAGCGCCGGATTAAGCGGGTGCAGCGCTTGGCGGGCGGAGCGCTGTACTTGATCAGTGACAATGACCACTACCAACCGGAAATGATCAAACCGCAGGATATGCACGATGTGGTGATTCTGGGGCGGTGTGAGATACGGATTGGGCGGGTTGTGTAATTTACTAATAATTAAAAGGGAATTTGATTTATGAGAAAGTTATCGCCCAGTCAAAAGAAATATTTGTTAAAAAAGTCCAAAGATACTATAGCGTTAAGAAAAAAGAGAAATGCTTTAGCTAGTAAGGAAAGGTCAAAGAAGCGTGGTTACTTTATTCTAACTGGACCTGAGCATTTGTCTCTGGTAAAGAGCGACCCCAGAAAAAAGCTTATTTCATTTGTTAAAAGTATTAGACGGTTGGTTCTTAACGGGAAAGTCAATATCTGGATTGATTTCTCGCAAACTAATAAAGTTGTTGCTGATGGCATGATTTATCTCTATGCGGAGATTTCTCAGCTTAAAAAGCGTTTTCCTTATATTGATATTAGGTCAACAGCACCAATAGACCAGGTTGTAGCACAGGTTTTTAAAAAAATAGAATTTACAAGTTTAGTTAAATGCAGTATTCCACGAGCGCCCGAAGAGAAAAGAAAAGATGTTTACAGTTGGCTTGCGGCTTATGGTGAAAATGTCAATGGTGAAAACTGTGGAAATATTCTGAGTAAATATAAAGGTAGGATTGCTAATTCACTTTCAATACAGCTCTATAAGGGAATGTCTGAGGCAATGACCAATGCCAATCAGCACGCTTATATTGGGAATAGAAGAGACGGTATTGATATTAGTATGGGAACTAAGCCTTGGTGGCTTTTTTCGCAAGAGGTTGATGGACAGCTTACAGTTGTGCTTTGCGATCTGGGTGTGGGCATTCCCGATAGCTTACCAAAAACAAAACCAAGTCTAATTGAATCGCTTATGTATCTACTTGGAAATAAATTAACTGATTCTAAGCTTATTCAAGAAGCTGTGATAGATAGCGTTACAAGAACACATAAATCTTATCGTGGCAAAGGGTTGCGCCAAATAGTTGAAACAGTGGACTCTTGTAGTGAGGGCGAAATGTTTATATTAAGTAACTGTGGCGGATATAGGTATAAAAGTGGTGGTGAAACAGAAACAATTGACTATTCTAGTAGTATGAGCGGAACTATTGTAGGGTGGCGAGTGTCTTTACCTGAAAATATGGGTTCTGGTTCTAAGGAGAAGGAGCTAGAATGTGCTTATTGAAAACACGCCTTATTATAGGGCTATCGTAATGAAAGTTATTAACATAGCAAAAGACTTTTCGCCCTTCCCTGCTGGCAGATATGTAGATGAGGGACCGTTTAGTGGCGAGGCTTTTAGGAATGAGCATTTAATGCCAGCCCTTGCTACTGGTGAAGATGTCAAAATTATTTTTGATGGTGGGTTTGGTTACGGGTCTTCGTTTTTAGAAGAGTCGTTTGGTGGGCTTGTTAGGACAGGCCTTTTTAAAGGGCAGGATATTTTAAAAAAAATGAAGTTTGTTTCTGAAGAAGATCCTTTTTTAGTATCTGAGATTGAAAGCTATATAAGTGATGCAATGTTGGAAGCTAAGGATGCTTGATTTTTTTGATGTAAACGGCGTAGATGATTTTAGGGTTTTTATAAGCTTTATATCATTGCTGCTTATTGTGCTTGGTTGGATTGTTGTAAATAGTCAAAATAATAAAAGAGAGTTTAGGAAAGAGCTTAGAAGTGCTGTTGATGAGGTAATTGCTCAGGTGCTTGAAATAACCGAAAATGGTGTCGAATACCATGCCGGTAAGAAAGATAGATCGTTAGAGGCAAAAATAGTGCTATCTTTTAAATCTTTAAATAGAAGGGTTGATAGGTTGCCCTTTTCCAGTAATGAAAAGGAGTCCTTGAAATATCATCTTAGAGGCCACAAGAAAAGTATCACTGGCGTTAATTCGTTTGGGAATAATAAAGCCACTGCATCCACACCTAACTATTACACTATTGAGATAGCAGGTATATTGAACGCCAGGGACGATTTGCTAGATGAAATTGAACGCGCATTTCGGTATAAATGTTCTGTTCTATAATTAGTGAAAATACTACCTTGGCTTTAAATTCCTCTTAGCCGCCCCCTCATCCGTATACGCCTTCATCAGCTCATCCCAATGCGTTGTATAGCGCGGACTGCGGTTCGCGCAGCGGAGGTGCCAGGGGGCGTTCTTTTCTGGTAGGCCCAGGCGTACCGTGCCTTTTCCCATCTTCTCGTTCAGAGCGTCCATGGTGGCCATTAGCTTTTGGCTGCGTTGGCGCTCTTCTTCCGTTTGTGGCGTGTCCATCAGGCTGAGCTGTTGGCGGTGCTGGTCGGTGAGGTCGAGCATCATCACCCCGGCTTTTTTGTACGCGTAGTTAGGGCGGTAGATTTTGCGCAGCGCCTCTTGAGCGGCGTGGAGGATCTCGCGGGTGTCTTGGGTGGGGCGTTCCAGTTCCACCACCACGCTGGGGCAGTATTGCGGCAGGTCGGGCCGGAATCGGTTGGTTTTCAGAAACACCATGACGGCACGCGCCAGGCTTTTCTGCTGGCGTAGTTTTTCGGCACCGCGTTGCGCGTGGTGGCGGATGGCCCCTTGCAGGTCGGTGAGCTGCTGGGTGGGGCGGCCGAACGATCGGCTGGTCATGATGCGCTGTTTAGGTTCGTGCAGGTCGTTCATTTCCAGGCAGCGAATGCCGCGCAGCTCCAGCGCTGTGCGCTCTACGTTCACCGAGAACTTGCGCCGCAGGCGTTTGGCGTCCGCTTCGCGCAGATCCCAGGCGGTTTTGATGCCCATTACCTGCAGCCGCTCGTTCAGGCGGCGGCCAATGCCCCACACGTCGCCCACGTCGATTTGCTCCAGCAGGTGCCGGGCTTCGTCGCTATCGGCGTGGAGGATGCACACGCCGGGGTAGCCGGGGTGCTTTTTGGCGATGCGGTTGGCGAGCTTGGCGAGGGTATGGGTGGCCGCTACGCCCACGCACACGGGAATGCCGGTATAGCGGCGCACTTTCCAGCGCAGGGTTTTGGCGTGGGCCAGCAGCGCCTCTGGCGTGAAGCCATCCATGCGCACGAACATTTCATCAATGGAGTAGGGCTCAACGCCGGCGGTCTCCTCCTCGAGCACGCTCTGCACCCGGTGAGACATATCACCGTACAGCTCATAGTTGGAGGAGTAGAGAATCACTTCGCCGCGTTCGACCAGATGGCGCACATGATGGGCGGGCGTGCCCATTTCCACGCCCAGGGCTTTGAGCTCATTAGAGCGGGCGACGATGCAGCCGTCGTTATTCGAGAGAATGCCCACCGCTCGGTGGTTCAGCTTGGGGTTGAACACCCGCTCGCAGCTCACGTAGAAGTTGTTGCAGTCCACTAACCCGATCATGTCGCCTCCTTAACCCTTGTTAAATGCTGTTCGTTTATACAGTATTAGACATTAGGGAGGCGACAGGCAAACGCTAATATACGTCGCTGAATATGGAGCTAGCACAGGGCAACAGCATGCGAGTGACCTACTTGGGGCCTGCCGTGGTGGGGGTGGAGCACCCGGCGGTGGCGGAGATGGACCGGCGAAAATTTCCGCCGACCTGTTTTCTGGTGGAGATTAGCGAGGAGGCGCACCCAGGTGGGCCATGGATGGAAGGCGACGTGCTGGTGGTGGACGAAGCCCGCTCGTATGGCCACGCGGATCTGGTGGTGGCGGAAGTAGAGGGCGAGTACCGGTTGTTCAAAACCCAGCGCGTCGGCAGCCGCTGCCGCCTGTTGCCGCCCACGGGCGGAGAAGGGTGCTTCATCACCGCGAAGCAGTTTCGTGGGGTGGTGGTGAGGCAGGCGAGGTGCTGGGCGTTGTAGGAGATCGCTTACAAGCTTTATGGTCAATGGCTTACATCATTGCCTGAGCTGATTTGTCATAGTGGTGGTGTCGCCTAAAAGCACGCGTTGCAGGGTTGTTTCGCCAGAAGATTGCGGCACTGATACCCCCGGCCATGGAATGGCTGGGGGTATTAATTTGCCTCCCGTTCCAGATTGGTTCACGCGCTACCTGTGTGCTAGGTTATATTAAGAAAATATCCGTGAGCCTAATACAGCTAGGGGTAGGGATGAGTAAGAAATTAGATATAAATTCTTATGAGCGTACTAGTGATATTCTTGAGATCGTAGATACTCAAACCCCTACCGCAGTGAATGCCAATAATTTTGTGGCACTGATAGGAGATTACCGCTTAAAAGATTCAGAACCTCATTTAAAGTGTTTTTGTGAAAAAAAGAAAAAAGATATATGTGGTCAAAATCACAGAAATGGATATGTTGTTGAGTTAACTGATGGAATCAAGTCGCTCCTTGGAAGTACATGCGTTAAAGATTTTGATCCAGAAGGTGAGTTAAGGAAGTCAGTAGCTCATTATGACAATCAAAAGCGGTTCTTTGAAAGAGTTGGTTATGTTAATGATTGTTTTTATGACAAAGGTAAGATTGTAAAAAAATTAGAAGTAGAGGCTCAACAGATAGGTTGTGTAAATAAGTATGTTTCTGATTTGGTCAAATCATTACCTTCTGGTGCTGTCTCAAAGCTTCAGGAAATGGCTAAATCAGGTAGGCGATCTATAGCTGTGGATGTTAGAAAAGTAGTTGAAGAAAAAAATGAAGTCACTGGTAAAGTCGAAAAAGACGTAAGTATCCTTACACATACATTGGGAGAGATTCAAGGATTAAGTGTTTTCAATCATGCATATAGATTAAGTCTCCTTGATGAGTTGAAGAAAAAGATAGATCTCATAAATCGTTTGGAATACACCAAGCATGACTCTTCAGCGAGATCCGTGGCAAAGCTGCATAATGAACTTCTAGAGATTGACCCTTTGTGTGAGAGAGTAAGGAACTACTGTTCAGAAAAAATTTTGTTTGAACGTTCAAATACGAAGTTTTTTATTTATCTAACATCCGACCACAGTGAACGAGTTCAATTGTACCGGATGTGGAGCTTTAATAAGTTCGAGGCTCCTGTATCTCCATCTACAGCAGCCCAAAAAATATTAGAAGCTGATTCTGAGATAATCGAGCAGTTCAATGCGACGAATTTGATAATAGCTGCATAAAGCTAACCTCTTACCTCACACCTAATCACCGTCCCCAACCCCCCATCATTCAGCGAGTGCGTGACCTCGCTTACCAGCCAGGCAGTGGCGTCGATTTGAGGCTTGAAGCCCGCGAGCGTGAGCGGGGTTTCGGGCAGCAGGTCGGCGCGGCCCAAAGCCAGCGTTAACTCGAACTCTGCCAGGCCGCGTTGGATGCGCTGCCATTCGGCACGGGCGGCGGCCAGGGCGTCGTCTTCCGTGGCGTAGGTGGGGCGTAGCTGTTTGGCGTTCTCTTCCGTGCCTGCCAGTACGGTGTGGCGCTCTGCGCCTCGCGTGTCGTTCCAGTAGGCTTTTACGCCGCTGTAGGCGTCGCGGTCGGTCACGTTGTAGCGGTGCTGGTCGCCGTCGCGGCGGGTGAGGGTGATGGCGGGCATAGCGCGGCCGCTGGCGGTGAGCCCTTGGCCGGCCACGGTGAACAGCATGCGCCCGGCTTTGATGGCGGCAATGGCATCGTAACGCTCGCCCAGGCGGGTGAGAAAATTCAGGTCTGATTCGTCGGTTTGGTCGATATGGCCAATACGAATGCCGTTGAGCGCGGCGGCCACCACCGGCTCCAGGCGGTTGCGGCCTGCGATGGTGGTGACGATCTCGCCCAGCGTCACATCGTGCCAGCCCTGGGTGCGCTTGCCGGGCAGTTGGCCGCGCATATCCGCCGAGCGGGCGCGAATGGTGAGCTGGTCCGGCGTGCCGGTGTGCTGTACTTCATCCACCGTAAAGCGGCCTTTATCCACCAGCTCTTCCTCCTGCCAGCCAAACGCCACCTGCAGCTCGGCCCCGCGTGAGGGAATGGCGAGCTGGCCGTCGTGATCCGCCAGGGTGATATCCAGTTGGTCGGCTTCCAGGCCGCGCTGCTCGCGTAGCGATAGGCTGATCAGGCGGCCGTTGATGCGTGGGGTGATGTCGGTGCCATCCAGCGTGATGCGGTAGCTGGGCTTGGGGTAAGCGTTCATACGTAGCCCCCGGCCAATCGCGCCACGGCGGGCAGCGCCAAGCGGCCGATCAGGTCGGTGCGTTCATCATTAACGTGCTCGAGCGTGAGGTTGAACTCGATTTTCTCCGCCGCGCCGTCGCGGAAGAAGTGGGAGCTGGTTTCTTCCACCCGGGTGACCACCCATAAGCCGTACTGGCGGCCGGTGCCTTCGACCAGCGGCCAGGCGTTGCCCTGGTCGGCCATCTCGCGGATCTCATCCAGGCTAAAGCGGCCGCCGGTGAAGGTGGGTAGCAGAGTACCGCTTAGGGTGATGGTATCCGCGCCTGGGCCTGCAAACTGGTAAGCGGGCCGCTGCCCCACGCGGGATTGGCTGGGGTGCCGCCATTCCGTGATACGCTTAAGTTCTTGATAGGGAACTGAACGAGTTTCAAAGATGAACATGCCGAGGGCCATTAACATCGTGAGTTATCCTGTGAATAAATTAATAAAAAAGTTTTTCCATGGGCGCAATATAAGATCTGAGAGGTTCAGAATTAGGAAGCGGCTTAAAAAAGGGGACAGTGAAGGGCTGTTCTGGTTTAAGCTTGGTATTTATTTTTATATTCAATACTTTTTCTCATTCTTATTGATTGCTCTATGCGTTGGTGTTCTTGATTCATTCGAAGGTGTCAATGATGATGTTTTGTTTGAAGCCATTAGAGAAGTCCCAGTGAGGGATTTTTTATATATTGCTATGGGCGTAATAGCTATTTCCTTAGTGCGAGAAACCAATAAGGTTCCTTTGGCGCTATTGATTACCCACTCAGCTTTCCTCGTCGTTTTCATGCAAATTATGAATTGGATTCCTGATGATATGGCTACGTATAGAGATAGTTATCTCATAAACTGGATTGCTCTGTTTTCCTTTGTTTCAGTTTTAGTTTTCATGATTTGTATACCGATGAATGCAATGTTTGTGCTAGTTACTCGTATTGCTACTCTAGATCTCGCAAAGAAGAACGACTCCGCGCAGCCTTCTCCCGCTCCCTCCGATCTAGCTCACGACCTACGATACTCGCGATCTCGTGCGCGTCGCTCCCGGGCGCAGCGTTAATCGTGATGTGGTAGTGGTTACTCGAGTTATCGACGTGCTGCACCGCTGCCTGGCTGCTGAGCGGCGGCCGGTTATCGAACTGAATCGGCGTTTGCTGCTCGATGTTCGGCATCGCCACGGTGGGCAGGGTGGCCGCCCCGAGTGCCAGCCCGGCTCCGGCGCGGCTCACGCGGCGGGCGATCTCTTGAATGCGCTTGGCAGGTTCGTCGCGCTGGGCGTCTAGCCCCTGGTTCAGGCCGTCCACCGTGTAGCCGCCTAGCTGGGTGAACACGCGGGAGGGGCTGTTGATATCCAGCACGTCGGCAAACCAGCTGCGCACGTTGTCGGCAATGCCCATTACGCTGTCGCGCAGGTCGGCGAGTTTGCCGGTCAGCCCGCCGATCAGCCCTTCGATGATGTTGATACCAAAGCCCGAAAAGATGCGGCTGGGGGAGTGGATGCCGAGGATCTCTTTAAACCAGTTGGCGATGCTGTTGGCGAGGTCGGTAATCACCTGGCGCACGGTGCCGAGGCCGTTGCGCAGGCCTACCAGCAGCCCATCAATCACCGCGCTGCCTAGCGTGGTGAAGCGGGCGGGGATCTCGACGCCCAGCGCGGAAAGCGCGGTGGTAATGCCTCGGTACAACAGCCCAAGCGGCGACCAGTTCATCAGCAGCTGCGCGACTGCCCCCAGCCCATCATCGAACGCGGTTTTTACCTGCTGCCATAGCCCTTGGAAGAATGCTTTGATGGGTTCCCAGTAGCGATAGATGAGATACGCGGCGGCGGCAATGGCGGCCACCGCTGCACCAATGGGGTTGGCGACGGCCAGCATACCCACGGCGCGAATCACCCCGCCTAACCAGGTAAGTGCTTTACCCACCATTAGCGCCTGCGGGCCGAGCATTGCCATGCCAAAGCGCACCATGGCGAAGGGGCCGAGGATGGAGGCGAGCATCAGCGTAAGCGCGCCACCTGCCGCGACCAGCACCGCCACCAGGGCGGCGGCTTTGGCGAGAGTGCCTGCCAGCTTGGGGTTTTCGTTGATCCAGCGGCCGATGCCGCGGGTGATGGCGGTGACGTTCTGAATCAGACCGCGCAGCGCGCCGTTGTTGGTCTCGGTGATCGAGATACCCACTTCATCCCAGGCCGATTTGAGCGATTTCAGGTCGCCGCCGATGTTGTCGGCCATGGTTTTGGCTACTCGGGCGTTTTCGCCAGCGGCGTTGGAGAGGATCTCGACAAACGCCTCAATGCCTTCGCTGCCCTGCTGGGCGATCAGTTCCGCCATGCCGGCGCCGGGTTCTTCGCCGAAGATGTCTTTTAGGTAGGCGGCGCGGTCGGCGTTGCCCATCGCTTCGGTGGCTCTTGCCACATCAGTGAGAATGCGAGGGATGTCGCGCAGGTTGCCTTCGGCGTCTTTGGCGTTCACGCCGAGGTCGGCCAGCGCACCGGCGGCGGCCCCGGTGGGGGCGGCTAAGCGGGTGACCATGGCGCGCAGGGTGGTGCCTGCCTGGCTGCCTTGAATACCCACGTTGCCCAGCAGCCCGGCCATGGCGGCGGATTGCTCCAGCGACATATTCATCGCCCGCGCTTGCGGGGCGACGTACTTCATTGACTCGCCGAGCATCTCTAAATCGACGTTGGCCCGCGTGGTGGTGGCGGTGAGCACATCGCCCACGCGGCCCATCTCGGCGGGGTCTAACCCAAAGCCGGAGAGGATGTTGGAGGAGATATCCGCCGTGCGGGCGAGATCCGTTTGGTTGGCCAGTGCCAGGTTGAGCATATCCGGCATGGCCGCTTGAATGGCGGCGGGGTCGAAACCGGCCATGGCCAGGTAGCCTTGGGCATCGGCGGATTGCCCGGCGCTAAAGGCGGTGGTGGCCCCTAGCTCCCGGGCTTGCTGGCGAAGCGCTGCCAGGCGTTCATCGTCTCCTTCCAGGCGGGTGAGTGCCTGCACCCGCGACATGGATTCCCCGTATTCAACACCGGGGGCCAGCAGCCGTGCCCCGGCGTACAGCGCGGCACCGCCGCTGGCCACCATGCCTGCGCCGGTACCGGCCATGCTGCTGCGTAGGCTCATGGCACGGTCGTAGCGGCTACGCGCTTGGGCGGCGTTGCGCTGCTGTTCGGCCAGCCGCTTGAGCCGCTGCCGCTGCTCTTCCACGGCGGTATTGGCCTGCTGGATGTCGCTGGAAAGCCGGCGTTGATCGCGGGAGAGGTGGGCGGTGCTGACGCCGTTTTCATTCAGGGTGCTGCGTAGCCGTTGGAGCTGCTGGCGTTCTTCATCTACCCGCTGGCTGAGCCTGCGCGCTTGGGTAATGGCTTTTTGCCGTTCAGCGCGCAGGGCGGCGGTGTCGCCCTGGTGGGTGTGCATTTGCTGCGAGAGGCGACGAATGCGCTCTTGCTGTTCCCGCAGGGCGGTGGCGGTTTCCGTGGATTGCCGGGTGAGGGTGCGAAAGGAGCTGACGTTCTTCTGCGTGGCCTGCAACTGCTTTAGGCGGTCGCGGTTTTCACGCATGGCCTGAGACGCGGCCTGGCTGGCACGGTCGATGGCCCGCAGCGGGCGGGTGGCCCTATCCACGGCGTTTAAAATGACCTGCAGCTTGAGGTTGTTACCGGCCACGCTGGCTCCTGGTGTCTGTGGTGGTGCTGCGTTTGCGCGCTCGTTCTCGCCAGGCCATGAGTTCGCGCAGGGTGAAGGCGGCGCAGTCTTGCGGGGTCCAGTGGAAGACGATGGCGAGATCCGCCATCGCGTCTTCTACCTGATTGGGGAGGTTTATTCGCTCTCGCCCTTGGCCCGCTTCGTCAGCAAAAAACCGGCGATTTCACCGCCGCATTGAACGAGGTCGGCCGGGTCCATTTGGCGTACCTCGGTGGCGGTGAGCGATGGGTTGGAGAGGCGCGGGATCAGGGTGATCAGCGCATCGGTTTGCATCTGCAGCACATCGGCCAGGGAGACACCGCGCAGCTCGCCGGAGGTGGGTTTGCGCAGGCGTAGCTCGGTGATTTCGGTCTCACCTCGGGTGAGCGGGGTATCCAGCGTGATGGTGGCAGCGATGGCTTGAGTGGTGGCAGCTTTGGTCATGGGGGTGTTCCTGGTGTTGGGTTAAAGGGATCGGGTTAAATGCCTGTGTTAAATACCCAGGCGCTGGCGGCGGCCTGCGAGGCGGTCGACGCCGTTGACCTTGAACACGCCGTTCACCAGGTCGATCTCGATTTTCTCGGTGCCGTCGATGGTGAGCTTGTAGTAGCTGAGCGTGCTGGTGACCTGATGCTCGGTGTTCTCACCGGTTTGGGCGTCGCCCATATCGATCTCGGTGTGGCGGCCGCGCATGACCACCTCGACTGAGGAGGCATCGTCGATGTCGTCGCGCTCGTAGCTGCCGGTCATGCGCAGCATGTCGGCGTCGATGCGGGCGGTGCCGAAGTTGTCGAACAGGCTTTCTACCAGCCCGCCTACCGTCCATTGCACGGTGAGCAGGCCGTCTTGGCCCATATCGATACCCACTGCGCCGTCCATGCCGCCGCCGCGCCACTCTTCGATCTTGCGGGTGAGGGTGGGCAAGGTGATCGACTGGACGATGCCCTGCCAGCTTTCACCATTGCTGAACAGGTTGAGGTCTTTGAGCTTTTTCGGGAGTGCCATGGGGGTCTCTCGCTAATCCAATCAGGCGGTGGCCGCGACGCGCTCGGCGAAGTCGGCCAGATAGGAGTCGGTGATGCGCTGCTGAAAACCGAGGTCTTCCAGCGGCGGTACCGGCGTGTAGTCGTAGTCGATGCGCAGCTTGCCGCCCTTGAGGGAGGTTTGGGTGTTGAGCTCCTCGTTTAGCCAGGCGCTGCCATCGACAATCAGCCCCAGGGTTTTCAGCTCGCGGAATTTGGCGTTCAGGCCTTCGATGATGTCTCGCGCTAATGAGGCGTGCAGGGGGAGATCCACCGCCCACAGGTGCGCTTCGGCCACGGTATCGGCGAGGATCTGGGCGGTGCGGGTGTAGTTCTCGAAGGGGAAGAGGCTTTCTGGCCCGGCGCAGGTGCGCGAGCCCCAGAAGCGGTAGCCGTTCTGGTTCACCAGCGTGGTGACATCGGCAGCATTGAGCAGCCCGGCATCGGTGTTGGGGCTTTGTAGATCCCAGAACACGTCTTTGCTGATGCCGGTGACGCCGTTCACCGCCACGTTACTCAGGGTTTTGTGCCAGCCCACGGTTTGATCCAGCTTGGCGCGCAGGCCCAGTGCGATTGCCACGGGGCTGATATCCAGCGTTTGCGCGTCGTCGGTATCGAACGCTTGCCACTGGGGCCAGAGCACCATCAGTTCGCGGGCACCAAACTCATCGCGGTAGGCGATGACATCGCTGGTGGTCTCGCAGCCGTGGGCGTACACGTAGCCAAAGGCGCGCAGCTGCTGCAGCACCGAGACCATCGCGGTGGCCACCGGCTGGGTATCCAGGTAAGGCACACCAATAATGCGCGGCGAGACGCCCAGCTTTTGCTTGGCGGTGAGCAGCGCCTGCAGCCCGGTGCGCTGGCCTAGCTCGGTGGTGGTGCCAATCACATTGGCGGTGGTGGTTTCGTCGTCTAGGCCTTCCTCTACCCGCACCACGACGATGATGGGCTTGGCCTGCTGGCCAATGCCGGTGAGGGTGTCTTTTAGCGTGCCTTGAGTGCCCGCTTTGCCAATGGCGGTGTCCACATTGGTCACCAGCGCGGGCTGGTTGAGGGGGAAGGTGGTGGCGTCCGCATCCGGTGCGGTGCAAACCACGCCGATGACGGCGGTTGAGACGGTGCGGATAGTACGCGTGCCGTCATTAACTTCCGCAACGCGCACGCCGTGGTGGTATTGATCGAGTGCCATGGTGGCTCCTGCGCAGGTTCACTGTTCGAGTAACGAAAAGGGTGAATTCACGCAGGTATCGTGCGGGGGCTGGGGGGAGGGTGGTAGCAGTGGTGGGTGTAAGTGGGGTGGTTTACATGGTGGGTGTGGTAAGGTGCGGGAAAGTGACTGCTAAGGGAATGTTGGGATGGAGAATAAACTGGTGGGTATGTTGGTAGCCATTTTCGCTTTCATCTTCGTGGCTGCTTATATCTTAGTTTTTGGCAGCAACCCAACATCAACCGATCCCGAGGATTGGGCATATTTTGCTACGTACTTATCAGGCACGGTGGGTGTCACAGCGGTGCTAGGCACGCTTTATGCAGTTGTTAGAACATTGGGACATCAACAGGAGCTTATTGATAGCCAAAATGAAATAATAAGAGATCAGAAGAAACTTATTTCATTTTCCGAACAACAATTGCAGTTTGAAAAAAGGAAAAGAGAAGTTGATTTAGCCTATGATAATATAAAAAGCCTGCTTCCCATGATGATTGATTATATTGAGGTTTCGCTTAATGAGATGGTTATGCCAACAGAGTCAATGAAAGTGGTTATCAGGGATAGAGGGCAAGGGTATAGTTACTATATAAGGAAAGACCTCTTTGAACATGCAAATAGAATAACGAGTTTTTTAAATGAAGACACTGTAGGTGATGTTGAGTCATATGCCAATATGACATTGGGACCTGTGATCAGAACCCATCTTTTTTTATTTCAACAGTTAAAGGTGTCTCCAGAACTTTTCAATGTCGTTGATTGCCAGTTAGATAAAAGGTTTGCAAGGCCTCTTAGGAGTCCAGGTTTTTATATGCTATGTGTAATGGCTTACTATTCCGGTTTAGGTGATGATGAATTTTGTGAAAAAGGAAAGCGTTTCTTGAATATGCAAACAACATTTGAAGGCGAAGATCGTAAGCTGGTGAATTGGTATGAGCTAGGGGTTAAGATAAAAAAACTCAATAGTGCACAGCTTGATGTACTTAATAAATAATTTTTATTGATTGTGAAATTCCTCATGGGGGTGGTTGTGGCAATTAACTTAAGTGCTGCTAAGTTTTTTTGTTGGATTAAAGACCATGGCTATTGGGTACTTGCCATTGCAGTAGTAATGATTGCGATGGTTGCTATAGGTGCATACGTATGGAATTTTAAAGAGTTGCCTATCTCATCCGATACTGGGAACTGGGCAGATTTTGCGACATACCTATCGGGTACAGTTGGGGTGGCGGCAGTAGTAGCTACTTTGGCAGCTTTTATAATTACTCTAAAACAACAGCAAAAGTTGATAGATAGCCAGGAGGAACAGCTGGCTATAGCGAAACGGCAACTTGATATGGCGACTGACAAAAGAATTGTAGAACGTGCATATGAAGCAAGCTTGAACGTACTGCCGTTAGTGGTAAACTCTTTATCCAATAGAAGTCAGAGAGACTTTCCGAACTTTTCTAGCAATGAGCATGTTGAAGTCTGGAATTGTGCCCAGCTTTTTCAACGTATGAACTATAGCCAGGTGCTGGCATATCCTAGCACGCTGACTAATGCCATCAAGAGTGAAGTAATAAACCCAAATGATGTAGATTTTTTTGTTAGAGATTATTTTTCTGAGATTGATGATATATGCTTAATGGCTTTTGAACTGATAGGGGCTGATTCTAATATCTATTATATTTTTGATAGCAATATGAAAAAAGGCATTGGCATGGACAAAGACGTTTGGGTTTTTGTGAGGTGCTATTGCTCTTATAAGGTGGGTGTTGGTGATATTGATTTTATGAAAAAAGCTAGTGAGTATCTAAGATTTGAATTGCGACAGGCAGGTGAGGAATGGTTATGGTTTGGGCTTGGAGAGCAAGTAAGAGAAAGTGCTGGTAATATTGCATGGTGAGTTATTAAGTCTTAGATAGCCCGCCAATCGGCGGGCTTCTTATTTCAGTGTGATTGGTCAGCCCTCCGGCGGCCGATACCGATTCAACTGCTCAATCGCTTCCTTAGCAGCTGCCTCTGCCGCTTCGATCGTCTCCGCTTGGCGTACCGACGCTTTGCCGCCGAGCCGTAGTTGGCGGATCTCGCGCAAGGCGGTTTCCCATGCCTCGGCGGTGGCGACGATCTCGGTGGCGGCGGTTTCGGCACCTACTTCAAACATGGCCATGTGGTCGCTGACGCTGGAGGGGATGGCGTTGGCATCTTTGCCGCTGTCTAGCCAGGCCTGCGCCTCTTGCTTAGCGAGCAGATACTCCTGATCGATATAGCTGCCTGGGCTGACAAACGCGGCACGGGCGTTGCCGGCGGCGGTGTCGATGTGCTGGTTTAGCTTTTGCTGGCCTGCGTGCAGTATGACATCGGTTGGTAGTGTGGTTGTCGCAGAGTCCACATTCCAGTACGAGTTGCCGTTATGAGATACAGAGCTAATTATCATGCTATAGGCTCCTTAAATATCTGTTAGGTCGAGGTTCGTTAATATGTTTCGGTTGTCTGGATAGATGTTGATTAAATCCCGCCAAGTGATACTGCCTATTAGGTTAGTGGCGTAAACGTCCAGTTTGAGGGTGTGGTGTGTGCCATTGCGGTTTTTGACAAGATGTGCATGCCCCGACACATTCTCAATGACCTCGATACTGCACAGCGATAAATAGAGGTCACGCCCTGTGTAACCACTGTAGGCCGCTATTAAAGGTGCGTTTCTAAGCGTGATCGCCGCAGCGTGCATGATTATTGAAATGGCGCTATTGGAGTAGGCCCAAAAAGAGGTTTGCGTACCTAACGTTCCTTTTGAAGCGTCAAAGTCTACCGTTAAGTCACAGAAGCGAGTCAGTATGTTTCCAGTGGATAATCCAGCTACATAACCACTGTAGTAGTTATTGGCTTGGTCATATGCAGGGGAAAATTTAATCTCTGGCTTACCAAGGTTTGCATAGTCGCCCCATGCGTAGAAGCCAATCATCCCGGTGGAGATGTAGAAACCAAACCCGTTAACTTCATGGGTTTGTCCGGCCTTTAGATATATCACTATTTCTGCACCGCTAGCCGCGTGCTTTCCAATCCCTTTGATGGTCTTTAGTGGTTCGGTTTCTTTGGTACCCGTATGGTTGTCATCGCCGTATTCAGCATCGACGTAAAAGGTCTGTTGCGACAGTTTCTTCACCGCCTCAGGCACTGCTTGGGTGGCCTGATCCACCTTCTGGTCAATCTGGCTCATCTTCCCAGCCACTTGACTGGTGAGGCTATTGGCGGCGCTGACGAGCGCGGCGACTTGGCTTTCTAAGCTCATGGTGTCTCCTGGGTGGCGTTTTGGATGTTGGCCGCGCCTTGGGTGAAGGCGTCGGTGAGCGCGGTGAGGGCCTCGCTGAGTTCAGCCTCAAGCGCGGCGTGTTGGGTTTTGGTGGCCTTGGTGCCGAGCTGCTCGGTGATGGTGGCGGCGAAGTTGGGGTTGTTGCCCAGCGCTTCGGCGATCTCGGCCAGGGTGTCGAGGGTTTCGGGCGCGGCCCCGATCAGCGTTTGAATGCGCTGGTCGACCTGTTCCGGCGTCATCACGTCGGCTTTATTGGCTTTGTTGCGCAGCTTGCCGTCGATCACCCCGAGTGTGTGGGTCACGGCTTGGCGAAGCGCGGCGAGGTTGTCGTCAAAACTCATGGGGTGTCGTCCTCCTGGGCGCTGATGCTGCCGCCGTAGTAGGTGAATTCCTGTGTGAGCGCGGCCATCATGCTGCCGAGCTGTTGGGTGGCGTGGCGGGCCTCGCTGACCTGCTGCAGGATCTCCGCCGAGAGCGTGCCGGGCGGCCCCTGCAGGCCGTGGCTAATTACCTGAAAGCGCGACGATGCGGGTAGGCGCACGGTGACGCTGCGGGCGGGCATGGTGATGGTGAGGCGCGTGGCGTTAGCCATGAATCACCCCCGGCTGTAGCTGAAAGCGCCCTTGCAGCAGGCTGAACACATCGCCGTTGGGAAAGGTGATGCGCAGCTCGTAACGGGCACCTGCCCAGTGCGGGGCCACGGGGCCAGCGGTTTGCTCGGGGCGAAGGTGCAGGTGGATGCCACCGTCTTCTGGCTCCAGGTCGATGCCGTTACCCGTCTCGCAGGTGAGCAGCGTTTCTCCCTGGTAACTGACCACCGCGAACATCGCCTCGCAGCCGGTGAGGTTGATCGGCGTGGCGTGGGCGTCGTCGCTGGCCCAGGTCGCGCTAAAGCGGTAGGTAGTGCCCGCGATCATTGAGAGTGTGGGAGCTTGGGTGCTCATGGGCGTTTCTCTAGGGCTTGAACGCGGTAGAGGAGATCCACCTGGCGGGCCATGTTGTCGACGATGGCCGCCGCATTGGCGAGGTACTGCTCGCCCCAGGCGGCCAGCGACAGGTTGGCCCCGGTGGTGACGACCGTGACGGCATCCGCCGGTAGCGCCTCCAGGCGTAGATCGAACGCCAGCAGCAGCGGCACGTTATTGGAGACGTAGGCCAGCGGCTGGGTGCTGGACCAGATCGCCAGCAGCGTGCCGTCTTCCAATTCAAAGCCCACTTCCCGCACCCAGAACTCCGGGCCATCGCCATCCACCACGCCGGTGACGTGGAGCTGCCGGTCGGCGGTCTTTTCGCCATCGGCAATAGGAATACGGCGGCGCTGGTTGCCGAGTGAGGTGTGCGATGGGCTAGGCGTGCGCCCCTGATCACCCAGCACGAGGTGGGTAATGCGGGCTTGCAGGCCATCGCCTTGGGCATTAAACACGGCGTTTAGCCCGGCGAGGGTGAGCGTGGGAACAAGGGCCGTCATGCGGGGGCCTCCATGGGATAACGGGCCACCGCCGTGGCGCGGAAGGTGCAGGCCACGGCAAGCGGGGTGGATAACGTGGGAGATTGGGTGGCGGTGGCCGCCCAGCGGGAGACTGCCGCCGTGCGCTGCACGGCTGCCGCGCCGAGGGAGCTTTGGGCATTCAGCGGGGGCGTGATGGCGTTGGCGGTGTCGCGCCGAACGGCGGCGCTTTTCACGGCGCTGGCGGCCCCCATGCCCGCTGCGTAGCGGGCACCCACCTGGAAGGTGTAGTGGCTGCGCTGGTTCTTGGCGTTGTCGATGGCCTGGCGTAGCTGGGTGTAGAGCGTGTCGCTGAGCAGCGCCGGCGCTTCGGGCGTGAGGTTTTCGTTCACGTAGAGCACGGCGCGGAAGGTGCCCCGTGGCAGGTGGGGCGTGGCCTCGAACCACTCGGTGAGTTCGACTTCTACCCCGAGGGATTCCATGGCGAGCTCGACCGCTGGGCGGGTGCCTTTGATGCGGTGAAGCTCTGCACTGTTGGCGATCACGCGGCGCTTGACGCTCTCCGGCCAGGACTCGTGCCACTGGTCGACCGAAAACGCCCAGGCCAGAAACGGCAGGCAGTGCGCCGGGCAGGTGGCCGGGTTCCAGAGCGTGCGCAGCGGTACCGGCAGCGCGAGCGGGTGCGAGGCGGCCAGGCGCGATTCAAGCGCGGTGCGGTTGGGGGGCAGTAGGTCGGTCATACGCCCTCCGTGTGCAGGGTGATGCCGGTGCAGTGCGGCGCATGGTGCTGGGCGGCGATAATCTCGCTAAAGCCTTCCAACGTGATGCGCTCGACGCCTTCCACGGTGAGGGCGGCGTGAACGCCTGAACGGGTGATCCACGCCCCTAGCCGATGGCGGGCTTCCACGTATGCTGCTAGCTGTTGCCGGGCCTGCTCACGAATCACGGCGGGATCGGGGCCGATGCGCAGGGCCAACACCGCCGTGATGCTGAACGGCAGCAGGGTGGCCGCTTGCACGGTAACGCGATCCGTCAGTGGGCGGCGTTCATCCACGCTCTTGCGCACTGCCTCTAGCACCGCTTGGCTGGGCTGGCCACCGGCTTCCCGGGAGAGAATGGTAAGCACGACCTCCACGGGTTCCGGGCTGGCGACTGAAACATCCAGCACGCTGGGGTGGGCGCTAATGGCCTGGTACTCATACGCCCCACTTGGCCCCGCCACCGATAACCCTTCAAAGGCGAGCTGAATACGGGCGCGGTAGTCGCGGTTTTTTTCCAGGGTGGGACGTACCGGCGGAATGGCGGTGGGGTCGCCTGCGTCCAGCACTAGGCGTTTCACGTTAAGGTTGGCCCCGAGCTGGTCGAGGTCCTCATCGTTGGCGAAGGCGATCATCACCGCGCGGGCCGCTTCATTGATGCGCTGGCGTAGTAGCAGCTCGCGGTAGGCGTTCTCCTGCAGCAGCTTGACCGTGGGTTCGGATTCCAGCGCGAGCAGCTCGGCCACGGCTTCCCGCTCCTCTTCGGGATGCAGCGCGATCAGCCGCGCCTTGCGCTCGGCCAGGATCGTTTCATAGTCCAGCGGCTCGATGACGTTTGGCGCGGGAAGCTGGGAGAGGTCGATGGCATTGTTCATAGATTCCCCCTGAGCGGCACGTCTAGGCTGACGCGCTCGCCGTTATCCACGCGCTGAGCGGTGATGATCAGATCGAAACGACCAGGGCGCTGGGTGGAGACCTGCCGGGTGACTTGTTGCACGCGAATACGCGGTTCCCACTTCATTAAGGCCACCACCGTGGCGGCGTAGGCACGCAGGGCGGTGGGGCCGTTCAAGGGCTGGTCGATCAGTTCCGGCAGCAGCGAGCCGTACTCCCTACGCATCACGCGGGAGCCGATGGGCGTGGTGAGAATGTCTGCCACCGATTGCTGGATATGGGCCAGCGAATCCAACTGGCGGCCGGTGTGTGCGTTCATGCCTGCCATTAGATTGGCCCCTGGGTGTTGGCGGGGCCGGGCTGGATGCCGCTATGGGCGTGGTCGTGCCCCACGTTTTTGCCGTTGTGACTTAGCCCGCCGCCTTGCTGGCTGTAGCCGCCTTTCCGGTTCAGCTCGCCGGTGTGCTGGATGTTGCCTTGCCAGGTGGTGCCGCCGGGCGCGCTGATTTCGATGGCACCGGGCAGGCGGATGCGCAGCACGCTGTTGGCGTGGTCGTACTCGAATAGCCCCTCATCGGGGAAGATTCTGCGCCACAGCGTGGCGACCTCCGCCGGGGCGGGGTGCGCGTTTGAGCACAGTCCGCACAGCACCACACCGGCGGCGGGGTCGCCGCCGGGTGAAAAGAGGATGACTTGCTCGCCTTTCGTAGGCGGGTCCCAATCCCGCGTGGTGCCTGCGCGGCCTTCCAGCCAGGGCAGCCAGTCGGTTAACAGCTCGCCGGTTTTAACGCGCACGCGGGCAGCGCGGTGGTCCACCTCGGCGATGGTGCCGAGGCGGATCAGGTTGTGCAGCAGGCGGAGGAGTTCGGGAATGTTCATAGCCGCTATCCTGCGGCGGCGTTTGGCGAAGGCGAAGCGGCGGCGGGTGTGAATGGGGCGGTTTACACCGAGCCGCTTAGCCGGGGCTGAGGTGCTTGAGCACAGAATCCATAATGTGCTCTTGATCCAGCGCGGTGAAACCGAGCAGCTCCCGCTGGGCGTACTTCACGCGGGGGCCGTCGCGGGTGACGCGATCTTTGAGGCCGCGCTGGTGGGTGGCGGCGATGCGGGCGACGCTGCCGAAGAAACCCACCACGGCGGTGTCGCCTTGGGCGGTGGCCTTGAGCCATTTGGCAGTGGAGAGTTTGCTGAACATGGCGCGCCGTTTGATGCTGCCTTGCTGGGCGCGCAGGCGCTGTTCCTTACGCGGGGCGTAGGGCGTGCCATCCGGGTTGGTTTGGGCGCGGATGCGTTCGCGTTGGCGGCGGCGAAGATCCCGCGCCACGTTGCGGGCCAGGGCGCGGCGCTGTTGGTCGTCCAGCTTGGCGAGCAGCGGGCCGACCCACTCCTCCAACGCTTCCATGTTATCCGGCATTCGGGCCGTCCCATTCGGCTACCAGGGTGTACTCCTCCTGGGCGTCGCTATCGCGGATCAGTAGCTGCCAGCGGGTATCCGGGCAGCCGGTGGTCTCGAATCGTGGCAGGGCGCGGTCGACCTTAATGTGCCCAGTCGCGCATTCCACCTTGGCGAGCACCCGTTCGCTGAGCGTTACCCGCAGGGCGACATCCACCGATTGATGACTGAGGATCTCGGCTTCAAAGCGGATGGCATCAAAGGGGTCGGCGTCGGGCTGGTACTCGGCTAGCCACTGCAGCAGCGGCACGATGATGGTGTCCAGGTTCGCGCTGAAGTCGGTGAGCACGAGTTGGGCGGTGAACTGGTATTCGTGGGTAAGGTTGGGGCCACGGCGAAAGGCGATGCTGCCTTCTTCCACGAAGGTGAGCAGCCGTTCGGGGTCTTTCGCCAGGGCGGGTACCGCGTTAACCAGGTGAGCGCGTAGCAGGTGGAGCTTCTGCATGGTGGGCCTCTTGGCAGGCGATGACGGCATCGACTTCGGCGGCGCACTGTGCCCAGGCGGCTTCGGTGCGTTCTAGCTGCAGGTCTAGCTCGCCGTTGGTTTCGGGGTTACTCGCGGGGAGCGTGCAGGGGCTGGGGGTCGCGCACTGATTGATGATAAGCGTCGGCACCGGTGACGGCGGGGCGGCGGCGCATCCGGATAACAGCATCAGGCAGGCGAGAGCCGGCCCAAGCGCGAAGTTCTGCATTGTCACGGTGTAGCTCCTCAATGGTGGCCAGGCGGTTGGCCGCTGTGCGGGTGAGTGTGGCCTGCTGCTGAGCGAGGGCACGCCGCTGGCTTTCTAGGCGCATGGCGTTTTCCCAGAGCGCATCGATGACCACCTTGCTTTCTGCTTCCCGCTGCTGTGAGTGAGAGAGCTGCTGTTCGGCCAGTTCGGCGCGGGCTTCGGCGGCGTGGGTGCGCTGCCACAGCGCCCAGGTGATCAGCAGCACGAGCACCAAAATGGCAAGGGCGGCGAGTAGGCGGGTCATGGCGTGGCCTCCTGTGCTAAGCCTGCCAAGCAGATCTCTTTCTCAGTGGCACGGCGGCTAACCAGCCCGTTGAGCCGTTTTCCCCCGGCGTAAACCCAGCGGCTGAGCTCATGGCAGGCACCGTGCAGGTCGCCCCGGTTGAGTTTGCGCAGCAGGGTGGAGCGGGCGAAGTTGCCAGCCCCGACGTTGTAAACAAACGAGGCCAGCGCAGCGCGGGTGGGTTCTGGTAGCTCGATCTGGGCGCGGCGATCCACCACCACGAAGGCCTCGCCGAGATCCTGCTGCAGCAGGGCGGTGCATTCTGCCTGGCTGAGCGTTTGCCCCAGGCGGGCGGTTTCCGTGTGGCCATAGCAGATGGTCGGGATGCCTACGGGGTCGCGGTAGGCGGTGGGCTCGTACCCTTCGTAGAACGACACCACGGCGGTGGCGATACTGATGGCCCCGGCGGCCAGGCTGACGCCGAGCTTGGTTTTAAGACCCACGGCGGTTCTCCCAATAGTCACGTAAGCGGGTGAGGTAGCGGGGAATCAGCAGCCCGATTTGTAGCGCCAAGTAGAGCAGCGTTAGCACCGTGACCCAATCGGCGGGCGTCATGCCGCCGACGTGCAGCAGCGAGACGATGGCCGGGGGCGCGGCTTTGGCGCTTTCGGTGGTGATTTCAAAGTGGTGGCTCATACGGGCCTCGGCGATTTAGAACGTTAATCCCACAGGTTCACCGTGGGGGCGCGTTGGGTGGCCTGGGGAATGGCAGGCAGGGTGACCGGCGTGCCGTGGGGCAGCACCGGCCCCTGTTCTGCCAGCCCGGGGTTGGCGGCTAGCACTTGCTCGGTGACGCCTCGGGTGGTGCCGTAGACGCGGTAGCAAATGGCATCCAGGGTGTCGTGCTGCTGGGCGCGCACGGTGTTGGATGGAGCGAGGGTCATATCAGCTCGACCGTGCTATGTGGCCGCCCTTCGATCTCGCTGATCGCCCAGGCGGCGTCGCGGCGGTAGCCATCGGCGGGGGCTTGGAGCTGTTCACCGCGCTCCCGGGCGCTATTGGTGGCGTCATAATCGGCGTAGTGCTCCAGCAGACTGGCGTGGGCGGTGGAGTACACGGCGCGCAGGTAGAGCACGTTGAACACTTCCGGCGACTGCCACACGGGAATGGGCAGCGAGGCCATGGTGGGGTAGCCCGCTTCGACCTTGGCCTGCTGCCAATGGCGCAGCACGCGGTTGACCGTGATCATGGCGGCCTTCAGGGCGCTTTCGATGCGCGGCTGGGTGATGGTGCTGTCCAGCCGGTGGGTGGCGCGAAAATCGCTGGGCTGGATGTCCGGCCAGAAGCCGTTGTTTTCGAGCGGGCTGTCGAGCGGCTGCTCGGTGGTGTGGGTGCCGCTTTTGGGTGTGCCTGCCGAGATAAAGCTGCTCATCGGTTCCCTCACTTGAATAAGAAGGGGGTGGGCGGCGTTCGAGCGTGGGCGTTAAAACGCCTGGCTCTTACGTCGCGCCCCCTGACGTCGGCGGTCGACTCGGTTGGCCGCTAGCCCGTGGGCGTAGCGGCAGCGTTCTGTTTGCGTTCTCGTTCCAGGCGTTCGAGGTCTTTCTTCACGCCAATGCGGTCGTTGAGCGCGAGGGCGCGTTCCAGGTGGTGCTGGGCGTCGTCTAGCTGGCCGGTGGCTCGGCAGGTGTAGCCCAGCGCTTTGTGCAGCTTGGCGCGGATCTGGTCGTGCATATCCGCATCGCGGGTGAGCGCTTCCACATCCACCAGGTGAACCAGCAGGGCGGTGGTGTCTGCGCCTTCTTCATCCAGCTGCTTCAGTGCCTGGTCGGCGACCTCTTCGGCGATGATGGCGGCGGTGCCACGCTCGAATTGATCCGGCGGGGTAAGGCCGTGCTTGGTGGCGTACTTGGCGATGGCTATGGCCCCAGCGAGGTCACCGGCATCAATACGCCAGAGCATCACGCGCATCAGCACGTCGTCTTGCGCGCCCTGGCCCGCTTCCAGCACTCCGGACACGTACTCGGCGTACTTGGGCAGGATCTCGCGCTTGATTTCGGCTTTGCGCTCCATGGATTGGGTGGATTTGAGCAGGCGATAGTCTTCAAACAGCGCGGCTTGCATCAGCTCATACGCTTCGCCCTGCATGGGGGCTTCTCCCGCGTCAGCGGCGGCGAGGGCGGCGCTGACGCGTTCAAAGTGGCGGCGGGCTGGGCTGGTCATCACTACTCCTTGATGCCGTTTCGAGCAGCTTCAGAGAGTTCGATATTTTCCACCAGACAGCCCGCGCCGAACTCTTCCACCACGTAGGCGTCGTTGGAGGACTCGTAGTTCTCGATACGGTTGCGCTTGGGGTTTTCGGTGACGAAGCGGCGGCGGGCACCGTTCTGCCAGTAGACCGAGAGGTTATCCAGGGTGGTGACCATCAGCGCGTTTTCGGGGAAGAAAGGCACATCCATACCTTGCAGCCCGCCAATACGCTTTTGACTGATGACCAGATCGGCGGCGAGCTGCTCGCTGGGCGGTAGCTGGTTGAGCAGCGGGAAGTATTTATCCGACATCAGGTTGCGGCCGAGGATGACCACTAGCCCCGGCAGGCGGCGGAACCAGGGCGCGATGAGGCTACTGATGACGTCGTATACCAGGGCGTCCAGCGAGGCGTAGTCGCCTAGAATGCCGCCAGTCAATTTGCCTTCCGTATTTTTCTCGGCAGTGGGATCGATGAGAATCTTGCCGTTGGTTTTGCCGTCCTTCATCACTCGCTGAGGTGCGTGGGTGCGGTACTGCTGCAGCCAGCCGATGTTGACGTCTTGCAGGTAGGGGTTGGCGACCGGGTCGGTTTGCGCGGCGGCGGAGGTGCCGTTGAAGCCGATCATCATGCGGTCCAGCGCCTGCTGGCGAACGATGACATCGCGCACCATGGACTGGAAGTTGGGGAACTTGGCCCAGGCATCCAGCTTGGCGTAACCCAGGTGGGTGTCGAATTCGGTCATTCGGCACTCGTAGCCCTGGGCGTCCAGCGTGGTGAGGTCACGGGTTTTGCGGTCCTGGTTGGCGACGTTGGTGCGGGCGGCGATGGGGCCGGTAACGCCGAGGGCGAGCTTTTCGCCTTTCAGCTCATCGACGCCGACCATGTTGATGCGCGAGAGGAAGTCGCTGGATTCCTGAATGCGCTTTTCCAGCCGCTGCTGAATGGTGGGGTCGACGGCGAATTTTTGGGTGGCGTCGGGGACGCCGTTGAGCTTCGCCACTTTGGCGGCGAAGTTGTTGAAGTGCTTGCGGGTCTCGTTGCGCATGGGCGTGGGCGTCTCTTAGCAGTCGGTTTCGATGTCGGTGTCGCCGCCGGTGGCGGGCGTGCGGGCCGGGCGGTTGGGGGTGCTGTCGAGCTTGGTGTAGAGCGCGTCGAACTCTTTTTTCAGGGTCTCGTAGTCGCTTTTGAGCTCGTTGAAGGCGGCTTGCGTGGGGCGCTTTTTCAGGGCGTCGCTGAGTGCCTGGTGTTTTTCCACGAACAGGCCGAGGGTCTCTTCCAGCTCGCTGCGGAAGGCCTCGAAACCGGCGGCGCTTTTCGCATCCTGCTTTTTGAACAGCGCTTTGACGCGTTCGGCAAGCGAAGGGCCTTGCTCGTGCGGCGCTTCGCTAAAGGAGAGGTCGGTTTCCAGCGCTTCGGAGAAGAGGTTCTCCGGGCGCTGTTTGCGGGCGGCCAGCGGGGAGTTTTTGCCCTCAGAAGCGCTGAACTTGAGCATGGAGGTGCCGAGGGAGGCGGGGGAATCGGTGACCGCCAGCCCGACCAGGTAGGCTTCGCCGGTGTCGGCAAAGTCGAGGTCGATTTCCATGGAGGTGTAGACCTTCTGGCGTTTTTCGACCATGGCCTTGAGTTCGTCGGTGGGGTCGATCTCGGCATAAAGGCCGAGCTTGCCGTCGTCGTCTGCCTCGGTTTTGAGCGCGGTCACGTCGCCGTAGGCTTTGAAGGGGCCATCCGGCAGCAGGCCTTTGATGTGTTCCATATTGACCCGGCAGCCGTAGTTGGCGGGGTCGAAGTTGGCGGCCATTTGGGTGAGCCATTCGGCGCTGATGGTGCGGCCATCGGTGGTTGCGCCTTCTTTTGCGATACGGTGCCAGGGCATGGTCGGGCCTCGGTGAGTGGGTGGGCGTTTGGCTGCGGTCAGGTTCCCCGCAGTGGGGCCTTGGCTCAATGAGGGCTGGGTGTAAGTGGCGTGACTTACATCGGGCGGGGCAATCGTGACTGTGCCTGCGCGGGTACGCTGGCGGCATGACAGCCCAAGCCCCGATTGACGACGACCAGCACCGCCTTTCTGCCCGCCATCTCTATTGGATGGGGTGGCGGATTGCGCGCATTGCCGAATTCTTGGAGTTGCCGCGGGCAACGATTGATAGCTGGAAAAAGCGCGACGCCTGGGACGAGGCCACGCCCACGCAGCGGGTCGAAGGGGCGCTGGAAGCGCGCCTGGTGCAACTGATTTGGAAGGAGCAGAAAGAGGGCAAGGATTTTAAGGAGATCGACCTGCTGGGCCGCCAGATCGAGCGGCTTGCCCGGGTGCATAAGTACCAGGGCAGCGGGAAGGAAGCCGACCTGAACCCCAACATCGAGCGCCGCAACGAGGGGCCGAAGAAGAAGCCTGCCCGGAACGATGTGGGTGATGAAGGGGTGATTCAGATTGTTGAGGCGTTCGAGGCCTCGCTGTTTGATTACCAGCGGGGCTGGTACCGGGCGGGGCAGCATGAGCGCATTCGTAACCTGCTCAAAAGCCGCCAGATTGGCGCGACGTGGTACTTCGCCCGGGAGGCGATTGCCGATGCCATGGAGACCGGTAAGAACAAAATCTTCATGAGCGCGAGTAAGGCCCAGGCGCATATCTTCCGCCACTACATCGTGCAGTTCGTGAAGGAAGTGACCGGGGTGGAACTCAAGGGCGACCCGATCATTCTCGCCAATGGCGCAGAGCTGCACTTTCTGGGTACCAACGCCAAAACCGCCCAGGGCTACCACGGCGATACCTACCTAGACGAATACTTCTGGATTCATGGCTTCGAGACGTTCCGTAAGGTGACGTCGGGCATGGCCATGCACAAGAAGTGGAAGCAGACCTACTTCAGCACGCCATCTTCCGTGGCCCACGAAGCTTACCCGTTCTGGACCGGTGACCGGTTCAACAAACGCCAGAAGAAAGCCGACCGGGTGAAGATCGATGTCAGCCACGCGGCGCTGAAAAACGGGGCGCGGGGGCCAGATGGCCAGTGGCGGCAGATCGTGACCATCGAGGATGCGATTGCCGGGGGCTGTGACCTATTCGACATCGACCAACTGCGCCTCGAATACTCGGATGACGAGTTTGCGAACCTGCTGATGTGCGAGTTCGTGGACGATACGCAGAGCGCCTTCCCGCTGGCGATGATGCAGCGCTGCATGGTGGATAGCTGGGATGCTTGGCGGGATCTGAAACCCTTCGCGCCTCGGCCGTATGGCGAATTTCCAGTATGGATTGGTTACGACCCGGCGGGGGATGGTGAGGATGGCGATGGTGCCGGTTTGGTGGTGGTCGCACCGCCGAAAACTGCCGATAGTAAGCACCGCATTCTGGAACGCCATCGTCTCAAAGGGCGCGACTATGAAGCCCAGGCGGAGTTTATCCGCAGCGTGACCCGCCGCTATAACGTGACGTTTATCGGCATTGATACCTCGGGCCTCGGTGAAGCCGTGGCCCAACTGGTGGCGAAGTTCTTCCCCACCGTCACCCGTTACCGCTATACCCCGGAAATGAAGTCGCGCCTGGTGATGCAGGCGCAGCAGATCATCAATAAGGGGCGTCTTGAATTCGATGCTGGCTGGGTGGATCTCGCCCAGTCGTTTATGGCGATCCGCCGGGAGCTGACCGCCTCCGGCCGCCAGATGACCTACACCGCAGGGCGCAACAACCAAACCGGCCACGCTGACCTGGCGTGGGCGACCATGCACGCCTTACACAATGAGCCTCTTGATGGCCCCGCCGACCATGGCACTGGCCGTTCCCTAATGGAGATGTACGGATGAGCGACGCGGCAGAAAAGCCACGGGTGCGCGTGCCCGCTTACGTGAAAGACACCGACACCACCGCCGCGCCTGCCAAAGCGGAGGCGTTTAGCTTCGGCGAGCCGACGCCGGTGATTGATGGGTACGATTTTTTCTATACCGGCTGCTGGATGCTGGGCAACGAGTGGTACGAGCCGCCGGTGGATTTTCCCGCGCTGGCCCAAACCTACCGGGCCACGGCGCACCATGGCTCGGCCATTCAGGTGAAGCGCAATATCCTGGTGCGCTCGTTTATTCCCCACCCGCTGTTAAGCCGCCAAGCATTTAGCGCGCTGGCCACCGACTATCTGGTATTTGGCAACTGCTACCTGGAGCGGATCTTCGGCCGCTTGGGAAGGCTGCTGGCATTGAAGCCCGCGCGGGCGAAGTACGTTCGCCGTGGGGTAGATCTCAAACGTTACTTCTGGGTGCCCAACTGGTCGGAGCGCAGCGAGTTTGACGAGGGCAGCATCATCCACCTGTTAGAGCCGGATATTAACCAAGAGGTGTACGGCGTGCCGGATTACCTGGGCGCGCTGCAGTCGATCTTCCTGAATGAGAACGCCACGCTGTTTCGGCGTAAGTACTACCTGAACGGCTCCCACGCGGGGTTCGTAATGTACGTTTCCGACGCTGCCCACAACCAGGAAGACATCGACGCCATGCGCACCGCGCTGAAGGAGTCGAAGGGCGTGGGCAACTTCCGCAACCTGTTCCTGTACAGCCCCAACGGCAAAAAAGACGGTATCCAGATCATCCCGATCTCTGAGGTGGCCGCCAAGGACGACTTCGCCGCGATCAAGAACATCACCCGCGACGACCAGCTCGCCGGCCACCGTATTCCCCCGCAGCTCATGGGCATCATCCCCAACAATACGGGCGGTTTCGGTGACGTGGAGAAAGCCGCCAAGGTGTTCGTCACCAATGAGCTTGAGCCGGTGCAGGCGGTGTTCAGTGAGATCAACGACGTGCTGGGGGGGGAGGTGATTCGGTTTCGGGAGTATTCGCTAGACCCATAATAAAAAAGCGCCTGGCATGACCAGGCGCATATCGCTCGTTTCATCCCTGAAAGCAGTGGAGGCGTCCCGGCCCCGCAAGCGATACCCACTACTGTATATCAATACTGTATATTTGAACAGGTATCATGGATGATGAATCGACCGATTTTGCCCTGGATGGGCGGCAAGCGCCGCTTGGCTAAACAGATCCTACCGCTTTTCAAACCGCACACCGCCTATGTGGAGCCCTTCTGCGGCGGTGCTGCGCTCTTCTTTATGAAAGCCCCCAGCAAAGTGGAAGTCATCAACGACGCCCACGGGGAGCTGGTCAACCTCTACCGCGTAGTGAAGCACCACCCGGATGAGCTGGTGAAACAGTTCCGCTGGGGGCTGATCAGCCGTGAAGAGTACCTCACGCAACGCGAGATCGACCCTCGCCACCTGACGGATATCCAGCGGGCGGCACGTTTCTTCTACCTGCAAAAGCTGGCCTTCGGCGGCAAGGTGAGTGGCCAGACGTTTGGCACCTCTGCCGTTTCCCCACCACGAATGAACCTGCTGCGAATTGAGGAAGATCTCAGCGCTGCGCACTTACGCTTGGCACGTACAGTGGTCGAGCACCTGGACTGGGCAGAGTGCATCAAGCGTTACGATCGGGAAGGCACGCTGTTCTACCTCGACCCGCCTTACTGGGGAACCGCCGGCTACGGTTGCGACTTTCCGCTGGAGGAGTACTACCGTATGGGCGACCTTGCCCGAACAGGTCAGGGGCAGTTCGTGATCAGCGTCAACGACACGCCAGAAATGCGAGACGCCTTTCAGGGCTTAACGCACCACACTACGCAAATTCGATACACTGTAGGACAGAAGGCGACAGAGCCGCGGGGGGAGCTGATTATCAGCAATCGCTAGGCTGGTATCGAAGGCATTAACCAAACCGCCCTGATGAGGGCGGTTTCTTTTTTAGCTTTTGACAGGTTTATGAGATAGATATGCCACTAGAAGACCCACTCCTAAGCCGATAAAAGTCGTACCTAAAATTTGTGACCACAACTTTGCGTCGCTGGCTAGTTTGCTGAACAGCTCAGCATCTATTTTATTTGCATCATGCATAATTTGGTATGTCGAGGATAGATCCTCGAATAGAAACTGCCCGAATGCTCCCATGACCATACAGAGAATAGCGATTATAAATATGACAGCACGCCCAAGGTCCCCTCTGCATTTCATGAGATAAAAAATGATTGTACAGAGCATGGTCCCACCTACAACTAACGCAATCAGATGAGTTAGATTTGCTTCCATTTTCACTCCTAGACTTCGATGTTCTGATGGTGAATATCCCTACTAATTTTACCCAGAGCTCAGCCTGATTTGTGGTGATGCAATTTAAATAGCTTACCATCCACTGCTCCCTCTGGCGCGCCGTCGACTCCCCGCCCCGCCTGCGCGCTAAACCTGTGTATTTTTATGCACCCATGCACATGCCGCTAAACCGCGCCTTTACTAGGGCCTGCGGCCAAATTCCGTACGCCCATTTCCATGCGGAATCATGCGAATTCCTTCAAACAGAGCATGGTGTGGCTTCGTGAAGGGAGTGGGGCATAAAAGCATGGGGAGATCGGAAAAAGGTAACCTGGGTGATCTGTCTCTTTTTTAATCGCAAGCAGCTGATTTTATTTTGGTTTTTTATTACCTCTAAAAGGTAATATAAGGTGATGTAAAAGGTAATTTTTGAGTAACTTATTGATAGTAAATGTTTTTTATAAATGAACGATTCACCTTTATAAAAGGTAATGTGGTTACCTATAGATCACCTTTTTATTACCTTTTGAACGACTGTGTTAATTTTAATAATTTCAATTGCTTAGGTGGTTTTCGCGAGGTTGGTTACCTTTATTACCTTTTTCCGAGACACCCACACATTCCCGCCAACCCTCCACATGTGACGTGCGCACGTACGTGATAATGACGTTGCTGCCAAATACTCGGGAACAAACTGGGAATGCTTTGGTGCTGTCAGTCGTGATAGTTCATAATAGAATCAGTTAGTTAGGTAGTGGAAGGGAGGTCAGTGTGGTTTCGAATCCCTCCCTCTCCGCCACGAAATATAGAAGGGGAATCAACCTTATGTTGATTCCCCTTCGTCGTTTCTGGGCTTTGGGAGCGGTTTTGGGAACATTCTAGTGAGATCTCCGTGAAACAAGGTTGGCTGGAAACTTCATCGAGTTCATAGTGTTAATTTCGATGGAAGGGTCGAGACAGACGGTACTGATACAGCTCTTGATCCGTCTATACTCGGGAGAAAGTCACCCCGCCAGGCTGCCCATGACCGTCGATTTGCAGGCGCTTTACCCCAAACTGATTCACCTGATGCTCGATACCGTGTTCGTGGTAGATGCAGAGCATCGCATTCTATTCGTCAGTGATGCCTGCGAGTCGCTGTTGGGGTATCGCGCTGATGAGCTGATAGGCACCCTAATTACCCGCTATATGCACCCAGAAGATGTGGCGATGACGCATGCTTCCATCAAGCGAGTAATGAATGGACAGCCTCATCTCGATTTTCGTAATCGCTACCTGCACAAGAGTGGCAGCGTGGTGCATATATTATGGTCTGCGCGCTGGTCCGAGGAGGAGCAGGTGCGTATTGGCGTCGCACGCGACATCACCCCCCAAGTTCAAGCGGAAGAGGAATTGCGTTTTCTCGCACACCACGACCCGTTGACGAAGCTGACCAATCGCTCGCTGTTTTATGACCGCCTAGCCTCGGCGTTGACTACCGCTAGGCGTTATCAAGCCCGTTTGGCACTTCTATTCTTGGATGTGAATGACTTTAAAAGTATCAACGATGTGCACGGTCATGCGGCAGGAGACGCCGTGCTGTGTGAGATAGCCCGCGCTTGAGTAGCTGTGTTCGTGATACCGACACGGTGGCACGCATGGGTGGGGATGAATTCACGGTACTCTTGACCGATCTTCACTCCAAAGAAGCCGCGATGGAAAAAGCGGCTCAACTGCTTGACGAGTTATCCTCGAACGAGAGTGTGAGTACACTCTGCATGGATATGCCGTCTTGCAGCGTGGGTGTGGCCGTCTATCCCGAAGACGGCCAAGATGCCAACACACTGCTTCGCCATGCCGATGTAAACATGTACCGGATGAAAAAACAGCGTGGTCGTGCATACTCCGGTGCGTCAAAACGGTAGGCCACCGCTAAAACCAAAGATCACCACGGCAACCACGACAACGACGACCACGATAGTAGTAGTAGATGGCATGCTCTCGTCCTCTGAGAAATAAGTGAGCCTACAGCCTAGTCGCTAGCAAAAGATTTTGCACATCGCTATTGCTCAAGGCTCAGCGCTGCGCCAAGGCTAGAGAAGTAGTGGTTAAATGCGCGGTTGATCGCTGCGCGCTGCTCACCTACCGGGTACAAGCCGCGTTCGGCGTCAGGAGAGCACTGGGTGCCTTTGACCAAAAAGTGGTTTTTGATCGGAGCATCTTGAACGAAAGCTTCGAAAGCGCGAGCGCACATCTCTTCGGGTTTGCTGTAGTAAAGCTGGCCCAGCGATTTGTCCATTGCGGCAGCGTTTAAAAATAGTGCGCTAGGCTGCTGGCCGTCCGGTTGAAGCAGAATGGCCCGGAAACAGGCGAGTAATCGCTGGTTGAGGGGGTGGCAAATGGGTGCGGCATTGGTCAACCAGGCGGCTGAGGCGAAGGCGTTATTAGGCAGGTCTTGAAAACATTTGGGGGCAATGTAGTGGTCAAATGCGTGAAACCACTCATGAGCGATGCTGCCGGGGCCAGCGTTTTTGGCAAGCGCAAAGCTACGCTGGCTGGGATCATAGTGTGCCGACACGCCAGGACGCCCACCGGTGCCGTACTGCAGCGCTAGTGCGCCTCTAAGTGAAATCAGCGTTTCGTTGCCTTGTAAAATGAGCATGAGGTCGCAGAGCGCATCATGAAACAGCGCTGCCGCTCGATCGCGCTCTTCACGCGTTACCCAGCGGCCAATTTCGATAGAGCGGAAGTCAAATTGGCGGCGAATTGCGCCAAAGCTACTGGCGGAGTCTGCGCGATGTGTAGGGCCGTTCCGAAAAAATGGTCGTTCATGAAAGCTCACGTATCACCTATGTCGGTGGAAATCATAGCGTTAGCTACCTTTCACCCATGAAAAAGCGCCCTCAAAACTGAGGACGCTTTTTTAAGCACCGATGCTTCTAGTACCTTGCCTTCCATGGTCATCGCTTAGCTCTTCCTTGGCTAGCTCCTTCCGTGGCTTTACATGGCTCTTCCTGAGCACGCTCTTTTCCGTGAGCTTGGTGTCGCTATTCCTTAGCGTACATTCCTTTGTGCCGCGGTATCCCTGCCCCCGACCCTTCAAACTATAGGTTAGGGATAAATAATGTACAAGATTAAATTGTATATTTATTGTACCTGAATGGTACGAAATGATGATTTATGTCGTTTAATTTATATAAAACAAAGAGTTACTTTTCGTTTGTTCGCGATGAATTTGCTATACAATATCAGGAGGTAGGGCTTGTAAGCCTCGATGAGCGCCCCAAAGTAGCCCTAGGAGTGCAAATGCTATCCCATGCGTGACCAATAGGAGCATCGAGATGAGTAAGCGTATTCTAATGGTGTTGACCTCGCACGATCAGCTAGGTGATACAGGAGAGAAAACCGGCTTTTGGCTGGAAGAGCTGGCGGCACCTTACTACGTCTTCAAAGATGCGGGCGCTGACATAACGCTTGCTTCACCTAAAGGTGGGCAACCGCCGCTGGACCCCAAAAGCGATGCGGAAGAGAGCCAAACCGACGAAACCCGACGCTTTCAGCAAGACGAGACAGCTAAAGCCGAATTGGCGAATACGCATCGCCTGAGCGACATGAGCGCAGACGATTTCGACGCGGTGTTTTACCCTGGTGGCCATGGGCCGTTATGGGATTTGGTGGACGATGAAGACTCTATCCATTTGATCGAAACTTTTATCGCCCAAGGTAAACCGGTGGCGTCGGTATGCCACGCACCTATCGTGCTGGTGAATGCCAAAGACGTAAGCGGCGAGCCGCTGGTGAAAGGTCGTCAAGTGACCGGTTTTACTAATGGTGAAGAAGAGGCGGTGGGTCTCACTCATGTCGTACCGCATTTAGTAGAAGATGCGCTACAGAAATGTGGCGGTATCTACAGCAAAGCCGATATCTTTACACCCTACGTACGCGAGGACGGTCAGTTGATCACCGGCCAAAACCCGCCCTCTTCTGCTCCTACGGCAGAGGCGCTGATGGCATGGTTCACACGCTAGTACGCTGACGTAATGCCATCGACAAGGCGGGCCTTCGAGCCCGCCTTTTGCGTAGGTAAGCAGCCCATCGGCCGTTAAAGCGTCGCGGTCTCACTCATCGATGAGTGGCCAGCGAAGCGTGGGACGTTTTTGATGCCGACCTGCGTAAGCACGCGTAGATGGTGCGCGCACGAAACGAAAAACTTTTCGCGTTTCATATCCCAGGTTAGATAACTCGAGCTTTATAGGGCGCACTGTGTGCACATAACGCAAGGAAGGCGTTACAAGGAAGTGCAAGTAGGGAGTGCTTGCGGCGCACAAGGAAGCATGAACAGGATGTTCGTGATGTAAGATTAGGGAGGACCTGATGAAACCCCGGCCAGCGATGGTCGGGGTTTTTTTTGCGAGCCGTACTTGTGTGCTCGAGTTCATCTAAGCCATTAACAGGCGTAGTGATAGAACAGAGCGCTTAGCTGGCTCATGGGGGCCGACACCGACGTTTGGCAACTCAAACAGCGAAGCAGCACGCTGTCCTTACCGGTGCCTTCCAACCGGAACCGATTGAGGTACGATGTGGTGGCGGATTCTGCATTGCCGCAGTGGCGGCACATGATATCCACACCGTGGACGGTCGAACTGATCATGATATGTCTCACGCTGACCTCCTACCGCTAGGGAATGAATGGGTTCAGGCGTGGTAACGTCCGTGTAGAGAAACATCACGATGGATGCAGAAAAAGTATAGGCGGTCGCCTGGTAAAGCGCTAAGAAAAGCATGCTGCGCGCCTGAAGGGGGCTCGGTATGCCAAAAGGTAAAATTTATCAAAAGTGCGCTATTTTCTATCTCAGGTTAATGTTTTTGACACATAGAAGGTTCAAGGTAAGTAGCAACACAGGGAGAGGTGTTAAGGAGCGAGAGCAAGCATGGAACGCTTGTCAGACCAGGGATGCACGAACAGGAGGTTCGTGAAGAAGGATTACGGAGGAATTACTACTACCCCGGCCAGCAATGGCCGGGGTTTTTTTATAGGGATCAAGCGGATTTTTCGTCATCGTTCTCAGGTTTGGCGCTGCCTTGATGGGTTAGTGGGCTGGCTTGATCGAGACGCGGATGATTATCCAAAAATGCCTGCTTGGGATTGGGCAGGGTATCCAGCGTTTTAATGGTGTGGTGTAGCGCGTGAATTGCCGCCAGCACGTCATGGGTGTTACCGGTTTCCGAAATAGTGTGCATGTTGCGGATTGGGAACCCCATAGACGTTGCTGCGCTATCGATGGAGGCCAGAACGCCAGCCATGCCATCGGTGCCGGTATCCACCCCCACGATATCCCGCTGCATGGGGATGTCTTGCTCTTTGGCAGCGCTGGCAATGATACGGTTGAGCTGTTCACTGGCAATCGAGCCCACCGACAGCGTAAACCCTTTACCCATTTCCAGCGGCTGCATGCGCTTGTCGCCGATGCCAGGGGCGGCCACATAGTCGTGATTCACGTCCACGCCAATGAGCGCATCGGGCTTGAGCTCACCAGCCAGCACGCGGCTACCGAAACGGCCGATTTCCTCGTAGCTGGCGATGGCAAACATCACCCGTACGTTGTCGGTGCCGCCCGCTTCGGCGATCAAGCGCGCCACTTCTGCCGTCACGAAACATCCCAAACCGTTATCCAAATAGGCACCGTAGAAGGTGTTCGGGCTAAAGCCAGAGCGAATAGGGCGGTTGAAGATAATCGAGTCGCCTGGACGCACGCCTAGGTTCAGTACCTGCTGCTTTTTGTTCTCGCCGTGGATTTGCAGGTCAAGATAGATCTGTTCCTTTTTGATCCCTTTGCTGCCATCGCGCTGAGCGGGATCAGAAAAGTGGATAGCGCCGAGTGCTTCTACTGTGCCGCCTTCGATGCTGCGGTAGTGGCCTGGGGCGTTTGGATCTTCGCTGAACAGCGTGACTTCATGGCCGATTAATACGCCGGGCAAGAAAGAGTCGGTGTTGATCCAGACCTTGCCGTCTTCGCCAATCGAACGAACTTGCATACGGATTTTGTCTGCGTGGCCGATGATCATCAACTTGAACATGTCATCGCGGCCCGGATGCGTGTCTAGCACCACGCCTGCGTTGCCTTTGAACTGGTGCAGGTGCCAGTCGCTGGGCGCGAAGCTCTCGAAGTAGGGCTTTAGTACGCCGTAGGTCATCGCGCCTTCCAAGCCCACTGGGCTGGGGGCCGCCAAAATGTCGCGCATCAGTTTGAACTGCGCATCGGGCATCGGTTGCGTCCAGGGTTTTGCGGTATCGCTCATCATGCTTACTCACTTCTGAGGGGGTATAAACACACTAGTCTGCCAGATTGTGGCTGGCTGTATAGCGTTCGCCAGTACTTGAAGTTAGTTGATTAAGTATCATTTGGGTCGCTGGTCAATTGCTCATCAGCATGAACGGCTAGGGCACGTCATGCTGGCGGTATCAGTGGCTACTGTCCATGGATACCTGAATGGCAATTTTTATCGATATGAATATTCTTAAAAGTAATTAATTCAACGTATTAGTCAGCGATGACGAGGGCTAACCTTCCGCGGTCTACACAAGGCGACCTTCAGTGCGCGCCTCTATCAGCGTTTCATCCTCAAGTCTGGAACTAACATTTTTTCGCTCAATACACCTCTAGAGGTCCCAATGCGACTTACAACATGTTATTTGCGACTTTTGCGAGCAGATGAGTGTAATAGTCTTGTCTCTAACCGCTCTATTCGTGCCAGTATACGACGACGGAGCAAGACGCCCCCTTGGATGAGTTAGCATTCAGGCATACTGCATCAGGGGAGGCTATGAAACGCCAGGGATACCAAAAAACTCTAATAAAAAAGACGAATGGTTTAAAAAGGTGAGTGAGGGTAGGACCATGACATCACATTCAGTAAAAGACTCGGCCACGACTAACCGTGCGTGCGAACCACAGACCCTTGGCTTTCTGCTGTTGGACAATTTCACCCTGATTTCGCTGGCATCCGCCATCGATCCACTGCGTATGGCCAACCAGTTGGCCGGTCGTGAGCTTTATCGCTGGTACACGCTGACCCAGGATGGCCTGCCGGTGCGTGCCAGTGACGGCTTGCAGGTGACGCCAGACGCTTCCATTCATACGCCGCTGTCGCTCGAGTGGGTCGTCGTGTGTGGCGGAGTGGGCCCACAGCATAGTGTGACCCGTGAACACCTCCGCTGGCTGCAGGCACAGGCGCGTCAGGTGAAGCGGCTTGGCTCGGTATGCACGGGCAGTTGGGCATTGGGCCAGGCGGGGCTGCTGGATCATTACGAAACCAGCGTGCATTGGGAGTGCTTGCCCTCCATGCAGGAGGCGTTCCCTAATGTGATTCTGACCCCGCACCTGTTCTCTATCGATCGCGATCGGTTCACGGCCTCAGGAGGTACCGCCCCGCTCGATATGATGCTCAACCTGATTGCTCACGACCATGGCAAAGAGCTGTCGGCGGGTATCTCCGAAATGTTCATCTACGAGCGCGTGCGTAACGAGCAGGATCAGCAGCGCGTGCCCCTCAAGCATGTGCTGGGGACGACTCAGCCCAAGCTGTTGGAAATCGTGGCGCTTATGGAAGCCAATCTAGAAGAGCCTATCGAACTCAACGAATTGGCGAGCTACGTAGGCGTCTCACGGCGCCAGTTAGAGCGGCTTTTTCAACGCTATCTGCTCTGTTCACCTTCCCGCTACTATCTCAAGCTGCGGTTGACCCGGGCGAGACAGCTGCTCAAGCAAACGCCGTTGTCGATCATCGAAATTGCGTCGGTCTGCGGCTTCGTCTCTACGCCGCACTTTTCGAAATGCTATCGAGAGTACTTTGGCGTGCCGCCCCGCAACGAGCGCCTCGGTGTCTCCGACCGCCAGGAGGGCCACCCCGATAAATCTGCGTCTCTGATCAAGCGGTGGGGAATCAAGCCTTACAAGAACGAGCCGTTGTCGAGTGCCCAGCAGGCGTTGGCCTACGCTCAGGGGGAGCCCACCTTTGCTAGCGTACCGGTATTGAGCTGATGTGACGTGTGAAGGTCCCTTTAAAACGTGCCGCTTACTGAGAGCGGCACGTTTTTTTTATGGGCACGGCTCCCCTTTGGCCGGTCGGCTGTTGCTCTGTTGGCGGGGAATCGGGCTGCGTCGTTTTAGCGACAGAATGACGCTTTTGGAATTTCCACGGTCGTTTCCAAGCGTCGCCCTGCCCAGCGTCGGCGCTATGCTCGCTTCATTCACCCATGTTGGAGCTTAGCCATGACCCCCTCTGAACTGCACGATGACGCCATCGTCATCGATGGATTGATCATCGCCAAATGGAACCGCGAACTGCTCGAAGACATGCGTCGCGGCGGTTTGACCGCTGCCAACTGCACCGTCTCGGTGTGGGAGGGGTTTCAGGCCACGGTCGACAACATCGTCAAATCCAATCAGCTGATGGCAGAGTGTAGCGACCTGGTGCGCCCGGTGCGCACCACCGCCGACATCACCCGCGCTAAGGAGGAGGGCAAGACCGGGATCATCTTCGGTTTCCAGAATGCCCATGCCTTCGAAGACCAGATCGGCTATGTCGAGATCTTCAAGCAGCTGGGCGTGGGCATCGTGCAGATGTGTTACAACACCCAGAATTTGGTCGGTACCGGTTGCTATGAGCGCGACGGTGGCCTGTCCGGTTTTGGCCGCGAGATCGTGGCCGAGATGAACCGTGTGGGCATGATGTGCGACCTTTCTCACGTCGGCGCCAAGACCTCCGAGGAAGTCATCCTCGAGTCCAAAAAGCCCGTCTGCTACTCCCACTGCCTGCCCTCGGGCTTGAAAGAGCATCCCCGCAACAAGTCCGACGCAGAGCTGAAGTTCATCGCCGATCACGGCGGTTTCGTCGGCGTCACCATGTTCACCCCGTTCCTCAAGAAAGGCGTCGACTCGACCATCGATGATTACTGCGAGGCCATCGAGTACATCATGAATATCGTCGGTGAAGACGCCATCGGCATTGGTACCGACTTCACCCAGGGACACGGTCAGGAGTTCTTCGAGTGGCTGACCCACGACAAGGGCTACGCACGCCGCCTGACGGACTTTGGCAAGATCATCAATCCCGAAGGAATCCGCACCGTGGGAGAGTTCCCCAATCTCACCGAGGCGCTGCTCAAGCGCGGCATGAGCGAAAAACAGGTGCGCAAGATCATGGGCGAGAACTGGGTGCGCGTGCTCAAGGACGTCTGGGGCGCCTGACGCCGAGCAGATGACTGCCTCCGAAGCGAGGGGCGCCGGGAGCATGCCGTAGAGGAGGTCCGACGCCAGGGATGGCGTCGGTAGCGTCCAGGGATGGATTCATAGCGCCTCCTCGTAGGCATGTTCCCGGGGTAGCCCCGTCGATAACCTGACATAACAAAGATTCGAGGAATATAACCGTGACCAAACTGGCCCCCGCACTGCCCATCGAAGTCGATAGCGAAACCGGCGTTTGGACGAGCGATGCCCTGCCGATGCTGTATGTGCCGCGTCACTTTTTCATCAACAACCACGTGGCCATCGAAGAGGCGCTGGGTGCCGAGAAGTACGCCGAGATTCTCTATCACGCTGGTTACAAGAGCGCCTGGCACTGGTGCGAAAAAGAGGCCGAATGCCATGGTATCGAGGGCGAGGCCGTCTTCGAGCACTACATGAATCGTCTCTCTCAGCGCGGTTGGGGGCTTTTCCTGACCGAGCAGATCGATCTCGACTCGGGTACCGCCCAGGTGCGTCTCGAGCATAGCGCGTTCGTTTACCAACTCGGCAAGACCGGTAAAAAAGAGGAGTACATGTTCACTGGCTGGTTTGCTGGTGCCATGGATCAAATCCTCGCCGCGCGGGGAAGCTCGCTGCGCACCGTGGCCGAGCAGACCCAAAGTGCTGCCGAAGAGGGCTGTGACGTTGGGCTCTTTACCGTCCAGCCGCTGAACGACGCCGCCCGATAGCCAGAGGTAGAGGAGAGACGCACATGGCATTCGACGCAATTTTTCAGCCGATCGAAATCGGCAAACTGACGATCCGTAACCGCGTGGTCAGCACCGCCCACGCCGAAGTGCACGCCACCGACGGCGGCATGACCACCGAGCGTTACGTCAAGTACTACGAGGAGAAGGCCAAAGGCGGCTGCGGTCTATGTATCTGCGGCGGCTCCTCGGTGGTCTCCATCGACAGTCCCCAGGGCTGGTGGAGCTCGGTGAACCTCTCCACCGACCGCATCATTCCGCACTTTCAGAACCTTGCCGATGCCGTGCACAAGCATGGCGGCAAGATCATGATCCAGATTACCCACATGGGCCGCCGCTCCCGCTGGGACGGTTTCGACTGGTCGACGCTGGTCTCACCCTCCGGTATCCGTGAGCCGGTGCACCGCTCTACTTGTAAAACCATCGAAGTCGAAGAGATCTGGCGCATCATCGGCGACTTCGCCCAGGCCGCGCGCCGAGCGAAAGAGGGCGGCCTCGACGGGGTCGAACTGTCGGCCGTGCACCAGCACCTGATCGACCAGTTCTGGAGTCCGAGAGTCAACAAGCGTACCGACGAGTGGGGCGGTAGCTTCGAAAACCGCATGCGCTTCGGTATGGAAGTGCTCAAGGCGGTACGCGCCGAAGTGGGTGACGACTTCTGCGTCGGCATGCGTATCTGCGGCGACGAGTTCCATCCCGACGGTCTTTCTCACGATGACATGAAGCAGATCGCCGCCTACTACGACGCCACCGGCCAAGTCGACTTCTTCGGCGTCATCGGTTCCGGCTGCGACACCCACAATACCCTGGCCAACGTCATTCCCAACATGTCCTACCCGCCGGAGCCTTTCCTCCACTTGGCGGCGGGCATCAAGGAAGTGGTCAGCGTGCCGGTGATCCATGCCCAGAACATCAAGGATCCCAACCAGGCGCAGCGTATCCTCGAAGGGGGCTATGTCGATCTGGTCGGCATGACGCGCGCCCACATCGCCGATCCCCACCTGATCGCCAAGATCAAAATGGGGCAGGTCGACCAGATCAAGCAGTGCGTCGGCGCCAACTACTGCATCGACCGCCAGTACCAAGGCCTGGACGTGCTGTGTATCCAGAACGCGGCGACCTCGCGGGAGTACATGGGACTGCCGCACATCATCGAGAAGAGCGAGGGCGCCAAGCGTAAGGTCGTCGTGATCGGTGGTGGCCCTGGCGGTATGGAAGCGGCGCGGGTGGCGGCGGAGCGCGGTCACGATGTCACGCTGTTCGAAGCGGCGGACGCCCTGGGTGGCCAGATCACCATTGCCGCCCAGGCGCCGCAGCGCGATCAGATTGCCGGTATCACCCGCTGGTATCAGCTCGAACTGGCGCGTCTCAAGGTCGATCTGCGCCTCGGTACCCGCGCCGACGAGGCAACGCTGCTCGATTTGCGCCCGGACATCGTCGTTTTGGCCACCGGCGGTCAGCCGTTCCTGAGCCAGCACCCCGAGTGGGGCTACTCGGACAATCCCGAGGAAAGCCTGGTGGTCAGTACCTGGGACATCCTTTCCGGTAAGGTCGAACCGGGCAAGAACGTGCTGATCTATGACGCCATCTGCGAATTCTCCGGCGTCTCGGCGGCCGACTATTTGGCCGACAAGGGCGCCAAGGTGGAGATCGTCACCGACGACATCAAGCCCGGCGCAGCGGTGGGCGGCACCACCTTCCCGACCTACTACCGCAGCCTCTACGAGAAGGAGGTGATCATGTCCTCCGACCTGATGCTGCATAAGGTCTACCGCGAGGGCGGCAGCCTGGTGGCGGTGCTCGAAAACGAGTACACCGGCGCCCTGGAAGAGCGCGTGGTGGATCAAGTGGTCGTCGAGAACGGCGTGCGCCCCGATGAGTCGCTCTACTACGCCCTCAAGGAGCAGTCTCGCAATAAAGGGCAGGTGGATCTTGAGGCGCTCTATGCGATTCAGCCTCAGCCCTGCCTGAGCGAAGAGGGGGATGGCTTCCTGCTGTTCCGCCTGGGCGACTGCACGGCACCGCGTAATACCCACGCGGCCATCTACGATGCCCTGCGAATCTGCAAGGATTTTTGACCCGAGCGAGAGCCGGGGCGCCGGTGGAAGACCGTAGCGAGGGTCTTTTGACAGGACCGTAAAACAGTTCCGTACGTTTACGGCATTTCCGCCATCCATGGCGGTCATATGTCGAAAGTAGCGCCCAGGGATGGGTTGACAGCGCCCTCGCCGAGGTCTGCCGCCGGAGCAGCCCCGCCGCGAAAGATGAGGTGAGTACCATGCTCGACACGCTCTTGCCGATACTGATTTTTAGCGCTTTGGCCCTGGCCGTCATCGGCGCCGTGCGCCGCGTGCGTCTCTGGCGCCAGGGACGCCCGGCGAAGGTCGATCTGCTCAAGGGTCTGATCGCAATGCCGCGCCGCTACTTGGTGGATCTGCACCATGTGGTGGGGCGTGACAAGATGATCTCCAACACCCACGTGGCCACCGCCGGTGGCTTCGTGGCCGCTGCCGTGCTAATGATCCTGGTGCACGGTCTTGGGGTCGCCAACCCCGTGCTGGGCGGATTACTGCTCCTGGCCAGCACCTCGATGTTCATCGGCAGCCTCTTCGTGGCGCGTCGGCGGCTCGATCCACCCACGCGGCTCTCCAAGGGGCCCTGGATGCGCCTGCCAAAAAGCCTCATGGCATTTTCGCTGGGCGTTTTCCTGATCACTCTGCCCACGGTGGCCCTACTGCCCGAAGGGCTGCTGGAAAGCAGTGGCGGCTGGCTGTTGGCGCTGGTGCTGGCGGGCGTCATCGCCTGGGGGCTGGGTGAGATGTTCTTCGGCATGACCTGGGGCGGGCCGATGAAGCACGCGTTTGCGGGAGCCTTGCACCTGGCTTTCCACCGCCGTGCCGAACGCTTCTCGACGCACAAGGGTGGCAACGGCCGCTCGACGGGCCTCAAAGCGCTGAATCTCGACGATGCCAAGGCGCCGCTGGGTGTGGAAAAGCCCGTCGACTTTACCTGGAATCAGCTGCTGGGCTTCGACGCCTGCGTCCAGTGCGGCCGCTGTGAAGCGGTATGTCCGGCGTTTGCCGCGGGCCAGCCGCTCAACCCCAAGAAATTGATTCAGGACATGGTGGTGGGCATGGCCGGGGGCAGCGACGCGGGCTATGTCGGTTCTCCCTACCCGGGAAAACCCGTGGGTGAACATGCGGGTGCGCCCCATTCGCCCATCGTGGCGCTGGAGGGCAAGGCGCTCGTCGATGCCGAGACCCTATGGTCCTGCACCACCTGTCGCGCCTGTGTCGAAGAGTGCCCGATGATGATCGAGCACGTCGATGCCATCGTCGATATGCGCCGCCACCTGACGCTGGAGCGGGGCAAGACGCCCAACAAAGGCGCCGAGGTGCTCGACAATCTGATTGCCACCGACAACCCCGGCGGTTTCGATCCAGGCTCGCGGCTGCACTGGGCGGCGGATCTCAACTTGCCGCTGATGGCCGATCTCAAGCAGGTCGACGTGCTGCTGTGGCTGGGGGATGGCGCCTTCGACATGCGCAATCAGCGTACCCTGCGTGCGCTGGTGAAAGTGCTGCGTGCCGCCGAGGTGGACTTCGCTGTACTGGGTGCTGAAGAGCGCGACAGCGGCGATGTAGCGCGTCGTCTGGGTGACGAGGCCACGTTCCAGTCACTCGCCAAGCGCAACATTGCCACGCTGTCCAAGTACCACTTCCTGCAGATCGTCACCTGCGACCCGCACAGCTTCCACGTGCTGGGCAACGAGTACGGTGAGCTGGGCGGCCACTATCATGTTCGCCACCACAGTACGTTCATTGCTGAGCTATATGAGGCCGGACGGTTGGCGTTCGCGCCCTGGAAGGGCGGCCGCGTCACTTATCACGACCCCTGCTACCTGGGGCGCTACAACGGTGAATACGACGCCCCGCGCAACGTGCTCAAGGCACTGGGTATCGAGCTCAAGGAGATGCAGCGCTCCGGCTTCCGCTCGCGCTGCTGCGGCGGCGGTGGCGGCGCGCCGATTACCGATATTTCCGGCAAGCAGCGTATTCCCGACATGCGCATGAACGACGTCAAAGAGAGCGGTGCCGAGCTGGTGGCGGTGGGCTGCCCGCAGTGTACCGCCATGTTGGAAGGCGTGGTGGATGCCACTGCCGAGGTGCGTGACATTGCCGAACTGGTGGCGGATGCGCTGGTCGAGCGCCCTACTGACCCTGCGCTCGAGGCGGCCCGTCGCTCTGCTACCACCACGCCCGCCGAGGAGGTGACCGTATGAGTGAGATCATTCGCCGCGACCCGCGTCGCGAATGGATTGCCCGCAACCGCTTGCACCCCGAGCACGCCAGCGTGGCGTCCGAAATGAATGGCTCTGCTGTCAGCGAGTGGCTGGGCCCCAACGGTGTGATGCGCAAGAACCCCCACGCCATCGGCTTCATCGGCCCCAATGGCGTGAAGCGTATCGACCGCAGCGGTCTCCAGCAGGGCGAGGCGTCCACGGCGGCCGCCGCGGCCAGCCGCGATAGCCGTCGCCCGGTGACCATCGAGCAACCGGCCTTCCTGGTTGCCGTGGTGCCCGATCTGACCGGCGGACGCCTATCCGGCCACGACAAAGATCTGTTGGGCCTGGCTCGGCGGTTGGCGGATGCCGACGCCGAGCGCCCTGGCGCGGTCGTGGCGGTGCTGTTTGGCGAGCACAAAGAGGAAGCGCTGGGTGAAGCCGGTATCGACCGGGTCGTGCATCTGGACGATGAGTACTACGCTGGGTTCGCGCCCGAAGCGCGCTTGGCGGCGCTAAACGCCGTCGAACGGGAGATGGCACCGCGCTTCTGGCTGCTGCCGGACTCGCCGCTGGGCGGTGCCGACCTGGGGCGGCGGCTGGCCGTGCGCCTGGGCGAGCGCGCCGCCACCGGCGTTTGGCAGGTCGAGACCGATCCAAACGCTTCGCTGGACTGGCGCTGTACCGCACGCGGTGCCGCCGACAGCCTGGACATTCAGCGTCCGCTACCCCGCGTCACGCTGGCACTGGCCGAATGCGCCGAGCCGGTGGACGAAACGCGCCACGCGGCGGAGCCGGTGAGCCTGGCGGCGTCGATTCCCACCACGCTGTCGCGGATCGAGGATCTGGGGCAGGTGGCCGTGGACCCGGCGGGCGTGGCGCTGGCCGAGGCGGAGTTCATTCTCTCCGGCGGCAACGGTGTCAAAGAGTGGGAGGCTTTCCACCACGCTGCCAAAGTGCTCGGTGCTACCGAAGGGGCGTCCCGGGTGGCGGTGGACGATGGCTTCATGGCCCGCGACCGTCAGGTAGGCGCGACCGGCACCTGGGTCACGGCCCGCGTGTACATGGCCGTCGGCATCTCAGGCGCGATCCAGCACCTGCAGGGCATTCAGCGCTGCGACAAGGTGGTGGCGGTCAACGTCGATCCTGGGTGCGACATGATCAAGCGGGCCGATCTGGCCGTCATTGGTGATAGTACGCAGATTCTGGCCGCCCTGGTGGCCATGGTCGAACGGCAGCGAGGAGGAGAGCGCGATGCGGCCTGATTCAACGCAGCAGAAGCAGCCATCCCAGCAGGGGGTGAGCATCGCGGTGCTGGTCTCCATTGGTCGCCACCCGACCACCGGTCGTCCGCGGCGTGCCGAGCAGGATGCCCGCGGGCTGGAGCTGGCGCTGGCCATGCAGAGCGAGGAGCCGGGCGCGCGGCTAAGCGTCTTGCATGCCGGTCCGAAGGACGATGAGAGCGACGCCGCGCTGCGCGGTTACTTGGGGATGGGGCTCGATGCCATGACTCTATTGGAGCAGCCCGAAGGCAGCGACGCGATTCCAGCGTTGGCCGAGCACCTGACGGCGGCGTCCCCCCAGCTCGTGATTACCGGCACCCGCGCGGAGCGCGGGGAGGGCTCTGGGCTGTTGCCCTACGCGCTGGCAGAACGCCTGGGATGGCCGCTGATCAACGGCTTGGCGGCCGTCGAAAGCGTGGAGAACGGCGTGCTGACCCTGCTGCAGGCGCTGCCGCGCGGGCAGCGTCGTCGCCTCAAGGTGCGCCTGCCGGCCATCATCAGCGTGGACGAGGCGGCGCCGGTGGCGCGTCAAAGTGCCTTTGGTCCGGCGCGGCGCGGGGAACTGGCCGTCGAGCCGACCCAGCCCGAAGCCGATACGGCACTGGCCGAGTGGCACCTGACCCCCGCCCGTAAACGGCCCAAGCGTTTGAAGATCGTCAAGGCGGCGTCGGCCAGGGATCGCTTCAAGGCGGCGGCCGCCAAGTCCGAGGGCAAGGGCGGCCAAGTGCTCACCGACGTGACGCCTGAGCAGGGCGCCGAGGCGATCTACAAGCTGCTCAAGGAGGAGGAGGTGCTACGCTGACGTCTATTCCTCTAGCGTTACCTACCAAGCCCGCACTCCCGCGGGCTTTTCATTGCGTGCGCATGTGGGGGCGTTGGCTACTTGGCGCAAAAGGCGGGAGATATCCGTAGCCGCTGGCGTTCGAGGCGAAGGCCTATCCAGGCGTGCAGCACTAGCACCAGGATCACCACGCCGCCACCGATCAGCGTCGAGACGCTGGGCGCTTCGCCCAGTAACCACCACACCCACGCCGTGCCCAGCGCGGTTTCGACCAGATAAAACAGCGCCACTTCGGTGGAGGGCAGGTAGCGGGTGGCGCTGTTGATCAGTACCGTCGCCAAGGGCATTTGCACGAGCCCCATCAAGGCCAGTACGCCGTAGCGCTGAGCATCGAGGGCCAGCGGCGTGGCCATGGAGAGTGCCACCGCGGCGGATAGCAGCCCACCACCGGCGACCACCGACATGGTATCGACGGTTGGAAAACGGCGCAGCAGCGTCAGGTTGCCACCGATGGCGGCGGAGGCTGCCAGGGCGTACAGGTTACCCAGCAGCATTCCGTGGGCGCCGTGGCCCATGAAGACCAGACTCATGCCCAGCATGCAGGCCACGATGGCCGCCAGCGTGTGCCGGGCGACCCTCTCTCCCAGGAACATCCGTGAGAACACGGCGGCGAACAGCGGCGCGGTGCTGAGAATCACCACCACGTTGGCAACGCTCGCGTTCATCACCGCCAGCACGAACAGGCTGGATATCAGGCCCAGCAGCACGGTCGAAGCCAGTGACGCAACGGGGTGCCGTCTCAAGGCCGTCAGCCGCTGGCCGACAGTGCATATGAGCCCCAGTACGCAGAACATCAACAGGCCGCGCCAGAAGATGACGGTCCAGCCGTCGGTGGCGGCGAGCCGGATCAGCAGACCGTCGAAACTGAGAAATACCACACCGAGTACCACGATGAGCAGGCCGCGTTGATAGGTGCTGAGCTGCATGATCTCATCTCCTTGTGAGTCATGAAGTGAAGCGCCCGCCGAGTAGGCGGGCGATGGACGACCTCAGGCCGATGAGGCGAGCGGCCTCATGGAGGTCGTCACTGGCTGGGGTGGCCCGCTATCGCCGGGCTCTTTGCGTGGCGGTCGCGCACCACCCAGGCGCCCACGGCACCTGCGATCAGCAGCATGCTGCCGCAGCCGATCGCCAGCAGGTAAGCACCCGACACCGCACCGTTGGAAAGCGCGAAGCGTTCGGTGAACCCCGCCAGTATGACGGCGTACTGCTGCCACAGAAACACGCCGATGGCGACGCCCGAGAGCATGGTGCACAGGGCGATCCAGCGGGTGCCGGATACCCAGCCGCTCATCGCGCTGGCATCGAATTCGTGCAGGAAGGCCCGATACGCCGACTCGGCCTCGCTCACCTGGGTCACACGCGAGGCCAGTGCGATGGCCACCAGGGCCAAGAGCGTGCTGAGCAGCACCGGATGCAGGTAGACGGGCAGGCTAATCCATTCGGCCTGCACCATCAACGAGAGCGCGACATTACCGGCAAAGCCTACGACCAAGCCCCAGCTTGCGCCCGCCGCGGTGATGCGACGGCTCCAGATGCTCATCAGCGCCACCGGCCCCCAGGAGGAGGCAAACAGGGTCGCCGCGAACCACACCACCGACATGACGGCGGGGGGCTGAAACAGGGCCAGCAGCAGCGCGATCAACCCAGCCGCGAGCACTGCGATGCGGCTCTTGCGCATGGCCGTCCGCTCATCCGTCGAGGCGGGCAGAATGTCGTTGGAGAGGCTGAAGCCAATGATCGATAGAAAGGTCGAGCAGGAGGAGAGCCCTGCGGCGAATACTCCGGTCAGAATGACCACCCCCAGCCAGGTCGGCAGCACGTTGAGCGCCACCCAGACCATCGAACGCTCTGGATCGAGCGTCGCGTCGTAAAGGTTGATCGCGGCGCCGGTCATCATCATCAGCGCGTAGAACACGGCCAGCGCCACGGCGGTGAGCATGGCCGAGCGCATGACGACATGCTCGTTGCGGGCCATCAGATAGCGGCTGGACTGCCAGGGACTTGCCGCCAGCACTGCCGCCCATACGAGTCCCAGGGTGAGGCCCCAGACCAGCGCCTCGCCAGGAGAAGAGAAGCTGGCCTCCGGCCCGTCGACCACCCCATGCCAAAGCGCAATGCCCGGTTTGTCGGTCTGGATCAGCAGCCCCTCGACGACCCCGCTCCAGCCGCCTAGATCCTGGATGACATACAGCGACCCGCCCACGGCGGCCAGCGAGAAGATCACGAACATGATGGTATCGGTGAGCATCACCCCCGGCGAGCCGGAGTAGAGAATGAAACCGGTATAGGTCGCCCATACCAGCACCAGCCCCACCCAGTAGGGCATGCCAGTCAGTTCGGCGAACATGATGCCCGCGCCTTGCATCACGCCCAGCAGGTAAGCGCCAAGGCCGATGATCGTGGTGAGACCGGCGATGGCCTGTACCCGGCGCGAGGCAAATCGCTTGCCGAAGAACTCCGGCACGGTGCGCGCGCCGCTGCGGCGCAGGTAGCGGCCGAACACCAGCGCCCCCAGCAGGCAGCCCGAGGTGCTGACCGCCGCAAAGATCAGCATCACGAAGGGGTAACCTTGGTAAGCAAACCCCGTTTCGCCCAGAAAGGCGCTGGTGCTCAGGTAGCTGGCCACTAGGGTGCCGAGGATGAAGAAAGTAGGCGCATTGCGGCCAGCGACCAGATAGTCGTCCAGCCCCTTGACGCGACGTCCGGCCAGGTGGCCGATTACGAAATAGCCGACCAGGCTTAGCAGTATTGCGATGGTGTAGATCATGAGGGTCGCCATGAAGTCGTTGATGTTGTGTCGTTATAGTGCCGCGCGTGTTTTGGCGTCTCATAGCCAGTAGCGTCCTATAGTGCCGAAATCACGACACGCTGTCCGCAAAACGAACGGGGCGCCATCTGCATGGCGCCCCGTCGTTGGCGGTGACTTGACCCGATCAGACGGCGGCGTTAGGCACCGCTTGCGTCTGTTTCCACTCTTTGTGAAGTCCTTTGTAGAGGCTGAAGCACATCAGCAGCAGCACGATGGTGAAGGGGAGCCCGGTGGCGACTGCACCCGCCTGCAGTGCCGTGAGGGCAGTACTTCCTCCACCATAGAGCAGGGCGCCTGCAATGACACCCTCCAGCGTGGCCCAAAAGACACGCTGGCTCCTGGGCGCGTCGGTCTTGCCGCCTGCTGTGATGTTGTCGATGACCAATGAGCCGGAGTCCGATGAGGTGATGAAGAACACCAGCACCAGCACGATGGCCAGCGTCGAAGTGATACTGGTCAGGGGCAACTGCTCCAGCATATGGAACATGGCAAGCGAAACGTCACTGATCCCGTTGGCCAGCTCGCCGACCCCGTTGGTCGCTTGCGAGAGCGCCGTGCCGCCAAAGGTGCTCATCCAGACCAGCGTGACCAGCGTGGGCACTAACAGTACCGCAATCAAAAACTCACGAACTGTACGTCCCTTGGAGACGCGAGCGATGAACATGCCGACGAACGGTGACCAGGAGATCCACCACGCCCAGTAGAAGATGGTCCAGCCGTGGTACCAGGTGTCATCCTCGCGGCCGATCCAGTTCGACAGCGGCAGAAGATAGCTGGCGTAGTCCACTGCGGTGGTGCCGACACCCGTCAGGATCATCAGGGTCGGGCCCGCGACGACCACGAACAGCAGTAGCGCCGCCGCAATGACCATGTTGATGTTGGAAAACAGCTTGACGCCGCCATCGATGCCCCGCCATACCGAGATCAGCGCGATGACCGTGACCACGACGATGATCGCCAGCTGGGTGCCAATGGTATTGGGCACGTCGAACAGGTAAGCGAGGCCGCCTGCCGCCTGGGTCGCGCCAAACCCGAGCGAGGTCGCCAGTCCGAAGATGGTGGCCAGTACGGCGAGAATGTCGATGACATGGCCAGCCCAGCCGCGGGTACGCTCGCCCAGAATGGGGTAAAAGGCGGAGCGCAGCGTCAGCGGCAGTCCTTTGTTATAGGCAAAAAACGCTAGCGAAAGCGCGACGACGGCATAGATGGCCCAGGGATGCAGTCCCCAGTGGAACATGGTCGCGCCCATGGCGGCGCTGGCGCCCTCCGGCGTGCCCGCGGGCGCGTTAAGGGGGGTGCCGTACCAGTCGGTGTAATAGGCCACCGGTTCGGCGACGCTCCAGAACATCAGGCCGATCCCCATGCCCGCTGCGAACAACATGGCAAACCAGGAGGTGCGTGAGTACTCCGGTTTGGCATCTTTGCCGCCCAAGCGAATTCGGCCGAGGGGTAAGCAGATCAGTATCAGGCAGAAGACCACGAAAACGTTACCCGCCACCATGAAGAGCCAGTCGAAATGCTCGATCGACCAGTTCTTGGCGAGACCCAATTGTGCGTTCGCGGCGTCTGGATAGACCAGCGCATAGATAATGAAGAGCAGGATGGCGAGAGCGGAGAGTGGGAAGACGGGGTTATGGAAGTCCAACCCCAGTATCTGTGTGTTGTCCTGTCCAGGCGACAGAACGGGATCATCGTCGTTGTTCATCGCGTTTCCTTTTAGGTTGTTTTAGTACGTCAGGCAGGATGGGCACCGCCGACGTCAGAAATTGTTGAGCGTGTTCGCAGCGGGAAGTATCTCGAAAGCGACCTCTACCTATTCATCCTGGCGGGCATGTCTCGAATAGACATGTGGATGCCTTTTTGGAGCAAGTCTCGGGGTGGCGAAGGGATAGTGTGAAAAAGCGCCATTCACGCTATGCACAACAACAAGCAGCGACAGGAGTCATCCATGAGTGCAGCCAATCGCGGAGTCGTCTATAAGGGCCCAGGTGAAGTCGCCGTCGAATCTATTGCGTATCCTGAGCTTGCGCTGGGGAATCGCAAATGTGAGCACGGTGTCATTCTTAAAGTCGTGACTACCAACATCTGTGGCAGTGACCAGCACATGGTTAGGGGGCGCACGACGGCGCCTGCGGGCCTGGTGTTGGGACACGAAATCACCGGGCTGGTGATCGAGACCGGTCGCGACGTCGAGTTCATCAAGCCGGGCGACTTGGTGTCTGTGCCGTTCAATATCGCTTGCGGCCGCTGTCGTAACTGTAAATCCGGCAAGACCGGCATCTGCCTCAACGTCAATCCGTCGCGTCCAGGCGCTGCCTATGGGTACGTGGACATGGGCGGTTGGGTAGGCGGCCAGACGGAGTACGTCATGGTGCCCTATGCCGACTTCAACCTGCTGAAGTTCCCGGATGCCGATCAGGCCATGGAGAAGATCAAGGATCTGACCCTGCTCTCCGATATCTTCCCTACCGGTTTTCACGGCTGCGTAACGGCCGGCGTCGGACCGGGCAGTACCGTCTATATCGCTGGCGCGGGCCCGGTGGGACTGGCCGCTGCGGTGTCCGCTCAACTGCTGGGCGCAGCCTGCGTGATCGTCGGCGATATGATCGAAGAGCGTCTGGCCCAGGCCCGCAGCTTTGGCTGTGAAACCCTCGACTTGACCCAAGACGGTGACATGGCCGACAAGATCGAGGCGATTCTCGGCGAGCGAGAGGTCGATGCCTTCGTCGACTGCGTGGGGTTCGAAGCCCACGCCTGCGGCTGTAACCACGGTAAAGAGGCGCCCGCCACGGTGCTCAACTCGGCCATGTCGCTGACCCGTGCGGGCGGGCAGATCGGTATTCCCGGTCTGTACGTGACCGAAGATCCAGGCGCGGCTGACGAGGCGGCCAAGCAGGGGGCTTTGAGCATGCGCTTTGGCCTCGGCTGGGCCAAGTCCCACAGCTTCCATACGGGGCAGTGCCCGGTGATGCAGTATCACCGTCCGCTGATGCAGGCGATCCTTTTCGGTAAGGTCAAGATCGCCGATGCGGTCAACGTACAGATGATCGATCTGGATCAGGCGCCCCAGGGCTATGCCGATTTCGATGGCGGTGCGGCCAAGAAATTCGTCATCGATCCCCACGGCAGCGTGGCGTGATCGCAGCAATGCCATAGCATTGGCTAAGGCAACGATCACGAACGGCACTCCACGGAGTGCCGTTTTTGTCGTGGATGGTGTGAGCCCGGCACTCTTTCCTTAGCGCGTATCGAGGCCGTTGAGAGAGTTGCTGAGTGCCCATCAAAAAAGCTGGCCCGCGTTTGCGGGCCAGCTGCTGGGTGCCGTGTGGCTCACGCCTATTGATCAACCCTGGGCGAGCTTGAGCGACGGCTGGTCGTTTTCGAGATTCTCTAGCATGCGCGCGGCATACCAGTTGACGAAGTCGATCACGCCGAATTCGTAGGTTTCCGAGTACGGGCCGGGCTGGTAGGCCTTGGAATTGATACCACGCTGGTTCTCTTCCGCCAGCTGGCGATCCTGGTCGTTGGTGGCATCCCATACTTGGCGCAGCCGCTCGGGATCGTAGTCGACCCCCTCTACCGCATCTTTGTGCACCAGCCACTTGGTGGTCACCATGGTTTGCTGAGGGCCAATGGGCAGCACGCGGAACACCACCGCGTGATCGCCCATGAAGTGGTTCCAGGAGTTGGGAAGATGCAGAATGCGCAGCGAGCCCATGTCGGGGCTTTGTAGGCGTCCCATCAGCTTCTGGCTACCCGGTTTGCCATCCATGGTCATGGAGACGATACCGTCCAGCAGCGGTGTGCGGGTGAGGCGATTGCGCTTGCCATGCCGCTTTAGCTGATAAGGAACGCGCTCGGCATCCCAGTCCGCCTGCTTCTTGGCCACCAGCGCCTTGTAGGCGGGGGTGGCGCGGGGGTCGTCGGTATCGTCGAACTCCTGCAGCGAGTTGAGTAGCTCAGGGTGCGACCCGTTGCAGTGGTAGCATTCACGGTTGTTTTCGATCACCAGCTTCCAGTTGGCCTGCTCGACGATGGTGGACTCGACGGCCACCTTGACGTTATCCATCTGGTAGGGTTCGAGGTAGTGATCCAGGGTGGCGAGGAACTCATCGAACGCGGGCGGTTGTTCGCTCAAGTTGATGAAGATGAAACCGCCCGCCGTCTCTGCGTGGACCGGCTTGAGGCCGAACTGTTTGAGATCGAACTGGCTGCCCATTTCGCTGCCTGCGAACAGCAGGCGGCCGTCGAGCTCGTACGTCCACTGGTGGTAGGGGCAGACCAGCTTGGCGACCTTGCCTTTTTCTTTCAAACACAGACGCGAGCCGCGATGGCGGCAGACGTTGTGAAAGGCGTGAATGGTGCCGCCGTCGCCACGGACGATGACGATTGGGTTATCGCCGATGTCCAGGGTCATGAAGTTGCCCTTGGCGGGAATTTCGCAGGTCATGCCCGCAAACAGCCACTCTTTCTCGAACACTTCTTGCATGTCGAGCGCAAACAGCCGGGCATCGTTGTAAAACGGCTGCGGGAGCGAATAGGTCGTCTCGCGAGTTCGCAGCATTTGGGCCGTTGCCTCGCGTGCCGCTGCCAGCGGGTCTTCCATCATATTCAACACACTTTTCTGCATACCAGTATCCTCGTGAACCACCGCTTTCCTGTTGAGGGCTGCGAGTCGGCCGTTAGTCAAGATCGTTTGTCTTGTTGTTGTGCTGCGTAACCTGGCGTTTTGTTCGACTGTGGTGCGATGTCTGTGGCTGATTGTGTTGCAGACGTCAGTAGGCGAGTTATCCAGCCGCGACATACGGTGACGCAGTGGCGACTAAAAAAGTGATTTCTAAACGAGAGAGAGTGGCGCGAGGTAAGTGCGCGTCGCTGTCAGGTAAGTCTGCTGGGTTGGGCATCCCCAGAATGCTCGTCAACGGTACTGGTCGTGCAGCGACACGATCCGGTGATGCATAGCGATGAAGGCCGGTCAGGCAGAGGCGATAATGACAACCAATTTTTTCAATCCGGTCACGACCCAAACCTGGACCAACGGCCGTCACCAGGTGCGCTGCGTCAAGGTGATACAGGAAACGCAGGACGTGCGTACGTTCTGCTTCATGGCCGAGCAACCGGTGATGTTCTTCTTCAAGCCCGGTCAGTTCGTCACGCTTGAGCTAGAGATCGACGGCCAGCCCGTCATGCGCTCGTATACGATCTCCAGCTCGCCCTCCATCCCCTATAGTTTTTCCATCACCGTCAAGCAGGTGCCGGGTGGCAAGGTCTCCAACTGGCTGCACGCCAACCTGAGGGTGGGTGATGAGTTGGTGGTGCACGGGCCGGTCGGTAACTTCAACTCCATCGATTTTCCCGCCGAGAAAGTCCTGTTCCTCTCCGGCGGTGTGGGCATCACCCCGCTGATGTCCATGACCCGCTGGCTGTTCGATACCAACGCCAGCGTCGACGTCGAATTCGTACACAGCGCCCGCGCGCCTCGCGATGTCATCTACCATCGCGAGCTGGTGCACATGTTCTCGCGCATTCCTGAATTCAAGCTGCACATCATTTGTGAGAACAAAGACGATATCGGTGAAGCCTGGGCCGGTTACCGTGGCTACCTGACCAAGCCGCTGTTCGAACTCATCGTGCCGGACTTCATGGAGCGAGAGATTTTCTGCTGTGGCCCGACGCCCTACATGAATGCCATCAAGAATATTCTTCGTGCCAACGGCTTCGACATGAACCACTACCACGAAGAGTCGTTCGGTGCCACGCCGGTCGAGGTGCGCGAAGAGGTGCTCGAGCTTGCCGAGCAGGCCGAGGTCGCGGCCGAGCAGATCGACACCAGCGAGCTACACAGTATCGAGTTCGCCAGCTCCGGGAAAAGCGTTCGTATCCAACCCAGTGAGACGGTTCATGAAGCGGCCGCGAAGCTCGGTCTGCACATACCCAAGGCGTGCGGTATGGGTATTTGCGGCACCTGTCGGGTGGCGCTCAAGTCCGGTGACGTCGAGATGGAGCATAACGGCGGCATCACCGAGGAGGATGTCGAAGAGGGGTATATCTTGTCGTGCTGCAGTCGCCCGAAAGGCAACTTGGTGGTCGATTTCTAGCCATCGTGCGACGCTTTGATGTGCTTCTAACGCCCTGAACGGCTACTGACCGTTCGGGGCGTTTTGCTTGTTTTACGAGCCTGGCGATGGCGGGGAGTGGCCGGTAATTGGCGTGTTGGCGACGTTCGAGGTGGGGATGCCCACTGCGTAAAAGGCGCTGGACAAGACGATGTGTAGGGGCCGATGCAGCTCGTCTGGCTAAATGCCGAGCATGTCGCAAATGCATCCCCTGGTGACGTCGTTAAGCATCTTGGCGGTACCAACCAGCGATAGTATCGCCGTAACAACACGTGATAGCGCTCTAGCCCATGGTGGCCAAAGGCTCATCAGTATTGAACGCACTGCATGATAGTGAATAACAAGTGACGAATGAGGAGGCGATGATGCTTCAGAATAATTTTTCCCCCCGTGCCCGATTAGCCCAGTACGATACGCTGCTCGCCGAAGCCATGGCCGAAGAAACGGCACGCCAGGAAGCGCATATCGAATTGATCGCCTCCGAAAACTACACCAGCAAGGTCGTCATGGAGGCCCAGGGGTCTCAGCTCACCAATAAGTACGCGGAGGGGTATCCGGGCCGCCGCTACTACGGTGGCTGCGAATACGTCGACAAAGTCGAAGCGCTCGCCATCGAGCGTGCCTGTGACCTGTTCAGCGCCAACTACGCCAACGTTCAGCCGCACTCCGGCGCCCAGGCCAACGCCGCGGTCTTCATGGCGCTGGTCTCTCCGGGTGATACCGTGCTGGGCATGAGCCTGGCCCATGGCGGCCACCTGACCCACGGCGCCGCGCCCAACTTCTCCGGTAAGCACTACAACGCCGTGCAGTACGGTCTCAAACCGGAGACCGGCGAGATCGACTACGAAGAGATGGAGCGCCTGGCCCGCGAGCACCGCCCCAAGATGATCATTGCAGGCTTCTCGGCCTACTCCCGCGTGGTGGACTGGCGGCGTTTTCGCGCTATCGCTGACGAAGTGGGCGCTTACCTGATGGTCGATATGGCCCACGTGGCGGGTCTGGTCGCGGCGGGCTTGTATCCCAGCCCCGTGCCCTACGCCCACGTCGTGACCACGACCACCCACAAGACGCTGCGCGGCCCACGTGGCGGGCTGATTCTCTCGGCGGACGGTGACGAGTCGCTCTACAAGAAGCTCAATGGCGCCGTCTTCCCAGGCCAGCAAGGCGGCCCACTGATGCACGTGATCGCGGCCAAGGCCGTGGCCTTCAAAGAGGCGATGAATCAGGACTTCGTGCGCTACCAGCAGAAGGTGATCGATAACGCCAAAGCGATGGCGGGCGTGTTCGTCGAGCGCGGCTACGACGTGGTGTCTGGCGGCACCGACGATCACCTCTTCCTCGTGTCGCTGATTCGTCAGGGCATCACTGGTAAAGACGCGGATGCGGCCTTGGGTCGCGCGCATATCACGGTCAACAAGAACACCGTTCCCAATGACCCCCAGAGCCCTTTCGTGACCTCCGGGCTGCGCATCGGCACGCCAGCGGTCACCACGCGGGGATTCGATGCCCAAGAGTGCGCCGACCTCGCTGGATGGATTTGCGACATTCTCGATGAGCTGGCCGCCGGCGTGGATACCACTCATATCGAAAGCCGGGTGCGTGCCAACGTGGCCGAGGTGTGTGCTCGTCACCCGGTGTATGGCGCTGCCGTTACTGAATCCGTCGAATCCATTGCTTGAATCGGCTTGCCGGCAGGGCCCGGCGCGGCTGAACTAAGGAGACCACTATGCAACGCTATTCCGGCTTCGGCCTGGTCAAGCACGCGCTGAGCCACCATGAGAACTGGGAGCGCCAATGGCGCAATCCCACGCCCAAGAAACAGTACGATGTGATTATCGTCGGTGGAGGCGGCCATGGTTTGGCCACGGCTTACTACTTAGCCAAAGAGTTCGGCGTCAAGAACGTCGCGGTGATCGAAAAAGGCTGGTTGGGCGGTGGCAATACCGCGCGTAATACCACCATCGTGCGTTCCAACTACTTGTGGGACGAGGCGGCGGCGCTTTACGAACACGCCATGAAACTGTGGGAAGGGCTTTCCCAGGATCTCAACTACAACGTCATGTTCTCGCAGCGGGGCGTGCTCAACCTGGGGCACACGCTGCAGGACATGCGCGATATCCAGCGCCGGGTGAATGCCAACCGCCTCAACGGTATCGACGGTGAAGTATTGGATGCCAAGGGCGTGCAAGAGCTCGTGCCCATCATGGACTGCTCCAAGAACGCCCGCTATCCGGTCATGGGTGCCTCCTGGCAGCCGCGTGCCGGTGTGGCTCGCCACGATGCCGTGGCCTGGGGCTACGCCCGCGGTGCCGATGCTCACGGCGTGGACATCCTTCAGCAGACCGAAGTCACCGGCTTCAAGATCCGTGACGGCAAGATCTACGGCGTGCACACCAATCGCGGTGACATCGAGGCCAAGACCGTGGGCTGCGTGGCCGCCGGTAACTCCAGCGTGTTGGCCAAGATGGCGGGCTTCAACTTGCCGCTAGAGTCCCATCCGCTGCAGGCGTTGGTCTCCGAGCCGATCAAGCCGATTCTCGACACCGTCGTGATGTCCAACCACGTCCACGGCTATGTCAGCCAATCCGACAAGGGGGATTTGGTGATCGGTGCGGGTATCGACGGCTACAACGGCTACGGCCAGCGCGGCAGCTACCCGACCGTGGAGCATACGCTCCAAGCGATCGTCGAGATGTTCCCGATCTTCTCTCGGGTGCGCATGAACCGTCAGTGGGGCGGTATCGTGGATACCTGTCCGGACGCCTGCCCGATCATTTCCAAGACGCCGGTCAAAGGCCTCTACTTTAACTGCGGTTGGGGCACGGGCGGCTTCAAAGCGACCACGGGGTCGGGGCACGTTTTCGCTGCCAGCCTCGCCAAAGGTGAGATGCATCCGATTGCCGAGCCGTTCTCCATGTTCCGCTTCCACAGCGGTGCACTGATCGACGAACACGGCGCTGCCGGTGTGGCCCACTAGGGTTTGTAAGCGAGGAGAATTCGCATGTTCTATATCTATTGCCCTTACTGCGGCGAACACCGTGAAGAAGAGGAGTTTCACCCCAAGGGTCAGGCGCACATCGAGCGCCCCAAACAGCCCGAGGAGTGCAGCGACGAAGAGTGGGGAGACTATCTGTTCTTCCGCGACAATCCGCGCGGCGTGCACCACGAAATGTGGGTGCATGCAGTGGGGTGCCGCAAGTTCTTCAACGTCACGCGTCACACGGTGAGCTACGAAATTCTCGAGACCTACAAGATGGGTGAGCAGCCGTCCATCATGGCCGAGAGCCAGACAGCGCCTCGCGAAGCGGTCGCGGAGAGTCGTCCAGAAGGAGTGCGGGCATGAGCCAGTCCAAGCAACAAGCCAACCGCCTTGATACCGGCGGCCGTATCGATCGCTCGCGCACGCTGAGCTTCACCTTCAATGGCCAGCGTTATCAAGGCCAGGCAGGAGATACCCTGGCGTCAGCCCTGTTGGCCAACGGTGTCGATATCGTCAATCGCAGCTTCAAATACTCACGGCCCCGCGGCATCGTGGCGGCGGGAGCCGAAGAGCCCAATGCCATCGTGCAGCTAGGCAGCAGCGAAGCGGCCCAGGTGCCTAACGTGCGTGCGACCCAGCAGGCGCTGTTCGACGGCTTGACCGCCCGCAGCACCAACGGCTGGCCAAACGTGCAGCGCGACATGATGGGGCTGGTGGGCAAGATCGGCGGTCAGTTCATGCCGCCCGGCTTCTACTACAAGACCTTCATGGCCCCGGCATCAATGTGGATGACGTATGAAAAGTACATCCGCAAGGCGGCGGGGCTGGGCCGCAGCCCCCTGGAGAACGATCCGGACAGCTATGACCATCTCCACCAGCACTGCGACGTGCTGGTGGTGGGCGCCGGTGCGGCAGGCCTGTCGGCCGCCTTGGCAGCGGCACGCAGCGGTGCGCGAGTGATCGTCGCCGACGAGCAAGAGGAAATGGGCGGCTCGCTGCTGGATACCCGTGAGATGCTGGCAGGCAAACCCGCCGATCAGTGGGTCGCCCAGGTACTCGACGAACTGGCGGGCTGTGACAACGTCACGCTGCTCCCGCGCACCACGGCGAACGGCTACCACGATCATAACTTCGTCACGCTGCACGAGCGGCGTACCGAGCATCTGGGGGAGACCGCGCCGGTGGTCCACGGCCATCGCCCGGTGCGCTCGCGCATGCATCGCGTACGCGCCGGTCAGGTCATCTTGGCCACGGGCGCCCATGAGCGCCCGCTGGTCTATGCCGGTAACGACATTCCCGGCAACCTGCTGGCCGGGGCCGTGTCCACCTATATCCGTCGCTATGGCGTGGTGCCCGGTCGCCGTTTGGTGCTCTCCACCAGCAACGACTACGGCTATCGCGCGGCTCTCGATTGGAAAGAGGCGGGTCGTGACGTGGTGGCGATCGTCGATGCTCGCGAAGCGCCAAAGGGCGATTGGATCGACGCTGCTCGCGCCCAGGGTATCAAGATCGTCACCGGCAGTGCCGTGATCGAGGCCAAAGGCAGCAACCGGGTCACCGCGGCGCGCGTCGCCGCTATCGATATCGATGCGTTTAAGGTGAACGGTGCGGTGCAAGAGCTGGCCTGCGATACCATCGCCAGCTCCGGTGGGTACAGCCCCGTGATTCACTTGGCGTCTCATACGGGCGCGCGGCCGACCTGGCGTGACGAGATCATCGGTTTCGTGCCGGGGCTCGTGAAAGGCGTCCAGGCCTGCGGCGGTGCCAACGGCACCTATGCCTTGGGTGACGTGCTCGCGGCGGGCATCGAAGCGGGCATCAAGGCAGCGGCGGCCATGGGTAAAACCACCCAGGTCGTCAATGCGCCCAGCGTCGAGCCGTTGCAGCAGGGCCAGGCGGTGGCGCTGTTCCAAGTGCCCCACGAGAAAGCGACGACGCGTGCGCCGAAGCAGTTCGTCGATCTGCAGAACGACGTGACGGCGGCCGGTATCGAGCTGGCGACCCGCGAGGGCTTCGAGTCCATCGAGCATGTCAAGCGCTACACCGCCATGGGCTTCGGTACCGACCAGGGCAAGCTGGGTAACATCAACGGCATGGCGATTGCGGCCCGCTGCCTGAGACGCTCGATTCCTGAGGTCGGCACCACGGTCTTCCGTCCCAACTATACCCCGGTGACGTTTGGCGCCATCGTCGGTCGACACTGCCGCGAACTCTTCGATCCTGAGCGCTACACGGCGCTGCATCAGTGGCACGTCGAGCGCGGCGCCGAATTCGAGGACGTCGGCCAGTGGAAGCGGCCGTGGTACTACCCGCAGAAGGTCAATGGCAAAACCGAAACGATGCATGAGGCCGTGGCGCGTGAGTGCCTGGCGGTGCGCGAAAAGGTCGGCATCCTCGACGCCTCGACGCTGGGCAAGATCGACATTCAAGGCCCCGACGCCCGTGAGTTTCTGGCGCGGGTCTATACCAACAAATGGGAAAAACTGGCGGTGGGCAAGTGCCGCTACGGCTTGATGTGTAAAGACGACGGGATGGTGACCGACGACGGCGTCACGAGCTGTCTGGCCGAGAACCATTTCCTGATGACCACCACGACCGGCGGCGCGGCGGCCATTCTCGAGTGGCTGGAGCTGTGGCATCAAACCGAGTGGCCGGAGCTGGACGTCTACTTCACCTCGGTGACCGACCACTGGGCCACGATGACCGTCACCGGTCCCGAGGCGCGCAAGCTGCTCTCCGAGATCACCGACATCGATCTCGATCGGGACGGCTTCAAGTTCATGGAGTGGCGCTCTGGCAAGGTGGCCGACGTACCGGCGCGGGTATTCCGCATCTCCTTCACCGGCGAGCTGACCTTCGAGATCAACGTCCAGGCCAACTACGCCATGCACGTATGGCAAACGCTGTTCAAACATGGTGAAAAGTATGGCCTGACGCCCTACGGCACCGAAACCATGCACGTGCTGCGCGCTGAAAAGGGCTTCATCATCGTGGGGCAGGAGACCGATGGCTCGGTGACGCCAGAAGATCTGGGCATGCACTGGTGCGTCGGCTACGACAAGCCGTTTTCCTGGATTGGCAAGCGGGCGCTGACGCGTAGCGACACCAAGCGTGAGAATCGTAAGCAGCTGGTGGGGCTCAGGCCGAAGGATCCCAAGGTCGTCCTCGAAGAGGGGGCGCAGATCGTGTTCGACCCGAACCACGCGATTCCCATGCCCATGGCAGGGCACGTGACCTCCAGCTACTACAGCCCGACGCTGGGTGCAGGGTTTGCCCTTGCCGTGGTCAAAGGCGGCCTCAAGAAGATGGGAGAGACGGTCTACCTCCCCATGGCCGATGGCCAAACCCATGAAGCCGAAATCGTCAGCTCCGTTTTCTACGACCCGAAGGGAGAGCGCCAGAATGTCTAATGCGGCCACTTTTGACACCCGTACCGATACCGCTGTTCCAGTGGAGTCACCGCTCGCCTACAGCTACCGGCGCAGCGGCGCCCCACGGGGCAGCAGTTATCGGCTGAAAATACGCGAACGTGCAATGCTCGGCCATCTGGTGCTGCGGGGAGGTGCCATCGTGCTCGACGAAGCGGTGCGCGACGTGCTAGGCATTGGCTTGCCGGGGCGCCCGCAGGCGCTAGTGCACGATGCCAGCGGCGAGCGCTCCATTCAGTGGCTCTCCCCGGACGAGTGGCTGGTGATCGTGCCCGGTGGCGAGGAGTATCCGCTGGAAACCAAGCTGCGCGAGCGTCTGGCTGATGCGCACTTCGCCATCAGCGACGTCAGCGGCGGGCAGACCCTGCTCGAACTCACCGGCGAGGCGGCCCGAGAGCTGTTGATGAAAACGGTGGTCTACGACGTCCATCCCAGCCATTTTCCTGTCGGCAAGGGGGTGACGACCGTCTTCGCCAAGGCGACCGTCAATCTACGTCGCCCCAGTGAAGAGTGCTGGGAGCTCGTGATACGCCGTAGCTTCGCCGACTACTCTTATCGCTGGTTGCTGGATGCAGCCGCCGAGTATGGCGTTCACGTAGAACAATGAGCGGACCCGCCGGAACGGCGTTCCGGCGGTGATCGTCTGCCCTCATCGAGAGACACATTATGAGCCGAATGAGCGATACCTGGATTCTTGCCGCCCAGTGCCCGAGCCGTTTGGGAACGGTCGACGTCGTGACGCGCTTTTTGAAAGAGCAGCAGTGCTACATCACCGAGTTGAACTCGTTCGATGATCGGTTGGGTGGACGCTTCTTCATTCGCGCCGAGTTTCGTCCGGAGTGCGATACGTTCGACGAAGCGCGCTTCGACGCTGATTTTCTGGCCAGGGCGCGGGAGTTCGACATGCAGTTCGAACTGACCGCGCCGGGCAAGCGCACCGGGGCCGTGATCATGGTCTCCAAGGCCGATCACTGCCTGAACGACCTGCTCTATCGCTATCGCACGGGGCAGCTGGCGCTGGATATCAAAGCCGTGGTCTCCAACCATCCGGACCTGGAGCCGCTGGCGGCGTGGCACGGTTTGCCTTACTACTACCTGCCGATCACCCCCGAAACGAAGCTGCAGCAGGAAGCCCAGGTACGCGACATCATCGCCGAGACCGACGCCGAGCTGGTGGTGCTGGCCCGCTACATGCAAGTGCTGTCTCCTTCCATGTGCGAGTTGCTGGCGGGACGCGCTATCAATATCCATCACTCGCTGCTGCCCGGCTTCAAAGGGGCCAAACCCTACCACCAGGCCTACGAAAAAGGCGTCAAGCTGGTGGGTGCCACCGCGCACTATATCAACAACGACCTCGACGAGGGCCCGATCATCGCTCAAGGGGTCGAGCCGGTCGATCATACGCACTACCCCGAAGACCTGGTGGCCAAGGGGCGAGACATCGAGTGTTTGACCCTGGCCAGGGCGATTAGCTACCACGTGGAGCGCCGCGTGTTTTTCTACTCGGGTCGCACGGTGGTGTTCGGTAACTGATACGTTGACGGGCGCTCGTCGAGCGCCCGTCATGGCTTGCCCATGACACCTTGCCCAACCAAGACATCGAACGGCGCACACGCCGTTCGACACCGACCGTCGTTTTAACCATCGTTCGTTCACTCATTCTAGGTATCAGGCACGGCCTGATGTCCTCCCGTGCATAGGTAAAGAGGTGCTCCAATGCCTATCAGTGTTTTCGACCTCTTTAAGATTGGAGTCGGTCCCTCCAGTTCGCATACCGTCGGGCCCATGCTGGCCGCCTATACGTACGTGACCCAGCTAAGAGATCGACAGCTGCTCAACGACGTCGGGCATTTGGTCGTTCATCTCTACGGATCGCTCTCTGCCACGGGGGTCGGGCACGCGACCGATCACGCCATCATCATGGGGTTGCTGGGTGAGCGGCCCGACACGATCGACCCGGCGGTGATCGAGCCGTCGATCGAGCGCTTGAAAGCGTCTCGGTCGTTGAGCCTCGGTCGCCAGAAAGAGGTGCCCTTCGACTGGGACGCGGACATTCATTTCCACGAAGAGAGCCTGCCGCACCACCCCAATGCCATGCGGCTGGCTGCGTACACGTCGGAAGGCGCGGTGCTCTACGACAATACCTACTACTCGGTGGGGGGCGGCTTCGTCGTGGAGCAGTCCCAGGTAGACAAGCCGCTGGACGACCTCGAGGGCGTCGTGCTGCCCTATAACTTCGATACTGCCGATGAGCTCTTGTCGCTCTGTAAGCATCACGGGCTGCGGGTCAGCCAGCTGATGCTGGAGAACGAGAAGGTGTGGCGCAGCGAAGAGGAGATCAGAAACGAGCTATGGCGCATCTGGCAAGTGATGTGTGAGTGCATCGATAACGGGCTGACCCACGAAGGCATTCTACCGGGCGGCCTGAAAGTGAAGCGTAGGGCAAAGCTGCTCTATCAGCGTCTGCAAACCGCAGAGCAGAACGACTGCCTGATTGCCTCGACCTTCTCGGCCATGGAGTGGGTGAACATCTTCGCTCTGGCGGTCAACGAGGAGAACGCGGCAGGTGGGCGCATGGTCACGGCGCCTACCAACGGCGCGGCGGGTATCATCCCCGCCGTCCTCCACTACTACATGAAGTTTCAGGCCAACGCCTGTGAAAAGCAGGTGGTGGACTTTCTGCTGGCCGCGGGCGCCATCGGCATTCTCTGCAAGAAGAATGCGTCGATCTCCGGAGCTGAAGTGGGCTGCCAGGGCGAGGTGGGCTCCGCCTGTGCCATGGCGGCCGCTGGCCTGGCCGACGTGATGGGGGCAACGCCCGAGCAGGTCGAACACGCCGCCGAAATCGGCTTGGAGCACAACTTGGGGCTGACCTGCGATCCCGTCGGCGGGCTGGTGCAAGTCCCCTGCATCGAGCGCAATGCGATTGCCACGGTCAAGGCCATCAATGCCGCGCAGATGGCGCTGAGGGGCGATGGCTCGCACTTCATCTCGCTGGATAAAGTGATCCGCACCATGCGTGATACGGGTAAAGACATGCTCGATAAATATAAGGAAACCTCCAAAGGCGGGCTGGCCGTCAATGCCATCGAATGCTGATACCGCAAAAGGCTGGAGAAAGGGCTGGAGAAAGGATCGGGGAAAGAGCGTTAAAGGCGTCTTGCACGGGCATCGTGGGCATTCGCGACAAAATCCACTAGGATAGGCGCTTTTTTCCGACAGGGTAGAAGGTCATGGCGTCTTCGGGACAACCTCGCATTCAGTGGCTGGGCCGCTGGGGCTTCATGCTGGCGGCCACCGGCTCGGCGGTGGGACTGGGTAATATTTGGAAATTCCCCTACATCACCGGCGAGTACGGTGGCGGGGCTTTCGTGCTGGTCTACTTGGCCTGTATTTTGGCGGTGGGCGTGCCGGTCATGATGACGGAAATCGCCTTCGGTCGTCGTGGCCGTGGTAGCCCCATCGATGCCATACGTCGCGTGGTCAAAGAGTCTGGAGGGTCGTCGGCCTGGTCGCTGCTGGGCTGGATGGCCATGCTCTGCGGTTTCATGATTCTGTCGTTCTACGTCGTGGTGGCGGGCTGGTCGTTCTCCTATCTATGGAAAATGCTCTCCGGCGGCTTGGCGGGCACCAGCGTTGACGACATGGCCGCCGTGTTCGGCGCCAACAACGCGAACCCCTTTGCGCTCGGCGGCTGGAGCACCCTGGTCACGCTGCTGACCATGTTCATCGTCGGTAAAGGTGTTCAAGAGGGCATCGAGAAAAACGTCAGCTGGATGATGCCTGGCCTCGTGCTGATGCTCTTGCTGCTGATCGCCTTCGGGATATTTTCTGGCGGCTTCGGCGATGCGGTCGCGTTCCTGTTCTCCTTCAAGGCGGGCAGCCTCTCCAGCGAAGGGATGCTGGCGGCGCTGGGCCACGCGTTTTTCACCCTCTCGCTGGCGTCGGGAGCGATTCTGACGTACGGCAGCTACCTGCCCAAAGGTGCCTCCATTGGCCGCACCACTTTGAGCGTGGCCGTGGCCGATACCGTGGTGGCGCTGATGGCGGGGCTGGCGATCTTCCCGGTGATTTTCGCCAACGGCATGAACCCCGGCGAAGGCCCGGGCCTGCTCTTCATGAGCCTGCCGTTGGCGTTTCAGGCCATGCCGCTGGGGTCGCTGTTTGGCGTGCTGTTCTTCTTGATGCTCTCCATGGCCGCGCTCACCTCGTCGATCTCCATGGTGGAAGCGACGGTCTCTTGGCTGTGCGATAACAAAGGCATGAGCCGTCGGTCGGCAGCTTGGGCCACCGGCATCGTGCTGTGGCTGATCAGCACGCTGGCGATGCTGTCGTTCAACCTGGGCGCAGACTGGACGCTGGCGGGCAAGCACTTCTTCGACTGGTTGGACTACCTCACCTCGCGCTGGATGATGCCGTTGGGTGGCCTGGGTATGGTGCTGCTGGCGGGCTTCGTGCTGAACAGCGAGACCTTCCGCGACGAGCTGGGTCTTGCGCCACTGCCCTATGCACTGTGGCTGGCCATGGTGCGCTATGTGAGCCCGCTGGGCATTCTGGTGATCTTCGTCGATGCTCTCGGGCTGTACCAGGTGTCGTTTGCGGCCCACTGGCCGGTGCTGCTAGCGCTGTTGGTGCTCGTGGCCGTGGTGGGCGAAGCCATTAGCCCGCGTCTTCGCCGAGCGCTCTCTTCCCGCTAAGCGCTGCTGCGCTTCTCGTCTCGCCCTGGCCTCAGCGATGGCGCCAGGGTGAGTGCCTACCTCCATTAACTCATCCCAACACGTGGTGTAGCGATTGGAGCGGTGCGCACAGCGTAGCTGCCAAGGTGCGTCGGCATCGGTCATACCGAAGCGTAGCGTACCTTGGCCCATCTTTTGATTGATGGCATCGACGGTCTTCATCAAGTGCGGGTGTGCTTTGGCGGCAGGCTGTAGCAGCGAGAGTTGATACTGCTGCGCATCCACCAAATCCAGCAGCATCACGCCCGCTTTCATGAACTGAAAGCCGGGCAGGTACATCTGGTCGAGCCCTTCGCGAACGGCCTCCAAGAGGATACGGGTATCGTCGGTAGGCGCGTCGAGTGGAATCATCGCGCTGGGCGAGCGCTGCGGCTGATCTTTGCGGTGGCGGTTGGTATTCAAAAACAGCATCACCGCGCGGGCCAGGCTGCCCTGCTGGCGCAGTTTTTCGGCGCTGCGCTGCGCGTGGCGGCGCAGCGCCGCGTGCAGGTCTGCTTTGACGCCGGTGGCTTGACCGAACGAGCGTGAGGTCATGATGCGTTGACGGGGCTGCTCCACGGCGTTCATCTCCAGGCAGGGCGTACCGCGTAGTTCCAGTGCGGTGCGTGCCACTACCACGGAAAAGCGTTTGCGCAGCAGTTTCGGGTCGCACTCACGCAGGTCCCAGGCGGTGCGAATACCGCTCACCGCTAGCCGCTCCGACAAGCGTCGCCCGACCCCCCACACGTCGCTAACGGCGAGCCGTTTGAGCAGCACATGGGTAGTCGCGCTATCGCCTTGAAGTAAACATACCCCTTCATAATGCGGCTGCTTTTTCGCTACGTGGTTGGCCAGCTTGGCCAGCGTGTGTGTCGGCGCAAGGCCCACGCACACGGGCAGCCCTAAATGGCGACGAATACGGCGGCGCAGTGCTGCACCGATGGCTTGGCACTGGGCATCGTCGAAGCCGTCCAAGTAGATGAACATCTCGTCGATGGAGTAGGGGGCGACCTCGGGACAGGCATCGCGCAGTAGCTGGGCCAGCCTTGCCGACATATCGCCATACAGCTCGTAGTTGGAAGAGAGCAGGTGAATCACGCCACGGCGGCGCAGCCCCTCTAACTGGTAGGCGGGCGTGCCCATGGCGATCTCCATGGCTTTCATCTCCGCCGAACGGGCAATCACACAGCCATCGTTATTCGACATCACGCCAACCGGCTTGCCTTCTAGCGCTGGGTTGAACACCCGCTCGCAGGAGACATAGAAGTTATTGGCATCTACCAGCCCGATCATGGAAGGTACTCGTGTATGACGGCACGCACCACGCCCCAGTGCTGACAGTCGGTGTCTTCCAGTGGCAGCGGCGGGTAGTGAGGGTGGGCAGAGCAGAGGTGTGGCGTGCCGCGATACAGCGCGTAGCGTTTGATCAGCACTTCGTTATCGAACATGGCCACGAGGATATGCCCTAAGCGGGGCGTGACGCTGCGGTCGACGACCAGTAAATCTCCCTCGAAGATGCCCCAGCCCTCCATGCTGTCGCCAGCGGCGGTGAGGTAAAACGTCTGGGTGGGATGTTTGATCAGCCGCGCATTGAGGTCGAGGGTGCGCGGCTCATAGTCTTGTGCCGGAGAAGGAAAGCCACTAAAGCCTGCGCGGCCTCGCAAGGGAGGAAACGGCAGCGGCTGAGACGTTAACGGCAAGGCTGTCGCAACGGGGGCGAGTTGAGACGGCATCGTCGGTATCCTCGAGAATGAGTGGTGTGTTTATATACAGTATAAATAAACAGTATTTATCCACGAGGTAAAAATTGCAAGCTCGCCTCTTAGCGGGCCAGCCACAGCCCCACGACCAGGGCACTAATGACCGTGATAAAGAACACAAGGTTGCGAACGCGGGTATCGCGGCGAGGTTTCATGGCAATCTCCATCAAAAAATAATCGGCGTCGTGGCCCGTGGCCGCGTAAAAGCAGCGCAAGCGCTGCGTCGAGCATGGTAACGTTTGCATCCTAATGTTTGCATCCATAGCGTCATCTGACGCGCCGGATTTTCGCTGTGAGACACTGATTTATGAAGGACGCTTCTCGAATGAGTGCGGCGCCTCAGCCGCTTTCGTTGGCCGATGGGCGGTTAGCGGCCCTGAGCTGGGGACAGCGTGACGCGCCCACTTGGCTGGCGCTGCATGGCTGGCTGGATAACGCCGCGAGCTTCACACGCCTAGCCCCGCACTTGGTGAGTACATTGGGCATTCGCATCGTGGCGATCGATTTTCGTGGCCACGGGCACTCCGTCCATGCACCTGCGGGCAGCGACTACGCGCTCTGGGACTACACCCATGATGTGCTGGATACCATGGACGACCTAGGCCTCGAACAGACCACGCTGCTGGCGCACTCCATGGGCGCGGCGGTTGCCTGTTTGATCGCGGCTGCCTTGCCAGAAAAGGTCGCGCAACTGGTGCTGCTGGACGGCTTGGGCGCGCTCAATACGCCGCCAGAAGAGACGGTTAGCCAACTGCGCAAAGGCGTCATCGCTCATCGGCGCAGTTCTTCACGCACGCCGCGTTATCCTGACCTGGAAAGCGCCGTGGCGGCCCGGGTGGCGGGCGGTGTCACGCCGTTGGACAGTATCACCGCGATGCCTTTGGTCGAGCGCAATACTCAAATCACCGCCGATGGTAAGGTGCAGATGCGTACCGATAGCCGCCTGCTCAAACCCTCGCTGGTACGCTTTACGCCCCAGCAGGTGCTGGCCGTACTGAGCGAGATTCGCGCACCGGTGCTATTGATAGAAGGAGAACGAGGTATTTTGGGCGAGCGGGCATGGGCCGTTCAGGCGCGGCAGGCAGTGCCGAAGCTCACCCGGCACGTGCTATCAGGCGGTCATCATCTGCATTTGGAGCCGCAGGCCGTCGAACGCGTGGCCGACGTGATCTCTCGTGAACACTGCTTGGCCAGTTGATGGTGCATGAAAAGCCAACGCACACCCATGGGTCGCTAGGCCAACAAGGAGGGTCGGAACGTGGTTAGCCAATTGACGCAGAGAGCACTGGGGGGCGGCAATAAAGTCGCTCTGGTGTTAGGTAGCGGTGGCGCAAGGGGGTATGCACACATCGGCGTGATCGAGGCGCTAGAAGCCCGAGGTTTCGAGATCATTTCGATAGCCGGATGCTCCATGGGCGCGCTGATCGGCGGCATTTACGCGTCGGGTAAGCTGCCGGAGTATCGCGACTGGGTGTGTAACCTCGATTACCTAGACGTGCTCAAGCTGGTCGACGTGACTTGGAGCCCCATGGGCGCGATGCGCGCCAACAAAGTGATGAGCAAGCTCGAAGAGCTGGTGGGCGATCGGCTGATCGAAGACCTGCCCATTCCGGTGACCACCGTGGCGACGGACTTGGTGCGTCAGCGAGAAGTCTGGTTTCAAAACGGCCCGCTACTGCGCGCCATCCGCGCTTCGATTGCCGTGCCGGGAGTGATCACGCCGGTACACGTTGGTGAGCAGGTGCTGGTGGATGGCGGGCTGCTCAATCCGCTCCCCATGATGCCGATTCTGGCGGCCCATGAGGCGGATTTCGTGGTGGCGGTGAACGTTACCGCCCACAGCCCGCAGCCCGTCACGCTGGATGAGCTGCTACCCAAAGAGGCACACGATGACGAACGCACCGCCCTAGTGCGTGATCGGGACGCCAATATTGGTGGCTGGATAGAAGAGGTGCGCGCCACCACCCGGCGGCTGTGGGGCGGTTTGGGCGGTGGTGTCGACGAGAGCGACGATGACGAAACCGTGGACCTGCGTGGCAAGCGTGAGTGGGGCAAGCTGGATATGATTCTGGAGTCGTTCGATATTACTCAGGCGGCACTAGCGAAGTACAAAGTGGCGGGCTATCCGCCCGACGTACTGATCGAGATTCCCAAAACGGTTTGCAGCACTTATGAATTCCACCGTGCCAACGAGTTGATTCGGTTAGGCCGTCACTTGGCCGATGAGGCATTGGAGCGACGCATGCCGAGCATCGCCTCGGATGCGGCGGAGTAAACACGTTAGAAATAACCCTACTGGCCACGCTTACGCAGCAAGATATACACCGCCCCGGTGCCGCCATCGATATCGGTGGCAGAGCAGAACGCCAGCACGCCGGGCCACTCTCTCAGCCAGGCGTTGGTGTGGCTTTTCAGCACAGGGAAGTCGGACGTGGTGCCCCACGCCTTGCCATGCACCACCAGCACGCAGCGCAGCCCCTGAGCGGCGGCGTCGCGCAAGAAACTCTCCAGCTCCAAACGCGCCTCTTCCAAGGTGTAGCCGTGCAGATCCAACCCCGCCTGCCATGCCGTTTGGCCCCGTTTGAGCTGGCTAAAGGTACGCCAGGGGAGGTCGGGGACGCTGAACTCAAGATACTCCGAGGGCCGCACGGCCTCTACCCGGCCATCGGAAGTGCGCCCACTGGTTTGCAACGTGTTGCTCTCCACCGCCGCGCGGCGGCGCGCTTCGCTGGCCTCTGACGGGCGCTTGGGCTTGCCGGGATCGGCTTGGTTAGTGGCAATACGGCGCACCCCTGCCGCCTGCAGCGCTTGGCGAAAGGCACTGATATCGTCATCGTTGGGCAGGTGTCGCGTCATGGTCGGCTCGAATCAACAAGGTAGTGGTGAAAAACACGGCGATGAATAAAAACGCTAAGGCGAGACAGTATAGCGAGCCTAGCGCTGCTGTGAACCGGGCGGCGTCAAAGGTACAATCCCCCTAACGAATTTTTGACGCCAGGAGCCCTTGTGACCACGCATCTCACCGATGAGTCCTTCCCCTCGACGTTAGCGCAGCCGGAATCTGCGTTGATCAGCGAGCTTTTCACGCTGAGAGACTATTTGCGCTGGGTTTCCAGTGAGTTCTATTTGGCGGGGTTGCACTATGGCCACGGTACGCAGTCGCCATGGGACGAGGCGGTAGCGCTCTGCCTGGGTGCGCTGCATCTGCCCTGGAACGTCGACCCCGCCGTGCTGGATGCGCGGCTGCTGCCCGTCGAGCGCGAGCGGATCATTCGCCTCGCTCGTGAGCGCGTCACCACGCGCCGCCCGCTGCCGTATCTGCTGGGCGAAGCCTTCTTTGCTGGCTATCCCTTCAACGTCGATGAGCGCGTGTTGATCCCCCGCTCGCCGATGGCTGAACTGATCGAAGATGGCTTTGCCGCCTGGTTCCCCGAAGAGCCGCCCGCCCGGGTGCTGGATTTATGCACCGGCTCTGGCTGTATCGGCATTGCCACGGCGCTGGTGCTGCCCACCTGTGAAGTGGCGCTGGCGGATATCAGCCAGGATGCCTTGGCCGTGGCGCGGCAAAATATTACCCGTCACGATGTCGGCGACCGCGTGCGCGCCGTGGCATCGGACGTGTTCGACGGCCTGGAAGGCCAGCGCTTCGACCTGATCGTCTCCAACCCGCCCTACGTCGATGAGCGCGATCTGGCCACCATGCCCGCCGAGTTCCGCCACGAGCCGTCGCTGGCGCTGGGCGCCGGCAGCGACGGCCTGGATATCGTGCGGCGCATTCTGCGCGAGGCGCGGCAACACTTAACGGAAGAGGGCTGGCTGATCGTCGAAGTCGGCAACTCTGACCGCCACGTGGAGGCCGCCTTCCCCGAGGTGCCGTTCATCTGGCTTGAATTCGAGCGTGGCGGCCAGGGCGTGTTCGCCCTGAGCGCCGCTGAACTCGACGCCCATGCGGCGTCTTTTGCGTGAGGAATTAACGCCCATGTCTGGCAATACGTTTGGCAAACTGTTTACCGTCACTACTTTTGGCGAAAGCCACGGTCCCGCGTTGGGAGCCATCATCGATGGCTGCCCTCCCGGTATCGCGATTAGCGAAGAGGATCTGCAAGGCGACCTGGATCGCCGTCGCCCTGGCAGCTCGCGCCACACCACCCAGCGCAAAGAGCCGGATCAGGTGCGCATTCTTTCCGGCGTGTTCGACGGCAAGACCACCGGCACCTCCATTGGCCTGCTGATCGAAAACACCGACCAGCGCTCCAAGGACTACTCCAAGATCAAGGACCAGTTCCGCCCCGCCCACGCGGACTACACTTATCACCACAAGTATGGCCACCGCGACTACCGAGGGGGCGGCCGCTCCAGTGCCCGTGAAACCGCCATGCGCGTGGCGGCCGGTGCCATTGCCAAGAAGGTGCTGGCGGCACAGGGTATTCAGATTCGTGGCTACATGAGCCAGCTCGGACCGATCAAGATCGACTTCAAAACCTGGGACGCCGTCGATCAGAACGCCTTTTTCTGCCCCGACCCCGATAAGGTCCCTGAGCTGGAAACCTACATGGATCAGCTTCGCCGGGATCAGGACTCCGTGGGTGCGGAAATCACCGTGATTGCCGAGGGCGTGCCCGTGGGTCTGGGCGAGCCGGTCTTCGACCGCCTGGATGCTGATCTAGCGCACGGTTTGATGAGTATCAACGCGGTAAAAGGGATCGAAATCGGCGCGGGCTTTGGCTGCGTTGCCCAGCGCGGAAGCGAACACCGCGACGAGATGACGCCGGAAGGCTTTCTCTCCAACCACGCAGGCGGCGTGCTGGGCGGCATTTCCAGCGGCCAGCCCATCGTCGCGCGGCTGGCGCTGAAGCCGACGTCCAGCATTACCACGCCCGGACGCTCCATCGATGTATACGGCGAGCCGGTCGAGGTGATCACCAAAGGGCGTCACGACCCCTGCGTGGGTATTCGGGCAACGCCGATTGCCGAGGCCATGATGGCGATTACGCTGCTCGACCACTGGCTGCGCCATCGTGGCCAAAACGCCGACGTTAGCGTTGATACACCGCGTTTGGGTCAGCGATAACGCCAAGGTACGCCGAGAAGTTCGCTGCTACACTCAAGGAAGACGGTTAAGGAGTTCCCTATGAAAATTAACGTTGAGTTTGACCTGACGCCCGATGAGTTTCGGCAGTCGCTGGGGCTCCCCGATGTGGAAGCGTTCCAGCAGAACTTGCTGAACAACATTCAACGGCAGATGGAATCAGGGGTAGAGGGCTATGACCCCATGAGCTTGATGCGCCCCTTTTTGCAGCAACCCATGATGCAGCAGGGGCTTTCACAGGGGCTGGCCAATTTTGGCACCTATCAACAGATGATGCTGGATATGCTGCGCCAGGCCGGTAGCGCCCACAGCGGTAGTGCCAGCCAAACGGATAGCGAACCTTCGTCGGCGGCCAATGAGAAAACGACCAAGGCGAAAGCCACGGCCTCTTCTCGCTCTCGGGCCAAGGGGTAGGCGAGTTAGGCGCTATCGATGGGGAGCACTGCGGCGGGAGTATATTGCAAAGCAGCATGGCGCGTATTACTCTTTTTGCGGTGCAGCAATTTGCGATGTGATGAGCCACTCCCGGCTCATGCCAAGGAACGAGAGATAGGAGCAATCACCATGCAAGACAAAATGATGGACGCCTTCAACGCCCAGACCCGCCAAATGTTCGAGCCGATGCGCAAGATGAACTCGCTGATGCTCAACAACATGGAAAAAATGACCCAGTATCAGCTCGAAGCGATGAAGCGCTATACCCAAATGGGCACCGAGCGCATCCGCAGTGCAACGGAGATCAGCGACGCCGAGAGCCTGCGCGATTTCGGCACCCAACAAGCAGAAATGATGAACGAGCTCTCCCAACAAATGCAGGAAGACGCGCGAGCGATGAGCGAGATGAGCCTGCAGTTCAAATCCGAAATGGAGAAGCTGTTTAGCGAAGCCGGGCAAAAAATGACCGAACAGGCCAGCGCCGCCGCCAAAGGCGAGCAGCCCGCCAAAGCGACGAGCCAGTCGTCTCGCAAAAGCTGATCGTGAACGAGCCGTGCGGCGCCATCGAGGCGCCGCCTTCGTTTGTCGTGTTCTTGAAAGCGTTGCCGGGGCGGATGCCGCCCAGCAGGTGAGGGGGAAGGGGTATGCAGTCAGGGTGGAAAATGCCGTCTCAACACTACTCTCAAGAAGAGATGGAGGCATGGAAGGCGCAGCTCGACGACATTGGTGAGCAGTACAACGCTCTGTTAGGCGACTTACTGACACGCATGGCGCCCAGCGAAGCCGCCGACTCCGTCTACAGCGATATGCGCGAGAGCTTCGAAGCCGCCGCCCGCTCGCTGATGAGCAACCCAAATTTGCTGTGGCAAACCCAGTCGCGGCTGATGCAAGACCAGTGGCTTTTATGGCAGCAGGGAGTGCGCGCCATGGCCGGAGAGCAGGTCACCCCGCTCGTGACCCCGCCCAAACATGACCGGCGCTTCAAGGACGATGCCTGGACCACCGATCCCTACTACATGGCGATCATGCAGCAGTATCTGCTGTTTTCGCAGATGGTCGACGAGCTGATTAACGACCTCGACGGGTTGGACCCCGTTCATAAGCGTAATCTGGCGTTTTACGCCCGCCAGTTGGTGAACGCGATGTCGCCCACCAACTTCGTCTCGACCAACCCAGAAGTGATGCGCCGTACCCTGGAAACCAAAGGCCAGAATTTGGTCGACGGGTTGGCACGGCTGCGTGAAGACCTTGCCAACTCGGCAGAGGGTATCAACGTACGCATGACCGACCGCAGCGCCTTTGGCGTGGGCGAGAACATCGCGGTAACGCCTGGCGCCGTAGTGTATGAAAACGAGCTGATCCAGCTCATTCAATACACGCCGACCACCGAAAAAACGTTCAAGACGCCGCTATTGATCGTGCCGCCCTGGATCAACAAGTATTACATCCTCGACCTGCGTGAAGATAACTCGCTCGTAAAGTGGATGGTCGACCAAGGCCACACGGTGTTTCTGATCTCCTGGCGTAACCCAGGTCCCGAGCAGCGTGACATTACCTGGGCCGATTACATGCAGATGGGCCCGATCAGCGCCATGGAGGCCATCGAAAAGGCGTGCGGAGAGAAGTCGGTCAACCTGCTGAGCTACTGCGTGGGCGGCACGCTGACCGCCTCGACGGTGGCTTACCTCACCAGCACCCGCCGTGGCCGCAAGGTGAAATCGGTCACCTACATGGCCACACTGCAGGATTTTCGAGACCCGGGCGATATCGGCGTGTTCTTGAACGAGCGCGTAGTGCAGGGCATTGAGCAAACCATGCAGGTGCAGGGCTATTTGGATGGCCGATCCATGGCCTATACCTTCAATCTGTTGCGCGAGAACGACCTGTTCTGGTCGTTCTACATCAACAACTATCTGAAGGGTGAGATTCCGGCAGCCTTCGACCTGCTCTACTGGAACACCGACGGCACCAACCTGCCGGCTGGCACTCACGCATGGTATTTGCGTCATATGTACCTGGAGAACCGTTTGGTGGAGCCGGGCGGCATCGAGCTGGACGGCGTCAACATCGACCTGCGCAAAATTTCGGCGCCCAGCTATTTCGTCTCCACCAAAGAGGATCACATCGCCAAGTGGAACAGCACCTACTACGGTGCGCTGCTGCCCAAAGGCCCGACGACCTTCGTGCTGGGCGGTTCCGGGCATATTGCCGGTATCGTGAACCCGCCTCATAAGAACAAGTATGGCTACTGGACCAACGACACGCTGCCCGAGACCCACGACGCCTGGCAGGAGGGCGCGACCTTCCACGAAGGCTCCTGGTGGCCCCATTGGCAAGCGTGGGTGACGGAGAACGGCTACGCCGATGCGGACCCGAAAAAGATGGTGCCCGCCCGCCAGCCGGGTGCGGGCGAGCTGAAGGTGATCGAAGCCGCGCCGGGCCGCTACGTGCGCATGACCATTCCAGAAGTGCTCGGAGAAATTCCTAGCAGCACCTGATCGGCGAGGGCTGTTAGAAGCCCGCCTAAAACGAAGCCCCCTGCCACGAACGTGTCAGGGGGCTTTTTGATGGCCGCTGCGCCGCAACCGTTACCGCCGACGCACGAGGCCCGGTAGCAGCAGTAGCCCCGCCAGCAACCAAACGGGCAGGCTGCCCAGGCGGGTGAACGGCGTCAGCCCCTCCATGGCGTAAAACTCGCCGGTGAGATAGGTGGTCTCGAACTGCGGCGCGCGCTCCACTACGTCGCCACGTGGGTCGATGATGGCGGTGATGCCGTTGCTGGTGGCGCGTACCACGTAACGGCCGTTCTCCAAGGCGCGCAGGCGCGCCATTTGCAGGTGCTGGTGCGGGCCGATGGAGGCGCCGAACCAAGTATCGTTGGAGACGGTCACGATCACGCCGCTATCTGCCGCCCGCTTTGCGACCAGCGCTGGGTAGATGATCTCGTAGCAAATGGCGTTACCGATCGCCACTCCTGCTGCTTGCATCGGCACCTGCTCGGAGGCGCCCTTGGTAAAGCTGGACATGGGCAAGTCGAAGAAGTTGATGGCGCCGCGCAGCAGGCTCTCCAGCGGCAGGTACTCACCAAACGGCACCAGGTGCTCTTTTTGGTAGCTGCCTTCCACGTTGCCAACGCCAATCACGCTGTTGAAGTAGCGGTCGTTCTCATCCAACTGCACGATGCCGGTGATGAGAGCCGTTTCAGGCGGCAGGTTGGACTGCACTCGCTCCAGCACGGGCCGTGCTTGGCTATCGATCATGGGCAACGCCGTTTCCGGCCACACGATCAGATCCGTCTCATCCGCCACTTCGCGCGTCAGCTCGCTGTAGGTATTGGCCGCGGTACGCTGGCCTTCGGGGGTCCACTTCAGCAGCTGCGGCAAGTTTCCCTGTAGCAGCGCCACGCGGGTAGGCTCGCTGACCGGCGTGGTCCACTGGCTGGGCAGTGCCAGCGGGGCCAGCCAGATGGCGGCCAGCGGCAGGGCGACCCACCACTGGCGGCGCAATAGTTCCGCTCCCAGCGTGCCGGTGAGCACCACCAGCAGCGAGAGTAGGTAGACACCTCCTACTGGGGCCCAGTTGGCCAGTGGGGAGTCCACGTAGCTCGCGCCGACCAGCAGCCAAGGGAAGCCGGTGAACAAGTAAGTGCGCAGCACCTCGCCCAGCACCCACGCACCAGCAAAGGTGAGCAGCGCCCAGCGGGGGCCGATGAAGCGGCGGTAGAGCCAGAACGTGCCCGCAAAGAAGAGCGCCAGCACCCCAACGAAGAGCGCCGTCAAAAACACCGCCAGCGGCACCCCGGTATAGCCGTAATCGTGAATCGAGACGTACACCCAAGAGGTGCCGCTGGCAAATAACGCCACGCCATAAAGCCAGCCTTTCAGCGCCGCCTGGCGCGGAGTCAGCGTGTGCAGGCCCACGTACAGCAGGCCCATGGCCACCGGGCCTAGCCACCAGAGTTCGAAGGGGGAGGCGGTCAGCGTGGTAAAGCCGCCCGCCACCAGAGCGGCGAGCAGCTGTAGCATCAACGTGGGTGTGAACCCCATGGCGATATCCTATCTGCAGGGTAGTAAAGACAGTGGGAGGACGGCCATCTAGTCGTCCTGATGCTCGTCGTCAGCGGCGTCGCTGTCGCGGTAGGCTTCGAGCAGGCGAATACGGCGATTATCGGCGTTCAAGATGACGAAGCGCCAGCCGCCTAGCGTCGTGTGTTCGCCGCGGCCGGGAAGGTGACCGAACTGCTGCATGACCAGTCCACCCACCGTGTCGAATTCGTCGTCGGAGAATTCGGTGCCGAAACGCTCGTTGAAGTCTTCGATGGGCGTGAGGGCGCGAATGGCGAAGTGGCCGTTCTCCAGCGTACGGATATCGTCCTCTTCATCGGTATCATGCTCGTCTTCGATATCCCCGACGATCTGTTCGAGAATGTCTTCGATGGTGATGATCCCCGCCGTGCCACCGTACTCGTCCACCACGATCGCCATATGGTTATGGGTCTCGCGAAACTCCTTGAGCAGCGTATTCAGACGTTTGGATTCGGGAATGAACATCGCTGGGCGCAGCACGTCTTCCAGCTTGAAGGCGTCGCGGCTCTCTTGCGATTGTGACAGCAGGGGCAGTAGATCCTTGACAAGCAGGATACCTTTCACGTCGTCCAGATTTTCGCCCACCACGGGGTAGCGGGAGTGGCCGGTTTCTTGGATTAGCGGCAGGTAATCTTCCCGCGTTTGATCGAGGGTAATGGCCGTGACCTGAGAGCGTGGGATCAAGATTTCACGCACCTGCTGATCGCTGATATCGAGCGCCCCCTCAATAATCATGATGGCGTCTTGATCGAGCTTCAGTTTGCCAGCGGTGTGGCGTAAAAACGTCATCAGCTCGTCTCGTGAGCTGGGTTCGTCGTTGTCTCCGGAAAGGGCGCCAAAGAGTTTCTCGAGCCATGATTTTTGATTGGGGTTGCTCGATCGGTCTTCGCTCATTGCGTCAAATCTCTCAGTTACCAAAAAAGGTGTTGCTAGGGTGATCGTACATACACGCCATCGTTGTATCACTGAGTGGCCGTTGACACCACTCTAAACGTTCGCTGGATTTAGGACGCGTGATAAGGATCAGCAATATCGAGGGAAGCCAACAGCTCACGCTCTAATTGCTCCATCTCTTCGGCTTCCTGGTCGTCGATATGATCGTAGCCCATCAAGTGAAGGGTGCCGTGTACGACCATGTGTGCATAGTGGTGGGCCAGCGGCTTCTGCTGTTCGTCGGCTTCGCGGGCGACCACGGCGTGACAAATGATTAGGTCACCCAGCAGCGGAAGAGTGATGCCAGGTGGGTTCTCGAACGGAAACGAGAGCACGTTGGTGGGCTTGTCTTTACCGCGATAGTCGCGGTTGAGCGCCTGGCTCTCCTCTTCGTCGACGAAACGAATGGTCAACTCTTGACGCTCGTCGTCCGGATGACGAGAAAAGACACAGCCCACCCAGTGGGTGAGCTGTTCGAGCGAAGGGAGCAGCGGCTCATCGATGGCCGCCTGCCGGTCGATCACGATAGTGCTCATCGGTCGTTCTCTCTCGGACTGCTGTTGCGCTCCATGGCCTGCATACGCGCTTCGCGCTCCTGCTGGCGGGCTTCACGCCGGGCACGCTCGGCCACTTCCTGCTGAGACTCGAACTCGTCGTAGGCTTCGATGATGCGCTGCACCAGCGGGTGACGCACTACGTCCTTCGCGGCAAAGTGGGTCACGCCGATGCCGGGGGTATCCTTGAGCACGTCCAGCACCTGCGACAGCCCCGAGCGCTGCCCCCGGGGCAGGTCGACCTGGGTAATGTCGCCGGTGATGACCGCCGTGGAGCCAAAGCCGATCCGCGTCAGAAACATCTTCATCTGCTCCGGCGTGGTGTTCTGGCTCTCGTCCAAAATGATGTACGAGTTGTTGAGTGTGCGGCCACGCATGTAAGCCAGCGGGGCAATCTCGATCACCTGACGCTCGATCAGTTTCGCCACCTGCTCAAAGCCGATCATTTCGTACAGCGCGTCGTATAGCGGGCGCAGGTACGGGTCGATCTTTTGCGCCAAGTCCCCCGGTAGGAAGCCGAGCTTTTCGCCCGCTTCCACCGCTGGGCGGACCAGAAGGATGCGGCGCACCTCTTGCTGGTTGAGCGCTTCCACGGCAGCCGCTACGGCAAGGTACGTTTTGCCGGTACCCGCTGGTCCGATGCCGAAGTTGATGTCGTGCTCGCGGATGCTCTGCACGTAGCGCTGCTGGTTCAGGCCGCGGGGTTTGATCATGGCACGCGGGGTGCGCATGATCACTTCATCGCTACCGCCTTCGCCGTCCTCTTCCTCCTCCAGTGCTTCCAGGCCTGACTCCTGCAGGAATAGATGCACGGTATCCGCCGAGAGCTCGTCGGCAGCGGTTTCACGGTAGAGGTGTTCCAGCACGTTGGCAGCCGCTTTGATACGATTCGCGGCACCGGCCAGCTGAAAAACGTTGCCACGGTTGCGCAACGTCACGTCCAGGCGGCTCTCGATCAGCTTTAGGTGCTCGTCCTGCTGGCCGCAGAGGCTGGCAAGGCGCTGCGGGTCATTGGGTTCAAGGCTTAGGGTAATGATGCGATTGGCCTGAGGTGATGGCTGGCTCAAGAGTAAGAAACCCGTTAGTTGATGTGTGTGAGTCTCAGCTTACTGCCCCGGCGGGGCCGGGGCAATTACATAGGATAGGCGAGCGATCAATAACGCTCGCCCGAAGCAAGCTCGCCACGCAGCGAGTTGGGCAGCGCTTCGGTGATCTCGACATCGACGAAGTAGCCGATCAGTTCGGTGGGGTTGGCGGCACGGAAATTGACGACTCGGTTGTTCTCGGTGCGCCCGGAGAGCTGGCCGGGGTCCTTGGGCGAGAACCCGGTGACCAGGATGCGCTGGGTAGAGCCCACCATACGGCGGCTGATTTGCGCCGCCTGCTGCAGGATGCGCTCCTGCAGAATGGCCAGGCGCTGCTTCTTGACGCTTTCTGGCGTGTCGTCGGCCAAGCCCGATGCCGGCGTGCCGGGGCGCGCCGAGTAGACGAAGCTGAACGAGTGGTCGAAGCCGATGCGATGAATCAGATCAATCGTCGCTTCGAAATCTTCTTCCGTTTCACCGGGGAAGCCGATGATGAAGTCGGAGGAGAAGCTAATATCCGGGCGGTTCGCGCGGATGCGCTCCATCTTCTCGATGTACTCTTCTGCCGTGTGCCCGCGCTTCATGGCGCTGAGAATTCGGTCGGAGCCGGACTGCACCGGTAGGTGCAGGTGGCTGACCAGCTCGGGAATCTCGGCAAAGGCGTCGACCAGGCTGTCAGTGAATTCCACTGGGTGCGAGGTAGTGAAGCGAATGCGGTCGATACCGTCGACGGCGGCCACGCAGGCAATCAGCTCGGCCAGGTCGATCTCGTCGCCATCGTCATTCTCCCCCCGGTAGGCGTTGACGTTCTGGCCCAGCAGGTTGATCTCGCGCACGCCCTGGTCCGCCAGGTGGATCACTTCGTCCATCACCGCCTCGAAGGGTCGCGAGACCTCTTCGCCACGGGTGTAGGGCACCACGCAGAACGTACAGTACTTGGAGCAGCCTTCCATGACCGACACGAACGCCGTCGCGCCATCGGACTTGGGCTGGGGCAAGTGGTCGAACTTCTCGATTTCCGGGAAAGTGACGTCCACCGCCGCAATCTGATTATTGTTGCGGGCGTCGAGCATCTTCGGCACGCGGTGTAGCGTTTGCGGGCCAAAGATCATGTCCACGTAAGGGGCGCGTTTGCGCAGCGCTTCACCCTCTTGGCTGGCTACGCAGCCGCCCACACCAATGACCAGGTCTGGATTGGCGTCTTTGAGCTTTTTCCAGCGGCCTAGCTGGTGGTACACCTTGTCCTGCGCCTTTTCACGAATGGAGCAGGTGTTGAGAAGAATGACGTCTGCTTCCTTCTCGTTATCGGTGAGTTCTAGCTGGTGAGATTCGCCGAGTAGGTCCGCCATACGCGAGGAGTCGTACTCGTTCATTTGGCAGCCGTGCGTTTTGATGAAGAGCTTCTTCGCCATCGGTACCTGTCATCTATGGGTCGTCGAAGGGGACGAGGGATGAATGAAATAACGGTGAGACAGCGTGCAGCGCTGCCGTCGAATGGCTGCATTATACGGACACAGCCAACCAGGGGCTAGCACTCCCCCATAATCGATACTTGACCCGCGCGATTCAATCAGTATACTACGCACCGTGTTTGAGCAGTTCCTCGATAGCTCAGTTGGTAGAGCAAATGACTGTTAATCATTGGGTCGCAGGTTCGAGTCCTGCTCGAGGAGCCAAAACACTTATCAGCACAGTGGCTTAGGTCAATCTACGCAAACACTGATAAGTCGTCGGTTCCAGCTCAGACGCAACAGCAAACGATGTTCCTCGATAGCTCAGTTGGTAGAGCAAATGACTGTTAATCATTGGGTCGCAGGTTCGAGTCCTGCTCGAGGAGCCACATCGCTGTTCTGCTATTATTACCGATAAGGTAAACGTTCCCCGATAGCTCAGTTGGTAGAGCAAATGACTGTTAATCATTGGGTCGCAGGTTCGAGTCCTGCTCGGGGAGCCATTTAGCGTATCACCTTTCCTATCTGAATGATTCTATCGCCCGTTGCCAACTGGCATCTTGGGTGTTTTTACATGTGTATTTGTTAGCTGTCCGTCCCTTCTTAACGCCTGCCTATCGTATGGCGTACACTATGTTTCCAATTCATGGCGTGGGAAGGTGTCGTGGGAGAAGCGGCTAGCCTGCAGGCGCTGCAGGTGTTCAAGTGTTTGAGCGATGAGACGCGGCTGATGCTGGTGCTGCTGATTGCCCGCGAGCAGTCGCTGTGTGTGTGTGAGATGACCTATGCGCTTGAGGAGTCTCAGCCCAAGGTGTCGCGCCATTTGGCACAGCTGCGACAGTGTGGCTTGCTGGTCGACCAGCGGGAGGGGCAGTGGGTCTACTACCGTTTGGCGCCGCAGCTGCCGGCCTGGGCGCAGTCGATCATCGCATCGGGTGCGCAGGGGAGTGCAGTGCCGTTGGAAGCGCTGACGCAACGCTTGGCGCGCATGGGAGATCGCCCGGCGCGGCGTGCGGCGCTCTGTTAACAGCCATCGATGACATGCAAAAAAACGCCAGCCCGAAGGCTGGCGTTGTCGCTTCCAGTGTAGGGTAAGCGTGGTTAACGCTTGGCCATGCGCTGGCTCTCTTGCAGATGAACGTAGTCGAGGAGCACTTCGGCGGCTTCGAGCACGTGGGCGCGGTCCACGGGCATCTCTTCGTCGTCGCTGTCGTTCTCGGTCTCGGCGTCTTCGGTGGCGGCGGTGCCGTCGCTACGCGCGTCCATCCACTCTTCCAGTTCCGGCAGGCCCAGGGCGCGGCGGCGCTGGTTCTCCAGAGAGAGTTGCTCGGCTTCTTGGGCCTCTAGCTCTCTCTGACGCTGCTCGCGGTTTAGGCTCACGCTGGTGTGCTGTTCACGCAGCTGGCGAGCCAGCGTGGACTGGCGTTCCAGATAGCGGAAGTTGGGATTCTCTTTGGCGCGCTCTTCGTGGCGAGCAATCAGCGTAGGCAGTACGCGCTCCGGCTCGCCGTAGCGGCGATACTGAACGTTTTGCACGGTGTCCCAAGCCAATGCGTTATCCAGGCTGCTTTCACCAATGCGCTCGGGGTCGATCAAGCTGGGAAACGTGATGTCTGGCTCCACGCCGCGGTTCTGGGTGCTGTCGCCAGAGATACGGTAGAACTTGGCGCGGGTCAGTTTGATTTGGCCATGGCTCAGCTCGTTGAGGGTTTGCACGGTGCCTTTGCCAAAGGTGGAGGCGCCCACTACAACGCCACGGCCGTAGTCCTGAATGGCGCCGGCAAAGATTTCCGAGGCCGAAGCTGAAAGGCGGTTCACCAGTACGGTGAGTGGACCGTCGTACACGGTGCCCGCTTCGGTGTCGCCGTAGAGCTGAATGCGGCCCTGGGCGTCGCGTACCTGCACGGTGGGGCCGCGGTCGATGAATAGGCCGATCAGCGAATTGGCTTCCTGTAGCGCGCCACCGCCGTTATTGCGCAGGTCCAGCACGATGCCTTCCACACCCTTTTTTTTGAGAGTCTCGATTTCTCGGGCGACGTCGCGGGTGGTGCTGCGGTACTCCTCTTCACCGGCTTGCCAGGCGTCGAAGTCCACGTAGAAGGTGGGCACATTGATGACGCCGATGCGGTGTGGCTCGCCGTCACGCATCACTTCGATCACTTCGCTGTGGGCGGCTTGATCTTCAAGGCTCACCGTATCGCGGGTGATTTCGACGATTTGCGAGCGGGTCATATCCACCGCCTGGGCCGGCACCACGTCCAGGCGGACCACGGAGCCTTTCGGGCCGCGAATCAGGTCGACGACGTTATCCAGGCGCATGCCCACCACGTTGACCATTTCTCCCTCTTCCTGGCCCACGGCGATGATGCGGTCGGCGGGTTCTAATACACCTGCGCGCTCCGCGGGGCCGCCGGGTACGAGGCTAGAGACCTTGACGTACTCGCCGTCGGATTGCAGTAGCGCGCCTATGCCCTCCAGCGAGAGGCTCATTTGAATGTCAAAAGATTCGCCTTGGCGAGGAGATAGGTAGCCGGTATGCGGGTCGATGGTGCCGGAGACAGCGGCCATCAGCAGCCCAAAGACATCTTCCGATTCCGTTTGGCGTAACCGCGAAAGCTGGCCTTCATAACGTTGGCGCAGGTTGTCTTCGATCTGCTCTGCGTCTTGGTCGGTGAGGGCGAGGGTCAGGGCGTCGTTTTTCAGCCGTTTGCGCCATAGCTCATCCAGCTCGCTTTCGCGGCTGGCCCAGGGAGCGTCTTCGCGGTCGACTTCCAAGCGTTCGTTGCTATCGAACTCCAACGATAAACCGTCGTCCAATTCGGCGAGCAGCCATTCCAAGCGGTTTGTGTGCCGCTCGCTGAGACGGTTGTAAAGCGCAAACGCATCGTCTAGGTCGCCGTCGAACAGCGCGTCGGCCATGTCGTCTTCGAGGTGGCGATAGGGTTCGATGTCACGGTTCAGTAAGTAGCTGCGCTGACCATCAAGAATGTCCAGATAGCGCTGGAAAGCTTCCTGTGACCACTGTTCGTCGAAATCAATATCGGCATAATGGCCATAGCGGAGGGCTTCCGCAATTTCCACCGCCGCTTGGCGTTGTTCGTCGGTCGGCGCAAGTTGCGCCAGCGCTGCCGGGCTGGTGATCACCAGCATGACGGCAAGGGCGACCGAGCGCGAAAGCGTTGCAAACAAGCTCATCAGTCAAGCTCTCCCGGATTTGTGTACACTCATTCTTCCCTAGACCCGCAGTCAGCCTATGAGTTGCGTAGGCCGAGGGAGCATTGTAGCAGGTCATTTCCCCTGTGAGACTCAATCATTACTGTTATGAGGAATTCCATGTCCGAGGCTTTCAACGCGGAACGTTTAACGCGGCTGTGCGATTTTCTGCAGCAGTCGCCCACGCCATGGCATGCGACCCAACGCATGGTCGAGCGTTTGGAGCAGGCGGGCTTTGCGCGCCTGGAAGAGACCGCGAACTGGCAGTTGTCGCCAGGAAAGCGCTACTACGTGACGCGCAACGACTCGTCGGTGATCGCGTTTCAGCTGCCCGCTGGTAAGCTGACCAGCCTGCGCATGCTGGGTGCTCACACCGATAGCCCAGGGCTGCGCTTGAAGCCCAACGCCACCCAATATTCAGCGGGTTGGCTGCAGTTGGGCGTGCAGGTGTACGGCGGCGTGCTATTGGCCCCCTGGTTTGACCGCGATTTGGGCTTGGCGGGCCGCGTTCACGTGCGCCATGCCGATGGCCGCTTGGAGAGCGTGCTGCTCAACGTGGCGCGTCCGATTGCAATGATTCCGAGCTTGGCGATCCATATGGACCGCGATGTAAATGCGGGGCGCTCGATCAATCCGCAAACACAGATGGCGCCGGTGCTGATGCAGAGCGATACCGCCAAGCTGCACGAACTGCTGGGGCAGTGGTTGGAAGAGCAGCACGGCCTACGCGCGGTCGAGGTGGTGGATTTCGAGTTGGGTTTTTACGACGTTCAGCCGCCATCACTGGTCGGGTTGCGCAAGGAGCTGCTGGCCAGCGCGCGGCTGGATAACCTGCTTTCGTGCTTCGTGGGCCTGGAAGCGCTGCTGGAAAGCGATGGTAGTCAGGGCGCGCTGCTAGTGGCGAATGACCATGAGGAGGTGGGCAGTGCCAGCGCGTGCGGTGCCCAGGGGCCGTTCTTGAGCGACGTGCTGAAACGCTTGAATGCCCAGGTGGGCGGTGGCAGCGAGGAGTCGTTGATTCAGCTGATTCAATCGTCGCTGATGATTTCCTGCGATAACGCCCACGCGCTGCATCCAAACTTCCGCGACAAACACGATGAACGTCACGGTCCGGCCATTAACGGCGGCCCGGTGATCAAGGTGAACGCCAGCCAACGCTACGCCACCAATAGCGTCACCGGCGCGCTGTTCCGGGACGTGTGTCGCGAAGCAGATGTGCCCGTACAGTCGTTCGTCACACGGGCGGATATGGGCTGTGGTAGCACCATAGGGCCGATTACCGCCACGGAAGTGGGCGTGCCGACCATCGACGTCGGGTTGCCCCAGTGGGCGATGCACTCGATTCGTGAAACGTCCGGTACGCGAGACGTGGATTACCTGACCCGTGCGCTGACGGTCTTCTTGAACCGCCCGGCGCTTGCGTAATATTGATCAGCATTTTAAAAACGAAAAAGGCCCGCTGACTGAGTCAGCGGGCCTGGCTATTGCTAGCGGTATTCGGTGTTGGTGGCTACGCCCTGATTTGAACAGGGGACCCCATCATTATGAGTGATGTGCTCTAACCAGCTGAGCTACGTAGCCGTTCAACGGGGGCGAATATTACCCAGAGGCACGCCGCCCGTCAAGCATTTGTTTCTTTTCTCGCTTATACATTGAAGCGGAAGTGGATCACGTCGCCATCTTTGACGATGTACTCTTTGCCTTCCAAGCGCCATTTGCCGTTGTCTTTGGCACCTTGTTCGCCGCCTAGCGCGACGTAGTCGTCATAGGCGATGACCTCGGCGCGAATGAAGCCTTTATGAAAATCGGTGTGAATCACACCGGCGGCTTCCGGCGCGCTAGCGCCCTGTTTCACGGTCCAGGCGCGCACTTCTTTCACACCGGCGGTGAAGTAGGTTTGCAGGCCCAGCAGGGCGTAGCCCGCGCGAATCACGCGGTCGAGTCCCGGCTCTTCCATGCCCATGTCGGCCAGGAACATGCTGCGCTCTTCGTCATCCAGCTCGGCAATTTCGGCTTCTAACTGGTTGCACACCGGCACGACGACTGCACCTTCTTCGGCGGCGATCTCTTTGACGATGTCCAGGTAGGGGTTGTTCTCGAAGCCGTCTTCATTGACGTTGGCAATGTACATGGTGGGCTTGAGGGTCAAGAAGCCGAAACTTTTTACCTGACGCTTCTCGTCCTCGTCCAGCCCAAAACTGCGCAGCGGCTGGCCTTCTGCCAGGTGCGGCTGAATCTTGTCCAGCACGGCTTTGGTGGCAATGGCGTCTTTGTCACCACCTTTCACCACGCGCACCAAGCGCTGACTGGCTTTCTCGACGGTGTCCAGGTCGGCAAGGGCGAGCTCGAGGTTGATGGTCTCGATGTCGGCGCGTGGGTCGACCTGATTGGCGACGTGGATGACGTTGTCGTTATCGAAACAGCGCACCACGTGGGCAATCGCTTGGGTTTCGCGAATGTTGGCGAGGAACTTGTTGCCCAGGCCCTCTCCCTTGGAGGCGCCTGCTACAAGACCCGCGATGTCCACGAACTCCATAGTGGTGGGCAGCACTTTTTCAGGCTTCACAATGGCCGCCAGCTTGTCCAGACGTGGGTCGGGCATCGGCACGATACCGACGTTGGGTTCGATGGTGCAGAACGGAAAGTTCTCGGCATCAATGCCCGACTTGGTCAACGCATTGAAGAGCGTGGATTTGCCTACGTTGGGTAGGCCGACGATACCGCAGTTAAAGCCCATAAAATAACTTCCTGACCGCTAGGGCGGCGCAACCGTTGCTGCGTCTGCCCGGTGTGAAAAGAGTGCGTTCGTAACGCGGGGTGATAGAGTCCGACAACGTGCCGCTATTTTACGCTATGCAGGCGGTTCATGGCTTTAGCCCAGTCGCCGGAAAGCGCGAGGGGCAGCGTGGCCAGACACTCGTCCAGCGAGCGCTCGATGGCTTCTTGTTCGGCCTTGCCCGGGCGGCCCAGCACGTAATTGACCACCTGCTTCGCTTCGCCCGGGTGGCCAATTCCAATGCGCAGGCGGTGAAACTGCTTCTGGTTGCCCAGGGCGCTGATGATATCGCGCAGCCCGTTGTGGCCGCCGTGTCCGCCGCCGGTTTTATAACGTGACTGCCCCGGGGGAAGGTCGAGTTCGTCGTGGGCGACCAGCAGGTTCTCCGGGGTCAATTTGAAGAATTGGGTAAGCGCGGCGACCGCCGCACCGCTACGGTTCATGAACGTGGTGGGGTTGAGCAAATGCAGCTCATGGTCACCCACACGGGCTTTGGCGTAGAGACCTAAAAACTTTTTTTCAGGACGCAATTCGGTGTGGGCGCTGCGTGCAATGGCGTCGACGAGCCAAAAGCCCGCGTTGTGTCGGGTGGCGTCGTATTCAGCGCCTGGGTTGCCCAGTCCTATAATGGCCGTTACCTGGCTCATTTTCCCACCTCCAACGGTTCTGGAAGATATGACGACGTGTGACGGAACTGCCTTGGCAGGCGGCTGCCTGAGGCTATCGAGCCTCATGCCGCAAAAAAAAATCAAGCGCCGAAGCGCTTGATTTTAACATCCCTGGGCCATGCGAGCATGGCCCAGGCAGCGCTGGCTGGCAGCACTTTTAACCAGGCTTACTCGGCGCTGTCTTCTGCGTCGCCTTCGCCTTCGTCTTCTTCTTCGTCGTCGCCGCGTACTTTCACTTTGGTGATGCTCAGAATGGCGTTGTCGTGCTCTTCACCATGGGACAGGTCAACGGAGGTGACGCCGGCCGGCAGGGTCAGGTCAGACAGGTGCAGAGTCGTGCCCAGCTCGACCTTGCTGATGTCCACTTCCAGGAAGTCCGGAAGATCTTTCGGCAAGCAGCTAATGGCCACTTCGTTGGCCAGTACGTGCAGTTCGCCGCCTTGGTCTTTGATGCCGACACACTTCTCTTCGTTCACCACGTGCAGCGGCACGTTAATGGTGATTTCGTGAGTAGCGTCAACACGCAGGAAGTCAGCGTGGGTCAGCAGCGGCTTGAACGGGTGACGCTGCAGGTCACGAACGACAACTTGCTCTTCTTTACCGTCGATCACCAGCTTGATGACAGAGGAGAAGAAGGACTCGTCTTCGATCGCTTTGTAGAACGCCGTTTTTTCTACGGAGATCGACTGAGCACCTTTCTCACCGCCGTATACAACGGCCGGTACTTGTTGGTTCGCACGACGCAGGCGGCGGCTCGCACCTTTCCCCAGGTCGTTACGAACGCTGGCTTGCAGGATAAAATCAGACATGGAATTTGCCTCTTGGTTTAAGTAAGGAAACGCCGCCGCCCGCGACCAGACGACGACGTTTCCAGGGCCCCAAGTGGGGGCTCATAACGTCAGGCGTTAGTGAAACATCGCGCTGACGGATTCTTCGTTGCTGACGCGGCGAATGGCTTCCGCAATCAGGCCAGCAACGCTCAACTGGCGAATTTTTCCGCTGCGACGCGCGTGGTCGGCGAGCGGAATGGTGTCGGTCACGACAACCTCGTCCAGTACAGAGTTGGTAATGTTGTCGACCGCGGGGCCGGACAAGATCGGATGCGTGGCGTACGCGACAACGCGCGCAGCGCCGTGGTCTTTCAGGGCTTCACCGGCTTTACACAGCGTGCCGGCGGTGTCGATCATGTCATCGACGACCACGCAGGTGCGTCCTTCGATTTCACCGATGATGTGCATCACCTGGGCTTGGTTCGCCTGGGGGCGACGCTTGTCGATGATCGCCAGATCGGCGTTGAGCTGCTTGGCGATGGCACGGGCGCGTACCACGCCGCCAACGTCAGGAGAGACGACCACGAGATCGTCGTAGTTCTGACGCTCGATGTCGTCCAGCAGGATCGGTGAGCCGTATACGTTATCGACCGGAACGTCGAAGAAACCTTGGATTTGGTCAGCGTGCAGGTCCATGGTCATGACGCGGTCGACGCCTGCTTTCACCATCATGTCCGCCACGACTTTGGCGGAGATGGGAACACGGGCGGAGCGTACACGACGGTCCTGGCGGGCATAGCCAAAATAGGGAACCACTGCCGTAATACGGGTCGCTGAGGCGCGACGCAGAGCGTCGACCATCAGGATCAGTTCCATCAGGTTGTCGTTCGTCGGGGCACAGGTGGATTGCAGGATGAAGACATCCTTACCACGCACGTTCTCATTGATCTCGACCGCGATTTCGCCGTCGCTAAATTGACCCACCGTGGCGTTACCCATCCGGCTGTCTAAGCTCTCGGCAATCTTTTGAGCGAGTTCGGGATTGGCGTTCCCGGTGAAAACCATCAATTTTGACACGCGCAGCCACCTTTGCAGTGTTGGGGATCAGGGGAGAAAACGCAGATCAACATTAGCGTTGGCTGGGGTACCAGGATTCGAACCTGGGAATGCCGATACCAAAAACCGGTGCCTTACCACTTGGCGATACCCCAGCAATAACCTAATGCGATGACCGGGCGCTTTCAGCAGCCCAGAGCATCTTGTAGGGGAGAGGTGTTGAGTCCGCGCGCTACCCACGCTTGCCAGCGCCGATTAGCCAATTCAGCCACCGTTTGCGCTGCCTCTTTCGACTCGAAAGCGGCAAACAAACAGGCGCCTGTGCCCGTCAGTCGACTAGGTGCATGCTGCGCGAGCCAGTCAAGTGCTTCCGCGATGTGCGGGTAGCGTTTTTTGACGGTCGCCTCGCAGTCATTACGCCACTCGGCTACTCCCCCCTGCAGTGCGCGCGCCATAGTAATGGGGAGGCTGTCGCGTGTCAATTCCGAGTCTTGGAAGATCGCCGGGGTCGAGACGCTAATACCGGGGTGAATGACCACGAACCATGGGGTGTCGAGAGTCACGGGCGTCAACTTTTCGCCGACGCCTTCTGCCCAGGCGCTGCGGCCCCGAACGAAAACCGGCACGTCGGCACCCAGCGCCAAACCGAGCTCGGCCAGGGGCGTATCGCCCAGTCCAAGCTGCCAGAGCCGGTCGAGCCCTTTGAGTGCGGTGGCTGCGTTGGAGCTGCCCCCACCCAAGCCGCCGCCCATGGGTAGGCGCTTCTCGATGGAAATCGTCGCGCCTAAGTGGGTGCCGCTGGCCTGCTGCAGTAAGGTGGCTGCCCGTACGATCAGGTTGTCATCGTGGGCCACTCCCGCTATCGGTGTGGTCAGTTCGATGATGCCATCTTGGCGCAGCGTGAAACTCAGGTAGTCGCATAGGTCGATGAATTGAAACAGCGTCTGCAGTTCGTGGTAGCCATCTGGGCGGCGCCCTACGATGTGCAGCATACGGTTCAGCTTGGCGGGAGCGGGTAGGGTAAGCGTTTGGGGTGTTGCGGACATGCCGTCTCTCTACTGCTAAGCGTATGAAAAGGGCTGGCGCTAGGCCAGCCCGAGAAGACTACTGTGACGCCTGCCACTGATTGACGACCAGGGTAATACGCACGTCGCCATAGTTCATCACTAGACGGCGCGGCAGCCACATGCCTTCTGCCTGCTCCCAGTCGCGGTAATCGATCTCCCAGCCATCCTGCTGCAAGAAGCTCGGAAAACCCAGCTCGTCGGTTTCTAGCTGGTAGCTGGCGTGATCGCCGGGCAGGCCGCGCACCCAGTCGGGCATGGCGCGCACCGGCAGCGACCAGCCAAGCTGCTCTTCCATCAAGGCTTCTGGCGTTTCGGCTTCGAAACGGCCTTCGCTGGTGGTCAGCGAGAAGCGGCCTTCACGGCCTTCCAGTACGCTACGGCCACCGCCGAAGGGACCGCTGATCAGCATGCGGAAATAGTAGGGTGTTTGGTTCCAGTCCAGGTTGGCGCTGGTGTTCTCCTGGGGGGTGCGCAGTCCCGCTTTACCTACCAGGGTCCAGGTGTCGAACGCTTCGACCTCGGCCTGCTGGCGTTCCCATTGCCCTGCTTGGCGGCCGCTCTCATCGACCGGCGATTGGCTGGCACAGCCTGCCAGGGTGGCGATGGCCAAGGCCGCTACCCATAAGCGTGCAGCGCGGTAGCAAGAGGGCGTGCTAGAGGGCGCGCGGTGCAAAAAAGAGGTCAACATAACTGGCTCCATGTCATTGCTATTTACAAAGGTGGCTGTCGATTAAGAGAGCGTGCGGGCGCTAGTGCGCCCGCCAAGCGTAAGCCTTAGGGCGCGCGTACGGGCCTAAGTTCAGGATGGCGTTCTAGCAAATCATCGATTTGCGGGTGATACGCCGCGCGCTGAAGAATTCGCTCGATGAGCTCTCGCGCTTCATCGCTACGTCCCAGCGAGTGCAGAACCTCGGCGAGGTGCGCGGCAATTTCTTGGTCGGGCATTTGGGCGTAGGCACTCTCCAGCCATGCGAGTGCGTCATTGGGCTGGCCAAGTCGGAAGTATACCCACCCCATACTATCGAGTACTGCGGGGTTATTAGGGTCGGCCTCGTAGGCGCGCTCGATCAGGTCGCGGGCCTCCTCTAGCCTGCCAGCAATATTGAGATCGGCCAAAGTGTAGCCCAGCGCGTTCAGCGCATCGGCATTGTTGGGCTCGGTGCGCAGGATCTGACGTAAATCCTGCTCCATGCCGGCCAAATCACCTCTCTCCCAGGCGCGCATGGCACGCATGTAAAGAAGGCTGGTGTCATCCGGCGTGCGGATGAGTTCACGATTCAGTAACGCCGTGGCGTCCTCTTGACGTGAGAGCTCGTCGAGCAGCTGTACTTCTAGCCGTACCAAGTCGCCAAAGTAAGCATCATGGCGCATACGCTCGATGCGCAGAAAGGCGCGGGCGTCCAGCAGGCGGTCGTCGTCGATCAGCATGTTGGCCGCTGCGGCTCTGGCGGGAAGAAACTCGTTGCCCTCCTGCACTTGTCGATAGTAAAGAAGGGCATTGTCGACTTCATCTTGAGACTGCGCAATGGCACCCATCAGGAAGTAGACGAGGTTTGGGACGTTCTCTTGACCAATCAATGGTTGCAGCAGCCGATAGGCGGGCTCGCTGTGTCCCTCTTCTAAATAAAGCTGGGCGAGAGCAATACGTAGTTCCTGGTTGCCGCCATGACTATCGAGAAGCGCGTTGGTTTGCTCCTCGGCGGCGGTAATGTTGTTGAGCCGGATTTCTGCCTGAGCCAGCATGAGGATGAATCGCACGTCGTCCGGGGCAAGGTTCAAGCCCTGCTGGGCGGCTCGCTGTGCGCCACGGTGGTCGCCGGTTTCAAGTGCTAGACGGGCTTTGGCAAGCCATAGCGCGGATGACTCGGGGGCTTGTTGCTCCACCTCGTTCAAGTAGCGCTGCGCCGTTTGCGTTTCTCCTAGGGCGGCTTCGATCAAGGCGGTACCTAGCAGCACATCGCTATGAAACTCGCGCTGGGCGGCGCCGGGCTCGCCGAGATAGCGTCGTAACTGCTGGGCTAGCAGGCGTAGCGGTGCCTCTTCCGCTACAGCGATTTCGGCAAAGGTGGCGATCTCACCGTTACCGCCAGCCCTGGCGATGGCGAGTCGTTGCTCAAGGCTGTCGAGCCAATCGCCACGCTGAAGCGACAGCGACGCTAACAGGCGGTTGGGCGTCTCTGCTTGTGGATCGAGCTCACGCCAGCGAAGCGCGGCGCTTTCCATCAACGCCGCGTCGTTACCAAACCGAGCAGCAAACGTGGCGCGTTCGGCAAGCCCCGGCGAGGTATAGCGCTGCGCGGCGTCGAGATAGCCTTGCCCAGCATAGCGGTAGTCGCCTCGCTGCCCGGCCAGCTCGGCGGCCAGCAGGGTGCTCAAGCCTGCGGCATCCAAGCCGCGTGTGATGGGGGGCGCCGATGCCATGGGATCATCGACACGAGATGGCGCGTCGTTACCCAGCAGCGAGGGCGAGAGCTGACAGCCGCTCAACATCAGCATGGCGGCCAGGGGGTACAGTGGAAAACCCGAAAACGAAAGGGGAATACCCAGAAGTGTTGCGCGATGGGGCATGCGTATCTCGATCAAGTGGCCGAGTGTTCAGCATAGCGGCTTGGCTGCCTGCGGCAAAGTGGTGTGCGCCAGAAGATGCTCGGCTGTGATAGAATGACTCTCCTTGAAAAAGAGCCGAGTCAGCGCAATTCACTTACAAAGCTGCTCTCTTAGACTTGTATCAGCAAGCCAAGAAACAATGACCGACAGTGACGTGACGACCGATCCACTAGCGAAGACGCATAACCCATGACGCTTCTTGCCCTGGGAATCAATCATCGTACTGCTACCGTCGCGGTGCGCGAGCAGGTGGCTTTTACGCCAACGCAGCTAGAAAGCGCGCTGGCCGAGCTGCGCAGCCTGCCTCACATCAGCGAAGCAGCGGTACTTTCGACGTGTAATCGCACGGAGCTTTACTGTGTGACGGATGCCGCCGGTGAGCAAACCGTATTGGACTGGCTGGGCCGTTTTCATAATTTGCGTGTGGAAGAGCTTACCCGCTGTGCCTACCACTACCACGATAACGATGCCGCGCGTCACTTGATGCGCGTGGCCGTTGGTCTGGACTCCATGGTGTTGGGCGAGCCACAGATTCTGGGTCAGTTGAAAGAGGCTTACCAGCAGGCGCGCCAGGCCAAGGGGCTGGGTGGCGAGCTGGAGCGGCTTTTTCAGCACACCTTTGCCGTGGCCAAACAGGTACGCACCGAAACCGGAATCGGCAAGAACCCGGTGTCGGTGGCCTATGCCGCCGTTAGCATGGCCAGCCGCATTTTCGATGATTTCAGCCGCGCCAATGCGCTATTGATAGGTGCGGGGGAGACCATCGAACTAGTGGCTCGCCACCTGCACGAGGCGGGGGTACGTCAGCTCACCGTTGCCAACCGTACCCGTGAACGTGCCGAACGGGTCTCCTCTTCGCTCGGAGGCACGGCGATTACCCTGCCGGAAATTCCCGACGCCTTGGAGCGTGCCGATATCGTCATCTCGTCCACCGCCTCGCCGCTGCCGATTCTGGGTAAGGGCATGGTCGAGCGGGCGCTGAAGAAGCGCCGCCATCGCCCGGTCTTCATGGTAGACATCGCCGTGCCCCGGGATATCGAGCCGGAAGTGGGGGAGCTGGCGGACGTGTTCCTGTATACCGTCGATGACCTGGAAGAGGTGATCGAGGAGAACCGGCGTCATCGCCAGGTTGCGGCCGACCAAGCCGAGTCGCTGATCGAACACGGCGTGGGGAGCTGGCAGCAGGAGCGGCGGGTACGCAATGGGGGCGAAGTGATTCGCGATTTTCGGCGTCACGGTGAATCGCTGCGCGACCAAGCCCGCGACCAGGCGTTGGAGCGTCTGGCCAAAGGCGAAGACCCCGCCAAAGTGGTCGAGCGTTTGGCGCACCAGCTCGCTAACCGGTTCATGCATCAGCCGACGCTGACCATTCGCGAAGCGGCTGCCCAGGAAAACCACGATTTGCTCAGCGCCGCGCCGCGCCTGCTGCTACCACCGAAGCCCGCCTTCGAGCAGCCTGCGCCCTCGGCAAAACGCCAGAAGGATGATACGCCCGCATGAAAGAGACTTTGCGCCAACGTTTAGACAGCTTTTCCGACCGGTTCGAAGAGCTGGCCATGCTGCTGTCGGATCCTGAGGTGATCAACAATCAACAGCGCTTTCGCGACTACTCCCGTGAGTACGCCGAACTCGAAGAGCTGGTCGCCGCGTGGAAGCGTTATCTCGACGTGGAACAGAGCATTGCCGACGCCGAGCAGCTCAGCCGCGACAGCGACCCCGACATGCGCGAGCTGGCCGAGATGGAGATCATCGAAGGCCGCGAGCAGTTGGAAACGCTCGACGTGGAGCTCAAGCGCCTGCTGATCCCGAAAGATCCCGACGATGGGCGCGGCGTCTTTTTGGAAGTGCGTGCAGGTACTGGCGGGGACGAAGCCGCTATTTTTGCGGGCGATCTGTTTCGCATGTACTCCCGCTATGCGGAAAAGCGTGGCTGGCGTGTCGAAGTCGTCAGTGCCAGCCACGGCGAGCAGGGCGGTTATAAAGAAGTCATCTCCCGGGTGAAGGGTGAAGGCGTCTACGCGCGGCTCAAGTTCGAGTCGGGCGCTCACCGGGTGCAGCGCGTACCGGCAACCGAATCGCAGGGGCGTATCCACACGTCAGCGTGCACCGTCGCGGTGATGCCCGAGGTGGACGAGGTGGGGGATATCGATATCAATCCGGCCGATTTGCGGGTTGATACCTACCGCTCCAGCGGTGCCGGTGGTCAGCACGTCAATACCACCGACTCCGCGATCCGTATTACCCACCTGCCCACCGGCGTGGTGGTGGAGTGCCAGGAAGAGCGTAGCCAGCACAAGAACCGTGCCAAAGCGATGTCGCTGCTGGCCGCCAAGCTCAAACGCAACGCCGTGGATTCACAGCGCCAGGAGCAGGCCGATGCTCGCCGCTCGTTGGTAGGGTCGGGGGATCGCAGCGAGCGAATCCGGACGTACAACTTCCCCCAAGGGCGCATTACCGACCACCGGATCAACCTGACGCTCTACAAGCTGACCGAAGTAGTGAGCGGCGAGCAATTGGACGACGTCATCGAGCCTCTGATTCACGAGTACCAAGCAGAACAGCTCTCGGCGCTGCAGGACGCTTGATGACGTTCGACGCCCTTCTGAAGAGCGCTGCCCAGCGGTTGCAGCGCGCCGGTTCGCCATCGCCACGGATCGATGCTGAGGTGTTGATGGCATTCGCTGCAAGCCGCAGCCGCACGTGGCTATACACTTGGGGCGATAGCGAATGCCCCACCTGGGAGCATGCTCGCTTTGACGCCTTGGTCGCCGCGCGTGCTCAGGGACAGCCGGTGGCTTACTTGACCGGAGAGCGCGAGTTTTGGGGCCTGCCGCTAGCCACCTCGCCCTCTACGCTGATCCCCCGTCCCGATACCGAAACGCTAGTGGACGTCGTGCTGGCGCGTGCCAAAGCGCCCAGCGGCAGGCTGCTCGATTTGGGGACGGGCACCGGGGCTATCGCGCTGGCCTTTGCCAGTGAGCGGCCGATGTGGCAAGTCATTGGGGTCGATGTTCGGCCGGAGGCAGTGTCGCTTGCCACTCACAATGCTCAGACACTGCACATCGCTAACGCAACTTTTTTGCTGAGCGACTGGTTTGCTTCGCTGGGAGTGCCGCCTGACGGCGATGCATTCGATATCATCGTGAGTAACCCGCCTTACATCGCCGCCGACGACCCGCATTTGTCCGAGGGTGACGTGCGCTTCGAGCCCCGTTCGGCGCTGGTGGCCGAGGGGGATGGCATGGCGGACTTGATGCATCTGATCATCGCTGCCCAAGCGTTTCTTTCTCCCAGCGGCTGGCTGGCGCTAGAGCACGGTTACCAGCAGGCTGCCTGCGTTCGCCAAGCATTGATGCAGGCGGGCTATCAAAACGTTGAAAGCGTACAAGACATCGGCGGCCATGAACGGGTTACCCTGGGGCATCTCGAATAACTGCCTGATTCATCAGTATTGGATCCTGCCATGAAACCAAAAAATAGAACGCTGGACCGTATCGACCTGAAGATTCTGCGCTGTCTGCAGGAAAACGCACGTATCTCCTATGTAGACCTTGCTTCGGAAGTTGGGTTATCCACAACCCCTTGTTTGGAGCGTGTCAAACGCCTGGAGCGAGCGGGCATCATCCGCGGCTACCAAGCCATTCTCGATCCCCGGGCGCTCAAGGCGAATTTGCTGGTGTTCGTCGAAATTAGTCTGGAAACCCAATCGCCGACGGTGTTCGACGAGTTCCGCCGAGCGGTCGAGAAGCTGCCGCAGATTCAGGAGTGTCACTTGGTCTCTGGGCAGTTCGACTATATTTTGAAGTGCCGCATTCCCGAAATGGCCGCGTATCGTCAGCTATTGGGCGATGTAGTGCTGACCCTTCCCGGCGTGAAAGAGTCGAAAAGCTACGTGGTGATGGAAGAGGTAAAGGAGAGCTTTAGCCTGCACATCCCCGATATCGAGGAGTTTGAGGATAAGTAACGCGATGATGGACGATCAGGCGCTGCTGCGCTATAGCCGCCAAATCATGCTGCCCGAGGTCGATATTGGCGGCCAGGAGCGCCTGAGTGCTGCTCATGCCCTGATCATTGGTGCCGGCGGGCTCGGCTCGCCGGTAGCGCTCTATCTGGCGGCGGCGGGCGTTGGCAGGATCACCATCGTCGATGCGGATCAGGTGGAGTTGACAAATTTACAGCGTCAAATTGCCCACCAGCAAGCCAGTCTGGGGGTCAACAAAGCGCGCTCAGCGAAGGAGCGTATGCAGGCGCTCAACCCGGAGTGCCATGTCGTGGCGATCGAGCAACATGCCGAAGGCGAGGCGCTCATGGACTTGGTGGCCTCGGCCGACGTAGTGCTGGACTGCACCGATCGATTCTCCAGTCGCTATGCCATCAATGCCGCCTCTCAGCGGGCGGGCGTGCCGCTGATTTCCGGTGCAGCGATTCGCTTTTCGGGCCAGTTGGCGGTGTTTGATCCCCGTGATGATGCCTGCCCCTGCTATGCCTGCCTCTACCCGCCAGGCGATAGTGACGACGAAACGTTGAGCTGTGCGGAGAGCGGGGTCATGGCCCCGCTGGTGGGGCTGATCGGCTGTTTCCAGGCGGTCGAAGCGTTCAAACTGATCAGCGGCGCGGGCAGGTCACATCAGGGCTTGTCCACCTTCGATGGCTTGAGCGGCCAGTGGCGCCATTTCCAAGTGCCGAGAGATCCTGCCTGCCCAGTGTGTAGCGCCCGCGCATAAAAGAACGCCCGCAGGGAGGCGGGCGTGACGTCACGGTCTTCACGTCAAAGGGAACGAACTCAGTAGGGCGGTACGGCCGCCCTCTTAGCCAGTCATTTGCTTAATGACGAATCAGGTAGTCGAAGGCACCCAAGGACGCTTTGGCGCCTTCACCCATGGCAATGATGATCTGCTTGTAAGGCACGGTGGTCACATCGCCTGCGGCGAACACGCCGGGCACCGAGGTCATGCCGTGGGCATCGACGATGATCTCGCCACGCGGGGACATTTCGATGGGCGAGCCTTTCAACCACTCGGTGTTGGGCACCAAGCCGATTTGTACGAAAATGCCTTCCAGTGCGATGCTCTTCACTTCATCGGTATTGCGGTCTTTGTAAGTCAGGCCGTTGACACGGCTGCCGTCGCCAGTGACCTCGGTGGTCTGAGCGTTCAGCACGATGTCGACGTTGGGCAGGCTCTTCAGCTTCTTCTGCAAGACGGCATCGGCGCGCATTTCGCCCATGAACTCCACCAGCGTCACGTGACCGACGATGCCGGCCAGGTCGATCGCGGCTTCGACGCCCGAGTTACCGCCACCGATGACCGCCACCCGCTTTCCTTTGAACAGCGGGCCGTCACAGTGGGGGCAGTAGGCAACGCCTTTGTTGCGGTACTCCTGTTCGCCAGGCACGTTCATTTCGCGCCAGCGGGCGCCGGTCGCCAGTACCAGGGTCTTGCTCTTCAGCTTCGCGCCAGATTCGAAGGTGACCTCGTGCAGGCCGCCATCGGCCTCCGCTGCTTTGAACGATGTAGCGCGCTGCAGATTCATGACGTCGACGTCGTACTCTTTGACGTGCTCTTCGAGCGCGCTGACCAGCTTGGGACCTTCGGTATGGGTGACGGAGATGAAGTTCTCGATGCCCATGGTATCGGCGACTTGACCGCCGAAGCGCTCAGCGGCAACGCCGGTGTTGATGCCTTTACGGGCGGAGTAGATCGCTGCCGACGCACCTGCTGGGCCGCCGCCGATGACGAGCGTATCGAACGCAGCTTTTTCGCTCAGCTTCTTCGCTTCGCGTTCTGCAGCGCCGGTATCGACCTTGGCGAGAATCTGTTCGAGGGTCATGCGTCCCTGGTCAAACGGCTTGCCGTTCAAGTAGATGCTGGGCACGGACATGATTTCGCGCGATTCGACTTCATCCTGGAACAGCGCACCGTCGATGGCGACGTGGCGCACCTTCGGATTAAAGATTGCCATCAGGTTCAGTGCCTGGACCACATCTGGGCAGTTCTGGCAGGAGAGCGAGTAGTAGGTCTCGAACAGCATTTCGCCATCGAGATCCTTGATTTGGTCCAGCAGCGCTTGAGAGGTCTTCGGTGGGTGGCCACCCACTTGCAACAGCGCCAGTACCAGCGAAGTGAACTCGTGGCCCATGGGGATGCCAGCAAAGACCACGCCGGTCTCTTCTCCGGGGCGGTTGATGGCAAACGACGGGGTACGGCTGTCTTGCCCGTCGGTGTGCAGAGTAATCTTATCGGTGAGGCTGCTGATATCTTCCAGCAGACCCAGTAATTCACGTGACTTGGCACCGTCATCGAGGGACGCAACGATCTCGAACGGTTGAGTCACTTTTTCCAGGTAAGCTTTCAACTGATTTTTTAAATTGGCGTCCAGCATGACAGTGGCTTCCTCGCAGTCAGCAGTAAGTCGTTCTCGACCTAAAACGCTCGCTGCCGAGTCAGTCGGGCAGCCAATGGCGCTAGGGAAAACAGGGATGCGGTGATACGGGTGCTTAAACGGAACACCCGGGCCAAGTGCCCGGGTGTCATGCTGCCGGTAGGGCAGCGGTAGGCGAGTTAGATTTTGCCTACGAGATCCAGAGACGGGGCAAGTGTCTCTTCGCCTTCTTTCCATTTGGCCGGGCACACTTCGTTCGGGTTTTCACGAACGTATTGAGCTGCCTTCACTTTACGCAGCAGCTCTTCGGCGTTACGGCCAATGTTGCCAGCGTTGATTTCGACGATCTGGATTTTGCCATCGGGGTCAACGACGAAGGTGCCGCGCTCAGCAAGGCCTGCTTCTTCGATCAGTACTTCGAAGTTGCGAGAAATTTGCAGGGTTGGGTCAGCGATCATCGGGTACTGAAGCTTGCCGATGGTTTCAGAGCTGTCGTGCCATGCTTTGTGGGTAAAGTGGGTGTCGGTAGATACGCTGTAGATTTCGACGCCCAGCTTCTTGAAGGCTTCGTAGTTGTCGGCCAAATCGCCAAGCTCGGTCGGGCAGACGAAGGTGAAGTCAGCCGGGTAGAAGAAGAAAATGGACCACTGACCTTTGAGGTCCGCTTCAGTAACATCGATAAATTCGCCGTTCAGGTAGGCGGTGGCTTTAAACGGTTTTACTTCAGTGTTAATCAAAGACATTTAGAACGTCTCCATAAAGGGTGGATGGCAGTAAAAAAAGTTGTTGCTAATGGTAGCGGGCTACGACTAATAGCTAAAATTGGAAAAATGAATCTTTCCAATAGAAGTGGACTATTGAACGATTTGGCTACCTTTCGCGACACTTGTTGTGGGGGCAGTCGGGGCTTAATACAAGAATTTTTCGGTGGCTCTTGCGGTAGGCGGCACTGCACCGCAAAATTCGCACGGTTGCGATAATCGCCTAAGCTGTTTTCAACTGCGTTGGGTTGGCGTACAGGCCTTCCTTCAAAGAGCAGTCGGTTGCCGACCGTGGGCTGTGGTGACGTGAATTTTACATTTAGGAGCAGGTAGATGGGGAACATCCAAAAACTTTCAGCGGCCGTTACGGCCATCTCTTTTGCCGTAGCGGCTGCCGCTGCCCACGCTGAGGAAGTGCGGGTATATAACTGGTCTGACTATATCGCCCCGGAAACGCTGGAGAAGTTCACCGAGCGTACCGGTATCGAAGTGACGTACGATGTGTACGACAGTAACGAAATTCTCGACGCAGCGCTCTTGTCGGGCCGTTCTGGCTACGACGTGGTGGTGCCGTCAACGTACTACTTTACCCGCCAACTCAAAGCGGGCGTTTTCCAGCCGCTGAACCATGAGCTGCTGCCGAACTTGGACAACCTCGACCCGGAGCTGATGGCCAATCTCGAAACCATCGACCCAGGCAGCGAATACTCCGTTCCTTATATGTGGGGCACCAACGGCATCGGTTATAACGTCGAGCGAGTGACCGACATTCTCGGTGACGACGCTCCGTTGGATAGCTGGGCACTGCTGTTCGATCCAGAGATTACCACTAAGCTGAGTGAAGCGGGCTGTGGTCTATCGATGATGGATTCGGGCGATGAAATGCTGTCGCCTGCTATGGTGTACCTTGGCTTGGATCCGCTGAACGAGACCGTCGAAGACATCGAAGCGGCTGGTGAGCTGATTGCCAACGTTCGCGACAACATCACTTACTTCCACTCCTCGCGCTACGTTTCTGACCTCGCTAATGGCGACATTTGCGTGGCGGCGGGTTACTCCGGCGATATCTTCCAGGCCGCTGCGCGTGCCGAAGAGGCGGGTCGTGATTTCACCATTGGTTATAGCATCCCGAAAGAGGGCGCTGCGCTGTGGTTCGACATGATGGCGGTGCCGGCCGATGCGCCGAATCCTGAGAACGCCCACGCGTTCATCAATTTCATTCTCGACCCGGAAATCGCTGCCGAGATCAGCGAGTACGTGCGTTACGCCAACCCCAACTTGGCTGCTAACGAGTATCTCTCTGATGAGCTGATCAACGACCCGGCCATTTACCCTGAGACCGACGTAATGAAGAACCTTTACGTCCAAGTCGAAAAACCCCAGGAGCTGCTGCGTGCTCGAACGCGCACCTGGAACCGCGTCAAATCTGGACGTTAATGCCAATCATCGTCTGACGGCGAGCCGGGCAGCTGCCCGGCTCGCTGTTTGTCTTTTATCGCCCGGTCTTTCGGGCCTTTTGATGGGAGTGGCGAATGGTCACTACGCCCCTGTCGAACGACGTTCCCTCTGCTTCGTCTGCCGTACCTCCTCAGGCTCGCGCCCAGGGCAAGACGCCTCGTTTTGCCGAGGATATCGTTTTAGAGGTCAAGCGTTTGAGCAAGCGGTTCGATGATGCGCTTGCCGTAGATGACGTGAATTTGCAGGTGAAGCGCGGCGAAATTTTTGCCTTGCTCGGCGGCTCTGGCTCGGGTAAGTCGACGCTACTGCGCATGCTGGCGGGGTTCGAGACGCCCAGCGAGGGGCGCATTTTGCTGAGTGGCGAGAACATCACCGAGATGCCACCACATAAACGGCCCATCAACATGATGTTCCAGTCGTATGCGCTGTTTCCGCACATGACCGTGGCCCAAAACATTGCTTTTGGTTTGAAGCAGGACAAGTTGCCGAAAGCCGACATCGAGACGCGCGTGGCTCAGATGCTCAAACTGGTGCACATGGAGCGTTTCGCCAAGCGCAAGCCCCATCAGCTTTCAGGCGGTCAGCGTCAGCGGGTGGCCTTGGCACGCTCTCTCGCCAAGCGACCCAAGCTTCTGCTGCTCGATGAGCCCATGGGCGCGTTGGACAAAAAGCTGCGCACCGAAATGCAGCTGGAGGTGGTCGAGATCATCGAGCAGGTCGGCGTCACCTGCATCATGGTGACCCACGACCAGGAAGAAGCCATGACCATGGCCGACCGCGTGGCGATCATGGCCGACGGCTGGATCGAGCAGGTGGGCTCACCGGTGGATATCTACGAAAGCCCCGCGAGCAGAATGGTGGCTGAATTCGTCGGCACGGTGAATCTGTTCGAAGGGGAGATCATCGAAGACGCCGCCGATCACTGCCGCATCGAATCCCCCGCGCTGTCGCGACCTATCTATATCGATCACGGTATTACGACCCAAGCGGTGGATCGCCGGGTGTGGGCAGCGTTGCGCCCTGAGAAAATCTGGCTCACCCGCGAACAGCCAACGTGTGAGTACAACTGGGAAGCGGGCAAAGTGGACGATATCGCCTATTTGGGTGGCTACTCGCTCTACTACGTGCGCACCGCCTCCGGGCAGATGATCAAGGTCAGCATGGCCAATACCGAGCGTCGCGGCGACCGCCCTACCTGGGAGGATAGCGTGTACGTTTACTGGGAAGACCACAGCGCTATCGTGCTGAACCGCTAATGCCCAGGTGGATGAGAGGAGATTGCCTATGATGACGCCATCTCGCGTTTCAGGCGTGATCAAGCGGATGCAGCTAGGCCGTCGCGCCGTGATTGCACTTCCGCTGGTGTGGCTGACGCTGTTTTTCCTGCTCCCGTTCGCGCTGGTGCTGAAAATCAGCTTATCCGAATCGGCCATCGCCATTCCGCCCTATGGGCCGCTGGTGGAGTATGCCGACCAAACGCTCAACATTTTTCTGAATTTAGGCAACTATCTGTTTCTGTTGTCCGATTCGCTCTATGTGGCCGCCTACTGGGGGTCGATCAAAACCGCGTTCATTGCCACGGCGGTATGTTTGCTGATTGGCTACCCGATGGCGTATGCCATGGCGCGTGCGCCAGGGCGCTGGCAGCTGGTTCTGCTGCTGTTGGTGATGCTGCCGTCGTGGACGTCGTTTCTGATTCGGGTTTACGCTTGGATGGGCATTCTCAGCAATAGCGGGTTGATCAATAACCTGCTGATGGGGCTTGGTCTCATCGATGCCCCGCTGCGGATGATGAACACGCAATTCTCGGTGATCGTAGGCATCGTCTACGCCTACCTGCCGTTCATGGTGCTGCCGCTGTACGCCCACCTGACGCGTTTGGATAATTCGCTCCTGGAAGCGGCATCGGACCTTGGGTCACGTAAATTCAACACCTTCTTGAAGGTCACGCTGCCGCTCTCGATGGGGGGCATCATTGCGGGCTCGATGCTGGTGTTCATTCCAGCGGTCGGTGAATTCGTGATTCCCGAACTGCTGGGCGGCCCCGATACGTTGATGATTGGTAAGGTGTTGTGGGAAGAGTTCTTCCTCAATCGGGATTGGCCCGTGGCCTCGGCGCTCGCCATGGTCATGCTGCTGCTATTGCTCGTCCCTATCGTGTGGTTCCACCGCTACCAGTCACGGGAGCTTGAAGAATGATCAGATCGCATCGGCGCCCAAGTTTTACCACCGTGATGCTGGTGCTGGGGCTGCTGTTTTTGTACCTACCCATGGTCGTTCTGGTGGTGTATTCGTTCAACGAATCACGCCTGGTGACGGTATGGGCCGGGTTCTCCACCCAGTGGTACGGTGAGCTATTCCGCGACCAGCAGATTTTGTCGGCGGTGTGGACCAGTTTGAAGATTGCCTTCTTTGCCGCCAGCATGGCGGTGTGCCTGGGAACGGTAGCGGCCTTCGTCATGACCCGCTACGGACATTTTCGAGGTAAAACGGCACTCTCGAGCATGGTGACCGCGCCGCTGGTAATGCCGGAAGTCATCACCGGTCTGTCGCTGCTGCTGCTGTTCGTGCAAATGGCGCAGCTAATAGGTTGGCCTGCTGACCGTGGCATGGCGACCATTTGGATCGCCCACACTACGTTTTGTAGTGCCTACGTGGCGGTGGTGGTCGCCGCTCGCCTGCGGGAAGTGGACCGCTCCATCGAGGAAGCGGCGATGGATTTGGGCTCGCCCCCGGTCAAGACGTTCTTCTTTGTGACGCTCCCGGTGATCTCCCCGGCGCTGGCCGCTGGCTGGTTGCTGGCGTTTACCCTCTCGCTGGATGACTTGGTCATTGCCAGCTTTGTGTCGGGCCCGGGTGCGAACACGCTGCCGATGGTGGTGTTCTCATCGGTACGGATGGGCGTGTCGCCGAAGATCAACGCGTTGGCGACGTTGATCATTTTGACGGTGTCGTTGGCGACGCTGCTGGCGTGGTATTTCATGCGCCGCAGCGAGGCCAAGCGTCAGGCGGCCATGCAGCAGGCCGAAGGGGCTTGAATAGAGTTCGAGCGCCGCTAGAGCACGTCGTCATCACGGCCGGTGATGACGGCTTCTAGCTCGCCGGTCATCGGCGAAACGATGACCTGAAGTTGGATGGGCGCACAGCACTGATGACAACCTTCCCAGGTATCATGGCTGCCCTGTGAGATGTCGATCACGAAGGTGAGCGGGGTGTCACAATAAGGGCAGTGAAAATCGTGATGGATCAACGCGTCGTCTTGCATGGTGTTTGCCCTTTTTAACGTTACACTGGCTGAAGCATGGACATGATGACTCAGTGTAGCAGTGCGCTTTACAGGCAGGCGCCTGCTGCGCGAATCAGGTAGGATATCAGCGGGTTTTCCCGAATCACCTAGCGAGATGAGAGCGATGATGAAACGATACATGGCAGTTGCGGCCCTAGCGGCCTTCCCAATGGTCGCCCAGGCAGATACACCGAATTTGACGCCCGGCGAGTGGGAGTTCGTCAGCGTAACTAGCGTCAGTGGCGATATGCAGATTCCCGATCAAACCGAAACCGAGCGTCAGTGCATTACCCAGGCAGAACTGGAAGGCGCTGAGTTCGGTTTCATCGAAGAGGAAGAGGGCTGCGAGCTGCTGGACCAAGAGATGAATGCCGATGGCCTCTCCTACAGCATGGTATGCCGCGCAGAGGGTGGCGAAGCCACCATCGATGGCGAAATGCGCTTCATGGGTGAGCAGATCGAAGGCACCGTGGATATTCTGACGCAGTCGCCCATGGGCGAACTGACCATGAACACGACGATCGAAGGCGAGCGTATCGGTAACTGCGAATAAGCACTCCCGTTACGATAGCCTAAACCACCAAGGGCGCCCACTGGGCGCCCTTGGTGTCTCTACTGCCCGTCGATTCATCGCTCTGGCGTTTCCAGCGGCGTGTGTGGCGCCGTCGGGGCATTGGCGATCTCCTCTTCGAGCTGACGCTTGACCGCCCCAGGCGAGCCGGAGTAGCGGGCCAGCAGGTCGTAGGCCACCGGCACGACGAACAGCGTGAAGAGGGTGGCAGCCCCGACGCCTGCCATGATGACCGTGCCGATCACTAGGCGTGACTCGGCCCCCGGGCCGCTGGAGATGATCAGCGGAATGGCACCGGCCATGGTGGTGACGGCGGTCATCAATATGGGCCGCAAACGCGTCACCGAGGCTTCGATCAGCGCCGAGCGAAACCCCTGGCCCTCATCGCGCAGTTGGTTGGCGAACTCGACGATCAAGATACCGTTCTTGGCCGCCAAACCGATCAGCAGTACTAGGCCGACTTGGCTATAAATATTCAGCGACTGGCCGCTGAGTAGCAGCGCGAGCAGCGCACCGCTCATGGCGAGTGGCACCGTCAGCATGATGACGAAGGGGTGAATCAGGCTCTCGAATTGAGCCGCCAGCACCAGGAAGACCACCACCGCGCCGAGGATCAGCAGAAACGTCGTTGCGCCGCTGGCCTGCTGGAAATCCCGGGAAGGCCCGGCCACGTTGGTTTGTACCTCTTCCGGTAGATGCGTATCCGCGGCGTCTTGGAGGTAGGCCAGCGCTTCGCCAAGGGGATAGCCGTCAGCGAGGTTTGCTTCGATCGTGATGGCGCGTACCCGGTCAAATCGGTTCAGCGTGCTAGCCCCGGCAAAATCGGACAAAGTCACGAGACTGGCCAGCGGGATCAGTTCGCCCGTGCGCATCGAGCGCACCTGAATGTTATCCAGCGCTCGCGGGCTGTTCTGGCGGCTGCGGTCGCCTTCCACGATGACGTCGTACTCTTCACCGTCATCTACATAGCGCGTCACGTTACGCCCACCTAGCAGGACTTCTAGTGTGCGGCCTATTTCGGTCACCGTAACGCCCAACGATGCGGCGCGTTCGTAATTGATATCCACCCTTAGCTGGGGCTGGGTTTCGTCGTAGTTGCTCTCGATGGCGGTCAGGCGCGGGTTGTTTTCCCGTACGTGGTTGATCAACCGATCACGCCAGCGGGCAAGATCTTCATAGGTGCCGCCGCCCAAGACGAACTGAACAGGCTTTTGCGTACGCTGGCCAAAGCCTTGGCGCATCACCGGAAAGGCTTGGACGCCAGGCAGCGAGCCAAGCTGTTGGCGCACGTCAGCCATGATCTCCCAGGCACTGCGGCGGCTGCCCCAGTCAGCCATATTGACGATGATGAACCCACTGTTAAAGTTTTCGATATTGCCGAACCCACGCGGGGCGCGCACGACCACGCGTTCCAGCTCGCCGCTCTCTACGAAGGGGGTTAGCCGCGCCTCGATTTCGTCCATGTAGTCCATCATGTAGTCGAATGTGGCGCCTTCGGGCCCATTCACCAGCACGATGAAGTTACCGCGATCCTCCTGGGGGGTGTACTCGTTGGGCAGCGCCGATGCGAGCCACGCCGTACCCGTGATCAGTAAAGCAAACAGCGCCACCACCAGCCATTTGGCTGCCAATACGGTTTCAAGAGCGCATTGATAGCGGCGCTTAGTGCCGTCCAGCAACCACTGTACGCCTTGGCCAATACGACTGTCGTGCATGCCGGGCTTGAGAATCTTGGAGGCCATCATCGGCGTTAGCGTCAGCGCGAGTAGGGTAGAGACGATCACCGCCGCCGCCATGGTCAGGGCAAATTCCGAGAACAGTCGGCCGATGTCGCCTTGCAGCATGCTCAGTGGTACAAAGACGGCGACCAGCACCAGGGTGGTGGCGATCACTGCAAAGGCGATTTGTCGCGTGCCACGAAAGGCGGCCACTAGCGGGGTTTCGCCATAGTCATGCATGCGTCGATTGATGTTCTCGAGTACCACGATGGCGTCGTCCACGATCAGCCCGATGGCCAGCACCAGGGCAAGCAGGGTGAGCAGGTTGATGGAGAAGTTCATTGCGGCCAGCGCCGTGAACGCGCCAATCACGGCAATCGGTACCGTGACGGCGGGGACCAGGGTCGTACGTAGATTGCCTAGGAACAGAAAAATCACGATGACGACAAGGCCCATGGCAATAAAGAGCGTCATGACGACCTGCTCGATGGCACCAGAGACAAACACTGAGGCATCGTAATTGAGTGCAAGCGACATGCCCGCGGGCAGCGTGCCCTGCAGCCGCTCCAGCTCTTGCTGCACCGCCTCAGACAGCTCGATCACGTTGGCGGTGGACTGCATGATCATCCCCAGCCCCACCATGGGCACACCGTTGGCTCGGAACACCGAGCGATCTTCTACTGACCCGACTTCCACGCGGGCGACATCGGCAAGACGTACCAAATAACCGTTGTTGCTTTGAGTGAGCGCTAGGCGCTGAAAATCATCGGCGGTGGCGAAGCTGCGCGGCAGACGGACGATGAACTGACGGTCATCGGACTCGATCGAGCCAGCGGGTAGCTCGACGTTTTCGGCGCGTAATGCGTCTTCTACATCGCCCACGGTTAGGCCGCGAGCCGCCAGTGCGTTACGGTCGAGCCACACGCGCATGGCGTAATCTTGGCCGCCGCCGACACGCACGCGGGCAACGCCGGGTTGCACCGACAGGCTATCGACGAGAAAGCGGTTGGCGTAGTCGGTGAGTTCGGCAATCGAGTAGTCCGCCCCCGACAGGCTCAGCCATACGACGATCTCTTCGCTGCTATCGGCTTTGGTGACTTCTGGGTTGTCGGCGTCGTCTGGGAGATTGCGCAGCGCGCCGGAGATGCGGTCGCGTATATCGTTCGCCGCGGCGTTGATATCCATGGTGATGGCGAACTCGATTTCGATACGCGAGCGGCCATCTTCACTTTGAGAGGTGATCAGTTCGATACCTTCGACCCCGGCAATACGATCTTCCAGCACTTGGGTAATACGTGTTTCTACCACGCTTGCTGAGGCGCCGGGGTAGCGTGTATCGATACTAACGATGGGCGGGTCGACAGTCGGATACTCTTGAAGCGGTAAACGATTGAGCGCCAGCAGTCCAAAGGCGATGATTAGCGCCGCAATCACCATGGCGAGCACGGGCCGCTGGACGGAAATATCGGATAAACGCATTAGCGATCAGCCTCCAGCAGCGAGCGAATATCCGTCGTTTCGTCGGCAATGCCCAGTAGCCTGACCTCTTGGCCTTCTCGGGCGAGCTGTAGGCCGTGGATCACGACCAAGTCGCCTTCACGAAGGCCTTCGAGGATTTCGACCTCGCCACTGCGTCGCTCGCCAATAGCGACCTCACGGCGTTCTAAGCGCGGGGCCTCCTGCTGTTGAATTACCATGACGAAATGGCGGTTGCCACTGGGCTGAAGGGCGGCTTCAGGGAGCACGAGCGTCTCGCGCACGCGCTGTTGCACGATGACCTCCATCAGCATGCCGGGGCGCAATTTCAAGTCGGGGTTAGCAAGCTCGGCGCGAACGTTCACGCTGCGGGAGGTGGGATCGATGCGCGTGCCGATACTAGCAATTTCCCCGCGAAACACCTCGTCTGGATACGCTGCGGTGGTGGCCGTTAGGCTCAGCCCGGCAGAGAGTCGGCCCAAAAACACCTCAGGCACGGTGAAGTCGAGCTTCATGACGTCGAGCTTGTCGAGGGTCACCAGCGCCATACCTGGGGTGACGAGCGTGCCGACACTGACATCACGAAAGCCGACCCTGCCGCTAAACGGTGCAAGGATACGATAATTCTCGAGTCGCGCTTCTAGCGCTTGGGCATCGGCTTGCGCTTGGCGGAGCTGAGATTGCGTATCTTCGACGTCGGCTCTGGCCGCTAAGTTACGCTGCTGCAGCTGCGAGGCGCGGCCGGATGCATTGCGCCGCTCATCGGTGAGCGCTTGCGCTGCTCTCAATAGTGCCTGCTCTTCGGCATCTTCCAGACGAATGAGTAAGCGGCCACGCTCGACCTGTTCACCATCGTCAAAGTTGATCTCCGCGATGGTGTCGGTGACAGTAGCGGATAATGTCACGCTCTCGTCGGCGCTCAAAGTGCCCAGCGCTTCCAGCGGGTCCGACCAGGTGTCGGACGCTACTTGATACCCAATGACGGGTGGGGGTGTTTGCGCGCTGGCAAGAGTGGCCCAACCAAGCAGTAGTAAGAGGCCACAAAAGGTGCGTTTCGATGCAGGCATAAGTGTCTCGATATCATTCACGGACTGGGTGCTTTACGCTCCACCGTCCAGGCCGGTGTCAGCCCCTAGGCGCAGCGGTGCCGTACCGCCAAGCGAAATATTGTGCTCTTCTTGTACTTTAAAGCTGATAATGTACAGCAATGTAGTGCTTTTTACCTGTTAAAATACCCGCCTATTCTTTTTGGGAGCCTTTGTAATGGTCTTCGACGTCGTGGTCATTGGCGCGGGCGCCGCTGGTTTGATGTGCGCGGCGCAAGCAGGCTATGCCGGGCGACGTGTCTTAGTGCTCGACCATGCCAACAAAGCGGGTAAAAAAATCCTAATGTCGGGGGGAGGCCGCTGTAACTTTACCAATCTTGATACGGCGCCTGGGCATTTTTACTCTGAAAATCCTTATTTTTGTATCTCCGCATTAAAACGTTACCGTCCAGAACACTTCGTATCGCTCGTGGAAGCCCATGGCGTCGAGTATGTAGAAAAAGCGCCTGGACAATTGTTTTGCGCCGATTCCGCTAAAGAGATCGTTCGGGTGCTGATGACCGAGTGTGAGTGGGCTGGGGCAGAGGTGGCACTGAAAACCTCCATCTCGCGCGTGGAGCGCCAAGGGGAGGGCATGCGCCTGACCACCTCCATGGGGACCATCGATGCAGGCGTGGTCGTGGTGGCTACAGGGGGGCTCTCCATTCCCACCATGGGGGCGACGGGATTTGGCTACGACATTGCGCGCCAGTTCGGCCTGGAGGTGCTGCCCACTCGCCCCGGCTTGGTGCCGTTTACCCTGAGCGATAGCTGGAAAGAGCGGGTCGCAGCGCTTTCTGGCGTCAGCCTGCCCTCGGCGGTGAGTTGCAAGGAGACGCGCTTTGTCGAGCCGATGCTGTTTACCCACCGAGGGCTGTCTGGCCCCTCCATGCTGCAGATCTCCAGCGTGTGGGAGTCTGGTAGCGCGATTACCATTGACCTCTTGCCGGGTGAAAACGTCGCGGAGGCCTTGCGTCATGCGCGGCAGGAAACCCCTAAGCGCCTATTGTCTACCTGGCTTGGCGAGCGTTTTCCCAAGCGCTTTGCACAAGCATTGCAAGAGTGGTACCCCAACGCAGAGCTGGCTAGTCCGCTGGCCCAGTACAGCAATGAAGCGCTTGATGTGTGGGCTCAGCGGCTCAACCAATGGCAGCTAAAACCGGCGGGTACGGAAGGGTGGCGCACGGCGGAGGTGACGATGGGCGGGGTAAGTACCCATGCTATCTCATCGAAAACTTTCGAAGTCAAAGACCTACCGCAGCTGCGCTTCATTGGTGAGGTGCTGGATGTGACGGGGCAACTAGGCGGCTATAACTTTCAGTGGGCATGGGCTAGCGGTGTTGCCTGTGGACAAGCGTGTTAAGTGTCATCGACACGCATTAAACAAGCCGCTGCGGTAAGTGAGCCGCAGCGGCTTGTCGGATCATCCTTATCGCAGGCGTAGCGGTCAACGGACGATTATGTCGCCACTTTGGCAAGGAGCTTCAACTTCCGAAAGAGCATGTAACCTGCCAGTGCCTTACGACCTAGCACCATGGCACCGCCTGGATGACGTGCAATGCGTAACGCAGCAATGCCGCCAATGGCGTAAAGCGGCAGTTTGACGCTTTTCCAATGACGTTCCAGCGGGGAAGAGGCATGTAGCAACGTGTCGCTATCGACCAATATGTCGATACGCTGCTGCTCCAGTTCGGCGAGCAGCGCCGCCTTGCGCTCTGCTCGGCTGAGTGGTTTAACGACGCTATCGTGACGGGTCATCCTCATTCACCTCTAGCAAGGCCCGGTCCGCCGCAAGCTGCTTTAACGTTTCTTTGAGCAGCGTATGACGCTTGGCTTGACGAAGTGCTATTACGGCGAGTAGTACGCTGAGTGCAATCAGTACACCAGCACTCACGCTGATGGCCGTGAGACGATACGTGTCCCAAAAAAGCACAATGACAAGAGCCGTTAGCGTAGCAATGCCAAGAAGCAGTAATAGCAGGCTGGCACCAGCAAGCAGCAGTAAGACTAATAAGCGGGCGCGCTCTTCCTCTAGTTCCAAAACCGCCAAACGCAGGCGGGTCTCACTGTTGGCAACCAGTGTTTTTAGCAGGCGTTTGGCGGCGGAAAAGACACGTTGGGTAGGACCCAAAGCCATTAGCGACGTCCGAGGAGCATACCAACGACAAGGCCCGCTGCGGCACCAAGGCCGATGCTGGTCCAGGGGTTCTCACGGACGTAACGATCACAGCAATCGACCTGCTCTGAAAGTGTCTCGCGGGTATCTTCGTAAAAACGTTCACCGCGGGCTTCTAGGCGGGCACGGGTATCCTTCAAACGTCGCTCGGCACGCTCACGCAGGTCGCGCATTTCGCCGCTAGCATCCTTGGAGGTGGCGTTCATCAGCTCTTCGACGGTTTCGCTGAGGTGACGCAGATCCTCTTTGAGCTGGTCAGCACGGGCAGAGGTGTCTGTATTACGTTTTGCCATGATGTCTTCCTTTGACGAGTGAATGAGTTACGACTTCGAGTGACGACTTCAGCATAGCAGTCATCATCATATAGACAACCTTACTGGCTTAACGGTTCAGCCCAGTGGCGCTGAACAGTGGGTTGAGGCTAAAACCAAGGCTCAGGCGATGCACGCGGTGGTTGTAATCGATCATGCTCTCGCCGTAACCGTAGTAATACTGCACATGGGTGCGCACGCCGTTGAACGCGGGCCAGCTGTAATCGATCTGCGTGCCGTAGTTGCCGGCGCTAGGGTTGCCACGCAGTTGACCGGCAAATTCATGGTTGTTTTGCAGGCGCTTGGCGAGGCGAATGTCGCCATAGCCGACGAAGCGCTCGATATCGGGGTTGTCATCATCGCTATCCGACTCGGGCACGCGCCAGTGGGGCGCCAGGGTGAGCGCCCAATCGCCGCTTTGGAAGGTGCTTTCCAAGTACACTCGGTTCCAACTGCGCGAGAGCGGATCGGAGCGGCCGTTTGACTGATGGATGAACGAAACGCGGTTGCGGGTGTTCACCCACCCCAAGGCACTCCAGGCGTTGTCGAAGTCGATAAACACTTCGGGCTCATAGTTGGTTTCGCGAAACGGCGAGGAGGCATCGGTGTTGTACGCCTGCCACCAGCTACGCTGGGTATACGCAAAGTAAACGTCGCCTATGTCACCGAAGACATTTTCGGCCAAATTGAACTTGGCACTGAATTGAAATTTGACCTCACCACTATCCGGTTGAACGTCGTCTGTGATGCTGCGGAAATTCTCGACGTTTTGATTCGTGTTGTAGCTAATGGGGAACAGATAGTTGGTGCGATGCGTCGTGATGGCGAAGGGGTTACGTGACGACTCTTGTTCCAACTGTCGCCGTTCGCTCAGGTCTTCGAGCGCTACTTCGACTGGCAGCGGCGCTGGTTCGATACCCTGGGCGGCATCTTCGGGTGCTTCGATTTGCTGAAGCTGCTGGCGCAACTGGTAGAGTTCGGTATTGAGCGCTTGAATGCGCGCTTCAATGTCTTCTCGGGAATCGGCTATGGCGCTTTGACTGAGCACGGTCGCGCTCACAAATGTCGCCAAACCGGTGAACAGCAGTTTTCGGGTAACCATCAACGTGGCTCGCAAATTAAGAGTAGAGAGATGCCAGCATTGTTTCTATACATGCCGCTTGTGTAAGTCAACTCCGTATGGCGACGTGCTGACAATATTGCGTCGAGCTGTCTTACCCATGACAATGGCTATCTCGCCCGACATCGCGGGCCGATATGTCTATGAGGCATCCGTCACGTGGTTAGAAATGCCCTGAAAGCCGCCATCGGCTGCCTGTTTGTGGTAGTGCTGTTGGCGGAAACCGCCATCGCTCAAAGCACCTCGATCGAGGGCGTTCCTCCTCAAGCTGAGCTCTCCGAACGCTTGGCAGTCATTGAATCTCTTGAAACTGAGCCTACCGCTGAGCAGCAGCGTGACCAAGCGGCGTTGACCGCTGCATTGCAGGCATATGAGCGGCTCCAAGCGATCGAAGAGCGTCAGCAGGCACTCGAGCAGCGGGTCAGTCAGGCGCCTGAGCAGTTGCTACGCCTGGAGCGTGAGCTCAACGCTGCGCAAGAGGAGAGTCTGCAGCTGTCGGTCGATAACCTTAGCGATATGCCTTTAGAGGCTTTGGAAGCCGAACAAGCGGATGCCGTGATCGAACTGCAGCAGCTCCAGAGCCAAATGGCCGAGGTGAATTCCCAACTCCTTGCGGCGCAAACGCTGCCCGAGCGGGCGCAACAGGCCATTTCCGAGGCGCTGCAGCGGGCTGAAACACTGCGTCGTGAGCACGATACCCGAGCCGCGCTGCTCGCCGACCGCCAGCTTTCGGCCCGTGAGGATGCGCAGCTCATTCAGTGGCGCTTAGAGCGAGCGGTGGCCGAGCAAGAGGTCACCCTGAACCAGCGGGAGTTGAGCGCTAACAGTCGCCTGCGCGAGCTGGCTCAGCAGCGTCGTGACCTGATTGCCTTGCAAATCGACCAGCAAGAGCAGCAGCTCAACCTGCTCCAGGGCGTGATCGACCGCCAGCGACGTCTTCAGTCTGAACAGGCCATTGCCGACGCCGCCAAGAACGATCCATTGATCGCCGAGGGGCACCCTGTCGTGCTGAATGCACAGCAGATCAACCAAACGCTTAGCCTGGAGCTATTGCGGGCGACGGACCGTGCCAATGGCATCGTGCGCGAAAACATCGAGGCGCAGCGCCAGTTGGAGCATGTTCGCCAGCTCCAGCGCAGCCTCAACGAGCAGATGGAGGCGATTCGCGGCAGCCAACTGTTGTCGCGTATTCTTCGCGAACAGCGTCAATCGCTACCCGTTGTGGTGCCGCGCCGGGATTTGCAAGATGAGATCGCCGATCTGCGTTTGAAGCAGTTCGATCTCATCCGCCAGCGCGATCAACTCCGGCAGGGCGAGCGACTGGCAGCTCAGCGCCTGGAAGAGGCTGGCGTCGATGTCACGCCAGGGCTGGTGGATTCTCTGACCCGCTTGTATCAATCCCGACGCGAGCTGGTCGAGCAGCTCGAACAAGCATACGGCAACCTATTGAGCTCGGCTATCGAGCTACAGCTCAATCAGCAGCAGCTGCTCAGCACGACACAAGATTTACGCACTACCATCGATGAGCAGCTGTTTTGGGTGGCCAACAGTCGTCCTCTAGATGTGAACTGGCTGCGCCAACTGCCCCAGCATCTTCAGCAGGAGTGGCGGGAAGGGGAGTGGCGCGCGGTGTTGCCTACTCGTTGGAAAGGGCTCTCATGGGACATGTTGGTGGGCGCGCCACTGCTGCTGTTGAGCGTGGTTTTAATCGCTTTGCGCGGGCATATCAAAGCGCGTTTGGCGCTGATTCATTCACAAATTGGCCGTTTGAAGAGCGATACCCAGCTGCATACCCCCAAGGCCGTTTTGCTCAATGCACTGCTGGCGGTACCAGGCCCGCTGGCGTTGGCTGGCACGGGCGTAGCCCTACGTACGGCGGAAGGCGGTCTGGCCCTTGGACTGGCACCGGCGCTGCTGCAGCTTGGTTTGAGCTGGTTCGTGGTAGCCCTTGGGCGGCGACTGCTGGTGCCCGACGGCGTCGCCGAGCGTCACTTTACCTGGTCACCGGCGTACAACGCGCGGCTGCGTCGCTTGTTGATTGGGCTGGGCATGGCGCTGGTACCGGTCGTGGCCATTGCGGCCATGTCTGAACAGATGGAGACCCCCTTGGCCCAGCGCCCTGTCGCCATGGCACTGTTCATGGGGGGGCTGCTTGCCATGGCGTGGTCGCTGACGCAGCTCATCCTGGCCCATGTCCCAATCTTTGGTGTGCGGCTTTTCAGGCTGATCTTGGGGCTCGCCATGGCCGCCGTTCCACTGGTGCTGATGGGCCTGGTTGCCTGGGGCTACGAGTACACGGCGCTCAGGCTGGTAGCGCGTTTTGCCATTACGCTCTACCTATTAGGGCTTTGGGTGGTAGTGGAGGCGACGGTGGTGCGTAGTTTGGCCGTTGCCGCCCGCCGCTTGGCCTACCGCCGAGCGCTGGCCAGACGGCGCGCCCAGGTGCAAGAGGGTGCCGAAGGCGGGCTCGAGGTAGTCGAAGAGCCGCCGCTGGATATGGAAAAGATCAACGCTCAGTCGCTGCGGCTCTCCAAGCTGATTCTGCTGATTGGTTTCAGTGCGCTGCTCTATTTGGTGTGGTCGGACCTGCTCTCGGTGTTGGGTTACTTGGACCAGGTATCGCTTTGGGACGCGGGCGAAGGCGATCTGGTCGATGATGCTCTCTCCATTTCGGATTTTTTTACGGCGCTGCTGGTGGTGGCTGTCACGTTCATCATGGCGAGTAACCTGCCAGGACTGCTCGAAGTCATGGTGCTCTCTCGCTTGGCGCTCAAGCAGGGCAGCGCTTATGCGATTAGCTCACTGCTCTCTTACACCATCGTAGGCACCGGGATCGTCATGTCGCTGGCGACCTTGGGGGTCTCTTGGGACAAGCTGCAGTGGCTGGTGGCGGCGCTGAGTGTGGGTTTGGGGTTTGGCTTGCAAGAGATCTTTGCCAACTTCATTTCGGGATTGATCATTCTGTTCGAGCGCCCCATTCGTATCGGCGACACCATTACGCTAGGGAACCTTCACGGCACGGTCAGCCGGATTCGCATTCGGGCGACCACGGTGACCGACTTCGACCGCAAAGAGATCATCATTCCCAACAAAACGTTCGTGACCGACCAACTGATCAACTGGTCGCTCTCCGACAACGTGACCCGCGTGGTGCTCACCTACGGCGTCTCCCACGGTTCGGATTTACCACTCGTGCATAGACTGTTACGTCAAGCTGCCGATGAGAACGCACGCGTATTGGATGACCCGGAGCCGCAGGTGTTCTGCTTGAGCTATGGGCCACACAGCCTGAATTTCGAACTGCGTATTTTTGTCAATGACCTACTGGACCGCTTGTTTGCTGCCGACGAGGTGAACTGCCGGGTGGACGAGCTGTTCAAGGAGGCTGGAGTGAAAATCGCCTTCGAGCAGTTGGACGTATGGCTACATCGTGAGCAGGGAGAGCCGGTGAACGTGCAGTCGGATTCGACTCTCCCGCCCGCTACCTTGAGCTGATCGCTACCGCTTGCTGGCAAATAGTAGAAACTCCCGATTGCCGTCGCTGCCGGTAATCGGGCTCTCTTGCCAGTGACTGATGACGAGGCCGCACTGCTCGCAGGCGTCGCGTATGTGGTGTTCTACCTCTTGATAGCGCTGCGGGTCGCGCACGATGCCGCGCTTATCCAGCGCGCCTGGGTCGAGTTCGAACTGCGGCTTGACCAGGGAGAGGAGCTGCCCGCTGGGTGGCAGCAGTGCGGCAACCTCAGGCAAGATCAGGGTCTGGGAAATAAACGAAACATCCATGACCGCAAGATCAATGGGCCGTTCGGCGAGGGTGTTCAATAGCGCCGCTGCACCGCTCATATAGCGGGCGTTGAGTCCTTCTAGGCACGTCACACGAGGGTCGCTGCGCAGGTGGCTGGCGAGTTGGTCGTGGCCCACTTCCACACCAATGACGTGGCGCGCGCCGAACTGCAGGGCGCAGTCGGTAAAGCCCCCCGTCGATTGACCAATATCCAGCACGCCTCGCTCGTCGAGGCGCATATTTAACGTCAGTAGCACGCTCTCCAGCTTGAGCCCCGCCCGAGAGGCGTAGCGCTCCTCTGGGTCTGCGTCGATGCGTAGCGGCGTATCGGAGGGCCATTTCTCCGATGGTTTGCTCAGCGGCTTACCATTGCTCAAAAAAACGCGCCCGTTTTTGATCAGTCGTTGGGCACGGGTACGAGAACTGGCCAGCCCTTGGCTGACCAACAGTTGGTCGAGTCGTATCATGGTGGTCATGTCTGTGATGGTAAAGCGCCCGGGTTATTGGGGCCCCTGGTCAGCCTGTAGCGCGGCGGAAGGGAGACGAGTCGCTCCCCAACTACGATGCAGATATCCCTTCACGCGGTCGAGCTCCTCGGTGGATACCGTCGCCAGTTCGCCGCGCTCTAAGGGGTCGTAGTGGTAAATATAGAGTCGCGAGGTGAACTGCTCGAAGGGCAGGGATGCCTCGCCAAAGCGCTCGCCGTTGCCGGACGTGCTGACCTTGACCCCGTCGCCCCAATCTTGGCCACTGTCGTTGTTGGGATTGTAGAAGTAGACCCGCATGATGTCGTTGGGGTCTAGCGAGGCGCGCAAAATCGTAATGGCGTGCCAGCCAATAAACCGTGCGGCGCTGTCGGTCACGGCAATACCCGCAGGCTGGGGATGAATCAACGGCTGGTTGCCGTTGTAGTACGGATGATAGCTGGCATAAAAATGGCGGACGAAACTATCGACCTCGGCCAACTGGCCGGTCGCGACATCGACATTGATGCTGAAGCCACGGCCAGACCACCAGCCATGAAATTCAGGGTTGACCCAACGGTGTGGATCGCCCTCGCGACCTAAGCAGCGACGTCCCATCTCGGCATAAATTCGGTCCAGATGGGGCACTACGATCAGTGACACCGGATCGAGATCCATCGGCAGCTCGGTAGCCACGCCCGAGATACTCTCGTTGGAGGAAATCGGCTGGCCTTCGAAGTGCATGATGATTTCATCGTCCCGCGCCGCCCAAGTCACCATCTGCAGCAGATAGTCCGGGTCGTTATAGGCCCACATGGAGAGTGCCCGCGCCGATTGGCAGGTAGGGTTGTTACCCTGACCGACACCCAGCGGTAGCCCTAGCATGCACAATACACCCTCGATGAGCCGTGCACGGGGTGAGGCTACCTCGCCATACGCCAGGGTCAAACGCGCCTCGGCCCACTCGGAGAGTTGAAGGTTGAGCTGACGCCACATGGCGGGTGCGACAGGCGGTTGATAGAGGATGCCGCGTTCTAGTAAAAGTGCCAGACCGTACACCGCCTGCGCGGTGGCCGGGTAAACACCGCTGCGAATCAGTGCATGCACCAGCTCTCGGTAGCAGAGCAAACAGTCGCGGCCGGTGGAGGAGAGCCCAAGGGCTTCGGAGAGCAGGTGGTCGCCCTCTTCTAGCAGGTAGCGTAATAGCACCGCATGGTAAGGAGATACCAGGCCGGTATCGTGCATGGCGCGGGCAAAACCAATGGATTCTGCCTGAAGCGTGGCGTTATCCATTCGCTCCAGACGCCCTCGGTAGATATCGATGCCGGGATCTTCCCGGCAGGCTTGTGTCGGGCCATATAGCGAGCTGACGAGTCGATCCGCGCCATGGCCGCTGGCCCCTAGATCGATGTCTGGATTGGCTTGGCAGAGTGCAATCTGGGTGATCATCTGTTTAATGGCATCGACCTGAATCGGGCGCTGCTTGAGAATGCGCCAGATCTCATCGATCAACTGATCGATGACGTACTCATAGCCGATACGCTCGGCCAGATGGTGAAACAGCTGACGAGAAATGTTGGCTAAGCGCCCTTGGGTCTCTCGCTCGGCTTCGCTGGGTGCGTTGAAGAGCAGCCACAGATTGATCGCCATGACCTGGGTAAGGTAGTGATGGGCATGCTCTTGAGAAACGAGCGGGTGGGCATAATCGCCCTTGGCGACGGCGAGAAGCCGTAATTCGCTGAGCGCTTCGATGACGACCACGTTGGCATCGGCGCTTTTCAGCGAGAAGGTCGTCAAAGTAGGTACCAAAAACTGAGGAGTTGCCCAATCGGAACCTTCAAAGACCCCGGCAGACTCGATATCCATCGAGCGATGCTCCAGAGCGGCACATCCGCCTGCTTGAAGGAGCACGCGGCGTGCAGTGTCGAGCACGCGGGGGAGCTTTGACGGTTTAGAAAAGGTTGGCGCCTGCGAAAGCAGGCGCAATGCATCATCGAATTTGCTCAGTAGTCCAGCAAGCTTGCCATCTTGTGTGGCAGTAGCCTCGTGCTTGGTCGTCACGGTGACTCCTTATCCCAGCGTAAGCGGGGATTATACATAGAAGTCGAGATCTTCTTGGCGTTTGAGGAGATCGCGAATCGTATGTGCATCGTCACCCTTAAAGTAGATCAACCCCCAGTGAGTGCCAAAGGCGGTGCGTTTCGTGACGGTCTCTTCCAGCGGTGGGGTCAGCTCGTGAGACTCGAAGTAGGGGTGATCTTCCGTCTCTTCTGGAATCTCTAGGCGGCTCACGACGCGGCGGCGTGGATAGACGCCGAAGCAGCCTGCAAAGCCGTCGGCATCGACGATCTCTTTCGGGAAGAACTCAGCCACTTCTTCTTTGGTGCTTTTCGGGTCGAAGACCAGCATGGACGCCTGATAGGCGTTAAAGCCGTAAACCCGCTCCAACAGTTCGAAGACTTTGAAGCCCGGCGGACGGTAGGCGACCTCACCAAAGTACATCTCACCGTCGCTGGTGACGAAGTATTCGGGGTGAATCAGACCGAATTCGATATCGAAGGCTTTGATCAGTTTTTCGATCTGCGCGGTGATCTGCGCGCGGTACTTCTCCAATTCTGGGGAAGCAGGCACGAAGACCGAGTAGCCCAGCGTGACGTACTCGGAAATGTTCAAAAAGGCGATTTTGCCATCGTGAATCCACGCTTCTACCGCGAACTCCCAGCCATCCAGGTGTGACTCCATCAGGACTGGAAACTCCTCCTCGGGGATCGTATCGACTTCGTCAGGGGTACGAATGACCCGGTGGCCCAAACAACCCGCTTTGTCGAAGGCCTTGAGGTGGATGGGGTCGTTGGGGTCGCCATCGAGCTTCAACAGCGTCTGGTTGACGCGCTTGAGAAAGCGGATGACGTCCTCTTTGTCGTGGGCTTCTTCGAAAATGCCCACCCGAATGCCACCAAGCTGTGCGCGGCGTTTCATGAGCGCCTTATCACGCAGTAGCAGCGACTGGCCGTAAAGACGCGGATTGTCGAGCAGCACCGAGTTGATGGCCCCCGCCCACTCCACGGTCTCTTCGAATAGGGGTATCGCCACGTCGACGCCTTTTTCCTTGAGCGTTTCGGCGATCTCCATGGAGCGGTCATTGAGGCGCTCGAAGTTCCAAGGGACGTAGGGAATGTCGTGCTTTTGGCAGTACTCCTCCGCCCAGTCGGGTGCCACCACGATATATCGGCGGTCAAAGTTTTCCGCCGCTTCGATCGCATTGAGGCTCCAGCCTAAGAGGGCGATATAGCCCTTATTGGGATCCTTTTGCATGGTGTTGACTCCTCTGGGGTGATGAATGGTCTTGCCAACTGCTCTCTTCACCATACACGACCCGAACCATTCTGGGCTAATTAGCAGCTTCTGAAGCGAAAATAGCGGGAATTCGCCCACGTTAGCGATGTCTGCTAAAGAGCCCAGCGCGAATATGGTAGGCTTGCCCAGTAACGATACGTTCAAGTGGCAAGAGGATTAGGCCAAGATGGCGGCCAAGCCGATCTACCGTGTAGTGGTTCACCAGCAGGGTGAAATTTGGGATTTATACGTCAGAGAGATCTTTCAAAGCGAACTCTGGGGCTTTATTGAAGTCGAGGAGTTTGTCTTTGACGATGCGTCGCGGGTGGTGGTGGATCCAGGAGCGGAAAAACTGCAGCGAACCTTCGAGGGAGTGAAGCGTAGCTACCTGCCGTTGAATGCCATTGTGCGGATCGATGAGGTAGAGCGTGAAGGCCCGTTGAAAGCCGTGAAAAGTGATGCTCGCGTCGCAGAGTTTCCTCGTCCCTTTCCGTTACCGCCCCGCGGGGAAGGGTAAGCGCCTAAGACATGCGCAACGCTTTGAGCGACACGCGCGGCGGCTTCGTCGGCCACGCGCGTTTTTTTGACCAGGACATGACGTCATGCAAGTAGAAAAAATTCGCAGTAACTGTTATGCCGCCGCTGTGGGCGTGCTGTTAACCGTGAGCAGCCAAGCAGCGCTAGCTCAATCCGATAGCCAAGCTTGGGTGAGCGATGAACTGAGCACCTATGTGCGTAGCGGGCCGACAGATGGTTATCGCATTGTGGGAACGCTGAACGCCGGCGAGCAGGTCGAGGTGCTGGAAACCAGCGGCGATTACACACGGGTACGCAGTAACAGCGGCGACACCGTTTGGGTGCTCAGCAATGAGCTGCAGCAAACGCCCAGCGCGCGTCAGCAGCTTCCCGAGCTGCAAGCCCAAGTTGAAGAGCTGACGCAAGAGCTAGACGGAATCAACGATACCTGGGAGCAGCGGGTTTCCTCCATGACGGAAACTCTGGATATTCGCGAGCAGCGTATCGCCGACCTGGAAGCCCGAAACGCCGAGTTGGACAATCAAGCGGAGCAGTCTCGCCAGCAGGTGCGCGCCCTGCAGGCCCGCTTGGATACCCAAGAGGAGGACTTGCTGATGCGCTACTTCATGTACGGTGGCGGTGTGGCAGGGGCCGGTCTGTTGGTAGGCTTGATCGTGCCGCATTTACCGCGCCGTCGTAAAAAGCGCGATCGCTGGTTCTAAACGTGCTTTCCAAGCAATAACGAGGTAGCTCATGGAGAATCCCTGGCGGCAGCGCTGGCAAGAGGGGCGCATCGGCTTTCATCTCGAGGAGACTCATCCTGCGCTGGTCAAGCACTGGCCGGAATTAGGCGTGGCCGATGGGACCAAAGTGCTGGTGCCACTATGTGGGAAGAGCCTAGACATGCGCTGGCTGGCGGATCGCGGGCACCCAGTGCTCGGCATCGAGCTTGCACCGGAGGCCATCGAGCAGTTTTTGGCTCAGCGACGCAGCGGTGTTTCGCGCTATACCCAAGCGGGGTTCGAGGTGTCTCGGCAGGGCAGTATCGAGCTGTGGTGCGGTGACTTTTTTCATCTGCATATTCAGCAAGCGGCAGAAGTGGGCGCGTTCTACGACCGGGCCTCTTTGATTGCATTGCCACCGGCAACGCGAGAGCGTTATGCCTTTCATTTGGCGCAATTGACCCCGCCGGGAGCAAAAGGGCTGTTGGTGGGGCTTACCCATGGCGATGGCGAAGCGGGGCCGCCTTTTAGCGTGCCGGATGACGAAATCGAGCGCTTGATGACGCCCAACTTCCATGTCGAGCGGCTGGCTCGTCTAGAGGCTGATGCTCGTGGCCGCAGCGAGAGCCTATGGGCGTTAGAACGTCGCGGGCCACGGGTATAAACGAGCGCTTATCGGGCTAGCAGCCTGCCCAGCTCTGGGTCACTGAACGCCCGATTCAGTCCATCGCTAAGCAGATCGTTGAGCATACGTGTATTGGCATCCTCGCCGGGCTTGATGGCGTAGCCTTGGGTACGGCGTGACGTATACGTGCCGGTATAAGTCGTGCCCTGGTTGTGTGCGATCGCACGGAACACCCCTTCGATGCGCGCTTCATCGATCAGCGGCTGGCCACTGTCGCCACGTCCGTAATCCAAGCTGGCAAGCTCTAGCGTCAAACTGGGACGACCCTGCGCGGTTTCGCGGGTGGGAGTGAACCCCATATCGCTGGCGGCGCGTTCGGCTTCGGCCTGCAGGCGCGGGATCAATTCGTGACTGCTGACGGTAATCTGCGCGGTGGACATGTTGCCGCCCGTCCGCGTACCAATGACTTCACTCGGCCGGGCGTCGACGGCCACGACGGTAACTTGTTGACCCGAGCCGGTTTGTGGCACGTTGGCGCTACGGGTGGGGTTGAGCTGTAGATACTGAGGGCTTGCGCAGCCTGCTACCAGTAAGGTGGCCAGCAGCGCACCCGACGCGCGTAAAAAGTGACGCCGACGCATATTACTCTCCGCAATCATCCTGGTTGAACGAGACAAAGGCCGCAGTATAGACCTGAGTTTACGCGAGACGCCAGCCATGGCTAGGCCACGCGGGTCTGTTGCTCGGGTGTTTTGGCCTCTTCTTTGAAACGGTGCCACTGGCGCGGATGGGCAAACAACCGCTGGCCGCGGCGCATATGCAGGCGCTCGAAATCGGCATGGCGAACGGTGGCTTGCCACGGAGTGGCTAGCCAGTCGGCCTCTAGCTCTACGCGCACTTCGGCACCGACCGGGGAGATGGCGGTAACGGTCACCGGTAGGTGGCACTCCGCACTGGGCTCCTCTGCAAGGCGCACCTCATGGGGGCGGAGCAACAGCTCTTCATCGCCGTCGGACAAGTCCACGTTCAGGTGGGCATCGCCGCAGGTCAGTACGCCATTGCGAACGCGCCCTTCTAGGTGGTTCACATCCCCCAAGAACTCGAACACGAAGCGGTTCTTCGGCGCGCGGTAGAGCGTATCCGGCGTGTCGATCTGCTCGATGCGGCCGTTGCTCATTACGACCACACGGTCTGAGAGCTCCAGTGCTTCTTCCTGATCGTGGGTGACGAACACGCTGGTGAAGTTCAGCTCGTCGTGCAGGCGACGCAGCCAGCGGCGCAGATCTTGACGCACTTTAGCATCCAATGCCCCAAACGGCTCATCGAGCAGCAGTACGTCTGGCTCTACGGCGAGTGCGCGCGCCAACGATACGCGCTGCTGCTGGCCACCGGAAAGCTGTGCAGGGAGCCGATTTGCCAAGTGCTGAAGCTGAACCATTTCCAGGAGTCTAAACACCCGTGCACGAATGTCGCCGCTGGAAGGACGACGCTTTTTCGGCATCACCGTGAGACCAAACGCCACGTTGTCATAGACGCTCATATGGCGAAACAGGGCGTAGTGCTGGAAGACGAAGCCGATACGACGATCGCGAACGTGCACGTGGGTAACGTCACGGTCGCCGAACAGTATTTTACCCGGCTGCGGCGAGCGGTCGGCGCTTTCCAGGCCGGCTATGATGCGTAGCAGAGTGGTTTTGCCCGAGCCGGAGGGGCCTAGCAAGCCCACCAGTTCACCTTCGTGAATATCCAAATTGATCGGTTCGAGCGCCTGGGTGTTGGCAAAGTGTTTGGCGATATTCTGTAAGCGAATACTCATGAGAATGCCTCCCGGCGCGATGCGCGCCATTCAAGGCCTGCCTTGGCCGCAAGCGTGAACAGGGCAATCAGCGCCAACAGCGCAGCGCTGGCAAACGCCCCGACGGCGTTGTAGTCCTGATAAAGCTGCTCTAGGTGTAGCGGTAGCGTATTGGTTTGCCCGCGAATGGCTCCTGAGACAACCGACACCGCGCCAAATTCACCCACCGCACGGGCATTGGTCAGGATGATGCCGTACAGTAGTGCCCAGCGGATGTTGGGCAGTGTGACCCGCCAAAACGTCGTCCAACCAGAAGCACCTAACGTCACGGCGGCTTCTTCCTCGTGTGACCCTTGCGCCTGCATGAGCGGAATCAATTCCCGCGCCACGAATGGGCAGGTGACGAAGACGGTTACCATCAAAATGCCCGGCCAGGCGAACATCAGCTGAATGTCGTGGCTATCGAGCCAGCCTCCGATCCAGCCGTTGCGGCCGTACAGTAGGAGATAGATCAAGCCAGCGACGACGGGAGAGACGGCAAACGGAATGTCGATCAGCGTTTGCAGAATGCGCCGTCCCGGAAAGCTAAAGCGCGTCACCAGCCACGCCAAGGCGACACCGAAGACCAAGCAGATGGGGATGGTCATCAGCGCGATGATCAGCGTGAGACCAATGGCGTGCAGAGTGAACGTATTGCTCACGTTCCCCCAAAACACTGCCACACCTTGAGAGAACGCTTGAGCAAAAATAGCCACCAGCGGCAGCAGCAGAAATAGCGCGGACAGCAGCAAGGCTGCGCCAATCAACAAGCGCCGCACGGTGGGCGCGTCACCAATCCGGCGCATTATCCTTTTCCTCCATGCAGGCGGCGCACGAAACGCCCCTGCCAGATGTTGATGGCGAGCAGCAGTGCTAGCGAGACGAACAGCACCACCGAGGCAATGGCGGATGCCCCCGCATAGTCATACTCCTGCAGCTTGACGAAGATCATCAGCGCGGTAATTTCGGTTTCGTAGGGCATGTTACCCGCAATGAAGATGATCGCGCCGAACTCGCCCAGTGAGCGCACGAAGGCAAGCCCGGTGCCGGTGACGAGCGCGGGCCATAGATGCGGCATGATGACGCGGCGAAATGCCACGCCATCGGTGGCACCCAGGGACATCGCGGCTTCGTCCACTTCGGCGGGTAAATCTTCCAGCACCGGCTGAACCGTGCGCACCACGAAAGGGATACTGGTGAAGGCCATCGCTAGGGCAATTCCCACCCAAGTATAAGCGACCTGAAACCCCATCGGCTCGATGATACTGCCCACCCAACCGTTGCCCGCATAAAGCGTGGCGAGGGTAATGCCTGCCACTGCGGTGGGCAGGGCAAAAGGGAGATCCATCAGCGCATCGAGCAGGCGTTTGCCGGGGAACTCATAGCGTACCAGTACCCAAGCCAAAAGCAGGCCAAATACCGCATTCACCAGCGCGGCGACCGCTGCCGCGCCGATGGTGACCATGTAGCTGGCCACCACGCGGCCTTCGGTGATGATCGCAACATACTCGGCCAAGCTCAGTTCGGAAAGCTGACCGAACAGCCCCGTCATCGGCAGAAGCAGTACCAGCGAGATGAACAGCACGCTGATGCCCATGGATAGACCAAAACCCGGCAGCACGCGCGTGCTGCCGGATCGCCAAAATGCTAACTGGCTCATGAGATACCGTTAACGACGCTGCAGTTGATCGAGAAGAGCACCGCCTTCGAAGTGGGTCTCCATCGCTTCTTCCCAGCTGCCGAACACGTTCTCGACTTCGAATAGCTCGGTGTCGGGGAACTGGTCGGCAAACTCGTCGACCACCGTCTCGTTATGAACGCGGTAGTTGAAACCTGCTAGCTGGCGCTGTGCTTCTTCGGTGTAGAGGTACTCCAGGTAGCCCTGGGCGAGGTCGCTGTTCCCGTTACGCTCGGCGTTCTCACCCACGACTGCCACCGGGAATTCGGCCAGAATGCTGACTGGCGGAACGACCACTTCGTAGTCATCGCTGCCGTACTCGCTGCGGATATTGTTCACTTCTGACTCGAAGCTGATCAATACATCACCAATGCCGCGCTCGATGAAGCTGGTCGTGGCACCACGGCCGCCGGTGTCGAAGACGGCAACGTTACGCAGGAAAGTGCGCATGAAGTCCTGTATCTGCTCTTCGTCACCGTCGAATTCGTTTTCGGCGAAGCCCCAAGCGGCTAAGTAGGTGTAGCGGCCGTTACCCGAGGTTTTCGGGTTAGGGAAAACGATCTGAACGTCTTCCTGGGCTAAGTCATCCCAGCTTTCGATGCCCTTAGGGTTGCCTTTACGCACCAAAAACGCCGTGGTGGAGTAGTAGGGCGAGGCGTTGTTCGGGAACGCATCCTGCCAATCTTCTGCTACCAGACCCGCATCGGCCAGTACCTGAACATCGGTCACTTGGTTGAACGTCACGACGTCGGCACGTAGCCCCTGCATGATGGCACGCGCCTGAGCAGAGGAGCCGCCGTGCGACTGACTGATGGCGACTTCTTCGTCATGCGCCTCTTCCCACCATGCCTGGAACTCTGGGTTGATGGCGGCAAACAGCTCACGGGCGATGTCGTAGGAAGAGTTCAGTAGCTCGCGTTCCTGAGCAACGGCAGCGCTGGAGAAGGTCATGCCAGAAACGGCAGTACCTAGGGCGACGGCCAGCAGGCTGCGGCGAAGGGTAGTACGGAATGCAGTGGATGACGTCATTGCAAACTCCTAGAAACGATGGGCGATGATGCTCGCAATGCTGTTAAGGTTAAACCTTGGATTGTGGAATTACAATCGTGTTTTATATTCTATTTGGAAATATGTGTTGACGTATCGAGCGAGCATGGCCCGTCTTTCAGGCTGGTTGGTCGTGCGTTCTGGGCATAGGGCTTCGTGAGCAGCTCTGGTAAGATATGCGCTTGAATGTCTTTCTTATCTCATCATCACGTACTGTTTATCCGAGGACCCCGCCATGAGCGCTGCCCAGGAATTTTTGATTGCCCCGTCGATACTCTCCGCCAATTTTGCGCGGTTGGGCGAGGAGGTCGATAACGTTCTGGCGGCTGGCGCCGATGTGGTGCATTTTGATGTGATGGATAACCATTACGTGCCAAACCTGACCATTGGGCCGATGGTATGCAAGGCCCTTCGCGACCATGGTGTGACCGCACCCATCGATGTTCATCTGATGGTGAAGCCAGTGGATCGTATGATCAGCGATTTCATCGAGGCTGGGGCTAGCTACATCACTTTTCACCCCGAAGCCTCCGAACATATCGATCGCTCTTTGCAGCTCATTCGTGATGGCGGCTGCAAAGCAGGGTTGGTGTTCAACCCGGCCACACCGTTGTCATACCTCGATTATGTGATGGATAAAGTGGATATGGTGCTGCTGATGAGCGTCAATCCTGGGTTTGGCGGCCAGTCATTCATTCCCGGTACGTTGGACAAACTGCGCGAGGCACGGGCGCGTATCGATGCGGCGGACTTGCCGATTCGCCTTGAAATCGATGGCGGCGTGAAAGTCGACAATATTGCAGACATCGCCTCCGCTGGTGCCGATACCTTTGTTGCTGGTTCGGCGATTTTTAACGCCCATCAGGCAAGCGACCCGCATGGCTACGACAGCGTGATTCAGCAGATGCGAACGCAGCTCGCTAAGGTGCGCTGAGACGGAAAGCGCGCTAAAACACAAAAGGGCGGCTGATCTTCCGCCCTTTACATGTCCTTAGTGAAGTTTCATACGTGGTTTGAGGTAGCGGTTCAATTTATCCACTAGCCAGGCAAGCCCGGTTTTCGGCGCGCCGTGAATCGAGAGCTGATGCATGCGATAGAGCGACGCGTAGGCTTGGCGCGCGAGCCATCCCTCCAAAAACAGACCTCGAGAGGCCGAGCTGCGCATCAAATTTCCGACGGCATCGTAACGGGCCAGCGATACCAATGAGCCATGGTCGTGATAGGTAAAGTCTTGCAGCGGCTTTTTAGCTAGACAGTGTTCTAAATTCTTCGCTAGTAGCTTTGCCTGCTGATGCGCCGCCTGAGCGCGAGGCGGTACCGTGGCTTCGTCGCCTTGGGGGCAGCAAGCACAGTCGCCCATCGCAAAAATATGCGAGTCGTCCACGCTTTGTAGTGTCTGTTTGACGTTGATCTGATGGCGCTTATTCGTGCTCAAACCCAGCTCGGCCAAAAACGAGGGAGCCTTGATGCCTGCCGCCCACACATTCAGGTCGGTTTCTATTATTTCCCCGTCCCCTGTGACCAACTGATACTCCTGAGCTTCTTGAATTGCCGTGCCGACATGCACGGTGACACCCAGGCTCTCGAGTTCCTGCTGAACGGTCTGGCTGATACGTTCGGATAAGCCGGGCAGCAGACGCGGTGCTGCCTCGATCAAATGCACGCTGATCGTTTGGTGATCCACCGCTGTGACGCCGTAGGCATTGAGCAGCCGAGATGCGTCGAGGAGTTCGGCGGACAGTTCAACGCCCGTCGCTCCGCCCCCGACGATGCCAATGGTGAGCTGAGTGTGTTGGCGCAGACTGGGGTCGGTATAGCGCAGAAACGTGTTGATCATGTCCCGCTGGAAGGCTTTGGCCTGCTGGGGAGAGTCGATGAAGTGGCAGTGCTCTGCAACGCCTTGGGTGCCAAAATCGTTGGATACACTGCCTAGCGCAAGTACCAAGTAATCGTAGGTGAGCTGGCGGGCGGGAAGCACTTCCATGCCATCTTCGTCTTCGATGGGCGCTAGGTGAATGACCTTCTTGTCACGTTCCAAGCCATTCAGCGAGCCGCGCTGGTAGCGGTAGTAGTGGGCCGAGGAGTGACCGCGATAATCCACTTCATCCATGCTGGAGTTGAGTACCCCGGTAGCTAGCTCGTGCAACAGCGGTTTCCATACGTGGGTGGCATTGCGGTCGAGTAGGACGATCTCAGCGCGCTTTTTCTTGCCCAGCGTATGCCCAAGGCGTGTGGCAAGGGCTAGCCCGCCTGCACCGCCGCCCACAATCACAATTCGGGGAATGGCCATTACTCTCTCCTTGGCAAATATAGCCACAGCATAGAACTTTCTACGCTGTATGACGAAGGTCTAAACGGGTAAGATGATGGAATTAATCGACATTATCGTGAACCAGTCGCTTAGACGCATCAGTGAGGCCGGCGCGTGCATACCATTTTGCAAGAAAAACGGTTAATTGCCTTTGATCTAGACGGTACGTTGATCGACTCGGTGCCGGATTTGGCCGTTGGCGTGCAGCGGGCGCTGCACGACGTTGGGCTGGCCCAGCCGAGTGAAGCGCAGGTTCGCGACTGGGTGGGCAACGGCGCTCAGGTGCTGGTGGAGCGAGCGCTGACCTGGGCGCTAGGTGAGCGACCCGAGGCGGCGCTGCAGCAGAACGGCTATGAAGCGTTCATGCGCCACTACGGAGCTGCACCCAACGCGTGGACGACGCTTTACCCTGGCGTATCGGAAGCGCTTCACGCACTGCGTGAAGCAGGTTTTGCCCTGGCCCTGATCACCAACAAACCCGAGCGGTTCATTGCGCCTATTTTAGATCACTTCGGTTTGCTAGCACTGTTTACGCTTACCGTTGGGGGCGATTCGCTCAGCGAGAAAAAGCCAAGTCCGGTGCCATTGATTCATGTGGCGCAAGCGTTAGACATTGCTCCGTCAGCCAGCGTGATGGTAGGTGATTCTCGCCACGATATTGCGGCGGGTAAGGCGGCTGGCTTTGCCACCGTGGCGTTGCCGTACGGCTATAACCACGGCGAGCCTATCGCGCAGAGCCAGCCTGATCTGCTCGTCTCCTCCCTGCGCGATCTACTCGGCTAACTCAGCTAACGGCTACTCCTCGGCTCTTGCGCCCCCCAGGGCTTCATGCAAAAGCTCGGTAGTGTGGTGTAGCAAAGCGGGGTAGTTATAAGCGGGCCCGTCGGCCTCACTCAACGTATCAACGTAGAGCGGGCCTGCCAGCGTCAAACCGGTCTCCCGGGCTAGGGCGTCCATGTGAATGTCGGGTGTCGTGCTCTCAAAAAATAGCGCTGGCGGGCGCTTGTCAACCAGACGCTCACTCATGCTGGCCATGTCGTGAGCGCTGCCCATCGTTTCGCTATTCAGCCCCCAAATGGCCGCGAACTCGAATCCGTAAGCGTGGGCAAAGTAGCTTAGTGCGGCTTCACTCATGGTGATCAGTCGATTGGTGTGGGGGATGCCCTCCAAGCGTTCGATGACCTGCTGGTCGAGTAACGAAAGCGCGTCCTTGGCCTCTTCAGCGCGCGTTCGAAATGCGTCGGCACGCTCGGGAAAGCGGGCGCTGAGGGTGTGCATGATGACATCGATATAGGCCGCTGCACCGTGCGGAGCCATCCACATATGTGGGTCAGGGCTTCCCTCGTACTGCCCCTGCTGTAGTGTCAGGGTCGGATAGTCGGCTATCTCGGCGAGTGCGACTAGCGTCAGCCTATCGCTGGCCATCGCTTTTAAATGACGAATCCACGGCTCTAATCCATGGCCGTTGTAAAACACGATATCGGCCTCTTCGACGGCGAGTACGTTAGGCGGGGTGAGTTCCCAGCGATGCACATCTTCACCGATCGGTACGATCGTCGTAATGGAAATGTCGTCACCGGCAACGCGTTTGACCAAATCCTCGATCACCGAAAACGAGGCGATGATCTTGGCAGACGATGCGGCGAATGACGGCGAAGAGATGAATGTTGCTACTAACAAGAGCGTGATGATCCAAGATATTCGCTTATCCATGCCACGCTCCTAACCCATTAAAATGACGGGAGATAATAAAGAGAGTCGCGCCCCGTTGCCAGTCTTGCTTGGTGTAGAGAGCGGCCATAGTGAGCTGCACCACCAACAGACGCGATGGTTTCCCCGCTGACGCTTACCCTCTATGCTATGAAAAGCCCTCAACGCTGGCATCGCTCTTGGCGGGCTGCCCATCGAGTCGCTGTCGCAACGTTTGTACGCTTCACTGAGCATAGCGGCTTTGACGGCGGTGTTTGTAACGTTCTTTGGCCTAGCTCTGGATGGCGCGTCATGACTTCTCAATCTGTTACGTCTTCTCGCCGCCGTCGCGGCTACCCCAATGGGCGCGATATCGCCCCCGTGGCGCTGGCGGCACTTCGCGATTTATTGGGCGATGAGCGCCAAACGCCCAGCTTGAAACGCCGCGACCTGCTGATAGAGCACCTGCACACCCTTCAGGACGCCCACGGCCATCTATCGCTCGTGGAACTGCGCGCCCTGGCAGCCTATATGAACCTGCCTATGGCGGCGGTGTACGAGACGGCGACGTTCTACGCCCACTTCGATGTCGTGCATGACCAACAAGCGCCTCCCCCGGATACGACGATTCGCGTCTGTGATTCTCTCTCGTGCCAATTAGCAGGGGCCAGTGCGCTACACAAAGCGTTGGAAGCCCGCGTTGACCCTGACTGCGTGCGGGTGATCCGTGCGCCCTGTATGGGTCGCTGCGATACCGCGCCGGTGGCTGAAGTTGGCCACCACCATGTGCTGTATGCCACCGCAGACGGTGTAGAAGCTGTCGTGGACACGGGGCACTTTCATCCTGAAGCGATCCTATGGCAGCGGCTTGGCGACTATCAGCAGATGGGCGGTTACCAGTTACTGGCCAATGCCCGAAGCGGTAAGGTCAACATTGATGAGGTGCTGCAGACGCTTGAAACCTCGGGCCTGAGAGGCTTGGGAGGCGCGGGCTTCCCTACCTTCAAAAAGTGGCAGGCCGTGCGTCAAGCCGCCGGGCCACGCTACTGCGTCATCAACGCTGACGAAGGCGAGCCGGGGACGTTCAAAGACCGCTACTATTTAGAGCGCGCGCCGCATCAGTTTCTGGAGGGCGCACTGGTGAGCGCTTGGGCAATCGATGCCGAGGCGCTCTATATCTATCTGCGCGACGAGTACCCCGGCCTACACCGCGTGCTCCATGAGGCGATTGCAGAGCTTGAGCAGGCGGGCATCGTCGCGCGGGGCTTCATCATCATGCGCCGGGGAGCGGGCGCCTATATTTGTGGCGAGGAGTCGGCGCTGATCGAATCCCTGGAGGGCAAGCCCGGCAAGCCGCGCCACCGACCGCCTTACGTGGCCCAAGAGGGGCTATTTGGTCGTCCCACGCTGGTCAATAACGTCGAAACCGTTTACTGGATTCCCGCCATTTGGCACAAAGGGGCGGAATGGTTTACCGGACATGGGCGCCACGGACGGCGGGGCCTACGCAGTTTTTCTATCTCTGGTCGAGTGAACAAGCCCGGTGTGTACTTGGCACCAGCAGGCATCACGCTGCGCGAGTTGGTTGAAGAGTATGCGGGCGGCATGGCAGAAGGACATACGCTGGCCGCTTACCTGCCCGGCGGGGCCTCGGGTGGCATTCTGCCGGCCAGCAAAGCCGATGTGCCGCTGGATTTTGATACGCTTCAGGCGCACGGCAGTTTTATTGGGTCAGCGGCGATAATCGTGCTGTCTGATCAGGATAACCTTCAGGCGGTGGCCACCAATCTGCTGGCTTTTTTTGCCGATGAATCCTGCGGGCAGTGCACGCCTTGCCGGGTAGGCAGCGAGAAAATGCTCAGCCTGCTGGAGCAACCCACATGGGATGTGCAAGCGCTCACTCGGCTGGCGCAAGTGATGCAGGACGCCTCGATTTGCGGCCTGGGGCAAGCGGCACCGAATCCTGTCTTAGGACTACTCAAGGATTTCCGCCCTGCGCTCGCCCAGCAGCAGATTATCGTCAGTGATGCCGCTGAAGGGAGTGCACCATGAGCGCTTCGTTCACTATTGTATTGGATGATCAAGACGTCACTGCCTACCACGGAGAAACTCTTTGGCAGGTGGCCAAGCGCGCTGGCGAGACCATTCCTCACCTCTGTTTCAAAGACGCCCCCGGCTACCGTGCCGATGGCAATTGCCGTGCCTGTATGGTGGAAGTGGAAGGCGAGCGCGTGCTGGCGGCAAGCTGTATCCGCGAGGCCAAACCCGGCATGGTGGTACGCAGCGCCCACTCGCCCCGTGCCATACAAGCGCGTGAAACGGTATTGGAACTGCTGATGGCCGACCAGCCCAGCCGCGCCCAAAGCCCAGACCGCTCCAGCCACTTCTGGGAAGTAGCCGACCAATTGGCGGTTGACGAAGCGGCCGTTAAGTCGTGGCTGCCAGCACGCCGCTCAGTCGCCGTCAGCCATGCGGCGGCGGCACCGAAGGTGAGCCAGCCGGATACCAGTCACCCGGCGATGCACGTCAACTTGGACGCTTGCATTACCTGCAACCTGTGCGTGCGCGCCTGCCGCGAGGTGCAGAGTAACGATGTCATCGGCATGGCGCAGCGAGGCGCTGCCGCCACCGTGGTATTTGATTTTGCCGACCCGATGGGCCAGAGCACCTGTGTGGGCTGCGGCGAGTGCGTGCAAGCGTGCCCCACCGGCGCGCTGATGCCTGCCACCGTGGTCAATGCCCAAGGTCAGGGCGATTCTCAAAGCCAGCGGCAGGTAGATTCCGTGTGCCCCTATTGCGGGGTGGGCTGCCAACTGACGTACCATATTAACGACGATGCCCTGGCTTATGTGGAAGGGCGCAACGGCCCCGCTAACCAGAACCGCCTGTGCGTGAAAGGCCGGTTTGGGTTTGATTACGTGAGCCACCCGGCACGCCTGACCAAGCCACTGATACGCTTGCCTGGGATTCCCAAAGCGCTCGACCCTACCTTTGATCCTGCCAATCCTTTCAGCCATTTCCGTGAGGTCAATTGGGACGAAGCGCTGGAAATCGCGGCGGGCGGCCTAATGGCGATTAAACAGGCGCAAGGCCCCAAAGCGTTGGCGGGCTTTGGCAGCGCCAAATGCTCTAACGAAGAGGCGTGGCTGTTCCAGAAGTTGGTGCGTACCGGCTTTGGCAGCAATAACGTGGACCACTGCACGCGGCTTTGCCATGCCAGCTCCGTCGCGGCGCTGATGGAGTGCTTAGGCTCTGGCGCGGTGACCGCTTCGTTTATGCAGGCGCTGGAGGCTGATGTGGTGATCCTTACCGGCTGCAACCCGGCAGTGAATCACCCCGTGGCGGCGACATTCTTCAAGCAGGCAGCCAAGCAGGGCACCGAGATCATTATTCTCGACCCTCGCGGGCAGGCGCTGGACGCATACGCCAGCATGAGCGTGCGTTTTACACCAGGGGCGGATGTATCGCTGTTCAACGCGCTGCTCCATGTGATCATTGCGGAAGGCCTGTATGACCAAGCCTACATCGACGCCCACACTGAGGGCTTTGGCGCGCTCAAGCTGAGCGTCGCTCACAGTACACCGGAAGCCATGAGCGCACTATGCGGCGTCTCCCCCGACACCATTCGTGAAGTGGCGCGGCGCTACGCCAACGCCGAAAAAGCGATGATTTTCTGGGGTATGGGTATTTCCCAGCATACCCATGGCACCGACAACGCCCGCTGCCTGATTTCGCTGGCACTGGCCTGCGGCCATACCGGTCGCCCCGGCACGGGCCTGCACCCGCTGCGGGGTCAAAATAACGTGCAGGGGGCGTCGGATGCGGGGCTGATTCCCATGGTGCTGCCGGACTACCAGCCAGTAGGCGATAGCCAGCTACGCGCCGCGTTTGAAGCGCTATGGAACACGCCGCTGAGCAATGAGCCTGGACTGACGGTGGTGGAAGTGATGAATGCGATTCATGCAGGCGAGGTGCGTGGCATGTACATCCTGGGTGAAAATCCGGCGATGTCTGACCCGGACCTTACCCATGCCCGCGCCGCGCTGGGTAAGCTCGAGCATTTGGTGGTGCAGGATCTGTTCGTCACTGAAACCGCCCAGTTTGCCGATGTCATTTTGCCTGCCTCTGCATGGCCCGAAAAAGAGGGCACCGTGACCAACACCAACCGCCAAGTACAGCTTGGGCGTGCTGCCTTACCGTTGCCAGGAGACGCCAAGCCAGACTGGTGGATCATCCAGGAGATCGCTAACCGCTTTGGGCTGAACTGGCGCTATCAGCACCCGCAAGACGTGTTTGCTGAAATGCAGCAGGGGATGCACTCATTCAACCATATTAGCTGGGAGCGGCTAGCGCGGGAGAGCTCTGTCACATACCCCTGCCCAGCCGAGGATGAACCGGGTCAGGATGTGGTGTTTAGCGACGCCTTTCCGCGCGCTGGCGGGCTGGCCAAATTCGCCCCTGCGCGTCCGCTTCCCCCGGATGAGCCGGTGGATCACGAGTACCCCACGGTATTGACCACGGGTCGTCAGTTAGAGCATTGGCATACGGGCTCCATGACGCGGCGCGCCCAGGTGCTCGACGCGCTAGAACCAGAAGCGGTCGCCTGTCTTTCAGCGGGTGAACTCCATCGCTTGGGGGTGTCGCCGGGCGAGAAGCTCACCATTATTACGCGGAGGAGCGCGATCACGCTGACCGCCAGAGTGGACGACAAAATCCCCAATGGTATGGTCTTCGTGCCATTTGCCTACGCCGAGGCCGCCGCCAATCTGCTCACCAACCCGGCCTTGGATCCTTACGGCAAAATACCCGAGTTCAAGTACGCCGCCTGTCGGCTGGAGCGCGCAGCAGTGCCGCAGCCGCACTAAGCGAGCTCCGCCCCTGCACGCTGCCCCTGCAAGGAGCGTCTGGGTTGGGGTATCATCCTGCCAGTGAGTGTTAATTATCTGATGGAGTAAGCGGGGCGATGTCGCAAGCACAGGCAGTGCAACGGGTGTTGATGCTAGACAACTACGATAGCTTTACGTTTAACATCGTCCAGTATCTGGGTGAGCTGAATGCCGAGGTGATGACCTACCGCAACGATGAAATTACCTTAGCCCAGATGTGCGCCTTGGCACCGACCCATCTGGTAATTTCGCCCGGCCCTTGCACGCCCAACGAGGCAGGCATTTCGTTGGCAGCCATCGAGCACTTTGCGGGCAAACTGCCTATATTGGGCGTTTGCCTGGGGCACCAGGCCATTGGCCAGGTCTATGGCGGCAAGGTCGTGCAGGCGCCCCAGGTGATGCACGGCAAAACCTCGGCCGTTGTACACCGTGGGCAGGGCGTGTTCAGCGGGCTGGAAAACCCGCTGGAAGTGACGCGCTATCACTCATTGGTGGTTGAGCATGAGAGCCTGCCCGACTGCCTAGAAGTGACCGCCTGGACCGCCGAAGATGACGTGACGCCTGGGCTGATCATGGGGTTTCGTCATCGTACCCTTGATGTGGAAGGCGTACAGTTTCATCCTGAGTCGATACTCACGCGCCAGGGCCATGCGTTATTGGCCAATTTTTTACAACGCGGCTGATCGCCACATTCATACGCTTTAGGGGCTTTCCTGCTCATGCAAATGCGAGACGCAATTAACGCGGTGATGCGCCGCGAAGACCTCTCTTTCGATGCGATGCACGCGCTGATGCGCCAGATCATGACTGGCGAAGCCTCCGACGCGCAAATTGGCGGTCTACTGGTGGGGTTGGCCATGAAAGGGGAAAGCGCTGAAGAGATCAGCGCCGCTGCCCAGGTGATGCGTGAGCTCATGAAGCGCGTCGAGCTGCACACCGAGAACGTGGTGGATATCGTCGGTACCGGCGGCGATGGTGCCAACCTGTTCAATGTATCGACCGCGTCCAGTTTCGTGGCGGCGGCGGCGGGGGCTCACGTTGCTAAACATGGCAATCGCAGCGTTTCCTCTTCCTCGGGTAGCGCGGATCTGTTCGATATCGCAGGCATCTATCTTGACCTGAAGCCCGACCAAGTAGCCCGCTGCATCGAGCAGGTGGGCGTTGGCTTCATGTTCGCACCTAACCACCACCCGGCCATGCGTTACGCCATTGGACCGCGGCGCGAAATGGGCGTACGTACGTTGTTCAATATTCTGGGCCCGCTCACCAATCCGGCCGGGGCGCCCAACCAGGTGTTAGGCGTCTACTCGGCCGAGCTGGTGCCGCTGATGGCCGAAGTATTGCGCAAGCTGGGTAGCCGCCATGTCATGGTGGTGCATTCTGAGGATGGCCTGGATGAGATCTCCCTCGCGGCACCCTCGCTGGTGGCGGAGCTAAAAGAGGGCGAAATTACCCAGTACACCATTACGCCGGAATCCCTGGGCGTCGAGCGCCAAAGCCTGGCCAACCTCAAAGCGTCCAGCGCGGAAGATAGCCTGCGTTTGGTGAAAGCCGCGCTTAGCGGTGAAGGCGCAGCGGCAGATATGGTGGCGCTCAACGCCGGGGCGGCGCTTTACTGCGCGGGCGTGGCCGATAGCTTGAAAGAGGGCGTGATGGTGGCCCAGGATGCCCAGGCCTCCAAACTACCGCTTGAGAAGCTCAGAGAGCTTTCGCACTTCACTAGCGTCTTTAAAGGGTAAAACTTCCAATGAGTGACCAGGCAACGCCGACTATTTTAACGCGCATTTTGGCCCGTAAAGACCAGGAAGTCGCTGAGCGTCAGCAGGCGGTATCTGAAGCGGATCTGCTTGCGCTGGCGGAAAAGCAGAGCGCGCCCCGTGGCTTTATTGAGGCATTGAATCAGCGTATTGCGGCAGGCGATGCGGCCGTGATTGCCGAGGTGAAAAAAGCCTCGCCCTCTAAAGGCGTGATGCGGGAAGCGTTTCACCCAGCGGATATCGCCAAAAGCTACGCCCAGGGCGGGGCGGCGTGTCTTTCGGTGCTCACCGATGCCGACTTCTTCCAGGGCCATGAGGATTACCTCATCGCCGCTCGTGATGCCTGTGACCTGCCGGTGATCCGTAAAGACTTCATTACCCACGGCTATCAGGTCACAGAAGCGCGCGCCATCGGTGCGGACTGCATCCTATTGATTGTGGCGGCGCTCAATGACGCTCAGCTGCGCGACCTGCACCAGCAGGCCAACGCATTGGGCATGGACGTGTTGGTGGAAGTTCACGATGCAGAGGAGCTAGAGCGGGCGCTCGCCTTGGACCTAAAGCTAGTGGGTATCAATAACCGTAATCTGCACACGTTCGAGACCAGTTTGAATACCACCCTGGACCTGCTGCCGCGTATTCCTGATGGCGTCACCGTGATCACCGAATCAGGTATTCACACGCGTGATGACGTAGAGCTGATGCGTGACCACGAAGTCAATGGTTTCCTGGTAGGGGAGGCGTTCATGCGCGAAGAGGACCCTGGTTTGGCCCTCAAGCGGCTGTTTTTCTAAACGCTTCACACGGATACAAGCAAGCCCCAGCAGGCCAGTCGCGTTAGCGGCTGGCCTGTTTGATGCAGGAGAGCAGGGCTTGCAGCGGGTGGGGCAGGGTTTGCGCCGAGTAGCGCTTTACTTGGCTGCGGCAGGAGTAGCCGGTGGCCAGTAGCTTGCCGCTGTTCTCTTCGGCTTCGACCTGGGGCTGCCACGACTGAGCGTAGATCGTTTTGGAGGTGGCGACGTTACGGGTCTCATGGCCGTAGGTGCCGGACATACCGCAGCAGCCCGTGGTGGCCAGCTCCAACTGCAATCCAAAGGCGGCAAACACCTGCTGCCACGCTTTCGGGCTGCCCGGTGCGTTGGTTTTTTCGGTGCAGTGGGAGAGTAGCTTAAAGCCTGGGTCTTCGAGCGTGAGCTTGTTGGTGGCGAGGGTGTTGACGCGGGTCGCCAGCCACTCCTGAAGCATCAGTACGTTCGGCACTTGCTCAGGGCCCAACGCTTTGACGTACTCCTGGCGGTAGGTGAGCGTCATGGCAGGGTCGATGCCCACCATGGGCACCTCGAACTCGCTGAGTGCGCGAAGGCGTTTGTCTTGCTTTTCTGCCGTGCGCTCGAAGGCACCCAAAAAGCCCTGTACGTGCAGCGGCTTGCCGTTGGCGGAAAACGGCATGACGAACACGCGCAGGTTCAGCCGCGATAGCAGCTCTACCACGTCCATCACCAGCTTGGCTTCGAAATAAGTGGTGAAAGCGTCTTGCACGATCACGACGCTGTTGGCTCGCTGCTGCTCGGTGAGGAGCGCAAGCGATGTGGGCGTGGCTTCCGCCACGCCCCAGGCACGCAGCTGTTTTTTCACGCTGGCGCGAGAGAGCGCGGGGGAGTCGCTAATACCGAGCCCTTTTTGCATCAGCTGCTCGACCCAACGCTGGCCAAGGGCGGCGTTATAGAGCGGAGCGATCTTGGTCAACGCAGGCAACATGAATTCGGTGCCGCCAATCACGTAGTCGCGCAGCGGGCGCAGGTAGCGGCCGTGATACACCTCTAAAAACTGCGAGCGGAACTGCGGCACGTTGACTTTGATCGGGCACTGGCCCGCGCAGGATTTGCACGCCAAGCAGCCCGCCATGGCGTCGTACACCTCATGGGAGTAGTCGTGTTGCTGCTGGCGGCTAAGGGTGTTCATCACCCGCTTGGGGAAGCTTTTGATGAAGCCCCAGGTGCGCTCCTGCTTTTTCTTACGCGACTCTTCCACCACGTCGACGCCCGCTTGCGACTGCAGGCGTAGCCACTCGCGTATCAAGCTGGCGCGGCCTTTAGGAGAGTGGCGGCGGTCGCGGGTGGCTTTCCACGAGGGGCACATGGGGTCGTCCACATCGTAGTTGTAGCAAGCGCCGTTGCCGTTGCAGTACACCGCCGCGTCGTAGGCCTGCCAGGCCCGCTCGTCGATGGTGCGGTCGAGTTGGCCGCGCATAGGCACGCCGTCGATGGTGAGCAGTTCCGGGTCGCTCTCTTTCGCAATCAGCATGGCGCTTTCGGAAGGTGACGCGATCTTGCCGGGGTTGAGCTGGTTGTGCGGATCGAAGGCCGCCTTGACCTGCTGCAGGTAGGGGTAAAGTTCGCCGAAGAACTTGGGGCCGTATTCGGAGCGCACGCCTTTGCCGTGTTCGCCCCACAGTAGCCCCCCGTACTTCTGGGTGAGGGCGGCGACTTCATCGGAGATCTCGCGAATCAGCGCTTCCTGGGCCGGGTCTTTCATGTCCAGCGCCGGGCGCACGTGCAGCACCCCCGCATCCACATGGCCGAACATGCCGTAGGAGAGCTTGCGTGCATCCAGCGCGGCGCGGAACTCGGTAATGAAATCCGCCAGGTGCTCCGGCGGGACGGCGGTGTCCTCCACGAACGGCAGCGGGCGTTTCTCCCCCTGAACGTTACCCAGCAGGCCCACCGAGCGTTTGCGCATGGCGTAGACTTTTTGGATCTGCGGACGGCCTTCCGCCAGGGTGTAGCCCAGCCGCTCCACAGTGGCATCCTGGCTCAGGTGCTGGGTAAAGGCCGCTACACGCGCCGCGAGCCGTTCGGGGTCATCATCGTTGAACTCGATCAGGTTGATGCCTTGAATGGGCGTGCTGCCTGCGGGAAAAAATTCCGCCACGCTGTCCCAAACGAAGTCGTCCATCGCCAGCTGTAGGACGGTGTCGTCTACCGTTTCTATGGAGGTGGGCTTGGCGCTGCTGGCCATCAGCGCCTTGGCATCCCGCAGGGCATCCATGAAGCTTGGATAGCGCACGTTGACGAGCGTAGAGTGCTTGGGGATTGGCAGTACGTTGAGCACGGCTTCGTTCAAAAAGCCCAGCGAGCCCTCCGAACCGCACAGCAGGCTGTTCAGGTTGAGCCGCCCATCTTCGCGCAGGTGGGCCAAGTCGTAGCCGGTGAGGCAGCGGTTGAGCGGCGGGAAGGTCGCCTCGATCAATTCACGCTGCTGGTCGATGATCGTCGCGGCAGTGCGGTGTACCTTGCCGAGCACACCCGCTTGGGCCAGCGCCTGCTGCTCCTCATCGGCGCTCAGCGGGCGGCTGTGTAAATGCTGCCCGCCGAGCAGAACCGTATCCAGCTCCAGCACGTGGTGGCGGGTTTTGCCGTACTGGCAGCTCCCTTGGCCGCTGGCATCGGTGGAAATCATGCCGCCAATGGTGGCGCGATTCGAGGTCGAGAGCTCCGGGGCGAAAAACAGCCCGTGGGGTTTCAGCGCGGCGTTGAGCTGGTCTTTGACCACGCCCGCCTGTACCCGCACCCGGCGGGCTTTCACATCGATCTCAAGAATTTGGTTCATGTGGCGGGAGACATCCACCACGATGCCGTCGGTCAGCGACTGGCCGTTGGTGCCGGTGCCGCCGCCCCGGGGTGTCAGCACGATATCCCGGTGGGGCAGCTCGCAGGCCAGCTTGGCGAGACGCTCCAGGTCCTCGGCATGCTTGGGAAACACCGCTGCTTGGGGCAGGCGCTGATAAATCGAGTTATCCGTAGCCAGCACGGTGCGGTGGGCGTAATCCGGCGCGATGTCACCTTCGAAACCGCGGGCACGCAGAGCGTCGAGAAAACGCACGTAGTGGCTGCCAAGGCGTTCGAAAGGGGCCGTGCGAGAGTCCAGGGATGCAATCATAGGAGGTTGAGCCGTCACTGCTGGAAGCGGATAAGGGATAAGCGCTACTTTACCGCAGCTACCGTAGCGGTGCATCTCGATAGCCGGACTCAGTCGCTGCCGAGAGCCTCTTTGACGAGTGCTGAACAGGTATCGTTCATGGGCAGCGTCAGGGCCAGTGCGTGCGCCTGCGGCGACATCTTACCCCAGGTCTTTTGCACGATGCGCACCATGTGATCGTGCTCTACCTTGCGGGAGAAGTCCGCAAAGTAGTTTTCCAAGAACACCAAACAGGCACAGTCTTCCAGGGCTTGCACATCGCTATCGCGCCCCAGGCCCTGCTTGCGGATCATGCTGGCGACGCGCTTGGCCTCCTCTTGGAAGTAGCCCGCTTCTTCCATGATCGCTGCCGTGGTATCGCCTGCTCGAGCGCTCTGGTCGCGTCGCCAAGTCAAATAGCCAATACGGCCTTCCGGATAATCGCTACGCGGCAGCTTCCAACGCTGCAGATGCTGCGCGCGCACGGCAATGCCCAATAGGTCGCTGGGCGTCTCCTGGAGTCGCTCTAGCCACCGGCTCATACGCTGGGCATAGGCCAGCTCTTGGGGCTGGGCAGTGCCATCCGAGAGGGTGGTCGTCTGGGGATCTTGGGCGTGCAGCGCGTCGAGGGCGGCAAGGGTCTTGTCAAAAGCGGACGACATGGCGGGCTCGCTTGGAGGGAGTGGAATGGAGGTATCCTAGCAGCTTGTCGGCCACGATAAAAAACGCCCGCTGCCAGGGGCAGCGGGCGCGCTAGGGTCAGAAAGCCGATGTCAAGAACGGCTGGTATTGTAAATCTCTTCGTTGAGCTCACCTTCGCTTTTACCCACCAGCGTGGTGACCATCAAATCACCGGCCACGTTCACGCTGGTGCGTGCCATGTCTAGAATGCGGTCGATCCCCGCTACCACGGCAATGGCTTCCAGAGGCAGGCCAATTTGCGCCATGACGATGGAGAGCATGATCAGCCCCGCACCGGGCACGCCCGCCGTGCCAATCGAAGCCAGTGTGCCGGTAGCAACGATCATGGCGTAATCCATCATGCTCAGGTCGGTGCCGGTCATCTGGGCAATGAACAGCACCACCACACCTTGGTAGAGCGCAGTGCCGTCCATGTTGATGGTGGCGCCCACGGGCAGGACGAAGCCCGATACCCCTTCCGATACGCCCAGGTTTTTCTGCGCACAGCGAATCGATACGGGCAGGGTGCCCGCAGAGGAAGCAGAGGAGAAAGCGACGACAATGGCGTCCAGGCTGCCTTTCAGGTAGCGCACGGGATTCAAACGACCCAGCAGGGAGATAAAACCTGAGTAAATCACCAGAACATGCAGAATGCTGGCTACATAGACCACGCCAATTAGCTTGGCGAGCGGCAGCAGGATCTCCAGGCCGTACTGACCCGAGACGTGGGCAATCAAGCCAAAGACCCCGAACGGGGCGAACGCCATCACCAAGCCGGTGAGTTTGTACATGGCCTCTGCGAAGCTATCGAAAACCTTCATGACCGGTTCGCTTTTCTCGCCGATCAGCGTCAGCGAGATTCCCAGCCCAATGGCAAACACGATGATCTGCATGATGTTGCCGTTCGCCAAGGCATCCAGCGGGTTGCGCGGCACGAGGTTGACCAGGATGGAGACCAGAGAGGGCGCTTCGTTGGCCGATACCTCGGCATCGAAGCTCAGCCCCACGCCTACCCCAGGCTGCAAAAGCGTCGAGAGCACGAGGCCAATGGTGATCGCGAAGGCGGTGGTCACCAAATAAAGCGTTATCGTACGAGCGCCGATTCGGCCCATCTTTTGCGGGTCGCGCATTGAAGTAATGCCGACCACCAGGGTAGAAAAGACCAGCGGTACGATCAGCATCATGATGGCGTTGATGAAGATATCGCCCAGCGGTTTGAAGATGCTGGCGGTTTCACCGAGCAGCGCTCCTGCCACTACCCCGAGGGCCAAGCCCGCCAGTATTTTTTTCCACAGGGCAATGCGACGCCACCATCCCCATGCTCCTTTCGGTGCGGTTTCCTGCACGTTGTTTCTCCTTTTTTAGATCCGTTGTTAGTGGTTCTTGCTGACGAAGGGCGGGCACTCTATCACTTTTGCCTAATGATCGGGGATGGGTATGTAAATTGTTCATAGCGCATACCGGCGCTTTACCTAGTGGTTGTGGTGGCCATGCCCCATAGCCCCTTGTCTCGCTTTTGCCTACAATAGGCCCCTTTGCCACGGCGTCGATGTGCCGTGTTCCACTGAATTCAGGCCAAGGGATAATCCATGCTCGATCCGAAACTGCTGCGCGGTGATCTTGATGCGACTGCGCAACGACTGGCCCGCCGGGGCTTTGAACTCGATACTGCAGCGCTTAAGGCGCTAGAGTCGCGTCGTCGTGAACTGCAAACTCAGACCGAGCAACTGCAGAACGAGCGCAATATGCGCTCTAAGGCGATTGGTAAGGCCAAGGCCAGCGGTGAAGATATTCAACCGCTGCTGGATGAAGTCAGCGATTTAGGCGACCGCCTGGATAAAGCCAAAAAAGAATTGGCTGACGTGCAGGAGGAGTGGGACGAGGCCATCAGCGGTATCCCCAACCTGCCCCACGAAAGCGTGCCGGAAGGCAAGAGTGAGGACGATAACGTCGAGCTGCACCGCTGGGGAGCGCCGCGAGAGTTCGATTTCGACGTGCTGGATCACGTGGATTTGGGCAAGAAGTCTGGTTATCTCGATTTCGAGCTGGCGGCCAAGCTGACCGGCGCGCGCTTTGCAGTGATGCGCGGGCCCGTTGCGCGACTGCATCGTGCGTTGGCGCAGTTTATGCTCGATACGCAAACCCAGCAGCACGGCTATGAAGAGTGCTATGTGCCTTACATGGTCAACCGCGATTCGCTGATGGGCACGGGTCAGCTGCCCAAGTTTGGCGAGGATCTCTTCAAGCTGAACGATGAGCGGGAGTACCACTTAATTCCCACCTCTGAAGTGCCGCTGACCAACTTCGTGCGTGATGAGATCGTCGAGCTGGCCGCACTGCCGATGAAGCTCACGGCGCATACACCATGTTTCCGTTCGGAAGCTGGCGCTTATGGACGCGATACGCGCGGCATGATTCGTCAACACCAGTTCGACAAAGTCGAAATGGTACAGATCGTGGAGCCGGAGAAGAGCTACGACGCGTTGGAAGAGATGCGTGGGCATGCAGAAGCCATTCTGCAGGCACTCGAGTTGCCGTATCGCGTAGTGACGTTATGTACCGGCGACATGGGATTCGGCGCAGCGAAAACCTACGATCTGGAAGTGTGGCTGCCAAGCCAAAACACCTACCGGGAAATCTCGTCTGTCTCTAACTGCGAGGACTTCCAGGCGCGCCGGATGCAAGCGCGTTACCGTCATCCAGATGTCAAAAAGCCGCAGTTACTGCATACGCTCAACGGCTCTGGCCTTGCGGTAGGGCGCTGCCTGCTGGCGGTGCTCGAAAACCACCAGCAGGCAGATGGATCGATTACTGTTCCGGCTCCCCTGCAACCCTACCTGGGCGGCCTCGAGCGTCTTGTCCTCTAAGCGCCCACTCGACGTTTACCCCGGCATCGATGCGAATGGTGCCGGGGCGGTAGTCACTGGCGGCACCGCCGCCGACTGTGTCACTTTCGGCGCGCATGGCCATCATCCGGGGCTGGAAAATGGGCGATTGCGTCTCTTCGATACGCTGAACGGGGCCAAGCGTGACGTTGAGGGTGCTCGCCATGAGGTCGGCTTTATGGCGGGCTTTTTCCAGCGCCTTGGTCAATGCCTCGTCGGTAGCTGCTTCCCGGTCTTGTAGATCGAACTGCACGCCATCCAACGCATTGACGCCAGCGCCAATCAGCGCGTCCAGCACATCGCCTAATTGGTCTATATTAGTTAGCTCGACGCTGAAGGGACGCTCCAAACGGGTGCGCATCAGCGGTTCCTGCTCGCCATTTTCGTTGTGCGGTCCTGCAACGTGCTCAGGGTAAACGTTCAATGAGCCGGCGTGGATCGCACGCTGCTCGATGCCCAGTGATTCCATGGCGGTGATGAGTTCACTGGCACGCTCTTCGAGGCGTTCACGAGCGCTGCCAAGCGCGGCGCTGTCCGTCTCTTCGAGGGTGGACACTGCCGGCGTGTTTTCCCAAAGGCGAGCAGAGAGCGTGGCCTTGTCGGGTTCGACCTCTACCCACGACTGTGCCTGGACGCTGAGGCTGGGGGGCGCGGGTGGTGCCGCTTGTGCACTAGGGGCTGCCAAAAGGGCCAGTAACGCGCCGGCCAGCACGCCATGACGAAGCCGTTTCAACGAGTGTGTTGCTGTTTTCATCGGTCACTTCCTTGCTGAGAGAGCCAATACGTTGTGTGCGCTAAATAGCGTGAGATGTCGCTGCTTTGAAGGGGGCGTGGACATAAAGTTCACAGGCTAAGCGAAAACGAAAAGCGGTTGCTGAATGTTTGCATGGTTTGTGCAACGTCATCTAAACGACCATCATGTATGGATAACATGCTAAGGAAAGGGCTATGTCGAAGTTGTCGGATGAGGATTATCGAAGTATTCCCCTCAACGCCACCCTGGCGATTGCTGCGCTAGTCGTGATCATCGCGGGTATGAAAATAGGTGCCGATTTATTGGTGCCGCTGCTGCTGGCGGTATTCATCGCCGTGGTGTGTACCTCTCCCGTTCAGTGGCTGCATCACTGCGGCCTGAGTCGACGAATGTCGGCGCTGATTACGCTACTGGTGTTGATGGGCTTTCTTTCCCTGATCGGTTTACTGGTCGTGAACAGTTTCAGTACGTTCATCGAGGCGCTGCCGGATATCGAGTCAAGGCTTTACGAGCACTATTGGGATCTTCTCAATACGCTGGCCTCCCACGGGCTGGCCATCGATCCTGATCAGCTCAGTTCGATGTTCGCCATGGAAGATGACGGTTCTTGGGTCGCTACGCTTCTGGGCGAGCTGGGTTCGCTGTTCATGCAGGGCAGTATCGTTGCACTGCTGGTGATCTTCATGCTGTTCGAAACACTGCACTTCCGCGATAAAGTGTCGCGCGCGCTAGAGAATCCGGCGCCGAGCCTCAAACGGTTCAGCGAGTTCAGTGTGACGTTAAAGCGCTATTTGGCGGTGAAGACCGTGATTAGTTTGGCGACCGGCGTGCTGGTGTGGCTCTCATGCCTCATGGTGGGCGTAGAATTTCCGCTGCTCTGGGGGGTGCTGGCCTTTGCGCTCAACTTCATTCCCAATATCGGTTCCGCGCTCGCGGCCATTCCGCCGGTGCTGTTGCTCTTGGTCTCTCAGGATGGCGGTTTACTTCAGGCATTCTTATTGGCTTCAGCGTATCTTGTCATCAACTTCATTTTGGGAAACTTGATCGAGCCACGAGTGATGGGCCAAGCGCTGGGATTATCCACGTTCGTGGCGTTTCTCTCGCTAGTGGTGTGGGGTTGGATCTTTGGTGCGGCGGGTATGTTGCTGTCGGTGGTGCTCACTATGACGCTGAAAATCGCGTTGGATAGCCATCCACAAACGCGCTGGATCGCTCACTTGTTAGGACCTGGCAGGCAACGGAACGTGCAGGTAAGGCGACCTGGCGATGCGCGTCGTCCACCCTGGCGACGAGGTGTATGGTCGAAGCGTGAATAAGGCGGAGAAGGAGAAGAGGAAGCGTCGTTACCGCTGGCCATGCCAGCGGTAACGTGAACGGCTTAAGCGTTCTGGTCGATGAACTGCGTCAACTGAGACTTGGACTGCGCACCTACTAGAGAAGCGACCTTGGTGCCCGACTTGAACAACATGACGGTGGGGACGCCGCGAACACCTTGCTCGGCAGCGATTTCCGGGGCATCGTCAACGTTCACGCTGACGACTTTCAAGTTGTCGCCACGCTCGGCGGCCACTTCATCGACAACAGGCGCCATGACTTTACATGGGCCGCACCAGGGGGCCCAGAATTTCAGCAGGACAGGCTGTTCGGCGTTGAGGACTTCTTGCTCGAAATTGGCGTTGGTGACATCAACATTATTAGCCATTTGCTTCTCCCGTTTGCGTTGCTCTTGCTGTTTCGTTGCCTCAAATGGAGCAACGGTCATTACGCGATATATTAGCGCACTTTCACCGCGCCAAGTTGCCAGATGTTAGCGGGCGAGAAGGGTGCTGGCAAATTCCTGATACGATTCAGCCTTAAATAGAAAAAATTAATAGATGCTCATAGGCGCTATTTTTTATACTATAAGGGAATTATGAGGCGTTTTTTTATTCAAAAATGTGCTCATTGAAGCACGGTTATCGGGTGCTTGGCCAAGCACGGAGTCGCAGCACGAGGATGCGCTATGACGTGCTTACGGCATAGACAATAAGGTGAGGATATGAAGCTACAGCAACTTCGCTATATTTGGGAAGTCAATCGACACAACCTCAATGTCTCGGCGACAGCTCAAAGTTTATTTACTTCCCAGCCGGGCATTTCCAAACAGATTCGCCTGCTGGAAGATGAGCTCGGTGTCGAGATTTTTGCTCGGAGCGGAAAACACCTCACCCGTGTCACGCCTGCCGGACAGTCGATCATCGAATTGGCGGGGCAGGTGCTCAAACTCACCGAAAACATCAAGCAAGTAGCGCAAGAGCACAGCGATGAGCGTCGCGGTAGCCTGGCGATTGCCACCACACATACACAAGCGCGCTATGCGCTGCCACCGATCATCAGCGAATTCACGCTGAAGTATCCTGAAGTGGCGCTGCACATGCAGCAGGGCACGCCCAAACAAATTGCTCAAATGGTCAGCGAAGGGCAGGCGGACTTTGCCATTGCCACGGAGTCATTGGAGTTATTCACCGACCTAGTGTTGCTGCCCTGCTATCGTTGGAATCGCTGTGTGCTGGTGCCTAAGGAGCACCCGCTGGCCACCCTCGACGGACCCTTGACCCTGGACGCATTGGCCGAACACCCGCTAGTGACGTACGTGTTTGGTTTTACCGGACGCTCTCAGCTCGACGATGCGTTCAAAGCCAAGGGCTTGACGCCCAATGTCGTCCTAACGGCGGCCGACGCGGACGTGATCAAAACCTACGTGCGCTTGGGAATGGGCGTGGGTATCGTCGCGCACATGGCGGTCGACCCGGCACTGGATAGTGATTTGGTCGCCCTGGATGCCCGCCATCTGTTTGCCAGTTCGACGACGAAAATCGGTATTCGGCGCGGGACCTTCATGCGTGGCTACATGTACGATTTTCTAGCGCGTTTTGCACCTCATTTGACCCGTGACCGAGTGGATGAGGCGCTAATGGCCGGGCCGCGCTTCGAACAGACGCTGTTCGAAGGCGTCGAGCTGCCAGAGTATTGATCCCAAAAAAACCTGCTTCGGAAGTTAGGCCGAAGCAGGTGAAGGGAGGCATGACGAACTTTATGTTACGTGGCGCTTTGATCCGTGCTGATCTTAGTGCTGAAGATGTAGGCCGCACTCGCGCTTCTCTTCCACCTTGGTGGGGTCGAAGTAGTCGAAGTTGTTGGGTAGATCATGTGCTTCCAGGTAGTAGTACATATCTTTGGCCGTCCACTGAAGCAGCGGCGCCACTTTCAGTAAGCCGTCGCTATTACGGCTGACGACCTGCATTTTCGCTCGCTCTGGCGTGTCTTCGGCGCGCAGGGCTGTGAACCATACGTCAGGCTTCATTTCTCGAAGCGCCCGTTCGAAAGGCTCTAGCTTCACTTCTTGCGTAAAGGCGTTGTGCCGCGGGTCATCGATGCCAGGCATTGGCCCATCCAAGGCTTCACGATGGGCGCGGGTGCGTTGGGGTAGGAAGCTGACGATGTTCAAATTCAAACGCTGAATGAGTGCGTCTGCGAACTGATAGGTCGCCTCGGTGTTATAGCCGCTATCCATCCATACGATGGGAATATCCGGACGCACCTGCGTCACCATGTGCAAAATGACGGCTTCGAAGGGGCGAAAATTGGTAGTGCAAATAGGGCGCTCACCCTGGCTGAACGCCCACTCGATAAGCCCTTGCGGGTCGTTGGCGAAATCGCGATTGATCTGTTCGAGCGTTGAGGACATGCGGCCTCCTATGTGAAAAAGCGTGCAATGTCTCTAGGCTACCAAAAGCGAAGGACTTCTCCCCAATACCGTTTGGTTAGGCTTTTATATTTCTTTTGGATTTAAAAAAGTAGTTTGTTTATTCCAAGGCGCCAATCAAATGACGAATCTTGTCCAATGTCTCGGTGTACTCTTCCTCGGCTTGTGAATCTGCCACCAACCCGCCGCCGCCCCACACGTGGAGAGCGCCATCGTCAGCCACCATTGTGCGTATGGCAATCGACGTATCCATGCTGCCGCGCACGTCGATATAGCCCAAGCTGCCGCAATAGACGCTGCGCTGGCAGGGCTCCAGTTCATCGATTATTTGCATTGCCCGTATTTTGGGTGCGCCGGTAATCGAGCCGCCGGGAAACGCTGCCGTGAGCAATGAAAGCGGTGAGTGTTGGGACGCCAGTTGGCCTTGCACCACGCTGACTAAGTGATGGACGTTGGGATAGCTCTCTAACTGGCATAGCTGCGGCACGCGAATGGAGCCGGGGACACAAACGCGACCCAAATCATTGCGCAGCAAATCCACGATCATCACGTTCTCTGCACGGTCTTTGGTGCTGCTGAGCAAATCATTCGCCAGGGCACGGTCCTGGTCGGGCGTTTTGCCTCGTGGCCGTGTGCCTTTGATGGGGCGTGTTTCCACTAAGCCGTCACGGCTTTGAATGAAGCGCTCGGGAGAGAGCGATAGCACAGCCTGATGACCCCAGGCCATAAAACCAGAAAATGGCGTGGGGGTTGCTTTACGCAACTGAAGATACGCTTGCCACTCATCGCCTTCGTAATGCGCTGTAAAACGTTGGGCGAGGTTAATTTGATAACAGTCCCCAGCACGAATGTAGCGCTGAACGGCATCGAAACGCTCGGTGTAGGCCGCCTGAGTCAACTCCGGGGAAAATCGCTGAGTGAGCTTGAAAGGCGTTGTTGGCGTGTCGGGCGCCGCCAGCCATGCCGCTACTTGTTCACGTCGCGCCGGGCTGCCAACGAACCACGCTTGCTCTTTGACATGATCTAGTGTGATGCACCAATCAAATAGCCCCACACGTAATAACGGGAGACGAGTGGCAGCAGGGTGTTGACTGGCGATATCGGCGCGATTGCGGCCCAGGTCATAGCTCCAGTAGCCCATCAGCCCGCCCAGAAAAGGCAATTCGCTCTTTACGTTGACCGCGGGTAGCTGTTCGATCAACCACTGCTGTTGCGCGGTGACGTCCTCGGCAAGTGAGGCGGGAAGAGTGAGCATGTCAGACGACAGTCGAGTGTCGCCCTCTGGGGTCATTGTCAGCGTTGCCAGCGGATCGCTGCTGACGATGTCGAAACGGCCGGTCGTCGCTTTTGGGCGGCCGCTATCAAGCAGCACTGCGCCGGGGCGGTGCCGCAATTTGGCGAAGAGCGCCAAAGGGTCAGTAGAGTAGGGCAGGGCTGAAATCGTCAACGCCGTTGTCATGAAGCAAACGCCAAGCCAGTGGGGGGCGACGTATTTTAGAGGCCGTAACCTCATGACACCAGTATGGCCGTCGACGCCTTTCTCACGCAGCAAACTCCATTCAGGATAGGGCATCGCTGATTGTTGACATTGGTCGGGCGGTGAAGAAAGGACTTGCAACGAAAGGTGAACTAAAACGGCCTTTTTGCATGGTTGACGAGGGAAATGCGGCGGGCTAAAGTTCTTTTATTCCCTAATTGTCGACAATTCCCCATGACGTTACTTGCAACTACTTCCTCGACCTCCCATGACGGCTCTGCTGAACCGGTGTCGCCAGAGGTGCGTACGCTCGCGGAGCGCGTGTTTCATCAGTTACAGAGCGATATCGTACGTGGCGAATTGGCACCGGGCAGCAAAATTACCGAGCCTGGGCTCTCTAAAACTTACGGTATCTCACGTGGGCCGCTGCGAGAAGCCATGCGTCGTTTGGAGGCGCACCGCTTGATCGAGCGAGTGCCCCATGTGGGCGCACGGGTGGTCAAACTCTCCATGAAAGAGCTGCTGGAGCTTTTCGACGTGCGTGAAGCTCTGGAGAGCATGGCGGCTCGGTTGGCGGCGGAGCACATGTCGGCCGAGGAGATTCAAGGACTGCGCGACGTGTTGGCGCTCCATGAAAGACAGGGTGACCTGAAGCGTGGTGAAGCTTACTACCAGCGTGAAGGCGACCTGGATTTCCACTATCGCATCGTTCAGGGCAGTCACAACAAAATGCTCATGAACTTGCTGTGCGACGACCTTTATTATCTCGTGCGTCTTTATCGCACGCAGTTTAGCGCCAGCGGCACACGGCCGCAGCGGGCATTCGTCGAGCACCATCGCATCGTCGATGCCATTGAGGCGGGCGATGCCGAGCTGGCCGAACTGCTAATGCGCCGTCATGTCAGCGCCTCCCGCGCCAATGTCGCCGACCGCTACGCCGCGATTCTTGAGCAATCGCCTGCGGCAAGCGTACCGGCGTCTACAAAGAACGAACAACAAGCCACAACAACGTCTGATTAGGAGCTTACGCCCATGCCGTCATCATCACCCTCGTCAACCCCTGGAGCACGCTTTCGTGCCGCGCTGAATGCCAACCAGCCGCTACCCATTCTAGGTACCATCAACGCCTATACGGCCATGATGGCCGAACGGGTGGGGCATCATGCTATTTATCTGTCCGGTGGCGGCGTGGCGAACGCCTCGTTTGGTTTGCCAGATTTGGGCATGACGACCATGAACGATGTGGTGGAAGACGCTCACCGGATTTGCGGCGCGACGGACTTACCACTGCTGGTGGATATCGATACCGGCTGGGGCGGTGCGTTCAACATTGCCCGCACGGTCAAAGAGATGCAGCGTGCGGGCGTGGCCGCCGTTCACCTGGAAGATCAGGTAGCGCAAAAACGCTGTGGCCATCGCCCCAACAAAGCCATCGTGTCGCAGCAAGAGATGGTCGACCGCATCAAAGCCGCTGCGGATGCCAAGTTGGACTCTGATTTTTATCTCATTGCTCGCACCGACGCATTCCAAAAAGAGGGCCTAGATGCTGCCATCGAGCGGGCAAATGCCTGCGTAGAGGCAGGTGCAGACGCTATCTTTGCCGAGGCAGTGCATACGCTGGACGACTACAAGGCATTCTGCCAGCGAGTGAACGCCCCCATTCTGGCCAACATTACCGAATTCGGCGCGACGCCGCTGTTTAGTCAGCAGGAGCTGGGCGATGTGGGCTGCCGCATGGTGCTCTACCCGCTCTCGGCTTTCCGCGCCATGAACGCCGCTGCCTTGAAGGTGTACCAGAGCATCATGACGCATGGCCATCAGCGTGAGGTCATCGACACCATGCAAACCCGCAATGAGCTGTATGACTTTTTGAATTATCACGATTTCGAGCAGAAGCTCGACGCGCTGTTTGCCGAGCAAAAAGACGCCTAAACGTTACCCCTATTGACCAACAATTCTTATAAATACGTACGTCAGGAGACATCACATGAGCGATAAACCGTTAGCAGGTGCAGGGTTACGAGGACAAAGTGCGGGGACGACGGCCCTGTGTACGGTGGGTAAAACCGGATCAGGCCTAACCTACCGCGGCTTCGATATCAAAGAACTGGCTGAAAAAGCCAAGTTCGAGGAGGTCGCTTACCTGTTGTTGAAAGGCAAGCTGCCCAACCAAGCCGAACTCGATCACTACATTGCCAAACTGAAAGGCCTTCGTAGTCTCCCCGATGCGCTGAAAACCGTGCTGGAGCAGATTCCCAAAGACGCCCACCCGATGGACGTGATGCGCACGGGTGCCTCCATGCTGGGCAACCTGGAAACCGAGGAGAGCTTCGACGAGCAGCAGGATGTCGCGGATCGCCTGTTGGCCGTACTGCCCTCGATCATTTGCTACTGGTACCGCTTCAGTCATGATGGCGTGCGTATCGACACCGACACCGATGATGCCTCGGTAGGCGGCCATTTTCTGCATATGCTACGCGGCGAGCCCGCCTCCGAACTGCATGCCCGGGTGATGAACGTTTCGCTGATTCTGTATGCCGAGCACGAGTTCAACGCCTCTACCTTCACTGCCCGAGTGTGCGCGTCGACGCTGTCCGACATGCATTCCTGCGTGACCGGTGCGATCGGTTCGCTGCGCGGCCCGTTGCACGGCGGAGCCAACGAAGCGGCCATGGCGATGATCGAGCACTGGACGTCTCCCGAAGAAGCCGAGCGGGAAATGCTGGGTATGCTGGAGCGTAAAGAGAAGATCATGGGTTTTGGCCATGCGATCTATCGGGAGTCGGATCCGCGTAATGCCATTATCAAAGAGTGGTCGAAGAAGCTGGCGGATGATGTTGGCGACACCGTGCTCTATCCGGTGTCCGTTCGCTGTGAGGAGGTGATGTGGCGTGAGAAGAAACTGTTCTGCAACGCCGATTTCTTCCATGCCAGCGCCTACCACTTCATGGATATTCCTACCAAGCTGTTCACGCCGATTTTCGTCATGTCACGGGTGACCGGCTGGGCTGCGCACGTGTTCGAGCAGCGTGCCAATAATCGAATTATTCGCCCCAGTGCTGATTACATCGGCCCTGAGAAGAGCGAATGGGTACCCATCGAAGCGCGCGACTGATCGGTTGCGTGTGACTAAGTGAGAGGCGTTATGAACACGAATTATCGCAAGCCGCTACCGGGCGTTCTGGTAGAGGGCGAGCCGGTAGAGTTCTTCGATGCACGTCAGGCGGTCGAGGACATACAGCCCGGCGCCTATGCCACGCTGCCCTATACCTCACGGGTATTGGCCGAACAGTTGGTGCGTCGCTGCGACCCTGAGCTGCTTAGCGATGCGCTAAAACAGCTCATCGAGCGCAAGCAGGAGCTGGACTTTCCCTGGTATCCGGCGCGGGTGGTATGCCACGACATACTAGGCCAGACCGCGCTCGTGGATCTGGCGGGTCTACGTGACGCCATTGCCGAAAAAGGTGGCGACCCCGCCAAAGTGAATCCCGTGGTGCCTACCCAGCTCATCGTCGATCACTCCTTGGCGGTGGAGCACGCGGGGTTCGAGAAGGATGCCTTCGAGAAAAACCGTCAAGTGGAAGATCGTCGCAACGATGATCGCTTCCATTTCATCAACTGGACCAAGCTGGCGTTCGAGAACGTCGACGTGATTCCTCCCGGCAACGGCATCATGCACCAGATCAATCTGGAGAAGATGTCGCCAGTGGTGCAGTGCCGCCCAGATGAACAAGGGTTGCGTATTGCTTATCCCGATACCTGCGTGGGCACCGATAGCCATACGCCCATGGTCGACGCGTTAGGCGTGATCTCCGTGGGTGTGGGTGGCTTGGAAGCCGAAAGCGTCATGCTGGGGCGCGCCTCTATGATGCGCCTGCCGGACATCGTCGGTGTCGAACTCACCGGTAAGCTACAGCCGGGCGTCACCGGCACCGACATGGTGCTGGCGATTACCGAGTTTCTGCGTAAAGTGCGGGTCGTGGGCGCTTATCTGGAGTTTTATGGCGAAGGGGCCGATGCGCTGACCGTGGGCGACCGTGCCACCATCTCCAATATGACACCGGAGTACGGTGCCACGGCGGCGATGTTCTACATCGATGATCAAACCATCGAGTACCTCAAGCTCACCGGGCGCGAAGACGAACAGGTGGCGCTGGTCGAAGCGTACGCCAAGCAGACCGGCCTATGGGCCGATAGTTTGACGACGGCCGAGTACGAGCGGGTACTCCGCTTCGATCTCTCCCGCGTGGCACGCACGTTGGCGGGCCCCTCGAACCCCCACGCCCATTTGCCGACCTCGGAGCTCGCCAAGCGCGGCATTGCCATCGATTTGGATAAAGCCCGAGCCGATGAACAGGCCGGGAAAATGCCGGATGGCGCCGTCATCATTGCCGCCATCACCAGCTGCACCAACACTTCCAATCCGCGCAATATGGTCGCGGCAGGGTTGATTGCCCGCAATGCCAACCGATTGGGGCTGACGCGCAAGCCGTGGGTGAAATCGTCGCTGGCGCCCGGCTCGAAAACCGTCAAGATGTACCTGGAAGAGGCGCACTTGATGGACGAGCTGGAAAACCTCGGCTTTGGCGTCGTGGCCTATGCCTGTACGACGTGTAACGGCATGTCGGGGGCGCTGGAGCCCAGCATTCAGCAGGAGATCATCGACCGCGACTTGTACGCCACGGCGGTGCTGTCCGGTAACCGTAACTTCGATGGACGTATCCACCCCTACGCCAAACAGGCGTTCTTGGCCTCGCCGCCGCTGGTGGTGGCGTATGCCATTGCGGGCACGATCCGCTTCGATATCGAAAAAGACGTGTTGGGGTACGATCCTCAGGGGAATCCGGTCACGCTCAAAGACATCTGGCCCGACGATAGCGAAATCGACGCCATCGTAAAGTCGGCGGTGAAGCCCGAGCAATTCCGCCAAACCTATATCCCGATGTTCGACCTGGACAAGAGCGCGCGTACCAAGGTAAGCCCGCTGTACGAATGGCGGCCCCAAAGCACTTACATCCGCCGCCCGCCCTATTGGGAAGGCAACATGGCAAAAGAGCGTGGACTAAAGGGCATGCGTCCGCTAGCGATTTTGCCGGACAACATCACCACCGATCACCTGTCTCCCTCCAATGCCATCATGCTCGATAGTGCGGCGGGGGAGTATCTGCACAAGATGGGCCTGCCGGAGGAGGACTTCAACTCCTACGCCACCCACCGTGGCGACCACCTGACCGCCCAGCGGGCCACCCTGGCGAATCCAAAACTGTTCAACGAAATGGTCCACGATGAGCAGGGTAAGGTGCTGCAGGGGTCGCTGGCGCGGATCGAGCCGGAAGGCAAGGTGACTCGCATGTGGGAAGCCATCGAAACCTATATGGCACGTAAGCAGCCGCTCATCATCATTGCCGGGGCGGATTACGGGCAGGGCTCATCCCGTGACTGGGCGGCAAAAGGCGTTGCCCTTGCGGGGGTAGAGGCCATCGTCGCCGAGGGCTTTGAGCGTATTCACCGCACGAACTTGATCGGTATGGGTGTTATGCCGCTGCAGTTCGAGGAAGGGACCACGCGGAAAACCCTAGAGTTGGACGGCACGGAAGTCTTCGATGTGGAAGGCACGCCCGAACCGCGCGCCATGCTCACCCTAGTCATTCACCGCACGAGTGGCAGCACCGAGCGCGTGCCAGTGGTTTGCCGATTGGATACGGCCGAAGAAGTGACCATCTATTCTGCCGGTGGCGTGCTGCAGCGTTTTGCTCAGGACTTTTTGGAATCCTCCGTTGCCTAGTCGTCTCAGCGCGATGGTAAGGGGGTGATGAATAGCGAATAGCCTGGCTGTAGCCAGGCTATTGTTTGAGAGGTGCGTCATGGCTCATCAAGCACAAATGCGTATTCCCGCCACCTATATGCGGGGCGGCACCAGTAAAGGGGTGTTTTTCACTTTGAGTGACCTGCCCACCGCCGCTCAGGTGCCGGGTGAAGCGCGCGATAAGCTGCTACTGCGCGTGATTGGTAGCCCCGATCCTTATGAAAAACAGATTGATGGCATGGGAGGAGCTACGTCCAGCACCAGCAAAACGGTGATTCTCTCGAAGAGTGACTCGCCCGATCACGATGTGGATTACCTATTCGGCCAAGTCTCGATCGATAAACCCTTCGTGGACTGGAGCGGTAACTGCGGAAATCTATCCGCGGCGGTAGGGCCTTACGCTATCGCCAACGGCTTGGTCGATCCCGCCAAGGTGCCTCGAAACGGCATCGCGGAAGTGCGTATTTGGCAGGTCAATATTCAGAAAACCATCGTTGCCCAAGTACCCATGGCGGAGGGTGAGGTGCAAGAGACCGGTGATTTCGAGCTGGATGGCGTCACCTTTCCTGCCGCAGAAATTCCCGTCGCGTTTATGGACCCGGCGGACGGAGAGGGAGCGATTTTCCCCACCGGCAGCGTGGTCGATGACCTAGAGGTGCCGGGCGTCGGCGTGCTGAAGGCGACGTTGATCAATGCCGGTATCCCGACGGTGTTCGTCAATGCCGAAGCCGTAGGCTATACCGGCTGCGAGCTGCAAGACGCGATCAACGGCGACGCCAAGGCGCTGGCGATGTTCGAGACGATTCGCGCTCACGCGGCGGTTAAAATGGGGCTCATTCAGCGTGTGGAGGAGGCGGCTAGCCGCCAGCACACCCCGAAAGTCGCCTTTGTCGCGCCGGCCTCGAGCTATACCGCGTCAAGCGGTAAAGCCGTTCGTGTGGAGGATGTCGACCTGGTCGTGCGAGCCCTATCGATGGGTAAACTGCACCATGCCATGATGGGCACAGCGGCGGTGGCGATTGGCGCAGCCGCGGCCATTCAAGGCACGTTAGTGAACCTGGCCGCAGGAGGCATCGAGCGCGAGGCGGTCACGTTTGGGCATCCGTCAGGTACCCTTCGAGTGGGAGCAAAAGCCAGCTTGGTTGATGGCCGTTGGCAAATCGATCAAGCGTTGATGAGCCGCAGTGCCAGGGTATTGATGGAGGGTGAGGTCCGTATCCCCAGCGATACGTTCTGATCGGTAGAGGTAGTCTGCCGCCGCTGGCTATTGTCAAGCGGCGGCAGAGCACGGTGATGGCTCACGTTACTCTTCGAACGTGACCTGATCGCGCATACGGTCTACCGTGGCAGGGCCAATGCCGCTCACCCGAGTGAGGTCATCGGCATCCGTAAAGGCGCCGTTGGTTTCGCGCTCTTCGATGATGGCGGCGGCGCGGCTTGGGCCGATGCCTGGTAATTCAGCTAACAGTTCTTCATCGGCGCTGTTGACGTTGATGGGAGCCACGGTTTGGGCAAATGCTGCACTGGAAAGTCCTAGGCTCAGACTGATGAGAAGTGCAACGACAAAGCGTTTGACGGCTGTGTGCATGGTTCATGTCCCTTATTTGGTGCTTAGGTGCCAGCCACGTGCTCAACGTGATGGCGAGTAGTCGCGGTCACCTTCATGGTCGCCGCCTTAATGAACTTAAACTTTTCAAAACGTAAGTGCTGTAAGCGATCAACGATAACTTTTGTAAGTCTTTCGCTACAGGGTAATGGCGAATCGCTTACACAGCTTATATGGCGAGGCTGGTACACTAGGCGCTTGCCCCTGCGTCCAAGACGTGATTTTTCAACAGCGTTCACGAACACGGAGTAAGCGCGTGTCCACCGATTCCCCACTGATTATTGCCCTCGATTACCCCTCGCTCGATGCGGCGCTCTGCATGGCCGACCAGCTCGACCCGGCTCGCTGTCGTGTCAAAGTCGGTAAAGAACTCTTTACGCGCAGTGGCCCTGCGGTGCTGGAAGCGCTTCACGGCCGTGGCTTCCAGGTATTTCTGGATCTTAAATTCCATGATATTCCCAACACGGTGGCCAGTGCCGTTCAGGCGGCAGCGGAACAGGGGGTTTGGATGGTGAACGTACACGCATCGGGCGGGCGTAAAATGATGGAAACAGCCGCCAAACGGTTATCCGATCATCGACTCGCGACTCACTTGATCGCCGTCACAGTGTTAACCAGTATGGGCAAAGAGGATTTGGCGGAGGTGGGCTTAACGGCAAGCCCTGCTGAGCATGTCATGCACTTGGCGGCTTTGACGCAGCAAAGTGGTTTGAACGGCGTCGTCTGTTCGGCCCAGGAGGCGGCCCAAATTCGTGCGAAGTGTGGCGAGGCGTTTTTGAAAGTCACCCCAGGCATACGGCCAAGCTTTGCTGCAGCGAACGATCAACAGCGCATCATGACACCCGCTGATGCGATGCGCGCGGGCAGTACGCATTTGGTGATTGGTCGTCCGGTGACCCAGGCCGAGGATCCCATGGCAGCGTTGGCAGCCATCGAGGCCGAGCTTTCGGGCGTGTGATCACTCGCCCTCTACGCCGGTAATCGGTTTGATCGTTCCCCAGCGGCGACAGCTTGGGCACTGCCATGCCAAACTGTCGCTGCTAAAGCCGCAGCGGCGACAGCGTTGGCGGGGCCTCCCGCCCATCAGGGCCTTGGTGTGATGTTTGAGCAGCATCAAGCGTGTATCGGGCGTCTCTTTACCCATGAGGCGCTCGCTCTCCAAGTAAAGGTCTACCAGATAATCCAGTCCCCCCAAGCTAGGGGCTTCTGCTAGCCATTCGCCGGTGCGCTCGATAGCGCTGTCGACGCCATCTCGTTGATGTACCAGTGCGCCTAGTGCCACGATGACGCTAGTGTAGGGGGCTTCGCCTAATAGTTGGTAGAGGTGGGTTTCCAATCCAGCTAGGTCGTCGTGGCGTGCATAGGCGCGTTGCAAGGCTGGTAACATGGTCGGGATGTGAGCGATATCCTGTTGGGGAATATGGCTGAGACGTTCGATGGCTTTGGCGTATTGGCCATTGTCCATGTCCAGATCGGCAAGCATCAGCGTCGCACGTACACAACGCTCGTCTAGCTGTAGCGCTTTTTTGAGATGTTTACGTGCCAAAGCACGGCTAGATTGGTCGATCTCTTGCTGAGCAAGCTCGCATAGCCAGTGAGAGGCAGGTCGGCGCATGGCGGGCTGCTGTTTCATGAGCGGTTGTACGATTTCTAAGGCATCCTGCCACTCTTTTTCACGCTCGAGCAGGTCGATCAATAGTCGTTTAGCTTCCAGGCGCAGGCCCTCTTGGCTGGAGTGCTCCAGCAGTGCACGCAGCAAACGCTGCGCTCTATCATGCACGCCCAGGGCGATGAAATCCCGTGCGAGTTCGAGCTGAATGGTTTCATTGGTCGTGGTAGAGAGGGCGGGGCGGGCGAGCAGGTTTTGGTGGATGCCGACGGCTTTGTCCGCTTCACCCCGCGAGCGAAACAGCTTCCCCAAGGCAATGTGTGTCTCAACGGTTTCGCTGTTGACATCTAGTGCATGGATGAACGTTTTGATGGCTTCGTCAGGCTGCTCGTTCAATAAGTAGTTCAGCCCGACGAAGTATTCTCTGGAGAGGCCCGGAGCGCGGGAGGGTCGCTGGGCGCGGCGGTGGGCGTAGCGAAAACCCAGGCCAAAGCCAATGGCTATGGCTGCCAAGAGAACGCCTAGCAGCACCGCATCCTGCATTTAGGCAAGTTCCTTAAACCCCTGCGTACGTAAACGGTCTAGCTCTTTACGCTGCTGTTTGTTGTGGCGCTCGCTACGGGCGAGCTGCGCTTTTAGGCGGACGTACACACCGAGCATGGCCAGCATGCCGACGATGACGCCAACCGCCAACGTGGCCAGCAACCACACCGATAGCGAGACCGGAGGCAGTTCGGCCCAGATCAGGTTCAAGGGGATGGCCTGCTGATTATTGACGGCGAACAAAATGCCGACCAGCAGCACTACCAATAAAATGACGGCCAGAATCAGCCCTTTGATCCAACGCATGAGAGTTTCCTAGTCAGTGACATTCATGGTGCTATTGTGTCTGAGTCTCGGCACGGCGTCATCCCGCAGAAGGTCGGATACCGCTACTTTCGCGGTCAGTAGCCGAGCGCACGACTGGCGTCGACTTGCTCGCGCAACTCCTTGCCCGGTTTGAAATGCGGGACGTACTTGCCATCCAGGTCCACCGGGTCACCGGTTTTAGGATTGCGCCCTGTGCGCGGCTCGCGATAGTGAAGCGAGAAACTGCCAAAACCACGTATCTCCACTCGCCCTCCGTTGGCAAGCGCATCGGTCATATCGTCCAAGATAATACGCACCGCCGTCTCGACTTCTTTGGCGGATAGCTCCGGTTGACGCATCGCAATTTGTTCGATTAATTCAGATTTGGTCATCGGTTGGCTCCCTGCGAACTTTAAAGGCCGTGACGCACATGCGACCTCGATAACATCGAAATCAGCATACTGCGCATAAACGCATAAAACAATTCAGATAAAACAAGGTACTAGGTAAGTACAAAGCTGATTAACAGCATAGGCGATGCTCGGCGCTGGCGCGACCCTGCAGCTTCGGTATACTGGCCTTTCATTTCACTGACTCGGAGAAGCGACCGTTGAGCGACGACACTTCCCCTGCTGCCGTTCTACGAAAGCGGCTTTACTGGCACTCCCGACGCGGTATGTGGGAGCTGGATCTGCTGTTGATTCCCTTTTTGGAGCAGCGATTCGACGCGCTAAGCGAACAGGAACAGCGCACCTACCAGCGCTTGATCGAAGAAGAGGATCAAGATCTGTTCGTGTGGTTGATGCATCGAGAATGGCCCGAAGACCCTGAGCTTCGCCATCTCGTCCAGATGATCGTCGAGCATGCTGAAACCACCGATAACGCTGCCTATCGTACGCTCTAAATTAGCCGTTGGTGTTCAAGTTGCTTTGGTGCTGGGTTTGGCGCTACTCACCGCTCGGGCATTAAGCGTCTGGGTATCGTCAGGTATGCTTGTGATCAGCGTGTGGCTGATCGTTAGGGCTTATCGTACACAGCGGTGTGGTGAGCTTCATCTGGTGCAAAACGGCAGTCAGTGGGAAGGTTACTGGCTGCAGAGCACGGGTGAGCCGGGCGTGAGATTAGGTGTAAGCTGTGACTACCTTGGGCCTTGGCTGGTCGGTCTGCGTATCGGTGCCCGGCGAATGTGGGTGTGGCCCGACTCATTGCCGAATGCCAGTCAGCGCGCATTGCGTCGCTGCTTTCATCGGCCGGGCCGCTGATCCTTTAGACCAGGTCATCTAGCTTTATCCACGATGGCTGAGTATCCAGTGCGGGGCGCGGCCAATCCTTCGAGTAGTGCAACCCCCGTGATTCGTGGCGCTTTGCGGCGGCCATCACCGTCATTGTGGCCAATGCCAGGGCCTGCTGGAGGCGAATGCTCTCTGGGTGTGTCTTGGCGGATTCGTTCGACTCCCATTCATCGCTCAGGGCGGCTAACGCTCTGCGGGCAGCTTCTAGGCCTTGATCGCTCCGAACGATGGAAACATGTTGGCTCATGATGCTACGCATCGTGTGGCGATACCGGTCGAGCTGCTTAGCGTCAAAAGGGGCGTCTGGGGTTAAGGGAGGGGGGGTTACGGTTTCTTGCGTGACCGTCTCGCGTGCGTGCTTAGGGGACGCAAGGATGTGCTGCGCACAGCTTCTAGCATACACCAAGCACTCCAGGAGCGAGTTACTGGCCATACGGTTGGCTCCGTGAAGGCCGGTGTAGGCGGTTTCTCCGATCGCGTAGAGGTTGGCGACCTGTGTGGCGCCCACGTGATCCGTTGCGACACCGCCGCAGCTATAGTGGGCGGCGGGAACAACGGGGATCGGCTGGCGCGTAATGTCGATTCCCCGTGAGGCGCAATGCGTCAAAATCGTGGGGAAGTGATGGCGTATGGCTGCCTGCCCGAGGTGACGAATGTCTAGCCAAACGTGCCCCAGTGTGCCTTGCTGAATGTGCGCGTCGATGGCGCGCGCCACCACGTCTCGCGGGGCAAGTTCGGCGCGCGGGTCCAGGTCGGGCATGAAACGGTGGCCCGTCTCGTCGAGCAAATGTCCCCCTTCACCTCGTACTGCTTCGCTAATGAGGAAAGCCGGGCCGTGCGGGTCGTAAAGGCAGGTGGGGTGAAACTGCTGAAACTCGAGGTTGCAGAGCGAGGCGCCCAGCTCGGCTGCCATTATCATCCCTTCGCCGCTGCTGGGCGAAGGGGTGGTGGTGTGGCGATAGAGCCCACTGGCTCCGCCGGTCGCCAGTACCGTGTGTTGGGCGAAAAGCAATTGTCGCCGCTGGCTACTGTCGACGCCCTGGGCGCCAACGCAACGGCCCTTGGCATCTTGCAACAGGTTGACGATGGTGAGATCGCTGCATTGGTTAATGCGTGGGTGCGCGGTGACGCTGCTGACCAGGGTATCGACGACGGCGCGGCCTGTTGCATCGTCGGCGTGAATGATGCGCCGCGCATTGTGCCCGCCTTCTCGGGTGAGGTGGTAGGGGTAGCGAGCCTGAGGGTCGGGGTCGAGGGTGAAAGGCACGCCCCTGTCGATGAGCCACTGAATGGCCTCAGGTCCGTGAGATACGGTAAAGCGAACGGCTTCTTCGTCGCACAGACCGTCGCCTGCAATCAGCGTGTCCCGTACATGATCATCCAGGCAATCATCTGGGGAAAGCACCGCTGCGATGCCGCCTTGAGCCCAGCGACTGGCCCCTTGATCATCCTGTTTAGGACGAACCAGGGTAACGGACAAATGATCAGCAACTTCCAACGCCAAGGTTAGACCAGCGACACCGCCGCCAATAATCAATATGTCAGATGCTGGCGTGCTCATTTGGCCCGCTTCCTCTCTTTACGACAATAGTCAGGAGGGCATGATAGCGTGACGTTTCGGACTAGGCGATGTGTTTGGTCAAAAAAACAGGGAGTTGGAGGGGAGGGGCAGATACAAAAAAAGCCGCGTAGATAGCCTCTATCTCGCAGCGTTACTTTCAATCTAAATTAATGGTTTATCAATGGTGCCCGGAGCCGGACTTGAACCGGCACGGAGTTACCTCCGAGAGATTTTAAGTCTCTTGCGTCTACCAATTTCGCCATCCGGGCAGTGTATCGATGCTATGAAAGCCATCGTTACACTGAAAATGGAGGCTGGAGTCGGAATCGAACCGGCGTACACGGAGTTGCAGTCCGCTGCATAACCACTCTGCCATCCAGCCAAGCAAGTCATTTCATTGGGGTCAACCAAATTGGAGCGGGAAAGGAGATTCGAACTCCCGACCCTCGCCTTGGCAAGGCGATGCTCTACCACTGAGCTATTCCCGCTCGACTCGAGGGCGAATTATACGCATCGCCACGCGCTTGTCAAACAATCAATTTACCAATGGGTTCAAAGAGCTATTGTAAAACTGAGGCAATGCCCTTTACATGGAGCGGCTAAGGTGAGGCCAAGCAGCTTTGAGGTATTGGACCATGGAGAGCAGTGTCAGGGCGGCGGCGACGTAAAGCACCCCCACGCCTAAAAGGGCAATAAAATGTCCTGGGGGGAAGGCCAGAAGTACCAGAATGGCCATCATTTGCAGCGTGGTTTTGAGTTTGCCAATCCAGGACACAGCGACCATGCCGCGTTTGCCCATCTCTGCCATCCACTCTCGAAGCGCCGAAATGACGATTTCACGCCCAATGATGACCAAAGCTGGGAGCGTCAAGACCAGCGTGTCGAAGCGTTCGATCAGCAGGGCGAGTGCCACGGCGACCATGAGCTTATCTGCAACAGGGTCTAGGAAAGCGCCAAAGGGAGTGGATTGATTCCAGCGACGGGCGAGGTAGCCGTCTAACCAATCCGTCACGGAAGCAAGGGCAAACAAGCCCGCAGCGACTGGCATGCTCCAGCTAAAGGGTAGATAGAACAGTACGACCAGTAGCGGAATGAAAACGATTCTTGCCAGTGTGAGTATGTTGGGTATATTCATCGCAGGGCGCGATCCTTGCCGGAGAATCATGAAAGTCGGAGTGAAGCGTGGGGTCATTCTATCCCCCTTAGCGCATTGCATCCATGTTAAGAACGCGTTTATCCGTTCAATGACGTATAAATCGTCTCAGCCAGCGCGGCGTTGATGCCAGGCACTCTGGCCAGCTCATCGCGGCTTGCCTTTTGTACGCCCTGTAGCCCCCCGAAGAAGCGCAATAGTTCGCGCCGCCGTTTTGGCCCAATGCCGGGGATGTCTTGCAGAGTAGAGGTGCGCCGCGCTTTGTCTCTGGCGGCGCGGTGCCCGGCAATGGCAAAGCGGTGCGACTCGTCGCGAATGTGCTGTATCAGGTGCAGCGCTGGGGAAGCAGGGTCCATCGGTAACGGGTTATCGCTGGTCTCTAAGAATAGCGTTTCTAGACCCGCTTTACGGGTAGTGCCCTTGGCGACGCCCAGCAGCACGATGTTGGTAACGGCTAAGTCGTTCAATACGCCACGCGCCATATTGAGCTGCCCTTTGCCGCCATCCACAATCAAGATGTCTGGAGCCACCGCTTCACCGCTTTTTACTCGCTTCAGCCGCCGAGTGAGCGCTTGCTGCATGGCAGCGTAATCATCCCCGGCGGCAACGCCTTCGATGCGAAAATGGCGATAGTCGTTCTTACGCGGGCCTTGATGATCAAAAACGACGCAGGACGCTACCGTCGCCTCGCCTTGGCTATGACTGATGTCAAAGCACTCCAGCCGTTCTGGCAGGCTGTCAAGGCCGAGCGCTCTTTGTAGGGCCTCGAAACGCTGGGTCAGTTGAGACTTGTTGGCAAGCTGTGAGGCGAGCTGCTGCTCGGCGTTGGTCATGGCCAAGTGCTGCCACTGGGCGCGATGTCCGCGTACCTGGCTGGCGACCCTGATTTTTTTGCCCGCCAGTTGCGAGAGCGCATCGGCAATCAGCGCACTATCCTCTAGGGGGTGGCTCGTAATCACTTCCCCAGGAACATTATGGGGCTGTCCAAAGTAGTACTGGCTGACGACTTCGGTCAACAGCATCTCCGGCGGTAGGTCGAGATCGTTTTTTGGCGTGTGATGGCGCGCGCCTAGTAAGCGTCCATCTCTCACGCTTAGGATAGAGATGCCGAGTGCACCCGGTCGCTGGGCCAGCGCAAACACATCGGCATCGCCACTCTCGTTATCGACGAATTGGCGCTGCTGAAGCTGACGCAGCTGCTGAATTTGATCGCGCAGACGAGCGGCTTCTTCGAAGTCGAGCGCCTGGCTGGCGATTTCCATCTCTTGAGTCAATAGCTGCGTGACGTGCTCACTCTTGCCTTCCAAGCACATGACGGCGTGCTCCACATCTCGCCGGTACTCTTCCTCGGAAATATAGTCCACGCATGGGGCGCTGCAGCGCTGGATTTGATACTGCAAGCAAGGACGAGAACGGTGGGCAAAGACGCTGTCTTCGCAGTTGCGGATGCGGAATATTTTCTGCATCAGCGTGAGACTCTCCTTGACCGCGCCGCTGCTGGGGTAAGGGCCTAGGTAGCGGCCGTCATCGCGACGCTGGCGTGCACGCTTGTACTCCAGAGCCGGGTAGGGGTGGCGATCAGTGACGAAGACGAAAGGATACGACTTATCGTCGCGCAGCAGAATGTTATAGGGCGGGCGAAGTTCCTTGATCAGCGTTTGTTCGAGTAACAGGGCCTCGGTTTCACTGCGGGTCACAGTGATTTGAATGTCGGCAATGCGCGCCACCATCGCCTGAGTTTTCGCATTGAGTTGGCCACGGAAATAACTTGCCAGCCGAGCTTTCAGGCGTTTTGCTTTCCCTACATAGAGCGTATTTTGCTCTTCGTCGAGCATGCGGTAAACGCCCGGCGACGAGCTGACGGAGCTTAGAAACTGCTTGGCATCAAAAGTCATGGCTGGGCATCGGCGCTCTCAAACGTCAGAAGAGGCGATGGTAGGTCTATCCCAGGATCGCGTCAAAGCCCTCGACGAGCCCGTGGCGTAAGGCAAGGTGAGTGAGTTCGACGTCCGTGGCGACTTGCAGCTTGTCAAACAGGCGGTAACGGTACGTGTTGACGGTCTTTGGGCTCAGGTGCAGGCGATCGGAAATGTCTTGTACACGCTGGCAGTTGACGATCATCAGCGCTATTTGTAGTTCACGGTGGGAGAGGTGGCTAAAGGGGTTATCCTCGTCAGTGAAGTGCGCCAAGGCAAGCCGCTGGGCAATCTCTTGGCTGACATAACGGCGTCCGTGGAATACCTGCCGAATGGCTTCGGTCATTTCAACGGCGTCTGCCCCTTTGCTAAGAAAGCCTGATGCGCCGGCCTCGAGCATCCGTCGCAGCACGCTATCCTCCAAATGCGCGGTAAGAATAATCACTTTGACATCGGCCAAGGTGCGGTGGATACGGCGTGTGGCTTCGAGTCCGCCGATTCCCGGCATGCGGATATCCATGAGTACGATATCAGGCTTTAACTGGCGACACTGAGTCACGGCGCTTTCGCCATCGTCAACCTCACCCACGATTTTGATATCGCACTCTTCGTTGAGCAGGTGGGCGATACTGGTTCTCACCAGGTGGTGATCATCGGCAATTAAAACGTTGATCAAGGGTCTGGCTCCTGCAGGTAGTCATCGTTGGCTCGGGCGATACGCGTGCTGCGAAACTATAGAGTGCCACAGCTCTTGGCAAAGGAGAATTAGTTGATGCTTGTTTACTTTAAACCTTGACCTTGCGCTACTTGTCGCTTAGTATTCGCTCCGCTGCAGGTTGCTGCAGTGATTGGGGCCTTAGCTCAGCTGGGAGAGCGCAACACTGGCAGTGTTGAGGTCAGCGGTTCGATCCCGCTAGGCTCCACCAAATTTTAAACGCCGCGTTATTTATAACGCGGCGTTTTCGTATGCCTGCTCTCGAGCTTTGCTCCTCTGCTTTCCACCCGAGTTTGGGTGGAAAGCACCAGAGCTTAGGCTTCGAGGAGCTTGGGTTACGAAGAGCTTAGCCTTCGATTTGCCCGAGCAGCAGGAATTCGATCAGTGCCTTCTGGGCGTGCAGACGGTTGCCTGCCTCTTGCCAAACCACGGCGCGCGGGTCGTCCAGCAGTGTATGGCTAATCTCTTCGCCGCGGTGAGCTGGTAGACAGTGCAGGAAGAGGGCGTCGGGCTTGGCGGTATCGAGCATGGCTTCGGTGACTTGAAAGCCGGCGAAATCCGCCTCGCGCTTTGCTTGCTCTGCTTCCTGGCCCATTGATGCCCACACGTCGGTGGTGATCAAGTCAGCGTCTTTGGCCGCTTCTTTGGGGTCGTGGAGTAGCGTGACGCAGTTGCCAGCCGCTTCCATGATGTCAGCGCGAGGCTCGTATCCTCTCGGACAACATACCCTCAAATGGAAGCCGAACTGGCGAGCGGCATTGATCCAGGAGTGACACATATTGTTGCCATCGCCCACCCATACGGCGGTACGGCCTTTCACGCTGCCGCGAAGCTCGGTCCAGGTCATGACGTCTGCTAGCAGTTGGCAGGGGTGATAGTCGTCGCTGAGCGCATTGATCACCGGCACGCTGCTGGCACTGGCGTAGGTTTCCAATCCTTCGTGAGAGAAGGTGCGAATCATCACGGCGTCGACCATTTCAGAGAGCACGCGAGCGGTATCTTCGATGGGCTCGCCGCGGCCCAGCTGGGTATCGCGGGGAGAGAGGAAGAGCGCGTGGCCACCAAACTGCGCCATACCCGTCTCGAAAGAGACACGAGTACGCGTGGAGGATTTTTCGAAAATCATTGCCAGCGTGCGGTTGGGCAGCGGTGTATAAACCGGACCGTTGGCTTTCAAGTCCGTTTTGATCTTGATGGCACGCTGGATCAAATACGCCAGCTCGTCTGGGGATAAATCCAGTAAAGTAAGGAAATGGCGTGTCGCCATGATGACTGCTCTCCACACAAAAACACCATCCTAGCGATGCGGCAGGGGATGCGCAACGCGAGCAGCATGCGTAGAATGGCGGCCACGCGTTAAGACCGAGTCGTTTGCTCGGGTATTGGCGGCAGCCGCGCCTACCTTACTCTGCCGGTCATGGGGTTAAAGCCAGTGAGCGGATGGCGTAGACTGGCGCGGAACACAACACTCGTTAGGAGCACATCATGAGCACGACTGCCGAAAACATTCAGCGTCAAATCAGCGAAAACCCGATTCTGATCTACATGAAAGGCACACCTCAGTTGCCCCAGTGTGGTTTCTCCGCGCAGACGGTTCAGGCGCTGATGAGCTGCGGTGAGCGCTTTGCCTTCGTCAACGTTCTGGACAATCCGGATATCCGTGCAGAACTCCCCAAAATTGCCAACTGGCCGACATTTCCGCAACTGTGGGTAGAGGGCGAACTGGTTGGCGGTTGCGATATCGTGGTCGAAATGCATCAAAACGGCGAGCTGGAAAAACTCGTCAAAGAAGCCGCCCAGCGCGCTGCAGCCGCCGAAGGTGGTGAAAACGCTTGAGCGTGATGCCACAAGCCGTTTGAAGACCGCCCGGCGGTTGGCGGGCTGCGGTGCAGCCGCTAGAATGGTGCGCAATCACTAAGCGCTTACTCTTAGCAAACGCGGTTCACGATGGGCCGCGTCGCACCGATTGTCAGCCCGCCAAAGGAAGTGTTGCTCAATGAGCTATCAGGTTCTGGCCCGCAAGTGGCGGCCACGTACATTCCACGAGCTCGTGGGCCAGGCCCATGTTCAACGCGCCCTGGTCAATGCTCTTGATCAGGGCCGTTTGCATCATGCCTACCTCTTTACCGGCACGCGAGGCGTCGGCAAAACCACCCTGGCGCGCATCTTGGCAAAGTGCCTCAACTGCACGGCGAATGGGCGCGGCGACGAAGGCATTACCTCGACCCCCTGTGGTCAGTGTGATAGCTGCCAAGCCATCGACGAGGGGCGGTTCGTCGACCTGATCGAAGTCGATGCTGCCTCGCGTACCAAAGTGGAAGACACCCGCGAGCTGCTCGATAATGTCCAGTACGCGCCTACACAAGGGCGCTATAAAGTGTATCTCATCGATGAGGTGCACATGCTGTCCACCAGTAGTTTCAACGCGCTGCTGAAAACGCTGGAAGAGCCCCCGCCTCACGTCAAGTTTCTGCTGGCGACGACCGACCCGCATAAACTCCCGGCCACCGTTTTATCACGTTGTCTCCAGTTTACGCTCAAGCACATGCCGCCTGAGCGTGTCGTCGAGCATTTGACCTACGTGCTGGGGCAAGAGGGCGTCGATTACGACGAGAGCGCGCTTTGGCTGCTGGGCAAAGCCGCCGAAGGCTCCATGCGTGACGCTATGAGTCTGACCGATCAAGCGATTGCGTTCGGCCAAGGCGCCGTTCGGCACGCCGATGTGGCGGCCATGCTGGGTACGCTGGATCATCGCCATGTGCTCGCGCTCGTCGATGCCTTGGCAGATGTGGACGTGCAGAAGCTGTTGGCGGAAGTGGCGCAGTTGGCCGAACAGGGGCCGGATTTTGCCGCCGTGCTAGACGAGCTGACGGCCACTCTTCATCGCTTGGCCGTGGCGCAGATGGTGCCCGATGCTGTGGATAACAGTCACGGTGATCGTGCGCAGATCCAGCAGTTGGCCAGCCGTTTTACCGCCGAAGACATTCAGCTCTACTACCAGATTGGTATTCAGGGACGTGGCGACATGGTGCATGCCCCGGATTTGCGCAGCGCCTTGGAAATGACCTTGTTGCGTATGCTGGCCTTCCGTCCCCAGGGCGTGCCGAAACCGCCGGTAACGCCGTTACCGCTACGCCGCGAGCCCGCCTCCGATACGAGCGCACCCGCCGAGGCATCAACCGAGACCGCTACTTCTGTCGACGGATCTAGCGCAAAAAAGTCTGAGCCTGCATCCGTAGTCGCCGGGGAGTCGTCCGTAGCGCCTGCTGAGGTGCAGGCCTCAGCGGCTCATGAGGATGATGCGGGCTCGGCCTTGTCTTTGCCGACTGGCGCCGAACGAGACGAGTCGGAGCCCCCGCCCTGGTCGCTTGAAGAAGTGGAACATACGGCTACGCTCGCGCCAGAGCCAGAGCCAGAGCCAGAGCCAGAGCCAGAGCCAGAGCCAGAGCCAGAGCCAGAGCCAGAGCCACATGACGCCTCTTTGGTTGCTGCTACGTCTGAAGTCACACCCGAACCCGTGACCGAGCTTGGTCGTTGGGACCATAAGACGTGGTTAGCCCATTTTGACGCGTTGGGCTTGGGAGGCTTGACGCGCAATTTGGCGGCACATTGCCAGTTGGAGAGCGATGATGGGCAGACCGTGATACTGCGGCTCGACCCCAGTCAGTCGGCCATGCAAGCCGATGTGCACAATGGACGAATCGAGCGTGCGCTCAAGGCGTTGGGGTTGACAAGAAAGCTTCAGTTCAGCGTCGCCGAGCTAGACACGGCGCTGGAAACGCCTCGCCAGCAAGAAGAACGCCTGCTGCAGGAGCGCCACGCACAGGCAGTTGATCTATTGCATCACGACCCCAATATCCAGAAGCTACAGCAGGCGTTTGGGGCTACGCTCATTGAGTCGTCCGTCAAACCGACGCCAGCGGCACGCTCTTAATGGCTACCGGCTATCTTTATCCGTTTCAATAATTGAGGAGAACACCGCATGTTCAAAGGCGGAATGGGCAACATCATGAAGCAAGCCCAAGAAATGCAGGAAAAAATGCAGCGTGTACAGGAAGAAGTCGCTCAGGCGGAGGTACATGGTGAGGCAGGCGCTGGGATGGTCAAAATCACCATGAACGGCCGTCACGATGTCATCGATGTGACGATTGACCCTAGCGTGCTGGAAGAAGATAAGGAGCTTCTGGAAGATTTACTGGCCGCCGCAGTGAACGATGCCGTTCGCAAAGTAGAAGCCAACTCTAAAGCGAAGATGGAAGAAGCAACGGCCGGCCTGAATTTACCGCCTGGCTTTAAGATGCCCTTCTAAACCATGCGTTTTTCTCCGCTTGTCGAGCAATTGATGGACGCCTTTCGCGTGCTGCCCGGCGTTGGGCCGAAAACGGCTCAACGTATGGCCATGCATCTCTTGGAGCGTGAGCGCCCGGGGGGGAAGCGTTTGGCCGCCGTGATCCAGCAAGCGATCGATGAGGTCGGTTATTGCCAGCGCTGTCGAACGCTGACTGAAGCCGAGATATGTGCGCTGTGTGAGAGTCCGCGCAGAGACGATGCGCTACTTTGTGTCGTCGAGTCCCCTGCTGATCAGCTAGCGATCGAAGAGGCCGGTGGCTTTCAAGGGCGCTATTTCGTGCTACATGGCCATCTCTCGCCGCTCGACGGTATTGGGCCAGACGCTATTGGGCTCGATGTGCTCGAGAGTATCGTGGCCGAGGGCAGCGTTCGTGAAGTGGTGTTGGCGACCAATCCCACGGTAGAAGGTGAAGCGACCGCCCACTTCATTGCGTCTCAGTTAGCACATTACGGCGTCGCTTTCTCACGTCTTGCTTACGGGGTGCCCATGGGCGGTGAGCTGGAGTATGTCGATGGTGGCACACTGAGTCGCGCCTTTAACGGTCGCCAGCCTTTCGCTAGCGACGAATACTGACAAGAAACGCAAGCGCTGATGCGGTTGTGCCAACCCGGAAAACTGCTTTGTCCTCTTCAAGCTCTTCTTTATATCAATGGATTGATAATGCCGAGGCATTGGATGCCGCCTGTGAAGCGGTGGCCGGTGCTAGTGTCATTGCCCTCGATACCGAGTTTTTCCGTGAGAACACCTTCTTCCCCGTCCCAGCGTTGATTCAGTTTGCCAGTGATGACGTCGCTTATTTGGTCGATCCGCTCTGTACGCCCTGCACGGCCTCGTTCAAAGCGCTGCTGCAAAACGATGCGGTGAAACTGCTGCATGCTTGCAGCGAAGATCTGGAGGTTTTCCAGCATTGGGCGGGCGTTCTCCCTACACCGCTGGTGGATACCCAAGTCGCGCAGGCCTTTTTGGGGGAAAACCCCGGCATGGGCTATCAAAAGCTGGTCGAGCATTGGGTAGGTGAGACGCTGCCAAAAGAAGAAACGCGCTCCAACTGGTTGGAGCGGCCGTTGACGCCGTCTCAGTGTGAATATGCGGCGCTGGACGTCATCTATCTACTCCAGGTATGGCAACTTCAATCTGAGAAACTGGACGGTCTAGGACGACGGGAGTGGCTAGACAGCGAGTGCACCCATTTGATTGAGCAGGCAGGGCGCAGCGAGGAGAACGATGGTCAGTGGTATACTCGCCAGCGTCAGTTGTGGCGGCTTTCACCACGCCAACTCGAGGCGTATCGGCTGATGACCATCTGGCGTGAGGGTGAAACGCGTCGCCGCGATCTACCGCGTAACTGGCTGGTGAGCGATAAGCTGCTGTTTGCCATCGCCGAGAAGATGCCGAAAAACCGCTATGAGCTCGCCGAGATAGACGGCGTCAAACCGTCGCTGGTCAAAAAAGAGGGCGATGCCCTATTGGCGCTCGTCAAACAGGCGCTTCACTGTCCCGATAACGCGTTGCCAACACCCTGGCCTGACCCGATGCAACCTGCTTTCAAACGCCGATTCAAAATCATCAAAGGCGTGGTGACGGAAACGGCGTCTGAGCTGAACATCGCGCCTGAAATGTTACTGCGCCGACGGGATATCGAGGCGCTGGTCATGCAGCGGCTCGCGCACCAGCCGCTGACGGAGCTTAGCGGCTGGCGTGCCCGCTGCCTTACCCAGGCGATTCACCAAGCGCTCGAGGAGTCATCTTTATGAGTGAAAAGTTACTTTGCGAGATCTTTAAAAGTTCGCGCAAAGACGAAATGTATCTTTATGTGGACAAGCGTCAAGGTCTGGAGAGTGTGCCTGACGCGCTGATGGCTACGTTTGGTAAGCCATTGCCCGTGCTGACCATGATCCTGACGGCGGACAAGGCGCTTGCCCGAGTCAAAGCAGCCGACGTAATGACGGCCATCGATGAACAGGGGTTTTATTTGCAAATGCCGCCTGCCAAAGAGCCTTACTTACTCGACATTCATAGAGCACAGTCAGCTGACCGCTCGTGAACGAACGAAGGCAGCGTAGGGCATTATGAACTTTCTGGCCCACGCCTGGCTGGCACAGCCAGGCGACGATGGCTTTTTGTACGGCAATTTGATTGCCGATGGCGTAAAAGGCAGCGATCTCTCTGGGTGGTCGCCGAGTGTTGCAGGCGGTATTCGTCATCATCGCCGGGTCGATGCCTGGGTAGATCAGCACCCGAGTGTTTTGTTGGCCAAACGGCGTGCCCCGAAGACGCAGCGACGCTACGCGGGCATTGCGCTGGATATCGTCTGGGATCACTTCATTGCGCGCCAGCATGCAGGGGCCGAGCAATCCGCGTTGGTCGAGCGCTGCTATCGTTTACTGAGTGCTTGGCCTGCACCCCAGCGGCTGTCGACGATGATGCCGGTCCTGGTCGAGCAAGACTGGCTTCGCCGCTATGCGGATTTCGACTTTACCTGCCGTGCGGTATCGGGCATTGGGCAGCGGCTGTCAGGCGCTAATCGCTTGGCCGAGCTCGTTCCCTGGCTGCGTGAAGATTACGCTGCACTGGAACGCGATTTCAGTCGACTGTGGAGCGAGTGCCGCGCAGAGCTAACCAGCGATGGCGCTGAGAGTATTCACTAATAGACGTAACGGTTTGCTGAGGTGATAAGAGATGAATACCGCGCTTCGCGAGCGCTTTTGGGAGCGCTACCCGCTGGAAGAGCTCACTCAGCCCGAGTGGGAAGCGCTGTGTGATGGTTGCGGCCAGTGTTGTTTGCTCAAGCTGCACGATGACGAGACGAAAGAGCTCGCCATTCTGAACGTAGCTTGTAGGCTGCTGGATACCCATAGCTGTCAGTGCAGTGATTATGAGAACCGCTTTGATAGCGTGCCGGATTGTACGCAGCTAACGCCTGCGCTGGTCAAAGAGTTTACTTGGTTGCCGCAAACCTGTGGTTATCGGCGCGTAGCGGAAGGGCGAAAGCTGGCGGGTTGGCACCCATTGTTGAGTAACGATGCCGAGCGGGTGCACCGCAAAGGAGTGAGTGTGCGTGGGTTTGCCGTGTCGCAGGATGACGTGCCAGAGAAATATCTCGAAGAGCACATTATTGCCGTGATCCCGATGACATGATGTGATGCTCGTTGTGGTGTTTGCCTTCCTTGGCAATTCGGCCGCTAGCTGCCCTCTGGGTTAGCTGGCGGTTTTGCTTTTCGTGCTGTCCCAAATCGTTAGGAACGCTTCTTTCAGCGCCGAAGATTGAGGCCTGTTGGCACGCTGCTGAACGCTTTGCTTGGCTTTTTCTTGCGCCGCTGATGTGACCGGTGCGTCCCAGATGGTCAGAAACTTATCTTGATAATTCATGGTGTGCCTCGTCATGTTGGTTAGACGTTGGTATATGAAACTTATGGCTAGTATGACGTAAAAAAAGCGCCCTGTGAAGTTTTATGGAAAATGTTTTCATAAATAAACTCGACGCCAACACGTACTCATAAAAAAGCAGCGCCTCGGCGCTGCTGGTTTGCTGGTGTCAAGACTCACCCTTGGGGAGTCCTATGCTTGGCTAGCCAACCAATGAGGGTATTGAATGGCATGGGTTTGGCGAACAAATACCCCTGTAGAACGTCGCACTCCAGCGACAGTAAATGTCGCTCCTGTTGGCGGGTTTCGACACCCTCGGCAACCACGGTGAGCTCTAAATGATGAGCGAGTGCAATGATTCCCTGCACGACGGCGGCATCTTTGCCGTTGTCACCAATATTGATAATGAAACTGCGATCGATCTTGATTTTATCGATGGGTAAGTGGCGTAGGTAGCTAAGACTCGAAAACCCCGTGCCAAAGTCATCGATCGCAATACTGATCCCCATGTTTCGTAGCGCGTGCAGCGTATCGATGGCGGCGTCGGTGTCGTTCATTAAAATACCTTCGGTCAGTTCCAGCTCCAGTGCGGTGGGCGGGAGACCTGCGGCGTCGAGGGTGTTGCGTAGCGAGCTCAAAAAGCTAGGGCGATGAAATTGCATGGGAGATAGGTTGATCGCCATGCGGCAGTCGCTTGGTAGATCTGGTGGCAGTTTCATGAAGTCTTGGGCGGCACGCTCCATGACCCACTGACTCAAGCCGATGATTTGTCCCGTCTCCTCGGCGATGGGAATGAATAGCGCAGGTGAAATGGGGCCTTTGACAGGATGATTCCAACGAAGAAGCGCCTCGAAACCGCGTACATCACCCTCTCGACCCAGCAGTGGTTGATAATGCAGTTCGAATTGCTCTTGGCTGATGGCTTCTTGAAGGTCGTTTCTCAACGTGACGCGCTGTGTCAACTTCTGATTGATATCGTGTGTAAAGATTTGCTGGGTATTTCGCCCTTGCTGTTTGGCTTTGTACATCGCCATGTCTGCCTGTTGAAGCAGAGCCGCCGGATTATCGAGGCCCTCATCGCCGAGCGCGATACCGATACTCGCCGAGAGATAGAGTTCGTGCCGGTCGATGCGATAGGGCTGGGCGAGTTCTAAGAGCAAGCGTTCGGCCACCTCTTGTGCTTGATGGGGAGCGTCCAAATCAGGCAGCAGAAGCACGAATTCGTCGCCGCCAAAGCGACAAAGCGTATCCGAAGGGCGAATCACGTCCTCCAAACGACGTGCCACGTGGATCAATACTTGATCGCCGATGGCATGGCCCAACGTGTCATTGATCGGCTTGAATTCGTCCAAATCGATGAACAGCACGGCGAGCTGCTGATGGTGTCGCTTGGCTAAGTCGACGTCATGGCGTAAACGATCTTCGAACAGCGCCCGGTTGCCAAGTCCAGTAAGCGCATCGTGCGTGGCATGAAATGCCAGCTCGTTTTCGTGATCTTTTCGTTCTGAAATATCGTTGATAATGCCCACAAAGTGGGTCGCTTTGCCATCTTGCGCACGCACGGGGGATATGAACACGTTGTTCCAGAATGCGCGTCCATCTTTACGATAGTGACGAATCGTCAAGCTGATGTCTTGCTGATGGGTGAGCGCGTCTTGGATCTCTTGTACCTGTTTGGGGTCAGTATCTGGTCCCTTTAAAAAGTCATAATTTTGTTGCTGGGCATCGTCGAGTTCATAGCCGGTGATCGCAACGAAGGCAGGATTGACGTAAATGATCGGGAAGTCGTCGCCGCGAGCCTCACAAATCAACACGCCATTACTGCTCGCCTCCAGGCTGCGCTGAAAGATACGCAATTGCGCCTCGTTGAAACGCAGGGCGGTCATCTCTTTTACCACGCCGTACACGCCTACCACCGTTTCCATGACCACTGTCGGTAGAAACGAGATATCGACGAAGTGCAGTTGCCCTGTTTGGCTAGGAAGCTCGATTTCTATACGCTGTGCCACGCCGGTGAGCGCCTGGCTAAAGACTTCGTCGATCGATTCGCGCTGCTCGGTGGGCACGAAACTGTCAAGGTGTTGACCGATGATATCGGCTTCGCTCATGCCCATCAGCGTCAGGAGTGATTGGTTCACGCTGAGGAAGTGGCCGTCGATATCCAGCGAAAACACGCCGTCTGGATTTTGAGTAAACAGTGAGCGAAAGCGCTGTTCGCTGTCTTGTAGGGTTTGTTGGTGGTGATAACGCTCGATAGCCAAACGCATCAATCGCAGAGCGCTAGGTAACAGCGTTGGTTCGGTATCGGCGGTGTGGTTGGCTGCCGATGCGGGCATCTGCTGCGACAGCAGTACCACCACGCCCAAAGGCAGTGCCTCTGAGCCGCTTATGATGTGTACGTCGGCGCAAACATACCCATTCTCGGCCGCCATTTGGCTAAACGTCAGCGACGTGTTGGTATCTGGGGTCAAACGCGTCGTCGATTGCCCTTGCTGATGTAGTTCTCTGACCAGCGTGACGAGGCTCTCGCTGAAGGATAGCGAGTCTTGGAGGGCAAACGGTAGACTGCTGGAGAGTACTTCCACTCGGTAGGTCGCTGTGTTGTCTAGCCGCCATATGGCCGCGTGGCAGTGTGGGCTTTGTTGTTCCAAGAGCCGGCAAATTTGCAGAAGGGTGGCGCTGCAGGGCTCGTCGCGAGCAATCATGGCTTGGATGCGGTGCTGATCCTCCAGTGCCTCTTTGGCTTTGGCAAGCTCCCGTGTCCGCTGAGCTCTTGCCGCGATCAAGGCGAAGCTAAGCACCAGTTGATAGGTGAGTAGCAAACCCGCTATGCCGATACTGGCAGCAAGGAATTGAGCGACATCGAACGTAGGTGAAGGGCGCGGCCAAAGGCTCAAGTTTAGCGCCGCATCACCTGGCAGCCCAAGGCGCTGTTCGCTAAGGGGGGCGTCCTGTGGTCGTGCTTCTTGCTCATCTGTCGCGGTGTCGGCTGAGAGGATGGAACCGCCTGCATGGCTGATCGAAAGCGAGAAAGCTTGATCCGCAATTTGGGTCTCTTGAGTAATGAGATAGGCTATATCGATGACGGCCACGAGCTGAGCCCGCTCCTCGACCGAGGGGGTCACTGCCAAAAGAGCCATATCAGGGCGCTGTGGATCAGGAAAGAGCCACTGAACGGTTCGTGGCTGATTCAGCCAGCGTAATACCGACTGACTGACGAGCTGGTCATCCAGCCATAAAAGTTCGTTTTCCTGCTGAGCATGTCGCCAGACGTCTCGCGCTGAGGGGAGGAAGTAGGCCAGGGCGCGGATGCTGGGATAATCACGCCAGTAGCGAGCCACTTCCTGTTGGCGAAAGGTCTCCTCTTCGGGCAGGTTTTGCCAGCGTTCAGCGAGACGTTCAAGGATGACGGCACGAGAGTTCAGTGTACGTTCGACACTGGTGGTGACACTGGCGAGCGTGTTCTCTGCTTCTGTGCGGGTGGTGGCATGCTGACTCCAACTCAATAAAAACCAAGCGCTCATGCTCAGCGCTACACCCACGATGCCTGCCGCAACAGCGGCTTTGCTCAACGAGGCCGCCAAGTGTGGGACGTGCCGACTCACCATGATCATGGCCAAGCCAAACGAGAAACACAAAAAAGCGGGCAACGGAGCACTGGCGCGAGGCAGCCAGTTCGGCAGTGCGACACCTAAATTGTGGAGGAGCGTTATTGCACCGATCCCCCACAGCACCATCCCCCCGCTCAGCCATATGCGACGTTGCCAGGCACCTTTGGGTCCGACCCATAAACAGAACGCCGCGAGCAGGGAAATAGGCGCGGCTTGGCTGGGTAGCCTGGGCTGTCCGGTGAGCCAAGAGACGCCCGAGCTGCCAGCAAAGGAGTTATGGATAGCCGTATAAAGCGCTAACAACAACAGGGTAATGCCCGCGATACGTCGCCAGCGAGGGGCGTTTGCCATGACGGCGCTCAAGCCCAAGCCTGAGAGTAGGATGACGAGCGAACTATCGGGAAGTATCGCCAGTGCTTGCGGCTGGGGCAGGCGAGGCACAGTACCAAATATCAAGCTGGCACCACCGATAATGACCGTGGTGGTTAACAGCATGAGTAGGCCCGTCTGTAACGCTAACTCACGGTTATTGACATCCATTAGGCAGCGGCCACCTAAAACAGGGTGGGAATCGATATCGATATAGCGATTGCACAGTACAGGCCAATACTCTCAGCGATCCCCTAGGCTGGCAAGGCGCCATCCGTCGAAAGTCGGCTCTACAAGGTGCGCCTATCAACGCTAAATAGCGACTGCGTTTATAGTTTATCGGTTGGGGACATATAGCTTTACCATAGAGCTGTGTAGACTGGGGAAAGACCTCTCGATTTGCAAGGACACCTCATGACCGCTGCAACTTCTGCGCCTGTACCGCCCATTGTGGTAGGGGTCGGAGCCTCGGCTGGCGGGCTCGAAGCCATTTCCAACCTGATCCGACCGCTCGACCCTGCGTTGCCTATGGCGTTTGTTGTGCTGCAGCATGTGTCTCCTAATCACAAGAGTATGCTGGTGGAAATCCTCAGCCGAGAAACACGGCTGCAGGTGGTGAGGCTCGAACATCTACAGCGCCCTGAGCCAGGGGTCATCTATGTCGTGCCCGCCAACACCAACGCGACGATCAAAGAAGGTGCGTTTCACACGACGCCCGCGTTGCCCCATATCGTGCCTAAGCCCTCAATCAACGATTTTTTCTCATCATTAGCCAGTGATGCACATGAATCTGCCGTCGGCATCGTGCTATCTGGGACGGGATCGGACGGCACTGCCGGGTTGCGGGCGATCTTAGCCGCCGGTGGCATCACCATGGTGCAAACGCCAAGTAGCGCCAAGTACGATGGGATGCCCCAATCGGCGATTGATGCCGGGGTCATCGACTATATTCTCGACGTCGACGAGATGGCTGCTCGGCTGTCTGAGTTGGCGCGCCTAGAGTGCGCGAGCCTCGAAGGAAACCAAATAGCGGTGCCTCCGCGGGTGCTTTCGTTGTTAAAAGAGCGTCGCCATCTGGATTTTTCCGGCTACAAACTGGGCACGTTGAGTCGCCGGATCCGCCGTCGTATGGTGGCCACTCACGTCGCGGACATTCAGCAGTACGTTGCATTGTTGGAGCGCGACCCCTCTGAGCTTGAACAGCTTGGACGCGATATATTGATCTCCGTAACGGCTTTTTTTCGAGATACCACGGCGTTTGACGCGCTCAAACGAGTGATTCATTCCATGGTAGAAGAGGCCGATGCGGGCCCGCTGCGTATCTGGGTAGCGGGCTGTGCGACCGGCGAGGAGGCATACTCCCTTGCGCTGTTGATCGCTGAAGCGAAGCGCATGCTCGATAGCAGCGTGGTGGTGCAGATTTTTGCCACGGACATTGACGAATATGCACTAGAGATAGCCCGGCGTGGTCGTTACCTAAGCGCTGCATTAGAGGCGCTATCGCCCGACCTATTGGCCCGCTATTTCACACGCCTCGAACACTTTTATGAAGTGAACAAAACCTTGCGGGATATGATTGTGTTTGCAAAGCACAATTTGGTCGACGACCCACCCTTTTTGCGCTTGAGTCTGATTACCTGCCGGAACGTCTTGATTTACTTCGATAGTGAGCTTCAGTCTAAAGTCCTGCAGCGCTTCCATTTTGGTCTCAGGGTAAAAGGCACTCTGTTTTTAGGGCGTTCCGAGAGCATTGGACACTGTGAGCCACTGTTTACTCCAGTCGACCGTCGCGAACGACTATTTGCCAAACAGGGCGAAAGTCACGAGATCATGAATAACGCGCCGACGTCCAGAAGCATCATGTCTCCCGTGAAGCGCCAAGATCGAGACCTGCAGCAGCTATTGGATGCCCTAGTTGCGCACATGGGGATCACCGTGGCCTTATGCGATGCTCAGGGTAACGTTCAGCATACCGCCGGGGAGGTAAAACGTTTCTTACGCTTTCCTGCCGGACGCACGCAGGTGGGCATTCAGGATGTCATGATCGACCCTTTTTGCGGTGAACTGATGTCCTTGTTACACCAGTTCAACAAACAGCGAGCGCCACAGCTAGGGCGACGTCGGCGGCTTGACGATGAGTGGTGGCAGCTCAGCGTTCGTGGGCTTACCGACCAAGGAGACGAGCGGCGTATCTTGATCGTTTTGGCACCGCTGGCGGATATCGAAAAGCCAACTCGAATGCCGCTCGACCAGCTCATGGAGCCACCTTTACTCGATGGCGCCGATAGTTTAGAAGATGAGCTAGAGGCCACTCGCGAACATTTACAGTCGCTCATTGAAGAGCTAGCGACCGCCAATGAGGAGATGCAGTCGCTCAACGAAGAGGCCCAAGCGTCTAATGAAGAGCTTCAGGCCACGAACGAAGAGTTGGAAGCGTCCAACGAAGAGCTGCAAGCGACGAACGAAGAACTGATCAGCTTGAATGAAGAGCTCAACGTGAAAACCGGCGAGCTGACGAAGCTCAACGAAGAATATACCTATCTGTACGATGCGCTCGATTTTCCGCTACTAGTATTCGATGGTGCACTTTTTCTCAAACGCTACAATGCGCCTGCTGCACGCTCGTTCAATGTTCGTCCAACCGCGCTGATGCGCCATGTGTCGGGGCTTCGCTTACCGCAGGTGTTCGATGATCTAGAGAACGCCATGGCAGACGTTGCCCGGCAGGCTGCACCGGTGGAGAGCGTTATCGAACTCGAAGGGCGACTACTACAGCGGCTGATCACCCCCGGCATCAATCAGCAAGGGACGGTGGAGCTACTGGTCGTTACGTTGATGGACGTGACCGACCTGAGCCAAGTGCAAGCGAAGCTCAGACAATCTCAAGCGCAAATGCAAGCGCTGATGGAAAACAGCACGATCATGGTCGCGTTGAAAGATCTCAACGGACGCTACACGTTTGCCAATCCGCAGTTTCTCAAAACGTTTGGTCTCACGAAAGAGCAATTGATTGGGCGAAGTGTCTTCGAGCTTTTCCCAGACGCATACGCAGGCTCGGTATGGGCGCGGGACATGGATGCGGTGCGCTTTCAAAAAATCGTTGAGGCTGAGCATACGCTCCCCAGCGATCACGGCACTGCGCGTGTCTTGTCCTGCGTGCATCAAGTGCTACGTGACGAGCAAGGCCATCCCTACTTGATTTTGACTGAGTCTGAAGATATTACCGCGCGTAAACACGCCGAACGAGAAATGCTGGTGGCCTCGAAGGTCTTCGAGCAAGCTGGCGAGGCGATTGTCGTCATCGATGCCCAAGGCAATGTTAGGTCGGTCAATAATGCGTTTAGTCGCATTACGGGGTACGCGGCTGACGCTGTCGAGGGACAGCCCGCGCTACCCTTGCTGTACCGCGACGATGACAGCCAGGAGGGTAGGCAACGACGGGGCACTTGCTATGTGCTGTGGGACATCGTCAAACAGCACGGATATTGGCAGGGTGAAGTGTTCAACAAACGCCGAGACGGCACGTTATTTTCGCAGTGGCTAACGCTCAATATGATCGAGCCCGATAGCCAAGACGAAGCGCTATGTGTAGCGGTCTTTTCGGACATCAGCCATATCAAGGAGTCGCAGCGCCAAGCAGAGTATTTGGCCACCCACGATGCGCTGACCGGCTTGCCGAATCGAACGCTGTTTCAGGACCGTCTCAAAGTAGCGATTGCTCACGCCAAGCGTAGTGAGCAGGCCAGCGCACTAATGTTTTTGGATTTGGACAACTTTAAGAGTATCAACGATACCCTGGGGCATGACGTTGGGGATGAGCTGCTCATTCAAGTCGCGCATCGTCTGAAAGAGCTGGTGCGGGACATGGATACCGTTGCCCGCCTAGGCGGTGACGAGTTTACGGTCATCCTCGTGGATACCTCCATCGAAGGGGCCGAGCAGGTCGCTAAGCGGATTGTCGAGGCACTCTCCAAGCCTTTCGACGTGCGCCGTCATGCGCTGTTCGTGACCTCTAGCGTTGGCTTGGCGTTCTGCCCCGATGATGGTGACGACGTGGCTGGGCTCACCAAAGCCGCTGATACGGCAATGTATCGAGCCAAAGAGAATGGTCGTGATCGGTTCGAATTGTTTAAACCCGAGCTTCAAGCACGCCTGATGCGTGATGTCGCCATCGAGCATGCCCTGCGCGACGGAATGGAACACGACCGTTTACAGCTGGTGTACCAGCCGAAATTCGTCTGTGTCGACCAAGGCGCGTTATCCGGAGCCGAGGCGCTGCTGCGGTGGGTCGATCCCACGCTGGGACAGGTAAGTCCTGTCGATTTCATACCGGTGGCCGAAGCGACCGGCCTGATTCTGGAGCTGGACCGCTACGTAGCATTGCAATTGATTCGCCAATTGGCCAAGTGGCGTGACGATGGACTGACGCCGCCGCCAGTGGCCATGAACGTATCCGCGCGTAGTTTTCAAGAGGAGCGCTTCATTACGCATCTGTTCGGCTGCTTGAAACAGTACCGGGTGCCTTGCTCGCTCATTCAGGTGGAAATCACGGAAAGTACCCTAGTGGATCGGTCGAGTTCGGCGTTGGGCAATATCGAAAAACTGCGTGAAGCGGGCATTAAACTGGCCGTGGACGACTTCGGCACTGGTTACTCATCGCTAGCGTACTTGAAGCGGCTGCCCTTGGCCGAGTTGAAAATAGACAAAAGCTTCGTGGATGGTTTAGGGGAAAAAGACGAGGGTGATCGCGCCATTGCGCTGGCGATTTTGGGTATGGCAAAGGCCTTGGGCATTCGCACCGTGGGGGAGGGGGTCGAAACCTCCTCTCAATTAGCGTGGTTGATTGAAAACGACTGTGACTTTGTTCAAGGTTACCTACTCTCGAAACCGTTACCGCTGGCCGAATTCACGGCCTTGATTACCGGCAGTGGTCACCCCCACGATGCCCCCTCTCAGGATGTAGTGTCATGACCCAATCCCGTGGCTTTATCCACCACTGTGAGCAGGAGGCGCTACACCTTTCTGGCGCCATTCAGCCCCATGGTGTGCTGCTGATTACCGATGTCGATGGCACGGTCTCACACGTTTCGGCCAATGCAGAGACTCTATTGAGGGATGTGGAGCCCCAAGTAGGCCTGGGAAAGCCGTTGCCCGCCTTTCTTGACGGTATCGTCAAAACGCTCCCCAACCTAGGTCCTGGAGAGCGGCATGCGGGTCAATGCGAAACGCCCCGGCAAGAGTTCGATGTCGTGGTGACTCAGCATCATGGGCGCGGTTGGATCTATGAATTGTATCCTGTCGATGCCCATGCCGCACCGATGGTTGCCGTCAGCCCTCCTACGGCTGTGCCGGAGAGTGCTGATGAGCTGGCAAGCCAGTGTCAGGCGCTAATGGATAGCCTGCTGGCGGTGAGTGGTTTCGACCGGGTGCTCTATTACCGTTTCATGCCAGAGGGTGATGGTGAGGTGATCGCCGAGGCGCGTCGCGAGGGCGTGACGGGCAGCTATCGTGGGCTGCGTTTTCCCGCCAGCGACATACCCTATATCGCTCGCCAACTCTATTTGAAGAACCCGTGGCGTACGATTCCCGATGCCACGGCCGCCCCTGTACCGATCTATGCGACCCAGGCCGATGCAACGCCTGACTTGAGCTACGTCGACCTGCGCAGTGCCTCGCCAGTGCACTTGGAGTACATGGCCAATATGGGCGTTGAGGGTGCCGTCTCGCTACCGATCATCCAGGGGGGAGAGTTGGATGCGCTTATCTCTTGCCATGCTGCTATGCCCAAACAGCTTACGCTCAGCCAGCTTGAGTCCATACGTACGTTGAGTGAGGGGTTTAACTTACGTCTGCGCGATTTCAAAGCGCGTCGGCGTCAGCAAGTCATCGATGGTCTGCAGCGCTACTTCGATCACGCTAAGTCGGTGCTGATGCGTCACGGCGAGCTTGAAAGCGCCTGGGACGAGTTGAGCGAGTGGTTGATGGACACCTTCAGTGTAGATGGCGTCATACTGCAGATGGGGGAGGAGTACTACCAGCAAGGCGTAGGATTGACGCCTCATGTGATGGCGATGGTCGCGACCCAGGCTGCGAAGGAGTCCAGCAATGTTTGGGTCAGCGAGTGTCTGCAGCGTGACTGCCCGGGGATGCCGCTTAGTGAAGTGGCGGGTGTGGCATTGATCAGCGATCTTCCCTTCGACTCGCATCATACCGTCAATCTTTACTTATGCCGCGTGGAGCACATTTACAACGTCACCTGGGGAGGTAATCCCGATAAGCCGGTGGATTACCGCGAAGGAGGCAGCATGGTGTCACCAAGGCGGTCCTTCGAAGCTTGGGTCGAACAGCGACTGGGGCACAGCCGACCCTGGACCAAAAGTACCCGTCTTCATCTTTTAAAACTACGTGCGCTGCTCCAGCAAGCCAAGACAATACCGTGGCGGCAAAATGAAGCATAAAGATGCAGGGGGGCTACTGGCGCAGACACTAAGGCTCGCGACGAAAGCCGACCATCGCTGCATCGACCATCATCCGGCATTGGTGACACTGCTGAGTCCTCACCTTGATAGGACCCGCTTTGGACGTGGGCTTGCGGCGCTTTATCCTGCCATTGCCGGGCTGGAGTTTACGTTAGATCAGTCGCCAGTAGATGACGAAGCGCGCTATCCATTGACCCTGCGGGAGCCACTGCTTCGCCAGGACCTCGTAGGCCTGAATCAACCGCAGCAGTCGGCTTGGCCGTTCACCGCCCCCGCCAACGCATACGAAAAGGTGGGAATGATGTACGTGCTAGAGGGGTCTCGACTGGGCGGACAGCTGATTGGTCGGCATGTTCGGCGCTTACTGGGGGAGCAGGTGCCATGCCGTTTTTTTACCGATGTGCCGCTGACTCCCCACGCATGGGCTGCTTTTTGGCACTATGCCGAAGCCGTGTGTCCTGAGTCCACATGGCCCGACGTCGTTATGGGCGCTCGCCAAGCCTTTGGTGAGTTCAACCAAGCGCTCACTGCGGCGCTTCCCGCCGACGACGCCATTACGCCAGCCCTAGCGCCCATAGAATGAATGCGTCTTGGCGTGCGGCATCCCGCCAGGCTTTGAACCTGCCCGAGGCGCCACCGTGCCCACTGCTCATGTCGGTATGCAGTAGAATGGGCGCGTCTCCCTGCTGCGCCTGTGTGACGCGGGCGTAGAACTTGGCAGGCTCCCAGTAGCTCACCCGAGTATCGAACCAGCTTCCTTCGACCCATAGCGCTGGGTAGCGCTGCGGTTGGATGTTGTCGATAGGCGAGTAGCCCGCGATACGCTTGGCGACATTTGGGTCTTCCGGATTTCCCCACTCGGTATACTCGGCCGTGGTGAGCGGCAGCGCTGGGTTTTGCATGGTGCGCAGCACATCCAGAAAAGGCACATCCAATACGGCGGCACAGAACGCCTCGGGCGCGCGGTTAAGGCACGTGCCTACCAGTAGCCCACCGGCGCTGGCCCCATAGGCGACCACCCGCTCAGGTTGACTGACATGGGCGGTGACGAGGGCCTCACGGGCGGCTAAAAAGTCGTGAAAGCTGTTTTCTTTGTGGGCCATCTTGCCCTTCAAGTACCACGGTTCGCCGCGCTCACCACCACCCCGCACATGAGCCACGGCAAACGCGACGCCGCGTTCCAGAAGCTCCAGTCGGGCAATCGAAAACCAGGGGTCCAGTGCGTCCCCGTAGGCACCATAACCGTACAGCAGAGTGGGCAGCGGTTGGTCGGCCAAGTCGGTCCGCATGACCACCGAGATGGGCACCTGCTCCCCATCGTGGCTGGTCGCCCATACTCGGCGACTGGTCAATTGCTCAGGTGTCAGGTGGCCGTGAACGGCGACGCGCTTCAACAGTTTGCGTTGACCGCTATCGAGATCCAGGGCGTACCAGCTTGGCGGGCGGGTGAACGACTCTTCTCGTAGATGCAGCGTGCGCGTATCGAAGTGGGGCGAGTCTTCCAGAAGCTGTGAGCAAAGCGTTTCCGGCAGCGCCAAATAGCCATCGAATAGGAAATGATGTTGCGCATCCAGTTCCACACGGCGCAACCTTACCTGTGCATCTTGATGGCTGCGCTCGGCCAGAATTAGCCCCCATGAGAATGCATCCATACCTTCGAGCGTTGCATCGTCGCGGTGAGGAATCAGCGTTTGCCAAGGCGCCTGTGGGTTGCTCAGCGAATCGGTGCGGATGTCTAACTGGAAGTGTGGTCCCGTTTGGTTGTTCAAGCGATAGAACGTGCCAGGGCGATGATCGATACTTACCTCTACACCCGGTTGGCGAGCATGAAGACATACCGGCGGGACGGCTGGCCGGTGGGCTGGAAGAGCAAGCACTTCCGTGGTCTCCTTCGAGCCAGTTTCGATCATTAACCAGGCTTTCGAGCGTGTTTTGCCCACGCCGACCCAGAATTCCGGATCGGCTTCGCGGAAGATCAATTCAGGAGATGGCTGACCCCCGTCCTTGGCAAAAGCGACCCACAGACGCCATAAGCTGTCTGGTCGTTGGGTATCGTCGAAGCGGGTGAATAGAAGCGTGGCACCCTCGGCGCTTTGGTCTTCCGCCCAGCATACGCTAGGGCCGATATCGCTAAGTAGCTGACGGGGCGCTCCGTTAGGCAGCCTTTTCAACCACAGCGTAAAACGCTCGTCACCCTGAGTGTCTTCCGTCCAGGCCAGCCACTGCTCGTCGGGAGAGAGGGCCATGTCCCCCATATCAAAGAACGGCTGATGAGCAGCGCGCTCGCGGACATCGAGAAAACAGGTTTTTTGCTCTGGCTGGCCGTTGGGGTAACGCCACCAGCAAGGGTAATCATCTTCCGCGCCGGTCTCGCTCCAGAACGTAAAGTGGTCAAGCGCTGTCTCTAGACTCTTGACCGCTAACTCCCTACGTGCAAGGTGCGAACGGTAGAGCGTATCCGCTAGGGGTGAGAGGGGGGCAAACCAGTCGGCATGCTGCTGGTTGGCCGCAGTGATGAAATCGCTGACGTCAGTGCTCTCGCGGTCTTCTAACCAGTGCCATTCAGGATCATCGGCGCGATAATAGTGCGCGACGGGCGAGCCTTCGTGCATACCAGGCTGTGCTTTCATAAATTGACAGGTACCATAACGGGAAATCAACGTCGGGTGATTCCACCCACATGAGGGGTATTATGCTGTTTGCAGACTCAATGTCACTGCTGTGGTTAAGTTATTACGGTCTTTCACTGCTGGTTCTGTTAGCGGTGTACTTTGCGTTGGCCCTGTTTCCACGTCTGCCAAGATTAGTGATCACCTGGTGCGTGGCGGGCGCCATGTGGATGCCTGCGAACTACCGCTTGCCGCTGGTTGAGGAGGGGGAGTTTTATACCGGCTGGGCGCCCTCGGCGATGGTGGCGGCCGTTGGTTTCTTTGAGCACAGCGCAAGCGCCATGCGCACCGGGCTGCTGTGGGCCGTGCTGGGCGTAGCGCTGGGGGCAGGCATTGGCATCGCGCTGTGGTGGTGGCGTCGCCCGTTGCCTGAAGAGCACACCCCGCCGCGCCATCAAGCGGAAGAGGCCCCCCAGCCGACACGTCGCCGTGAACCGGTCATCCGCTAGTGGGAGAAGCAGCAAAGGAGCGCGCCCATGTGTGAATTGCTGGGCATGAGTGCCAACGTGCCCACCGATATTTGCTTCAGCTTCTCAGGCTTCTTGCACCGCGGTGGAGGCACAGGCCCGCACCGCGACGGTTGGGGTATCGCCTTTTATGAGGAGGGCGGCTATCGCGAATTCAGAGACCCTCACCCGTCCGTGGATTCACCGATTGCCCGCTTGATCTGTGAGTATCCGATCAAATCCAACGTCGTCATCAGTCATATTCGCCAAGCCAACGTGGGCGGGGTAAGGCTGGCCAACACGCATCCGTTTACCCGTGAAATGTGGGGTCGGCCTTGGTGTTACGCTCATAATGGTCAACTGAGCAACTGGCAGTCGCTGCCCTTAGGGATGTACACCCCGGTGGGCAATACCGATAGCGAGCATGCGTTTTGCTGGATCATGGGTGAACTGCGGCGCACGTTTCCTATGCCACCGGCTTCGCCAGAGGCACTATGGGAAACACTGCATTCACTATGTGAGCAGCTCAGGGGTTTAGGCGTTTTTAATTTACTCCTTTCTGACGGCGTCTATCTTTATAGCTATTGCACCACCAAGTTGGCGCACATCACTCGGCGTGCGCCCTTTGGTGAGGCGGAGCTATCTGATGCTGAGATGACGGTCAATTTCATCGAGCATACGACGCCCAACGATATCGTATCGGTCATTGCGACTGAGCCGCTCACTCAAAACGAGGCATGGCAGCGCATGGTGCCAGGGGAGTTACTGGTATGGCGTGAGGGAGAAATCAGCGCGCGGTATTGTCCATAATGCAATAGGGTTCGAAGGGTATAAGCTAAAGTTGAAACGTAAGTTTCAATCGATCGTTTTACAGTGCCCTAAACGTCGTATATCGTTGGCATTTAGTCGCTTTATACAACCCCACCACAATAACAAGGTCGGTCTCATATCGACACGGATAGCGGAGATAGCCCATGAGCGAACACGCCAACACCTCTATTTTAAGCGGACCAGCGCTTGAAGGGTTGGAAGACTACCACTCTATTACGGATGTTTTTCACTCAGCCGTCTCACGTTTTTCAAGCAAGCCCGCGTTTACCTGCATGGGCAAAACGCTGAGTTTTTCCGACCTTGACCGTCTTTCGGCTCACTTCGCGGCTTGGCTTCAGCATGAGACCGACTTGGTGCCAGGAGACAGGATCGCCATCCAGTTGCCGAACGTGCTTCAGTTCCCCGTGGCAGTGTTTGGTGCCTTGCGGGCGGGGCTCGTGGTGGTCAACACCAACCCGCTGTATACCGAGCGGGAGATGGCGCACCAGTTCAAAGACTCCAATGCCAAGGCCATCGTGATCTTGGCCAATATGGCCGACAAGCTAGAAAAAGTGCTCGATAAAACGGACATTAAGCATGTATTGGTAACGCAGCTTGCCGACCTGCACGATGCCCCCAAGCGTTGGCTCATCAATGCCGTCGTGAAGCACGTCAAGAAAATGGTGCCTGCCTACTCGCTGCCCAGCGCCGTTGGCTTTAGAGACGCACTGAAGAAAGGCGCGTCGCTAAAGCACACCCCCGTGGAGCGCACGTTGGAGGATTTGGCAGCGCTGCAGTACACGGGCGGCACGACCGGTATGCCTAAAGGGGCCATGCTGACCCATCGCAATCTGGTGGCGAACATGCTACAGGCCCGTTCAGCCATCGGTGAACATCTCACCGATGGTGAAGAGCTGGTGATTGCGCCGTTGCCTGTCTACCACATCTACACCTTTACCGTGAACTGCTTGTTCCTGATGGAAACCGGCAATCACTCGCTGCTCATCACCAATCCTCGAGATTTGCCCAATTTCGTTAAAGAACTCAAAGGGCTGCCGTTTACCGGTTTTATCGGCCTCAATACGCTATTTAATGCGCTATGTAATCGTGATGACTTCAAACAGCTCGACTTCTCCAAATTGAAACTGACCATTTCCGGCGGCATGGCGCTGACCAAGGCGGCTGCTCAGCGCTGGGAAGAGACCACCGGTTGCCCGATCGCCGAAGGCTACGGCCTTACCGAGACGTCGCCTATCGTCAGCTTCAACCCCAACGATGCCATTCAATTGGGCACCATTGGCAAACCGGTCGCGGGTACGTCGGTGAAAGTGGTGGATGGCGATGGCCAAGATATGCCGTTTGGAGAGCCAGGGGAGCTGTGTGTGAAGGGCCCTCAGGTCATGAAAGGTTATTGGCAGCGTGAAGAGGAAACGCGTAACGCCATCGATGATGACGGCTGGTTCCGGACAGGAGATATCGCTGTATTACAGAGCGACGGCTACATCAAAATCGTGGATCGTAAGAAGGACATGATTTTGGTGTCGGGTTTCAACGTCTACCCCAATGAGGTCGAGGACGTCGTCGCAGCACATCCAGATGTGTTGGAAGCAGCGGCCGTGGGCGTCGCCGATGAGAACGCGGGTGAGGCCATCAAGCTATTCGTGGTGTCGAAAAACAGCCAGCTCGATGCCGAGACGTTACGGGCTTGGTGCAAGAAAGAGCTAACTGCGTACAAAGTGCCCAAATACATCGAGTTCCGCGATGAGCTACCGAAGACCAACGTTGGCAAGGTGCTGCGGCGCCAACTGCGTGATCAGGAAAAGCCTTCTACGCCATAAAGCTTGAGTACTCGGTCAAGCGGACGTTAGGCGTCTCGTTCGCGAAAGCGTTACAATGGTCGGCCCACTTGCAAGTGGGCCGACGTTTATTCTGAGATGGAACCGAGCCTAACGTGACCACCGACACGCACTCATCCCGTATCGACATCCTGCAAGACAACGCTTCCTCACTAGCAACGCTCAAGGCGTCGCTAGATCACGTCATGCGGCGTGATCAGGAGCGGCTCTCGCGTCGGGTGGCGGGCCTACGGCGGCGGCAGCGAGAGAACAAACCGATCGACCGCGGTTTGAACGAGGTGGAGCGGGAGGTCGACCAAGCCAAGCAATTGCTGGCCCAGCGGGAAAGCCTCCGCGTGACGCTGGATTACCCGGCAGAGCTGCCGGTGGTAGAGCGCCGTGAGGATATTCTCGCCGCGATCCGTGACCATCAAGTGGTGGTCGTGGCCGGGGAGACGGGGTCGGGTAAAACCACTCAGTTACCTAAAATGTGTCTGGAGCTGGGTCGTGGCCGTAAAGGGTTGATTGGCCATACTCAGCCACGGCGTCTGGCGGCGCGCAGCGTCGCGGGGCGTCTGGCGGAGGAGTTGAGCGTACCACTAGGCGAGCAAGTAGGCTATCAGGTCCGTTTCAACGACCAAAGCTCACCGAGCACGCTCGTCAAGCTGATGACCGACGGAATCCTGCTGGCCGAGACTCAACACGATCCTCTGCTGCTCCGTTACGACACGCTGATCATTGACGAAGCCCACGAGCGCAGCCTGAACATCGATTTCTTGCTTGGCTACCTCAAACGGTTGCTGCCTAAGCGTCCTGATCTGAAAGTCATCATCACCTCGGCCACAATCGATGTGGAGCGTTTTGCGGCGCATTTCGGCACGCCTGAAACGCCAGCGCCGGTGGTCGAGGTGTCGGGCCGAACGTTCCCGGTAGACGTGCATTACCGTCCGTTGGCGCGCAGCGATGAGGATGAAGAGGACCGCACACTGCAAGAAGGCATCGTTCACGCCGTGCGAGAAATCGAAACGATCGAACGAGAAAAAGGCTGGCTGCATGGCCCCCGGGACGTACTGGTGTTTTTACCCGGCGAGCGGGAGATCCGTGAAACTGCCGATACGTTGCGCCGTGCTGACTTGAAAGGCACCGAGATTTTGCCGCTGTACGCGCGCCTCTCCAACGAAGAGCAGAATCGGGTGTTTGCTCCTCACCGGGGACGGCGGATCGTACTGGCGACGAACGTGGCCGAAACCTCACTCACCGTGCCGGGGATACGCTACGTCATTGACCCGGGCCTTGTGCGCATCAGCCGTTACAGCTACCGGGCAAAAATTCAGCGACTGCCCATCGAGCCAGTCAGCCAGGCCAGCGCCAATCAGCGCAAGGGCCGCTGCGGCCGGATCGCCGAAGGCGTCTGTATTCGTCTTTACGACGAAGAGGATTTTCTGTCTCGGCCCGCGTTCACCGACCCGGAGATCCAGCGTACCAACCTGGCGTCGGTCATTTTGTCGATGCTGGCACTCAAGCTAGGCAGTATCGAAGACTTCCCCTTCGTCGACCCGCCCGATAGTCGCTTCGTCAAAGATGGCTTTAGGCTGCTTTTCGAGCTCGGTGCCGTCAACGAGAAGCAGCAACTGAGCACACTGGGCCGTAAGCTGGCGAAGCTGCCCATCGACCCTCGCTTGGCCCGTATGGTGTTGGCTGGTGCAGAGCGGGGCTGCCTGCGTGACGTACTGATTGTCGTATCGGCGCTGGCGATTCAAGACCCCCGCGATCGGCCCGCCGACAAGCGCCAAGCCGCCGACCAGGCGCATCAGCGCTGGCACGATCCGGATTCCGACTTCGTGGCGTTGTTGAACTTGTGGCATGGCATTGATAACGCCCGCGATGCGCTATCCGGCAACCAGCTGCGCCGCTGGTGTCGCGAGCACTACATCAACTACCTGCGCATGCGCGAGTGGCACGATACGTTTCGCCAGCTACGCCAGCTGTTGCGGGATATGGATATCGAGGTGCCCGCACCGCTACCCCGTGATGAGAACGAAAGCGAAGAGCAGGCCAAGCAAGCCAGACGGAAAACGTCCGGTAAGCTGCATCAGGCGTTACTATCGGGTCTGCTCTCCCATTTGGGCACGTTACTTGAAAACCGCGAGTACCTCGGCGCGCGAAACCGCAAGTTCATGATTCATCCAGGCTCAGGGCTGGCCAAGAAAACCCCCAAATGGGTCATGGCCTTCGAGTTGATCGAAACCACCAAGCTGTTTGCCCGCACCGTCGCCAAAATCGACCCCCAATGGATCGAACCGCAGGCGGAACACTTGGTGAAACGCAGCTACAGTGAGCCTCACTGGGAGATGAAGCGTGCCCAGGTGGTCGCCTTCGAGCAGGTCACTCTGTTTGGCCTACCTATCGTAGCGCGCCGTCGTGTTCATTATGGGCCCATTGCGCCACAGGAGTCGCGGGAGCTGTTCATCCGCCGGGCGCTAGTGGAAGGCGAGTTTCAAACCAAAGGGGCGTTCTTCGCCCATAATCGTGCGCTAATCGATGAAGTCGAAGCGCTAGAAGATCGCGCCCGTCGGCGGGATATTCTCGTTGACGAAGAGACGCTCTTTGCCTTCTACGACGAGCGCATACCCGCAGATGTCGTCAATGGCAAGGGCTTCGAGCACTGGCGTAAGCAGGCCGAGCGTCAGGACCCTGAGCTGCTCAAGTTCGATATCGATGCTCTCAAGGCCCGGGATGCCCATGACGTCACTCTGGCGCAGTATCCAGATCATTTAACGCTGTCTGGCGTCGCGTACCCGGTCAGTTACCACTTCGACCCGGATGCCGCCGACGATGGCGTGACCCTAACCGTGCCTGCGGCCATGCTACCGCAGTTGCCCGTTCATGCCCTTGAGTGGTTGGTGCCGGGGCTTCTACGCGAGAAGTGTATTGCGCTTTTGAAATCGCTGCCGAAAAGCATTCGTCGTCAGGTAGTGCCCATTCCTGACTGGGTCGATGCTGCATTGGAGACGCTAGCGCCCGATGAGCGGCCGCTTACCGAAGCGTTGGGTGAGTTCATTCGCCGACGTACCGGCACCCGTGTTCATCCAGACGATTGGCGTCTCGATTTGCTACCCCCGCACCTGATCATGAACGTGCGAGTGGTCGATCATGCGGGTGACATGCTTGGCCAGGGGCGCGACGTGAGGGCACTAGAGAAGCGTTTCGAAGAGGCGGCTAGTGCAGGGGCCCAGGCGTTGGCCGATCAGGCAAGCCAAGCGCCTTCGATGGACGAACTACCTCAGACACCGCTGCCCGAGTCGCGTGTGACCACGCAAGCGGGCATTCGTGTAGAAGCCTATCCAGCGCTGGTCGCCAATGGGCATCATTTCAACGTCAGCCTGTTCGATCACCCTGCGAAAGCCACTGCGGCCCACCAAGAGGGCGTTGCCCGGTTAGCCATCGCAAAGCAGCCCGAGCAAGTGAAAGCGATCAAACGCTTGCCTGGGGTGGAAAAGTGCGCGCTGCTATTTGCTAAAGTAGGCACTAAGCAGGTGCTCGTGGACGACTTGCTGCTAGCAGTGTTTACCCAGGTGGTGGCGACACATCCGCTGCCGCGCTCTGCCCCTGAGCTCGCCGAGCGTCTCAATAGGACCGGCGAATCGCTGATTCCCTATGCGGTAACGCTTTTGGAGCGGGTTGAAAACGCCTTGAAAGGGCATTTAGCCGTCACCAAGGTGCTTAAAGGGAAGCTCAATTTTGCGCTAGCGCTCGTTTACAGTGATGTGAGCGCACAGATGCAGCGGTTGGTCTATCCTGGCTTCATTCGCGATGCTGGGGAGTGGCTCGATGAGTATCCACGCTATACCGAAGCCGCGTTGATTCGCCTTGAAAAGGCGGCCCGCGAACGAGGTCGTGATCAAATGATGATGCAGGATGTCCAGGCGCTCGAAGAACGCTTCGACGCGCGACGCAAAAGCGAGCGACGCGGTAACGCTGAAGACCCGGCACTCGTGGTATTCGGCTGGTGGCTCCAGGAGCTGCGTGTTTCTCTGTTTGCGCAGCAGCTCGGAACAAAAATGCCGGTGTCAGTAAAGCGCCTGGAAAAACGCTGGGAAGAGATCACGCATCCCTAACACAGCGTTCGTCAGCACAGAGCAGGATGGTCTGCCTGCACGATACTATTTGACTGATGGTTTCGGCTTGACGTGTCGAGGCCTCTTAAGGAGACAGCATGGCCAACGTAGTGATCACCGGTACTGGACTTTACACGCCGGAAAACGCCATTGACAACGCGGCGTTGGTCGCTGCTTTCAATGCTTGGGTCGATCAGCACAACACCCAGCATGCCAACGCCATCGCACGGGGCGAACAAGAAGCATTGGCATATTCTAGCAGTGAGTTCATCGAAAAAGCCTCGGGTATCAAAAGCCGCTACGTGCTCGATGCTGACGGCATCCTTGATCCCCAGCGCATGCGACCCAAACTGCCACAGCGTCGTAATGACGAGCCCTCCATCCAGTGTGAGATGGCCACCCAGGCGGCACGCCAAGCCTTGTCGGCGGCTGAGGTGGATGCCGCAGATATCGAGCTGGTCATCGTGGCGTGCTCTAACTTAGAACGCGCTTATCCAGCGGTAGCGGTAGAAGTACAGCAAGCATTGGGTACGTCTGGCTACGGATTCGATATGAACGTTGCCTGCAGCTCCGCCACGTTTGCGCTGGAAACGGCGGCGAATGCGATTGCGGCAGGCAGTGTCAAGCGGGCCTTGATCGTCAACCCGGAGATCTGTTCGGCGCATTTGAACTTTAGAGACCGTGACAGCCACTTTATTTTCGGCGATGCTTGTACGGCTATGGTACTGGAAAATGACGACGTGGCGGTGGCCCGGGAACGCTATGAGATCCTTGGCACGCGGCTAGTCACCAAATTTTCCAACGCGATTCGCAACAATGCTGGGTTTTTGAACCGTGTGACCGACAGTGATCCGCAGGCGTTGGACAAGCTATTCGTGCAAGAGGGACGACGCGTTTTCAAAGAGGTCTGCCCGATGGTGGCTAAGCTCATCACCGACCATCTTGCCTCGCTCGAGCTGTCGGGTGCTGATCTGACGCGTATGTGGCTTCATCAGGCCAACCGCCATATGAATGATTTGATTGCACGTAAAGTGCTGGGTGTAGAACCTAGCGAGACACAGGCCCCGATCATTCTCGATCGCTATGCCAACACTAGCTCGGCAGGCTCGATCATCGCTTTCCACCTTCACCGCGAGGCGTTAACGGACGGGGATATCGGCGTTATCTGCTCGTTCGGTGCAGGTTACAGTGCGGGCAGCGTGGTGGTGCGCCGTCAGTAAGCGTGTGGCGATTCGAGAGTGAATGTTGAGAAGCGCGAGCAATACGGTAAGAGGACAACGCATGCTGAAGGGGTGGGCAATGCAAAGACAAGCGGGAAATGGATGGCAGAAGCTGTTGCCGCTTCTGCTATTCACGATGCTCGGCATGGGCGGCTGCGCGAGCACAGGGGCTTCTCAAGAGGAGGGAGCGGCGGAGGCGCAAGTGGCCGCTGATCCACAGGATCCATGGGAAGGTTTCAATCGACGCGTGTTTGCGTTCAACGACGTATTGGACCGCTACGCTCTCAAGCCGGTAGCGCAGGGGTATAAAACCATCACGCCTGAACCTGTTCAAACAGGGGTAGGTAACTTTTTCTCCAACTTGGCAGAGATACGCACGGCGCTCAACAGCTTACTCCAGGGCAAGCCTGCTAATGCAGGGCTCGCGACCTCTCGCTTTTTGATCAATTCTACGGTAGGTATCGGCGGCTTGCTGGACTACGCCACTCTGATGGAGATCACTGCCGATGAGGAGGACTTTGGTCAAACCCTAGCCGTATGGGGCTGGGAAGATTCGCGCTATTTGGTTCTTCCGCTGTTTGGCCCTAGCACGCTGCGCGATGCCACCGGTCGACCTGCCGACATGGCCGCCTATCCGCCCACTTACCTAGACGAAGATCGTGTCAGGATCGGTCTGACAGCGCTGAACATCATCGATATACGTGCGGGCTTGCTGGATCAAGAGTCGTTGATTTCGGGAGATCGCTACCGGTTCGTACGCGATGCCTATTTACAGCGCCGACAGTTCGAGGTAAATGACGGAGCGCTGGGCGATGACCCGTTTGCCATGGATGATTTTGATTTCGACGATACCGACTTTGGTGACGACGATTTCGCCGATTGAGGCCCAACATGGATCACGCTAAGCAGTTGATCGCAGTAATCGATGAGCCTGGCCCCGAGCGCGATGCGCTGGCCGAGGCGATTACTTGCGACGGCATGTGGGTGTACGCCGCCGATAACATAGCCCATTTGCCTAACGGCACTGCGTTGATCGTCGCCCATGCGCGCGCTGTGCCGCGGCAGCAATGGTCGCCGTTAACGCTTCGGCTGCCCACGCTCATCGTGAGCGACTCTCGCCAGGATGCTGACCTGATCAAGGCGATCGATGTGGGGCTGGTGGATTATATCGTGCACCCGCTACGCCATACTGAACTACTGCGCCGGATGATTCGCAAAGCGATCGAGCTGCACGCTTTGGCGCAGGAGCGTGACCGTGACCGTGAGCGCCTGGCAGAGCTCAACGAGAGCCTCGAGACGCACTTGGCGCTATTGCGCATGGATCAACAAAGCGGGGGCCATATTCAGCGCCGATTGTTGCCCGCGCATCCCAAAGTGATCAGTGGCGTTTACTACGACTACTGGTTTGCGCCATCGCTGTATTTATCAGGCGACTTTCTTGACTACCAACGTTATAACGATCGCTTCAGTGCGTTCTACTTTGCCGATGTGTCGGGGCATGGCGCGTCGTCTGCTTTCGTGACGGTGCTGCTCAAATATCTGTGTAACCGTTGGCTCAACGAGTGGGATGGCCAAGCCCCAGAGCAATTGCCCCCCCACTGGCTCGCGGCGATGAACCGTGAGCTGCAGGATACCGATATTGGAAAACATGCCACTTTATTCGTCGGTGTTATTGACCATGAGGCGCATACTCTTCACTATTCGCTCGGTGCTCAGCTACCGATGCCGCTGCTCGCGGCCGACGGTAAACTAGAGCGTCTTGCTGGGGAAGGGATGCCGGTAGGCCTTTTCCCCGATGTGGAGTATCCTTCGCTTAGCTGTGCTTTACCGGCCAATTTTCGTTTATGGCTGTGTTCAGACGGTGTATTGGAATGCTTGCCGGGTAAAACGCTCGACACGCGGCTCACGGAACTTGAGCAACTCGTTAGCGAAAGTGTCACGCTTGAGCAGCTGCGCGACCGGCTAGCCAGCACCAACTCGCTCCTCGAAAAGGGCGATGCGGATGATGAGGCGAACCAAGACCGCGATGCTTTACCCGATGACCTGACAATCATGATGGTGAGCGGATTTGGTCATGCTGATTGAAGAGGGCCGTATCAAAGCGGCGTTCGACTCTGGTGTTTTTGTCTTGAAGCTCTGCGGAGACGTGCGACTGACGCTGTGTGCCACGCTCGATACGCAAGCGCAACGCCTTGCCCAAACCCCTGGGCTCCAGGCGGTGATGATCGACCTGCGCGAAGCGACCAACGTGGATTCCACCGCGCTCGGCTTCCTTGCGAAAGTCGCTATGGCCGTCAAAGGGCGGTTGGAACAGCCGCCGACGATCATTGCCGATAACCCCGACGTGCGGCAGATGCTCGACGTCATGGGATTTGCGCGCTTTTTTACGCTAATGGAAGCGCCTCTGCAGCCCACTACCCCGCTCAGTTCATCGATGCAAGATTTGCCAGCCGAGCCTGCCGATGAAGAGGGCCTGCGCACACGTATTTTGGAAGCGCACCGTATTTTGATGCACATGAACGAGCATAATCGTGAGCAGTTTCAACCGCTGGTCGAAATGCTCGAATCGCAATCGACGGTGACACATAAGTAAAACGCCCTCTTAGCGAGCGGTTAAGAGGGCGTCCTGGTTGGGGGCTGCCGAGGCAGCGCTTACCCTTGGCGTAGCGCGCTCAGCAGCTCCTCGAGCTTACGCTGATCGGCCATGAATTTGCGAATACCCTCGGCCAACTTGTCTGTCGCCATTTCGTCTTCGTTCATCTCCCACCGGAAATCAGCCTGCGCTAGCGCTTGCTCGATGGAGCTGCTAGCACCCATGGGCGTTAACTGCCGTGGCAAGTCACCCTGCAGCTCGTCGAGTTCGTTGAGCAGAGCAGGGGAGATGGTGAGTCGATCGCAGCCAGCGAGTGCCTGAATTTCATCGACGTTCCGGAAGCTCGCTCCCATGACGATCGTGGGGTAGCCATGGCCTTTATAGTAGTCGTAGATACGTTTTACCGACTGTACGCCCGGATCATTGGCGCCGCTAAAGTCGGCTTCCGGCGAACGGGCTTTGTGCCAGTCGAGGATGCGGCCAACGAACGGTGAAATGAGCGTGGCACCGGCGTCGGCACATGCCTGCGCCTGAGCAAAGCCGAATAGCAATGTCAGATTGGTACGAATGCCGTCGCGCTCCAACTGGCGGGCGGCCTGAATGCCTTCCCAGGTAGAGGCCATCTTGATCAGAATACGCTCAGGACCCACGCCGCACTCGGCATAACGCTCGATCAGCGAGTGCGCCTTGGCAATCGTGGCGTCACGGTCAAACGAGAGGCGGGCGCTGACTTCGGTCGATACGTAGCCGGGTACCAGCTTGCTAATTTCGCTACCGATATCCACCGCTACACGATCGACCGCGTCGTCCAGATCGGTGCTGTCTTTGGCAATACTGGCCAAGCGAGCCCGTCGTTCCTCTTGCTGGGCAGCTTGAAGAATCAGCGATGGATTGGTGGTGGCGTCCTTGGGCTGAAAACGGCGGATGGCCTCCAGGTCTCCCGTATCGGCCACCACAGTGGTCATCTCTTTCAATTGGTTTAATAGGCTAGTGGCCATGCAGTGCTCCTTGTTTGAGTCAAGGTTACTCTAACAAGGCTGACTCACGTTGAGTATGGTTGATCGGTAACGTTGGCGAAGAATCTGCGGCGCGCCACTGGTAATCAGATGCCCGGCGCTGTTGGTTTACCTTGAATTGGGCCGCTTGCTCGCGCATCCCTTCGGCGGCCGACTCCAGCGACATGGCGTCTTGTGCGGTGGCATCGACCTGCCGAGCATTCGCCTGTGTCACATGGGTTTGTTCCTGTAATGTTTTGTTGATCTCTTCGATGTGCTGGTGTTGCAGGTGGGCAGCATCGGCGATGTCGGTGATTACTCGGCGGGTCGAGGAGATCGAGCCCACCATCTCTTCGAACTGTTGACTGGCATCGCGGGATAGCTGATTACCCCGCTCGATACTCGCATTGGAAGATGCCAATAAGTGACGAATTTGGGTCGCGGCTTCCGCGCTGCGGGTGGCCAGTGAGCGTACTTCTGCAGCCACGACGGCAAAGCCGCGGCCCTGCTCACCCGCTCGCGCGGCTTCTACCGAGGCGTTGAGAGCGAGCAGGTTCGTTTGGAACGAAATGCTATTGATGACATTGACGATGTCGTTGACCTGCTTGGCGTGGGTGTCGATCTCTCCCATGGTCGACAGAAAGGCTTCCATGGTCTGGTGGCTCCGCTGTGCCTGCGCCGTCGCATGTTCGGTTAACTCTTTGGCCTGGAGAGCATGTTCAGCGGTATGCGCCACACTATCGGTTAACGTATGGACGTTGGTTGCCGTGCTGTCCAACGAGGTGGTTTGCTGATGAGTGCGTGTGGCGAGGTCCTCATTACCCAATGCCAAACGCTGAGCGCTTTGGAAGACGTGCTGACTGTTGTCATGTAGCTGGGTGACGGTGCCAATGAGAGAGGTTTGCATGACGCCCAAGGCAGCATAGAGCTGGCCGATTTCATTGTTACCTCGAGCGGGAACCGCCTTGCTCAAATCCCCGTCGGCCATATGACGGAAGTGGACGATCAAGTGGCGAATGGGCTGAAGCAACTGGTAATGCCCAAGCCATATCAGCGATCCCATGAGTGCGAGTGAGATCGCCATACCCAGGGCCAAGCCAACGGCGACCATGCCACCACGCTGCTCGGCCTTTTGCATCAGACTGACGCCTTGCTGATCGGCGACCTGATAAAATGCGCGTGCATGACTGGCTAGCGCCTCGCTGTGCGCCATGGCTTCCAGCGTGATTTGTCGATAGCCACTGCGGTCACCGGAGGTGATGGCATCGTGCTGCGCATCCATGCTAGCCAGCAGTTGATGGGCTCTATCATCGATGGCATCGCGTAGCGCTGAATACGGGCTGTTCTGTGTGGCTTGCAGAAAGCTATCAAGTGCCTGTGACATTTCGTTCAACTCGTACTCGACCGCTTCCAGCGCTGCAATAGGATCACCGAGCGAGGGGCGCAGTTGTCGCTCTAAAGCGCGATCCATGCGATTGAGTCCTTCTAAACTGGCGATGTGTAGTCGATTCAGCGAAGACGCTTGCTGCACGTTGACCAGCTCCAAAGCGGCCAGATCACGCTGGCTCTGCTGCATGATGTGCCATGCTAGCGCGGCAAACATCAGCAGGCAGCCCGCCATCAAGAGCAGTGCCGATAGGCTTAGCTGGCGTAACGAAATGTTTTCAAGTTTTGTGAGTGTCATCATGCCCCCAGGTATTCCTCATTCGACTCATGAAGCCAGCTTAATAGGCAAATGTTTCAGTTCTGAGTGAACGGTGCGAGATCCTGGGGTTGAGTGTATGATTAGCGTCCTATCTAAATGGCCGCCAGGCGGTCGACCAGCGTAGCTGTGAGGAGATGTATGGAACTCAATCCGCGTCGCGTGGCGCTTTTGGTGGCGGCGAATACGGCATTGGCCCCTTTTGCGATAGATGCTTATCTGCCAGCCATGGGCGTGTTGGCGGAGAGTATCGATGCCAGCATTCACCATACCGAGCTTTCCATTAGCATGTTCTTGTTCGGCTTTGCGCTGGGGCAGCTCTGTTTTGGGCCTTTGTCGGATCGTATAGGACGCAAACCCGTCCTGCTGAGTGGGCTGGTTGTCTTTATGCTGTCCAGCTTGATGATCACCACTGCTGATAGTTTGACCTCACTGTTGATATGGCGATTCGTACAAGCACTGGGAGGCGGGGCTTGCGTGGTGAATTCGGCAGCCATTGTGCGTGACTGCTTCAGCGGGCGTGAGGCTGCCAAGGTCATGTCTACCATGGCCATGATCATGATGCTGGCCCCGCTGGTGGCTCCGGCGGTTGGGAGTCTGCTGCTGCATATTGCAGGCTGGTGGCTGATCTTCGTCTTTCTAGCGGTCTATGCTGGGTTCTTATTATGGCTGTTGGGCACGCGATTGCCCGAAACCCGTGACCCCAGTTGGCCCGCCGCCACCCCACGTCAGGTGTTGGGCAACTACGCCAGCGTGCTGCGTCACCGAGAGGGAATGGGCTACATTTGTGCGGTGGCCGCCTCTTTTGCAGGCCTGTTCGCTTTCGTGACGGCATCACCGTTTCTCTACTTAGACTACTTCTCCCTCTCTCCGGGAATTTACCCGCTGGTGTTTGGTGTCAATGTGGTCATCATTGCTCTCTCTAATCGGCTGAATATTCATCTTCTGCGCAAGCGGACGCCGCAGCAGAACCTGCGGTTTGGTTTGGCGGTACAGCTATTCGCGGCGTTGGCGTTAGTCGTCACGACGGCGCTTGGCCTGGCTTCATTACCTGTCGTGGTGGTGTTGGTAATGCTCTTCACTGGGATGATTGGACTGATTACACCCAATGCCATTTCGTCGCTGCTGGATCATTTCGGTCATATCAGCGCCACGGCCACGGCACTACTGGGGGGCATCCAGTTTAGCTGTGGCGCGTTGGCGGGTGTACTCGTGGGACTCTTCCAGGTCGAGCATCTTTGGCCAATGGTGCTAACCATGTTAGGGGCGGCGCTGCTTGGGAATATTGGGGTGAGAAAGCTTACTCGGGTGTCTTGAGCGTGATGGTATTGGAAGGGTTGGAGCTCTCGCTAGGACTTTCACTGGATAGGTGGCTTGCCTGTGCCGGGGTGCTGCTACTAGGTGCCTTCGTACAGCGTGCGACGGGGTTTGGCCTTGCCGTCGTTGGGGCGCCGCTGCTGCTGATGCTGGAGCCTCGGTTGGTGCCTGTCGTACTGGTGCTGTTTGGTTTTACGGTATCGCTAATGATGGTACGTCGCTATTGGCACGAAGTGCATCTGAGCGAGATCGGCGTGGCACTGGTGGGGCGGCTGCCGGGTAATGGGCTGGGCATCTGGCTGCTGCTGGCGGCGCCCATGGCCGTGCTGGAAGCGCTGATTGCCGCCATCGTGCTGTTTGCGGTCGGTGTCACGCTGTGCCGTTTTCATGTGCCGGTGAATCGCGTCACGCTGTTCGTGGCCGGTGTGCTGTCGGGCATCTTCGGCACCGTGGCGGCGATTGGTGGGCCGCCCATCGTGCTATTGATGCACGGCTTTTCGCCCGATCGAATGCGCGGTAATTTGGCGGCCTTTTTCGTCATCACCTCGCTGTTGACTCTGGCGACGCTGGCGCTGGCGGGGCAGCTCAGCGCATGGCATTTCAAGCTGGCACTGACGTTTTTGCCTGCCGTATTGGTCGGCAATGCGTTGGCCGATGCAGTGGCCCACCGGCTGGATAAAGTGCTGCTGCAGCGCTGTTCATTGGCACTATGCACGCTAGCAGCACTGGGGCTGCTGCTTTGAAGTCCTTGGGCCAACGCTTCGTTAACATTCCTTGCTAAAAAAATTACCACTGTCATATTTCTGCAATCGTCACTGTGCAAACTCCTCGGTGTGAAAGGCCAATCGCCAACATTGCCGAACGGGTTAATTCAAGCAGCCCAGGCATGAAACCAGAGGGGACATGACGATGAAAGTAACGAAAAAGACACTTGGTGTTGTTGTTGCTGCCGCACTCGCTACCGGCGTATCGACTGCCGCCGTAGCTCGTGACACGGTGCAGATTGCCGGTTCTTCCACTGTACTTCCGTTTGCCAGTATCGTTGCCGAAGAGTTTGGTAACACCTATCCCCAGTTCAACACGCCGGTCGTCGGTTCTGGCGGCTCCGGTGGCGGTTTGCGTCAGTTCTGCCAGGGCGTTGGCGAAAACACCATTGACATCGCCAACGCTTCTCGCGCCATTCGCAGCGGCGAAGTGGCCAGCTGTAACGAAAATGGCGTCAACGAAATTCTCGAAGTGATGTTCGGCTATGATGGTATCGTGTTTGCTTCTCGTATCGACCGTGGAGAGTTCGCGTTAACGCCTGAGCACGTGTTCAAAGCCGCTGCCGCACAAGTTACCCACGAGGGTGAGTTGGTCGACAACCCCTACACTCGCTGGAACGAAATCGACAGCAGCCTACCCGATCAGGAGATCGTGTTGGTCATTCCGGCTTCCAACCACGGCACCCGTGAAGTGTTCGAAGAGAAAGTCGTGCACGCTGGTTGTGAAAGCGACGCCAACGTAGAAGGCGATGCGTGTAATGCGCTGCGTGGCGATGGCCGTATCGTCGAGATTGCTGGCGATTACACCGAAACTCTGGCCCGCTTGGATGCCCAGGCTGATGCCGTTGGCGTATTTGGTCTGAGCTTCTACGATCAAAACCGTGATCGCTTGCAAGTGGCCACGGTAGATGGCGTAACCCCGAGCCTGGAAACCATCGGTTCGGGCGAGTATCCCGTCTCTCGTCCGTTGTTCTTCTACGTCAAGGGTGAGCACCTGGACGTTATTCCTGGCTTGGCCGAGTATACCGAGTTCTTCTTGAATGACATGATCTCTGGCTATGGCAGCCCGCTGGAAGACGCTGGTCTCATTCCGATGAGCGAAGAAGAGCGTGCTGAAGCACTGGCTGAGTTCCAGGCCCGTACCGTGGTAAGCGTAGAAGAGTAAGACTGCCCTTGTCGCTTGATAGCGATGTGTAGGTAGGTATTGCGCCAGCATCATGAAAATGATGCTGGCGCTTGAACGTAGGAAATCATGGGCGGAGAGAGAATGAGTAACATTGCCTTGATAGCCACGCTACTCGTGATAATGGCCTTGGCTTACCACTTAGGGTTAACACGTAGTCGCGCGGTTGCGGCAGAGCACGATGTGCGGATGCATTCGCGCCCCGGTTATTATGGAGCGTTGGTGGCCCTTTGGTGCGGGTTGCCAGCGCTTGCGCTGTTTATATTGTGGTCGCTGCTGGCGCCACAATTGATGGATATGCTGGTCGTTCAACAACTGCCCCCCGAGCTAGTGGCGGGTATGAACGAACGTGAAATGGCTACCTTGTTACGGCGCATTACTGCGCTAGCCAACGAGCGAAATGTGGCGGGTGGCGGAAGCCCCGAAGAATTAGCGGCGGCCGCTCACATGGCTCGCTTGCAGACCTTTCAGAACACGACCCTGATCGCACTGATGGCCGTTGTGGCGGTGGTGGGGCTGGTGCTTGCTCGCCGTCGCGTTTCCCCCCAATGGCGTGCACGTAACCATGTCGAAAAAGTGATCTCTATTGCGCTGGCTTCTTGCTCGGCCATTGCGATTTTCACCACCGTGGGCATCGTGCTATCGATGCTGGGCGAAGCGCTGAAGTTCTTTAGCTTCATCAGTCCAGCAGAGTTCTTCTTTGGAACGACCTGGAATCCTCGCTTCAGTACCTCGGGCACCGATGCGCAAGGCGAATTTGGTTTACTGCCTCTGCTATGGGGCACCATGATGGTGAGTATCATTGCTTTGTTGGTGGCCATCCCTGTGGGCCTGATGACGGCGATTTACATGGCCGAGTACGCTCCCCCTTGGCTGCGTAGTGTGGCCAAGCCGATCATCGAAGTGCTGGCGGGTATTCCCACGATCGTTTACGGTTTTTTCGCGTTGATCGTCATCGGTCCGTTTTTGTCTAGCCTTGGGGATGTGGTGGGCATCAACATTCGCACCACCAGTGCACTGACGGCGGGTTTGGTGATGGGCATCATGATCATTCCATTCGTCTCGTCCTTGTCAGACGACATCATTACCCAAGTGCCTAAGTCGTTGCGCGATGGTGCGCTAGGGTTGGGTGCAACGAAGTCCGAAACGATTCGCCAAGTAGTGTTGCCTGCTGCGCTTCCAGGTATCGTCGGTGCGTTTTTGTTGGCCGCCAGCCGCGCCATTGGTGAAACCATGATCGTGGTATTGGCGGCTGGTAATAATCCGGTGCTTCACGGCAATCCGTTCGAAGCGGTGTCGACCATTACGGTGACCATCGTCAACCAGCTGACAGGGGATATGGACTTTGCCAGCCCGCAGTCGCTGGTGGCTTTTGCTCTGGGGCTGACGCTGTTCGTCATTACCCTTGGCCTGAATGTCATCGCACTGGTTGTGGTGCGTAAATACCGCCAGCAATACGAGTAAGCGACCATGTCTATTACGATTGAGCAGCGCCGTCAGCACCGTCTGACAACGATCGAAAATTCGCTGGCAAGACGTCATCGTCAAGAAAAGCGTTTCCGCTTTGCGGGTTTGGCCGCGGTAGTGATTGGCCTCACGCTTGTCACCATTCTGTTCATCAGTATTTTGATGCGCGGTGTGCCGGCATTCTGGCAGTCAACTCTGTATCCAGAAATTTACTTCGATCCTGAAGTGATTCAACTTGACGAGAAGCCCGAGCGTGCCAGTGGTGAAAGCCAGGCGGCCTTCGATGAGCGCTACACACAGTGGTTGATTCAAGCGGGAATGGTAAATTGGCAGTCGCTGATCGACCGCGCCATGGAAGAGGCGTTAGGTGTCGAGGTCGAGCCACGCCAACTGCGCGACTTACGTGCATTAGTCGCGTCGGATGAGCGTTTTTCCCTGCGCGATCAATTCGTCGAGAATCCTTCCCTATTGGGTCAGACCGTCGAAGTTAAAATGCTGGCCGCTGCGGATGTCGATGTCTGGATAAAAGGCAATATCGACCGCTCCCTGCCGGATTCACGCCAGCAGCTAAGCGCTCAAACGCGCGAGTGGGCGGATCGTCTTTACGATGAAAATGTCATTCGTAACTCTTTCAGCACCTCGTTGTTCCTCAATACGGACTCGCGCAGCTCGCCTGCGTCGGCAGGCCTGGCAGGCGCGTTTATGGGGTCGCTGTTCATGATGCTGATCGTGATCGTGCTATCGGTACCGATTGGTGTGGCTAGCGCCATCTACCTCGAAGAGTTCGCTCCCAAGAACCGGCTGACCGATCTCGTCGAGATCAATATCAATAACTTGGCGGCAGTGCCCTCCATCGTGTTTGGCTTGCTGGGGGCCTCCATCTTCATTGGCTATCTGGGCTTGCCGCTATCAGCCCCGCTGGTGGGTGGCCTAGTGCTGACGCTGATGACCTTGCCGACCATCATTATCGCGACTCGGGCGTCGCTGCGCTCTATTCCTCCCTCCATACGCCAGGCGGCCTTGGGAATTGGAGCGTCGAGAGTGCAGACCGTTTTCCATCATGTGCTGCCTTTGGCGCTGCCCGGTATTCTAACGGGTTCCATTCTGGGCGTTGCCCAGGCGCTGGGTGAGACGGCGCCGCTGCTGTTGATCGGCATGAATGCATTCGTATCCAACGTGCCTGCTACGCCGTTGGACCAGTCTGCTGCGCTACCCGTGCAAATCTATCTATGGCAGGGTAACGAGCTACGTAATTTCTTCGAAGCGCGTACGTCAGCGGCCATCATTGTACTGCTGGGGTTGATGCTGAGCCTGAATGCACTGGCAATCTGGCTGCGTAAAAAATTCGAGACGAGGTGGTAAGTGAATACTTCAACAGAGCCAAAGACATCCCCTATGGTGAGCGTAGGCGCTGGCGAGAGCCGCACCAGTAAAGCCACTGACACGGTCAAGATGAGCGCCCAGAACGTCAAGGTCTTTTACGGTGCCAGCCAAGCGATCAACGGCATCGACTTGGACGTATACGAAAACGAGGTGTTGGCGTTCATCGGGCCTTCTGGCTGCGGTAAGTCTACCTTTCTGCGCTGTTTGAACCGTATGAACGATACCATCGACATCTGTCGGGTGGAGGGCAAGATCACCCTGGATGACAAGGACATCTATGCGCCGGATCGCGATGTCGTGTTGCTACGCGCTCAAGTAGGTATCGTGTTTCAAAAGCCTAACCCGTTCCCCAAATCGATTTATGAAAATATCGCCTATGGTCCGCGTTTGCACGGGCTGGCAAAACGCAAGGCGGAGTTGGATGACATCGTCGAAAGTAGCTTACGCCGTGCAGGCCTCTGGGACGAAGTGAAAGATCGCCTCGATCAGCCGGGGACCGGTTTATCGGGGGGGCAACAACAGCGCCTGTGCATTGCCCGTACCGTGGCCGTTAGCCCGGACGTCATTTTGATGGACGAACCCTGTTCGGCCCTGGACCCCATCGCGACAGCCAAGGTCGAGCAACTGATCGATGAACTCAGCGAGAGCTACACCATCGTCATGGTGACGCACAACATGCAGCAGGCGGCACGCGTGGCGGATCGCACTGCGTTCTTCCACATGGGTGACTTGGTGGAGGTCGATAGCACCGACGAGATCTTCACTAATCCGCAAGACCAGCGTACCCACGACTACATCACGGGGCGCTTCGGATGATGTAGCGCCGCTCACTCCCTATCGCGCAGGCGGCTTGTCGCCTGCGCGATAGAACACTGCTTTTTTTTGATCTTTAATATATGATTTTTCATATATCTAGCTCGCTTTGCTCTGGAGGTTCAGCATGTCACTACGCATTGGTATCAACGGATTTGGCCGTATTGGTCGTTTGGCACTGCGCAGTCTGTGGGCGCGAGCCGCTGCCGACGAGGTAACATTGGTGTGCATCAACGACCCAGGCGGCGATGCGGCGACGTTTGCCCATTTGCTGGAGTTTGACTCGGTACATGGTCAGTGGGCGCCGGGGCAGGGCATCGACGCCGCCCCAGAGGCGATCACCATCGATGGCCGTACTATCGCCTTTAGCGCCCACAAGACGATTGCCGAAGGTGATTGGTCCGGGTGCGATGTGGTGATCGAATGCTCCGGCAAAATGAAAACCACGGAGAAGCTGCAGGCCTACCTGGATCAGGGGGTCGATCGTGTGGTGGTGAGTGCGCCGGTCAAGGAGGAGGGCGTGCTCAACGTAGTGGTGGGTGTCAACGATCATCTGTTCGAACCCGCTACGCACCGCATCGTCACCGCGGCCAGCTGCACCACCAACTGTCTGGCCCCCGTGGTCAAGGTCATTCTAGAAACGTTCGGCATCCGTCATGGTTCCATGACCACGGTGCATGACATTACCAATACCCAGACGATTCTGGACGCACCGCACAAGGACCTACGCCGGGCGCGCGCCTGCGGCATGAGCCTGATTCCCACCACCACCGGTTCGGCCAAGGCGATCACGGCCATCTTTCCTGAGCTGACCGGCAAGCTGAACGGCCATGCGATTCGCGTGCCGCTGGCCAATGCCTCGTTGACCGATATGATATTCGAGCTCGAGCGCGAGGTAACCGTCGAGGAGGTCAATCAGGCGCTCAAGATGGCCGCAGAGGGGCCCTTGAAGGGGATTCTGGGTTACGAGGAGCGGCCGCTGGTGTCCATCGACTATCGCACTGACCCACGCAGCTCGATCATCGATGCACTCTCGACCATGGTGGTGAATGGTACGCAGTTGAAGCTCTACGCCTGGTACGACAACGAGTGGGGCTATGCCAACCGCACCGCTGAGCTTGCCTGGATGGTGGGCAAGGAGCAGGCGCGCCGTGGCTGAGTCGCTCAGGGCACGCATCGGCGCACTGCCTTTCGACGTGCGCCAGTACATGCTGATCACGGGCAACTACTGGGCGTTTACCATCACCGATGGGGCCCTGCGGATGCTGGTGGTGATGTACTTCCACCAGTTGGGTTACTCGCCGCTGCAAATCGCCATGCTGTTTCTGTTCTACGAAGCGTTTGGGGTGGTGACCAATCTGGTGGGTGGCTGGTTGGGTGCGCGGTTGGGGCTCAATCGCACCATGAACGTGGGGCTAGGGCTGCAGATTGTGGCGCTTGCCATGCTTATGGTGCCTGCCGGGATGCTCACCGTCGTTTGGGTCATGACGGCCCAGGCGCTGTCGGGTATTGCCAAAGACTTGAACAAGATGAGCGCCAAAAGTGCGGTGAAAGTGCTGGTGCCTGCAGATAGTGCCAATGCCAACAGCGCCCTGTACCGCTGGGTAGCGATGTTGACCGGCTCCAAAAATGCCCTGAAAGGGCTGGGCTTTTTTGTGGGCGGCGTGCTGCTGACGCTGATCGGCTTTCGCGGCGCGGTGGTGGCCATGGCGCTGATGCTGGGTGCCGTGCTGGGGCTGTCGCTGTGGCGGTTGAAGGCTGATCTCGGCAAACAGAAGGTCAAGCCAAAGTTTTCCGAGATTTTCTCCAAGTCCCGCGCCATCAATGTGCTTTCGGCGGCACGCTTCTGCTTGTTTGCCTCTCGAGACGTGTGGTTTGTCGTGGCCTTGCCGGTCTTCCTTTATGATCAGCATGGCTGGAGCCACTGGACCGTGGGTGGGCTGTTGGCTGCCTGGATCATTGGTTACGGCGGCGTGCAGACCCAGGCGCCCAGGCTCACCGCACTGTTCCATGGAGATGCTCGTATGCTCACGGCTGGCTGGGCAGCCGCGCTTGCCGTGCTCGCCATTCTGCTGGCACTGTTGCCTCTGGCTCAAGTGGGGTGGTTGGTGGTGGGGCTGCTGGCCTTTGGCGTGCTGTTTGCCGTCAACTCCAGCTGGCACAGCTATCTGATCGTCCACTACGCCCGTGCCGATGGCGTGTCCATGGACGTAGGCTTCTACTACATGGCCAACGCCATGGGCCGCCTGGTCGGCACGCTGCTCTCGGGGTGGCTCTACATGGCCTATGGTTTGAGTGCGTGCCTGTGGGTGGCGGCGGCGCTGGTGGCTGCCAGCGCGCTCATGGCACTGGCGCTGCCCAGGCAGGTGGCGTGATTCGTTCGCCTGGCGCTGGTCTGACGCTCACCCTGGGGAGTGCCCAGACCCTTGCCTGGGCATCCAGCTACTATCTGCCCGCCATTCTGGCGGGGCCCATGGCGCTGGAATTGGGGCTGTCCACTCGCTGGGTATTTGGCGCCTTCTCGGCTGCGTTGCTGCTGGTCGCCATGTTGGGACCCAGCGTCGGGCGTCTGATCGATCGCCAGGGCGGGCGCGGTGTGCTGATGGCCTCGAACGCCATCATGGCGGTGGGCTTGTTGGCACTGGCGTTGGCGCAAGGGGCGGTGACACTGGTGCTGGCATGGCTGCTGATGGGCGTGGGCATGGCGCTGGGTCTTTACGATGCGGCCTTTGCTACGCTGGGGCGGCTGCTGGGGAGTCACGCCAGGGCATCGATTACCGGCGTGACCCTGGTGGCAGGATTTGCCAGTACTCTTGGCTGGCCCATCACTGCCTTCATCGAGAGCGAGTGGGGCTGGCGTGCTGCCTGCGCCAGCTGGGCGCTGGCCCATGTCGTGTTGGGAATGCCCTTGAACGCTCGCTTGCCCAAGGCCGAGCGAGCGCTCTCCAGCGCGTCGAGCCCTGCGTCTGGGGCGCCTGAACGCCCGCGTTTTACCCTGCTGCTGCTGGCGTACGTGTTCGCGGCGGGCTGGTTCGTCTCCACGGCCATGGCCGCCCACCTTCCCAGGCTGCTGCAGGAGAGTGGCGTTTCTCTGTCGGTGGCGATTGCAGCGGCTGCTCTGGTGGGGCCTGCGCAAGTAGCGGCGCGCATGGGGGAGTTCGTTTTGCTGCGCCGGTTTCACCCCTTGTTCGCAGGCAGGATAGCTACCACGCTGCATCCCGTGGGCGCCGGGTTGCTGACGTTTTTCGGCATGCCGGCCGCCGGGTTTGCGTTGCTGCATGGGGCGGGTAACGGCATGATGACGATTGCCTCGGGGACGCTGCCCCTGGCACTGTTTGGCCCGCAGGGGTTTGGGCGCAGGCAGGGGCTCATCATGATGCCCGCTCGGGCCTTGCAGGCTCTGGCGCCGCTGCTGTTTGGGCTGCTGATCGACCAGTGGGGCGCAGCCGCGTTATGGCTGACGTCGCTGCTCATGCTGGCAGCCACGCTAGCGCTGTTGAGTATCCCGGCTCCTCGGCGTTAACGGGGCGTCATCCAGGAACAGCCGCCTGAATTTCCACCATCCTTCCACCCGTAATCGCAGGTCTTGCCAGGCAAGGGACGGCTCTATCCAGAGGCCGGCCTCTGGCAACTGATGATATTCGAAGGCCGATGTATCGCTTGGCGCGCCCAGCTCTGCCACGGCGATATGTGCCGTCCCGCCACAGCAGCCATGACGTGGTGAACGGCGTACCGTCACCACGCCTCCATGCTGCTGGATGAATGCCACGGCAGGGTGCTCCATCTCGATGACTTGACGCATGACGCTCCTGGCTGCCCATGCCGGGCCGTTAGGTGGGGGGATAGTAGACGGTCTCTCCGTCTTCCTTGGTAAATTGTGCAACAGGGTGGTCCAGGAGCGCCAATACCTGCTCGGATGGGCGGCATAATCGCGTGCCCTTGGGCGTACTGACGATGGGCCGGTTGATGAGCAGCGGGTGAGCCATCATGGCGTCGATGAGCTGGTCATCGCTCAACGTTGGATCGTCGAGCTGCAGTTCATCATAAGGCGTCCCTTTCTGGCGCAAGAGCGCCCTGGGGGGCAGCTGCATCATGGCCAGCAGTGCCAACAGCCGCTCTCGGCTGGGCGGCGTTTCCAGGTAGTGGATCACCTGCGGTATTTCTCCCGATGCTTCGATCATGGCCAGCGTATTGCGCGACGTGCCACACGCAGGGTTGTGATAGATCACGATCATGGCGGGGTCCTCATCAGGAGGGTTGGGCTGCAGGAAAATGCGCGCGCGTCTTATTGGCGATACGCACCAGGGCCAGCATGAGCGGGACTTCTACCAGCACGCCGACCACCGTGACCAGGGCTGCTCCAGACTGCAGGCCAAACAGCGCGATGGCGGCGGCCACGGCGAGTTCAAAAAAATTGCTGGCACCAATCATCGCCCCCGGCGCGGCGATATTATGCGGTACGCGCCACGCCTTGGCCCAACCATAGGCGATGAAGAAAATAAGAAAGGTCTGAATGATCAGCGGAACGGCAATCAGCACGATATGCAGCGGATTGCTCAGGATGACATCGCCTTGAAAAGCAAACAGTAAGACCAGCGTGACGATCAGGCCCATGGGGGTGACCGGGGCCAGGCGTTTCATGAACACCTTGTCGTACCATTCGGCGCCTTTTCTGGCCATCAGCGCTTTGCGAGTGACATAGCCAGCGGCCAGGGGAATGACGATGTAGAGCACGACCGAGAGCAGCACCGTGTTCCACGGGACCTGGATGTTCGAGATGCCCAACAGCAGAACCACGATGGGGGCAAAGGCAAACAGCATGATCAGATCATTCAGCGCTACCTGTACCAGGGTGTAAGCCGCGTCGCCCCGTGTCAGGTAGCTCCATACGAACACCATGGCCGTGCAGGGGGCGGCCCCCAGCAGAATCGCCCCGGCCAGATACTGGTTGGCCAGCGCTTCAGGGATGAACGGGCGGAAAATCACCATGAAGAAGAGCCAGGCCAGCGCGAACATGGTGAATGGCTTGATCAGCCAGTTGACGGTGGTGGTGATGGTCAGCCCCTTGGGCTGACGGCGCACACCGGCGACCGCGCTGAAGTCGATTTGGGCCATCATCGGGAAAATCATCGCCCAGATCAGCACGGCGATGGGCAGCGACACCTGAGCATATTCAAAGCGCGCCAGGGTTTCCGGTACCTGGGGCGCCCATTGACCCACGGCGATACCGACCATGATGGCAATGGCCACCCAGAGCGACAAATAGCGCTCGAAAAGTCCCATGTCGGCGCTGCTGGGGGTGGCTGGCTGTGGCTGTGTCATGTTCACTCCTCGTTCAAATGGCGCGCTGGTTGACCCGTCGGGAGAGCTCTTCGGCACTCTCCTTACGCTCGGAATAGCGGTCGGTCAGCAGGTCGCTGCGCTCTCGGGTCAGCAGCGTGAATTTCATCAGCTCTTCCATGACGTCCACGATGCGGTCATAGAAAGGGGAGGGTTTCATGCGGTCGTCGTCATCGAACTCCATGAAGGCCTTGGGCACCGAGGATTGGTTGGGAATGGTCAGCATCCGCATCCAGCGACCCAGAATACGCAGCTGATTCACCGTATTGAACGACTGGGATCCGCCACACACCTGCATGACCGCCAGTGTCTTGCCTTGGGTGGGCCTGACACCCCCCAGTGCCAGAGGAATCCAGTCGATCTGTGCCTTCATGATGCCGGTCATGGCGCCATGTCGTTCGGGGGAGCACCAGACCATGCCTTCCGCCCACTGGGCCAGCGTGCGCAGCTCTTCCACTTTGGGATGGCTGGCATCCTCGGCATCGGGGAGAGGCAGTCCGCTGGGGTCATAGATACGTGTTTGAGCCCCCATGGCTTCGAGCAGGCGCGCGGCTTCTTCGACGACCAGTCGGCTGAAGGAGCGTTTGCGTAGCGAGCCATACAGCAGCAGTATTTTAGGCGAGGGAAGGTCGTTACACGTTAACCCCAGGGATTCCGGGCTGGGAATGTTGAACAGGGCAGGATCGAGATTGGGTAAGGTGTCGAAGTGTGCCATGTGAAGGTCCGTTAAAAACGATGTCCTTCATTTTGGCATTGATATATGAATTTTCATATATCTTTTGTTGCAACACCGATCATCTTGTCAGCCCTGGGCCAGACGCGCTTCATCGCTACCGCCATGAAGCGCGTTGTAAATCAGTCGATCAGCTCGACCGCCACGGCGGTTGCTTCACCGCCACCAATGCACAAGCTGGCGATACCGCGTTTGCCCCCTTTCTGGCGCAAGGCATGAATCAGCGTGGCAATGATGCGTGAGCCGGTAGAGCCGATGGGATGCCCCTGGGCACAGGCGCCGCCAAACACGTTGACCTTTTCATGTGGCAGGCCCAGATCATCCATGGCCATCAGCGTGACGACCGCAAAGGCTTCGTTGATTTCGAACAGGTCTATATCATTGACGCCCCAGCCAAGCTTTTTCATCAGCTTCTCGATGGCTCCCACCGGCGCGATGGTAAATTCGCTGGGATGACGCGAGTGGGTGGCATGTCCCAGCATCCTGGCCAGCGGTTTGACACCGTGACGCTGTGCTGCCTCGTGACTCGATAAAATGAGCGCCGAGGCGCCGTCGGAGATCGAACTCGCATTGGCGGCGGTAATGGTGCCGTCTTTTGCAAACGCTGGGCGCAGTTGGCGAATCTTGTCCAGTTTGGCCTGAAAGGGCTGCTCATCGTGGCATACCACGGTTTCACCCTGGCGGGTCGTCACGGTGACGGGCGCCATCTCCGCATCCAGGTCGCCATGGTTGGTGGCGGCCATAGCCCGTTCCAGCGAGGCAATCGCGAAATCGTCCAGCCGTTCTCGGGTGTAGCCACGCTCGGTGGCCACCTCTTGCGCAAAGACCCCCATCAGCTTTCCGGTTTCGGCATCTTCCAGGCCATCGAGAAACATGTGGTCCTTCAGCTCGCCGTGGCCCAGACGATAGCCGCCGCGTGCTTTGGTCAGCACATGGGGGGCATTCGACATGGATTCCATGCCGCCCGCCAGCACTATTTCTCCACTGCCCGCCTTGATCAGGTCATGGGCCAACATGGCCGCTTTCATGCCAGAGCCGCAGAGTTTGTTGATGGTCGTGGCACCATTGGCATCGGGAATGCCCGCTTGGCGCATCGCTTGGCGCGCAGGGCCTTGTTTGACGCCCGCTGGCAGCACGCAGCCCAGGATGCCCTCTTCAATGGCGGCGGCCTCAATGCCCGCGCGCTCGATGGCAGCGCGGATGGCAACGGCGGCAAGTTCAGGGGCACTCATACTAGACAGGCTGCCCATCATGCCGCCCATCGGGGTACGGGTGGCAGATAAAAAAACGACGTCGGTAGCGCGACTCATGACCTATCTCCTGATAGCTTTTTTGTGATTATCGAGCTGAGTAGTTAGCGATGCGTTGACCCATTCGCGGGGCTGTGGTTTTCTCCTGAGTAACCAAGCAAGCGCTAGTGTAAATGACATGAATGTAATGAATGCATCTCCTCGCCGCAAGGAATTGACGCGCTTAGCTGCTCAGCTATTCGTCCAAGAAGGCTTTGATCGCACCACGGTGCGCATGTTGGCGCAGGAAATGGGCATTAAATCGGGTAGCCTGTTTCATCACTTCAAAGATAAGCAAGAAATTCTGGCAGCGGTGATCGAGGAGGGTACCCAAAATGCGCTTGCCATTGCGAAAGCTGCGCTTCAGTCCTGTCCCGACGGTGCAGAGGCACGGCTACATGCTATGGCAAGAGCTCATCTGGAAACACTGTTTGCAGACCGTAACGCTCATGTCGTCGCACTGTTCGAGTGGCGGCGATTGGACCCTGCTGCCAGCGCGCATTTGAGTCATCTACGGGATGCTTACGAGGCTCTGTGGGTCGAGGTGATCGATGACGCCTTGGCGGCCGGGCTGATTCATGGTGACCGCTTTCTCGTTTCCCGCTTCATCTTAGGAGCGTTGAACTGGACTGTCCGTTGGTATGACCCCAACGGTCCTCGAACGCCAGACGACCTTGCCGACGAGCTGGTGGCGATGATCCTATCGCGGTGAGCCTAACAGCGAGGCTTCTGTTCGGTCGACCAACGTCTAACCTTGTTGCGGCGCTTGCGGCTTGCGCAATAGGTGAAATACTTTTAGCGTTGGTCTATTGGCAGGCTTCCGTTAACGTAAACTGATAATAAAGCTGACAGCGCGTGGAGTTTTGCCTGCTTGAGTGCTCACGACCAACAACATAAGAGAGCCGTCATGACAGCAACATCATCGTCACTTCCCTCGTATTCTTCATTTGTCGAGAAATTTTCAATAGAGAGTGTCGTCGCCAAGCTGGACGACCATCAAGATGGTTACCTGAACGCCTATGAAGCATGCTGCGGAAGGCATGTGCGCCAAGGCCGCGGTGATGTGTTAGCGCTGGTGCATGAAGACACCCAAGGCCAGACCCATACGTTGACCTATGCCGAGCTTGACAGCCAAAGTAGCCAGCTAGCGGGCTGGTTCATAAGCCAAGGGCTTGGTGAGGGCGACCGAATTGCCTGTATGCTGCCTCGTTCTGTCAATTTGCTGGTCGCCGTGCTGGCGACCTGGCGAATCGGTGCGGTCTATCAGCCACTGTTCACCGCTTTTGGCCCTGATGCAGTTGACTATCGGCTCGGTCGTGCTGATACCAAGTTAGTGATTACGGATCACGCCAATCGCTATAAATTCGATGGATTGAGCCAGTGCCCACCCGTATTAGCCGTGGGTGGTGCGAGCAGTGAGCATGGCGATGACCTCGATTGGCAAACGGCATTGACGTATACGTCAATGAGCGATGCGCCACCGCGCCTGTCGCCAGATCAGCCCTTTCTGCAAATGTTCACTTCGGGGACGGTGGGCAAGCCAAAGGGCGTTGCCGTGCCTTTAGCAGGCATGACGGCTTTCGCGCTTTATATGGAGCTCGCTGTGGATCTGCGCGAGGAAGACCGTTTTTGGAACATGGCAGATCCAGGTTGGGCCTACGGCCTTTATTACGCCATCGCGGGGCCGCTGCTACTTGGAGTCACGACCCACTTTTGCGAGGCAGGCTTCAGCGCCGAAGGGGCGCTGGCGTTCATGAAGCGCCATCAGATCACCAATTTTGCTGCGGCACCCACGGCTTACCGTTTGATGAAAGCATCTGGGTTATTCGATGACGCGCATCAAACGTTATCGCTGCGTGCAGCCAGTTCCGCTGGAGAACCGCTTAATACCGAGGTGGTCACCTGGGTGGAAAAATCGTTGGGCTGTCCGGTGATGGACCATTATGGCCAGACGGAAACGGGCATGACCTGTAATAACCATCACTCTCTTGACCATCCCAAGCACGTGGGGGCCATGGGCGTCCCGATGCCGGGCTACCGATTGGCCATTCTCGATGCCGAGTACAATGAGCTGCCGCCCGGTGAACCAGGTGTGCTTGCGGTGGACATTAAGAATTCTCCGGCTCACTTTTTCCAAGGATACACTTGGCAGGAGAAAGATCCCTTCGTCAATGGCTATTACCTGACCGGCGATGTAGTGATTCGTAACGAAGATGGTTCGTTTCAGTTTGCTGGTAGGGACGATGACATCATCACCACGGCGGGCTACCGAGTGGGACCAACGGACGTAGAGAATAGCGTCATGACGCACCCGGCAGTGGCAGAGTCCGCCGCCGTTGGCCAGCCAGATGAGATTCGTGGCGAGATCATCAAATCCTATATCGTACTTCGCGATGGCTACGAGCCCAGCGATGCGCTGGCGGAAGAGATTCGTCAGCAAGTACGTGAACGGCTCTCTACGCATGCTTTTCCTCGTATCATCGAGTTCGTCGATGAGCTGCCCAAAACGCCCAGCGGCAAGATTCAGCGCTTCAAACTGCGTGCTCAAGCGGCCGAACAAGTGCGCCACAGCTCATAATTCACAGGATATCATTCACAGGAAGAGTGCCATGCAGGTCCAGGATCGTACGTTTTTGATTACCGGCGCTGCGTCGGGTTTGGGTGCCGCCACGGCCGAACGGCTGGTAAAGGCGGGCGGGAAGGTGGTGCTGTGCGACATGAGTGATCGTGTGACGGACCTTGCCGTGCAGTTGGGCGCTCACGCGCAAGCATGCATCGCCGACATTACCTCCTCCGACGCCATGCAGGAGGCGGTGAACAAAGCCGTTGCGCTGGGGGGCGAAAGCGGTCTTTCGGGGGTGGTTCATTGTGCCGGTGTGGTCAGCGTAGCCAAGCTGGTGGATCGGCAAGGCAACCCAGCAGATCTCGAGGGCTATGCGCGCACGATTCAGATCAATCTGGTAGGCACTTTCAATGTCATGCGGCTGGCGGCCGCCGCCATGGCCAGCAACCCGCCAGACCAAGGGGGTGAGCGTGGCGTCATCATCAATACCGCATCGATTGCCGCGTTCGATGGGCAAGTCGGTCAGTGCGCCTACAGTGCCTCTAAGGCGGGGGTCGTGGGCATGAGCTTGCCTGCTGCCAGAGAGCTGTCGCGCCACGCGATTCGTGTCATGGCCATTGCGCCAGGGGTGTTCGAAACCCCGATGATGAGCGAGATACCGGATGAAGCCGCCCAAGCGTTGGCCGCTGCGGTGCCTTTTCCCAAGCGTTTGGGCAAGGCCGACGAGTTTGCGCTGCTGGCCGAGCAGATCATCACCAACCCGATGCTCAATGGTGAAGTGATTCGCCTGGATGGTGGTATCCGCATGCAGTGATTTACGCTCAGTAAGCTCTGATAAACAGCCTGCTCGGTTTTTTCGGGCGGGCTTTTTTTTATTTTCAAACCATGACGTTACTAAGGTAAAGACCAAAGTTGTAGTCGGTTTTTCGATTTAATTCAAACGACTGCTTGACTGTGTCGGGTCTGCGCGCTAATTTTCAAACATGTGTTTGAAAGTAGCTGCTGAGTACCGGCTCTTTCAGCCCCCGTTTAGGAGAAGTGACATGCCGAGCTATCAAGCCCCCCTACGTGACATGCGTTTCGTGATGAACGAAATGTTTGATTACCCAAGCCACTATGCGGCACTGCCGAATGGTGAAGAAGCGTCTCCTGACGTCGTTGGGGCGATTCTGGAAGAGGGCGCTCGCTTTGCCCGTGACGTTCTGCTGCCATTGAACCAGAGCGGTGATGAAGAGGGCTGCCTGCTGGAAGGTGGGGAGGTCAAAGCGCCCCGTGGTTTCAAGGAAGCCTACCAGCAGTATGTCGAAGGGGGTTGGCCAAGCCTGGCGGCAGATCCTGAGCAGGGTGGACAAGGGCTGCCGCCTTCGCTGGCCATGATGCTCTCCGAAATGATTTGCGCCACCAACCTGGCGTGGGGCATGTACCCGGGGCTTTCCCACGGCGCTGCAGACGCGCTGCGTCATCACGGAACCGATGCCCAAAAGGCCACTTACCTCACCAAGCTGGTCGAAGGCGTCTGGACCGGCACCATGTGCTTGACCGAACCCCATTGCGGTACCGATCTCGGGCTGATCAAGACCCGTGCGGTTCCTGCGGAGGACGACGCGTATCAGATCACCGGCACCAAGATCTTCATTTCTGCCGGTGAGCACAATCTGGCCGAGAACATCGTCCATCTGGTGCTGGCCAAGCTGCCGGATGCGCCGGAAGGCTCCAAAGGCATTTCACTGTTCGTCGTACCCAAGTTCCTGCCCGATGCCGAGGGCAACCCCGGGCAGCGTAACGGTGTCAGCTGTGGCTCTCTCGAGCACAAGATGGGTATTCACGGCAACGCAACGTGTGTCATGAACTTCGATGGTGCCACGGGCTACCTGGTAGGCGCGCCGAACAAAGGGTTGGCCTGCATGTTCACCATGATGAATGCGGCCCGTCTGGGCGTGGGGATTCAAGGGCTTGGTCTGATGGAGGCCAGCTTCCAGAACTCGCTCAGCTATGCCCGTGATCGTTTGCAGATGCGTGGCCTTTCAGGTGTTCAGGCCCCTGATAAAGCCGCCGACCCGATCATCGTCCATCCCGACGTGCGTCGCATGCTGCTGACCCAAAAAGCTTTTGCCGAAGGCGGGCGCATGCTGGTGCTGTATACCGCCCAGTTGCTGGACGTGGTCGAGCATGGCGCAGCAGGCGAAGAGAAGGAGCGTGCCGAGATCTTGCTTGGCCTGCTGACGCCGATCGTGAAGGCCTTCCTGACGGAAGTGGGTTTCGAGTGCACCAATGAAGGCGTGCAGATTTTTGGCGGTCACGGCTTCATCAAAGAGTGGGGCATGGAGCAACTGGTACGTGATGCGCGTATCACGCGCCTCTATGAAGGCACGACCGGTATCCAGGCGCTGGACCTGCTGGGCCGCAAGGTGCTGATGAGCCAGGGTGAATCCCTCAAGGTCTTCACCAAGGAGATTCACAAGTTCTGCCAAGCCGAAGCCGACAACCCTGCGCTCAAGGAATTTATCGAGCCGCTGGCCAAGCTCAATGCCCAGTGGGGTGAGCTCACCATGGGTATCGGTATGAAGGCCATGCAGGATCGTGAAGAAGTAGGGGCCGCCAGCGTCGATTACCTGATGTACTCCGGCTATGTCGCTGTCGCCTATCTGTTTGCTCGCGCTGCCAAGCAAGCCGCTAGTGCACAGGGGGGTGAAGATGCCGCTTTCTACACCGCCAAACTAAATACGGCGCGTTTCTACTACCAGCGTCTGCTGCCACGTACCAAGGCGCACGCCGCCATGATCCAGGCAGGTGCCGGTAGCTTGATGGCGATTTCCAGCGAAGATTTTGGCCTGGGCTTCGAGAGCTGAGCCCACGCCTTTGCCAGGCACTCTCTGGTCAGGGTACTGATCGGTGGTTTGCGGCAGGTTTGCCCTCGGGCATTGCCTGCCGCTTTTTTATCTCGGCTATTTGAAAAATTTTTCACATTAGCCCTTGCCAACCCGGCATCGAATCCGTAAAGTACGCATCCGCTGCCGGGGACGCCCAGCGTTACCAGCGGTGATGAGGTTGGAAAATCTCTTGTTTGTCAGGAAGTTAGAGTTCTGTGGTAGGTTGGTCAGATCGCTCGCTTCGCCCGCTGAAAACAGCGGTTGACAAACACCACGGAATGCGTAGAATACGCCTTCCTCGCTGAGGCAACACGGGTCAGGTCATCGAGCCCGCCGCAGCGACATTAAGAAAGTTGCTCTTTAACAATTTGATCAGGTAATTCATGTGGGCGCTTGCCGATGAGGGTGATAAATCACCTATTATCAAGGCAAGCGACTCGTCAAACAGGCTTCGGCCTAATGAATGAATTCGTTTGACCCTTGAGCCAAGTTTGGTTCGCTTCTGTTGCTTCGGCGACAGGCAAGAACCGCATTGATCTTAAACTGAAGAGTTTGATCATGGCTCAGATTGAACGCTGGCGGCAGGCCTAACACATGCAAGTCGAGCGGTAACAGATCCAGCTTGCTGGATGCTGACGAGCGGCGGACGGGTGAGTAATGCATAGGAATCTGCCCGGTAGTGGGGGATAACCTGGGGAAACCCAGGCTAATACCGCATACGTCCTACGGGAGAAAGGGGGCTTCGGCTCCCGCTATCGGATGAGCCTATGTCGGATTAGCTAGTTGGTGAGGTAACGGCTCACCAAGGCCACGATCCGTAGCTGGTCTGAGAGGATGATCAGCCACATCGGGACTGAGACACGGCCCGAACTCCTACGGGAGGCAGCAGTGGGGAATATTGGACAATGGGGGGAACCCTGATCCAGCCATGCCGCGTGTGTGAAGAAGGCCCTCGGGTTGTAAAGCACTTTCAGCGAGGAAGAACGCCTAGCGGTTAATACCCGCTAGGAAAGACATCACTCGCAGAAGAAGCACCGGCTAACTCCGTGCCAGCAGCCGCGGTAATACGGAGGGTGCAAGCGTTAATCGGAATTACTGGGCGTAAAGCGCGCGTAGGTGGCTTGATAAGCCGGTTGTGAAAGCCCCGGGCTCAACCTGGGAACGGCATCCGGAACTGTCAAGCTAGAGTGCAGGAGAGGAAGGTAGAATTCCCGGTGTAGCGGTGAAATGCGTAGAGATCGGGAGGAATACCAGTGGCGAAGGCGGCCTTCTGGACTGACACTGACACTGAGGTGCGAAAGCGTGGGTAGCAAACAGGATTAGATACCCTGGTAGTCCACGCCGTAAACGATGTCGACCAGCCGTTGGGTGCCTAGCGCACTTTGTGGCGAAGTTAACGCGATAAGTCGACCGCCTGGGGAGTACGGCCGCAAGGTTAAAACTCAAATGAATTGACGGGGGCCCGCACAAGCGGTGGAGCATGTGGTTTAATTCGATGCAACGCGAAGAACCTTACCTACTCTTGACATCCTGCGAATTTGGTAGAGATACCTTAGTGCCTTCGGGAACGCAGAGACAGGTGCTGCATGGCTGTCGTCAGCTCGTGTTGTGAAATGTTGGGTTAAGTCCCGTAACGAGCGCAACCCTTGTCCTTATTTGCCAGCGCGTAATGGCGGGAACTCTAAGGAGACTGCCGGTGACAAACCGGAGGAAGGTGGGGACGACGTCAAGTCATCATGGCCCTTACGAGTAGGGCTACACACGTGCTACAATGGTCGGTACAAAGGGTTGCCAACTCGCGAGAGTGAGCCAATCCCGAAAAGCCGATCTCAGTCCGGATCGGAGTCTGCAACTCGACTCCGTGAAGTCGGAATCGCTAGTAATCGTAGATCAGAATGCTACGGTGAATACGTTCCCGGGCCTTGTACACACCGCCCGTCACACCATGGGAGTGGACTGCACCAGAAGTGGTTAGCCTAACGCAAGAGGGCGATCACCACGGTGTGGTTCATGACTGGGGTGAAGTCGTAACAAGGTAGCCGTAGGGGAACCTGCGGCTGGATCACCTCCTTAAACGATGACGCACCCTCGCGGTAAGCGCTCACAATGAATTACCTGATCAGAATACTGTTGATACGCAGTGATAAGCGGATGCTTTTTTCACATTAAAAGAAAAAGAAAGGTCTTTTCTCTTTTTTTGATGTGAAAGAACGCTTATCACTGCTTATAGCAGTCGCTCTTTAACAATGTATATCATGCTGACATGAACGTTTTATACGTTCATACGTAATTGTTAAGTGATACGTCTCAAGCGTATCCGGCAATCGTTATCATTGCGAGACACCAGACCCCTTCGGGTTATAGGGTCAAGCAATGAAGCGCACACGGTGGATGCCTAGGCAGCCAGAGGCGATGAAAGACGTGGTAGCCTGCGATAAGGTTCGGTGAGGTGGCAAACGACCTGTGACCCGGACATCTCTGAATGGGGAAACCCACTCATCACAAGATGAGTATCTTGCGCTGAATCCATAGGCGTAAGAGGCGAACCAGGGGAACTGAAACATCTAAGTACCCTGAGGAAAAGAAATCAACCGAGATTCCCCTAGTAGCGGCGAGCGAACGGGGACCAGCCCTTAAGCGTGTGAAAGATTAGGCGAACAGACTGGGAAGTCTGGCCATAGCGGGTGATAGCCCCGTAGTCGAAAATCTGATCACGTGAAATCGAGTAGGTCGGGGCACGAGAAACCTTGACTGAAGACGGGGGGACCATCCTCCAAGGCTAAATACTCCTGGCTGACCGATAGTGAACCAGTACCGTGAGGGAAAGGCGAAAAGAACCCCGGAGAGGGGAGTGAAATAGATCCTGAAACCGTGTGCGTACAAGCAGTAGGAGCGGACTTGTTCCGTGACTGCGTACCTTTTGTATAATGGGTCAGCGACTTATATTCAGTGGCGAGGTTAACCGTATAGGGGAGCCGTAGGGAAACCGAGTCTTAACTGGGCGACACAGTCGCTGGATATAGACCCGAAACCGAGCGATCTATCCATGAGCAGGGTGAAGGTTGAGTAACATCAACTGGAGGCCCGAACCAGGATCTGTTGAAAAAGATTTGGATGACTTGTGGATCGGAGTGAAAGGCTAATCAAGCTCGGAGATAGCTGGTTCTCCTCGAAAGCTATTTAGGTAGCGCCTCACGTATCACCGCCGGGGGTAGAGCACTGTTTCGGCTAGGGGGTCATCCCGACTTACCAACCCGAGGCAAACTCCGAATACCGGTGAGTGCGAGCGTGGGAGACACACGGCGGGTGCTAACGTCCGTCGTGAAAAGGGAAACAACCCAGACCGTCAGCTAAGGTCCCCAAATCCTGGTTAAGTGGGAAACGATGTGGGAAGGCTCAGACAGCTAGGAGGTTGGCTTAGAAGCAGCCATCCTTTAAAGAAAGCGTAATAGCTCACTAGTCGAGTCGGCCTGCGCGGAAGATGTAACGGGGCTAAACCAGGTACCGAAGCTACGGGTTCACACTATGTGTGAGCGGTAGAGGAGCGTCGTGTAAGCCGATGAAGGTGTGTTGAGAAGCATGCTGGAGGTATCACGAGTGCGAATGCTGACATGAGTAACGATAAAGGGAGTGAAAAACTCCCTCGCCGGAAGACCAAGGGTTTCTGTTCGACGCTAATCGGAGCAGAGTGAGTCGGCCCCTAAGGCGAGGCCGAAAGGCGTAGTCGATGGGAAACGGGTCAATATTCCCGTACCGGACATGATTGCGATGGGGGGACGGAGAAGGCTAGGTGAGCCAGGCGTTGGTTGTCCTGGTGAAAGTGAGTAGGCTGAGCGCTTAGGTAAATCCGGGTGCTCAAGGCCGAGACACGAAACGAAGACACTACGGTGTCGAAGTCATTGATGCCACGCTTCCAGGAAAAGCCTCTAAGCTTCAGATCATGTGCGACCGTACCCCAAACCGACACAGGTGGTCAGGGTGAGAATCCCAAGGCGCTTGAGAGAACTCGGGTGAAGGAACTAGGCAAAATGGTGCCGTAACTTCGGGAGAAGGCACGCCGGCGTAGGGTGAGAGGACTTGCTCCTTCAGCCCGAACCGGTCGAAGATACCAGGTGGCTGCAACTGTTTAGTAAAAACACAGCACTCTGCTAACGCGCAAGCGGACGTATAGGGTGTGACGCCTGCCCGGTGCCGGAAGGTTAAGTGATGGTGTTAGGCCTCGGCCGACGCTCTTGATCGAAGCCCCGGTAAACGGCGGCCGTAACTATAACGGTCCTAAGGTAGCGAAATTCCTTGTCGGGTAAGTTCCGACCTGCACGAATGGCGTAATGATGGCCACGCTGTCTCCACCCGAGACTCAGTGAAATTGAAATCGCCGTGAAGATGCGGTGTACCCGCGGCTAGACGGAAAGACCCCGTGAACCTTTACTATAGCTTCACACTGGACGCTGATGTTGCCTGTGTAGGATAGCTGGGAGGCTTTGAAACCCGGACGCCAGTTCGGGTGGAGCCAACCTTGAAATACCAGCCTGGCATCATTGGCGTTCTCACTCAGGTCCGTGATCCGGATCGAGGACAGTGTGTGGTGGGTAGTTTGACTGGGGCGGTCTCCTCCCAAAGCGTAACGGAGGAGCACGAAGGTACCCTCAGCACGGTCGGACATCGTGCAATGAGTGCAAGAGCATAAGGGTGCTTGACTGCGAGACAGACACGTCGAGCAGGTGCGAAAGCAGGTTCTAGTGATCCGGTGGTTCTGTATGGAAGGGCCATCGCTCAACGGATAAAAGGTACTCCGGGGATAACAGGCTGATACCGCCCAAGAGTTCACATCGACGGCGGTGTTTGGCACCTCGATGTCGGCTCATCACATCCTGGGGCTGAAGTCGGTCCCAAGGGTATGGCTGTTCGCCATTTAAAGTGGTACGCGAGCTGGGTTTAGAACGTCGTGAGACAGTTCGGTCCCTATCTGCCGTGGGCGTTGGATGTTTGAGAAGAGCTGCTCCTAGTACGAGAGGACCGGAGTGGACGACCCTCTGGTGTTCCGGTTGTCACGCCAGTGGCATTGCCGGGTAGCTATGGTCGGACGGGATAACCGCTGAAAGCATCTAAGCGGGAAGCCCCCTTCAAGATGAGACATCCCTGAGACCTAGAGTCTCCTAAAGGGCCCAGCGAGACCAGCTGGTTGATAGGCACGGTGTGGAAGCGCTGCAAGGCGTTGAGCTAACGTGTACTAATGGCCCGTGAGGCTTGACCCTATAACACCCAAGGGGTCTGGTCGCCGTGATAACGATCGAGTGGACAGCCACTCGAAAAACCGGATACGCATCCGCCAGCCAACGTGCTGGCGGACATGAGACGATCACTTACCGCGTCAACGACGCACTCAGCATGATATGCATTACCCGTTACGCCTGACGACCATAGCACGCGTGAACCACCTGATCCCATGCCGAACTCAGAAGTGAAACCGCTTAGCGCCGATGGTAGTGTGGGGTCTCCCCATGCGAGAGTAGGTCATCGTCAGGCACTTATTTAGAAACCCCGGCCATCTGGTCGGGGTTTTGTCGTTAAGGGGTCTCTCCCTGGAGCCGTTCGTCGGGAACGAACGGGAACCGCTTCAGCGGGCCCGAAGGGCGAGTCTCAGGATGAGACGAGTAAAGTCGCGGAGCGCCGCCCGCCGGGTGGCCGGCCCGAACATAATCAGGCACTTATACCGCAAAGAACCCAGCCAATCGGCTGGGTTTTTTGTTGCGCGCTCGATAAGCGCGCCATTATTCAGGCCCTGAGTACGCTGTGCTCGGGGTTTTTTGCTGTGTGCACGAAGGGGAAGTGAAAAACCATAAGCGGGGAAGGGCGAATAGCATTATTCATGCATTTATTATTCACCCATCCCGTTCATTGCTAAGGTACGGGCACTGGCCACCTTCCTATTCGCATAAGTGGCTCTTTTGATCGACGTTAGCGGTGGTACTGCTTCTCGCGTTCGGGTTGCCAGAGAATCGCGTCTACTCGCAGGCGAGCATTTTGCTGATTGGGCAGCGGCCAGTCGATGGTGTCGCCCACTTTGAGCCCTAATAGGCTGGCTCCAATGGGGGCCATGATCGAAATAGCGTCTTTCGTCGTGCTGAGAGAGTGCGGGTACACCAGTGTACGCACCATCTGCTGGTTACGCGTTAGGTCAGTGAACTGAATCTGGCTGTTCATACTGACGACGTTGTCGGGAATGTCTTCAGGATCCACTACTTCTCCGCGACTAAGCTCGTCTTGTAAAAGCTCAGCCACCATTTGATCCTTGTCGGTGGCGTTATCGATCAAGCGCTGCAGACGATCTGCGTCGAGACGATTAATCAAGAGGGGAGGACGCTGCCCCATGATGCTCTCCTTGGCAAACGCGGCCGAACGACACGGCGTGCGTTGTTAGTCAAATGGTACTGTCTGGCATAAAAAAAGCCCCACCAAGAAGGAAGGACTCAAGATACTGTTTGGATAGTGTACGACACTTCTAATGAAAAGACGACGCGCTTAGAGCGAGGCGCGCAAAGTGCTATGATGCAGGCCGCCGAGCGAGCAAGTGATAAATATCGCATTTATGGATTGCAAATGATTTTGAGGTGAAAGGTGAGCGATACGGTACCCACGTCATGGCTTGTTTACTGCCGACCAGGGTTTGAAAACGATGCGTTAGCAGAGATGCAGCATCATGCACAGCAACTTGACGTGCCCTGTGAGTCGGTGCGAGGTGAAGGTTGGGTAAGTGTCACGCGCCAAGACGGAGAGGCCATTAACGATTTACATCGTCGGGCCGCCTTCCATCGACTCATCTTCGCCAGACAGAGCTTAGCGGCGCTACCTGCGTTAGCATTGTCGCGTGATGATAGGCTAACGGCTATCTTGGAGCAAATCAAAGCAAGCCGTTGGAGTTTTGAAGACATTTGGCATGAAACGCCGGATACGAATGAGGGAAAAGCGTTAGCGGGTTTGATCAAGGCGTTGACCAAGCCATTGCAAAGCATGCTGAAAAAGCGAGGAGCGCTTCGCAAAAAAGCGGGTGGCCGACGTTTACACATATTTTGGACCGATGGTGACCGTGTCCAGCTAGGGATGAGTTTTCCTGATAATCGCAGCGAGCTCATCAACGGAATTCGTCGGTTGCGTTTTCCTTCACGCGCGCCCAGCCGCTCGACGTTGAAGTTGGAGGAAGCTTGGCACGAATTCATACCCAGAGACGAGTGGGATGAGCGTTTGGCCGCGCACATGCAAGCGGCAGATCTTGGGGCAGCGCCGGGCGGCTGGACATGGCAGTTAGTGCAGCGTGGTATGTATGTCTATGCCATCGATAATGGCCCCATGAATAAGCAGCTCATGGACACTGGGCAAATCGATCATCTACGTGAGGATGGTTTTGCGTGGGAGCCGCCCCAGCGATTGGATTGGCTGGTGTGTGACATTGTCGATAAGCCAGTACGCGTATTGGCCATGGTTGAGCGCTGGTTAACGCGCAAATGGTGTAGGGAGGCGATTTTCAACCTCAAACTGCCGATGAAAAAGCGTTGGGATGAAGTGACACGCTGTCTGGCGGCACTGGAAGAAACATTGGCGGCGTCTGGGGTCCACGCCACGATTCGATGCCGCCACCTCTATCACGATCGCGAAGAAGTGACGGTACACGTCAGATTAGCGCATTAGTATGGCAACTGCTGTGTCCTAGTAGCCCGGCTCGTAGATGCGGATGGTTTCATCTTCCGTGAGCAACGGTAAAATACGCTGCATGGCCATGGCGCGCTCTTCGCTCCCGTGCCACTCTTTCCAGGCGCGCAGGTCGCGCCATTTGGTGATCATCAAACGGCGGTCGGTGTGGCCAAGCTCTACCAAGGTTTCACCACCAACGAAGCCCCGGACACCCAGAGAGACACGCATGGCCTCGCGTGCGGCCTGTTCATATTCGTCTTCTAAACCGGGCATAATGCGTCGTTCAATGATGATTTTTATCATAGGTCCGTTTCCTAACCGAGAGAGTCGATGACTGATACTACGGATGATTCCACCGCGTTCGATACGGCATTAGATACCACAGGGCTTTATTGCCCAGAGCCCATTATGTTGATGCATAACAAAGTGCGAGATATGGCGTCGGGCCAAATCTTGAAAGTCGTGGCGACCGATCCTGCCACCACTCGTGATGTGCCAAAGTTCTGCCAATTTCTTGGCCACGAACTGTTACATAAGGAGAGTGAGGGCGATCAATACGTCTACTTTATCCGCTTAGCATGACCCTGTGGAGAGAGACAAGGCGTTTACCGACTAAAGAGTAAACGCCTTGCATAGAGGATTATGGATGGTCACTACTGGGTACGACCATCATGGCAAGTGCCTCTAGTGTGGCTGGGTCCTCGTCCAAAATGCGGTTGGCAATGTGGCGCTGGAAGAAGTAGACGGTTTGATGCTGGGAGTGGGCATCGTAAAGGCATTCATCCCCCAGTAAGATCGGTGTCATAGTGGCCTTTTGCTCATCTGCCAAGACCGCCTCGACGCTGCCATTGCTATAAAGGCGCCATCCATACACCGGCTTCATGTGCCAAGGAGCGCTAGGGTGATTCATGCAGAGCGCATGAGTGCCTAACGTGTCGGGAAGCTGCTGAATCAGTGTGACGTCGCCAGATGATTCATACTCGAAGTAACCGGCTGCCGCGATCAGCTCATCGTATTTGTGGTCAGGCGGAGTGTCGAAGATTTCGTCTGTCTCTGGGTCACGATAACCAACGAAAACACCACTCTCATGACTATCTAGCTCATGACAAGCAACGAGTGACTCCATCCAAGGAACGAGGCCAACGACACTACCATCTTCTCTCAGCCCCCAAGCAAGAATCGGCAGGCCGTAGTAGGTGTCGGGACTCGCAGCGAGCTGGTAGACCATCTCTAATCCATCTAGCTCTGGGGCTAAACGCACTAAATACTTTCGCGCCTGATGACGCTGACGCACGGTTTCCAGGTCGATGACCTGGGCAGAGCGAGTTGACAGGGGTGCGCCCATGGTGTCCCTCCTTGTACTGCGTGGCCACGACGTTGGCAAGCAGCGATCACCGCCTGCCGCTACCTTCACCAATAGCACAGCTTGACCGTCAGGTTAAGCGTAAACATGATTTTTAATCAGGTGTACAAGTAGTGTGTGCGCTCTTTAACGCGGTATGTTCTTTCCAGGTCGATTGAAATTGCGACCACGGTGCCTCTGGATTATCCAGTGAGAGCCAGTCGCGTTGGTAAGTAGCAACAGCATCGGGAGGTGTGATTGGGTGGGCATCGATCAATTGATTGACGCTAACGAGCCATTGCTGTGAGTGAGTGGCCATCGTCTCGATCCAAACGGGTGTGTCCACGGTGAGACAGGCTTCTTCGTCAGAGGTCTGCGTGAGCAGTTGATTAGCTTCACGGAGTCGCTGTTCCGCGAGGAGGAGCGCGCGCAGAACCTCTGCCGTAAGCGGTCGTTCCTGTAATGTCTTAAGGTGATTCTCAAGTCGTGAAGAGTCTTGCTCCCATCGATGGCTGAACTGCTCATTGACCATTTGACGAAGATAAGTGAGGGCAGCTAGCTGCTCGCTAATGTCGTCCGTCCCCCCTGGGGGTAGTGGGCTGCTAGCCCTGGAAAAGCTTTTTTCCCACTCGTCGGAATCGAAGATGGCGTTCCAGCTCACAGCGGGTAGCTGCTCGGTTTTTAGATCGGTTAGCTGCGCCAAGCGTGCTTTGTCGTCATCGCCTAGAGTGTTGGGGATATCGCTATTCCAGCAAGCGTCCAAGCGTTGCCATAGAGAGCGTTCATAAAGCCAGTGCTGGCTGGGAGGGGCGACACGGCCCAACTGATTATTGCGGGCAGCAATCAAGGACGTAATTTGGCACTCACGCAGCGCGTAGATGTTGAGCATGCCGTCGCGGGTTTCTGGCACGTCGATCAAGCGCTGCTGACGCTCAGGGAAAGCACCTATGTTACGCGGCTCTGATCGCGTTGGCAGTGGTGTATCGAGCGCCGCTGCCAACTGCTGGTGGTATTGCTCCCAGGCGTGCTCAGCGCTGTCGTCACTACACCCAACAAGTAAAAAAACCGTAGCGACCGGCCTCCAGAGGGTGCGGAATGGTTTGGGCATACATCACTCCTGTCGACTGATCCTTTTTAAACGCCAAGCCAATAAACAGGCAGCTGTGCTGAGGCCCGCAATCAACCCAATCCAGTAGCCGTGTACACCCAACGGGTCAGACACACTCCCCAGGCCGTAGGTTCCTAGCCAGTGCCCGCCTCCCAAACCAACGATCCAGTAAGAGAGCACGGTAATTACCATCACGATCCGCGTATCTTTGTAGCCTCTGAGTGCGCCAGCCAAGTTGACTTGTAAGGAGTCAGAAAGCTGAAAAATCACCGCCAGTGAAATGATGGTAAGCGCTAACGCTTGAATATCTGCATTCGAGGTATAAAGCGATATCACCCAGGGCGCAGTGAACCACAATAGCGTGCTATTGATGGCAGCAACAATGACGCTGATGACGATACCATTCCAAGCCACTTGGCGCGCCATAGTCAAGCGCTGTTGGCCAAGCGTGTTACCTACGCGAACGGTCAGTGCCATGCTCAACGACATCGGTAACATGAACAGAATGGTCGTATAGCTGAGCGCGATTTGGTGCGCGCCAACGGTCACTTCACCGAAGCTGGCAATGAATAACGCGATCAGCGTGAACAGCGTGACTTCGACGAAAATAGCCACCCCGATCGGCACCCCTACGACGACGAGCTCGCGAATGCCCGCTAAACGAGGTGGCGTCAGCTGCTGCCATAATGACACGCTGCGATAGGTGTTGCCGCGGCGAGTGTAAAGCGCCATAGCGATGGCCATGGTCCACATGGATATGGCGGTGGCAATGCCACAGCCAAAAGCACCCAGTGCCGGGAGCTGCTGCCAACTGACGGGTGCGAGATCGCCAAACAGAATCGACAAACCCTCGCCGCCGTAGATGAGTAAATAGTTACAGGGGACATTGACGGCCAAACCGATCAAGCTGATCCACAGGGCGGGGCGGGTGTGGTTCATGCCATCCGAAAAGGCGCGTAGTGCTTGGAAGAGAGCAATGCCCGGCATGCCAAACGCCACAGCGCTAAGGTAGGCAGCGGACTCCTTTGCAACGCTCGACGGCACGTCCATGCGTTCGAAAATAGGCGCCACGGCGACCCATAGCAAGATTGCGGAGAGTAGGCCCAATGCCAACGCTACCCACAAAGCTTGATGCACGGCTGGGCGAATGGCGTCGTGGCGCTGGCCACCCAGCAAGTGTGCCACGATGGGCGTCAAGCCCATGAGGGTGCCGGTCATGAAGAGCATCAGCGGCATCCATAAGCTCGACCCGACAGAGACCGCCGCCAAGTCGGTGGCGTTGTGCCTGCCCGTCATCATGACATCCACTACGCTCATGCCCGCTTGAGCCAGCTGTGCACCACAAATCGGCAGTGCCAATGTGACCAGCGTGCATGTTTCTGGCCAGTAGATGGATTTGATATCGCTAGTAAAGCCGCCCAAAGTATGGCTCCTGTTTAGCAAAGAGACCTAAGAAAAGTCGATAGAGTAGCAGGAGTCGCTGTGCTTTGCCGTCTCCTCTTTAGCCTTGTGGAGGGGCAGGGGTATACTGCGCGAAATGCATCACGAAAGTATCAACATGGTCACACACGAAAAAGAGCGTTGGACGCTCGACGATATCAGGGCGCTGTTCGATGGTGTGTTTTTAGAGCAGTTTCAAACGCGTCTCGTCAAAGGGGGCGATGAGCCGCTTTATCGTCCCGCAAGTGCCGAATTTCCGTATCATCAAGTTATTTTTGCTCGTGGTTATTTTGCCAGCGCGCTTCATGAAATTAGCCATTGGTGTATCGCAGGGGAAAAGCGGCGGCAGCTCGAAGACTATGGCTACTGGTATCTACCGGATGGTCGGAATGCCGAACAGCAGCAGGCCTTCGAGCGAGCAGAAATTGCGCCACAGGCCCTCGAACGACTGTTCGCTCATGCCTGTGGGCGCACGTTCCACGTCAGCGTTGACAACTTAGGGGGGGAGGTCGAGGTAGACCGAGACGCCTTCGCCGCAAAGGTTGCTGCAAGAGCGCAGACCTATTTATATGAGGGGTTACCGCTGCGCGCCAACGCTTTTCATACAGCGTTGGAGCACTATTACCAGAAACACGCCTCTCTCGATGACGCCATTGACAAGGGAAGAGCGCAGCTAGCGGCATGTGCCGCGGTTTAATCCTGTATGTTTAACTGGCGGTGGAGGGTCAGCATCACTTCTATTTCGTGCTCAGGGCGCATCGGTTCCAGGCCAAGATCGTTGAAGGCTTCGCTACGTAGGCGATGCCACTCTCCGGCATCCAACCGGTCGTAGAGCACCTTGGCCGGTGCAAGTTCAACGAAAGGATCCAGACCATAAGTATCGAAAAGCCTGGCGAGCGCGGCTTCGTCTTCGCCGTTATCGCTGGTATAGAGAGTCGCTGAGAAGTGGTCGTTCTCCAGCTCGCGAATCACGTCCAGCGGGCTGACCCCTAAACTCTCCAACTCTTCGATACTGTACGCGCCCATGACGTTGCTGTCTTCGTCGATCCAGCTATCGTCAGGCTGAATCAGCGTTTGTTTGATACGTCCATCGGGCAGCGACCAGGCAATGGAGAGCGGCAGGCCATGGTCTTCGCCTGTTTCGATGGCAATGAAGCCAGGATAGTCAGCCACGCAGTTGCTCCTTTTAAGCATCAGCATTCAATACGGAAAAAACGTCGGGCGGTCTGCGTCGAAGCAGCCCCCAGCTCGGTGTCGCTTACCTCATGCCAACGGGCGATCTCTTGCACGATCCATGGCAGCAAAGCCGGTTCGTGTCGGCGTCCCTTCAATTTAGCAGGCAAATTCCGGGGCAGTAGGTAAGGGCAGTCGGTTTCCACCATCAGTCGGTCCAACGGAATGTCGCGCACCACTTCGCGTAGATGATGCCCTCGGCGCTCGTCGCAAATCCAGCCGGTGAGGCCGATGTGTAGGTCTAGGTCCAGATAGCCATGCAGGGTCGCTCGATCCGCCGTAAAGCAGTGTATCACTGCCTCACTAATGTCATCTCGCCAGTGGCGGAGGATATCCCGCATGCGCGCTCCTGCATCCCGCTCATGTAGAAACAGTGGCAGGCCGCTTTCTGCCGCCAGTGCCAGTTGGGCCTCGAAGGCATGCTCCTGCTGCGCTGGGGTGGAAAAATTGCGATTAAAATCCAACCCGCACTCTCCAACCGCCACCACTTCCGGCATGCCATAGAGCTGTCGCATCTCTTGGGCGACCGTGTCGGTCCATCCACTGGCATCATGAGGGTGAACGCCCGCCGTTGCGTGAACCCCCGGGTACTGCTGCGCCATGTGCACAGCCTGCTTAGCGTGGGCGATATCGGTGCCGGTCACGATCAGCGTCGTAACATTGGCCGCCTTGGCCCGCGCTAGCACGTCATCCAGGTCGTGCTGGAAGCTTTCGTGGGTCAAGTTCGCGCCAATGTCCACCAAGGGTGTCTCGGGGCGAAATTGCAGTGCTTCGGGTAAAAACGTATCGGCCTCAATGCTTGCCAAACTGTATTCCTCCGCCATGGGTCATTAACGCTATTGTAACGCTGGCGGCTCACAACCACTAATGCGCCTACAATCTGCACGCGGTACGAATGGCACGAATTGCAAAAAAACTGGCTTGTTAGGTAAACAGTAGCCGGGTGTTTACTTTTACTATGCAAGGGGTCCATCGAATAAATGCACAGTAAATACTCCTTCAATAACAACAATAGACAGGTATAAATCATGCAATTATCACGTCACTTCGCAATGACAGCGCTATCCGCTGCGGTGCTTACGGCCGCCTGTGCGCCCCAGGTAATGGCCAATGAAGGGATCTCGGATAACGAAATTCGTATTGGTTATCTAGCTGATATGTCGGGGGTTTACCGTGACCCCATCGGCCCCCTTGGTGAGGATGCCATTCATATGGCCATAGAAGATGTGGGGGGTAGCGTGCAGGGTGCCAATATCGTTGTGTTTAGTGCCGACGACCGAAATAGTCCCGACGTGGGCTCCAGCGTCGTGCGTGAATGGATCGACGAGCGTAACGTGGATATGGTCACAGGCTTGGTGGCGTCATCGGTCACATTGGCGGCGGTGAGCTTGTTGCAAGAGGCCGATAAGCTGGGGTTAGTGAACGGCGCGGTTTCATCTGGAGTGACCAATGAGCACTGTTCTCCCAATCATATTCATTGGGTTTATGACACCTGGGCAATGTCTAATGGTACTGCTAAAGCGATTACGCAAGAGGGCTACAAAAACTGGTACTTATTGAGCGCTGACTACTCGTTTGGTCACGCACTTGAAGCGGACGTCGAGCGTGTCGTCACTGAAAATGGCGGGACCATCGTAGGGCGCGCCCGCCACCCCTTCCCCAACAACGATTTCTCATCGTTTATGCTGCAGGCGCAAGCGTCTGGGGCGGATGTCATCGCCCTGAACAATGCCGGTGGGGACACTATCAACGCAGTGCAAACAGCAGGGGAGTTTGGGGTTACCCAAGCAGGCCAGGTGTTGGCAGGGATGGTGCTGTTTAGTACTGATATTCGCAGTATTGGACTTGAGAATGCGCAGGGTCTGCAGTTTACCAAGGCGTGGTATTACGACCTCAATGAAGAGACGCGTGACTGGGCGGAACGTTTTCGTGAGCGCACGGGCAGCATGCCGACCATGGTGCACGCCGGAATTTATTCCAGTACGCGCCACTACCTAGAAGCCATTGCCGCGGTAGGCACCGATGATACACAAACGGTTCGCCAGCAGATGGCCGATACGCCGATTAACGATATCTTTGCCACGAATGGCTATATCCGAGAAGACGGTCGCATGGTGCACGATATGTATCTTGTCGAAGTGAAAACACCGGAAGAGTCGGCCAATGAAGATGACTTGTTCCGCATCGTGCGGACTATCCCCGCAGAGGAAGCGTTCAGGCCGCTGTCTGAAAGCGTCTGCCCATTGGTAACGAGTTAATCCATCGCTGAAGCCTTTTAGACCATAACAACAAGGACTTAGCATGACGCTTGCCGACTCAATCCATCGTAATACCATTGGCGCTGCGCTTAACCGCAGCGCAGGTAAATATCCTCAGCAGCTGGCTCTTCGCTTCGCTGAGCGCTCTTGGAGCTATCACACCCTCAATGCTGCCGCTAACCAAGTGGCTAACGCCCTTTTGGAGGCAGGGCTGGTGCCAGGAGACCGCCTAGCCGTTTATGGCAAAAACTCCGACGCCTACGTGATTGCTTGGCTGGCAGCGGTTAAGGCTGGGCTGGTGCATGTTCCGGTCAATTTTGCCCTGAGTAGTGAGGAGCTTGGCTACATTTTGCAGCAGTCAGGCGCTAAGGGAGTGCTGAGTGATGCGTCGCTGGCTGACAAAGTGTGTGAGGCCACTCAATCCATCACGCTGACGGTGAATGGCACCTTGCATGCTGTAGAGCCTAGCGGCTTCGATGTATTAGCCAGCGTCGGTTCGTCCCACTCAAGTAAAGAACCTGACGTCGCGCTAGAAGGGAGTAGCCTTGCCCAGCTGCTCTACACCTCGGGCACGACCGCCGCGCCCAAGGCCGCGATGATGAGCCATCAGGCGCTAATGGCTGAATACATGGCGTGTATGGTGGAGCTGGATATCAAAGGCAATGAGGCGATGTTGGCCGCATTGCCGCTTTACCACTCAGCGCAAATGCACGTGTTTTTAATGCCTGCATTACTGCTCGGTGCCCCGGTCACTCTTTTGGAGGCGCCGCTGCCCGAAAGCTGCTTAGCGGCCATGGCTCAACACCAGATTAGCTCTTTTTTTGCGCCGCCTACGGTGTGGATAAGCCTCTTACGCCATCCGCAGTTCGGCCAGCACGACCTCTCTTGCCTGAAAAAAGCCTACTACGGTGCCTCCATTATGCCGGTGCCCGTACTCGAAGAGATGCAGCAGCGCTTTAGCGGTGTGGGGTTATACAACTGTTACGGCCAAAGCGAAATAGCGCCCTTGGCGACTGTTTTACGACCCGAAGAGCATGCCGAGCGCCCGGCATCGGCGGGTCGTCCGATTCTCACGGTAGAAACGCGTATCGTCGATTTAGAGGGAAACGATGTCGCCCCAGGGGAGCACGGTGAAATCGTGCATCGCTCGCCGCAGCTCATGGTGGGTTACTGGGATAAGCCCGAGATGACCGCTGAAGCGTTTCAAGGCGGTTGGTTTCACTCAGGGGATGTCGGTTATGTCGACGAGGCGGGATATCTATACATTGTTGATCGCATTAAAGACGTGATTAACACCGGCGGTGTGTTGGTGGCCAGCCGCGAAGTGGAAGAGGCGCTGTTCAAGCACGAGGCGATTTCTGAGGTGGCGGTGATAGGTCTGCCGGATGAAAAGTGGATCGAAGCGATTACGGCAGTGGTGGTATTAAAAGAGGGCCAGGCAGTCAGTGAAAAAACGCTGATTCACCACGTCAAAGGCATCATGGCGCCTTACAAAGTCCCTAAACGGATCGTCTTCACCGACGCACTCCCCAAAAGCACGGCGGGAAAAATTTTAAAGCGCCATCTGCGTCATGATCTCAAGGAGTCATGATGGACGAGCAGACGCACGCGCTTTTTCACACCATGATAACCCGCTGCTTAGCACAGGAAGTCGCGCCGTATTACCCACAGTGGGAAGAGGCTGGCGAGATTCCACGTTCGTTATGGCAGGCACTAGGAGCCGCTGGATTGCTTGGGATAGATCTAGAGGAGACGTACGGCGGCTCTGGAGCGGATATTGCCCTCACACAGTTGGCGCTTGAAGAGATGTCTCGCCATGGCTTTGGTGGCCTTGCCAGTGCCTACAACATTCACGCCAATATCGTGATGCCCTATGTACTGAATCTGGGGTCGCCTGAACAAAAAGAGACATGGCTGCCGCGAATGGCTCAAGGTGAGTGCTTAGGAGCGATTGCCATGAGCGAACCTCATGCAGGCAGTGACTTGGCCGCAATGAGAACGCGTGCCACCCCAACAGATCAGGGTTGGCAGCTCGATGGCAGCAAACTGTTTATCACCAACGGTCAATTAGCTGACCTGGTGATTGTCTGCGCAAAAACGGATCCTACTGCTGGCGCAAAAGGGGTCTCGCTATTTTTGGTGGACACCACGTTGCCTGGTTTTTCCCGGGGTAAGCCGATCAAAAAAATAGGTCAGCATGCCAGTGATACGGCGGAGCTAGCCTTCGATCAATTACAGCTGCCTGCCAACGCGCTACTAGGTGAAGAGGGCGAAGGATTTCGCTACCTCATGCAAGAGCTGCCCCGGGAGCGCTTGGGGGTAAGCGCTCAAGCGTTGGGGGCGATAGAAGGGGCGCTGGCGCTAACGCTTGAGTACGTCACCCAGCGGAAAGCCTTCGGCCAGCGAATCGGCGATTTTCAAAATACTCGTTTTACGCTGGCGCAGATTAAAGCCCAACTGGAGATGGCAAGGGCCTATTTTGAGCAGTGTGTCGAACGGTATCGACAAGGCACCATGAGCAGTACCGATGCCGCTATTCTCAAGTTACAGCTGAGCGAGCTGCAGTGCCAGGCGATCGATCGCTGCTTGCAGCTATTTGGTGGCTACGGCTACACCCAGGAGTACCCCATTTCACGCTTTTATCTGGATGCACGGGTACAAACGATTTATGCCGGTAGTTCTGAAATCATGAAAGAAGTGATCGCGCGCTCGCTGCTGGGCAAAGCTTCTGAATAGGCGGCAAGCGTGAGCGTGTCATTTTCAACAAGGAGAAGATATGCAGCTGGATAGCGTAGTCATCGTGGGCGGTGCACGTACGGCCATCGGTGGGTTTGGCGGGGCGCTGTCATCGTTTGCCCCGCACGAGTTAGGTACCATCACGGCCATAGAGGCGCTACGCCGAGCTGGGGTAGACGGCGCCGATATTGATCACTCAGTGTACGGTCATATTATTACCACCGGCCCACAAGATGCCTACTTGGCTCGCCATGTTGCGCTCGATGCAGGCGTCCCTAAAGAAGCCGGCGCCTTTAATGTTAATCGGCTGTGCGGCTCCGGAGTCCAAGCGGTGGTGTCAGCGGCGCAGCAAATTGCCATGGGTGATAGCCGTCTTGCCTTAGCAGGCGGTGCCGAAACCATGTCCCGTGGTGCCTACGTATTGGCTCCCCAGGCGCGTCATGGCATCCGGATGGGTGACACTTCCCTTCAAGACTTGACCCTGGGAGTGCTCAGCGACCCATTTGGCAGTGGTCACATGGGGCTCACCGCTGAAAATATCGCTCAGCAGTATGGATTGAGTCGTGAGCAGTTGGATCAGTTCGCCCTCGATAGCCATCAAAAAGCAGCGCGGGCGATATCAGAAGGGCGTTTTGATACTCAAATCGTGCCAGTTGAGGTGACGAAAGGTAAGCAAACGCTGGCCTTTGCCCGTGATGAGCATGTCCGCGAGGGTGTTGAGCTCAGTGATTTAGCACGTCTAAAACCTGCGTTCAAACGCGGCGGCGTGGTCACGGCTGGCAACGCCTCGGGTATTAATGATGGCGCGGCAACGCTGGTCTTGGCTCATGCCGAAGAGGCGCAGACTCGGGGGCTCACTGTGCGTGCGCGGCTTCGAGTCGCCACCACCGCGGGTGTGGAGCCATCGCTGATGGGGTTAGGGCCGATTCCTGCGGTCAAGCGCTGCCTAACGCAGGCAGGGCTAACGATCAACGATATCGATGTGATTGAATCCAATGAAGCGTTCGCGGCCCAAGCGATGGCAGTGGCCGCGACGCTCGGCTTTCCGCTCGAAAAGCTCAATCCCAATGGTGGAGCGGTGGCGCTTGGCCACCCCGTGGGGGCGACGGGCGCCATCTTAATCTTGAAGGCGCTGCATGAGCTGGAGCGTATTCAGGGGCGCTTTGGATTGATTACGCTCTGCATTGGCGGTGGGCAAGGCATCGCGCTGTTGATCGAGCGCTAAGCCGCCCCGGTATCCAATAACAATCAAAGGTAGGTCTTATGTCGACGATAACGCCAAAACTGCTTCCTTCGACGTCCTCTGCCACCAACCCTCCCATGCTGATCAAGGATCTGCTGGAGTCCGGTGTGCGCATGGCGGGCAACAATCAGATTGTGTATCGTGATCAAACCCGTCACGACTACCGTCGGTTTCAAGAGCGTGTTCAACAGTTGGCCCACCTTTTAACCTCACAAGGCGTTCAGGCCGGTGACGTGGTGGCCGTGCTCGATTGGGACAGCCACCGCTATCTAGAGTGTTTTTTCGCCATTCCCATGATCGGTGCGGTGCTACACACAGTGAATGTCCGCTTAGCGCCTGAGCAGATCCTATACACCATGGAACACGCGGAAGATGTCTTTGTGCTGGTGCATGAAGACTTTGTGCCCCTGTTGGAACCGCTGGCCCATCAGTTGCCCAATATTCGCGGTTATCTACTCTGCCAGGAAACCACCCAGGAAGTGACCACTCCGCTCCCCCTGGTGGGAGAGTTTGAAACGCTGCTGGCTGAGCAACCCAGCCACTATGAGTTTCCCACGTTCGATGAAAATGGCGTGGCCACCCTGTTCTACACCACCGGTACCACGGGCAATCCGAAAGGGGTGTTTTTCACCCACCGTCAGCTTGTGTTGCACACGCTAGGTGAAGCCAGCACGTTCCAAGCGCCCGGCTTCGAGCTGCTGAACCGAGATAAGGTGTATATGCCGATTACGCCGATGTTTCACGTGCATGCCTGGGGCGTCCCTTACACCGCCACGCTGTTAGGGGCGACACAGGTGTATCCGGGCAAATACGAGCCCGAGATGCTGGTGAAGCTGCTGGTCAGTGAAAAGGTCGATTTTTCGCACTGTGTACCGACGCTGCTCAACATGGTGGTCAGTGCCGAGGCGATTGCGTCGAAGAAGGTCGATCTAACTGGCTGGAAGGTTCTGGTAGGCGGCAGCGCACTGACTCAGGCATTGGCAAGTCGTGCCTGGGCGTTGGGGATCGATACCCGTAGCGCCTACGGGATGTCGGAAACCTGCCCGCTGCTCACGGCCGATATATTACCGAAAGAAGTCACTGAGGCTGACTTCGAGCATCAGCTTCCGTGGCGCTGCAAAGCGGGGCTTCCGGTGCCGTTTGTCAGTCTGCAGGTGGTCGATCTCGACGGCCAACCGCTCCCCCACGATGGTAAAAGCGTGGGCGAAGTGCGTGTTCAAGCGCCTTGGCTCACCCAGGCTTACTATAAAGAAGAGCAGCGCAGTGAAGAGCTGTGGCAGGATGGCTGGCTGCATACCGGGGATGTGGGATCGCTGGACGAGCACGGCTTCCTATCGATTAGCGACCGCATTAAAGACGTCATCAAAACGGGCGGCGAATGGCTGTCATCGTTGGAGTTGGAAAGCTATATCAGCCAGTGCCCCGGGGTTGCTGAAGTAGCAGTGATTGGCGTGGCAGATGATAAATGGGGGGAGCGACCGGCTGCGCTGGTGGTGCCCAGTGATATCGAGCAACCGCCTACCGTTGAAGCGATTCAGGGCTTTATGGAGCAGTTTGTTGCGCAAGGAAAGCTGAACCGTTGGGGCGTTCCCTCGCTGATCCGTATCGTCGATGAAATTCCCAAAACCAGTGTCGGCAAGCTAGATAAAAAGCGCATCCGCACGGAGGTATAGACGCTACCACCTCACCCTGTCGCCTGTGCCTTACGGTAGGCGGCAGGGGAGTTTCCCGTCCGCTGCTTGAAGGCGCGGCTAAAGCAGGCCAAGTCCTCGAAGCCCAGCGTTTCTGCGATGGAAGCGAGCGTCCGCTGGCTTCGGGTGAGCGCTTGAATCGCATAGTCACGGCGGTACTCATCTTTCACGGCTTGGAAGTGCGTCCCCTCCAGTCGTAAATGCCTCGATAGTGTTCGAACGGAGACATGCAGCGCCTCGGCGACCTCTTGCACGGTACATGCATCCGGCAGGTGACGGCTGAGATGCTCTCTCACCCGGTGAGTCGCTAAACGATCTTCAAACGAGACATAGAACCAATCCGCGGGGGCGCGCTGTAAAAAAGCCCCTAGGTGCCGCTTCGTTTGCCGGATAGGCTGCTCCAATAGCGACTTATCGAAGTAAACGGCCGTTTGTGGCTGATCGAATTTTACTTTGCCAGGGTAGAAGTAGAGGTAGTCGGCACTGTGTGTGGGTTGCGGATAGCTGCACTCCATCAACACGGGCGGTATCTTGCGAGCGATCAACCATGAAGCGATGCCATGAAAAAGCTTGAGCATTAATTCGTGCACGAAAATACGGCTGCCCGGCAGCGGCGCATGCTCCTCGAGCGCCATCCTCGCTAGGTCGTTGTCGATGGTAAAGGTGTAGCCAAAGTCATCCAGCATGATGCGAAAAAACTGGGTGTAGCGATGGAGGGCTACCTGGAGCGTTGGCGCGTCCAACATACTCAAGCAAAGCAGCTTGAGCGTTCCGCAGCGTAACGGGCGGGAGAAAAAGCGCGGCGTTTCATCGTCTAACTCGACGGCCAGCCGACGATATAACTCCGCGAACTGCTCGACGGTAACACGCCCGTGAGGGGCGCTGAGTAAAAAGGGGGAAATGCCCGCCTGTACTAGATAATGCGTGGGGGGCTGCCCCGCAAATGTAAGGCCACGAAAGAGTTCGTTGACGAAATGCATGGAGACCGTAACTGTCACGGTGATTTCACCTTGCCCGCATCTTTAAACACCGCTTTATAGTCGTGATCCTTCCGTGACGTTAGCACGTTGTCTCGCTTGGCTCTACAAGGGTGCATCGTAATTCGGAAGCATGCGTTACACTGTGCGCCTCACGATGAAGGAGGACACTGCGTGACCCTGTTACGACTCGAACAGCTGCAACTCGCTTACGGCACCCAAGTACTGCTCGATCGCGCCGACCTGACGGTTGAAAGAGGCGAGCGGCTGGCGCTGGTCGGACGCAACGGCACCGGTAAATCCACGCTACTCAAGCTCGTAGCGGGCGATATTCAGCCGGATGATGGCACCATTTGGCGCGCCCCCGGTTTGAAAATCGGCGTGCTGGCTCAGGAGCTTCCCGAATCCTCGGGGATGACCATCTTCGATATGGTGGCCCAAGGCCTGCCCGAAGCAGGTGAGCTGCTGTCGGAATATCAACACCTGATCAACGATCCTGACCCGGACATGAATCGCATGGCGACGCTTCAGACGCGGCTCGAGGCCATTGACGGCTGGTCGTTTCATCAGCGTATCGATGTCGTGCTCACACGACTGGGTTTGCCACCCGAAGCGGAGATGAGCGCACTTTCCGGCGGCTGGCGTCGTCGGGTGGCGCTGGCCCGTGCGCTGGTTTCCGAGCCGGACCTACTGCTGCTGGATGAGCCGACCAACCATTTGGACCTCGATACCATCGCGTGGCTGGAAGAGCAGCTGCTCGCTTTCAACGGCGCTGTGCTGCTGATCACCCACGACCGTGCGTTTCTGTCGAAACTCGCCACGAATATTTTAGAACTGGATCGCGGGAAGCTCGGGCGTTATCCCGGTGTCTACAGCGAGTATCAAGAGCGCAAACAGCACGAGCTGGAGGTCGAATCGCGCGAAAATGCATTGTTCGATAAAAAGCTCGCTCAGGAAGAGGCCTGGATTCGCCAGGGGATCAAAGCGCGCCGTACCCGTAACGAAGGGCGCGTCCGCGCGCTAGAAGCCATGCGCAATGAGCGCAGCCAACGCCGCGAGCGTCAAGGCACCGCCAATCTCACGGTGGATAGTGGCGAACGCACCGGTAAGCGGGTGGTCGAGCTCAAAGGCGTTACTCAGCGCTTTGGTGATGAGGTGATCCTGCGCAACGTGAACCTGGAAGTGATGCGTGGCGACCGCATCGGCTTCTTGGGGCGTAACGGTGCCGGTAAAACCACGCTGTTGAAAATATTGCTTGGCGAGCTGGCCCCTACCGAAGGCAGCGTACAGTTGGGCACTAATCTCAAAGTGGCCTATTTTGATCAGCTACGGGCCGGCCTCGAGTTGGAAAAAACGGTGTATGACAACGTAGCCCAGGGGAGTGATCGCGTTAGCGTGGGCGGTAAAGACCGCCATGTCATGAGCTACCTGCAAGATTTTCTGTTCACCCCAGACCGCGTTCGTCAGCCAGTGAAAGCGCTTTCCGGTGGTGAGTCCAATCGCCTGCTCTTAGCCAAGTTGTTCACGCAGCCTGCTAACGTGTTGGTGCTGGATGAGCCCACCAACGACCTGGACATGGAAACCCTGGAGCTACTCGAAGAGCTACTGCTCGATTTTGATGGCACGCTGCTTCTGGTTTCCCACGACCGAACCTTCATGGATAACGTGGTGACCAGCATGCTGGCCTTCGAAGGTGAAGGGCGTGTGCGCGAATACGTGGGGGGCTACACCGACTGGATTCGTCAAGGAGGGCAGCTGCCGCCCGCTCCCTGGGAGGGGGCAGCGCGTCAACAAACGGAGCCTACTCGCGCAGCGGAAGAAAAAACGCCACCGGCAATGGCGGCGGAGCCTGCGAAAAAAACCGTCAAGCTCTCTTACAAGCTTCAACGTGAATTGGATGCGCTGCCTGCTGATATCGAACGGCTAGAGAGTGACGTGGAAGCACTTGAGAAAGAGATTGGCGACCCCGCTTTTTATCAGCAGGAAGCCACGGCGGTCACTGCCAAGCTACAGTCACTCGAGAAGGCCCAGCAAGCGTTGGATAGTGCCATGGAGCGCTGGATGGAGTTAGAAGCCATGGCGAACGGAGAATAGAACGCGTAGTGAAATGCCAAAGGCCCCGTGAGGGGCCTTTGAGATTGACAAGTCACTCGTCGCTTTTTTCACCTTTTTTACCCACACGCACGGCGAGCACATCGCACTGTGCGCCGTGAAGAACACCGGTCGACGTAGAGCCCAGTAACAGCGCGAAACCGTGGCGACCATGGGAGCCGACCACGATCAAGTCGACGTTATGCTCATCGGCGAAACGGTGGATCTCGGTGTCAGGCATACCCACGACTACGTGTTGATCGGCGGCGTCGACGTGGGGAGCAGCAATGTCAGCCAAGCGTTTTTTGGCATGATCATCGAGCTGGTCTTGTATGCTGGTGAGGTCCATGGGTATGTCGCCGCCGTAGGCGAATCCCAAGGGTTCCAGAGTGTGCATGATCGAAATTTTCGCGCCGTTGTTGCGCTCGGCAATCGCCACCGCACGCTCAAGGATTTTGTGAGAGTCTTTGGTTAAGTCGACGGCGACCAGGATATGGCGATAGCTCATGGCGTATCTCCTTGGTGATGTGCCACACAGAAAGGCTCTGTTCGATACCTTTACTTTAGGTCTGAAAATGAATCTTAACAACGACCTAGGTCATGGTTTTTAAATATTGCGAGTTGAGTTTGACGAAAAGAGGGTAAGCGTTGCAATGGAATGGTTGATCATCGTTTTTATTCTGATGTTTGTGATTGCGCCAGTCATGTGGTTAAAACCAAGCCCGCGCCAAAAGCGCCAGATGGCGCTGCGCTCCTGCGCAGCGCGTCAGGGGGTGATGGTCAAAATGGCCAAACCGCCGCTCCATCACTTTAGAGGCACCATGCCGGCTTATCGCTGGCACTACGCGCAGTCCGCGCCTGGGCCAGATTTTTTATTGGTGAGAAACTCCAATGCCAGTGAGGCATTAGAGCCCTTTCATGCAGGCTGGCGCTGGCGCATTGCGCCGCTGCGTCCCTTGCCCGATGTGGCCAGCACACACTTACGAACTCTGTTAGAGCGTCTGCCTCAGGATGCGTTGGTATTGGAATCTAACGCCCATTCGCTGACGCTATGGTGGTGGGAATCACAAACCGCCGAGCGGTTTACGCGCTATTTGGCGGATATCGAACCTCTCAAGAAGGCGTTGAGCGGCCTTTCAGACCACCCACCCGCCAAACCGCTAGCGCCAGATGGCGTGGAACAAGGAAACGTCTAATGATTAGGCTGTGGGGCTATCTTGATCCCTTGCCTGAATCGCCAGACCGTTGGATTCGATCAGCGCAAGCCACTTATCCAACTGGTCCAGGTCCTGTTCGCTCAAGCCCGCTAGCATCTCCTGACGCGCAGCCAGTACCACACTATCGATCTGCTCCAGGAGCGGCATGGCGGCTGGGGTAAGATAGAGCCGTTTGCTGCGTCGATCGTTATCGCAGGCGCGACGCTCGACCAGACCTTGCGCCTCCAACTGTCCTAAAGTACGCACCAACGACGGCGCCTCGACACCGATCGCGCGCGCCAAATCACACTGAGGATTGCCTTCCCCCAGTTTCCAAAGATGGTACAGCGTCACCCACCGGGTTTGGGTCAGCCCTAATGGTGCCAGCCTGCGATCGAGGATCGAGCGCCACAGATGGGGCAAACGAGCAATACGAAAACCAATTGTTGATGCCATAGGTAACTAACTGCCAAAAGTGTAAGTGAACGAATTGTCATAAGCTGCGCCGCTGAATGCAAGGCGTTCTGTCACTCGGTCTGATTAGCGTCATTTTGGGTGGCGCCATTACCCGGAATGAAACGACGTAAATTCAGAGCGCTCAAACCGCTCGCACGGACCGTGCCATCGGCCACGGTAGCGGCGTTAACATCTTCCGAGACAGTAAACCGAATCAATCCAAGCCGCTGGCCACCGTCGGTCATGATATCGACACGCCACTCGCCAGAGGGGTCTTGAGGGAAATTCTGTTTATGGCTCCAGGCGCGGTATCCCTGTTCGCGGCCGCCGTTGATCGCCAGTGCAACGGTATCCAGCGCTTTTCCATTATGATGCCACGCATGGTAAATCGTTTCGCTCAGCCCTCGCGGGGCGCGAATGGCCGTATAGACGTACAGGCCGTTGCTGCGAATGGCCTCGGGCGTCAGGGTCAGCGACCCTTGCGGGGCGCGCTGCTGCGTATCGAAAGCGGGGGAGAGCGCCGTGCTGGTCATCCACAGGCTGGCGGGCGGTACCCATACGCGGCCAAGCCATGCCCCGTAGGCCAGTAGCACGGTAAGCGTAAAAAATCCCAACCAGCGCGCGAGAGAGCGTTTTTTGAGTAGATGCCAAAAGCTGGGCAGCGCCACGAGTACCGTCAAGACTAAGGCAAGTAGCATGCTCTGGCCGGTGGTCAGGTGAACCATGATGGGGAGTATCACCAGCAGAACAAGAAAGACGCACTGAGCATGAAACATGAAATAGAGGCTGCGCCAGCGGCCCGCGAGTTTGTAGTAGAGCGGGTCAATGATCGACCACACGGCCATGCCTATGACCAAGAGCGCGAAGAGTGCTTGTCCACTGTTCCACACCGTAGTGACTAGAATAAAGGGCAGGGTGAAAAACAGCGTCTCTTGATGGATCATTTGCGCAATAAAGGCCGTTACGCCTCTCGGCAGCGTCGGGTGACCACGATGGGAGAGCCAGCGGCCAATCACACTTTCAGATAGCAGTAGTAGCCAAGCGAACAGCAGGCCGAGTGCCAAGGCTGCGCCTAGCCACTGCTGCCGATCCACCAAAAAAAAGCTGCCGAGCCCGGCCGCAAACGCCATCGGTGGCCAAAGCCAGCTCCAGGGCTTCAAGCGCTCGACGATTCGTTCGATGCATCCTTGCAGTGCTTCTAGTCGCGCGGGTGTGAGGAGTGTCCCCATAGCGTCAAAAACTCATCAATGAAACGTATATGATCGTTGGGATCGTGATTAAAGTCGATGTGACGACAAATTGTGGAAGAAAAAAGCGCAAGAAATGTGCTCATGGCCATGTGAACTGGGGGGCAAGCGAATTAGCCAAAAGTCAGGGCTTGACGTACTGATGTAACTCAACCAAGCTAAAGCAATCAAACGACCGTATGAAATGCGTGGCGGGCACGTTACCGACGTGCCAGCCCGAACTTGTGGAGAGAGCGCGAATGATCTATCAAGGCAATGCCATCACGGTGGAGCGTCGTGACACCCAGGGTGGCAATGACATCGCAATGCTCACTTTCGATTTGAAAGATGAGTCCGTCAACAAGCTATCTAGCGCCGTCGTGGCCGAGCTAGGCGACGCTGTCAAAGCGATTCAGGCCGAAAGTGGTTTGGAAGGGTTGATGATTCGCAGCGCCAAAGACGCCTTTATCGTCGGCGCCGACATCACAGAATTCCACAGCCTGTTCCACAAGGGCGAAGAGTACTTGGTGGAGATGAACCTCAAGGTTCACGACATCTTCAACGCCATTGAAGACCTGCCTTTCCCTACGGTGACGGCAATCAACGGGTTGGCGCTGGGCGGCGGCTGCGAAGTCCTGCTAACCACCGACTTCCGCGTGATGAGTGAGAAAGCCAAAATTGGCTTGCCGGAAACCAAGCTGGGTATTCTGCCGGGGTGGGGCGGTTGCGTGCGTCTGCCGCGCCTGATCGGTGCCGATAATGCCGTCGAGTGGATTGCTGGTGGTACCGAAAACCGTGCCGATGCTGCCTTGAAAGTAGGCGCCGTGGATGCCGCTGTTGCCCACGAGCAGTTGGAAGAGGCGGCACTGGATATCCTCGACCGCGCCAATGCAGGCGAATTGGATTATCACGCTCGTCGCGAAGAGAAAAAATCACCGCTCAAACTCAACGCCATCGAACAAATGATGGCGTTCGAAACCGCTAAAGGATACGTCGCTGGCAAAGCGGGCCCGCACTATCCCGCCCCGGTTGAAGCGATCAAAGTGATCCAAAAAGGCGCCGGTGAGACCCGCGCCCGCGCTCAAGCCATCGAAGCCAAGTCGTTCGCCAAATTGGCGCTAAGCAGCGTTGCCTTCAACTTGGTGGGCCTGTTCCTGAACGACCAAGTGGTCAAGAAGAAAGGCAGCAAGTACGAGAAGCAGGCGCAGCCGGTCAAGCAAACCGCCGTGTTGGGTGCTGGCATCATGGGCGGGGGGATCGCCTACCAGAGTGCCAGCAAGGGCACACCGATCCTGATGAAAGACATCAAGGACGATGCCATCGAGCTTGGCCTCAAAGAAGCCCGCAAACTGTTCGCTAAACAGGTAGAGCGTAAGAAGCTCACCACCGAGCAGATGGCCGAAAAACTCTCCAATATCCGTCCAACCCTCTCTTACGGCGATTTCGGTAATGTCGATTTGGTCGTAGAAGCGGTGGTCGAGAACCCCAACGTCAAAGACGCCGTGTTGACCGAAGTAGAAGACAAGGTAAGTGAGAACACGATTCTGACTTCCAACACGTCGACCATTTCGATTAACCGTCTGGCTAAGAACCTGAAGCGCCCGGAAAACTTCTGTGGCATGCACTTCTTCAACCCCGTGCACCGCATGCCGCTGGTGGAAGTCATTCGTGGTGAGAAAACCTCGGACGCCGCCGTTGCCGCAACCGTGGCTTATGCTCGGGCCATGGGTAAAACCCCCATCGTGGTGAATGACTGCCCTGGGTTCCTGGTCAACCGTGTGCTTTTCCCTTACTTCGGTGGCTTTAGCTTCCTGGTCGAGCAAGGTGCCGACTTCCAGCGCGTCGATAAAGTCATGGAGAAGTTTGGCTGGCCAATGGGCCCGGCGTACCTGCTGGACGTCGTCGGCATGGATACCGCCGTGCACGCCAATGATGTGATGGCTGAGGGCTTCCCAGATCGTATGGCACGTGAGGGTAAAACGGCTATTCAGGTCATGTACGATAACAAGCGCTTGGGCCAGAAGAACGACAAAGGCTTCTACGCCTACGAAGAAGATAAGAAGGGTAAGCCGAAGAAAGTGAGCGACGAGCAGGCTTACGCACTAGTAAAAGAAGTGGTGAAAGAGCAAAAAGAGTTTTCGGATGAGGACATCATTGCTCGCATGATGGTGCCGCTGTGCCTTGAGACCGTGCGTTGCTTGGAAGATGGCATCGTCGATACGCCCGCAGAAGCCGACATGGCGCTGATTTACGGCATTGGCTTCCCTCCCTTCCGTGGCGGTGCGCTGCGCTACATCGACGCGCTGGGCGTGGCTGAGTTCGTCGCGATGGCGGATCGTTTGGCAGAAGAACTAGGGCCGCTGTACGCGCCTACCGAGAAGCTCCGCGCCATGGCCAAGAGCAACGAGCAGTTCTATGCGGGCGCCACGGCAAGCGCTCAGGCCTAAGTCACCACCCACAGGAGAAATAAGATGAGTTTGAATCCGAGAGATATCGTGGTGGTGGACGGTGTTCGTACCGCCATGGCGAAAGCGAAAAACGGCGCCTTCCGCAACGTGCGTGCCGAAAACCTCTCCGCTGCCGTGATGCAGGCGCTGTTTACCCGAAACCCTAATCTGGATCCGTCGGAAGTAGACGACGTGATCTGGGGCTGCGTCAATCAGACACTAGAGCAGTCCATGAACATCGCTCGCAACGCGGCGATCATGACCGGTATTCCTCGTACGGTGCCTGCCCAAACGGTGAACCGCCTCTGCGGCTCTTCGATGACCGCACTGCATATTGCTGCTGCAAACATTAAGGCGGGCATGGGTGATTTTTACGTGATCGGCGGTGTTGAGCACATGGAGCACGTACCAATGGCTCACGGCGTCGACGTGAATCCGGCGGCGAGTAAATACGCGGCCAAAGCCGCCATGATGATGGGGCTCACGGCGGAACTGCTGGGTAAAATGCACGGTATTTCCCGCGAAGATCAGGACAAGTTCGGTGTCCGTTCGCATCAACGTGCACAAGCGGCGATGGAGAAGGGCTACTTCGACAATGAGATCATCGGCGTCGAAGGTCACGACCAGCGTGGCTTCAAAGTGCTTGTGAAAAACGATGAGGTGATTCGCGCCGATGCCAGCCTGGAATCCATGGCGAACCTGAAGCCGGTCTTCGATCCGCGTAACGGTACCGTGACGGCGGGCACTTCGTCAGCGCTTTCAGTGGGCGCTTCCGCCATGGCCGTGATGAGCTACGAGCGTGCCCAGGCGCTGGGGCTGGAGCCGATTGCCAAAGTACTCTCAACCGGTGTCGCAGGCTGCGATGCATCTATTATGGGGTATGGTCCGGTACCTGCATCTAAAAAAGCCTTGAAAGCGGCTGGCTTGTCTGCAGCGGATATTCAAACCGTCGAGCTGAACGAGGCATTTGCCGCCCAGGGGCTGCCGGTGTTGAAAGACCTAGGCTTCCTGGATGTCATGGACGAAAAAGTGAACCTGCACGGCGGTGCCATCGCCTTGGGTCACCCGTTAGGCTGCTCCGGGTCGCGCATTTGCACGACACTGCTGAACGTCATGCAGCAGCGCGATACCACCCTGGGCCTAGCCACCATGTGTATTGGCATGGGACAAGGGGTTGCCACGGTGTTCGAGCGTTTGAAGTAATATGCGCTCTTCCCCGTAATGAAAACGGCACCCTGAGCGGTGCCGTTTTTCGTTTCAAGATGTTAAAACAATCCGCTATCCAACCCAGCAGCAAGGGTCATGCCCAGCTCTTCGGCTTGGCTGATAAACGCCTCTTGCCACTCGCCGCGAAAAATCAGAGGGTCCTGCACCCAACGCCAGCGTAGTCCCGTAACGATACTTTCCACTGCCCGACGAGTACCCGTTCCATCATGGCCCGCGCGGATGTAGAGCGCGCAGGGCAGGCCCTGCTTCTCTTCCAGTACGCCGTAGTAGCTGCGGTCGAAAAAGTCCTTTAGCGCGCCGCTCATGGTGCCTAGGTTTTCGGTAGTGCCCAATACGATACCGTCACAATCGAGGATGTCCGTCGGTCCTGCGTCGAAAGGCGTTTTGACGATGCACGTCACTGACTCGATATCCTCATGTTCTGCACCTCGCTGTACGGCCTCGCTCAAGGCGCGGGTATTGATGGAGGGGGAGTGGGCCACGATTAATAGACGTTTCATTCGGCGTTCTTCAGGCAATTGGCGGTAAGTTCAAGAGGTGCCACACTGTAAGCACTCCATGGCACAGCCTAGTCGCCTTTGGGTAAACCAATCAAACGCTCTCACACGGCATCTTGGATAGGGTATCAAGCGTTGAACGATCAACCAGGGAATTGCGTCATGCGCCAGCAGACCAAAGCGATAGGGATCACCACTTTTTGCACATTGGCACTCTTATTGGCAGGGTGTGCCGGCCCATCACGCCCGCCTGCCGATAACGAGCGCTCGGCGGCTCCTGCCGTCAATCAAGTAGCGACAGTGCCTAGCGCGCAGATAGCGCAGCCATCTTCCGTGGTGCGCGCCGATGATTGGGCGCCGCCACTGCAGGTGAGTCCAGAAGAAGAGGCCGCTTATTACGTCAGCCGCTTGGCGGATCGCCGGTTCGTCAGCCAGTATGGAGGCCCCGATAACTCAAGGCCTTGGTACATCGCCGCCGAGCGACTAGGCGACATCGGCCTGCCGGCAGTGCCGCTGTTGTTCTCAAGATTACACACCGATGACGCTTATGAGTTGATGCTGGTGCTATACGCGCTTCAGCTCGCCACACAGGATCCGCTTGTGACGTTTCAAACGGACGGTGACTACATTCAATTGCCCTCCGTATTAGACCCTAACGCAAATGCGGCAAATCGGCGAATTGCGCAGCAGTGGTGGGAACGCCATTCGTCGCGATTAGAGTTTCGCTAAATCATTCGCTACATTATGGCTTGCTATTACATCCGTAGAATAGGAGAGCATGATGGCTTTTGCACTATCCTCAATGAGCGTCACTAGCTCGGCGTTTGCGAATCACCAAGCGATTCCTGCCAAGCACACGGGCGAGGCTGAAGACGTTTCCCCAGCGCTTGCGTGGGAGGGGGCGCCGGAAGGTACTAAGGGGTTTGCGGTGATTTGTCATGACCCAGATGCGCCACTGGTGAAAGAGGGCAGTTATGGTTTCGTTCACTGGGTGCTGTACAACCTGCCTGGTGAGACCACTTCGCTGGAAGAAAGTACTGCGCTGGGCACGTCCGGTATCACCGATTTCGGTAAATTGGGATATGGCGGGCCTATGCCGCCGGAAGGACATGGCAGCCACCTTTACTACTTCTGGGTACTGGCGCTGGACAAGCAGACGTCACTGCCCGAAGGGCTGACGTTGCCTGAGCTACTCCAGGCCGTGGAACCCCATCTGCTGGGAATGAATCGCTTGGTAGGTACTTACCAGCGAGGCTAAACCGGCATTAGGCTGGAGCATTGCGCTCAAGCCGTGTAGGCTCCGTCGCTTGCTACTGTTTGCGTGACTGTCTGCTGCGATGGAGTCTTTAATGAGTGACCTGCCTAACTGCCCTACCTGTGCCTCTGAGTTTACCTACGATGATGGCCTTCAGTATGTTTGCCCCGAGTGTGGTCACGAGTGGTCGAAAGCGCCAAGCGCCAGCGAAGCGGACTTGGATGATGGCATTCGTGATGCAAACGGCAACCTGCTCGTCGATGGTGACTCGGTGACCGTGATCAAAGATCTCAAGGTCAAAGGCAGCTCCTCGGTCGTCAAAGTAGGCACCAAAGTCAAAAACATTCGATTGGTGGACGGCGATCACGACATCGACTGTAAAGTCGACGGTATTGGTCCTATGAAATTGAAGTCCATGTTCGTCAAGAAAGTCACCTCTTAATCCCGCCTTCTGACAGCCTGCCGCTTGCGAGCAGGCTTTTTTATGTCCATGTCATAGTTTTCCTAAATGATAATGATTGGCTTTTTTGATGTTATCAGCCGCGAACGTGCTAAGAAGTCGCGCTATTTGATAAGGATTTTGCAGAAGGGCTTCACATCAAATTTATACAGGACTAAAATGGTACCCAATTAGCGGGTAGGCCAACGGTTCGGCCCAACGCGATGGCAAACGGAGTGACTATGCTCAAGCTTTCTCGGCTGACAGATTATGCCGCTGTGGTGATGGCACAAATTGCCCGTCATCCCCAGGCGTCGCATGCGGCGGCTGACTTAGCAGACGCGGTACAGCTACCCCATCCCACCGTGAGTAAAACCCTTAAAATGCTGGTGAAAGCAGGACTCTTGGAGTCGCAGCGTGGGGTTCAAGGTGGTTATCGCCTAGCGCGGCCAGCGTCGCACATCACGGCGGCTGACATTATCAGTGCCATTGAAGGCCCCGTCGCGATGACCGAGTGCAGCCAAGCCGAAGGTGAGTGCGACTTGGTGGCCACCTGCGGTGTGGCCGACAACTGGCAGCGAGTATCGCTGGCCATTCGCACGTTACTCGAAAGTGTGACGTTGGCGCACTTGGCCGACACGACACCTATCAAACTGCCCGTACAGTTACCGATCCAAAGCATTAGCCTATCGGCGGCATCCGCATAAGCCGCTAGGTCTATCACCCTATTGACGGCGAGCTGACCTCGCCACCCAACTGCCCGGAGGGTATCACCATGGCAAGCGAAGAAATGGAACAGTTGGTTCGTCGCGAGTACAAAGATGGTTTTGTAACCGATATCGAAAGCGACACACTGCCACCTGGCCTTGATGAAAACACCATTGCCTTCATTTCCAAGAAGAAAGGCGAGCCCGAGTGGATGTTGGAGTGGCGTCTGGATGCGTATCGTCAGTGGTTGAAGATGGAAGAGCCATCCTGGGCGCACCTCGACTATCCGCCCATCGATTATCAAGAGATCTCCTATTTCAGTGCGCCCAAGCGCCCAGAAGATCGTCCCCAAAGCCTCGACGAGGTAGACCCTAAACTGCTGGAAACCTACGAGAAACTGGGTATTCCGCTGCACGAGCGTGCCGCCCTGGCAGGGGTTGCCGTCGATGCGGTCTTCGACTCCGTCTCGGTTGCGACGACCTTCAAAAAAGAGCTGGCGGAAGCGGGCGTGATTTTCTGCTCCATTTCCGAAGCGATTCGTGACTACCCGGATTTGATCAAGCAGTACCTGGGTACGGTAGTGCCCGTGGCTGATAACTATTTTGCTGCGCTAAACTCCGCCGTGTTCACTGATGGCTCGTTCGTGTTCGTGCCAAAAGGCGTGAAGTGCCCGATGGAGCTGTCTACCTACTTCCGTATCAACGCGGCCAATACGGGCCAGTTCGAGCGCACGCTGATCATCTGCGAGGATCGTGCCGAGGTCTCCTACCTGGAAGGCTGCACCGCACCCATGCGCGATGAAAACCAGTTGCACGCTGCCGTGGTCGAACTGGTTGCATTGGACGATGCCTACATCAAGTACTCCACCGTACAGAACTGGTATCCCGGTGACGAAGAGGGTAAGGGCGGCATCTATAACTTCGTGACCAAGCGCGGAGACTGCCGTGGTGAGCGTTCCCGCATCAGCTGGACACAGGTCGAAACCGGCTCGGCGATCACCTGGAAGTATCCTTCTTGCGTACTGCGTGGCAAAGACAGCATCGGCGAGTTCTACTCCGTTGCCGTTACCAATGGCCGCCAGCAGGCGGATACCGGCACCAAGATGATTCACATTGGTGAGGGTACTCGCTCCTACATCGTCGCCAAAGGCATTTCGGCGGGTAAGAGCGACCAGTCCTACCGTGGTCTCGTCAAGATCGGGCCGCGTGCCAAGGGTGCGCGTAACTTTACCCAGTGCGATTCACTGCTGATCGGCGACAAGTGCGGGGCACACACCTTTCCGTATCAAGAAATCGGTAACAGCACGGCGACCATCGAGCACGAAGCAACGACCTCCAAGATCGGTGAAGATCAGCTCTTCTACTGCCAGAGCCGTGGTATCTCCGAAGAGGACGCGGTCAGCATGATCGTTAACGGTTTCTGTAAAGACGTTTTCCAGGAACTGCCGATGGAATTCGCAGTTGAGGCGGAAGCACTGCTAAATGTCACTCTGGAAGGCGCGGTGGGCTGACCGCACCGGCACCCAACTCATTTTAAGGGCGTCGCGCTCGCGACCCGCAAGCATTTAAAAGGCGATCACTATGTTGCAAGTTAATGATTTACACGTCACCGTCGAAGGTAAAGAGATTCTGAAAGGCTTGACGCTCACCATCAATGCCGGTGAAGTTCACGCCATCATGGGCCCTAACGGCGCGGGTAAATCCACGTTGTCAGCAGTTATTGCTGGTAAAGATGGCTACGAGGTGACCCAAGGCAGCATTACGTTCGAAGGTCAGGACGTACTGGAGATGGAAATCGAAGAGCGCGCCCAAGCGGGTCTGCTGCTGGGTTTCCAATACCCGGTCGAAATTCCGGGCGTGAAGAACATCTACCTGCTGAAGTCCGCGCTGAACGCTCAGCGGGCTGCGCGCGGTGAAGGTGAAATGCCTGCCCCCGAATTCATGAAGCTGGTGAAAGAGAAGCTTGGCTTCATGAAAATGGACGCCAGCTTTCTGCAGCGTGCGGTGAACGAAGGCTTTTCCGGCGGTGAGAAAAAGCGCAATGAAATCCTGCAGATGCTGGTGCTGCAGCCAAAGCTGGCCATGCTCGACGAAATCGACTCTGGCCTCGACATCGACGCCATGAAAGTCGTCGCTGACGGCGTGAACAGCCTGCGTGCCGAAGAGCGTGCCATTCTATTGGTCACCCACTATCAGCGCCTGCTGGACTATATCGTACCGGACAAAGTCCACGTTCTGGTCGACGGCCGCATCGTCAAAACCGGCGATGCCGAGCTTGCCAAAGAGCTAGAGGCCAACGGTTACGAAGGCATTGAGGAGTCCGTGGCATGAGCGATACCCAAACCTTTCTGGACACGCTAGCGGCGCGCAGTCAGCAGCGCGCTGGAGAGCCTACCTGGATCGCTGCTCGCCGTCAGGCGGGCGCGGCTCGCTTCGAAGCAATGGGCTTCCCGACCCGCCGCGATGAAGAGTGGAAATATACCGATGTTCGCGCCATCGCCCAGGGCAACTTTGCCTTGGCAGAGAACGCCGAGTTCTCTCAGGCCCAGGCGGCTGCCCTCACGCTGCCACTGGATGCTTACCGGCTGACGTTCGTGGACGGTGTGTTTTCGGCAGCGCTATCGGACCTCGATGCGCTTCCCGACAGCGTTCAGGTCATGCCGCTCTCCAAAGCGCTGACGGATAACCATGAAGCCGTTGGAGGGCCGTTGGGTCGTTTGACCGGTGTCGACTTCTCGAGTTTTGCTGCGCTGAACACGGCCTTTATGGAAGAGGGCGCCGTGGTGCGTATCGCCCCCGGCACCGTAGTCGAAAAGCCCATTTTGCTGCAGTTCCTTTCCCGCGCGGGCACGCCGGTGATGAGCCATCCACGTATTCTGGTGGAAGCCGCTGGGCGTAGCGAAGCGACACTGATCGAGCACTACGTAGGCGAGGCGGATGCCGCCAACTTCACCAACGTGGTGGCTGAGTTGATGCTGGATCGTGGGGCGATTTTGAACCACTACAAGCTGCAGGAGGCGCCGCTCGGCGATCTGCATGTGGCGAGCATCCACGTAGAGCAGAATCGTGACAGCCGCTACACCTCGCACAACCTGAATCTGGGTGGCGCGCTGGTGCGTAACGACCTGATCAGCGATTTGAATGGGCAGGGCGCTGAGACGAACTTCTACGGCCTGTTCTTTGGCCAGGGGCGTCAGCACGTGGACAACCACACCAAGGTCAACCACAACGCCCCGCTGACGTTCTCGAACGAGAACTACAAAGGCATTCTGGATGACCGCGCTCACGGCGTCTTCAACGGTAAGGTCTACGTGAAGCGCGACAGCCAGAAGATCGAAGGTTTCCAGAGCAACCAGAACCTGCTGCTATCGGATCGCGCGCAAATCGACGCAAAACCCGAGCTTGAAATCTATGCCGACGACGTGAAGTGCTCCCACGGTACCACTACCGGTCAGTTGGACGAGGACGCGATCTACGCACTGCGTACCCGCGGTATCGACGAAGCCACCGCCCGTGGCCTTCTGACACTGGCGTTTGCTGGGGAAGTGCTGGAGCAAGTGGCACTGGATGCCGTCGCTGAGCGCGTCGAGTTGGCGGTGGCGGGTAAATTGCCGGAGCGTTTCAACCTGGCCGGACTGGTCGAAGCGGCGGCTGCGCTCAACGATTAATCAAGGAGTCATCGATGCCCCATAGCGTGATTGAGAAGCCCATGGCGGGCAGCACTGAGGCGTATGACGTTGAGGCACTGCGTGGCGACTTTCCGATTTTAAATCGTGAAGTGCACGGTAAACCACTCGTCTATTTGGATAACGCGGCGACCAGCCAAACGCCACAACAGGTGATCGAGGTGTTTAGCGACTACTATTCGCGCTATAACGCCAACATTCACCGTGGGCTGCACACGCTGGCCGATGAAGCGACAGCCGCTTTTGAAACCACACGTCATCGTGTCAAAGCGTTTCTCAATGCTGAAGATGCTCGCCAAATCATTTTCACGCGGGGTACTACCGAGGCCATCAATCTCGTCGCGCAGAGCTGGGGGCGCAGCTCACTCGGCGCGGGTGACGAGGTATTGATCTCGATGCTGGAGCACCACTCTAACATCGTGCCTTGGCAGCTGTTGGCAGCCGAGCGAGGGGTCACCATCAAGGTGATTCCGGTCGATGCCCGCGGTTCGCTCGATATGCAGGCGTACCGTGAGCTGTTGAGCGAGCGCACCAAGCTAGTGGCCGTGAATCATGTCTCCAATGCACTGGGCACGATCAACCCGGTGAAAGAGATGGCGGCATTGGCGCATCAGCACGGCGCATTGATCCTGGTCGATGGCGCCCAGGCCACGCCGCATCAGCAGGTCGATGTTCAGGAGATAGACGCCGATTTCTACGCTTTCTCAGGTCATAAAGTATACGGCCCTACGGGCGTAGGCGTGCTTTACGGCAAGCAGGCGCTACTAGAGGCCATGCCGCCTTGGCAGGGTGGTGGTGAGATGATTAGCACCGTCTCTTTCGATGTTGGCACTACGTTTGCCGATATTCCTCATAAATTCGAAGCGGGCACGCCCGCCATTGCCGAGGTCGTGGCACTAGGGCGCGCCTTGGAGTGGATGGAAGGCGTCGGTGTCGACGCGATTAGTGCCTGGGAAACGGTATTGCTGGACCATGCGACTCAGGCCGTCAACCAGATCGACGGCCTGCGTATCCTGGGAACCGCGCCCCATAAAGCGGGTGTTCTCTCCTTTGTGGTCGAGGGTGCGCATGCCCAGGACATTGGCCTGCTTATCGACCAGTTAGGCGTCGCGATTCGCACTGGACACCACTGTGCTCAGCCGCTGCTTCATCATTTTGGTGTCGAGGCAACCTGTCGTGCCTCGTTTGCGGCGTATAATACGCTCGACGAAGTGGATATCTTCGTGGCAGCGCTCAACCGCGTGATTGGGATGGTACGTTAAGGACTGCTATGGATATCGAGCAAGTGGCCAGCCTCGAACGAGGCCAACAACTACCGCTGCAACGAGATGTCGACGCTATCGCCATTCCGTTTGGCAAAACGGAGACGCTGGCGGAAGATAGTGTCGTCAGCGTCATGCAAGCCAAAGGCAGCTCGGTCAGTGTCGGGTTCGAAGGGCGTTTATACTTGATCGAAGGACGTCATTTGGACGCGCTGGGGCTAGAGCCGCTCCCACGGCCGACGCTCCCTGAGAGCGCTAGCGATGAAGAGATCGAGCAGTTCGTGTGGGATCAGTTACGCACCTGTTTCGATCCCGAAATACCGGTCAACATCGTTGATCTAGGGTTGGTATATGGCTGCCGAATCGAGCGCTTGATCAGCGGCGAGCGTATGGTGACTATCCGTATGACGTTGACCGCGCCAGGTTGTGGGATGGGGGACGTGATTGCCGCCGATGCGCGCAACAAAATCCTGGGAGCGCCGCAAATCAACAAGGTGCATACCGAGATCGTCTTCAGCCCGCCCTGGAGTCGTGACATGATGAGCGACGAAGCCAAGCTAGAGCTCGGCATGTTCTAACCCCTGTTGGGGAGCTGGATGCACAGCCTGTTATTACGTTGGATGAAGCGTTTGCTAATGTCGCTAGGAGCCTTGTTGCTGCTGGCGACATTGCTGTTTATAGCCGGTAATTTGTGGGTGCTCGCGAGCACCACACGCTATATCGACGGCCACTGGGCGCAGTGTCGTCCGACCGATGTAGCGATTGTGTTTGGCACCTCTCACTGGACGCGCAGTGGCCTGCGCAACCCTCACTTTCATGCCCGCATGCGAACCTCAGCGCGCCTTGTGGCTGACCAGCGTGTGAAGCATCTGCTGATCTCCGGGGACAATCGCACCCAGGCGTATAACGAGCCGCGCGCCATGTGGCGAGACCTGTATCGCCGAGGGGTGTCCGCGGAGCAGCTGACGATGGATTTCGCTGGCTTTAGCACCTACGACACGATGGTGCGTGCGCGAGATGTGTTTCAGTTGGATGAGGCGCTATTGGTCACTCAGAGCTGGCATTTGCCTCGGGCCATCTTTATTGGTCGAGCGCTAGGCATGGACGTGACGGGCTGCATCGCAGAGGAGCAACCCGCAGCAGACGAGTGGCGGCTGAGGATGCGCGAGTGGGTCGCACGCATTGCCACGTTGGGAGACCTATACCTCTGGGGAAGGGAGCCTTACTTTCTTGGTCCCGCTGAGCCGATCGATCTACAGCCGCAGAGCAGTAGTGCGACTGAAAGCAGCAAACCGGCACTCGAAACGACCGTTAATAGCGATGCTGCTCTACTGTTATTGCAGACGCAGGAGGATGAAAGGGGGATAGAGCCGAGTGCCGAGGAGTACTTAACCCCTAATGCCCGATACTAGCGCCGGGCTTTGCGTTTTTGCAGGCTATACAGCTCCCGGATAAGCTTTCGGCAACCCTGCATGCACTCGTCCACGACCGGCTCGATGGGATCGGGCAGAGGGTGAGTGAATAGCGTTGAAAGGGCCTGCATGAGTACACGCTCTTGTTCCAACAGCTCATTGATCAATACTTGGCTATCGTTGCCCACGAAACTCTTCAAACGGCTCCACAGCCACAGAAAATCGTCCCGCTCGACATCCGCATCCCGTGGCAGCATTTTCAGGTGAGCACGGGCAAGCTCCTGCAACGTGCGCATTTGTTGGAGTCGCTCAGTATAGTGCGGCTTCAGTGCATCGCGCAGCGAGGGGCGCAGGCGTTCGATATTGTCCTGGAAATAATCAATGCTATCGGCCAGCGCTTCCAGCACGCTGTCCATCGCCACTTGGCGATTGTCGAGAAACATGAGCGTCTACCTCCTTCGGTGACGCAGATTGTGGGGGTGGCAGCGTTGATTTGCCACCCCTAATGGGGATTATTTTTACAATTGACCGTTAGCCTTTAGGCTTGGGTGGTGCTTTGCGAGCAGGCACTGCATTCTTTTCGATATGCTCGATGATCATGCCGGCAATATCCTTGCCGGTGGCGCTCTCGATGCCCTGTAGTCCGGGAGACGAGTTGACTTCCATGATCACCGGGCCGTGGTTCGAGCGAAGCAAATCCACGCCCGCGACGCGCAGTCCCATCGCCTTGGCTGCACGAATTGCGGTGGAACGCTCTTCTGGGGTAATGCGAATCACGCTAGCGGTGCCGCCGCGGTGTAGGTTAGAGCGGAATTCGCCCTCTGCCGCTTGTCGCTTCATCGAAGCGACGACCTTATCACCAATGACGAAACAGCGAATATCGGCGCCGCGTGCTTCCTTGATGTACTCCTGCACCATGATATTGGCTTTCATGCCCATGAAGGCTTGAATCACGGACTCTGCGGCTTGGTTGGTTTCTGCCAATACCACACCAATGCCTTGAGTGCCTTCCAGTAGCTTGATGACCAGGGGGGCACCCTTCACCATGGTGATCAGGTCGGGAATGTCGTCAGGGGAGTGAGCAAAACCAGTAATGGGTAGGCCCAAGCCTTTACGGGAGAGCAGCTGTAGCGAACGCAGCTTGTCACGGGAGCGAGTAATCGCGACCGAGTCGTTGAGGACGTAGGTGCCCATCATTTCGAACTGACGTAGCACCGCACAGCCGTAAAAAGTCACCGACGCGCCAATACGAGGGATGACCGCATCGAACGGCTCGATTTCCGCGCCTTTATAGTGAATAGAGGGGTGGTGCGAGGCGATGCTCATATAGCAGCGCAGGGTATCCACAACCCGGGCAGTGTGGCCGCGCTGTTCGGCGGCTTCCACCAGTCGGCGGGTAGAGTAGAGGTTGCGATTACGCGAAAGCAGGGCAATATGCATGCAAGGCTCCGGTTTAAAAAAGTTGCCGTTTAAAAGTGTTCAAGGCTCGCCGTGCAAAAAAGCGGCACCGGGGGCGACGAGCAGGCGGCGCATGGCACGCCTGCCCAGCAACATCGCGTGGCGCATATTGCTACGGTCGGTCAGGGTGAGTTCAACCGGAAAGTTCAGTTCGCCCAGTTGCATAGGGGTTCTAATCACATAGCGCCACTCGCTATGGCCGTTTGAGCTGGTGACGCGTCGACGGTCGTGTAGGTGTAAACGGTAGCGGTGTGCTGGGGTTTCTGGTCCGCCGCTATGGGTCAAAAAACTCACCCATAGCTGCCCGTCGGCATCTTCGTGGGTTTCGATCTCTTCAGCGTGCAGTGCCGACGTGCGCGCACCGGTATCGGCTTTGCAGCAGAGGTGAAGCCCTAACTCAGGTAACGTCACCATTTCGCGGCGGCCGATGACCGCTTTGGCCTGATAGGGTAATTCCTTCACAGTGCACTCCTGACGATATAAGAAAAACAAGACATAGTGATGACGTTTGTTGTTAGCCGTTATGCGAAGACTGCATGGCCGATAAACGCGCCTGGATAGCGGAACCCGCAGGCGCGTCACGTAGGGTAAGCATAACGGGTAAGCGTAGACGAGGAATCAACGCAATGTCGCGTACCACGGAGGCAAAGTGGCTGCGCTCGTCTTCCGCCAAGCGCTGTAGGAACCTGGGAAGGCGTTCGGCGTCTTCTAGCCATGGCCAGCCGCGTCCGGCTATGGCGGCCATCAAATCTGGGCCGCAGGCTGCCGGGTCGTTTAGCAGGTGGCTGTACCATTCGCCTGCTAGAGCTGCACGGGAGCTGCCAACGGACCGCACGCAGGCGCACAGCGTTTCTAAATCTCCCTCGCTGGCTGCCACCTCGCCACGCGCGCACAGAGCTTCGACGAGCGCATCCGGCAAGGGTTGGTGCTCCAAGCAGTAGCAGAGGGAGTGGATCACACTTGTCGGCAGGCCGGGAATGCGGCCGGCGAGCGCCTCTGCGGTCTCGTTATCCAAGCGAACGACGTAATCGGCAATGCCTTGTAGCCCCAAAGCTTGCCAGTCGATCGTCTGTTGGCCGCTCAAATACGCTTCCACAGCCTCTAGGTGCTGGCTGGCAGATAGGCCATGGGTATGGGTAGCCCGGGCATTGAGCATGGCCTGAAAAGTAATGTCCGGCGTAAACGCCAGTGGATTATCTTTCATCAGATGATCGACGTCTGCCGTGTCGGCGGCGCCCAGGTCGGTGGCGGCGGCATTGCGCCCAAGCGTTTCCAACAGACGGTTGATGAAACCGTCACGCTGGGCAGGCGAGAGCATGCCTTGCTCGTCCAGTGGCAGTGCCAAGAACCAAATGGCAGGCTCTTCCATGGCTCCCAAACGGAATACGATGGCGAGCCGTGCCTGACCCTGCCAAGGCTCGGGCCATGCGTGCTCGGCGTTCTCGAAAGCGCGCAATACGTCTCGTGGACACGACGTGACCCGGCGCCCCATATGGTAAAGCGATACCTCCGCACCGCTGCGCGTAAAAAACTCATCAAGGGTGTGAATTGGCTGCATGACATCCTTCCGCTTTTCAAGCCTGCACTCTACCTTGCTGGTTTGCCACTGTCAGCCGCAAGCGCTGATTAATCCGCGCTTTATTGTCTAGGTGGTTAAAAATTGAACAACGTTGTGTAAGCCGCGTGAGAGTAACGGTGGCGACACCTTTCCATAGTTTATCCACAGCCTCTTGCAGGTTTTCTGTGAATCTATGAATAACGACTTCGAGAGAGGCGTACGAGTAGCAACTTACCCACAGAGTTGGGATAATGGATGTCAACATTGTTCAACCCCAAGGTGTTTATGAGCGTCCATCAACAGCTTCAAACCGCGCTTCTCGAGCTTGAAGCCGCCATGAAGGCCGCGAATTTATGGCGCACCCCTACGCCCGAGGCGTCGGCGTTTGCCAGCCAGCAGCCTTTCTGTATCGATACCATGTCGTTGCCTCAATGGGTGCGTTATGTGTTCATTGCGCGACTGAACGCGTTAATCGATGCCAAAGCCGCCATGCCTGCCAAGTGCGACGTTGCCCCGGCGGTGGCGGCTTACATGATGCAGGAGAAGCTCAGGGCCAGTGACCAAGTGCTCGTCGTCAAAGCAGTGGAGCGTGTCGACCAAATCGTCACCGAGAATTAAGAGCGTGTCTCATCAACGAAAATGCCCAAGGCGCTCGCCCTGGGCATTTTTTTGTGGAGACTGCGTCGCTTCAGAAACGATAGCTCAATCCTGCCATGACGACCATGGGGTCAATGGCAACGGTGCCTGCAGCGGCACCATTGACGGTGGCATCGGTATCGATGTCCAAGTACCAGGCGGCAGCATTCAATGCCCAATGTTCGTCGATCAGCAGGTCGAAACCAACTTGGGCGGCAGCGCCCCAGGAGTCGTCGAGATCGAGTTCGCCAATCGCTAGCTGCTCATCGGAGAAGCGTGTGTAATTGATGCCTGCGCCAACGTAGGGTTGTACGCGAGCGTCGCTTCCGCCCAACGGATAGTACTGCAAGGTTAAGGTCGGCGGCAGGTGCTTGGTAGAGGCGAGGTTCTCGCCGTTGAGTTGGATGTCGTGCTCAAAGGGGAGTGCGGCCAGCAGCTCGACGCCCAGCTTATCGTGGAAGCGGTAGCCCAAGGTGAACGCGAAGTCGGTTTTATCCTGAACATCCACTGCGAAGGCACCGCCTGCCAGCGAGCCGTTGTCGCTCTTGGGGGCTACTTTAGCGACCCCTACACGGGTGAAAAAGTCGCCGGCACCGTAGGCAATGGCTTGGCTGCTGATGGCCAAGGTGGCAGCGGCAAACCCAGTGGCGAGTAAGGTGGGAAGTGATAAAAGGCGCATGGCGTCGCTCCTGACCGTTCATTTTAGGGAAGTGAGTTGCTTAGCAATCATGCGGACAGTGTATCGAGTCAGGGCGAAGGCGTTCTTGACCTGGAGCAATCGCGGTGCTCTTGTGGCTCGAAACTTTCGACACAAAGTACCGCGCACAAAAAAGCTCAGCGGGTTGCCCCGCTGAGCTTATTGCATCCTATCTTGGGTTACGCTTCTTGACGGTCGATATGCTTGTACTCACCGGCGTCTGCCGTCACGCTGCTGACGACCAGAATGGCGATGAACGAGGCGATGAAGCCTGGAATGATTTCATACACGCCGGGACCACCCATGAAGGAGCCGTTCCAGCCCAGTGCAATCCATACCATGACGGTTACTGCGCCGACGATCATACCGGCTACCGCGCCCGCACCGTTAGTACGTGGCCACATCAGTGACAAGATGATCAGCGGGCCAAAGGCTGCACCAAAGCCCGCCCAGGCGTTACTGACCAGACCCAGCACTTGGGAGTTTTCGTCAGAGGCAATAAAGGCTGCCACAATACCGACCAGCACGACGCAGACCCGCCCCACTGCCACACACTGCTGCTCAGTGGCATTTTTGTGCAGGAAGAGACGATAGAAATCCTCGGTCAGCGAGGAAGAGGAGACGAGCAGCTGACTAGAGATGGTGCTCATGATGGCCGCCAGCAGCGCCGCATACAGGAAGCCGGTGATCAACGGATGGAACAGCAGGTTGGCTAGAATAATGAAGATGGTTTCTGGGTCTTGTACGTCCAGCCCATTACGAACGGCAAACGCACGACCTGCCAAGCCCAGAGAAACGGCTCCAATGAGCGATACCAGCATCCATCCCATGCCAATGTTGCGCGCAATGGGCACATCCTTTTGTGAGCGGATGGCCATGAAGCGCACGATGATATGCGGCTGACCAAAATAGCCAAGGCCCCAAGTAACCGCTGACAGCCAGCCGATAAAGGTCAAGCCGGTCGTCCAAGAGAGCAGGGTGGGGTCAACGCTATTCAGCGTTTCGGAGGCCTGGGAGAAACCGCCGCCGCCTTCGCCGAACAGTACTACGGCTGGCATGATGATCAGCGCCAACATCATGATGCAGCCCTGCACGAAGTCGGTCATGCTCACCGCCAAAAAGCCGCCCACGACGGTATAGATCAATACCACGCCCAGGGTGATGACCACGCCCATGGCGTAATTGCTCATGTCACCGAAGTTATAAACCCCCGTGAATGCGCTTTCGAACAGCTTGCCGCCAGCGACGAGGCCCGACGCCGTGTAAACGGCGAAGAAAATCACGATGACGATGGCCGATACCGTGCGCAGTGACAGCGCCCGGGTCGGGAAGCGATTGGCCAAAAAGGCCGGGATGGTGATGGCGTTACCGTAGTGAATGGTCTGCTCACGCAGGCGCGGCGCCACCAGCAGCCAGTTAAAGAACGCCCCGACCAGCAGGCCGATCCCGATCCAGGCGGAACCGAGGCCCGATACGAACATGGCGCCGGGCAACCCCAACAGCAGCCAGCCGCTCATGTCCGAAGCGCCCGCGGAAAGTGCGGCGACCTGTGGGCTAAGAGTTCGCCCCCCCAACATATAGTCTTCAGAAGAAGACGTGGATTTGCGCATTGCGTACACGCCAATGGCGATCATCAGCGCAAAGTAACCAAATAAGCTAATCCAGACACCTGTAGCCATGAAACTTCTCCAATTTGTGAGGACGACGCTACGATAAGTACAAAAGCGACTGCGGGTGCTGACCCTTTTGTACACGGCGAGCGTCGACAGGGGCTGCGTTGGCCAGGCCATGGCGGCCATCAGCAGCCTTGTTGTTGTTAATCCTGAGTCGCTCTTCTACTGCCAAGCGTCGCGCATTCGCTCGTCGAAGCATGAGAGAGTTGATGGGTACGTGCGTATCTCGTGTTCCCCGTGCCCGGCGGGAGGCCCGTGAAGGCCCCCCGCGTCAAGGCAGTTGCTCTATTATTGTCAACCATGAGACGGTTCCTTTTCAGGAGATCAGGTTAGTTGTATGGACGAGCCGTTACTCATCCCCTAGCGCCAGAAGTGACGCGTTGCCACCTAGGGCGGCGGTGTTGTTAGTAATCGTTTTTTCGGTCACGAAGCGCTGCAAATAGTGCGGTCCGCCCGCTTTCGGGCCAGTGCCGGATAGCCCCTGTCCACCGAACGGTTGAACGCCCACGACAGCCCCGATGATATTACGGTTGATATACACATTGCCTACTCGAATTTTCTGCGCTATTTCAGCGGCAAAGGATTCATTACGGCTATGTACCCCAAACGTCAGGCCATATCCACGGCCGTTGATGTCGTTGATGACCTTGTCCAACTCGCGTGCTTTGTAGCGCACGATATGTAGGATGGGGCCAAACTGCTCGCGGGTAAGGGCATCGATGCTATCGATGGTAAAAGCCACTGGCGGCACGAACGTACCGTGCTGGGTGTGTTCAGCGGCCATAGGCGTTTCGGCGACTAAGCGGTTTTCGCCTTTGAGCTTTTCGATGTGCGCCATTAAGCCTTTACGCGCGTCTTCATCGATGACGGGGCCGACATCGGTGCCCAGGTCGCGGGGGTCGCCGATCCGCAGTTCGCTCATCGCACCCTTAAGAATTTCGATGACGCGATCAGCGACGTCTTCCTGAAGGTAGAGCACTCGCAGGGCCGAGCAGCGCTGACCGGCACTCTGGAACGCCGATTGAATCACATCCACGACGACCTGCTCCGGCAGGGCCGTCGAGTCGACGATCATCGCGTTCATACCGCCGGTTTCGGCGATCAGCGTGGGTAGCGGCGCATTTTCGCGGGCGGCCAATGCGCGGTTGATGATTTGCGCCGTGTCGGTGCCGCCGGTGAAGACCACGCCGGTAATGCGCGGGTCAGACGTCAATACGCTGCCCACGGTCGGGCCGTCGCCCGGCAATAGCTGCACCACGTCGCGGGGCATACCGGCTTCGTACAACAGCTCGATGACGCGGTGGGCAACGATCGAGGTTTGCTCGGCGGGTTTTGCCAGCACCGTGTTGCCTGCAATGGCGGCGGCAACGATTTGTCCGCAGAAGATCGCCACCGGGAAGTTCCAGGGGCTGATGGCTGCAAACACGCCTTTACCACCCATGGTCAACCGGTTGGACTCACCGGTCGGGCCAGGCAGTTCGATCGGCTCGCCAAACGACGCCTCGGCACGCATGGCATAGTAGCGGCAGAAATCGACCGCTTCCTTGATTTCATCGACGCCATCGGTGAGCAGCTTGCCGCCCTCGCGGGAGCAGAGCGTCATCAGCTCCGCCATGTGCTCTTCCATCAGATCGCCCAGCCGACGCACAATCGCCGCGCGCTCGGCGACGGGCGTCGCGTCCCAGCGTGGGAAGGCTTCCCAGGCGGCATCGAGGGCTTTCGCCGCTTGCTCTTTACTGGTCCACTGCACGCTACCGACGGTTTGGCGACGATCGAATGGCGACGTTACGCGATGCGTGTTGGCGCTGTCATCGGCCACATCGAAGGCTAGCAGCGGCTTGGTGGGGTACTGCTTGTCCATGAACCCGCCCATCTTCTCCATCAGCGGGTAGTAGTGGCTACGGATATTGAGATTGACCCCGCGTGAGTTTCGACGTTTGGGTCCATAGATGTCTTTCGGCAGCGGAATACGCTTGTTATAGAACGTTTTCTGTTGACGCAGGGTGTCAATGGGGTGCTGGCACAGCGACTCTACCGGCACGTCGGGATCGACGATCTGGTGAACGAACGATGAGTTGGCGCCGTTTTCCAGCAGGCGACGAACCAAGTAAGGCAGCAGGTCTTTATGAGCCCCGACCGGCGCGTAGATACGGCAGTAGGTGCCTTTGGGCGCACGCTCCAGGGCCGCATCATAAAGCGCTTCGCCCATACCGTGCAGACGCTGGAATTCGAACGGGCGCTTGTCGTGGTTCGCGAGTTCCAAAATGGTGGTGACGGTGTGGGCGTTATGCGTCGCGAACTGCGGGAAGATGCGGCCACGGGTGTCGTCAGAGAGCAAGAACTGCGCACAGGCCAAATACGCTACGTCGGTACACGCCTTGCGGGTGTAAACCGGGTAACCATCGATACCCAACTGCTGCGACTCTTTGATCTCGCTGTCCCAGTACGCCCCTTTGACCAAACGCAGCGGAATTTCATCGCCCTGTTCGTCGGCCAAGCGGTTGATGTAGTGCAGCACCGGTAGCGCGCGCTTCGAGTACGCCTGTACCACTAGGCCAAAGTGACCCCAGCCTTTGACGGCGTCGCTTTGATAAATCGCCCGGAACACTTCAAGTGAAAGCTCCAGACGATCGACTTCCTCAGCGTCGATGGTCACCGCCACATCCAGCTCGCGTGCTTTGGTGACCAGCTGGATGACGGTATCCACCAACTCGGCCAGCACTTGCTCTCGGCGGCCGAATTCATAGCGCGGGTGAAGAGCGGAAAGCTTGATGGAGACCGAGGGGGCAGGCGTCTTGTCGCCCAGGGACTTACACGCTTTACCAACTTGCTCGATGGCACGGGCGTAATCGTCGAAATAGCGCTTGGCGTCGGCGCGGGTGCGGGCGGCTTCGCCCAGCATGTCGTAAGAGTAGGTGTAACCTTTATTGAACAGCGGCTTAGAGCGCTTTAGCGCTTCATTAATGTCGCGGCCCAATACGAATTGTTTACCCATGATTTTCATGGCTTCGGTCATTGCCCGACGAATGACCGGCTCGCCCATGCGGTTCACCATGCGATTGATGAAATGGGCGGGCTGGCCCTCTTTAGGATGATCCAGCTTCAATACCCGGCCGGTCATCAGCAGGCCCCAAGTCGAGGCGTTGACCATCCACGACTCGCTCTTGCCTACGTGGGACTGCCAATCGGCTGGCCCCAATTTATCTTCGATGAGTGCATCGGCGGTAGCTTTGTCCGGAATACGCAACATCGCCTCGGCGAGACACATCAGCATGAGCCCTTCGTGGGTATCCAGGCTGTACTGTTGCAACAGCTCGTCGATGGTATCGACAGCGGTGTCCATGTTGCGAACGTCGCGTACCAGCGCTGCCGTGTTGGCTTCAATGCGCGCGAAATCGTCCTGATCGGCGTTGAGCAGCTTGATCAGCTCGCCCACGTAAGCATCTTCGTCGACGATGTAGTGTTCGCTGACACGCTGCATGAGTGTATCGAGGTCGGTTTGCCAGGTGGCAGAGTCACGCATTTTCTTAGCATTGAGCATTGGAGCCCCCGTAAGACAGGTCTGAAACGAGCAACTTTAACGATAGCTGGGTTGGCTACCGTTAAAAAAGTGATGGCAGGGCTGGTGCCCAGTCTGACGATCGAATTTAGAGCTAGCCGCCGTTAGGTGTATGTCGTTTTCATGGCAAAACGTGTCAATTTCTCGGCAAGCAGTACCTGTTTACGACTTTAGTAGAGTTGGCAGGCACTGGCGAGGGCTCAGTTCAACGGCGTCGTGTTCGTATAACCGAATGCCTATCGGCGCGAAGAGAATATGCCCGGACTTACCGATGGACCGGAGGGTGGAAGAACCGTTGAGTGGTTCGTTGAGCTGTGGACGGTATCGAGCGCCGGATTCGCGAAGCCTTGCCGTAACTGGCGTGGTGAAGCGCCATAGCTGCGCCGAAACGCGTGGGAGAGGGCGCTTTGATTGGCAAACCCCGTTTGGATGGCAATATCGGTCAACGGCAGGCGGCTCTGCATAATGAGCTGGCGCGCCGCGTGTAGCCGCTGTCTGCGAACATACTGCCAAGGCGATAGACCCGTTTGGGCGCGAAAACGCTCGGAGAAATGCGCCTCGCTCAGGCAGGCAAGTTTGGCTAGATCTGCCACGCGTAGCTCGTCAGCCAAATGACGACGAATGAAACGATCGATTTGATCGAGGTTGATCCGGCGCTGGTTCGTCGCGCCCGACGCACCCAATCGCGCTTTTAGCGAGCCCAGCAGCGTGGCGGCTAGACGGTCTTGTTGAAACGAGGTCGCCGAGTTGTCAAATCCTCGGGCCAGCTCGCTCTCTACAAAGGTTAGATAGTGGCGCAGTGGGCTATCCAGCGCGAAAAAACGCGGCGCATCGAAAAGCGCCACCAGCTCGCGATGTTCGCCGGTAAGGGCGGGCGCGTCCTCGGGCAGGTCCAAAATCAGTTGGCGATTGTGGCCATTGCCCGAATAGTAGTGTTCATGGTTGGCAGGTACTATGCAGCCGGAAAACGCATTCACACGCCCACCCAAGCCCTCGATCTCAAACTCCGACGAGCCACACAGTGTAATGACGATCTGATGAAAGTCGTGGGAGTGATGCTTCGTCGCCGTTTCCAGAGGTATTTGTCGGATGGTGCTCGGCATACGGTTCTCCTCGTCGCTACAGCGTGGTTAGCGCTGACGAAGCGCTGTATGTGCCGCCAAATGGTCGCGCAGTGCTTTCAGCTCTGCGTAACCCTCCTGGTTGAGCAGCGGTTTGCCTTGAGCAATCTGCCAGCGCCTGCCATGGGTATCCATCAAATGGGACGCGCGGCGACGAATATTGTCGAGATACTCATCGTGGCGAATGGGGTAACCGATCAATGCATTCCACTCGGTCTCACTCACGCTGCTTTCCAACGCCTTGTCAAAGAGGGTAATCAGGTCTTTTGGCTCAGTGCGGTAGCGGGGGGTTCCGGCGTTCATCAGCACCAACAGCACGGCGCCTATGACCAGTACACACACGCCCAACACTAGTAAATAAAGTGCCATCTCACGCTCCCGGCCGCATCAGAATGGACGTCACTCGTGGCGTCCGCATCAGAGTCATTGCCCAGTATACGCCTGCCCCCGCCGAGACGAAAATTTTAACCTTTTGCGAACTTTTTCCCTGAGCAGTGTCTGAGTGTGTACAGGCAACATAGCGATGGCAGTCGCTAATAGTGTTGTTCTGGCTATTGTTTTCGATCCCTTGCTTCCGCTGCTTATCCCAAGCAGCGGTTTTTTTTGTAGGTACGTTGGGCTGACTCTAACGCTTTGGTGTTGTCGCACTCAATGACGACGAATCGTGAGTAAGGCCATGAGAATGTCACGACGTGTGACGATCCCTACCAAGCGATGCTGCTCGACGACGGGGTAAATCTTCGGTTTGGCGCCGAGCATCTCTTGCGCGAGGTCGGTCACGCTTTTATTGGGGGTGGTGGTCAGCACGTCTTGACGCATCAGCTCTCTCACCAGAGGGGCTTCGTGGTCATGGTAAATGCTGTCGAGTACGCGGCCCAAGACATCTTGTTCGGAGATGAAGCCGATCAAACGGTCCGACATATCGACGACCGGTGCCCCCGGCAGGCGATGTAACGCAAGCCCTTGGGCAAGCGTCGTGATGGATGTCTCTCCTGAGACGCGGTAGCAGTCACGAGACATGATGTCTCTAACGGTATCCGGAATTTTTTTGTTCATGAGAGCACTCCTCATCGTGATCGACAGGCCGCGGCCGATTCTCTTACTGTAGGTGATTTAACTCACTCTGCGCTGCCCCCATACTGTCTCTATTCAACGCTTTGCTTTTTCAAATCAGCCTCGAATGCTGTGAGGAGTCGTGATGGACGCTCGTGAATACCTGAATCGCAAGGGCGTGGGCTTGGACCGAGATCCTGACAAGCCCAATACGCTGGAAGAGAAAGCCTGGGAGCGTGCCCGAGGTTCGGGTCAGCAGCGCCCCAAATCAGGCACTCCGCATGATTGGGAGGATTGGGAGCGTTTCCATGACGATCTTGCCGAAGGTGCCGACACCCTAGAGCAAAAGATAGACAAAGAGGCACATCGTAAGGCGCTCGCTCGTGAGAAAGCGGCCTCTGAGCAGGCCAATGCTGCCGTCGAGCACTTTACGCCTCCGCCAATGGTCGAAAAGGCCACCGCCAGCGCGCAGCCAGCCCCTGCCGTCCATAGCCGAGTAACTCCTGACGAGCCGGCAGCGCTCGAGTGGGCCTATAGAGCACTGGCCGTACTGCTACCACCCTTGGCCCTCGGGCTGACCGACGGAGGTGCGCGGCGCGTGATCATTAGTGTGCTACTGACGTTGGCGGGTTGGATACCAGGCATCATCTACGCGTTGGTCTGGTTGAGTAAACGATAAATCCGCTTTGCGCTCTTGGCGCATTGGCAGGAGAGGTGAATGACGTATAATTGTCGTCAACTATCTTCTTCTTTGGGGTTTACTGATGGGCTACCTAGTAGGCGTTACGGCGTTGTGGGCGTTTTCGTTCTCGTTGATTGGGGTCTACCTCGCTGGGCAGGTAGATAGCTACTTTGCCGTGCTGGTGCGCGTGACGTTGGCCATGCTGGTATTTCTGCCTTTTTTACGACCAAGCCTGCTGCGCGGTAAGCAGCGGCTGGCGTTGATGGCACTGGGCGCGATTCAGCTCGGTGTGATGTATGCCTTCTTTTATCACTCGTTTTTACTGCTCTCCGTGCCAGAAGTGCTCTTGTTCACTATTTTTACGCCGGTTTACATCGCGCTGCTAGACGATTTGATGTTCAAGCGCTTTACACCTATCTATCTCGTCACCGCCGTGCTCGCGGTGATCGGGGCTGGGGTCATTCGCTACGATGGCGTTGATAGCGGTTTCTGGTTAGGTTTTTTGGTCGTGCAGGGCGCGAACCTATGTTTTGCCATTGGCCAAGTCGGCTACCGTCGTCTTGCAGCCGATCTTCCGCCGACATTGGCGTGGCACAACGTGTTTGGCTGGTTCTTCATTGGCGCCATGCTGGTGGCGTTGCCTGCGTTTTTGCTGTTCGGCAACGGTGCGGCGCTACCCTCGACGTCACTTCAGTGGGGCGTTCTGGCGTGGCTGGGCCTCGTCGCGTCGGGGGTGGGATATTTCGCTTGGAACCAGGGTGCCACTAAGGTGGATGCGGGTACGCTGGCCATCATGAACAACGCGCTTGTGCCTGCAGGTCTGGTCGTCAATCTCGTCATCTGGAACCGCGATGCCGATCTTGGCAAGTTACTGCTGGGGGCTGCCATCATGGGCGCTTCGCTATGGTTGAACCACTGGTGGCTGCAGCGCCGCCAGTGGGCGGCGAGCTAAGCTAAATCGCTGATTTTTCCCGGCGCCGTGCAAGCCGCCATCGCGCCGGGTAATTTGCTCGTGACTGTCTTCCTCTCCATAATGTGGGCTGATGCTAGCGAGAGTTGCCCATGTCCACCACCCCATCGCAAGGCTCCCCCTCTGGTAGCCCTCGTCATCCAGCGACGCCGTTCAAGACGATTGGATTGATTGGCCGTCTGGGCAGCGACAAAGTCGTTGACTCCCTTCAACGCTTGGTCCGCTACTTGACCGAGCATGACTATAAAGTACTCATCGAAGACCGTACCGCTACGGCGCTGTCCCATCACGGCGTACCTGAAGCGAGCCGTCGAATGCTGGGGGAATTATGTGACCTAGTGATCGTCGTGGGTGGGGATGGTAGCCTTCTCGGTGCCGCACGAACCCTATGCCGCAGCGGGACGCTGATCCTGGGGGTCAATCGTGGGCGGTTGGGTTTTCTCACCGACATCTCACCGGATGAGCTCGAAAACCGGGTCGGCGAGGTATTGGCAGGCGCATTCGAAGTCGAAGAGCGTTTTTTGCTGGATGCAGTGCTCTACCGCAACGGAGTAGCGGTAGGCAACGGTGACGCCTTGAACGAGGTCGTCGTACACCCTGGCAAAGCGGTGCGCATGATCGAGTTCGAGCTGTTCATCGATGGACAGTTCGTTTATAGCCAGCGTAGCGATGGGCTAATTGTCGCCACGCCGACCGGCTCAACTGCTTATGCACTGTCAGGCGGCGGGCCTATCATGCACCCAAAATTGGATGTGGTGACGCTGGTGCCCATGTTTCCGCATACCCTCTCCAGTCGTCCCATCGTGATCGATGCGGCCAGCGAAATACGTATTCACATCGGCGAAACCAACCAGACCTACCCGCATATTAGCTGCGATGGCCAAACACGTGCGGTGGCCAAACCTGACGATGTGCTGGTCATTACCCGTAAGCCAGAGCGCGTTCAGTTAGTGCACCCTATTGGGCACAATTTTTACGATGTGCTGCGCAGTAAACTCGGCTGGAGCCATCGGCTAGGGGATTGATATGGAGGGCTATGATTTAATCGGCGATGTCCATGGCTGCGGCGCAACGCTAGCAACGCTGCTCGAGAGGTTGGGGTATCACCAGCGTAGCGGTGTCTACCGCCATCCTCGGCGCAAAGTGATCTTTTTAGGCGATCTCATCGATCGCGGACCGCGCATCCGGCTCGCCGTCACGATTGCACGACGCATGGTAGAGGCGGGCGAGGCGCACATCGTGATGGGCAATCACGAGTACAACGCGTTGGCCTATACCCACCCAGCGCCTGCCGGGAGCGGCAAGCGTTGGCTTCGCGAGCATACGCCACGCCACAACCGCATCATTCAAGATACGCTGAATCAGTACCGTGATCACACCAACGAGTGGGAGGATACGCTGGCGTGGTTCAAAACCATTCCGCTCTTTTTGGAATTGGATGGAATCCGTGTCGTGCACGCCTGCTGGGACGACGCGCTGATCCATGAGCTCAAGCAGCGCGCGCCTACAGCGCGTATGGATAGCCAGTTTTTGGTGGAGTCCACTGACCCGTCCTCTCAGGCATATCGCATCCTTGATCGACTCACCCGCGGTCCCCATATACGGTTACCGAAAGGGGTGGCGATCCATTCAGGCGATGGCTTTACCCGGCAAACTTTTCGAGCGCATTTTTGGTCAGCCAATCCACAGCAGTGGGGCGATGTGGTGTTTCAGCCTGATAACCTTCCCGGTGATTTAGAGACGCAGCCACTCAGCGAAAGCGAACGGCAGCGGCTTAGTTATTACGGCCCCGATCAGCCGCCGCTCTTCATCGGTCATTACTGGTGTGAGGGTATTCCTGCACTGCCTGCTTCCAATATCGCTTGTTTGGATTATAGCGCCGTCAAGTTTGGCCGGTTAGTGGCGTATCGTTGGAGCGGTGAAACACAGTTGAATGCTGACCATTTCGTTTGGATTCAAGTGCCTAGAGAGGAGCGGGCGCTGCCCAAGCCTTGGGAAATCGATTTTGATTGAGTATCAAGCAGAATGGTTACATAAGGTTACATAATTTTTGCAAAACGGCTGAACTAACCCTCTTGCTGGATATCAGAGTAAGTGTTCCCTTGAATGATCCCTTGCTTTTATCCGGCGGCCCCCTCCGCCGGATTTTTTTGCTTCTCCGTTGGCAACGGGCCGCAAGCTGCACGACCACTTGGATACTAGGGAGATGCCATGCATCCCGTCATGCTCTTACCCCCGGGCGCAGATACACAAGCACTGCGCAAAGCGTTGTGGCACTACCGCATTGGTCATCGCATCACCGACGAAGCGGAGGGCCAGCTATTGTGGGTCGCCGACCCTCGCCAGCATGACGAGCTGCGGGCCGTGGTCGAGCGATGGGAGCGCGGCGAACCGCTCATTCGGGAGCAGGAGCGTCCCCGTCGACCCCGCAGTACCCAACATTGGGCGGTTGTTCTGCGCCAAGTACCCATCACGGCACTCATGATCGGCGTTAGCCTGCTGATATTCGCCTTGAGTGGTGTGCTGGGCGATCTACTGGTGGTGGCCCTGACCATCGTGCCAGTGGGTATTTCCGGTGGCCAGTTGGTGTACGGTTCGTTAGCGGATACCGTGCTGGGAGGGCAGGTATGGCGTCTGCTCTCCCCCGCATTCCTGCATTTTGGTTGGATGCACCTGATATTCAACCTGATGTGGGTGTGGTACTTCGGACGGCAAATCGAGCTGCTGCAAGGCAGTAAAACGATGCTGCTCCTGCTTCTCGTCGCCGGTATCGGTGCCAACTTGGCGCAATACGTCACCGGAACGGTGCTGTTTGGCGGTATGTCCGGCGTGGTCTATGCGCTATTGGGCCATGTGTGGCTCATGTCCCGCCGTGTCCCAAACAGTGGCTTTTTCGTGCCGCAAATGCTGGTGGTCTTTATGCTGGGTTGGATGGTGTTCACCATGACCGATATCGCCAGTACCGTCGGCTTTGGCAACGTGGCCAACGAAGCTCACCTGGGTGGTCTGCTCGTGGGGCTCGCCTCAGGCTGGTATTATTCTTCTCAACGACGCAAAGCTTGATACCACCAATTTGAACGCAGCCAAGACGTGAGGTGCTGACCGTGAGCGATATGACCTTCGATAAAATGATCAACCAAATGACGCCAGCGATTTATGAAAGTCTGAAACAGGCAGTCTCGCTACGTAAATGGCCCGATGGGCGCCGCCTGACGACCGAGCAAACCGAGCTGTGTCTGGAAGCCGTCATGCGTTACGAAGTCGAAAACAACGTCCCGGAAGAGAGCCGCGTAGGGTACTTGGAACGGCGCACCTGCGGTGCAGGTGCGACGGGTGCCGGTGTGAGTCCCGAAATGGCGGGCCTGGGCCGGGATGCCACGCGTGACTGATCTGTTGATTCCAGATATTTCTCCGGTTAAAGGATGTCTGCAGAAAATGGCGGCGGCGCTGCCTAGCCGCCAAGACGAACCGGTGGTTTACCACCTGCGCGCAGGTGAGCATCGGGTGGCGTTGAACGAGCGTATTGGTACGCCGCTGCGCCTCTCTTGGAGTGGTGCCATTGCCTGCACTCACTGTGGGCGAGCAACCAAGAAAAGTTTTGCCCAAGGTTTCTGCTACCCTTGTTTCAAGCGACTGGCGCAGTGCGATACCTGCATCATGAAGCCAGAGACCTGCCACTATTACCAAGGCACCTGCCGTGAGCCGGAGTGGGGCGAGGCGCACTGTTTTCAGCCTCATATCGTCTATCTTGCCAACTCGTCCGGACTGAAGGTGGGAATTACCCGCAAAACCCAAATGCCCACCCGCTGGTTGGATCAAGGCGCTATTCAGGCGCTGCCGATTCTCGAAGTGAATACCCGCCAGCAGTCCGGGTTTGTCGAAATGCTGTTCAAAGAGCAGGTGGCCGACCGCACCAACTGGCGTGCGATGCTCAAAGGTGAGGTCGAACCACTCGATCTCCGCGCCGAACGCGACCGCTTGCTGGGCACCCTGGGTGATGGGTTAGACCAGCTACGCCGTGTACACGGCGAGGACGCCATCCGTACCTTAGATGAAGCGCCTTTGCAGTTTGAGTATCCCGTTGCGACGTTTCCGCGCAAAGTCGTATCGCATAACTTTGATAAACGGCCCCTGGTCGAAGGCATACTCCAGGGCATCAAAGGGCAGTACCTCATGCTTGATACGGGAGTGATTAATCTACGTAAATTCACGGGTTACGAAATTTCGGTCGGCTGAAAATTAGGCATTTTGCCTAGCCAGAGTGGCATCGGTTGACTAGGGTTAGTAAGTCACTACAGACACTGCCCTCGTTACGCAAGGAAGCCCCGATGCCATGGCTAAAACTGCTGCACATTGCCGCGCTGGTTATTTGGTGCGGCTCACTTCTCTATCTGCCAGCGCTGTTATTACAAGCGCTTCAGCTGCGTAAAGATGCTGGGTTTGCCCAAGGCACGCCGCCTATGCCGCGGTTTTTTTATAATTCCATTGCCACGCCTGCTGCGCTCGCTGCCATCGCCTCTGGCACGCTGTTGTTTCTTTTACACGGCTTGCTGGGCGGCTGGTTGATTCTCAAGCTGGGCGCCGTGGTGGTGATGGTGGTCGCCCATGGTTGCTTTGGCTGGCTCATCTTGCGTTTGGAAATGGGCATTTTCAAGGGCGTCAAGATGGCCAGTCTTTGCGCGCTGTTGCTGGCGGTGTTGGGTATCTTTGGCGTCCTTGGGTTTGTGCTCTCAAAACCGCTGGAATGGAGCTAACTCAATGGCAACCCCAGAGATGATAGCTGGCTTCGAGCGGCTACGATTCTACTTCCACGCCTACCGCGTGTTCATACACCAGTTGGCCGCCCAGCCATCCGGCCAGTGCAATCAGGCTTGCCGTGACCAGCGATATCGCCAAGCCCCAGGGCAGCACCGCGCTGGGTTCGTTGAAGCGCAGCAGCCAGTTCAGGGATGCCAAAGAGAGCATCACCACGGCCACGATGGCATGACTCCAACCGGTAATCAGTCGGCGGATGCGAGCGACGGTGACCAAGTCGATGATGCCCGCGACCGAGGCAACCCAGCCGCCAAACGCGCCAACGCCCGCCAGCCAAAGCCCGCCGCGCAGCCAGAACGTATCCTGGGTGTACCAGTAGGCCAAGTCGCAGGCAACCAACGCCATCAGCGCCGCCACTGGGAAGTGAATCATCACTGGATGAAGCGGATGGCCCGCCAGCGATGCGCGGCTTTTGATCGAGCGTTGGGGCGTCTGTGTCATGATCACTTCCTGTGGTTAGACAAATCAAAACAGTTTGATAGATCAACTGCATGTCAGGGAAAACGCTCATGAGGGAACGCAATAGCGCCACGTCCACCAGCATGTCGTATCGCGCCGTGCCGCGAACCCGTCAAGCGGCCTGTTGGCTAGGGCTTGGCTTGCTGTTCGGCGTTGCGGGTTGCAGCGGCGACAGCTCTATCTTAGACCCTGCAGGGCCTGCCGCAAGAGACGTTCGGTTAATTTGGTGGGTGATGCTGGTGTTTGCCACCGTTGTATTGGTCGGGGTCACCGTGGTTTGGCTATACGCTTTCAAACCGCATAACGTCGAGCGCACACCCGCGCAAGAGCGCCGTATCGCGCGGCGCTGGATCATTGGGGGTGGCCTCGTCTTGCCCATTGCCAGCATTACGGCGCTGCTGACGTTTGGCGTGCCCGCTGGGCAGCGCATGCTGCCGCTGCCGCTCGATGAACCGCCTGAAGTGATCGAAGTCATTGGCCATCAGTGGTGGTGGGAGGTGCGCTATCCCGGTGCCGAAGGGGGCGAGGTAGTCACTGCTAACCAGCTCGTCATGCCCGCCGGAGAGCCTGTGGATTTTCATGTAAGCGGCGCGGATGTGATACATGCATTTTGGGTGCCGCGCCTGGGCGGCAAAATCGACATGCTGCCGGGAAGAGTGAATAAAATTCGCCTGGAAGCCGATGAGCCCGCCGTGTTTGGTGCCCAGTGTGCCGAGCTCTGTGGAGTAGGCCATGCGCATATGCATTTATACGTTGAAGCCGTACCCCGTGACGACTTCGAGGCCTGGCTGGCGGCTCGGCAGGAAGCCACGCTAAGCGAATTGGCAACGCGAGATTCAACTCATGACGATGCTAGAGACGCCTTTATGACCCACTGCGCGAGTTGCCATCGCGTGGCGGGCGTTAGTGAAGGCGGTGTCGGGCCAAACCTCTCGGATGTGGGAAGCCGAACAACGCTCGGCGCGGGCGCAATGGCTATGGAAGAGGGCGCGGTGAGCCAGTGGCTGCAACGCCACCAAGCGTTGAAGCCAGGTAACAAAATGCCTACCCATAACGACATCGACACGGACACCTTGGATGCCCTGGGTGCTTGGCTGGAGACCTTGACCCCATGAAAAGCGTGAATCAAGAAGCAATAGAGCAGGACCCGCAGCAGTTACACGAAGACCTGCACGATATTTGGGGCAACCCAAAGGGTTTGAAGTCGCTCACCATCGTGAACCATACGACGCTTGGCCTGCGTTTTATGATCACAGGAATGGTATTTTTCTTGATTGGCGGCATTCTCGCCATGCTAGTGCGCACCCAGCTGGCGATGCCTGACCAAAACTTCATGTCACCGGAGATCTACAACCAGGTGACCACCATGCATGGCACGGTGATGATGTTCCTGTTTGCGATCCCCATGCTGGAGGGGCTGGCGATTTATCTGATTCCGAAAATGATCGGTGCCCGGGATCTCGTATGCCCACGCCTTACTTCGCTGGGTTACTTCTGCTATCTGTTTGGCGGGATCATTCTGACGTCGAGTTTGATCATCGAGATGGCACCGTCCAGCGGCTGGTTCATGTACACGCCGCTGAGCAGTAAGGAGTTTGCACCGGATCTTGGGTCTGACTTCTGGCTGCTAGGCATTACCTTCGTGGAGATCTCGGCGCTCTCGGCGGGGGTGGAACTGGTCGTCTCTATCTTACGCACCCGCACCCAGGGCATGGCACTGCATAAGATGCCGCTGTTTGCGTGGTACATCCTCGCCATGGCGCTAATGATCGTGGTGGGCTTCCCACCGCTGATCTTGGGCAGCGTGTTGTTAGAACTCGAGCGCGCGGTCGGCATGCCGTTCTTCCAAATTGCGGGCGGCGGCGATCCAGTGTTATGGCAGCATCTTTTCTGGCTGTTTGGCCACCCAGAGGTGTACATCATCTTTCTGCCTGCTGCCGGGATCATTTCGACGTTGATTCCCGTGTTTGCCGGACGGCCCATCGTGGGGTACGGCTGGGTAGTGGCGGCAATTACCATCATGGGCTTTATCAGTTTTGGGCTGTGGGTTCACCACATGTTCACCATCGGCATACCTCAACTGGCCCAGGCGTTTTTCTCGGCGGCCAGCATGCTAGTGGCCGTGCCCACGGCGATTCAAGTCTTTGTCTGGTTGGCTACGCTCTGGCTCGGCAAACCCAAAATGAAGCTGCCCATGCTATGGGTGATGGGCTTTTTGGTCATCTTCGTGTGTGGTGGGCTTACCGGTGTCATGCTGGCGCTGGTGCCGTTCAATTGGCAGGTGCACGACACTCACTTCGTGGTGGCCCATATGCACTACGTGCTGGTAGGCGGCATGTTCTTCCCGCTGATTGCTGGGCTGTACTACTGGTTGCCGCTCTTCTCCGGGCGAATGCCTTCCGAGAACCTGGGGCGTTGGGGCTTCTGGCTGACCTTCCTAGGCTTTAATGGCACGTTTTTGATCATGCACTGGACCGGGCTGCTCGGTATGCCCCGACGGATTTACACCTATGAAGCGGGGACTGGGTGGGAAATTTTCAATTTGCTCTCGTCGGTGAGTAGTTTCGTGCTTTCAGCGGGGATTGCCATGGTGCTTCTGGATATCGCGCTACACTTCCGGTTTGGTAAGCCCGCCCAGCATAATCCCTGGAATGCCGACACGCTGGAGTGGGCGAATACCATGCCGCCCAGCGCTTATAATTTCGTCAGTCTACCCCGCGTGGAAACCCGACACCCGCTGTGGGATGACCCCAACCTACCGCATACCATGGCCGAAGGTAAGCACTCGCTGGCGGTTGCTTCACACGGCAGGCGGGAGATGTGGGGCACCGATCCGATTTCCGGCAGCGTGCGGGAAATCATTCATCTGCCTGGCAACTCCTGGTGGCCACTGTTTGCCGCGTCGGCCCTGGCGGTGGTATGTCTTAGTCTTCTCACCCGTGTGTACCTACTGGCAGGTGTATTCGTGATCATTGCCGGTATCTTTTTGCTGCGCTGGTCTTGGGAGAACGGTGCCCACCCCAAGGCGGCACCGGATGCAGGCGTCAAACCCGGCGACCCACCGCTTCACTCGCGCACCATGGATGGCCCCGGCCTCTGGGCGATGGGGATTTTCCTGATTGCCAATGGCTCGTTCTTTCTCTCTTATCTGTTTGGTTGGTTTTATCTCTGGACCGTTTCGCCCGAGTGGCGCATGCCTGAGACGCCGCCGCTCTCACTTTTATTGATGGGGGTGGCTGGCGTGGCGGTTTTAGTCGGCAGCGCAGTGATGGAAAAACTCGTGCGTGGGCTGCGCCAGCAGCGTGATGCTGGTCTAGGCGCAGGCTTCTATCTAGCCGCTGCGTTAGGCGGACTTCAGGTGGGACTAACGGGCTGGGCGCTTTGGCAAGCTGAGCTTGCTCCTACGCAAACCTCCCATGACGCAGTGATGCTGGTCGGCCTTGTCTATGCGCTGTTCCACGGCGGTTTAGCCGTCATCTTGACCGTGCTACAAGGGCTGCGAGTGGGCTATGGCTATGTAGGCGCTCATGCGCCTTTTGAGCCTGGCGTCGTAACACTGTTGTGGCGCTATAACGTGGTCACCTTTGGTCTATTAATAGCGGCGCTAGCGGTGCTGCCCCGCGTGTTAGGAGGGTAGGGCGATGGAACGACTCAACTTTACTCATCCTATCCATTTGGCGGTGGGGCTAACGCTTTGGAGCGTTTGGTTCGTGGCCGTGTATAGCGGCCTTTCCGTGGCGTGCGCGGTCACCCCCCCTCCGCCCGAGGCGGGAGCGCTAACGCTCCTCAACGTAGGTTTGGGCGGTTTTACCCTAATCTGTGCCGCCGGGCTTGTGCTCTTGGGCTGGGGGAGCTGTCGCACGGCCAAACAGCACCAGGGGCGACAGCGCTTCCATGCGGTGGTATCCGGTTGGCTCTACCTGTTCTCGGCCTTTGGGGTGGCGTTTGCGGGGCTGCCGATCATAGGTGTGCCGCCTTGCCTGTAACCGAGGCCGAACACGTTGCTACCAAGCAAGAGGCGCCGCTCTATACGCTTCACGGTATGTGGTGCACCAGCTGTGCGCTGGCGGTGGAGGGCGCATTAGCTCGCCTTCCAGGCGTCGTGCAGGCCAGCGTTCATTATCCGACCGCAACGGTATGGGTAAACGGCACTCCCGCTGCAACGCAGTTGGCGGCGTTAGCTCCCGTGGTGACGCGGCTAGGCTATCGGCTAAGCGAGTTGGAGCCTGTGCACGATGCTCAACAGCGCCTTGCCAAAGAGAGCCGCTATTTATCGTTGCGACTTATCGTGGGCGCGGTATTGGGCATGTGGACCATGCTAGCGTCGCTATTGATTTATGCGGGCGCGCTGCCTAATGCCGCCATAGAGCTGGTCGTCGCGTGGGTGGCCGGTGCCTTCTCGCTGCCAGTAGTGGTCTATTCCGGTCTGCCGTTTTATCGAGCGGGGTGGCGCACGCTATTGGCCCAGCGCCCCGGCATGGATGTATTGGTAAGCCTGGGGGTGCTTGGTGCCATGGTGGTCTCGGTAGGGCTGCTCCTACGCGGCTCTTCCGAGGTCTATTTCGATACCGCAGTGATGCTCATCGTGCTACTTCTGGTGGGCCGGCTGGTCGAAACCCTGTGCAGGCAGCGGGGGCTCAAAGCCTTTGATGCACTAAGGCTGCCGGAGGCTGATGTCGTAGTTTGCCAAGGCGGGCAGCGCGACACGCAGCCCGTTGGGGAAGTCGCCATAGGAGCCGTGATTGAAGTACCCCCTGGTGAGCAGGTGCCCTTGGATGGCCTGCTGGACACGCCCGGCTGGCTGGATACCGCCACGCTAACCGGGGAAAGCGTGCCCCGTTATCTGCATGCCGGGCAGCGCGTCTATGCGGGCTGCCGCTATGCGGCGAGGCTAAACGCTGCGCCTTTGAAGGTGATTGTGACTGCTACCGTCGGCCAGCGGCGGATGGATAAACTGTGCGAGCAAATGCGCCGCGCCCAGGCAAAAAAGGGCGAATTGCACAAGCTGGCCGACCGCTTTGCCTCATGGCTAAGCCCCGTAGCGCTGCTGCTGGCGGTGCTGACACTTCCGCTCGGGCTGCTGATGGGCCTTGGTTTGGAAGACGCAGCCGTGCGTGCGCTGTCTGTTTTAGTAGTGGCGTGTCCCTGCGCGGTGGGATTGGCGGTCCCGCTGGCAAGCCTCGCCGGTAGCAGCCAGGCGTTACAACAGGGCATTGCTCTGCGCGACCCTTCTGCTTTTGAAACGCTGGCCAACGTACGCGGCATTGCCTTCGATAAAACCGGCACGCTCACCCGTGGGCAGCATCAGGTAGTGAATGCCGCGCTGCGCCAAAGCGAAGACCTCACGCAGTTTCGGGCGATGCTAAGCAGCGCCGTCAGTCAAAGCGAGCACCCGTTAGCCAGCGGATTGCGGGATTGGGCCAGCACGGTTGAAACAGCGGCGCCGTCCAACGTGTTTCATAACGTTCTGCATATTGAGGAGCATCCCGGCAAAGGCCAGCAAGTCACGTTTCAAAACGCAGAGCAGTGGTGGTTAGGTAGCGCCGTATGGATAGAGCAGCAGCTTGGCGCGCCCTTGCCAGATAGCGCTCATCAACCTGACAACGCCTTTGCATCGCAGGTAGTCGTGGCGGATAGCCATGGTTGGCTCGCCACGCTCTACTGTGCCGACCAGCCGGTGAGCGATGCGACAGCGAGCCTTGCCGAATTAAAGCGCTCAGGGTACATCGTGGCGCTGATCAGCGGCGACCGCCAGGGCCCGGTGGGCTGGCTTGGCCAGCAGGTAGGGTTAGCAAACAATGCGTGCTACGCCCAGCGTTCGCCGGAAGCCAAAGCGGCACTGCTCAAAGCGCTGCCATCGCCCACGCTCTATGTGGGCGACGGGGTGAACGATACCTTGAGCCTTGCCGAAGCCGGGGTAGGCGTCGTCCCCATGCAAGCCAGCGACGCCGCCCGTGAAGGTGCCGCCGCGCAGCTGCTTCGGCCAGGGGTGAGTGGTGTAGTGTGTTTACTCTCGTTGGCTAAGCGCACACGCCGAGTCATGATGCAGAACCTAGTATTTTCGGCACTCTATAACACGCTGGCGCTGGGGCTGGTGATCATCATGGCGGTTCCGCCCTTAGCCGCCGTGCTGGCGATGGCGGCAAGCTCGTTCAGCGTGACGTTAAATGCAGCGCGACTTGCATGGTCAGAGCCTAGCAAGACTAGCGATATCCCAGCGCCTGACCCAAACGCTCCGCATTCGACGTCACCCACTGCGGGTCAATCGCTCCCCACTGTTTAATGGTGTAGTGGCCAATGTTGTGGCGTTCGCCGTCGCTTTTTTCGAACACGCACTCGATATCCAGTTCCCCTAGCGATGTAATGGTGTCCTGTGCGGTGCGTCTGGGCATGCCGGTGGCTTCCATCAGGGCGGGCACGCTGGCCACGCCTTGCTCGATCAAATGAGCCACGTAAAGGCGGCGGTAAAAACTGGATTTCGTTTTGCTAAGCGACATGGAGATAACGTCTTCTTAGTGATGGGTATTCCAGCAGTCTAATCAAATAAATCCCACTGCGCCCGGGGCGGACGAAAATCACGGGTATTCAACCCCTGATCGGTGCGGGCCTGCATGTTCCACTGGCGGCTAGCACGCTGAAACCTCTGGGCAATCAAATCGGCGAAGACCCCTTCGCCGCGAAAGCGCTTCCCAAAGGCCGCCTCGTAGGTTTTACCGCCCCGACACTGGCGCATCAAACTCATTACCTTGGCGGCGCGCTCGGGGTAGTGGGCCTCTAGCCACGCCTCGAATAGCGGCGCGACCTCGTGGGGTAGCCGCAGCAGCATCCAAGTGGCAGTGCGTGCTCCGGCACGGCTCGCGGCTTCCAGAATGCGTTCGATCTCATGGTCGGTCAGGCCAGGAATGATGGGGGATACCAGCGTGCCCACCGGAATTCCCGCCGTATTTAGCTCACGAATCACTTTCAAACGCGCCTGGGGCGATGCCGCACGGGGTTCCAGCGTACGCTTGAGGTTAGCGTCCAGGCTGGTCAAACTCACGAACACCCGCACCAAGCGATGCTCCGCCATTTCTGCCAGTAGATCGATATCCCGCAAAATCAGCGTGCTTTTCGTCACTAGCGTGACCGGGTGTCGGCACGCCAGCAGAAACTCCAGCAGGCGGCGCGTGGTTTGGTAAGTGGCTTCCAGCGGCTGGTAGCAGTCGGTATTGCCAGAAAGGTTAATGGGACGGCAAACGTAGTGAGGGTGGCAAAGCTCCTCTTTTAAATGCTCCACCAACCCGCTGCGGGCGATCAGCTTGGTCTCGAAATCCAGCCCCGGCGATAAATCCCAATAAGCGTGGGAAGGGCGGGCGTAGCAGTACACGCAGCCATGCTCACAGCCACGGTAAGGGTTGAGCGAGCGGTCGAAGGGCAGGTCGGGCGACTGGTTCCAAGAGAGCGCGCTTTTGCTGGGCTCTTCACGCACTTCCGTTGCCAGCGAGGTGGCGGCCTCTTCCTGCCACCAGCCGTCATCCTCCGCCACGCTGTGGGTAGGGGCAAAACGGTTATGCGGGTCGTAGGTAGCACCGCGCCCTTTGTGCACGGTAGTGCGAGAGAGGTCCAATGATGTCATCTGCCACCTCGTACGTAGCATTGAAATATATGTTCATGCATACAGTATATGAGGTTTTCTCAGCACCGCAACCAAGCGGGCAGTACAGCCACGACAGCGCTCATGGTATTTTTGGCAAAAGAGGACGACTTACTGGGATGACGTCAGGGAGAGAGCATGTCCGCGACGACGAGTCAGCGTGTAGCGCTGATCCTTATCGACATGCAGCAAGGCATGGCGACGGAGGAGGCGGGAGAGCGCAATAACCCGCAAGCAGAAACCAATATTCAGCGATTGCTGACCGTTTGGCGGCACCGCGATGAGCCCGTCGTGCATGTGCGTCATCTTTCCCGCTTACCTAGCTCGCCTTTTTGTAGATCGTTCTACCACTCTCCGCTCTCAATCAGCTGCGTTGCCTCAACCGTTGGGTTGTAGATATAGCACCACGCATCGCCATACTGTGTTGCCAGCACCGTCCTGTCGTACACGCCTTCTGCGGGGGCCAGGGGCAGGTAATCTTCCAATTCATCGAGCCGCGCTAATCGCTCGGCGTCGATGGCGTACACTTCCACGCTCACACCGGCAGACGGCGTGAGCTTGGCGCCTGGGTAGGGCCCAAGATCGTAGAGCGTAATCTCGTTTAGGCAGTCTTGACCCAGCATGTCAGCGCCGTTTAACCAATGATGATTGCGGTGGCCGCGCTTTAACGTGCCGTACACCGCGACTCGAGGGCAGCGCTGGATGGCTTGGTGAAGATGCTGCATGGGGTCACCTTTTCACACTATTCAATAAGCTAAGACGACACGCCGATTTTCGACGGGTGAGCGCCATTCCATAGGCGTTGACCTAAAAGCGCCCTGGTCGTTTGCCAAGGCGCTGTGCTTACTTACCTTTTAACCTAACGCTTCTTCCGCACCGGTTTTTTATCACTGCTCGCTGGCTCGGCGCTATCGGCTTTGCGCGCGCTGCTAGGGAAGTGGGCGCGTACGAGTTCCAAAAGCCCCTGGGTAGACGCGTCGAAATCCGCGGCGTTGGCGTCGATGCGCTCGCTGATTTCACCGGCGATGCGCTTGCCGAGCTGCACGCCCCACTGGTCGAACGAGTTGATGTTCCAAATTACCCCCTGAACGAACACCTTGTGCTCGTAGAGCGCAATCAGCGCGCCCAGGTTTTTCGGCGTTAGCTCATCGAGTAACAAAGTGCTGGAAGGGCGGTTGCCTGGGCAGCTGTAGGGGTCGAGCTGGCTCAGCTCTTTGCTGTCGCCTTGGCTGCCTTCCATAAAGGCGTTGGCTTGGGCCAGCATATTGGTCAGCAGGGCGAAGTGGTGATCTTCCACGCCCGGCTCCGGCTTGAGCGAGGCAATAAAGTCGATGGGCACATAGCGTGTGCCCTGGTGCAGCAGCTGGAAGAAGGCGTGCTGGCCGTTGGAGCCGGTTTGGCCCCATACAATCGGGCCGGTTTTGTAGTTCACCGGGTGGCCGAAAATATCCACCGACTTACCGTTGGACTCCATGTCCAGCTGCTGCAGGAAAGAAGGCAACTGGTTCAGCGCTTGGTCGTAGGGCACGATGGCCTGGGTTTCCGCGCCAATGAAGTTGATGTACCAAATGCCGATCAGCGCCATCAGTACCGGCATGTTCTGAGCGAAAGGCGCTTCGATGAAGTGGCGGTCCATTTCATGGGCGCCTTCCAGCAGCTCGATAAAGCCTTCGAAGCCAATCGAGAGCGCAATGGGTAGGCCAATGGACGACCACATGGAGTAGCGGCCACCCACCCAGGCCCAAAACTCGAATACGTTCTCTTCGCGAATGCCGAACTCCATGGCCGCTTTGCGGTTGGTGGAGGCAGCAATGAAATGCGCGCCCACGTCGGCATCATCTCCGGCATTTTCCAGAAACCAGCGGCGTGCGGTCTTGGCGTTGAGCAGGGTTTCCTGGGTGGAGAAGGTTTTGGTCGAGACGATGAACAGTGTGGTGGCGGGGTCGAGTCGGGAGAGCACTTTTTGAATATGGGTGCCGTCCACGTTGGAAACGAAGTGGAAGTGCAGCTCCGGGTGGCGATACTTCAACAGCGCACGCACTGCCATGTTGGGGCCGAGATCCGAACCGCCAATGCCGATATTGACCACGTCTTTGATGCGCTGGCCGTTATAGCCTTTCCACTCGCCGCTGCGCACCGCTTCGGAGAACAGTTTGATCTGCTCACGGGTTCTGGTGATTTCTGGCATCACGTCTTCGCCGTCCACGTACACCGGCTCATCGCCCAAATGGCGTAGGGCGGTGTGGAGTACCGGACGGTTCTCAGTCACGTTGATAATGTCGCCAGAGAACATCTGGGCGCGGCGCTGCACCAGGGCGGAGTGGTCGGCCAGCTCGATCAGTTTGGCCAGCACCTCGTCCGATACCTGATGCTTGGAGTAATCCAAAAAGAGGCCGCCGACGCGCAGGCTCATTTTTTCAAAGCGCTGCGGGTCATGCGTAAAGTAGTCACGAATACGGTCATTGGCGGTTTTATCGCGCAGGCGCTCTAGGGCCTGCCAAGTAACGCTGCGAGTGAGTTGAAACATAACGGGCGGTCCTGTTGTTTTTACATCTGTTTTACATCGTTATCGCTAACGGGGCGTGTCCGACCCCTGGCGTCGCTTTTTTTTATGTAAAAATACTACATATTGCGCGCGTGAGAACAACAGTTAGCGATACATGGTAAGAAAAATGGTTAATAAAACAGCGGGGTGGCGGTCGTCTTGAACGGCTGACTGAAAAAACAAAAGGGCGAGATTGCCTCGCCCTTAGTGTGCCGCTTTTAGCTGGCAACGGCTACTTGGGCAGCGCCACGTTTGATAAACGCGTAGCCCAGGCCGGTGATCAATGAGCCCACCACAATGGCGCCCAGGTAAAGCAGAGCGGGAGTAATGGCGTTAGGAATCAGCAGCACGAAGATACCGCCATGGGGGGCCATCAGCTTGGCACCCACCAGCATGGAGAGCGCACCCGTGACCGCGCCCCCGGCGATACAGGCGGGAATCACGCGCAGCGGGTCTTTCGCAGCGAAGGGAATCGCGCCTTCACTGATAAAGCATAGGCCCAGCACGAACGAGGCTTTACCCGCTTCCCGCTCGGGGGCGGAGAACTTGTTGCGCGCCACGAAGCTGGCAATGCCCATACCAATGGCGGGCACCATACCTGCCGCCATGATCGCGGCCATCGGGCCGTAGGTTTCAGAGGCCAACAGGCCGACGCCAAAGGTGTAGGCCGCTTTGTTGACCGGGCCACCCAGGTCGAAGCACATCATGGCGCCGAGCAGAATGCCCAGCAGCACGGCATTGGTCGAGCCCATGGACTCCAGGAAGCTGGTGAGCGCGCTCAGCACGGCAGCCACCGGCTCGCCAATCACGTAGATCATCGTCAGGCCGGTGACCAAGCTGGCAATCAGCGGGATGATCAGAATCGGTTTGAGCGACTCGACGCTGGAGGGCAGCTTCACGTAGCGCGTGACGGCGAGTGCCACATAGCCCGCCAGGAAACCGGCCAGAATACCGCCGATAAATCCGGAGCCAATCTCGGCGGCCAACATGCCGCCAATCATGCCGGGGGCAATGCCGGGGCGGTCGGCAATCGAGTAGGCGATGTAGCCCGCTAGAACGGGAATCATCAGCGCGAAGGCCGTGCCGCCACCAATCTGCATTAGCGCGGCGGCCAGGGTGCCTTCCTCCTGGAAGGCCTCGATACCGAACACGAACGAGAGGGCGATGAGCAGGCCGCCTGCGACCACCATGGGCAGCATGAACGACACGCCAGTCAGCAGGTGCTTATAAATGCCTTTTTCTTTGATGCTTTTTTTGGCCGTGGCGCTGCCTGCAGTGCTGGTGCCGTCTTCCACGGCGGCGTCAGTGAGGGCGGCCTCCAGGGTCGGGCGCGGCTTTTTGAGCGCGTTGCCGGTCGACGTTCGGTAAATTCGCTTACCCGCAAAGCGCGAGGGGTCGACTTCGATATCGCAGGCCAGCACGACGACATCGGCGGCGGCGATTTCCGCTTCCGTGAGTTTGTTTTGCGCGCCCACCGAGCCTTGGGTTTCCACACGAATCTGGTGGCCCATGGCCTTACCCGCTTCGGCCAGCGCTTCGGCGGCCATAAAGGTATGGGCAACACCGGTGGGGCAGGCGGTGACGGCAACGATGTTTTTACCCCCCGCACTGCTAGTCGGGGCAGCCGCTGTGGCTGCCGGGGCACTGTAGATCGGCGCTTCCCGCTTAGCTTGGCTTAAAAAGGCGCTGGGGTCGGGCAGGGCGCTGGCAATAGGAGCCTGGAATAGCCGCTTGCCTTCGAACCGCTCCGGGGCGGGCACGTGGTCGGCAGCTACGACGATCAAATCGGCGTTGGCGATCTGTTCAGCGCTGGCGGCTTGCAGCGGCGCAATTTCGCCGTGCATCTCCACATGAACGTTCCAGCCTAGCCGCGTGGCGGCTTGCTCTAGGCGCTTGGCGGCCAGGAAAGTGGTCGCCATGCCGCTGGGGCAGGCGGTAATCAGAATGAGGTTCATCGCGTGGCTCCCTCGGTGTGGGTGTCGTCAAGACGCCGTACCCGGGTCTGTTGTTGGAGTGAGTCGAAATCATCGGCGTGGGGGGTGCCCACCCCGACGTGGCGTACCGCTTCGGCAGAAAGCGCCGTCGCAAAACGAAGCGTATCGACGGGTGTGTGCTGGCTCAGCAGCCCATGCAGCATGCCCGCCACAAAGGTGTCACCCGCGCAAACGGTGTTTGTGGCGGTGACAGTGGGCGGCGTGGATTGCCAAGTGCCGTGCTGGCTCACCCATAGAACGCCTTCGGCACCTGCTGAAATCAGCGCGTGTTCGATACCGCTGGCGTGCAGCCGTTCGGCGGCAGCTTGGCGCTGCTGGTCGGTATCGAGCGTGCTACCGGCCCAGTCGGCCAGCTCGGTTTCGTTGGGCTTTACTGCGGCAGGCTGCGCGGCAATCGCCGTGAGCAGCGCCGGACCGCTGGTATCTACCCACAGCGGCACTGCGAAACCTTTCAAGAAGGCAAGCAGCTCGCCGAACGCGGGTTGATCGATACCGGGAGGCAGGCTGCCCGCCACCACCACGGCCTCGGGCGGCGCACTACCATCGAACAAGCCGCCGAGCGCAGCGCGTAAAGCCTCCAGGTGGGCAGCTTCGATGGGCATGCCGGGGCCGTTGATATCGGTCACGCGGCCGCTCTGCTCGGCAAGTTTGGCGTTAATGCGCGTGCTGCCCGGCACCCGCACGAAGGCGTCGATGACGCCGTAACGGGGAAAGGCGAGGCTGAACGGAGCATCGTTCTCTTCGCCCAAAAAACCGCTCACGATCACCTCGTGACCTAAACTTGCCAACACCCGCGCGACGTTCACGCCTTTACCGGCCGCTTCTAGCTGCGCGCTGGTGGGGCGGTTGACGTGTCCCAGCGTCAGCGCCTCCAGATTGAAAGCGAGATCCAGCGCGGGGTTGAGCGTAATACAGACGACTCGTGCCATTAGCGGGCCTCCAGGGCGTCGCGTACCTCGTCGCTGGTCGCCTTGCCGAGCGCGAGCTGCGCCGTGGCCTGGGCATCTGCCAAGTCGAATTCACGCAGGCGAGCTTTGACCAACGGGATTTGACGCGCGCTGACCGAGAGTTCATCGACACCCAGGCCCACCAGCACTGGCACGGCCATGGCGTCGGAGGCTAGCTCACCACACACGCCGACCCATTTACCGTGTGCATGGGCGGCCTCTACGGTCATTTGTATCAAGCGCAGTACCGCCGGATGCAGGCCATCAGCTTGAGCGGAGAGCTCTGGATGGCCGCGGTCAATGGCCAGTGTGTACTGGGTCAAATCGTTGGTGCCGACCGAGAAGAAGTCCACTTCGGCGGCCAGCGTCGGGGCTAACAAGGCACTCGATGGGACCTCGATCATCACGCCAAGCTGCACGTCGGTGGCGCGCTGCTGGGGGGCGATCTCGGTGAGCAGGCGGTCATAGATCGCTTTCGCCGCGCGGAATTCGGCCACGTCTTTGACCATCGGCAGCATGATGCGCAGCGGTTTGCCGACGGCGGCCATCAGCAGTGCGCGAATCTGGGTTTCCAGCACGTCCGGCTGGGTCAGCGCTAGGCGAATACCCCGCAGGCCGAGGAAGGGGTTGTCTTCCTGGGGCACTGGCCAATAAGGCAGCGGCTTGTCGCCGCCCACGTCCAGGGTGCGGGCGACGAGCGGGCGGCCGTCGAGGGCATCGGTCGCTTCGCGGTATTCGGCGATTTGCGTGGCGAGATCCGGCGCGCTGGAGTAGGCCATGAACAGAAACTCGGTGCGCAAAAGGCCGACGCCTTCCGCACCACGCTCGACCGCATCGGCGGCGTGGGCGGTGTTGCCGAGGTTGGCAGCCACTTCCACCTTGTGGCCGTCGCGGGTTTGCGCTTGCTCGAATCGCAGCTCCCAGGCGTCCGCTTCACGCTGCTGCTGGTCGAGCAGCTGCTGTTCGGCGCGGCGCAGGCGCTCCTCGGAAGGTTGCGACGTCACGCGGCCGCGCTCGCCATCCAGAATCATCATGCCGCCGTTATGCAGCGCCATCACCGCTTCACCGGCACCGACCACAGCAGGAATGCCCAGCGCACGGGCCAAAATAGCGCTGTGGGCGGTTGCACCGCCGCGCACGGTCAGCAGGCCGCGCACACGGGAGGTATCCAGGCGGGCCACGTCAGAGGGGCCGATATCGTCCATGACCAAGATATAGGGGTGGTCGGGTGGCTCGGGCAGGCTGACGTCGCAAAGCACGCCGAGCACGCGGCGGCCGACATCGCGAAGGTCGGCGGCGCGTTCGGCCAGCAGTCGGTCGGCCAGCATCTCTTGAGCGTGGGCGGCGGTGTCGATGGCTTCCCACCAGCCCGCTTCCGCCGAGCGGCCTTCACGAATGGCGTCGATGGCCGCCTGGTGAAGTTCGGGGTCGTCGAGCATCTCTTCATGCATGGAGAGAATGTCCGCGACTTCGCCGCCGGGCGCTTTATGTACCAGCGCCTGAAGCTGGGTGGCGCCTTCTTTCAGGGCCGCTTCCAAGCGGGCGATCTCGTCGTCGGGCTGATTGGCGTGCTCAGGATAGTCGAACTGCATCGGGCGAATGACGAACACCGGTGCAATCGCCAAACCGGGCGAGGCGGCAACGCCGGAATGGGGCGTATCGGCAGCGAGTGGTTCGACGGCGGGCTTACTGGTGCTAGCGGCTGGGGCCGCGTCGCGACCGCCATCGAAGGGCGTGACTTTCTCACCCAAGCCACTCTCGACGGCGGCGGCAATGGCGTCTAACGCGGCATTTGCCTGTTCGCCCTCGGCGGAGAAAATCAGCCACTGGCCGCGGCGCGCACCCAAACCAATCACTTTGGTCAAGCTTGCGGCGGAGACGGTAGTGGCGCTGCCCTCTTCCAGGCGCACGTTGATGGGCATGGGCTGGGCACGAGCGATCTGTACCAGCTGTTTGGCCGGGCGAGCGTGCAGGCCGTGGGGGTTCAGAACGCGCACCCGGCGGGTTTGGGTGCTGGCGGTTTCACCGGCCAGTGCCGCCAGTAGCTGGGCGCTGCTTTTGCCTAAGAAGCTGTCGCTTTCGCCGTTTTCCAGCACCGCCATCAGCTGTTCGAGCAGCGGCAGGTGAGCGTCACCGCTGGCAGCGAGGCAGAACAGCGCATGCACCGGATGACCGCGGTGCTCGAGCGTGCCATCGGCGGGGGTGGCAACGCCTAGCGCGGGTTGGTTTACGCCTTGGGCGCTGCTCGAGAGCCACAGGCCTTTGCCCAGCCACTGGGGCTGGGCGCTCGCCACGGTACCGATAAAGCCATTATCCACGCAGCCGCTTTGACGCAGCCGCGCAGCCGCCGCCAGGGCCAGCTCCTGCGGGTCACGGGCGGGGAAGTTGATACATAGCGTATCGGCATCCAGGCGGGGGGCTAGTGACGGCTTAGAGAGCAGGCGTGCAACATCGGCGGCGGAGCTGGCGCGAGCCAACTCGCTTGCCACGCCGTCGCGGTCGAGGACGTGGGTTAGCTGGCGCAAAATATCCAGGTGTTCGTCGTTTTGTGCCGCTATCGTGACCAGTACGTGAACGGTGTTGCCGTCGTGCCACTGAACCCCCTCAGGGAACTGCAGCACCCGCACGCCGGTACGCTTGACGTGTTGGCGGCTTTCCGGGGTGCCGTGGGGAATCGCAATGGCATTGCCTAAGTAAGTCGAGGACTGCGCTTCGCGGGCGTGTAGGCCATCGCGGTACTCGGCCGCCACCAGGCCAGCCTCTGCCAGAGCGTTGGCGGCGCTGTCGAGCGCAGCTTGCCAGTTGTCCGCATGGCGGTCGAGCAAGATGTCATCGGGGCCGAGTGTCAACATAGGGGTCTCCTGTAAACGCGGTCAGGCAACGGCAACGTCTGCGATTGGCGGCGAAAGTGCGCGCATAAAACGTTAGTCGTAGATCGTTGTGGTTAACTGGATGAATCGTGTCACCTGTGTATAGTGGCTATGCTGAATCGATTCACTTTTCGACACAAGGGTTGTCTTTTAAGACTTTGGTCTGAAGAGGGTAAAACGGCTGCTAAACTGCCGTCTTCATCTAGGGAGAAACCAGCATGACACTTGCCGATATTGCCCGGCTTGCCGGGGTTTCGCGCACCACGGCAAGCTATGTAATCAACGGCCAGGCCGAACAGCGGCGTATTAGCCCGGCCACCATCGATAAAGTGATGGCCGTGGTGCGTCAGCACCGCTATCACATCGATCCTCAAGCTGCCGCGCTGCGCCGTGGCGCGAGCCGTTTGATTGGTTTGATCGTGCCGGATTTAGAGAACATCAGCTATGCGCGCCTTGCCAAGCGCCTGGAGCGCGGTGCCCGCGAACGCGGCTACCAGCTACTGGTGGTGAGTTCCGATGACTGCGCGGATAGTGAGCGCGCGCTGGCCTTGGCGCTGCGCGCCCAGCGCTGTGAGGTGCTGATTACCGCCAGCTGTCTGCCAGAGAGCGACACTTTTTATACGGATTTGGCCGACGAAGGCTGGAGCGTCGTTGGAATGGACCGTGGCCTGACACCCGAGCGTTTTGCCAGCGTGGTGAGCAATGACCAAGAGGCGGCTTACGCGCTGACGCGCTCGGTGATGGATGGGTCAACGCGTCGCATTGCCTGGTTGGATGCCATGCCCGAACTCTCGGTGAGCCGTGAGCGCCGTGCGGGTTTCTTTGCCGCCTTGGAAGGCCAGGGGGTTGAGGCGACCACCTTCAGCGGCGAGCGTTACGAGCGGGATGTGGGCGTGGCGCTGGCGCAGCAAGCGTTTGCGGCGGGCGAGGTGGATGCGCTGGTCACCGCCTCTTACGCACTCATGGAGGGCGTCTTCGATGAGCTGCTGGCTCGAGGTGGGATGCCGAGGACACTTCGGTTAGCCACCTTCGGCGATCATCGCCTGTTGGATTTTCTCCCCCAGCCGGTCAATTCGGCACTGCAAGATTACGACCGCATCGCCGAGCTGACGCTTCAGTGCGCGCTCGGGGCGATGAACGGAAGCTACCAATGCGGTCAGCAGGTGGTGGCACGCCACCTGCGTACTCGTTAAGCAAAAGGTGCGCGCGGTTATACCGTGCGGGCCTTTGCCCAGGCATTCGCGTCGGGGATCGACATATCGTAGCGTTCGGCCAAGTAGGGCGAGGAAAGCAGAAAGTCAGCACTCGCCGCATTACAGGCCACCGGCACGTTCCACAGCGCCGCCAAACGCAGCAGCGCTTTCACATCCGGGTCGTGGGGCTGCGGTGCAAAGGGGTCCCAGAAGAAAATCAGCACGTCGAGCTGCTGCTCGGCGATACGTGCACCGATCTGCTGGTCGCCGCCCAGCGGCCCGCTCATCAAGCCTTCTACCTCTAGCCCCAGGGCGGTCTTCAGCCGCCCGGCGGTAGTGCCCGTGCCAATCAGCGTGTGCTGGCTCAGCGTCTCCTGCCAGCGCGTCGCCCACTCCAACATCTCGGTTTTTTTGCCATCGTGGGCTATCAACGCAATACGCTTGCGCGGTTGCAGCGTGCGCACCGCTTGGCGGGGTGGGCGGGCATCGTTCATGGCATGGCTCTCCTGGTCATTCGCTTGTTATTCATCGTCCGTCGAGACGGTTATTCATTCGGCGTCGACGGCCAGTACTTTCATGGTGTTGGTGCCGCCATGGGCGTTCATGTGGTCGCCGCGAGTAAGAATGACATGCTCGCCCGGGCGTGCCAATCCATGGGCTTTCAGCAGCTTGATGGCTTCCTGGTTCACTTCGGTCGCCTCCATGTGCGTGGTATCGAATGGAAGCGAGACCACGCCGCGGTAAAGCGCCATGCGACGCTGGGCGATGGGGCTATGGGCCAAGCCTACGATCGGCAGGCCCGACCGAATGCGCGAGGCAATCAGCGGCGTGTAGCCGGTGGAGGTCATGCAGGCAATGGCGCGTACGCCGGTCAGATGGTTGGCGGCGTACATGGCGGAGAGCGCAATGGTTTCATCGATCCGCTCGAAGCCTTCATGGATGCGGTGGCCGGAGGCTTGAGCAATGCGCTCGCGCTCGGCACCCAGGCAGACGCGGTCCATGGCTTCGATGGTTTCCACCGGATAGTCGCCCGCTGCGGTTTCCGCCGAGAGCATGACGGCATCGGTGGCGTCGAGCACGGCGTTGGCTACGTCGAAGACTTCCGCACGGGTGGGGAGCGGCGATTCGATCATCGACTCCATCATTTGGGTGGCGGTGATCACCGCGCGATTCAGCGAACGGGCATGCTTGATAATGCGCTTTTGCGTGCCGATCAGCGCCTCATCGCCTATCTCTACGCCCAGGTCGCCGCGAGCGACCATCACCGCTTCCGATGCTTCGATGATCGCGTCCAAGGTGTCGTCGTTGGCGACGGCCTCGGCACGCTCCAATTTCGCCACCAGCCCGATCTCTTTGCCCTCGTCACCCAGTAGAACACGCGCTTCCTGCATGTCGGCGGCGCTGCGTGGGAACGAAACGGCGAGGTAATCCACGCCAATCTCGATGGCGGTTTTCAGGTCTTCTTTATCCTTATCGGTCAGCGCTGGGGCGGAAAGGCCGCCGCCTTGCTTATTGATGCCTTTATTGTTGGACAGCTTGCCGCCCGCGTGAACTCGGGTGTGAACTTCTTGCCCAACGATAGACGTGACGTCCAGCACGACGCGACCATCGTCCAGCAGCAGACGGTCGCCGGGGGTGACGTCATCGATGAGCGCTTTGTAGTCGCAGCCGACGCGCTCGCTGCTGCCGCCATTGGCATCTAGTGCCATGTCCAGCACGAACGGTTGACCGACCTCTAGATGAACGGCGCCTTCGGCAAAGCGCGAAATGCGAATTTTAGGGCCCTGCAAGTCGCCGAGGGCGGCGACACTGCGGCCCAGGCGCTGGGCGATCTCGCGGACAGCGTTGAGGCGTTTGCGATGATCATCGGCAGACCCATGGGAGAAGTTGAGGCGCACCACGTCAACGCCTGCTTTTAGCATGGCTTCCAATACCCCAGGACGGTCGCTGGCTGGGCCAAGCGTGGCGACGATTTTGGTACGGCGTAGGGGAGTCGAGGACGTTGCGCGTGTCATAGGGGCTCCTGGGGGCAGCGTTGCTGAACGTGGCCCGATAAAGGGCGGGTGAATCGTTGATTAAGTATTGGACTACGATAGCCTTTATATAGTAATTTTACTACATATTGGATAGTTATTAGCCTTTAGGGGCGGTTATGGCAGGTTTTAATCGGCCTACAGGTGATTAAATACGTATTTTTAGTAATTTTTTTACTGGATACGCCATCTACGACCACTGCTTGATTGAGGTGCTACCATGACAATAAGAGTTGCCATTAACGGATTTGGACGGATTGGCCGCAACGTACTGCGTGCACTGTATGAGAACGGCTACCGTGATCGCGTTCAGGTCGTTGCGATCAATGATCTGGGTGACCCTTCGCTTAATTCCCATCTACTGCGTCATGATACGGTTCACGGCCACTTCCCCTTCAGTGTCGAGCATGACGCCGAAAGCGTCAGCGTAGATGGTGATCGTATTACGATCTCCTCCGAGCGTGATCCGGCCAACCTACCCTGGGCGTCCATGAATATCGATCTCGTCATGGAGTGTACTGGTCTGTTCACCAAGCGCGAGGCGGCTGCCAAGCATATTGCTGCGGGCGCCAAGCGTGTGCTGATCTCAGCTCCCAGCCCGGACGCGGATGCCACCATCGTTTACGGTGTCAATGACGACATCCTCACCGCTGAGCACACCGTGGTGTCCAACGCGTCGTGCACGACGAACTGCCTAGCACCGGTTGCCAAAGCGCTGAACGACGCTGTTGGTATCGAAAACGGCCTGATGACCACGGTTCATGCCTACACCAACGACCAAAACCTGTCGGATGTGTACCACTCCGACCCCTACCGTGCCCGTAGCGCTACCCACTCCATGATTCCGACCAAGACCGGCGCTGCCGCTGCAGTAGGTCTGGTATTACCGGAGCTGGCGGGCAAGTTCGACGGTTTGGCGGTGCGCGTACCGGTGATCAACGTCTCTCTGGTGGATCTGACTTTCACTGCAGGACGTGATACGACCAAAGAGGAGATCAACGAGATCGTCGAGAAAGCCGCCGCGAACTCCCCTGTCCTGGCGGTTAACGCCCAGCCGCTGGTCTCCATCGATTTCAACCACGATGCGCACTCGTCTACCTTTGACGCGAATCACACCCGCGTTAATGGCCGGTTGGTGAAAATCATGGCGTGGTACGACAACGAGTGGGGCTTCTCCAACCGCATGTTGGATACCGCCATCGCCATGCAGAAAACTGCGCAGTAATCCCGCCGTTTAGGGGCTGTCCGCTAAGGACAGGTATCGCCCAACAGCAGCTCGGTCTGGAGCAGCTGTTGGGTCTTGGGTATTCGCCCCAGAATCATTTTGGCCGCGACACGTCCTTTGCCCGCGCTGTCCTGGCGCACGGTCGTCAATCGAGGGGCACGATATTGCCCTTCGGCAATGCCATCGAACCCCGTGATGCGTAACGCCTTCGGCACCTGGATGCCTCGCTGTTCCGCCAGCGTCAGCGCGGTCAGAGCAATCCGATCCGACATGCACAGCAGCAGATCGGGACGCTGCTCTGCTGGCTGATCGAGGATCTCGGTGATCACCGGCGAGCACACATCGAACACGTTCTCCTCGATGTTCCATAGCGGAATGGTATCGGTATCGAACCCGTGTTCACTGAGCGCGGCGTGAAACCCGGCGAGGCGTGCTCGGCTGATCGTGCTGCTGTCGGGAAGCAACGTATGCGCCTTCGTTACTCGGCCATTACAGGGCTCTCTGGTCAGCCGCAGGTTGATGATGGCAGGCCGGGTAGGACGCTGTTTAAGGGCATGCATGGCCATGGCGTAGCTAGCGTCACGGTCATCGATATGCACCGTGGGGCAGCCGTCGATATCGAAGTCGACCGAGACCAGCGGACGCTGCGACGGCAGTTCGTTCAACAGTTTATTGTTGGGCATCAGGCCGTAGACGATGAAGCCATCGGCAATGTTGGCCGAGCCGGGCGGTTGTGATGCGTGCCCCCGGCCTGGAAGCAGCAGCAGGGTATGGCCATGGGCATCCAGGACTTCCGCTACACCGGAAAGAAACTCACTGGCGACGGCATCGTTCAAGCTGTAAGTCAGGCTTTCGGCCAGAATCACCGCCACGATGCTGGAGCGGCCGGTGCGCAGGCTGCGCGCTTTGGCATCGGGGCCGTTATACCCCAGGCGTTTGGCTTCTTTGAGAATGCGATCGCGCAGCAGCGGAGAGAGCTGGTCGGGGCGATTGAAGGCGTTGGAAATCGTCGCAGTAGAAACGCCGAGTTCGAGCGCAAGGTCCTTTAAGGTCATTCGGCGAGGGGTGGTCACGGAGCTTCCTAAACTGGTGAAGAGTATGGGCGGAGAGAGTGCGTGCCGGACGCCTTTACAGCGCAGGCTAATTATTGAATTGTCGCGCACAAGAATAACGGCCTTGACGGTCTGACGACTACCCTCTTTGCAAGGTGCCTCATCCAGCCAAGGCCGTTATGGGTCTTTCTATCCGTGTTTAAGCGGCCGAGCGCGCCTTGGCTAGTGTCAACGCGGCGCCGCTCTCATCGAACAGGTGGACGTGTTCGGTATCCGGTACCAGCGACACCTGCTGGCCCTCTTGCCACTGGCTGGGCGCTTCGCTGCGATGGATGAGCAGCGTCGAGCCCGCTTTCGGCTCCAGATAGACGTAGACCTCGTTGCCCAGGTACTCGACGTTGACGATATCGAAGCAGTTATCGCCTTGAGGCGCTTCCAAGCGAAGGTGCTCGGGCCGCACGCCAAGCGTGAGCGAGGTGCCCTGTGAGTAAGCGTCGCCCGCTTGGGGCAGTGAGACCTCGCCGATGCCCGCTGCTTTGACGCGGCAGCCTTCGGCGGCGCCGCTGATCAGCTCGGCGGGCATAAAATTCATGGTAGGCGAGCCAATGAAGCCCGCGACGAATTGGGTGGCCGGACGCTGGTACAGCTCGTGGGGACTGCCCACTTGCTCCACATGGCCCCGGTTGAGCACTACGATCTTATCCGCCAGGGTCATGGCTTCGACCTGATCGTGGGTCACGTAGATCATGGTAGAGCCAAGACGGTTGTGCAGGCGGGCGATTTCGTTACGCATCTGCACCCGCAGCGAGGCATCCAGGTTGGAGAGCGGCTCGTCGAACAGCAGAATGCGCGGCTCCCGCGCCATGGCACGTCCCATCGCCACGCGCTGGCGCTGGCCGCCAGAGAGGGCTTTGGGTTTGCGGTGCAGCAGCTCTTCCAGCTGCAGGATTTTGGCCGTGCTCATTACCCGCTCGTGAACGGTCTCTTTAGCAGTGTTGGCCAGCTTTAGGCCAAAGGCCATGTTGTCGTAGACGGTCATGTGCGGGTAGAGCGCGTAGGACTGAAACACCATGCCGACGCCGCGCTCGCGGGGGGGTAGGTCGTTCACCACGGTGCCGCCAATGTTCAGGTCGCCATCGGTGATCGATTCGAGCCCTGCAATCAGGCGCAGTAGGGTGGATTTACCGCAGCCGGAGGGACCCACGAACACGACGAACTCGCCGTCGCCAATGGAAAGATCGACGTCTTTGATGATGTGGTCGCGGCCAAATACCTTGTTGACCTTTTCAAGCGTAACACTTGCCATGGTAACTCCTTGCCGACCTCGACCTGAGCGGGTCGGCTATCGTTATTAACTGTTATGGGCGGCGTTTAGGCAACCTGCATAAAGGCGGCTTGGTACGCGGGCAGCGTGAGTGTGCTGCCGTCTCGCGTGGCGGTAAAATGGGCGACCGGCAAGTCGCTGGCGACCTCCACGGGCAGGGTGGTTTGCTGCTCTTGCCCGGTCAGGTTGAAAACACATAGCAAGATCTCGTCGCCTTTTTGACGGGTAAAGCCGAGCAGGTCGTCACCGACGTCGACCAACGATAAATCGCCATCGAAGAGGGCGGGGTGGCGGCGGCGGAACGCCAGCAGGGCGCGTACGGTATTGAGTGTGGCGTTGGGGTCGTCTTGCTGGCGGCTCACCGCCAAATCCAAGTGACGAGCTTCCATGGGCAGCCACGGCTCTACTGGCGAGAAGCCACCCTGATCGCCGTCGGTCCAGGGCATGGGCGTGCGGCAGCCGTCGCGGCCTTTGAACTCGGGCCACAGCACTTTGCCGTAGGGGTCTTGAATGCGCTCGAAGGGCACGTCCGCTTCCGGTAGGCCCAGCTCTTCGCCTTGGTACAGGCACACGCTGCCGCGCAGTGAGAACAGCATGGCCAGCATCACTTTTGGGTAGGCGTGGGGGTCTTCCTCAGCGCCCCAGCGGGTCGCACTGCGCACCACGTCGTGGTTGGACGTGGCCCAGCAAGGCCAGGCGTCGCCCGCCAAGCGTTGGAAGCGTTCGATCACTTCGCGCAGGTAGCTGGCGGAGTGGGGCATGTTGAGCAGGTCGAAGGTGTACGCCATGTGCAGCTTATCGCCACCGGCAGTGTATTCGGCCATGCGTTCTAGCGGATTATCGTCGCCAATCTCACCCACGGTGGTGGTGCCGGGGTACTCATCCATCAGCGCACGCAGGTCTTTGAGGAAGTCCAGATTTTCCGGCCGGCTGAGGTCGTAGACATGGCGCTGCCAGGTGTAGGGGTTCGCTTCCGGTGCCCCCAGGGTTTTGGCTTCGCCTGTCGGTACCGGCGGGTTGTCCCGCAGTTCGGCGTCGTGGAAGTAGAAGTTGACCGTATCCAAGCGGAAGCCGTCTACGCCCAAATCCAGCCAGAAACGCATGTTGTCGAGCTGCGCCTGACGGGCTTCCGGGTGGTGGAAGTTCACGTCCGGCTGGCTGGTCAGGAAGTTGTGCAGATAGTACTGCTGGCGCCGGGAGTCGAAGGTCCACGCCGAGCCGCCAAAAATCGACAGCCAGTTGTTGGGCGGCGTGCCGTCGGGTTTCGGATCGGCCCATACGAACCAGTCGGCTTTAGGATTGGTGCGATTCTGGCGGCTCTCCTGGAACCAGGGGTGCTGATCGGAGGTATGGCTGATCACTTGGTCGATCATCACTTTCAAGCCCAGCGAGTGAGCTTTTTCCAGCAGCGCCTTGAAGTCTTCCAGCGTGCCGAACATGGGGTCTACGTCGCGGTAGTCACTCACGTCATAGCCGAAGTCGAGCATCGGAGAAGTAAAGAAGGGCGATAGCCAGATGCCGTCCACGTTGAGGGAGGCCACGTAATCCAGCTTTTCGGTGATGCCGTTCAGATCGCCTACGCCGTCGCCGCGGCTGTCCAAGAAGCTACGCGGATAGATTTGATAAATAACGCCGCCGCGCCACCACATCATGTTGTCTTGCATTACTGTGTTCCTTAAAAACGGTTGCTGAGTTTGATCAGCGAATTCATGGGACCATGGTGTGAAGGCGGTTAGCCCTTCACGGCACCCGCGGTCAGGCCGGACACGATGCGGCGCTGGAAAATGATGACCAGAATCACCAGCGGTACGGTGACCACGACGGAGGCTGCCATGATCGGCCCCCAGGGCAGTTCGTAGGCACTACCGCCTGACAGAAGGGCAATCGCAACCGGCACCGTGCGCTGCGCATCGGTCAGTGTGAAGGTCAGTGCGAACAGAAACTCGTTCCAGGCGGCGATGAATGCGAGCAGGCCCGTGGTCGCCATGGCGGGCCACATCAGCGGCAGAAATACCTTGGTGATGGTCACCCAGGGCGTTGCCCCATCCATGATCGCCGCCTCTTCCAGCTCCATGGGGAGCTGCTTCATGAAGGTGGTGAGCACCCACACCGTAAAGGGCAGGGTAAAGATGGTGTAGCTGAGAATGAGGCCTGCCGGGTTGTTGTAGAGGTTCAGCGCGCGAATCACTTCGAACAGCCCAGAGAGAACGGCCACTTGAGGGAACATCGACACGCCGAGAATGACCAGCAGCACGGTGGAGCGGCCGCGAAAGCGTACCCGACCCAGCGCGTAAGAAGCGGTGATGCCTAGCAGCAGCGCGATGAATACCACGCTGAACGCGACGATGATCGAGTTGAAGATCGCCCTCACGAAGCTCGATTGGCTAAAGATCTGTGCGTAGTTGTCCAGATTCCAGGTCGAGGGCCATAGCTCCACGCGGAACAGGTCGCTGGAGGGTTTTACCGAGGTAATGACGGCGTAGTAGAACGGGAAGACCGCGTACACCATGATGACGGCAATCAGTGCCCAGAACCCGACGCGTTTCGCTACTTTGGCTAACTGACGGCTGTTCATCAGTCACCTCCCAATTGAATCTGTTTGCGGCCAAGGTAGAGATAAGCCACGGTGGCCAGCGCGATGATCAAGAACAGCAGCGTGGATGCGGCGCTGCCGTAGCCGACGTCCTGAAACTCGACGAGCTGCTGGCGCGCGTAGACCGACATCGACATCGTGCTGGTGGAGTTGGAGGTCAACACGTAGATCACGTCGAAGACCCGCAGGGCATCCAGCAGGCGGAAGATGACCGCCACCATCAGCGCCGGGGTAATCAGCGGTAGCGTGACCTTGAAGAACACGCGCACCGGATGAATGCCATCCACCTCGGCGGCTTCGTAGCAATCTTTGGGCAGCATCTGCAGCGCGGCCAGGACCAACAGAGCCACGAAGGGAATCGTTTTCCACACGTCGACCATGATCACCGCCCACATGGAGTAGGTGGCGCTCGCGGTCCAAGCGATGGGGTTATCAATAATACCGACCATCATCAGCAGGTGGTTGATGATGCCGAACTGGTCGTTGAGCATCCACGCCCACATCTGAGCCGACACGATGGTAGGAATGGCCCAGGGAATCAGCACGGCCGCCCGAACGATCACGCGGCCTTTGAATTCTGCGTTCAAAATCAGTGCGACGATGACGCCGAAAACGACTTCCAGCGATACCGACACCACCGAGAAGTAAACCGTGTTCCACACGGACTGCCACCACACTGGGTCCGCCAGCACGCCAAACCAGCGGCCGTTGTCGTAGACCAGGTAGTTTTCAAAACCGATCAGATTCGCCGAGCCCAAATCGGAGAGCGACGCATCGGTAAAACTCAGGAAAAACGTACGTAGTAACGGCCAGCCCGCCACCAGCGTGAGGGCAATCAGCATGGGGGCTAAGAACAGCCACGCCGCCTTGACGCGTTGGCGGCGGACCTTGGTACCCCGTTGCCGCCGCGCTGGCGTGGCGGAACGCGCCCCGAGGGGCGCGTTTTGGTGAGAGTGGTGAGAAGAGCTCGACATAGGTGTCTCCGCGTTTACCAGTTGCGACGCTTCAGGCGCAGCAATTCGCCTTCAAGGTCGGCGACGGCTTGAGCGCCATCTTTGGTGCCGGACAGCACGTCATGAGAGGTGCTGAAGAACGCGTTGCTGACACGGCCATAGGCATCGCCCGTGGGGGCAGAGGGGCGGGCCACCGCGTTGGTGAACGTATCGTAAAGCGTGCCGAAGAAGGGCACGGCATCCAGCACTTCCTGGTCTTGGTAGAGCGAATCGATCGTCGGGTTGTAAGAAGCCTGAATGGCGCGGCGCTTTTGCTCTTCTTCACCGGTCAGATACGCCACCAGGTCAGCGGCGATCTCAGGATGCTCGCTGTAGCGCGACACGGCCAGGTTCCAGCCGCCCAGGCCCGCGGCGCTCTGGCCCTCTTCACCGCCGGCAGGCAGCTGCACGACGCCTACTTTGCCGCGCACGTCGCTATCGTCACTCTGGGCCAGTGACCACGCGTAGGGCCAGTTGCGCATGAAGACGGCATTGCCGCCCTGGAAAACACCCCGTGCTTCCTCTTCGGTGTAGTTCAGCACGCCTTCCGGGGAGATGTCGCCAATCCAAGAGGCGGCCAGATCCAGCGCTTGGGCAGCGCGCTCGTTGTTGATGGTCACTTCGCCTTCGTTATCGACCACGGTGCCGCCGCCAAAGCTGGCAACCCACTCGAGGGCGTTGACGGTCAGGCCTTCGTAGGCGCGGCCTTGGAACACGAAGCCCTGCATACGGTCGTTGCCCGCTTCACGCTCGGCGTTTTGAATATCGCGCGCGATCTCCGTCATCTCTTGCCACGTGGTGGGCACCTCGTGGCCATGCTTTTCCAGCAGGTCTTCGCGGTAGTACAGCACCCCCGCATCGGTAAACCAGGGCATGGCGACCAGGCGGTCATCGATGGTGTTATTGGTCACGATGGTGTCGAAGTGACCGGCTGCGGCGTCTTCACCCAGTACTTCGCGCAGGTCGAGCAGGTGGTTGGCTAGCAGACCGGGCCATACCACGTCGATCTGCATCACATCGATATCGCTGGAGTTAGCGGAGAGAATTTGTTGATAGAGAGACAGGCGCTCAGTAGACGAGTTGGGCGTTGAAACCACATCGACGCTGTGGCCGGTTTTCTCTTCCCAAGCGCGTACGCCTTCTTGGCAAAGGGTCAACTCTGCGCCAACTGCACCACAGGAGATCGTCAGTTCGGCCGCCTGGGCAGACCCGGTGGCACTGGCAAGACTGGCCAAAGCAATAGCTGAAGTGAGTAGTGTCTTTTTCATTACGGCGTTCCTCGGCGTTTATTGTTGTGGGTGATGGGGTATCAATGCGCTCATAGCGCCTACTTAAACGATTAAGTACGCTGCCAGTTAGCCGTCTGTCGTCGTGAAGTTCAATAGCGACTTTTGTCTAATCTATGTCAATTCAATTTCTCTAAGATAAATAACCTTTTAGACATTGGTCGATAATTAGTAAAAGCTTGTTGGTTTACGTGCTCTTAATCGATTAAGTTTCAACTGTCACTCTATCTTCACACAACACGAAAGTTGCTTTGCAACACGTTGAGTCAATCACCTTGTCGCGTTGTTGGGCACAGGCTTCGGCGAGTCGAAGTAACGACACGGGTGGCAGCACTGAAACGCTGGCTTTTTTTACACCGGTTTTGGGGCCGGTGATCAAAAAGTAGGGAGCCAAACGGTTCGGGCGTTCGGGATAAAAAACAATAGGATTTAACACTAGGGTTGAAAAACAATGCATAAAATGACGTTCAAAACACCTTTAGCCATTGCCGTCGCCGCTGCCAGCTTCGGTCTTTGCGGTGCCGCCAATGCTGACATGACCTTGGAAGAGCGCTTTGCCGAGCTGGAAGCACGCATTGCAGCCGCTGAGCAGCGAGCTGAAGCGGCCGAGCGCCGCGCCGAGCTAGCCGAGCAAGGTCGCGGAACCGCGCCTGCATCCAGCGCCCCGGCTGCGGCGACTACCAATGCCGATATCGAAGAGCGCCTGGCCCGCGTCGAACGCCAGGCCAGCGGCGAAGAGGGCTTTTCGTTTAACGTTTACGCCCGATCTGGCCTGCTGATTGGTGAAGATGGCAAAAGTGCACCGGGTGGCCCGTACCTAACGCCCGCCGGTGGTAACGGTGGGGCGGTAGGGCGTTTGGGCAACGAGCCGGACACCTACTCTGAAGCGATCCTGAACTACCGCATGCAGTTCGATAACGGCGCCAAAGCCCGCTACACCACCATGCTGGCCCATGGCACCAACTCCAGCAACGACTGGGTGGGCGATGACACCAACCTGAACGTGCGTCAGGTGTACGCAGAGTTCAGCGATTTGCCGAGCTTTACAGGGGCCTTCGAGAACGCCTCGATCTGGGCGGGTAAGCGCTTCGATCGCAATAACTTCGACATTCACTGGCTTGACAGCGACGTGGTCTTTCTCGCCGGTACCGGTGGTGGTGTGTACGACGTGCAGCTGGCGGAGAACTGGAAAACCAACTTCTCGCTCTATGGTCGCAGCTTCAGCGACTTCCCGGTCGTCAACCGTGAAAACCCCGGTTTGGACGGCGAAAACAGCGATACCGACAACCTTGTCCTGACCTCCAACAACTACTTCGGTAACTGGCAGGTGATGGTCAACGGCATGTCCGCTGCCGATAACGACGAGCGCGACATCGGCGTGGGCCAAACCGCTGCCGATACCGGTTGGCACACCATGGTGGCCTACCACGGTGATAGCTTCTTTGGGTTGGGCGACGGTAACTTCAAGGCCGCCGTACTGCACGGCCAAGGCCTGGGTGCCGAGGTGAAAGGCTTGGGTAGCAACGGCGACTTGACCGATGATGCCAGCGCCACGCGCCTTGCCCTCTACGGCACGACCTACATTGCCCCGCAGTGGCGCATTGCGCCGGCCATCCTGGCGGAAACCAGCGACGACCGTTTTGCTAGTGGCGATAGCTATGATTGGGCCACGCTGAACGTTCGCCTGGCGAACGAAATCAACCAAAACTTCGAAATGCAGTACGAAGCCAGCTACCAGTGGATGGACTTCGAGCCGCAGGGTTACAGCGGTCGCAATGCGGTGGACGGCGACTACATGAAGTTCACCATCGCTCCGACCTTCAAGCCGGAAGTGGGCGGGTTCTGGAAGCGTCCTGAAATCCGTCTGTTCACCACCTACAGCGACTGGGATGAGAGCCTGAACAGCTACGGTGCTAGCTCTCTGGGCAGCGACGGCTTCACAGGTGGTGAGTTCACCTTCGGTGTCCAAACCGAAGTATGGTTCTAGGGGAGTACCGCTCGCTAGCAAGACTGCTTTCGATCTCATGGCGGCATGAGCGCCATCTGCCCATGCTGATTGCCCGCGACTCGTCGCGGGCTTTTTATTGTCCAAATGAGTAGCCTAAGTCATGAGACGAGGACGTTGGTAGACACACATAGGAGAGGGCCATGCCGCTGCTACAAGAAAAGCTTACCGCACCGACGTTGCCACTGGGCGTCGTGGCAAGGCCGCGCCTCAATGATGCCTTTGCATTGAACGAGCGCGTGCGCCTGCTTCTCGTTCAAGCCCCGTCGGGTTATGGCAAGACCACGCTACTGGCAGAACGCCTACCCGCCCTGGAGCAAGACGCCGCTTGGCTGCGCCTGGACCAGCGCGACAATCGGCCCGAGCGCTTTTTAAGCTACTGGCAAGCCGCCATCGATACGCTGTTACGTGAGGATGCGCCGCTGTCGCCTTTGTCCGAGGAGGCGGAGTGCGTGGAGCAGCTAGAGCGCTGGCTGGGCGAGCTGCCGAAGCAGCGGACGGCTTGTCGGCTGGTCGTGGATGAGTTCGAGCACCTGACGCACCCCGATATTCTGGCGGGGCTTGCCCACTGGCTGCGTCATCAGCCGCCCTGGCTGACCCTGACCCTGGCCAGTCGCTCCCGGCCTGCGCTGGGCCTTGCCAGCCTGCGGCTGCGCGGCGAACTCGAAGAGATCGATCTAAGCGCCCTGGCCTTCGATAGCGAAGAGGCGCAAACCCTCTGCGCCGAGCAGCTCAGTTTTCCGCCTACTCGGGTGAGCCTGGAGCGGGCGCTGCGCCGCAGCGGCGGCTGGGTGATGGCCCTGAACTGGCTGGTGGAGCGTACGACGACTCGCGCCGGATTCGATGCGCTGGTCGAGCGGCTAAACGGCGGTCATCCCGATTTTGTGGCCTGGTTCGATGAACGGCTGGCCGAGGCGCTGCCCCCTGAGGAGCGAGAGCTACTACTGCAGCTCGGTGTGCTGGAGCGCTTCTCACCTGAATTGATGGCGCGCCTGCTGGAGGGCGAGCGGCTTACCCAGCGGCTCGATGCCTTCGAGCAAGCGGGGCTATTCATCGAGCGGCCCGACCCCCACGCCCAGTGGTACCGCTTTCAACGGCTGTTCGGGGAGTACCTGCGCCACCGCCGCCACGAGCTTAGCTTGGCCACCCAGCGCACCCTGCACCAGCGGGCCAGCCAAGCCTGGCTGGCACTCAACGACCCGATCATGGCGTTGCGCCAAGCCATTTTGGCGGAATCGCCCGAGGAGGTGGCCAGTCTACTGGTCGCGCAAGGGCCAGCGCTGTTGGCCAGCGGGGCCTACGCGCTGCTGGCTCAAGGGCTTGGGCTGCTGGGGGAGCCGCAAATCTCGACACGCCCAGAGCTGGCGCTGCTCTACGGCTGGGTCTCCCATGCGCAGTTCCAGTTCGATATCACCGCACGAGTCATCCAATGGATCGAAGCGCAGCTGGAGGCCCCAGAGTGGCAGCGGCTGACGGCCGAGTTTGCCACCCTGCGCGCCCAATTAGCGATCAATCAGGGCAACGCCGAGCGCGCTGCGCCGCTCGCTGAACAGGCGCTGGCCGTGCCCGCCCGCTATTTAGCCTCCACCCCGCTGACCGCGACCGCCATCTTGAGCGAGGCGCGTTTCGTGCTGGGCTATCTGGACGAGTCGCTGCAACGGGTGCGCGAGGTGGAGCGTCTGGCACGCCAGCGAGAAGATCACCAGCTACTGCTGTGGTCATTCTGCCATCAGTCGGAAACGCTGGTGGCCCAGGGGCGCTTGCAGGCCGCTTACGATATTCAAGAGCGCGCTTTTGCCCATCTGGAGCGGGCAGAGCTCGAGCACCTGCCCGTGGCGGAGTTTCTCTACCGGATTCGCAGCCAGGTGCTTTGGGAGTGGCACCGCCTGGATGAAGCCGAGCAGGCCGCGCTCAAAGGCATTGCCGTGCTCGACAACCAGGGCGAGCGCTGGACGCTGCAGTGCCACATTCAACTGGCCAAAATTGCCCAGAGCCGTGGCGATCAGGCTCAGTGCGCTGATCATATTCGGCGGCTGCGTAAAATCCTGGCCGAAGGCGATTACCATATCGACTGGGTGGCCAATGCCCACGCCACGCTGCTGGCCTGGTGGCACTCCACGCAAGACCTCGACGCGGTAGAGCGCTGGCGTCAGGAAGCGCCCGCCCCCATCACCGACGGGGCCACCAACCACTTTGCACAGTGTAACGTACGCAATCACGCCCGGGCGCTCACGCTGCTGGGCCGCTTTGATGAGGCCCGCGCGCTGTTGGAAGCGCTCGAAGTCCATACTCAAAGACTTGGGCTGGTCACCGATGCCAATCGCAACCAGCTCTGCCTCGCGGCCGCTGCGTGGTCGGCTGGCCAGGAGGCGCAAGCCCGCCGCCACATGCATCAAGCGCTCAGTTTGGCGTCTCGCACGGCGTTGATAGGCAGCTTTTTGCGCATGGGCAAACCGTTGGGAGATCTGCTGTCGGGCGTATTGACGGACGGTCCGCTTTCAGCGCTGGAGCAGGCGAGGGCAGAGCGGCTGCTGGCGCTGGCGGGTCAGCAGAAAGATTTTGGAAGCGCCCGACGCTTGATGCTGGATGAAACGGTGATCGCCGATATTGTCGCAAGACCTGACGTGCCGGAGCTGATTCGCACCTCGCCGCTCACCCGACGCGAATGGCAAATCCTGGGGTTGATTTACGCCGGGCTCTCCAATGAGCAGATTGCCGAACAGCTCTCGGTGGCGCCGACGACCATCAAGACCCATATCCGCAGCCTTTACCAAAAGCAGAGCATTCGCCGCCGGGACGAAGCCATTGCGCTGGCAGGGCAACTCATGGCGCATATTCAGGGGGAGTGAGGCGCCGTGTGATCACTCCTCCCCGGGCCTACGCCTGGTATGCCCAGTGGGGGAGGATTCTATCAAGCGGCGTAGCCTGCATCATGCCGAGCATGGGCCATCTCTCTATTCATCGAGATACCGACGGCAATAACAAGGATAAGGATCATGATGCAGACACCTTCTACTTCTCACTACGTTGGCAGCCAAGGGGCCGACTGGTGGCGCGGCGCGGTGATTTACCAAATCTACCCGCGCAGTTTCATGGACAGTCACGGCGACGGCATTGGCGATTTGCAAGGCGTGATCGACAAGCTCGACTACATCGCGTCATTAAACGTCGATGCGATTTGGCTGTCGCCGTTTTTTACCTCGCCGATGAAAGATTTCGGCTACGACATCAGCAACTACCGCGATGTCGACCCCATGTTCGGCACGCTGGACGACTTCGACCGCCTGGTCGAAGCGGCCCACGCGCGGGGGCTGAAAGTGACGATCGATCAGGTGATGTCCCACACCTCCGACCAGCACGCGTGGTTCGAAGAGAGCCGCCAAAGCCGCGACAACCCAAAAGCCGACTGGTACGTATGGGCCGACCCCAAACCCGACGGCGCGCCGCCCACCAACTGGCAGTCGGTATTCGGCGGCAGCGCCTGGCAGTGGGATACCCGCCGCTGCCAGTACTACCTGCACAACTTCCTGGCCAGCCAGCCGGATCTCAACTTCCGCACCCCTGCCGTGGTCGACGCCATGCTGGAAGAGGTGCGCTTCTGGTTGGAGCGCGGCGTGGATGGCTTCCGGCTGGATGCGGTGAATTTCTGCACCCACGGCGAGTTAAAAGACAATCCGCCGCGCCAGGAAATCACCGAGAGCTTCCTAGGCGTTCGCCCTGACAACCCCTACGGCTATCAGCTCCACCATTACGACAAGACTCAGCCGGAAAATCTCGTTTTCCTGGAGCGGCTGCGGGCACTGTTGGATGAGTACCCCGGCACCACAAGCGTAGGTGAAGTGGGCGACGACGATGCGCTCGGCGTGATGGCGGAGTACTCCCAGGGCGGCAAGCGCCTGCACATGTGCTACTCGTTCAACCTGCTGACCGATAAAGCCGACCCCGGCTACTTGCACGAAACGCTCACCGAGATGGAAGCGCGCATTGGCGATGGCTGGCCCTGCTGGGCGCTGGGCAACCACGACGTAACGCGACTGGCCACCCGCTGGCAGGCGGAAGGGCAGCTCGATAAGCTGCGCCTCTATTTGGTGTTCCTGTTCAGCCAGCGGGGCAGCGTATGCCTCTACCAGGGCGAAGAGCTGGGGCTACCCGAGGCGGAGCTGACGTTCGAGCAGCTCGTCGATCCGGCGGGCATCACCTTCTGGCCCGCCTATAAAGGTCGCGATGGCTGCCGCACCCCGCACCCCTGGCAGGAGGACGCTCGCCATGCGGGCTTTAGCAGCGCTACCCCCTGGCTGCCGGTGCCCGATTCCCACGCAAGTTTGGCGGTGGACCAGCAAGAGCAGGATGCCGATTCGCTGCTCAATGCCTACCGCGCGTTTTTAGCCTTCCGCCGCACGCAGCCTGCGCTGGTGAAAGGCGACGTGGACTACCATCCGGTACGCGACGAGGTGCTCTGTTTGGAGCGCACCCATCAGCAAACTCGCCTGCTGGTGGCGCTGAACTTTAGCGATCAAACCGTGACCCGCTCGGCTCCCGAGGGCGCTGAAGCACTGGAGGGTGCACCTAAGTGGCTAAACGGCGAGTGGCAGGCAGGTACGCTGACACTGCCGCCGTTTGGGGTGGCGATTGCCCGCTGCCCGCACACTCAGGAGGAAGCACCATGGGACGTTTGACGCTTAGCGGCATCGGTAAGTCTTTCGATGGTATTGCAATCTCACGGGATATCGACCTCACCATCGAAGACGGCGAGTTCGTCGTTTTCGTGGGCCCCTCCGGCTGCGGTAAATCCACGCTACTCCGCATGATTGCAGGCTTGGAAGACATCACCACCGGGGATATGCAGCTCGATGGCCAGCGGATCAACGAGATACCGCCCCAGGAGCGGGACATCGGCATGGTGTTCCAATCCTACGCGCTCTACCCGCACATGAGCGTGGCGGAGAACATGGCCTTTGGCTTGAAGCTGGCGCGTACCGACAAGGCGGAGATCCGTCGCCGCGTGGAGCACGCCGCCGAGATGCTGCATCTCACCGACCTTCTGGAGCGCAAGCCCAAAGACCTCTCCGGCGGCCAGCGCCAGCGGGTGGCCATTGGCCGCACCCTGGTCAAAGAGCCTGCCGTGTTTCTGTTCGACGAGCCGCTCTCCAATCTGGATGCCGCGCTGCGCGTGGATATGCGGGTACAGATCGCCGCGCTGCACAAGCGCCTGAACGCCACCATGATCTACGTGACCCACGATCAGGTGGAGGCGATGACCCTGGCCGACCGTATCGTGCTGCTCTCGAAAGGACGTATTGCCCAGGTAGGCGCGCCGCTGTCGCTGTATCACTTTCCTACCACCCTGGAAGTCGCCGAGTTCATCGGCTCGCCGCGGATCAATACGCTGCCGGTAACGGTGGTCGACCCCGGCGAGCGTCAGACCCTGGTGCGCCTGCATAGCGGTGAAACGCTGGCGGTGGCGGTCAACGGTCAGCAGCTTCAAGCAGGCGATAGGGCCACCCTGGGACTGCGTGCCGAAGACTTCGTGGCGCCCGAGCAAGCCGACGCCGCCTTGAGCGCCACGCTGATGGTGGCCGAAAAGCTGGGCTATGAAACCCTCGCCCACTGGCAGTTGGCGGGCATCGATACCCCCGTGACCCAGCGGCTGGATGGCCTGACACGGCTGGAAGAGGGCCAGGTTTCGCGCTTGGGAATCGCTGGCCAGCGCTGCCACCTGTTCGATGCCGACGGTAATGCCTGTCCGCGCCAGGTCACGGTGGATGGGGTGAGCCGTTAATTTTTAAACACTCAAACTTTTTTTCAAAAAGAGTGCATCCAATCGGTCTCCTTGTGTGTATCCCCTATACAGCCGCTACTCAAAGCGGTTGAACAAAACCCCAAGGAGACTGAAATGACCATCCAACACATGACGCGTGCGACGCTCGCCGCTACCTTGATTGCATCCTTCAGTCACGCCGCGTTGGCGGACATGCCCCCCGCCGACGTCCAAGTACCGGACGGCAACACCGTCGCTCTCGAAACCGTCGGCGTGGGTGCGATTACCTACATGTGTGAAGCCAAGGACGACGGCACCATGGGCTGGGTATTTAAAGGCCCACACGCTGCACTGAACGACAGCGAAGGCACCCAGGTCGGCAGCTACTACGGCCCGCCCGCCACTTGGGAAGCCCTGGACGGTTCTAAAATTACCGGCACTCAGCTAGCCGTGGCGCCGAATGGCGATGGCAACATTCCGCTGCAGCTCGTCGAAGCCAACCCGGCGGAAGGCGAAGGCGCAATGAGCGGCGTGAGCTACATCCAGCGCTTGAACACCCAAGGTGGCGTTGCCCCTGACGTTGCCTGCGACGAGGGCCACGACGGCGCCACTGCGGTCGTCACCTATCAAGCCGACTACATCTTCTGGACCGCGAACTAAGCGTTCCAACACTGACTCACTTTTATTAAGCTTCGTAAGGCTAGGGACTCGTCACCAGGCTCCCTAGCCGTTATGCTCCTGGCAGTGCGACGACCGATGCGGCGCGTTACCAGGGAGCGAAGATGTGTCTGAACGTGACATGCCTGAAACAGGTAAGGCTAACACCATTAGCACCGATAACGGCCACGTAAGGCCCGCTCAAGAATTCGATTACGCTGATGCGCTCGCCCGCTGTGCCCGGGGGGAGCACGCAGCGCTGCAACGGCTCTATCAACAGGAAGGTGCCAAGCTGCTGGGTGTCGTGCTGCGCATCGTGAAGGATCGAGGCATGGCGGAAGATATCGTTCACGATGCCTGCCTGAACATTTGGCAGCGCGCGGACAGCTTCGACCCGCAAAAAGGGACAGCCCGAACCTGGATCTTCAGCATTGCCCGTCACTTGGCGCTGAATGCCATCCGCGGCCGTGACCGCGAAGTGAGCGTCGACCTGAACGACCCCCACGAACTCGATGACGACGATACCTTCCAGCAGGCGTCGCAAGTGACGGATGCCTTCGATTGGCAAACCGGCCAACGGATGGACGAGTGCCTGCAGCAGTTGGAAACCGAACGCCGTAACTGCGTGCTGCATGCCTATGTGGATGGTTTGTCCCATGCAGAGATTGCGGCGCACACGGGCGCGCCGCTAGGTACGGTCAAAGCCTGGATCAAGCGCAGCCTGCTTCGCTTACGGGAGTGTATGGCATGAGCCCTTCGAACGAACCCGATGATCTTCATGTCCTGGCCGGTGAGTACGTGCTAGGCACGCTGCCCATGGCCGAGCGCGAAGCCTTTGAGGCGCGTTTAGCCAACGACCCTGAGCTGCAAAAAGCGGTGGCGGCATGGGAAGAGCGCTTTTTCCCCTACACCGCGATGGTGGAGCCGGTCACGCCCTCCGATTATCTCTGGCCGCGCATCGAGCGCAGTCTCAAAGCCTCCGCTACCCGTGCCCCGTCATCCGTGCCCACACGCGCTCCCAGGCCGAATGGACCACGCCGCCGCTTGATGCAGAGCCTGCCGTTTTGGCGAGGGGTGGCAGGGGCAGGATTAGCGGCTGCGCTGGCCATGGGCGTGCTGTTGACCAACGTGACGACCGCACCTGCAACGCCAGAGTACATGGTGGTGCTGCTCGCACCGCAAACTCAGTCGGCGGGGTGGGTGGTGCAGGCCGCGAATCGCCAGGAGATCCAGCTAATTCCTTTGGGCACCTTCGAGGTACCGGAGGGCAAAGCGCTGGAGTTCTGGACCAAAGCCGATGATTGGCAAGCGCCCGTCTCGCTGGGGCTCGTCGAGCCGGGGCAACCGCTGCGCCTGCGGTTGGATCAGCTGCCGCCGCTGCAAGATAATCAGCTATTCGAGCTGACGCTGGAAGATGACACTGGCTCGCCCACCGGGCTGCCCACTGGTCCGATTGAGTTCATTGGCCGCGCGGTCGAAATCTAACGTCGCCAGCCGCTGTTAAAAAAAGCTCAACCCGACCTGGAATAAGCGCTCCACGTCGCGAATACGCCGCTTGTCGATCACGAACAGAATCACGTGGTCGCCGCTCTCCACCTTTACATCGCCGTGGGCAATCAGCACCTCTTTGCCGCGTACGATGGCACCGATGGTGGTGCCCTCGGGCAGGTCGATATCGGCGATGGTGCGGCCCACGACTTTCGACGACTGCTTATCGCCGTGGGCAATCGCCTCGATCGCCTCTGCCGCGCCCCGGCGCAGCGAGTGTACGTTGACGATATCGCCCCGGCGTACGTGGGTCAGCAGGCTGCCGATGGTGGCCTGTTGGGGGGAGATGGCGATGTCGATATCGCCACCCTGCACCAAATCCACGTAGGCCGCGTTGTTGATCAGCGTGAGGACCTTCTTCGCCCCCAGCCGTTTGGCCAGCAGCGACGACATGATGTTCACTTCGTCGTCGTTGGTCAGCGCGCAGAAGATATCGCAGTCTTCGATGTTTTCCTCTTCCAACAGCCGCTTGCTGGTGGCGCTGCCGTGAAGCACCACGGTGCGATCCAGCCGCTCGGAGAGCGTGGTGCAGCGCTCCAGGCTGTGCTCGATGATCTTGACCTGATGGCTGTGCTCCAAGTGCTCCGCCAAGCGTTCGCCGATATTGCCGCCTCCGGCGATGACGACCCGGCGGAAGTCCCGCTCTACCTTGCGCAGCTCGCTCATCACCGCGCGGATATCTCGCCGGGCGGCGAGAAAAAACACCTCGTCGTCGGCTTCGATGATGGTGTCGCCCCGGGGGATGATCGGTCGGTTGCGGCGGTAGATCGCCGCGACACGGGTTTCCACGTTGGGCATGTGCTTGCCCAAAAACGCCAGATCCTGACCCACCAGCGGGCCGCCATAGAAGGCCTTCACCGCCACCAGCTGCACTAAGCCACCGGCAAACTCCAGCACCTGTAGCGCGCCGGGGTGCTCGATCAAGCGGCGTACGTGGTCGGTGACTACCTGCTCGGGGCTGATCAGCACGTCGATGGGAATCGCTTCGTGGGCGAACAGCCCTTTACGAGTGAGGTAGGCGGTGGAGCGCACCCGGGCAATTTTGGTGGGCGTGCGAAACAGCGTGTGGGCCACCTGACAGGCGATCATGTTGATTTCGTCGGTGTTGGTCACCGCGATCAGCATGTCGGCGTCTTCGCAGCCCGCTTGGCGCAGCACGATCGGGTAGGAGCCTGCGCCGGTCACCGTGCGGATATCCAGCTTGGTGTGCAGCTCGCGCAGTTTTGCGCCGTCGGTATCGACGACGGTGATGTCGTTCTCCTCGCGGGCAAGGTGCTCGGCTAGGGTTGCGCCCACTTGGCCTGCCCCAAGAATGATGATTTTCATTGATTGGACTCCTCACGGTCGAACTCGACACAGAAGCGGTAACCGATGCCAGGCTCCGTCTGCAACAAGCTGGGGGCTTGTGGATCATCCCCCAGCTTTTGGCGTAACTTGCTTACCACGATACGTAAATAGTGGGTGTCTTCCTGATGCGTAGGACCCCAAATGGCTTTCAACAGGTGGGTTTGCGTCACGATACGGCCCGCCCGTCCGATCAATAGCGCCAGCACGGCAAACTCTTTGGGCGTCAAATGAATCGTCTCGCCGCTCAAGGTCACCAGGTGGGCGTCGATGTCCAGCGTCAGAGCGCCATACTGATAGCGGGATGGCTCACTTGGGGTGGGATAGTGGCGCAGCACGGCCCGAATACGGGCCAACAGCTCCTGAATCCCAAAGGGCTTGGTGACATAATCATTGGCACCGCTATCCAGCGCAGTGACCTTCTCGGACTCCTGGCCACGCACCGACACGATAATGATCGGTAGCGCGCTGTGTTGGCGCAGCGCCCGAAGCACTTGTTGACCATCCATGTCAGGCAACCCTAGGTCCAGTAGGACGACATCGATCGCATCGGCGCCTGCTGCTTCGTCCACCGTCCGAATGGCCTGTTGCCCGGTGCTGGCTTCGCTAATCAAAAAACCTTGCGATATCAAGCTAATACGCAAGAACTGCCGAATGGCGGGCTCATCGTCGACGATGAGAATGCGAGTAGGCTTAGTCCTCATGGCGAGGCTCCTGCGACGGCGTCGGCAATGGTAGCGACATGATGATACTCGTGCCGTGGCCATGAAGGCCGTCGGTGGCCGTTACGGTTCCGCCGTGAGCGCCCAGCATTCCGCGGCAAATGGCGAGCCCCAGGCCGGTGCCGTGCAAACTGCGGTCGCCATCGTTGCCGGTGAAGAACATCTCGAACACCTGCTCACGTAAATGGCGTGGAATGCCAGGCCCCTCATCGCTGACGGTGAGCGTCATCTTGCAGGCATTTTCATCGGTGGCTGCCGCAATGGTGATCTGGCCGCCAGTCGGTGAGAAGCGGGCGGCATTTTCCAATACATTGACGAGCGCCTGCTCCACCAAGGCTGGGTGAACGTGTAACAGAGGTAGATCGCTGTTCCACACCTGCTGCACGGTCAGGGGGGCTAACGCTCCTGACAAGCGTTTACGAGCAGCGGCGACAAGGTCGTCGACGCTGATCCAGTCTCGCTCGATGGCAAGCTTGCCGTGCCCTAGCCGCGTCATGTCCAACAGGTTTTGAATGTAGCGATTCAAACGCTCGCTCTCGTTCAAAATACCGTCTAGCAACGCGAAGCGATCTTTTGCTGTTAGCTGCGGGTCGAGTGCGCGCAGTGAGCTGGCGGCGCCTATGATCGACGCCAGCGGCGTGCGCAGATCATGGGAAACGGACGCGAGCAGCGCAGAGCGCAGCCGCTCTTGCTCCTCTGCCAGCCGCGCTGCGTTGAGGGCCAGCATGCGTTCCCGGCTTACGCCAGTAATGTTGCCGACGACCAGCGCCACGATCAAAAAGAACAGCAGCGTGACTAGCTGTTCGCGCTCGGCCACCGCTAGGGAGAAGTAGGGCTCGGTAAATGCCACGTTGAAAACGATGAAGTTCAACAGCGCGCTAATAAAGGCGGCATAGCTACCGACCAAGACGGCGCAGGCCAGCACTGCTGTCAAGAAAATCAGCGATAGATTGGCTAGCGCGAGCCAAGCGAATAGCCACCAAGCCACTAGCAGTGCCGCGAGGCTGGTGCCTACCACCAGCGCCCACTCCCGCAGGGTAGGCAGGCGTCGTAGTGCCGTCATGATAGAACTCCTCATCGCCGCCAGAACATCGGCGTCATCAACACCACCACGGTCAAAATCTCCAAGCGGCCCATCAACATGCCGATGCACAGTAGCCACTTGGCGGCATCGGGCAGGCTGGCGAAGTTACCGGCGGGGCCGATGATGTCGCCCAGGCCCGGGCCCACGTTGGCCACTGCCGTGGCGGCCCCGGTAAGCGCCGTGACGAGATCCAGACCCAGCGCGGCGAGCCCTAATGCTAAGACGGCAATGGTAATGAAAAAGAAGAACGAAAACGCCACCACGCTGCGGGAGATATCGCTGGTCACCGGCTGCTGGTTATAGCGAGTGGTAAAGACACCGTTCGAGTGAATCAGATAGCGCAGCTGGTTACGCAGCATCAGCATGGCAATCTGAAAGCGAAAGATCTTCATGCCGCCACTGGTGGAGCCGCTACAACCGCCAACAAACGTCAGGTAGAAAAAGGCGGCAATGGGCAGCGAGCCCCATAGGGTGTAATCGTCGGAGGCGTACCCGGTGGTGGTGACCACGGAAATGACGTTGAAGGTCACATGGGTCAACGAGACGAACCAGTCGTCGCCTTGTACGACTCGCCACGCGCTGAGTATTACGATGGCAGCCAGCAGCAGTTTGAGCAGCCCGCGCACCTGCTGGTCTTTCCAAAGCGCGCTCTTGGACGAGCGAATGAAGCGGATGTACAGCACGAAGGGGAGCGCGCCGCTGAGCATGAAAAAGCTCGCCATCCAGAGCAGCCAGGGCTGCTCGGCATAGGCCCCAAACGACGCGTCGGAGTTGGCAAAGCCGCCTGTCGCCAGGGACGTCATGCCGTGAACGATGGCATCCAGCGGGAGCATGCCTCCCAGCCAATAGCTCAGCATGGCCGCGAGCGTCAATATCACGTAAACGGCGAGGGTGGCTTTGGCAATGCCGCCCGTGCGTGGCATGACCTTATCGGACCAATCGGACGACTCGGTGTGAAACAGCCGCATCCCACCCACTTTCAGAAACGGCAAAATGGCGATGCCCATGACGATGATGCCGATGCCTCCCATCCACTGCATCAAGCCGCGCCATAGTTTCAAACCGTCCGAGAGGTTATCGATACCTACCAAGACGGTCGACCCAGTGGTGGTAATCGCCGACACCGATTCGAACACGGCGTTGGTAAAGCTAAGCTGGGGAGCGCCTAGAACGAGCGGCAGACTGGCAAAGCCACTGATACTGGTCCAACTGCCGGCGGTCAAGATGAACATCTGCCAGGGTTTGAGCTCTAACGGCACGCCGCGGGTGAGTGCCCAAGTACTCAACGTCGCGCTTAAAATGATGATCAGCGAGACGGCAAAAGCAGGGGCATCGGGATCGCGTTCGATGAGCAGTACCATCAGCGGCAGCGTCATGAACATAGCCAGTACCAGCCACAGCACCGACATGATCTTGAAAATTTGTGCCCAGTTTCGGTAAGTCTCTTGGTAGTAACGTGCGCTAGGGAACGTGGCCATAAGTCCGCTCTAAGTGGGTCCGCTCTAAATTACCCTAAGGGTGGTGAGCTATCTCACCACGCCGATCAAACATTGTCCGTAAAATTTCCCTAAAAATTACCTTACCCATAAAAAACCGGCGCTGATGAGCGCCGGTCATGAGCAACATGCTCAAGCGAGGAAACCCTCGAGCGGTGGGCGGCCTAGCCCTTGACGCCTCCGGCGGTCAAACCGCCAATAATCCAGCGTTGGCAAATAAGAAACGCCACGGTGATGGGCAGGCCAGAGAGCACGGCGGCAGCGGCAAAGTTACCCCAACGCTGGTTATGGTCGGCGAGGTATTGCTGCGCGCCAACGGCAAGCGTCAGTTTGTGCTCGTCCACCAACAGTACCGAGGCCATCGGGTACTCCATGATGCTCATCACGAAGGCCAGGATGAAGACCACCATCAGAATGGGGACAGAAAGCGGCAGCAGAATATAGCGAAACGCCTGCCAGGTGCTGGCGCCATCGACCATGGCGGCCTCTTCCAGTGAACCGTCGATGGATTCGAAATAGCCTTTGATCGTCCAGATATGCAGCGCTACCGCCCCCAGCGAGGCGACGATCAGCGCGCCGTGCGTATTGATGCCCAGCCAACCGACGAACTGGCCCAGCCGGTCAAAGAGGGCATACAGTGCCACCAGCGAGAGCACCGCTGGGAACATCTGAAAAATCAGCATGCCTTTGAGCAGCGGCGCTTTGCCCTTGAAGCGCATGCGGGCAAACGCGTAGGCGCTGGTGGTAGCGAGCATGAGAATCAGCACCGAGGAGATCACCGCCACCTTGATGGAGTTCCACAGCCACAGCAGCACCGGGAAGGGCGGTTGGACCACGGTGCCGTCGGGCCGCTCCCAGGGGATCCCTAGCGCCAGGGACCAGTGCTCCAGCGAGAAGTTATGCGGAATCAGGCTGCCGGTGGCAAAGTTACCCTCTCGAAACGAGATCGAGATCACCAGGAGCAGCGGAAAGACGATCAGCGATACGAAGCAGATCAGCGCCAAGTGCGCGCCCAAGCGACGCGCGCCAACGGAGCGGGGTTGAACCATGGGCATCGGTAACCTCCTATACCTTTACTTTGGAAAGGCGCAAATTGAGCAGCGACAAACCCGCGACTAGCAGGAAGATCAGCGTAGCGATGGCCGCCGCAAGGCCAAAGTTCTGCCCTGCGTCTTGAAAGGCGATGCGATAGGTGTAGCTCACCAGTAGGTCGGTGGTGCCCGCCGGGGTGCTGGCGCCCAAAATATCGGGGCTGCCGCCGGTGAGCAGGGCAATCAGCACAAAGTTATTGAAGTTGAACGCAAACGCAGCAATCAGCAGCGGCGTGAGCGGCTTCAGGATCAGCGGCAGGGTGATGTTGAACAGATTGGTGATTGGGCCGCCGCCATCCACGGCCGAGGCTTCGTACAAGTCCTGCGGAATGGCCTGAATCAAGCCCATGCAGAGCAGCAGCATGTAGGGGTAGCCCAACCAGGTATTGACGATCAGCAGCATGCTGCGCGCCATCCAAGGATCGGTAAACCACTCCGGGCGTACCCCAAACAGGGTATCCAGGATCAGGTTGATCTCACCGAAGTGCTGATTGAACATCCCTTTGAAAATCAGGATCGAGATGAACGCTGGCACCGCATAGGGCAGAATCAGCAGCGTGCGGTATACGGCCTTGCCCCTGAGTTGATCCCACTGCAGCAAAGAGGCCAGCACGAAACCGACGGCCAGAGTAAACACAACGGTGAGGGCGGCAAATACGAAGGTCCATACGAAAATCTGCATGAACGGACCGCGAATGTCCGGGTCGGTGAAAATCTGGGTGTAATTGGCCATGCCGACGTTGACCGGCCAGCCGGGCGCGATCCGTTCACCGTCGTCAGCCACGAAGAAACCAATGCTTGGGTCGGGGGTGAGCAGCCTGTCATCGCGACGGTCGTACAGCGCACCATCCTCGCGGGCTTCGTAGCGGTTGACCATGGGGGCGAACTGGCGCAGTCCCGCCATGCGCAGCTCGTTGCCGTCCGGGGTGATTAGCCGCAGCCCTTGCAGGGCCTCGCGCGCTTGAATGATGTCGCGCATGCCCAGTGCTTCCTGCGCGGGTGGTGCATCGGCGGGCTGCACGCCAATTTGTCGATTCTCCTGATTGGCAACATTGAGCGGGGAGGAAACGAATCGCTGGCCCTCTTGGCTCTCCAAATAGAGCCGAACCAAATCACTGTCGGGGTAGAGGGCCAGGTCAAAGGCATTGCCTTCCGCTTGATAGGTTTGGCTCATGAGCTGGTCGCGCACCCGCTCTTCCGAAAGCAGATTGGTAGAGCTGTAGTTACTGAAGCTGATCCCGATGGTGTACAGCAGCGGAAAAATGACGAACACACCAAGCCCGGCTATCGCAGGAAAGATGTAGCGATGACTCATCAGCGTGCGCTTGGTAAAGACCACGCCCAGCGAGCCGCCCAGTACCAGAAACAGCAGAGCAAACATCCACTGGCCGTTGAGATGAAACGCCAGCACCAGCCACAGTAGCGCGATCACCAGCACGGCAATGACGCCGCGCATGGCCCAGCGGGTATAGCGTTCGGTAAGATGGCGAGAGCGGTGGCGGGGCAGGCCACGAGACGCGTTAGTGGTGTACATGATGACGTCCTGAAAGGCTGCCCGGCAGCGGGCGCTGCCGGGCAATGGAGGCTAAAAAGGAGGCTACTGGCGCATACGGCGCGCAGCGGCATCCAGCGCTTCTTGGGGGGATTGGCGACCGCTGCCAATGTTCTGTAGCGCGGGTTCCATAGCGGCCCAGAAGGCGCCCATTTCAGGAATGTTGGGCATCGGCATGCCCACTTCGGCGTTCTCTAGCGTCGCGGCAATGTTGGGGTTGTCCGCCAGCTCTGCCTGGTAATCGATATGCGCTACCGCGCCGAGCGAACCGTCGCTATTGAACGTGCGCATACCCTCTTCGCTCAGCAAATAGTTTTCCAAGAACTCTACCGCCAGGAAGTCGTTGGGCGTGGCGGAGTTGATCATCGCGGTCATCACGCCGAACATCGGCTTGGCTCGCTCGTCACCCACGTTGGGTAGCAGGGCGACGCCGTATTCGATGCCGCTACGCTCCAGGTTAGGCCACGCCCAAGGGCCGCTGATCATGGTCGCTACCTCGCCTTGGTTGAAGCGAGTATCCATCAGGTTGTAGTCGGTGCCGCGGGGCAGTACGCCGCTCTCGATCAACTCGACCAGCAGCTCAGCCCCTTGCAAGGCACCCTCGTTATTGACGCCGATATCGCTGACGTCATAACCGCTGTCGGTCTGTTTGAACGGGTAGCCGCCGTTGGCTGCCAGCAGCGTCCAGCCGTAGTAGGGTTCGCTGTAATCGAACAAAATGGCTTTTTTTCCTTCTTGGGAGAGCGTGGCGTCTAGCTCCATTAACTCGGCAAAGCTTTCAGGCGGCGTTTCTACCAACGCTTTGTTGTAAATCAGCCCCAGCGATTCCACCGAAATGGGGTAGCCGTAGGTCTCGCCATTCCATAGTGCGGCCTCCCAGGTGAAGTCGTAGAACGCTTCGCGGAAGCTGTCGCTGGGTGCAATCGGTTTGAGTAGGCCGCTCTGTGCCCATTCACCCATGCGGTCGTGGGCCCAAATGACGATATCCGGCCCTTGCCCGCTGCCTGCCGCTTGCTGAAAACGGTCGGTCAGGTTGTCGGGAAACACGACGTCCACCTCGATGCCGGTATCTTCCAGGAATTGATCGGCCACTGCGCGGATGCCTTCCTGGCCTTTATTGTCGCCCATCCAGATGGTCAAACGGTCATCTTCGAAGGCCAGGGCGGGGAGTGTGGCAGTGGCCGCTAGCGTAGCGGCGAGCAGCGGCGTGAAAAATGGACGAACCATTGCCATGATGTGCGTACCTCGTTATGACGTTGTTGTTGTCGTGCACGTTCTCATACGACGTGCTTTGTTCACGGTCAGCGTCGCTAATTACGCACGAGGTCACCTCATCCTAGGGGGGAAGAGGGGTGGCGTATCCAAGGGGCGTAGAGTAAAGGTAGAAGAATAGGTGACCAGGGCTCGGCATCACCGCTGTAACACCAACCGGAAAGGGCAGCAGGCGAGAATATTTTGTAGTAAAATTACACGAATTATTGCGTATAATGCCTCACATCAGATAGATTTTAGGTAATCTAACTACATCAGATGACCTAATTATAAACAGGAGCTGAGATGAGCCAGTCACATGCCCCGCTGGGCGATCCCAATCACGCGATCGATCTGGCGCTATTCGGGGCGCTTGGCGACCTTGCCATGCGCAAGCTGTTTCCCGCGCTGTATCATCTTGACCGCGAAGGCTTGATGCCCGAAAGCACGCGGATCATGGGGCTGGCGCGTCAGGAGCATGACACTGCTGCGTTCCGCCAGCTAGTCAGTGGCGCGCTGCAGAAGCGTCTGAAGAAAGAGGAGCAGGACAAGGCGAGTCTGGAGCGCTTTTTAAATCGCTTGGAGTATCTCAAGCTCGACTTCGCTACCGCTGACGGTTATGACGCCATTCGCCAGTGGCGCGAAGGCTCAAAGCGCCCGATGGTGGTGTATCTCTCGGTGGCGGCGCGCATCTACGGCGACATTTGCCGCAACCTCCAGGCCAGTAACAGTCTGGATGACGATACCCGCGTCGTGGTGGAAAAACCGATTGGCTACGACCTGGCCTCTTCCGAAGAGATCAACGATGCCATCGGCGCCGTGTTCCCCGAATCGCGCATCTACCGCATCGACCACTACTTGGGTAAAGAGACGGTTCAGAATCTCATTGCTCTACGCTTTGCCAACCCGCTGTTTGGCACCCAGTGGAATCAGAATCATATTTCCCACGTCGAGATTACCGTCGCCGAAAAAGTCGGTATCGAAGGGCGCTGGGGCTATTTCGATGATGCGGGCCAACTGCGCGATATGGTCCAGAACCATCTTCTACAGCTGCTATGCCTGATCGCCATGGACCCGCCCTCGAACCTGGATGCCGATGCCATTCGCGATGAGAAGGTGAAGGTGCTCAAGGCGCTGAAACCGTTTACCGGTGAATCGCTGGGGCGTGACGTCGTGCGCGGCCAGTACATTGCCGGTACCAGCGACGGCCAAGCCGTGCCGGGCTACCTGGAAGAGGAGGGGGCCAACACCCAGAGCCAAACCGAAACCTTCGTGGCCATGAAAACCGAAGTGTCCAACTGGCGCTGGGCGGGCGTGCCGTTCTACCTGCGTACCGGTAAGCGGATGCCGGAAAAACTCTCGCAAATCGTCATTCATTTCCGTCAGCAGCCGCACTATATCTTCGATCCAGACCAGCGCGGCATCGCCTCCAACAAACTGATCATTCGCCTGCAGCCAGAAGAGGGCATTGCCCTTCAGGTGCTCACCAAGGATAGCGGTCTAGACAAGGGCATGCGCCTGCGCCCTGGCCCACTACATCTGGATTTCAACAGCGCGTTCCCGAAATCGCGTATCCCGGATGCGTACGAGCGCCTGCTGTTGGAAGTCATGAAAGGCCAGCAGTATCTGTTCGTCCGTCGGGACGAGGTGGAGCATGCGTGGCGCTGGTGTGATCAGCTCATCGATGGTTGGAAATCACGCGATACCCCACCGCGCCGCTACCCGGCAGGCTCTTGGGGGCCGGTCGCCTCCATTGCCATGATCACCCAGGATGGTCGCAGCTGGTACGAGGATTATTGAGATGAGCAATACACGACAAGCGCTGGCCGAGCAGCTAGCCGAAGCCGTTTATCAAGCCCTGGCGACAGACCTGGAGCACCAGGAGCGTGCGCTGCTGGTGGTATCGGGCGGCTCGACGCCGGTGCCGTTCTTCAAAGCGCTGGCGCAAAAGCCACTGGCGTGGGCGCGGGTGGATATCACCCTGGCCGACGAGCGCTGGGTCGACGAGCAGAGCAGCGATAGCAACGCCAAACTGGTGCGCGACAACCTGCTGCAAGGCCCGGCGGCGGCCGCTAACTTCGTGCCACTTACTAGCAACGATGGTACGCCGGAAGAAGGGGTGGCCGCCGTGGTACAGCAAACCGCGGCTTTGAGCTGGCCTGCCAGCGTGGTGATTTTGGGCATGGGCGGCGATGGTCATACGGCCTCGCTGTTCCCCGATAGCCAAGAGCTGGGGCTGGCGCTCTCTACGGATGAGCCGCTAGTCGCGGTGCGTACGCCCAGCCAGCCGCAGCCGCGCATTACTTTCTCTGCGGACCGCCTGCACCAGGCGAAACGCCACATTCTGCATATCACGGGTGACGACAAGCGCGCCGTACTGGCCAACGCCATGGGCGGCGACGACGTTCGCACGCTGCCGATTCGCGCGTTTCTATCTTGCCCGCTGGCGATTTACTGGGCGCCCTAATAAACCGCCTTCGCCAATAACAAATTGCTTGGAGACTCACTGATGACCATCGATAAACAGTTACCCTCAACGCGCACCGCCGAGCTGGACAGCATCTGTTTGAAAGCCGAAGTGATCCCGGTGATCACCATCGAGCGCCTGGAAGATGCCGTGCCGCTGGGCCGTGCGCTGGTCGAAGGTGGCCTGACCGTTCTGGAAATTACCCTGCGTACCGACTGCGCCTTAGACGCCATCAAACGCATGAAAGAGGCGCTGCCGGGGGCCAGCATTGGAGTGGGCACCGTACTCACACCTGCCCAGTATCGCCAAGCAGAACAGGTCGGCGCTGATTTCGTCGTTACGCCAGGAGCCACCGAAGCGCTTTACCGCTACGGCGTAGAGAGCCCCGTGCCGATGCTGCCGGGCGTTTCTACCATTTCTGAGCTGATGACTGGCTGGCAATACGGCTACCGCCGCTTCAAGTTCTTCCCCGCTGAATCCAGCGGCGGTGCCAAAGCGATCAAGGCCTTCGGCGCACCGATCCCCGAGGCGCGTTTCTGCCCCACGGGCGGTATCACGGTCGACAACGCCGACTCCTACCTCTCGCTGCCGAACGTGATGTGTGTCGGCGGCTCTTGGCTGACGCCGAAAGCAATGGTCGATGCCGAAGATTGGGACGGCATCCGCGAACTGGCCCGCCAAGCTGCGGAGCGTTTCCACCACTAAACGTTTCCACCACTTATGTAAAACACAGTACCGAGCACTCTCGTCACTTGCCTCACTGATGTCGGGTCGTGTGAGCAAGACGTTTGCCCGAGCATGTCGTCATGCTCGGGCTTTTTTACGTCTACACCTAAAGGGGATACTTCCGTTAGTTAATAGGCGTGATACGCTAACTTAAACGATTAAGTTAACTGATTAACTCAAGGTTCAAGCATGACGTTAGCGGATTTCGAGCCCCAGCGACCGGCGATGCATTTTGCCCCGCCGATGGGATGGATGAATGACCCCAACGGGCTGGTGTTTTTCGAGGGCGAGTACCATCTGTTTTATCAGTACCACCCGTTCAGCACCGTCTGGGGGCCGATGCACTGGGGGCATGCGGTCAGTCGCGACCTGTGCCACTGGCAGCATTTGCCCATCGCGCTGGCGCCCAACGAAGACGGCACCTGCTTTTCGGGGAGCGCCGTGGTGGATGAGCACGATGTCACTGGGCTGTTCGAGGGCCAGCCGGGGCTCGTGGCGTTTTACACCTGCCATAAGGTGCTCTCCGGTGACCCGGAGGATTACCAGCAGTCCCAGTGCCTGGCGTATAGCCGTGACAAGGGCCGTACCTGGCAGCGCTACGCGGGTAATCCGGTTCTGCCGCCGCCTGGGTTTAAAGACTTCCGCGACCCTAAAGTCGTTTGGCATGGACCTAGCCAGCGCTGGGTAATGGCGCTGGCCTGTGGGCAGGCGATTCACTTCTATACCTCTCACGACCTATTGGCGTGGCAGTTCGCCAGCGCCTTTGGCGAAGGCGAGGGCGCTCACACCCAGCACCCCTGGGAGTGCCCAGACCTGTTCGAGCTGCCGGTGGAAGGTGCTGGACCGAATGAGCCCGCCACCCGCTGGGTGTTGGTGGTAGGGATTGGCGCCACGCCGGATAACCCATTTGGCTCGTTGACCCAGTACTTTATCGGCGCGTTCGACGGCCAGCGTTTCACCAATGACAACGCCTCAGGCGCTGTGCTGATGATGGATGAAGGTCGGGATTTCTATGCGGTGCAGAGCTGGTCGAATACCCCCGGGCGGCAGCTTGCGCTGGCGTGGTTGAACAACTGGCAGTACGCCAACCATGCCCCCGAAACGGGCTGGCGGGGCACCATGAGCCTGCCGCGAGAGCTGACACTGCGCGCGACTTCCCGTGGGGTGCGGTTACGACAGCGCTTTGCTCGCGAAGCAGGGCAAGTGCTGAGCGCCCCTTGTCATCTATCGCCGCGCTCGCTTCAAACGGCCGGGGAGCACTGCATTGTCGTGCCCGACGGGGAGGTCATTCACGGTCAGCTGACGCTGGTGCTCGAAGCGGGCACGAGGCTGGCGCTGTCGCTGCAGCAGGGGAGTCAGCAGCGACTGTGGCTGACCGCAGATGAATCAACAACGTCGCTACACTATGAGCGTCAAGGGAGTAACGGTCAGGCCGCGTTCGATGAGCACTTTGCCTGTGACCACGCGGAGGGCAGCGTCGATGGGTTAACGGTGACGGTAACGTGGTGGTGCGATCACGGCACGCTGGAAATGTTGGTCGACGGGGCCACCGAGCAGCGCAGCATCACCCAGGTGAGCTTTATCGATCATCGCCGTCAGCCTGTGACGTTGGACGTCGTCAGCGGGCGGGTGGAAGTGGCGGAAGGGGCCACTCAAAGCGTCGTCGAGTAGCGGCCTCGACGACGCTGAGTGCTAGCCTGCCGAGCCGCGCAGGGCTTCGATATCGGTGTGGGTGGGCAGGGCGGCATACGCGCCGGGGCGGGTGACCGCGTGGGCACCGCAGCGGCAGGCAATGTCCACCGCGCGGGTGAGAAACGCGCTGTCCTGATGCCAGTTCTCACTGATGCCGTAGCGGGAAAGCTCGGCCAGTAAGCCGCCAATGAAGGCATCGCCACCGGCGGTGGTGTCGACGGCCGTCACGCTGGGCGGCGTCACGGTCTGGTCGATACCGATGCCTTTGAGCACGACATCGTTAGGGCCATCGGTGACGACGACCACTTTGACGCCAGCGGCCATGCGCTCGGCTAACCACGCCTCTGGTGGATGGTCGCCACGCAGGTAGTCCAGCTCTTCGAGAGAGACTTTGACCAGCTCGGCGCTATCGACCAGCTCGGTGACCAGCCAGGGGTCTGCCGCGCCCTCTGCCCACAGGTTGTGGCGCAGGTTGGCGTCCACGCTTACCAGACAGCTTGCACGCTTGGCCATGGCGGCAATCGCGAGAGTGGTCTCGGCAATCTCGGGGTCGGTCAGGCTGTTGCTGCATAGGTGCACGATGGCGGGCTGTTCGAACACGCCGTGGGGCAGATGCTCCAGGCGGTAGAGCAGGTCCGCTGCCGGTGGGCGGTAGAAGTCGAAGGTGCGTTCGCCGCTGCTATCGCGAGAGACGAAGGCCAGCGCCGTGCGCGCCTCTTGGGTCAGCACGACCCCCTGGGTATCTACACCGTGGCTTTTCAGCTCGCGGATGAGAAAGTGCCCAAAGGTATCGTCACCCACCATCCCCAAAAACTGGCTGGGCACGTTGAGCCGCGCGCAGGCCACCGCCACGTTGGCGGGTGCGCCGCCGGCGTAGGGGGTAAAGGTTTCCGGCCCCGTGTCATCGCCCAGTCGGCTCGAGAGCATGTCGATCAAGGCTTCACCGAAAGCAATCACCGGCGTCATAGGTCGTTCCTTGTCATTATTGGCATTGATGTTGAGTGGGCGTACTAAGCGACGCAGTGGCCGCGGGCTGCTTCCAGAAGTTCATACCAGGCGTCTCTGGGCAGCGTTTCCGGGCCGTTCAGCATATCGGCAATACGCTCCGGTTTCACGCTGCCCACCACCGGTGCCGGTCGGCCGGGCAGAGTGCGCAGCCAGGCCAGCGCCAGCGCGCCGGGCGTACCGTTCAGCTCGCCTGCCAAACGGTTCAGCACGCGGCTTACTTCACCCTGCATCAGTTGGCCGCCCGCCAGCGGCGACCACGCCATGGACGCCTGGCCATCGGCGTTCAGGTCGTCGAAGCTGCCGTCGAACAGCGGCGCGCTATGGGCAATGGAAAGCTCGATTTGGTTGGCGCGCAGCGGGTGGTGCATATGGCGTTGCAGTCGGCGCCACTGGCTGGGCAGGTGGTTGGAAATCCCCGCCGCGCCGATTTTGCCTGCCTCTATGGCGTCATCCAGCGCACGGCCTGTTGCGGCGGCGTCCATCAACAGGTCTGGGCGGTGAATCAGAAAGTGATCCAGACGCTCGACGCCCAAGCGGCCCAGCGCATCGTCAATGGCGCGGCTGAGATAGTCCGGGCTGGCATTGTAGTGCTTGACCTTACCGGAGCCTGGAGCCGGATTGTCGTTGGCGATGCTGGCCTTGGTCACCACATTCAGCCGCTTGGCCAGCGCCGGGCGGGCGCGCAGGGCTTGGCCAAACAGCATTTCGCAGGCGCCATTGCCGTAGATGTCGGCATGGTCGAACCAGTGTAACCCTTGCTCTAGACGAGCTTCGATCCAGTCGGCCAACTGGCTCGCTTGGTGCATCTCTTGCGCTTCATGCAGGCGCATCATGCCGAGTACAAAAGGCACGTTAAACGTAACGGCAGCCATGGCGTTTTCCATTCGTTAAAAGACTTCTTCGTTATGCAGCGCTTCGGCGGCCCCTAACAGGCCGGTCCATGGATGTGTCACGATCCACACCGGAATATCGGCGTTATACCCGCCCATCCGCCCTTTGTTGACGAAGCTTGCGCGCAGCTCGCACTTAGGCAGCCAGTCCAACAGGCGGGGCAGAATGCCGCCGCAGAGGTAAACGCCGCCTCGGGCACCCATGGTGAGGGTGGCATCGCCGCATACGTCGCCGAGAATTTTCAAAAAGCGCAGCAGGGTGGCGGTGGCGATGGCATCGCCCTGGTTAGCCGCCTGGGTCACCTCGGCAGGCGTCTCGCAGCGAGGCGCTTGGCCTTCCAGGGTGCAGTGCGCTTGGTACAGCTCTAGAAGCCCCTGACCACATAAAATGCGTTCGACGCTCACCCGCTGGTGGCGCTTTAAAAATACATCCAGCAGTGCGCGCTCGGTGGCGTCAGTGGGGGCAAAGGTGACGTGGCCGCCCTCGGTGGGTAGCGGAATCCAGGCGTGCTGGCCGGGGAACACGCCGGCCACGCCCAGCCCCGTCCCGGGGCCGATGACCAAGCGGGTCGAGTGCGACTGCGCCGTCCCCGACTGAACTTCGACGAGATCGTCTTTACCCACATGGGGCACGCCCAGCGCCTGGGCGGTGAAGTCATTGATGACCTTGAACAGCGACAAATTCAGCGCCTGCCGAACGTCGCTTTTCATGAAATCCCAATGGTTGTTGGTCATTTTCACTCGCTCGGCATGTACCGGGCAGGCGAATGCCAGGCAGGCTTCTTTGGGCGCGTTTTCGCCCGTGGCGCCTACCCGAGCGAGGTAGTCTTGAATCGCCTCGATCACGCCGGGGTAATCGGCGCAGGGCAGGTTAAGAATGTCGTGGGGCGTGACCTCGCCCGGCGTGACCAGCGCCAGGCGAGCATTCGTGCCGCCAATGTCCCCGATGAGTGCCGGTCGCATCAGGCGTCCTCTTGAAAAATCTGACCTTCTTGACGAGCGAGATCGTCGGCTTCGAAGCCGCCCAGGGAGCCTGCACCCTCTTCACCGCGCATGGCGAGGTGGCGGAAGCCCGAGAACAGCTCGCGGCCCAGGCCCACATGGTAGTGGTCCAGGTTGGCGACGACGAGCTCACGCTCGGCCCAGGTGGCGGCGTCTACCTTGGCTTCCAGCGTACCGGCGTTGGCATCCAGGCGCACCACGTCGCCATCGCGCAGCTTGGCCAGCGGGCCGCCGTCGAGCGCTTCCGGGCTCATGTGGATAGAGGCGGGCACTTTGCCCGAGGCGCCGGACATGCGGCCATCGGTGACGAGGGCCACCTTGAAGCCGCGATCCTGGAGTACGCCCAGGAACGGTGTCAGTTTGTGCAGCTCGGGCATGCCGTTGGCTTTGGGGCCTTGGAAACGCACGACGACGATCACGTCGCGGTCCAGCTCGCCCGACTCGAACGCCGCTTTCATCTCGTTCTGGTCTTCGAAGATCTTCACCGGCGCTTCGACGATGCGGTGCTCCTCGGCAACGGCCGAGACTTTGATGACGCCACGGCCCAGGTTGCCTTTCATCACGGTCAGGCCGCCAGTGGGAGCGAAGGGCGTGGCTACAGGGCGCAGCACTTCGTCGTCCAAGCTCTTCTCCGGGCCTTCGCGCCAGACCACTTTGCCATCTTCCAGGAAGGGCTCTTGGGTGTAAGCGGTCAGGTCGGTGCCAAACACGGTGGGAATGTCACCGTGGAGCAGGCCCGCGCCTAGCAGTTCGCGGAACAGGTAGCTCATGCCGCCCGCTGCCTGGAAGTGGTTGATGTCTGCTTGGCCGTTCGGGTACACCTTCATCAGGCTGGGGGTGACCGCTGACAGGTCGGTGAAGTCATCCCAGTTCAGCGTAATGCCTGCCGCGGCCGCCATGGCAATCAGGTGCATGGTATGGTTGGTCGAACCACCGGAGGCCAGCAGGCCGACCACGGCGTTGACGATGGCGCGCTCGTCGATCTGCTTGTAGAACGGGCGGTACTCGCCGCCGGGTTCGGTGTTGCGAATGGCCTGCTCGGTGGCGTAACGGGTCAGCGCTTCGCGCATCTCGGTGCCCGGGTTGACGAACGAGGTACCCGGCAGGTGCAGGCCCATCACTTCCATCATCAGCTGATTGGAGTTGGCGGTGCCGTAGAAGGTGCAGGTGCCGGGGCTGTGGTAGGAGTCGGACTCCGCTTGCAGCAGCTCTTCGCGGCCTACTTTGCCTTCGGCGTAGAGCTGGCGAATGCGCGCTTTCTCTTTGTTCGGCAAGCCGCTCGGCATCGGGCCTGCGGGGACGAACATGGCGGGCAGGTGACCGAAACGGGCCGCGCCGATAAACAGGCCCGGTACGATTTTATCGCACACGCCGAGGTAAAGTGCGGCATCGAACATGTTGTGGGACAGGCCCACGGCGGTGGCCATGGCAATCACATCGCGGGAGAACAGCGACAGCTCCATGCCCGGCTGGCCTTGGGTCACACCATCGCACATGGCGGGGACGCCGCCGGCAAACTGCGCAGTAGAGCCCATCGCACGGGCAGCCGCTTTGATGGTTTCCGGGAAGGTTTCGAACGGCTGGTGGGCGGAGAGCATATCGTTGTAGGCAGAAATGATCCCTAGGTTGGCGCTGTTCATCAGCTTCAGGGAGTCTTTTTCCTGCACGCTGCAGGCGGCGAAACCGTGGGCGAGGTTGCCGCAAGAGAGTTCGGCGCGGTGCACGCCGCGTTTGTGCTGGTCGGCCATGCGGCGCTCGTACAGGGCGCGTCGCTCGGCAGAGCGCTCACGAATGCGTTGGGTCACCTCGGCAACCGTAGGATGGAGTGTAGCGGATGTTGAACCAGGCATAGAGACCTCTGCATGTGTCGAGACGGTGAGTCGAACTTGTAGTTATTTTACATCTTATGGCGTCGATATAAGAGACTTTACGGCAATAAAATCGCTATTTATAGCTTAATTTGTAGTTTTATTACTCTGATGAGTGACGACCATCACCGTTGAAGATGATGCTTTGATGAATGATGGATAAAAGTGGCTTGCAAGCGCCTGTTTCATGGTTAAAGCGCAAGTATAGCAGCCCTGGTTTTGCTACCATTTTGCGCCACCTGCCTGTGGAGAATTGTGATGGACAACGAGCCGACCGCTGAACAGCGACTTCAGTCACTTCTGGCGCGCATTCGCGCCGTAGATAACGCCGAGGGTGAGCGTACTCGCGCGTATCTCGACACGCTGACCAAACCTCCCGGCAGTTTAGGCAGGCTCGAAACGCTCGCCATTCAGTTGAGTGCCATTACCGGACAGCGCACTCCGCTCGTCTCTCCGCCTGGTGTTGCCGTGTTTGCCGCCGACCACGGCGTGGCCGACGAGGGCGTCTCGGCGTTTCCCCAGGAAGTGACCGCGCAGATGGTGGCGAATTTCGCCCAGGGAGGCGCGGCCATCAATGTCTTCGCGCGCCAGATAGGCGCTCAGGTCGACGTGGTCGATGTGGGGGTGGCGTCACCGCTTGCCCTGCCCAGCGTGGTTGATGCCAAGGTGCGCGCCGGTACGGCGAACATGGTGCGGGAAGACGCGATGAGCCAGGGAGAAGCCCTGCGCGCCATCGGCGTAGGTGCAGACACGGTAGAGCGCTTGGCGGAGCAGGGGGCGAAAAGCATCATCGTCGGTGAAATGGGCATTGCCAATACCACCGCGAGCAGCGCCATGCTGGCGGCGCTCACCCAGGCTCCGGTGGCGACGGTGGTCGGCGCGGGGACCGGGATAAGCAGCGCCCAGCAGACGCATAAAGTGGCGGTGATCGAGCAGGCGCTATGCGCCCGCCAAGCCCACGCCGACGATCCGTTAGACGTACTCAGCAAACTCGGCGGGCTGGAGATGGCCGCTATGACGGGCGCCTATTTGGCCGCAGCCGCCCACCGGCTACCCGCTATCGTCGATGGTTTCATCGCCACCGTCGCTGCGTTAACGGCGTGTCGCCTTTGCCCCGAGGCGCACGGCTATCTCATTTTTGGTCATCGCTCCGAAGAGCCGGGCCATGCCACGGCGCTGGCGGCTCTCGACGCCGAGCCGCTTCTGGCACTGGGTATGCGCTTGGGGGAAGGCAGCGGCGCTGCGCTGGCGTTCCCGCTCATACAGGCCGCTGCCTCGATGCTCAGCGACATGGCCACCTTTGACAAGGCGGGCGTGAGCAGCAGCGAAGTATGAGCCCGCTTAGCAGTTGGCTGTCCGCCTCGGTGGCGCTGGTCGCGCTGGCCATCGTCGTCGATCTCATCGTGGGCGACCCGCGCGTGCTGCCGCATCCGGTGGTGATCATCGGTCGGGGCATCAGCGCGCTAGAACGGCGCTGGAACCGAGGCAGTGCCCAGCGTCGCCGGGCCATGGGCTTTTTACTGACGGCGGTGATCGTCCTGGGAACGTTCACTGCCACTTGGCTGGTGTTGGTACTGCTGACTCAGCTTCACCCCTGGCTAGGCCTCGCCGCCGAGCTTTGGCTGCTCGCCACCACGCTGGCCATCAAAGGGCTCGCCGAGGCCGGAAACGCCATTGCCCAACCGCTCGCCCGAGGGGATCTGCCTACCGCTCGTCATGCGCTTTCGATGGTGGTCGGCCGCGATACCGATTCGCTCGATGAAGCCGAGATTACCCGGGGGGCGGTCGAGACCGTTGCCGAGAACACCGTGGATGGCATTACCTCGCCGCTGCTGTTTGCCGTCATCGGCGGCGCGCCCCTGGCGTTGGCGTACAAAGCGATCAACACCCTCGATTCCATGGTGGGCTATCGCAACGAGCGCTACGCGGATTTCGGCTATGCGTCCGCCAAACTCGACGATTTCGCCAACTGGCTGCCTGCCCGGCTGACGACTCTCTGTTTATGGCTAGCGGGCAGGGGATTGATAGGGCGAGGCGTCACCGTGTCAAATTGGCGGGGTGCGCTGGCCGCCACCTGCCGGGAAGCGCCGCGCCACCCCAGTCCCAACGCCGGGTGGCCGGAAGCGATGGTGGCGAATCTGCTGGGCGTGCAGCTGGGCGGCACGAATATGTATCAGGGTGTGGCCTCCCTCCGGGCAACGCTGGGAAGCGGGCAAATACCGCTCACCGTGGCGCATATTTCCATGACGTTACGGCTGATGCACGGCGGGTGGCTGCTGTTTTTCGCATTCCTCGTGCTCTTAGCGTTTCTCTGGGGGCTGCAATGACCACGGCTCCCTGGCCCGACCACGGCGGCGACGCAGCGGCGCTGCTCAAACGCTTTAGGTTACCTGCGGATCACTCGTTCGAGGACGTGAGCGCGAACCTCAACCCGCTGGGGCCGCCGCCCTGGGTGGCGGATTGGTTGGTTGAATGTATTAGTGGGTTAAGCCGCTACCCGGAACCCAGCTACCGCGCCGCGCGGCGTGCCATTGCCGAACACGAAGGCGTGGCGCCGGAGCAAGTACTGCTCACCAACGGCGGAGCAGACGCCATTTTTTTGGCCGCTGCCCTTCATGCAGGCCAGCGCGGGCTGATCGTGACGCCAACCTTTGGCGAATATGCCAGAGCCTGTGCCGCGCATCGGTTAGTGGTAACGGAGCATGCCCTAGAGGCCCCCCGTTTCGGCCTACAAACGGCAGCGTTGGACGAGCCTGTCACACAGGCGGATGTGATCTTTCTCTGCCGCCCCAACAATCCCACCGGCACGCTGGTCAACGCCGTGGAGATCGAGCGTTTGCTCTCGTGCATGCCCACCACGGCAACGCTCGCGGTGGATGAAGCGTTCATCGATCTCGCCCTCGATGCCGAGCCGCTCACGCCGCTGTTGGCGCGCTACCCGCAGCTAATACTGCTGCGTTCCATGACCAAGTTTTACACCCTGCCCGGGCTGCGCCTGGGGTACGTGCTGGCGAGTGCCGAGCACGTTGCCGCTCTGGCACGCCATCAGCCGCCCTGGAGCGTCAATCATCTTGCCGCCGAGCTTGTGGCACCGCTGTTGGCGGATACGGCCTTTGCCCTGCGCACGCGGCAGTGGTTGGCGCGGGAACAGCCGCGTTTGGGCCAAGCGCTGACACACGCGGGGCTAGATGTCGTGCCCAGCCATAGCTGCTTTTATCTGGTGCGGCCGGGACCAGCGTTGTGCCAGCGCGGGCTTTCCAGCGCGCTGCTGCTTGAACGCTTGCTGCATCACGGTATGCTGGCGCGACATACCTACAGCTTTGCAGCGCTCGACGGTGATTGGTTGCGGCTGGCAGTGCGCGATGGTTCGGCAAATGATCGATTGTTAAAGGTGTTACATGATTGTGTTCGTTAGTGGGGGCGCGCGCTCCGGTAAGAGTCACGTTGCTGAACAGTACGTGCTGCAAGCTGCCAACGGTCAACCGTGTTTTTACGTGGCGACCGCTAACGTATACGACGACGAGATGGCTGAGCGGGTCGCCCTCCATCGAGCCGATCGGGATGCCCAGGGTGTGCCTGATTCGTGGGTAACGCTGGAGGCACCGCTGGCCATCGATCAAGCCATCGCTCGAGTGCCCAACGGGCATGCCGCCTTGCTCGATTGTCTTACACTCTGGGCCAGCCAAGTGATGTTCGACGCCGACGACGCGCACGCACCGCTCTCTACCACCGAAGGGTTTTCGCTGTTGGTGCGCTGTTTGCAAGATGCCCGGGCGCGACACATTACCCTCGTCGTCGTCTCCAATGATCTCAACGAAGCGCCATTGCCTAACGACACCCATACGCAGCGTTATGTCGAGTTTTTGCAAATGCTGCACCGCTGGTTAGCCGTCGAGTCCGATAGCGTGATCGAGGTGGTCGCAGGCCAGGGCATCGAGTGGAAAGCGGGCGCCAATACGTGAACAACGTCCTTTATGGTGGGCTGCTGGCCCTGCAATTTTTGACTCGGTTACCCATACCGGTGGCGTGCCCCTGGACGCCCGCCACCCGCCGTTGGGCCATTCGTGCCTATCCGCTCGTCGGCCTGCTGATCGGCGGTTTGCTCGCGCTGGCCGCGTTACTGTTAGAGCACGTACAAACGCCCACGCCGATCAGTGCGCTGGTACTGCTCAGCGTGTGGGTGGGGCTCACGGGTGGACTACACCTGGATGGCGTAATGGACCTGGCCGATGCGCTGGGCAGCAACCAGCCGTTGCAGCGGCGCTGGGAAATCATGAAAGACCCGCAAATCGGCAGCTTCGGTATGCTGGCGCTGCTGTTTTTGCTGGCCTGGAAGGGCGTGCTGCTCTGGGCGCTGCTGCAGTATCACGCGCCGCTGTGGTGGCTCGCGGTAGTACCCGCACTGGGGCGCTGGGCGGGCGTCGCGCTGCTCGTGCTGACCCCATGCGCCCACTCGCGCGGCCTGGCTTGGAGATGGCAGCAGTCGTTGGGACGCCGCGATGTAGGCGTGGCGCTCCTGCCGCTGATCCCGCTCGCCATGCTCTGGCCGTTAGCCGCGCTGTGGCTGGCAGCGCTGGCATGTTGGGTAGCGCTGGTACGCAGAGCACTGCTGCGCTCGTTTAACGGCATCAACGGCGATATGGTCGGCGCCACCATCGAAGGAGGAGAGCTTTGGCTACTGATCTTAATGTGGAGCTGGTGGCAGTTCGTCACGGTATCACCGCCTGGAATCTAGAGCGCCGTTACCAGGGCCAGCGGGATATTCCGCTGCTGTTTCCTGAGGCGGAGGAGGGGCTGTTAACGTTGCGCGCGGCCCTGGCCGATGAGCGTTTCGACGCCATTTACGCCAGCGACCTAGGCCGCTGCCAAGAAACCCTGGCCTGGTCCCAGGCGGCCAAGCCGGGGGTTCCCGTCTACGCCGAACGGCGCTTACGGGAACTCGATTTTGGCGAGTACGAAGGCAAGGTTTACGATGAATTAAAAGAACTACCGCACTATCATGCCTGGATCGATAGCGCCGGAGAGCTACAAATTCCCGGTGGCGAATCCTCTGGCCAACTGCGCGAACGGCTGGATGCCTGGCTCGACGATGTTGCGGAACATACTCGGCAACACGGCTATCGAAAAGTGTTGGTAGTGACCCACGGCGGCGTGATTCGTGAATTGCGCCGCCGTTTCGAAACCCTCGATTTTTGGCAGGGAATCGTGCATCAAGCCCAGGGACGGCGCTGGCAGCTCGCGTATCAAGCAGGTGAGGACGGAAAAGGAGAATGGCAATGCAACTGTTCATTGGCGGTGCCAGCGCAGGTAAGCGCGACGCAGTAAAACAACGCTTTCCCGGCGCGGTGTGGTGGCGCCTAGCGCCTGGCCAGCGTCTTCACGAGGTCTCTCACGTCATGTTGCCCAACACGCCACTGGTGTTACATGGCTTATTTGAATGGCTGACCGCGGTGCTGGACTCCGACATCAGCAGCGACGAGTGGCGCGCCCAGTGGCGGGAAGATTTACAGCGCCTCGAGCAAGCCGCCGCTGCAGAGAACGTCGCGCTGGTGATCATTGCCAATGAGTTGGGGCGTGGCCTCGTCCCAGTGGCCCGCCACCAGCGCCGCCTGCGGGATTTGAGCGGCTGGTTCACCCAGGACGCCGCCGCTCACGCCGAGCAGGTGTGGTACGTGCGCCACGGCTTGGTACAAGCGCTGAAAGGCGCGTCAGCAAATTGACCACCCCCTAACAAGTTGCTAGTTTACGCACACTCTCAGGTGCTGGTGGCGTAACCGCCATCAGTTAAACGGGAAGTTGGTGAACATGGTCATGTCATGGCTGTGTCAATCCAACGCTGCCCCCGCAACGGTGATCGAGACAAGAACGGCTAGAGACGCCACTGTGCCTTGGCATGGGAAGGTGGTCGTTCGGAAAAGGGTCGGCGCTTAGGTAAAGCGCCCCTCTTTCGCTCGTCAGCCCGGAGACCGGCCTAAGAGTGATGGCTTGAAGAAAGCCACGGATTACCGGCATGCGGAGGGCATGTACAGGGTGACGTTACGTGGCGCTCTGCCACGGATTTCCCTTGTGTGCCCCTGCCCGGTCACTAAAAAATACGCTGTGCGGGTGAGCACAGCGAGCAAGGGACCCACCATGTTCAATCGTTTTCATACCCCCGCAACGCTTGCGGCGTTTACCATGGCCGCGCTACCGCTGGCCGTTCAGGCGCAAAGCGCATCGGCCACCGCGACGGCCTCCAACACGCTGAATCCCGTCGTGGTCACGGCCGCACTCGCTCCGCGCACCGCTAATGAAAGCCTCTCGTCGGTCACGGTAATCGACGAGGCCGCGCTGCGCCGCCAAGACCCCGTCAGTATCACCGACCTGCTGCGTGGCCAGCCGGGCGTGGACGTTTCCAGTAACGGTAGCTTCGGCAAGAATAGCAGCGTCTTCATTCGCGGCACGGGCAGCGCGCAGAATGTCCTGATGATCGATGGTATCCGTTTGCGCTCGGCTACCAGCGGCGGGGCCGCTTGGCAATATTTGGAGCCACGCATGTTCGAGCGTGCCGAAATCGTGCGCGGTCCTCGCGGCAGCCTTTACGGTGCCGATGCCATGGGCGGCGTCATACAGTTGTTTACCCCACAGGGTGAAGACGAAGGTCCGCAGCCGCGTATTTCCGCAGGCGGCGGCTCGTTCAACACCCAGCGGCTGAGCGCAGGCGTCAGCGGTAAAGAGGGCGGCACGCGTTACAGCTTTTCTGGCAGCCACTTCAATACCGACGGCCAGCCAGTGCGTCGTAATGGCGACGACAAAGGCTACGACAACACCTCTGCGCTGGCGCGCGTGTCGCACACCTTCGCGAACGGTGCCGAAGCAGGCGTATTGGCGCTGCGTGCCCGTGGGCATAACGAGTATGACGGCGGGGAAAATGACTTCGTTCAGCAGGTCGCGGGCGTGTATGGCGAGCTGCCGATGACCGACAGCTGGCGCAGCCGCTTGACGCTCAGCGAATCGCGGGACGAAAGCGATAACGTCGCTGATTTTGGCGATACCTCGTTCAATACCAAAATACGCACGGCGCGCTGGGAAAACACCGTGACCATGGGAGCCCACGAGGTGGTCGCCGGGGCCGAGTACAGCGAAGACCGGGTAGACAGCACCACCGCCTACGACGAAACCAGTCGCAGCAACGCGGCCATCTTCACCCAGGCGCTGCTGGATTTCTCTCCCTTCACGCTTCAAGGCAGCCTTCGCTTTGATGACAACGAGTCCTACGGCGACGAGGTGACGGGCAGCGTCGGGATCGGGTATGACGTGGATGGCCACCACACGCTGCGCGCCAACTACGGCACGGCGTTCAACGCACCGACCTACAACCAGCTTTATTTCCCTGGTTTTGGTAACCCGGACTTGGCGTCGGAAACCTCCGAGTCGATCGAAGTCGGCGTGCGTGGCCAGTATGCCCGCTGGTTCTGGGATGCGGCGCTTTACCAAACCGATATCGACAACTTGATTGCGGGCCAAGGGTTACAGTTCAACGTGCCGGAAACGCGCATTCGTGGAGCAGAGCTTAGCGCGGGTGTCGACGTGAACGAGTGGACGCTGGCCGCCGCGCTGACCTACACCGACCCCGAAAACCGCTTGACCGGCAAACGCCTGCAAAACCGTGCCTCGCAAAGCCTGCGCCTGGACGTCGACCGCGAGCTGGGTGATTGGTCCCTGGGCGGCTCTTGGGTCGCGCAAAACCATCGCTACCGTGATGCGGCCAACGAAGATCGCCTGAGCGGGTACGGTTTGGTGAACCTGCGTGCAGGCTGGCAGTTTGCGCCGCTGTGGAGCGCTCGGGTAACGTTAGAGAACGTGCTGGATCAAGACTATGTCACCACGCGCTCGTTTGACGGTGCCGACTACATCAACGCGGGCCGAGCAGGATTCTTGAGTGTTCACTTTGGCCAATAAATTCATGCAGTTCGGCGGCGCCTTGGGCGCCGCTTTCCTATGGCTGGGTAGCGGCATTGCCACCCCGCTTCATGCCGACAACCCCAGCCGCTGCGCGGTCGATGACCGTGGTCGGGAAGTGTGCTTACATGCCTCGGCCAACCGCATCGCCACGCTTTCACCCGGTGCCACGGAACTGACCTACGCCGCTGGCGCTGGGGATCAGGTGGTGGCCGTGGTGAGTTATAGCGACTACCCGCCGGAAGCAAAGGACGTGGCCTCGGTGGGTAGCCACACCCGAATCGATTTGGAAGCCCTGGTAGGGCTTGCCCCGGATTTAGTAATCGGCTGGGTAACGGGGAACCCCGCCGAGCAAATGGATATCCTCGAAGCGCTGGGCATGCCGGTATTTTATATCGAGCCGCGCAGCGTCGAGGCGGTGGCTGACACCATCGAGCGGCTTGCCCGCCTGGCCGGTACCGAACCGGTAGGCAAACAGGCGGCCAATGAGTTCAGAGAGGGCATGGCCGCGCTTACCGCCCGCTATAGCGAGCGTGACCCTGTGGCGACGTTTTATCAGGTGTGGGACGAGCCGTTGATGAGCGTCAATGACGACCACCTGATTGGGCAAGTGGTGCAATTGTGCGGCGGCGAAAACGTCTTTGGCGATCAGCACCGATTAGTACCGCGTTTAGACGATGAAGCCGTGCTTGCGGCCAACCCCGACGCCATCATTGCCGGAGGCATGGGGGAGGAGAACCGCGACTGGCTCACCCACTGGGAGCAGTACCCCAACCTTGCCGCCGTGGACGCCGGTAACCTCTATTTCGTGCCGCCTTCCTTAATTCAGCGGCCCACGCCGCGCCTGCTGGAAGGCGCACAGATTCTGTGTGAAAAGCTCGAACACACCCGCCAAAAGCGCAGGGGGTCTTGATGGTAATGCGCCTGTGGCAACCCCTTGGTCTGCTGGCGCTGATCGCCGTGGCCGCCATGCTGTTTTCTCTGGCGGTGGGCAGCGCGCAGCTTTCGGTAGCGCAGCTCTGGGCGGTGGTGCAGGGCCAGGGCGATGCGCTGGCGCGCACCATGGTGATCGAGCTTCGCTTGCCACGGGCGCTTTCCGCCTTTGCGGTGGGCGGGCTGTTGGCGGTGGCCGGTGCGCTAATGCAGGTGCTGCTACGTAACCCGCTGGCCGACCCCTACGTGCTGGGGCTATCCGGCGGGGCATCCATCGGTGCGCTGGCGGCCATGCTGGCCGGAATGGGCGGTGTGCTTATTTCGGGTTCGGCGTTTTTAGGCGCGCTGTTCTCCACGTTTTTAGTATTTGGCCTAGCCCACGGTAGCGGCGGCTGGACGCCTTCACGGCTGTTGCTCACTGGCGTGGTCGTGGCTGCGGGGTGGGGCGCGGTGATTACCCTGATGCTCGCGCTAAGCCCCGCCGAGCGGCTGCCGGGCATGCTCTATTGGCTGATGGGAGATTTATCTTACGCCCGCACGCCGTGGCCGCCGCTGCTGCTATTAATCGCCACCTGTGTATTGCTGATACCGCTAGGGCGCAGCCTTAACGTGCTGGCCCGTGGCCCCCTGCAGGCCGCCGCTCTGGGTGTGGATGTTCGCCCGTTGGAGTGGGGCATTTACATTGCCGCCAGCCTCTTGACCGCCGCCGCCGTGACCACCGCAGGCAGCATTGGGTTTGTAGGGCTGGTAGTGCCCCATATGTTGCGCCTGCTGCTCGGTAACGACCAGCGCTTGATTCTACCCGCCTGCGCGTTGGCAGGCGGCACGCTGCTGGTACTCGCCGATACCCTAGCGCGGACGATGATTGCCCCCGAGCAGCTCCCCGTCGGGGTGATCACCGCGCTGCTGGGCGTGCCCACCTTCCTCTTTTTGCTCTACCGGAGCCGCTGATGATCCGCTTGGCGACCCAAGACTTGATCATCGACGTGCCGGGGCGCAGCGCAGGCACAGCGCTGAATCTCACCATCGAGCCAGGGCAGGTGTGGGGTGTGCTTGGCCCCAACGGGGCGGGTAAAACCACGCTGTTGCATACGCTGGCGGGGCTGAACGCCCCCCGGTCCGGTCAGGTGCTGATCGGCGACAAACCGCTTGGCCAACTGCGCAGGCGGCAAGTGGCGCAGCAGTTAGGGCTGGTGTTTCAAGAGCGGCTAGACGGCTTTCCCGCCACGGTGCTGGAGACCGCGCTGATAGGCCGCCACCCCTACCTTTCCCTATGGCAGATGGAAGGGGCCGGCGACTACGCCCGCGCCGAGGCCGCCCTGGAAGCGCTGGATGTGGCGCATCTTCGCCACCGCTTGGTCAGCACGCTTTCCGGCGGTGAACGCCAGCGAGTAGCCATGGCGACGGTACTCACGCAAGCGCCCAACATCTGGCTGGCGGACGAACCCACCAACCACCTGGATTTACACCACCAAAGCGCGGTGATGGCGCTGATGGCCGAGCAGGCCGCCCAAGGCAGCGCGGTGATGATGTGCCTGCACGATTTGAATTTAGCCGCCCGCTGGTGCGACCACATTCTGCTGCTTTACCCCAGCGGTGAAGCCTGCTGGGGCCCACGAGACACCATGCTGGTGCCCAGCGCCCTAGAACGGCTCTACCAACAGCGGCTGGCCACGGTAGATGTGGGTGGTGCGCCGGTGTTTGTGCCCATCCAGGCACCCCTTACCGACCATGAGTGATTTAAGGAAAAGACATGTTGCAAGGTAAAGCACACGCAGCGCTGATCAGCGCCCCCGGTTCGGGCCAGGGCAAATCCATGGTCACGGCGGCGCTGGCACGGCTGCACCGCAACGCCGGGCGCACCGTGCGGGTCTTCAAACACGGCCCCGATTACCTAGACCCCATGGTGCAAGAAGTCGCTTCCGGCCAGCCAGTGTATCAGCTTCACCCCTGGATGACCGGAGAGCATGAGTGCCGCTGGCGCTTAGCCAAAGCCGCCCAAGAAGCCGACGTGATTTTGGTGGAAGGCTCTATGGGGCTATTCGATGGCTCGCCCTCTAGCGCGGACTTAGCCATTCTGGCGGGTATCCCCGCGCTGCCGGTGATCGATGCCTGGGGCATGGCGCAAACCTTTGGCGCGGTGGCCCAGGGCCTGGCCAACTACCACCCTGACCTCGCCATTCATGAAGTGATCGCCAACCGCATCGGTAGCCCCGGCCACGGCAAACTGCTGAATGAGAGCATGCCGGAAGGCATTACGCTGCTGGGGGCGATTCCCCGTAACGACGCGATGAAAATCCCCGACCGCCACTTAGGCCTAGTGCAAGCCAGCGAGCTGAGCGGCCTGGATGCCCAGCTAGACGCCGCCGCCAAGGTGTTAGAAGACGCCGGGCTAGGTCGCTTGCCTAAAGAGGTAACGCTAAGCGCTGACGCCCCCACGCCTGCACCGGACTATTTGCGCGGCGTGCGTATCGCCATCGCCAAAGACGACGCCTTTGCGTTTATCTACCGCGCGAATCTCGATGTATTAGAGGAGATGGGCGCGACGCTGCACTTCTTCTCACCGCTCAACGACTCCAAGCTACCAGAATGCGACGCGCTCTGGCTGCCCGGCGGCTACCCAGAACTGCACGCCGCCCGCTTAAGCGCCAACCAGCCCATGCGCGAGGCGATCAGCGCTCACCACCGCGCAGGCAAACCCATCCTCGCCGAGTGCGGCGGGCTAATGAGCTGTGTTGAGCAATTAGTCGATGGCGAAGGCAGCGCCCACGCCATGCTAGGGCTACTGCCCGGCACCGCCAAAATGGCCGGTAAGCTGACAGCACTTGGGCTGCAAAGCCTGCACACCCAAAGCGGCGAACTGCGCGGCCACACCTACCACCACTCGCTGCTGGAAACCTCCATGCAGCCGCTGGCCCGCACTCGCAAATTGGCAGGCAGCGAAGCCGAACCGATTTATCGTGATGGCGCGCTGGTGGCCAGCTACTTCCACGGCTACTTCCCCTCAGCGCCCAGGCTGGTGGCTGATATATTCACCGGCCAAATGATTCACCTAGCGGAGTAACGGGCAGGGGAGCGCGCAGCTATTAGCCAAAAATATGGAAGGTTTTTCCATAAAGCAGCAGTGGGCTATCATAGAGCGGCGAGACACTCCCCAACCCTCAAGGAGCTACCATGAGCTTTTACGTCTACCTTTCCGGCGAGATTCACACTGACTGGCGTGAAGAGATCCAGCGCGGCGCAGAAGCGGCAGGCCTGGACGTCGTATTCACCGCACCGGTGACCGACCACGATGCCTCTGATGCCGCAGGCGACCACCTGGGCAAGCCGGATAACGGCTTCTGGCGCGACCACCAGTCTTCCAAAGTGAACGCCATCCGCACCCGCACGATGATTGAACAGGCGGATTTAGTGGTGGTGCGCTTTGGCGACAAGTACAAACAGTGGAACGCCGCCTTTGACGCAGGCTACTGCGCGGCACTGGCCAAGCCCTACATCACGCTGCACAGCGAAGAGATTGTTCACCCGCTGAAAGAAGTCGACGCCCAAGCGCAAGCCTGGTGCACCACCACCGATCAGGTCGTGGAAACCCTGCGCTACGTGCTGAAAGCGTAAAACACCCCAAGGAGACCCCATGCGCGAAAATGCCAAAACCCCAGAACGCCATGCCCAGCGCATGGCGGCCAAGCAAAAAATCATGAACGAGCGCATTGCCCGCGCCGATAAAGAGCAGGGCATTTTGCTGGTGCTCACCGGCCCCGGCAAAGGCAAAAGCAGCTCCGGTTTTGGCATGCTCGCCCGCGCCCTGGGCCACGGCATGAAGGTAGGCGTGGTGCAGTTCATCAAGGGCGCGTTCAGCACCGGCGAAGAAGCCTTCTTCCGTAACCTGCCCAACGTGGACTACCACGTAATGGGCGAAGGCTACACCTGGGACACCCAAGACCGCGAACGCGACGTCGCCGCCGCCAACGCCGCCTGGGAACAAGCCAAACGCATGCTCCAAGACGACAGTTACCACATGGTACTGCTCGACGAACTCAACATCGCCCTGCGCTACGAATACCTCGACCTAGACCAAGTCCTCGACGACCTACAAGCCCGCCCCGAGATGCAGCACGCCATCGTCACCGGCCGCTACGCCCCCCAACAACTCATCGACCTCGCCGACACCGTCACCGAGATGAAAGTGGTCAAGCACGCCTTCAAAGACCAAGGCATCAAAGCCCAGAAAGGGATTGAGCTTTAAGGGGAAGGGGAGCAGCGTAAGTGGTGAGTGGTGAGTGGTGAGTGGTGAGTGGTGAGGGGACGAAAATCGAACCCTCATTACCCTGCGCTATGCCTATGCCTATGCCTATGCCTATGCCTATGCCTATGCCTATGCCTATGCCTATGGCTGGTGGCAGCCTGAAATTGTGGGAGGGAGCTTCAGCTCGCGACGATCAAGCCACAAAGTTCAACATTCCCTCAAAACTAAATGTGACCACCTGTGGGAGGGGCTTCAGCTCGCGATGATAAAGCCACATAGCCCAATCCCGTAGCGCGGCGTAACGCTGAGCGAGAGCAACGAGCGAAGAAGGCACCCGCAGCGGCGGCCCGGCGCGAAGGCGGCGACTAGCCGCCCATCCACCACGCCATAAGCAACTACCCACCTCAAGTTCAGCACTCACCAATCACCACCCTTTGACTGATCACAATTTCCCCAAAATCTGCGTGACCTAAGCCAAATTTATGAATAGAGTATGATTAAACAGTAAAAAGCAGCGGGCACGCGAATTTTGGATATGTTGCCACGCTAGAAGGATAAGCCTTTTAAAACAGTGGTTTAAGGATTTTGAAACGGCTATGTAACGTCAATAAACGCGCCGCCAGGTTCGAGAGTGTTATGCGGCAGGCCATATAATCACTGTTAGGCACTAAGGAATGTCATGATTTTCGACTGGATAAATCAAAATAGAGATTGGTTTTTTAGCGGCATCGGGGTCACGCTATTAACATTCTCAGCCTATATTTTTAGGTTTTTCATTCGTAGAAAGCAACCGCAAGGAAACACACAATCAACTAGCCAAATCGCCAATGACAATATTGTAAATATTCAAGGCGGTGGTGACTTAGCCATTGGCTCTGTAACAATCCAACACAACAAAGTACCTCCGGCACTTGCAAAACCAGATTTCTCTATAAAACAAATTGGCTTCGCCGGAGTCTATGGTAGAGAACCTGAATACACTTTACAAATCTATAACGGTGGAGGAACTCTATTTAGTGCCAAGGTGAAATCTGATAGATCAACTAAAGAATACTCCTTCTTCCAAATCTCTCGCGGCCAATCCAAGAGCATAAAAATTAGCCTTTCCGGCGACAGTGACGCCTTGACAGTAATCATTGCCGGTATTGATGCAAACGGGGTTGAGTTCAAGAAGGCTTTTTTTGGAACTAGGTACACTAGCGGGTATGAGTTCTCCTAGCCCAGACGCCTAACAAGTGGCTCAAATCGTTCGCTTCGCTCACTGGGACGGGCTAAAGCCCGCCCCCTTAGCTTAATCGTTAAAAATAGAGGAATCAAATGGAGTTTCTTGATCAATCATTCTGGCAGGGTGTTGCTGCTACGCTGGTGGGTGGTGCGCTCATCGCACTATTGACTCCTGTCAAAAACAAAATAGTGGATTACAGAAATCGCAGGAAGCTCAAAAAATATGAGCAAAAGCTAAACATGCTCAAATGGGAAAAAGAGCATATTGAAAAAGTAAAAAAGTCTAGCGTGGCATTAAGCAGGGCTGTTTATTTCGATATTTTCTTCCTGCTTCTTTTTCTTGGCTTAGGTTTAGGGCTGCCTGTAGTCGGCCCTGTTGCAGCAAATATGAATCCGTTTTTCGAGCCTATCGTGACACTTCTACTTCCTATGTCAGTGCCTATATGGGCTGTTTCGCTAGCTATTGCTATTCAAAATATAAAGAAATTTCGAAACTTAGATAATTATGCGGCAGCTATAGAAAAAATGAATATCAAAATTGATGGCGTTGGGCAGAAAATTGAAAAGCTTTCTTCTAACGAGTGAATCAAGCCGACCGTTTTACGCTGGCGCTCCAAGCGGCGGCTTATTCTGGCGTTAGGTATTCAGGGAAAGCATATGAGTACTTTGTTCGATAAGTTTGTAAAGCACTACACTTCCTTTTCGCTCAACCCGAAATTCAGGAGACTTTATGAAGAGTCTTGGTCAGGAATAGATAGATCCAAGGAAGTGGCAGCAATTAAAGACTATTTGTTAAAGCCTGACGTTGGGGTGGACTTTCTTAACAAGAATGTGGCAAGTAAGATTAGTGGCAAAGATTTTGATGTAAAGTTTTGTAGTGTCTTTTGCCACCAAAAGCCTAGAGTAGCCCGAACTAAAGCCTCCATTAGTAAAAATGCTGGATCTACGCCAGGTTGCGAGCTTGGGGATTTGTTCATTATTTTCGTCTTGTTAGATAATAACGACAATATGCACTACTGCGCCGGATCTTTATTCCAAGCAAAAGTAAAAGCAAGGCTGGATTCTGAAAGCCAGCGCGCTCTTTATGACGACGATCTCGATTTTCTAGTACCTCGTTTTCTTGAAGACAGGGTCACCCCAAAATCAAAATACAGGAGAATGCCGACCTATAGTGAAGGTAGGGCTAAAGCATTAAGGTATATGATACTGGAGCCTTTTTTTTCACGTAAAAATGTTCAGGCAAGGTACGCACCATGGTCGAATGATTACCAGTTAAGAGCGTCGACGTTTTTGGACGGCCTCTTATCTGGCTCAGATGGGCTCAAGGTTGATCCGGTTAATAATCCTAATGGCGCATGGGAAATAATGGTAGGTGATTTACTGCATACTGCACTCACAGTTCCTGCTAGAAAACATCCAAGGGGTAATGCGGATGCTGTAAAAGTTGCTACGTCACATTTTAATAACTTTCGTAATTTTGATACATATGCTGTTGTAGCAGAGGATAATGAAAAAGTGGGCGTGCCGACTTTAATGGTCATAGCCCAAAGCCAAGAAGAGAGTAATACCTAACAAAATGCTGCACGCGGAAAAATTACTCGCTGCACTCCTAATTTTCCGGTGAGCAAAGCGTTAGCCTTCATTTTAATTTAGGCGTAGAAATGGAACTTAAAGATCATTCAAAACCACATATCGAAGAAAAAGAAGTTGCGGCAGATGTGCGCGATGAAGATCTTTCGCGGCATGTGCTAAGGCGTGTTTTCGCTGTTGGAAAGACCTTTGTTGGAGTGAAGTTTAAACAATCAGATATTTCTGATTGCTATTTTCGAAACTGTCGGTTCATTCGTTGTGACTTCACTGGCGCAAATATCAGTGGTTCCAATTTTCGAGGGTCGCAATACGAGGAATGCAGGTTTCAATACTCCACCTGGGAGCATACTCATCTTGATGAAGAGTTCTTAGATAACTGTCTACCAAGTGAAGAAAATTTGGCTCGTGATCTCGTTCGCTCTCTTCGAGTTAATTTTGGCCACATTGGTAATTATGCAGCAGTAAATAAAGCTGCTTCAATTGAGGTAGCGCTAACAGGGTTGCATCTATACCACGCGGCCTATTCGAAGCAGTCATACTACCGCTCTAAATACAAAGGGTGGGATAGATTCACTCATGCGATTAGGCATGCACGGTGGAAGGCACTTGATCTGATCTGGGGAAATGGGGAGAGCATAATTCGGGTTTTGATTAGTGGTGCAACGGTAATATTTTTATGGGCTAGCGTCCTTGTATGGGCTGATCCTAATTTTAATTTTCATCAGTCTTTGATGTCGGTAACATATGCATTCTGGGGTGTCGATACTTCACCGCCTTTACCTAGGCATGAGTTTACTGCCTTGTCTGTCATACGGTTCACCTTTTTTGGGTTGTTCATGGCCATTCTAATCAAGCGGTTGGCAAGACGATGAGCCACGACATTTATGTATTCGGCTCTACTTGCCGAGGAGAAGTAACCCCTACTTCAGATGTCGATGTTCTTGTGGTTCCTTTTTCAAGAAATCGTTCTCAATATCCACATGAGTGGAGTGTGTACACCCCGGAAGTGATCAAAGAATATTTTAATAAAGGGAGGCTATTTGCTTGGCACCTTTATCTTGAGGCTAAGTGTGTGCACTGTTATGGCGACCAACCTTTCCTATCCAGTTTAGGGCCGCCAGCTCCTTATTCAACTATCACAGATGATATCGATGATTTAGAGGTCTTGCTAAAGGAGTCTCTAAACGAGCTGAAAAATGGGACTAGCAATGTGGTATACGAGTTGGGTATAGCTCATACAGCGATTCGAGATATCGCCATGTGTGCATCTTGGGCAATGTTGGAGCAGCCGTGTTTTTCGGCTGATGCGCCCTATCGCCTACCGGTTGAGTGTCCACTGGAGTACTCAATTTATAGGCTCATTATGCTGGCAAGACATAGTTCGACACGAGGTATAAAAATCGATTTCGATCCGACTTATGCCGTTCGTGCCATTACCGAAGCAACATTAACAAAATGGGTAGATTCTCTGCGAGAAGCGATATGACGAATACATTTTTGAATAGAGTTTCGGCAGAGCGTCGTGTATTGACAACGGTAAACAGGTGTTTTTCCGGTGATAAGGAGCTTACTGGGCTGTCTAGAGCAGCCATATTGCGTTGGCAAGCCGCCTTGGGATTTCATTCAGAGAGCCGAGTCATTCCTTTGCTTTTTGATCTTGCTGAACAATGCCAGAGGCTATCAGACAGAAGTAATGAAACATTTATGCCTATTGAGGAAGCTCAAGCTATAAAAATAGAAGAGCGACTGGGGGAGCTGAAGGAAGAGCTGCAACGGTGTGCTTGTGATGGCTAACAAGCGGCATCACGGTGACCGCTTTCCGCCGCTACTCGGCTACAAACCTGCACGTCAGCTAGGCGTGGAGGCGTTATCAAAACGCGCAGTAGTGAAATTTTCGTCTATGGTGACCAAAGAACCACAGGCCGTTAGCGTAACCTATCACCCTATGCACCCATCAGGAGCTAATATGTGGGACATGAAACCCAATTTACCCCTGGCCGTACAGCTGGCTAAAAGAGATGTGCCTGCTCTGGTTTACGATGCGGTGAATCTGGAAGGCGTTGCCATGACGCTGCCCGAGGTGCAGACCATTCTTGATGGCATTACCGTAGGTGGGCATCGCATTAGCGATCAGAACATGGCGATCAACCAAGCCAAAGCGTGGGCGTTCATTTTTGATTTGGTCGAGCAGGGTGAGTTTACATTCGACAAAAAAACGGCGCTGAGTATTCACGAGATCGCCGGAAAAGAAGAAGCGTTAGAGTGGGGTAAGTTCCGTTCAGGTTATGTCACTATAGCTGGCTCTGAGTACGAGCCGCCTGCTCCCGATGAGTTGGATGCAACATGGCGAGAAGTGGAGCAACAAGTCTACGGTGAGACGGATGTTTACGATCAGGGCATCACAGCATTTTTACAAATGGCTCGCGCTCAGTTTTTTTGGGACGTCAACAAGCGCACAGGACGTTTCATGATGAACGGTATCTTGTTGGCTAACGGCTTCCCGGTGATCAACGTGCAAGCCAAACGGCAGCAGGAATTTAACACCTTGATGCTCGATTTTTACTCATCGAATGATATGCGAGCGATGAATACATTCCTACGAAGCTGTTTAGATGAAAAAATAACTCGTAACTTCACGCTAGGCCTCAACATGGGTTAGCACGGGGGTTAATCATGAACACCCAAATTTAAAAGGCAATCCACCCTACCATGACCCGCAAAACCCTAAGCCTCAAAACCAAAAGACCACCAGAGCCCAAACCCACCAGCGAAGTCGAAGAACAAACCTCCAACGACCCCATAACACGCTTCCTCAACGGCACCGCTATCCATCCTTCCCCACGCCTGTATCTAGCGCCGAGTGATCAGCCGCGCACCGTGCGGGCGATGGATTTGATTACGCCCATCGGAATGGGACAGCGGGGCTTGATTGTGGCACCGCCCGGCTCTGGCAAAACGACGCTGTTAAAGCATATTTGCCAAGCCGTGGCAGAGGCTTACCCGGAGATAAAGCTGTATGCCTTGCTGATTGATGAGCGTCCGGAAGAAGTGACCGATTTTAAGCGCAGCGTGTCGGCTGAAGTGCATGCCTCGTCGTCAGATGAAAGCTACGCGAACCATGTGCGGATGGCTGATCAGTTGCTGGATATGGCGCGTAAGCAGGCAGGCGAGGGGCACGATGTGATGATTGTGATCGACTCACTCACCAGGCTTTCGCGGGTTCATAATGCCGAGCAGCGGGGCAATGGGCGCACGATGTCGGGTGGGTTGGATGCCCGGGCGATGGAAATCCCCCGCAAGCTGTTTGGCGCGGCGCGAAAAATCGAAAACGGCGGTTCGCTCACCATTCTGGCCACGGTGCTGGTGGATACGGGAAGCCGTATGGATCAGGTGATTTTTGAGGAGTTTAAGGGCACTGGGAATATGGAGCTGGTGCTATCACGGGACGTGGCCAATCAACGAATTTTCCCGGCGATTGATATTGCCAAAAGCAGTACCCGCCGAGAAGAGCTGTTGATTGATGCTAAGGAGTTTGAAAAAGTACGCACCCTGCGCAGAGCGTTAACACCGCTTAAGCCCATAGAAGGCGCGCAGAAGCTTCTTGCACTGTTGGAGAAATACCCCACGAATGCGGAGCTGCTGGATGCTTTTTCGCCCGCTGAGTAGAGGTGAAGCTCACCCTTGTATTTTTAAAGGTGAGCTTCTTGGTTAACGCTTAACGGCTGCTTTTTTTAACGTGGTTCAAGTTAGACGCGGGCACGGCTTTTTTGACTGGGAAGCCTTCCACTTCTTTGCGCTCAATTGTGCTTTTCAAGCGCCTTTCAATCGCACACAGGTTTTTAAAGTCGCTGATATCGACCAGCGAGATGGCTTCACCGGAGGCACCCGCGCGGCCGGTGCGGCCAATGCGGTGGATGTACTCTTCTGGCTGGAAGGGTAAATCGTAATTCACCACACGGCTGAGTTCGCCAATATCTAACCCCCGAGCGGCGACGCCCGTAGCTACTAGGTACTTCAGTTCGCCCGATTTGAACTGATCCAACACCTTTTCGCGCATGGCTTGGCTTCTGCCGCCATGGATGGAATCCGCTTGAATACCGCGTTTTTCCAACTGAGCCACCAGCTTGGCCGCGCTGTGTTTTTTCTCGACAAAAATCAGCGCCTGATCCCACGCTTGCTCGGTGATTAGGTGGCTTAACAGGGCGGACTTGGTGTCTTTGTCGACCGTGATCAGCCACTGTTTGATGGTAGCGGCGGCGCGGACGTTGGGCGTAATGGAGATGTCCGCCGCCATATCGGTCATTTTGCTGTCTGAGAACGCGTGGGCGATGGCGCGCACGTCGTTAGTCATGGTGGCCGTGAACAGCAGGTTCTGACGGTTCTCCGGCAGGCGCACGATGATTTTGTGGATATCATCGACAAAGCCCATATCGACCATTCTGTCCGCTTCGTCCAGCACCATGACTTGTAGTTCATCAAAGTGGAGCGCGCGCTGATGCGCCAAATCCAGCAGCCTGCCCGGTGTGGCGACCAGAATATCCACCCCTTCGATCAAGCGCTCTTTTTGCGGCGCGGTATCCACACCGCCATACGCGGCCATTGAGGTTAGCGGGGTATGCTTGCCGTATTGCGCCACGCTGGCTTCCACCTGAACCGCCAGCTCGCGGGTGGGAACAAGGATCAGCGCACGGATGCGTTTACCGCGCAGCGGCTCTGCTGCTTTGCTGAACTGTTCCAGCAGTGGCAGCACAAAGGCAGCGGTTTTACCCGTGCCGGTTTGTGCGGTGGCGATTAAATCTTTGCCCGACAGAATGGCAGGAATCGCTTGTTCTTGGATGGGCGTTGGCGTTTTGTAACCGAGTTCGGTAATCGCCTGAACGAGAGGGCTGGATAAGCCTAGTTTTGAAAAGGGCATGAGAAGCTCTGACAGAGTGTCGTAAGGGGTGTCGAAAATAAAAAGTGGTGCAGCATAGCGTAAAATCAACCGTTCGTTGCTCGAATACGCGTTTATTTCCATCCAACCTTTCCCCCGTACCCCCATCCCCACAAGGTATAATCCCCCCATTCACCCAGAAGCTCACGCTTGCCGGGTTTGTTATGAGTCTGTTTTGCGTCATCTGTTACTGAGCAATAGGGGTAGTGGTCCATGATTAACACCAAAATTTACAAGGCAGTGTACGAACTCGCCGAAAAGCTGATGAAGGCCGCTGCCAAAGATGACCGCGCCACCTTTGAAGCGCTGTATGCTGAGCTGCAGGCGATCTGCACCGAGCACGAGAACACCGAGAAAGACCACCCGGAGCAGTGGGAAACCCTGGCCGACTTCACCGAAGAGCTAGAAGACGCGCTGCCGATCTACCAAAAAGCGCTGGATAAGGCGGTGGCGAAGCAGTCGAACGACCACATTGCCTCGATTGGTTTTTCGATGGCGGCACTGCAAGTGGAGCTGGGCGACACCCAGGCGGCGATTGAGCGCTTGCAGCAGGCCCAGGCCAGTGCCCACACTATTGAAGATAACGAACTCAAAGCAGAAATTGATGAGCTGCTGGCAACATTAACTACCGGTTAGGAACCTGATTTTGACCAATAACGATATTTTTCGCCGTATCCGCTACACCTTTGATTTAAAAGACAACACCATCGTGGATATTTTCGCGCTGGCAGAAGTGCCCGTTACCCAGCCGCAGGTCACCGCGTGGCTGAAAAAAGACGAAGACGACGCTTTCGTCACGATGAAGAACCGCGAGCTGGCCGCGTTCTTGAACGGTTTCATCAGCTTTAAGCGCGGCAAGCGTGAAGGCCCACAGCCTGCGCCAGAATCGCAGCTGAACAACAATATGGTGTTTCAAAAACTGCGTATTGCGCTGAACATGAAGGCCGACGATGTATTAGAAGTGTTTGAGCAGGTGGGGCTGCCGCTAAGCCATCATGAGCTCAGCGCGTTTTTCCGCAAGCCGAGCCATAAGAACTACCGTGAGTGTAAAGACCAAATGCTGCGCAATTTCCTGATGGGTATTCAGCTTCAGCTGCGCCCGAACGATAAAGGCTAAACAAGGCCCTCGCGCTTCACACACACGAAGATCGCATTGCCTGAGACGTTATCCCAGGGCGTGATGGTCTGGTAATCATGCTCAAACACGTGCACCTCGAAGGTAGGCTCCAGCAGGGCGATAAGTTCGCTAAAGCTGACCGCCACCATGGGGTGCTCGTCGTTCCACACCTGCGTTGCGCCTGCCTCTGTTTTCTCAATGCTCAGCCGTAACGACTGCCGTGCCCCTTGCCCGCTGTAGTGCCAGCCCGAGCGAAAGGTGAACGCGGCGTCTGCCTGTTTCGCCGTGTGCTTAACGAACAGATCGTTATTAATGCGCTGCTTATCTACCCCGTTAAAGCAGAACACGCCGCCCTCGCTTAAGGCGCGCTGGGCGCTGGCAATGCAGTCGCTTAGCTTCTCTAGACCATCGCTGTAGTGGATGGAGTAAAGAAAGCAGGTGATGAGATCCAGCGGTTCGTCGACCTCAAAGCTGCTCATATCCTGCAATGAAAAGTGCGCCTCTGGGCAGCGTTGGGCGGCGATATCCAGCATCGGCTGGTTAATATCCAACCCGCTGCTGGTGTAGCCAGCATCCAGAAAATAACGCACGTGAGGGCCGGTGCCGCAGGCTAAGTCCAGATGGCGTTTGCCTGTGTTACCAAAAATTTGGTGCAGGCGACGAATAGCGTTGCTTTGGGCCTGGTAGTCGATGTCGACGCACATCAAATCGTAGTAGCCAGAAAGGTCGGTGTAGAGTGCGTTAACGGACATGATGGCCTAATGGTGAGGGCTGAAATACATTGGGTGGCGCATAGTAAACGAGCGGTTGGGGTTTGAGAAGGCGTAGGAGTGGCTTGGCCAAGCGGCGATCAAATTTGCACTCTTTCACAGTTTGGCTAGCGCTTTAGGGTTAATGTGATTAAAGAAATCGTGTGATGGTCCGATAACTACTAAAGTCGCACGACACATTCGATTGCCATACGAGGCTGCCATGCCAAAACCCTTTGCTCTCATTCTCTCTGCGTTGCTCCTGGCGATGACTTCTTATGTGCAGGCGTCTACCACCGAGGCGGCGGAAGCGGCCGCGCTCGCTTGGCTGGAAGCGATCGATCAAGGTGAATATGAGCAGGCTTGGGAAAAGTCGTCACCGCTGTTGAAGACGCCGCTTTCCCCCACCATGCTGCAGCGCGTGGTGACGCTGGCCCGCAACGATTTGGGCAGCGTCGAGTCGCGGCGGCGCATCCGCATGTCGCAGTACACCTCGATGCCTGGGGCGCCGCGCAACGACTACAAAGAGTTCGCTTTTCAAACCCAGTTCACGAACAACCAGCGCGTGGTCGAAGTCGTCACGCCACATCTGGAAGAGGGCACGTGGCGAGTGAGCGGCTACTACGTGCAGTAACGTGATTCGAGCGCCCATCAATAGCCGCCAACGTTGGCGGCTATTGTGTTTTCTACACGATCAGCCCCGCCAGCGCCTGCATCCCCAGCACCAACAGAAGCACCACACTGCCCAGCGCTAGGCTGGTCTTCAGCGCGTGGCGTTTCCACATGCTTTCCACTCGGTGCCCAAAACGATGTACCAGCCACGCCAGGCCATAGTAGCGCAGCCCGCGAGCCATCAGTGCTGCCAGGGCGAACAGCACGATCGGGTAGCCCGAGAGCCCAGCGGTAATCATCGCCACCTGGAACGGAATCGGCAAAATGCCAATCGCTAAAATGGCGGCAAAGCCGTATTGGTCGAAAAAGCTCTGAAACGCCTGATAGCTTTGCTGCATTCCCATGAAGTCGATGAACCAAGTGCCGACGGACTGGTACAACACCATGCCCACGCCGTAACCGACGATGGACGCCGCTAAACAGCCCAGCGTGGTGGCGGTGGCCATTGCCCAAATGCGTTGACGATTCACCGCCATGAGCGGAATCAGCACGAGTTCGATGGGAATCGGCAAAATGATGGTCTCTAGGAAAGAGAGCGTGGCGAGCAGCCACAGCATGTTTTTCGAGCCGTTGATACGCTCGAACCACTGCTTGGTTCGCGTGGAAGTGAAGGCCATGGGTCGAGTCGCTATACGGAAGGGTTGATGCGGCGATAAATCGCCGTGAGGAGGCTATACACGCCGAATGCGAACAGCCCGATGGCAACGAACGCAAGCAGCCACTGGCCGAAGGCTTGGTGTCTCAGCGTGCTCAAGGCTTCCGCCGTGCCGCCTGCTTGGCTAGGATTGTATTGGTACGCCGCGATGATAAATAGGCTGCCCACGATCACAAAGACGAGACCCCGCACCGCCAAGCCAAAGCGACAGACGGGGTATGCCCAACGCTGCACGTGAGTGGGCATGGAGAAGTGGCGGTCGAATTTGGCTTTCCACCCTTTAATGGCATGGGCAATGCCTGCGCCAATCAAGACTGCGCCTACCGCCGCGACCAGCCAGCGACCTAATGGCTGCTGCATCAGCCAGCCAGCGGCATCCTGTGAGCCGCTGCCAGAGCCACCGGATGCACCCAAGCTGACGATCAACTGAGCCGCAAAAAAAGCCAGCAGCGTGTGCGTCACGGCACTGACCAGCAATCCCGCGCGGATCGCCAACCCTTTGGGTTGACTGCCATGGCCGTCGGTGTCTTGAAGCGCTTGCAGTGTGCGCCAAGTGGCGTAGCCCACTAGCCCAAGGGCAATGATACCCAGCATTACTTTGCCGAATGGGGCGGCCAATACGCTCTCTAGTGCGCCACGACTGCCTTCGGTTTGGCCGCCCTGGCCTAACGCGGCGAGCGCGGCTAAGCCGCCTACCAGTAAATACACGATCCCCCGCGAGGCGTAGCCCAAGCGGGCGAACAGTTTAACCGCATCCCGATGTGTCGGGGGTTGACTGGCCATGGTGTCCTCCTGACGTGAATGGCGTTGCCGATCCTTTCGGCGGCCCATACTGTGCATGGAAAAGGGTATTGTCCAGCGTAGACCATGCGGCGGGCAGCGTTAGGGCATGGCGGTACTTTTATAGAGAGCACCGCTCAAAAGTGCCATAGTGGTTCTGGGAAGTAGTCAGTAAGCGTCTTCATGTGTCATGGATCGAACCCTATGAGCGATCACCACATCGTTTTTATTCCAGCAGACCCGCATTACCTGCCCGCGGAGGAGCAGGTATCCCGTGCTAAGGAGACGTTATGGCAATGGATGCCGGAAGCCGAATCGCTTGAAGCCGCCGTGTCTGAATACGTGCAGTTTCATGACTGCGGCAGTAATTTTGAGTACGTTCGTTGTCACCTGTGTGGGCAGGAGCTGACCCTTCCCCAGTGGCATCTTCTGATGGATCAAGATTACGATTTAGTGCGCGGGTTTGGGCTAATGCCGCAAACGCTTCCATGCTGTGGAAGTGTGGCCAGCGTGAACCAACTCGACTACTCCTTTATGCAAGGGTTTTCACGCTTTTCTCTCACGGCGATTAACCCCAGAACGGGCGCGGTGAGCCCCCAGCAAGCGGAGCTATTAGAGCAACGGTTGCGTCATCGTCTTCTGGTGATTTATCGCCATGTGTAGCGTGTCGGCGCATTGGTCAATACGAGGGTGAACGGATAGGTGAACATGAATAAAGCACAGCCTATTTTCTGGCGTGACGAGCGTATGCCCCACGTCGAACTGCGCAAGATTCAGGATGTGTGGCAGGTATGTTATGCCCCTCACAGCCATGCGCATTGGTCGCTGGGGGCCGTGACCGCCGGGGTCAGTACGTTTCGATATCGCGATGCCTCACATCAGATTCGTGCCGGTGACATGGTCATGATGAACCCTCACTGGGTGCATGCCTGTAACCCCATCGCCAACCAGCCTTGGGCGTACCTCATGCTGTATGTGGATGCTCGCTGGATGAGCGAGTTGCGCTATGGGCTTGGCCTACTACCTGCGCCAGAGTGGCAAGACATTGCGACTGCGGTCATCCGCCGGCCGAGTCTCTTCCACTCGTTTTGCGAGATGGCCGACGGTTTGTTGGATGAGCACGTCGCGATCGAGCGCAAGCGGCAGGCAGTCACCGCCTATCTCACTACGCTGATGAGCGAACTGGCGGAGGAGCCACCTCTGGCACCCGCGCCGACGCCTGAACTGCTGGCCCAAGTGGCAGACTATTTGCGCACGCACTGCGCCCGCGATATTTCGCTGGAAGAGTTATCCCAGCAAACGGGGTACAGCACGGGGCATTTGATTCGCGCGTTCAAGCAGCACTACGGCCTGACGCCCCATGCCTATTTGATCGATCAGCGTATTCAGTTAGGGCAGGCGGTGCTGAGGCAGGGTCAGCCCATCGTCGAGGCGGCGCTCACGGCAGGGTTCAACGATCAGCCCCATTTTCAGCGAACCTTCAAGCGGCTGGTCGCAGCGACGCCCCACCAATACCGTGCGCCGTCATTCAAGAAGTAGAAATAGCGCGCTTGCTGCCAAGCCGACCGCCAAGCAGCGGTTGATCGTCAGGAGCACGATAGGCCGGTGCAGGTAACGTTTGAGAAACGCCCCCGCGTACACCCAGCTGGCCAGCGACAGCCAGCAGATCGGTAGATAAAGCGCGGCGAATAGGCCAATCAAGTAAGGATCGTTGCCGTTGGTATACGCGCCAATGCCTGCCGCCGAGGCCAGCCACGCTTTGGGGTTGAGCCACTGCATGGCCGCGCCGGTGATAAAGCCGGGGGCTTTGTGGGGGTCGTGCTCGCTCACTCGTCCATCGTGCTGACATAAACGTACGCTGAGGTAGAGTAAGAACATGATACCGGCCCACCGTAGCGCCTCCTCTAGCCAGGGCGTGACATGCAGCAGCGAATAGAGCCCCACGCCAATGCCCAGAAACAGCGCAAGGAACCCAAGCGTCGCTCCGGTCACGAAGATGAGCCCTTTATGAAGGGGGTAGTGGGTACCGCTGCTCAAGCAAACGATATTGACCGGCCCCGGTGAAATGGACGCCGCCAGGGCAAAGGCCGACATGGGTAGCAGTAGCGATGTGCTCATGATGATCCTCCAGAAGGGAGGTGATAGTGTGCAAGCGGGGCGCGATCTGGGTATTGCACAAAATTGATATGTGACGTGCGCAAGATTCGGGTGGGGTTGGGCGTGCTCGCTGGTTATGCTTGGGTCACGATAGGTGGTTCGCAACGATGCCTGAGAGACCGACGCGATGAACGACTATGCCCGAATAGAAAAAGCCATGGCCTTTATGGTGGCCAACGCCACCCAGCAGCCGAGTTTGGAGACGGTGGCGGCGCAGGTGCATTTGAGCGCGTTCCATTTTCAGCGGCTGTTTTGCCGCTATGCAGGCGTTAGTCCCAAGCGCTTTTTGCAGGCGCTGACGCTGACGCGGGGAAAGCAGCTGATTGCTTCGGCCCAGAGTCTTAGCGACACCGCTCATGCGCTGGGCCTGAGTGGCGGCTCGCGGCTGTACGACCATTTTGTGACGCTGGAAGCGGTGACACCCGGCGAGTTCAAGCGCCAAGGGGAGGGTGTGGAGATCGTTTATGGCATTCATCCCACGCCGTTTGGCGAGGTGTTGGTGGCAGCAACGCCAAGGGGTATTTGCCGAATGGGGTTTCTGGCCGCCACGTCCGAGGCAGAGATGCTGGCTCAGCTCGCCGCTGAGTGGCCGCGCAGTACGATGCGCCACCAGCCAGAGGCGACCCGCTATGCCGTCGATGCGCTGTTCGAGCCAGGGAAAACGGCTGCGCCGGGGGCGCTGTCGCTACACGTACGCGGCACCAATTTCCAACTCAACGTATGGCGCGCACTGCTGATGATTCCCGACGGACGGCTCGCCAGCTATTCGCACATTGCCCAGGCGCTAGGCGCGCCAACAGCATCTCGGGCGGTGGGGAATGCGGTGGGCGCGAATCCGGTGGCGCTGTGGATTCCCTGCCACCGGGTGATTCAGCAAAGCGGCGCGCTGGGTGGCTACCGCTGGGGGCTGGAGGTGAAACGCAACGTGCAGGCCTGGGAAGCGGCTCGGCACCTAGAGCCGCAAGCGCAAGAGAGCGTTCAGAGCTAACCCCGCCTGGTGGCTAAAACCTAGTGGCTAAAACCTAGTGGCCAAACACGGACCAGCCGGTGCGTTGTACGAACATCTCCAGCGCCCGTGCGCCTAGCAGGCTGTTACCGAAGCGATCCAGCCCCGGCGACCACACCGCCAGCGATCCACGCCCTGGGGCAATGGCCAGAATGCCGCCGCCCACGCCGCTCTTGCCCGGTAAGCCTACGCGGAAAGCAAACTCCCCCGAGGCGTCGTAGTGGCCGCACATCATCATCAGCGAATTGATCCGCCTCGCACGCTGGGGCGACACCACCCGCAAATTGCTGGGCCGGTTGATCCCGTCGGAGGCCAGGAAGAGTCCAGCGTGGGCTAGCTGGTCGCAGCTCATGGCGATGGCGCACTGGTGAAAGTAGGTGCCGAGCACTTTATCGACATCGTGTCGCAGCCGCCCAAAGGCCTTCATGAAGTGGGCCAGCGACGCATTGCGATCTTTGTGCTCCATTTCCGACGCGGCGACCTGATGATCGAAACAGATGCTGTTGTCGTCGGCGATATAGCGCACGAAGCTCAATATCTCCGCCAGCGTCTCTTTGGGCGCGTGGCCCATCATGATGGCATCCACTACCGCAATGGCCCCGGCGTTGATGAACGGATTACGCGGTTTACCGCTCTCGTGCTCAAGCTGAACGATGGAGTTGAACGGATCGCCGGAGGGCTCACGGCCGACTTTCGACCACAGCCCATCGCCCCATTTGCCTAGCGCAATGGTCAAGGTGAACACCTTCGAAATGCTCTGAATCGAGAAGGGCGTCGTCGCGCAGCCCGCCGAAAAACGCTGGCCTTCGACCGTGGCCAAGCTGATCGCAAACTGGCTGGGGTCCACATGAGCCAGCTGGGGGATATAGTCGGCTACGGTGCCGCGTTCGGTTTCCAGGGCCAGCTCGGCGGCAATCTCGTCGAGTATCTCTTGCATGTCGGGCGTAATCGTTGGGTGGTGGGAGCCGCTACCCTAGCGGAAAATGGCCAGGCTGTCTGCGGGCATTGCCTTGATGGCATGGGCCATAACGCTAACTTAGTTAATGCTTGGCTTGATTTAAGTGCTCGTTGCGCGAAGGGATAGGTGAAAGCCTTGCGTGTGGTAGAGGTGGCTCTAGACTGTCACGGTAGCCGCATCACTCAAGGAGCAGGAATGGATAGGAGATCCACCCCTGATGGGTTGCCGACTGCAACGCTCAGGGAAACCATCGCCATTATCAGTCAAGTCATGGCCCCCAACGTGGCAAAGGGGGTCATTCGTCGTCGTCCAAACGTCGTTGGGATGGTGGAGCGTTTCGGCCTGGATGCGAAAGGCATTCGGCAGTTGCAAGCGCTCAGCAAGAAGTATGGCCGTGGCCCACTCATGCTGAAAGTGCCGGGCAAAAAGATGGCAGTGGTGCTCGATCCCGCTGATGCCAACCATGTGCTGGAGCACACTCCGGAGCCTTTCGCGACGGACGAAGCGCTGAAGCGCAGCGCACTCGGTCACTTCGAGCCTGACATGGCGCTGGTGTCCCACGGGGAAGCACGCCAAACGCGCCGCCAACTGAACGAGCGGGTGTTACAGAGTGGCTGCCCGCATCACCTTTTTGCCGATGCATTTACCCAGGTGGTGGAGGAAGAGGCCGACGCATTGGTGGCGCGCACCAACACACGCTTCGATGAGCTGGACTGGCCGACCTTTCAACGGGCGTGGGAGCGTATCGTACGGCGTGTGGTGCTCGGCGATAGCGCCCGAGATGACCGCACCGTCACTGGCGAATTAGTGCGGCTTCGTAAGGCCGCCAATTGGGGCTTCATGCACCCCAAACGCAAACGCTTGCAGCAGCGGTTCGAGCAGCATTTGGCGTTTTACTATCAGCAAGCCGAGCCCCACAGCCTGATGGCGATGCTGTTTCACCATTCGACCGAAGAGACCGACAGCGACCAAGCACCGCTTCAGCAAGTGCCGCAGTGGTTGTTTGCCTTTGACCCCGCTGGCATGGCGGCGTTTCGAGCGTTGGCGTTGCTGTGCGCGCACCCAGAATTTGCGGCCAGAGCGTTGGATGACGTAAACGACACGCCTCCACCTGACATGGATTGCCTCAAGGCAAGTGTGTTGGAGGCGCTGCGCTTGTGGCCCACCACCCCACTTATTTTGAGACAGTCGACGCAACCCACGCAGTGGACGCCTGGGGAGATGCCTGCTCACACCTCTGTACTGATTCATACGCCTTATTTTCATCGCGATGAACGCTATTTGCATGCGGCTCATCGGTTTACGCCTGAGATGTGGCTTCGCCCGGACGGCGAGAGGCGATGGCCGCTGGTGCCATTCAGTGGCGGGCCTGGCATCTGCCCCGGTCGACATATCGTACTGCTGGTGACTAGCCGCTTGCTCGCTGCGCTTCTGCGGCGGGCGCGCTGGGAGCTGCATCCTCCAGGAAAGCTGAGCAGCGAAACCCCTATGCCGGGGTTGCTTAGCCCGTTCCACTTGCGCTTTCGCTTGGAGCGCTTTTCGTCCGATGACGCCACCACGGCCTAACAGGAGACCCTGCCATGCCACATGCCCAGCCTACTACCGGCTTACGTTTCGATGTGCTGGTGAATATCTTGCCGGCTGAGGCCGATATTCCGTCATTACAAAGCTATACCACGCGAGATGGCGGCACATTGAGTTACCGTTACTATGCTTGCCACCACTATGCCAGCCACCGCGCTACTCAGCAGGCTGCGCCGTCGACGCTGTTGGTGCTGTTACATGGCTCATCGGCCAGCAGCCATTACTTGGCGCCCATGGCAGAGTACCTAGCGACATCGGCCGGGTTCGATGTCATCACGCCGGATTTACGTGGCCATGGACCAAACCCAGCCAAACGTGGCGATGTGGACTATATCGGTCAATTAGAGGACGACGTAGCCGACCTGATCGAGCATGCTAAGCGTGAGCATGCGCCCTATGAGCGTGTGGTGATTGGTGGGCACTCTTCGGGCGGAGGGTTAGCACTGCGCTTTGCAGCGGGCAAGCAAGCAAGCCATTTAGCCGGGGTCGTGCTATTGGCCCCGTTTTTAGCTTACAACGCGGCCACCGTGCGCAAAAAAGCGGGATGGGCAAAGCCGAATCTATGGCGCATTCTACCGCTGGCGTTGCTGAATCAAATGAACGTGACTCGTTTCAATCATTGGCCGGTACTGCACTTCAACCTGCCACTGGCCTACCGCACCGGGTCGGAAACCCTGCGCTACACCTACCGCATGATGGAGAGCTTTGGAACGGCGGACTACAAGGCCGACCTTGCCAATATTCGCGCGCCTATTCTCGTGCTAGTGGGCGATAGAGACGAGGCGTTTTACGCTAAGCAATTCGAGCCTACCATTCACCCCCACGCGGCGCAGTCAGAGTTTGAGTTCATTGCGGGAGTGTCGCATTTAGATATCGTCGTCAATACCACCGCTGCTCAGCGTATCGCCCTCTGGGCAGAAACTCACGGCCTATGAAATGAGCGTTATACGACTTGCGATAAGGGCTTTTCTCAGTATTTAATGCCGTTGCCTTTCTTATGTTTTCTAACGCCTTTAGTGCAAGCGAGTCACTCTATGCAACGCCATACCGATACGCAGGGCAGCCGCGATGTTTGAACGGCGCCCGCTCTTCCTAGCGGTAGGGATAGCGCTGGGCACTCTGTCATTATCAGGATGCGGGTCCAGTGGCGGCGGCGGGGGAGATAGCAGCCAGGGCGTGTACACCCCTAGCGGCTCCTCCCCTGGTGTGGGGGCCAGCCAGACCCCCGAACCGCTCGAGCCGGGATTGGTGAGGGTGGCGGTGACGGATAGCGCGTTCGATGTCGCGACCATCACCAACAGCGAGCGGGTGATCGACCGTTTGGACGTCTACACCGGCACGGCTGACGTCAGCGGTGTGGATGAGTGGCACGGTAACGCCGTGACATCCACCATCACGGGCGGCACTTTAGGCAATGCGCGTCTGGACCTTCTGAAAATAGAAGATAGCCAGGGCGCGACGCTGAACAACGCTTTGGATTATGCCATTGGGGAAGCCGCTAACCGGGGAGCGAGGGTCATCAACGCCAGTTTTTCCCGCCGTTTGGAAGCCAGCGACCCTCGTCTTACCTTCAATGGAGTGACCTCGGCGACGTCATATCAGCGCGTGGTGGATGCCAACGACGGCAAAGGCGCGATCTACGTGGTGAGTGCTGGCAATACGGGCAGCGCTATCGATACGCAAGGCAAGCCGATCTACACCAGTCAACCTGGGCTGTACGAGATGATGCTGATTGCCGTGGGCACGACGCCCAGTGGCACTATTCATCCATCGAGCAGCTATCCCGGCGACGATGCGCAGTTGCAGTCGCGCGCTATTGGTACCGACTTCGCAAACCGCGATGTAGGAGCCCAAGGCACCTCGATTTCCGCCGCACGGATTTCGGAATATGCCGCAGGAATCATAGGCCAGTGGCCGCATCTCACGGCACAGCAGGCCAGCCAGCGGCTACTCGACACAGCCAGCCAGGAGAGCGCGCTGTTCCAGCAGAACACCTGTGGCACGAGCGGCACATTGAACTGTGGCGCTTTCTATTTGGGCCAAGGTGTTGCTGATATTGAGGCAGCGCTGGCCCCGGAAGGCGATCTGATCGTTAGCCAGAGCCAGCGAGTAGCCGATGGCGGTGCGTTAGCCGATGTCTCGTATCTACAGCTTTCAGACGCTTATGGCGATGCGGTCGCAGCGTCTGGTGTGCTAGAGAATGTGGTGGCCTTCGACGCGCTGGGCCGAGATTATGCCATCGATTTAGGGCGCAATACCCAGTCCCGCACCGTGCGGGCTTCGCAGCTTCGCAATCAGATGCAACAGATGGCAAGTGCTTCCTCATCGCACGCCACCACTCAGACGGCGATCGAGGGCAACTATCGTTTCTCAACCCGTAGTACGGCCTACGGTGAGCTGCTGTCCAGCCGTTTCGATGGCACCTTTGGTAACGCCCAGCTCAGCGCCTTTCGTTTCTCTGGAAACCAGCCTAGCCCCATGGGCAACTACGCCGAACTTGACGTGATGCCAATGATCTCGTTTCAAACGGGGTCGGCGTTGACCCAAGCCTTAGAGCGTGTGGACGGTGTAGAAACCCGCTATGAGATGGGTGAACGGTTGAGTATGACGGCCTCCCATTGGGTGGGCGATATGGCTAACGATGCGGCCAGCGACTATCAAGCGCAGCGTTCCGACGTCGGTTTGGCATGGCAAATCACCCCAGGGCTGCGTATCGACAGCTATGTCGGCCAACTGAGCGAGCAGCAGGGCCTGCTGGGCGCTAACGGCAACGGTGCATTGGGTTTGGGCGATGATAACCGCATGCGCTTTGCGGGCATTAGCCTGCAGGCCCAAATGGATGGCTTTCGCGGTTTTGCCGAATTCGAACAGGGGCAGGGCAGTGCCTCAGGTACTGGCCTGCTAACTCGTGTGGATGGCATGCGCGCTCAGCAAATGGCGCTGGGGCTACAGTGGCAGGGAGAAGGCGAGCGCGCCGACCGTTGGGCGTTGACGCTGCGCCAGCCGCTACGCATCGACAGCGCCACGGCCAGTTTCGATGTGCCCGTAGGGCGCCGCTTGGATGGCCGCGTGGTGCGTGAAACGCGCAGCTCCTCACTGGAACCGTCAGGCCGTCAGCTCGATATCGAACTGGGCTATGGGTTTGCCGCCAGCGAGCGCAGCCAGTGGCAGTTCAACCTGCTGCACACCCGCGAGCCGGGCCACGATGCGAACGCGCCCAGCGATTCAGCGGCCATGGTGAACTACTCCTACGCTTGGTAATAGGCGCTCAATGACCACCTTAATGATTCAAGGTACCACCTCGGATGCAGGCAAAAGTACCGTGGTGGCAGGGCTTTGCCGCGTTCTTAAACGGTGCGGCTTCTCCGTCGCCCCATTCAAGCCTCAAAACATGGCGCTGAATAGCGCGGTGACCAGCGATGGCGGCGAGATAGGCCGTTCCACCGCGCTACAGGCTCAGGCGGCGGGCGTCATTCCCCACAGCGATATGAACCCGGTACTGCTCAAGCCGGAAACCGACCGGGGTGCCCAAGTGATTCTGCGCGGCAAGGTGTACGGCCACATGGACGCGCTGGATTACCACGCCTTCAAGCACACCGCCCAAGAGAGCGTGATGGCGGCCTGGCAGGCGCTGGAAAGCCGCTTTGATGTGATCATTGCTGAAGGGGCCGGCAGCCCGGCGGAAATCAACCTGCGCCAAGGCGATATAGCCAACATGGGATTTGCCGAGGCCGCCGACTGCCCGGTGCTGCTAGTGGGCGATATCGACCGTGGCGGCGTGTTTGCCCAGCTAGTCGGCACGCTGGCGCTGTTGAGTGAGAGTGAGCAGGCTCGCACCAAAGGCTTCATTATCAACCGTTTTCGCGGTGATATTGCGCTGCTGGAGCCGGGGCTTGAGTGGTTGGAAGCACGTACCCAAAAGCCAGTGATGGGTACGTTGCCGTATCTGCAAGGGCTGCTGCTGGATGCCGAAGACAGCATTGGCACCGTGCAGGCTGAAAAAGCGAGCCAAACGCTTAAGGTGATCGTACCCGCGCTGCCGCGTATCAGTAACCACACCGATCTCGATCCGCTGCGCCTGCATCCGCAGGTATCGCTTAGCTTTATCGGCCCCGATCAGCCCATCCCCCCCGCTGATGTGATCATTCTTCCCGGCAGTAAAAGCACCGCTAGCGACTTAGCCTGGTTAAAGCGCCAAGGTTGGGACGCCGCAATGACTCGTCACCTGCGCTATGGCGGCAAAGTACTGGGCATTTGCGGCGGTTTTCAAATGTTGGGGGAGTGCGTCGATGACCCCGACGGGCTAGAAGGCACGCCCGGGAAAGTCGCCGGGTTGGGTCTGTTACCGCTGACGACACGCATGGTGGCGGGTAAGCAGCTTCGTAACGTGAGCGGCGTGCTAATGGGCGAAGAAGCAACGGTCGAGGGGTATGAGATTCATAATGGTGTGAGCGAAGGTCCGGCTTTGAGTAGCCCGCTCTTCCATCTAGGCACCCACTTGGATGGGGCCATCAGCGAAGACGGCCAAGTAATGGGCACTTACCTACACGGCTTATTCGATCATCCTGAAGCCTGCCAAGCGCTGCTGACCATGCTTGGTCTAGCCCAGGCAGGCCGCGTCGATTATAGCGCCCATCGCGAACAGGCCCTGGAGCGCTTGGCCGATACGTTGGAAGCGCACTTGGATATCGACGCGATCCTGGCACTCATTGCATCGCCAAGTACTACTAACAAGCACTGCTAAATAGCCTCTTTGCCCCAGTGCTCTAACAGAAGATCAATGAAGAGCTGCGCGGTGCTGGATAAGCTGTGTGAGTTGCTGCGCACCAAGCCAATCGAGCGCTGAATGCGTGGCTCGGGTAAATCGCGAGAACAGAGCGTGTCGTGATCGGGGCCGGGCATGGTCATGCGCGGCAAAATCGCCACGCCAAGGCCTGATTCCACTAGCCCCAAGGAAGTAGAGAGGTGCTGCACCTCGTAAAAGCTGTTGAGGTGGATACCCTCTGCTGACAGCGCGTTATCCAGCAGCGTGCGGTTGCCACTATCGCGGCTCACGGTGATGAGCCGCACATCCTCTAAATCGCTCCACTCAATCTGCTTTTTGCTGGCCAGCGGATGGTCCGAGCGCAGTGCCAGTACAAACGGATCTCGTAGCAGCGGCGTAAAGCGCACCTCCGAGCTTTGCGCGCTGATCATATTGATACCGAAATCCGCCTCGCCATTAATGACTTTTTCCAACCCCTCGTTGGCGCTGACATCCAAAATCCGGATGCGTATGCCCGGCCACGCCTCGCTAAACACGCGAATGACACTAGGCAAAAAGTAGAAGGCCGCCGTGGGCAGGCAGGCAATCGTCACCGTGCCTTTTTGGTGCGTGACGAGCTCTCGAATGCCTAAAATCGACGACTCATACTCTTCTAACATTCGCCTAGCGCGCGGGAGAAAATCTGCCCCAATGGGCGTTAGCCGAGTCCGCCGTGTGGTTCGCTCAAGTAGTTCAACTTCAAGGAGTTCTTCGAGTTTTTGGATACGCCGCGTCAGCGCAGGCTGCGACAAATGCAGGCGCTGAGCCGCCTCATGAAAGGTGCCCAATTCCGCGACCAAAATGAAGGCCTGGAGGTCAAGAAATTCGAGTCTGTGAAGCATGGGATTCTTGCGCTAAAGCGGTGGTTTGATAACCAATACACATTAATGCAAAAAATGGATTTATAGCAATCTATATTTGCATTTGAGACATTAAATATTGGCTGACATGCTCCGTTCATACAGTCATCGCGAACTATGGCGGAGCGATATGAACAGCATTCCTTGTGTCATTATGCGGGGCGGCACCTCACGAGGTCCCTTTATTCGCATGAAAGACCTGCCCAGTGATCAGGCCCAGCAGGCCGATATTCTGCTTAGCTTGATGGGCTCCGGCCATGCGCTACAGATCGATGGGATTGGGGGCGGTGACCCGCTCACCAGCAAAGTCGCCATTGTGGAGCGCTCGTCGCACCCGGATGCCGACGTCGACTATCTATTTGCTCAAGTGGACGTAGTCAACAAGCGTGTCGACTTCAACCCGAACTGCGGCAACATGCTCTCTGCCGTGGGGCCTTATGCTATCGAAACCGGGTTGGTGGAACCCCAGGACGGTACCACCGTGGTGAGGGTGCATAACCTGAACACTCAGCGGCTGATCGAGTGCCATGTGCCCACTCCGGGCAAGCAGGTGCAGTACGAAGGCAGCGTAACTATCAGCGGCGTTCCTGGCAGTGCGGCGGGTATCCAGCTCAGCTTTTTAGACATCATGGGCAGTAAAACGGGCCAGCTTTTGCCCACCGGTAACGCATGCGATGAGATCGATGGGGTGGAGGTGAGCTGTATTGATGCGGCGACCCCCATTATGTTGCTGCGCGCTGAGTCGGTGGGATTGACCGGCTACGAGTCACCTGGGGAGCTGGACAATAATGCTGCTTTATTAAGTCGCTTAGAGCACTTGCGCCGTGAAGCAGGGCGTCGGATGGGCATGGGGGATGTAAGCCAGAGCGTACTGCCCAAGGTGGTGCTGATTTCAGCGGCACAAGCAGCCTCGCATACGCTGAACGTGCGCTACTTCGTACCGCACCGTTGTCATAAGGCGATTGCCGTGACAGGGGCGATGGCGGTGGTGGCCGCGATTAACGTGCCAGGCTCGGTGGCCCATCATATGGCTTTTGGAACTGAGAAGCTTTCCGCTGGGCAACTGCTCTCACACATAATATTGGAGCATCCTTCTGGTGCTATTGAGTTAACGGCAGAGTATCGCCAGCAGAATGCGTTTGACCTAGCGCGGGTGTCACTCATTCGAACGGCTCGCAAAATTATGAGCGGGCAAATTTTTTACGCAACCCCTCCCCAGGAAGTAGGGCATTACGCCACCGAAACCATTGATTGAATAACCTGACCTTTATAATGAACCGACAATAATCAATAACAGGAGTATCGCCATGACCACCCTGAAAAACACTCCGCTAAAGACATTCAAGAAAGCGCTACTGGTCGTTGCTTGTTCCACGCTTGGCGCTATCAGTGTGAGTGCTCAAGCGGACAAAGTGAACGTGCCTGACACCATCCACTGGACCATTCCCTTTGGTGTAGGCGGAGGAACCGACGTATGGGCGCGTTTTTTCACCACCTGGATGAGCGACCATATTCAAGGCAACCCGACACTGGTGATTGATAACGTGCCCGGCGGCGGCTCTATCAATGGTAGCAACTTGTTCGCGATACGGGCCGATTCGGATGGCAGCCAATGGATAGGCACCTCGGCGTCCACCCAGTATCCGGCCATGCTGCAAGATCGCCGTGTGCGCTATGACTACGACGACTGGACGCCGATTCTGGCCACACCCACCGGTGGCGTAGTGTATGCCCAGCCTAACCTCGGTGATACCGCCGAGGATGTGCTCCGGGCCGTAACCGAGCAGCGCGTCAAATTTGCCGTGCAGAGCCATACCGGATTGGAGCTGCCCGTCTTGATTGCGCTGGACTTGTTAGGGGTCGACGTGCAGGCCGTGTCGGGCATGCGCAGCCGTGGCGAAGGGCGGCTAGCGTTCGAGCGCGGTGAAGCCGATATCGATTTTCAAACCACCTCGGCGTATTTCAGTAGCGTAGCGCCGCTGGTCGAGAGCGGAAGAGCGGTTCCGCTGTTTTCCCTTGGGGTGCTCGACGACAGTGGCCAGGTCGTTCGTGATCCTGCCTTCCCTGATTTGCCGACCTTCAACGAGGTGTATGAAAACCTGCATGGGGAAGCCCCAAGCGGCCCTGCCGCCGAGGCGTATCGCAAGTTCTTCGCTTCAGGATTCACGCTGCAAAAGCTGATTCTACTGCCCAAGGACGCCCCTGAGGCGCTCATCCAAGAGTATCGCGATGCAGCGCGCCGCTTCGTGGACACCGAAACGTTCAAAGAAGCCGCTATGGCTCAGCTAGGCCCCTATACGCCGGTGGTCGGCGAGGTCGTCGAGCAGCACTTGCAAGATGCCATGTCGCTGGATGACGACACGCGCCAGTGGCTCGTCGAGTGGCTGCTCGAACAGCACGGTGCCCGCATTTAACACGCTGGTTCATCAAAGGCACTGTCGAGGCAGTGCCTTTCGGCTCCTTCATACTCAATAACACAAGAGCCACGACAATGTTCGATGTCTTATTCTCCAGTTTGGGACAGTTGTTTACTGTTCCCCATATGCTGTACATGGTGGTGGGTGTCCTGATTGGGTTAATCGTGGGCATCATTCCTGGGCTTGGTGGCATTGCCGGAATGTCGCTGCTATTGCCGTTTCTCTATGGCATGGAGCCGTCTGTGGCTCTTGGTATGCTCATGGGCCTGGTGGCGGTCATTCCCACGGGCGACACCTTTGCCTCTGTACTGCTTGGCATACCAGGCTCTAGCGCGTCGCAGGCCACCGTGGTGGACGGCTTTGCCCTGGCTAAAAAAGGGCAGGCGGCGCGGGCGCTCTCCAGCGCGTTTCTTTCGTCGATGATTGGTGGCCTGCTGGGCGCGGTGGTGTTGACGGCCTTTATCCTGATTGCTCGGCCGGTCGTGCTGTCGTTCTCCTCCTCTGAGCTGTTCATGCTGACGCTGCTGGGGCTCTCGATGGTCGCGGTGCTGTCTGGCAAGGATGTCTTCAAGGGCATTGCGGCCTGCGGAGTGGGGTTGCTGGTGGGCACCATCGGCATGGCCCCCGCCACGGGGGAGTTCCGCTTGCCGTTCGAGATCGACTACCTCTACGACGGTCTGCCGCTCGTCGTCGTGGGGTTGGGTATTTTCGCACTGCCCGAAATCATCGATCTGTTGGTGAAGCGCGGCGCGATTGCCGAGCAGCCGTGCCAGCTGGGCAAGGGGTGGAAAGAGGGCGTCAGGGACGTCGCCAAACGCCCTGGACTCGTCGCTCGCTGTGCGGGTATTGGCAGTTTGATGGGCACGATTCCCGGCTTGGCGGGCTCGGTGGTCGATTGGCTCACCTACGGCCACGCGGTGCAGAGCGCCAAGGATAAAACACAGTTCGGTAAAGGCGATATTCGCGGTGTGATTGCGCCGGAATCGGCGAATAACGCCTGTGCCTGTGGAGCGATGGTGCCCACTCTGCTGTTTGGTATTCCCGGTTCGGGGACGGCGGCGGTGTTCCTGGGCGGCTTGCTGCTACTCGGTCTGCAGCCCGGTGTGAGCATGCTGGAAACCAATTTGGACCTAACGTACACCATCATCTGGTCGTTGGCCCTGGCGAACATCCTCGGCGCTGCGCTCTGCTTGGGACTGGCGCGTCCGGTGGCCAGCATGACACGGGTGCCGTTCGTGATTTTAGCGCCCTTGATCACTATCTTGATTCTCTTTGCGGCGTATCAAGCCACGCGCTCGCTGGGGGACCTGTTCGCACTTGGTGTCATCGGTGCGTTTGGCGTGCTGTTCAAGCAGGCCAACTGGTCACGCCCGGCCTTCCTGATTGGCTTCGTGCTTGCGCCCGGTGCCGAGGCGTACTTTTATCAGGCTGCCCAGTTCCAGGGGGCTGACGCCTTCATGCGGCCCGGTGTGTTGATCATCGGCGCGCTGATTGCCGCCTCGTTGGTGATTCCCCCATTACGCAGCTACCTGCATGCCCAGCGTCAACGAAAGGCGACCACACCGCATACGCCTCTAGAATCAGCAGAGCCGCTTTCGCTGGGCGCCATCGACGTGGTGCTGCTGGCTAGTCTACTAGCCGGTGCCGCCTACATGTGGTGGACGTTCGCTGATCTTTCCATGCTGGGAGGCATTATGCCCCGACTAGCGATCGCCATCATCGTGGCGGCCTGTGTGTTGGAGGTCGTGAGAACGGTCATTAAGCCAATGAAGTGGCAAACTCAAACGCTGAGCCAACAGCTGCTTTGGGTCGCGGGTTTCTTTGCGTTGATTGGGGGCGTGATGGTGCTCGGTTTTCTATTTGCTGCAGCGATCTTTTGTCTTGGGTTCTTATTGGTCGTCGCGCGTATGAAGCCAGTGGCTGCTCTTGGGTTAGCGGCAGGCGTAACGCTCTTCTTGATGGGAATGGCGCATATGCTGACGCTTAACTATCCAACGGGCATGCTGGCGGGCCTGTAACACCACCCTTGAGAAGTAGACGCACAAAAAGCCATTCAATTGGCTTTTTGTGCGTTGGAAACATGAAAATGTGGTGCTGAATATTAGTTGGGGCGTTTGGCCATCAACGTGATTTCTACCAAACTGCCACCGCAGATATGCGGGGATTCGGTGCAGGTCCGCGCTGGATAGCGACCAGGTTCGAAAAAATCCGCATAGATGCTGTCAAACGCGCTAATTTGCTTAAGATCCGCTAAGTGCACGTCAGCGCGCACTACGTCAGCAAGGCTGCCACCCTCTTGTTCGAGCATGCGAGCGAGTTCACGCAGAACTAGGCGAGCCTCCTCTTTGATATTGCCCCGCGCCGCCTCTCCGTTAGAAAGATCGGCCACCGTGAGGCCAGAAATAAACATGTAGTGGTCGTCAACTACCATGTGGCTGCCAGGAAAATCCGGCTTTGGCAGGGTCGGGTCGTTGATGAACTGGGTCATATGCTCTCCTTGGCAATAAAAAACGCCTTGCCTTCAATGCGACTCCCCTAGATCAAGAGGGTTCCATCGACAACAGGCTGGTGTCTCCTCGTGCTTTGCTCTACGCTGGCGGGCTTTCATAACCCGTCAGCGCTTGTCGCTACGAAACATGGCGGGGTGAACGAACGTAACGAGAGAGCGTCATGAAGGTAGTCCATGTAAGTCAGAGTGAGCCGCGCGATGCGTGTTTGGCCAAGCTATGCGCCGAGGTGTATGGCCAGCAGGCAGGCTTGACGCCGTTGGTGATCTTTACCGGCACCAAAAATGTACTGTTTGCCCAAGAAGGCGCGCGGTTGTTGGCAGGGGTTGATGGCGAAGGACACCCTTTAGCGCTGGCGCTATTGGTGCTGGATGAAGCGGGCGAGGGCATGACCGTGACTCACGCCTGCGAGTTTGCAAAAGGTGCAAAAGCTCGTTTGCTGAGCGAGCTCAGTCTGAAGGCTCCGCTGCGCATCGATACGCAGGATGAAAAAGCTAAAACGTTCTTTCAACAGTGCGGCTTCAAGCGCTGGTTAGAAGCGGAAAATGGCCAGCATATCGGGCTGTCGACTCGCCACCCTGCTAACAGCATTGAGACGCTATCGCCTACGTTAGCGCTGGATGAGGCGCTGATTTTGCGCCGCTTCAAACACGATCCCGTGGCGTTCGCCCAAGCCAAAGAGGCCTTTTTAGCTGGGTTGAATCGCGTTCCCGTGTCGCTCTAAGGCAACGTCGTGTTCCTTTTTTTGCAACCAATTTCCATGCTGTTGTCATGATCTGGTGAGCTGTGCTGGGTAAGATAGTGCCATGGTTCAACGTTTGTTAAGAGGAACAATAGATGGCGCTAGCAGTGATGGACAGCTCTTCGCGTTACGGGTTGGTGAGTCGGGCATTGCACTGGGGAATGGCGCTGCTGTTCGTGTGGCAGTTTAGCAGTGCCGTTGCCAGGGTATGGCTGGAAGATACGGCAATTGAGGGCTTTCTGTGGGGGGGCCATAGCCAAGTGGGTGTCGTGTTGATGGCGCTCGTTGTGATTCGCGCTGTTTGGGCAGTGATGAATGCGTCACGGCGTCCGCCCGCGGTGAGCGTAATGGCGAAGCTTGGACACGTGGCGCTTTATGGATTGATGATCGTGGTGCCAGCGATTGCGCTTATTCGCCAGTACGGCTCGGGTCGTGCGCTGGATGTATTCGGGCTGTCTCTCATGTCGGGCGGCGGTGAGCGCATCGAATGGATGACTAATTTAGGCGGTTTGTTACACGGCGAGCTGGGGTGGGCGCTATTCGCCCTGGTGGTAGGCCATGTAGTGATGGCGGTTTTGCACCGCAAACTGACCAACCACAGCATCATGACGCGTATGGCTTAGCCATTCAGGCATTGCAATATGCGCAACGGCGCACCCATTGGGTGCGCCGTTTTCGTTGCTGCTCTAGGCAGTGCGAGGCTATTTGGCGAGCTCGCGCATGGCAGTTTCCAGCCCTTCCAGCGTCATCGGATACATACGGTCGTCGATGAGCTCGCGAATGAGCGTGGTCGAATAGGTGTATTCCCAAGCGCGGGGAGGCATTGGGTTAAGCCAGGCTAAACGGGGGAATTTCTCGGTCAAGCGTTTGAGCCACACGCCGCCGGCTTCGTCATTGAAATGTTCGACGCTACCGCCAGGATGGGTGACCTCATAAGGCGACATGGCCGCATCACCGACGATGACGACTTGATAGTCCGCGCCGTAGGTATGCAGCACGTCCATGGTCGGAATGCGCTCGTTGCCCCGACGCAGATTGTTGCGCCATACGCCTTCATACAGGCAGTTATGGAAATAGTAGTGCTCCAGGTGCTTGAACTCCGAGCGTGCCGCCGAGAATAGCTCTTCGCAGACGCGAATGTGGTCATCCATGGAGCCGCCGACGTCCAGAAACAGCAGCACCTTGACCGCATTGTGGCGTTCTGGGCGCATCTGAATGTTGAGTAGCCCGGCATCACGGGCGGTTTCGCGAATGGTGCCGCTGACGTCGAACTCGTCCCGCGCGCCTTGGCGGGCGAACTTTCTCAGTCGCCGAAGCGCCATTTTGATGTTACGGGTGCCCAGCTCCAGCGAGTCGTCGTAATCCCGAAAGCGCCGTTCGTCCCACACCTTGGTGGCGCGGCGGTGGCGGGAGCCGTCTTGCCCGATGCGAATGCCTTCCGGGTTGTAGCCGTATGCGCCAAATGGGCTGGTGCCGCCGGTACCAATCCATTTATTGCCGCCTGCGTGGCGCTCTTTCTGCTCTTCCAGACGTTTTTTGAACGTCTCGATGAGCTCTTCGAGCCCGCCTAGCGATTCGATCTTGGTCTTCTCTTCGTCGGTGAGCTGTTTCTCGAATTCGCGGCGCAGCCACTCCTCGGGGATCAGCGCTTCGATGGCGGCGTCCATGTCTTCGATGCCTTTAAACCAGACGGCAAAGGCACGATCGAAACGGTCGAAGTGGCGCTCGTCTTTGACCATGACCGTGCGCGCTACCTGGTAAAACGCCTCCATATCGGCAAATACCACGCCGCGCTCGACCACGGCGTGAAGGTCCAACAGCTCCCGCAGCGAAACGGGGACACCCGCGCGTTTGAGGGTTTCGAACAAGCCTATGAACATGGCTTAGCGCCCGCTGCTCTTTTGGCGACGCATCATGAACGCCAAGCGTTCCAACAGGTGGGTATCCTGCTCGTTTTTGACCAGCGCACCAGCCATGGGCGGCAGTGCCTTGGCGGGGTCACGATGGTAGAGCGCTTCCTGGGCTAGCTCGTCGGCCATCAGCAGTTTGAGCCAATCGACCAGCTCCGAGGTGGAGGGCTTCTTCTTGAGGCCAGGTGCGCTGCGCAGGTCAAAGAAGACTTCCAGCGCCTCGCTGACCAGTTTTGGGGCAATGTCGGGAAAGTGAACATCGACGATGGCCTGCATGGTTTCGCGATCGGGGAACTCGATGTAGTGAAAAAAGCAGCGGCGCAAAAAGGCATCCGGCAGCTCTTTTTCATTGTTAGAGGTGATGACGATAATAGGGCGCTTTTCGGCGCGGATGGTTTCGCCGGTTTCGTAAACGTGAAACTCCATGCGATCCAGCTCTTGGAGCAGGTCGTTGGGAAATTCGATGTCTGCTTTGTCGATCTCATCGATCAGCAGGACTACCCGCTCATCGGCGCTAAAAGCTTCCCACAGTTTGCCGGGCTTGATGTAGTTAGCGACGTTCTCGACGCCCTCTACGCCCAATTGGGAATCGCGCAGGCGGCTCACTGCATCGTACTCGTAAAGCCCCTGAGCGGCTTTGGTGCTGGATTTGATGTGCCAAGTGATCAGCCGAGTGCCGAGGGCGTCTGCCAGCTCTTCGGCCAGAAGCGTCTTGCCGGTGCCGGGTTCGCCTTTTATGAGCAGCGGGCGCTCGAGCATCACGGCAGCATTCACCGCCTGCTTGAGCGCATGGGTTGCGATATACGAAGAGGTGGAGTCAAACGCCATAGTGGGCCTCGGCTTGTCGAAAGCGTGGTGAACATCAGATTCAAACAAGTGTACGTGAGGCTGGCTGCCCAGGCCAAGCGCCGTCCGCTGTCAGGCCTTGTTCGGCGGCACGATGCCCTGGCGCTGCATTTGCCGATATACCGTTGGCCGTGAAACCCCCAGCTCGCGGGCCACGGCGCTAATGTTCCATTGGTGTTGCTGCAGCTGAATGAGGAGTTGGCTATCGGCGGCCTCGTTTTCAGGCGCGGTGATGGCTGGCGATTGGGTAATGCGCTGGCTGAGGCACTGTTCGGGCAGGTCGTGTACGGTGATTTCGTTGCTCTCGGCGGTGGCCAGGGCAAACGCTAGGGCGTTTTTCAACTGGCGTATATTGCCTGGCCAGGCGTAGGCGAGCAGGGCGCTGATAGCATCGGCCCGCAGCCGTGGCGCTGAGCTTGCGCCGCGCTCTTTGACCACATCGCTGAAAACTTGGCGAATCACATAGAGCTTGTCGGCGCGTTCACGCAGCGGTGGTAGGCGTAGCTGGGCGCCGTTCAAGCGGTAGTAGAGATCTTCCCGAAACTCCCCCCGCGCGATCATGGTATCGATATGGCGGTGGGTGGCGGTAATCACTCGGATGTCGATTTTTTCCGGTTTATTGGCGCCTAGTGGCATGACCTCACGCTCGGCAAGTACGCGCAGCAGGCGGGTTTGTAGCGCCAGTGGCATATCGCCGATCTCGTCTAGAAACAGCGTGCCGCCATGGGCCTGAGGGATCAGCCCGCGCATACCTTTTGCACGCCCGCCGGTAAACGCGCCGGGCTCGTAGCCGAATAGCTCGCTCTCGATCAGCGCTTCGGGAATCGCCGCACAGTTCACCGCGATGAACGGGCCTTTGGCGCGGTTGCCGCTATCGTGCAGTGCGCGGGCAACCACCTCTTTGCCGGTGCCGGTTTCGCCGCTGATCAACACGTTGACACTGGCCTCGTTGCGCAGCCGTTCAGCCAATTTTTGTAGCTTACGTATCGCGGGGTCGTCGGCGCCCAGTCGTTCTAGCGGCGTCGGCAGGGACGATGCGGGCTGGTCGCGGGATACGATCCGCGGCCTACGCGGCTCTAGCAGGCTAATAAAGTAGATGGCATTGCTGGCGCGGGCGCGAAATGCCCGCAACTGGTCGTTGGTCGCGCTGTTGATGCTGAGCACATCGGCAATCTCGCACTCGAAGAGCTCGCTAAGCATGGGGGCGTGTTGTGCAGACCACGGCGGCCAACGGCGTTGGTGTTCCTCCATCAGTTCACGGCCTACGGCGTTGGCGGCAATCACTTGGCCGTTCTCTTCTATCGCGATCAGCCCCCGCCCATTCACGTGCACGAACTCTCGCGAGGTATCCAGGCGCACCATCAAGCAGTCGCGGTAGCGCTGCAGGAAGTAGGCGTCTTCGATCATGCGGGCGTAGAGCGTGACCAGCGAGAGGCTGAAGTTCTGGCTCTCATGCTGGGCAGGCGACTGCAGCGCGGAGATATCCAGCACGGCCATGACGTTGCCGTGGGGGTCGGCGATAGGGGCAGCCGTGCAGGTCAGCGAAATATGCGTGGCGTCGAAGTGCTCCTGGCGGTGGCAAATGATCGCTTGCCGGTCGTGCAGGCAGGTGCCTACGGCGCAGGTACCCGCGAAGCGCTCGTCCCAGTCGGCTCCTAAATAGAGGCCCGCTTTGCGTAGCTGCTGGTCTTGATTGGGATTGCCGCGAAACTCCACGGTAATGCCGCGATGATCGGTGAGGAGCAGCACGTAGCCGAGCTGGGCGATTTGTCCATACAGCTGCTCGACCCCGGCGCGGGCGACGTGCAGCAGCTCATCGACGGATTCCCGGTGCTCGATCAAGGTTTGCTGGGGCACCACCCGGGCAGGGCGTGGTTGCGTAGGGTCGAGCCGGTATTCGTTCAGACAGCGCAGCCAAGAGCGGCGGATGGTGGCCTGCGCCGGTAGCTGCGGTGCGTCCACGCCTTCACCGAGCTGGAAGATGTGCTCGATATGCTGGCGCTGCACGGAGGCCAAGCGTGTCGGTGGTAGTGATGGCGTCGGCATGGCGAATCCATACAGAATTATTGTTGTACCTCCAGACTATGCGCTTTGTCGTGGGTGTCAACGAGGCTGTGTTACGCCGTTAGTCGTGCGTTACACCTGTAACGTTAGCCGTACACGAGGTGTGACATGTGTACAGGTGGTGCGTTGGTGGATAGCAAGCCGAAAATCTTTTTTGTTTAAATTTTTCAATTGCTTATTGATTATTTTGCACATTTGGCACGGCGGGTGCTTAGGGTTGAGTGTCTTATCGACAGTTCAACAATAACAACGACCTTGGAGTACCCGCGATGACTCACACAGAGGTAAGAACCCCATCCCACGCCACCAGCACCGTCAACGCATGGCTACAGGAGTTTGATGAGGTGCTGCAGGCACGCGATAGTCAGCGCGTGCTGACGCTATTCAACGACGAGTGCTACTGGCGCGATTTTCTGGCGTTTACCTGGAACCTAAAAACGTGCGAAGGCAAGGAGGAAATCCAGGCCATGCTCGATGCCACGCTGGCCCGCACGCGGCCTTCTCAGTGGCAGCTCGATGGGGAGGCCAGCGAAAACGGCGATACCATCGAGGCGTGGTTCACGTTCAAAACGGCCATTGCCAGCGGCAAAGGCTACCTGCGTTTGAAGAACGGCAAGTGTTGGACACTGCTCACTACCATGCAGGCGTTGAACGACTTCCCCGAACCGCGCAATCACCATCGCCCCAAAGGGGCCGAACATGGTGCCAACAAACAGCGTGAAACCTGGCTGGAAGCCCGTGAACGTGAGGAAGCCGAGCTTGGTTACACGCGCCAGCCCTACTGCGTGATCATTGGTGGTGGCCAGGGCGGTATTGGCTTGGGGGCGCGGCTGAAACAGATGGGCGTGTCCACTATCATCATCGAGCGCAACGAGCGCGCGGGGGACTCTTGGCGCAAGCGCTATAAATCTCTCTGCTTGCACGACCCGGTATGGTACGACCACCTGCCTTACATCCCCTTCCCAGAAAACTGGCCGGTGTTTGCCCCGAAAGACAAAGTGGGCGATTGGCTGGAAATGTACACGAAAGTGATGGAGCTCAATTATTGGAGTTCCACTGAGTGTCAGAATGCACGCTTCGATGACGCCACAGGTGAGTGGATCGTGAACGTGAAGCGCAATGGCGAAGAGATCACGCTACGTCCGAAACAGCTGGTGATGGCTACCGGGATGTCGGGGATGCCCAACGTGCCCAAGTTTGCAGGCGCGGAGAGCTTCGAGGGCGAGCAGCAGCACTCCAGCCAGCACCCAGGGCCGGATGCCTACGCCGGTAAAAATTGCGTGATCGTGGGCTCGAATAACTCGGCTCACGATATTGCTGCCGCGCTCTGGGAGCATGATGCCGATGTCACCATGCTTCAGCGCTCCTCGACCCATATCGTCAAGTCGGACTCATTGATGGAAGAAGTGCTGGGGCCGCTTTACTCGGAGGAGGCCGTCGCGGGCGGGTTGACCCACGAAAAAGCAGACCTACTGTTTGCCTCGATTCCTTACAAGGTGTTGCCCGATTTTCAACGTCCGGCGTTCGATGCCATTAAACGGCGTGATGCTGAATTTTACCAAAAGCTCGAAGACGCGGGCTTCATGCTCGACTTCGGTGACGATGAGTCTGGCCTGTTTTTGAAGTACCTGCGCCGTGGCTCGGGCTATTACATCGATGTGGGGGCCTGCGATCTGGTCGCCAATGGCGATATCAAGCTGCGCAGCGGTGTGGGTATCGAGCGGATCAATCCGCGCTCGATCACGCTCACCGACGGCAGCGAATTGGACGCTGATCTGATCGTCTACGCCACCGGCTATGGCTCGATGAATGGGTGGGCGGCTCGACTGATTTCTCAAGAGGTAGCGGACAAGGTGGGCAAATGTTGGGGATTAGGCTCTGACACCACCAAAGACCCCGGCCCGTGGGAAGGGGAGCTGCGCAATATGTGGAAGCCCACCCAACAAGAGGCGCTGTGGTTCCACGGTGGCAACCTGCACCAGTCCCGGCACTACTCTCACTATTTGGCGCTGCAGTTGAAGGCGCGTATGGAAGGACTAGATACCCCCGTCTATGGGCTGCAGCCGGTTCACCATGTGTCTTAAAAGCCATGTGTCTTAACAGAAAGGGCAACCTATGAGCCAGTCAACGGATCAATCACAGATGCAGGCCGCGGTGTGGTATGCGGCGAAAGATTTGCGCGTCGAACAGGTGCCGGTGCCGACCATCGATGACCCCCATGCGGTGAAAGTGAAAGTCGCCGCCTGCGGTATTTGCGGCAGCGATTTACACGAGTATGCCGCCGGGCCGATTTTTATTCCGGTAGGCAAACCGCACCCCATTAGCGGCGGCCAGGCACCGATCATTATGGGCCATGAGTTCGCAGGCGAAGTGGTCGAGGTTGGTGAGAAAGTGACTCGGGTGAAGGTAGGCGACCGCGTGGCCATTGAGCCGATCCTCTCGCCTAATAAAGATGGCGCTTATCAGATGGAGCGCTACAACCTGACGCCGCTACTCGGCTTTCACGGCCTTTCCGGCGGTGGCGGCGGATTCTCTGAGTTCACCGTGATGGGTGAGCACATGGTGCACAAACTGCCGGATGACCTTAGCTTCGAGCAGGGGGCGCTGGTCGAGCCTGCGGCGGTCGCGCTGCATGCAGTACGCCAGAGCAGCCTCAAAGCCGGGGATAGTGCCGTGGTGTTTGGTGCTGGGCCGATTGGCTTGATGACCATCGAAGCGCTCAAAGCCGCCGGGGCTGCACAGATTTATGCGGTCGAAGTCGCGCCTTCTCGTAAAGCCAAAGCCGAAGTGCTGGGCGCCATCGTCGTCGACCCACAGCAAGAAAACGCGGTGGAAAAACTGCACGCTTTGAGCGGCGGCGGGGTGGACGTGGCCTTCGAAGTGACCGGCATTCCCGCCGTGCTAAATCAAGCGCTGCACAGCACCCACGAGGGCGGCGAAGTGGTGGTGGTGAGTATTTGGGAGTCAGAGGCCAGTTTTCAGCCTAATGACTTGGTGATCAAAGAGCGCACCATGAAAGGCATTATTGCCTATCGCCATGTGTACCCAGCGGTGATGGCATTGATGCAGCGGGGCTACTTCCGCGCCGAGGATATGGTCACTCAACGCATTCCGCTGGCGGATATCGTGGAGGAGGGCTTCGAGGCGCTGTTGAACGATAAGGCGCAAGTCAAAATCATCGTTACGCCTTAATCCAACGTGGAGTTGCCATGTAAAGGCCATCCTTCGATGGCCTTTTTTGATGCGGCACCTTTGCGCGCAGGCCGCTATTCGGCATAGATCATTTTGCGTGTCATGCCGCCGTCGACGACGAAATTCTGGCCGGTAATAAAACCAGACTCTTTAGAGAGCAGAAAGTGAGTGAGTGAAGCGATGTCTTCGGGGGTACCCAAGCGGCCAGCCGGGTGTTGTTCGCGATCGATATCCCGGTGCTCCACCGACTGCTGTCGGCTGGGTTTTTGCCAGTCGCCCACTTCGATCCAGCCGGGGCTGATAGCGTTGACGCGAACATCAGGCCCCAGGCTGACCGCCAGCGCATGCGTCAAGGCGACGATGCCGCCTTTGCTGGCGGCGTAGGCTTCAGTGTCCGGCTCGGATTGGATGGCGCGTGACGAAGCCATCAACACCATGCTGCCGCCGTGAGGACGTAAGTAGGCAGCGCCATGTTTGGCACACAAAAAGGCACCGGTGAGATTGGTGTTCAAGTATGCCTGCCATGTCTCTAGCGAAAGCTGCTCCACCGGGCCATGAAAAGGGTCGGCAATGCCAGCGTTATGCACGATACCGTCCAGGCGGCCAAAGTGGGTGACGCTTTTTTCGAGGCTAGCCATCACCTGGGCTTCATCGCTGACATCCGCTGTGAGAGTCAGCAGTTGCGACGGATGAGGCAGCCTTTGCGCAGCGGCGTCGAGGGCTTCGCCATCAATATCGGTAATGACGACACGGTGTCCCTTGGCCAAAAGGGTATGGGCAATGCCCAGACCGATGCCTTGGGCGCCACCGGTAACGTAGTAGGTGCAGGGTGAGGTCATGAGTGCGTTTCCAAAGTGGTTGAGTCGTAACCGGCTGCGAGTAGTGCAAATGTAAAATATCGATACAGCCAGCGACAGCACCCACATTAAGGCATACATTGACAGTAACTAAACGATCTTAGCGGCGCTATGCCCGATGGATAATATTGGCGGTTAGACACCTTTGAGGTTTCTGTCATGGTGGAGAGTGAACGAGCGCGGCTGCTGGCGTTACATAGTTTAGCCATTTTGGATACTCCGCCAGAGGAGCGCTTCGATCGGATCACCCGATTGGCTACTTCCATTTTTGACGTGGACATTGCGTTAGTGTCATTGGTCGATGAGGAGCGCCAGTGGTTCAAGTCACGTCAGGGCATTTCGCTGACGCAGACCTGCAGAAAGGAGTCTTTTTGCGCGCACGCCATTCAAGGAGAGAGCATCTTCGAGATAGAAGATGCCAGCCAAGATTCCCGCTTTGCTGACAATGTGCTGGTCACCGCCCGTCGCGGCATTCGCTTCTATGCAGGCGTGCCGCTGACCACTGCCAACGGCTTTCGAGTAGGCACCTTGTGTATCATCCACCCCGAGCCGCGCCGTTTGAGCCCTTCCCAGCGTCAGGTGTTGACCGACTTGGCGGCGTGCGTAGAAGATGAAATCAATCGAATTGGGCTGGAAAATGAGCTTACCAGGGTCAACGACGTTAAACGACAGTTGGCTGACGATGAATCTCGCCAGCGTTCACTGGTGGACGCATTGGCCGCACTTAACGATATCAGCACCTCTAATCATTTAGGTATCGATAGGCAATTTCAGGAAGCGTTGGCGTTGGGCTGTCGCTATCTCAATCTTCAAATTGGCATCATTAGCCGTATCCATAGAGGGGTATTCGAAGTCGTCGCCGTCACGGCGCCGAAGGATGTCACGCTGGCGGCCGGCCAGTGCTTGCCCTTGGCCAATACCTACTGTGACATGACGCTAAAAACCAGCGGTCTATTGGCCGTTCACGATACGACCGAGAGCGATCTTAGGCATCATCCGTGTTACGACACCTTCGGCCTCAAAGCGTATATGGGATCGTCGATTCAACTGGGTGATCAGCTCTTTGGAACGGTGAGCTTCTCTTCCGCCGATCCTCGCCAGCACCGTTTTGCTGAAACCGACACACTCTTCATCAAGCTATTGAGCCGTTGGATTGGCTCGGCGTTAGATCGGCAGCGAGTCGATGCACTGAAGAGCGAGTTCGTTTCCACGGTGAGCCATGAACTTCGTACCCCACTCACGGCCATGGCCGGCGGGTTGAAGCTAGTGCTGGGCGGTGCTACTGGAGAGCTACCCGAGAGCACCCACAAGATGCTCTCCATGGCATTGAAAAACGGCGAGCGGCTGTCTCTGTTGATCAATGATCTTTTGGATATCGAAAAACTCTTGGCGGGGCAGCTCAATGTTATTTGCCAGCCAAGAGAACTAGGAGAACTGCTCAAGGCTGCGCTACTTGAAAACCAGCCTTATGCCGACCAGCATGGCGTTGCTTTACGGTTGGAAACGCTATCGAGAGACCGTTTTATTAACGTCGATGTATTGCGCTTTCAGCAGGTCATGGCCAACTTACTCTCTAATGCTGCAAAGTTCTCTCGGCTTAACAGTGACGTCGTTATATATTGTGACGAGTTTGATAAAGAGATACGCATCAACGTAAAGGATAGCGGATGCGGAATACCTGAGGCGTTTAGGGAACGGATTTTCCAAAAATTTTCGCAAGCAGATGCGAGTGATCGACGCGTTAAAGGAGGAACGGGTTTGGGACTTTCAATCAGTAAGGCGATGACCGAACAAATGGGGGGCACTATCGGTTTTCAATCCACAGAGGGAGAAGGCAGTACGTTTTACATAACTTTCCCGTATGCGGAGGTGCCTACGCGTGTTCGGCACTGAACGAATCGGACGCTTCAATGGGGCTCCTTGGTATCTAGGTATTCTGTTTGCGTGTCTGCTCGTCGCTGGCGTGGCGGGTAATATGCTACAGCTTTCGGTACTGTTTAACGTTTATTTCGTATTTGGCTCGGTGGCTGTCATGCTGGCCATTGCTTGGCTGGGGACATGGCCAGCGGTACTGATTGGGGTCGCCTCAGGCGTTTATACTTACGCCTTTTGGGAAAATCCCGTCACCGTCATGGTGTTCATCCTAGAGGCGCTCGTGGTCTCTTGGCTTTACCACCATAAAGTCAAAAACTTGATCATTGCTGCACTGATCTTTTGGACGGCGATCGCCGCCCCGATCGACTTTCTATTATTGCCTTTGTGGTTAGGATGGAGCCAAGAGCTAACGCTGCTGGTGTATTTAAAACAAGCCATCAACGGTGTTTTCAACGCGGTCATCGCTAGCGCGATCATTATTATTTGTGGGCTATCTCAACGGTCTTGGCTGCCGACGGCAGGGGCTTTATTAAGGCTCAAACATCTGCTGTTTTGTGCCCTATTGTCGGTCACATTGATGACGGGTATTCCGCTGATTCTGTACGAAGGCCATGCCATGCGTCAGGGGCAAGAAAACTTTGTCAACCAAACGCTCAATGCCATGGGCAACGAGCTGGTGGGGCGTTTGTCGGAACCCGGAGCCGATCAGCGTTTCGTTTACCATATTGGTCGAGTAAGGGCAGATAGCAACGTCAATATTGGACTACTCGATGCAGAGGGTGAGCTGCTGGCACAGGTAGGTCATCTCAACTCACTAACGCTGGCATCTGGAGATGAACTCATCGATCTAGACGAGCGCATGCGTATGTGGCTTCCAGGCAATTTGGATAACCCGGCCGTTCGCTTTTCTCAGGGGTTTTATACACTACAGTTACCTGCCCGCGGCGTAGGAGGTGTCGATCACGTATTGTTAGAGACGCCGGCACTGCCTACCGTGCGTGCCATGGAAGCTTATCGGACCGTTTTGTTTGCCATGTTAGCGGCAGTATTGATCTTTGGCATCGTGGCGGCTGAACTCTTGAGCCGTATGATTACTCAGCCGCTAACCCGTCTCGGCAAAAAAGGGCGGACGCTGAGCGATTCGATTGCCAAAGGCAAAACGCCCAAACTTCCCGACAGTCGCATCGTCGAGTTCCAGCAGCTTTCTAATTTATTGGGTGCGATGAGCGCGGAGCTCAGCGATGCGTTCAAACGCCTTCGCCATACGCAGAGCAATTTAGAGCGCGAGGTCGATCAACGCACCAGAGCACTCGCCAGTAGCAATGATTTGCTGAGCTCGGTGCTCGATGCTGCCGTGGATTTTGCCATTATCGCCATGGATACCCAGGGAGTGATCAAGCTGTTCAACAAAGGTGCTGAAGACCTTTTGGGATATCAGGCGAGCGAGGTCATCGGAGTGCAAACTCCCATGCTGTTTCACGATGCCGATGAAGTCGAACAGCGGCTCCTCGAACTGAGCCAGAGTGCAGGCCATACCTTGACGCCCTTGGAGGTGTTTACCCACCGGGCTGCCCTGGAAAAGCGCGATGTCAACGAGTGGACCTATCTGACCCGCGCGGGCGATCGTGTGCCCATCAAGCTGGTGGTGACCGCTATTAAAGATCAGCAAGGCACGATTACCGGTTACTTGGGCATTGCCGAAGATATTTCTGAATCGAAGCGCGTCGAGCAAATGAAAAACGAGTTTGTCTCGACCGTGAGTCATGAGCTGCGTACGCCGCTTACGTCCATTTCGGGAGCGCTGGGTATGGTCGCTGCTGGGGCGCTTGGCAGCGTGCCGGATACCGTCATGCGTATGGTCAACATCGCGCATAAAAATAGTCAGCGGCTCACCCACTTGATCAACGACCTGCTGGATATCGAAAAAATAGCCGCCGGTAAACTGGCGTTCGATATGCAGTGGCAGCCGCTGCAGCGTTTACTGGAAAGTGCCATCGAGGAGAATCGCCACTATCGCCATGAGCGGCAGGTGACGTTGACGCTGGATAATCCTCATCCCGATACACAGGTGCGTGTCGACGGTCAGCGGCTTCGTCAGGTCATGGCGAACCTGCTCTCCAATGCCGTGAAGTTTTCGCCGGAGGGAGGAGAAGTCCAAATCAGTGTCGATAAGCAAGACCATAGGATGATGGTGACCGTCAAAGACGATGGGCCGGGAATTCCCGACCACTTCAAAGGCCATATTTTTAGTAAGTTCGCACAAGTCGATGCCTCCGACTCGCGGGCGAAAGGGGGAACGGGGTTGGGTTTGGCGATTACGCGCGAGCTAATCGAGCACATGGAAGGTGAGATGGGCTTCGATTCAGAAGAGGGCAAGGGCAGCTGTTTCTGGTTCTCCCTGCCTCTTCATCCCTCGGATACTCTTAGTGATTCGCGGGGCGCTGACGCGGGCCGAGTGCTGGTGATCGAGGATGATCCTTCCGTCGTGCGTGTTCTTTTTGAAACATTGGCTCAAGCCGGTTTCGAAGTGGACTCTGCCTTGGACGGTGCCATGGCGCTAGAGAAACTGGCCAACCAACACTATGACGCCATCACCGTCGATATTGGACTACCCGACATGAGCGGTTTCGATGTGATTCATGCGCTGCGACAGCAGCGGGCGTCGAAGCATACCCCCGTCATGGTGGTGACGGGGAGCATGGAGCGAGGCGGTGTCGCTCTGGAAGGTCACTTAGAGGACATCGCTTGGTTGGCAAAACCCATTCAGACTGAACACCTGCTAGCACTACTCAGCGAGCAGATGCAGACTCATCAAGAGCGCCTGAGGCTACTGCATATCGAGGATGACCCCGACCTCCATGCGGTCATACGCGCCATGCTGGATGAGCATGCAGAGTGTGATCACGCGGTGAGCGTGGCCATGGCACGTCGCCACTTAGCCTATCGACGCTACGATGCCATTATTTTGGATATTGGTCTGCCTGACGGCGAAGGTTGGGATTTACTAGAGCAGATTCGTGAAGAGCAGCCCCACGCGCGAATCATTATCCTATCTGGGCAGTCCATCAGTGAAGCAGATCAACATCGTGTCGAGACGGTGTTCTTGAAATCGCGCATTAGTCCGACAGAGTTGCTCGAGGCAATTCAACAACGAACCCAACTGGTCCAGATGGTGGATAACGAATGAGCAGCTTAGAGCGTATTTTGTATGTAGAAGATGATCCTGATATCCAAACGGTAGCGACACTTGCTCTCGAAGTCGTCGGTGGTTTTAACGTCAAAGTCTGTGCTTCAGGGGAGCAGGCATTGGAAGAAGCCGAAGCGTTCGCTCCAGACATGATTCTACTCGATGTCATGATGCCTGGTATGGATGGGCCATCGACTCTAGCGGCGTTGCGTCAACGCTCGAGTCTCGAGAAAGTGCCCATCGCGTTCATGACCGCCAAAGTACAACCCCACGAGGTGGATCAACTCATCGCACTCGGTGCCGAAAGCGTGATTGCCAAACCGTTTGATCCCATGACCCTGGCTAATCAAGTTCGCACTCTTTGGGAGCAGGCGTGTGGCAAATCATGATCAACAGTCGCTAGAGCACAAACTGGCACTGCTCAAACAAACCTATCAGCATAATCTGCAAGCCGAATTGGCATCGTTGTGCAGTGTTCTCACGCGTTTGCAGCAAACGTTACGTGCTCAGCTAATGGTCACCACCGAAGCCCCGTCCAGTGGCGACCCACAAGCCCCTCGGGATACGTTGACCGATGTTTACCATCGACTACACAAACTGGCAGGGTCGGCAGGGACGTTTGGTTTCGATACGATCGGCAGCCAAGCACGGCTGTTGGAAAATGGCCTTAAGCGCTGGCTGGAGGAGAGCGATCAAGCCATCGATCTTCAGCTCGTCAACGTGGTGAGTAGCCAATTACAGTCGATGCAAATCGAGCTCGTGCCTAGTTTGCAGCAGGCGCCTAGCGTTGATGGGCCTCAAGAAATCAACGGCACATCCGCTAAGATTTGGCTGATCGAAGAAGATGACGAGCTCGGTAAGCATATCCGTGAACAGTTGATGAACTTCAGTTATGACGTCCGCCTTTTCGACTCTGTGCCAGAGGCGTGCCAAGCGATCGCCAATCAGTCTCCCGATATTTTGATCGTAGACGCCATGGCAGGCGTGGGACACCTTGCACCGTTGCAAGCGCTCTCTTGCCCCCTGCTTTTCATCAGCGACTGTGACTCCTTCGATGCACGTATGCGAGCGGCACAGTTAAATGCGCATGGCTATTTTTTGAAGCCACTGAACATACCGCAATTGGTGAACCGCCTGGAGCAGCTTCTTCAAGAGCGTCAATCGCCACCCGCTCGTATTCTCGTCGTGGACGACGACCAACAGCTGGCGGCTTATTACCAGCTCGTGCTAGAAGCCGCGGGGATGGAAGTGCGCATCCTCGACAATCCCCGCCATATCATCGATCAACTCGCCTCGTTTAGACCCGAACTCTTACTGATGGATGTGCACATGCCGGATTACGATGGCCCTGATTTAGCGTCAGTGGTTCGGCAGTATGACGAGTGGAGTAGTCTGCCCATCGTCTTCTTATCTGCAGAGATGGACTTAGGTAAGCAGGTAGATGCGCTCAGCCACGGAGCCGATGACTTCCTCACCAAGCCCATTCTCGCTGCGCAGCTGGTAGCCTCGATTCGTGTGCGCGTGGCCCGCTCACGCACACTGTCGGCGCTGCTCAATAAAGACAGTCTGACCGGGCTGCTCAAGCATGCCAGCATTAAAAGTGCCGCGATCAACGAGATATGTCGTGGCTTCCGACAACACTATTCGGTGGTGGTCGCCATGGTGGACATCGACCATTTCAAATCGGTGAATGATACCTATGGCCATGCCACAGGGGACGTCGTGATTGCGTCGGTGGCGACGCTGCTGCGTCAGCGCCTACGCCAAACCGATATGATTGGCCGGTATGGGGGCGAGGAGTTTTTAGTGGTGCTGCCACACTGCAGCGCAGAGGACGGTCGGAAGCGCTTGGAAGACATTCGCCAATACTTTTCTCGCCTGCGCTTTAACCAAGGGGAGCAGGAGTTTGCGTGCACGCTCTCGGCGGGTATGGTCTGTAGCACCGACGTATCAGAGGACAACAGAGACCGACTCTTGGTCTTAGCAGATGAGGCACTTTATCGAGCCAAGCGCGGCGGCCGCAATCAAGTAAGCCAGTAAGGCTAGTTGCTGGTGGCGGTTGAGTGATTCGTTATGAAGCAATGCAGCGAAAAATGCGCGCCGCTGGTGCGCTTTTTCATGGGGTAAAGAGATAGCGAACGCTTTCTTTACTCATTTATTTAGTAAGATTATGTTTTTTAATAGAAATTATTTTTTTGGCACACAGCTCGCAATATAAAAGGTAACCCGCAAATGAATAGAGTCATTAAGGTCGCGATGCAACCGGCACTCAATGCTCTCCCTTCTTTGCAACGTTGCCGCGGCGCTGCCCGGCAATACACCGAGTGAGCTGGCGTGCTCCACCTGGGTCCCCTTCGGGGGACTTTTTTTATGCTCGTTTGTCAAGCGCGATAGTTAACAAAAGCTATCAGAGCCAGAAAACCTATAATAAAATTTCACATGAAATTTGGAAACGGTGTTCTTATACTATATATTGTATAGGTTAGCTGGCGTTGACCAGCATCAATCCCAAGCAAGATGCAAGAGGATGACCCTGATGAGCAAAATGAAATTGATCACCGCCGCTATCGTGTCTGCCAGTGCCGTCATGGCGAGCCAAGCCGTTATGGCCTACGAAGCAGGCGATGTGTTTGTTCGCGGCGGTGTTGCCCAAACGGATACGGGCTCAGGTAACGGCAATGTTGGCGGTGCGGACCTCAACGTACAAAGCGCACGTGGGTTCACTTATGGTGCGGGCTACCTGTTCAGCGACAAATTTGGCGTCGAACTCAACAGCTCTGAAAAATTCGAACATGACCTGAACACGACGCCGGGCGGCAGCGCAGGTAGCGTCGACCGTCTGCCGGTGAACCTGCTGGTCAACTACTACCCGATGGGTGGTTTGGACTCGAAAGTTCAGCCTTACGTAGGTCTTGGTTTGAACTACACGAGTTTTTCCAGCGAGCCATCTGGCTTGAGCATCGACGAGAGCTACGGCGCCATCGGCCAAGCGGGTGTGGATTTGGCAGTGACGGATAACGTCATGCTGAACGGCTATGTTAGCTACGCGGACGTAAGCGCCGACATCAATGCGGCTGGCGCCACCGTTGGCGAAGTCGATATCGAGCCAGTGACGATCGGCGGCGGTATTACTTACCGTTTCTAAACCAATCCGATACATATACGCCCGGCTTACACGCGTAAGCCGGGCGTTTTTTGTTGGGCGAGGGAGTGGCTATAACGTCAAGTTCTCAGATCCGCCTTCTGTCACTAGGATATTATCCTCGATGCGTATGCCTCCGCACACGGCGAGCCGGTCGACCAGCGTCCAGTCGATGGGGTGGGGCATTTTACGCAGTGGTGCCAGCAACATGGGAATGAAATAGAGGCCTGGCTCGATGGTGATGACCATACCGGCTTGCAGTGTACGGGTAAGACGCAGGGCTGGATGGGTGTCAGGTGCTGGCGATGGGCTCCCGTCTGGCTGCCTCAATCCGGCCACATCGTGTACCTGAATCCCTAATGAGTGGCCCAGTCCATGCGGGCAAAAGGCGCGGGTAACACCGGTTTCCACGGCGCTCTCTGCGCTGCCCTGATACAGTCCGTGCGAGATCAATATGTCGGCTAGGCCTCGGTGCATCTGCTCATGTAGCGTTAGAAACTCGATGCCAGGAACGATGTGGGTGATGAGTTCATCTTTCAGACCGTGCATGGCGCTGATTAACCCGCCAAATTCGCTGGGTGCATCCGGGCCTGCATAGGTACGGGTAATGTCCGCACAGTAGCCGCGAAAACGACGGCCCGCATCGACTAGCAGGCTATAACGCCGTTTGGGGGCTGACAGGTCATAGCGCTGATAGTGTAAGACCCCGGCATGCTCATTTAGACCGATAATGTTTTGATAAGGCACGTCCGACTCTCGCTGTCGGCTGGCCCCTAAATAGGCGAGCTGCACATCCAGTTCGGCCGACGCACCGATAAAAGCAGCATTAGCCGCTTGGTGGCCCGCGATTGCTAGTCGATTGGCTTCGCGCAGGCAAGCCACTTCGTAGGCGGACTTGACCATGCGCAACTCGTCGAGTTCGCGTACCAAGCCTTCGGGATGAAGTGTGGCGACATTGGCGAGGGGTGTCGTGCTCGCGAGCTCCTTCAGATCGCCGATCACGGCAGCGCGTCCAGTGAGCGGCGGGGTGATTTTATCGCTACATAAATGTACGTCGAACTCCGCCACCCAGGGTTCTTCAGGCAGCTGAGTCGGTAAGTGCCAAAAATCGGCAGGCGCGTACAGATAAAGCTGGGGGCGCTGATGGGGCTGAATCACCAGCCAGCTGTGCTGAACATCGGCCATCCCCACCCAATGAATGAAATGGCCGTAGGACTGAAAGCTGGTGGCATGGTCATCAGCGAAGTGGTTGTTCGCATGGCCGCTGTATATCGCCAAACTATCCAGGTTATGCGCCGCCATGCGCGCTTGATAAGCATGATTCAGTGCTTGGATGTGGTCGCGCTGCAGTTGATAGAGGGTTGCTGACATATAAACGTCCTTTCAAAGTCGGGGCGGTGAGAGCTGGCCCCACAAACTATCGAGTTCGGCATGGTGCTGGCTTTGGTGACGATACAACCGCAGCTCCATGGGTACGTCCCAGCGGCTGTCGCCCGCCCTGACCAAGGTGCCGTCAGCTAGCTCTGCGGCCACATTTCGCTCGGGTAGCCAGCTCATGCCATACCCCAGCAGCACCAGTTCTTTGATACCTGCTGCATAGAGGTTTTCGCTCTGTGCCGTTAAGTACGTGCTTTGCGGCAACCGTGCCAAATGTGCTTTGACAGCCGAGCCGAGTAGCCCACGTTTGGGGTAGGCCAGCCAGGGCACTGGCTGCTGGCGAGCGCCAGGCAGTAGTGCACACGGCGACCCGTCGTTTTTACGCCCGGTCACGGGAATTAGCCGTTCATGCCCAATGACTCGATAGGTGCAGGCGCTAGTGTCGATATCCAGATCGCAGCGTCCAACGGGCCAATAGCAAATCGCTAGATCGCACTCTGCCCGAGCCAGCGCCTGAAAGTAGTCGCTGGCCACCCAGCCCGTCGCGCGAAGGTAGGGCTGAATGCGCTCCTGCCAGCCGCTGCTGGCTAACCATTCCGGTAGAAAATGCGCCAGCAGACTTTGCGGTGCGGCTACCATGATTCGCCGCTGCTGGCCGGCGCTAATTTCACGAACGCGGTCGCGCGTCAAACGCACCCGGTCGGTGACCTGTTCGCAGAGCGTCAAGAACTCTTCACCCGCAGGCGTCAACGACAGCGGTAACGTTTGTCGGTTGATCAACGTGACGCCCATTTCCTCTTCGAGCAGTTTGATCCGCCTTGAAAAGGTAGGCTGCGTGACGTGTTGTTCGTCGGCGGCGCGGGAGAAGTGTCGCGTTCTGGCCAGGGCAATGAAGTCTTCTAGCCAGCGAATTTCCATGCCTTACCTCGCAAAACGACCAAGCGTATGGCGCTTGAAGGGGCCGCGCTCATAGGCGGCCTTCCTCAACAGCGTGACACGCTACGCGGGTGCCGTCATCCTGGGTTATCAAAGCAGGTATTTCTTGCTTACAGCGGGCGTTAGCATGGGGACAACGACCATGGAAAACGCAGCCGCTGGGTAAGTTGACCGGTGTCGGCACTTCACCCGACAGGCGAATATGCTGGGGGCGGTCGTCCTCCAAGCGGGGAATGGCCGACAACAATGCCTGGGTATAGGGGTGGCGAGGCTTGGCAAACAGCGTGGCGGTCGTGGCGACTTCACATACGGTGCCCAGATACATCACGGCCACCCGTGTCCCAAAGTGCTCGACCACCGCCAGATCGTGGGTAATGAACAGATAGGTCAGGTTGCGATCCCGCTGGGCATCCATCAGCAGGTTGAGCACCTGTGCTTGGATAGAGACGTCTAGCGCTGAAATGGGCTCATCGGCGACGATGAATTCGGGATCGACGGCCAGCGCACGGGCAATGGCAATTCGCTGACGCTGACCGCCAGAAAACTCGTGGCCAAAGCGCTTGCCCCAATCGGGGTCGATACCCACCGAACGCATCACCTCCTCGACTTTATCGAGGATCTGCTGGCGGTTCCAGTCGGGATGGTGCAGCCGCAGTGGCTCTTCCAGCGTCTGCTGAATGGTCATGCGTGGGTTCAGCGACGCGTAAGGGTTCTGGAAGATCATCTGCATGCGCTTGCGGTAGGGCAGGAGCTGCTTCGAGCTGAGATCGTCGATGCGCTGGCCGTCGTAGCGAATTTCACCCTCTGACGGAGAAATCAGCCCCATGACCGTGCGCGCCACGGTGGACTTACCGCAGCCAGATTCACCCACCACGCAGAGCGCTTCGCCGCGCTTGATGTCCAGATTGACGCCGTTAATGGCGTGGACATACTCCTGATGGCGAATCAGCTTGCCGCCTTTGAAGCGTAGCTGCTCCAGAAAATCACCGGAGAGTGAGAAACGCTTTTTAAGACCGCGAATTTGCAGTAGCGAGTCGTTGCTCGCTTCGTTTTGAGTCGGCATGGTCGCGATCGTTTCCGCCTGGGCATTCATAGGCTCTCCTCCTTCAAGCGGCGATCTTCCAACATTTCCGCCACCATGTGGCAGGCCACGCGACAGTTGCCAGACTCGACGAAATCGGGGACTTGCTGGGTGCAGCCCGGCCGGGGGAGCCCGTCGGCGCGGTTGATAAAATCACAGCGGGGATGGAACGCACAGCCGCTGGGCAAATTAGAGAGTGACGGCATACTGCCACGAATCTGGTTGAGTTTTTCACCCGGCGTCGCCATTTGCGGCAGTGCATTGATCAAGCCTTGGGTGTAAGGATGTTGCGGGTCGTTGATGATTTCCCGCGTAGGGCCCTGCTCGATGACGCGGCCAGCGTACATCACCAGCATACGCTGGGTCACTTGGCTTACCACGCCCAGATCGTGAGTGATCAAAATCAAGCCCACGTTGTGCTGTTCGCATAGCTCCAGCAGCAGCGCCATGATTTCGGCTTGAATCGTCACGTCCAGTGCCGTGGTGGGTTCGTCGGCAATGATGATGTCCGGGTCGAGTAGCAGGGCAATGGCGATGATGATGCGCTGGCGCATCCCGCCGGAAAGCTCGTGGGGATACTGATCCAAGCGCTTTTCGGGAGAGGGGATCTGCACCTGGCGTAGTTTGTCCAGGGCGATGGCCCGGGCTTCTTTGGTGGAGATGCGGCGGTGGGCCTTCAAGCACTCCACCATCTGTTCGCCGATGGAGAGCACTGGATTCAGTGTCATCATCGGGTCTTGGAAGATCATCGAAATGCGGTTGCCGCGCACTTTGCGCAGGCCTCGCTCCGACATGCTGTTGAGCTCTTTGCCTTCGAACGTGATGCTTCCGCCCGCAATGAAACCTGGTTTGGCGATCAAATTCAGCAACGAGAAGGCGGCGACGGATTTACCCGCGCCCGATTCGCCGACGATACCCAGGCGCTCGCCGCGCTCGAGAGTGAAGTTGACGTCGCGCAGGGCGCGTACTTCGCCCTGGCGCAGGGCAAAGCGGACGTCGAGTTGAGAGACTTCAAGAAGTGCCATGGTGTCCTCAGCCTTTGTAGAGTCGTGGGTTCATGACATCGCGCAGCCAGTCGCCCAGAAGATTGATCGACAGCACCAGCACGACCAGCACCGCACCGGGGATCAGCGTGATCCACCAAGAGCCTGACTGAATGTAGTCAAAGCCTGCTTTGATCAGCGACCCAAGTGAAGGGTGAGTTTCCGGCATACCCAGCCCTAAAAACGACAGCGCTGCTTCAGAAATGATGGCGTTAGCAATTTGCACCGTCGAAATGACGAAGATCGGTGACAGCGTATTGGGCAGCACGTGACGGAACATGATGCGCTTGCTGCGCAGGCCCATGACGCGGGCGGCGTCGACGTACTCTTTGTTTTTCTCGGCGAGTACCGAGGCGCGCACCGTGCGCGCGTACTGGGGCCACTCGGCCAAGCCGATGATCAAAATCAGCATCAGCACGGCGTACTGGCTGTAGAAAGCACTGCCCAAGGTGGCTTTCACCACGGCCCCCACGACGATGGCTACCATCAGTGTCGAGAACGAGAGCTGGATATCCGCCAGACGCATCAGGAAGGCGTCGACGCGGCCGCCCAAATAGCCTGCCATCAGCCCGAAGGTCACCCCCAACAGCGCTTGCAGCGCCACGGCGCCAAAGCCGATCAGCAGCGATACCCGCGTGCCGTAAAGGATGATCGAAAGCAGGTCCCGGCCCTGAGCATCGGTGCCCAGGGTATACATCGGGTCGGCGCCATCGATCCAGAAGGGAGGTAGCTCGGAGGCAAGAATGTCTATCTGTGCCAAGTCATAAGGGTCGGTAGGTGCCAGTAACGGTGCCGAAAACGCCGTCACGACCAAGCAAATGAACACGGCAAGGCAGAGCTGTGCCGTGCGGTCGCGCTTGAAGCTGTACCACAAAAAGGAGTCGCGCAGGCGCTCCCAGCGGCTTGGTGCGGGGGTAGAAGTGGACGTTGTCATGCGGGCTTACCAGTCAGTTTTACGGTGGGGTTCACGAAGCCGTAGATCAGGTCCACGATGGTGTTCGTAACCACGAAAATGACGCCGACAATCATCAGGTAGGTCACGATGAGCGGAATGTCGGCACGGTTGATGGCGTCGAGGAACATCAGCCCCATGCCCGGCCATTGGAAAACGGTTTCGGTCAAAATGGTGTAGGCCACCATGGTGCCGATTTGCACGCCGCCCACGGTAATCACCGGCAGCATGGTGTTTTTCAGCGCATGGACGAAATAGACCCGGCGCATGGAAATGCCTTTGGCGCGGGCGTACTTGACGTACTCGGACTGCAGCACTTCCATCATTTCCGCGCGGATCAAACGAATGAACAGCGGCAGCATGATCGAGGCCAGCGAGACAGCGGGTAGTACCAGGTGCTGTAAGCCGTTCCAGGTTGCCAGGTTGGTATCCCAGTGACCCACCACGTGCACCAAGTCATAGCCACGGCCAAACGACGGCATATTGCCTTCGGTAGAAAGCAAGCCATTTAGCCAAGCCCCCCAAGCCGTGCTCTCCGGGAAGAGCGAGACGGTAATACCAATCGAGAAAATTTGAATCAACACGATGGCGGTCAAAAAGACCGGAATCGAAATACCGATAATCGACGCGCCCATAAAGAATCGAGAAATGGGCGAGCGCGGTTTGATCGCGCTATAGACGCCAATGGGCACGGACAGCAGCACGATGATCAGCGTGGCGGCAAAGACCAGCTCTAGGGTGGCGGGCAAGTGCCGAGCGATCACTTCCAGCGCCGGTTCGCGGTAAAAATAGGAGTCGCCAAAGTCACCTTGAACGGCATTTTTGGCAAAGCGCACGTACTGAACCAGGAAGGGGTCGTTGAGCCCCAACCGTTCACGAATGGCTTCGCGCTCACTTTCGGGGACCGACTGTCCGACCATCTGCTGTACAGGGTCACCCAGGTTATCCTGGATGGCGAAGGCCAGTACACTGATGACAAACATCACCAATATTGCGTGCATCAGCCGCTTGATTAAAAAAGCAATCATGGCGTACGCCACCTATGTAGGTTAATCAGAGACGCGCCGCATCAGGGCCGGGGCGACCCATAGAAAACGCTTCGCCCTCCAGCATGACTGGAGAGCGAAGCATCCTTGCGCGGGTGTTCGGTTCAGCGTGGGGCTTAGCGTTCGATCACTAAGTCACCCAGGTAGGGGAAGTCCAGTGCGCTAACGACCGGCTCAACGTCGACGCCTTCCGCTGCCGCGTAGGCCAAGTTTTGCCAGTGTAGCATGACGAAACCAACGTCTTCATACAGCATGGCTTCGGCTTCACGCAGCATATCGTTGCGTTTCTCGAGATCGGTTTCGCCGTCGGCTTCCGTCACCAGCGCGTCGATCTCTTCATTGCAGTAGCTGCCATAGTTGTACTGGCCAGCACCGCTCTCTTCATCGATACAGAACGAGAGATACTGGAAGAAGTTAGCAGTATCTTCGGTATCGGCGTGCCAACCGATCATGGCGATGTCGGACTGGCGGGTGTCGTACTCGGGCCAGTACTGGGCCAGCGGCATGGTACGCAGGTTCACCGTAATGTTGATACGTGCCAACATGTTGGCCACCGCCTGAGCGATTTGCGCATCGTTCACGTAGCGGTTGTTGGGCGCGATCATATCGACGCTGAAACCCTCTTCGTAGCCCGCTTCGGCCATCAACGCTTGGGCGCGTTCTAGATCGTAGCGCGGAACGAGATCCGGATTGTGGCCCGAGTAACCTTCAGGAGAGAACTGGCCAGCCGGTGTGGCGAAGCCGCGCATCAGGCGGTCGGCGATACCTTCCTGATTGATGGCGAGGTCGACGGCTTGGCGAACGCGAGCATCCTGAAAGGCCTCGACTCGCTCTTCGTTGAGCTGGAAGCCAATGATACGGGTGCCGGGCACTTCGACCAATTCGACACCGTCGGCTTCACGCACACGATCCAAGTCGTTGGGCGGAACGGCATCGATGAAGTCCACGCCACCGGAGAGGAGGGCCGCTACGCGGGAGGCGTTTTCAGCGATCGGCGTCAAAATGATTTCAGAAACGTTGCCTTCGCTTTCGGTATCCCAGTAATCCTCAAAACGTTTGAAGTCGACGCGGACACCCTGGCGGCGGTCGGTGACGATGAACGGGCCGGTGCCTGATACGTTACGTGAAGCGAAGGAGTTCCCCGCTTTGACGATCTCGGCTTTGTCGTTACCCTCTTCGGTTTCGCCCGTGTAGAACTCGCTATCCATCGGGAAAATGTAGGTAGCAAGGTTCAACAGCAGCGGATAGGGCTCAGACGTGGTGATTTCGACGGTGTAGTCGTCGATGGCTTCTGCGCTAGCCACCGGATCAAAAATGGCGCGGTAATCCGGGCTCTCTTTCAGACGCTCAATGGTCCATACGACGTCTTTCGCTGTGAAAGGGTTACCGGAATGGAAAGTAACGCCTTCGCGCAGGGTCATGCGCATGGTGGTGTCGTCTACCTGCTCCCATTCGGTGGCCAGGCGCGGCTCGAATTGGAAGTCTTTGGTCCAGCGTACCAGCGGGTCGAAAGCGAGGTGCGAAAAACGCAATACGCCTCCGGAGAGCTGCTCGTGCAGGTCCAAGGTTTCAGGGTCGGCAGAGTAACCAATACGCAGGGTTTCTGCGCTTGCCGTCATCGGCAACATGGCGGTTGCTGCTACGGTTGCACCAATCACAGAGGCCAGTAGTGTCTTCTTGAGCGTCATCTTTGTTCCCATGTATGTTGTTTATTGTTCGCTTTGCTGGACATGTCGCAGACGCATCAATGACCAGCAAAACAGACACGGTCAGCTCGTAAGCTATGCTGACAACATAGAGAGAGGTCATAGCGTCATACAATCGAAATAATGACTGGCCTCATTCATCTGATAAATGATGAGGCTAACGACGCACGTTGTAGACCAGGGTGTTAGACAAAAGTCGATGCGTGCCAGTGCTTTGGCTGGCTAGCCTCGAACAGACCACAGAAGGTGTCGTAGGCGATGTTCAAACAAGGGGTTGGCTGGCTACTCGCCAGTGCATTAACGGGCGGTGCGCTGTTAGCAGGCGCTGACGAGTCGGCGAATATAGTCGGGACATTGGACGGTGACGAGCGTGCTTGGTTCGTATTACGACAAAGTGACGATTCCAATGCGACGTTCATGGATGTCGGCGACCAGCGACAAGTCGAGGTCACCGGTTTCGTCGACCCGCTGGAGTGGGATGCCCAAGAGGCGCTGGTTCTGAGTTTCGTACTGGAGGGGGATGAACTCGTCTCGGCCAAGGTCATGCAGCTCATTGGACCCACGGCCATACCACCCCTTTACACCTCGGAAGGAGGCAATATTGATGTGTCATTGAACCACGTGGAGCAGCAAGGGCGCGAGTTACACCTGCAAGGCGAGATTCACGGCGTTTTAGCGCTTCAACACGACGCTGAGACACCCCCCAGCATATCGGAGGGCATCGATATTCGCGTTAACTTCGAGCTGGCCGCACAAAGGGTAGAGTTCTAAAAGTCGTTAGTGACTCGCAAAGCGCTGATGCAGCCAGCGGTTGATCTCATCCGATTCATAGAGCCACGTTGCCTGGCCGTCATCATGCTCAATTTTCAGGCAGGGGACTTTGACTTTGCCGCCGCCATCCAGCAGCGCCTGTTTGTGGTCGGGGTCCAGCTGGGCATCCCGCAGCTCGATGTTGAGCCCCAGGCGCGCCATCTCTTTACGCACTTTGATACAAAATGGGCACGTTCGAAACTGATAGAGCGCGAGTTTCTGGCATTCGGCATCGACGCGTGCTTGCTCTTCTGGAGAGCGCTCCACGGCGGAAGGGGTCGATAGCTTCTCTGAGATCAGCATGACCGGCGCCAGCAAGATGCGAACACCTCTAAAAAAGTAGCGAATCAATACACGCATGATGGACTCCTGTTCTGCCCTATGGGTCACGGTGCAGGGCTGTCAATGTAAATGGCGAACAATAGGTGGGCGCATCCTGCAATAAATCGTCTCCATTGTCACTTTCTCGGCCGTCTGTCCCCTCTCTTCTTGCGAACAAGGTGAGCATCATCGCGTGGCGTGCTAATCTCAGCGCTCGCTGATTGGTAGGTTCGGTAAGTTCAATCGTTTGAAATGGTTAGGAAGGGAGCGCTTGGCCCATGCGTCTGCACATTATCGGTATCTGTGGCACCTTTATGGGGAGCCTTGCACTACTCGCGCGGGAATTGGGCCATGAGGTGAGCGGCTCCGATGCCAATGTGTATCCACCGATGAGCACGCAGCTCGCGGAGGCGGGCATCACCCTGATGGAAGGCTATCGTGAGGAGAATCTGTCGGGTGCCATCGACTTGGTGGTGGTGGGTAATGCGCTTTCGCGAGGGAACCCCGAGGTCGAGGCGCTGCTCGATAGTGGCCTGCGCTACACCTCCGGTGCGCAGTGGTTGGCCGAGCATGTGCTCCCGGGGCGACAAGTGATTGCCGTGGCGGGCACTCACGGTAAGACGACCACCGCAAGCTTATTGGCGTGGCTACTGGAAAGCGGAGGCCTATCGCCCGGCTTTCTGATTGGTGGCGTGCCGCGCAACTTTGGTGTTTCCGCCCGTTTGGGCGCGCTTGATGCTCCCTTCGTGGTGGAGGCCGACGAATACGATACGGCATTTTTCGACAAGCGCTCCAAATTCGTGCACTACCGCCCGCATATCGCGGTGATGAACAATCTCGAGTTCGATCACGCCGACATTTTTCCAGACTTAGCCGCCATCGAGCGACAGTTTCATCATTTAGTCCGCATCGTACCTCGCAAGGGGCAGTTGCTGGTCGCCGATCAACAGCCTGCGTTGGAACGGGTGCTCTCGATGGGCACGTGGTCGCTGGTGTCCCGTTTTGGCACCGACGCCAGCAGCCAATGGCAGCTTCGCTTGGAGCGTCCCGATGCCAGCCGTTTTCAGGTGCTCCATGTCAGCGACCAGGGCGAGGAGGATGGTGTCGTCGAGTGGACGCTCACTGGTGAACATAATGCGCGTAACGCCTTGGCGGCGCTGGCCGCTGCGCGTCTGTGCGGGGTGCAGTTAGCGCGCGCCTGTGCCGCGTTGGCACGTTTTCAAACGCCCCGTCGCCGCCAGGAGCTCCGAGGAGAGGTCAACGGTATTCAGGTCATCGATGATTTTGCTCACCATCCCACGGCGATTGCTGCCACGCTGGAGGGCTTGCGCGCCGCCACGACCAAGGGCCGCCTGCTGGCGGTGATCGAGCCGCGTTCCAACACCATGCGCTTAGGCGCGCTGCGTGAGCGATTGATTGATAGCGTTGCCGAGGCAGATGCGGTGTTTTGGTTTCAGCCCAGCAACGTGGCTTGGTCAATGGAGTCGCTCGTCGAGGCCCAGGGGGAGCGCGCCGCACTGTTTGACGACATCGAGGCGCTGGTGGAGACCGTGGTCACACAAGCGTCACCGCTAGATCGTATCGTGGTGATGTCCAACGGTGGCTTTGAAGGGGTACATGAGCGTTTATTGAACGCATTGACCAAGCGGGAGCTACAAAAGTGACGACGACGTTCAAGCCACCGGTCACCGTTGCCCTTACCGGGGCATCAGGTGCTCAGTACGGTCTGAGATTGATCGATGTGTTGGTGAAGGCTGGGCACGAAGTATGGGTCATGATTTCTAAAGCAGCCCATATGGTGATCGCCACGGAAACCGATGTGTCCCTTCCGGCTCAGCCGCAGCGTTTGGTCGAGGCGCTGACTGAACGCAGCGGTGCGCAGCCTGGACAGATCCGTTGTTTCGGTCGCGAGGATTGGATGGCACCGGTGGCGTCTGGGTCGGGCGCACCGTCGGCCATGGTCGTTTGCCCTTGCTCAACGGGCACATTGTCGGCAGTCGCCACCGGCGCGAGTAACAACTTGATCGAGCGGGCGGCGGACGTCGCCATCAAAGAGCGTCGCACGCTGGTCATGGTGCCGCGCGAAAGCCCTTTTTCGCCGATTCACTTAGAGCACATGCTGGCGCTGAGTCGCCTGGGGGTAGTAATTCTGCCCGCCGCGCCGGGGTTCTATCATCGTCCCCAGCGCCTGGAAGATTTGATCGACTTCATCGTGGCGCGCATTCTCAATCAGTTGGGGATCGCGCATACGCTGATGCCGCGCTGGGGCGAAGAGCAACACGCCGCGGCCACCTCTCGCGATGCGCAAAACAAGGAAGGTTCGTCATGATGTCATGGGCGACGCTCTCGGTCTTCGTACCGACGTTTCTCTTCGTCTCGTTAACACCAGGCATGTGCATGACACTGGCCATGGTGTTGGGCATGACGCAAGGCGTCAAGCGCACTCTGTGGATGATGATCGGGGAGCTTATCGGCGTCGGTTTCGTAGCGGCGGCGGCGGGGGCGGGCGTCGCTGCGTTGATGCTGCGCCAGCCCGAACTATTCATCGCCTTCAAGTGGGTGGGCGGTGCCTATTTGGCTTATTTGGGCATCATGATGTGGCGCTCACGTGGGCGAATGGCCATTCCTAGCGAGCTGGATACGGGGCCCGCGGCGGGGCGTATTCAGTTAGCGACTCAGGGGCTGGTCACCGCGGTGGCCAATCCCAAGGGATGGGCATTTTTCATGGTGCTGTTGCCCCCCTTTTTGGACGGCAGCAGGCCTTTGGCTCCGCAGTTGAGCCTGTTGATCGCGGTGATTCTGACCATCGAATTTGCCAGCATGCTGGTGTATGCCACTGGTGGGAAAACGCTACGTAAGGTGCTAGGCAAAAGTGGTAATGTCAGGCTATTAAACCGTATTGCGGGTACGTTGATGATCGGTGTAGGTCTTTGGCTAGCGCTTGGTTGAGCGTAACGCCTCAGACGGGCGGAAAGAACGCTACGCGTACGCTCAATAGCACGAGTGGCCCCAGCAACAGCGCTGCCCAGGGCAGCGCTGGCAGCGGTGGCCGATAGCGGCGCTGCCAGTTGATTTGAACCACGGCGCACACGACCAATCCCAGCAATGCACCGCCGATGAGATCACTCAGCCAGTGAACGCCCAGCACCAAGCGTGACAGCGCCATCGGCAGCGCCGTTACCATGGCTAGCCAATAAACCCACATGCGCCTTTGTCGAGGCAGTCGCGATGCAGCGAAAGCGGCGAATAGGCCAACGACGACGACCCAGGTCGATGTATGCGCGCTGGGGTAGGAGAACGACCCGGTCAGATACTCCGGTGTGTCGGGCCTGGGTCTTGCAAAAACGGCCTTACCCAAGGTATTGAGCGCGCCGATGCCTCCCAATGCCAGCGCTCCATGGGTCAGTAAATCCCACCGTTTGATCCAGACGAGCCAGCCGAACCAAGGGAGCGTCAGCGCGACGATTCCAGCCTTGTCACCTATTTTGGCGAGCACCAGGCTGGTCGCCGTCAGCCAGTCGGTGTCGAGCCAAGCGAAGAGCCGCTGTGCCTGAAGGTCGATCATCAGTGGCTCGGGGTGCTTCAGCACCAGCAGTGTCCACGCGCATGCCAAGGTGAGCGCGAGGAGCGATAAGAACAGCGACGCCAAGGGCACCTCGCCACTACGGCTCATGGCTAGCCAGGGGCGCCGTATGGCGGGTACGCGCCGAGCCAGCCGAGCGATGAAGAAATACACACGGCCATCACGTCCCACCTGAGCCCGCCCCCATGAGAACACGATAGCGAGCCCCACGATGCTGGCGGCCATGACAAAAAGGGCCATCTCCACGTTAGCAGGAAGGTCGAGCCGTTGCTGCCAGGTGTGGCCCAGCAAGTAGCCTGGTAGCAGATAGGCCGGAGCCCAGAGTGCAGCCGACGTGATGTTGGCCAGTAGAAAAGTTCGCGTTGGCATGTGCATCATGCCAGCGACAAGCGGAATGATAGGGCGCACCGGGCCGACGAAACGGCCAATGAACACCGAGTAAACGCCGTAATGCTCGAAGAAGCGCGCTCCTCGGCCCAGCCACTCTGGATGTTGCGATAGCGGCCAGCGTGTCAGCACACGCTCGCTGTAACGCGCGCCCAGTAAGTAGCTCAAGCCGTCGCCAAGTACGGCCCCGATGAAAGCCGCGCCGATTAGCCAAGGGAGGGCAATCATCTGATGCCCTGCCATCGACGCGGCCGCCGTGATCAGTACGACGCCTGGCACGAGTAATCCCACCAGCGCGAGAGATTCAATCAGCGCAATGCCCAGTACCAGAAGTAATAGCGCTGTCGGCGAAAGCGAAAGAGAAAGGAGCGTGTCAGCAGTCGGCAAGAGTGAATCCATCCACAAAACAAGAAAACTAGACGTTGGCCATCGCGTCGGCGCGTGCTTCTAGTCGCTGTATGTAGCGCTCGAAGCTCTCTTTGCGTAGCGGCAGGCAGGTGGCGATGCGGACTTCCAGCTGTCCGGTCTCGACCAGTACGCAGTGTGACAGCGACCGCTGCAGCCGTTCACGCACGAGCAGCGCGCCGCTCTCACTGGTATCTGGCAGCACCAGCCAAAACGTAGCGCTGCCTGCGCGGCCCAGAATGTCGTGGTCTCGGCAGCGACTGTTGACCTCCTGACACAGCGCGGCTAACAGTGCCGTTTGGGCCCGCTGGCCAAACTGCTCTCCGGCCATGTCCAATTGCGGGAGGTGGAGCACCAAGACGGCCAAGCGTTTGTTCAACATGGCAGCACGCTGGAATTCGTTGTTCAAGCGCTCTTTTAACGTGTCGACATGGTAGGCGTTGCAGTCACTGTCATTGGGGTCCGTGGCGCGAAGCAATGCGCGACGTCGGGCGTGTTCCCAAGGAGGCAGCGCAAGCAGCAGGGCCAAGACGACAACACCTAGCGAAAGTGGTATGACGCCGACCGGCGCCAGCCACCACCAGGCGATCAAGCTCGCCGTGTTGACCGCCAGCGCACTCCATAAAGGAAGCAGCAAAAACGTCGCAGCAATCGGTAATCCCCACCACAGGGAGGACGTTTCCACGTTGGCATTCACCGCGCTTAGCACGACGACGTAGGTGCTGATCAGCAGTACCAAGCGAGGCAGCGCCGGCTGAGTGCCCTGGCCCACGTGCATTAACAGGCACGCTAATAGCAAGAGTGACACGAACAGAGGCACCAGCAACTCGCGGTAGCTACCCATGGCATAGAGCCATAGCGTATAGGCGACCATCGCGATAATGCTAGTACCGTAAGCCAAGGTCATGAGACGTTTTGGGGAAAAGAGGGTATTCATGCCACCTCACGTAGGTGGGATGCTGGAAAGTGGCTCAACTCGTCGAGCGTCAACGCGGCAAGCTCGATGTCCATCAGGGGGGTGTGTTGCGTGAGCACGTTATCAGGCAGGGCGGCTACTAATAGCGTCCGGCGGCTGGCAGCTTCTCCTGGGGTTTTGGAGAGCATCAAGGTAGCCAGCGTCGTGCTGTTGAGACGGTAGACGTTCTCGAAATCGTAGGTAAGTTCGCATAGTTTTTGTGCCACCGGCCAAAGCTGGCGTCTTCTTACCCGAACGATGAGTACGTCGGCATGAATGGCTTCACGCTCGGAGCGGGTCTGTTCGCGTATCAAGTCTCGCAACAACTGCTCGCCAGCCCACAGATTCAAACCGGGTATGAGGCGTAACCGCTGACGAATGACGCCATTGATCGTCAGCAGTTGGTGGGTGCGCGACATGGCCAGCAGCAGTAGGATGCTCAAGGAGAGTGTCATCAACAGCCATTCGGGGAGCGGGATATGAGGTAGCAGCACGAGGCAACTGACCAGCGCAGCGCCACCGTTGAAAACGGCCGCCCAACGATCCTGGGGTAGCATGAACACGGCCCCCCAAGTCCAAATGAGTAGCGCATGTCGGTCTGGTGCGGAGGCGATGAGTCCCAGCAGAAGCGTGCCTGCGAGCATTTGCCAGGGCAAACCTCGGGAGCGGCGATGGCTAAAATCCAGGATCAAGGCGGTGATCAAGAGCCAGCCGATGGAGAGCCACATCATGACGGCCGCTGCAGGTTCCGCGCTGGGTATCCAGAGCGATAAAGCGACGGCCGCGGCAAGTAGATTAGCCTTCAATAGGCTGATTTTGTATTTGCTTTGCATGGTGGCTTACTATTTACCTGATGGCGAATGTCCCTAGCATAACGCATTGCTTGGCCTCGTCCTTCGAATCAATCAGTATTAGGCCATTCGGCGATACGATACGCCGCACTTCATCGGTAACGCTTACGACACAGGGAGATCGCATGCGCGGTTCTGAGACATTCCAACAAGACGCCCAACACCATCTGGCTGCCGGGGATGTGCCCGCGTACATGCAGCAGGTAGGGAAAAGTGCCCGAGCCGCTGCCAGCGTTCTGCGTCGCGCCGATACGCATGTCAAGAACCAAGCGCTGATCGCCATGGCATCGCGTGTCGATGCCGCGCGCAGCGAGATTTTACAGGCCAACGCGCAAGACATGCAGCGAGGGCGAGAAAACGGCCTGGATAGCGCGCTGTTGGATCGTTTGTCGCTCAATGATCAGCGCATTGACGCAATGATCGAGGGACTTCGTCAAGTGGCTACTTTGCCGGACCCCGTCGGCGAGATCGACGGTATGCGCTATCGCCCGAGCGGTATTCAAGTGGGCAAAATGCGTGTGCCGCTGGGCGTGATCGGCATCATTTACGAGTCGCGTCCCAACGTGACCATCGAAGCCGCTAGCCTGTGCCTGAAGTCGGGCAACGCCTGCGTATTGCGCGGTGGCTCTGAGGCAAGCGCTTCCAACGCGGCGCTGAGCCGCTGTTTACAGGCAGGGCTGTCCGATGTGGGGCTTCCAGCAGGCACCGTGCAAGTCGTGGCGACGACCGACCGTGCCGCCGTAGGGGAGATGATCGCCATGCCAGCGTATATCGACGTGATCATTCCTCGGGGTGGTAAATCGCTGATCGAGCGCATCTCCCGCGATGCCAAAGTGCCCGTCATCAAGCATTTGGACGGCGTGTGTCATGTCTATATCGATGCGACGGCCGATCCTGCCAAAGCGCTGTCCATAGCGGTCAATGCTAAAACTCACCGCTATGGCACCTGCAACACCATGGAAACCTTGTTAGTGGACGCTGCGGTTGCAGATATCTTACTGCCAGAGCTGGCCCGGGCATATGCCGAGCACGACGTCGAGCTGCGTGGCTGCGAGCGTACACGAGCACTATTGCCCCAGGCGCTCGAGGCCAGCGAGGAGGATTGGCAAGCAGAGTACCTGGCTCCCATCCTGGCCATCAAAGTGGTGGACGGCGTGGACGAGGCCATCGAACACATCGAGCGCTATGGCTCCCACCATACCGATGCCATCGTGACACAAGATTACTCATTGGCGAGACGCTTCATGGCAGAGGTGGATTCGAGTTCGGTCGTCGTCAATGCCTCGACTCGCTTTGCCGATGGCTTCGAGTACGGCTTAGGCGCTGAAATCGGTATTTCTACCGATAAGCTGCATGCCCGTGGGCCGGTGGGACTTGAAGGATTGACGACCCAGAAATACATCGTGCTAGGTGACGGTCAGGTTCGCCAATGAGCGAGACATCAAGACGCCCGCCGCCATTGCGGGTGGGCATGATGGGGGGCACTTTCGACCCGGTTCATCATGGTCACCTGCGCAGTGCATTGGAAGTGCGTGAAGCCCTGGGGCTTGCGACGCTGCACATGGTGCCTGCGCCACAGCCGCCCCTGCGCGATACACCCCAAGTATCGGCCGCCCAGCGCTTTGCGCTCCTGCAAGCGGGCATTGGCGATGCCTGTGGTCTCGTAGCCGATGATCGTGAGCTTCGACGGGAGGGCCCTTCCTACAGTGTCGATACGCTGGCGGAGCTTCGCCAGCACTACGGCGACGAGGTGTCGCTGGTCATGGTCATCGGCCAGGATGCGTTTTTGCGCTTGGCCAACTGGGACCGCGCCGAGCAGGTGTTTGGGCTGGCGCATGTGGTGGTCATTGCGCGTCCAGGCTATCCATCGCCTTGGCCGTCCGCACTGAAGGAACTGGTTGGCCATCGCGAAGTCAGTAGTGTCAGCGAACTGATGACGCGCACGCGGGGTGGTGTTTTACAGTTGCAGCTGCCATCACGGATGGCGATATCGGCAACGTACATACGCCAACGGTTGAAAGAGGGGAAAAGCGTGCGGTATCTGGTGCCTGAAGCGGTGGAGCAAGCAATTTTCAGTGAGCGGCTTTATCAAACCGGTGAATAGCGCTGGCAGTCGCGAAAGAAGCCGTTACAATGGCCCGCTTGCAGTTCGGTGCCACCGATCAGGTGGTGCCGTCATCGCATTTTATCAATCGACACGTCATCACCATACGTCACTACCACAAGGGGTTGCCTTCAGGAGTCATGCACATCGATACACTGAAAAACCTAGCGATCGACGCGCTAGAAGAGCTCAAAGCACGTGATATCACGCAACTCGACGTTGCCAAACTCACCGAAGTGACCGACCTGATGCTGATTGCCAGCGGTACCTCGACTCGTCACGTGGCGGCCCTGGCCCAAAATCTCGTCGAGAAAGCCAAAGCATCCGGTCTTCATCCCCGGGGCGTAGAAGGCGGCGACAATGCAGACTGGGTACTGGTCGATCTGGGTGACATCGTCGTCCACATCATGCTGCCCGAAGCGCGTGCGCTCTACGATCTCGAGCGGCTATGGGCAGACTTGCCCAGCGATGCTGGCGCGGTGAGTGAATCGCTCAAGCAGTTCGAAGAGCGAGCCACGATGTCATGAGGATTCGGCTGTTAGCGGTGGGAACCAAAATGCCCGCGTGGGTAGAGCAGGGCGTCGAGACCTACCGCAAGCGGCTCCCTCGGGATTTCACGCTCGAAATCGAAGAAATTCCTCTTGGTCAGCGCGGTAAGAATGCCGATATCGCCAAAGCGCGTTCGCAAGAAGCACAGCGCATTCGCGAAAAACTGCGCGGCGATGAGATCGTGGTCGCGCTCGAAGTCAAAGGGAAGCCTTGGACCACCGAGCAGCTCGCCCGAGAAGCAGATGCTTGGCGTATGGAGGGGCGGGACGTCGTTCTGCTCGTCGGCGGTCCGGACGGTTTGGAGCCTTCTCTGTCCGCCACGGCGGACAAAGCGTGGTCTCTCTCGCCGCTGACGCTGCCCCACCCACTCGTCAGAATCATGCTGGCAGAACAGCTCTACCGCGCCTGGACACTGTTGGTGGGTCATCCCTATCACCGCTAGGCGTTAAAGGCCGATCGACGGCTAAATTGTGTTTACTCCCCACTGGGGCCGCCGCTTTTATTGTTTTGTGAGAGTCCTCTGTTGCCATGCCTCAGCGCCGTGACACGCTAAAAATTCCCGAGCAAGAACTGCGTATTTTCCGTGTCAGGGCACTGCTCGCCGTGTTAGTGGTCGTGGTGCTGACTAGCCTGTTGGTTAGTCGACTAGGCTACCTGCAGATCGTGCAGCACGATCTCTACAGCACTCGCTCTGAAAAAAACCGCGTACGGGTCGAGCCTCTGCCGCCTAATCGTGGGTTGATCTACGACCGCAACGGTGTGCTGTTGGCGGAGAACCGGCCTACCTACAATTTGACCCTGGTGCGTGAGCGAGTCGATGATCTCGATGAGACGCTCTCTTTGCTGGTCGATCTTCTGGAGTTGCCTGAGGAGGAGATCGAGGCGTTTCAAGTGCGTTCCCGCCAGCGCCAGCGACCGTTTCAGCCTGCGCTGTTGATGAGCGACCTGAGCGAAGAGCAGATCGCTCGGCTGGCCGTCAATCGCCACCGGTTGCCCGGCGTCGAAGTCGAGGCTCAACTGCTTCGCTACTATCCCGATGCGGACGTCATGGCCCACGCTCTGGGGTACGTCGGGCGTATCAACGCAGAAGAGCTACAGGAGCTCGACCCAGGACGCTATGCGGGTACCCATTTCATTGGCAAAACCGGCGTCGAGCGTTTTTACGAGACTGAACTCCACGGCGAGGCCGGACTACGTAAGGTCGAAACCAACGCACGGGGCCGCGTTCTACGCGAATTGGGCCGTACCGACCCCGTGCCCGGTGCCAACCTCACCTTGACGCTCGACCGCTCCTTGCAAATGCTGGCTTACGAGCTGCTTGATGGGCGACGCGGTTCCATCGTGGCTATCGTGCCCAGCACTGGCGAAATTTTGGCGATGGTGTCGACCCCTGGATTCGATAGTAACCAGTTCGTGACCGGCATTGATGTCGCTTCTTATCGAGCGCTGCAGGAAGATATCGACCTGCCGCTGTTCAACCGTGCCATTCGCGGTCACTACCCGCCGGGGTCGACCATCAAGCCCTTCTTGGCGCTGGCAGGGTTGGTCGAGGGCGTGATCACCCCGGATAGCACCATCAACGATCCCGGTTTCTATCAATTACCCAACGATTCTCGCCGCTATCGTAATTGGCTGCGCTGGGGGCATGGGCGTGTCGATATGGAGCGCTCCATTGCCGTATCGAATAACACCTACTACTACTCTCTTGCCCACGACCTCGGTATCGACAAGCTCCACGAACAGATGACCAACTTCGGCTTTGGCCAACGCGTGGCGCACGACGTTCAGGGAGAAAGCACGGGGCTGATGCCCTCGCGTGACTGGAAGCGGGCGCGGTTCAATCAGCCGTGGTATCCCGGCGAAACGCTCTCGGTAGGCATTGGTCAAGGGTATTGGCAGGTCACACCGCTGCAGCTTGCCAGCGCTACCGCTGCCTTGGCCAATCGTGGCCATTGGGTGAAGCCGCGCTTGGCCCTGCGTATTGGCGAGCAGCCGGTGCCTGAAGAGCTCCCCGATACGCTGCCCGATATCGAACTGGCCAACGATAACTGGTGGGATCGGGTATATAGCGGTATGGAAAAAGTGCTCAGCGGCAGCGAGGGCACGGCACGTCGAACTGGGGTGGGGCTCGAGTATCGCATGGGGGGCAAGTCAGGCACGGCCCAGGTGTTCTCGCTTGGTCAAGATCAGCGCTATAACGCGGAAGAGCTCGAAGAGCGCCTACGTGATCACGCGCTTTTCATGGCGTTTGCGCCCATCGACGACCCACAAATTGCGGTATCGGTCATCGTCGAAAACGCGGGGGGCGGCAGCACTCATGCCGCGCATTTGGCACGGGCGATGACGGATGCTTGGCTGCTCGAAGATGATGCCCCCGAGGTCGAGGAAGTCAAAGAGGTGTTAGAGGAAGATACCGCCAACGTGGAGGGCAACTAGCGATGCCTTGGCAACTGATTACCCGTTCGTTGCGGCGTTATCCAACGCGTCCGCCGGACAGCGGTATCGCCCGGCGCAAAAGTGTGTGGGAACGTATCCACCTCGATCCCTGGCTGCTCGGCATGCTACTGGTGCTGATGAGCGCGGGTCTATTGGTGCTTTACAGCGCTTCGGGGCAGCGGCTCGATACCGTCATCGCCCAGGCCATTCGGTTTGGCGTGGCGCTGGCGGGTATGGTGATCATCGCCCAGTTCTCCCCCTCGACGTTTTTACGCTGGGCACCGCTGGCCTACGGGGTGGGTCTTGCCATGCTGATTGCGGTAGAAATTGCTGGCGATATCGGCATGGGGGCCAAGCGCTGGCTTGAGATTCCTGGCGTCATCCGTTTTCAGCCTTCGGAGATGATGAAATTGGCGGTGCCGCTGATGGTGGCCGCATATTTGAACCGCTGCCAGTTGCCGCCACGTCTTCGCGATATCGTGGTCTGCGCGGTGATCATTGGTGTACCGGTCGTACTAACGGCCATTCAGCCAGATCTTGGTACCTCGCTGTTGGTGGCCAGCGCGGCGGTGATCGTCGTGCTGCTGGCAGGGCTTTCCTGGAAGTTGATCGGTTTGGTCGCAGCGCTGGGCGCGGCGGGCCTACCGGTGCTATGGATGAACATGCACAACTATCAGCGACAGCGGGTGCTGACGTTTCTAGACCCCGATAGCGACCCGCTGGGTTCCGGGTGGAACATCATACAATCCACTACGGCCATCGGCAGCGGTGGTCTATGGGGCAAAGGATGGTTAGAAGGTACCCAGTCCCAACTCGAGTTCTTGCCCGAGCGGCATACCGATTTCATCATCGCCGTGTTGGGTGAGGAGTTTGGCCTGGTGGGTATGATGGTGCTACTGACGCTGTATGTGATGATCGTGGGCCGCGGGCTGTGGCTGGCGGCATCGTCCCAAGATACCTTTGGTCGCCTGTTCGCAGGCAGTATCATTCTGACGTTTTTTATCTATGTATTCGTCAATGTGGGCATGGTGAGTGGCATCTTGCCGGTGGTGGGCGTGCCGCTGCCACTGGTCAGTTATGGCGGCACCTCTAGCGTGACCTTGTTAGCGGGGTTCGGTATTCTCATGTCCATACACGCCCATCGGCGGTTACTGCCACGCTGACGGTCAAGGTCGTAGCAGTATGAATTCACAGGAGTGGTGAGCAAATGAACAGGGCGCGAAGTCAAGCGGGTGGCTATGCCATTGCCATGCTAGTAGCGTGTTCGGCCCCGGCGGTCGTCGCTGAGGAAACGGTCAGTTTCGATCCGCAGCATAATCCGCAAACCCAGCAATTGGCTGACGAGCTGGCCGAGCAGGGCGTGCCAAATGCTTGGCTGGAGCAAGCGCTGGCTCAGGCAAGCTATCGACAGGAAGTGTTGGATGCCATGGCAGGCGCGGCCGAGCGTCGGCTGCGCTGGTTCGAGTATCGCGATATTTTTCTAACCGAGCAGCGTATCGACGAAGGGGCCGCGTTCATGAAGGCCCATGCCGATGCGCTGGCGCGTGCCGAGTCGGAATACGGCGTGCCGCCGGAGGTGATTACCGCCATCTTGGGTGTAGAGACCTACTACGGTCGCCACAAAGGGCGTCATAAAGTGTTGGACTCTCTCGCCACGCTGGCATTTCACCACCCGGTACGCGGCGATTTCTTTCGCGGCGAGCTAGCGGCCTTTTTGACCATCGCCTATCAGCAAGAGGTGGCACCCGAATCGCTCTACGGCTCCTATGCAGGGGCCATGGGCTACCCTCAATTCATACCTACCAGCTATCAAGCTTACGCCGTCGATTTTGACGGTGACGCGAAGCGCGATCTGTGGAATAACCCAGTCGATGCGATTGGTAGCGTTGCCAATTACTTCGCCGAGCATGGTTGGCAACGAGGCGGCGCGATTTACCATGAAGCCGAAGGCCCCGAAGAACTCCCTGAAGCGCTGAGCTTCAATCAGACGGTGCGCCCAAGCACGACGGCTGCCGAAGCCGCTGAGCAGGGTGTGGTGACGGAAACTTCCTTAACGCCCGATACGCCAGTGGTGCCACTGCTGCTTGAGGTCGCTGACGGCCAAGAGCGCTATCGGCTGGGGGAGTTCAACTTCTACGTGATTACGCGCTATAACCACAGCCACCTCTACGCCATGGCGGTCGCCGAGTTGGCAGAAGCTATCCAGCAGCAAGCCGAGGCCGAGAATGACTAAACTGCGGATCGATGTGCGCCTGTTAAGCGGCTCGCTGTTACTCGCGGCCTTGATCAGCGGCTGCGCCAGCTCTTCTTCACCGCAAAGAGTGGCGGGAGACGTAGGCGGTGCCAGCCCAGCGCCCAATGCTCCGGCGGCCGCCAGTGGTGAGCGCTACGCCATGTCAGGGGATGCCTACCCGGTGGCGCCGCCGGATGTCAGCACCGTACCCGATGCCGAGCCGCGAATCGAAGCGCCTTCCCGGGCGGGCAACCGTTCCACCTATGAAGTGTGGGGCGAAACCTATCACGTGCTCCCCGACTCGCGCGGCTATGCGCGCCAGGGTACGGCGTCTTGGTATGGTGAAAAATTCCACGGCTACGCCACGTCCAACGGTGAGATTTACGACATGTACAAAATGTCGGCAGCTCACCGCTCACTTCCGCTGCCCACCTTTGCCAGGGTCACCAGTTTGAACAACGGACGCTCGGTGATCGTTCGCGTCAATGACCGCGGCCCGTTCCATAGCGATCGTGAAATCGACCTCTCTTATGCGGCGGCAGCACGCTTGGGGATTCTCGATAACGGAACCGGGCCCGTGCGCGTCGAGGCGATCGACCCTGCTCAGTGGTTAGCCGAGCGTGGTCGAGGGGGCAGCGTTTCGTCCCCCCAAGCCACATCGGCGGCCCCCGCCGTTGCGGCTTCCACGCCTGTTTCTGAGACTCGGCCTGTTAGGGCGGCATCAGCCGAGCCGAGCAGTGGTCATGCCGTTTATTTGCAGGTGGCTGCGCTGGGGAGTGCCGAAGGAGCGCAGCAGCTACAACAGCGGCTGTCGGATGAGTTACCCCACGGCGTTCGAGTGCAAAGTGAGGCCGACGTTCACCGCGTTCAGGTCGGCCCCGTCAGTCCCAGCCAAGAGACACAGGCCCGTGAAGAACTTCGTCGCGCAGGCTTTCCTCAAGTATTTGTCGTGAGATAATCGCTCTCAACATGTGCCCAAGTGGCGTATCATGCGCCGCCATTTTTCTTTGTCAGTGAGAAGTATGTGATGAATGTAATGATGTCAATCCGCCGTACCGCCAAGCTCTGCCTCTTCGCAGCGATGACGGCCGTCGTCGCCCCGGCGATGGCTCAGGTGATCCCTCAACCCCAAACGATCATCCCTGCACCACCACAGCTTGCCGCGAGTTCGTGGATTTTGATGGACGCCAACAGTGGGCGGATTCTTGCAGAGCATAACGCCGATGAGCGTTTGCCGCCTGCAAGTTTGACCAAATTGATGACCGCGTACCTGGTCGAACGCGAGCTGGATCGTGGCACCATCAACCTGACCGATATGGTCAATATCAGCGAAAACGCTTGGCGTACCGGCGGCTCGAAGATGTTCATCGAAGTGGGCGATCGTGTTTCGGTGGATAATCTGCTTCATGGCATCATCATCGTCTCGGGTAACGATGCCAGCGTGGCCATGGCAGAACATCTGGCGGGTGGTGAAGCGCCGTTTGCCGACCTAATGAATCAGCACGCCACGCGTTTGGGCATGAACGATACCCACTTCATGAATGCCACTGGCTTGCCCCATGAGAATCACTACTCGACCGCCCATGATATGGCGCGTCTGTCTCGTCACATCATCAACGACTATCCCGAGCACTACGCCATCTATTCACAGCGTAACTTCTCGTTTGCGGGGATCGATCAGCCGAACCGTAACCGCCTATTGTGGCGCGACCCGACCGTAGACGGTCTGAAAACCGGCTGGACCACCGAAGCAGGTTACTGCCTGGTCTCTTCGGCGCAGCGTGATGGCATGCGTCTGATCTCCGTGGTGATGGGCACGAGTTCCGATGAGGCGCGTGCCCAGGAATCGCAAAAGCTTCTGAGCTATGGCTTCCGTTTCTATGAAACCATGAAGCTCTATGAGCGCGGCGCCGTGCTGGCAACGCCGCGCGTGTGGGGCGGGGACATCAACGAGCTACGTGTGGGGGTGGATGAAGAAGTTTTCATGACGCTGCCCCGCAATCGCAATGAAGAGCTCCGCGCCCGTCTAAATTTGGATGCTGACATTCAAGCGCCCGTGGCAGTAGGTGACGACGTAGGTACGCTGGAAGTCTATCTAGGCGAAGAGATGGTGGGGGAGCGCCAGCTCGTCGCGCTGGAAAACATCGAAGAGGGTGGGCTGTTCAAGCGCCTGTTCGATCAAGTGCAGCGTTTCTTCAGCAACTTGATCAGTAATTTCACCAGCTAAACGGCCAGTGTTGGGCCCAGCCTCTCACATACGCCTTGTATTGTGAGAGGCTGGGCCTTATTTATTGGGATTAGCCCAACGATTCACTTAATGTAAAGGCGAGTTATGAAAAAAGGTGCCAAGCAAGGGCTGCGTGATTTACGCCAGCCCGTGGCGAAAGAGCCACCCAAAATTACCTTCCCGTGCGATTACCCGTTAAAGGTCGTGGGCGATGCGGCTGACGATTTTCCGGCCACCGTGTGCCAAGTCATCGTGCGTCACGCGCCTGACTTCGATGAGACCACGTTGGAAGTCGTGGATAGTCGCAATGGTCGTTTCCAGTCCGTTCGAGTCACCATCGTGGCCACAGGGGAACAGCAGTTGAGCCAACTGTTCGACGAGCTGAAGGCCACTGGCCGCGTGCACATGGTGGTATGACCATGAGCGACGACGCCCCGATTGCTCTGCATCGCCTCGGTCATCGCCCCTATCTACCAGTATGGGAAGCCATGCGTGAGCTTACCGACACGCGCGATGAAAACACGGCGGATCAATTTTGGCTGGTCGAGCATGAGCCTGTATTTACCCAAGGGCAGGCGGGCAAGCCAGAGCACCTGTTGATGCCGGGCGATATTCCCGTGGTCAATACCGACCGGGGAGGACAGGTCACCTATCACGGGCCGGGGCAGGTGGTCCTCTATCCGCTGCTGGACGTGCGTCGGGGCAAGATCGGCGTGCGTGACTTGGTCACGGCGCTCGAAAATGCAGTGATCGACGTGCTAGACGCGTATGGAGTGCGCGGCTGGGCCAAGCCCGATGCGCCGGGGGTTTACGTAGAAACGGCCATGGGGGAGGCCAAAATCGCCTCGCTCGGCCTGCGTATTCGTCGTGGGGCCAGCTACCATGGCGTCGCGCTGAACGTCGACGGCGACCTGTCGCCATTTGCGCGTATCAATCCTTGTGGCTACGCGGGTATGCAGGTCACTCGTCTTGCCGATTTGGTCGATCTCTCTCATGGACAAGACGGGGCTAATGTTAAAGACGTTGGCGAACGGCTTGCGCAGGCGTTGGCCGCGCGACTGAAGCGTAGCCTGGTAGTGCCTGCGTAACGAAGACTGCCTGCAGAGCGCTGTATACAGGCAGTCCGCGGCGAGTTAGCCCACGTTGAAGGCGGGGATGCGGTTGCTGTCCGGCTCTTGACCTGGAATGGCCGCAGGAGCGGCAAGACCCAAGTTGTTCTTTTCGAACACGCGGTCTGCCCGGTAGCTGGAGCGCACCAGTGGGCCAGAAGGCACTTCCATGAAGCCTTTCTCTAGTCCCAGTACGCGATAGCGCTCGAACTCGTCGGGGCTGACCCAGCGCTCCACCGCTAGGTGGTTTTTCGTCGGGCGCAGGTACTGCCCTAGCGTCACGATATCGACACCAATCTCACGCAAATCGTCGAAGGTTTGCAGGATCTCTTCGTCCGTTTCTCCCAGCCCCAGCATCAAGCTGGTTTTGGTGATGATGTCGGGGCGATACTGCTTGGCGTGGGCCAATACGTCGAGCGTTTTGCGGTAGCCAGCGCGAGGGTCGCGCACTTTGCTGGTCAGCCGCTCGACGGTTTCGACGTTTTGGGCAAACACCTCCAATCCCGAGTCCACTACGCGCTCGATGGCAGATTTGTCGCCATCGAAATCGGGTGTGAGAGCTTCCACGACGACATCGGGCGTGCGCGCTTTGATGGCACGGATGCAGTTGGCGTAGTGAGTAGCACCACCGTCGTCGAGATCGTCACGGTCCACGGAGGTCAGCACGATATAGCGCAGCCCCATCAGCTCGACGGACTTCGCGGTGTTGTCGGGCTCTTCGTGGTCCAGCCAGCCTTTCGGGTTGCCCGTGTCCACCGCGCAGAAGCGGCAGGCACGCGTGCATACGGAACCCATTAGCATGATGGTCGCGGTGCCGTTGCTCCAGCACTCGCCCATGTTAGGGCAGTGGGACTCGGCGCAAACGGTGCTTAGGCGGTGAGTGGCCACGTTCTTCTTCACGGCGTCGAATCGCTCGCCGCCGGGAATTTGCGCGCGCAGCCACTTAGGCTTGCGCTCGAGTGACGGGGCATCCACCTGCGCTTTGCGCTGCTTCATGCCGTCTTTGATCACCGTCATGCCGTGTTCGTTACGGAATTTTTCGCCGCTGGGCACGCGCTGGGAAGGGGTGTTGCTCATAGGAGAGAGCCTCTCTACTGTGCGGCTGGCAAAGGGAACGATCGCACGAGGTACGCTGCAAACCACGTTTGTCTAACGGAGTCGCTCGGCGACTGCCTGCCATGCCCTGAGTAACGCTAACTGATACGTAGGTTGTAGATAATGTAACATATCTGAACATCAACAAGACACCGTGTACCGCTACTCATCGTGTGCCAATGAGAGAGGGGGCAGGCAGGAAACGCCATGACTGGGTAGCGGGCTAGCCGGGGCCTGAAAGTGGCGCTGGAACTCGCTTAGATGCTCACGGACGAAGCGTAAGAAAAGCTCGGCCACTGGCGTCGGGAAGTGGTCGCGGCGATACACCGTGCACCAAGCGCGGCGAATGGGGAAGTTGGGCAGTGCCAGGGTGGCTAGCAACCCCTGTTCGAGCTCGCGCTGTACGGCTAAACGGGGCAACACGGCGACACCCAGGTGAGCCATGACTCCCTGTTTGATAGCTTCGTTGGTGCCCAGCTCGATACGGTGGGCCAGCCCCACTTCCTGATCCACGGCGAGCTGCTCGAAGGCACTGCGCACCCCTGATCCTGGTTCGCGCATCAGCACGAAATGCCGCGCGAAATCGACCAGCGTCGGGCGAGGCATGCTGAGCAGTGGATGCTCTGGCCATACCACCGCTACCAATTCGTTTTCGAGGATCGGCATGACCACTAAGCCATCGTCCTCGGGCACCATGGCCATGATAACGACGTCATCCTGCTGCTCGGCCAGCCTTTCGAGTGCCTGACTGCGATTGCAGACCTTTAGCCGTAGCTGCACGTCTGGATAGCGTGCGCGAAATTTAGCCAGCACATAGGGCACGACATACTGCGCGGAGGAGACGGCAGCGACGTTCAACTTGCCGCTGATTTTGCCGTTAATGTCTGAAAGGCTCATTTGTAGACGAGAGAGCTGCCCAAAAATTTCCCGGGTCGAGAGCGCCAACGTATCGGCAGCAGGGAGAGCGTGAAGTGTTTTTCCCGCGTACTTGAACAGCGGCTGCCCAACGGCTTGCTCTAGCTGACGCATCTGCGCACTCACGGCAGGTTGGGTCAAGCCTAGCTGCTCGGCCGCTCGGGAGTAAGAGCGTTGACGATGTACCGCTTGAAACACCTGTAACTGACGGAACGTTAAGCGGTTGAGCAGCGTGGGGGATGACATAATTACCTCGGGGTAAGCTTCCTCTAGGTGAGATGCGCAGGCGCTTTGCGTGCCTCTGCTAGCGATAAGCGCGGCGTCATCGGTGAAATGCTACCACTGATTGAGCGCTACCGCTTTGAAAGCTGTGGGGATACGACTCTGGTGCGGGTGGCTTAAAGAGGGGCAAGTACAAAAGCGGGCGGTAATCATCGACGTTAGGCAGGGAGTGGCCTAAACTATATTGCATTGCAGCATCATTGCTTCGGGACGGGTGCCCAGCATCAACCCAACGGGAGACTCTATGAACTTTCTCGCAAACCCACTACTGGCGTCGACATCGAGCAGTGACGCGCTCGCAAGCATGATGGACCCCTTTGGGTTCGGACGTGCGGCCATGAACTACTGGCGAGACAGCGTCGAGCGTAACATTCTTTACTGGGATGTCATGCGTGAACGCGGTAACCAATATCTAGCGCACATGGAGCAGACCAAGCCCAATGTGTTGGGGTTCGAGACAGAAGTTTTGATGGATGGGCGTACGCTGCCCAACCCGACGAACTATGAGCTGCTGCGCGTTCTTCCGCCTAGTAATGTCCAGGTCGACCCACAAAAACGTCCCTTCGTGGTGGTCGATCCCCGCGCAGGCCATGGTCCTGGGATCGGCGGTTTCAAGCCGGACAGCGAGCTTGGTGTTGCCTTGAAGGCGGGACATCCTTGCTACTTCATTGGCTTCTTGCCTTTCCCAGAGCCGGGCCAAACCGTCGAAGACGTGGTCGAGGCGGAAGTGGCGTTTTTACGACACGTCATCGAGCTGCACCCAGAAACCACCGAAAAACCCATGGTGGTCGGCAACTGTCAGGCAGGCTGGCAGATCATGATGGCGGCCGCTTTGGAGCCCGATGTCTTCGGCCCGATCCTGATTGCCGGAGCACCGCTCTCTTATTGGGCAGGCGAGCACGGTAAAGCGCCCATGCGCTACACCGGTGGCATGACGGGCGGTAGCTGGATCACGGCGCTGACCAGCGATATCGGCAATGGTCTGTTCGACGGCGCTTGGCTGGTACAGAACTTCGAGCGCCTCAATCCGGCCAACACCTACTGGAAGAAGCAGTACCACCTTTACGCCAACGTGGACACCGAAACCAAGCGCTACTTGGAGTTCGAACGTTGGTGGGGAGGCCACGTGGTATTGGGCGGCGACGAAATTCAGTACATTGTCGACAACCTATTCGTGGGCAATCGTCTCTCGACCGCGCAACTGGTCACTCGCGACGGTCGTCGCATCGATTTGCGCAACGTGCGTTCGCCGGTCGTGGTGTTCTGCTCGCGTGGCGATGACATTACGCCGCCGCCCCAAGCGTTGGGCTGGATTCGTGATCTTTACGAAGGCGAGGAAGATATCATCGCCAACGAGCAAACGATCATTTACTGCCTGCACGATACCACCGGCCATTTGGGTATTTTCGTCTCTGGTAGCGTCTCGCGTAAAGAGCACTCCGAATTCACGGCGAACATGGATTATATCGACGTCATGCCGCCGGGGCTCTACGAGACGACCATCTCCCATGCCAGTGAGCGTACGGATGCCGAACTGATCGAGCGGGACTACCTGCTGGAGTTCACGCCGCGTAATTTCGCAGAACTCGACCAAGACGTGATGCACAAGCCCGAGGATGATCGGCGCTTTGCGACGGTCGCGCGTATCTCCGAAATCAATTTGGGACTTTACCGTCTTTACCTGCAGCCCTGGCTACAGGCTGTCATGACACCTGAAGCTGCCCGCTGGATTCGGCGCATGCATCCCATCCGCTTAGGATACAAGCTCCTCTCAGATCGCAATCCGCTGACGGTGCCGCTACCCGTCATGGCAGAGTACGTTCGTCGTCATCGTCAGCCGGTCGAACAGGACAATATGTTCAAAGCATTGGAAAGCATGGCGTCCGATCAGATCGTGGCGAGCTTGGATGCTTGGCGAGATCTGCGCGATAGCAGCACTGAGCGGATGTTCATGGATATTTACGGTCAGCCGCTTCTGCAAGCAGCCGTCGGCTTGTACGGCGATGCCCACGTCCATCGTCGCCGTCCGGGCGCCGAGCCTGAGCACCGTCGTTTTATCGAGCATCGTCAAAACGAGCTGCGCCACAAAATTGCCCAGGGGGGGCCTCATGAGGCCGTGATGCGCTCCGTTATTTACGTGCTTGGCGGTGCACCGGCCACCGACGAGCGCAACTTCAAGCGGTTGCGTGCATCACGCGCAGAACTCGAGCCGAGCACTTCGCTTAGTGAGTTCAAGCGTTTGGTTCGCGAGCAATTCTTCATTCTGAAGCTCGATAGGGAGCAAGCATTAGCATCGCTGCCCACGCTGCTGAAGGGTCAAAGCAACGAGCGCATCGATGGCTATATTACTCACCTCGAACACGTGTTTGCGGCGAGCGGTGAGCTCTCGGAGCACGCGGCCGAACGCTTCGAGCAGGTTAAGGCTCTGTTTGACAAGGCGCGCCCCAAAGCCGTGAGCGCACCTGCAGCCAAGGCGTCCGGCGAGGCTGAGAACGCCTCCGTTGAGAGTGACAAGACAACGGAGGTGGCGCCTGCTAACGCCGCGCAGGATACGGCCAGCGATACGGCTGCTAAAAAGCCCTCACGTCGAGCGCCAAGCCAGCGAAAAGGAACCCAGCGCAAGCAATAATACGCTTGCCTGACGTCGCTGCGCCCCCACTCACTCGTGGGGGCGTTTTTTATGCAAGGCAACTGTTTGGGTTGCCGAGCGGCAAGCGGCAGTCTAGTGTCTAGCTACCCCTTGATAAAACGGCATCTCCTATCTTTCGAGTGTGACGCACTGACGATGCGAAGCGTCAACCCTGCATTTCCCGGTTAGGTTGCTACTGGCGCTTCATCAAGGGCTGGGGTAGGGTAGGCGCATTTTTTCATGGTCGTCATGCCAAGGTGGTGGCGGCAACGTATTCAGAGCATGGGCGACAGCGCCTGGGCAATAGGAAAGTGGAGCACTATGGGCAAGTCACTGGTCATCGTCGAATCGCCCGCGAAAGCGAAGACGATCAATAAGTATCTCGGCAACGATTTCATCGTCAAGTCGAGCGTGGGCCACATACGTGACCTGCCGACCAGCGGCTCAGGCAAGGCAGCCTCCGACCCGAAGGAGCGCGCTCGCCAAGCCGCGGCAACGCGTAAGATGTCGGCGGAAGAGAAGGCTGAGTATAAAAAGCGCAAGGCCCACGATCAGTTGATTCGGCGTATGGGTATCGACCCCGATAACGGCTGGGAAGCTCACTATGAGGTGCTGCCCGGTAAAGAGAAGGTCGTCGCCGAACTCAAAAAGCTCGCCGAGAAAGCCGATGCCGTCTATCTCGCGACGGATTTGGATCGTGAAGGGGAGGCCATTGCGTGGCATCTTCGCGAGACCATTGGGGGCGACGACAGCCGCTATAAGCGCGTGGTGTTCAACGAAATTACCAAGAACGCCATTCAAGATGCCTTTAAAGCGCCTGGCGCGCTGAACTTGCCGCGCGTCGAAGCCCAGCAGGCACGTCGTTTTCTCGATCGTGTCGTGGGCTTCATGCTGTCGCCTTTGCTGTGGGCAAAAATTGCTCGGGGGCTTTCTGCTGGGCGCGTGCAGTCGGTGGCGGTGCGCCTGATCGTCGAGCGTGAGCGGGAGATCCGTGCGTTCATTCCCGAAGAGTTTTGGGATGTGCATGCGGACCTCGTCTCCCCAGAAGGCGAGCTGGTGCGGTTTGCTCTGGCGAGGCAAGATGGGAAGGCGTTTCGTCCTACTTCCGAACAAGAGACGATGGAGCGCATCGCTCAGCTGCGTAAAGCCAAGCTGTCGATCACCTCTCGCGAGGATAAGCCGACCAGTTCCAAGCCCACTGCACCGTTCATCACCTCGACACTTCAGCAGGCCGCCAGTGGTCGATTAGGGTTTTCGGTCAAGAAAACCATGACCATGGCTCAGCGCCTCTATGAAGCGGGCTACATCACCTATATGCGTACTGACTCCACCAACCTCTCGAAAGATGCGGTTGAGAGCGTTCGTTCGTTTATTGGTGATGAGTATGGGGCGCGCTATTTGCCCGAGTCGCCCAATCGTTACAGCAGCAAAGAGAGCGCCCAGGAGGCCCACGAGGCCATCCGGCCCTCGAGTGTCGAGCGTAAAGCAACGGATCTCTCTGGCATGGAGCGCGACGCCGAGCGTCTCTACGAGCTCATTTGGCGACAATTCGTGGCATGCCAAATGACCCCTGCCGAGTACCTCTCCAGTACGCTGAGTGTGGAAGTGGATGGCTATGAGCTGAGAGCCAAGGGCCGCGTGCTGAAATTCGATGGTTACACACGGGTGATGAAACCCACCGGCAAAAATGAAGATCAAAGCTTGCCGGACCTGCCGACCGGCACGAACATGCGTCTCGAGACGCTCGATCCACAGCAGCATTTCACCAAGCCGCCTGCTCGCTACACCGAAGCCAGCTTGGTCAAAGAGCTAGAGAAGCAGGGCATAGGGCGCCCTTCGACCTACGCGTCGATCATCTCGACCATTCAGGACCGCGGCTATGTGAAGCTGGAGAGCCGCCGTTTCTATGCCGAAAAACTAGGGGATATCGTCACCGAGCGGCTGAAAGAATCCTTCCCGGATCTGATGGACTACTCCTTCACGGCGCGCATGGAAGATAGCCTCGATGAGGTGGCCGAAGGCGAGCGTAATTGGCAGGCGCTGCTCGACGCGTTCTACGATGAATTCCGCATGGAGTTGATGAAGGCCGAAAGCGAGGAGGGCATGCGCCCCAACCAGCCGGTGCCTACCGACATCGACTGCCCGAGCTGCGGCCGGAAAATGCAGATTCGCACGGCCTCGACCGGCGTATTCCTGGGGTGCAGTGGCTACAATTTACCGCCCAAAGAGCGCTGCAAGACGACCATCGACCTGATTCCTGGCGAGGAAGCGGTGGCAGAAGATGCCGGTGAAGAGGCGGAAACCGATGCGCTGCGCGCCAAGCGCCGCTGCCCGAAATGCGGCACGGCCATGGATAACTACCTGATCGATGAAACCCGCAAGCTGCACATTTGCGGTAACAGCCCTGACTGCGAAGGCTACGAAGTCGAAAGCGGCAAGTTCAAGATAAAAGGCTATGACGGCCCGCTCATCGAGTGCGATAAGTGCGGCTCGGACATGCAGCTCAAGTCCGGCCGATTCGGCAAGTATTTTGGTTGTACCAACAGTGAGTGTAAAAACACCCGTAAGCTGCTGCGCAGCGGCGAAGTAGCGCCGCCCAAAATGGACCCCATCCCCATGCCAGAACTGGCCTGCCAAAAGGTAGATGACCACTATGTACTGCGCGATGGGGCAAGCGGACTGTTTTTGGCGGCGAGTAAATTCCCTAAAAACCGGGAAACACGCCCGCCGCTGGTCAAGGAACTCAAAGCGCATGCCGATGAGCTGCCGGAGAAGTACCACTTCATCTTGAAAGCGCCGAGTGAAGACCCGGATGGTCGTCCTGCGCAAATTCGCTACTCACGTAAAAACAAAGAGCAGTACGTGATGACCGACGAAGAGGGTAAAGCGACCGGGTGGAAAGCAACCTTCGAAGGCGGCAAATGGCACGTGGAGGATAAACGTAAGTGAGCCCGCGTTCCCGTACTAACCAGTTATTGTATCAGGCCGAACTGCTGGTAGGCCTACCGGTAGGCGATGACGAGCACAGCCCTGCCCGTCGGATGGCCATCGAGGAGAGCGCGCTGGCGCTGTTCGAGCTAGCACTGGGCTCGCTGCTCAAAGAGGTGACCGAGCACGCACGTTTGACGAACCATGACTGGCGCGCGCTACTCGCCAATGACGGGCCCGATGTGGCCGAGCTTCAGCGTCTGCGTGACGCAATGCATCAACCCGACCACTGGCTTCATTGGCTTGTGGGGCAGCTAGACAAGCTGCACAGTGACGAAGGGGCCGCACGGCGCACCGTGCAGAACCCTGCCATGATCGCCGTTGGCAGCCAGCGCTCGCTGGCAGAGCAGCTGTTGGACAACCTAGCGGCTGCCAAACGAGAGATCGCTTCGCTGAGAGAGACCAGCGAGGAGTGGTAGATCGCACTGCGCTAACATAGGGTCGAGGGAGGCGCGATGAGGAAATCGGCGCTGTGCGTTAGCCTTGAAATGGGCTGATTCGCCCTCAGGTTCTTAACACAACCACAGAGGAGACACGGATGCGCTACAACCAAGTCAAGGATCTCATCGAGTGGGCGACAGGCTATCATGCTCGTATGGCGCGTCAGTATAGCGATGCTGCCAGTCAAGCCGAGCACGAACGTTTGGCCATGGCGCTACGCTATTTAGCGGACAGCGAGTTGAAAATGAAAACGGGGCTAGAAGCGCTGTTTCATGATGGCTCAGACCACCGCGAAGTACTGGAGACCTGGTTCGATGATTCCAGCGATTTCCCGCAGCCCCCTGAGCTGGAAGCGCTTGCCGAGCAGAGTGTGGCGGGCTCCATCGATGAGCTAACCGAGACGGCAGTAGAGGCTCATCGTAAGCTTCAGAGCCTCTATGAGCATCGGGCGTCACGAGCCAAAATCGAGCCAGAGGAAACGTTTTTCAATGCTCTTGCTCAAGGCCACAACGCAGAGGCTCGCAAGCTCGTCGTCAGTATGCAAGAGTTTGACGACCTCTAGGTGCGGGCTGCTCGATGTAGCGCCATCGACTGCACCGTTTTGCTGGCGCATCGTGTAGAGCGAGCGATGCTTATCAACGCATATTGCTTGCTAATACGCTGACAATGGCGGCATCTTTAAGGTATAACAGCCATCATTAACGCATTGTCGGTCAGCACCGCTGGCCCGTTTTTTTGAGAGCCATAATGATGCCTGTGAACCGCCGCCGATTTTTAGCGATGGCCCTGAGCTGGCCCGCCGTAGCCACCGCTGCGACGACCAGCACCGTCGACGACTATGCGCCGCCCGACCTAGTGGCGACGTTGCTTACTCGTGCGCCAGTGCCGCGCCATAGCAATGAGCTATGGGTGCTGATCGACGACAAAGACGCTACGCTGAGTATTTTCCGTGGCAATGCATTGATCGAACGCTTCGCGCCTATCTCTTTAGGCCGTGGTGGGGCCAAGACCCAGCGTGTTCGCGGTGATAACGTCACGCCGCTGGGCGAGTTTCGGATCAATCGATTTAATTACGAAAGTCAGTGGCATATCTTCATCGGTATCGATTATCCTACGCCACCTCACGCCCGAATGGCGCTCGATGCAGGTATCTATTCCCAAGCGGATTACGAGGCCTACTTCGATCACTACCGGCGTTTTGGCTCTCCCCCGCAAAATACGGCGCTGGGAGGCGCTATTGGCATTCACGGGATCGGCGGCGGTGATCCAGACATTCACGGTAACTTCCACTGGACCCAAGGGTGTGTGGCGGTGACCAACGAAGAGATCGAGCGAGTCGCCCAGCTAGTAGATGTTGGCACTCGCGTGGTGATCCGCTAGGCTTGTGTTGTTGAAGGAAGTTCTAGGTTTTGAACACGTGGCTATAGACAACCGCTGTGGTCTATTATAAAACAGCGTTTGACTTGCGTGCCCTGGTACGTAACCCTGGTACAAGTCGCTGTAACGAACCTGCACCGCAGGTAGACAAATTTAAGCTAACGTTTTAGCCTTATTTTTTGTCATACCCTTAACGTAGTACCCAAGGAAGACTCAAGGAGAACACTATGACTCTGAAGACTGCTCTGAAGATGACTGCCGCTGCCGCTTCTCTGGCAATCCTGGCTGGCTGTGCTTCTACCAGCGCTCTGGAAGAAGTTCGCATGACTGCTGAATCTGCACAAGCTGACGCTGCAGAAGCTCGCAGCATGGCTTCACAAGCTCTGAACACTGCAAACCAAGCTCAGCGCGACGCGCAAGCTGCTCTGCAGATGTCTGAGCAGAACCGTGAAGAAATGAACCGCATGTTCCAGCGTTCCATGCAGAAGTAATTCTGCTTGGGCCACCGGACATGATGCATGTTCGGTGGCTGCTGTAGATGTGAAAAACCCCGCCTTGGCGGGGTTTTTTGTTGTCTAGCGTTTGCCTTATCAGGCATCGCCTTCCACACGGACGGTAGTGGAGAGCTCGACACCCTCCAAAATCCCTTCCAGTTGTTGTGTGGGCTGCGGTTCGGGTTCCGGCTCAGGAGCAGGTGCCTGTGGGCCGTAAAGCGCCACGAAACGGCCATTTGGCGCTTCTACCGCACGCTTGACCTGTTCGTAGTCTATCTCCGCTTGATCTTCAGCAAGTTCGCTGACGCGCTCGATGGCATTGAGCAACGGCTCGAAGTCACCGACGTTCTCTTCCAGCTGCGGATAAGACTGCACGAACAGCGTACCGTCAGCTGCCCAACCCGCTTTGAACGGTGCGTCCATCAGGTTGACTTGAGTGCCGCTAGGCAGACGCTCGTAGAGCGATTCGATATCCTCCGGGTACATGCGAATACAGCCACGGCTGACACGCATACCCACGCCATCAGGACGATTGGTCCCATGGATCAAGTAGCTCGGCATAGCCAGCAAGATGGCATGACGGCCAAGCGGGTTGTCAGGCCCTGGTGGAACGATAGCGGGTGCAGGCTCGCCCCTTGCAGCCGCTTCACGACGCATCGAGGCGGGCGGTGCCCAGGCAGGGTCTTTGACTTTGACCGTGGTCCGCGTGATGCCTACCGGAGTTGCGAACTCCTCGCGGCCAACGCTGACAGGGTAGGTTTCCACAATGCCGGGATTGTCGGCAGGGTAGTAGTAAAGACGCAGCTCGGAGAGATTGACCACCACGCCCTCACGTGGCGCAGGCGGCAGAATGTAGCGCGCCGGAATCACTACCTCGGTACCTTCACCCGGTACCCATAGACTAACGTCTGGATTCGCCATGCGAATCTCTTCGTAGCCAATATTATGGCGACGTGCGATGTCGATCAGCGTCTCTTCCGGATTATCGACGGTAACGGTGTAGTACTCACCGATGATGTCGCCATGTTCGGGTAAGCGGAAATGGCCACGCGGCAATTCACGGGCGTCGGCAACTTGCTCGGCACTGGCAGCGGCATCGCCGGTGATGGCCACCGCCGTCTCGGCTTGTTCGGCCGACGGTTGTGCATGAGCGGGGCCTGCTAGGCTGGCTGCTAGCAATACGGCTAGGCTGGTGGGGCCCCAACGGGTGATAGTCTTACGAATGGTCATGGTCGATCCTAGTCAATGTATGCACGGCTGGTACGCATGGTAACAGGCAGCGTTGCGTAACCGATGTGTGCTGCTTAAACATAAGTTTGCCCCAAGGTTCACGCTGCCGCTACTTTTTGATTGAGGGTCGTGAGCAGGGTTTCGATCTTTTCGAAACGCTGTTCGGCCGATTCCATTGGAAATTCAAATCGTAAGGTGTCTGAGCCGTCCAGGCGGTAGTGCTGGGGGGATGTCTGGATCAGGGTGACAAGCGTTAGCGGGTCGATCTCGGTGCTGCTATTGAAGATCACTCGCCCGCGCTGTTCGCCCGCTTCAATGCGGGCCACGCCGAGCTGCTCGGCTCGGTGGCGTAGCTTGGTTTGGCGTATCAGGTTTTTCAATGGCTGGGGGAGTAGGCCGAAACGGTCGATTAGCTCCACCTGGAGCTCTTTCAGCTCGGCATCCGACTCAGTGTTGGCAATGCGTTTGTACATGACCAGACGCTGCTGTACATCGTGCACGTAGTCATCTGGGATCAAGGCGGGCAGATTAAGGCTAATCTCGACGCCGGTATTGAAGGGGGCGTCGATATTGGGCGTTTTGCCCGCGCGAATGGCCTTCACCGCTCGGTCCAGCATCTCCATGTAGAGAGTGTAACCGATGGTTTCCATTTGGCCGCTCTGCTCATCACCCAAAAGCTCTCCGGCGCCGCGAATTTCCATATCGTGGCTGGCCAGTGTGAAGCCTGCGCCGAGATCGTCGGACGCGCTGATGGCTTCGAGGCGTTTGACCGCATCGCGAGTCATGGCTTTGGGGGGCGGCGTCAGTAGATACGCATAAGCCTGATGATGGCTGCGTCCCACGCGGCCACGCAGCTGGTGAAGTTGCGCCAAGCCAAACTTGTCGGCCCGCTCGATCAGAATGGTATTGGCACTGGGGACGTCGATCCCCGTTTCGATGATGGTCGAGCAAACCAGCACGTTGAAACGGCGATGATAGAAGTCTGACATGACACGCTCGAGACTGCGTTCAGGGAGCTGACCATGGGCCACGGCCACGCGCGCCTCGGGTACCAGTTCGCGAATCTGTTCAGCCGCGTTCTCGATGGTTTTGACTTCATTGTGTAAGAAGTACACCTGGCCACCGCGCAGAATCTCCCGCAGCAGCGCCTCTTTGATGACGCTGTTGTCTCGCTGCTGCACAAAGGTTTTGACCGACAGACGCCGAGCGGGAGGCGTAGCGATAATGGACAGATCGCGGATGCCGCTCATGGCCATGTTGAGCGTGCGAGGAATCGGCGTGGCCGTTAGCGTGAGAATATCGATTTCAGCTCGCAGGGTTTTGAGCTTCTCTTTCTGGGCGACGCCAAAGCGGTGCTCCTCGTCGATGATCAACAGCCCCATTTTGGGTAGTTCGACGCTTTTTGAGAGCAATTTGTGGGTGCCGATGACGATATCGGTCTGGCCACTTTTGATGCTCTCCAGCGTTTGGGTCATCTCTTTGCCGCCGGTAAAACGCGAGATCAAGCTGATATTGACGGCGGTATCGGCAAAGCGGTCGCGGAAGTTTTCGAAATGCTGGCGCGCTAGCAGGGTGGTGGGCACCAGTACCACGACTTGTCGGCCGGACTGCACGGCGAGGAATGCCGCCCGCATGGCGACCTCGGTTTTACCGAAGCCCACATCGCCGCACACCACCCGGTCCATTGGCTGGGGCGACACCATATCGCCGATGACGGCCTCGATGGCCGCTTGCTGGTCGGGTGTCTCTTCGAAGGGGAAGCTGGCCGCGAAGCGCACGTACTCCTCCCCAGGCGTTTCGTAGATCACGCCTTGCTGGGCTTCGCGGCGCGCATAGATGTCGAGCAGCTCGGCAGCGGTATCGCGGATTTTCTCGGCGGCTTTGCGACGGGCTTTTTCCCACTGATCGGAGCCCAGTTTGTGCAGTGGGGCGAGCTCGTCATCGGCGCCGCTGTAGCGGGAGATGAGGTGTAAGCTGTCCACCGGCACATATAGCTTGGCGCCGTCGGCGTAGGAGAGGGCAAGAAACTCATTGGCCTGACCGCCTGCCTCTAGGGTTTCCAACCCCAGGTAGCGACCCACGCCGTGGGCCTGATGAACCACCGGCGCGCCCTCGCGCAATTCGGAGAGGTGTCTTACCGCCAACTCATTGTCGTCGGTGGCCTTTTCCCGCCGACGGCTTTGGCGCACCACGTCGCCAAACAGCTCGGTTTCGCTGATCACCGCCACATTCGGCTCGGTGAGCCAGAGGCCGCTGCCGACCAAACTTTCGGTAATCGCCATGCGTTGGGTGCCGGCCAAGAATGCTTGGAAACTGTCGCTATGAGGCAACGACAGTTTCAGCGGAGCGAGGACGTCTTCCAGAGCTTCCCGTCGTCCGCGGGATTCCGCGACGAACAGCACACGGGTGTCGGAGTGCTGTTCCAAAAAATTGGCCAGCTCGCTCAACGGCTGCTTGGCGCGGGCGTTGATCGAGAGGGTAGGTAGGGCTTGTGCCAGTGGGCTCAGCGCGTGGCGCTGGGTGTCGTCCTCGGTGAGCTCCAGGCGTGGCCGCGCTTTGATGGCGGAAAACACCTCGTTGACCGGGAAAAAAGCGCGATGGGGCGGCAAGAGCGGGCGCGTCGGGTCGACGCCAAGATTGACATAACGCGATTCGATGGCCTGCCAGTGCTGCTCGGCAGCTTCAAATACGCCTGGCAGAAGGGCGACGCGGGTGTCGTCGGTGACGTGCTCGAACAGGGAGGCGGTTTCGTCGAAGAACAGCGGTAAGTACTGCTCTAGCCCGGGAGAGGGGATCGCTTTCAGCGCGTCGTTGTAGAGTGGGCACTGGCGTGGGTCGACGTCGAAGAGCGTTTCGAACTGTTCGCGGAAGCAGGCAATCGCGCTACGACTCAACGAGTACTCATGTGCGGGCAGCAGCTCGATGGTGTCGACTTTGTCCGTAGAACGCTGACTGCCAGGATCGAAGTGGCGCAGTGTATCGATCTCGTCATCGAAGAGATCGATGCGGATCGGTTCGTCCATGCCCATGGCAAACAGGTCGATGATGGCGCCGCGCATGGCGTACTCACCTGGCTCGTACACCGTTTCGACCGCACGATAGCCTGCCCGGGAGAGCGATTCACGAAACGTCTCGCGGTTTAACGTAGCGCCAGCCTTGAGTGTCATTACGCGGCCAGCGATATAGGAGACCGGCGGCAGGCGCTGCATGAGCGTATTGATCGGCACGAGCACGATGCCGCGCACACCATCTTGCAATTGGCGCAGCGTTCTCAGCCGCGCAGAGATGATGTCCTGGTGCGGCGAAAAGCTGTCGTAGGGCAGCGTTTCCCAATCGGGAAAGGGGAGTACGGGCACGCTGCTGTAAAACGCCAGATCCTGCTCCAGACGCTGCGCGCTGGCTGTGTTGGGGGTGATCACCAGCAGTGGCGCATGGGAGGCTGTTTGAGCGAGCGCCAAGGCAGTCGCACTGCCCGGCGGCGCTTTCAGGTAAAGCGTGTCGCGTATCCCTTGCGGCTGAGGCGGTTCGAGCAGAGAGAAAGAAGACATAATTAAGGTATCGTTTTGCGCAGAAACGGAACCAAGATCATACACGATCCGCCCTTTCGCGCAGAGGCTTTGGCGCCATGGGGCGTTAAGATCGCTTGGTCGCTGCATCATTGGCGTTTGTAGTCAATACCCTTTTTCTGTAATACCCCTACATGTTGTGCGACTATCCATTCATTGCGGCACCTTAATAAGCTCCGGATAATACTCGGGACATCCCCGTTCATAACTCAATGAGGCCGCACGTGAGTCAGCAAGCGCTCGAAAACGTTTTTCAGGAATGGCAAAACAACGAAGCCCTGGCGGAGCAAATGATCCCACTAGTGGGGCAGCTCTATCGCCAGAACAACGTTGTAGCCACGATGTTCGGACGCTCTCTGATCAAGCGGTCGGTCATTCGCATTCTCAAAGATCACCGTTTCGTGCGTAAGATCGAAGGGACCGAGCTGTCCGTGGCGGATACCTTTCCCATCGTCAAGGCGATGAGCGAGATGAACCTGGGGCCTGCCCACGTGGATGTAGGCAAGCTGGCGGTCAGCTTCAAGCGGCAAGGTGGCGGTGACCTGAATGCCTTCTTGAACAAGGAGCTGAACGAGATCATCGACGGCTACCAGCCGGGTGCCAGCACGGGTGAGCCAAAAGATGTAGTGCTTTACGGTTTTGGGCGCATTGGACGCTTGCTGGCCCGGGTCATGGTCGAAAAAGCCGGTGGCGGTAACCTATTGCGTCTACGTGCCATTGTGGTGCGTGGTCGCGGGGACGTTGCTAAAGATCTAGAGAAGCGCGCTAGCCTGCTACGCCGTGATTCTGTGCACGGCCCGTTCGATGGTACCATCACTGTCGATGCCGATGCGCGTACCCTGACCATCAATGGCAACGTGGTCCAAGTGATCTATGCGGATTCTCCGAGTGACATCGACTACACCGCCTATGACATCCACAACGCGGTCATCGTCGACAATACCGGTATCTGGCGCGACGAAGCGGGCCTGGGGCAACATTTGGAGTGTAAAGGAGCAGCAAAAGCGCTGCTGACCGCTCCAGGTAAAGGCGATATCAAAAACATCGTGTTCGGTATCAACCACGAGTCGATCGGCGATAGCGACCGTATCGTCTCGGCGGCATCGTGCACCACCAACGCCATCGTGCCGGTTCTCAAGGTGCTCAACGATGAGTTTGGCGTGGTGACGGGGCACGTGGAAACCGTCCATGCTTACACCAACGATCAGAACCTCATCGATAACTACCACAAGGGCGATCGTCGCGGCCGCAGCGCAGCACTGAACATGGTGCTGACCGAAACCGGTGCTGCCAAAGCCGTTGCCAAGGCGCTGCCGGAGCTGGAAGGCAAGCTGACCGGTAACGCCATCCGCGTGCCCACGCCGAACGTCTCCATGGCGATTCTAAATTTGACCCTGGAGAAAGGCACCGACGCCGAAGCGCTCAACGACTATCTGCGTCGTATGTCCATCGATTCCGCTTATCAAAAACAGATCGATTTCGTCGACTCGGCCGAGGTGGTCTCGTCGGATTTCGTCGGCAACCGCCATGCGGGCATCGTTGATGCCAAAGCGACCATTGCCAACGGCAACCACGCGGTCGTGTACGTTTGGTACGACAATGAGTTTGGCTATAGCTGCCAGGTCATTCGCATTCTGCAGCACATGTCCAACGTGCAATTTTTGAAGCTGCCACACTAAGCCGATGCGGCTATAGACGCGGTAAGCGCTAAATTAGCGTATCAGCGACATCGGTTTGACCAACGCCACCCTCGGGTGGCGTTTTTTTGTTCCAGAAACAAATGGCCTAGAACGGCACATAGCACTTTTGGAGGCCATCAGGGATGTGGTCATTGGCCGCGCTTATCTTTATAATGCGATAGATTTTTCGGGGTGGTTCAAGCGTGCTTGAGCCTGACTGGTAACGATCTGAACAGCAAAACAAGAATTCACTGAACAGAAAATAAGCATTCGAACCCCTTACCTTCGTATATCCGATCCATCAACTGGGCGAGACTATGATCGAAGTCAAAAAAGGCCTGGATCTCCCCATCACGGGAGCGCCCGAGCAGCGTATTGACAATGCGCAGCCTGTGCGTCACGTGGCAATCCTGGGCACTGACTATGTTGGCATGAAGCCAACCATGGAAGTTCAGGAAGGGGATAAGGTCAAATTAGGCCAGCTTCTCTTCACCGACAAGAAAATCGACGGCGTTCGTTTTACGGCGCCTGCCGGTGGTGAAGTGGTCGCTATTAACCGTGGCGAAAAACGACGTCTACTGTCTGTGGTCATTAAAGTCGATGAAAATGAAGAAGCGATGACATTTGCTTCTCATGATCGTGGCGCTTTAGCACAGCTCGATCGTCAAACCGTTGTCGACCAGCTCGTCGAGTCTGGCATGTGGACCGCTCTACGTACGCGTCCTTTCTCACGCACGCCAGCTATCGACAGTGTGCCTGCCGATATCTTCGTCACCGCCGTGGATACCCATCCGCTGAGCGCTGACCCCGCCTTTATCATCAACGAAAATGCTCAAGCATTCGAAGACGGCCTCAAGGTGCTAACCCGCCTGACCGAGGGCAACGTTTTTCTGTGCACCGGAGCAAACGCTTCCGTACCCGGCGGCGATATTAGCGGCGTCAAGACAGAAAGTTTCGCTGGGCCGCACCCGGCAGGCTTGGTAGGCACGCATATTCATTACCTTTCGCCCGTCGCGCTGCACAAAAAAGTGTGGCACATCGGTTATCAGGACGTGATTGCGTTCGGTAAGCTGTTTACCGAAGGTAAGCTGGACATGAGCCGCATCGTTGCGGTGGGTGGCCCGCGTGCTGAAAAGCCTCGTCTGCTGCGCACCCGTATCGGGGCGAGCACCGAGGAACTCTTGGCAGGTGAAATCATCCAACCAGAAGACACTCGTGTGATTTCTGGCTCGGTCTTCTCTGGCGCTGCCGCAGAAGGCAAGGTGACTTACTTGGGGCGTTTCCACAACCAAGTCAGCTTGCTGGAAGAGGGCAACAAGCGCACGTTCATGGGTTGGCTCTCTCCCGGTGCCAATCGCCACTCGGTGATGGGCATCTATCTTTCAAAAATCAAAGGCCTGAGCAATTACGCGCCGACCACCTCGACGAATGGTTCCGAGCGTGCCATGGTGCCGGTGGGTAACTACGAACGCGTCATGCCGTTGGATGTTATGCCAACGCAACTGCTGCGTTCGCTGATTGTGGGCGACATTGAGGTTGCCATGCAGCTTGGGTGTCTTGAGCTGGACGAAGAGGATCTGGCGCTATGTACCTACGTTTGCCCCGGCAAATACGAGTACGGCCCAATCCTGCGTGACAATCTCACCATGATCGAGAAAGAGGCCTGATGATGGGTATTCGACAAACACTCGATAATCTCGAGCCGCACTTCCACAAAGGTGGTAAGTACGAAAAGTTCTATCCGCTCTATGAAGCGGTAGATACGATTTTCTACTCGCCCCCCAGCGTTGCAAAAACCACCGCTCACGTGCGTGATGGCGTCGACCTGAAACGCATCATGATCACGGTATGGATGTGCACCTTCCCGGCCATGTTCTTCGGTATGTGGAACGCAGGCTGGCAGGCGAACACTGCCATCGAAGCGGGTTATGCCTCCATGAACGGCTGGCGCGAAGCCATCATGATGACCCTCGCGGGCGGTCATGATCCCAGCAGCCTGTGGGCTAACTTCGTTCTTGGCGCGACTTACTTCCTGCCCATTTATCTCGTGACGTTCGTCGTGGGTGGTTTCTGGGAAGTGCTGTTTGCCATCAAGCGTGGCCATGAAGTCAACGAAGGTTTCTTCGTGACCTCCGTGCTGTTTGCGCTGATTCTGCCGGCCACCATCCCGCTTTGGCAGGTTGCTTTGGGGATTACCTTTGGCGTCGTGATCGGCAAAGAGATCTTTGGCGGCACGGGTAAGAACTTCCTGAACCCCGCGTTGACGGGTCGCGCGTTCCTGTACTTTGCTTATCCGGCGCAAATTTCCGGTGATGCAGTGTGGGTCGCCGCCGATGGCTACACGGGTGCGACAGCGCTCTCCATGGCGTTCCAAGACGGTATGTCTGCGTTGACCAACACCTATAGCTGGTGGGATGCGTTCCTGGGCTTCGTGCCAGGTTCCGTGGGTGAAGTCTCGACCCTGGCTATCCTGATCGGTGCCGCCGTACTGCTTTGGACCAAGATCGCCAACTGGCGCATCATGCTGGGCGTCTTCCTGGGCATGGTGATCACCAGCACGCTGTTCAACCTGATCGGCTCCGAGACCAACGCCATGTTCGCGATGCCGTGGTACTGGCACCTCGTCATTGGTGGTTTTGCCTTTGGTATGGTGTTCATGGCGACCGACCCAGTGTCTGCCGCGATGACCAACCAAGGTCGCTTGGTGTTCGGTGCCCTGATCGGTGTGATGACGGTCTTGATCCGCGTAGTCAACCCGGCTTTCCCGGAAGGCATCATGCTGGCCATTCTGTTCGCCAACCTGTTTGCGCCGCTGATCGATCACTACTTCGTCCAGGCCAATGTTAAGCGCCGTCTCAAGCGTACTGGCGTACCGGCCGAGGAGACTGCCTAATGGCACAAGGTAACAACTCCATCAAGAAAGTTCTGATTGTCGCTTTCTCGCTGTGCATCGTGTGCTCGGTCATCGTCTCGACGGCGGCCGTGGCACTGCGCCCAGCGCAGCAGCTCAATCAGGAGCTGGACCGTAAAACCAACATCCTCAACGTGGCGCGTCTTTACGAGCCAGGAATGGATGTGGAAGAGACGTTCAGCAATCAGATCACTGCCCGCGTCGTCGAGCTGGAAACCGGTGACTACACCGAACAGTTCGACCCCAGTACCTTCGATGGTTTCGAAGCTGCACGCGATCCGGCCACTGGCCGTACGCTGTCTGGCGATCGTGACATCGCGGGACTCTCTCGTGTAGAAAATTTCGCGACTGTGTACCTAGTAGGCGATCCTGAGAATCCTGACCAGATCGTTCTGCCTATTCGTGGGCAGGGCCTGTGGGGCCGTATGATGGGATTCCTGTCGGTAGAAGGTGACGGCAACACCATCGTTAGTATCACTTACTACGACCACAGTGAAACGCCGGGCCTGGGTGCCGAAGTCAACAATCCGCGTTGGCAAGCCCAGTGGGAAGGTAAAGAGATCTACAGCGAAGAGGGCGACCTCTCTCCTGAAATCCACCTGACCAAAGGCGGTGCGAGTAACGAGCACGAAGTCGATGCGCTCTCCGGTGCTACGCTGACCAGTAACGGCGTGACCAACATGCTGCAGTTTTGGCTGAGTGAAGAGGGCTTTGCTCCTTACTTGGCTAAATTCCGCAGCGGAACCGAGCCATCAGACGCCGAAGACACCGAGACTGACTTCGACGACGTTGAGGGGGCCTGATCATGGCGGATGTAAATGCAAAAGGCGTTTTAACGGCGCCTATTTTCAAGAACAACCCCATTGCGCTTCAGATTCTGGGGATCTGTTCTGCACTGGCGGTGACCACCAGCATGAGCGTGTCGCTGGTCATGTCGCTGGCGGTTATTTTCGTAACCTCTTTTTCGAACCTGTTCGTATCGTTGATTCGGAATCACATTCCGTCTTCGATTCGTATCATCGTTCAGATGACCATCATTGCCTCGTTGGTCATCGTGGTCGACCAGATCCTCAAAGCCTATGCTTACGAAATGTCCAAGCAGCTGTCGGTGTTCGTCGGCCTGATCATCACCAACTGCATCGTAATGGGCCGCGCGGAAGGTTTTGCGATGTCCAATACGCCGGGCATGTCGTTCCTGGATGGTATCGGTAACGGCCTGGGCTACGGTTTCGTCCTGATGGTGGTAGGTTTCTTCCGCGAACTGCTGGGTGCTGGTAGCGTCTTCGGCTTCACCGTGCTGCCGACCATTCAGAATGGTGGCTGGTACGTGCCGAACGGTCTGCTGCTGCTGCCGCCGTCTGCTTTCTTCATCATTGGTCTGTTGATCTGGGTACTGCGCTCTGTCAACCCGGAGCAAGTCGAAGAGAACGAGTTCAAGATGAAGCACAACACCAAGCCGAAGGAGGCCGTGTAACATGGAACACTATCTGAGCCTTTTCGTCGCTTCGGTATTCGTCGAGAACATGGCACTTGCCTTCTTCCTGGGCATGTGTACGTTCCTCGCGGTATCCAAGAAGGTGTCTTCTGCCATCGGTCTCGGTATTGCGGTGATCGTCGTACTGACGATCACTGTGCCGGTCAATAACCTGGTATTCACGTACCTGCTGCAAGAAGGCGCGCTGACCTGGACCGGCATTAGCGGTGCTGAAAACATCGACCTGTCATTCCTGGGTCTGCTCTCGTACATCGGTGTTATCGCGGCCCTGGTACAGATCATGGAAATGTTCCTTGATAAGTACGTACCGTCGCTTTACAACGCCCTGGGTGTCTTCCTGCCGCTGATTACCGTTAACTGCGCCATCCTCGGTGGCGTACTGTTCATGGTGGAGCGTAGCTACAACTTTGGCGAGGCCGTGGTTTATGGCTTTGGCGCAGGTACCGGTTGGGCGCTAGCGATCGCTGCGCTGGCAGGCATTCGTGAAAAGCTGAAGTACAGCGACGTGCCGGGCGGTCTGCAGGGTCTTGGCATTACGTTTATCACCGTTGGCTTGATGTCGCTGGGCTTCATGTCCTTCTCTGGCATTCAGCTTTAATCGGAGCCGGTTTTCTCGGCAGCCCAAGCTGCCGAGGTACAGAAAACCTTCAGCAATAGGAAACCGACATGGTTGATACATCTGTCATCTTGCTCGGTGTTGTCATGTTCACGGTCATCGTTATTAGCTTAACGGCGATCATTCTGGCAGCGCGCAGCAAGCTAGTGAGTAGCGGGGACGTGACGATCGAAGTCAACGGCGACCCCGAGCACACCCTGAAGACCCAAGCCGGCGGCAAGCTACTGAATACCCTGGCGGCCAACGGTATCTTCCTTTCCTCTGCGTGTGGCGGCGGCGGTTCCTGCGCCCAGTGCAAGTGCCGCGTGGAAGAGGGCGGCGGTTCTATCCTGCCGACGGAAGAGTCGCACTTCACCATGCGCGAGAAGAAAGAAGGCTGGCGCCTCTCTTGTCAGGTTCCTGTGAAGCAGGACATGAAAGTAGAAGTGCCGGAAGAAGTCTTCGGCGTGAAGAAGTGGGAAACCGAAGTAACGGCCAACCCGAACGTCGCGACCTTCATCAAAGAGCTCAACTTGAAGCTGCCCGAAGGCGAAGAAGTCGCTTTCCGTGCAGGTGGTTACGTTCAGCTCGTGGCTCCGCCTTACGACATCAAGTTCTCGGACTTCGATATCGAAGAAGAGTACCGTGGCGACTGGGAAAAGTTTGGTCTGTTCGACATTTCCCACAAGAACAACGAGGAAATCATCCGCGCCTACTCCATGGCGAACTACCCGGAAGAGAAAGGTCTCCTCAAGTTCAACATTCGTATCGCGACGCCGCCTCCTGGCACCAGCCATCCCCCGGGTCTCATGTCGACCTACGTCTTCAGCCTGAAGCCGGGTGACAAGGTGACTGTCATGGGGCCGTTTGGTGAGTTCTTCGCCAAAGACACCGATGCCGAGATGATCTTCGTCGGTGGTGGTGCGGGCATGGCGCCGATGCGTAGCCATATCTTCGACCAGCTCAAGCGTCTGAAGACCGATCGTAAGATTTCGTTCTGGTACGGTGCGCGCTCCTGGCGTGAAACCTTCTACAACGAAGAGTACGATCAGCTGGCAGAAGAGTTCCCCAACTTCGAGTGGCATCTGGCGCTCTCCGATCCGCAGCCGGAAGACAACTGGGAAGGCCCGACGGGCTTCATTCACAACGTGCTTTACGAAAACTATCTGAAGGACCATCCGGCTCCTGAAGATTGTGAGTACTACATGTGTGGGCCGCCCATGATGAACGCCTCCGTTATCAAGCTGCTGCTTGATATGGGGGTCGAGCCGGAAAACATCCTGTTGGATGATTTCGGCGGCTAATGTCGCATCCGCAGACGTTAGACACGGGGCTAGCCTTAGGGCTAGCCCCGTTCGTTTATGGAGTGATCGACATGCACATCGTGGGGAATTTGCCCGGAATGCCTGATCATTTTGCATTGGCTGGGGTACAATAGAGGATAATTTTTTAAGGCACTTATCGGCGCGATGGCTGTCGGCAGGTAAGGCACTCAATGCAATGTCGGGAGGACCACATGGCAATTTGGCTACTGGTATTCGGTTTTATGGCGCTGATCATGGGGGCCATGGCCGTCGGTGTTTTGATGGGCCGTAAACCCATTGCAGGCTCCTGCGGCGGCTTGAACCAAATCGGCATGAAAGAGGGTTGCGATATTTGCGGTGGCAAAGACGAGGTTTGCGAAGAAGAGAACCGCAAACGTGGCAGCGTGCGCCGTCGCAGCGACGAAAGCCGCGGAGCAGACCTAGGCTATGATGCGACACGCCGTTGAGCCGCATCACGGCTAGTGATTCATGATATACACGCACACACGTTCAACGCTCGCTTAATCGCGGGCGTTTACGTATGTGTTGGCGAAAATATAAAGGAATGAGGAGATCCAAACCGTATGGCGGTTCACAATTACGATGTCGTGGTTATCGGGACCGGTCCCGCCGGGGAAAGCGCTGCCATCAATGCTGCCAAACACGGTATGCGGGTGGCGATCATCGAGAAACAGACCCAGGTCGGTGGTAATTGCACCCACTGGGGCACCATTCCTTCCAAAGCGCTGCGCCACCAGGTCAAGCAGATCATGGCGTTCAATACCAACCGAATGTTCCGCGATATCGGTGAACCGCGCTGGTTCTCTTTTCCCAAAGTCATGGAGCGCTCGCGCGGCACGATCGACAAACAGGTCGAAATGCGTACGACATTCTACGCACGCAATCGAATCGACCTCTTTCACGGCGTCGCGCGTTTCAAAGACGAACATACTGTCGTCGTTCGCGACCGCCAAGAGGGGATGGAAGAGTTAGTGGCCAAGAAAATCGTCATCGCCACCGGCTCACGCCCTTATCGCCCGGCGGATATCAACTTCCGTCATCCGCGCATCTACTGTTCCGATACCATCCTAAGCCTTTCCCATACCCCGCGTACGCTGGTGATTTTTGGCGCCGGTGTCATTGGCTGTGAGTACGCCTCCATCTTCTCGGGGTTGGGCGTTAAAGTCGATTTGATCAACAACCGCGATAGTCTGCTGTCGTTCTTGGACGACGAGATCAGCGATGCGCTCTCGTACCACCTACGCAAACATGGCGTGCTAATTCGTCATAAGGAAGAGTACGAGAGCGTCGAGGGTGACGAGGCGGGCGTGGTGGTCCGCTTGAAATCCGGCAAGAAAATCCGCGCCGATGCGTTTCTTTGGGCCAACGGCCGCACGGGTAACACCGACAGTTTGGGGCTCGAGAACATTGGCTTAGAGGCCAACGGTCGTGGCCAGCTCAGCGTCGATGAACACTATCGAACGTCGATCCCGCATATTTATGCGGCAGGGGACGTGATCGGTTGGCCAAGCCTGGCCAGCGCCGCCTACGATCAGGGCTTGAACTCCTGTAACGAGCTCTTGGAGAAAGAGTACCGCTTCGTTAGCGATGTACCGACCGGTATTTATACGATTCCCGAGATCAGCTCCTTTGGTCCCAACGAGCGTGAGTTGACCGAAGCCAAAGTGCCCTACGAAGTGGGCAAGGCCTTCTTCAAGGACACCGCCCGTGCTCAGATCACCGGCGATACCGTGGGTATGCTCAAGATCTTGTTCCACCAGGACACGCTAGAAATTTTGGGTATCCATTGCTTTGGTGACCAAGCCTCCGAGATTTTGCATATCGGCCAGGCGATCATGCAGCAAGAGGGTGAAGCGAATACGCTCAAGTACTTCGTGAACACCACCTTCAACTACCCGACCATGGCCGAAGCCTACCGGGTCGCCGCGCAAAACGGTTTGAATCGCGTTTTTTAAGCGCCCATAAAAAGGGGGCTGATGCCCCCTTCCTGTTGCCACACCACTTTTCCACGGTTATGCCTTTACAGCGACTCCAGCAGCTGCCGTGCACGGGGCTGCCATTCGCCTTCGAGCGCAGCGGCACGCTCAAGCGATGCTCGTGCGTCGTCGATGCGCTCTTGTTGGTATTGCAAAATAGCGAGGTTCAGCCACGCTGCGCCCATCGTGGGGTCTAGCTCCGTGGCAGACTTGAACGCGCTCAGTGACGCGCTCGCCTGCTGGACGGCATACAGCGCATTCCCTAGCGCAAACTGCCCCATCGGGTCTTGCGGGAAGCGCTCGACAAACGCCTGCCAGCTACTCAGTGCCTTCTCGGTGCCATGCTGCTCTTCATAGGCGCTAATCGCTTCCAGAGCATTACGTGCGGTTACGCCCTCGGGTAGGCTGCCCGGCTCGCTGACCACAAAGCCCCAGCGCTCAGAGCGAGCCCAGGTCGCATCGAATCGGCTAAACGATAGGGTATGCCGCTCGATCTCACCGCTACGCAAAACCAGCGTTTCGTTCGGCAAATCAAAACCAATCGCCACCGCATAGTGCCACATGGGAAAGGCGGGCAGGGCGAGGTTCTGCATCACGACGACCGGGTCGCCAGCTTCCAGGTGAGTGAGCAGGGCATCCATGGTGCCGCGAATGGGAATCGCCAGCCGTTCGTAGCGGCGTACCGTGGCCAACATCTCTGGCTGCACGCTGCCATCTCGGCCCGGTAAAAAGACCTGAGGAATCAGCTCTTCCAAGCCGACGTCCACGCCTTCGTGATTGAGTACCATCGCCAGGGTTGCCGGGCCGCACTGATACTCGGTTTGGGCATAAAACGGCACGTCGGTAAGCTCGGTTTGCGGAGTAAGGCTTGCTTTGGTGCTTTCCAGCAGCACGGGGCTGCGGGCACAGCCGGTTAGCAGCAGGATCAGCAGGCTAAACGCCAAAACGCCCGCAGAGCGGGCGTTAACGGAACGGTCCATGGTCACCAATACGTTAGCGAGTGAACGGATAAACATCGGTCAACCCTAGAATGTCCGTTACCAGCAGAATGACGAATACCGCGAACAGCGCGCCGATCACACCGGCACCGGCAGGCAGTTGTTCGAGCTGCTGTGCCATTTGCTGAGCTTCGGCATCGCTAAGCGCTGCAACACGCGCCTCGACATCGGCGGGATTGACGCCCTGTTTGAGCAGTTGATCTTGCACATCGGCACGGGCGAGGATTTCGTTGATACGCTCGCGGTCAGCGCCGGCACGGTCGCCTGCCAAAACAGACTGCGTCGATACCAGATCCATACCTTGTGGAGCGGTAGGGGCCGCCACGACGGGCAGGCTGGTCAGCACTAACGCAGCAATCAAAAGGGTCGAGAGGTAAGCACGCACTGTTTTCATCGTCTTCATCCTTAGACTGGTCGGGGAGTAGGCCATCGAGGGCCCGTTAAATAGTATAGAAACAAACAGATGCGGTTTTAAGGTAAAAATGCAAAGTACTAATTATTTGCACTAATGCGATAGGTCCAGGGCGTTTCCGCTAAAATGCCCTTGGCGCCCGCCATGGTCATGGCCAGATCGTGCAGCCCCGGCCACAGCGGTACGACAGAGGCGCCCTTGACCGCCAAGTCCATGCGCTGCGCCATGAGCAGCAGCTTGTGCAAGCGCTTCATGGAGAGTCGGCCAATGGCTTTTTGATAGGCCGGGCGGCGTTTATCGAAAATCATCGGCTTTTGGGTTTTGCAGGCGTGTTCGAAACTCTGGCCCTGATCAAGATGCTGATGCAGGGACAGCAAGGTGCGCAGCTCGCGGGTCAGCGCCCATAGGACGATGGGTGCTTCCACGCCTTCACTCTTCAGGCCGTGGACGATCCGCGAGGCGCGGCTGGGTTCGCCCTTCAAGCAGGCGTCTGCCAGATTGAAGACATCGAAGCGGGTGCTGTCTTCGACGCCTTGAGCAATGTGTTCGACGTTGAGCCGAGTGTTGGCCGGGTAGATCAGCGCCAGCTTCTGTAGTTCCTGATCCGCCGCCAGCAGATTGCCCTCGGTGCGCTCCCCCAAAAGCCGCGCCGCTTCCAGGTCGATCTGCAGGCCGTGATGCGAGGCTCTATCGCGCAGCCAGTAACCAAGGCGCGAAGCATCGACCGGCCACACGGGCACGAACAGGCCATGCTTGTCCAAGGCTTTGAACCAGGCGCTTTTCTGCTGCTTGGCATCGACTTTGCCCATGCTGACCAGCAGCAGGTCGTCGCTGCCATCCATCATGTCTGCGTACTGCGCCAGCGCTTTGGTGCCTTCCTGCCCCAGCTTTTGATTGCCCAAACGCAGCTCCAACAGCTTGTTAGAGGCAAACAGCGAGAGGTTGCTCGCGGTTTCCAGTAGCTGTCCCCAGGCAAAGTTGGGCTCCACGTCCAGCACTTCGCGCTCTTCGATACCCGCTTGGCGGGCGGCGGCGCGCACGGCATCGCAGGCGTCACGATGCTGAAGCGGCTCGTCACCCGCCACGATCACCGCTTTCGGCAGCTTCTTGGCCAGAGCGGCAGGCAATTGATCGGCAAATACCTTCACCGCAGCGCCTCGAGATTGGCCAACCGTTCGATGATGCGCTGGGCGAGCTGGCGGGTCAGCGTTTGCCGGGCTTCCTGGAAGAGTGTTTCCCGGTTCAGCAGGTCGTCATCGCTGACGCGGATGCGCGTGCTGGTCGCCGCTGTGGCATCGTTCAACGCATACGCGCCGGTGTCGCGCTGCTGCACCGAGAGCGTGGTGCTCAGCGTTAGTTCATGCTCTCGGCTTGCGCGACCCTCGTTGCCGATGGGCCGCTGCTGTAGCGAGGGGGTGCCCAGCGTCACGCGCCAGGGCGCACCGCTTGTCACCTCGGTGCCCAGTTGCTGCAGACGTGTGCGAAGCTGCTGAGCGAGAGCGCTATTGTCATCGCCCTCTAACGATAGCGCAGGAAGACGTGGCATGGATTCCGAACCGCGCAGGCGGAACCCACAGCCGATGAGCAGCACCGCCACCGAGGCGGCAGTGCTCAGGGTCAAGAAGCGACGGCGATTCATCCACTCACCACAATGTTGACCAGCTTGCCGGGCACCACGATCACTTTACGTACCGTTTTGCCTTCCAAATGGCGCTGGACGTTATCGTTTTCCATCGCCAGTTGCTCGATGGCGGCTTTATCAGCGCTGGCCGGGGCTTCCAGGCGGGCGCGAAGCTTACCGTTCACCTGTACCACCAGCTCGATGCTGTCGCGGGTCAGGGCGGCTTCGTCGACGTCCGGCCACTGGGCTTCGATGGCCGGCTGTTCGTGGCCGAACTGCTGCCACAGCGTGTGGCACAAGTGCGGGGTAATAGGGGCCAGCAGCAGGACGCAGGCCTCTAGCGCTTCACGGCTGACCGCCAACCCCAGTTCGGAGGTATCCTCGAACTTGGCCACCGCGTTGGAAAGCTCCATCACGGCCGCAATGGCGGTGTTGAACGTGGTGCGACGGCCAATGTCGTCGCTGGCTTTCTTGATGGTTTCGTGGGTCTTGCGGCGCAGCGCTTTCTGATCGTCGTCGAGCGCGTCGACGTTCAGTGTGCCCGGCGTGCCTGCTTCCAAGTGCTCGCTGACCTGACGCCAGATGCGCTTCAAGAAGCGATGCGCGCCTTCCACACCGGAGTCCGACCACTCCAGCGACTGCTCGGGCGGTGCCGCGAACATCATGAACAGGCGCACGGTGTCGGCACCGAACTTGTCGATCATCGATTGCGGATCGACGCCGTTGTTCTTCGACTTGGACATCTTCTCGATGCCGCCCATCTCCACCGGGTGGCCGTCGCTCATCAGTACGGCGCTCAGCGGGCGGCCTTTCTCGTCGCGCTTCACTTCCACATCGGCGGGGTTAAACCACTCTTTACCGCCGTTCTCTTTAATGCGGTAGAAGGTTTCGGCGATCACCATGCCTTGGGTGAGCAGCTGCTGGAACGGCTCGTCGGAATCGACCATGCCGAAATCGCGCAGCAGCTTGTGGAAGAAGCGGGCGTAGAGCAGGTGAAGAATGGCATGCTCGATACCGCCAATGTAGAGATCCACCGGCAGCCAGTAGTTGGCGCGCTCGTCCAGCATGGCTTCGTGGTTATCCGCACAGCAGAAGCGGGCGAAGTACCAGGAGGACTCCATGAAGGTATCGAAGGTGTCGGTTTCACGCACCCAGCCGTCGCCCAGCTCGGAGAACTCCGGCATCTTCTTCAGCGGCGAGCCGGAGGCATCTACGGTGACTTCCATGGGCAGGGCGACGGGCAGCTCGTCATCGGAGAGCGGTACGGTTTGGCCTTCTGGGCCGTACTTCACCGGAATCGGCGCGCCCCAGTAGCGCTGGCGGGCAATGCCCCAATCGCGCAGGCGGTAGTTGGTTTTCACTTCGCCACGGCCCAGTTCGGCCAGCTTGGCGGCAATGGCATCGAACGCCGCTTGGAATTCCAGGCCGTCGAACTCGCCGGAATTGATCAGCGTGCCGTGTTCGACATACGCGCCTTCGGAGATATCCGGCGTGTTGCCGTGCTCGTCGGCGACCACCGGCTTCAGCTCGACGCCGTACTTGGTGGCGAACTCCCAGTCGCGCTGGTCGTGGGCGGGCACGGCCATGACTGCACCGGTGCCAAACTCCATGAGCACGAAGTTGGCGACGAAGACGGGCACTTCTTCACCACTCAACGGGTGAATGGCTTTATGGCCCGTGGCCATGCCCAGCTTCTCTTTGGTGGCCATTTCCGCTTCAGAGGTGCCGCCTTTGGCGCACTCTTCACAGAACGCCGCGATCTCGCTGCTCTGCTCGGCGGCCTGTTTGGCCAGCGGGTGCCCGGCGGCCACGGCCACGTAGGTCACGCCCATCAGCGTATCGGGGCGGGTGGTGTACACCGCCAGCGGCTCGCAGGCGCTACCATCGGCGGCTTTGATATCGAAGCTCAGCTCGACGCCACGGGATTTGCCAATCCAGTTGCGCTGCATGGTTTTGACCTGCTCGGGCCACTCGACGTTATCCAAATCCGCCAGCAGCTCATCGGCGTAGTCGGTGATCTTCAGGAACCACAACGGGATCTCTTTACGCTCTACCGGCGCGCCGGAACGCCAGCCGCAGCCGTCGATGACCTGTTCGTTGGCTAGCACGGTTTGGTCGACCGGGTCCCAGTTCACCGTGGACATCTTCTTGTAGACCAGCCCTTTCTCCACCAGCTTGGTGAAGAACCACTGCTCCCAGCGGTAGTAGCTGGTATCGCAGGTGGCGAATTCGCGGCTCCAGTCGTAGGCAAACCCCAGTGCCTTCAACTGGTTGCGCATGTAATCGATGTTTTGATAGGTCCACTTGGCAGGCGGCACCTGATTTTGGATCGCGGCATTTTCCGCCGGCATCCCGAACGCATCCCAGCCCATGGGCTGCATGACATTTTTACCCTGCATGCGCTGGAAACGTGAGACAACGTCGCCGATAGTGTAATTACGCACGTGGCCCATGTGCAGCTTGCCGCTGGGGTAGGGGAACATGGATAGGCAGTAGAACTTCTCGCGGTTGGCGTCTTCTACGGCTTTGAAGCACTGGTGTTTGTCCCAGTACTGCTGAGCATCACGTTCGATATCACGGGGGCTGTAATGTGCGTCCATCGGTGTTTTCAATGCCTTGGGGTCATTCGCCCAGCTAAGGGCGCAAAGTGAATAATAGATGACGACTGTCAGATAAGTAGCGTCGATTGTATCCTATGCGGGTGTATCCTTGAACGGCTAGCCGATGATAGGCATCACCTGTGGCAACAAAAGGAGAGGACCCATGGAAAAACAGAACGATCACCGCCTTCGCGAAGGCTACGAGCGCCTGTTGGAGCGCATGCAAGATGGCGCCAACGAGCTCACTTGGGACAACCTGCAAAAGGATTTGGACGACGCCGTTGCCTTCGAAGCCGAGCTGGAAGAGTACACCAAAGACGAGCTGGCCCTGCTACGCGCCTGGGTAGAGCGCGACCTGAAAGACATGCGCTACTACATGGCCGATACCGGCAAGCAGGTGGCAAGCTGGCTAGGAATCGATATCGATCAGCTCTCCCGCCGCGTGGCAGAGTCGCTGCTCTCGATTGCCGACCGCAGCATCGTCGAGCGCGAACGCTTCGAGGATGACCTGGAAGCCGCCCGCGCCGACTACTGCGAAGGCGAAATGGCCGCCCCTGGCTTGATGGCCTGCACCCACTGCGATGCCCAGGTGATGCTCAACGAAGTCGCCCGGCTGGAACCCTGCCACCAGTGCGGCCACCGCTACTTCTACCGCTTCCCCAATAAAATTATCGAAACCTGATTGTTAACCCAGCCAAGCGCCCAAGCCTGCGATCGCCCCCAGCGAGAGCAGGCTCATCATTGCCGCGTAGGGCAGGTTGTCTTTCATCATTCGATAACCGCTCACCCCATAGCGCCCCTGCAGGGAAAGGTTGATACCGGAGAGCGGCCCCACGCTGGTGCCCACCGCCCAGGCGCTCAGCGCTACAAAGGCAAACAGCGTTTGCTCGCCGCCGCTCAAATTCAAAATAGACGCCAGCACCGAAACGCCAATGATCGGGTGCAGCCCCGCCAGCGCGCTCAGCGTAATGGCGGCAAAGCTGGCCATGGCCTGCCAGGTGCCAAAGCGGGCAAACAGCGTCCACTCATCGCCCGCAGCGGCGGCCACCAGCGTCGACAGCCCCAAAGTAAGTAACCCCGCCGCTAGAAACAGCGAAATCTCCCCACGCATGGCGGGCAGGCGGGTCACGGTATGCTGGCGAATACGCCGCAGGGTAAAGCGCGGCCCTTCCCGCAGGTTGCTTAAAAGCGCCACCCCCGGCAGTAAAAAGGTAATGATGCTGACTATAGTGAGCGACGGCGTGATCCAGAAGTGAAACAGCATCACCAGCGCCGCCATGCCCGCCGGCATCAGCAGGCTACGCGGCGATAGCGAAAAACCATCCACCTCGGCCAAATCGAACCGCCGCCGCAGCTCTAATGTGGTCAATAGCCCCGAGAGCATGGCCATCGGAAAACCCACCACGGCAATCTGGGCGTACTGCACCGATGGCACCAGGGCAATCACCACCGCCATGGAGGCAAAGAAGGGCGACCAAAGGGCTGCGCTAGAAAGCCCCCGGTTCAGCGCCAGTAGCTGCGGTGTGGTCAACGGCGCGCGCCGTGCCAAGCGGTCGCCCACCATGAATACCGTCGATAGATTCAAAATCGTGCCGAGGAAATGCACCCCCAGCCAGGTGCGCAGCACGCCGTCCGCCCCCGTTACCCGCTTACCCGGCGCACGCTTGTTGCCCTGGGTGCCGATCAGCGAGATAAAACTCACGCCCACCAGCATGGAAGCCACGAACACGTTCCCCTGCAGCATGGCAGGCCAGTTCACCGCCGCGCCATACACGGTTTGCGCCACCACCAGCATTACAACGCCAAGGGCAATCAACACCCCCGCCTGAAGGCGCGAGCGCTTGGGAATATCCCGCCACAGCAGCGCCACCGCCGCCCACAACAAATAGCTCACCGCCTGCGCGGTCGCCACCGCCCCGGTAAAGCCCAAAATCTGCGCCAAAAGCCCCAGCAGCACCAACACCCCCGCCAAGCGCTGCCGCCTCGTCGTCTCTTGCATCTCAATCCCTTACTGGTTGAGTTAGCAGGCTAATCGGGTTTGCGCGAGAAGGCTAGTCGCAAGAGGTGATGGGGGAAGGTGAGATAACAGATGTGGGGGATGCATCATCTGAGAGATAACAGGTTGGGGGGTAACAGGTGTGAGAGGTGACAGATGTGGGAGGGCGCTTCAGCGCGCGATGATCCAGCCACCACTCCAACGATAACGCCATCAACCCCTTAGCGCGGCGTAACGAACGAAGTGAGGCACCCGCGAAGCACCGCAACGCGGTGCCGACACAGCCACCCAAGGCACGCAAAAATTTTCGCAAGATAGGTGACCTAAGCAAATTTTATGAATAGAGTATGATTAAACAGGCAAAATGAGCGGGCACGATAATAGAGGATATGTAGCCTGACCTAGAGAACTGGATTTTAAAATCAATGGGTTAGGTTGTTCTTGGGGCTGTGTAACATCTATGACTGTGATCGCTCAGTTATTGGAGTTATGTAGCGGTCTATATAACCACTGTTATGTAAATCTATGAGGATCAAAAAGTGGAGGTAAGCATAGAAACGATTTATGCTGCTCTAGCATTTCTTGGAGGACTTTTGGGCGCATATTTATCTAGCTACATCAAAGAGAAAGGGAAAAATGTAGCAACAAAAGAAGATGTGGCTAAGATTACGAAGGAAATAGAGTCTGTTAAATACGAGTACACAAAAGAGACTGAATCACTTAGATCAAATTTATCCAATCAAATCAAAGTAAGTGGATTCAGATACGAAAAGGAATATGAAATTCTACTCGAGTTGACGTCCAAGTTAGTGGATGTGCGTGATGCGGCACTTTCTATGAGGCCTGAGATGGATTATGTTGACCCCAAAAAGGATGCTGAAGAAATAACGGAAGAAAGACTAAATAGATTCCATAAATCATATTATGAACTTTATATTTCCAGAGAAAAAACTAAACCATTTTATTCTCAGGAGATATACACAGCTATATTAGAGGTCGAAAAAGCAGCAAGGTTCGAGTCAATACAATACCGATATCGAGATCCCTATGAAGATCACAAAAACCTCAGTTATTGGGATCAAGCTGCAAAAAATCAGAAAGAAATAGCTGAATCCGCCACTTCAGCTTTAGAAGCAATTCGTAATCGAGTAGAAAGGTGGGAGCGCATCCAAGAAATTACATAACAATCGGCTCCACGCAGACGCCCAAACCTACGCTGCTTTTGTGGGTTTCGCTGCGCTACACTTTAACACAAAAGCCTCTCCGGTTTGGGCGCTGGTGAGCCGGGCGTTAGGGCGAGAGGAGTTTCCGGAGAACATGGCAAATATAGAGATACCAGATGAAGCGAAGCAGGCACAGTCAGCCGTTGAAGGTGTGCTTGGTGATTCGATCATCGGCATTTATCTATTTGGCTCTGCCGTCGTTGGTGGTTTGCAGCGCGACAGCGACGTAGATATTTTGGTCACGGTCTCTGACTCGCCTACCTTTGAGCAAAGAAAGGCTTTGGTATCTCAGTTAATGAGCGTATCCGGCGCAATCGGGAATCTACTAGCCATCAGGCCGCTAGAGTTAACTGTGATTACGGTTTCTGATGTCGTGCCTTGGCAATTCCCGCCTCGGGCTGAGCTTGTGTACGGTGAGTGGTTGCGAGAAGAGTTTAAGGCCGGAAGTGTTCCGGAACCAGCCCGCGATCCTGACCTTGCAGTTGTTTTGAAGAAAGTAATCGATAACAGCCTGCCGCTGTATGGGGTCTATGCTGAAGAGCTGTTCGATCCGGTGCCAGTGAGTGACATCCGACGGGCAATCCATGATTCTTTGCCCAGTCTTCTGGCTGAGGCAGTGGGAGATGAACGCAATGTCGTTCTGACCTTGTCACGTATGTGGCTGACCGCTGCTACCGGTGATATTGCTCCAAAAGATGCGGCTGCGGAGTGGGCGGAAAAGCAAGCATCCCCTGACCAAGCAATGCTATTGAGGTATGCGCGGGATGGCTATTTGGGAAAGATTGAGGATCGATGGGATGAGAAGCAGGAGGATTTCGAGACACTTGTTTCTTATATGAAAGAATCGATTGAGGAGTGCCTGGATGCCTCGTAGGGAGAAGAGCCCTAACAATCACAGGCACAGGGACAAATTTTCCGCTGCGCTACAAATTTGCCCGTGCTGTGGGCGTTATGGGGCTAAGGAAGCCATAAGTGGAATGAAAAATGAATGATTTCTCTGAGCTAAAATATTCTAGATCTAGCACTAGAATTATTATTGGTGAGAATGGTACTGGAAAAAGTGCATTATTAAATGACCTTTCAAAAGAGTATTTAAATGAAGGGAAAACCGTCATTGCTATTGCTACATCTATCCACGATAAGTTTACGTCAAGACGGAAAAAGTTTCATTTTTACGGAGGACGGCAAGGCCGAAACGTTGTAGAAAAAGCGATAAAAAAATCTCTTCTCGGGAATAAAAATGATAATGTGGACAGAGTTAAATACTTGATCAATGCCCTCGAATATGCAAAGTATTCTCCTAGGATAGGTATTAAAGTTGAGGGGTTTAGACCTGAGTGTATTGAAAACCTTTACGAAGGTTTAGAAGATACCGAATATGGATATGATGTTTTAAACCTTATAAGAAAATATGAAGAACCATTTTCAAGAGAGATGGTAGTTGCCATTAGCTTGTGGTCTGTAACTGAAGGAAATAACAATGTTTCCGGTTCAGCGTTATCTGCATTTATTAGATATGAAAGCATCTTAAAAAAACATAAGGTAATAAAAAAATTTAGTACATATTTATACCGTGATGACTCTGAAATACCATTAACCGGTGCTAGTTCTGGTGAACTAATGATTATTGCTATGCTGGTGCATATTTCGTCACACATAGACGATAACAGTGTGATATTAATCGATGAACCGGAAAATAGTCTTCATCCACGCTGGCAGCGTAGATACTTAGATATGATATTAGATCTATTTTACCTCTTTCAGCCTTCTATCTTTATTGCAACACATTCCCCCCAAATATTACCTATTTCGAGTGACTCATGTGAAATTTATACGCCTACTAATGGGAAATTTCTAATAGTTGATAGAGATACAAGTAATAATGAGGAGTTACTTTCTGAGGTCTTTGGTGTTGTGACTCCTGAAAACAGATTTCTATCTGATAAAATGATAGAAGTAATTAATGAATTTGATGCGAAGAAAATTGACCTAGATGAGGCATTGTCAATCGTTCAAAGATACGAAGATCGAATATATGACAATAGACAAAGTGAATTCATGAACGGTATCCGCGATATAATTAATAGCATCGAAGATAAGAGGTCAAGGAATGCCTAATAGGCCAACTTTTAGTGATGAAGAAAAGCTTGCTATGCGAGAAGCCTCTGCCAGAGGTCATAAAGCATGGGATAAAAATCCAGACTTAGTGACTCTAAAAGATAAGATTAAAGGCTTCAGTCTGATTAAAACTGGGAGTCGATGTTGTTACTGTGGAAGAAATATTTATGGTGAGTTTGGTATGGTAATTGATATAGAACATATTTTACCTAAATCTATATACCCCAAGTATATGTTTCGAGGGACCAACCTAAGCGTTTCATGTAAACGCTGTAACATGAATATAAAAAAATCAAAAACTGATTTTTTATCAGGCCATGAAACAAAAAAAACTGGAAAACTATTTCGCTCAAATCTTTACAAATTTATCCATCCTAACCTTGATAATTATGATTCACATCTTCTTCTTATCTCAAGCCAAGTGGGGCGTAAAATTATGCTCAAATATATGGTTGTGGATGAAAGTAGCAAAGGTGCTTATACATACAGTTACTTTAAACTTGAACGGTTGGAAAAGAACAATTTCGATATGGCTCAAGGAAGTAGTGGAAGGCTAGAAATAGAAAATCCAGAGCTACAAGAAGCATTCGATGCAATCGCCCCATAACAAGACGAATCAATTGACAAAATATATGTCACGAATTTTGCCTTGCAAAATGTAGTACCATATATTTTGCAACTGTTCTTTGCGTTATGCACGTACGAGCCGCAAGTAATAAAGGTAAACCTGATGCCCTATTATCTTGGTTCTTGCCTGTGTGGCAATATGAAATTTGAAGTGCAAGGTGTCCTCGACAGCTTTTACCTGTGTCATTGTCACTATTGTCAAAAAGACACCGGGTCCGCTCATGCAGCCAATTTATTTTCGAAATCAGCTAAGTTGACTTGGTTGGCAGGCTCGAAATCTGTGACTACCTTCACGCTTCCAAGCACTCGCCACAAGAAAAGCTTCTGTAAGCTCTGTGGTTCAGCACTGCCAAGCATTCATGAGGCAGGTCTCCTCGTCATTCCTGCTGGGTGTTTGGATGCGGAGGTCTCTATGTCACCCACCGCGCACATCTTCACATCGAGAAAGGCAGGTTGGGAGGAGGCGATGAGCGACGTTCCTGAGTTTGAGGGGCTTCCAGAACCAACTAAGCGTGCATGACCAAGCGATTAACGAGACGCTAAACGAGCCTATGAACAACCCTCATATCGTCATATTCGATGGTGTGTGCAACTTCTGTAACGGCGCAGTGCATTTCATCATCAACAGAGATCCAGAGAGTGTTTTTGCATTCACCCCAATGCAAAGCGAGGTGGCGCAGGAGCTAACGCAGCGCTACAACGTGCCCGATGTGGGAACGGATACTTTGGTGCTGATCAAAGAGGGTAAGTGTTACGTTCTTTCTGATGCTGCCCTTGAGATCGCCAAAGAGCTAAAAGGGCCGTGGCGGTTCTGTTATGCATTTAAGGTTGTGCCAAGGCCGATCAGAGATGCGGTTTATAAGTTATTCGCTCGGAATCGTTATACGCTTTTTGGTAAGAAAGATGTTTGCATGGTGCCGTCGGAGGAAGTGAAATCTCGGTTTTTGGGTACCCACATATAATCCAACGCGTCACGCGGATACATTTTCCGGCACGCCATCATGAAAGCTCTGTGATGTGCATGACAATGGGCGATCAATGTCAAAACAACATGACCACGGCGGCTCCATCGAATCCAGGCTCATCAGCCTGTTCGTTTCGCTATTCTTTTCCGTGCCCACGGCTATCCTTCTGTGGGTGTGGGCCAACAGCCAACTGATGTATTGGGGTGGCTTTTTGAGCAGTCGCTACTTCTTCGGTTGTATCGTCACTTTTTCGGTGTTGGCATTGGTTTTCCCTCACCTGTTCCCCTCTATGCTGGGTAGTGTCTGGCGGGCGATGCGAGCCTTATGGCGTTGGTGGGGGTGGTAAGCGCTTGCATGCTATTTATCGAGGTGGCGTGGCCTCGCGGGTGCCTCACTAATCGCTCGTTACCACGCGCTACAACTTCATTCTTTGCCTACTCGTGTCAGTAGGGGTCTGTGTCTTTGGCACTCACACCATAAGGAAACGGTCATCCATGTCCACCGCCATCGTTCTTGGTGCCACTGGTGCTATCGGCCAGCAGCTCGTGACTCAGCTTTCCCAGCGCAATGAGGTAAAGAGCGTCATCGTCATTACCCGCCGAGAGCTGGATGTTGCCCGTGAATTTCCCCACGCGACCGCCTCCAAGCTTCAGCCTGCACTGCTGGATTTCGAACGGTTGGAAGCTGAGGTTGCCGAGCTGTTGCCCGCCGGGGCCGTGGCGTTTGTAGCGCTAGGCACCACGAAAAAGCAGGCAGGGAGTAAAGAGGCGTTTCGCCGAGTGGATCATGGATTGGTGCTGGCGTTTGCGCGGGCGTGTAAAACGGCAGAGGTGAGTAGGTTAGGCGTGGTGACGGCGCACGGGGCCAATGCGCGTTCTTCGGTGTTTTATAACCGTGTGAAAGGTGAGGTGGAGCAGGATATTCAGGCGCTGGGGTTGCCCTGCGTGTTTTTTGCTCGGCCTTCGCTGTTATTGGGGCGGCCAGAGGATGGGCGGTTGGCGGAGACGTGGGCGAGCGCGCTGTTAGCGCCAGCGTCGCGTTGGTTGCCGCGCTCGGTACGGCCGATCGAGGTGCGCGTGGTGGCGGCGGCGATGGTGGACTCGGCGTTGGGCTCAACCGACGGCCGCGCGTCGTTCGTGCTCTCGAATGCGGCCATGCACCAGGGTGAAAGCGCCCAGCGTTAATGCGTGTGGGCGGGTTGGCGGCTGTGCTCCAGCTCTTCGATCATTTTACGCGCGGCGTTGGAAAGGGTGCGGTTGGTGTGCACCAAATAGCCGAGCGGGCGGTGAATGGGCGCGGTGTCTACCGGTAGCGCCACCAGCTCGCTGTCGATCATGTTTTCCGGCAGCAGGCTCCAGCCAAGCCCGACGCTGCACATCATCTTGAGTGTTTCCAAATAGTTGGTGGACATGCTCACCGGTAGGGTCAGGCCTGCTTCTTCGAAGCGCCGTTCGATCAGCGTTCGGGTAAAGGTTTTAGCCCCCGGCAAAACGCAGTTCACCTCACATAGCTCGGCCAGGCTCAGTGGTTTACCGTTCACGCGACTGCGCTGGGCAAGCGGATGGTCGCTGGCGCACACGACGCACAGGCGGTCACGCCATAGCTCCACGACGTGAAGCTGTTCGACAGGATGGGGGGCGAGGGTGACGATGGCCATTTCCAGCGTGCCGTCCAGCACGCCCTGATAGGCCAGTTCGGAGTCCACGAAGTGTAAATCGAGCGCCACTTCCGGGTGATGCTGCGTGTACTGCTTCAACAACGGCGGCAGGCGGTGCAGGCCAATGTGGTGGCTGGTGGCGAGCGTCAGTTTGCCGCCCACTTGGCCAGAGAGATTCGCCAGCGCACGGCGGCTGTCTTCCACGGTAAACAGAATGCGCTGGGCCTTGGGCAGCAGCACGTTGCCCGCTTCGGTGAGTGCGATGCGCCGTCCAATGCGGTCGAAAAGCCGAGTGCCGAGCAGCTCTTCCAGCGTGGCGATGCGTTTACTAACGGCGGGCTGCGTGAGATGGAGCTGCTCGGCAGCGCGGGAGAAGCTCTGGGTTTCCGCCACGGCGAGAAAGGCTTGCAGGCTTTGGGTATCCACGGCGGCTCCTGGTCATCTATTCCTGTTTGGAATCTAAAGTATGAATAACATGAATTGCTTTTATGCGCGAGTCGCGTAACACTCCTGGCATGCCATAGAAGCAGCACGCAGAAGCTGCCAATACGAACTAGCAGGGCACCGCCCAGGAGAGCCACATGTCAGGCCAAACGCTTTACGACAAACTCTGGAACCAGCATTTGGTGAAGCAGCGCGACGACGGTACGGCGCTGATCTATATCGACCGCCAACTGCTCCACGAAGTCACTTCGCCGCAAGCGTTCGAAGGCCTGCGTTTGGCCAACCGTAAGCCCTGGCGATTGGATGCCAACCTGGCCACGCCGGACCACAACGTGCCCACCACGGTGAAAGAGCGCGCTGAAGGCAACAGCGGTATCAAAGATCCGGTCTCGCTCATTCAGGTGCAAACCCTGGACGATAACTGCGTCGAGTACGGCATCGAAGAGTTCAAGATCAACGACCCGCGCCAGGGTATCGTGCACGTAGTGGGCCCCGAGCAGGGTGCCACGCTGCCGGGCATGACCGTGGTATGCGGTGACTCCCACACCGCCACCCACGGTGCCTTTGGCGCGCTGGCCCACGGTATCGGCACCTCGGAAGTCGAGCACGTCTTGGCGACTCAGTGCCTGCTGGCGCAAAAAATGAAGAACATGCAGGTGCGCGTCGAAGGCGAGCTGGGCCTGGGCGTCACCGCAAAAGACGTGGTGTTGGCGATCATCGGTAAGATCGGCACTGCTGGTGGCACAGGCTACGCTATCGAGTTTGCGGGCAGCGCCATCGAGTCGCTCTCCATGGAAGGCCGCATGACGGTGTGCAACATGGCGATTGAAGCGGGTGCTCGCGTGGGCCTGATCGCCGTGGACGACACCACCATCGACTATCTCGCCAAACGCCCCTTCGCGCCCACCGCCGAGCAGTGGGAAGCCGCCGTGGCCGATTGGCGCAACCTGGTGTCGGATGCAGACGCCCACTTCGATAAAGTGGTGACGCTGAAAGCCGAAGAGATCGAACCGCAGGTGAGCTGGGGCACCAGCCCGGAAATGGTCACCGGAATCTCAGGCCAGGTACCCGATCCGCAAGCCGCTCTGGATGAAACCGTTCAGCGCAGTCACGTACGCGCGTTGGAGTACATGGGCCTGAAGGCGAACCAGAAGATCACCGATATCAAACTGGATAAAGTCTTCATCGGCTCCTGCACTAACTCGCGCATCGAAGACCTGCGCGAAGCCGCCAAAGTGGCGAAGGGCAACAAGGTGGCCGATTCCATCAAGCTGGCCATGGTGGTGCCGGGCTCTGGCTTGGTGAAGCGCCAAGCGGAAGCGGAAGGTCTGGATAAGATCTTCATCGATGCAGGCTTCGAGTGGCGCGAGCCGGGCTGCTCCATGTGCTTGGCCATGAACGCCGATAAGCTGGGCGCGGGCGAGCACTGTGCGTCCACCTCCAACCGTAACTTCGAGGGACGCCAGGGGTACGGCGGTCGTACTCACTTGGTCAGCCCTGCCATGGCAGCGGCTGCCGCCATTGCCGGTCACTTCGTCGACGTACGCACCTTGCCCGCCAACGACGCCACCCACGCGCAGGAGGCCTAAGCCATGAAAAAGTTCGAACGTTTTGAAGGCGTGGTCGCGCCGTTGGATCGCGCTAATGTCGATACCGACCTGATCATTCCCAAGCAGTTTTTGAAGTCCATCAAGCGCACCGGCTTTGGCGTCAACCTGTTTGACGAGCTGCGTTACTTGGATGAAGGCCAGCCGGGCCAGGATTGCTCCAAGCGCCCGCTGAACCCGGATTTCGTTTTGAACCAGCCGCGTTACCAGGGCGCTGAGGTACTGCTTGCGCGGCGTAACTTCGGTTGCGGTAGTTCCCGCGAACACGCCCCTTGGGCGCTGGAAGATTTCGGTTTCAAGGTAGTGATTGCCCCCAGCTTCGCCGACATTTTCTACAACAACGCCTTCAAGAACGGCATTTTGCTGATCACCCTGGCGGAAGAAGAAGTGGATCGCCTGTTTGCTGAAGTGGAGGCCAACGAAGGCTATCAGTTAGATATCGACCTTGAGCATCAGCGGGTGATCACGCCCAGCGGCGAAATTCTGGAGTTTGAGGTAGACGCGTTCCGCAAGCACTGTTTGCTCAACGGCTTGGACGATATCGGCATCACTCTGCAAGACGAAGACGCCATTCGCAGCTTCGAAGAGCAGCACCGCCAGCAGCGCCCGTGGTTGTTCCGCCAGCCAGCCTAGCGTCCACTCACCGAGTAATGGCAAGGGCAAGTCTATGCGAGGGTCTTTTGCCATGGATGGCAAAAGTAGCGCCCAGGGAGGGGTTCACAGCGCCCTCGCAGAGAGTTGCCATGGGCTATGAATATCTAAATTATAAGTGCTAAGGATAGAGCATGACTCATAAAGTGTTACTGCTGCCCGGTGACGGCATCGGCCCGGAAATCGCGGCTCAGGCGGCGCGGTTGTTGAAAGCCTGCCAAGAGGCGGGCTTGGATATCGAGGTAGAAGAGGGCTTGGTGGGCGGTTCCGCTTACGATGTCCACGGCGAGCCGCTGCCCGCTGAAACACTGGAAAAAGCCAAAGCCGCCAGCGCCATTCTGCTGGGTGCGGTGGGTGGCCCCAAGTGGGATAAACTCGAAGACCTTTCCAAACGCCCTGAAAAAGGCCTGCTGGGGCTGCGTAAGAATCTCGGCCTGTTCGGCAACCTTCGCCCGGCCATGCTCTACCCGCAGCTAGCCAGCGCTTCCAGCCTGAAGCCGGAGCTGGTGGCGGGCTTGGATATCATGATCGTGCGGGAACTGACCGGCGGCATATACTTCGGGCAGCCGCGCGGTATCGAAGAGCGCAACGGTGAGCGCGTGGGCTTCAACACCTATGTCTACTCCGAAAGCGAAATCGAGCGCATTGGCCGCGTCGCGTTCGAGATGGCCCAGAAGCGCGGCAAGAAGCTCTGCTCGGTAGATAAAGCCAACGTACTAGAAGTCACCATTCTGTGGCGTGAGGTCATGGAGCGGCTGGCGCCGGAGTATCCGGACGTCGAGCTGTCCCACATGTACGTGGACAACGCTGCCATGCAGCTGGTGCGCGCGCCGAAGCAGTTCGATGTGGTGGTGACCGGCAACATGTTCGGCGACATTCTCTCCGATGCCGCCGCCATGCTGACAGGCTCCATTGGCATGTTGCCATCTGCCTCGCTCAACGAGAGCGGGCAGGGCATGTACGAACCGTGCCATGGCAGCGCGCCGGATATCGCGGGCCAAAACATCGCCAACCCGCTGGCCATGATGCTCTCCGTGGCGATGATGCTGCGTTACTCGCTCAATGAAACGGCGATGGCCGAGCGGATCGAAGCCGCTGTCGGTAGCGTGTTGGACGACGGCTTGCGCACCGCTGATATCGCCTCCGAGGGCATGAAGCGCGTCTCGACGATCGAGATGGGGGACGCCGTACTCGCGGCGTTCGAGCGTTAACAAGCATAAAGCGAGCTTGCTAACTAATTGATTCACCTCGTTGCTTTGTAAACAGACCGCGTCGGCCGCCCTTAGGGGTGGCCGACGTCGTGTCTGATATGTGTGTATAATATAGGTCTCATTCTTTGTTGGAGGACTTCACATGTTGAAAGTCGGTTTCGTGGGATGGCGTGGCATGGTTGGCTCGGTGCTGATGCAGCGCATGCAGGAAGAGGGTGATTTCAACGGCATCGAGCCGATCTTTTTCACCACTTCTCAAGTCGGCCAGCCGGGTCCCGATATCGGCGTGGACGTGCCTCCGCTGAAAGATGCGTTTGCGCTGGACGACTTGAAAGCTCTGGACGTCATCGTGACCTGCCAAGGCGGTGACTACACCAAGAAAGTCTACGGCGACCTGCGTAACGACGGCTGGAAAGGCTACTGGATCGATGCCGCCAGCACCCTGCGGATGGACGATGACGCCACTATCGTTCTCGACCCGGTGAACCGCAACGTCATCGACGACCAGCTTGCCAAAGGTGCGAAAACCTTCGTTGGTGGTAACTGCACCGTGAGCCTGATGCTCATGGGCTTGGGCGGTCTGTTCGAAGCCGATATGGTCGAGTGGATGACCTCCATGACCTATCAGGCGGCGTCAGGCTCCGGTGCCAAGCACATGCGTGAGCTGCTCAACCAGATGGGCCAACTGCGTGACAGCGTTTCCAGCGAGCTGGCCGACCCGGCGAGCGCGATTCTGGACATCGACCGCAAAGTGACCGCTGCCATGCGCGGTGGCGACTTCCCCACCGACAACTTTGCTGCGCCGCTGGCGGGCAGCCTGCTGCCGTGGATCGATACCAAGTTGGATAACGGCCAAAGCCGCGAAGAGTGGAAGGGTAGCGTCGAGACCAACAAGATCCTGGGTCTCGACAATAACCCGATCCCCATCGATGGTCTTTGCGTGCGTATCGGTGCCATGCGCTCCCACAGCCAGGCGTTCACCATCAAGCTGAAGCAGGACGTTCCGCTGGATGAGATCGAAGAGCGCATCGCCAAGCATAACGAGTGGGTCAAGCTCATCCCCAACGAGAAAGACGCCACCATTGCGGGCCTGACGCCTGCGGCGGCGACGGGTACGCTGCAAGTGCCGGTTGGTCGCCTACGCAAGCTGAAAATGGGCGGTGAATACCTCTCTGCCTTCAGTGTGGGTGACCAGCTGCTGTGGGGCGCTGCTGAACCGCTCAAGCGCATGCTGAAAATTTTGCGCGAGCAGTAAGTGTCCGCGCGTGGGCGCTGCACTTGCATCGCTTCAAAGCGCTAGACCACAAGAGGGAAGCTGTTCGCAGCTTCCCTTTTTTTTGTCGTATGCCGCGTTCTCACTCCTGGGCTCATAAAAACGGCTTATGCAAAAAGGTGCGTTGAACCTAGCGTCATGGTAAATACGTTATGATAAGAACGAACTAACATAGCTCGTGGCGAACAGGCATGACGCTTGCCAGGAGCCAGGGAATGGAAGGCAGTAGGGGCCGAGATGAACAAAAAGCTGGCATGGTTGTTATGGCTGCCGCTGAGCGCCGTGAGTCCGTTGGCTTTGGCCGTAGGGCTGGGGCAAGCCACCGTAAGCTCAACGCTGCAGGCGCCGTTAGATGCCAGCGTGCCGCTCGTGAACGCCAGCGATGTGGTATTGGACGACGTACGCGTCGAGATAGCTGATGCTTCTGCTTTCCGCGCGCTAGGTTTGGAGTGGTCCCCGCTCGCGGCCAGCGTGCGCACCGAGCTTCAGCGCCTGCCTTCAGGCGCTCGGCTGGTACTGCGTTCCGATCAAGCGGTGAATGAGCCGTGGTTGGATCTGCTGGTCACCCTCATTACGCCCGAAGGGCGGCGCACGGAAGCCCTGACGCTTCTCTTCGATCCGCCTAATTATACTGCCAGCTCCGCGTCCGCAGCGGGAGCATCGTCGGCGGTCTCATCGGCACCTGCGTCTGCGCCGCCATCCGTAGCCGCTTCTCGACCCAGCAGCGCCGCCCGTGACATCGCCTATGTGGCCAGCGGTGACACGCTTTGGGGCGTGGCGGCCCGTATCAAGCCTGCAGACGTTAGCGTCCAACAGATGATGGTGGCGCTGGTGGATGCGAATCCGACGGCATTCCCCACCGGCAACGTCGACGACATGCGTGCAGGCCAGACACTCAACGTGCCGGGTCGAGAGCAATTGATGGCTCGCTCGCCTGCCCAGGCCGCGCAAGCGATTCAATCGATGCGTCAGTCGTCTTCCGAGCCCTCTACCGTGCCGCCCTCAAACAATGCCCCGGCCTCCCAGCCGTCGGCTGAGACGGCAAGTGAGGTGGCGGCCTCCTCCGCTCCCAACACTGGCTCGGCCGACAGCGCACCTGTGGCGACCGTGCAAGAGGGCGAGCTGGCGGGCTTGACCCTTAACGATCTAGCCGAGCAACTGCTAGAAAGCCAGGCCATGTTGCAAACTCTGCTCGATGAGCGTGAAGCCATGCGTGCTGAGATGGCCGCGCTGCGCCAGGAGGTTGCCTCGTTGACGGAGGCGCTGAGTGCCTCTCAACAAGAGACTCGTCGAGCGCTGGCGGCGGCCGAAGCACGTGGAGCGCAGCCTAGCTCGCCCGATATTCAAGCGGTCTCGTCTCCCGTTGCTGCGGATACGCCCGCGGGCGCTTCTGCCAGCCCCAGCATCATCGAGCGGATGGAGCAATATCAGTGGCCACTCGCCAGCGTGGCCTTGGCCCTGCTGCTTGGTGCCTTGGTGTGGTCGCGTAAGCGCCGTGAGCGGCAGTGGGAGGATGCGCCCGCTCCCATGGGGGTCAACGCCGATGTAACGCCATCCAAGCGTACCGAGCCAGGAGTGGCTTCTTCGGACAACGTGGCCCCGATGGCGTCGTCAGTGCCGCCCGAGGCTTCCCTCTATACGCCGCCGCGCACCGACACCGCCGTGCCGTCGAGCCACGCTGCATCAGCAGTGTCGGAGGAAACGGGCGGGCCTGACGAGCGCGTCGCAACCGATGACGATGGCCCCGGCCATCACCCTGGCGAACGGGCGCCTGACCATTTGGAGCATGGGGATTTTGAGCCTCAGTCTCGTGAGCCGAGCGACCATGAGCCGTTATACCGCGAACCGTCCTACCCTGAGACAAGTGATGACGAGACTATCACTGTCGATGAGCGCGACGAATTACGATATGCGGCTGATCAGTATGATGACGCCCCTCTCTCGGCGGTGTCCGAGGAGGATGAGGCCGCGCTGGAAGCCGCTTTTCTAGACACCCCAGAGCCTATCGATCAGATGTCGTCTGGTGCGACCATGCAAACGTCCATGCAAGAGAGTGGTGAGCCACCGTTACAGGACGAGGATCGTGCGCACTACATCGATTACCATCCGCCATCACTGACCCGCGAGGCATCAGGCGGCGAGGAAGGGGCAGACGACCAAGCAGGCGCGAGGTCGTCGCAAGAGAGCCGCGTGGCGCAGCCACCCCGTGTGCCGGAAGAGGAGTGGGACATCGAAGAGGTGGCATTCGAGCCGCGACGTCGGGATAATAGCTAACCTTCAATACTCTCCAAATGACGTGGCTCGATGACGCTGTTCTACCACTTTGATGAGACACAACCGCTAGCGGGCCGCTTGGCGATGGGCGTCGAGTACGATGGCTCTCGCTTTTGCGGCTTTCAGCGGCTCAAGCACGCGGCCTCCGTTCAGCAGGCCATCGAGGATGCGCTGGCCAAAGTGGCCGGTGCACCGGTGCATATTTACGCCAGTGGGCGTACCGACTCCGGCGTTCATGCCACCCGGCAAGTCATCCACTTCGATCCCCCGGTCCAGCGCACCGAGAAAGCGTGGATTTTTGGCGCCAACACCAATCTACCCAGGGATGTGGCAGTACGCTGGGTGAAGCCGGTATCCGATGACTTCCACTCCCGTCTGGGCGCGCTGGCGCGTCGCTATCGCTATATTTTCTTGAACCAAATCAGTCGCCCCGTGCTAGAGCGCGCCAACGTCACCTGGTGCCGTGACCCGCTGGATGCCGATGCCATGCACCGTGCGGCCCAAGCGTTGGTGGGTGAGCACGACTTCAGCAGCTTTCGCGCCGCCGGGTGCCAATCGAAAACCCCTTGGCGGCAGATGCACTTCGTGGAAGTGAAGCGCTACGGCCCGCTGGTGGTGATCGACATTCAAGGCAATGCCTTTTTGCATCATATGATTCGCAACATTGCCGGAGCCCTGGCAAGCGTGGGCCGCGGCGCCCAAGACGAAGGCCATATTGCGCGCCTACTGGCGCTGAAAAACCGCCGCCAAGGGGATGTCACGGCGCCTGCTTGCGGCCTGCATTTCGTCGACTCCATCTATGACGAGCGTTTCGAGCTGCCCAAAGAGCCGGTCGGGCCGAACCTGTTGGCCTTCACCGGCGAGTGGACCGGCGAGCGGGTGCTGCCCGACAGCCCTCGTGTTGCCGCACGTCGGCGGCTCACGTTCTCCAAACAGGCCCATCCGCAGCATCAGGAGACATCCTCATGACGCCTAGCGTAACGCGCACGCGCATCAAGTTCTGTGGGTTGACGCGCCCGGCGGATATCGACCGGGCGGTGGCGCTTGGCGTCGACGCGCTGGGCTTCGTCATGTGGCCGCAAAGCCGCCGGAGCGTCACGCCAGAAACGCTGGCGACGCTGGCAGCGCAGGTGCCTGCTTTCGTAACGCGGGTCGGACTCTTCGTCGATCAGTCCGCAGAGTTCATCGAGCAGTGCCTGCCGCATTTGGATCTGATCCAGTTCCATGGGGAGGAGTCGGCGGCGTTCTGCGAGCAGTTCGGTCGGCCTTGGATCAAAGCGTTACGCATGCGCGATGGGCTTGATTTACACGACGCCGCGACGATCTATGGCGGTGCCCAAGCGCTGCTGTTGGATGCCTATCGACCCGGTGTGCCAGGTGGAACTGGTGAGACCTTCGATTGGTCTAGAATCCCCGCAACCCTGGCAAAACCTGTTATTCTCGCGGGTGGACTGACCGCCGATAACATTGCCAAGGCGGTCAACGACGTGGCGCCGTATGCGGTCGATGTGTCGGGCGGTATCGAAGCATCTCCCGGCGTGAAAAAGGCCGACTCGATGGCCGCTTTCGTTCGCCATGTGGCGCAGGCTGACATCCGCTAAACGTGCTTGCGCGCACGCACTTTTCGATGCGCTTCCCACCGGTCGTGGGCGAGCCAGACACCATTCATTCATTTGCCTTTTCTGGCGATCTCGTGAGGTATGCCTGTGACTGTGTCAGCAACAGAAACCAAGTTCAGCGACCTGACCCGAATGCCGGATGCCCGCGGTCATTTTGGCCCCTACGGCGGCCGGTTCGTGTCAGAAACCCTTAGCTTTGCTCTTGAAGAACTGGAGCAGATCTACCTCAGCCTGCGCGACGACCCGGATTTTCAAGCCGAATTCGATCGTGACTTAGCTTACTACGTGGGCCGTCCGTCGCCGCTGTATCATGCCAAGCGCTGGTCTGACTCGCTGGGCGGGGCACAGATTTGGTTGAAACGTGAAGACCTCAATCACACCGGTGCTCACAAGGTGAACAACACCATCGGTCAGGCGCTGTTGGCGAAAAAAACCGGCAAGCCTCGGGTGATTGCCGAAACCGGCGCTGGCCAGCACGGCGTGGCGACCGCCACCGTCGCCGCCCGACTCGGGCTGGAGTGTGACGTGTACATGGGGGCAGAAGACGTGCAGCGTCAAAAGCTCAATGTTTACCGCATGCGCTTGCTGGGTGCCCGGGTCATTCCGGTGGAGTCGGGCACGCGGACGCTGAAAGACGCCATGAACGAAGCCCTGCGCGACTGGGTCACCAACGTCGATAACACCTTCTACATCATCGGCACCGTGGCGGGCCCGCACCCATACCCGCAGCTGGTGCGCGACTTCAATGCCGTGGTAGGTCGCGAAGCTCGCCGTCAGTCGCTGGAACAGATTGGCCGTTTGCCGGATGCGCTGATCGCCTGTGTCGGGGGTGGTTCCAACGCGCTGGGGCTGTTCTACCCGTTTGTCGAGGATGACGCCGTAGCGATGTATGGCGTGGAGGCCGGAGGCGATGGGGTCGAGACGGGCCGTCACGCTGCACCGCTATCCTCGAATGCGCCACGCGGCGTGCTGCACGGTAACCGAACCTATCTGATGTCCGACGAGGGCGGGCAGGTGTCGGACACGCACTCCATTTCGGCGGGCCTGGATTATCCCGGCGTTGGCCCCGAGCACTCGCTGTGGAAAGACGTCGGCCGGGTCAACTACGTGGCTGCGAACGACAAAGAAGTGCTGGAAGCGTTCCGCGAGCTGACCCACATGGAGGGCATCATGCCCGCGCTGGAATCGGCCCATGCGTTGGCCCATGCCAAGGTGCTGGCGCCCACCATGCGCCCAGACCAGCATATCGTGGTGAATCTCTCGGGTCGCGGTGATAAAGACATCATGACCGTGGCGAAAATCGACGGCATCGAGTTTTAAGGGCGAGCATGAATCGTATTGACCAGCGTTTTGCAGAGCTGAAACAGCAGGGCCGTAAAGCCCTCATTCCCTACATCACCGCAGGCGACCCTGCACCGCAATACACCGTGGGCTTCATGCATGCCCTGGTGGAAGCAGGGGCCGATGTGATCGAGCTGGGCGTGCCGTTTTCCGACCCCATGGCCGATGGGCCAGTGATTCAGAAAGCCTGCGAGCGGGCACTCAAAAAGGGCACTCGCTTGGTGGACCTGCTGGAGATGGTGGCCGAGTTTCGTCAAACCGATACCACGACCCCCATCGTCTTGATGGGGTATCTGAATCCCATCGAGCGCATCGGTTATGACGTGTTTGCTGACAAAGCGGCAAGCGTCGGTGTGGATGGCGTCCTGGTGGTGGATATGCCGCCCGAAGAGGCCGACGAGTTCGGCCCGCTGTTGAAAGCACGTGACTTGGCGGCGATTTTCTTGGTTGCGCCTACCACTTCCCATGCCCGTGCCGCTACAATATGCGCCCACGGTGAGGGCTACCTTTATTATGTTTCGCTGAAAGGCGTCACCGGTGCGGCTACGTTGAACGCTGAAGACGTGGCCGAGCACCTTGCACCATTGCGCGATATGACCGATCTACCGCTTTGCGTCGGGTTTGGTATTCGCGATGGTGTGACGGCTGCCGAAGTGGCAAAAGTCGCCGACGGCGTCATCGTAGGCAGTGCATTGGTGAACCGTATTGCCGATAGCGTCGATGCGCCTGAAACGATTGCCGGGCAATTGAAAAGCGTGCTAGCAGACATGCGCACCGCCATGGACGCCTAAGCGCGTTCCTCATCGTCTACACTGAATCGATTGACGACACTCATCAGGCTTGGCGTGGCCAAGCCTTGACGTACACGGAAGCCTTTTTGATATGAGCTGGTTAGACAAGATCGTGCCCTCCATGGGGCGTATCCAGCGTAAAGACCGTCGTGCCAGCGTGCCCGACGGCCTCTGGCGTAAATGTCCCAAGTGTGAAGCGGTTCTCTACCTACCTGAGCTAGAGAAGCATCACAGCGTCTGCCCCAAGTGTGAGCACCACCTACGCTTGACGGCACGCAAACGCTTGGACTGGTTCCTGGATAAACAGGGGCGCGAAGAGATCGCGGCAGAGATCGAGCCGAACGACCGCCTGAAATTCCGCGATTCCAAGAAGTACAAAGACCGTCTGACCGCTGCGCAAAAAGAGACCGGCGAGAAAGATGCGCTGGTCGCGATGCGCGGCGAGCTGGAAGGTTTGCCGATCGTAGCCGTGGCATTCGAGTTCACTTTCATGGGCGGCTCCATGGGTGCCGTGGTGGGCGAGAAATTCGTTCGCGCGGCGACCATCGCCCTCGAAGAGGGCATTCCACTGGTCTGCTTTGCCGCATCGGGCGGTGCACGAATGCAAGAAGCGCTGTTCTCGCTGATGCAGATGGCAAAAACGTCGGCAGCCCTCGAGAAGCTCAAGCAGGCGGGCGTTCCCTATATTTCGGTGTTGACCGATCCTGTATTTGGCGGCGTATCGGCCTCTTTGGCGATGCTGGGCGACTTGAACATCGCCGAGCCGAATGCGCTGATCGGTTTTGCGGGCCCCCGAGTGATCGAACAGACCGTACGAGAGACGTTGCCGGAAGGCTTCCAGCGCAGCGAATTCTTGCTGGAGCACGGTACGGTCGACATGATCGTTCACCGCCACGACATGCGCGCACGGGTAGGCGGCGTGCTGCGTAAGCTCACGCATCAAAGCGCTCGCCCGGTAAACGATGAATCGTCAGACGCCGAGGTGGTAGAGCCGGTCGTGAATGAAGAGCAGTTGGCCGATGCCGCTGAAGCACCTGCAAAAAGCACGGGTAATGCAGAGGCGCGTCCTGCACCGAGCGATGACGCGTCACGCAATGCCTAATACGTTAGCGGAGTGGCTTGATTACCTGGAATCCCTGCATCCCGTCGGGATCGATATGGGGCTTGAGCGGGTGTCGCTGGTCGCCGAACGTATGGGGCTGTTGGATCGCCCCATCGCCAAGCGAACCATCACCGTGGCAGGCACCAACGGCAAGGGGTCGACGCTGGCCATGATTGATGCGCTGGCACGTGGCCACGGCTTGCGTACGGGGACTTATACCTCTCCCCATCTATTACGTTACAACGAGCGCGTGACCGTCGACGGTCGTGAAGCCAGCGATAAACGCTTGGTCGAGGGTTTTCAGCAGGTTGAAGCCGCGCGTCTTCAAGCGCCTGCCGTCAGCCTGACCTATTTCGAAGCTGGCACGCTTTGCGCGCTATGGTGTTTAGCCCAGGCCGATTTGGACTTGGCCGTGCTGGAAGTTGGCTTGGGTGGACGTTTGGATGCGGTGAACATCATCGATGCAGACGTGGCAATCGTTACGACCATTGCGCTGGATCACGCCAACTTTCTCGGCACGGATATCGAGCAAATTGGCCGCGAAAAGGCCGGGATCTTTCGGCCGCTCAAACCCGCAGTGCTGGGTAGTCAGTCTCTGCCCGCAAGCGTGCTCGACTCGGCGATTGCCATCGCTGCTCAAAGCTACGTATTAGGGGCGGCGTTTAGCCATAGCGCAGGTGACGTTGCTGGGGCGCCCTGGTGTTGGCACGGTTTGGCCACCGATGGTGGGACGCTTTCGTTGGACGGTCTGCCGGATCCTGGGCTTCCGATCGACAATGCAGCCACGGCACTGCAGGCGTTGACACTGGCGGGGGTCACGCTGCACGTCGATACCGTACGCAAAGCGCTCCGGACGGTCACGTTGTCTGGGCGGATGCAGTGGGTAGGGCAGTGGTGTTTGGATGTGGGCCATAATCCTCACGCCGCTCAGTACGTTGCTCGCCGCTTACCGTCACCCCCTAAGCGCGGCCGCCAGTGGGCCCTGATTGGCATGCTGAACGATAAGGATGCCGACGGGGTCATCCAAGCGCTGTTACCCCGAGTGACCGATTGGGTGTGTGTGACTCTTGCCGGGGAGCGTGGCCGCACGGCGGCGGAGTTAGCCGAACGTATTACGTCGCTGGGCGGACACGTGTATGATTGCGCCGACTCCCCCGCGGCGGGAGCTGCCAAGCTTGCCAAGCAGCTCGCCCCAGAAGACCGCGTGCTAGCCACTGGCTCTTTCTTCACGGTGGCTGAGTTATTGGCCATGCCGCTGCCGCAAGCCATGCTGTCAGCGCGTTAAGCTCGATGGAGAGGGATATGAAATACGGTAAAACGGAACGCATTAGTGGCATCGTGATACTGCTGGCGCTACTGGCGATTGTCGTCCCTTGGTTGATGAGTGACCCTGCCCCTCGGGAAGAGCGCCCTCAGCCGACCTTCGTCATCGAGCAGCCCGTGGACGTCGCTCGCCAAGAGGTACCCGCACCACAAATGCCCGAATCCATCGCGACGCCCGCTCCCTCCGAACCCGTTGAAACGGATGAAGCGCTCGAAGAGCCCATTGACGAGATGCCTCGTGCACCGCAAACCGATCAAGTCGTTCGCGCCGAAGCCTCGTCGACGAATCCGGGGACGTCCGAACCGGCGTCCTCTTCATCAGCGCCAGAACCAGCCTCTCCACCGCAAGAGGATCCCATCGCCGCTTTGGTGGCTGCCAACGAGAGCCGAAATAGCAGCAACGGTAACACCCGTAGCGCTTCTTCGGGCCCGGCTGCCCAGCAGCAGGGTGAGTGGGCCGTTCAGGTGGGTAGTTTTGGTGATACCGCGAACGCGCAACGTATTAGTGATCAGCTCAGTGGGGAAGGCTTTCGTGTCTTTCAGCGCGCGCGTGACAATAACCTGACCACGGTTCTCGTTGGTCCTTACGCCACCTCCGAAGATGGTGAAGAAGCCATGGCGCTCATCAAGCAGCGAATCAATGTTCAAGGTCTGCTCGTGCGAGTAAGAGATTGACCATGGCTTTGACTTGGATCGATGCTCTGTTTCTAGCGGTTCTTGCGCTATCCATGCTGGCGGGGTTCGTGCGTGGTTTCGTACGTGAATCGTTGGGCTTGGCGGCCTGGGTAGTGGCGCTGATGGTGGCGCGCGTGCTGGCTGAGCCGGTGGCCGAGCTAATGAGTGGCTTTATCGATAGTTTCGATGCCCGTTTAGTATTGGCGTTCGTGCTGGTGATTTTTGCCGTCATCCTATTATGTGGCATCGTCATCCGCGTGGTGCACGCGGCCGTCGAGTGGGTAGGCATGGGCCTACTGAATCGTTTTGCAGGGGCCGCGTTCGGTGTCGCCCGAGGGGCAGTGATTCTGCTGGTGGCCACCGTGTTGATCACGTTGACGCCCTTGGCAGAGTTACAGGCGTGGCAGCAGGCCTCGTTGAGGCCCACGTTCGTCGAGCTGCGCGATTGGGCGGTCAGTCAGCTCGACCAGTGGGAGCGCGAACTGCCCACGCCTCCCGAGTCGCTGCGCGATATTTCGCTACCCGAGCTGCGTCGCCCGCAGCCAACGCTCCCGTCAACCGGATCGGCGGACGAAGACTCGGGCGCGCTATAAAGGGTGTTTGAATTCTCTTCACTGGCGCCCTGGGCGGTGCCAGTGTTTATCCGTTAGATGAACGTCGGGCTTGCGTCCGTAAGCCATGGTATCAAAGCGAGGTAACAGGAATGTGCGGTATAGTGGGCCTTCTGGCCAAGCAGGCGGTAAATCAGGGAATCTACGATGCCCTGACCGTACTTCAGCATCGGGGCCAGGACGCTGCCGGCATGATGACTTGGAGCGAGGGACGCTTCTTACTGCGCAAGAGTAACGGCTTAGTTCGTGACGTTTTCCATACCCGCCACATGGCACGCCTGAAGGGTAATCTGGGCATTGGGCACGTCCGTTATCCCACGGCTGGCTCTTCTAGCGAGGCCGAATCGCAGCCTTTCTACGTTAACTCCCCCTACGGTATCGCGCTTGCGCACAACGGTAACCTGACCAACTCCGAGCAGTTGAAGCAGGAGCTGTTTTCGACCGATCTTCGCCACATCAACACCAGCTCCGACTCCGAGGTGCTGCTGAACGTGTTTGCCCATGAGCTGGGCAAACAGGGCCTGCATCTTGAAGCAGAAGACATTTTCGATGCCGTTCGTAGAGTGCACCGGCGCTGCAAAGGCGGCTACGCGGCGGTCGCGATCATCAATGGCTTTGGCATGGTGGCGTTTCGCGACCCCCACGGCATCCGTCCGGTCGTCTTCGGTACCCGTCAAAATGCCGATGGCCAGGAGGTGATGATTGCCTCTGAATCCGTGGCGTTGGACGTTGGCGGCTTCGAGCTCGAGCGCGATCTGGCTCCTGGTGAGGCGATTTTCGTCGATATGCAAGGCCAGGTGCACACTCAGGTTTGCGCGGATCGCCCTCAGCTTCGCTCGTGCATTTTCGAACACGTCTACCTCGCGCGCCCCGACTCGATTCTGGACGGCGCCTACGTGTATGGCACACGCATGCAGATGGGGCGCAAGCTGGGCGACCGCATTCTGAACGAATGGCCGGACCACGATATCGACGTGGTCATCCCGATTCCCGATACCTCGCGGACCTCGGCACTCGAAATGGCGCAGCATCTCGGCGTGACCTACCGCGAAGGTTTCATGAAAAACCGCTATATTGGCCGTACCTTCATCATGCCGGGGCAGACCCAGCGCAAGAAGTCGGTGCGCCAAAAATTGAACGCGATCGATGTAGAGTTCAAAGGCAAGAACGTACTGCTGGTTGACGACTCCATCGTTCGGGGCACCACCTGTAAACAGATCATTCAGATGGCTCGCGATGCCGGGGCCCGCAAGGTCTACTTTGCCTCGGCAGCGCCGCCCGTGCGCTACCCCAACGTCTATGGGATCGATATGCCGGCGGCCACCGAGCTCATCGCCCACGGGCGTACCGAGGACGAAGTCGGCCAGTTGATTGGTGCGGACCGCATTTTCTATCAAGATCTGGAAGATTTGAAAGACGCCTGCCGTGAAGTGAATCCTGATATGGAAGCCTTCGACTGCTCGGTGTTCGATGGTAACTACGTGACCGGCGACATCGACGATGCCTATCTGGCCGTTTTGGAGGCGAGCCGGAATGATGCGGCGAAAGATCAGAGCGCGGGTGACCACGCGCTGGTCGATATGCATAATCAAGACGATGATCTGGACGATTGAGCGTGATGCTCTGCGGTGACGAGGTCATCGTAGGCATTCGGTTTGGTTGATGTGCACACGATGTGTGCAGCGTTACGATACAGCGGTTGGAATAAGGGGCTCTGCCATGCACGACGATAGCCACCAAGATGAGTGGTCGCTCGAAACGCTCGCTATTCGCGCGGGGCATCACCGTACGTTCGAGCAAGAACACGCTGAGCCGATATTCCCGACGTCGAGCTTCGTGTATGAGAGCGCGGCCGAGGCAGCACGCAAGTTTGGTGGCAAAGAGCCCGGTAATGTGTATTCGCGCTTCACCAATCCGACCGTTCACACCTTCGAGCGCCGGTTAGCGGCGCTCGAGGGCGGCGAGCGCTGTGTGGCCACCAGCTCGGGAATGTCGGCGATTCTCTCGACGGCGTTGGCGCTGCTATCGGCGGGGGATGAAATCGTTGCATCCCGCTCGCTGTTTGGCTCAACGGTCAGTCTGTTCGATAAATATTTGGGCAAGTTCGGTATCACCACCCGCTATGTCGAGCTGTCCAATTTGGCCGCTTGGGAAGCGGCGATCAGCCCCGCGACCAAGCTGATGTTTGCCGAAACGCCCTCCAATCCACTTTCCGAAGTGGCCGATATTCCGGCCCTGGCAGCGCTTGCCAAGCGCAGCGGTGCGCTGTTGGCGATCGATAACTGCTTTTTGACGCCCGCGTTGCAAAAGCCCATCGCGCTAGGCGCCGATTTGGTCATTCACTCCGCGACCAAGTACTTGGACGGACAAGGCCGCGCAGTCGGTGGTGCGGTCGTGGGGAAGCATGACGTATTGGAAGAGGTCTTTGGCGTCGTGCGCACCTGCGGGCCGTGCATGAGCCCGTTCAACGCGTGGATATTCACAAAGGGATTGGAAACACTCTCGCTGCGCATGAAGGCACACTGCGACAATGCCCTGACGCTGGCGCGTTGGCTCGACCAGCACCCGGCGGTGAATCGCGTTTATTACAGCGGTTTGGAAGCCCACCCGCAGCATGCGCTGGCGAAACAGCAGCAGCAAGGTTTTGGTGCAGTGCTCGGCTTTGAAGTGAAGGGAGGGCAAGAGGGGGCGTGGCAGGTCATCGATGCCACGCGTATGCTCTCCATCACAGGTAATCTGGGGGATGTGAAAACCACTATCACTCACCCAGCGACCACGACCCATGGCCGTCTCTCCGAGGCACAAAAAGAGGCCGCTGGCATCGCGCCTGGGCTGATTCGTGTCGCGGTGGGGCTCGAAAGCCAAGAGGACATACAGCGCGATTTGGCGCGTGGCTTGGATGCGCTATTAGCTCGCTAAGTCCATTACCTCGGAAGCTCACAAAAAAACCCACCGTAAGGTGGGTTTTTTGTTGCTCTAACGATCGTTGCGCGCAGGCTTATGAGGCATTGCGGTGCGGCAAGTCAGATTGCGCGATTTGGCTGTCGCGGTCGTTAGAGGCATGCGCTTCCGAGCTGGGCTCAGCCACGCGATTCTTGGCAGCGTCACCGTTCACGAGCGTCAAGTCTGCAGGCGTCATGTTAACGCTCTCGACACTGTAATTAGCCGAAGAGCTGGCGTGGACGATTTCGTTAAGCTCTGCGGAGCCTTGCTCGGCGAACGCGGCGGTGGACGACAATGCAACGGCGATGGCGGAAATAAGGGTCAATTTTTTCATCTGTCATACTCTCTATGGATAATAAAGTCGTTTTGGTCGCTGTGACGTTGTGCGTCAGGACGTGCACTAATAATAAGCGCACTAAACAAATAGTAAAATTGATTAAAATTGCAGGATTTGTTCGAATTTTTAAACTTTCGTCTAACGTGTTCGGTTGGGGTATGTCGCTGGCTGCGCATGACTAGAGGGCGAGATCCTTAGCGGCGTAAGCAATGGTTTTTACGAACGAAGTATTCTGCTTTTTTCAGCAGAGTTTTTAGCGGTGAAACGGTATGCTCTTAACACATAAGATAAGAGCGACATGCGAGCAGTTTTACACGGGGAATCAAGGATGTTGCGGAACACGCGCAGCGGTTGGGGTGTCATTAGTATTCTTTTTCACTGGTTGAGCGCCCTGGCGATCGTAGGGTTGTTCATTTTAGGGTGGTGGATGACGGGATTGGGTTACTACGATCCCTGGTATAACCAAGCTCCCTGGATTCATCGTTCGATAGGTATTTTGCTACTTCTGGCTACCGCTGGACGGCTGGTATGGCGCTGTATACAGCCGACCCCTGCAGCAGAAGGGAATCGCCTCGAGCGAATGGCTGCGCACCTTGGCCATATAGCGCTCTACGTGCTGTTATTACTGGTGTTGACTAGCGGCTATTTGATTTCCACCGCTAACGGCCGTGGAATCAGTGTGTTTGGTTGGTTTGAAGTACCTGCGGTGCTGTATGACTTGCCCAACCAAGCAAGTCTGGCGGGAGACGTACATTGGTACAGCGCGCTGGCATTAATGGTGTTGGCTGGCGGCCACGCCCTGATAGCGTTGATACATCACTACCGCTATCGCCATGCAACGCTAAAACGAATGATGAGCCCGCGCTACAGCAAGACGAATTTGTGATGGGATGACCATTTTTTGAACGCTGTTGGAGTTCTCGAACGTGGCTCCGATAGCGCCCATAAGGAAAGAGAGGAGATGGACGTTATGATGAAGAAAAGCGTAATGGCAGCAGCGGTAGCGGCAGCAGCACTGGTTCCACTGAGCCAAGTGCAGGCCGCCGATTATCAAATTGACACCGAAGGCCAGCACGCCTTTGTACAATTTAAAATCAACCACCTGGGTTTCTCCTACATTCTGGGTAGTTTTGAAGAGTTCGATGGTCAGTTCTCCTACGACGCCGACGATCTAGCATCCTCCTCCGTCGAGATGGAAGTGCAGGTAAACAGCCTGAACAGTAACCATGCCGAACGCGACCGCCATATTCTGAGCGGTGACTTCCTCAACGCCAGCGAATACCCCACGGCGACCTTCACATCGACCGGCTTCGAACCCACCGGTGACAACGAGGGTGTCGTCACCGGTGAGCTGACACTGCACGGCGAGACGCAAGAGATCGAAATGCCGGTCACGCTGATGGGAGAAGGTGAAGACCCCTGGGGTAACTACCGCGCAGGCTTCGAGGGTAGCACCATGCTGACCCTGGGCGATTTCGGCATCGACATGAGCGATTTCCCGGAAGCCATGCATGACGTCGAACTTTATGTAACGTTCGAAGGTATTCGCCAGTAAGCGATACCGTTCAAGAACGCTGCCACCCTTGCGGGTGGTGGCGTTTTTTGCGTTTAGCCTTTCCATTTTCTGACATTTAGGAGTCCGTTTTTGGCAGCAGTGATGCAACAACGCGAGTTGGCGATAACCCTATGGCGGCAGACCTGGCCAATGGCCATTGGGGTGCTGGCGCTATTGGGTTTTCAGCTTGTGGACAGTGCGTTCATCGCACGCCTGGGCACTGCGCCGCTGGCGGCGCAATCGTTTACCTTTCCGCTTTCGTTTCTGATCATCGGTATTCAGGTGGGCATGGGCATTGCCATTGCCGCGCTGATCTCTAGAGCATTGGGTGCTGAGCAACAGGCGAGAGCCAAGCGGCTCTCCTGCCTAGTGCTGATGGCTGGAGGGGGCGTGATTGCGCTACTTGCTCTGATACTGTGGTGGCTGGAAGTGCCGCTGTTTCGAATGCTGGGGGCAGATGACACGGCATTGGTCTACATTCGGGCCTACTGGGGACCTCAGCTTTTGGCGGCTTGGTTAGGAGCCGTGCTTTACTTCATGTACAGCGTCTTTCGCGCCCATGGCGATACCCGAATGCCTGGGAAAATGATGGTCATCAGTAGTCTCATCAATCTAGCACTGGACCCACTGTTCATTTTTGGGGTGGGCCGTTGGGAAGGCTGGGGACTACCAGGAGCAGCGTGGGCGACCGCCGTGGCGTTTTCGGTTGGGCTGCTGCTGACGGGACGCAAATTGCATCGACGCCAGTGGGCCACGACCGACGCCATTGGCACGGAGGCGGCACACTCCTGGCGGCCTTTCATTGGCATTGCGGCACCGGCCATGGTCAGCCAGTTGATGCCACCTTTGGCCGCCATGCTGGCCATTGCCGCGGTAGCGGGCCTAGGGGATACCCAAGTGGCGGCATGGGGGCTGGCGAGCCGTCTGGAAACGCTGTCGCTGATGGTCATACTGGCCATGACGATGTCGCTGCCTCCTTGGTTGGGGCGCTGCTACGGTGCAGGCGACTGGGGGCAAATCCAGCGGCTGCTGCGTTTGGCGTTGAAAGTGGCCGTAGTGTGGCAATTGAGCCTGGGCACACTGCTCGCGCTGGCATCGCCATGGGTAGCGATGGCCCTAGCGGGAACGCCCGAGGTACAAAACGAACTGGCGCTACTGATTCGTTTTCTTCTGCCCAGCTACGCGGCACTGGGAGTGTGCATGCTGGTGGTGTCGGCGGGTAACGCGCTGGGTTGGCCGCTACGGGCCATGCTGCTGTCGAGCGCGCGGCTGTTCATCTGCTACTTGCCCTGTTTATGGTTGGGGGCACAGCTATTTGGCTGGACGGGCCTAGCCGCGGGGGCAGCCATCGGCAATTTGCTGGCTGGATTGACGGCATGGGTGGTGTTGAAACGTATTCTCTCCCGCCCGCACCGGCAGGCGGGAGCCTCGCAATGAATCAACGCTTATCAGAGGCTTCTTGGAACGAGAAGTAGACGAACAGTAAGGCCATCGCCAAATAGCCCATGACGAACTGCGGTGCGGCGTTGAAGGCGAGCTTCGGCGCATGCATCAAACCGACGAACGAGAAGCCTGCGGCAATGACGGCAAAGGCTGCTGCTCGGCGAAACTGATGGTCGATCACCGAGACGGTCATGGCACCTAGGAAGATGGCCATGAACATGGCACCTTGGCCCATGACGACGATGGCACTGGAAATGTCGCTTACCACCTCGCCCGCCCCTCGGTTGAAACGGGTCATGACGTAGTTGGCAAAGTAGGGCAGCATGGCCAGCGCAATGGCCGGGTAGTAGCGCGTGTCGTTGGCTTGGAACGCCGTTGCGATCATCGACATGCCGACGAACACTAAAATCGGCGCAACGACAGAGACGGGAATGATCGCAGCCAGCGCGGCGATGAGGCCGAACATGGTCGCCAGCGCGTAAACCGCCCCGTTGAGCAGGCTGTAGCCTCGCCCTGCGCCCATCCATTTCGCACCTACCGTGGCAATATAAACCGTCGTTGGGAACACGCCACCAAATAGTGCCCCGATCATGGTACCTGCACCATCCACTGCCTGGCACTCGCGCACGTCATACTTGTCGCCAGCGGCCTCCATGGCTTCGACATTGTTCATCGTCTCTATGGCGTTATAGAGCGTGATGGGCAGTACCACGGTCAGCACGGCCAGCATGCCGGTGAACAGAAGGCCCAGCCCCTCGAACCAAGCGAGGTTGGGGAGTAGCGGGTAAAAGCCGAGATGCGTGAACGCATCGCTGAAGCGCTCGCTACCCGCATCGCCAATCAGGTAGGCCATGACGGTGCCCACCACGATAGCGAACAGCGATGTCGGTAGTTTGAAGGGCATGCTAACGCGGGCCACCAAGCCAACGATGATGATCCCCAGCACCAGCAGGCCAATGACCGGCATCTCCAAGGTTTTGAACAGCATTTCACCGGCGATGAAGGTCAGCGCTACGCCCGCTACGGCCCCCAGCATGGCGGCTCGGGGTAGGTGGTACTGCGCCCAACGGCCAATGATACTAATCACCGCTTCTATCGCGCCGCTGATGAAGCACGCGGCAACCGCTACTTTCCAGGCCAGTTCGGCATCGCCGGTGAGCTGTTTGGCAGGCAATAGAACGCCAAACAGGAAGACGAACATGACGGGGGTCGAAATGCCGTAGGAGAGGGCAGTAACGTCGCTACGGTTCTCTTTTCGTGCGAGCCTGGCGGCGCTCCAGGCGTAGTAAAAGTTACCGACCATGACTGCGACGGCGGCGCCGGGTAGCACCTGGCCATACACGATCGACGTGGGAAACCCCATGCCTAACATCGTAATCGCGATGATGACGAAGTTAGCGATATTGTTCTGAAAGAGCGCAAAGAATGCGTCGGTATCTTCCTTTTTGTACCACGGGTAATGAGTGCCAGCAGCCGCCATGTGATGCCTCTTGGTTATGGTGTGTTGTATACAAGGCTACGCTGAGTGTGCCGAAAGTTTGACTGATCGGTCAAGCGCTGCGTTGTATCGGACGCCGCGCGGGCGCCCCAGGCTCTGGCGGCGAAGGCGCAATTGTACACAATCTTGGCCAAGGGGTTGATAACCTTATGGCTTTTCTTGTGAGTGACCAACGAAAACGCCCAGGCGATGGCCTGGGCGTTGTGGTGGTATGCGGTGGATTAGTCGTTGACTGCCGCGATCGCTTTGGCGAGGTAGGGTAGATTCTCGTGTGAGAATCCCGCGACGTTGGCACGACCAGAGCGAACCATGTAAATGCCGAACTCGTCACGCAAACGGTCGACCTGTTCCGGTGTCAGGCCAGTGTAAGAGAACATGCCGCGCTGCTCGGCCACACAGGCGTACTTTTCATCTAAGCCGTAAGGCTTCAAAGCCTCGACGAAGTCGCGGCGCAGTGTGTTGATGCGGTCGCGCATTTCGGTCAGCTCTTCACGCCACAGGGCGGAAAGCTCGGTATCGTGCAAAATCTCGCTGACGATCGCGCCACCGTGAGCGGGCGGGTTGGAGTAGTTCTCACGCGCCACGATAGCCACCTGGGAACGCACGTTTTCCATTTGCTCGGCGTCTTTAGCGATTAGAATCAAGCAGCCGGTACGCTCGCAGTAAATACCGAAGTTTTTGGAGCAGGAACTGGTGATGATCACCTCATCCAGATGCTCGGCCAACAGACGAACGCCGTAAGCGTCTTCGTCCAAGCCTTCCCCGAAACCTTGGTAAGCGAAGTCGATCAACGGCAGCAGCTGGCGCTCCTTCAGTACGGTCAGAACCTCTTGCCACTGCGACTGGGAAAGGTCGAAGCCGGTGGGGTTGTGGCAGCAGGCGTGCAGTACGACGACATCACCCTCAGGGATTTTCTTAAGCGCGGCTAGCATGCCGTTGAAATCCAGCCGGTTATCCGCGTCGACATAAGGGTATTTGTGCAGCTCGATCCCCGCTGACGTAAAAATGCCGTGGTGATTCGGCCAAGTCGGATCGCTTACCCAGATGCCTTTGCCCGGCAGTTGACTGGCGACGAAGTCGGCCGCGAGACGCAGCGCACCGGTACCACCTGGCGACTGAGTAGCGCTGGCACGGTTGGCTTTGAGTACCGGTGAGTCCGAGCCCAGCACCAACGGCAGCACGGCTTCACCATAAGCGGGAGCGCCGTGCGAGCCAATGTAGGTCTTGGTGGATTCATTCTTGAGCAGGCGAGCTTCCGCTTCCTTGACGGCGCGCATGACTGGCGTGTTGCCAGCGGCGTCACGATATACGCCAACACCCAGATCGACTTTCTGCGGGTTGGTATCTTTTTTGAAAGCTTCGATCAGCCCGAGAATGGCGTCTCCAGGGACTCGCTCAATTTGCTCAAACATTTATTCGGCTACCTCGTCGGTTCTGGCGGCAAGAATGAAGTCGTTAAGATGCAGGCCGTTTATTTCATGGGACCACCAAGTGACAGTGGTTTTGCCCCATTCGGTGATCAAAACAGGGTGGTGACCCGCCTGCTCTGCGACATCGCCAACACGTTGGCTAAACGCTAGCGCGTCGGCAAAGTTACGAAACGTGAATTGTCTCGATAGCTTCATGATGCCATCGTGTTCGATAATCTGCCACTCTGGAAGTGCCTTGAGATGCGCTTGGCATGCCTCATGAGAGAGTGGCATGGCGTTGCCGCTGCAAGGTTCGCACTGTGTTTGTGCTAGCGATGTCATGGGAATGCCTCCTGTTGAAGTCGTCTCTTCAGGGTAGAAGGCATACGCAGTCGCGACCAACCTCTTTGGCGCTGTAAAGAGCCCGGTCGGCCCGATCGATCAAAGTGACCAAAGGCTCCCCGCAGTGATACTCCGCCACGCCAATACTCAATGTGACGCTGCCCTGCCCGATACCAAAATCGTGATCGGCGATGGTTTGGCGTAAGCGGTCCGCAAGCTTATGGCATTGCTGCAGCGAGGTGAGCGGCAGCACTACCATAAACTCTTCTCCTCCTAGCCGGGCGAGCATGTCTTCGCAGCGCAGTAGTGACTGGGCCATCATCGCCAACTGTTTCAGGACGTTGTCGCCCTGCAGATGCCCCCAGCGGTCATTGAGCTGTTTGAAATGGTCGATATCGATCATCATGATCGATAGCGGCGTGCCGTGACGGGCGCTCATCGAAGCTAAGTGGGTGAGCTGTCCCATCAATTTACGCCGATTGGGCAGGTTGGTGAGTGGGTCGGTATCGCAGAGCTTACGTAGCCGCTGCTCTTCGACGACTTGGTCGGTGATGTCCATCATTAGCCCATTCCATCGCACTCCTGATGCGATGGGCTCAGGGTTGGCACTTACCGCAATCCAGTGTGGCTTCTCTTCAGGGAAGGGAAGCCGAAAACGCGTATTGAGCGGGAGCATCCAGCGCGCGGAGCGCTCGATGGCCGACATCACTTTGGGATGGTCGTGGCCGGTGAGTTGCTCCAGCAGCAGGCTGGCATCTTCGGCGAGCTGCTGTTTGTCGACATAGGCTAACGCCATCCCACCCCCCTCAAGATAGGGAAAGTTCATATGGCCGCTATGGGAGCGGTAGAACTGAAAAATGACCCCAGGAATACGGGATACGAGACTATCGGCACTGGCGGGTATGTCGATAGACGATGTGGCTAGGTCATTCACGGGCATGCGTGAATCTCCGGTTTTTATGCCTGTTGTAAGTTAGCCGTGAAGGTTAGCGGTAAAAACGTAAACAATATGTAAGCCATTGCTGACAATTTAGCGGTTTTTAATACTTTTTGGTCATTAAAACTGAGATTTATATTCCATTTGTATGGATGTGACGCGAAAATAAGGGTTCTGCGTAAGCGTGGTCTTGTTCATTCTTTTCTAAAATATCATTAGATTCAAAATTTCACGGGTGATGGCTTTGAATACGCAACGATCAAATGGGGTTCTTCCCGAGGCTGACGTGCTTGAGTCCGCGCAACGGCAGGTTGGGCGCGTCAGTCTGATTGGCGCAGGGCCCGGCGACCCAGATTTATTGACGTTGAAAGCCTACAAGCGGCTACTGAGCGCCCAAGTAGTGCTGTATGACCGTTTGGTGAGCGATGAAATTTTGGCGCTATTACCCGCCGAGGCGGAGCGTTATTACGTGGGTAAGGCTCGCTCCTCCCACAGCGTACCGCAGGGAGAGATCAACCAATCGTTGGTGACTTGGGCTCGGCAGGGCAATCAGGTGATTCGCCTAAAAGGGGGGGATCCGTTCATTTTTGGGCGTGGGGGCGAGGAGCTTGAAACACTGGTGGCAGCGGGTATCCCTGTGGAAGTGGTTCCAGGTATCACGGCGGCGTCCGGCTGCGCTGCGTATGCAGGTATTCCGCTGACCCACCGAGATCATGCGCAGTCTGTCCGCTTCGTGACGGGGCATTTACAGGAAGGAGAGTTTTCGTTGGATTGGGCGACCCTGGCGCAGCCGGGCCAGACGCTGGTGTTTTACATGGGGTTAAGCAACCTAGCTTCCATTTGCAACGCTCTGACGGCTCACGGCTTGCCCCCAACCACGCCCCTGGCGCTGATCGAACAAGGCACGACCCAGCAGCAGCGAACCCATGTGGGAACATTGACGTCTTTGCCAGATAGCTTTCAGCGTGGGGAGATCCAACCGCCGGCGTTGCTGATCATTGGTAGCGTCGTCTCTCTTCATCAGACGCTTTCGTGGTTTGAGCGCCACCATGGTGTATCGGCTGGGTTTTCCCAGGGGAAGCATCGCCGTTTGACGAGGGGATAGACGATTGAGCGCTTCGTCGGGTGGCGTTATGACCTGCGCTGTGTATGCTAGTAACGAATAGATTCATAAAGCCACGACCTGATCACCATCTTGCTACCTGTCACTAACGCTGCTGATATCAGCAGCCAAGCGAAAAGAGGGACGCAGCATGTCAGAAGCCAATCACTCCGATTCGAACACGCCTGCTCACAAGCCGGATATGAAAACGCTTTTCCAGGATAACCGTGTGAAGGGTATCGCTGGGATTGCTGCCATTGCCGTGATTTGGGCCATCATGGCGCAATCCAATTCAGGCACCCATCAAGAGCGCGTCGAGACCTTGGAAGGTCAACTGGCGAGTGTCGAGCAAGAAAATACGGAGCTAAGCCAGCGCCTATCGGAAGTCGAACAGGCGGAAGCTGACTTGACCGCTATGCGCGATGAAATGGCGTCGTTGGAGCAGCAGCAGGCAGACGCAGCGGCTAGTCTTGAGTCGGCTCAAGAAGATGTCAGCGGTGTCGAGACCCGTTTGCAAGAGTTAGAGAGCCAGCGCGAGACGCTACAACAGGAAGTCTCGGCACTGGAGGAGCAGCTTGCTAGCGCCGAGAGCGAGCTGCAGAGCTTACGAGAAGAGCGTGATCAAGTTGTTAGTGAGCGTGACGAAGCACAGTCTTCTCTGCAGCAGGTAGAAGAAGCGCGACAAAGTGCGGAAGAGGCGCGTCAGCAGGCAGAGTCTGCCCGTCAGCAAGCAGAAGAGCAGCGCCAACAAGCCGTGGAGGACTTGAGTGCCGCGGAGAGCGAACTCAGTGAACTCGACAGCCAGGTAAGCGATGCCAACGACCGTTTGGCTACGCTCGAAGAGGAAATAGCCACCCAGGAGAGCGAGCTGCAATCCCTCCAAGAAGAGCGCGATAGCGTGATGCGCGAGCGGGATTCGCTGCAGTCTGATGTGGATTCACTTTCTCAACTGCGTGAAGAAGAGCAACAAAGCCTCGAACAGGTGCGCACCGAAATGGATGATCTCATGGTGGCCCTGGACATCGGCCGCGATGAAGTCGCGAAGGTCGAAAACGATATCGAAGCCCGTCAAGAGCAGCTCGCGCGTCTGGAAACGCAGCTCAGCGAGTGGCGAGACGAGCTGTCGACGCTCGATGAGCGTCTCCATGTCGATGATCCAGCCTCGGGGGACGTGCCAAACCTCACGGGCGAGCAGCAAACCCAGCAAGATGGGGAAGATGGCGCTAGTGGGGCAGAAGGGGAAAACGTTCAGGCGGATGAAGCAGAGAGCCAGCAGAGCGGAAGCTAAGTCGTTTAAAACAAAAATCATGCCTCTAACGCAAGCGGATGCGGGGTTTCCCCGCATCCGCTTCTGTTTGTTGGTTTAGAAATAGGGCGCTGAGGAGTATCATTCACGCCATGTTCACAATCAACAACCCTTGGGAGTGCCATTGATGGATGGTGTAAAGCATATTGTGGCAGTGGCATCCGGCAAAGGTGGCGTTGGTAAGTCCACCGTAACGGTCAACTTAGCGCTGGCGCTATCTGCCCAGGGCTACCGCGTTGGCGTATTGGATGCCGATATTTATGGCCCTAGCCAAGCGCAAATGTTGGGCGTGGAAGAGGGGGTACGTCCCCAGGCGGCGGCAGACAATAAGTTTCTGCCCTTGGAGGCTCACGGCATACAAGCGATGTCGATGGCGTTCATGGTCAACACCCGCGACGCGATGGTATGGCGCGGGCCGATGGTGGTGGGGGCGTTTCAGCAAATGCTCACCCAAACCCAGTGGGATAACCTGGATTTCCTGTTGATCGATATGCCGCCCGGCACGGGAGACATCCAACTGACATTGGCGCAGAAAGTGCCGGTATCCGGCGCCGTCATCGTCACGACGCCTCAGGACATCGCGCTGCTGGATGCCCGTAAAGGCATCGAGATGTTCCGCAAAGTCAACGTGCCGGTGCTGGGCGTGGTGGAGAATATGAGCCTCTACCACTGCGAGAAGTGTGGCCATGAAGCGGCGATTTTCGGCACTGGAGGCGGTGACCGTATCGCTGACGAATACGACACGACCGTGTTGGGCCGTTTGCCGCTGACGCTATCGATTCGCGAATTGGCAGATTCCGGGCGGCCCAGCGTGGTGTCCGAGCCCGATGGCGCTGTGAGTCGCATCTTTGCCGAGATTGCCAGCCAAGTGGCGCAGTCCGTCAGCGCTAGCCAAAGCGACGGCCCTACGATTTCTTTTAGCGAGTGATGAAGTAACCGATGAGCATTAAATCAGACAAATGGATTCGCCGAATGGCGCAAAGCGATGCCATGATCGAGCCGTTCGAGGCAGAGCAGGTGCGCTATGTGAACGACCAGCGGGTGATCTCCTATGGTACCTCCAGCTACGGTTACGACGTGCGCTGTGCCGATGAGTTCAAGGTGTTTACCAATATCCATTCGGCCATCGTCGACCCCAAAGCGTTCGATGACAAAAGCTTTGTCGACGTGAAGGGCGACGTTTGCATCATCCCGCCGAACTCGTTCGCCCTAGCGCGGACGGTTGAGTACTTTCGCATTCCGCGCAATGTGCTGACCATTTGTCTGGGTAAATCCACCTATGCACGTTGCGGCATCATCGTCAATGTGACGCCGCTGGAGCCCGAGTGGGAGGGGCACGTGACGCTGGAGTTCTCCAACACCACGAACCTACCCGCAAAAATCTATGCCCATGAAGGGGTCGCTCAGATGCTGTTCCTAGAGTCTGATGAGGTGTGCGACATCTCTTATAAAGATCGGGGGGGTAAGTACATGGGGCAGCGTGGCGTGACACTACCGCGTACCTGACACACCATTTTTCTTCTGCTACAAAAAAGCCTTGCCGCATCCCTGTGGCAAGGCTTTTTTTACACTGACAATGGAAACTTAGGCGTTGCCGCTTTCTTCGTCCAGCTCTTCGGCAGCATCGGCATGGGAGAGGCGCATGCCATACGGCGGAAGCGGGTGGCCGTCCATCGTGGCCCCGTCGGCAGCGTACTGTAGGCGTCCCTCAAGAAACCACTGCACCGCAATGGGGAAGATCAGATGCTCCCGGGCGTGCACCTTCTCCTTAAGGGTCTCGACGGTGTCGTCGGCGCTTACCTGTAGCTCGGCTTGTAGAACGACCGGCCCCCCATCCAGCTCTTCGGTAACGAAGTGGACGCTACAGCCATGATGAGAAACGCCGTCAGCCAGTGCGCGCGCGTGGGTATTCAAACCCTGATACGCGGGCAGTAGGGAGGGATGGATGTTGAGCATCCGTCCGAGAAAACGCTGTACGAAACGTGGCGTGAGAATGCGCATGAAGCCAGCAAGGACGATGACATCCGGCTCATGGCGTTCGATCACTTTGATCAGTGCGCCATCGTAAGCATCACGACTATCGTACTCGCGATGCGGTAGCGCGACTGCTTCGATACCGGCTTCATGGGCGCGTTTCAACCCGTAGGCATCGGGTTCATTGGAAATGACGGCGACAATTTCACCGCCCAACCTGTCGTGCTGCTGGGCCTCGATGAGTGCCTGAAGATTGCTGCCACTGCCAGAAATCAGTACTACCACTCGGCGAGCGCCCATGGGCTCAGGCGTCATGCCGTTGAGGGTGTCGCTGCTGTCGTCCGTACTATTCATTCCTGCGAACCTGCTTGACCGCGCTCGAGCACTACCGCCTCTTTCTGGCGCTGAACGATCTGGCCGATCGTGTAGACAGTCTCGCCCTGTGCTTCCAGATGCGCTTTGGCGTTGGCAGCTTGTTCGGCGGGAACGACCACGACCATACCAATTCCGCAGTTCAGGACACGGTGCATTTCAGTCTCGTTGACGTTGCCCTTGGCCTGAAGCCAGTTGAATACCTCTGGCCGCTGCCAGCTAGTGAGATCGATGCGTGCGGCCAGGGTGTCTGGCAATACACGGGGAATGTTCTCCAGCAGGCCGCCGCCAGTGATATGAGAAAGCGCATGAACCGGGATGTCGGTGCCCCGCATCATCGATAGCAGTGACTTCACGTAGATACGCGTGGGTGCCATCAGTGCATCGCCCAGCGGCTGGCCATCGATGCTCTCCTCCAAGGAAGCATTGCTGACTTCTAGGATTTTGCGGATCAACGAATAGCCGTTGGAGTGTGGACCAGAAGACGCCAAGCCAAGCAGCACATCACCTTCAGCCACGTTGCTGCCGTCGAGAATCTCGGACTTCTCCACGACGCCCACGCAGAAACCGGCCAAATCGTAATCGCTGCCTTCGTACATGCCCGGCATTTCAGCCGTTTCACCGCCGACCAGTGCGCAGCCGGCCAGCTCGCAGCCAGCGCCGATACCGGTCACGACATCGGCAGCGATGTCGACATCCAATTTGCCTGTGGCATAGTAATCGAGGAATAGCAGCGGCTCGGCACCGGCGACGATCAGGTCATTGACACACATGGCTACCAGGTCGATGCCAATGGTGTCATGCTTGCCAAGATCCATGGCCAGGCGCAGCTTGGTGCCGACACCGTCGGTGCCGGAGACGAGCACCGGCTGCCGATAGCCAGCAGGTAGCTCGCACAGGGCACCAAAACCGCCAAGACCACCCATCACTTCAGGGCGTGACGTGCGCTTGGCAACGTGCTTGATGCGATCGACAAGAGCGTTGCCGGCATCGATATCGACACCTGCGTCTTTGTAGCTCAGAGAGGGCGTAGCCTGGGAGGAAGAAGTCTCGGTCATGACAGGTCCTGTGAAGCCTATGCAATGCTGCAGTGCGATTGTGCTGGCAAATAGCCAGTGCCGGAGCAATAACGGTGGGCGATTGTATCACCCAGCGACGTAAGTCGCATCGATGTGGCGCGTTATCAGGTGCGTCGCGAGCAACTTTTGTTACTATTCGAGCACTACCGCTGACCGTATATCCAGGAAGGAGCAGGGAATGAGGCATTCATGGTGGGGGATCGCGCTGGTCGTTGCGCTGGTGGGAACGGTGTATTTTCTCGATGCCGTTCTGATGCCCTTTATCGCAGGGTTGATTTTGGCCTACTTGGCTGACCCGTTGACGGATTTCTTTCAGCGTTTGGGCATGCGGCGAGTCTGGGCAGTGAGCAGCGTTTTTTTGGTGCTGATGCTCGTACTGGCGGTGAGCCTGCTGGTCCTCATTCCACTCGTCGTTCAGCAGATCAAGCAGTTAGGGGAAGCGTTGCCGGGCGTACTCAGTTGGGTAGAGGGCGTGCTGGCGCCTCAAGTTCAGGAGTGGACAGGGTACGATCTTGCCACCGAGCTTAGCAATGTGCGCGAGACTCTCATCGACAACTGGCGGGATGCGGGTAGTTACGTGGCTCAAGCATTGGGCCATATCGGTCGTTCGGGCATGGCGTTCGTCTCTTGGGTGACGTATGTCGCGCTCATTCCGGTGGTGACGTTTTACCTGCTGCTGGATTGGGACCGAATGCTCGACAACCTGGGAAATTTGGTGCCTAGGCAGTGGGCAGACGATACGTTTCGTTTAGCGCGCCGCTGCGATGAGGTGTTGGCTTCGTTTTTGCGCGGCCAGCTGCTCGTCATGCTGTGCTTGGGCATTATTTACGCTGCTGGATTGACGCTGTTAGGGCTGAATTTCGGGTTGCTGATTGGCGCGCTTTCTGGGCTCGTTAGCATCGTTCCCTTTTTGGGCTTCATCGTCGGTCTAGCGATCGCGTTGGTAGTGGCGCTGTTTCAGTTCGATACCTGGTGGGCGGTGCTCGGCGTCATCGTTGTCTTTGGTTTGGGTCAAGTCGCCGAAAGCGTCGTGCTGCAACCGAAGCTATTAGGCGATAAGATTGGTTTGCACCCGGTGGCGGTCATTTTTGCGGTGCTCGCGGGCGGGCATTTGTTCGGACTCACGGGCGTGCTATTGGCGCTACCCGCAGCGGCGGTGATCATGGTGCTGCTGCGCGAGGTGAAAGATCGCTATAAAAACAGTGCACTCTATGACGCACAGCTAGACGCTCCAGAACAGCACAAACAGCATGAAGCGCTGCAGGGCGACGACAATAGGGAGTCATCATGAGCCGATTACCGGCACAGCTGCCGCTTGGGGTGGGGCTGCGCGACGATGCGACGTTCGATAACTATTATGCTTCTCGCGCCAATGCGTCGTTGGTCGACCACCTTGCTCATCAGCTAACGCCTGGCTCAGAGCCGTTTCTCTATGTGTGGGGTGCCCCAGGCAGCGGCCGTAGTCACTTACTGCAAGCCGCCTGCCATGCGGCTTCCGACCAAGACAAGCGTGCCCTCTATTTGCCACTTGCGGACCTAGGCCATTTTCCACCGCTCATGTTGGAGGATATCGAGCGGCTCGATCTGGTAGCCATCGATGATTTGGAATACGTCATTGGGCGCAAACGCTGGGAAGAGGCGTTATTTCACGCGTTCAATCGTTTGCGGGACGCGGGCAAAGCGCTGTTGATCGCGGCCAACAAGCCGCCGCGCCATTTGGAGGTAGTGCTGCCGGATTTGGCGTCTCGACTGGCTTGGGGAGTCACCTTCCATCTTCACCCGTTGGACGATAATGACCGTTTGGCGGCGCTAAAGCTACGTGCCCAGGTCCGTGGCATGCAGTTGCCCGATGACGTAGGGCGCTACATCATGCACCGTGGGCCGAGGGAGTTGGGCGAGCTCTGTCGAGCTTTGGACACCTTGGATCAGGCATCATTATCAGCAAAGCGGAAATTAACGATCCCTTTCGTAAAGTCGGCGCTCGATTGGTAAAACGCCCCTGCCAGTGGGCTGGCAGGGGCGTGACGAGACTGATCAAATGATCAACGCTGAATGCGTTAGGCGGTCTTGCTCATTTTAGTCGCGGCCGCTTGTGCCTGCTTCACATTCTCTTCTGTCAATTTCTGACTCTTCTGCAAGAAATCCTGCTGTAATGATACGACCTTGTCGGTATCGCCTTTGACACGCTCGGCCAGTTCTTTAGCCACTTTCTGCTGACCTTCCATGTAGCTACGCAGGCCGTCGACATCTTTGACACTCAGCAGCTGACGCATCTGCGCGACGCCGGTGTCGACATACGCTTTGTTAGCGTCTAGCTGAGCGTTTATCAGCTTTTCAGAGTAGTCGATGCTCAGATTCATGTAGGCACGTGCCGGTGCCATGAACAGGTTGTCGAACTGCTGGGTCATTTCGTTGGTATTGAACGTACGCATCATTAACTCTCCTATGCCATTACGAGCGTCTGGGGCTGCTAAGCTGAGCCCAGGACGATTCATTGATCAGCGTCGGCGGGTTAGATCGCGCACCGTCACTGATGGGTTATCTTGCATTGCAGCATAGCAAGTGTTTTTGTGCAGTGCAACATCAGAGGCGCAATGAATTTTTGACCGCGCGTGCCGCGCTGATATGGGCAAACGGTTGAACGAACAGTGGGTTTACCAAGAGGGGCTCGAACACTAGTCTAAAAGCTACAGAGAATCGTTATCACATGGCGGTGTGGATAGTCCGTGTCGCCGATGACTCACAAGGAGTGCAACATGGAAACACGTATCGAGCGGGATAGTATGGGCGAGTTGAAGGTTCCAGCCACGGCGCTTTATGGGGCACAAACGCAGCGTGCTATCAATAATTTTCCCGTGTCGGGCACGCCGATGCCGGAGGCCTTCGTTCATGCGGTTGCTCGTATTAAGCTGGCAGCGGCGCGCAGTAATCATCAGTTAGGGTTATTGGATGCCGAGCGTGCCCAGGCGATCGAAAAAGCCGCACAAGCGGTGATCGATGGCCAGCATGATGAGCATTTTCCTATCGACGTTTTCCAAACGGGGTCGGGTACGTCGACCAATATGAATGTGAACGAGGTGTTAGCGACGCTGGCCAGCCGAGAGGGCGTTGACGTCACACCTAACGATCACGTCAATATGGGGCAATCCAGTAACGATGTCATTCCCACGGCGATCCACCTGTCAGCGGCTATCGCGGTGAACGAGTCACTGCGCCCTGCGTTAACCGAACTCAAGGCAACGATCGACCGCCGTGCCAATGAGTTGAGTCATATCGTCAAAACCGGCCGTACCCACTTGATGGACGCCATGCCGCTTCGCATGGATCAAGAGCTAGGCGCGTGGTCTAGCCAAGTGGGTCAAGCCATCGAGCGGTTCGATAGTGCCATGACGCGACTATGCCGCCTTGCCCAGGGTGGCACCGCTGTGGGCACGGGGATCAATGCGCCGGAGGGATTTGCTGACTTGATGGCCAAAGACCTAAGCCAGCAAACAGGTCTCTCATTTGTACCTAACGATAGTTTCTTTGCCAGCTTGGCATCGCAAGATGCCGCGGTAGAGCTTTCCGGTCAGTTGAAGGGGTTGGCATGCGTCGTAATGAAGATCGCCAACGATCTGCGCTGGATGAACTCTGGGCCGCTAGCGGGGCTGGGTGAAATCGAATTGGAAGCATTGCAGCCGGGAAGTTCGATCATGCCCGGCAAGGTCAATCCCGTCATCCCTGAGTCGGCGGCGCAAGCGGCCGCTCAAGTGATTGGATTGGATGCTGCTATTACGGTGGCCGGACAAAGCGGCAATTTTCAGCTCAACGTCATGTTGCCACTCGTGGCCTCGAACCTGTTGACCTCGATTACATTGATGAGCAGTACCGCCACCTTGCTGGGTGAGCGCGCCATCGCCACCTTCACAGTCCGTGAAGACAATCTCCAAGGCCCGCTGGCGCGTAACCCCATCCTCGTCACCGCGCTCAACAGTGTGATTGGCTACAACGCGGCCGCTGCGATTGCCAAAAAGGCTTACCAAGCGGGGAGGCCCATCATCGATGTGGCGGAAGAAGAGACGGAGTTGGATCGAGCTACGTTGGAGCGGCTGCTCGATCCTACGGTACTGACGAAGGGCGGGGTGCCAGAGTAGCGAAGCGCCTTGACGCAGGGCAAGGCGGCTACGTCTTTTGGCGTTCCGTTTTGCCCTTTTGAATGGTCTCGCTGGCTTCTTGGCGCTCCTCTTGACTCGCTTCTGGATTGTCATGCTCATCTTGCCGTGAGGGGCGATAACAGAGCGTCGCGAGGATCGGGAAGTGGTCGGATCCGAAGGCGTCCAAGCGCTGCATACTGTCTAGCGTGAAGTGCTCACTGACGAATACGTGATCTAGTGGCCAGCGCAGAAACGGATAGTTTGCATGAAACGTGCTAAACATTCCTCGCCCGCGGCGCGGGTCGAGCATGCCACTGATCCGGCAAAACCGACGTGTCGTGCGTGACCAAGCGACGTCGTTGAGATCGCCCGCAACGAGCGTAGGCGATGGGTTCTGGTGAATTTCCTTGCCTACCAAGAGTAGCTCGGCGTCTCGCCAAAGCGATTTTTCACTCTCGCTGGGGGCGGGAGGGCGTGGATGCAGCGCATAGAAACGGATCTGATCGCCGCTCGCTAGGGTGACATAGGTATGGATAGAGGGGATGTCATCCTGAATCAACCATTTTACTTCCGTCTCGCTGAGCGTCAGTCGAGAGTACAAGTGCATGCCGTAAAGGTTGTCGAGGGGAATTTTTACGCTGTTTGGCCAGGCTTTTGAGAGAGCAGTATCCAACTGACGCTGCCACCACTGGTCGGATTCCAGCGTCAACACCATATCGGGCTGGTGCTGCTCTATCATGCTGATCAGCTTATCCGCTTGACGGTTTGGTGTGAGCACGTTAGCGATCAGTAACGTGATTTTCTGCTCATCCGGCGCCTTGCGGGTCGATTGAACCTGTACGGGCCAAAGTCGTGTCCAGGGAAAGATGTAGCGCAGTTGGAGCATGCAGGTGAGTAGCGACAACCCTATCGTGGCAGTCTGCCATCGGCTGGGGGGCAAGAGGAGTGCGCCAACGGCGGCGCAGAGCCCAGCGAGCACCGCGATTTGTAGTCGTGGAAACTCGAAACTTCGCACCCACCACCAACGTAGCCTTATTCGCGCGATGAGGGTGGATAATAGTAGTAAACCGGCGATGCATCCTAGCAAAGGCCCTAACAAAACCTATCTCCTTATCCGTAAGCGATCATGATTAATCTATGTGCAGCTTAGCCGGTAGGTTTGATAAGTGTCGATGTAATTTGCGGGAGCGGGTAGGGTAAGGCACTAAAGTAGGCAAAGGCGCAAAAATGACTTGCAATTCAGCCATGAAGCCGTAGAATACGCATCCGTTGCACAGCAGGACCATAGCTCAGTTGGTTAGAGCGCCACGTTGACATCGTGGAGGTCGGCGGTTCAAATCCGCCTGGTCCTACCAAATCTATCCGTGCACTTTTTTTCTAGGACCATAGCTCAGTTGGTTAGAGCGCCACGTTGACATCGTGGAGGTCGGCGGTTCAAATCCGCCTGGTCCTACCAGACAGTCACAAAAAAGCCCTGCTCATCGAGCGGGGCTTTTTTGTGTGCGCCTGTTTTATCGTTTGGCGTCTTGCATCATACGAAGCGAGGAAGGTCTGTTTGCCGTACGAAAGTCGCCACCAGCGCCTCGATGCCCGCCTGATCTTCTTGGCTAAAGCGCGCGTGCTGCGGGCTGTCGATATCCAGTACACCCCATACGACACCATCGCTCACGATAGGAACGACCAGCTCGGAACGTGAATCGGCGTCGCAGGCGATGTGGTCGGCCACCGCGTGTACGTCATCGACACGTTGCGTTGCCTGTTCACGGGCCGCTGCTCCACAAACACCTTTGCTAAATGGAATGGGGTGGCAGGCGGGTTTGCCCTGAAACGGCCCGAGGCACAGCAGTTGCGGTTCGCGCTGCAGATAAAAGCCAACCCAGTTTAGCGTCTCTAGCGCTTGCTGAATGAAAGCGCAGGTTTGGGCGCTGTTGGTCAGCCAGTCGCGAGTGTCTAACAAAGCTTCTAGCTGACGGTTGAGTAGGGTGTAATCGGTGGTCGACATACCATTTCCTTGATGAAAAACGCATCAGGCCAGCCTTTCGGCTGGCCTGATAATGAATCATGAACGGGTGAGAGTTACTCGTCAGTCCAGCCTGGTACCGCCGCACCTTTGAACAGCTCGTCGGCTTTCTCGATCACTTCCTCACGCTGATAGGCGTCGACCAACTGGCGAATTTCTTCGCGATCTTCATCGCCACCGCGAACCGCAATCAGGTTGACGTAGGGAGACTCAGGGCCTTCCTTGATCAGCGCATCGTCCAGGCTCAGGCCAGCCGGCTGGGCGAAGGTGTTGTTGATGAAAGCCATGTCGACATCCGGCAGGACACGGGGCAACTGCGCTGCTTCGATTTCACGGAAGCGGAAGTCGCGCGGATTTTCTGCGATATCGATCGGCGTGGCTTCCAGGAAGGTCGGATCGTTGAGCGTGATCAAACCTTCGTTATGCATCAAAATGAGCGCACGTCCTTCGTTGGAAGGGTCGTTGGGTAGCGCGATTTGGGCACCGTCCGGCAGCTCATCGATGCTGTCGTACTTTTCAGAATACGCGCCGATGGGGTACACGAAGGTGTAACCAGCAATGGCAAAATCGTAGCCACGGTCATTGACCATCGCCTGCATGTAAGGCTCGTGCTGGTAGGCGTTGGCATCCAGGCTGCCATCGGCCAGCGCCGCGTTCGGTGTGACGTAGTCGGTGAACTCGATGATTTCGACGTTCAGGTCGTACTCTTCTTTGGCAATGCGCGCGGCCACTTCCATGACTTCGGTTTCGGGGCCGGCGACGGTGCCCATTTTGATGGTACGGGTTTCCGCATTGGCCACGTTGATGGCCAGAGCCAGTGCGGTCAGGCTACCGATAATGACTTTTTGCATGGCATTACTCCAGTGTCGTTGTGCATCGTGTTGCAATGATGCGGGAATAAGAAACGCAAGTCTAATGCGTTTTTGTTATATTTAGCTATGCCAATGAAAGAGGCTGGCTATGACTATTTACGGTCGCTTTTGCGCACCAAGTAGTCGCCCAGGCTTTGAAACCCTTGTACCAGTACGACTAGGATCACCACGGTGATCAGCATGATCGTGGGGTTGAAGCGGTTGTAGCCGTAGCGAATGCCTAGGTCGCCCAGTCCGCCGCCGCCCACGGCGCCCGCCATGGCCGAGTAACTCACTAAGGTGACCAGCGTGATGGTGAGGCCCGTGATGATGCCGCCGCGCGCTTCAGGGATCAGTACCTTGGTAATGATTTGCCAAGGTGTCGCCCCCATGGATTGCGCAGACTCGATCAGTCCTGGAGAGATCTCATTCAGCGCGCCCTCGATAAGGCGGGCCACGAAGGGAATAGCGGCAATCGTCAGCGGTACCGACGCGGCATTGATGCCGATGGAAGTGCCCACCAACATGCGAGTGAAGGGAATGATGGCGACCATCAAAATGATGAACGGAATCGAACGCCCGATGTTGGTGATGATGCCCAGTGCCTGGTTGAGAATGGGCATCGCCATGATTTGCCGCGGGCGGGTCACGTAAAGCATGACGCCCAACGGCAGGCCCAATAGGGTGGCAATCACACCCGATACGGCCACCATGTAAAGGGTATCCAGCGTGGCCTGTAAAATGAGATCAAACATTGCGCTGGACATGACCAAGTACCTCCACCTGTAGTTGATGCGCTTCTAAATAGGACATGGCTTGCTGGGTTTGCTCATGGCTGCCCAGTAGCTCGGCAATCATTAGGCCCAGCGTGCGGTCTTGTATGGACTCGACTTTGGCCTGCAGGATGCTGACGTCCACGCTGCACTCCCGCGCCAGACGAGAAATGAGCGGTGTGGAAACGGCGTCACCCGAGAACGTTAGCCGCACCACCGGGTGCGTGTGTTCATTAGGGCGCTCTTCCAGGCGCTCCAGTAGCTCTTTCGGGGGGCTGAGTTGTAAGAAGTCGTTCAAAAAGTCGCGACCAAGCTGCGTTGCGGGCGCGGTAAAGAAGTCGCCCACTTCCGCGTCCTCTACCAGCTTGCCATCAGAGATCAGGCTGACCCGGTGGCAGATCGATTTCACCACTTCCATTTCGTGGGTAATGAGCAGGATGGTGATGCCCAGTTGGTGATTGATGTCGCGCAGCAGCTCGAGAATCGAGCTAGTGGTCTGTGGGTCCAGCGCCGAGGTCGCTTCATCGCACAGCAGCACATGCGGTTTGCTGGCAAGGGCGCGGGCAATGGCAACACGCTGTTTCTGGCCGCCGGAGAGCTGGGCGGGGTACTGCTTCGCTTTATCGGCAAGGCCGACCATCTCGAGCAGTGGAAGAACGCGGTTTTTGATCGCGCTGCGCTTTTCACCCATCAGTTCCAAGGGGAGGGCGACATTATCAAAAACGGTGCGTGTGGTGAGTAGGTTGAAGTGTTGAAAAATCATGCCGATACGATGACGAGCATGATTGAGTTCGCTACGGCTCAGCCCGGTCATCTCTTGCCCATCCACGACCACGCTGCCGCTCGTGGGGCGCTCGAGCAGATTGACGCAGCGGATGAGGGTGGATTTGCCAGCGCCGGAAAGGCCAATGACACCGTGAATCGTGCCTTTGGGGATCGTTAAATCGACGTTTTGAAGGGCATGCACGGCACTATCGCCGCTGCCATAAGTTTTACTAACGTTGCTAAGTTCAATCATAGCGTCTGCCTTAATGGTAGGCCGAAGACGGAGTGCGAGGGGGCAAGCGTAGGGCGGGGAACAAAAAAAGGCCACCCTTGCGGGTGGCCATCAACGCTGGACACACCCTTTTAGCTGCACTTCACCCCGCCAAAGGCCAGGTGGACGCCCGCAATCTGGGTACAAATCGGCGTCATTACATTTGCGGCGAAAGTCTAAAGAGCGATGGGGGCGTTGTCAACGGAAAGCGTTCTATTTCATGTTTTTAAGTTTTTAAACAGATCTATTTTCTTTTTTTGGTTGTTTTTTGGGTTTTTATTGCTGTTGAGTAAAGGTATGGCGGGGTGTTAGCAGCAAAAAAAACATGATCGATCAAGCGTGGGTGCTGCCTGGCTGCACAAGGTTGGGTCATTAGTAGTAAGCTTGCGCAAGTTTTTATGGCCTATGCCACCCTGCTCACCTGTAAAGAAAGGAAGGGATCATGTTCACGGGTATCGTTCAAGGTACTGCTGAGATTGTCGAAGTGCGCGAGCTAGAGGAGTTCCGCACCCATGTGGTTGCCTTGCCAGAAGAGCTTAGGAGCGGTTTGGAAATTGGCGCGTCCGTCGCGCATAACGGTGTGTGCCTGACGGTGACGGCCATCGAGGGCGAGCGTGTCAGTTTCGACCTGATGCGAGAAACGCTGCGACTGACCAATCTTGGTGCAATTACCCCGGGGCAATGCGTCAACATAGAGCGTGCGGCCCGCTTCGGTGATGAGATTGGCGGTCACTCCATGTCCGGACACATCATTTGTATGGCGCAGATCGTCGCCATCGAAGAGGCGCCCAATAATCGCCGTATCTGGTTCGCACTACCGGAAAAGGCCGCTAAATTCGTTTTTGAGAAAGGCTACATTGGCGTTGACGGCATCAGCCTCACCGTGGGTGCCGTGCGGCCATCGGCGGATGGGGCGGGGGTCGAGTTCAGTGTTAATCTCATCCCCGAGACACTATCCCGTACGGTATTGGGCAGCCGCTCGATGGGCGATTGGGTCAATATCGAGATCGATCCGCAAACACAGGTCATCGTGGAAACGGTGGAGCGGGTATTGGCGAGCCGGTCCTTTTAGCAATTTGAGGGTATTGCTTTGGGCTTTTGTTGACCGATCGGTTAGCTGATGGCCTAAAGTTTGCTAAACAGTAAGTGAGGGAACGTGCCCTCGATCAACGGCTGCATGTACGGCACTCGCATCACGCGGTGCCTTTCGGTAGTATGTGCGGCTTTTCTCGCACCAAGGGACGCATTCGGCGTAAGCGCGAAGGATAAAAACTACATGAAACTTCTGGACAACTACTTCAAGCTCACAGAGCAGAAGACCAACCTCAAGACGGAAGTGATCGCAGGGGTCACGACGTTCTTAACCATGGCCTACATCATTTTCGTCAACCCGAGCATTCTGTCGGAAGCGGGGATGGATTACGGCGCTGTCTTTGTAGCAACCTGTCTAGCGGCGGCCATCGGCTGTTTCGTGATGGGCCTGTGGGCTAACTACCCCATTGCTCAAGCGCCGGGCATGGGGTTGAACGCCTTCTTCACCTACGGTGTGGTGCTGGGCATGGGGTATACCTGGGAAGCGGCGCTAGGGGCCGTCTTCTTCTCGGGTTTGACGTTCTTCCTGCTGAGTATTTTCAAAATTCGCGAGTGGATCATCAACTCCATTCCGCTCTCGTTGCGCCTGGGGATTGCCGCCGGTATCGGTCTGTTCCTTGCGATGATTGCCCTCAAGAATGCGGGTATCGTGGTCGCTAATCCGGCTACGTTCGTGTCGCTCGGCGACTTGTCAGAGCCAGCGCCGCTGTATGCCTTGCTGGGCTTTTTCGTGATTACTGCCTTGGCCTATTTGCGCGTCACGGGCGCGGTCATGATCGGGATCATCGGGGTGACCGTGCTGGCCATGGTGCTGGGGCATAACCAGTATGGTGGCATCATGTCCATGCCGCCTTCCATTGCGCCGACGTTCATGGCCATGGACCTGATGGGAGCGCTGGATGTCGCCATGCTCAGCGTCATTTTTGCGTTCCTATTCGTCGATTTGTTCGATACGTCCGGCACGCTGGTGGGGGTTGCTCACCGTGGCAAGCTACTGGATGAAAACGGTAAGCTGCCACGTATCGGGCGTGCCATGATGGCCGATAGTACTGCGTCGATGGCCGGTGCCGCGCTGGGTACCTCCACCACCACCAGCTACATCGAATCCACGGCGGGCATCGTCTCCGGTGGGCGTACTGGGTTGACGGCGGTCGTGGTCGGCCTACTGTTTTTGATCAGCCTGTTTTTCGCGCCGCTGGCTGGCTCTATTCCCGCCTATGCGACAGCCGGTGCGCTTCTTTATGTCGCTGTGCTGATGGCGGGAAGCTTGGCGCATGCGAATTGGGAAGATCCCACCGACGCGGCCCCGGTCCTGATCGCGGCGATTGCCATGCCGCTGACCTTCTCCATTGCGGAAGGTATTGCCCTGGGTTTCATCAGCTACGTGGCGATCAAAACGCTGTCGGGCCGCTTCGCGGATCTCAACCCGGCGGTGGTGGTGTTAGCGCTGCTATTTGCAGCAAAGTTTCTATTCATGGGCTAACTGCCCAATCTTTGACTAATCAATGAGAGACGCGATGAGCATCTACGGCGATTACATTAAGTCCGTTATTCGCACGGTTCCTGACTGGCCAGAGCAGGGGGTGAATTTTCGTGATATTACCCCCTTGCTGCAAAACAGCGCTGCTTTTCGTAAGCTGATCGACAGTTTCGTGCACCGCTACCAGGAAATGAATCTGGATGCCATCGCGGCCATCGACGCCCGTGGCTTCATTATTGGTGCACCGCTGGCGTACGAGCTGGGCTGCAGCTTCGTTCCCGTGCGTAAGAAGGGCAAACTGCCGTTCAAAACCATTAGTGAAACCTACACGCTGGAGTATGGCCATTCGGAAGTCGAGCTTCATGCCGATGCGTTTCAGGAAGGGGATCGGATTTTGCTCATGGATGATCTGATCGCGACGGGGGGAACGATGCTGGCAGCGGCTAACTTGATTCAGCGCTGCGGTGGCCACGTCGTGGAGACGGCAACGATTATCGATCTACCCGAATTGGGTGGTTCTCAGAAGATTCGCGATGCGGGCTACAGCGTCTTCGCGGTCTGTTCCTTCAACGAAGACGAGTAACGTCCCATGAGCAGCGAACGCTATCATCAACACTTCACCGTCTCTTGGGACCAAATTCATCGCGACGTGCGCCAGCTCTGCCATCTGCTCATCGAGCGAGACTTCAAAGGCATCGTAGCGATTACCCGTGGCGGCTTGATTCCGGCGGCGCTGATTGCCCGCGAGCTGAACATTCGCCTGATCGATACCGTGTGCATCAAGAGCTACGATCACATGGAGCAGGGCGGGTTGGATATCATGAAAGGGGTCGACCATGATGGCGATGGCTGGCTGTTGGTCGACGATCTCGTCGATACCGGTAAAACGGCCCGTGCCGTGCGTGAAATGTTGCCTAAAGCACATTTTGTCACGATTTACGCCAAACCAGAGGGACGCCCTTTGGTGGATCAATATCTGACAGAAGTGGCTCAACAGTGCTGGATCCAATTCCCTTGGGATATGGGCATTGCCTACGTCGAGCCACTCGCCGATCAAATGAAGAAGTGATATGGCTAACCCGTTACCCGATGATTGGAGCCATTGGCTAGGGCAGGAGTTTCAGGCGGAATATATGTCCGCTTTGAAGGCGTTTTTGGCCGACGAAAAGGCGGCCAAGAAAGTTATCTATCCGCATTCGTCGAATTGGTTTCGTGCCTTTGAATTAACGCCTCTCGCGTCGGTAAAGGTGGTGATTTTGGGTCAAGACCCTTACCACGGGCCTAATCAAGCGCACGGGCTTTGCTTTTCGGTGCAGCCGGGTGTCCCGGTGCCCCCATCGCTTGTCAACATCTACAAGGAGTTGGCGAGTGACGTTGGCTTTACGCCGGTGCAGCACGGTTTTTTGGAGGCGTGGGCCAAGCAGGGGGTATTGCTATTGAACACGGCGCTGACGGTCGAGCAGGGCAATGCCGCGTCGCATCGTGGTAAAGGGTGGGAGCCCTTCACCGATCAAGCTATTGAGACCGTCAGTCGTCATGCCGAGCCCAGCGTATTTCTTCTTTGGGGGAGTCACGCGCGGCAGAAAAAGGCGCTGATCGATACCTCTCGCCATTTGGTGCTGGAATCACCGCATCCTTCCCCGCTGTCGGCGCACCGTGGCTTTTTTGGCAATCGTCATTTTTCCAAAGCTAACCAGTTCTTGGAGGCGCAGGGGCGCTCGCCCATTGATTGGCAATTACCGGAAACCCCTTAACCTCATGGTCAGTTGCGGGTAGAATGTCGCGCAATTTGTAAGCATGTCGATGGTGGCTCAGCAGGCTGCCATCTTGAATCCCCTGCAGTGAGGAAGTCCCATGAGTGTCTACGCCATTAACCATCCGCTTGTTCAACATAAGCTGGGACTAATGCGCGAAGCTGATTTGAGCACTAAAAGCTTTCGTGAACTGGCAGGTGAAGTGGCTAAACTCCTGACCTACGAAGCGACCAAGGGTCTGGAGCTCGAAGATCATGAGATTCAAGGCTGGAACGGTGAGCCTATAGCGACACGTCGCTTGAAAGGCAAAAAGGTGACCATCGTTCCGATTCTGCGGGCAGGCTTAGGTATGTTGGAAGGCGTGACAGACCTTATTCCTAGCGCGCGGGTCAGTGTCGTTGGCCTGTATCGCGATGAAGAGACGCTGCAGCCGGTGCCGTATTTTGCAAAATTCGCCAACGACATCGAAGAGCGTATGGCGATTGTGATCGACCCGATGCTGGCAACCGGTGGTTCGATGGTGGCTACGTTGGACATGCTGCGTGAGCGTGGCTGTGAACACATGAAAGTCATCGTATTGGTGGCTGCCCCTGAAGGGATTAAACGGGTGCAAGATGCGTATCCCGATGTAGAAATTTACACTGCCTCGGTGGATGACCGACTCGATGAGAATGGCTACATCGTCCCCGGCTTGGGAGACGCCGGCGACAAAATTTTCGGAACGCGCTGAGCGCTCCGTCTCGAAACGCCCCTTACGCTTTGCGTTAGGGGCATTTTTTTGCCTCCGTGACTTGGCTATGTACGAACACTATCTGCGCTAGCCGCCATTTCGTACAAAACCTAATAACAGACCCCAGGAGTGGTGTGATGATAACGAGTGCGAGACAAGAGTCTTGGCCAAAAATGTTACTGACCGGCGCGCAGATGCTGTTCGTGGCCTTTGGTGCATTGGTACTGGTTCCGCTATTGACTGGGTTAGATCCCAGCGTGGCGCTGTTTACAGCCGGACTCGGTACGCTGGTCTTTCATGGCGTCACCAAGCAGAGCGTGCCGGTATTTCTGGCCTCCTCGTTTGCCTTCATCGCGCCCATTCAGGGCTCTGTCGCCAGCTTCGGCGTGTCGGCGACGCTGGGTGGGTTGATGGCGGCCGGGTTGGTGTACGTGGTGATTTCTCAGGCGGTACGGCTGAAAGGGACGGCTTGGCTGCACCGGCTGTTGCCCGCCGTGGTGGTCGGTCCCGTCATCATGGTGATTGGTTTGGCGCTCGCCCCGGTCGCCGTCAGCATGGCAACCGGCGAGACCAGCGACTCCATTGGCTACGGCCAAGCGATATTTCTTTCCATGGCAAGTCTGTTGGTGACCCTGGTGCTCGCAGTATTTGGCCGCGGCCTGTTGCGTTTGGTGCCCATCATGGGCGGTATTGCAACGGGCTACGCGCTGGCGCTCATCATGGGAGTGGTTGACTTTACGCCGGTGCGCGATGCGGCTTGGCTGTCGTTACCCAACTTTACGGCGCCTAGTTTCCATTGGGCGGCCATCCTGTTCATGATTCCGGTCGCGATTGCGCCTGCCGTCGAGCATATTGGTGACATGGTGGCGATTGGTTCGGTCACGCGTACCAACTATCTGGAAAAGCCTGGCTTGCATCGCACGCTACTGGGCGATGGTTTGGCCACCACCGTCGCTGCGCTGTTTGGTGGGCCGCCCAACACGACTTACTCAGAAGTCACCGGTGCCGTGACGCTGACCAAGGCCTTCAATCCGATGTACATGGTGGTGGCGGCGGTCATCGCTATCGTTTTGGCCTTTGTCGGCAAGCTTGGTGCGCTACTGCAAACCATCCCTGGGCCAGTCATGGGGGGCATCATGACGCTTCTGTTTGGCTCGATTGCCGTGGTCGGTATGAATACTCTCGTGCGCGCAGGGCAGTCGTTGACGGCGGCGCGTAACTTGGTGGTGGTGTCGCTGATCTTGGTGTTTGGCATCGGCGGTATGCAATTTGGTGGCGGGCAGTTCACGCTACAGGGCGTAAGTTTGGCCGCTCTGGTCGGCATTGCGTTAAACTGGTTGCTACCAGCAGAAAAAGAGGGTGAGTGAGTCGTGACAGACAGGATGCGTTATGAGTGAGGCGCTACGCTGCCCGTTTCCGGTTCTGGGGGTGGCTGCCTGGAGTGGTACCGGTAAAACCACGCTGTTAGAGCAATTGTTGCCGCTTCTGCGCGGCATGGGAGTGTCGGTGGCGGTTATCAAACATGCGCACCATCATTTCGACGTGGACCAGCCGGGTAAGGACAGCTACAGGTTACGCAGCTCGGGGGCAGCGCCCATGTTGATTGCGTCGCGCCATCGCTATGCGCTGATGCAAGAGACGCCGGGGCAAGAGGAGCCCGACTTGGCCCATTTGCTGGCATTAATGGCTCCCCATTCGCCTGATTTGGTAATTGTGGAAGGCTTCAAAGCTTGGCCGATACCTAAGTTGGCGCTCTATCGAGAGGGAATTGGAGACCCGGCGATTCTTTCCGACCCTTGGGTGCAGGCCGCAGCGTTGACCGGCGAGCCTCCTGTGAAGCTTGCGTCTTCGGTCACGCGTTTGGATTTGAATCGCTGTGACGCGATCGCCCGCTGGGTCAGTGACTGGGCCGACCAGCAGCGGCGCAACTTGGCTTGATGATAAAAGGTGACACCATGCAGTTAACCCACCTGAACGCGCACGGCGAAGCCAATATGGTCGACGTCGGCGATAAGCAAGAGACACGTCGAGAGGCCGTCGCCTCGGGGCGTATCGTCATGCAGCCTGCTACCTTGAAGTTGCTGAGCGACGGCGCGTTGCCCAAAGGCGATGTGCTGGCCACGGCGCGTATTGCAGGGATCCAAGCGGCTAAACGCACCCACGAGCTCATTCCTCTGTGCCACTCGCTGGCACTTTCTAAAGTCGCGGTAGAGTTCGACATTGACCATGATCAAGGGTGTGTGAATGTGTCGGCCATGTGCCGTTTGAATGGCCGTACCGGGGTCGAGATGGAGGCGCTGACTGCCGTATCGGTCGCCTGCCTGACGCTTTACGATATGTGTAAAGCGGTCGACAAGGCAATGCGTATCGAAGCGGTACAGCTGGATAGCAAGCAGGGCGGACAGCGCGGCGATTACCGCCGCGACATGACGGCTCCCATCGTCACTGGTGAAGGTGCTGCGGGCGAGGTGAGCCTCGGCGAGCGCTGTGTCTCACCCTGTGTGCGGGTCAAGTTTTTGGCCGAGCTGCGCGAGCGCGTTGGGGAGAGTGATTTGGCCATTGGGTTGGACAAATTGCCAAGCCGTGATGTGGCTGGGCTAAAAGCCGCGCTCAAAGCTCAAGATGCGCGCTTCTCAGTGCTGGCAGACCGTCGAACGCTGTGCGCGATTAACCAGGTGATGGCCAACGACAGCGCACGCATTACCGATGAAGACGAAGTGGCCTTTTTCCCCCCGGTGACCGGAGGCTGAGCCGTGTCCGTTAACGAACAAAAAGCACCCGACATAGGGGTAGTCGTGCAGTCTGCTCCGTTCTCCATGGCCTACGGTTATGAAAGCGCGTTGCGCCAGCGTACCGACATTGGCGCGATCGTCACCTTTACGGGGCTGGTGCGAGATTTCAACGAAACGCCCGACGTCATCGGTTTGACCCTGGAACACTACCCAGGCATGACCGAGCGCACCTTGGGACGTATTGCAGAGCAAGCGTGTCAGCGGTGGTCATTGCAAGCGGTGAGGGTCATTCATCGCGTGGGAGATTTGTCGCCGGGGGATCCCATTGTCAGGGTGCTAGTCGCCAGTGCACATCGCCGAGATGCCTTTGAGGCCTGCGATTTCATCATGGACTATTTGAAGACTCAGGCACCTTTCTGGAAGAAGGAGCGTTCTAGCCAGGGAGCGTACTGGGTGAAAGAGCGCGACACCGATCAGCAAGACGCTGCTCGGTGGTAGTGCTCAAGGCTCGTCGTTCAATTCCTCGATGGTTGGCATCTCGGCGGCCATGATCTGTAGGTGCACCTCGGGCATATGCTGCAAGTGATTCGCCAACCAGTGTACCAACCGAGGCTGTAGCGCATGGCGTAAATCGGCTAGTGTATCTGCGGTGATCTCATCGAGTTGCTCGTCGAGCCACTCGCTAAAGCTGTCTTCATCCATGGGGCTGGCCCCGCTAGCATCCAGCATCAAGCGTCCAATGCGGCACCAGCCCGTCTCAGTGGCAGCTACCGGCAAAGCCAAAAAAAGGCTGCCGCGACGTGCCGAGGAGTGGCCCGTATCCAAGCCAGGATGAGCGACCACGCTATTTTGATTGACGATGCAGGGAGGCTGAGGATAGCGCGTCTCGCAGCGTAACCCTTGCTGGTCGAGTACTAGCATGTCGCCATTCACAGGCGTCAGCGGTGCTTGAATGCCCAGCTCTTCGGCAAGCGCTTGATGCGCCGCTTGATGGCGAGCCTCGCCATGCACCGGTAGCAGCATTTTGGGTCTGACCCACTGATAGAGCTTTCTAAGCTCTTCCTGGGCAGGGTGTCCGGTAGCGTGAAGCTCGGGATGGTGCGTTTCATCGAACAGCGTGACATCGAGTTGCAACAAACGCTTTTTAAGCTGCTCGATGGGGCGCTCATTGCCTGGAATGGCTTTGGCAGAAAAAATCACGCTATCGCCCGGTTCTAAATCGACAAAGGGGTGGCGACGCTGGGCCAAGCGTTGCAAGGCGGCGCGAGGCTCGCCCTGGCTACCGGTGGCAATGATCACGACCTCTTCAGGGGGGAGGTAGCCCAGGTCATGGGCGGGCACCAGGGGCGGGAAGTCGTCCAAATAGCCCAGGCCTCTGGCCACACTCACCATCCGCTCCATCGAGCGGCCCATCAGGCTAACCCGGCGTCCACTCGCCTGGGCTGCCAAACCAATGGCCAATACCCGCGCCAGGTTGCTGGCAAAGCAAGACACGACCACCCTGCCTGTGCAAGCGCTCAGCGTTTTCGCCAACGCCTTGGCTACGTCCCCTTCGCTGGCCGACTGTCCCGGCATGGGCGCGTTGGTTGAATCCCCTACGAGCAAATCGACCGGTGCCAGTGCTCTGAATTGAGCCGCATTGACCGGTGAGCCAATGAGCGGGGTTGGGTCCAGTTTCCAATCACCCGTGTGGAGAATGCGGTAATCCCCCGCTTGCATCATGATGGCGCAGCTCTCGGGGATGGAGTGGGTGACGCTGAGATAGCGAAGGGTGAAGGGGCCACTCTCTACTGCCTCCCCCGGTTCGATGGTCTGGATCGCTGCGCTACTGAGCTGATGTTCGGCAAACTTGTAGCGCAAGAGTCCCGCTGCGAGTGGGGTGGCAAAAATCGGGCAGCCCCATTTGGGCCAAAGCCACGCCACGGCGCCGATGTGGTCTTCATGGCCGTGGGTAATGAACAGGGCTTTGGGGGTGATCTTGAGCGCTTCCAGGGTTTCCGTGTTGGGCACTTGAAGCGGAGAATTCGGCAGGTCTTGGCGAATCATCATGCCGCAATCAACGGCGATCCACTGATCGTCATACCCATACAGCGTGAGGTTCATTCCAATTTCGCCACAGCCACCAAGCGGTAGCAGGCGCAGGGGCGGGCGGCGACGGGGACGAAGTTGAACGCGTGATGGATGCATCAGTTATGAAAAGCCTAGAAAGTAATATCTTAACTATACGGGATGCGGGGGGCGGGTAACAATCATCGCGGCACCAGACCGCGGTGCTTCCTTATCTTGCTTACGTTACACTAATGCGGCTAAAGCGTTTATCTGCCGTTAGGCAGGTGCTTGGCGAGCGTGCCGTTAAATACGTTAAGAGTGTCTGTGATGTCTCATTATTACCGTTTAGTTGTTTCCTGCCCCGATCAGGTGGGCATTGTGGCGCGTGTCTCAAGCTTTATTGCTCAGCAGGGTGGTTCCATTACCGAAGCAAGCCAGCACTCTGATTTAGAGACTGGTCGCTTTTTCATGCGCTATGAAATTCTGGCGGACTCACTGGGTATGTCGGCGGAAGCGTTGCGCACGGCGTTCGAGCCCGTCGCCGCCGAATTCGATATGCAGTGGTCGTTGGTAGATACGCAAAAGCGTCGCCGTGTGGTGCTCATGGTGTCTAGAGAGTCTCACTGCTTGGTCGACTTGCTGTATCGCTGGCAAGCAGGCGAGCTGGATTGCGATATCGTGGGCGTCATTTCTAACCATGACGATATGCGTTCACTCACGGAGTGGTACGGTATTCCCTATCATCACGTACCGGTCGATCCTACCAACAAGCAGCGGGCATTCGATCAAGTGCAAGAGCAGATCGATGCGGCCCGCGCCGACTGTGTGGTGCTGGCGCGCTACATGCAAATACTGCCGCCTTCCCTTTGCGAACGCTATGCGGGCCGAGTCATCAATATCCACCACAGTTTCCTGCCGTCGTTCGCGGGTGCCAAGCCGTATCATCAAGCTTATGAGCGCGGTGTGAAGCTGATCGGTGCGACCTGCCATTACGTCACCGAAGAGCTGGACGCGGGCCCGATCATCGAGCAGGACATACATCGGGTCAGCCATTGCCACACGCCGACCGATCTCGTTCGCTTCGGTCGCGACGTTGAAAAAGCGGTGTTGGCGCGTGGTTTACGCTGGCACTTGGAAGATCGTGTGCTCATTCACGGCAATAAAACAGTCGTCTTTAGTTAATCTACCGGGGGCGCTATGTCGTTTGCACAGAGCGTATTGGCACCATGGGCGCTGGTGATGACGTGGTTGTTGTCATTGGGCATGGTGGGCTGGTGCATTTGGCTGCGCCCTTGGCAACCGTTGCTCGAAGATACCGCGCTCCAACATCGATGGTTGGCCGCGACGCTTGTCGTCATGCTGTTTTGGCAGCTTCGCGCCCAAGCAGTGGATTGGTTGACGCTTCACCTAGTATTTACGGTGTTAATGACGCTGGTCTTTAAAATGCCGTTAGCGCTGCTGAGCAACGTAATGATCAACGCTGCCATGGTAGCGATTGGACGTAACGAGTGGAACCTGCTTGGGGCGAACGTACTGGTGACTGGCATCGTGCCTGCTATGGTGACAGGCATCGTGTGGCGTCTGGTGGATCGCCGCCTGCCGGATAATTTGATGGTGTTCTTATTCGCCTGCGGATTTTTCGGCGCAGCGCTGTCGACGTTAGGTGGCGGGCTTGTCGCGGTGGCGCTCATCATATTGGCGGGCACGGATCCTGAGGCCGTATATCTCGCTCAAGAGTATGCCCGCTTTTTACCGCTGCTGATGCCGTCGGAAGCCTTCATCACCGGGATGCTGCTCAGCATCTTGCTAGTCTACCACCCAAGTTGGGTGGCCACCTTCAATGACCACCGTTACATCGACTCACAGTAAATACACTTCGTGTGCCGGGTCTGACCACGGCCTCAGCTCAGCCGAGCGCTTGTCCGTTTCCGCCCCGAATAACGCCGACGCCGACACCCTCGATATCCAGTTGTTGGGTGCGCAGATCGATCTCGATCGGTGGGAAGTCGGCATTCTCGGCGATCAACGTGACTTGATGGCCCTGGCGTTTAAAACGCTTGACCGTCACTTCGTCTTCTAACCGTGCTACGACGATCTGGCCATCGCGTACGCGATCAGTGCGATGAACGGCCAGAAGGTCGCCTTCCAAAATGCCGACATCTTTCATGGAGAGGCCGCGTACACGTAATAGGTAATCGGCTTTGGGCGTAAAATACTCGGCTGGAAGCGGGCAGTAGCGGTCTATGTGTTCGGCAGCCAAGATTGGACTACCGGCGGCAACTTCGCCAATCACGGGTAGCCCATTGGGTACAGGCTCGGAGGCGGCCGTTGTCGATGCTGGCACTTCGCTAGGTTCCAGCACCTCCTGGTTCGGTAGCCGAATTCCCCGCGACGTATTTCGAATGATGCGTATGGCGCCTTTACGCTCGAGCGCACGCAAATGCTCCTCGGCAGCATTTGGAGAGCGGAACCCTAGCGCCTTGGCGATTTCAGCGCGCGTTGGCGGGTACCCCAGGTCACCCATGGTTTTGACGATGAAATCAAATACGTGCTGCTGACGTGCTGTGAGTGGACGAGACATACCAAACTCCAAAACAGTGAAAAGACAGTAGCTACATGTCGGCTTAATCAGTATGTGTTTAAGTATACAGTATGTTGCTCTGTCCAGTACATGGTCCATGACAAACGCCAGTACATAGCGAGCGCTTTGAAAGCTAGGTAAACAAGGCGCCGCCCATGGACCGTTGGCGAACTGGATAAGTGATTGAGCCTGTCAGACATATGTCATAGTATGCAGCGTTGTTTAAAACACCTGTTTTTTGGAGGGCGAGATGGCCCAATCAGATACGGTAACGCGTATATTAGACACGGCAGAGGTGCTATTTGCAGAGCGAGGCTTTGCCGAGACGTCGCTGCGCAATATCACCAGCAAGGCACGCGTCAATTTGGCGGCCGTCAACTACCACTTTGGTTCCAAAAAAGCGCTGATTCAAGCGGTGTTCGCTCGCTATCTCGATCCGTTTTCGGCACGTTTTCATACGGCACTGGATGAACTCGAGACGCGCCATCAAGGCCAACCGATTCCTTTGGAAGTGCTGCTTGAGACCATGGCGACCACGGTGTTGGCCGTCCCGGCAGAACGCAATAGCCTGAAAGTGTTCATGAGGCTCCTGGGTCTGGCGTATAGCCAGGCTCAGGGGCATTTAAGGCGTTATATTCAGCAGCAATATGGCGACGTGTTTACGCGCTTCACCGAGCTGGTGCGCCAAGCGACCCCAGACCTGCCGGACGCTGAGCGTTTCTGGCGGCTACACTTTATGTTGGGAACGGTGATATTCACGCTGTCAGGCTTGGATGCGCTGCGTGATATCGCCGCCAAGGATTACCAAGAACAGGTCACGGTGCGGGATCTGGTACGACGCCTGCGGCCCGTCGTGGTCGCCGCCATGAATGCGCCGTTGCCCGCCGCGGTTGAAGAGGGTCATCATGAAAACGCCCAAGCTAGCTGAGCTGCCGCCTACACACGGTGGTTGGATAGAGATCGATACCCAGCGTCAGAGACTCTGCTGGTGGCAAGGTAACGATATTCAGCATGAGTGTACGATTTCGACGGGGCTGGCAGGCGTTGGGCAGGAAGAGGGCAGCGGTCAAACGCCGCTTGGCTGGCACTACGTGCGCGCATCGATTGGCCAAGGCTGTCCCGATAACGCGGTATTTCGGGGTCGCCGGTGGACGGGCGAAGTCTATTCGCCAACTCTCGCGGCCAGCTTCCCCAAGCGTGACTGGATCCTGACGCGGATACTTTGGCTATGCGGTTTGGAGCGCGGCGTGAATCGCGGGAGAAACGTCGATTCCCAGCGGCGCTACATATACTTGCATGGCACCCCGGAGGATCAGCCCATGGGCACGCCAGCCTCACACGGTTGTATACGCGTGCGCAATCACGATTTACATTTCCTATTCGATCACGCCCAGCCCGGTACGCCGGTTTGGCTGCATTAAGCCCACCCACAGGACGTCGCGCCAGAATTTTGACACGCCAAGCGGTTAGTCTAGAATGGCGCCCTTTTTGTTGGACTCACCATCATGACGCAACCCATTGGCCCGGTCATGCTCGACCTTGAAGGGCCACAGTTAACCAACGCTGATAAGCGCCTGCTAAAAGATCCTGCCGTAGGCGGTGTGATTCTGTTTGCTCGTAACGTCGAAGACGCGTATCAGGTTCGCAAGCTGTGCGACAGTATTCGTCGTGTGAGAGGCGATTTGCTACTGGGGATTGACCAAGAGGGGGGGCGTGTCCAGCGAATCAAGCAGGGCGTTACCCGGCTACCCGCTATGGCGCGTCTGGGTGAGCTGTTCGCCAGCGACCCGGTCGCGGGTGTGAGTCTTGCCAAAGATACCGGCTGGCTGTTGGGCATGGAGATGGCCGCCTGCGGATTGGATATCAGCTTCGCCCCCGTATTGGACGTTGAGAGTGGCGTGTCCAGCGTGATTGGTGAGCGCAGCTTTAGCAGTGACCCTATTCACGTAGCCAAACTTGGCCATGCGTTTATCGAGGGCTTGCACGAGGCTGGCATGGCCGCTGTGGGTAAACACTTTCCCGGGCATGGGGGCGTGGCGGCAGACTCCCACGTGGCGCTACCCGTCGATGACCGGCCGCTAGCCGAATTGAAAGCGCGCGATCTTGTGCCGTTTCGTGAACTTGCGGGCGTTTTAAACGGCGTCATGCCAGCCCATGTCATTTATTCGGCGTTCGATAAACGTCCCGCTGGGTTTTCGCCGACGTGGCTGGGCATGCTACGCGAATCGCTGGGTTTCAAAGGGTGTATTTTCTCGGATGATTTGAGCATGACCGGGGCGCATGAAGCCGGTGGACCCACGGAGCGCGCCAAGGCAGCTTTGACGGCTGGCTGCGACATGCTGCTGATATGTAACGATCGTGCCGCTGCTCTTGAGGTCGTCCACGCCTGTGAAGGGGTATCGAACAAACGCCCTGCCAAACTGCGTTATGGCCGTGCGAGACCTGATATCGATGCCCTGGCTGCCCTTGGGCGCTGGCGGCGCACTCATGCCAAGCTAGAAGCATTGGCGAATTAATTTTATACCGTTATCTGTTAAGACGTCTTTATGGAGATGGAGCATGTCCAAGTTGGATAAAGAAGCGCTTGAATCGTTGGATTCCATGCGTGAGTTGATGGATAACGCGGATTGCCTGATATCACAGGAGCAGGTAGAGCGAGCGTTGGATCGCATGGCCGAAGAGATCACGCGTGACTTGGGCGACAAGCTGCCGGTGTTTTACTGTGTCATGAACGGTGGTCTCATTACCACGGGCCACTTGTTGACACGTCTAGGCTTTCCATTGGAAGTGGACTATCTACACGCCACTCGTTATCGCAACGAGTTGCGCGGCGGTGAGCTTTTTTGGCGCGTTTCTCCGGAGGTGCCGATGGCGGGGCGTCACGTCGTCATCGTCGATGATATTCTCGATGAAGGCGCGACACTGGCCGCTATTCTCGAATACTGCAAAGAGGCACAGGCCGCCAGTGTCACGACCGCGGTATTAGTCGATAAACAGCATGACCGTAAAGCAGTGCCGGGACTGAAAGCCGACTACTGCAGTTTGGAGGTGGCCGACCGCTACGTTTTCGGTTTTGGTATGGATTACAAAGGCTATTGGCGTAATGCCCCTGGGATTTTTGCGCCTAAGGGCATGTAATCACATCCGCGCCTAGCGAGGAGAGAAACGCCTTGCTAGGCCGGTCTCCGCAATCATTCGCGTTGAAATCTCCTCCACGGAAAACCGCGTCGTATCGATGAACGGAATGTGCATGGTTCGATACAGCGATTCTGCCTGCTCTACTTCCTGCAAACACTGATCCATTGAGCTGTAGCGGCTGTTGGGCCGTCGCTCGTTACGAATGGCCGATAGCCGACGGGCATCGATGGTCAAACCAAACAGTTTGTGTCGATGAGGAGCTAAGGCTTTGGGGAGCTTGAGGTGACCGTCTTCGTCGAGGTCGTCCTCGGTCAGCGGATAGTTGGCGGCGCGAATGCCGAACTGAAGCGCTAGGTATAGCGACGTCGGGGTTTTGCCGCAGCGAGACACCCCGACCAAAATGATGTCGGCTTTGTCGTATTGATGGGTGCGTGCGCCATCATCGTTATCGAGCGCAAAGTGTACCGAGTGGATACGGTCCATATAGACGTCGTCGCTGCCAATGGAGTGAGTGCGCCCGACGCTATACGATGAGTGGGTTTCCAACTCCTGCTCCAGCGGCTCCAGGAACGTCGAAAAAATATCGACCTTGAAGCCCGACGCCTGGCGAATGACGTTACGGATGTTTTGATCCACGATGGTATCGATGATGATTGGCCGATGACCATCGCGGATAGCGGTGGACTCGATGACCTCCGCCAGCGCTTGGGCTTTTTCCACGGTATCGATATAAGGTTTAGTCAGCATGTTGATCTCGACATCGCTGAACTGGGCCAGCAAGCTGCGACCCAAACTCTCTGCGGTAATGCCTGTACCATCGGAAATGAAAAAGGCCGTTCGTTTCATAAACTGTTCCGCCAGCTAGAGATGCGTTAAGCGTCTATTGTGGGCTGCCTCTTCCATCAGCACAATGCTTCTTGCCACTACATAAAACAGCCATATTCGATCGTTGTTGTAAAAATCCTCCACTCCCTTCGCTGTTAGACCAATGGCGAATAGGGCCCCGCAATGCTAGGGTGTCAGCGTCTAACAGTGTCGCCCTGATGGGTTGCAACAGAGTCTGAGAGCGAGGGGGTTGCGTGGAAGAGTACATTCTGTGGTTCGATCAGCTAGGTATGGCAGACGTCGAACGCGTGGGTGGTAAAAATGCCTCGCTAGGCGAAATGATTTCCAACTTGTCGGGTGTTGGCGTCACGGTGCCCGGCGGTTTTGCGACCACGGCCCACGCATATCGTGAGTTTCTGTCCCATGAAGGCTTGAACGACCGCATCAATGACACGCTCGCTCGCCTAGACGTCGACGACGTCAAAGCGTTGGCTGAAGCTGGTAAAACGATCCGCCAATGGATCATCGAGACACCGCTGCCCCCCGCTTTCGAAAAATCCCTGCGTGATGCCTATGAGCAACTCCAGGCGCAGCATCCCAACCTAAAAGTGGCCGTGCGCAGCTCTGCCACGGCTGAAGATCTGCCCGATGCCTCCTTTGCAGGGCAGCAGGAAACCTTCTTGAACATCGAGGGTTTTGCCAACATCAAGCACGCCGTGCATGAAGTGTTTGCCTCGCTCTTCAATGATCGCGCAATCTCTTACCGCGTGCACCGTGGCTATGCCCACGAAAACGTGGCCCTGTCAGCGGGCGTCCAAAAGATGGTGCGTTCCGAAACGGGTGCTTCCGGGGTGATGTTCACGCTCGATACGGAGTCGGGCTACCGTGATGCCGTGTTCGTCACGGCCTCATGGGGGCTGGGCGAAACCGTGGTGCAGGGAGCCGTCAATCCTGACGAGTTCTATGTTCACAAGCCCACCCTGGCTGCCGGCCGTCCGGCGGTGTTGCGCCGTACGTTAGGGTCCAAGTTGATCAAGATGGTTTACGGCCAAGATGCCAGTGCCGGTAAGTCCGTCGAAACTGTCGATGTGCCCTTTAAAGACCGCGGTCGCTTTTGTATTGATGATGAGCAGGTCATGGATCTGGCGCGCCAGGCCGTGATCATCGAGCAGCACTACCAACGCCCCATGGATATCGAGTGGGCACTGGACGGTGACGACGGCAAGCTCTACATCGTGCAAGCACGTCCTGAAACCGTGGTGTCTCAGCAAGAGGGTGGCAAGCTCGAGCGCTTTCAACTGCGTGAGAAAGGCCGCACCCTGATTACTGGTCGTGCCATCGGTCAGCGTATCGGGCGAGGGGCGGTCAAGATCGTTCTTAGCCCTGACGAAATGGACAAAATTCAGGAAGGCGACATTCTAGTGACCGACATGACGGACCCTGATTGGGAGCCGATCATGAAGCGCGCATCGGCCATCGTGACCAACCGCGGCGGCCGTACCTGCCACGCGGCGATCATCGCGCGTGAGCTGGGCATTCCGGCCGTGGTGGGCTGTGGCGACGCTACCACGCAGCTGCAGGAAGGCATCGACGTGACGGTTTCCTGTGCGGAGGGTGATACTGGCCACGTTTATGAAGGGCTGTTGGCTTTTGATTGTAATGTGTCCAGCGTCGATTCGATGCCGGAAATCCCGTTCAAAATCATGATGAACGTGGGTAATCCGGATCGTGCGTTTGGCTTTGCCAGTCTGCCTCATGCCGGTGTCGGCTTGGCGCGTCTGGAGTTCATCATCAACCGCATGATTGGCGTGCATCCGAAAGCGCTGCTCGAGTACGATACGCTGCCTGCGGATCTTCAGCAGGTCATCGATCTACGTACTGCTGGCTATGCCGATCCGGTGAGCTTCTACGTCGATAAGCTGGTGGAGGGAATTTCCACGCTAGCTGCCGCTTTTCATCCGCAGCGCGTGATCGTTCGGTTGTCGGATTTTAAGTCCAACGAGTATGAAAACCTGATAGGCGGTAAGCTCTACGAGCCTGGTGAAGAGAACCCCATGCTGGGTTTCCGTGGGGCTTCTCGCTATATCTCCGAGGCATTTCGTCCTTGTTTCGAGCTCGAATGTCGCGCGCTGAAACGTGTGCGTGACGACATGGGGCTGAACAACGTCGAAATCATGGTGCCGTTCGTCCGTACCACGGATGAAGCGCGTGAAGTGGTCGATCTGCTAGCGGCTAACGGTTTGCAGCGTGGCGGTGATGAGCACCCTGATGGTTTGAAGGTCATCATGATGTGTGAATTGCCCGCCAACGCGCTATTGGCGGACGAGTTCCTCGAGTATTTCGATGGCTTCTCCATTGGCTCGAATGACCTTACCCAGTTAACGCTGGGCTTGGATCGGGATTCAGGCATCGTGGCGCACTTGTTCGACGAGCGTAACCCTGCAGTGAAAAAGCTGCTCGCCATGGCGATCAAAGCTTGTAAGGAGAAAGGTAAGTACGTGGGTATCTGTGGCCAAGGGCCGTCTGACCACCCAGATCTTGCCAAGTGGTTGATGGAGCAGGGGATCGATTCGGTGTCGCTCAACCCTGACGCCGTGCTCGAAACGTGGTTCATGCTAGCGGGGGAAACCATCGCCTAAGCTTGCGACCTTGAAATTAGCCTGCTTGCTATTTTACGCCCGGCCATTGTGCCGGGCGTCCTCGTTTTATAGGCTAAGCTGTTGTTTGAATGTCAACCGGGCGCTTTCGTCTGGGTGGCTAACGTCTGCGCTAAGGTTCAAGGAGAAAAGCGATGCGTCCAACAAGGGCTCTCTCACTCACTGGTTTACTGCTGGTGCCCATGGTGAGTTGGGGGTTTAGCTACGAAACCCCTTCTATTACCCCAGAAGTTGGATCGGGTTTCGAAGAGAAACCTGGCTGGGCAGCCGAGACCTTTGCCGTGGCCGCTGCCAACCCGTTGGCCACCGATGCAGGCTACCAAGTGCTCAAGGCGGGAGGAAATGCCATTGATGCGGCAGTCGCCGTGCAAATGGTACTGACGCTGGTCGAGCCGCAGTCCAGCGGTATCGGCGGCGGGGCGTTTCTAATGCACTTTGACGGGGCGGACGTGCAAGCTTATGACGGGCGTGAAACGGCCCCTGCCACGGTGACAGGCGAACTGTTCATGGAAAATGGTGAGCCGTTACCCTTCATGGGCGCCGTTGCCAGTGGTCTCTCCGTGGGAGTGCCGGGTACCGTCCGCATGCTGGAGCAGGCCCACGCTGAGCATGGTCAGCTCCCTTGGCGAGAGCTTTTTACACCCGCCATCACGTTGGCAGAAGAGGGGTTTGCCGTCAGTCAGCGACTGCATACCAGTCTTGCCAACGACGAGGCCTTGCGACAGAACGAGCGTGCTCGGGCATTTTATTACACCGCCGAGGGCGAACCGCTTGAAGTCGGCACCTCCCTGAAAAATCCTGCGTTGGCGGCCATTTTGCGCCGTATCGCGGATGAGGGAAGCGCCGCATTCTATGAGGGGGCGGTCGCGGAGGATTTGGTAGAGCAAGTGCAGTCACACCCGGTGCGGCCCGGTACCATGACGCTGGAGGATATCAGCGGTTATCAGTCGTTAGCGCGTGAGCCGCTGTGTACGCCCTGGCAGCAGTGGGAAGTATGTGGTTTTCCTCCGCCCTCATCTGGTCATCTTACCGTCATGCAGATTCTGGGCATGATGGATCAGCAGCCGCTGCTTGAAGCGCCGTTGGAGGATGGCGTGACCAGCAGTGGTTGGTTGCATCAGTTCTTGGAAGCTTCTCGACTCGCCTTTGCTGACCGTGGACGTTACATCGCCGATCCTGATTTCGTCGACGCGCCGGGCGGTGACTGGTCACTGATGTTGGCACCCGATTATCTGGACAAGCGCAGCCAATTGATTGGCGACGAAAGCATGGGTGAGAGCGCCGAGCCGGGCAACCCAGGGGAACTGGCCGTCAGCTTTGCCAGCCAGCCGGAACAGCCTGAGTACGGTACGAGTCATATCAGTATCGTCGATGCCGACGGCAATGCGATTGCAATGACGACCACCATCGAGCAGGCCTTTGGATCGCGGCTGTTAGCGGACGGCGGCACCGATTTGCCGGGCGGCTACTTGCTCAACAATGAGCTGACGGATTTCTCTTTTACCCCAGAAATCGATGGTCAGCCGGTGGCCAACCGTGTCGAGCCAGGTAAACGTCCTCGCTCAAGCATGAGTCCTACGCTGGTTTTCGATCAAGAAAGCGGCGAGTTAGTGGCGAGCCTGGGGTCTCCCGGTGGCGCGGCCATCATTCATTATACCGCGCGCACCCTGGCGGCCATGCGTGATTGGGGGCTGAACGCTCAAGAAGCGCTCAATCTACCTCATGCCATCACGCTGGGTGGTGATGTCTATCTAGAGGAGGGGCGTTTTCCAGATTCGACCATCGAAGCGTTGCGCGAACGTGGTCACACCGTCAGCGAACGTGAGCTGACAAGCGGCCTGCAAGCGATTCGGCGCTTGGAGGATGGCACTCTATTTGGCGGAGCCGATCCTCGCCGTGAAGGCGTTGTCATGGGCGAGTGAACCCGATTCACTGGCGTAGCCAGTTGCGAAGTTTGACCAGCATGAGGCCGCCGTCGCTCAGCGATCGGCGGTCTTCTATTAGCTCACGAAGCCGATCAGGGTAGTCGGTAATGATCGCATCGACACCCAAATCGATGAGTGTCGACATTCTCGCTCGATCATTGACCGTCCAAGCATGGATCTCATACCCAAAGCTTGCCGCCAAGCTGACCTCTTGACCCGTTATACGATTATGGCGCAAGCCCAGGGCGTCAAATTGGCGGCGATCCAGGGTGCCTGGCAATATCAGTTGCGCCAGCAGCGTAACCCTTAGTTCGGGAGCCCTTGCTTTGATGTAACGCACCAGATCAGGCGACATGGTCGCGATGCGCATCTCCATTAGCGCGTTGGGAAAGCCACAAGCGGTCATGCCGCTCAGGGCGCTTTGCTGCGTGGCCCAACAGCGATAGCGCAGATCGCTCTCTTCTTGGAGAGCATCGATGACGGCTTGAGCAAGCATCTGCTCTTGGCCCGGTAACGCTTTCATGTCGATCATTAGTGACGCCCGTCCGCGCACGATGCCAAGAGCGTCATCCAGCCCCGAGATGCGCTCGTTTTGAAAAGCATCGCCAAACCAACTGCCGACATCGAATTCGCTCAGTTCACGACGAGTCAGATCGCCGAATTCCCTTGGGTCGCCAGTGAGGCGGGCGAGCGTTCGATCGTGATAGAGCATGACCTGCTGGTCGGCGCTCAAACGTACATCGAGTTCAACGGCGTCGGCGCCATCTTCTAGTGCTTGTGATACGGCGGCCAGGGTGTTTTCCGGTGCTACCATGGAGCTACCCCGATGGGCGATGATGGTGACGTTGTCGCGAATGTCAAAGCTGTTGAGAATCCACCACGCCTGCAGGCCAGCGAGCAGCAGCACACAGAGCTCCAGCGCCCAGGCCATGCGACCCGTATGTGCATTGGATGATGGCGGTGCCGGACGTGTTTTGTGATGGGCGAGTTGCATATACAGACACGCCGACAGCAAGGCATTGGTGGTAATCCCCAAAAACGTCATGGCCAGAGTGATGAGCACATAGCCGGTCAAGTAGACCAGCATGGCCGGTATCAACAGGGCATTGTGTTCCGGCAGCCACCACAGTAGCGGGGTGACCACGCTGTCGAATAGCCAAGTAGTGAGGATCGGCAAGCTAATGATGATGGCCAGCAGGATGAGGACGGCTGCGCCAATCGAGCGATGCCAGCCGCGGGTCAAATGCACGCTGTGTTTTAGCGCCTGGAGAGGCGAGTAGGCTTCTAATGCCACGAGCGGCAGCGCCAGTAGCCAGCGCAGGTAAAGCCAAGCGGCTAGCAGCATCCATAGCAGAACGAGGGGTAGCGCACAGGCCAGAAAATACCACAGTACGGGGGGGCGAATGCGCTGCAGGTAATAAGGGTCGAGGCCGCTTAGCCAAAGATCGTAGAGCCATGTGAGCGCTACCATGAAGGGGGCCAGAAGTAGGAGATGACTTCCGACTTGTAAAACGACCAGCACGGCTAGCGCCGGCAGACGTCGCGTGCCTAACCACAGTGCCTCCAGGGCCAGTCGGTAGTGATGGTCTTTCGGCCTGACAGCGACATGTAACATACCCGCTTGCTGCCAGTAGATAAGTAAAAACGTCAGGCCGAAGCCGACGAGCATGACCAGTAACCCCAGGGGGCTGAACAGCAGCGCGAGTAGGGCGTCTGTGGTCACCACCGTGCGGTTTAGCTGTGCTAGAAAACGCTGCGACAGCCAGGCAACCGTAGGCAGCAGCAGAGCGGATGCCAGTAAGGTAAACAGTAGGTGATAAGCAATCAGTGGTCGAAGGTGGTCTCGCAGGGTACGAAGAAGGGCGTGGCCTAATAGAGTGAGCGGCTGCATGGTCACGAAAGTGTCAAAGTAAAGCTTCAGGGTGGCACTCTCTGCCACCCCTGGCAAGTATGCTAAGAGAGTTTGAGCGGCTGTTCGGCGATGATGATGCCGTTGTTGTCAGCATAAAGCCACTGACCAACCCTAAGCGTAACGCCTGCAAAGGTCACGGCAAGGTCACGCTGGCCCTCACCGCGCTTGTCACTTTTGCGGGGATGACTGCCGAGGGCTTGGATACCTAAAGGCAGTGTTGCAAGAATATCGACATCTCGTACACAGCCGTACATGACGACTCCCGCCCAGCCGTTTTGTGCGGCTTTCTCTGCCAACATATCGCCTAACATGGCACAGCGATGCGATCCACCCGCATCGACCACCAGGACGGCCCCTTCGCCTGGTTCCGCCACGGCTTGTTTGACCAGCGAATTATCTTCGAAGCATTTCACGGTGCGAATGGGGCCATAAAAATTGTCGACACCGCCAAAGTTAGCGAAGAGAGGCTCTAGTACCTCTACCTCGGGATAGGCATCGCATAGATCGGGGGTGATCACTGCGCTTGTCGTTGTCATGGGTAACTCCTTGATTGAATGTGCCATAAAAAAACGCCCCTACCATCGAAGGAAGGGGCGTTTTGTCATCGACTCAGCGAGGGATTAGCCTGGCTGCGATGTTGCGAGCATCGGCGATGGGTCGGTGCCACGGGCTATCAGGCCTCTTGGGCGACCGGTATCACGTTCGAGGCAATCTTTTGATACTCCTCGATTTCGTGGAAGTTCATGTAACGATAGATCTCACCTGCCAGGGCGTCAAACTCGCCCATGTAACGCTGATACTCATCAACGGTGGGCAGACGACCTTCTACAGCGGCAACCGCTGCCAGCTCTGCTGAGGCGAGGTAGACATTGGCACCATCGCCTAGACGGTTCGGGAAGTTACGTGTAGACGTGGACACGACGGTGCTTTTCGCGGCAACGCGTGCCTGGTTACCCATACACAGAGAGCATCCCGGCATTTCCATGCGAGCGCCTGCACGGCCATAGATGCCGTAGTAACCCTCTTCGGTCAGCTGATGCTGATCCATTTTGGTCGGCGGTGCGAGCCACAGACGGGTTTTCAGGCTGCCCGCAGGCTGTTTTTCGAGTAGCTTACCGGCCGCGCGGAAATGACCGATATTGGTCATGCACGAACCGATGAACACCTCGTCGATTTTCTCACCAGCCACGTCGGACAGAAGACGCGCATCATCCGGGTCGTTCGGTGCACATAAAACTGGCTCTTTGATGTCAGAGAGATCGATTTCGATGACTTCGGCGTACTCGGCGTCTTTGTCGGCGCGCATTAGGCTCGGATTGGCCAGCCACGCTTCCATGCCTTCGATACGACGGCTGATGGTGCGCTCGTCGCCGTAGCCATTAGCAATCATCCACTTGAGCAGCGTGATGTTGGATTTCAGGTACTCCGTCACGCTCTCTTCAGACAGCGTGATGGTACAGCCAGCGGCGCTGCGCTCGGCGGAGGCATCGGAGAGTTCGAATGCCTGCTCGACGGTGAGGTCTTCCAGGCCTTCGATTTCAAGTACGCGGCCCGAGAAGGCGTTTTTCTTACCGGATTTCTCGACGGTCAGTAGGCCTTGTTTGATGGCGTACAACGGAATGGCGTGAACCAAGTCGCGCAGCGTGACGCCCGGCTGGCGCTTGCCTTTGAAACGCACCAAAACGGATTCCGGCATATCCAGCGGCATCACGCCCGTGGCCGCCGCAAACGCGACCAAGCCCGAACCGGCGGGGAAGGAAATGCCCAGCGGGAAGCGGGTGTGCGAGTCACCGCCGGTGCCCACGGTATCCGGCAGCAGCATGCGGTTTAGCCAGCTGTGGATAATGCCGTCACCTGGGCGCAGCGAAACGCCGCCTCGGTTCATGATGAAGTCCGGCAGGGTGTGGTGAGTGTCTACGTCAACCGGTTTCGGATAAGCCGCCGTGTGGCAGAACGATTGCATGACCAGATCGGCTTGGAAACCAAGACAAGCAAGATCTTTCAGCTCGTCGCGGGTCATTGGGCCCGTGGTGTCCTGGGAGCCTACGGTGGTCATCTTCGGTTCGCAGTACATGCCGGGACGAACGCCGTCCATGCCGCAAGCCTTACCCACCATCTTCTGCGCTAGCGTAAAGCCTTTGCCAGTATCGGCCGGCTGATCGGGCAGTCGGAAAACGTCTGAAGGCGCCAAGCCTAGCGACTCGCGCGCTTTACCGGTCAGGCCCCGGCCGATGATCAGTGGAATACGGCCACCTGCGCGAACTTCGTCGAGAATGAGCTGAGTTTTCAGCTCGAAGGTGGTCAGCACGTCATCGGTACCGTGTTTGCACACCTTGCCTTCATAGGGGTAAACGTCGATGACGTCGCCCATTTCTAGTTTGGAAACGTCCATTTCTACGGGCAGCGCACCGGAGTCTTCCATGGTGTTGAAGAAGATAGGCGCAATTTTGCCACCGAAGCAGAAACCACCGGCGCGCTTGTTCGGGACATAAGGAATGTCGTCACCGAAGAACCACAGCACGGAGTTGGTAGCAGACTTACGCGAAGAGCCGGTGCCAACGACGTCGCCGACATAGGCCACTGGGAAACCTTTGGCTTTGACGTCTTCGATCTGCTTGAGCGGGCCCGTGGAGCCCGGTACTTCAGGCTCGATGCCTTCGCGCTCGTTTTTGAGCATGGCGTTGGCATGCAGCGGAATATCGGGGCGTGACCATGCATCCGGGGCGGGGGAGAGGTCATCGGTGTTGGTTTCACCGGGTACCTTGAAGACGGTCAGGGTGATTTTCTCTTCTAGCGCGGGCTTGGAGAGGAACCATTCGGCATCGGCCCAGGATTGAATCACGTCTTTGGCAACGACGTTGCCTTTCTTGGCACGCTCTTCCACATCGTGGAAGGCATCGAACATTAGCAGGGTGTGCTTCAGCTGTTCACCTGCTTCACGGGCTAGCTCTTCATTATCAAGTAGCTCTACCATCGAAACGATGTTGTAGCCGCCTTGCATGGTGCCGAGCAGTTTGACCGCGTGAATTTTATCGATCAGCGGAGAGGTCGCTTCCCCTTTGGCAATGGCCGTCAAGAAGCCAGCTTTGACGTAGGCGGCTTCGTCGACACCGGGAGGAACGCGATTGGTGATTAAGTCGAGAATGAATTCCTCTTCACCGGCCGGGGGCGCTTTGAGTAATTCGATCAAGGCCGCGACTTGCTCGGCGGTCAGGGGCTTGGGGGGGACGCCCTCTGCGGCGCGTTCCTCGACATGTTGGCGGTAAGCTTCAAGCACGTTGGGGCCCTCTCATCTTCTTGGTAGTGATGACTCAGTGGTGCCGAACGACTGCTAGCACGGTGGGTGAGGCGTTCGGACACGTGACAGACGCTTGACAAACAGCGTCTGGTGGATGAGCGGGATTCTACGGGAAACTGTCGACAATGTTAAGAAGCCAAGCTAAGTGCTTGCTTGTACTTTATGTTGAGGTGCTGTTTTTTGGCTCCTTCTAAGCCGTTTTTTTCGTTACTGTGCTCCCTAGCTGAAAGTTTTTTACCAATCGGGCTGTTTTACGGTAAGCGCGGGTGTGATTATTGTTATGCCGCGTTACCATGGCCATAGACGAGGGTTAACGCGTCACCACTAGGTTTATGGGGTGTGTGGAGCATCAAATAAACCAAGCTTATATATTAGCGATATGCTATATGGAAATTGGAGCGCCATAGTAATAAGTGGCCTTCGGTTTTTAGGGAACAAACGCCAACGGCGTTTATATGTTGTACAATAGTGTGATAAACGCTCGGTAGCGGTAATATGTCTATACAATTAGTCGAACTTAAAACAGCAGACCACGCCATGCAGGCGGAAGATTTGCTGCCAGAAAGCCTGCATGCGTTTCTGGCCTGCCCCACACCGGATAGCTGGCTTCAGTGGGCGCTTACCAATCCGGACATACTGCTGATCGATCATGCGCAGTGCGAAAAGAAAGCGGCTTCTACGGCCATGAGCCTACTGTATCGCTACGTCGATCAACCGCTGTTGCTCAGTAAAATGTCTCAGTTGGCCCGTGAAGAGCTGCTCCACTTCGAGCAGGTAGTCGGTCTCATGGAGAAGCGCGGAGTGACGTACCATCACCTCACTGCGTCGCGCTATGCCGAAGGGCTGCGACAGCATGTGCGCAGTCATGATCCAGAGCGCTTGATCGATGTATTGATTATCGGTGCCCTGATCGAAGCGCGTAGCTGTGAGCGGTTCGCACGTCTCATCCCTTATCTCGACGAAGAGCTGGCAAAGTTTTACCGCACGCTTGTGAAATCCGAAGGACGCCATTTCGAAGATTATCTGCTGTTGGCGCGTCAACAGACTGCAGAGCCGATCGATGATCGTATTGCCTTCTTTATCGCACGTGAAGCGGAGTTGATCACTGCTCCGGATACGGCGTTTCGTTTTCATAGCGGTGTGCCCGCCTAAGCCGCCGCTAGCCAGGCAGGAAGTATTCCATGCGCGATGCTCAACAGACAGATCAGCTGACCTTGTTTGGTCACTTCTCCTTGACGCAGGGAGAGGACGTACTCACTCATTTTAGTTACGACAAAGTGAAAGCTCTGCTGGTGTACCTGCTGTTGCATCGCCAGCCGGTCAATCGGGCAGCGCTGGCAGAGCTGCTCTGGCCAGATCAGGGATTATCGTCTGGCCGTACCAACTTGCGCCATGCGCTGCACTGCCTGCGGCAGTCGATGGGGGAAAGCGCTGACCAAGTGCTGAACGTTTCTCGTCAGACGATCGCTTTTCATCTACCTGCCCATTGGCAAGTCGATCTACACGATTTGCAGCAATTGCTGGAAGGCCCAAAGGATCTTGATACGCTCGAAGAGGTAATGGCCTGCTACCAGGGTGACCTCATCGAGGAGCTGCAGTTGTCCAACTGTAGCGAGTTTCAGCGCTGGCTGGTGCAGGTGCGTAACGAATGGCGCCAGCGTGTCATACGCTTCGCCGAACAGGTGTTGGAGAGCCATGACGAGACGCCTAACGATATGCTGGAGGGCTTGGTAAGCCGCTTTTCAGGCTATGGACCTTTCCATGAGCGGTTGGTGCGCCAGTTGGCGGAGCAGAATCAAATGGCGGCTGCTCATGAGCAATACAATAGCTACTTACAGTTGCTGGCGCTGTCGGGCCAGCAACCTGAGCCTAGTTTTTTGCAATTGGCGAGCTATTGGTCCGACGGCCACCATGACCCACGAGCGATGTCTCCCCAGGGAGCTTTCTCTCGTGCGTTGGCCGCCGATAGCAAGCCGCTGCGTGAAGATGAGATCGAACTTCGCCAATTGTCGGTCATGGCGATTCGTTTACGTTTGAAAGGGGACTGGCAAGATCGCGCAGCCACCCGTAACTGCCTGGCGCTTCAACTGGAACTGATGCGCTGGCTAGAACAGCAGTGCCATCACTTGGGTGGTTTTTGGTTGCCAGGAGCCACAGGGGGATTGGGGTTGGCGTGCTTTGGTACTCATGGTCCGGCGCACCAGCTTGCCGAGCTAGTGGCGCTTTACGAGCATTGCCAGCAGGCGCTCACTCAAGAAACCGAACGCCACTGGAGTGGTGACGGCGAGGCCCCCACCTTCGAGCTAGCGGCAGGTCTCAATAGTGGACGGGTAGTCTATTTGCCCGAGCGTCAGCTAGCCGACCCCCTGGGCCAGGTCACTCAGGTATCGCTCGAGTTGATGAGTGCCGCCGAAGGCAGTGAACTGGTGATTTCCCAAGAAGCCAGTCAGCACATGCCGCCGGCGCTAGACCTACAGCCGCGTTTGGTCTCGCGGCTGGTGGCCAGTGATGGACGCGTTCGCTTACGCGCACTGGTGTTGGGCCAGAACGAGGGTGGCCGCGACGCGCTACCGCCAAGCTTGGTCGGCCGCGAGACGTCGCTGCGAACCCTGCGCGATGCTCTGGCGCGCGCAGGTATTGGTTTACGCCAAAGCGTTCTCGTACGCGGTGCCTCTGGAATGGGGAAATCGGCGTTGATGGTGGGGTTTCGTCAGCTAGAGCTAAGCCGCGACGCTGCAATCTGTTGGCAGCCTACCACGCGCTTGTCCGTACTAGAGCCCTATGGGGTGGCGCGAACGCTGCTGGCGTGGCACCTGGACACTACGCCGACGTTAGCAGGGTTGCACCAGTTGCAAGCAGCGCTAGGCGACGCGCCGTTGGACGCTGCGCGTCAACAATTGCTGGAAGAAGCGCTAGGGGTGAGAGACGTTCAGGAAATTACCCAGCTCACGCAAAATGGTGAAGCGGTCGAGCTGGTCGTGAAGCTGCTGCATCGTCTGATCGATCAGCGCGCTAGTGCCCAGACGCTCGTCTTGATGGTCGATGACTTGCAGTGGCTAGACGAGCCCTCCTTCAAGGTCCTTGCTGGTTTACAGGCCCGCCTGCCGATCAATACGGCCTTCATGCTGGTGGCTAGCCATCACGGTCGAGAGGCGCTGCCGGTCAAGCTGCATTGGGATCAACAGATCAGCCTCGGAAAGCTTGATGCACTGCAATCCTCGCGGCTGCTCTCGCAGTTGTCGCGTCGCTACCGTATGCATTTGAGTCCCCGTTTGCGCAACCAGATCATTGAGCGCTGTGACGGCGTCCCGCTCTATATGCAGGAGATTTGCCGACGGCTCGATATGGATCGACGCGAAGGTCGCAGCGTTCAGTTCGACGAGTTGCCCAAGGGTTTACTGGGGCTGTTGGCGAGTCGTATCGACCAGTTGGAAGGCGATCGAGAGATTGCTCATATTGCCGCCGTTCTGGGCAAGCGTTTTCGCTTGGATTTCTTGGCTGAATGCAGCGGATGGGAGAAGGCGCGGCTCTCGCAAGCGGTGGAGCACATGCGTCAACTGGAGGTCATCGAGCCGGTTGATAAAGAGAGCGCTGAGCACGAATACCAGTTTAGCCATCAGTTGCTGCAGGAGGCGGCGTACCTCTCCTGTCCTCGCGACGTGCGGGTCAAGTTACACCAGCAGGTCGTTACCTTGATCGAAGAGCGTTTCCCAGTATGGATCAGCCGCCATCCTGGAGATTTCGCGACTCACCTACGGCGTAGCGGTCACTATGCCCGGGGTGCGCGCTATTTCGAGCTGTCTGCCCGTGAAGCGCTAAAAGTAAGCGCCAACCGAACGGCGCTGCGGATGGCGGACTTTGGTTTGGCGAGCTTGCGCCATGTCGAGCATGAGGTGGAGCGCGAGGTGAGTCTGCTGACCGTTCGTGGCCAAGCAGCCTTTGCGCTAGAGGGCCACGGCTCGCCCACGGCTCATGAGAGTTTCGTGCGCGCGCGGGAGTTACTGCGTCAATCGGGTGGCGATACGCCGGACGACCCGGAGGATCTCGAGCAAATTTTCTTGGTGAAGTGGGGGCTATGGGTGGGCCGCAGCCAGCGCTATGCCCATGCAGATGCGTTTGCCCTCGCCTCGACGCTAGCAGATATCGCCGAACGCCTGGAGGACCCCCGCTATCGGCGTCTGGCCGACTACGCCCGGGCACACTGTGAATATTGGGCAGGGCGCATTCAGCAGGCTCATGATCACTTGGATGAAATCGATCCACTCAATGCGCCCATGATGATCGAGTGGCTGCCGTTTTCGGATCACCCGCAGGTAACGGCGGCCTGCTTTCAGGGGTGGGCGCTCTGTTTGCGCGGTGACTATCAGCGCGCCGAACGACACGTGTCGTCGGCCATTCGGTTGGCCGAGAAAATCGGCCATCCAGGGACACTGGCCATGGCGCTGTTGTTCGCCGCCGCTTTGTATCGCCAGCTGGGCCATGTACATCTCGCTGCCCGTCACGCTGAGCGTGCGGCGGCGATGACGGGAACGCCTGATCTACAGCTGTGGCAGATTTCTGCTCAGGGCATGCTGGGCTGGCAGAAGGCCATGGCGGGAGATCATGCCGGGTTGGTGCAACTGAGAGACAGTCTGGATCAGATGGCCGAGCTGAACGGGCGTGACCGGTTCCAACGTCCTGTTTTATGGTATTCGGACGCCTGTATCGAGCTTGGTGAGTTGAAGGCCGCCGAAGAGTACCTGGATCAGTGCTTGGTGATTGCCCGAGAGCGCACCACACTATTTTTGCCCGAGCTGGCGACACAGCTGGCTAGGGTGCGTGATTTGCTGGGTCATCCCGCCAGTGAAGTGAGAGCCTTGGCCGATATGGCAATCAACCAGGCGCGAGAACATGGCAATCGCCATCAGGAACTAGCGGCCCTGGAGCTCTGGTTGACGCGTATTGCTCCCCATGACCAGGCGGCAAAAGAAGCGTTCCGGCGCCTGTTGGGGGAGGTAAGTCATAGTGATGCGCCGGTGCTGGTGCGCTGGGTAAGCTTGTTGGATCGACGTTTGCCTCACACGCTAAGCGTCGAAAAGGAGACGTAGGCCATTTAGCGCGTGCTCTGCTCCAGCCATGATAGCGTGGCGAGCGCCTCATTACGGTGTTCGCCACATACCATAGGGTCATAATCGAATTGACCGCATACGTCCGGTCGCTGCGGACTGCCAAACAGCATGCATAGATGGTGGTCGTCTAGGTGAACGCAGCGTACGCCCGCCGGTTTTCCATGGGGCATCCCCGGAATGGGGGAGGTTATAGACGGCGCGATGCAGCATGCACCGCAGCCTGGACGACAACCAACGGTGCTGTCACTGGCAATGAGCTCGCTCATGGTGTCGCCAGTGCCGTCGCACCTTTGTTTATGCCCTCGAACGCATGAACTTCGGTCACTATTCCCGTCTTTTCGGCAATCTGATTGGCCAGCCATTGAGCGATGTTTTCGACGGTGGTGGGTTTGGGTAGCACGCAACACCGCTCGGTTGGCAAGGTGATCGAGAAACGGCCTTGAGCAGCCTCATAGCGGCAAGTCAGTTGCGTTTCGCTATGCTCTGTCATGTCCGCTTCTTCCAGCAAATACCGGTTGTCTAGCCAAGCGCCCCACTGCCGTTCCAGCGACGGCTGTCTCTGCTGCTCTTGGAAAATATGTAAGCGAGAGCGGTGGCCGTGGGCGATGCGCTGGCAATTCCCCAAATGGCGCTTAAGTCCATGACTGTAGCCATAGGCTGCGCCATCTACACGCTCATTACTAAGCGTCAGCATTACACGTTCCACGTTGGCTGGTCGCTGCTCGGTGAGTTGATCGCTGAGATAACGGGTGACGCGTGCTAGGGAGATCGATTCCCAAGGCAGCAGCGTAAACGCCTCTGCCGGTCCACGAACTTCCATGGGGTAGGGGTGGGTGGTACGGAGGCAAACGCCTTCATCGCACTCGCTGATCTCGACCCCAGGTGCTTGGGTGGGAACCAGTAAGGTGTGATCCAATCCGCTATCCAGGGTGCGCTTGATCCATGGTTTGACTTCGCCGAAGTCGAACAGCATGCCATCCTCGCCTAGCTCTCCCTCAAGCTGGGCATCTACCTGCCAGCTACAGCCAACCAGCCCGCTCACAGAGCACCAAAGGGAAACATCGACGTGGGTTAGTTGATTAACGAATAGCGCCATTACTCGAATCCTGCGATTTTGTGCGTTTGCAGTGACAGACGCCACTGGGGGTTGGCCATGCAGTAGGCAGTGGTAGCTTTCACGATGTCCGCCCTGTCGGTAGCTATCTGCGCATGGGCGACAGCACTGAGGTCCATGGGCTGTAAAAAGAAGTGCTTGAAAGCGAGGTGAGTAAACTGCTCGGGCAGCGCATCCGCCTGAGGGTAGACCAGCTTCAGCTCGTCCCCCTGAGTGATCGCTAATGGATTGCGGCCCTTGGGACTCACACAGAGCCAGTCGATGCCTGCAGGGGCAGGCATCGTGCCGTTGGTCTCAACGGCCACTTCGAAGCCTTCGCTATGTAACGTGGCGATCAGGGCGCTATCGAGTTGTAGCAACGGTTCGCCGCCAGTGAACACCACGTAAGGCACTGCTTGACTCACTTCTCGAGGCCACAGTGCTTTTATATGAAGTGCTAGCGCCATTGCGGTCTCGAATCGGCCGCCGTTGACCCCATCGGTGCCGATGAAATCGGTATCGCAAAAGGTGCATTTGGCGTTAGGTCTATCCGCTTCTCTACCTGACCAGAGGTTGCAGCCGGTGAAGCGGCAAAACACGCTGGCGCGACCCGCTTGGGCGCCTTCGCCCTGCAGGGTGTAGAAAGCCTCTTTGACGTGGTACATCAGCGGCCACCCTGCGACGTGTCGATAGCGTAAGCAAGAGGATCGACGCAATTGTTGGCCGCAAAGGCGGCCAACCGCTCACGGCAACTACCGCACTGGCCGCAGGCGAGTTCGCGGCCTTCGTAGCAGGTCCACGTCTGGCGATAGTCCAGCCCCATGGCTAACCCTTCGCGCAGAATATCCTCTTTACGAACGTTTAGATAAGGCGCATGAAGTAACACGGGTTCGAAGTTGGCGATACCTGCAACGTGATTCATGGCATCGACAAACTCGGGACGACAGTCTGGGTAGAGTACGTGGTCGCCCCCATGAGCGCCGTAATCCACCCGCCCCGCGCCAATGTTGACCGCCTTGGCAATGGCCAGGGAGAGCAAAATCATGTTGCGATTAGGCACTACCGTGGCGCTGAGGTTGTTTGCGTCGTAATTGCCGGTGGGCATGTCGATAGCGCTATTGGTCAGCGCTGAGTTATCGATCAGCCCATGGATGGCGCGAATATCGACGACTTGGTGAGCAATGCCCAGGGATTCGCACACCTGGCGGGCGGTGTCGAGCTCCCGGCGGTGGCGCTGGCCATAGTCGAAAGAGAGCGCGTGGACAGTGAGTCCTTCCCGAATGGCGCGATGTAAAACAGTGAAAGAGTCCATGCCGCCGGAGTAAATCACGACGGTGGCTGACGCCTTGGCGCCAGGTGAAGCGGTAGAGGACATACGAAATGCTCATCGTCGGAGAATTTATGTGTCTTTGCCTCGGTGCAAGGCAGTGTTCCGGGGTCCGGTCCGGAAAGGCGGCAGTTTACGCAATAGCGAACCATCTAGCCAGTGGGCTAGTGCGTCTCAGTCGGTGTGTGTGAGTGGTTTGCCATGTTAAGCTAATTGGCCAAGCCGTTAGGAAGACACTTATGGCCACGATAGAACATAGCGAAATCGTCAAGGCTCCCCCCGAGCGGGTGTTTGATCTGCTACGCCGTGTCGAAGATTTTGCCGATTACTCGGACCTCATTCGCTCCATCGATAGCTTAGGCGAAAACCGCTATCGCTGGCACGTGCGGGCAGTAGGGATGGATTGGTCGTTCGATGTTGTCGTCACCGACATTCAGCCGCCCCATGTGCTGGCTTGGGAGTCGTTGGAGGGTGTCAAAAATCAAGGCCGGTATCAGCTGCGGGCCGTACCCGAGGGCACGGAGGTGGCGTTGACGCTACATTATGAGATTCGCAATCGCCTAATGGAAAAAGCCGTCAACAAAGCAGCAAAGCCGTTGGTGGGCAAGGTCAGCCGACAAATTCTCGATCGGGTCGAAGCACGGCTGAATGGCTAAATTGTCGCTTCATTCTTGGCGCTGGGTAGTAAGCTTTGCGGCCGCTGCCATGTTGGCTTATCTCTGGCTGTGGTACTCCCCTGATTTGTCCGCGCTGAGGCGCTGGGCCGCCACGATGTCTCATCACCCCGCGGTGATCGCATCTGTGATGGTGGCCATGGCGCTGACACTTGCCGTAGGTCTGCCCGGTAGCATAGGCCTATGGCTGATTGCTCCGTTTTATACGCCTCTAGTAGCCACACTGATGTTAACGGTCAGTAGCGTGGTGGGGGCCTGGGGGGCATACGCATTGGCTGCCCGACTGGGTGAGCGCTGGCAGCCTAGAGGCTTGACGCTAAAGGTGATGGAGCACCTCAAAGCACGAAGTGATCTTCTAACGCAGTGCGCCATACGAGTGTTACCGGGTTTTCCCCACTCGGTTATCAATTTCGCAGCAGGGTTGGGCAAAATTTCGCTTGGTCGCTATCTGCTAGCCGCATGTCTTGGGTTATCGGTCAAATGGGCAGTGTATAGCAGCGCCATCTATGGCGCGCTGGAAGCCATCGAAGAAGAGGATGCCCTGCAATGGGATGTCATGCTGCCACTGCTGGCATTGACACTCCTATTACTTTTAGGGGCGTGGTATCGGCGCCGCCTGGAGGCGGCGCGTCAAATGTCTTCATGAGTTCCAGAACTTAGTGGGTCTTGTGCATAGACGCATCTAGGTGGTCGACCACCTCGGCCCAATCGGCGTCTTCCTCTACGGCTTCCCTAAGAAAGTCGGCTTGTCCCTCGTTCCAGCAGGGTGCATCCGCCAACGGCATCTCTTTGGGTAGAGGTGAGTGGCGCTGAATGAAGCGCTCGATGGATTCCGCATCCGAGCGTAGGCCTAACTGCTCGAAGAGTTCACTAAAGTGATGCACCGGCTGATCCATAAGTCGCTTCCTATCCTATTGGGGTAATAAACGTTAAACAGATAAGTTAACCATAGCGTTTATTAGCGGCTACGCCAGTATGAGTCGGAGTCTTGCCGTTAACGCTCGCCTACGAGCGGCATCATGAAGCGCTCGCGCCGGTCTTCTGGTGAAAGCGGTTGAGCAATTAGATGGACCAGCTTGGTATAGACGGCTTCGGGTGTCATGTCGTCTCCAGACAATACGCCCGCATCCACGAGGCCATTACCTGCAGCATAAGCGCCCATCTTTACGCGACCCTGGGGGCATTGGCTGATGGCGGCGATCAACTTGCCTTCGCCGCTGGCTTTGGCGATCACAGCAAGAAGGTCGGGGTCATCAGGCAAATTACCTGCTCCCCAGAGCTGTAGCAGCGCCCCTTTGACGTTAGGGTGGCCAAGCCATGCGTCGAGTTGCCAAGCAGCCATTCCTGGCCAAAGAGTAATCCGGACCACTTCGCCCCGAGCCACGGGTTGATAATCCAATCGTTCGAATCGCGGTGCGCCGCGCTGTTGGTAAACCAAGCCACGGCTTGGGAAGAGGATGAAATCGTCACCTACGCGCTCCCCTAGCGGTGGGTAACTTGGTGAAGTGAAGGCATCGGAGGCTTCACTGTGTTGTTTGATGGCGCGAACCCCTCTGAGTAAACGATCGGCGAAATAGACCGCGACTTCCTGCAATTGAGGATGGGCTGAGAACCGTAAAGCGCCATACACATTGCCTAACCCATCGCCGTTGGGGGTTTCGAGTGGTGCCATCGCGCCTGTTAAAACGACGGGCCGGTCCAGGCCTTGGAGCTGATAGGCCAGGCTCGCGGCGGTCCAGCTGAGCGTGTCGGTGCCGTGGATGACCACGAATCCACGGTATTGATCGAAGCGTTCGGCGATATCGTTGGCAAGCTGCTGCCACGTCAATGGCGTTGCGGCGCTAGAGTCGATCAAAGGCGAGTAGCTCATCACGTCGTAGGCGGGAAGCAGGGATTGATCCTGCAGTGACCGTTGACTCAGTGCCTTGTCTAAGCGCTCGGAAAAATTTCCCGCTGGCGACAAGCCGTTGGCCTGGGGCTGCATGCCAATCGTGCCACCGGTGTAAATGACCAATACCCGCTCTTGGCGGTGGGGCGTATCGGCTAGAAGAGGAGCTTGGCTCATCGCGGTATCCTGTGAGAGCTAAACGTTATCGGTGATAGACCTGAAGATGGCCGCTATGGTCGTCGAGTTGCCGCTGTCGGCCTGCAAACAGCGCGAAAATGCCGCAAATGCCAATCAGGCCAACGAGTAGCCAGGCGATATGTTCAGTGGTAGCACCGGCTTGGAGCATCAAGCCTACCCCAAAGGGCCCCAAGGCGGCCAATGTGTATCCGCCGCCCTGTACCAAGCCGGATAGCTGCCCTGCTAAGCGCTCGTTGGCAGTTCGTAACACCAGTAGGCTTAATGCAAGGCTAAAGCTTCCGCCTTGCCCAAGTCCTAGCAATACGGCGCCTGGCCAGCGCCAGGTCAAAGGCGCTGCCAGTAAGCAGGCGAGACCCATCGCCGTGCAGATCAATACCAGCAGGAGGGCAGGGCGTTGGTCGTGATGGAGGCGCGCAATCCATGGGGCGCTCAGTGCCGAGGCCAGCTGACACAGGATGGAAACGGCCATCGTCCACCCGGCAGTAGCTTCTGTGTAACCCCGCTCGATGAGCAGTGTTGGCAGCCAGCCGAACACGATATAGGCCATGGAGGACTGGATGCCCATGAACAGCATGACCTGCCAGGTAAGCGGCTTGCTAAGTAACGTGACGAGCGGAAGGCTGGAGGGGGAGCCAATGGCCTTCGAGGAGTAAGGCGTGGGTGCATAGCGAACCCAAACGATAAGGGTGGCGAGCGCTAAAAGCGCCCAACTGACCAAACTGGCCTGCCAACCGCCTAGCCACTGCATCAGCGGGACGCTGAGCCCGGCACCTAGCGCGCCTCCCATGCAGAGTGCCATAGTGTAGAGTCCGGTCAATAGGTCCGCATTTTGGGGAAGTTCGCGTTTGACCAGCGCGGGTAACAGCGTCCCCGCAAGCCCAATAGCGCTTCCTGCCATGGCAGTACCCACGTACAACATCCCAGGCAGTGGTAGTACGCGGATCAATAAACCGCTGGCCAGCAGAAGTAGGGCACTGCTTAGCGCACGTTCGCTCCCCAGTCGACGACCGATGATAGGCGCAAGCGGTGCCGTCAAACCAAGAAACAGCACGGGAAGGGTGGTCAGGAGGCCCGCTGCTGGGGCTGAGAGCCCTGCGTTCTCTTGCAAACGATTGAGTAACGGTGCCACCGATGACATGGCAGGGCGCAAATTGAGCCCTACCAAGAACATCAACACAATGAAGCGGCAAGCGTGGCGTGAAACCATGGCGCAGGCTTATTTCAAGTGAGGGCGCAGGTCGCCGCGTACCGCATCGAGCAGGGTGATGAAGTGAAAATCTTCCGGGTTATCCAGGCAGTCGACGCGTACTTGCGTTCGCATGCCTTTGTCGATTTCCAGTTTATCGTAGATTTCGAGCGTCAGCTTATTGGCGGGCTTCTCTCCTGGTGCCACGATACCATCTTCCAGCGTGAAGGTTTCCAGTAGAGTGGCACGAACACGTGTGCTGTTCCCTTCACTCAATACGCGGCGTACGAACAGCCAACCTTCGCAGGGGAGTGACGCGTTGTCACGCTCGCGTAGGAAAAGCGTGCGATAGCAGGCGCCTTCGGCAGCAGCTTTTTCAGCCATGCTGCGGTAGGCTTGCACGACCTGATTCGCTGAGGCGCGGGCGTCCTCCAAGCGTTGCGCGATTCCCTGGTGTTCGCGGCTGAGTTGCTCCTGACGCTGAAAGACCAGCCATTGGCGATAATCGGCCATGAGTTGTGAAGACGCCATAGTCACTCCATGAATTAATTCAGCAAAAACGCCCGAATAGGCGAGGCGATACCTTCGCACATTCCGGGCGTGCGGGCTAGCGGCGGCTACGGCGACGTCGCTCTCCACCCGTATTGGTAGATGGCCCATCTTGCTTGCGCCGACGAGGTGGACGCTGACTCCGGCGACCATTTTCGATGGGTTCTGGCTTGGCGTTGGGGTCAGGCTCGAAGCCCGGTTCGATGTGTTTCGGCAACGTTTGATTGATCAGTCGCTCGATGTTTTTGAGCAGACCATGCTCGTCGATGCACACCAACGAGACAGCTTCACCATTGCTGCCCGCACGCCCTGTGCGACCGATGCGGTGAACGTAATCTTCCGCGACATTGGGCAGATCGAAGTTCACCACATGGGGAAGTTCATTGATGTCTAGGCCACGGGCGGCAATATCAGTGGCGACGAGCACCTGTAAATCGCCGCTCTTGAACGCACCGAGCGCACGCGTGCGTGCACCCTGACTTTTGTTGCCGTGGATCGCCATGGCAGGGATATCCTGCTTGGAGAGTTGCTCGGCTAGCCGGTTAGCGCCGTGCTTGGTGCGAGTGAATACTAGTACCTGAAACCAGTTGTGACGCTGGATCAAGTGCGCCAACAAGTCGCGCTTTTTATCGCGATCCACTCGGTAGATCGCTTGCTCGACTTTTTCTGCCGTGGTGTTGCGTGGCGCCACCTCGATGAGAGCGGGATTATCGAGTAGCTGCTGCGCCAACGTTTGGATTTCGTTGGAGAATGTGGCAGAAAACAGGAGATTTTGGCGTTGCTTGGGGACCAGGCGCAGTAGGCGCTTGATATCGTGAATGAAGCCCATGTCCAGCATGCGGTCCGCCTCATCCAGTACCAGAATTTCAATGGCGGACAGGTCGACGTGCCCTTGCTGGTGCAGGTCGAGCAGGCGGCCAGGGGTAGCGACCAGCACGTCGAGACCATGCCTTAAAGCATCGACTTGGGGCTGTTGACCGACGCCGCCAAAAATGATGTGGGAGCGCAGCGAAAGGTGTTGTCCATAGGCCGCTACGCTTTCGCCCACCTGTGCCGCCAGCTCGCGGGTCGGCGTTAGGACGAGCGCGCGCACTTGGCGCTTCCCGGGACGCTTGCCGTTTGCCAAGCGCTGTAGCATCGGCAGTGTGAAGCCTGCCGTTTTACCCGTGCCGGTTTGTGCGCTGGCAAGGAGATCGCGTCCTTCGAGAACGACGGGAATGGCCTTTTGTTGAATCGGCGTCGGCTGTGTATAGCCCTGCGCGTTCACCGCGCGTAATAAATCGTCGTGCAGACCAAGATCAGAAAAGCTCATGCGTTCTCCGCAGTCGCATAGCAGGCGGCACCACCTAATGGGCGGCGCTGCTAAGCGTCATGTTCAAAAAAGCGAGGATGGTACACCGTCGCGGCAGCGAAGTTTGACAGATAGCACGCTGTGCCGCGACGGGCGTTAAAACGTCTTGTGACACCTCTGGGTTTCACAAGAGGGAGACAGGGTGGCGCTGACAGTGACGTCGTCGTGGTCGTGAGTGTAACACGAAAGTCTCACGTCGACGCGCTACCCGTAGCGAACACGCCTGGGGTTATAAGTAGCCGCCTTGACTCAACTGGTCGGCGATTTGCTCGGCCACTACCTGCCAGCTCTCGCCCAACGAGCGCACCAGGGCTGGGTAACCGTCCTGATCGAGGACCGTTTCAGCAGTGAAGCTTTTTAGGGCGAGCATCTCGCCATCGCTATCGCGCAGTTGCCATTGGCCGCTGGTCACTGCAACGCCATCATAGCGGCCCTGGAACTGATCCACTTCCAATGAGAGCGTCAGCGCACTGGGACGACTGCCTTCCGCCCGCACTACCTGCAAGCTAGGAAGCTGGTCGGCTAATTCGGCGCGTAACGCGCGTTCTAATTGCCGGCCAATGCTCTCCGCCCACTGATGCTCGCGCGCTTCATTCAAAGTGATGTCATCGAGCTGCATTACGATGCCGTCCACATCCAAATAGTGGGCTAGGCGGAGGGGGCTGACTTGAAGCGTTGTTTCGGCACGGCTCGGTGCGTTGACCGCCGGGCTTGTAGGTAACATATAGCGCGTGGGTGGAGATACGCTGCTGGCACAGGCGGACAAGAGTAGGCTCGTAAAAGCCGCCAGCCAAAATAGAGATAAGCGACGTAACATAACGGTCATCCTTAATTAGCGAGGAGCGCGAGGAATCGGGTCCTGGGTGTCCAAGTTATCGAACAGCAGCGCCCTTGGGTTCTCGTTCAGCGTCCGGGTGAGCGGCTGTAGATCGCGCATTAGTCTATCTAGGCGCTCGATGGCGCCGGTCAGTTCTTGGTACGCTGGCGAGGAGGGCGAAACGCCTTCCAGTGTGCGGCGCAGTTCTTCCAACGTGCCGTTCAAGTTGCCGCCAATCGCCTGAGTATCCGGGTCGTTCAATAACTGATGGATCGATGTACTGACCTCGCGAACCTCGTTTAGCACGCTTTCCGAGGCTTGAAGATTACGCTCTAGCCCCGCAAGAAGAGGTTCGACTTCCAGCGCGTTGAGCTTTTCGAGCAGGCTGGTGACCTGTGCCTGAATCTGTGCAAAACCGCCAGCCACAGTGGGGAACACGGTTCGCTCGGCAAATCGCTCGGCGACGTACTCATCGGCAAGGTCGCGCTGAAAGTTAAGGTCGACGAACAGCGCCCCTGTGAGCAGGCTGCCATTCTTAAGCGAGGCGCGCAGACCTAGCCCAAACATCCGCTTGAAGCGTTCATCCCACTCCTCTAGGTCGATGTCGGTGTTTTCGATACCCAAGCGTTGGGGTTCGATGCGAATGAGTACCGGAATGGCGAATCGCGCCCGGGAATCAGGCTGTGGCGCCGTGAAGTTCCAAGGGACCGCGGCGACGGTGCCGATTCTCACTCCACGAAACTCCACCGGTGCTCCCCGAGACAAGCCTCTTACCGTGTCGTCAACCAGCAAAACATACTCCAAGTATCGGTTGAACGTGCCTTCCCGGGCAGTATCTTCGTCCGCGTAGAGATTAAAGCGTGTGTTGGCCTCCACAGGTTTGCCCATGGGAAGGTCTTCCGGTACGCCAAAGGTCACCCCACCGCCCAATAGCGCTTCGAGGGATTCGACATTGACTCTCACACCATCGGCATCCAGGCGGAAGTCGATCCCGCTGGCCGTCCAGAAGCGCGTGCTGTCGGTGACGAGCTGGGCGTAGGGCTCTTCGATGAAAACTTGATGGTGCATGGTGCGCGTTTCAGGTTCAAAGCGCGTGTCTTCGACGCGGCCTACCGTGTAGCCCTGATAAGAGACCGGGTCGCCGATGCGCAGCGAGTTGCCTAGTTGGCTCACCAAGTTGATTTGCAACCCAGCTTGGCCGGCGGGAGCCACGGGAGGTACATCGCTAACCTCGAATTCTCGCTGTGGCTCTTCTGACTGACCCGGTTCTAGCTGGATGTAGGCACCTGAAAGAACGGTACCCAGCCCACTGATGCCCTCGCGGCCAATACGCGGTTTGACGACCCAAAAGCGGCTATCTTCTCTTAGCATAGCTTCCGCCCCGGGTTGAATGCGTGCCACCATGACGGCATGGGAGAGGTCATCGGACAAACGTACGCTCTGGACCCGACCAATCTCGACGTTGCGACTGCGAATGAGCGTACTGCCCGCCTCGATTCCTTCCGCGCTTTCCATCGTCAACGTGACCAGGGTGCCGCGACTGGAGTAGTTGTCGTAAACCAGCCATAGCCCGATGATCACGGCAACCAGCGGCACGATCCAAATCGGGGACAAGCGTGTTTGGGGCGACGCCTTGGCTTTGTGCAACTCGCCTTGATCTGGGTTGGGTGTGTTCTGAGGCATGGAATCGTTAGCCATCAACAGGTTCCTTGGTGGCCGTTTTACGGCGAAGAGAGCGTGAAGGTTGAGTATCCCATATCAAGCGGGGGTCGAAGGTCATAGCCGCGAGCATGGTGAGCACGACCACCGCGCCAAACGCCAGGGCGGCTGGTCCAGGCGTAATCGACATTAACGACCCCGCGCGGATGAGAGCAACCAAAATGGCCACCACGAATACGTCGACCATGGACCAGCGTCCAATGAACTCGGTCAAACGATAGAGCCGGGTGCGGCTCTGGGCATTGAGTTCATTGCTGCGTTTGAGCATCAAGCAAAGCCAGGCCAGAGCGACCAGTTTGCCGACCGGCACGATGACACTGGCTACGAATATGACGGCGGCTACTGGCCATGATCCCATTTGGATGAGCTGAACGACTCCCCCAATGATGGTGGAGGGCGTAGCGTTGCCCAAGCTCGTGGTGGTCATGATGGGATAGAGGTTGGCCGGAAGGTACATGACGGTGGCGGCAAACAGCAGCGCCCATGTACGCTGCAGGCTGTGTGGCAGCCGAGTATGCAGTTTCTCATGGCAGCGCAAACATCGCTGTCGGTCATGTTCGATGCGATTGACCAATCCGCAGGTGGGGCACCCAGTGACACCTTGGTTGGCAGCGGTCGTACCGGTCAATGTGCCCTCAGGGGCAAGGGGCTCGCCTTCGAGCGAGAACCACATCCAGTCGCCGTCGATGGATTGCACCGTCATCAATAGCAAAATACCGAAGAGGCAAAACGCCCAAAAGGAGATGCCTAGTTCGATTTGCGCCATACCCGCTATTTTGATCAAGCTGACCAGGGCGCCAATGATGAAGACATCCGCCATCATCCATGGGGTCAAATGGGCCAGCGAGCGGGCGATATCACGGCTGAACGGCATGGGTCGCGCTCGCAAGAGTCCAAACTGTAGCCATACCACACCCACTAAATAAACGGCGGGTAGCACGAGTATGGTCATCATGACGGCGATGGCAACGATGGGCTGATGAAACGCGATCAGCGTCGTCGCCGTTTGTGATAGTTCGATGCGATTGCCGACGCCGCTAACGCTAAAGCTCACGAAGGGAAACGAGATCGCTACCAACAGTGCTATTAGTGAGGCCAGTGCGAGCGCCATGCTGCGCTGAGCCGGATAGCGATGGCGCTTTACCAGTACGTGTGAACAGCGCGGGCAGGTTGCTTTTTCACCTGATTTGAGCGGCGGAAGGGCCGAAACCCAGTCACACTCATGGCAGGCGCGCAGGCGCCGCCGCTGAGTGCGGGTCTCAGGTGGAAAACAGTCGACCTCGGGAGAGTTAACCGGCAGAGAAGGCCGTTTGATGAAAGAGTAATGGGGCAACAGCAAACTCTCTGTGCATGAGACGGTAAGAACCAATACGATGGAGCGTGGTGCCAGTCAATTTAGGGAACGGAACCGACGCTTGCAAACGGCACTTGACCAAACAGGCTCGTTAGACAAGGATGCAGCCGCGATAGTGCCTAACATTATGACATTAAGGAACTGAAATGTTACTCGCCTTTCTTGCTGTGGTAGTGGGCTTGGTCCTGCTGATATGGAGTGCAGAGAAGTTTATCGACGGTGCCGCGGCGACGTCGCGCTGGTTAGGGCTTTCGCCGCTCTTGATCGGCATGCTGGTGATTGGGTTTGGTACATCCGCCCCGGAGATGATGGTCTCGGTACTGGCGGCAATGCAAGGCAATCCTGGTTTGGCGGTGGGTAACGCTTACGGTTCTAACATTGCCAACATGGGGTTGGTGCTGGGTTTTGTCGCACTGATGGCGCCTCTCGCCGTCCATTCGGGGGTAATTCGTAAAGAGATGCCGCTACTCGTCTTGGTGATGCTAGTGACGGGATACATGCTATGGGACGGATGGATATCGCGGCTTGAAGCGGCGCTGTTGCTCATCGGGCTTGGCGTGTTCATTACGGCGAGCATCTTCAACGCTCGCGGTCAGCAAGACGATCCGTTGATGGCAGAAGTGACCGAAAGCCTGGATAGCAAGCCGATGTCTCGCGGTAAGTCCATCATGTGGACGCTGATTGGATTGGTGTTATTGATTGCCAGCTCTCGATTGCTGGTATGGGGCGCCGTTGAAATTGCCGTGGGTTTTGGTGTGAGTGATTTGATCATCGGTTTGACGGTGGTGGCGGTGGGCACGTCGTTACCTGAATTAGCGTCCTCTATCAGCGCCTTGCGCCGCAATGAACATGACATGGTGCTGGGTAACGTTGTCGGCTCGAACCTCTTCAATAGCATGGCCGTGGTGGGCTTGGCGGGCGTCATTGCGCCGATCGAGGCGGGGCGTGAAGTGCTGATGCGGGATTGGAGCGTAATGACGCTCATGACGCTCGTCATGGTGCTGTTTGCGTTCTCTTGGCGTGGGCGTCCGCGGCGTATCAACCGTATCGAGGGTGGTGCACTCTTTACCATGTTTATTGCCTACACCGGCTATATGGTCAGCATCGTGGTGATGGCCTAGTACGGCAAAGTGGTGTTGCCTGGAGAGTGTGCGTCAATGCGACACAGCTTTTCAGGCAAACTAACGCTGTATAGCGATGGTCGAACCGGTAAACTACAACGCATGTAAAGAATAAGCTTAGTGCTTATAACTAAAATGCAGTGCCATTAAGGCTCAACTAAGCTTGTGACACCCATTGACGGGATACCAACTCAGGTCTTAGGAGAGTGTGATGGAACTCGACCCCCTAGTACTATCGCGAATACAGTTCGCCTTCGTTGTATCGTTTCATGCGATCTTTCCAGTCTTTACCATTGGGCTAGCGTCCTATATTGCGCTGCTCCATGGGCTGTACTTTAAGACCGGCAATCCTGCGTGGGACCGCCTTTCGCTGTTTTGGACCAAGGTATTTGCCGTTGTCTTTGGCATGGGCGTCGTCTCGGGTATCGTGATGTCTTTCCAGTTCGGCACCAATTGGAGCAACTTTTCCCAGGCCGCCTCCAACTTCTTGGGGCCCGTGCTGAGCTATGAAGTCGTCACCGCGTTCTTCTTGGAAGCGGCATTCCTCGGTGTGCTCTTGTTTGGCCGTGGAAAAGTCCCGCAAGGGGTGCACCTGTTTGCTGCCATTATGGTGGCAGTGGGTACGTTCATTTCTTCCTTCTGGATTTTGTCAGCCAATAGCTGGATGCACACGCCTGCCGGTGTGGAACTGATCGACAACCGCTTCCACGTACTCTCTTGGTTCGAGGCTATCTTCAATCCCTCTTTCCCGTATCGCTTTGCCCATATGGCCATGGCGTCTTTCTTGACGGGTGGTTTCGTCGTGGCGGGCGTCAGCGCTTGGTTCCTGCTTCGTGGGCGCGATCCAGAGGCCAATCGCCGCGCGCTCTCCATGTGCTTGTGGCTACTCCTTTTTCTCACACCTGCACAAGCGGTGGTCGGGGACTTTCATGGTTTGAACACACTCGAGCATCAGCCGACTAAAGTGGCGGCGATGGAAGGGCATTGGGAAACGTCTAGCAACGTACCGCTGCTGCTGTTTGCCATTCCGGACCAGGAAGCGCAAACCAACCATCTTGAGATCGGCATTCCGAACCTCGCTAGCATTATCTTGACCCACTCTCCCGATGGGGTAATTCCTGGGATCAGCGAAGCTGCTCCTGAGGAGCAGCCACCCGTTATCATCGTATTTTGGGCTTTCCGTGTCATGGTCGGCATCGGTCTGCTGATGATTGCAACCGCCTTCATTGGTCTGCTGATGCGTCGCAAGGGCAGAGTGTACGAACACTCGGGCTATTTAAAGGCGCTGGTCTGTATGATCCCCATGCCTTTCGCGGCGGTGTTGGCAGGTTGGATCGTCACCGAATCCGGACGCGCTCCTTGGCTGGTTTACGGCATGATGACCCATGCCGAGGGCTTGACGCCGTCGCTGACCGGGCCAATGGCGCTATTCACTCTGATTGGCTACGTGGCAGTCTATGCCGTCGTGTTCTACGCCGGTATTTACTACCTCACTCGCGTGGTACGCAATGGCATGCTGCCTCACGACGAGCAGGAAACGACGAGTGAGAACTTCAAGCGGCCTATGCGCCCATTCTCTGCGGCACACACCCCTTTTGACGATGACGTCGATCCGGTCAGGAGCTGAACATGGAAATGTTTGATTTAACGCTAATTTGGGCGGGCATCATCGGCTTCGGCATCATGATGTACGTATTAATGGATGGTTTCGATCTGGGCTTGGGGATACTGTTTCCCTTCGCCCCAGATGAAGATTCCCGCGATGTCATGATGAACTCGGTAGCCCCTGTATGGGATGGCAACGAGACCTGGCTAGTTTTGGGGGGCGCGGGCCTGCTCGGTGCTTTCCCATTGGTGTATTCGGTCTTTTTGCCAGCGCTTTACATAGGGGTCTTTTTGATGCTGGCCGGGCTGATTTTCCGCGGCGTCGCGTTTGAATTTCGCTTCAAGTCGCGTCGTAATCGGCGCTGGTGGAACCGTGCATTCAGCTGGGGTTCCGGTGTGGCGGCGTTTGCCCAAGGGGCCGTGGTCGGGGCGTACATTCAAGGCTTCCGTGTCGAAAACTTTGCTTTCGTGGGCGGTGCTTTCGACTGGTTGACGCCGTTCTCAGTGCTCACGGGACTAGGCTTGATGGCGGGCTACGCTCTGCTTGGTGCGACCTGGTTGATCCTCAAATCGGAAGGTCATATCCAAGACTGGGCCTACAAGATCACGCCCATGTTGCTGGCGCTGGTGCTCGGGGTGTTCGCCATTATCAGTATTTGGACGCCGTTCGTTAATCCGGTGGTATGGGAACGTTGGTTCGGCCATCTGCAACTGATCTGGATTTTCCCGGCGTTGGCGCTTTTTTCGGCCTTCATGGTGTATCGCTCCGTCAAGCGTCGCGATGAAGGGATACCGTTCGTAGCAACGATAGGCATCTATGTCTTTACCTACTTAGGGCTGATCGTCAGTAAATGGCCGGTTATCGTGCCGCCCAATTACACACTTTGGGACGCCGCGTCAGCGCCCGAATCACAATTGTTCCTGCTGATTGGCGTGCTGTTCGTTATCCCGATCATCCTGGCCTATACCGCTTGGACCTACTGGGTGTTCCGCGGCAAGGTGCGTGTAGGGGAGGGATACCACTAACGCTATGGCAGACCATCCTCCCGAAGTGAATACGGTGGAGGCCATGACGCCGCGCCATTGGCTTAACTTGCTTGCCAAACGCGAGCAGAAACAGCTGATGTGGGCGGCGGTTTGGGGCGTGCTGGCGGGTATGCAAACCGTCCTGCTGGTGGTGGGGCTTGCTTGGCTGATCGACCAGTTGGTCATTGCAGGGCGTTCCCCCTGGTCACTCGTGCTACCGTTCGTTGGCCTCGTGGTGGTTGTCTTGCTGCGTTCGCTTTTTCAGGCCCTGCAAGAGACGTGTAGCGCTAAAGCAAGCCTTCGCATTCGCCAATATGCCAGGCAAACCCTGCTCGACAAAATCTCGGCGCTTGGGCCAACATGGTTGACGCGTCAGCAGAGTGGGGCATTGGCCACTCAGTCGGTGGAGCACATCGAGGCGCTGGATGGTTACTTCGCTCGCTTTTATCCGCAGCTGAGAATCGTCGTGGCGTTGCCGATGCTGATACTGAGCATTGTCGTTTGGCTCGACTACCTGGTTGCCTTTTTTCTGCTTTTATCCGCCCCACTAATACCGCTGTTCATGGCATTGGTAGGGATGGGGGCTGAGCGATTGAATCGTGATCAGTTCATGGCCGTCTCTCGTCTTTCCGCAAACTTTATCGACCGAGTGCGCGGAATGACCACCCTGCAGCTGTTTGGTCACACCAAAGAGGCTCAGCAAGATGTGTGGTACGCCACCGATCACTATCGTCGACTGAGTATGCGGACGCTGCGTTTAGCGTTCTTATCGTCGGCGGTCTTGGAGTTTTTTGCTTCCGTCGCGATTGCTGTCGTGGCCATGTATGTTGGTTTTGGCTTGCTAGGATACATCGATTACGGTCCTTCGCCCCAGTTGACGCTGTTTAGCGGGTTGGCAGTGTTGCTCCTTGCGCCGGAATTTTTTCAGCCGCTTAGAACGTTGTCGCAACATTATCATGATCGTGCTGCTGCCCTTGGCGCCGCTGAGAGCGTCGTGGCCATTCTCAACGAACCCAACCAAGTAGCTTCCTCTCCGTTGCCGCCCTCGGCGTCTGGCGTGCTCCTCGAGCTTGATGGCGTCGATATTCGCTACGCTGAACGTACGCCGGTGCTCAGCGATGTGAGTATGTCGCTAAGGCAGGGCGATGTGGCCGTGCTTACCGGTGAGTCTGGTAGCGGTAAGTCGTCACTGCTGGCACTCATGGCGGGGTTCATGAGGCCTACTCGTGGAGTGTGCCGCATCGACCTTTCTATTCCTATTGCTTGGCTGGATCAAGCGCCGTGCATACTGCAGGGCTCTTTAGCTGATAATCTGCGCATTGCTTCTCCAAAGGCGGATGACGCTGCGCTCGTGAAAGCTTTGCAGCGAGCCGGGCTTGGCAAGCTATTGGCAAGTTTGCCCCATGGATTGGAAACGACCGTGGGTGAACGTGGTGTTGGCCTTTCTGGTGGACAGGCGCAGCGGCTTGCGCTGGCGCGCGTGTATCTTAGTCAGGCTCGGCTTATTTTGCTCGATGAACCGACGGCAAGTTTAGACGCAGAAACGGAAAGCGTGGTCATCCAGGCGCTGCTCGAATGGGCAGGTGAGGGGCGTACGCTAGTCATGGCGACGCATCACCCGGCCGTCATGACGGTAGCCAATCGCCACTTTGTATGCCGCTCAGGCCAGTTGGTGGAGGTAAAGCAATGATGGCCCTTTTTCGTGACGTTGCGCCTTGGCTTAAGTTACTGCTTCGCCGCCGTCAACAGTTCTGGTTGGGAGCCTTATTGGTTTGGGTGACCTTGCTTGCGGGTTTGTCACTACTAGGACTGTCCGGATGGTTCATCGTGTCCTGCGCCTTGGCGGGGATCGCGCTCGCGGCGGGTCTTCCGTCGACGTTGGACGTATACGTACCCGGTGGAGGCATCCGCTTTTTTGCCCTGCTGAGGACTTTGGCGCGGTACGTTGAGCGTTTATACAACCATAGCACCGTGCTTACCCTGTTGGCCGATCTACGCTACCGAGTGTTCGGTGATTTGACAGGCCTGGATGATGCGACTCTCAAACGGCAACGTGCAAGTGAATGGCTCAGCCGTCTAACGGCAGATATCGATCAACTCAATAACCTCTACTTACGTTGTCTGATCCCTCCGGTAGCGGCGCTGCTGACCGTACTCGTGGTCTCCGGGTTCATCGCCATATGGCTACCTTGGGTTGCTGTGGTGATGGCTTTGGTATTCACGCTGCTTTGGCTAGTGGTGACGGTCGGTTTTGGTTGGATCGGCTTCGGTAATAGCTACCAGCACGTCAGTGATCAAGAGGAGCTACGTCGATTGGTATTGGATCAGGTGCAGGCATCTGCGGAGCTGCGTAGCTATCAAACAAGCGGGTGGCATCGCCAGAAAATCCAGAATCTCGAAGCAGTATCCACCGAGAACCAGCGTCGTTTGGCTTTGAAATTGGCCTTGGGCAACGCCTTCGTTTCTGCGGTGACCGGGCTGATGCTCATCGCCACGCTATGGCTGGGAAGTTTGGCGTTTTCGGCAGAGCAGGTCGTGGGTCCGGTGCTCGTCATGGCCGTGATTGCTGTGCTGGGAATGAACGAAGTGTTCGCGTTGCTCCCCGCGGCGTTCTTGAAACTGGGCGCGAGTTACGCAGCCGTGCAGCGTTTGAATGCTCTCAAACCCCTAGCGCCTGCAATCGACATGCAAGGGCTTCCCTATCGTGCCGATGAACATGCCATCCAGCTTGTTTCCGTTCATTACGCTTATCCCAACACGATGTATCCAGCACTGGTCGATGTACAGGCGACGCTCTTGCCACATACCCGAGTCGTGATTACTGGTGTGTCGGGATCTGGTAAATCGACGTTGGCCAGTGTGTTGATGGGACGTATGGCACCGACCCAGGGCGAGATTCGTGTCGCTGGAGTGCCGCCACATCGTCTCTCCACAGAGAGTCGAGCCGAGTATTTCGCCTTTCTCACTCAGCAAACGGATCTATTCGATGGAACGCTTGAGTCGAATTTACGGATCGCCAAGCCGAGCGCTACCGATGACGAGTTGTGGCGGGTACTCAACATGGTGGGCTTGGAAGACTGGGTAGCACAGCAGCCTAAGCGGCTCTCGACGAACGTGGGCGAAAAAGGCCAGCAATTGTCTGGAGGTCAGGCAAGAAGGGTTGCTTTCGCGAGATTGATGCTGCGCGATCCATCTGTTGTGTTGTTGGATGAACCGTTTGCTAGCGTAGACGCCGATACGGCAAAGCACTTGGCCGCGGCGCTAGATCGCTGGCTCGCACGGCGAACCGTGATTTTCTTCGTTCATCAAACCGAGGACGCGGCGCTTTTGGCTGGGATCGATGCTTGGTGGCACCTTGATGGTGGGCGCTTATGTACCGATACTACTTCTTTCTCCCAACCGCAAGCAGGCGCGCCGTATGAATGAGTTTTTACGTCAACTTCCCAAAGTCGAGCTCCACTTGCATATTGAAGGCACCTTGGAGCCTGAGCTCATGTTCGCACTGGCGGCCCGTAACGGGATCGAGTTGCCCTATGCGTCCGTGGACGAAACGAAAGCGGCCTACGATTTCAAAGACCTTCAAGGGTTTTTAGATCTTTATTACCAAGGCATGAACGTACTGCGCAATGAGCAAGACTTTTACGATCTTGCCATGGACTATTTTAAGCGTGCCCGTAGCGAAGGGGTGATGCATATCGACATCCACTTCGACCCCCAGGCGCATCTACAGCGCGGCGTACCGCTCGAAGTCGTCATGGCCGGTCTTCTACGGGCGAAAGAGGAGGCCGAAGCATCGTTGGATTTGACGATCGGCATGATCATGGCTTTTCTTCGTGATCGTCCCGCCGATGAAGCGTTGCATGTGCTTGAACAGGCCTCTCCCTATTGGAAGTTCCTGGATGCTATCGGACTCGATAGCGCCGAGCGCGATCATCCTCCGGTCAAGTTTCAAGCGCTGTTCGCTCGCGCCAAGGAACTTGGTCTGGTCCGTGTTGCCCACGCCGGAGAAGAGGGACCTGCCGAATACATTGCTCAAGCGCTCGATATCCTAGAAGTGCAACGTATCGATCACGGCGTGCGCTGTCTGGAAAGCGATGACGTGGTCAAGCGTTTGCGTGATCAGCAAACGGTCCTGACCGTGTGTCCGCTGTCAAACGTCAGCTTGAAAGTTGTCGAGCGGCTAAGTGACCACGCTTTGCCCCAACTGTTGGCCGAGGGGCTCAAAGTCACCATTAGCTCCGACGACCCTGCCTATTTCGGCGGTGGATTGCTGGAGAACCATTTGGCGTGTGCCGATGCGTTTGGCTGGGATGAAGATACCTTTCGAATGCTCAATCGTTACGCTATCGAGGAGGCATTTGTCAGCGAGCAGCGACGCGACGAACTTCTCAAACGTTTAGCCGCTGCTTGATGAGGTGTTTGGCAAAAAAAGGTGTTGACGCGCGGAGTTAAATGCGTAAAATACGCCCCACATCGAACGGCAACGCCCTTCGAAAAGCTCTTTAACAATTTGATCAGGTAATTCATGTGGGCGCTTGCCGATGAGGGTGACAAATCACCTATTATCAAGGCAAGCGACTCGTCAAACAGGCTTCGGCCTAATGAATGAATTCGTTTGACCCTTGAGCCAAGTTTGGTTCGCTTCTGTTGCTTCGGTGACAGGCAAGAACCGCATTGATCTTAAACTGAAGAGTTTGATCATGGCTCAGATTGAACGCTGGCGGCAGGCCTAACACATGCAAGTCGAGCGGTAACAGATCCAGCTTGCTGGATGCTGACGAGCGGCGGACGGGTGAGTAATGCATAGGAATCTGCCCGGTAGTGGGGGATAACCTGGGGAAACCCAGGCTAATACCGCATACGTCCTACGGGAGAAAGGGGGCTTCGGCTCCCGCTATCGGATGAGCCTATGTCGGATTAGCTAGTTGGTGAGGTAACGGCTCACCAAGGCCACGATCCGTAGCTGGTCTGAGAGGATGATCAGCCACATCGGGACTGAGACACGGCCCGAACTCCTACGGGAGGCAGCAGTGGGGAATATTGGACAATGGGGGGAACCCTGATCCAGCCATGCCGCGTGTGTGAAGAAGGCCCTCGGGTTGTAAAGCACTTTCAGCGAGGAAGAACGCCTAGCGGTTAATACCCGCTAGGAAAGACATCACTCGCAGAAGAAGCACCGGCTAACTCCGTGCCAGCAGCCGCGGTAATACGGAGGGTGCAAGCGTTAATCGGAATTACTGGGCGTAAAGCGCGCGTAGGTGGCTTGATAAGCCGGTTGTGAAAGCCCCGGGCTCAACCTGGGAACGGCATCCGGAACTGTCAAGCTAGAGTGCAGGAGAGGAAGGTAGAATTCCCGGTGTAGCGGTGAAATGCGTAGAGATCGGGAGGAATACCAGTGGCGAAGGCGGCCTTCTGGACTGACACTGACACTGAGGTGCGAAAGCGTGGGTAGCAAACAGGATTAGATACCCTGGTAGTCCACGCCGTAAACGATGTCGACCAGCCGTTGGGTGCCTAGCGCACTTTGTGGCGAAGTTAACGCGATAAGTCGACCGCCTGGGGAGTACGGCCGCAAGGTTAAAACTCAAATGAATTGACGGGGGCCCGCACAAGCGGTGGAGCATGTGGTTTAATTCGATGCAACGCGAAGAACCTTACCTACTCTTGACATCCTGCGAATTTGGTAGAGATACCTTAGTGCCTTCGGGAACGCAGAGACAGGTGCTGCATGGCTGTCGTCAGCTCGTGTTGTGAAATGTTGGGTTAAGTCCCGTAACGAGCGCAACCCTTGTCCTTATTTGCCAGCGCGTAATGGCGGGAACTCTAAGGAGACTGCCGGTGACAAACCGGAGGAAGGTGGGGACGACGTCAAGTCATCATGGCCCTTACGAGTAGGGCTACACACGTGCTACAATGGTCGGTACAAAGGGTTGCCAACTCGCGAGAGTGAGCCAATCCCGAAAAGCCGATCTCAGTCCGGATCGGAGTCTGCAACTCGACTCCGTGAAGTCGGAATCGCTAGTAATCGTAGATCAGAATGCTACGGTGAATACGTTCCCGGGCCTTGTACACACCGCCCGTCCACCATGGGAGTGGACTGCACCAGAAGTGGTTAGCCTAACGCAAGAGGGCGATCACCACGGTGTGGTTCATGACTGGGGTGAAGTCGTAACAAGGTAGCCGTAGGGGAACCTGCGGCTGGATCACCTCCTTAACCGATGACTCATCCTCGCGGTAAGCGCTCACAATGAATTACCTGATCAGATAGTAGAGCAAACGGTAGCTATTTCTGCTTTGTTTGGGCAACAAGCTCAAGCATACAGCGAAATGACCGGGTCTGTAGCTCAGTTGGTTAGAGCGCACCCCTGATAAGGGTGAGGTCGGCAGTTCAAGTCTGCCCAGACCCACCAAATTCCTGTAATACGGCGTTAAAATGTTCCTCGTATAGCAGGCTATACGTCGTCGCATTTTGCCTTGTCTTACAGAAATTTGTGGAAATAAAGTGCTACAAGATGGGGCCATAGCTCAGCTGGGAGAGCGCCTGCCTTGCACGCAGGAGGTCAGCGGTTCGATCCCGCTTGGCTCCACCATTCTCGACACCGTTTGTTGTTTCGTGACCACTGATAAGTCTGACATTATTCATGTCGCTTTATCACTGTTCACTGAACAGTCGCTCTTTAACAATGTATATCATGCTGACATGAACGTTTTATAACGTTCATACGTAATTGTTAAGTGATACGTCTCAAGCGTATCCGGCAATCGTTATCATTGCGAGACACCAGACCCCTTCGGGTTATAGGGTCAAGCAATGAAGCGCACACGGTGGATGCCTAGGCAGCCAGAGGCGATGAAAGACGTGGTAGCCTGCGATAAGGTTCGGTGAGGTGGCAAACGACCTGCGACCCGGACATCTCTGAATGGGGAAACCCACTCATCACAAGATGAGTATCTTGCGCTGAATCCATAGGCGTAAGAGGCGAACCAGGGGAACTGAAACATCTAAGTACCCTGAGGAAAAGAAATCAACCGAGATTCCCCTAGTAGCGGCGAGCGAACGGGGACCAGCCCTTAAGCGTGTGAAAGATTAGGCGAACAGACTGGGAAGTCTGGCCATAGCGGGTGATAGCCCCGTAGTCGAAAATCTGATCACGTGAAATCGAGTAGGTCGGGGCACGTGAAACCTTGACTGAAGACGGGGGGACCATCCTCCAAGGCTAAATACTCCTGGCTGACCGATAGTGAACCAGTACCGTGAGGGAAAGGCGAAAAGAACCCCGGAGAGGGGAGTGAAATAGATCCTGAAACCGTGTGCGTACAAGCAGTGGGAGCAGACTCGTTCTGTGACCGCGTACCTTTTGTATAATGGGTCAGCGACTTATATTCAGTGGCGAGCTTAACCGAATAGGGGAGGCGTAGGGAAACCGAGTCTTAACTGGGCGACCAGTCGCTGGATATAGACCCGAAACCGGGCGATCTATCCATGAGCAGGTTGAAGGTTGAGTAACATCAACTGGAGGACCGAACCAGGATCTGTTGAAAAAGATTTGGATGACTTGTGGATCGGAGTGAAAGGCTAATCAAGCCCGGAGATAGCTGGTTCTCCTCGAAAGCTATTTAGGTAGCGCCTCACGTATCACCGCCGGGGGTAGAGCACTGTTTCGGCTAGGGGGTCATCCCGACTTACCAACCCGAGGCAAACTCCGAATACCGGTGAGTGCGAGCGTGGGAGACACACGGCGGGTGCTAACGTCCGTCGTGAAAAGGGAAACAACCCAGACCGTCAGCTAAGGTCCCCAAATCCTGGTTAAGTGGGAAACGATGTGGGAAGGCTCAGACAGCTAGGAGGTTGGCTTAGAAGCAGCCATCCTTTAAAGAAAGCGTAATAGCTCACTAGTCGAGTCGGCCTGCGCGGAAGATGTAACGGGGCTAAACCAGGTACCGAAGCTACGGGTTCACACTATGTGTGAGCGGTAGAGGAGCGTCGTGTAAGCCGATGAAGGTGTGTTGAGAAGCATGCTGGAGGTATCACGAGTGCGAATGCTGACATGAGTAACGATAAAGGGAGTGAAAAACTCCCTCGCCGGAAGACCAAGGGTTTCTGTTCGACGCTAATCGGAGCAGAGTGAGTCGGCCCCTAAGGCGAGGCCGAAAGGCGTAGTCGATGGGAAACGGGTCAATATTCCCGTACCGGACATGATTGCGATGGGGGGACGGAGAAGGCTAGGTGAGCCAGGCGTTGGTTGTCCTGGTGAAAGTGAGTAGGCTGAGCGCTTAGGTAAATCCGGGTGCTCAAGGCCGAGACACGAAACGAAGACACTACGGTGTCGAAGTCATTGATGCCACGCTTCCAGGAAAAGCCTCTAAGCTTCAGATCATGTGCGACCGTACCCCAAACCGACACAGGTGGTCAGGGTGAGAATCCCAAGGCGCTTGAGAGAACTCGGGTGAAGGAACTAGGCAAAATGGTGCCGTAACTTCGGGAGAAGGCACGCCGGCGTAGGGTGAGAGGACTTGCTCCTTCAGCCCGAACCGGTCGAAGATACCAGGTGGCTGCAACTGTTTAGTAAAAACACAGCACTCTGCTAACGCGCAAGCGGACGTATAGGGTGTGACGCCTGCCCGGTGCCGGAAGGTTAAGTGATGGTGTTAGGCCTCGGCCGACGCTCTTGATCGAAGCCCCGGTAAACGGCGGCCGTAACTATAACGGTCCTAAGGTAGCGAAATTCCTTGTCGGGTAAGTTCCGACCTGCACGAATGGCGTAATGATGGCCACGCTGTCTCCACCCGAGACTCAGTGAAATTGAAATCGCCGTGAAGATGCGGTGTACCCGCGGCTAGACGGAAAGACCCCGTGAACCTTTACTATAGCTTCACACTGGACGCTGATGTTGCCTGTGTAGGATAGCTGGGAGGCTTTGAAACCCGGACGCCAGTTCGGGTGGAGCCAACCTTGAAATACCAGCCTGGCATCATTGGCGTTCTCACTCAGGTCCGTGATCCGGATCGAGGACAGTGTGTGGTGGGTAGTTTGACTGGGGCGGTCTCCTCCCAAAGCGTAACGGAGGAGCACGAAGGTACCCTCAGCACGGTCGGACATCGTGCAATGAGTGCAAGAGCATAAGGGTGCTTGACTGCGAGACAGACACGTCGAGCAGGTGCGAAAGCAGGTTCTAGTGATCCGGTGGTTCTGTATGGAAGGGCCATCGCTCAACGGATAAAAGGTACTCCGGGGATAACAGGCTGATACCGCCCAAGAGTTCACATCGACGGCGGTGTTTGCCACCTCGATGTCGGCTCATCACATCCTGGGGCTGAAGTCGGTCCCAAGGGTATGGCTGTTCGCCATTTAAAGTGGTACGCGAGCTGGGTTTAGAACGTCGTGAGACAGTTCGGTCCCTATCTGCCGTGGGCGTTGGATGTTTGAGAAGAGCTGCTCCTAGTACGAGAGGACCGGAGTGGACGACCCTCTGGTGTTCCGGTTGTCACGCCAGTGGCATTGCCGGGTAGCTATGGTCGGACGGGATAACCGCTGAAAGCATCTAAGCGGGAAGCCCCCTTCAAGATGAGACATCCCCGAGGCCTCGAGCCTCCTAAAGGGCCCAGCGAGACCAGCTGGTGGATAGGCACGGTGTGGAAGCGCTGCAAGGCGTTGAGCTAACGTGTACTAATGGCCCGTGAGGCTTGACCCTATAACACCCAAGGGGTCTGGTCGCCGTGATAACGACCGAGTGGACAGCCACTCGAAAAACCGGATACGCATCCGCCCGCCAAGACGCTGGCGGACAAGAGACGATCACTTACCGCGTCAACGACGCCGTCAGCATGATATGCATGACCCGTTACGCCTGACGACCATAGCACGCGTGAACCACCTGATCCCATGCCGAACTCAGAAGTGAAACCGCTTAGCGCCGATGGTAGTGTGGGGTCTCCCCATGCGAGAGTAGGTCATCGTCAGGCACTTATTTAGAAACCCCGGCCATCTGGTCGGGGTTTTGCTTTTTAGGGGTCTCCCCCTGAAGAGTAGCGGAGCGCCGCCCGGGTCATCGTCAGGCACTTATATCGCAAAGAACCCAGCCAAACGGCTGGGTTTTTTGTTGCGCGCTCGATAAGCCCCGTACACACCGTGTGCGGGGCTTTTTGCCGTTTGGGCCATAACCGGTCTGCGCTGCCGTGGAAGTGACAAAAGCCGCTGATGAGAAGCGGCTTGTCTAGCGAGCGTCGATTTCGCAATCAATCCCGGCGATGCTGGCAAACGCCGCCTGCCCAGGTTTCATAGATGGCGCGATCATCGGCCAGCATCATGAGGGCGAAGAGGCGCTCGCCCAGCGTGGTGCAGTGCTGAATGCGGCGCTCAAGAAGCGACGTGGCATGTGGGTCGATGACGACGAAATCGGCTTCGTAGGAGGGGGCAAGTTGCCCAATGTGATGATCCAGTGACAGCGCTTTGGCGTTACCGTGGGTCAAGCCGTAAAAACCTTGCCATGCCGTCAGCGGTTGGCCGCGCAGTTGGCCCACCTGGTAAGCGCTTTTCAACGTTCCGAAACCCGAAAGATCGGTACCGGCACCAATATCGCTGGCGTAGGTAAAGGACATACCTGTTTCTTTTGCAGCGTCTCGATCGAAAAGTCCACTACCCAGAAATAGATTAGAACTTGGGCAGAACGCAATGTTGGCGCCTCGTTCGGCTAGACGTTGACGCATGCCGTTGTCGAGATGAATACCGTGAGCAAAGGTGCTGCGAGGGCCTACGAGGCCAGCGTCCTCGTACACCGCTAGATAATCTCGACTGCCCGGGAAAAGTTCGGCCACCCAGTCGAGTTCGCCGCTATTTTCGGCAAGGTGCGTTTGCAGCCATAGCGATGGGTCGTTGCGTAGCAGGGCACCCGCCGCATCCATTTGAGCCTTCGTCGACGTGGGCGCAAAGCGAGGCGTTACACTGTAACCTAGCCGCTGTTGGCCGTGCCAATCCTCGATCAAACGCTCCGTATCGGCAATGCCCGTTGCACCGTCCATTAATGCGTCGGGCGCATTGCGATCCATCAAGACTTTTCCAACGAGCATGCGTAACTGGCGCTTCTGGCAAGCACTAAAGAAGGCATCGACCGATCCTGGGTGGCTAGAGCCGAATACTTGAGCCGTCGTCGTGCCGGCTCTTAGCATCTCGTCTAGAAAGGCATTGGACAGCGCTTGTGCATGGGCATGGTTGGCAAAGCGGCACTCCTCAGGAAAGGTATAGTCATTCAGCCAGTCCAAAAGCTGGCGGCCATACGACGCCATGATATCGAGCTGAACATAGTGTACGTGGGTGTCGATAAAACCGGGCAGGATCAATTTGCCGCGATAGTCGAGGATCTGGCTGTGCAGCGGAAGTTGATCGACGAGATCGGCGTAGTGGCCAACCGCCTGGATATGGCCCTCTCGAAGCCACAGGACACCATCGTTGTAATGCTCGAGGCTGCCAGGTGTCGGCAGGTCATCGTCCCCTGGGTCACGAGCAAAGCTCACCAGCTCTGCACGAATCAACGTATCGGTAGAAGTCATATTAGCTCGAGGATGTCGCCGTATCGTTAAATAGAAAGCGCAGAACAGCGGGCTCAAGCCCGCGTGTTTGTCGATCAATGGGTTTGTCAGTTAGTGATAAAAGCTCGGTGACGACGGTCATGGCAATCGCATAGGGCGTTTTGTTGCTAAGTTTGTTGCCGTGGATCGCGCCAATAGGGCAGCGTACGCGCTGAATCTCGTTGGGTTGAAAGCCATCACGCGATAAGCGTCGTTGGAAGCTTACCCATTTACTGTCTGAACCGATTAGCCCAATGGTGGTTATGTCCGGGCGTTTGAGTAGTGCTGCAATCAGGGCGTAATCTTCATCGTGGCTGTGAGTCATCACAAGAGCGTGGCATGCGGCAGGGAGGGCCATGATGCAAGAAGTCACGTTTTGCAATAGATGACAGCTCAATCGCGGCTGTTCGTCTGCGCAGTTGCGGAAACTGTCGCTGCGGCTATCGTACCAATCGATATGCCAAGGAAGAGGGGCGCTCAGTTTGACGATTTCATGGCCGACATGACCAGCGCCAAATAGCGCGAGGCGTGGGGAAGCGCCTGGGAATACCTCGAGTAGCACGTTGACGAAGCCACCGCAGCACTGACCGCTACGACCGCCTAGGGAAAAAGCCTCGAGATGAAACCCAGCGTCTCCTTGTCGCAGTAAACCTCTGGCAGCGCTAATGGTTTGCCACTCGAAGGTGCCACCCCCCAGCGTGTCGAAAAGAGCATCATCGGTAATCACCATGCGAGCTCCCGGCTCGCGGGGGGTCGAACCTGCACACGTCACTTGGGTCGCGAGGACATGCGGCGTACCGCTTTGCTGTAAACGATGAAGCGCAGCATGCCAAGTGTCAGGGGGCGTGGTCATAACGCTTTTTTCCTAATCGCATGGGCTGCAAGCATGACTCTTTCCGGCGTGGCGGGGGTGTCTAAGTGAGGGGATGTACGATAGTCCGTCAGGCTCGACAGTGCGTCTCTTAGCGCCGACCACACGCAAATACCCAGCATGAAAGGGGGTTCGCCCACGGCTTTGGAGCGGTATAGGCTTGCCATGGAGTTAGGGTGCCCCTCCATGAGCTCGACATTGAAGACGCGGGGTAGGTCACCGTAAGTAGGGATTTTATAGGTCGCCGGTCCGTCGCTCATCAGCACACCTTTATCGCTCCATTTGAGCTCTTCGCTGGTCAACCAGCCCATTCCCTGAATGAAGCCTCCTTCGATTTGGCCGATATCGATGGCTGGGTTGAGTGAGTTGCCGACATCGTGGAGGATGTCCACTCGGTCGACGAGATATTCACCGCTTAGAGTGTCGACACTCACTTCGGCGACCGCTGCTCCAAAGGCATAGTAGTAGAAGGGACGACCTTGCCCCGTCGCTCGGTTGTAGTGAATCAAAGGGGTTGCATAGAAGCCTTTTTCCGACAGCGAGACGCGGTTCAAATATGCCGTTTGGATGAGCTCTCCCCACGGGATGCGCCGTTCGCTCTCTCCGCTGCCTGCGACCAGCATGCCATTTTCCAGTCGCATGCCCTCGCGATCTAGCCCCTCCTCGAAATGTCCAGCGGCAAAATCGAACAGCCGCTCACGAAGTTTACCGGCGGCATCTCTGGCCGCCATGCCGTTGAGATCGGCACCGCTAGAGGCGGCGGTGGGCGACGTGTTGGGGACTTTGTCAGTGCGCGTTGCGCTGATGCGGACGCTGTCTAGATCCAGTCCTAGTTCACGGGCAACCACCTGGCAAATTTTCGTGTGCAGCCCCTGGCCCATTTCCGTACCGCCATGGTTGATCATGATGCTGCCGTCGGTATAAACATGGAGCAGAGCACCCGCCTGATTGAGGTGCTGAGCGGTGAATGAAATCCCGAATTTAACCGGCGTCAGCGCTAGCCCTTTTTTGATGACGGGGCTTGTCGCGTTGAAGTCACGTACCTGTTGGCGTCGCGACCAGTAATCGCTACTGGCTTCCAGCGTATCGACGAGCGTATGCAGCAGTTGCTTTTGATCCACCTGCTGACCGTAATGCGTTGTGTCTCGACCCTCGCGATAGAAATTGCGCTTACGAATGGTGAGCGGGTCTTCGCCGACGTGACGGGCAATGTCATCCATCGCCGCTTCAATGATCATCATGCCCTGTGGACCACCAAAGCCACGGAAGGCGGTATTGGACGCCGTGTGGGTTTTGGCACGGTGGCCGGTAACGCGGGCATCACCCAGTGAGTAAGCGTTGTCCGCGTGGAACATGGCACGATCCACGATAGCGTCCGAGAGGTCAGGTGAGTAGCCGCAGTCGCCGATGACGGTGATATCGCCACCTTGAATCACGCCGCGAGCGTCGATCGCCAATCGGTATCGATTATGAAAAGGATGGCGCTTGCCCGTGATTCGCATATCGACACTTCGTGGTAGACGCAGCCGCGTAGCTCTGCCCGTACGGCGCGCAATGATCGCAGCGATGCATGCCCAGGGCGATGCTTGCGTCTCTTTGCCCCCAAACCCGCCGCCCATGCGGCGTACCTCCACCGTCACTGCATGGAAAGGGATACCTAGCACCTCGGCAACCAGCTTTTGCGTTTCGCTGGGGTGCTGGTTCGAGGTATGCACCATGACGCCTTCGTCCTCGGTGGGGATCACCACACAGGCCTGGCCCTCGAGATAAAAGTGCTCCTGTCCTCCGATGAACAGGTCGCCGTCGACCACCTGCTCGGCACCTTCTAGTGTTGCTTCCCAGTCCCCACATTCTTGTACGTGGGTAGGGCGAACGACCTCTTGCCGTTCGGAGGAGGCGACTGGATCGAGACTGGCTGGCTGCTCATCGAACTGCATCGAGGCCAATGTGACTGCTTGACGAGCGGCCTGATGAGACGTCGCCGCTACGGCAAAAAGACACTGTCCGGCATAGCTGATGTCGTGATCAACGAAAATCGGGTCGCCGGGAAACACGGGGCCAATGTCGGTATGGCCAGGAACATCGTGAAAGGTAATCACATCGACCACGCCAGGCGCCTGACGTACAGCGTCCAGCTCCAACGATACGAGCTTGCCGTGAGCGATGGGCGATAGTCCCAGCGCTATATGGAGCGCATCCTGGGGCGTCTTGAGATCGTCAATGTAGGTCGCTTTGCCGGTCACATGTTTTTCGGCACTCTCGTGAAAGCTGGAGGCACCGGCTTGCCGCTGCCCGTGACTGTCGACCGTATGGCGGGCCAGTGGACCAGAGCCCTGGATGTGATCGCGTAATTCGCGACGAGCACGGCGACTATCGCCATCGAGCTTAGTGAGCGTACGCATCGAGCATCACCTCCTGTGTCGGTGCCGAGAGCGAGAGATAAAGCCGCTCCATGAGGTTAGCAGCGGCTTGCTGTCGATAGTGTCGACCGCCGCGTACGTCGCTCATCGGCTGAAAGTCATCGGCGAGTGCTTGCTGAGCAGCTTGGAAGGACTCTTGCGATACGGGGGTGTTCGTCAAAGCGGCTTCTGCTTGCAAGGCGCGCTTGGGTACGGCAGCCATGCCGCCAAAGGCGACGCGCACATCGCTCAAAACACCGTCACTCAGGCGATAGTGAAAGGCGCCTAACACGGCCGAAATATCGTCCTCACGGCGTTTAGAGAGTTTCCACACTTTCAGGTCGCAACCTTCGGCCAAGCGAGGGAGGAATATTCGGCTAATGATTTCATCGTCAGCGAGCGCCGTTTTTTTATAGTCCAAGAAGAAATCGCTCAGAGGGAGTAGGCGGCGACCGCCCTGATGGACAAGCTCTATCGAGGCGTTCAGCGCTAACAGCACCGGTGGTGTATCGCCAATGGGCGAGGCATTGGCGATATTGCCGCCTAGCGTGCCTCGATTGCGCACCTGTTGAGAACCAAGTCGCTGTAGCAGATGAGCAAACGCCGGGAAGTGCGCTTCGAATAGCGGCTCTAACTGGGAATAGGTAACGCCTGCGCCTATCCACCAACCGGGCTGCTCTGCCAGTGTGGCTTCCTCGATGTGGTGAAGCGATTCGACGCGTGTGACATCGATTAATTGATTCAGCGTAGCAAGTCGCTGAGTGTTTTCGAGCCATAGATCGGTAGCGCCTGCGACCAAGCGCGCCGAGGGATAACGGCGGCGAAGAGCGGTCAGCTCTTTAAGCGTGGTGGGCTGCGCAAAGAAGCGGGAGACGGTCTCTTCCAGGCAGGTGGGCGTCAGTGCTGACGGACATGGCTGAGTGGCGTCGAACCACTGCGGCGTCTGCCACTCGTAGGACGACATGCTGAGGGCAGCATCCCGAATAGGGCGATAACCGGTGCAGCGACATAGGTTGCCCCCCAACGAGGCTTCCAGTCGCTCCGGACTTAAAGGCGCCGGTCGCTGCTGTTGTTGGGCGTGAAGTGTGAAGAGTGACATGACAATACCAGGCGTACAGAAGCCACATTGACTTCCATGGCACTCGACCATCGCGCGTTGCGCCGGGTGAAGCTGTCCATTGACCGATAAGCCTTCTACCGTCACTAGGTGCTGACCCTGTAATTGATGGGCAGGTGTAATACAGGCATTGAGACTGGCAAACTCAGAGGCTGTAGGGCCTTTCATCGCCACGGTGCAGGCGCCGCAGTCTCCCGAAGCGCAACCCTCTTTCGTACCCGTCATGCCCAAATGATCGCGCAACAACGTTAGAATGCTGGTGTCAGGGGGCACCTGACACTGGGTCGGGGTGCCATTGAGCAAAAACTCAATTGTCGCCATGCCAAACTCCGTTATGATTGTTCTGACCGATTGGTCAATATCGTTGAGCTTGGGACAAAACGGCGCACCTTGCAAGACTTTGTTAAACACGATGTGTCACGCACTTTTAAAGTGCATTTTACTGAAAGTGCACGGTAATGTGGCGTGCTGCCCAGTACCGCTGACCCGTTCGCTAGCGAGCGATCATAAGGAGCCTACTGAATGTCGGTCGATACCGCGAATCCAGAAAACGCCAGCAGAGAACGTATCGAACAGACCATCTTGAGCGCGGCTGAACAGGTGTTTTCGCAGCATGGTTATCGGGGGGCGAGTCTTCAAGCGATTGCCGATCTTGCCGGGCTGCCCAAAGCTAACGTTCTCTATTACATGGGGAGCAAGCAAGCACTCTATGTACGTCTATTGAACCGAATGATGACGCGATGGAACGCGGTGCTAGAAGATATCCATGAAGACAGCGATCCTGCCCAAGTACTCCGCGACTTCATACGCACCAAAATGGCGCTGGGGCAGCGCTATCCAGAGGGGTCAAAACTGTTCGCAGCGGAAATTCTGGCGGGGGCACCGTTTTTGAAGGAGTACCTCTCCGGTGAGCTCAAAGCGTGGGTCGCTTCCCGTGCCGCCATCATGCGCGCGTGGTCGCGGCAGGGCAAGATGGATGATGTGGACCCACGCTGGCTGATTTTTTTGATTTGGTCAGCCACCCAGCACTACACGGAATACAGTGCTCAGGTATCCGGTATTCTTGGCGAGGAATCCCTTGGCGAGGCGGATCTGTTGTCCATTTGCCAATTCTTGGAGCACGTCATTCTCAAGGGGTGCGGTATTGCACCCTCTGACGCGCTGACCCAATGACCCATGAGTACATCGCTTCCTATTGAGCAGCATCTGAATCAAATTCGTTCCGTGCTGGCGAGCCAAAACCGTCTGATACTCGTAGCGCAGCCAGGAGCCGGTAAAACCACGCGCGTACCGCTAACGCTGCTGTCGTGTGCGTGGGCGCAGGGGCAGAAACTGCTACTGCTGGAGCCGCGTCGGGTTGCCGCCAAACTCGCCGCCACCTTCATGGCGGCCCAGCTCAATGAGCAAGTGGGTGAGACCGTTGGGTATCGGATGCGGGGCGACAGCCAAACTGGCCGTAAAACCCGGCTGGAGGTGGTCACGCAGGGCGTGCTTATTCGTATGCTGCAGGATGACCCGTTATTAGAGGGCGTAGCGGGAATCATTTTTGACGAGTTTCACGAGCGAAGCCTTGAGGCAGATTTAGGCCTCGCTCTGGCGCTCGATGTGCAAGAGAGCGTGCGTGACGACCTGCGTCTATTGGTAATGTCGGCCACCTTGGATGTGACAGCGCTCAAGCGAGTGTTAGGGAGTGATATAGCGGTCATCGAAAGCGAGGGGCGAGCCTTCCCCGTCGAGACCCACTATCGACCGCCGTTGGGGGAAGCTTCGCTGAGCGACACCGCGCTGCGAGTGCTTCATGAGGCCCTGATACGTCCAGAGAGCCAAGACGTTCTGATAATCTTACCCGGCGTAGCCGACATCGCTCAACTCGTTGACGCCGTGGAAGAGAGCCCTCTGGATGTCGAGGTGCACCCGCTGCATGGAAGGTTGCCTTTGGAGTTACAGCAGGCGGCCATGCGGCCACGTGCAGAGCGTCGGCGGGTGATCGTCTCGACCGCGATTGCCGAGTCCAGTGTGACGATCGACGGTGTCAACGTCGTGATCGATGCAGGATTCGAGCGGGTGCCTCTGTTCAATCCTAGTACGGGGCTGACCAAACTAACCACCCGTCGTGTCAACAAGGCGAGTGCCGATCAGCGTCGTGGGCGTGCCGGTCGCCAGCAGCCGGGCGTCTGCTATCGGCTTTGGGCTGCGGAACAGCCCCTGGTGGGCTATGCGGAACCGGAGATACTTCAGGCCGATTTATCCAACCTCGTGCTAGAAACCGCCCTATGGGGTGTCCATGAACCCAGAGCTTTGTCGTGGGTCACATCGCCTCCTGAGGGGGCGCTGAGATCGGCTCAGGCGCTTCTGGATCAGCTTCGCTTACGAGCGCCAGGCGGGGGATTGACGCAGCTCGGTCGGCAGAGTGCGGCGCTAGCCTTGGAGCCGCGTTTAGCCGCCATGCTAGTGGGGGCGAAAGCTTTGCAGGCGATACCTCTGGCCTGTGCACTGGCAGCATTGATGGAGGGCCGAGAGCGGGTGCAAGGGTCGCTGCGTGATGCGCTGACCCAGCGATTGCAAAAGCCTTCTGCTTTTTCGCAATGGCATCAGCAGACCCAGCGCCTAGCGAGGTCGATGGACGTCTCCATGCCTCGTGTCGTTGATCTAGGGGCGCTCAGCGCTCTGCTGTGTTTGGCATACCCAGACCGTGTCGCCCAGCGCATCGGCATTGGGCGCTTCAAACTGGCGAATGGCAAAACGGCAACGCTGCCTGAGCGTCATCCATTTGCCCAACACGACTGGCTAGTGGCGGTAGCGATCGAGAGTGCAACCAGTGAAGCCCGCATTTACGTCGCAGAACCCATCACGATAACCACTTTGGTCCAGCTCTATCCTGATACCGGACGTTGGGAAGAATGCGTGGGCTGGTCGGAGGAGCAGGGTAAGCTGGTCGGCGAGGCCGTACAGCGGCACGGCGAGCTGGTGTTAGCCGTTCGTCCGTTGCCCCAGCTGTCGGCAGAGGCGATGGAAAAAGCGCTCCTAGAGGCGCTCAAGCAACGCCCGCAGCTAGTGATAACGGAGGACGTTCGCCAATTGCAGGGGCGAATGGCGTTGCTCTCACGACTATGGCCGGAGCAGTGGCCCGATTGGTCGGAGGCGGTGCTAATGGGGACGTTGGAGACGTGGCTGGCGCCCTATGTCGCGGGGTTGACGCGCATGGCGCAGGTCGAAAGGTTGCCATTTCATAGCTGCCTCATGAATACACTGGCGTGGGAGCAACAGCAGCAATTGGAGCGCTTGGTGCCAAGCGTGATCACGGCGCCGAGCGGTCGCGCCATCAACGTGGATTACGCGCCGTGCCAAGTGGAGCAGGCGCCAGTATTGGCATTGAAGCTACAAGAGGCTTTTGGTTGGCAATCAACGCCTACCGTCGTCGATGGGCGTGTATCGATAATACTTCATTTGCTGTCGCCTGCGCGGCGCCCGCTTCAAGTGACTCAAGATTTAAAGAGCTTTTGGATCAATGGTTACCCTGAGGTACGCAAAGAGATGCGGGGTCGCTATCCCAAACACCCGTGGCCAGAAGATCCGCTAACGGCTCAAGCCACGGCGTCTACCAAACGACGGCACGAATGAGGGGCTAGGCAGATTCAGTCGTTATCGTCACTGTCTGCGTTAGGGAGTTCTCCCGGTTTACGATAGCGAACGCCGTCAGCACGAGGCTCTTCGTACCGGCGATTCTCATCTTCAGCGACGACGCCCAATACGGTTTCCTGAGAGCCGTCTGGCCATGTGTAAGTCGTGCATCCAGTGAGCAAAAGAGAGGAAAGCATGACGATGCAGACGCGCTGTGCGACGCCACGATGCTTGGGCATAGAAGACTCCATTGACAGTCCATTGCGGTAGCGACAAATGTTCGACAAGTGTGAATGGACCCACGTTTTGCCGCAAGCTTATTCATAGCAAAGTGCTGCTGTTATGACTGATCATGCGTGGCTGCTTGAATTTCGAGCCGCAGCAAGATGCTCAAAATTGCCTATCATCAACGGTAGGCGGGTGCTCTAACACAGCGGCCGAATGTAACGTGACATGCCTGAGCAATGAGGGAGTAGCTATGTGGTCAGTCATCAAGTCGGTGCTGGCAGCGCTGATCGGCGTTCAGAATGACCGTCAACGGCAGCACGATTTTTCGAATGGCAAGCCTGCTGCGTTCATTTTCACGGCGATCGTCGTCACGTTGTTGTTCGTTCTGGTGCTAGCGAGCATAGCAATGTTTGCCGCGGGGTGAATCGTTGAGAAACATCACGCTTGCAGTGCGTGACGAATGCCATTTGTTTTCTATACTCACAAGACATCACTTCATCCTGACCTAATAAACGGGATGGCGAGAACAACAATAAAAAGGAGGCTGCTATGCACCTACCGTGGCGATGGCTTCTCACCATGACCAGTGTCGCAAGTATCTCCCAGGCCCAGGCCAGCAGCTGGAACATGCCGGTCGGTGTCACCGATATTAGCCGCGATATTTTTGGCCTTCACATGACCATTTTTTGGGTGTGTGTGGTGATTGGCGTGATCGTTTTCGGTGTGATGTTTTACTCCTTGTTTCGCTATCGCCATGCCAAGGGCGCCAAAGCGGCAAGTTTTCATGAACATACCTCCGTAGAAGTGCTATGGACGGCCATCCCGATTTTGATATTGGTGGGTATGGCAGTGCCAGCAACGGCGACACTGAAGAACATGTATGATGCTTCCGAAGCCGACCTGGATATCATGATTACGGGGCAGCAGTGGCGCTGGCGCTACGAATATTTAGGTGAAGATATTGCATTCACCTCCAACCTTAGTACCAGTCGCGAGCAAATCCGTGGAGAGGCCGAGCGAGACGAGCATTACCTGCTTGATGTAGACGAGCCTCTCGTGCTTCCTATCAATCGTAAAGTCCGCTTTTTGATGACATCCGATGATGTCATCCACTCCTGGTGGGTGCCGGCGCTGGCCGTCAAACAGGATACGATCCCAGGCTTTATCAACGAAAACTGGGTGCAGATCAACGAGCCTGGCATATACCGCGGCCAGTGTGCCGAGCTATGTGGGGTGAATCATGGCTTCATGCCCATCGTGGTTCATGCCATGGAGGAAGCGGAGTACGAGACGTGGCTCGAAGAGCGTAAAGCGGCAGCCGAGCAGGAAGCCATGGGTATCGATCGTGAATGGGCACTCGATGAGTTGATGGCACGTGGCGAAACCGTTTATCAATCGATATGTTCCTCTTGCCATCAAAGTGAAGGTCAAGGGGCGCCTCCTGCCTTCCCGGCGCTGGCGGGCAACGATCAGCTGATCGACGACCTGGACTGGCATTTAGACCGAGTCATTAACGGTGTGTCGGGGGCGGCCATGCCCGCTTTTCGAAGTACGCTCAATCCAGTAGAGATAGCCGCTGTCGTCACGTTCACGCGGAATGCTTGGGGAAATGATACGGGGGATGCTGTTCAGCCTGCGACAGTGGCCGAACGTATTGCGCAATAAGTGAAGCGTTAAACACCATCTTCCAATACAACGATAAAGTACGCGGAGAGACTCATGGCGCCGAAACTTCCTCCACACAACCCCCTGCAACACAGCTCAACGGCCGTCGCGGGTGGCCAGTCGCATGAAGGCCATGCGCATCATACTCCGCCGAAAGGCCTATTAAGGTGGTTGCTGACTACCAATCATAAAGAGATTGGGTCGCTTTATCTGATTTTCTCGCTGACGATGTTTTTCGTGGGTGGCATTTTTGCGCTGGTGGTGAGAGCCGAGCTGTTTCAACCGGGATTGCAGCTGGTCGAGCCTGAGTTTTTCAATCAAATGACCACCATGCACGGTTTGATCATGGTGTTTGCAGCCGTGATGCCCGCTTTTACCGGATTGGCCAACTGGATGATACCGCTACAAATTGGCGCGCCCGACATGGCGCTTCCACGGCTCAATAACTTCAGCTTTTGGCTCTTGCCCGTTGCCTTTGCGCTGCTGCTTTCCACGTTATTGATGCCAGGCGGTGGCCCTAATTTCGGTTGGACGTTTTATGCTCCCTTATCGACGACTTATGCGCCTGCGTCCACGACGTTTTTTATTCTAGCGCTGCATATCGCGGGGATTAGTTCGATTTTAGGTGCGATCAACATCATCGCGACGATTCTCAATATGCGAGCCCCTGGCATGCGCATGATGGACATGCCGCTGTTCGTTTGGACATGGCTGATAACCGCTTTTCTGCTAATTGCGGTGATGCCGGTGTTGGCAGGGGTCATTACCATGATGTTGATGGACATCAATTTCGGTACCAGTTTCTTCGATGCCGCGGGCGGAGGAGACCCCGTACTATTTCAACATTTGTTCTGGTTCTTCGGACACCCCGAAGTCTACATCATGATATTACCAGCGTTTGGTATCGTGTCGGCCATCATTCCAACGTTTGCGCGTAAACCACTGTTTGGGTATGCCTCGATGGTGTACGCCACCGCAGCCATCGCCCTGCTATCTTTTTTAGTATGGGCGCATCATATGTTCATCGTAGGTCTACCGCTGACCGCTGAGCTGTTTTTCATGTACTCCACGATGCTCATTGCCGTGCCTACTGGGGTCAAGGTGTTTAACTGGGTGACCACGTTGTTTCGTGGCTCGATCAGTTTTGAACCACCTATGCTGTTTGCGCTGGCATTCGTCGTCCTGTTTACCATTGGCGGTTTTTCAGGACTGATGCTGGCCATTGCGCCAGCGGATTTTCAGTACCACGACACCTATTTTGTGGTTGCCCATTTTCATTACGTCCTCGTGCCTGGCGCTATTTTTGCCATCATGGCAGGCGTTTATTACTGGTTGCCAAAATGGACGGGCCACTATCCCAATGAGCGGTTGGCGCAATGCCATTTCTGGTGCTCCATCATTGGCGTCAACCTGACGTTTTTCCCCATGCACTTTGCCGGTTTGGCCGGTATGCCCAGACGTATTCCCGATTACGCCTTGCAGTTTGCAGATTTCAACTTGCTATCGAGCATCGGAGCGTTTTTCTTTGGGGCCTCTCAGCTGCTGTTCGTCTTGGTTATCGTGCTGTGCGTTCGAGGAGGGCAAAAAGCACCCGCGAAAGCTTGGGAGGGCGCGGTGGATCTAGAATGGAGCGTGCCAAGTCCTGCTCCGCTGCATACATTTGAAACGCCACCTGTCTTTCACCGTGCTCAAACCCACGAATAAGCGGTGAGCGCTGCATTAGATCGAGGGGATTAGCATGGGCATAGATCGAGCTCAAAGAGATGGTGTGAATAAGACGGTCATTCGCAGCGTTGCCGCCCTGCTTGGGATGTTCGCTTTTGCCTTTGCGTTAGTGCCCCTTTACGACGTGTTCTGCAAAGTGACGGGATTGAATGGCAAGGTCGATACGACTGCTCAGGCCATTGTTCATGAGGAGGTCGATCAGACGCGTTTCGTCATGGTTCAATTCATTACCCGCGGCAGTGCAGGCTTACCCTGGCAAATGAGTGTCGCAGCGCGGCAAATGCGCGTTCATCCCGGGCAAACGGCAGAGGTAGATTTTACTTTCACCAACAACAGTGCCATAGAAAGCTGGGGGCGGGCGGTGCCTAGTGTGTCTCCCTCCAGTGCCACGACGCATTTACGCAAGGTCAGCTGTTTCTGTTTTCAAGAGCAGCAGTTGCAGGGAGAGGAGCGACTCACGATTCCTCTGGTATTTCAGTTAGCGAGAGACTTACCCGAAGAGATCAATACGATCACGTTGGTATACACCCTTTATCCGGTACAGCGGACGCCGCTGCAAACGGCCTATAATAATCACTTGGCGGGGGATAACACATGAGCAGCGGCAGCTACTACGTTCCTGCTACCAGTCGGTGGCCCATTTTAGGTTCATTGGCCCTGGGTGCCTTGATGTTAGGGATCGGCATCCAATTGGTATACGACACGGGAGCGCCTCTGCTTGTCATTGGGTTAGTAGGGGTCGTCAGCGTCATGGGGCTATGGTTTCGGGATGTGATCCATGAGTCGATGGGCGGTCTCTACGATGCGCAAATGGACCGGTCATTTCGATGGGGCATGGGCTGGTTCATCTTCTCAGAAGTCATGTTTTTCGCCGCCTTTTTTGGCGCTTTGTTCTATATCAGAACGTTCACGTTGCCCTGGCTAGGAGGAGAAGGCGCCAAGGGTGTTTCGGCCTTGCTCTGGCCTGATTTCGTACCCCAATGGCCACTTCTCAACCCACCTGATACCTCCGTGTCAGGGCCTACCAGTGTGCTTAGTCCCTGGCAGCTTCCTCTAGTCAATACGCTGATACTCGTTACGTCCAGTATCACGCTGACCGTTGCGCATGAGGCGCTCAAGCTGGGTGAGCGACAAACGTGTCGTAATTGGTTAGCAGGGACAGTATTGCTAGGTCTCTGCTTCATCGTCATTCAAGGGGTCGAGTATTACGAGGCCTACCATCACTATGGGATTACCCTGGAGGCGGGGATTTTTGGCGCTACTTTCTTCATTTTGACCGGGTTTCATGGCCTTCACGTAATCATTGGTACGCTCATCTTGGCCAGCATGCTAATTAGGATCATCAAAGGGCATTTTGCTAATGACCACCACTTTGGCTTCGAAGCATCCTGCTGGTATTGGCACTTCGTCGATGTGGTGTGGGTTGGCCTCTTCATCTTTGTCTATGTGTTTTAGTGCGTTACCCAAGCTCGCCAGATAAAAAGCCAATAAGTAGCAGCGCGATGAGTAGGCAGGTGAGAGCGATACGCCATTTTAACGATATGAGTAGACGCCTTGAGGTGCTGTCATCTCGTAGCAAAAAGCCTGCTCCTGCGGCAAGACTGGCGACGATTCCAATAAACACGACGGCAATGAGTAGTTTTAAAAACATGATCAAGCCCTCTCGTTATCCAGTGAGATTCTATGCCTGGTATTTGTTTTGGTCTGTCGTGGTGACGCTTGGCATTCTGTTGGGACTATGGCAGTGGGAGCGGGCCGATGACAAGCGCGATTTACTGGCCAGCAGGGCCGCGGCTCCGTCAATGATCGAGCCCGTCGATACACCATCAGACGGGGCGCAAGTATATCTTCGAGGCAGGTATCTGCCGCAACACACGCTCTATCTGGATAATCGTATGGCCTCTGGACGCTTAGGCGTGGCGGTGCTGACGCCGCTGAGAGACATGAATGGTCAACTGTGGTTGGTTCAACGCGGTTTTTTGGAGACGGGGTTTAGTAGAGACGCGCCTCATGTGTCGACTCCCGAAGGCGTCATCGACGTGTCGGGCGAGTGGCAGAAAGCGCAAGCACAAGGCCCCCTTTATGGGGCTAACCAGGAGGGCGTACGCCTTCAGCAGCTAAGTCTCGCGCCTTGGGAAGGGGCTTTGGGCGAATTCAGCCATCATGGCTGGCTGCATGCAGAGCAAGGGGACGGTGTGTTAACGCCATGGTGGGAGGCAAGCGTTATGCCAGCAAGCCGTCATGTTGGCTATGCTGTTCAGTGGTGGGCCTTGGCATTGACGGCTTTCGTCATCATGCTGTTTGGCGGACATCGCCTAGCGGCTGATCGTCGCGAGCATTATGAAAGAGGACGTTAATATGCAGTCTCACCGTCCAGTACGTTATCCCAGAATCAAGCTGCTATGTTTGTTCGTGATCTTTGCTGCGCCGATCGTCACTGCCTGGGGGATGTTAACGTGGCAAGTCGGTATTCCGCAGGCGCATACGGCTCATGGACAAGTCATCCTAGATGTTCCCCCATTGCGACAGTGGCCGCTGGCGGTGAGTGCCCCCTCTTCAGAACGGTGGACCCTGGTATTTGACTGCAGTAGCCAATGCGAAGAAAAGCAGGACGCACTTTGGCGCCTACACCGTGCCTTAGGGCGTGAGGCGCCGCGACTGCAGCGGTTGAGGATTGGTGGGGAGACCACTGCACTGCCAGGCGAGGTGGTGACAAAATGGCAACATTCTCCTTCTTGGGGGGGTGAAAACCGCATGTGGTTGTTCGATCCGATGGGCAGGCCAGCGCTCTCTTTTAGTGACGAAACGGCTACGGCCGACATCCTGGATGACATACGTCACCTGTTTAAAGTCAATCCAATATAGCCTTTGCTCGGCTAGTTTTAGCCGTAAGGAAGCTCGATGCATAGCTACTCACAGCGCCTTGACTGGCTTGTAAGGTTGACGTTAGCAGGTACGTTACTGACTACCTGTGTGATATTGGTAGGTGCGTGGACCCGTTTGGTCGACGCAGGATTAGGCTGCCCTGACTGGCCTGGTTGTTATGGCAAACTCATTGTTCCCGATAGTGATCATGCGGCGCTTCGACATCCTGATGCTCCTTTAGAGCCCTTCAAAGCCTGGGTAGAGATGGCTCACCGCTATGTAGCCAGTTTATTGGGCTTGATTGTGCTCACCATCGTGGCAATGGGGTGGTCACTGCGCAAACGTCCAGAATATCCATGGCGACTTAGCTTGGCGTTACTGATCGTTATTCTCGTTCAGGGCGCGTTTGGTGCGTTTACCGTTACTCTTAAGTTGTGGCCACAGGTTGTCACGCTGCATTTGCTCGGAGGATTGAGTGTTTTGATGCTGTTTTTCTGGCTGCATCTTCGGTTGCGCAGGGCGTGGCGCAACAAAGGTGGTGCAGCCAGGGCTGGCAATCTTCTCTGGTACGTAGCGGGAGCCGCGCTGGTGCTTCAGCTGGCGCTGGGAGGCTGGGTCACTAGTAACTATGCGGGTATTGCTTGCCAAGGGTTTCCGACCTGCAACACGCAGTGGTGGCCAGCCATGGACCTCAGTGAAGGGTTTCATCTAACGCAAACGGTGGGGCCTAGTTACTTGCACGGGCAGCTCCATGCCGATGCGCGCACGGCGATCCATATGGTTCATCGATTGGGCGCTCTTTTATTAGGAGGGCTATTGTTACTGCTTTGGTGGCGTTATCGGGGCCTACAGCCGGTGAGTAATGCCTTGGTGGGTGTGCTCATCGCTTATGGCCTCCAGGTAGGGCTGGGGATTGCGAATGTCTTGTTGTGGCTGCCTTTATGGCTGGCCTTACTACACACCGCTGGCGCCGTAGGACTTGCCTTGAGCCTTGGGTGGGCTTGGTGGTGTTGGCGATATCGTACCGGTGTTCAAGTGGTGGCGTCTTCTTTGTCCCAGGCGGACAAGCTGCATTCACGTTTTAGCTAACCGCGACACTGCCCTTACGACGGCGTGCAAACGACGAATTGGGTTGGTCTACTGATGCTAATTGGGTGTACAATTCTCGTTAAGCTATTTTATACGTTTCAGGGGCTTTATGAGTTCAACGGTTGCACTTTTACTGTTCGTTGTCGCTTTGCTAATCATCGCCGGGTTGGTCGTCTACGCCCATAAATTGCGAAGCGAAGTGAAGCGCCGTGAAGCGTTTAGACTGGAAGAAGAGCGGCGTGCTCAGCAAAACAGCCTAGAAAATCTGGACTACGTGGTGAGCGCTCTCGTCCAAGAGCAAGTCGACATCACCGAGGGTTCCTGGCGCTGTAAAGTGCTGCTTGAAATCGTCGATCCAAGTCTTTCTGAACGACCTGAGTTTCAGGCGTTCGCCGAGGTTTATAACCGTACGCGTCATCTCAAGACGCACTCTGCGCGCAAACAGTTGACCCCACGGGAAAGAATGCAAGAGGACAAGGAAAGGCTAGCTGTGGAAGATGAGATGCGCCCTGCGGTGCTCGCAGCCGCCGCAGAGGTAATTAAATGGCGCGCTAAAGGCCCTTCCGCTCTTCATTAAAAATTTTTAATGTCATAGATGTGAGCTTTGCTATGCTGGTAAGGTCGGTATTGGCAAGAAGTTGATATCTCGGCATTGTTGCCTTCTAACGCTGAAACGTTAATGATAGGCACCACGTTCAGTTTCACGGGCAGGGGAACCCAGTCCTGGACAGAACAGCGAAAAATGGATGCTCTCGCCATAAGAAGCATTGGATAGATTTGGTCTCTAGACCATGTCAGCATTGGATCAAGAAGGAGTCTTGCATGAAAAAATCAACGACTGGCTTGCTAATCGGTTCTGCTTTAGTCGTCGGCCTGTCAGGTTGCGCTAGCTCAGCCTCTCAGTCTTCTGGCCAAGCAGGCGCCAACAGCGGCCAAAGCTGGTACCAGCACCCCGCGGTTTGTGGTTTGGCGGGCAGCATCATCGGCGGTAGCATTGGCTATGCCACCAGCAGCAGCTCAGATGAAGACGCGGGTGCCGCAACCGGTGCAGCGGCTGGCGCAGCTATCGGTGGTCTGCTGTGTGCAGATCGTACACCTGAGCCGGTAGCACCTCAGTGCCCGAGCTACGGCGAAGTGCCTGCGGGTGTTGCCGTTGATGCCGAAGGCTGCCCGCTGGATTCCGACGGTGACGGCGTGCCTGATTACCGCGACCAGTGCCCGGGCACCCCGGCTGGTGTAGCAGTCAATGCCAACGGCTGCCCGCTGGATTCTGATAACGACGGCGTGCCGGACTATCGCGACCAGTGCCCGGATACTCCGGCGGGTGTAGAAGTCAACGCGCTGGGTTGCCCGGATAGCGTGGTACTTCGCGAAGTTAACTTTGAGTTTGATTCCGCTCAGTTGACTGCAAATGCACAGAACGTCCTGAACGGCGTAGCTGAGCGTCTGGTCAACAACCCAGACGTTCGTGTGAGCATCGAAGGCCACACCGACTCTCGTGGTTCTGACCAGTACAACAAGGACCTGTCTCAGCGTCGTGCTGAGTCCGTTGCAACCTATCTGAACCAGCGCGGCGTAGAAGCTAACCGTATGCGTGCTGTGGGCTACGGTGAAGAGCGTCCTGTGGCAACCAACGATACCGAAGAGGGTCGTTTCCAGAACCGCCGTGTAGAACTGGACGAGTGGAACTAATCCACATGACATGCTCATGAAAAGGCTGCCTCGACCTGAGCGTCGATGACACCCTTTGACACAGAACGGGAGGCGTATGCCTCCCGTTTTATTTTACGGCGTCACAAAGTCTGATAGGCTTGGCGGCCCTAAAAGCCCCATGAAGACCCTAACCCATTGATAGCGAAATGTGATCCCTGGTATGGATCACCACTGCGCTCAAGGAATACCTGAATGCCCATAGTGACACTGCCTGACGGCAGCCAAAGAACGTTCGAAGCGCCCCTCTCTATCATGCAACTGGCAGAGTCCATTGGCCCTGGTTTGGCCAAGGCCTGTGTGGCGGGCAAAATAGATGGTGTGCTGGTAGATGCTGCCGATATCATCGAGCAGGATGCCGATGTTTCTATCATTACTGCCCGGGATGAAGAAGGTCTAGAGATTATCCGCCACTCCTGTGCTCACTTGATTGGGCACGCGGTTAAGCAGCTTTATCCCGATGCCAAAATGGCCATTGGTCCGGTCATTGATGATGGCTTTTACTACGATGTCGATTTTGGTAAATCGATAACGCCTGATGATATGGACGCTATCGAGAAGCGGATGCAGGCGCTGATCGACCATGAATATGACGTTATTCGTGAGTACGTCGATCGCGATCAAGCGATGACTACGTTCGAAAAACGTAATGAGACTTACAAGCAGGAGATCATTCGCGACATCCCTGAAGGCGCGGCGATTCGGCTGTACCATCATGAAGAGTACACGGACATGTGTCGTGGACCGCACGTGCCCAACACGCGTCATTTGAAGGCCTTCAAATTAACCAAGTTGGCCGGTGCGTACTGGCGCGGTGACTCCTCCAACCCCATGCTGACGCGTATCTATGGGACTGCGTGGGGGGATAAAAAACAGTTAAAGGCGTACCTTAAACGCCTGGAAGAGGCCGAAAAACGCGATCACCGCAAGCTGGCGCGGCGGCTCGATCTTTTCCACATGCAGGAAGAGGCGCCTGGGATGGTGTTCTGGCATCCCAAGGGCTGGGCGCTTTGGCAGCAGGTCGAGCAGTACATGCGCGGCGTTTACAAAGAGGGTGGCTATCAAGAGATTCGCTGTCCGCAAGTGATGGATGTGTCGCTGTGGAAAAAGTCAGGCCACTGGGACAACTATGCCGATGGGATGTTCTTTACCGAGTCGGAAAAGCGCGAATACGCGCTCAAGCCGATGAACTGCCCGGGGCACGTGCAGGTATTCAACTCAGGACTGCGTAGCTACCGTGAGCTACCAGTTCGCTTTGGTGAGTTTGGTGGCTGCCATCGTAACGAGCCTTCAGGCGCCTTGCACGGCATCATGCGCGTACGTGCTTTTACTCAAGACGACGGCCATGTCTTCTGTACCGAAGAGCAGGTCGAGCCGGAAGTAACGAGCTTTCATCGCCAAGCACTAAAGGTGTATCAAGACTTCGGTTTTGAAGATATCGCAATCAAAATCGCGCTGCGTCCGGAAAAGCGTATTGGTAGTGACGAAGTGTGGGATCGCGCTGAAGACGCCCTTCGCGGTGCGCTAAAAGCCTGCGGCGTTGATTGGCAGGAACTTCCCGGCGAAGGCGCGTTCTATGGCCCGAAGATCGAGTATCACATGAAGGATTGCTTGGGTCGCGAATGGCAGGTCGGCACCATGCAGGTGGACTTTATGATGCCCGAGCGCCTTGGCGCACAATATGTAACCGAAGAGGGCGAGCGCAAGGCGCCGGTCATGCTTCACCGGGCGATCGTCGGCTCCATGGAGCGCTTCATCGGCATCCTGATTGAACATTATGCAGGTGCTATGCCATTATGGTTGGCACCAGAGCAAGTGGTCATCATGAATATTACCGATTCACAGCGCGAATATGCGCTGAAATTGGAGAAACGCTTGCAAAAAAGCGGTCTTCGCGTCAAAGCAGACTTGAGGAACGAGAAGATCGGCTTTAAAATCCGTGAGCATACGTTACAGAAAATTCCCTATCTCCTTGTGGTCGGAGATAAGGAAGTCGAAGCTGACTCAGTGGCCGTGCGAACTCGCAGCGGCGAAAACCTCGGAACTTTGACCGTCGATGACTTCATCGAACGTATCAATGCCGAGCGAGCAGCCCTGGCGACATCGTCAATTGCCTAAGGAGACAGAGCAATCAAGCGAAGCAACCAGCGCGGGCGTCCACAAGATAAACGCCCACCAATGAACGAGCGAATTACCGAAGAAGAAGTACGTTTAATCGATGCCGAAGGCGAGCAGTTGGGCGTTGTGCCCACCACTGAGGCTCTTGAACGTGCGGAAGCTGCCGGTTTAGATCTCGTGCAAATTTCGAATGCCGATCCGATCGTTTGCAAGATCATGGATTATGGCAAATTCGTTTTTGAGACCAAAAAGCAAAAAGCGGCTCAAAAGAAGAAGCAAAAGCAAATCCAGGTCAAGGAAGTCAAATTCCGTCCTGGCACCGACGAAGGCGATTATCAGGTGAAGCTCAAAAACCTGACCCGTTTCTTGGAAGGTGGTGACAAGGGTAAGGTCACATTGCGCTTCCGCGGTCGTGAAATGGCGCACCAAGACATCGGTCGTAAGCTGATGGAACGGATTGCGTCAGACCTGGAAGAGATCGGAGCGGTGGAGTCTTTCCCGAAAATGGAAGGCCGCCAAATGATCATGATCCTTGCCCCGAAAAAGAAGTGATCCAACGGCGAAGTCAACGGGCTAGCGCTTAGGCGCTAGTCGGCCCTGGGTTTTCTAAAAAATATCGAGCGGAGTTTTCTCATGCCGAAAATCAAAAGCAACAGCGGCGCTGCCAAGCGCTTCAAAAAGACTGCGAATGGCTTCAAACACAAACAGTCTTTCCGTAGCCACATCTTGACCAAGAAGTCGACCAAGCGTAAGCGTCAGCTGCGTGGCATGAAGCAGATTCATGCTTCCGACAAAGCGTTGATTCAGCGCATGCTGCCGAACCTGTAAGGTCGAGTTTTCTTATCTGAGTGCCTCTAGCCTCAGTCATAAAGTCAGGAGTGTGTTATGACCCGTGTTAAGCGTGGCGTAGTTGCCCGTCGTCGCCATAAAAAAGTTCTGAAGCAGGCCAAAGGTTACTATGGTGCACGTTCGCGTGTTTTCCGTGTAGCCAAACAGGCTGTTATCAAAGCCGGCCAGTATGCGTACCGTGACCGCCGCAACCGCAAGCGCCAATTCCGCGCGCTGTGGATTCAGCGTATCAACGCTGGTGCGCGCATTAACGGCATGTCTTACAGCCGCTTCGTTGGCGGTCTGAAGAAAGCCGGTATTGAAATCGACCGTAAAGTATTGGCCGACCTGGCAGTACACGAAAAAGCAGCTTTTGCTGCTATCGTGGAAAAAGCCAAGGCTGCCCAATAAGGCTATTTGCATTGGGTTAATGCCCGTGTGAAATGCCCAAGGTCATTTCAGTGTGACCCATGCAGGGGAAGAGCAGCCGCTCTTCCCCTGTTTTTTGTCACCTTCAACATGCCAGCCATCCTCGGGGATGGGACCGCTTAATTCGGAGTAAATTGGATGGATCATCTTCCTACTCTGGTGTCAGAGGCCCGCGATGCTATTCAAGCTGCGCAGAGCGTCTCAGTGCTAGATGAGTTGCGCGTACGTTACTTAGGTAAAAAAGGCGAAGTCACCGCCTTGCTAAAAGGCTTGGGCAAGCTGTCACCAGAAGAGCGCCCTGCGGCTGGCGAGCAAATCAACCAGGCCAAGCAAGCGTTGTCGAGTGAAATTGACGCTAAGCGTGAGCAGCTGGAGAGCGAGGCACTCAATGCTCGCCTAGTGGCTGAGCGCATCGACGTCACGTTGCCTGGGAGAGGGCAGGAGAGTGGTGGACTGCACCCAGTAACACGTACGTTGGAGCGTATCGAGGGGCTATTCACTCGCATTGGTTTTGATGTGGCCGTGGGGCCAGAAATCGAAGACGACTACCACAATTTCGAAGCGCTCAATATTCCGGCTCACCACCCGGCTAGGGGGATGGCGGATACCTTTTATTTCGACGCGACGCGTTTGCTACGCACCCACACGTCTCCCGTACAGGTTCGTACGATGAAGAGCAGTGAGCCGCCTATTCGCATCGTGTGTCCAGGTCGCGTGTATCGTAGCGATTCGGATTTGACGCATACGCCCATGTTTCACCAAGTCGAAGGACTATTGGTAGATGAGGGCATCAGTTTCGCTGACTTGAAAGGAACGATCGAAGACTTCTTGCAAGCATTCTTCGAGCGCGACGACCTTTCGGTTCGTTTCCGGCCTTCATACTTTCCATTCACTGAGCCCTCTGCCGAGGTGGATATTCAGTGCGTGATGTGTAGTGGTAACGGTTGTCGCGTTTGCTCTCATAGTGGCTGGTTAGAGGTGATGGGGTGCGGCATGGTGCATCCGGAGGTGTTTAGACACTCTGGTATCGACGCCGAGCGCTATACGGGCTTTGCCTTTGGGATGGGTGCCGAGCGTTTGGCCATGCTGCGCTATGGCGTCAATGATTTGCGCTTGTTTTTCGAAAACGATCTGCGCTTCCTTCGTCAATTCACCTAAAGACTGCTGCCAGCGACGGGAATCAACATGAAATTTTCAGAACAGTGGTTGCGTGATTGGGTAACTCCGCAGCTGGATACACAGGCCATCGCCGACCAGATCACCATGGCAGGCCTTGAAGTGGATGCCGTTGAGCCAGTGGCCGCTTCATTTAGCGGCGTTGTCGTGGCGGAAGTACTCACCAAAGAGAAGCACCCCGACGCCGATAAGCTCAATGTTTGTACGGTGAATGATGGGTCGGCAGCACCGGTGCAGGTCGTTTGTGGAGCGCCGAACGTCGATGTAGGTCAGAAAATTCCCTTCGCTCAGGTAGGAGGCGTGCTGCCGGGAGACTTCAAGATCAAAAAAGCCAAACTGCGAGGCGTTGAGTCTCGTGGCATGATCTGTTCGGCGTCCGAGCTAGGGCTTGAGGAGGAGACTTCTCCGGGTATCCTGGTATTGCCAGCGTCGGCGCCGGTAGGCACAAGCTTTCGTGACTACATGCAGCTCGATGATATGACGATCGAGGTGGATTTGACGCCAAATCGGGGCGACTGCCTGAGTATCAAAGGGCTAGCCAGGGAAGTGGGAGTGCTCAACCGCTTGCCGGTGAGCGGCCCAAGCATTGCGGCTGTGGCGCCAACGATCGATACAACGTTTCCTGTGAAGGTCGAGGCTCCTGGACAGTGTCCGCGCTATGTAGGGCGTGTGATCGAAGGCGTGGCTACGAATGCAGAAACGCCGCTATGGATGGTAGAGCGACTGCGTCGCAGCGGTGTACGCTCCATCGACCCTGTGGTGGATATCACCAACTACGTCATGCTGGAGCTTGGCCAGCCGTTGCACGCATTCGATCGCGATCATTTGCAGGGCAGTATTACCGTGCGTTTGGCCAAAGACGCAGAGCGCTTGACGCTGTTGGATGGCCAAGAAGTCACCCTACGCCCAGAAACGCCCGTCATTGCCGATGAGCGCGGCCCTCTGGCCATGGCTGGCATCATGGGGGGCGAAAACTCTGGGGTCAGCGAAAATACCCAGGCCATTTTTCTAGAGTCGGCGTTCTTCGCGCCACTTGCGATTGCCGGACAGGCGCGCTCTTACGGCCTGCATACCGATGCATCGCACCGTTTTGAGCGTGGCGTCGACCCTGAGCTTCCTCTCGTAGCGGTCGAGCGTGCTTCACAGCTTCTGTTGGAGATTTGTGGCGGTCAGGCAGGCCCGGTGGTGGAAACCGTTAGCGAAGAGCACTTGCCCGCGCCGCGCGCCATTACGCTGCGTGAAGCCCGTCTAGAAAGCGCGCTTTCCAAGCGGCTATCGGCGGACGATGTTACCGATATACTCCAGCGTCTTGGTCTTGATGTCGATAAGCATGCGGAGGGTTGGTCGGTGGTCGCGCCTAGCTGGCGGTTTGACGTTGCCATCGAGGAAGACCTCATCGAGGAAGTGGCGCGTATTCATGGCTACAACAATCTACCGGTGCGACGTCCAGCTGCTCGATTGGCACTGCGTTCTGCGAATGAATCGACATTGACACCATCGCAACTGCGTCACCAAATGGTTGCGCGTGGTTTTCAAGAAGCTGTCACTTACAGTTTCGTTGCTCCTGATCTACAGGCAGCGCTGTTACCGGACGCAGTGTCGCCGGTATTGGCCAATCCGATCTCGTCAGACCTCTCTGTGATGCGCGCCAGCCTATTTCCTGGGCTAGTCAGAGCACTGGAGCACAACCTGAATCGCCAGCAGACGCGAGTGCGCATTTTTGAGACGGGGTTGGTGTTCAATGGCTCTCTGGACCACCTAACCCAAGTCCCGATGATGGGGGCGCTGGTATGTGGTGGGCGAGAAGCTGAAGGCTGGGATGGTGCTAAAGCGCAGGTAGACTTCTACGATTTGAAGGGGGATCTGGAGAGTCTTTTGGCCATGGGGGGTGGCCTAGCAGCCTGGCGCTTCGAGCCTGGAGTGCATCCTTCGCTGCATCCCGGTCAAACGGCGCAGCTCTTCCATGAAGGGAAACCTGCTGGCTGGATTGGTACGCTTCATCCCCAGGTCCGTGCAACGTTAGGGCTCAAAGTGGATGCCGTGCTGTTCGAGGTCCGATTGGATGCGTTGAGCCAAGGTTCGATTCCCGCCTTCGAGCCGCTTTCGCGTTATCCGGAAGTTCGTCGCGATTTGGCCTTCTTGATCAAGGCAGAGACACCGGTACAAGCGTTGCTGGATTGTGCAAAAGCCAAGGCTGGTGATTACCTCAAAGACATAAAGCTATTTGATGTCTATGCTGGTAAAGGCGTGGCCGAGGGATATAAGAGCATTGCATTGGGCTTGACCTGGCAGCACGCTTCACGCACGCTAAATGATGAGGAAATCAATCAGTTGGTCGACTCGATCATTACAAACGTGCGAGCCGAATTAGATGCCGAACTTCGCGGCTAACTAAGCTATGCCATGACACGACGCTTATCACGTTCTTGGCAATGCGTATGCTACATGGAGGAGCCCTATGGGTGCGTTGACCAAAGCAGAGCTGGCTGAGCATTTACATACAGAGCTTGCGCTGTCAAAGCGAGAAGCAAAAGCGATGGTAGAGGCGTTCTTTGAAGAAATCCGCGCCTGTTTGCGCGAAAACGAACAGGTAAAACTGTCGGGCTTTGGCAACTTTGACCTACGTGATAAGCGTGAGCGGCCTGGGCGTAACCCGAAAACCGGTGAGGAAATTCCCATTTCCGCTCGGCGCGTGGTGACGTTTCGCCCAGGCCAGAAGCTCAAGCAGCAAGTGGAGCGCTATTCGAGCAGCCAATAGTTTCTTTTTTGCTGTTCGCTTACTCAAAAGGAGTGCCTAGGCACTCCTTTTAGTGTTTGGAGCTCGCTCTTTGATGCGAGCTCTACGGGCGACTAGCTTGGTAAGTGGCTAAATGCCTCGTCCTTCGATGAGCCAAGTGATGACGACTTTAATGACGTAACCGAGCATCCCCGCGCCCAGTACGATAAACAGCATGATCGTGCCAAATTTGCCTGCGTTCGACTTTTTGGCCAGGTCCCAAATGATAAAGCACATGAAAATGATCAGGCCGCCAATCATTATGGGCGTGATCCATGTCTCGAAGGCCTGCTGCATAAGCGCTCCTATTGGACGATTGATTGAGCCCATCGTGGGCGTGCGTCGTTTTTGCTGATCGTGGTAATATTTGAGCAAATTCATCAGGTATTTGTCGACTGACTTTACGAGCCAAGCGCTGATGAGCGAACGTTGAATGCGCAAGGGCACTCAGTACGACATCTTCGTCGAGGAGTAGAGCAATGCCGACGTTAACCATTGTAGTGGGTACCATGTATGGTGGTGCATTGGATGTGGCTGAACAGGTGAAGCCGCTATTCGAACAGGCAGGTTATACGGTCGAAATTTCAGAGCAGCCAACGGTGGAAGATGTAACCCAGGGTAGTGACTTGAGCTTGTTTTGCGTTTCGACCACAGGTAGCGGTGATTTTCCCGGTAATTTCGTACCCTTTGTACGCAGCTTGAAAGATCAAAGCCCCTCGCTAACAAAGTTACGTTACGGTCTCATCGCATTAGGCGATAGCTCTTACGGTGATACGTTTTGTGGCGCGGGAAGAGCGCTGGATGAGCTGCTACAGGATCTCGGCGCTCGCCGCCTAGGAGAGCGCCTTGAAATTGATGCCATGGAAACCTTTATGGCAGATGATGCGGCGCTGCCTTGGGTAGAAGAATGGATCGACGATCAACAGCTGAAGGTCGCCTGAACATGCAGCGATCAGCCTATTCCTCTGAGCGTGTCAGTGTGGCGATTGGCCTATGTGTGGTGATGCTTGCAGCGCTACCGCGTTATATGGCGGGTGGCCACGAGACGCGCCAAACGCTGCTGGTGATGGCTCTGGTTCTAGTGGCTGGAGCAGCTATTTTTCAGTGGAAGATGCTGTCTCAAAGCGCAAGGCAAACGCTTCCGGGGCTCATCAAGCGCTTGATCGTGATGTTGGTGGCAGGCGCTATAGTGATGGGCGCTTGGCACGCCATATTTACCGACTGGATCAGTTGGCAGGTATTTATCTCGCATGCGGCAACGTGCGGACTTTTACTGCACGCCGTATCGTTATGGTGGACAGCACGGGAAATGTGAGTTTTTGTTCTGCTAACCCCTTGTAATCGATGGTCACGCCCCCATCTTGCGAGCATGGCGCTTGCCACCATGCGTCAGGGTTCTTAAAATTGATCCCCTTGAATACATTTTACGCAATCAACACAACGCCTATCCGCTAGAGGACAATTCATGCAAGTTTCCGTCGAGACGACCTCCCAGATCGAACGCCGTATCACTATTCAAGTGCCGGCAGCAGACATCGACGAGGCCGTCAGCGCTCGCTTGAAAGACACCGCGAAAAACGTTCGCTTGAACGGTTTCCGCCAAGGCCGAGTGCCCATGGCCGTCGTGCGTCAGCGCTATGGCGACAGCGTGCGCAATGAAGTGGTGGGCGAAGTGATGCGTGAGCGCTACGTACGCGCCATCACTGAAGAAGGTCTCAATCCCGCTGGTTTTCCGCAGATTGAACCGAAGGTAAACCAAGCGGGTAAAGATCTTGAGTTCGTTGCCACCATGGAGGTCTACCCGCAGGTCGAGCTGGCGTCTATCGAAGGCACGGACGTAGAGCGTCCGGTGGTTTCTGTCAGCGAGGCCGATGTCGATGAAATGATCGATACGCTTCGCAAGCAAAATGCTGAGTGGGAAGAGGTCGATACGGCCGCAGCGGATGGCGACCAGGTTACCATCGACTTTCAAGGCTTCTTGGGTGACGAGCCGTTCGAGGGTGGCAGCGCTGAAGGTCATGCCTTGGTCATCGGTTCCAACAGCTTTATTCCGGGCTTCGAAGAGCAACTGATTGGTGCGAAAGCGGGCGAAGAGAAAACTATTTCTGTTACGTTCCCGGCAGATTACCAAGCCGAGCACCTTGCTGGTCAAGACGCGACTTTCAAAGTCACCGTTCACAAAGTGAGTACTCAAAAGCTGCCGGAAGTGGATACGGCGTTCATTGAGCGTTTTGGTGTCGAAGGTGGTGATGAAGCCAAATTTCGGGCTGAAATCAAGAAAAACATGACGCGTGAGGCTTCTCAGGCGGTCGATAACCGTGTCAAGCAACAGGTGCTGGATGCCCTCAAGAAGGCAAACGACATTCCCGTTCCCAGCGCGCTAGTTCAGCAAGAAACTGACGGTATGAAGCGTCAGGCCGCTCAGCAGTTCGGTTTGGGTGAGGATTTTGATGTTACCCAACTGCCGAACGAGTTGTTCGAGGAGCAAGCTAAAGGACGTGTTCAAGTCGGTCTGCTGTTGGCCGAAGTGATCAAAGCTCACGAGTTGGATGCTGACGACGCTGAAATCAAAGCCAAAGTCGAAGAGCTGGCAGAGCAGTACCAAGATCCCACCGAAGTGGTGGAGTACTACATGGGTAACGAGCAGCTGAAAACCCAAGTGAAATCTGCCATTCTTGAAGAGAAGGCGGTCGATAAACTGCTTGAGCAAACGAACGTCAAAGACGTGGAAATGTCTTACCAGCAAGCGCTGGCTGCTGCTCAGCAACAGGCTGAGCAAGATGAGAATGAAGAGGGCGAACAGGCAAGCGCCTGATCTCATCGCGTGGCGCACCCTGCTTGGGTGCGCTTTTCCCTTACCGGACGCAAGGAATCACCCGAATGAGTGAGTTTGATATTCAAAACGCCGGCGGTCTAGTGCCCATGGTGGTTGAGCAGAGCGCCAAAGGGGAAAGAGCCTACGATATCTATTCGCGTCTGCTGAAAGAGCGCGTGATTTTCCTGGTGGGCCCTGTAGAAGACTACATGGCCAACCTTGTCGTGGCGCAACTACTGTTTCTTGAGTCTGAAAATCCCGACAAAGACATTCACTTATATATCAACTCGCCCGGCGGCTCTGTGACGGCAGGGATGTCTATCTATGACACCATGCAGTTCATCAAGCCGGACGTTTCCACCGTGTGTATCGGTCAAGCCGCCAGCATGGGCGCGCTACTGCTTACCGCAGGTGCTGCAGGCAAGCGTTACTGCTTACCGAACTCACGTGTGATGATTCATCAGCCGCTGGGCGGTTACCAGGGGCAAGCATCGGATATTGAGATTCACACCCGTGAAATTCTTGGTATCCGGGAGAAGTTGAATCAAATCTTGGCCCACCATACTGGCCAAGACATTGATAAAGTGGCCCAAGATACCGACCGTGACAATTTCATGAGCGCCAATAAAGCCAAAGAGTATGGCTTGATTGACGCAGTGCTGGATAAGCGGCCTACATCCTGATAGCGTGATAGGATTCTGCTTTTCTAACGAGCTTTTAAGGCGGCGTCAGCCGCCGCAGTGACAGAGGTACGCGAATGGCCGACGGCAAAGGCAAGGACGAAGGTGGCAAACTGCTCTACTGCTCGTTTTGTGGCAAAAATCAAAACGAAGTACGTAAGCTGATTGCTGGCCCGTCCGTGTATATCTGCGATGAGTGTGTCGACTTGTGTAATGACATCATTCGCGAAGAAGTTCTCGAAGCCGATGCCGAGAGCGATGAGGAGCGTCTACCTACGCCCCGCGAAATACGTCATACGCTGGACGACTACGTCATCGGACAAGACCGCGCCAAAATGGTGCTGTCCGTAGCGGTGTATAACCACTACAAGCGTCTGAAGTCAGAAGTGCGTGAAGGCGATGTGGAGCTAGGTAAATCCAACATCCTCCTGATTGGTCCGACGGGAAGCGGTAAGACGCTGCTGGCCGAGACCATGGCGCGGCTACTGAATGTACCTTTTACCATTGCTGATGCAACGACGCTGACCGAAGCAGGGTATGTGGGTGAAGATGTCGAAAACATCATCCAGAAACTACTGCAAAAGTGCGACTACGATGTCGAGAAGGCCGAGCGCGGTATTGTTTATATCGATGAAATCGATAAGATTTCGCGTAAATCGGACAACCCTTCGATTACCCGTGATGTCTCGGGCGAAGGGGTGCAGCAGGCGCTGTTGAAACTGATCGAGGGCACTACGGCGTCCGTACCTCCTCAAGGCGGTCGCAAGCATCCCCAGCAGGAGTTCGTGCAGGTAAACACGGCCAATATCCTGTTTATCGTGGGCGGTGCGTTTGCCGGACTGGACAAGGTGATTCGTGATCGCGCTGAAAAAGGTGGCATTGGCTTCAATGCCAGCGTGAAAAGCAAAGAGTCTTCTCGTGGTGTAGGGGAGCTTCTTGCAGATGTCGAGCCTGAAGATCTCGTCAAGTTCGGTTTGATACCCGAGTTCGTCGGCCGTTTACCAGTGATCGCCACATTGACAGAACTCACCGAAGAGGCCTTGGTGCAAATCTTGACCGAGCCAAAGAATTCGTTGATCAAACAGTATGGCAAACTCTTCGAAATGGAAGACGTCACTCTGGAGTTCAGAGACGATGCCCTGAGAGCCGTGGCGGCAAAAGCCATGGAGAGAAAAACCGGCGCACGTGGACTTCGCTCCATTTTAGAGTCGGTTCTGCTCGATACGATGTATGAAATTCCATCCTTGGAAGGGGTGAGCAAAGTCGTCATCGATGGTTCCGTCATCGCTGGCGAAAGTGAACCGCTGTTGATCTACTCGCAGCAGCAAGAGACTCGTGTCGATGGTACCGACGGTTAATCATAAGGTGCCCGCCACGGCCTAGCTCTCCACCGCTTGTGCCAAACCAAGGGGTCGCCTAGGCGGCCCCTTGCTGTTAATACGCGACTTGAAATGGCTGACCAGCACGCAGTGAGCGTGTCCTGCCATGCCCTTTCCACTGTGTGGTACTTGACTAAGTACCCATCAAGTACTCATCCGAATTTGAGGAACGTCTGCGATGCAGCAGAACGCCGAACAGACACAATGTCTACCCCTGTTGCCGTTGCGGGATGTCGTCGTCTACCCGCAAATGGTTATTCCGCTTTTTGTTGGTCGTGAGAAATCCATACAGGCGCTGGAAGCCGCGATGGAAGCCGACAAGCGTGTACTGCTGGTGGCTCAACGCGAGGCCTCTCAAGACGACCCTGATAACGCGGACCTCTATGCGATGGGGACCGTTGCTGACATCATGCAACTGCTCAAGCTGCCCGATGGTACCGTCAAGGTATTGATCGAAGGCAGTTTCCGGGCGGATGTCATCGATATCGAGGAAAGCGAAGCGGGCTACACTCAGGCGTATTTGACGCCACGGGAAAGCGAACCACTCACTAACCGTGAGCAAGAGGCGCTCGTACGGGTACTGCTCAATCAGTTCGAACAGTACGTGAAGCTTTCCAAGAAAGTGCCTAACGAGGTGCTGAATTCGCTGTCCGGCATCGAAGACCCGAGTCGGCTGGTCGACACCATTTGTGCGCATTTGTCACTAAAAATTGGCGACAAGCAAGAGTTGCTCGAAATGGATCGCGTCCGGGATCGTATCGAGCACTTGATGGCGTTGATCGAGTCAGAAATCGATCTGCTTCAGGTCGAGAAGCGCATTCGCTCGCGTGTCAAAGAGCAGATGGAGAAGACTCAGCGAGAGTACTATCTCAACGAGCAGATGAAAGCCATCCAAAAAGAGATGGGTGAGCTGGATAACGTGCCCAATGAGGCAGAGAAGTACGAGCAAGCGATCAAAGCGTCCGGTATGCCCAAAGAGGCATCAGAAAAGGCAACGCAAGAGCTCAACAAGCTCAAAATGATGGCTTCCAACTCTGCCGAAGCAACCGTGGTGCGATCGTATCTGGACTGGCTTATTGCAGTGCCTTGGAAAAAGCGCACCCGGGTAAAACACGATCTGGTCAAAGCGCAAGAAGTGCTGGATGCGGATCACTACGGGTTGGAAGAGGTCAAGGCACGCATTCTTGAATATCTTGCCGTACAAAAACGCGTGCGCAAGTTGAAAGGCCCAGTGCTTTGTTTGGTTGGTCCGCCCGGGGTGGGTAAAACGTCGCTTGGTCAATCCATTGCTCGCGCGACTAACCGTAAGTATGTACGTCTTGCCTTGGGTGGCGTCCGTGATGAGTCGGAGATTCGCGGCCATCGTCGCACCTACATTGGATCGCTGCCAGGTAAGCTGATGCAACGTATGAGTCGAGCCGGTGTTAAAAACCCGCTTTTCCTCCTGGATGAGGTGGACAAGCTGGGCATGGATCATCGGGGCGATCCTGCATCGGCACTGCTAGAAGTGCTGGACCCAGAGCAGAACGGTAGCTTTAGCGACCATTACCTCGAGCTGGATTATGACCTTTCCGAGACGCTGTTCATTTGTACGGCGAACTCGATGAACATTCCCGGACCGCTGTTGGATCGTATGGAGATCATTCGTCTTCCGGGCTACACCGAAGATGAAAAACTTGCTATCGCCAAGCGCTATTTGTTGCCTAAGCAGCTTGAAGCGAACGGTCTGGAAACCCATGAGCTGGCACTGGGTGATGATGCTCTGCTGGAGCTCGTGCGCTACTACACACGCGAAGCCGGGGTGCGTGAACTCGAGCGCCAGATCGCGAAAGTGTGTCGTAAGGTACTGCGTGAGCGTCTAGAAGCAGAGCGTAAATCAACAGATAAAGCGGGCAGCAAGCTGCAGGCGCAGCAAATACTGACGGCCGAGCAGATCGAAACCTATGCCGGTGTGCGCCGCTACAGCTATGGATTGGCGGAACAGGAGGATCAGGTCGGTCGTGTCACGGGCTTGGCCTGGACCTCGGTGGGTGGCGAGCTGCTCAATATCGAATCGGTGGTTACGCCAGGTAAAGGGCGCATCCATAAAACCGGCTCTTTAGGGGATGTCATGAAAGAGTCGGTGAGCGCTGCCCAGACGGTGGTCAAGGCGCGAGCCGAGCGTTACGGGATCGATCCTCAGCGTTTCGAGAACGAAGACCTGCATATCCACGTGCCCGAGGGTGCCACGCCTAAAGACGGCCCTAGCGCGGGTATTGCCATGGTGACAGCCATTGTCTCCGCGTATACGCAGCGCCCGGTGCGTTGTGAGGTCGCTATGACGGGTGAGGTCAATCTGCGCGGCGAAGTACTGCCGATTGGGGGGCTAAAGGAGAAATTGCTGGCGGCTCGGCGGGGTGGTATAAAGACCGTCCTAATTCCTGAGGAAAATCGTCGAGATCTCAAGGAAGTACCGGAAAATATCAAAGATGCACTTGATATTCGTCCCGTACGGTGGATAGATGACGTGCTGGCGGTCGCGTTGACGGGTAACGTTGCCGAAGGTGCCACGTTGAAAGGCGCAGACACGTCGTTCAATACGAATGCTGCTGCAAGTACCCATTAAGCGTTAAAGCAACGCCTGCTTTAATTTTACTTAATAAATTTGCCCAATGCCTTGAGCGGCGGGCATTTCACGGTCAGGTCGCTTGACAGGTGTTTCAAGGCATTGCTATAAAACGCAGCTATGCTTTGAGGTTGATGCACTCGGTGACCGTACCGTTCAGAGCCATTTTTTGAAACAGTTAAGGGGTGAAGTGTGAATAAGTCCGAGCTGATTGAAGCTATTGCCGCGTCTGCAGATATTCCGAAAGCAGCGGCAACCCGCGCATTGGATGCCATGGTGGAGTCTGTCACCGATAGCCTCAAAAAAGGCGAGAGTGTTTCTCTGGTCGGTTTTGGTACATTTGCGATCAAAGAGCGTGCTGCGCGTACTGGCCGTAACCCGCAGACGGGTCAGCCCATCGAAATCAGCGCCGCCAAAGTACCTAGCTTTAAAGCCGGTAAAGCGCTGAAAGACGCCGTCAACTAATTGGGTCGCGTTGGCTGTAAATTAATGGGCGCATCGCATCCGCGATGCGCCCATGTTATTTTCTGGCCCGCTATTTCGGGCAATAGATGGCTTTGATGATCTGAGGCTAGCATGCTGCAAAGTATACGAGATGGCTCCAGAAGCTGGGGTGCCAAGATAATTATCGGTCTCATGGTGGCAGCCATGGCACTGTTTGGCGTGGAGTCGCTGTTTAGCGTGTTCGGCAGCGATCCCAACGAGGTCGCCAGCGTCAATGGTGAGCCCATTATGCGTCAAGAAGTCGAGCTGAACGTTCAACGTGCGTTGCGCTCTGGACAGGTGCCGCCAGAGCAAGAGCGCGCCTTGCGCAACGATATGCTCGATCAGCTGATTACCCAATCCTTACTGACCCAGTACGCGGAAGAGGGCGGTTTTTACGTCTCCGATGCTCAATTGGATCAAATGATCGTTAGCTTGCCCGAGTTCCATGATCAAGATGGACGATTCTCAGCAGACATTTTCCGTAACCGTCTCGCCGGTGCAGGTTACACGCCTCTCTCGTTTCGTGAAGAGCTACGAGTAGACATCAAGCGACAGCATTTACAGCAAGGGCTTGCCTTTAGCGATTTCACCCTGGCTAGTGAAGAAGAGCGTTTGGCTGACTTACAGCGGCAGCAGCGAGATTTTCGTTACGTCATGCTGAGCGCCGAAGACGCCAATATCGACGTCAACGTTACCAACGAGCAGATGCAGGCTTACTACGATGCCAATCAGTCGCGTTTCGAGCGTCCTGAGCAGGTGCGCGTAGAGTATGTGTTGATCGATCGCCAAGCTATGGCGGAGGACGTCGATGTCGACGAACAGGCGCTTCGCGACGCGTGGCGAGCGCAGAGCCAAAGCGCTGATCGTCGCGTATCGCACATTATGATCACTTTCGGTGACGAGCGTAGCCGTGAAGAAGCTCAGGCGCGGGCTAGCGAAGCGCTTGCGTCCCTCAACGAAGGCGAAAGCTTTGCTGATACGGCCGCGCGCTATTCCGATGACACGGCTAGTGCCGAAGATGGCGGTGATTTAGGTGTCATCAGTCGCGGCTTTTTTGGTGATGCTTTTGACGAGGCGGCGTTTTCCCTGGGTGTGGGCGAAACCTCTCAGCTGGTAGAAATGGATGGTGCTTTCCACATTCTCCGCGTGACCGAGCTGGCAGGCCCCACCTTCGAAGAGCAGCGTGATGCACTGGCTCAAGACGTGGCACTTCGGGAAGTGAATGACGCGTTCAACGAACGGGTTCAGCGCTTGATCGATGAGAGTTTTGCCGCGGATGACCTTCAAAGCGTCGCCGATGATCTCGGCCTGACACTCGAGCAAACGCAGTGGATTGCCCGTGATGAAGGGGAAGGCGTACTTTCCGAGCCTGGCGTGCTAGATGAAGCCTTCAGTGCAGACGTGCTGGAAGAGGGCTATAACAGCGAAGTCATCGAACTCGATAACGACCGTCGTTTGGTGCTACGGGTGGCCGAGCATCGTGACGCGACGGTTCTGCCTTTGGAAGACGTGCGCGATGAGGTCGAACAGGCCGTCGCAGCTCAGCAGCGTCAAGAGGCCCTTCAGGCTCAGGCGGGAGAGTTGATTGCTTCCTTGCGGAACGGTGAAAATGTCGAGCTGGAGTGGCTGGAAGCCAATGACGTGTCGCGTCAGTCGGATAGCGCACTGCCTCAATCGCTTGTGGGCGAAGTGTTCCGTATGCCGCGTCCCAGCGAGGGCGAAAGCGTTTATCGTGCGGTGACTATGCCGCAAGGTGTGGCTGTCGTTGCGCTAGATCGCGTTTTTGTAGGCGAAGTGGACGAGCAGATGACCGCGTTCGTTGCGCAAATGGCCGAGCAGCTTCGTGCCCAGTCGGTTATCCAGGGGTTGATCGACGATCTACGTAACGATGCGGAGATCGAGCGCTAAGTCCTTGAAATACCCCATTGGAATAAATGCAAGTGCCCGCGTGGGCGCTTGCAATGAGCCGAGAAAAAGCCGATCGAGTGATCGGCTTTTTTTGTCGCTCGTATCGCAAGTCAAGGCAGAGCGTCGAGCGAAAACTGACGCAGAACGGGTTCGGCATGACGCTCATTAGCAGGCTCTACCACCACATCCCAGCCGTGTTGGTTGTCCCAGTCGCCCAGTACGAAGCGCTTGGCAGGAACGTCTTCGACCGTGAGGTCGTGCACCTTGGGCCGATGGGTGTGCCCATGAATCATGGTCGTTACACCGTAACGTTCCATGAGTGCCACAACCTCATCTTGGGTGACGTCCATGATGTCGTCGGCTTTGCCCGCATTGGCATCACCCGACTGCATGCGCAGGCTTTTGGCAAGCTCCAACCGCTGCTCCAGGGGCAGCGAAAGAATTTGCTGCTGCCACTGTTCGCTGCGCGACTGAGCGCGAAAAGCCATATACGCCTCGTCTTTGGTGCAGAGGCTATCGCCGTGGAGAATGACGGCGGGAACGCCTTGCAGCTCTACTTGTTCGCTTTCCGGTAGCAGGGTGGCGCCACAGGCGTGAATAAAACGTTCACCCAGTAAAAAGTCTCGGTTGCCATGGATGAAATAGACGGCAGTGCCAGCTTCGCTGAGTGCGTGCAGTCGTCGAATGACGTCATGGGCCACGGTGCTCAGTGGGTGAGGGGTGTCCAGCAGGTCGTCACCCATCCAGGCATCGAAAAGATCTCCCAGGATGTAGAGCGCCTGTGCCCCACTGGCCGTCTGTTCTAAGTAGCGATAAAACCCCTGATTGATCTCAGGTGTCTCGTGACTTAGATGCATATCAGCGATTAGCAGCGTACGCATAAAGCTCCCAACGATTATTCCGCTTCCTTCACGTAGGCGCGTTCGATGATGACATCTTCCGCAGGCACATCGGCGTGCATGCCGCGACGTGTGGTGCTGACGCCTTTGATCGCGTTCACCACATCCATGCCTTCAACGACTTCTCCGAACACCGCATAGCCCCAGCCTTGCAAGCTTTTGCCACTATGGTTAAGGAAGCTGTTGTTACCGACATTGATGAAAAACTGTGCCGTAGCAGAGTGGGGGTCTTGGGTGCGCGCCATGGCCAGCGTGCCGATGGTGTTTTGCAAGCCGTTATCGGCTTCGTTCTCGATAGGGTCACGGGTCGGTTTTTGGTTGAAGTCCTGGTCGAAACCGCCACCTTGAATCATGAAGCCATCAATGACCCGGTGAAACAGCGTGCCGTCGTAAAAACCGTCGCGCACGTACTGCTCGAAATTGGCTGCCGTAACCGGGGCTTTTTCATGATTGAGCGCGATGGTGATGTCACCGTGGTTCGTCTGTAATACGATCATGGATAAATTCCTGTTCAATAAAAGCGTTCGCCTTGGCGCTGTGCATCGGCGTCACGTTATAATAGCGGTTTTGCTCGGCACCGCGAAGCGCTAACCCTGATTGCCTTTGCATCGTTTGCCCAGCACGCCATCCACCATGAGGTTATCAACACCACCATGACCAACGAGACCACCCCAGCGCCGAACTTCATTCGCAACCAAGTACGCGACGAGATAGCGGGCGGCCAGGTCACCAAAATCGTGACGCGCTTTCCCCCGGAGCCCAACGGCTTTTTGCATATCGGCCACGCCAAGTCGATCTGTTTGAATTTCGGGTTGGCAGAGCAGTTGGGTGGTGAGTGTCATCTGCGCTTTGACGACACCAACCCTGCCAAAGAAGAGCAGGCGTACATCGATGCCATCAAAGAGGACGTCAGCTGGCTGGGCTTCGAGTGGGCCGGACCGGTGCGCTTTGCCTCTGATTATTTCGATCAGCTCTACGCCTGGGCGCAGCATCTGATTCGTGAAGACAAAGCCTATGTGGATGACCTCTCCCCGGATGAGATTCGCGAGTATCGAGGCACGCTGACCGAGCCCGGCAAGCCTAGCCCCTACCGTGAGCGCAGCGCCGAAGAGAGCTTGGACCTTCTAGAACGGATGCGTAACGGTGAGTTTGGTGAAGGCGAAAAAGTGCTGCGCGCCAAAATCGATATGGCGTCGCCCAACATCAATTTGCGCGATCCGATCTTGTACCGCATTCGTCATGCGCATCATCACCAAACAGGTGACAAGTGGAAAATCTACCCCTCGTACGATTTTACCCACGGTCAGTCGGATGCCATCGAGGGTATTACTCACTCCATCTGTACGCTGGAGTTCGAAGACCACCGCCCGCTATACGAGTGGTTCTTGAACAATCTGCCGGTGCCCGCCAAGCCGCGCCAGATTGAATTTGCCAGACTGAACCTCGACTACACGCTGACCTCCAAACGTAAGCTGAAGCTGTTGGTGGATGAGCAGATCGTCGATGGTTGGGATGACCCGCGAATGCCGACCATTTCCGGTATGCGTCGCCGCGGCTATACGCCCGCTTCGATTCGTAAATTCTGTGAAATGATCGGCGTGACCCGTTCCGACGGTGGTTTGGTGGATATCGCCATGCTGACCCACGCCATTCGTTCGGACCTGGAAGATAACGCACCCCGCGCCATGTGCGTGCTCAAGCCGCTGAAAGTAGTGCTGACGAACGTGCCGGAAGATCACGAGGAAGTGTACGAGGTGCCGGGCCACCCAGCGCGTGACGATATGCCGATGCGCAAGGTGCCGTTTGGTCGTGAACTCTACATCGACCAAGACGACTTCATGGAAGACGCACCGAAAAAATTCTTCCGCTTAGCGCCCGGTAAAGAAGTCCGTCTGCGTAATAGCTATGTGATCCGTTGTGATGAGGTTATCAAAGATGACGCAGGCGAGATCGTCGAGCTGCGCTGCTCCGTCGATTTCGACACCCTGGGTAAAAACCCCGAAGGCCGCAAGGTGAAAGGGGTGATTCACTGGGTCAGCGCGGCCCACGGCGTGCCGATGGAAGTGCGCCTCTACGATAACCTGTTCATGGTCGAGCAGCCCGATCGTGACAAGGACGTCGACTTCCTCGAGCATTTGAACCCCGAGTCGCTGGTGGTATGCAACGCCATTGGCGAGCCAAGCCTGGCCAGCGCCGCGCCGGAAGATCGCTTCCAATTCGAGCGAGTCGGTTATTTCTGTGCTGATCGCCATGTCTCCACTAACGACCACCTGGTGTTCAACCGTACCGTTGGGTTGAAAGATAGCTGGGCGAAAATCAAACAGAAGGGCTAAGGAAACGTCATATGCATATTTACAATACGCTGACTCGCCGCAAAGACCCTTTTCGCCCGCTGGTGGCCGGCAAGGTCAGCATGTACGTTTGCGGTATGACGGTGTATGACTACTGTCACCTTGGCCACGCCCGGGTGATGGTGGCCTTTGACGTGATTACCCGCTACCTGCGCCATCGCGGTTATGACGTGACCTATGTCCGCAACATCACCGATATCGACGATAAAATCCTCAAGCGGGCCGAGGAGAACGGCGAGCCCATCGACGCGCTCACCGAGCGCATGATTGCCGCGATGCATGAGGACGAAGCTCGCCTCAACGTGCTGCCACCCAGTCAGGAGCCCCGGGCAACGGGGCACATCGACGATATCATCGCGATGATCGAAACGCTCATCGACAAAGGCTTTGCCTATGCCGCGGCCAATGGTGATGTCTACTACCGAGTGCGCAAGTTCACCGACTACGGCAAATTGAACAACCGTCAGTTGGATGACATGCGCTCGGGAGCGCGCGTGGATGTGGATGTACACAAAGAGGATCCGCTGGATTTCGTGCTTTGGAAAGCGGCCAAACCCGGTGAAGCCCACTGGCACTCTCCTTGGGGAGAGGGTCGCCCCGGCTGGCACATCGAGTGCTCTGCAATGTCGACCTGCTGCTTGGGTGATACCTTCGATATCCATGGCGGCGGGCCGGATTTGACCTTTCCTCATCATGAGAACGAGATCGCCCAATCGGAAGCAGCGACAGGGAAAACCTACGTCAATACCTGGATGCATGCCGGCGCCGTGCGTGTGAATCAGGAAAAGATGTCCAAGTCCTTGGGCAATTTCTTCACCATCCGTGACGTACTTGCCGAGCATGATCCGGAAGTCGTTCGCTATCTGTTGGTCGCCAGCCACTACCGCAGCGCCATCAACTACTCGTTGGATTCGCTGGTCGAAGCACGCAAGTCGCTGACGCGACTATATACGGCGTTGGAAGGCGTGGACGCTGACGAGCAGGCAGTCGCCAGCGAGGCGGCCGAGCGCTTTACCGCGGCCATGGACGACGACTTCAACACCCCTGTCGCTTTGGCCGCGCTGTTCGACTTGGCCCGCGATCTCAACCGCGCGAAAAGCGACCAGCCAGCGGAAGCGCCGCGCTTGGCAGGCGAATTAAAGCGCTTGGCCGGGGTGCTGGGGTTATTACAGCAAGTGCCGGAAACCTTCCTCAAAGGCGCTCAGCAGCAGGTAGCGCTTAGCGAGGAGGAGATCGAAGCCAAAATCGCCGAACGTCATGATGCAAAAACCAGTAAGGATTTTGCCCGCGCGGACGCCATTCGTGACGAGCTGGCAGCGCTCGGCATCGTTCTCAAGGACTCCCGGGAAGGGACGACCTGGGTCATCGAAGCGCCTTGATCGTGGTGATATGTCGGACGCCGTGAAAACGGCGTCTGACTTCAACGCAGTAGGCTCTTATACTGATCCGGTACGCCACAGACGCACACTGAAAAGGACGACCCCATGCGCTCATTGTTCACACCTTCGCTGGCTGCCTGTCTATCGACGGTAGCCTTCTCTGTAGTCACTCTTTCCACGGCCAGCGCCAACGATCCCGTCGTGGTGTCTTCGAAAATCGATACGGAAGGCTCGGTGTTGGGCGAACTGATCATTCAAACATTGGAACGCAACGGCATTCCTACGGAAGATCGCCTTCAGTTAGGGGGCACTAGCGTGGTACGTAGCGCGCTGCAAGCAGGGGAGATCGATCTTTACCCAGAATACACGGGGAACGGCGCCTTCTTCTTCGACATGACCGATAGCCCCGTCTGGAACAGCGCCGACGACGCTTATCAAACCGTCAGCGAACGCGATGCCGAGCAGGGGTTGATTTGGCTACGGCCCGCCAGTGCCAACAACACTTGGGCCATGAGCATTCGCCAAGACGTGGCCGACGCCAATGATTTGACCACGCTGGATGATTTGGCTGCATATCTGGCCGATGGCGGAACGTTCAAATTTGCCGCCAGCGCTGAATTCGTCGAATCCGCCCAGGCGCTACCGGCTTTCCAGGACGCCTATGGTTTCGAGTTGAGCGATGATCAGCTGCTCGTCCTTTCGGGTGGCAACACGGCTGCTACGATGCGTGCGGCCGCGCAGCAAACCAGCGGTGTCAATGGCGCCATGACCTACGGTACCGACGGTGGTCTGAGCGCCCTGGGCCTCGTCGTGCTCGAAGACTCCAAAGGCGTACAGCCGGTGTATCAACCCGCTCCCGTGGTGCGTGAAGAAGTGCTTGACGCTTACCCTGACATGGAAGCGTTGCTGAATGAGGTGTTTGCCACGCTAGACCTCGTGACGCTGCAAGAGCTCAATGCGAATGTCGCGGTGAATGGTGTCTCGCCGGATCAAGTAGCGAGTGACTACCTCGACAGCCTGGATGACTGATGAATGTCGTTGATCGACGCCCTACCATCGCCATCCTTTAAACGACGCCCTTGGCAGCCTAATGTCGTACTGTGCTGTCTCAGCGGGAGCATGTTAGCCGCTGCATGGCTACTGAACGTGGTGAGTGTCGCCCCTAATCGTATCGTTTCCGGTACCGCCTTTGGCATGGTCGATGCCATTGGTTGGCCAGGGGCAGCCCTGGTGTCATTGCTCTCTCTCGCTATGGCGACGTTGGCATTGATGCCTAACGTCCGGCACTATCGAGCGGTGCTGGCCATCGTTACGCTAACCTTACTACTCATGCCGTTTGGTTTGATGGTGGCTGGCCACTGGTTGGTCGACCCTTCCTTACCTCAGGCGCGTCTTGGTATTGGTCCGGCCTACTGGACCGTACTGTTCGTTTTATTGCTCTGCTTGGTAGAGCTTCGTCTGCGTCTTGGGTTATCTCGATGGTGGACGGCGCTACTGTTATTCGGTGTAAGCGTTGTCTGGTGGGGCTGTGCCGCGCTCTGGCTGGATCGCCTTGCCCTGGTACAGGAGTTCCAAGCTCGGCAGGGGCAGTTTTATCAGGCACTGATGCAGCACATGGTGCTGGTGAGCACGGCTGTAGGCGTCAGCGTGGTGCTGGGGTCGCTGCTGGCCATGCTCATGCGTCGCTATGAGCGGCTACAAAAAGTAGCGTTTACGCTGCTGAATTTTTTACAAACCATCCCCAGCTTGGCGCTGTTTGGGCTTCTGCTAGCGCCCCTTGCCTGGCTGGCAGCGAATGTCCCAACGCTGGCGGCGCTAGGGGTGAGTGGCATTGGCAACGCGCCGGCGCTGATCGCGCTCATCGCCTACAGCCTGCTGCCAATGGTGCGCAATACCTACATCGCCCTCGAAGAAGTGAGCGAGGAGACATTGCAGGCCGCCAAAGCCATGGGAATGCGAACGACACAACGTTTTTGGCAAGTGCGGTTTCCGTTGGCACTTCCCGTGCTGTTGGAAGGCGTGCGTATTACCGCCGTTCAAGCCGTGGGACTTACCGCGGTAGCGGCATTGATTGGGGCGGGCGGCTTAGGCACATTTATTTTTCAAGGGCTGGGTCAGGCTGCCATGGATATGGTGCTGTTGGGTGCGTTACCCATTTTGATCTTGGCGCTCATGGTGGATGCAGGGCTTGGTGCGTTAGCGGACGCGCTGCGTCCCGGAGGACGGCAATGATCGAGCTTTCCCATGTTTCAAAGACGTTCGGCGACGCCACCGCGGTGGATGACATTACCCTGCGGGTTGCAAAAGGCAAGCTCTGTGCGTTGGTAGGTACTTCCGGCTGCGGTAAATCCACCACGCTGCGCATGATCAATCGACTCATCGATCACAGCAGTGGCGACATCATCTTGGATGGCCAGGCGATCGAGCAGTACGATCCAGTGAAGCTTCGCCGTCGCATTGGTTACGTGATTCAGAGCACCGGACTATTTCCTCACTGGAGCGTTGCACGCAACATTGGATTGGTGCCTCGGCTATTGAAGTGGTCGGCTACCGATACTACCGCTCGAGTCGAGGAGTTGATGGGGTTGCTAGGGCTGCCTGTGGAGGAGTTCGCCCATAAATATCCTCACCAACTCTCCGGCGGGCAGGCGCAACGGGTAGGTGTGGCTCGCGCGCTTGCCGGCGATCCCGATATCTTGCTCATGGATGAGCCCTTTGGGGCGCTAGACCCCATCACCCGGGAAAAGCTCCAAGAGGAGCTTGCCAAAATACAGTCTCGGCTGCACAAAACCATCGTGTTCGTGACCCACGATATGGATGAAGCACTGGGGTTGGCCGACCACCTTGTCGTCATGCGCGACGGTCGCATCGTTCAACAGGGCACGCCACTAGCGCTTTTACAGCATCCCCACGATCCGTTTGTCGAGTCGTTACTCGGCGGCCTGGAGCGGGGATTGAAGCAAGCAGCGCTCACACGGGTGAAAGACCACATGACATCGCTGGGGCCTACCTTGCCGGCGCAGTCGCGCATTCCCGCTGATTTTTCGCTGCGCCAAGCGCTCTCCATGATGTTGCGTGATCACTGTGATCGCTTGACGGTCGTCGATCAAAACGATGTGCCGATTGGTGAGCTGTCGCTTCGCCGTATCGTCAAAGAAGCACAGTGGGATAGGACGAGTCAGCGTGAATCGTAAGTCCGGTAACAACGATTTGTCGAATGTCGCTAACGTCCAGTGGCTTCTTCCACTGGCATGGGCTGCACTGTTGGCGGCGGGCATCATTGGTATGCCTCTGCTAGAGAGCTTGTTTCGTTGGATAGAGCCTGACGCTAGACAGGTCGTTTATGCTCGCGCGGCATTTTACGAGTTGCTCGGCCGTCATGTCCTGGTCGTTGGCGTGGCGGCGGTGGTGACGATCATCGCGGGCGTGGCGGCGGGGGTGGCCGTCACGCGTGAGAGAGGGCGTGATTTTTTGCCGCTGATCGGGCAACTGGCATCGCTGGGGCAGACGTTTCCACCGGTCGCCGTATTGGCGTTAGCCGTTCCGGTGCTCGGCTTTGGCACGCTGCCCATCATCGTTGCCCTCATGCTCTACGGACTGCTGCCCATCGTGCGTAATACCCTGGCGGGTATCAATGATGTCGACCCAACGTTCAAACAGTCGGCCCTGGCCATGGGTATGACGCCCTGGCAAGTGTTGCGACAAGTCGAACTTCCGCTGGCGGCGCCGGTCATTTTGGCGGGCGTGCGCACCTCGGTGACGATCAATATCGCCACGGCTGCGCTGGGCGCGACAGTGGGTGCGAGTAACCTGGGCGACCCGATCATTGCGGGCATCGTCAACGGTAATGTGGCCTACGTACTGCAAGGTGCTCTTTTGATCGCGCTTCTGGCGCTCTGCGTCGATAGCGCTTTCAATGTCTATCAGCAGACGCTGCGTCAGCGTCTCTCTGCATCTTAAGTCGAATCCCTAAACCGCTTCCACTGAGTTACTGTCCCAGTGTTGCGTTGACCCTTGTCAGATAAATCCACTGGCAAAAACGGTCATCACCGACAACACTGCCCTCAAAAGGGGTAAAAACAAGGACAATAATGATGACTCAGTACGTATACCAGCCGGCCTTCATGACCGGCGACGAGTTTGCCATCGAGACGTTCGCCCTGCTGAATCCCGATGGCGAGCTTTACGAAGGCGCTCGAGCACCCGAGATCACGCAAGAGCACGCCCGCCGACTGTATCAGGCCATGCTAGCCACCCGCATTCTTGATGAGCGCATGATGGCTGCTCAACGTCAAGGGCGTCTCAGCTTTTACATGCAGTGCACCGGTGAAGAGGCTGCCGTTGTGGGAGCGACGGCCGCACTGGACGATGCGGACATGATCATGGCCCAGTACCGTGAGCAGGGCGCCTTGATGTATCGCGGCTTCTCCATCGACGAGTTCATGAATCAGCTATTTGGCAACGAGCTCGATTACGGCAAAGGCCGTCAAATGCCGATTCACTACGGCTCCCGTAAACTGCACTATATGACCATCTCATCGCCGCTGGCGACGCAGATTCCTCAAGCCACCGGGTATGCCTACGGTCAAAAGCTGGCCGGTGAAGGTCACTGCACGCTGACCTTCTTTGGCGAGGGCGCCGCATCCGAGGGAGATTTCCACGCTGCTCTCAACATGGCGTCGGTGCACCAAGTGCCGGTCATCTTCTTCTGCCGTAACAATGGTTACGCTATCTCGACGCCAGCCACCGAGCAGTTTGCTGCCGACGGTATTGCTCCCCGTGCGTTTGGCTACCACATGCACGTGATTCGTGTGGATGGCAACGATGCATTGGCGGTCTTCGAAGCGACGCGTCAGGCAAGACGCATTGCGGTAGAAAAAAATCAGCCGGTGCTCATCGAGGCCATGTCTTATCGCTTGGCGGCCCACTCCTCTTCGGATGACCCCTCGGGCTATCGTGCGAAAAGCGAAGAGGAGGCGTGGCGCGTCAAAGATCCCTTGCTGCGCATGCAGCGCTGGATGGCGAAGAAAGGGTGGTGGAGCGATGAAGAAGAGGCCAGCCAACAAGAGACCTTGCGACGTGAAGTGCTGGACACCATGAAGCGGGCCGAAAAGCGCCCGCCGCCGCCGCTCGAATCGCTGATCAGCGATGTCTATGCGGATGTTACGCCCGCGTTGCAGCGTCAACTGGATCAGCTCAAGCGGCATATTCGTCGTTATCCCGATGCTTACCCGCGTGGCGCTCAGTCGCTCGATCCTTCCCTCTCGTCAACCGCCGATCACCAGGGGGATGCGTAAGATGACGACCATGAACATGCTTCAGGCGATCAACAATGCGCTCGATATCGCCATGGCAGAAGACGAAAAAGTGATCTGCTTCGGCGAAGACGTTGGGGTGTTCGGCGGGGTGTTTCGGGCCACCAGCCATTTACAGGAGAAGTACGGCAAATCGCGCTGTTTCAATACCCCGCTGGTAGAGCAAGGCATCGTCGGTTTCGCCAACGGGCTGGCTGCGCAAGGATCGGTACCTGTCGCGGAGATTCAGTTTGCCGACTACATTTTTCCGGCCTTCGATCAAATCGTCAACGAAACCGCCAAGTTCCGCTACCGCTCCGGGGATCTCTTCAATGTAGGTGGCCTCACCATCCGAACGCCTTACGGTGGCGGTATTTCGGGGGGACTTTATCACTCCCAATCACCCGAGGCCTACTTCACTCATACGCCCGGTCTGAAAGTCGTCGTGCCACGTAATCCCTATCAAGCCAAGGGACTGCTGCTCGCGGCCATCCGTGATCCTGACCCGGTGCTTTTTTTAGAGCCCAAGCGGCTCTACCGAGCGGCCGTGGGCGATGTGCCAGACGACGATTATCAGTTGCCCATCGGCGAAGCGGAGATCGTCAAAGAGGGCAGTGATCTTACCTTGGTCGGCTGGGGCGCACAGATGGAGGTAATCGGCAAAGCCGCCGAGCTAGCTGAAGAGCAGGGTATCTCTTGCGAGGTCATCGACCTGCGCTCGCTGTTGCCTTGGGATGTCGATACCGTGGCGGAATCCGTCTTCAAAACGGGCCGCATGATCGTCAGTCACGAAGCTCCTTTGACCGGTGGTTTTGCCGGAGAAGTCGCTGCGACGATACAGGAGCGCTGTTTTCTTTACTTGGAATCGCCGATTACTCGGGTCACCGGGTTGGATACCCCTTTCCCGCTGGTGCTGGAAAAAGAGTATCTGCCTGACCACCTGAAAATTTTTGAAGCGATCCGCGAAAGCGTGAACTTCTAGCGCTAGGGAGAACAGTCATGAGTGATTTTTTATTGCCGGACATCGGCGAAGGGATCGTCGAGTGTGAAGTGGTGGAGTGGCGCGTTGCCGAAGGCGACACCATCGAAGAGGACCAGCCCATCGTCGAGGTGATGACCGACAAGGCCCTGGTCGAAATTACGGCGCCCGAAGCGGGCACCGTCACCAAGCTTTATGTGCCCCAGGGGCAAATCGCCAAGGTCCACGCGCCCCTCTACGCGTACCAAACGGTAGGCTCATCTTCCAGCGAGCCTACGGCAGACGCCTCCACCGATCAGTCGACCGCTAACCCTCGAGAGTCCACGCCGCAACGTGACGACGTCGAGCCGTCGACGCGCGCTCCCGCCGAGCCGAGTGCTTTAGCCCATAAAGTCCCCGCTAGCCCCGCCGTTAGGCGTTTAGTCAGGGAGCACGATCTGGTGCTGGCGGACATCACCGGCAGTGGTAAAGAGGGGCGCGTGTTGAAAGAAGACGTGCTGGCCCACCTCAATGCACCGTCGGTCGCTGATAACGAGGCATACGTATCCCCACCGACATCATCGGGTTCGGCGCCCGCCAGGGTGGAGCCGCTGCGCGGCGTGCGTGCGGTGATGGCCAAGCGCATGGTCGAATCCGCCAGTTCCATTCCCCATTTTCATTACGGCGAAGAGATCGACGTCACCGAGCTGTTGGCGCTGCGCGAGCGTCTCAAGCCCCAGGTGGAGGCGCAGGGAGAGCGACTCACGCTGATGCCGTTCTTCATGAAGGCGATGGCGCTGGCTGTTGCAGAAACGCCGATCATCAATGCCCAGTTAAACGACGCTGCCGACGAGCTGAGCTACTACGACCACTGCAATATCGGTATGGCCGTCGATAGCAAGGCCGGCCTCTTGGTGCCCAACGTGAAAGGCGTCGAGCGGTTGACCCTGTTCGAGATCGCCAAGGAGGTCGGCAGGCTGACCCAGGCGGCGCGAGACGCGCGAGTCGATCAGGCCGACCTGAAAGGCGGCACCATCAGCATTTCCAACATTGGTGCTTTGGGGGGTACCTACGCCGCGCCCATCATCAACGCCCCGGAAGCCGCCATCGTGGCGATTGGCAAAACCCAATGGCTGCCGCGTTTCGATGAGCATGGCGCCGTGCAGCGCCGGGCGATTTTGACGGTGACGTGGGCGGGAGATCACCGCTTTATCGATGGCGGCACCATTGCTCGCTTCTGCAACGCCTGGAAAGGATTTCTAGAAGCGCCTGAAAGCATGCTTCTGCACTTGGCATGACCGTGTAGGCATTTTGTGATGAGTCAGGCGCCGCTGCAGCAGTTTTATATACCCGAAGAGCAGTCGGTTTACCTACTGAGCCATCATGATGCGCGTAAGCTCAAGGACTGGGTAGCGCTGTGTCAGTCACAGTTGGCCCAGTTGGGATACGCCGATATCGAGTTGGTGGGAAAAGGCGCTTACGGTTTCGTCTTTGCAGGGTGCGCTTGGCATCAAGGGGCTAGGGCCGACTATGTGTTCAAGTTTTCACGCATTACGCTGCCCACCCATCTGCAAGAGCGCCTCGAGGAGGAGGCGTTCATGCTCGATCAAGTGTCACACCCGCGGATTCCAAAGCTCATTACCTATCAGCGTGCCCGTGGTCAGTCGATTTTGGTCATGGAACGCGCGCCTGGCTGGAATCTAGAGCAAGTCTCACTCAAGCAGGGCAAGCTCTCGCCCCGCTTGATCGTGCGTATCGCCGCGCAACTGGCGGATATTCTCAAGGCACTGCGTCGTGAGGCCGGGCCGCACGCCCGGCCAGTGGTGCATGGTGATATCAAACCCTCCAATCTCGTTTTCGATTCGGTCAGTGAATCCATCGCGTTGATCGACTGGGGCTCATCGGTGTTCGCACAATTGGATGCCTCGCTGCAGTTCGTGGGTGCCAATGTAATGGAACTAATGTCGGACAATCTCCAGCAAACCAATGCCCGACTGGGGGACGTGTATTTCATTGGTGAAGAGCAGCTCAATGGCGCGCTCTCATCGCCGCGCTTCGACGAGCAGGGGGTGGCGGGGACGCTCTATGCGCTCGCGTCGGCGCAATCATGTCGTTTTGGCCATCGCGCCATACCGGCAAGCTCGCTCGGACTTCCCATGGAGTTCGCTCGCACGCTGGATGGCATGCTCGATCCCAACCCTCAGGTGCGCTATCAGGCGGGTAATTACTTCATCCGAGAAATGCCGCGCATGGCTAAATTGGTCATGCTCGATCTGCCTGGTGTGCTGCAAACACCGCTGGTGCCGGTGTGGGGTAAAGGCCGTCACCACGTGGCTACCGCCGAGATAGACACCGTGGTTTATAGCTCTCGTAAAGCCTTCTTGCGAGAGGCCCATTCCGAGGAGACGCTCAACGATGTGAACGATGTCCAGCTTGACCGCTACTACAAGCAGTTCATGCAGGGCATGGGCGAGACCGAAAAAGCCTTTTTGGCCTCGGTGAGCCGATTGGGCAAATATCCGGTGGTGGGTGGTTTGGCCGTACGCTGGGAGCGCGAGGGCGTGTATATCGATTCGTCGCTCAATTTGCATGACCCAGCGCTCAAGCCCGCCTTCATCGAGGCGGTGAACAACATGGTTCACTTGGCACGCGCCATTCATCGCCAGGGGGTATTCAAAAGCTGTTTGTTCAATGCCCGCCAAACCCTGCACTTAGAGCGCGCAACCCCCGAGGAAGCGTTTCATTGTGATCCCGATACGGCGATTGCTTACGAGGTGAGCGCCGTACCCGAAATGGAGGATCGCACCCGTCAGCATAGCTATTTCGAGGATGGCCCGGACCCTGAGGAGCTGTTGGTGTTGCCGGATACCATCATGCGAACGCTCAAGCGGCTCAACGAGATCCATCACACAGGCATGATCATTTTCGAAGCGCTACCCAAGCATCTCAAGATCCACAGCTACTATCGGCTACTCGATCCCCGGCGGGAGCAGGAGTTTCGGGATTTGCTCAGTCGTATGCTCGCTGCCGTCAGTCAAATAGAGGGACTGGGCGTGTCGGGGTTCATGAAGATGCCGTACAAGGACACTCGTTTTTTTACCCATTTAGAGCGACAGCCGGAATACTTCTACCCCAAAGATCCAAAAGAGTATCTTAAGCGGTACTCGCACTCCTCACCGCCATACTAGAAACGGCCTTTTCATCTAGGTGCATTGGCCGCGAGCCAGCGTGCCAACTGCTCGGTCAAGCGGTCGGTGGCGCTGCCAAAGGCGTTGACCACGTCAGGTATTTCCGCGCTCTTGGCACGTTCGCGAATCGCGAAACTGGTAGAGGCCGTTGGTTGTTGATCTGCGCCGACTAATTGAACGTCTAACTGTAAATTGACGCTGGGCGGGCTCACGTCGTATTCGCTTTGGAAGTGACGGAGCTCGCTCAGTAGCAGCAGGTCATAAGGAAGCCGATCGCTGCTCACATCGGCGAATAGAGCGTGCTGTTGCAAGCCAGCAATGAGCTTGGCCTGCAGCAGTTGGGGGGCATCTTCATGCCATCGCGCGCCTTCATACACATTTACCACGTTGCCTTCGGGAAACACTACGATACGGTTGCTGCTTAGCAAGTGGCCCGCTTCTGGCGTTGCGATGCCAAGTCGACCCGGTAGGCGAGTGGCATCAGGGGTAGCCTGCGTTGCCATTGCAGGCAGTCGATACAGCGTCGATGGCGCCTTTTCGGGTAATACTGAGCAGGCCGAAAGAAGGGACAGCGCGCTCATCATGACGACGATGCGAAAAATAGGCATGTTCACGGGCGAAACTCCTCTACGTGGTCGCGGCCAAGGAAAAAGTCCGTTGGACTCTCTTCGAGCTCTCGCGTAATGCGATCAAGGGTGGCGAGTGTCGAGCGGAGCGCCGCGAGCGCTGGGGCGATGTCGCGAGTGCTTTGTAAGGTGCCTTCCACGGCCCCTGCGTTATCGTTTACCAATTGCTCTATCCGCTGAGCAGCACTAGCAACGTCGCGGCTGGCGTTCTCGGCACTGCGCATGACTTGTTGGCCCTCTTGGTTCAGCAGTCGATTCGCCTCCTGGCTAAGTGTCTCGATGCTCTCGAGCGTGGTGGTGGCTTGGCGTGACACATCGCCAAAAAGCGCCATGTTTTCATCCAAAGCAGCCTGCTGAGAGGCAATCATTTCCGTGATTTGGGCAATGTTGGTCAATATGTTGCCCGCCTGCTGTCGATTGTCGTCATTGAAGAGTTCGTTCACGCTCTGAAGGATCGCGTTGAGGTTCTCGATCATCTCCTCGCCCTCATCGAACAGCGTGGCAATGGGCGACGGGTCGGCTGGGATGAAGGGGGCCGTGTCGTTACTTTGCGATGATAAGCGTGGGCTAGCCGGCGTTCCGCCATATAGCTGCACCGACATGCTACCGGTAATGCTGGCAAACGCTAATTTTGCCCGTGTATCGACTTTGATGGGCGTGTCTTGATACACGCGAATCCGAGTAATCACTTGGCGGGGGTCGTCAGGGTTCAAGGACAGCTCGGTGACATCGCCGACTTCGATGCCGTTGTACTGTACCTTGCTGCCCTCCGAGAGGCCGCTGACGTTGCGTTCGAACAGAATACGGTAAGGTAGGTAATCCCGTTGGCCAGCGTCATAGCTCATCCATATCGCAAACAGCAGGGCGGCCGCAGCCGTTAACACGGTAAACAATCCAATCAATACATGGTGTGCGCGAGTTTCCATGTGCGTCACTCCTTAGACGATGGTGTGTCAGCAGCACGCTGTGCAGCGCGTCCACGCGGACCGTTAAAGTAATCTTGTACCCACTCGTCGTCCGTTTCGGCGACTCGCTCCAGCGTATCGGCGACCAAAACGCGCTTTTGTGACAGCACGGCAACGCGATCACAGGCTGCGTAGAGGGTATCCAGGTCGTGAGTGACCAAAAAAACGCTGAAGCCAAGTGCATCGCGAAGGGTCACGAGCAACTGGTCAAACGCAGCGGCACCAATGGGGTCGAGCCCGGCTGTCGGTTCATCGAGGAATAAAATGTCCGGGTCCAAGGCGAGCGCTCTGGCAAGGGCTGCACGTTTTATCATGCCCCCTGAGAGTGATGCTGGAAACTGCCGTGCCGCTTGCGGTGCCAAGCCCACTAAAGAAAGTTTGATGCGCGCCAGATATTCAGCCTCTTCCCGAGGCAGCCCAGCGTGCTCAATGAGCGGTAGCGCGACGTTCTCTTGCAGATTGAGCGAACTAAACAAGGCCCCGCGCTGGAAAAGCACCCCAAAGCGCCGTTCGATTTGGCTGCGCTGGGAGCCGCTTAGCGCATTCAACCGCTGGCCCAGCACCTCGACGGTGCCATCATTAGGATGCTTGAGCCCTACGATACTGCGTAGCAGGACCGATTTACCCGTGCCAGAACCGCCAACGACGCCGAGAATTTCTCGACGATAGAGGGTCAAATCTACTCCTTCGTGAACGACATTATCGCCAAATCGATTTACCAGCCCTTGCACACAAATGACGGCTTCCTTGCTTTGACATTTTTGCGATGTCGGAGAAGATCTGTCGTTCACCAGCCCATCTCCATGAAAAATAACGCCGCTAATGCATCGATGAGAATCACCATGAAGATGGCTTGCACCACACTGGACGTCGTGTGGGCACCCACCGATTGGGCGCTTCCGCTGACGTTGAATCCTTCCAGACAGCCAATGACCGCAATTACGAAGGCAAAGACCGGTGCTTTGCTCAATCCCACTAGGAAATGCGTTACCGACACATCTTTTTGCAGCGTTGCCATAAACTGGCTAGTAGAAATATCCAGCGACAGCGACGCCACTACCGCACCGCCCAAGAGGCCGCTTAGCATGCCGACAAACGCCAGGAGCGGCAGGCTAATCAACAGCGCCATCACCCGAGGAAGCACGAGCAGCTCGATAGGATCTAGCCCAAGTGTCTTCAGGGCATCGATCTCTTCATTGGATTTCATCGCACCGAGCTGGGCAGTAAAGGCGCTGGCGGTGCGACCTGCCAAAAGAATGGCGGCTAGCAGCACGCCGAACTCACGCAGAAAGGAGAACGCCACCAGGTCAATGGTATACACCGTTGCGCCGAAATCTTCCAACACGGTCGCCCCAAGAAAGGCCACCACGGCCCCCACCATGAAGGTAAGTAGCGCAACGATAGGCACTGCATTCAAACCACTTTGCTGAACATGAGCAACGGTGGCGGTCATACGCCAATGGCGGGGGCGAAACAGCAGCGAAGCAAACGTCGCCAAGACCAAGCCGATAAACGCCAATAGCTGCCGCTGTTGCGCTGTCATGGCCACCATTTGGCGGCCCACCGATGCCAACGCATCGGTGATCCGATGGGAATGAGTGCGCGTGCTCTCGACAGGAGCCTCCATGGCTTCGGCAATCCGAATCAGTAACATCTGCTGCGCGTGGGGTAGGTCGTTGGCAGCCTGTTTGGTTTTGTCGATCCCTAAGAGCTCGACGATCAGCGCCGCACCGGCAGTATCGAGTGCTTCGAAGCCAGGCAGTGATAGCGATGCCGAACCTAGTTCTTCGCGCCGCTTTAGAACGTGCTTTAGCTCGGTATAGTGGCGTAGCGTCCACTCGCCACCCAGTGTAACGACCTCACCCTGTTGAGTGATCCACTCGTTTGGCATCCCTGCTCCTCAGTGCGTTCACATGACAGTGAAGACCATGATGCAATCAAACGAGCGTTAGTGAAAGGAAAGACGACGTTTCTTAACGTGACGCACGATACTTGGGCGCCAGCTCCTGCTTGATTTTGGCAGCTACCTCTTTGAGTCGAGGTCCAAGGTTATGGACCAGTCGGTCATGATCCAACCGCAGGCTAGAGCCGCCGCAGTTGATGGCCATCACTTCGGCACCATCCTCTAAAATGAGCGGCATGGCAACGGCGCTGATATCCCGCTGCCAATCCTGCTCGGAGAGGCAAAAGCCGTACTCGGCATAATCGCGCAGACTCTGCTCGATACCAGCCTGCAGGCGGGGCCAATCGCTGCCGTGAAAGGCAGCCAGCTCTTGCATCACCTGCTGGCGGCGCTCACCCGATAACCCGCACAGCCAAGCGCGGCCAATCGCTGACGTGGCAATCGGTAGGCGTGAGCCAACATCTAGCCGAATGATCAGCGGCCCGTGGCCGTGACAGGTTTCCAGATACACCATGTCGCTGCGGTCGGCACCGCCCAGGCTGACATTACAATCGGTGGCGTCGGCAAAGTGCTGTAAGTGGGGACGGGCAATTTCGCGAATGCCCATATTGGCCAGAAAGCGGTAGCCCAATGCCAGCACACCCGGCCCAAGGCGGTACTTCTCCAAATGGCGGTTATGTTGCAGGTAGCCTAATTGGGTCAGCGTATAGGTCAACCGAGACACCGTGGGGCGGGGGATTTGGGTACGATTCGAGAGCTCTGCATTGCCCAGGTACTCCTCACCCGTCCCAAAGGCACGGAGTAGTTCTAGCCCACGCGCGAGCGCGGTGACAAAGTTGCGATCTTTTTCCGGTGATTGCGGCTCATCGGCAGCGGCGTCGGTGGGTTCCATCAAGCGTCTCGGCTAATCAATCATTGAGTGGTAAGTATCGCATACCTGCGCTGGGGCGTTGCAAAGCGTGAAAAGGAAGCTTAGTCAACGCTTGGCCTGCGACGCTGTTTGGCAGCGCCGCTATGTTGGGCGGCTATCGCGGTTAGCGGTCCACACGCTCGATGATGGTCGCAATGCCCTGGCCAACGCCAATGCACATGGTGACTAACGCATAGCGGCCGCCGGTGGCTTCTAGCTGGCGCAGGGCGGTGAGGGCCAAGCGCGCCCCAGAGGCACCCAGCGGATGGCCAATGGCAATCGCGCCGCCGTTGGCATTCAAGCGCGGGTCGTCGGTGGAGAGCCCCAACTGTTGAACGCAGCCCAACACCTGGACGGCAAAGGCTTCGTTGATTTCAATCACGTCCATCTGGTCAAGCGAAAGGCCAGCCCGAGCCAGCGCTTTTTGCGAAGCGGGTACCGGCCCCAAGCCCATGACGCGTGGGGCAACGCCCGCCACGGCGCTGGCAACGATACGCGCTCGCGGCGCAAGCCCAGCCCGCTCGCCTGCCGCACGCGTGCCTACGATCAGCGCGACAGCCCCATCGTTCAAACCAGAGGCGTTGCCTGCGGTCACGACACCGCCTTCGAATAGAGCACCGAGTTTGGCCAGTTTCTCTTCGGTGCTTTCAGCTCGCGGGTGTTCATCTTTATCTACCAACCGCGGCGGCTGTTTGCGCCCTTGGGGTACTTCGACGCCAAACATTTCGCCGTCATAGAAGCCGTTTGCCAGCGCCTGGGCATAGCGCGCCTGCGAACGGGCGGCAAAGGCATCGCTGGCTTCGCGGCCAATGTTCAGGTCGTGGGCGATGTTGTCGGCAGTTTCCGGCATGCTGTGGCTGCCGTACTCTTTGGCGATCCAGGGGTTAGGGAAGCGCGATCCGATCACGGTATCGAACATCGGTTGATTGCGCGCGTAGGGGGAGTCGGCCTTGCCCAGCACGTAAGGCGCGCGGGACATGGACTCCACGCCGCCAGCCAAAAATAGCTCGCCCTCGCCTAAGCGAGCGGCGCGGGCGGCATCCATCATGGCGGCTAGGCCGCTGCCGCACAGGCGGTTGACGGTTTGGCCTGCCACCTCAATCGGCAGGCCCGCCAGCAGCGCCCCGTGACGCGCCACGTTACGGGAGTCTTCCCCCGCTTGGTTCGTACAGCCTGCCAACACTTCTTCATAGCTCTCTAAGGCAAACGGATTACGCGCTACCAGTGCTTTTAGCGTTAGCCCCAGTAGTTCATCCGGGCGAATGGGCGCCAGGCTGCCGCCATGGCGACCAAAAGGGGTGCGTAATCCGTCGTAAATATAGGCGTCTTGCATGGTTATTCTCCTGGTTCGGTAAGCCGTATTTGACACTGAGATGTGTCAGCCTCTTGGCCCGTCGGTCAGCGGCATACCCAGCGCGGCGCGGCGGCGCAGCCACGGGCTGGGGCGGTAGCGGGGGTCGCCGGTGGCCTCCAATAGGTTGTTCAAAATGGTCAGGATGCGCGAAGCGCCGTAGTGGTCGCCCATGTGCAGCGGTCCAAACGGGTAGCCCAAGCCAAGCTCCACCGCGCGATCGATGGTGGCGGGGGCTGCGACGCCTTGCTGAGCGATATCGGCGCCCACATTGACGATGCATGCCACCACCCGCTGCAGCACAAAGCCGGTGCTGTCTTGAAGCGTGCTGACCGGGGTGCCATCAGCATTTAATAGGCTGGCAGCGGCATCGATCAGATCGGGGCGGGTAATGGGGGAGGCCATCAGGCTGCGGCGTTTATCCAGCCCCGCCAGCATATCCACCGCGACGCACTGCTCGGCATTCAAGCCTTGGCGCAGCGCGCACTGAGTGGTGTCTTCGCCCAGCGGTGTCAGCAGGCACAGCGCCTCTGAAGAGGGCTGAGCCGCACTTTCTAGTGGCCAGCCCGCTGTGGTAACCAATTCGGCAAGCTGCGTGGCGCTACCCGGGTCGTCTTGGCTGATCCACACGGGGCAAGGTGGGGTCGACGCAATGGCGGGTTCTTCCGGCATCTGTTGCTGGCCATTCACGTAGCGATAAAAGCCTTCACCGGTTTTGCGTCCCAGCAAGCCTGCTGAGAGCCGCTGGCGGGTGAGGGGTGACGGGCGAAAGCGCGGCTCTTCGTAATATTGGTGGTACACCGACTCCATCACTGCATGGGAAACATCCAGGCCTGTCAGGTCCAGCAGGGTAAACGGCCCCATTCGAAAACCACCTTGATCCACCATGATGCGGTCGATGGTAGCGGGGTCGGCTACGCTCTCACTCAAAATGCGCAACGCTTCAGTACCGAAGGCGCGCCCGGCGTGATTGACCAGAAACCCGGGCGTGTCAGTGGCCTGGGCCGTGAAGTGGCCCATCGCAGTACCCAAGGCATCGACCCGCTGGGTGACATCGTAAGCGGTACGTAACCCCGGAATCACTTCGACGATTTTCATCAGCGGAACGGGATTGAAAAAGTGGAAGCCAATCACGCGCTCTGGGTGCTGGCAGGCCGCTGCAATGGCAGTAACGGAGAGTGAAGAGGTGTTGGTGGCCAGTACGGCATCCTGGCGAACGATGCTCTCTAAATCGTTAAACAGTCCCTGTTTGGCCTCCAGCTTCTCGATAATGGCTTCAACGACGATATCGCAGGGGGCGAGGGCCGCGAGGTCGCGTGCTTCGATCAATCGCTCCCCGTACTGCTCGGCTTGGGCTTGAGTAATACGCTGCTTGTCGGCGCTGCGCTGCCATAACCCATGAATAAAGGCAGTCGCTTCCGCCACCGCGCCGTCTTTGACATCGAATAGCATGACGTCGAGGCCTGCCTGCGCGGCGAGCTGGGCAATGCCTCTCCCCATGGCTCCCGTGCCGACGATACCAAGCGTTTTGAATGAATGGGCGACTGCGTCATAAGCCATAGGTCAACATCCTCGCTGCTAGTATTTTTATTCTGCATTGCAAAATAGCATTTCGTTTATTGACTGCCATCCTAGGCTATGCAAAAGTGCCTGACAAGAGAATGAACGCTAGTTTCGCCATGCAGAACTATGGCAGGCCTCACTGCCCGCGCGAACGCCAACCATAAAAATATCGTTGCCACCAGGAGCCGTTATGATCCGTGATCCCGAACTGTTGAATCAGTTGGTTGATACCATTGCCCGCTTCGTCCGGGAGCGTTTAATTCCCAATGAGGCGCGGCTGGCCGAAGAGGATGCAGTGCCCGCCGAAATTTTGTCGGAAATGAAGGAGATGGGGTTGTTTGGGCTATCCATTCCTGAAGAGTACGGCGGGTTAGGACTCACCATGGAAGAAGAGGCGTTGGTGGCCATGGAGATCGGCAAAACGTCTCCCGCGTTCCGCTCGGTATTCGGTACCAACAATGGCATCGGCGCTCAGGGGATTTTGATCGATGGCACTGACGAGCAGAAAGCCAAATACGTGCCGCGCTTGGCCACCGGCGAGATTCTCAGCTCGTTCTGCTTGACCGAACCGGACTCTGGCTCCGATGCGGCTAGCTTGCGCACCACCGCCGTGCGCGATGGCGACTACTACGTGTTGAATGGCACTAAGCGCTATATCACCAACGGCCCAGAAGCCGACCTGTTCACCGTGATGGCGCGTACCGACCCAGACAACAAAGGCGCGGGCGGTATCTCTGCTTTTATCGTCGAAGGCAGCACGCCGGGGCTGATCCGCGGCCCGGCGGATAACAAAATGGGCCAAAAGGGCGCACATACCTGCGACATCATCTTCGATAACTGTCGCGTACCGGCTGACAACATCATTGGCGGCAAAGAGGGACAAGGCTTTAAAACCGCCATGAAGGTGCTGGATCGTGGCCGCCTGCATATCTCTGCGGTGTGTGTGGGCGTGGCCGAGCGCTTGGTCGACGAGTCGCTGCGCTACACCATGGAGCGTAAGCAGTTCGGTGCGCCGCTGGCGGAGCATCAGCTGGTGCAGGCCATGCTGGCCGATAGCAAAACCGAAGCCTACGCAGGCAAAACCATGGTGATGGACGCCGCACGGCGCAAGGATGATGGCGAAAACGTCTCAACACTGGCCTCCTGCTGCAAGCTGTTCTGCGCCGAAATGGTCGGCCGCGTCGCGGATCGCGCCGTGCAGGTGCACGGCGGTGCGGGCTACATGTCAGAATACGCCGTCGAGCGCTTCTACCGGGACGTGCGTTTGTTCCGTATTTACGAAGGAACCACACAAATTCAGCAGCTGGTGATTGCCCGGAACATGGTGCGGGAGGCGTCCTAATGGCTCTGTCGGTCCCTTACCAAGCGCCAGACGAGATGATTTTTGGCCGTCAGGCCAGCGAGCTGTTAGCAGAACTCCCCGAGCGCTTGAGCACCCGCGTGCTGGAAAATGCGAAACGTTTAGCGGATCATCCCGCGCTGGTGGATGGCAGTATTCGCTGGAGCTACGCCGAACTGGGGCAAGAGGTCTACGCTGCCTGCGATTGGTTAGCCAATCTCGGCGTACGGCCCGGCGATCGTATCATGACGGTCAGTGAAAACTGTCGTGCCCTGGTGGTACTGCTGTTGGCCGCTAGTGAAATGGACGTTTGGGTCGCGATTGTCAATTCGCGACTCTCCGCTCAGGAAGTGGATTTGATCCAGGGCAACTGCCTACCGCGCCGGGTGTTTTACACCTGCGAAGCCTCTCAAGAGGCGAGCCAGCACTCCGAGCGCCATGCGGCCGATCGCTACCAGCATCCGCAGCTCGGCGGCCTAGCGATTTCACCGCTTTTCGAGAGCGAACCTGAGCCCGTTCACGCCAGTGGTGCCGAGCAGGTCGCCGCGATGATCTACACCTCAGGCACCACCGGCACACCGAAAGGCGTGATGCTCACCCATCGCGGCATTCTCTATATCGCTTCTATTTCTGGTGGCATGCGCCATCTGAGTGAAGGGCAGCGGGTGTACGGCGTGCTGCCCATGTCCCATGTGTTCGGCCTCTCATCGGTGTGTATGGGCTCGCTGTATAACGGCGCGTGCCTTTACACCGTGCCTCGCTTCGATGCGGCACAGCTGATGGCAACGCTCAAAGAGGAGCGCATTACCGTTCTTCAGGGCGTGCCCGCCATGTACGCTCGCGCCCTGGAGTATTTGAAGCGTGAGCAGCGTGCATTAGAAGCGCCCGCGCTTATCTATATGTCGGCAGGCGGCTCGCCGCTGGATAGCGATACCAAAACTCGCGTGGAAGCCGTCTTTGGGTTAACGCTTCATAATGGCTACGGCCTCACCGAAGCCAGCCCCACGATTAGCCAAACCCGCATCGATGATCGTCATCAGAGCAGCACCGTGGGCCGCGTGCTGCCGCTGTTGGAGTATCGGTTAGAGCCCTTAGGCAGCAGCGGCACGTCAGAAAAGGCAGGCGATGAGGTGGGCGAGCTATGGGTGCGTGGCCCCAATATTATGAAGGGCTACTTCCGCCAGCCGGACGCCACCCGCGCCACGTTAACGGAAGATGGCTGGCTCAATACCGGCGATATTGCCAAGCTGGATCACGATGATCAGCTCTATATCGTGGGTCGCAGTAAGGAGCTGATTATTCGCTCGGGTTTTAATATCTATCCGCCGGATGTGGAAGCGGTGATCAACGAGCACCCGGCGGTGACCTTAACCGCCGTGGTGGGGCGGCAGGTGGCAGGCAATGAGGAGGTGGTGGCGTTCGTACAGTGTGAGCCGGGCATCGACGTCGAGTTGGCAGAGCTCAAAGCATTCATTGCCGAACGGCTGGCACCCTATAAGCGGCCTACCCAGATCGTCTTCATGGATGCGCTGCCTTCCACCGCCAGTGGTAAGATTCTCAAGGGTCGACTGCGCGACCTGGCCCAAGGGGAGAGCGCTTTATGAGCGGCGTAGACAGCAACGGTGGCTCAACCACACCCCAGGCGCTGATGGGCTATCACGAATTGCTGGGCATGCACGTCGTGGAGTGGGAAGAGGGGCGCGCGGTGGTGGAGCTCACCATCGAGCCCAAGCACCTGAACCGCAGCGGCAATGTACACGGCGGTGTGCTGGCCTCGATGCTGGATAGCGCCCTAAGCTTGGCGGGCCTGCACTGCGATGTGCCGGGGAATATTCGTCGCGGGATGACGCTATCACTAACGACCACCTTCGTGGGCCCTGCTCGGCAAGGCGTGTTGCGGGCGACGGGCACGCTGCGCGGCGGCGGGCAAAAAACCTTCATGACCAGCGGTGAGATCGTGGATGAACGGGGCAACCTTGTCGCTATGGGAGAAGGCTCTTTTCGTCGCCGTAGCGGCAGCGAATCCTCGCAAGGTACTCCCGACCCGCAGTTGAGGGAGCCTAGCGAGTGAGTCCAGCCCGTCTGCGGGTTTCCTGTTTGTTACTGGTAACGCTTGCCACGCTGATTCATTTGGTCGGTGGCAGCGTTGCGTGGCAAGCCGTAGGCGTTGTGGCGCTGCTGCTCTATTTGGCCACCCTAAAAGGTCAACTCACCCGTATGGCCAAGGGGCTGCTGTGTGCTGCCGGCGTTCTCACGCTGCTCGCGCTATGGCGCTCGCCAACCTCCGGCCAGCTGCTATTCGAGGCGAGTGGGCGTTTTGCCTTTTTTGCCACCTTCGTGGTGGCGCTCAGCATGCTGCGTTTACCTGCCTACCGCTCCCGCCTAGTGCGCCGCTGTGGGCAGAGCATGCTGTTGCAGCCCCCCAGCCGCCGTTATCCGATCCTATCGCTGGGCTCGGCGCTGTTCGGCATCATTCTGAACATTGGTGTGCTCAACCTGTTTGCCGCCATGATCGAAAAGAGCAATACCCTGAGCGCCGCCCAGGGCCGCACCTGGGTACAGCAGGCCCGCCAGCGACGTATGATGCTGGCGCTACTGCGTGGATTTTCGCTGGCACCACTGATCTCGCCCATGGGCATCGGGGTGGCTGTGGTGCTGTCCAGCCTTCCCCAGGTCACTTGGCCACAGTTGGCACCCTATATTCTAGGGGCCGCCGCACTGATTTTTATGGCGGGCTGGATGGTGGACTATGTCACCGGCCCGCATCCACCCGCCAATAAAACCTATGTCACTCCTTCGTTGCGCCCATTGGCGCAGTTTGGCTTTTTGCTAATCGGTATTGTCGCGCTGGTGTTTTCCATTGCGTGGCTGCTGGATGTACGACTACCCATTGCCGCGCTGCTTGGCGCGCCTAGCGGGGCGCTTTTATGGCTGGCTTGGCAGCGTCGCAGGCTAGGCTATGGTGGATTGCCTGCCGCCATAACGACGGTCCATCGTCAGCTCCCTTGGTTGCTGTCTCCCAGTGCCAATGAAATCGTGGTGCTGGGAGCGGCAGGCTATTTGGGGCATGTATGCGTAGGCTTGGTGGATACTCATCAACTGGCGCCGCTACTGGCAGTGCTTGGCCCGCTAGGCGCATTCAACGCGGTGTTGGCGATGCTGATGGTGGTGGGGCTCGCGCAAATAGGTGTCAATCCGATTGTCACGGTGACGTTGTTGGTTGGCCTGTTACCCACGCTGGGCATCGAGGGGCTGTCGCCTGCGCTGATCGGGGCATCGTTGATGGTGGGCTGGGCGCTGGCGCTGATGTCGTCGCCCATGACCGCGTCGATGCTAATTCTTTCGCGCTTTACCCGCGTGCCCGCCACCCGCATTGGCTACCGTTGGAATGGCCGCTTTTTGGTCACGGTGATCCCGCTGTTAGCGTTATGGTTTGGTTGGTCGCCATTCTAAGGCGGTAGGTAGCATGAAACGCTTGACCTTTAGCAGGCGTTTTTTTATTGTGATTTTATAAAGTGAAATATAGTTTTACTATGCGGAATATAAACTGAGAAGCTGATGGTTCAATCGCTGGAGCATGCCTTATGAAAATCCTCGTCGCGGTGAAACGCGTCATCGACTACAACGTCAAAATCCGCGTCAAAGCGGACCATTCCGATGTGGACCTTACCAACGTCAAAATGGCCATGAACCCCTTCTGCGAAATTGCCGTGGAAGAGGCGGTGCGCCTGAAAGAGAAGGGCGTGGCCACCGACGTCGTGGCCGTCACGGTCGGCCCCAAGGCCGCCCAAGAGCAGCTGCGCACCGCGCTGGCGCTAGGGGCCGACCGCGCCATCCACATTGAAACCGACGAGCGCGCCGAATCGCTGGCGGTGGCCAAGCTGCTGGCCAAGGTGGTGGACGACGAGCAGCCCGGTTTGGTGATTCTCGGTAAGCAAGCCATCGACACCGACAACAACCAGACCGGCCAGATGCTCGCCGCGCTGACCAACCTGCCGCAAGGCACGTTCGCGTCGGAAGTGGCCGTAGACGGCGACAAGGTCAACGTGACCCGTGAAATCGACGGCGGCTTGCAAACCGTTGCCCTCACGCTGCCCGCCATCGTCACCACCGACCTACGCCTCAACGAGCCGCGCTACGCCAAACTGCCGGACATCATGAAGGCCAAGAAAAAGCCGCTGGATGTCAAAACCCCCGCCGACTACGGCGTCGAGGTGGCCTCCAAGGTCACGCTGCTCAAAGTGGAATCCCCCGCCGAGCGCAAAGGCGGCATCAAAGTCGCCTCGGTGGACGAGCTGATCGACAAACTGAAAAACGAAGCCAAAGTGCTTTAAAAGGAGCTGATCTCATGAGCATTCTGGTACTTGCCGACCTGCATGAAGGTCAGTTAGCGGGCGCCACCGCCCACGTCGTCGCAGCGGCCCAAGCCATTGGGGGCGACATCGACGTGCTGGTGGCCGGTGAAGGCGTCCAGGCCGCCGCCGACGCGGCCGCCCAGCTCGACGGTGTGAGCAAAGTGCGCGTGGCGGACAACGCCGTGTACGCCCACCAGCTCGCCGAGCCCATGGGCGCGCTGCTGGTGGAGCTGGCGGGCGACTATACCCACGTACTGGCCAGCGCCTCCACCACGGGTAAGAACGTCCTGCCGCGCCTAGCGGCGCTGAAAGACGTCAGCCAGCTATCGGACGTGATTGGTGTCGACAGCGCCGATACCTTCCTGCGTCCGATCTACGCCGGTAACGCCATCGCGACGGTGAAAAGCGACGACGCGCTGAAAGTGATCACCGTGCGTACCACTGCCTTCGACGCAGTGGGAAGTGGCGGAAGCGCCAGCGTGGAAGCGGTGGACGTGGTCGTCGACAACGCCCAATCGCGCTTCGTCAAGCAAGAGCTGGCGCAGAGCGACCGCCCCGAACTCGGCGGCGCCAAGATCGTCATCTCCGGCGGCCGCGGCATGGGCAACGGCGAGAACTTCAAGCTGCTCGACGGCATTGCCGACAAGCTGGGGGCAGCCATTGGCGCTTCTCGTGCGGCGGTGGATGCCGGCTTCGTGCCCAACGACATGCAGGTGGGCCAGACCGGTAAGATCGTTGCGCCGGAGCTGTACATTGCGGTGGGTATTTCAGGCGCGATTCAACACTTGGCGGGCATGAAAGACTCCAAGGTGATCGTGGCGATCAACAAGGACGACGAAGCGCCGATCTTCCAGGTGGCCGATTACGGCCTGGTAGGGGATCTGTTCGAGATTCTGCCGGAGCTGGAAAGCAAGCTGTAAGTTTAGGAGGCTGTCCGGAATAGCCCTAGGCGGGGGCGCTGTCAACCCGTCCTTGGGCGCTACTTTCGCTTCTGACCGCCATGGATGGCGGGAATGCTGCTAACGTCAGGAACGTGTTACCTGCCCTGGCGAAAGACCCCCGCTATGGGCTGTTCCGGCCATGCCAACTATTTTGGCCATGCTTTAAAACCCCTTTTTTGGGGTTTTCACGCTGATGGGCTTCCAAACAATGATAATGAGCCACGTATGCTAACCCAACTGACTGCCTCCATGACGCTGCCGGTGATCGGCTCTCCCATGTTTATCGTTTCTGGCCCTGAGCTGGTGATTGCCCAGTGTCAGTCGGGCATCATTGGCGCGTTTCCTGCGCTGAACGCCAGGCCTGCGGAAGTGCTTCGGGAGTGGCTGCAGCAGATCACCGAGACGCTGGACGACTATAACGCTCAGCACCCGCAACAACCCGCCGCACCGTTTGCGGTGAACCAGATCGTGCACCCCACCAATGATCGCCTGGAGCACGATATAGCGCTATGCGCTGAGTTCAAGGTGCCTCTGATCATTACCAGCCTGCATGCGCCCAACCGAGTGGTCAAGCAAGTGCACGCTTATGGCGGCCTGGTGTTTCATGACGTGACCACGATCAGGCACGCCAAAAAAGCCATCGAGGCCGGGGTGGATGGGCTGATTTTGGTCTGCCATGGCGCAGGCGGCCATGCGGGGCGGCTCAACCCCTTCGCCTTTGTGGCGGAGGTTAGGCAGTTCTACGATGGCCCGCTGGTGCTGGCCGGGGCGATTACCAAAGGCGAGCAGATCGCCGCCGCTCAGGCGCTGGGCGTGGACATGGTGTATATGGGCACACGTTTCATTGCCACCCAGGAAGCCAATGCCCAACCGGCTTACAAGCAGATGGTACTGGAAGCCGCCGCGGGGGATATCGTCTACACCAATCTATTTACCGGCGTGCACGGTAACTACCTGCGCCAAAGCATCGAGCTGGCCGGGCTGGACCCAGAGGCACTGCCTGAGGGTGACAAAAACGCCATGCGCTATGGATCAGGCGGCAGCAGCAAAGCCAAAGCGTGGCGGGATATTTGGGGTGCCGGGCAAGGGGTGGGGGTTATTATCACACTGAACAGCGTGGCCGATGAGGTCGCCACGCTGCGAGCGGATTATCAGCAGGCACTAGATCACTTGCGGCGGCGTTGACGAAAGACGGCCACGCGGGTGTGAAAATCCTCGGTGGCCTTACACGCATCCTGCAGCTCACCTTCGAGCGTGATGGTCTCGTCGAGCGTTAGATTCCCCGCTTGTCGCATGGCCCGCTTCGTTGCCCCCAGCGCTTGGGGGGATTGCGTCACCAACGCCTGTGCCAGCGCGCGGGCTTCGACTAGCACCTGATCATCTTCCACCGCTCGGTTAGCCAGGCCCAGCGCCACGCAGCGCTCGGCATCTATTGGGGTAGCTAGCGCCGCCATCTCGAAGGCCTGGGCGTGGCCTAGTTTGCGCACCAAGTGCCAGCACGCACCGCCATCGGGAATCAAGCCAATATTGATAAAGGCCAGTTTCAGGTAAGCCGAGCGGCCCATGACTACCATGTCACTGGCCAACACGTAGGAAACACCAATCCCCGCAGCGGCACCGCTGACCGCCGCAATCACGGGTTTTTCCATCGTCATCATGCTGCGCAGTGCTGGAAGAAAAAGGGTGGCTAACCGTTCGCTGGCGGGCGCAGTAGTGGCCTTCTCGAATTCCGCTACATCGGCACCGGCACAAAAGGCGCTGCCTTCACCGCTGAGAATCACACAGCGCACCTTCGGGTCAGCTGCTACGTTGGCTAATCCCTCATTCAGCGCCAGGGCCGTAGGCTCGTTGAGGGCATTGCGCACCGCTGGGCGCGCAATGAATAGTTCGGCAATACCGCCTTCGGAGACGTTAACCCGCACTAAAGGCGTTGCTTCGCTGGTCATGCGCTGCTCCTTAAGCGGCGTCGAGCTGTTCGCTCACCGTCTCGAGGTGATAGTCGCTGTCGCCCAGGTAGTGATCGAACATCACCAGATGTTTGGCGTAGTGGGCCACGAAGCACTCGTCGGTCATGCCCATTCCACCATGCAGCTGGATGGCCTGTTCGGCGATAAAGCGCGCGGACTCGCCGCAGTACGCCTTGGCCGCGGCGATTTTATAGTCCCGCTCGTTAGCAGGCAGCGTGAGGCTGGTGGCGGCGAGAATCGCCATGGAGCGCGACTGCTCTAGGTGCAGGTGCATATCCACCATGCGATGCTGTAGGGACTGAAATGTGGCCAGCGGCAGGCCAAACTGCCTGCGTTCTTTCAAGTAGGCCAACGTTTGGTCGCAGGCGGTTTCCATGGCGCCGATGGCCTGGGCACACAGCGCGGCGCGGCCTAGCGCCAGCACCGCTGCCAGCGCGTCACTGACGTCTTCGCTTAAGCAGTTCTCTAGCGGCAGCGTCACGTTATTCAGCGTCAGGTCACCGGCGTGCTGATCATCCATAGTGCGATAGGTGCGTACCGTGGTGCCTTGGGTATTGGCAGGCACGATGAACAGCCCGATCTTGCCGCTGGGCAGTTGGGCGTTGACCAGCGTGGCGGTGGCATTGTCTAGGTTGATGACCACATCTTTACACCCGTTAAGCTGCCACTGGCCCTCTTGCTGGCTCGCCTGGGTCGATATATCGAAGGCATCATAGCGGGCGTTTTGCTCTTGCCAAGCAAAAGCGAGCTGGTGTTCACCTTCCAACAGCGGAGCAAGCCAGCGCTCCTGCTGCGTGGGGTTGGCACATAGGGCGAGTAACTGACCGGGCATAACGAGGCCAAACAGGTAAGCTTCAGGAACCAAGCCGCGTCCTAGCGCCTGCATAATAATCATCAGATCGGTGCCGTCGCCGCCTAGCCCGCCCACGTCTTCGCTAAACGGCATGTGCAGCAGGCCCAGCTCGGCAAAGGTGCGCCACAGCGGGCTGGCGCCTTTGGCGGGCGCTTCCAGCATGGCACGGCGCTGCTCGGGGGTGACCTGGTCGGCCACCAAGCGTGTCAGTGTCTCTTCGAGCATTCGCTGCTCGTCGGTAAGTGCAAAATCCATGGTGACCCCCTACATTCTTAAAATGGTTTTAGCGACGATGCTTTTCTGAATTTCGTTAGCACCGCCATAAATCGATAGCTTGCGACGGTTAAAGTACTGGGCACTGGCGGCAGCACTTTGGGCGTCGTTGTCATCTAGCGACTCGTCGCCATGGAGAAACTCAGGGAAGAACGGCAGGGCGGCAGGGCCAAGTGCGCGGCGAGTAAGTTCGCTGATCTCCTGGCGCAGTTCCGAGCCGCGCACTTTCAACAGCGAGCTTTCCGCCCCAGGAACGCCGCCATCCCGTGCGGCGGCAATCACGCGCAGGTTAGTCACTTCCAGCGCCATCAGCTCAAGCTCGGCTTTCACCACCCGCTGGCGAAAGCTGGGTAGCGATAGAAGCGGTTTACCGCGATGCTGCACACGGGTGGCGAGCGACTTCAAATGACGCAGCGCCTGCTTGGCGTGACCAAGCCCGGCAATTCCGGTGCGCTCGTGGGTGAGCAAGAACTTGGCGCAGGTCCAGCCCTGGCCCTCTTCACCGACGCGGTTTTCTAACGGCACGCGGACATTGTCGAGAAACACCTCGTTGACTTCGTGGGCGCCGTCGAGGGTGATAATGGGGCGCACGGTGATGCCGGGGCTCTGCATATCGATCAGCAAAAAGCTGATGCCCGCCTGTTTTTTGGCGTGGGGGTCTGTGCGTACCAGGCAGAACATCATGTTGGCGTGCTGGCCCAGGGTGGTCCAGGTTTTCTGGCCATTGACGATGTAGTGGTCGCCATCACGCACGGCGCGGGTGGATAAACCGGCCAGATCCGAGCCGGCGCCGGGTTCGGAGTAGCCCTGGCACCACCAATCCTGGTTATTAAGAATTCGCGGCAGGTAGTGCCGTTGCTGCTCGACGCTGCCGAATTTCATGATCACCGGCGCGACCATATTGACGCCAAAGGGTACCACGGTAGGGGCGTGGGCGGCCGCGCACTCCTCGTCGAAGATATGCCGCTGCACCGGGCCCCAGCCTGGGCCGCCATGTTCGACGGGCCAGTTGGCCGCAAGCCACCCTTGCTCGCTGAGAATGTTCTGCCAGCGGATATGGTCATCGGCGCGCAGATGGCGGCCTAAACGCACGCGCTCACGAATGTCGCTGGGCAGTGCATCGGCTAGAAATCGGCGGACTTTCTCGCGGAATGCCTGCTCTTCGGGGCTAAACGTCAGGTTCATGAGTGTGCATCCTCGGAAGGCGTCTTTTTGTGAGTCGATGAAGGGGATGGCAGTGTGGCTTGGCGGTGCGGCCCACCCAAATGGCGTGGGTAGCCCAACGCTTCCACCGCCAGCAGATCGATGTCGCTCTCGCGGTAGCAGGCCCCCTGCTGCGCCAGCGTCAGGCTCGCCTGCTCCATGGCGGACTGAGCATCGTTGTCGGGCGTTTGTCTTGCGGCGTGATAAAGCGTGCTCAGCACGCTGTGACACTGAGTCACCACCACGTTGGCTCGTAGCGCTTTGAGCGTTAAGGCCACCCGCTGCTGATCGGCTGCGTTGGCACCGTGATTGACCAGCTCATGGAAAGGGCCGCGTTCGGAAAGCACTAAGCTGATAGGCGATGTTGAGGCATTTGCGGTAAGTAACTGCAGCGCTACGGTGACCGCTTGAGAAGGGCAGGCACTGGCATCTTCGCCAGGGGCGAGCAGGCATAGTTCGGTGCTGGCGTCTGGTGTGTGGGTCAGCGTGAGCTCAGAGCGCTGGGCCGCTTTCAGGAGCGTGTCGAATAGCGGATGCTCACCGACGAGGGCGATATGCGCAAAGGGCTGAGCACTGTCGACGCCGGGCACCACATGGGGATTTCTGGCGGCAAAAAACAGGTGAATCAGCCCTGCGCGCTGCGGAGAATCCATGCAAGCCAGAAATAGCTCACGCTCGCGACGCAAACCCTCTTCCAGCGACGCGGCTTTGGTGCAGGCGTCAACGGCTTCTACAATGCGAAACGGAGAGAACAGTGCCGGCACGCTGGTTTCAAGCTGCTCTCGCATGGTAGCAATGGCCTGGGGGTTGGCTTCTGGGGAGGGTAACTGCCCGGTAATGCGCGCCTGCCGTTGTCCTGTGAGGATCGCTTGGGCCGCTGCCAAACCTGCCTCCAGCGGCGTTTGGGCATCGCTGATGGCATCGATGATGCCGAGATCCCGGGCTTCAGCGGCTTTCACAAACCGCCCGCTGGTGATGATCTCCAAGGCGTTTTCTACACCTACCAAACGGGGCAGCCGCTGGGTACCGCCCGCGCCAGGCAGCAAGCCCAGCTTCACTTCCGGTAAACCCACGCGGGTGCCAGCCAGCGCAACACGGTAGTGGCAGCCCAGTGCCACTTCTAAGCCGCCACCCAGCGCGGTGCCGTGTAACGATGCGATGAGTGGTTTGGGGCAGGCTTCTAATTGCGTAATGACATCCGGTAACAGCGGTGCTTGGGGTGGCTTGCCAAACTCGCGTATATCGGCCCCGGCGATAAAGGTACGCCCCTCTGCCATCACCACCAGTGCTTTGGCCTGTTGGTCTGCGATGCCCTCTTTCAATGCGCTAAGCAATCCGCTTCGCACTGCTTGGCCCAAAGCGTTGACCGGCGGGTTCGCGATACTGATGACGCCGACCTCGCCGTGTCGCTGATAGTGAACACTCATAGTGGCTCCCGTGTTTCGCTATGTGAAATTTAAGGTTGTTATTTGGAATCCAGTGATCATGGCGAAAGAGGCCGTTGGAGTCAATAATGCAAAACATGATTTTGCATTGCGAAATAAAAAGCGAAAGAAAAGGCCGCCCAGAGGCGGCCGAACGTGTCGAACTGCTGGCGGATAGCGATGCTGCATGGTTAGAAAACGGGATTTAATCCGGCGTCTTCAAGGGCGGTGCGGCGTGCTTCCATCCAGCCGTCGATGAACGCCGTTTCCTCTTCTGGCGCATTGGCTTGGTAGGTATCCCAGGTATCCATCAGAAGCTGCTGACGCGCCACCAGGGCGTTTTGGTGGGCGTCCATGTCATCGGTCCATACGCCGCTTTCTCGGTAATACTCGACCACGGCGTCGTGGAAAGGCACTACCCAGGTCATATTTTGGTTCTCCAGCGCATAGCCGCTGGCCCCCGGGGCGTTATCCTTGTAGTCATCGAACGACTCCACCAGCGTGGTAATCAGGCCGGTGACGGTTTCTGGCGCTAAATCAGCGTTGCCCACCATGATCGGATAGGGATAGCTGGCGCTGGCAAGCGGCTGGTCAGCGTTAATACCTGCGCCTGAAGTGACGTCGTGGGGTTGGAAGTATGGCGCCACCTCCAGCATCTGAGCCCAACCTGCTTCGTCTTCTGTGGGTAGCTCCGGCCACTGCAATCCACGCGGACTTGCCGCTAAGCGTTGGGCGGCAGGCGTCACCGTCGTAGTAATAGCGGCATCGGCACGACCGCTGATAATACCGTCGAAGGCGGCGTTGTAGCCGGGGAAATCGACACGTTCAACGTCATCCCAGGTCAGTCCGGCAAACGCCAGATAGGCCTCGGCGGCTTTGTTCAGCGCGTCGTCGCCACGAAGATAAGCTAATCGTTTACCTTCAAGATCGGCGATGGATGACATCGCTACGTCGCCTGCTACCGCCATACCTAACCCAAAGCTGGCCATGGAGGTTGAAATCACGCGGATCGGCTGCGGGCCCCAGTCCGGCCCCGCGAACATCATCACGCCTTCGGAGCCGTAGTAGCTGGCAATGCCGCAGGCGCACAGATCCACACGACCGGTTTTCAGTGGGGTCATGCGCATGGTGTCGTTTTCACCGGGAATGACCCGGGACTGGGTGCCATGCTCCTCCTGAAGCAGCTGGCTGATCGCCATGATCTGCGCATGGCCGCTGGTGCCGGTGCCGTAAGCTGTCCAGTTCAAGGTGCTAGGCATGGCGCTGACGCTCCCTGCCGCCAGCAACCCCGCCGTTAAACTACCGAGTACAAGAGTGAGGGTTGTTTTTGTGCTCATAAGACTCCTCGGGGTGATATTAAGCATTAGCAGTGAGCGAACGCTGGTGATGGCGTTGGCTTAGGCGCGCAAGCGCAACGCCCGGTAGCAGCGCCGCTGCGGCCAAGCCGATTAATTCCCACTGGCTGAGGGGCACCATGCCACCACCGGGTAGTGCCAGTAGCAGGCCTGCTATGAGCACGAGCGCGCGGATGACCATTTCTTGTAGGGCGCCGTAGCCCAGCCGACCCACGCCCATCAGGTAACCTTGCATGGCAGAGGCAAACAGGACGATGCCGATCACCGCTTGGATGAACACGGCAACGATCATCAGTGGTTCGCCCTGCATGATCAGCGCAGGGTTGAGTACGAATAGGAAAGGAATAAAGTAAATCACGCTGCCTAGACGCATGGCCTGCAGCCCGGTTTCCATCGGGCGGGCGCCTGCCACGGTGGCTGCTGCAAAGGCACCCAGCGCGACGGGAGGGGTAATAAAGCTGAGCATGCCCCAGTAGAGAATGAACATGTGAACCGCCATGGGATCCAGGCCGCCGCCCTGAATCAGTGCAGGAGCCAGCGCCACCGCTAGGAAGATGTAAGCCGCGGTGACGGTCATGCCAATGCCCAGCACGAAGCTGGTGACCGCGCCCATGATCAACAGCAGTGGCACGCTACCACCAGCGATATTGATGAAGTCGTTGGCAATGGTGCCCGACAAGCCGGTCATGGAGAGCGCACCGACCAACATGCCAACGCCCGCTAGAATGGCGATCAGTTCGGCAAACAGTTTGGCCGCGGATGACAATGTCTCCGTGACATCCTTCCAGCCCCAGCGGTTGTGCTTGGAGAGCTGATTGAGCACCAACAGCAGGGCGGTGGCGTAGAAGGGGGCCACGGCCTCGCGCTGCATGACCAGCAGCATCCATACCAGCAGGCCGAAAACGAAAATAAAGTACCAGCCCTCTTTTAGCGTTTGTTTGATCGAGGGTAGCTCAATGGCGGGTAGGCCTTTGATGTCGTTGCGCGCGGCATAGGCATCGATTTGAATGAACAGACCTAGAAAATAGAGAATGGACGGGATCACCGCCGCCAGGGCGACGGCGGCGTAAGGAATGTCCAGAAACATTGCCATCACGAACGCGGTGGCCCCCATGACAGGCGGCATCAACACGCCACCCGTCGAGGCGCAGGCTTCCACGCCGCCGGCAAACGAGCGGCTCATGCCAATCCGGCGCATGGCGGGAATCGAGAGTACCCCGGTGGTCAACACGTTACTGATCACACTGCCGCTCATGGAGCCCATCAGGCCGCTGGAGAAAATCGATACCTTGGCCGGGCCACCTCGCACATGGCCAAGCAGTGCAAATGCCAGATTAATGAAAAACTTGCCGCCGCCGCTTTTTTGCAGCACCACGCCAAAGACCAGAAAGCCGATCACCAAGCCTGCGAAGGCCTGTAGCGGTACCCCCATGATGCTTTCGGTGCTCATGGTGTGGTACATCGCCGTTTCAGAGAGGCTGGAAGGGAACGCTTGGATAGGTCCAGGGACGATATCGGCGACCAACGGGTAAAGAGAAAACAGTCCAGCAATGATCGCAATGGGCAGGCCGCCCGCCCGTCGAGCGGCTTCGATGATCAGTAACCAGTAGGCATAGCTGAAATAAATGGCGATATCAGGAGCGGCAAACGCCCAGCCGCGCTCGAGAATAGGGACGGCGTTGTAAACAAAGTAGCCGCCTACGATCAGCGTTGCGGCGCTCAACAGGTAGTCATACAAGGGAATGGGTTGCTCCTGCTGGCTGCTGCGCATGGGCCATAGCAGAAACACCAGCGGCAGAAGCAGTGCCACCACTGCGTAGTAAAACTGCGTTTCCAGCCCGGTGACGAACGTGAGCAAGCCCCAGTTAAACAGGTAGTCCAGCGTCATCATCATGAGGAGCACGGTGACGGTGGCCGGTACCCAACGAAGCGCCAGTGGCAGCTCGCGAATTTGGCTGATTTTTTCTTTGACCTGCGCCGTGTTGGCAGGTGGTGTTTCAGTGCTCATAGGGCGTTCCATCCATCGGCAGGGGCGGCGAGCGCCGCCCCATGGCGAGTTACTCGAAGATCGGCTCGAATCCAGCCTCGGCGAGGGCTGAAGCGCGAGCGGTCATCCAATCGGTGGTAAACGTGTCGGCATCGCTGGGGGCATCTTGCATAAACTGCTCCCAGGCCTGCATCAATACGTTTTGCCGCTCGACGAGCTGGTCTTGGTGGGCCTGCATCTCATCGGTCCACACGTCGATCTCTTTGTAGTACTCCACTACGGCGTCGTGGAAAGGAATCACCCACTGTAAATCCTGGTACTCGAGTGCGTAGCCCACCGCCCCCGGCGCGTTATCTTTATAGTCGTCGTAGTTCTCTTGCATCGCTTTGATCAAGCCGTAAGCGACGCTGTCATCGAGATCCTGGTTGGCGACCACGATCGGATACGGGTAGCTGGCGCTAGGCACCGGATTATCGGCGCTGATACCACCAGCCCCAGCGGTGACTTCATGGGGGCGGAAATAGGGCGCGACGGCAGCCATGCGCTCCCAGCCTGCCTCATCGTTAGGATCCAGTACTGGCCAGCTGACGCCGCGTGGGCTACTGGCAAGCTGCTGAGCGGGCGGTGTCACGGTGGTGGTAAAAGAGGCGTCTACATCACCCGCAATAATGCCATCAAAGGAACGAGCGTAGCCCGGATAGTCTACGCGTTCGACGTCATCCCAGGTCAAGCCTCCAAAGGCGAGATACGCCTCAGTGCCTTTGTTGAGCGCGTCGTCACCACGAATGTAGGCAATGCGCTTGCCCGCTAGGTCGGCTGGGGTCTCGACACCGAGATCTCCTGCGACCGCCAACGATAGTCCAAACGATGCAGTGGAGGTCGTGATCACGCGCAGCGGCTGCGGGCCCCAGTCGCGGTCGGCAAACATCATGACCCCTTCCGCGCCATAGTAGCTGGCAATGCCGCAGGCACACAGATCAACACGACCCTGCTTGAGGGGCGTCATACGTGAGACATCGTTATCGCCGGGCAGAATGCGTACCGATGAGTCGTACTTATTCTGCAGCATGTTGCCGATGGCGACGGCTTGAGCGTAGCCGCTGGAGTTGGTGCCGTAAGCGGTCCAAGCCATGGTGCTGGGAAGTTCTACTTCGCTAGCGTGGCTGACCGCCACCCCTAACAGTGAGAGCGGAAGGGCGGCGATTAACAGGCGGTGAGCAAACGGATGCATTGAAATGCTCCTTTATTGTGGTTGTTACTGTTAGATGTGTTACGTTCGATTACATTTTGTTTTGCTATGCGGTATTTGGTTTTGCTTAGTGGTCGAGTGATAGTAGGTAAGGCCGGAGAGGCTGTCAACGCTGTTCTCATAGGCGACTACAAATAGTCTTTAGTGCAATGTAAAAAGCCAGGCGGTTGCCTGGCTTTTCAGAAAATTATGAGGCTAAAAGCTAAGAAAATTCCCGCCATGCGGCGTAGGTGCTTAAGAACACTCGCCCGGTTAACGCTTCCAGAAAGTCGCTTTTTTTCAACTGGTCCATCACGGGCCCTTTTACCTCGGACAGGTGTAGTTTGACGTCGGAGTCCTTCAAGCGCGCATTGATGGCATCCAGGCTCTCTAAGGCAGAGGCATCGATCAAGTTGACCGCTGAACAGATCAGCACGACATGCTCGAGCTCTGGGCGGCTAGCCACCAAGTTGTAGACGGTATCTTCCAAATAGCGAGCATTGGCAAAGTAGAGGCTTTCATCGATGCGCAGTAGGGCTGCGTTGCTGACGGTTTCCACATCGTGCCGCTCCACGTTACGAAAATGCTCGGTATCGGGCACTCGGCCCACAAGCGCGCTATGAGGGCGGCTGGTGCGGTATAAAAAAAGTGCAATAGAGAGCGTCACCCCGCCAATGATCCCCGCTTCGATCCCTTCCACCAGCGTCAACAGAATAGTGACCGCCATGGCGGCAAAATCGCTGCGGGAGTAGCGCCAGGTTTGGCGCAGCATGGGCAAATCCACCAGCGTCAAAATAGAGACCGTGATAGTGGCTGCCAGAGTGGCGATGGGCAGATAGTAGAGCCAGCCAGTAAAAGCCATGGTCACTAGTGCAATACCGAGCGCGGCAAAGGCTCCGGCAGCCGGCGTTTGTGCCCCTGCATCGTAGTTGATGACAGTGCGCGATAGCCCGCCCGTGACGGGCATGCCGCTGGTGAATCCAGCCGCTAAGTTGGCGGCTCCCAATCCAATCAACTCTTGATTGGGAGAAATACGCTGGCGCCGCTTAGCGGCCAGCATTTGACCCATCGAGACCGATTCCACGAAGCCCACTAAACTGATCAACATGGCGGGGATGATGAGGGTCCGCCAGAGTGACACATCGCCCCAGGGAAAACTCAAGGCGGGCAGGCCACTGGGTATGGTGCCGACGACCGCCACGTCTTCGCGGTAAGCGAGCTGCCAATACCACGTGACCAGCGTGGTGACGATCACGGCGAATACCGGGCCAGCTTTGGTGATCAAATCGGCGAGCGTGACGGGCACGCCCAATGACATCAGACTTCGTTTGCCGTAACGGCGCATCAGTACCAGAAACAGCAGCGTCCCTCCGCCAATGGCCATGGTAAAGGGGTTATAGGTGGAGAGGTTGGGAAGCAGCGTCATCAGGCGTTCTACCAAGGTAAAGCCGCTGCTGGAGATGCCCAGTAGGCTGCCTAGCTGGCTAACGGCAATCAATATGCCTGAAGCGGTCAAGAAGCCAGATATGACCGGGTGGCTCAAAAAGTTGCTAAAAAAGCCCATTTTCAGCGCACCCATGGCCATCAGCATAGCCCCTGATAGCAGTGATAGTACCAGGGCTGCTTGAACATACTCCGCTGACCCTGGTGCCGCCACAGATGAGAGGGCAGCGCCTGTCATGAGCGCTATGATCGCCACAGGCCCCACCGCCAGCGTGCGGCTAGTGCCCAAGAGGGTATAAAGCAACTGGGGCAGAATGCTCGCATATAGCCCCACGACCGCTGGCAGACCTGCCAGCAGTGCATACGCCAACGACTGAGGAATGACCATGACGGTCACGATCAAGCCTGCCAGAAGGTCTGCCCCGAGCAAACGCTGATGGTAATGAGGTAGCCAGTTGAAGATGGGCAAATAGCGTTTGAACATAAGCTCCTGAGCATCTGCTGAATAGGTACCGACAAAGTAACGTTAAAAGGACTGATAGTTTAGCGCGTTACGCGCTGAATGACGGCATTGGCCACGCTATCTCATCGTTATGTTGGCCTTCCCCCAAAGTGCTACTTATTTCATTAGCATAACCCGTTAAGCTCACTGAGAGAGCAGCCTCTCCCTATCGCATCGTTCAAAACTCAACAACGTCAATTAAAAAAGAGTGACTCATATGCGACTATTTCGTTGGCTTATACCATTGCTACTGATCATTGCGGCGACGTTGCTAGTGTCGCTTTCCGGGCCATGGGCCTATGCGGCACTGGTATGCGCAACGCTAGCCGGCGTGACGGCGGTGGCCAGCGCCCTTTATGCGATTTATAACGCGGGTCACCAACCTTCGAGTCAGCGCGAACTACTGAAGCCGCTGCGTGATTACGGTTCCTTGCGGGCCATGTCGTACCGATTGATGAAACGGGCTAGCAGTACCGCCATCGCCTCGGCAGAAGTGTCTCACTATGCCGACCTAATGGCTCAGCGCTTGGGCAAACAGGAGGGTATGGCAAGCGAGGCATCCTCGAGCATGAGCGCGATCAACACCGCTATCGTGCAGGTGAGCGCCAGTGCGTCTCATGTGGCCGCATTGGCTGAGAGCGCACGGCAGGCGAGCCATCACAATCACGATGAGCTGACGGCGATCATTCACGACATGACCGAGGTGGCCGAACGCTCTAGCCAAGCACTTGAGATGTTAACGGCGCTCAACGATAAAATCGAACGCGTTCGAAACGTGACCTCCATGATCGAAGATATCGCAGAGCAAACGCATCTTCTCTCACTGAATGCGTCTATTGAGGCGGCTCGCGCTGGTGAGCATGGTCGGGGGTTTGCCGTCGTCGCAGGAGAGGTGCGTAATCTGGCGATGAAAACGTCTACCGCTACGCAGAGCGTCGACGAGTTGGTTAAAGATATGCATCAAAGTGGCCATAGCGTGGTGGTCACGATGGGCGATTTGATGACCCGGGTACGCGAACGTTCTCAAGGGATGCAGCGGGTGGGTAGCAGTTTAGCGACGATAACCGAAGAGTTCGATCAAGTTCAGCAAGAGATCACCAGCGTTGCAGAGGCAATGAGCAGCACCAGAGCGCACAGCCAAACCGTCGCCGACAGCCTGCGTCAATTGGAGAAGGATGTCGACGAAGGCAATCGCAACATGCATGAACTCGCCTTACAAGCGCGAGCGCTGATGGACGCTGCCGAAGGGGTCGACGGCGAGCTAGCGCAACAGCGGCTGCTAGGGCGGCATCAAACGGTCTTTCTAGCCGCTCGGCGCACTGCCGATCATATCGGAAAGCTGTTCGAGGCGGCTATTGCCCGAGGAGAGCTGTCCGAAGCCATGCTATTCCAGCCCGACTATGCACCCATAGACGGTACACGGCCACCGCTCTACCACACGGGATATGACCACTTCACTGATCAGCAACTGCCTACGCTCCAAGAGCCGCTACTCGGTGAATATAGCCTAAGCTATGCCATTGCCTGTGATCGAAATGGTTACGTACCCACCCATAACGCGGCGGTGAGTCGTGAGCCGACTGGCGACTATGAGCACGATCTCAAATACTGCCGCAGCAAGCGTATTTTTGACGACCCAACCGGGAGTCGCTGTGGTACGCACGAAAAGCCACTGTTACTGCAGACCTATAAACGCGATACGGGAGAGATCATGCATGACCTCTCCGTGCCTATTTATATCAACGGCAAACATTGGGGCGGTTTCCGGGTAGGGTATCAGCCCGAAAAAGAAACCGCCGAAGGTTTGAGCGATCAACAGGCAGTGCTGGCGAACTCAAGCCATCGCCTGGCGCGGGCGTGACTGCCAGGATGACCAAGAGTAGAGAGCCAAGCCCGTCCAGATCATCATGAACGTGGCGAGTTGAATCAGGCCTAGCGGCTCGCCGAATACCGTCAGTGCAATCAAAAACTGGATGCTGGGGTTGATGTACATCAGAAACCCCAGCGTTGCTAATCGTAGGCGGCGGGCCGCACCAGCAAACGCCATAAGAGGGAGGGCAGTCAAAACGCCACTTACGACGAGAAGCGCAGACATAGGGGCATCATGCAAAAAGTGCGACGCTCCCTGCCAGCTCATCCACGTGAGCGCGAGCAACGCTAAAGGAAACAGCAGCAGTGTTTCTACGAAAAGTCCCGATAATCCATCTAGCGGCACCTGCTTACGAAACAATCCATAGCTACCAAAGCTCAATGCTAGCAGTAAGCTAATCCACGGTAACTCGCCTAGCATGACGAACTGAATGGTAATCGCCAGGCTGGCAAGGCCCAAGGCCACTAGCTGTAATTTGGCCATCACTTCACGCAGCACTAGCATACCCAGTGCCACGTTCACCAAAGGGGTGAGAAAGTAGCCTAAACTGGCCTGAAGCACTTGTTGGGTTTCGACGGCATAAATGTAAATGCCCCAGTTAAAGGCAATGAGCAGCGCACAGGCCAGTACACGCCCTAGACGTCTGGGCTCGATCAGCGCAGCCATTACCGGCGGCCAGCGCCGCAGTATGCTGATCAATCCCACCAGAAATAGGCACGACCATAAAATTCGATGTATCAAAATCTCGAGAGCCGGGACCCCATCGAATAGAGCAAAAAAGAGCGGGAAGCACCCCCACATAGTGTAGGCCGTCAAGCCGAACATAACGCCCTTTACCGCCTCAGGGTCTCGCGTAGCGGATGGAAGCATAGCAGCCTCATTAAGTAAAAATGCTAATCTAGCACACTATCAACGAACACACCGACGCAAAGGAGACGTGGCATGAGCCAATTGAAAACTAGCTTGGTGCAGTGCGATTTACGTTGGGAAGACCCGCAAGCCAATCATGAACATTTAGAGGCGCTGCTCGGTGATTTGGATGGTCGCGATACGGATCTGATCGTGTTACCCGAGATGTTCGCCACAGGCTTTACCATGAACTCTCGTGAGATGGCGCAGCCCATGGCCGAGAGTCAGAGCGTGGCGTGGCTACAGAGCCAGGCGCAGGCGAGAAACTGTGTTCTGACGGGGAGTGTGGCCATTGTAGATGATGGCCAATACTACAATCGCATGGTTTGGGCGACGCCTGACGGTGAATTGCACTACTACGATAAGCGTCACCTGTTCCGCATGGCTGGCGAGCACGAGCGCTACGGGATGGGGTCAACGCGCCATATCGTCGAACTCAAGGGGTTCAAGCTTCAATTGAGCGTTTGCTACGACCTACGCTTTCCCGTTTGGATGCGCCAGCAGCCAGCAGAGGATGAACATTTCGAGTATGATGCCATCCTGTGCGTCGCTAACTGGCCCGCTCCCCGTCGACATCCGTGGCGTACGCTGTTACAAGCACGCGCGGTAGAGAACCTCGCCTATGTGGTAGGGGTAAATCGTGTGGGTGAAGATGCCAAGGGGCTGGCCTATAGCGGCGACTCCATGCTGGTCGATTTTAAAGGCGAACCGCTGATCGACCAGCCCGCCCATACTCCGTTCATTGAAACGGGGGTGTTAGATAAAACGGAACTCGATGCTTTTCGTGACAAATTTCCTGCTTGGCAAGATGCCGATCGCTTTACGGTACTGCCAGGAGTCGGGCAATAATGCGGCTTGATCGTTTTTTAAGTGAAACCACACCGCTGACTCGCAGTTTGGCAAAACGTGCGCTTAAAAACGGGGAGGTGACCCTCAATGGCGACCCTATCAAACAGGCGGCCACCCAGATCGATACCGGCAACGATGAGGTACTGCTCAACGGCGAACGGCTTACCTTGGTGGGCCTTCGTTACCTGATGATGCATAAACCCGCAGACGTGGAGTGCACGGCGCGCCGGGGGCTCTATCCGCGGGTGATTGACATTATCGACGTGCCCAAGGTCGAACGACTACAGCCAGTCGGGCGCTTAGACGTGGACACCACCGGCCTGTTACTTCTAACCGATGATGGCCAATGGTCTCATCGGGTGACCTCGCCACGCCATCGCTGTGCTAAAGTCTACGTGGCCGAGCTTGCCGACCCTATGGAAGACGAGACCGCCGAATGGGCAGTAGAGCAAGTCGCTCAGGGGATTCTTCTTGAGGGTGAAGAAACACCGACGCACCCGGCCATCCTTCGATTCGTGACTCCCAAGAAAGCGGAGTTAACCATTACGGAAGGGCGTTACCACCAGGTAAAACGCATGTTCGCCGCGTTAGGCAATCATGTTACTGCGTTGCACCGCCACTCGGTAGGTGACGTAGTGCTGCCAGATGACCTTGCCCCAGGCGAGTGGCGCGAGCTTACACCTGAAGAGATCGCTAGTTTCTAGCCAGCATTTCGCTGTTGAACGCTGCCCGCAGCATACTGCTGAAGGCAGCGTTTTAGTGCGTGCTTTTTTATACCGTTATCTTAATTGTTGACGCTTCTCAAAGCCAACGTCACCTTTTAAAAATGACAGACTAAACGGTTAACCAACGACAAAAGGGACGTATTAGTAGAGGTGTGCCGCTTCGATAAGGGCCTTGGTATAGGGGTGGCGAGGGGCGGCCAGGACCTCTAGGCAGTTCCCTTGTTCGATCACTTCGCCATCTTTTAGCACCATGATTCGGTGAGCCATGGCGCGCACCACGGCGAGATCATGGCTGATGAACAAATAGCTGAGCTGGCGGCGTGCTTGAAGGTCGCGTAGTAGCACCACGAGCTGCTTTTGCACGGTACGGTCGAGCGCAGAAGTGGGTTCGTCCAGCACAAGAAGCTCCGGCTCTAAAATGATCGCTCGAGCGACGGCAATGCGTTGTCGTTGGCCACCGGAAAACTCATGAGGGTAGCGGTCGGCGCAGCTCTTTGGCAAGCCGACCTCACTGAGAGTGCGGTGAACTCGCTCGGTCACTTCCATCTCACTCAGCGTTGGGAAGTGAAAGCGTAACCCTTCACTGATGATATCGAACACGGGCATACGGGGAGATAGGGCGCCATATGGGTCCTGAAACACCATTTGAAAACGGTGGCGCTGACGGCGTAACGCTTCCCCAGTGAACTGGCTCAGCGTCGTGTCGCCCAGCTTGACGTCGCCTTGGCTCGCTACCAAGCGCATGATGGCGGAGGCAAGGGTCGTCTTTCCAGATCCCGACTCGCCGACGATGCCTAGTGTTTCACCTGGTGTAAGGGTGAGGTCAGTGGCTTTTAGCGCTTCGAATGCGGGCGGTTGACGCTGGAATAGGCGTGTTTTAGGGCGCGCGAAACTGACCCGGAGTTGTCGAGTGGTCAGCAAAGAGTGAGTGTTCGAAGGTTCGGCTGGGCGGCCCTCAGGCTCAGCGGCAATCAACGTTTTAGTGTAATCGCTTTGCGGTCGGCGAAACACGTCCTCTACTCGACCGCTTTCCTGCAACTTGCCTTGGTACATGACGCAAACGCGATCGGCATGACGACGGACCAGATTCAGATCGTGGCTAATCAGCAATACGCCCATGTCGTGACGGTCACGTAGCTCTTTGAGTAGCGCGAGGATGTCCTGTTGCACGGTCACATCCAGCGCGGTCGTCGGTTCGTCTGCAATCAATAGTGCAGGGTCGTTAGCAATCGCCATGGCGATCATCACCCGCTGGCGCTGGCCACCGGAGAGCTGGTGGGGCCAAGCGTCCAGAAGTTCTTCTGGCCGAGGCAGCTTGACCTGCTCGAGAAGCGCTTTGGCTCTCTGCCGGGCCGCTTGGCCATTTAGGCCTTGGTGTAGTCGGAGGGTTTCGCCAATTTGCTTGCCGATGCGATGCAGAGGGTTGAGTGACGTCATCGGCTCCTGAAAAATGAACCCCACGCGGTTGCCGCGAATGCCGTTCCAGTCACGTTTGCTTAGCTGTGCTAGATCGATGCCTTCTAGCCAACGTCGACCGCGCACTTCTGCATTGCTGGGCAATAGGTCAATGGCACCCAGCGCAGAGACCGACTTTCCTGACCCAGACTCGCCAACGATCGCGAGCGTTTCACCCGGGTTTACCGACAGTGAAAGGTCATCTACAACGACCTTGTCATCAAAGGCCACCGTGAGTCCATCGAGTGTCAGCAGCGGTTGTGGGGTTGGCTCAGACATGAGTCGTTTCCTGGACAGTAGAGGGACGCTGCTTAACGTGGCGCGGGTCGAACGCATCGCGCAAGCCTTCCCCGATAAACACCAACAGAGACAGCATGATGGCTAGGGTCATGAAGGCGGTGATGCCAAGCCACGGCGCATGCAGATTGTTCTTGCCCTGTGCGGCGAGTTCCCCGAGCGACGGGGCCCCGGGTGGCAATCCAAAACCTAGAAAATCCAGTGCCGTTAGGGTCCCAATGGCGCCGGTAAAAATGAACGGAATGAACGTTAGGGTAGCGACCATTGCATTGGGCAGCACGTGGCGCCACATGATCAGGCGAGAGGGCAACCCCATGGCTTTTGCGGCGCGGACGTACTCCAGGTTGCGGGCGCGCAGAAATTCGGCGCGCACGATGTCGACCAGCCCCAGCCAGGAAAAGAGCAGCATGATACCTAGCAGCCACCAAAAGCCTGGCTGTACGAAGCTTGCCAGTATGATCAGCAAAAACAGCACCGGCAGTCCCGACCAGATTTCGGTGATCCGTTGACCGATCAAGTCGACTTTGCCACCAAAATAGCCCTGCACGCCGCCTGCGATAACACCGATCACCAGCGAGCCCGCCGTCAATACCAGCGCGAACGCCACAGAGAGCCTGAAGCCGTAAATGACGCGGGCCAAGACATCGCGGCCTTGGTCATCGGTGCCTAGCCAGTGGCGGCGGTCCGGCGGTGCAGGGGACGGGCGCGTCATCTGCATATCCAGCGTTTGGTAAGAGAACGGAATGAGGGGCCAGAGCGCCCAACCGTGGTTGCTAATCTGTTGCAGAATGAAGGGGTCTAGATAATCCGTGCGGGTCGGTAAAAAGCCACCAAACTCGGTTTCTGGATAATCGACCAATAGCGGCACGTACCACTGACCGTCGTACTGCATGACGATGGGTTTGTCGTTGGCGATGAGCTCGGCGAATAAGCTGATGATAAACAGAACGGCGAACAGCCACAGCGAAACCCGCGCGCGGCGATTATCGCGAAACGCGGCGAGTCGCCGAAGCGTGATGGGCGATAGGCGAGAGGTGATTGCGCACATATCAAGACTCCCTCGACGCGAAATCGATGCGCGGGTCGACCCACACGTAGGTAAGATCCGATACCAGTTTGAGCAGCAGGCCAATCACGGTATAGAGAAAGAGCGTGCCAAAGATGACCGGATAGTCGCGCTGCATGACGGCCTCGAAACCAAGCAGACCAAGGCCATCCAGTGAGAAAATCACTTCGATGAGCAGCGCACCGGTAAAGAAAATACCAATCATGGCTGATGGCAGCCCAGCGATGATGATCAGCATGGCGTTACGAAACACGTGCCCGTAGAGCACGCGTTGCTCATCGGCACCTTTGGCGCGTGCGGTGAGCACGTACTGCTTATGTATTTCATCCAAAAAGCTGTTTTTGGTCAGCATGGTCAGGGTGGCAAAACTGCCGATTGAGGCCGCGATAACGGGCAGCGTGATATGCCAGAAGTAGTCTTTTATCTTGCCCCATGCCGACAGGTCGTCAAAGTCTGGCGAGGTTAGCCCGCGTAGCGGAAACCAATCTAGATAGGTTCCCCCAGCAAACAGAACGATGAGTAGAATGGCGAATAGGAAGCCGGGAATGGCGTAGCCAACGATCACCAGCCCCGATGTCCAAACGTCGAAACGCGAGCCATGGCGTAGCGCTTTGCGAATGCCCAGAGGAATGGAAATCAGGTAGACCAGCAAGGTGGTCCATAGGCCGAGTGACACCGACACGGGGAGCCGCTCTATCATTAAATCGATCACCGGACGATCACGAAAGAAACTGGTGCCAAAATCAAAGGTTAGGTAGTCCGTCATCATGCTGATGAAGCGTTCATGGGCAGGTTTGTCGAAACCAAACTGCTGTTCGAGCTGCTCGATGAAGCGCGGGTCGATGCCCCGTGCGCCACGGGAATCATCATTGATCTGAACATCCGCACCGCCCATGTCCAAGCGTGTACTGGCCATGGCATTGGCACCTTCGAAGCGAGCCAGCATTTGATCGATCGGCCCGCCTGGCGCGGCTTGTACGATCATGAAGTTGAGCAGCATGATACCGAACAGCGTCGGAATCATTAGTAGCAGTCGGCGTAAGGTATAGCGAGCCACAGTGCACTCCATGAATGGACGACAACAAGGAGGGTTGTCGGCAAGCGTTATCGGCGCTGGTTATCAGCGATGGTTGGCAGCATTCGTTCAAACTCACCCCGGGGCAGGCTTGCCTATCGGCGGCGATTGCGTCGCTGAAGCGCCGCTTCACGTTCGGTATCTACCCACCAAGCATCGAGATCCATGGCGTAATCAGGAAAAGGTTCTGGGTAGCCAAACTTATCCCACACGGCGATGCGTGTCTCGCCAGAGTGGTAATGCGGAATCACATAAAAGCCCCAACGTAGCACACGGTCAAGGGCGCGGGTGGCCGTATCCAGTGATTCCCGGTCATCGGCTCGAATGATCTCTTCCACCAATGCGTCGACGGCTGGATGGGCCAGCGCCATACGGTTGCGGCTCTGTGGCGCTTCGGCGGCAGCGCTGGTCCAGTAATCGCGCTGTTCGTTACCAGGGTTATTGGATTGAGGAAAGTGGCTAATGACCATGTCGTAGTCGTAATCCCGCACCCGGTTAAGGTACTGGTTGATATCGACAATGCGCATGGACGTCTGGATGCCTAGGCGTGCCATGTTGCGTAACATCGGTTGTACCACGCGCTCCAGCCCTGAATCATATAGGAGCACTTCGAGGGAGAGGGGGCGCTCCTGATCATCTACCAGTACCCCCTCCTCAACGCGGTAGCCTGCCTCACGAAGCAGGCTTAACGCCAACCGCAGCCGCTCGCGTAGTTCAACCGGGTGATCGATGGGTAAGGGCGCCGTAAACAGCCTGTCTGATCGATGTGACGCCAAAAGCTCATCACGGTATGGCTGTAGTAGCGCCAGTTCCTCATCGGAAGGCATGCCGACCGCCTCCATTTCGGAGTTTTGAAAGAAGCTCTCGGTTCGGGCGTAAGTGTTGTAAAAAATATTGGTATTGAGCCAGGGGAAGTCGAACGTCAGGCTCAAGGCTTCTCGTACACGTGGGTCCTGAAACTTTTCTTTACGCAGGTTGAAAACGAACGCCTGCATCATCGATGGGTTAACGTCGGGTACGGTAATCCTCTCGATTAGCCCGTCACGGTAAGCAGGAAAATCGTAGCCGATGGCCCAGGTGGCGGCACGCGCATCGATACGAAAATCAGTGAGGCCCGCTTTGAACGCTTCCCAGGCAATGTCCCGATCCCGGTAGTACTCGTAGATGACCCGATCGATGTTATAGCGCCCGATATTGACGGGCAGGTCTTTACCCCAATAGTTTTCGTCGCGCTGATAAACGATGCGACGCCCAGGGTCTACCTCACTAATACGGTATGGTCCTGAGCCAGGGTGAGCGGCAAGCGTCGGAGCGCTAAAATCACGAGGCTCCCAATAATGTCGGGGTAGGATGGGAAGCTGCGCCACGATCAGGGGCAGCTCTCGAGAGTCGGTGTCATTGAATTCAAAGCGAACCTGATGCTCGTTCAACGCGATGACTTGCTCGACGCCTGCGTAATAGCTGGCATAAAAAGGGTTGCCCTGTTCGCGAAGAAGGTCGAAAGAGAAAACGACGTCGTAAGCGGTTAGGGGCTCTCCATCCTGAAAGCGGGCTTGTTCGCGCAGGTCAAACTCGATCCAGCGACGCTCCGGATCCAAACGCACGCCTTCTGCTAACAGGCCGTAAAGGCTAAAAGGCTCGTTGGGGTTACTCGCCATCAACGTGTCATAGATTTGCGAGATGCCGGTGGCTGGCGTACCGCGAATGATGAAGGGATTGGTCGAGTCGAAGCTGCCGCCGACCGCAGTGTGAGTGATGGAGCCACCTTTGGGCGCTTGAGGGTTGACGTGGGGGAAGTAGGCGAAATCTTCGGGTAGCGCCGGGCTATCGTAAAGCGATAGCCCATGTACCGTCTCGACCGGGACGGTACTGGGCGCGCTGCCAAGCATCTCTTCCGAGGCCCATAACGAACAGCTCAGCAGCAGTGTGCTGATCAATAATCCCGTCTTTTTGAGCATGACGCTGCGTGCCATCGGTAAACTTCCTGTTGTAACCTTGCCTCAACGTTATAATGCCCGTGTATGACTGTGCTATCGGCTCTGCTACTGATCCGAGAGTGACAGTAGCTGCCCAGGCTGAAGGGCTTCGGGGCGCTCGATAGCATTCCAGCGGATTAAGTCTTGCTGATCAACGTTATATCGGGCAGCAATCGTTGACAGATTATCCCCTCGCTCGACGCGATGCACCTCTGGGGTAGCGGTCGAGGCCAGCGTCGTGTCGTTGGCTTGCGAAAGCTGAGCTAATACCTGCGTATCTACCTCTTCTGGCACCAGGAGCGTCTGCGCGCTACGTGGGTCGAGGCTGCCATTGAGCAGACCAGGGTTTAGCTCGGCTAGCGCTGATTGGCTGACATCCAATAGTTGGGATGCTTGTGCCAAGCTGACGGGCTGCTCCAGCTGCACTTTGGCAAAGGCAGGATCTGGATGGATGTCCGGCAGCTTGACGCCATACTTGTCAGGTTCGTTGATGATGGTGGCAATGGCTTTTAACTTGGGTACGTACTGCATGGTTTCATGGGGCAGTGATAGGTCCCAATATTTGCCAGCTAGCCCTTGACTCTGTGCATGGCGCTGGGCACGGTTAACAGTGCCTGCGCCCGCATTATAAGCGGCTAGCGAGAGCATCAGATCTCCCTCGTACCACTCATCGGCCTGCATTTCCAGATAATCCAGCGCTGCTTCCGTCGAAGTGACCACATCCAATCGGCCGTCATAGTTGCCATTGCGTACTAGCCCCAATGCGTCACCCGTACCGGGCATGAACTGCCATAAGCCGGCTGCACCGAGATGGCTGCGTGCGCTAGGGTCAAAGGAGCTCTCGACAAATGGAATCAGAGCGATTTCACCGGGTAAGCCGCGGTCGCTCACTTGTTGAGCAATCCAAGCGAGCCACGGTGTGGCACGTTCGGTAATGGCCGCGATGTTTTCCGGGCTAGAGCGATAGTACTCGATCCATTCATCGACTCTGGATTGAGCATCGGCGGGAAGGTTCTTATCCTGCCACTGGAAGCTCGAGCGTAGCGAGCTCCACGCATCCTGGGGCTCCAGTACCAGCGACTCCCAGAAGTGGTGATGCAGCGCAGTGGGCTGGAAGCGTGCGGTGCGTTCGTTCCCATTATTCGCCACGGCATCATTGACGGTGGTATAGGTCAGATTTGGATCGGTGGCAGATGCTTGTGAGCTGGCTGCAGCGGCCAAAAAAAGGCCCATTACTACGGTACTCCCAGCGCTTAACAATAAGCGCTGGCGAATCGTTCGATAGGTCATAGTCGAGTTCGTTTCTAGTCGATAGCGTTCTTAAAAACGGTTCTTCCACTCCCGAAGAGTGGTGAACGTAGCGAGATTGTCATCGTTAGACCCCTGGCATCCCGCCGCTTGGCGCACGCTGTCGGTGCCCACGCGCAAGTAGGGGTTGATCGTCAGCTCGCGTCCTATCGTGCTGGGTAACGTCGGCCGGTCCAATGCCCGTGCCTTCTCACACTCCTGCAGTGCGTATGTCACAGCGTCATTGTCAGGGTCGGCAGCACGTGCAAACGTCAGGTTCGCTTGCGTATATTCATGCGCTGCAAAGACCAGTGTATCCTCGGGGAGTTCCGCTAAACGATTCAATGAGCTGAACATTTGCTCGGGTGTGCCTTCGAACAGGCGCCCGCAGCCTGCGCAAAACAGCGTATCGCCGCAGAAAAGCAAGGCGGGAATGCCGGGAGCGAAATAACTAATGTGGTCAAGAGTGTGTCCCGGTGTCGCCATGACATCGAACAGGCGACCCATGATGCGCACCTGATCACCGTCCCTCACGCGAACGTCGATTCCTTGGATGTCAGGGTTGTCGGGGCCAATGACGCGAGGAGAGTAGCGTTTGATGAGCGCATCCAAACCGCCAACGTGATCCTGGTGATGGTGAGTGATCAGTATGGTGTCTAGGGTGAGCGCCTCACGTTCGAGGATGTCAATGACAGGCGCTGCTTCACCGGGGTCCACCACGCAAACGCTTTGACTGGTATCTTGTCTTATGAGCCAAATATAGTTGTCGCTTAGGGCGGGTATCGGTGTCACGCTCATCATGGGCGAGATCCTTTGAATGCTAAAAATGCGTAAAGTCAAACCATGCGCTGTCGCGCGCAAAACTGATACAAATAGACGTTAAAAAGCCGTTACTGTGGAGGGAAGCGCCGTTTATGTCAAATTCGCCAAAAGCCGACAGCTTGGCGCAGCGCTTGACCTGCGCGCAGGCTTACTGGCAATCCGATGCAGGCCGAGCGCTTTGGGAAACCCAACGTGCCTGCCTGGGCCCTGTGGTAGAAGGCCGCAAAGGCGGCCACAGTCTCGAAATGGGCATGGGGCCAGCAATGATGGGTATGTCATTGATTACACACCCGATTCGCTGGGCTCCCAGCCGCGCCTTGGCAGAGAGCGATGCCTCGTTGGTGTGCCCGCCGGATCAATGGGCACTGCCTGACCGTTGCCTGGATACGGTGGTCATTCACCACTGGCTGGAACACCTTCATGAGGCTCACCATACCCTTCGGGAGGCGGCTCGCGTAACGGCGGATAATGGCGTTCTGGTTCTGTTTGGATTCAACCCGCTCGGTTTGAATGGCTTAACACAGCGCTGGCGCAAGCAACAAACGGCCTTTCCCTGGAACGGCCACTGGCGTTCGGCGAACCGTTTAAAGGATTGGTTGGCATTTGTCGACTTTGAGGTTGAGCGCGTAGACTACTGCTGTTTTCGTGGCCCACTCAGTACAGCTTGCGGTGTGCGCTGGGAGGCTTGGGGGAGGCGGCATAATTTGCCGCTGGGCGAAAGTTATATGATTCAAGCCCAACGACGCCAGCGTCATGCCCCCGTTCAGCGCGTCAAATTTGGTCTAAGTGCTCCGATCGCGCCCTCTTCGTTGGGCGCTACGCGGACGGGCGCTCCCTGGAGCCACTCGAAGAGCCAGCGTCGTTTAAAAAAGGATAGTGAACGTGAGTAAGCAAGCAGCCGAGGGGCTGCCCCAGGTAACGGTGTATACCGATGGGGCCTGTCGAGGAAATCCGGGCCCAGGCGGCTGGGGAGTCGTGTTGGAAAGCGGACCCCATCAAAAGACATTGAAAGGCTATGAGGCCGAGACCACCAACAACCGCATGGAGTTGACGGCAGCGATCATGGCACTGCGTGCTTTGAACAAGCCTTGCAGCGTTGCGTTATGGACAGACTCGCAATACGTCCGCCAGGGCATTACCCAGTGGATTCATAACTGGGTCAAACGCGGCTGGAAAACGGCGGCCAAGCAGCCTGTCAAAAATGCCGAACTGTGGAAAACGCTTCATGAAGAGACGCATCGCCATCGCGTAGAGTGGCACTGGGTGAAAGGGCACAGCGGCCATCCAGGCAACGAGCGTGCCGATGAGCTGGCCAACGAAGCCATCGATGAACATCAAAGGAGAGCGGCATGCGTCAAGTCATCCTAGATACGGAAACGACGGGTATCGATCCCAAAGATGGGCACCGTTTAGTGGAGATTGGTGCCGTCGAGATGGTCAATCGTCGTTTTACCGGACGGACTTACCATCAGTACATCAATCCCGAGCGCCATATCGACGCTGAGGTGGTCGCGGTCCACGGCATCGATGATGCTAAAGTAGCGAACGAGCCTGTATTTGCTGAGATCGCCGATGCGTTTTGGGCGTTCATCGAAGGGGCCGAGTTGGTCATTCACAATGCCCCCTTCGATGTTGGGTTCATCGATCACGAGCTTGGCATGCTCAACAAACGCCGTCGGGCACCCGCGCTCGGACCGGTGCGAGACCATTGCCGAATCCTCGATACGTTGGTCATGGCGCGTGAAATGCACCCGGGGCAACGTAATAATCTCGACGCATTGTGCAAACGCTATGATATCGACAATGGACACCGCGTACTTCACGGCGCTTTGCTAGACGCCGAAATACTGGCCGATGTGTATCTGGCCATGACCGGCGGCCAAACGGCGCTGACCTTGGATGCCGATAGCGGCAGTGACAAGCGTCAGCAGAATGAAGCGAACGAAGGTCTTTCGGTGCGTCGCTTATCACTGTCGCCTGGGCAACTGCGTGTCATTCGCCCCACCCAAGAGGAGTGGGCAGCTCATCAGGCCAAATGTGAGGCGCATCAGTTGCGCTGGCTAGACGGATCCGCTGCCGATGCTTAAGCGCCAAATCCCCCATCATGTCAAAGAGGGGCATGTGATACGTGTCTCTCGCAGTTACATTGCGCCTGCGCCTATCAAGAGTGAGCTATCGCCGCTGCAGCCTCTCCAACCATGGACTGAGCAGATGCAGCCACTGTGCTATTGGTACGATGAACCGGTGGCACTGCTGGTGGAAACCCAACCCGGCGACGACTGGATAGAGGGGCGACAGTGGCTGGGACAGTTGCCCGCATCCTGGTTTAGCTTGCTGTCGACGGCACTACAAGTGGGTGCTTGGCTGGAGAATCACCGTTATTGCGGACGTTGCGGAGAAAGAGCCACCAAGCTCGAAGCCGAGTTTGCCATGCACTGTCACGCCTGTGGGCACCGTAACTATCCGCGTATTTCGCCCTGTATCATTACGCTGGTCACCAGCGGTGAGGCGATGCTGCTAGCGCGCAGTCCGCGCTTTCCTCCCGGGCGCTACTCCACGTTGGCCGGTTTTATCGAACCGGGAGAGTCTGCAGAGGAGGCCGTGCATCGAGAAATTTTCGAAGAGGTAGGGGTGCACGTGGATCGGTTACGATATCACCATAGTCAGGCGTGGCCCTTTCCGCACTCGCTCATGCTGGGTTTTTTTGCCGAGGCCACGACAAAGCGCATTCGGATCGATGGTGTAGAGATTAGCGATGCTGCATGGTTCTCGCCGCGGCAGCTTCCGTCGCTGCCGCCGCCTTACTCCATTTCTCGCGACTTGATTGAAACGCATTTAGCAAGGTGGCGCGAGTAGGACGTGTTTATTGGCTGGGGAACAGGCTGGTCAGCTTGGTGGCGAGCATGACGTTACCGGTGGCCTTCAATTTACCGGTCATGAACGCCGTCATGCCATTGATCTCACCGTTCATGATGCCCTTCAGCGTGTCCGTACTCATGCTCAGGCTGACCGACGGATCGTCGTGCTCGCCCTCATGCACGCCGAGCGTACCATCCTGGATATCCAAGTAGTGACTGCCCGCATCGGCGAAGTGAAACTGAAAGACTTCGTGCATCCCTTTGGCCGCCTCGGGGTTAAAGCGAGATTGCAACTTATCAAGTGTGGTGGATGACATAGGATCGTTCCTAAGTGTGAGTGGTGTCATTAACGTACCATGTTTTGGATGAGATTATTTCAAACAATTGTTTTAATCAAGCCTGCGGTACTAACGCCAAAAGCAGGCTTGATTGAAAACAAAAAAGCAAACGTTTCAAACACAGCAGAGGAGAGTGACGATGGCTGAGTGGGTCGTGGAAATGGGCACATTCTTACTGCAAACCACGCTGATCATGGGGGCCGTCGGGCTATTGCTGATCATCGTTATGCGCAGCAAAGAGACTGGCGAACATGGCCTGAAGCTGCATGTCGAGTCGCTCAATGATCAGCGCCGGGCACGCCAGCGCCGTCTGCGTGTGACGACGACCGTCCAAGGGGCGCGTAAAAAGCTCATCAAAGCGTTTCGTCAGGAGGAGAAGGCCAGGCAAAAAGCAGCCAAACAAGGTCATAGTGGCAGTTCATCGCAACAAAACGTTTGGGTCTTGGACTTTCATGGCGATATCAAAGCGTCTCAGACGGAACGGTTTGCCCAGGAAGTGTCTGCGGTGATCGACGTAGCCAGTGCCGATGATGAAGTCATCGTCAGGCTCGAATCAGCGGGCGGTCTGGTACATGCCTATGGCCTAGCAGCCGCCCAGCTCGACCGGCTCAGAGAAGCGGATCTGACGACGACGGTATGCATTGACAAAGTGGCTGCTAGTGGGGGCTATATGATGGCCTGCACGGCCAGTCACATCAAAGCCGCACCATTTGCAGTGATCGGCTCGATTGGCGTAGTGGCGCAAGTGCCGAATATCCACCGCTTGCTCAAACGTAACGATATCGATGTCGAGTTGTTGACTGCCGGTAAATACAAGCGCACGTTGACGGTTCTGGGAGAGAACACCGAAGAGGGGCGCGAGAAGTTCATCGATGATTTGGAAAACACGCACCGTTTGTTCAAAGAATATGTCTCCCGACATCGTCCAGAGATGGATATCGACACGCTCGCGACAGGCGAAATTTGGTATGGCAGTGAAGCGTTGGAGCAAAAGCTGGTGGATAGTATCGGTACCAGTGAGGCTTACCTGGTGGAGCGGATCGCCAACGCACAGGTGTACCGCGTCAAGCTAGAGCCGCCGAAAACACTTAGCCGTAAGGTGGGGTTGGCGGTGTCGGCGGGGGTAGAGCATGCCATTGTGAAGGCGCTAGGCGTGGTCGATGCCGCAGGGTGGCAGCGCCGCTAACATCGGTGGCTGGCGGCGATGGTGCGCTACGCCGCATAGTGTTGCGCCAGGGTGGCGATGATCGCCTTGGCGCTTTCACTGCTCAGAGAGTAGTAAATGGTTTGTGACTCCCTGCGGGTATTGACCAACTGGTCACGACGTAAGATGGCTAGATGCTGTGACAAGGCCGATTGGCTCAACGAGAGCTGCTGATTGATTTGTGTCACTGACAATTCTTTCTCAGCCAGTAGGCACAGAATCTGCAAGCGTTTTTCGTTGGCTAGTGCTTTAAGCAATTGCGTGCCCGCCTCGATGGCGTGACCATTATGTTCCAGAAGTCGTGTAGCGGCGCTCGTAGAAGCAGACATGAAAATCTCCTTGCCTACACTGTTATGACAGCGTTGTTATAGGTTATGTAGCCATCGTCGCGTCGCGAGGATTGGGTTATTTAATGATCAGTAATTTAGGGGTTTTTGTCCAAATATGGGTTTAACGCTCTATCAATGATAATAGGTCGTGCGTTGTCGACAATACTGGCGTTTGGATGCGTCTTTGGTCGCGTTTACACCCATAGTATGAGGGTGGGTTGGTGAATTACTTTATAAAGTGTCGACAATCCATCTTTGCTTTAAAGATGCTCTTTCATTGACACAATAATCACAAGGTCACCATGAGCCTCTACCAGCGTACCTACCAACACGCCATCGAACATCCAGACATGTTTTGGGCCGAGCAAGCCAAGCGAGTGCCCTGGTACACACCACCTAGCACCATTCTCCATTACGATGAGCAGCAGCATGCGCGCTGGTTTCACGATGGAGAGCTGAATATCTGCTACGCCGCCATCGACTACCATGTCGAGCAAGGTCGCGGCGATCAGCCTGCGCTTTACTGGGACTCCCCGGTCACCAACTCAAAACAAACGCTGAGTTACCAAGCGCTGCGCGATCGAGTGGCGCATGTTGCGGGCGGGCTCGCCAAGCTGGGCGTGAACAAAGGTGATCGCGTGATCATCTATATGCCCATGGTGCCCGAAGCGATGATTGCCATGTATGCCTGCGCCCGCTTGGGCGCGGTTCATTCGGTGGTATTTGGTGGTTTTGCCCCCCATGAGCTGGCGGTTCGTATCGAAGATGCCGAACCCAAAGTGGTCATCGCTGCCTCCTGCGGTGTCGAAGTCGATAAAGTGCTGCCCTACAAGCCGATCGTCGACAAAGCTATCTCTCTAAGCAGCTTCAAGCCCGATGCTTGTGTGATCTACCAGCGCGATGTGCACCGCGTCGAGCTGCAGCCTGGCGATGTGGATTGGCAGACGCTGGAGGCAGAGGCGCTTTATGTTGAGTGTGTCCCCGTCAAAGCCACCGACCCGCTTTATATACTGTATACCTCTGGCACCACTGGGAAGCCGAAAGGGGTGGTGCGTGACACCGGCGGTTACGCCGTCGCCTTGGCCTACTCCATGGAAGCCATCTATGGGTTGAATCCCGGCGACGTCATGTTCACCGCCTCCGATGTGGGGTGGGTGGTGGGGCACTCCTATATCGTCTATGCACCGCTACTGCGCGGCTGCACGACCATCGTCTACGAAGGCAAGCCCGTTAAGACCCCGGATTCAGGGGCGTTCTGGCGCTTGATTGATGAGTACAAAGTGAAAAGCTTCTTCACGGCGCCCACGGCGTTTCGAGCTATCAAAAAAGAAGACCCCGAAGCCAAGCAGTTAGAGCAGTACGATATCAGTAGCTTGCAGCACTTATACGTGGCAGGCGAGCGTCTAGACCCGCCTACGTTCCACTGGTTAGACGACCTGCTCGATGTGCCGGTGATCGACCACTGGTGGCAAACCGAGACCGGCTGGCCGATTGCTGCCAACCTGCCAGGCATCGAAGCGGCGCCCACCAAAGCGGGTTCTGCGACATACCCCGTGCCTGGGTTCGACGTGCAAATAGTAGATCGCGATGGCGAACAGGCACCCGCCATGCAGCAGGGCAGTGTCGTCATCAAGCAGCCGCTCCCCCCGGGGTGTCTGGTAGGCATTTGGCGAGACCCACAGCGCTTTCATAGCGCTTATATGGCGGCTTACCCAGGTTTTTATTTGACCGGTGACGGCGGCTACTTCGATGAAGAGGGCTATCTTTTTATCATGGGGCGTACGGATGACGTGATCAATGTCGCCGGACATCGTCTCTCTACCGGTGAAATGGAAGAAGTGGTGGGGGCGCATCCTGCCGTGGCTGAGTGCGCCGTAATCGGTATTCACGATGAGTTGAAAGGTCAGGTGCCGGTCGGGTTGGTGATCCCCAAAGATGGCTTTAATGGCGATGAGGCAACGCTTGAAGCCGAGCTCATCGAGCGGGTTCGCGATCACATAGGCCCCATTGCGTGTTTCAAGCAAGTGCTGGTGGTCAACCGGTTACCCAAAACTCGCTCTGGTAAGATATTGCGCAAACTGCTGCGTAATATCGCCGATGGTAAATCCTTCGGGATACCCTCTACCATCGATGATCCGACCAGCCTGGACGATGTGCATACCGCGATGCGCGAACGCAATGTGGGTGCCGCTGATCAGGCTACTCCCACCGATCACTAATGCTGTGCTGCACGCGCCACCGCCCTGTAAGAGCCTAGCTGCCGGGGCGGTGGGGCGGCTAGATACGTTCCACTGCCTTTCATTACTGCTGGTAACGCGTATAATGCGCGCCCCAGTAGCGCTTATGGCGCTTTTTTGAGGGTTCCCTAACCCCTCTCCATTAAAAAAAGGTCAATTCGCATGTTCGCTTTAACCGACGCTCAGCATCGCCGTTGCCTCATGGTGATGGTCGCTTTCCATATCACCATCATCGCCGCCAGTAACTACCTTGTGCAGCTACCCTTCACGCTATTTGGTTTTCACACCACCTGGGGCGCCTTTAGTTTCCCATTTATCTTTCTGGCGACTGATTTGACGGTTCGCCTGTTCGGTAAAGGACCTGCGCGTAGTATTATTTTGCGCGTGATGTTTCCCGCGCTGCTGGTCTCCTACGTCGTATCCGTGATTTTTCCGAGAGGCAGCTTCGCTGGCATCGAAGCGCTTGGCGAGTGGAATCTTTTCGTGGCCCGCATTGCAGTGGCAAGTTTTCTGGCATACGTGCTCGGCCAGCTGCTGGATGTGCAGGTGTTCGATCGCTTGCGCCAGTGGGCTTGGTGGGTCGCGCCCGTTTGTTCGACGATCCTGGGCAACCTAGCGGATACGTTTGCCTTCTTCGCCACCGCCTTCTATAACAGTCCTGATCCTTTCATGGCGCAGCACTGGGTAGAAATTGCTGCCGTCGATTACGCTATTAAGCTGAGCATTAGCCTACTGTTCTTCCTGCCGCTTTATGGGCTGCTGCTGGCGTGGCTCACGCGTCGCTTGGTGGTATGGACGGGACAACACGACGCCTCACCGCGAACCGCTTAACCGATAAGGACGTAGCATGACCGACCGTGCCCCCGTGGATCTTTACGTGATGGACCTGCCCGCCGAGGCCGATGAGACAAGCCAGCCGCTAGTAGTGATTCATGGCTTGCTCGGTAGCGCCGACAATTGGCGTTCACACTTGAAAGTGTGGCAGCGAAAGCGTCGGGTGGTCGCGGTGGACCTGCGTAACCACGGACGTTCTCCCCACGCCGAAGGCATGAGCTATCGGGCCATGAGCCAGGACGTGTTAGCCGCGCTGGATAAGTTGGGCATCGAGCAAGCCCACGTGTTAGGGCACTCCATGGGCGGCAAGGTGGCCATCACGCTGGCCCGCCAAGCCCCACAGCGCTGTCTCTCACTGATGGTGGCCGACATCGCCCCAGTGGCCTATCAGCACGGCCATGACGACGTCTTCGCCGCGCTTGAGCAGGTGCGCGAAGGTCAGCCTACCAATCGGCGTGAAGCGGATGCCTTGCTGGCGGAGCATGTCGATTCACGGCCCACACGACTCTTTCTCGCTACCAACCTGGTGCGAGACGAGCAGGGCGTGATGGGCGTGCGGGTGGGGTTGGACGAGATCAAGCGCGGCTACGAGGATATCATCGGCAAGCCCGATGGGAATGTCCCGTTCGAGGGGGCAACGTTAGTTCTGCGCGGCGCCGACTCTCACTACGTTAGTGACGACATGCTGCCCGCGCTGCGTGAGGTGCTGCCGCGAGCCCGGCTCGTCACCCTCAAAAACGCCGGGCACTGGCTACACGCCGACCAGCCCGAGGCGTTTCAGCAAGCCATCGATGCTTTCATAGCGGCGCAATCGTAAGGTTATGTTGCTCTGGGTCGTTCAAAAAGCGGTTGAGAATGCGATAGGTATCCATGTCGAATTGTGGCGCGTCCCCCGTCAGCGCTTGAGCGCAGCGGTGGGTCGTGGCGCTCCCAAAGTAGCACCAATGGTCGACCACATGATACGCAATGGGGCCGCCTCGGCGGCTCTGCTCACGGATGACGATACGGCCTGGCCACGGCCATGCGCTCACCTGCAGTTTGGCCAGTGCTCGCTGCGCGCGCAGGCTATGCGCTTCCAACGGTTCCTGCTGACAGCACGCGCCACGGCATTTGCCTAGCTGTTGTGCAAAGCAACGCCCTTTGCCTTTCTCCAGGCCCAATACGCGAGGGCAAAGGCCGTGCTCTTCGGCCACGCTGCGTAGCGCTTCTTTGGCCTCTTTGGCACTCCTAAATAGACCGAACAGCTTGCCCGGCTGAGGCTGGCTGATGGCCTTGCCGCTCACCAGTGTGGGGCAAAGGGCATCGCTCGGCCAGTACCACGTTTTCAGACTCCCTTGGCGGCGTAGCTGGCGGTTCATGATGGGCATCAACGTCTTGACGAGCTGCGCTTCGCGTAGCTGAGCGCTCATATCCCCCGCGGTTTCTTCCCACTCGATATGCTGGATCTGTTGAGCAAGACGCATTTCTTTATCGTCTTGATGGTCGCGCTGAAAATGACCCAGCACTCGACTGCGCAGATTGACACTTTTACCCACGTAGAGCGGCAAACGGTTATGCCCGTAAAAAAGATACACGCCGGGGGCGCTAGGCAAATCGGCGATCTGATCGCTGGAGAGCTGCGCTGGCAGACTGCGATGGCGCTGTTCGTCGGTAAGGGCCGCCTGAAAACGCTCCGTTTCACATTCGCGTCGCCAGGTTAGCCATAGCTCCCATAGCGCGTTGGCATCGTCTTCGGCGCGGTGCTGACGTGCCCTAGGAATATCGAAATGGGCCAGCAGAGCGGTCAAGTTATGCGTGGGCAGCGTCGGGTGTAAGCGTCTTGCAAGGCGCAGCGTGCATATCACCGAAGGTTGGTAGCGATGGCCAGCGCGTTTGAACTCGTTGCGTAAGAAACTAGCGTCGAATCGCGCGTTATGCGCGACCAGGCAGGCACTGCCGAGCCATGCCAGCAGCTTCTCGGCGATGTCAGAAAACGTAGGGGCGTTGGCCAGCATGTCATCATAGATGCCGGTGAGCTGACTGATATGGGCGGGCACACTGGTCTGAGGATGAGTCAAGCAGACAAACCGGTCGACGACGTCACCGTCCACTACCTTCAGTGCCGCGATTTCGGTGATCCGGTCACGGGTGGCCCGAGTGCCGGTGGTTTCGATATCGATAAACACTAGTGGGGTATCGTGCATAGAGCTCCAGCGCGTTATGGATGTGGCAGGTAGCTAAAGCGTGGGTCAACGCGTCATGAGAAGGTGTGGATTCACCGCGAGGCGCGCTACAGGAAGCTCGTCAGAGATCGCACCAGCGTTTTGTAAATAGCGCTCGAACGCAGCATAGCGCCGCTCATCCAGCGCCGCCGGGCTTAGCGCGACGCGGCGAAGCAGATCATCCCATGTGGTTTGATGAATGGGATTATCCAGCACGGGGTGAGTCGTAACCAATAGCGACCACGCCTCGTCCGGGTGCTCGATCATCCAGTTGCTGGCTTCTTCCACCGCCAACAGTACCCGCGACCACGTTGTGGCTCGACGAGCCACGGAATCGCTGTTAGCTACGAGAATGAGTCCGTCGTGGCGGGGGATATCTAGCTCGCTGTAGCGAACGGTGTGGGTGACGATGCCATCGGCCGCCAGTTGCGCGGGCAAGCTGTGGTAAAAACCATCCGCCACGGCATCGACTCTGCTCGAACGGAGGGCATCAGCGGCATCGAAATGCACGCTTTCGGGCGCAACGAAGTCATCCACTTGGCGCACCGAGCGTGGCAGTAGTCGCTCTACCAGCACGTCACGCCCTTCGCGGGTAGAAAAGCCGTAGTGCAGGTCGGCCAGGGTGTCCTCGACGTTGGCAGGTGCGGGCGCTTCGCCCGCCACGATCACGGCGTTGAGCGGTGTCTCGATCAACGTGGCGATACGGACGATGGGCGCCCCTTCATGGGCATGTAGATGCAGAAGCGGCTGGCGAGTCAGGGCTAAATCGACCTCGCCGGCTGACAAAAGCTTGATGGCAATGGATGGGTCAGCTGGGGTCGATAGGGCGATATCCAAGCCTTGGGCGGCGAACAGTCCGCGCTCTTTTGCCACGATAAGCGCCGCATGCTGTGGGCTCAAATACCAATCTAGCATCAGCGTAAGTTGTTTGAGCGGTGGCGGATCAAGGGGCGGGGGCGGTACCACTGCCATGCTGGGAGCTTCTTCGAGTGCCTCTATTGCCCGGTCGTCATCGGCAGGCCACAGCCCCTCGGGTAGTCTTACGGTGCTATCCAAAGAGAGCGGCGGCTCAGTGATCTCTGCTTCACGCTCTTCGTTTGCGTAAGTCACTGAAAATGAAAATAATAAAATAAGGACCCATGACAGAGCTATTAATGAACGTTCACGCCAAAAAGCGTTCAACATAACCTCAACTCCCGATGGTAGGACGGCGGAGTTTAGCTGTCAGGCAAAGCATCTGGCTAGTCCCTTGCATAAACCTAGCGAACACGCTCAGTAAATTCAGCAACGACATGCAATAATAGAACGGCATTAATGTAGAGATGGAGAGACATGGACGCAATTTATACGTTCTTCCTGGTGGGTGGTTCCCTAATGGCGCTCAGCATCCTCGCGAGTCGTCTCTCTTCCATGGTGGGCGTACCGATACTGCTGATTTTCTTGGGCCTAGGGATGTTGGCCGGAGAGGAAGGACTGCTAGGCGTCGAGTTCGATGACTATTCCATGGCCTTTACGATCGGCCATCTAGCGCTCGCCATGATTCTGCTCGACGGTGGGTTGCGCACGCGTCTTAAAACGTTCCGAGTCGGGTTTCGTCCTGCGCTCTCTCTGGCGACGTTCGGTGTCTTCATTACCAGCGCCATCGTTGGCGTCATCGCCATGTGGGTATTTGATCTCTCCTTGGTGCAAGGGCTGCTGGTAGGTGCCATCGTCGGATCTACCGATGCTGCGGCGGTCTTCTCCATGTTGAGCGGGCGGGGAGTGAACCTTAACGAACGGGTAGGGGCGACGCTGGAAATCGAATCGGGTACCAACGACCCGATGGCGATCTTTCTAACACTGATGCTGGTAGAGCTGCTGGTCGGTGACATCGGCGGTGTCGGCGAAACGTTGCTGTTCTTCATTTCTCAGTTTGGTATTGGGTTGGCAGTCGGCATTGGGGGCGGATGGCTTAGCGCCAAACTGCTCCGCTGGCTGGACTTGGCACCTGGTCTTTATGCCATGCTGGCGTTGGCACTTGGCTTTAGCGTGTTCGGGTTGACCAGCGTGCTGGGAGGCAGCGGCTTTTTAGCGATTTATCTAGCGGGCCTGATGATTGGTAATCAGCCAGGCCGCCACCTCAATTTCATCCTGCCCGTACACGATGGTTTGGCCTGGTTGAGCCAAATCGGCTTGTTCTTGGTGCTGGGATTGCTGGTGACGCCCAGCCAGCTTTGGGACGTGGCCCTGCCCGCTGGCTTCGTTGCGTTGGCGTTGATCTTCGTCGCTCGCCCGCTGGCCGTCTTGATTAGCATTAAACCCTTTTTCAAATTCCGTTGGCGCGAAACCCTCTTCATTGCCTGGGTCGGCCTGCGCGGAGCCGTTCCGATCGTGCTCGCCATTTTTCCAGTGATTGGCGGAGTCGAAAACGCGTCGCTCTACTTTAATGTCGCCTTTGCGGTGGTGCTGATGTCGCTGCTGATTCAAGGCGGCTCTCTCACCCTCATGGCCCGCTGGCTGAAAGTAGAAGTACCCGCGGGTACCACGCCCAACCGTCGCGGTCCACTGGGCATCCTCCCGGATAACGACTTTGAGATGTTCGTTTATGTCGTCGAAAACGAAGACCTTGAAGACGTTCCAATCCGATTGCTGCGCTTCCCCTCGGGTGCGCTGATTTCGGCGCTGTTCCGCAATCACGTCATGCTGCATCCCAAGGGCAGCACCCGGTTGAAACTTGGCGATGTAATCTGTGTGATTGGTCGTACGGAAGACCTGGTCGCGCTCAACCGACTGTTCAATGGCGATGCCAAGCTCAAACAAGAACGCGCCTTCTTTGGCACCTTTACCTTGGACGGCAACGCCCAAATGCAGGATATCGCCCAAGCCTATGGCTTGACACTGAGCCCCGGCGAGCAGGAGATGACGCTCGCAGAGTTCGTCTCTCTCAGAGTCGGCGGTCACCCTGTGGTCGGTGACGACGTAGATTGGCACGGTATCCACTGGGTCGTCAGCGAAATGGAGGGTGGCATGATTACCCGCGTCGGTTTAAGGCTCTACTAATTTATTCAAAAGGCGTTGACTTACAAGGAGAAGATGTTAGTATACGCACCCATAAGCCGGAGGGATGGCAGAGCGGTTGAATGCACCGGTCTTGAAAACCGGCATAGGTTAATAGCCTATCCAGGGTTCGAATCCCTGTCCCTCCGCCACTATTAGAAGGGAATCAGCTACTTAGCTGGTTCCCTTTTCTCGTTTCTGAGCACGAAAAAAGGTGAAAGTATAACGAGGGGAACACCTGCCGTTATACTGCTCCAGCCAGACCAGTGCATAATAGACTAATGTCTAATCTTCTAAGAACTCTCCCGCCCCCAGCGTGCTAACCGTCAACACCCGCTTAGCACGTAGATAGACCTCAGTCGTTCGCCGGTCGCTGTGCTGCAAATTGGTCATGGCGTCGTAGCCTTGCTCATCGGCATCGGTCGCGTGCTTGGCTCGGATATCATGCTCGGTAAACCGCTCGACGTGGCCCTCATGCATCGCCTTACGCATCCCGTACTGCCAGCGGCTGTGAAACTTATCCTTGTTGTAGGGCATGCCGTCCCGCTTGCAGAACAGCGTGGGGCCTTGCTTGCCACGACCTAGATTGTCGGCCTTTATCTCATACACTAAACGCCTCAGCTCATCATCCCAGGGAATGACGGCCTGCTTGCCTGCCTTGCTGCTACGTAAAACGATGCCGTCCGGAGTGAGCTGATCCAGTCGAAGCGTAAGCAAGTCACGTTGGCGTAGTCCGGTTTTGTATTTTATTAGGGCGTAGCGGCGTACCCATGGAGAGGTGAATTTTAGGAAGCGGCTAAACTCTGCGTGGGTGATATAGCGATCACGCGGCTTGAGCTTGAACTTGGTCACCGGATCGGCGGGGTTGTGTTCGACGATTCCCCAGCGCTGGGCGTACCGGAAGATGTGCTTGAGCAGAGCCAACTCATGGTTGGCCTGTGTTTTGGACTGAACGCCGCGGGCATCCATATAACGATAAATGTCGTGCACCGTTATATCGCCTGGCTCGCACTCGGCAAAAACAGCACGCAGCTTCTTAAGCTCCTGCAGGTTGGAGCGTCGTGTTGCTTCGGCAGGCTTGGCGGGGATGATCTCAGCTTCATAGCGGTCGAATATGCGGCCCATGCCTGCCTTAGGAAATAGCCGCTCTTGCCATTGCTCATAGGCAGCTTGGGCTTCTTTGGCGGTTTCTCCCAAGCGTATCCAGCTTTTGCCCACCAGTGCCTTCTGGCGGGCATTGCATTTATAGCGCCATGCGCCACTTTTCCAATACACCCGGGGGATGCCTGGGTTTTCCTGCGTCATGCGTGTAAGGCCTCAAAGTTGGGTCGCTTAGTTTCAGGCGCCTGATTAGTGTTCTCGCCGCACAGCACTTGCTCTACATGCCGACGACCCACGATCAGCGCGCCACTGGCGTTGATCTTCCAGCGCACCCCCATGGCATCAAGCGAGGCGCATTGCTCCTTGGTTCGCTTGCGGCCAGTCAGGGTTTCTATCTCACCTGGCGTTAATAACAGGTCCATGATGGCGTCTCCCTTGGTGGACAGCGAGGCCCAAGCAGGGCCTGCGGGCACAAAAAAACCGCCAGTTGGCGGCCTACTAATCGGTGGGAAAAATTAACAAGGCGCTCCTGGTGGAGCTGACGCAGAAACTATTCGGTCATGAATACGCTTGATGGTGCTCCATTCAATAGCCACCGATTGCTCGTATTCCCCATGACCATTACAAATTTCGCAATGCTCGTCCGGCTCCTCTGTATCACAATCAGGACAAGTCAGCGTTACCGGCTCAGAAAACTCGCCCATCAATGCATATTTGTGACCAGACTCTGCCGTTATCCTGGTGGGCACTAAGCTGTAACCTTCGGGGCAAGCGGCTTGCCAGATTGCCCAAGCTCTTTTTGTATCAGCGTCTCTGAAGCCGCCATCAGCATATGTATGCATAGGCATACAGAATGGAAAGCTTCCGCAAATATTTTCGAACCGTTCTCGCTGTGTCATAAATCCTCCAGACAATAAAAAACCGCTCATTGGCGGCGGTAGTCTTTGAATAACCTGGTCGATAATCGCCAGCGTGGCGTATCAGGAATAAGCCGCCGTTTGCGGACTATCTCGGCGATCCGCTTGGCGTGCGGAAGCTGGTCGAGCATCTTGGTACTCCGTGCAGCTGACGATAATGCGGTGCTTGCTTTTGCTCAGTATGGGCATTGAAGAAAAGGGCAGGTGGCCACAATCGGCGATGGCATGACGGCAGGACATGCACATGCTGTCTTTGGGCTGGTAGTTCATGTGAGCCTCTGCTTTTGGAAAGCCTCTTTGATAAAGGGCTGCATTGCGCTTACCACCTCTCTGGCAAGATGGTCAGCATCGCCGTGCAAGACGGCTGAACGTGAAAGGGCGTAGCCAGCATCGCCGCAGGGCGATCTAAGAACTACAAATTGCTGGTCTGTTAGCTTGTCCGCCTTTAGTTCTAGCCAGTTGGCTTTAATCTCGCTTATAACCATCTCCACACAAGGGGATAGCTCGTCGCTCATTTCAAAACAAAAGGGCTGCTTCCGCACAGCCGGTAGGCGCAAATAACCAATCATCCGATCCACAAGCATTGTTTTTGGCTCTAGAGCAGCGAAGTGCTCGCCTAAAACATCGGCAACACGCTGGACGGTTTCTTTGTCCCGACGTCCTTTCTCGCGAAACCAGCTTGCTAGTTCGCATTCGCGCCGATGCGCTTCTTGCCACTGTTGTATCTGAGCGCGCATCTTGCGCTTTTGATTCCGGCCAAATCGTTTAGGCATCACAGCCCCCCCCCTCGGCTTGGCGACTTATTCGCGCTGTTGGACATCCGCTGGCCCAGCGCAAAGAGCGATCATGACTGACAACGCAGTGAGCGAGGTGCCGAAGCGAATAGCGGCGACACCTGGTATCCATCCACTCAGAGCCAGGGTTGGTAGCAACGTCTCTGAGCTGCTCACGACAAACATCAATAGCAGCCGCTTTCTTCGCTGCTGATGCATGATGGTTTAGGTAGCGGCGCATCACGCACCTCCTTCGACCGGTTTGTCATCCAGGGACATGAGCCAGCCTTCAAATGCGCCACCAGCGGTAAGCTCGCCCCAAGGTGCAACGTCACCATTAAGGTGAAGCCCTGCCACGCCCTCGCTGTTATCCATCAACTCATGAATGTCCGTGGTGATTCTCTCCACATGCACCGCCAGAGCATCCCGCTCAGCCTCCAGCCTCTGCCGTAGTGCTATCTGGTGCTCCTCAGCGGCGCGGTAGGCGTCGCGTTCTCTGGTCAACAGCTGGGCTTCGACTACGAGGTCACACATGCTTGGGTTCGGGGCATCGCAGCCAAGAGCGTTGCGCAGCTCTGTTTTCAGGCGCTTCATTTCATCCGCATTGGCGCGCAGCTCATCCACTTCTTGTGCTAAGCCTTCAGCCAGCCGCCGCACCATTTCCCATGCAGCCTCATAGATTGGCCAGTCGGACTCAATGACAACGCTTTCGCGGGTAGGGATGCTCTGATTTTTCAGAATGTGAATAAGAGCAAAGCGCTGCCCCAAAGTCAGGTCTTTGTCCTTGATGACGTAGTAGCGGCCATGCTCGCGTTTAAATTCAGTAGTCATCACGCTGCCCTCATGCTTGCCAGCTGCCGCCGCAGCTCGCGGTTGTCTGCTTGCAGCGCTTCAAAGGCCTTTCGCACAGGCTCGGCACCATTCCAATCGCCTGGCTCGCCAGCACCTTCACTGACAATCTGATAAATTGAGTGAACAGTAGAGCGCTGTGTGCGCGCCTCTTGGGCATGCGCCTGAGCCTCGAGACGCAATTTGGCATTCTCGGCCGCCAGTGCATTGTTCTCTTCGATCAGTCCGTACTTTTCCGCCTCCAGGTCGTCGTTACGATGAATGAGTTGTGTCACAGCAGCGCGACGGCAGACTTGTGACAGCAAGGCACCGGCGCCCAGGTGGGTGGCAATCATTTGTTTCTCCTTGAGTTATGCAGCTTCGCTGCTCATATTGGTGGTTTCAAAACGTTGTGCCCACTCGCTCACGGATAAGCGGCGGCCGTCGATAGACTTTGCAAAGAGGCGGGCGCCAATGGCCCAGCTGTCATAGCGCCACATTCCTTTAGGGGCTCGGCTAGCACTGTTCAGTGGCTGCCCAGCATCAAGCCAGGCTTGGTGCTTGACGGCAGACGTCTGCCTAAATCGCTCCTCAATGGCAGCAACACGCCTCCATTCATCAGGATGATTGAAGTAGAGGTCCCGTATCTCGCCCTCGCTCATGTAGGGACAAAACACGCAGCTCGATTTATGAACGTCTGGCCAGCCCAAATGCTTCATCAGCCCATCCAGGTCGCTACGGGTTAGGCCCAGATCAATCAGCGGGTAGCGGTACTCGGCGGTATCGCCGTCAGGTGGAGTAAACCGCTTCGCCCGACGTCCTTCATTGGCCTCGATGCCGATCAGCCACACCGGATGGGTTATACCCTCGGTGCGTGCCCAGGCGGCCAGCACGTCGCCCTTGAATTTCTTCGAGCAGACATGAGCGCCGCCGGGCATGACGGGCACAGTGCCCAAGCGGTGACACCACTCGGCAATGGTCTCGCCCACCTTGCGGGTGATAACGAGGCGGCCTCCCAGCAAGGCCTGGACCTTTGCGATGGTCTGATAGGTGGTGGAGAACTCGGCGCCCGGGTCGCTGAAAACCGCCCGATCAAACACTGGCAGTGCTTCGTCGAGAGCTTGCCGAGTAATGTCTAGATAGCTGGCAGACGCGTCGCGATTGAGGTCCATAGCGATCATCGCCGTTGAGTCCTTGCCGCCGCCATAGGAGAGCAGGATCTGGCGCTCTTCCGGCCGACTGGCAAAAAGGTCGAGGGTTTCCATGCTGACTCCAAAAAAAGAGCCACATGGCTGTGGCTCAATGAACGATATGGGTGGGTTGTTGAAGCGATAGACTGGCAGCGACGTTGCGCACCCAAATCGGCGTACTGCCCAAGGCGAAAGTCTCGCCAGACCACGCCAATAGCAGAGTGGTGCCCATGACGCTGGCAATTGCTTCTGCTGCTACCGCTGCCATGCCTTGCCGTTGACGATTTCGCTGATTTGCTTGTGGTGCACACCATATTCCTTGGCCAAAGCGCGCATTGTGATTCCACCAGCGCGATAGCGAACGCGAATTTCTCCGGCCTTCTCATGATTCAGTTTTGCCCATGGAGGAATGGTCGGTTTCTCGATGAGGCGCTGTGAGATAAGTGCGGAACGGCATGACCATGAGCAGGTTTGTGCTCGCTTTCTTTTCGTTGGGTGTGGTGTAAACGTTGTGCCGCAGATCGAACACGTCTTATGGATGGGGTATATCTGATTGTGAAGCTGGCTGTGGCATTTTGGGCACAGCCATTGGACTTTGAGCGGCTGCGAGTAGTCAGGGTGGTGCCCTTGGGCTTTCTTTGCTCCACATGCTTCGCATGGGCCTGGCTTGAGGGTTCCGGCTTCAACTGCACGGTTTACCGCCTTTCGTGCAGCCACTTTCTGTTCAGTTGTGAATTCTTTCATGTGCATGGCCTTATCGAGACTGAAGTGTCGTCCGTCTAAGCCACCAGCTCGCCCTTGGCACCTATCTTAGGCAGCTCGTCAATACGCTTGAACAGGGCGTCAGCTTCCTCGTCAGTTGCTTTCTCGAAGCGGTAAAAGGCTGCCTTCTTGGCTGCCTCCATAAAGCTGGGCACCAGGTTCCAAAGCGCTTCGTTGGGGAGGCTGCCTGCGCTGCAGGGCTTGCCGTTGACCGTGGCGATGGCCTGAATGCGCTCCAGGCAGTAACCGGTGGAGACCTCGGTAATGTTGATGGCTGCGCTATCGTCGCCATTGCAAAACCAGGCAAAGGCGTTGATGACACGCCCTTTGTGCTTGCCTTCCATGACCTCGGCCTTCAGATCGCCCAGGGCGCTTGCTGTCTCAACCTTGCCGCCAGCGACCAGTGAGCGCTTGTCGTTTTCCTCGTCGCCGATGATGTGTGTTGTGATCTTGAGCTTCATGCGTCACCCCTTGTTCATGCTCGAATACTTCCCATGGTGGCCGCACTCACGCGGCGGCTTACGGCTTGCTCACGGCCCTACTGCAACGCAGTCTCGCGCATCCGGTGGGCTAGCACCGGGTAGCGTCATCAAGGGCGGCGCCGCGCAAACTGGCGATGTTATTGCTCCCCACCGTCGCCTGGGGTATCTACGTCAGAACGGTATTTCGTCGTCAAAATCATCATATTGAGCGGGATCAGGCGCGCCATAAGGGCGCTGCCCTTGTGGTTGCTGCTGGGTCTGGGGCTGCTGGTTGCCATATCCCGTATTATTCGGCGGTGGTTGTCGGTGGCCACCGCGCTGCTGATTCTGAGGTGGTTGCTGGTAACCGCCTTGCTGTGGGGCTTGCTGCTGCCCGCCGCTATCCAGCATTTGCATATCGTTAGCGACGATTTGAGTGGTGTAGCGGTCTTGCCCACTCTGGTCTTGCCATTTGCGTGTTTGCAGTCGGCCCTCGATGTAGACCTTCGAGCCTTTTCGTAGGTACTGCTGAGCAATCTCTGCCGTTTTCTTGAATAAGATCACGCGATGCCACTCGGTGCGCTCCTGTCGCTGGCCGCTATTGCGGTCGAACCAGCTGTCACTGGTGGCAATATTGAGTGTGGCGACAGCGGTGCCGCCTGTGGTGAAGCGTACTTCTGGGTCTTGGCCCAGGTTGCCAATCAAAATGACTTTGTTAATGCCTCGGGCCATGTGACCTCCAAAAGAAAAGGGCCCGAAGGCCCTCAGTGGTTGGGTGCTGCCGTTAGGGCTGGAAGGTGCCCAGCAAGCACTCGCTTTCTGGTAAGCCGTCCGTCACCAGCTTGGCGAACTCGGCGGCGATCTCTTCTTTAGCGGCGTCCAGTGCGATAGCGCGCAGCCCAAACGATGGCCCGCCTTTGGTCTTGCTGGACACGCGCATTGCCAGGGTGCGCTCTGTCAGACCTTCATAAGGGGTGAGCTTCCAGTAAATCACCGTGGGCAGGCGGTCAGCATTCTTAACGGTGACGCTATTCATCACGCCCACGCGGCTGGAATGCTCCTGCTTATCGCTTTCGATGCTGGTTAGGTCATCCAGGCTGACCTTGCGGAACGCATGAATGACCTTGCCGCGCTCCAGCGCCTCGCCTTTGCTGTTCTCAAACGTCAGCAGGTGGCCCCAGTCTTCGACCAGCTCGACCATTTCCTCCTGCCCGAATGTGCTGCCGTCAGCGTTCAAGTAGGCGCTGAACTCGGGGGTCTTGGGTAAATTGAGGGTGGCGGAGTGGTCGCAGTGGCCAGGCAATGACTTATCGCCGATATCAAGGTAGGAGCATGCCGCCATGGCGTCACGGTCGATGAATACCGGGGCATCATTCTGGCGACCCGCCACATAGGTGATGAAGTCTTTTAGCCCCTTGGTTTTGAATTGACCACGGAAGCGGCGGCGGTGGTCTTGGTATTTCTCCATATCCACCAGCTTGAAGTTGTCGCCCACGATCAGCGCGTGACCTTCGGCGGCTTCGGTACCGGTTTTATGGCTGGCTTCGATGTGCTGCAGGGCTTCTTTCGTGAGTGACATCAGTGCTTCTCCTGGCGCGAATCTTTATCGCGGTGGGGATGGCCGATCATGTCGAACTGGTTCTTGGGCTCAAGCGTCATTTCGCCGCCCGTGTTCACGCACATGACCGTTTCGGTGGTGTGTTCTTCCGACTGAGTGCCATGTTCGGTCGGAATCTTGAAGGCCAGCTTGTGCACGACGCCGACCCGGCTGCCGGAACCTATGTTCTCGATCGTCATGTCGATCGACACCTTGGCTTTCTTCTTCGGGTTGTTCGTAGCCGACGCTGCTGCATGGCTCAGAACAGTACCCAGGCGTTCAGCCAATACGCCGCCGTCCAGATCCTCGAGGAACCTGGTTACATCGGTTGGGTGGGACATTGCGAGTTACCTCATGGAGGTGGTGGAAGTGGGACCAGCGGCCCCAGGGTGGGGTAAGGACTAGGCGGTTTCCGCCTTGGCGCCGGGGTGGCCTGCGCATGAACCGTCGGGATTGCGATTGTCACAGCTGCTGTCGCAGACCAAGACTTGCTTGCCCTTTTCGAGCATTTGCCGAAGCTCCTTGCGAGCTCCGTCAACGCCTTCGGGATGCGTGACGATATCCCCGAGGCGCTTGTCGCCATAGCTCAGCAGAACGCTAACGGGGATATGGATGTGAAAGGTGGTTGGGGTGCTGGTAAGCGTCATTGAGGGGCCTCTTTTTCATCGTCAGCTATATCGGTGGCGCATGTTTGACATAGCGCTTTATTGCCGTGCTTCCCAAACCCACCAAGCGCCATGACGTCACCATCCTGAAAGGGCGTATTGCAGGCGAAGCAGCGGCTGTACTTTTTACGTGACCGCTCGCGCGCCTTTCTGAATTCCGGCCCGTAAACCAGGAACTCTTTTTTGATCCATTCAGGCGTGTAAGTGGTGGTGACGGTTTTGGTGATGGACCTCATGCGGCCTTGGCTTCGTGGTCAAGCAGGTGCCAGTAGACCTCCATGCAGGCGCGGGCATCGGCCATGGCGCTATGCGCGTTTTCCAGAGGTTTGCCGGTGAAAAACTCGTAGGCTTCGGACAGCTTCGGCGACTTGAAGCCGTACTTGCCTTTCGGCAGCAACTGCATGATGGGCTTGGCCAGCAGCATGGTGTCGGCGAATTCGTCCTTATCGGCCCAGGCTTCGGCCTCGGCTTCTCCCATATACCGCTTGGCTGCGATACGGATAATCCTCTGGTCGAAGGTGCGGTTATGGGCGACGCGTGGGTACCGGTTCCAAAGCTGGAAGAACAGATTCAGGGCGAGCGACTCATCGACGCCTACCGCGAGTGCGTGTTCATGCGTGATGCCATGAATCTCTGAAACCGCGGCGGGAATCTCCCAGCCGTCTGGAGCAATGATCAAATCCAGCGTCGCTATTTCCTTGCGAGTGTCGGTGTCTGCCAGGATCGCGGCAAGCTGCACCAGGTGTGGCTGGTGTTCGCTTTCGCTGGGAGATTTCCAGTCGGGCAGGCCAGTGGTTTCAGTATCGAAGAAGAGAACAGGGTTCATAGTAGGCTCCAAAGAAAAGGGGCCTTGCGGCCCCTAAGGTAACGGGAAGGTTTAAGCGGCTAGCTGCTGCATGGCCTGTTCATACCCAGACCAGTTATCAACGCCCATGGCTTCCAGGGCGCGCAGCTTGGCTTGGTCGGCAAGTAGCTGCTCATACTCGCCGCGGCTGATCGTGACTTGCTCCGGTACTTCCGCGCGCTCACCCCGTAAAACCTCTGCTTCGTGTCGCTGGGCGGCAGCGCTCAGGCGGCTGGTATTCAGCGGCTTATGCTCAGCAGCAGCGGGAAGCGGGGCTGGCTCAGGTTCTGGCTTCGGCTGTGGCAGAGGTGCTGGGTTACGCTTCGCTTCCTGCTCGGCTTTAAAGCGGCGCAGTTCTTCCAGCTCCTTTTGCTCGGCTTCGCGTTTCTCGTTCTCCTCGCGCAAACGGCGGCGCTCGGCTTCCACCTCGGCCTGCTCGGTAGCTAGGCGTTCTTTCTCAAGAGCGTGGGCGTGCATGTCGCTGATGTGCTGCAGTACGTCCGCTTTGGCGTCTTCGGCCTCTTTTGCCACGTCAAAAAAGCCGTCCGTGTTGATGTTCACGGCGTCATCATGCAGTTCAGCCAATGCGTTCGAGTCGAGCCCAACGGCAGTGTCTTTGTAGCTGAGAATTTCGACCTGAATGCGCTCACGCAGCTTGGCGATGCGCTGCTGCTTTTCCCGCTCAGCGCGCTCGTCCTCATGCTGTTTTGCGTCTTTCAGTGGTTTCTCAATGGCTTCAAGCTTCTCAATCAGATCCTTGCCGTATTGATTCACGCGGTCGATGAAGTCGCGATGTGGCTTTGTGATTTCTTTCCGAAGCTTATCGGTGCTGGTCCGGTACGTGGTCAGCTCTTTGATGCCCTTCTTGCAAAGCGCGTAGCCCTCTTTGGTTTGCATGTCGGGCACGGTTCCGTACTGCTCGCGCAGCCCTGCCAGGGCCTGCTCAACAGCATCCAGCTTGACCAGTTCGCCTTTGTAGTCGGTTTTGGGGGCTGCGTTAGTCATTTTGCGTTACCTCTTGTGGTTGCTTGGCCTTTTCCTTTTCTGCGTATACCCGGGCGATACCTTCATCACGGGCCTTGAGGATCATGCCTCTGCCTTTGTCAGGTTCGACGCGGGCCATGGATGCCTTGTCTGGAATGCGGCCGATCATTCTGTCGGCAGCCAGCTCAATGCTCTTGGGGTGGGGGATTTGGTGGCGAAGGGTGTCGCACTCACGCTTGAGCCAGTCCGCGTAATCCTGTCTGAGCTTCTCTATTTCGGCGTCTTGGTCTTCGGCCACCGCAATTCGGGTAGCCGCTTGCTGTGTCTGGGTGTAGTCCTTGTTGTCGAACTTGCCGTAGTACACGTCAGCGGCGAAGCCTAAGAGGCTCAAGCACTTCTTGATAGCGTCAGTGATCGACTTCTTTGGCGCTTCGCCATCGGTCTTCCATTTGCCGGTACTGGTGCGATAGACGTAGCGGGTATGTCCAAACTGCGTGACTTCGCCGCGGTCGCCTTGCCAGCGGTACCAGAGCACCAAGCGGATCGTGTGTGTTTGCTCGTGAGCGATCAGCTCGCCCTTGTTGCCTAGCACTGGAGCGCCCACGTCAAACCGCTCATCCTCAATGCGGTAGCCCCAGCCGATGCCCATGGGGCCAAAAACCTTGGTGGCCAGCTCAATGACGTGCATCGCATCCAGCGTGGTGATGTCCTGACCATCGACATTGGCGGCCTTGATGGCCGTGGTCGGTGTTTTGTCGACTTGCTGCCATAGCTCTAGGTGGTCGGCGCTATCGACCACGCGATAGCGCCCCACGGCAGGCACGCGCAGCCGTGGTTTTTCGTTCGTTGAATTCATGGGTTATACTCCCCGTTGATCTTCTTACCGTTGATCCTGGCCCCTGACGTGTTGCCGCACGAAAGGGGCTTTTTATTTGCTCAGTGCTGCTCGTGCTTTATCAGCGATGACCTGCATGTTGTTGGTTTGCGGGCTGCCTTCCGCCACTTCGGCAATGAATGTCAGCGTTTCGCGTATCGCCTCGGCATCGTTGAGCAACTTCCCTAACTCGTCATGGTCGCGGTGGTCGAGACGCTTACAGCCATTCGTGACGGTGTATACCGCTTCGCCATGTGGGTTATAAAAGCCCGCCCCAGTAATTCGCCAGTTGTTCATGCCGCTCTCCAGTTAGCTTCCATTTCGGCAAGTTCTTCTTCCTCGCCTTGCAGCTCGTCTTCGGCTACATCCTTGGCCCAAGCAAATAGCACCGCTTCGCCGGCGGGTGACTGGATATAGGCATCGACCATATCCGCTACCGTAGTGGTGGCGGTGAACTCTTCGACGGCGCTGGCTAGGTCGCCAACCTCATTCAGATATGTGCCAAAACGCGCAACGCCTTCGGCGTCACCGTCATGGATCGACTCGCTTAGAGATTCGGCGCGTAGATGGATTTGCTTGTTACGGTTCACAAAGCACCTCAGAACTGAACCAATAATGGGGAAGGGTAAGAGGGGGTGAATGCAGCAGGGCGCATACCTGGGCACACCTCAGCAGCGTCACCCCGGTAGTCCGGGTGGCCAGTGCGGTCTAGCGGGTCAATGCCGCGTGCTTTTTCCGCCTCCCAAACAGCGACTTCTTGGCAGTATTTACGATGCATCCGCTCTTTATCAGATGCGTCCAGCTTGCTGGCCACGATCATGCTGCCGATGATGGCGGCAAGCGCGATGAGGCTAAGCGTTCTCGTTGGCATGTCGTTTCACCTTGAAGATGAGTTCAAAGGGGTAGCCGCGACGCTTGGCTGCTCGCTTAGCATTTTTGCGGCTACAAAAAAGGCCGCAATCAACTCGGGGAGTGATGCGGCCTTGGTGGTATTCACGAAGGATGTAGCGATTTTTCATAAGTCCGTGCGCGTTTTAGGAGTGCCGTGACCAGCAGAAAAGCCATTTTTGGCTCTAAATTCTTTAACTGCCTGCTCCGCATCGGATTTCTGTATGAAATAACCAAGATGATGCTCTTGACGGTTTTTCATGCATCGAGCCCTCCACTTGCCTAGATCACTTTTCCATGACACGCCCGAGATTCCGCTTTTATTATTTCTGGAAAGAGACTGATTGCGGGCGTTATCAAGGTGATCAGAAGCTTTTAAGTTGCTCCAACGGTTGTCGGTTGCGTCCCTGTTCTCGTGATCTATTTCGACAGGGGGCTGCTCTCCAGTCATATAAACCCAGGCAAGGCGGTGCTCCATCAGGTAGCTGCTGCCAATCTTTATCTTCCTGCGTTTGTAGCCAAGCTCTCCGGTTTTAACCGAACCGGCACGCTTGTTGGCGAAACGCTTATTCCAGGTCAAAAAAGCCTGCCTCGACTTAAAGGACTCAATTGGTCGGGGTTTCCAGGTGAAAACTCCAGTTTCGGCGTTGTAGTGCAATAACCCTTTAATCAATTGCGGGTCGATAAATTTGCTCATTCATCCCACACCTCGCGGAGTTGGTGGCGCAGCGCTCTGTCAGCCAGGCGCTGGTCAATGTCTCTGCGCTTGCTGTAGCGGGCAGCTGCCGTTTTGTCGTTGCGGCTGTTCAGCTCGCCTTTTGTGATTGCCTTAGTAGGTAGGGTTTCCATAAAGCCTCCTGTGAAGTGCGCGCTGCCTCATCGGCTCTCGCAGTGCCAGTGCAGTGAGTCGTGGTTAGGGAAGCAGCGCGGGAATGACCGCGATACGCGGCCATGCCGTAAAAACGCTGGGTGATGGAGTGCGCATCCTTGCGCAGGGGAGTGGATGCTTCAGGAACATCGGGGAGCTGGCTGAGTCGCATCCCGCCGGTTGTTTGGGCCTGCGATAACCCAGCCCCTTTGGGCTCAACCAGCTCTCCGATGCCGCCTGTATTCTTAGCCCAGGCGGCAGGCATTCGCCTCACTCTCGCAGTTAGCGCGGCCTTTCGGCACTCCCAGCATTTCAACAGCCCTGGGCGGCGTACTCCTAGCGAACTCTCGCGGCGTTACCCACTACGGCTGGCTAGGCTCATCCTGTTGTTAAAGAGCGGCGACCTGTGAGGGCCTGAACACGTTGCGCTGTGTTCTTGTGATACAATTTAAGCATGCTGAAATACTCCGTCAAGATTTTTGCTGAAAAAATTTAAGCATGGTGAAATAAGGGTCGTAAAAAAACCGCCTTTAACGGCGGTTGAGCGGTGCTAAGCAGTTGCTACCATAGAGAAAATGCTAGATAGGCGGCTAAAACTACAGCAAGAGGGGATACCAAAAGCGCTGACTCGCCCAGTTTTGAGAAAATAAAGCTCATGATCGGCAGAGCTCCAATTGCTATCGCAATGGAGCTGGCCAAATCTACCCATTCAGAATTTAAAGCCAGCCTTCCCAAGAAGGCGAAGGCGAATACGAAGCCAGCCATTGACGCCACAGAAAGAACCAATCTGATGCCCTGCCATGATCCGCGAAAATTACTTGCATGTACGTTGATGACCCACATGCAGCATCTGAATACGGTCCATTCAACCAGCATTTGGCTCTCCCAGATTGTTAATCAAATACTTCCCACCAAAACACTCGGCCAATAATTTTAGGGGCGTCCGGCCCCATTAGGCTGTGTGTTTCTTCAGGGTATTCGTCGCTGTTGTCGCTGACCAGGCGCACACGTCCTAGCGGCAGCTTGTAGAGCCGCTTGATGCGGAGCATGCCGCCGTGATCGAGCGCATAAATCTTGCCGTCGATGATGTGCCGAGTGCCTTTGTCGATAGCGATGGGCGACCCGTCGGCAATCGTGGGCATCATTGAGGTGCCTGTGGCTGTAGCGCATGCCGCGTTCTCGGGAGACACGCTGCGAGCAGCGAGCTTTGCCAGCGGGAAACGCATGGTGTGGCCCCCGTTTTCAACAACCTGGGTTCGACCATCGCCAGCGGAGAACTCGACTTCTCGGAAACAGGGAAGCTCGACTTCATCGGGTGATAGGGGGGTGTTGCCCTCCACGATCTCCGTGTCGTGAAACTGTAACTCGTTCGAGCCAGCTGAATATCCCGCTCGTGGATCAAAAGCCTCGTGCATTGGGCCCTTTCCATCAACTAGCCATGTGTAAGAGACGCGGGTGGCACGGGCTAATTTAAGCAGTCTCTCTGCCGTAGGGGCTTTTGTATCGCCGTTCAGCCACTGCGTTACTGCAGACGGATTGACGCCGCACGCCTTGGCGATCGCGCTTTTGGTTTGGCCACTCTCTTTGATGGCCTGGCTGATTCTTTCTTGAATGCTCATTTCAGCAAGCTTAACTGAGCTGCATTTTAGTATGCTTGCGCGTTTACTTTCAGCATGCTTAAATAATTTCATCAATAGAGGACAACCCGATGAAAACCGAAGACGCCATTAAGCATTTCGACGGGAAAAAGATTGAGCTTGCCAAAGCGCTCAAAATCTCTCCTTCCGCTGTAACGATGTGGGGCGAAGAAGTCCCACTTCTGCGGCAGTATCAGCTTGAGCGACTTACCGATGGCGCTTTGAAAGCTGACCCTATTGCCGCTTAACCCCAACCGCCTGCCTGTGAAGGCCGCGAACTCAGCAAACCGTAAGAAGGAAATCGCAATGCTGAACCGTGAACCCCGTATTCCCACTACCCGAAAAGCGGAAGGCGAGCATCTGGATAACCCGGCTCGCGTTCGCTTTAAGGACGAGGAATACCTTGCGCTGGAGCAGGTGGCAGCAATGCGCCACGGGGGCGTTCTCTCCCATGCCATTCGGGAGTGCGCCCTTGTGGGCATGGAGGTGATTAACCTCCGGCAAGACGTGCTGCTCGACCGCTTAGCCAAAGGCGAAAGCGTACAGACAGCACAGCAGGAAATGGTGGAAGCGCTCATGGCGCACCTCATCGAAAACCGCATCACTGAGCAAATGATGCAGCGCTTACGCGCCTAGCAGAAGGGCCGAACAAGGCCCGAGGAGTCACTGTGAATCGTGCAGCTCTGTCACGAACGTACCGGCGACTGTCGCCACAGCACAAAGCCGTGGTGGAACAGGAAGCCGCACAGCGCGGAGTGGCGGTGGAGGACGTGATGCTCGATCACGCCATTGCTATCGCGGGACCGTTAAAAGATCAGCTCTATGCCATGCGCCGAGAGCGCACGCTGCGAGCGGTTTAGTACCAGCGGGCTTAGGCCCGCTTCTTGGGCTATTACGAGGCCCTGATAGGACATTGATCAACGGCAGAAACGACAAAGCCCGGCATATCGCTGGGGAGCGTGCCGGGCTTTGAAGAACACTTAGTGAGGTAATTATGGCAATTGAAATCGGCTTTGTCTACGTACTGCGGAATGAGTGCATGAACGGGACATACAAAATAGGTATGACAGATCGCTCTCCTAATCAGAGAGCAAGAGAGCTTTCAAAGGCTACTGGTGTGCCATCGCCTTATGAAGTGGTTTTTTACGCCGAAGTAGAAGCGCCTCGAAAAGCTGAAGCATGGCTTCATGAGAACTTTAAAGCGTTTCGAATTAACGCCTCTCGCGAATATTTTCGATGCCCGTTGGGCGAAATACTCAACGCGATTATCAATGATCTCGATGCCATTACTTGTTACGAGTCAGACATTGCCATAGAGGCAATGAACCCTGGGCGCGTATTCCCTCATAAGCCCCTTTACTTTGAATCCACTCTTCACGACCAGGGGTATTTGCTTCGCCTGCGCAAGGAGAATGCAGCATGAGCAACCTCGCCCATATATCAGACCACGAATGCTATCAGGTGCAGGGTTGTCTCGCGCCTGAGCGTAGGAGTATCCAAGTGGAAGACGGGTACACACGAACCGCTAACGCTCTTGTAGAGGCGTTTGCGCGCGCACCATTAACCAGCCGTGAGGCTCGGGTGATTCGTGTTATTGAGCGCATGACCTACGGCTGGAATAAAGCGGAAGACTGGATAGCTGCATCGGTTATCAGTGAAAAGACTGGCATGCCAGAAGGCAAGTGCTCGGAGACTTTGAACAGCCTTATCCGCAAGAAAGTGGTAACCCGTAATGGTGGTGGCCGCTCTCCTGTGCGTATCAACAAGAACGTCGAGGAATGGGATTTTACTGCCCAGAAGTCGCGAGTTACCCCAAAACAGAAACCAAAATCAAAATGGGGTGAGTCACCCCAAAATGGGGTATCTCAATCACCCCAAAATGGGGTGGCACCTAAAGACAGGAAAGACAAACCCCTTCTCACTACGTTCGAAGGGGATAGCGATCCCGCTCCGAAAAATCCAAAGCCCGCCGCACCGAAGAAGACCTCTAAAGCCAAACCGGTAGCGCTTGATCTTACCGATCTGCCAAACGGGGTTTCTGCCGAAGCTGCCAAGGCATTCATCGACCACCGTAAGGCGCTTAAAAAACCGCTTACCCAGCGTGCGCTCATGCTGGCACTTGGTGAGGCCGTGAAAGCTAGCGAAGCCATCCCAGGCATGACACCCGACGAAGCGATTGACGAAGCAATTTTGGCGGGGTGGCAAGGCGTTAAAGCTCAGTGGCTGATCAATCGCCAGGGTGGTCGTGGCGCTCAGCCCCAACGCCAAGACGGCCGCATGGGATTTGCCCAACCGATGCCCGTGGGCTCCTACGGCACCAACGATCTTGAACTCCCAGCGTGGGCGAGGGATTAAACATGGCTCAGTCACTGACAACCACCCCGCAAGTGCGCGGCCAGTTAGCCAGCATGCTCGCCGGTACCGCTGAAAACAAAGCCGACCGTTGCCGTATTCATGGCGCGTTTGCCAATACGAAGATGCCCAACGGTCGGTGGGCTGGTTGCCCGCACTGCGCGCTTGAGGATGCCAAAGGCGTTAGCCAGGCCGAGGTTAACCAGACCAGCGAAGCCAGCAGCCGCCGGCGGCTTGAGAAGCTGCGTGAAGACTCGCTGATTCCTAAGCGTTTCGTGAACAAAACCCTCAGCGGGTTTGAGTCACACAGTCGCGAGCAATCGTACGTGCTGAGCGTGTGCCGCGCTTACGTCACCAAATTTGACGAACGTCTGGAGCAGGGTGGCGGGCTGGTCTTTACCGGCAGCGTAGGCACCGGAAAGAGTCACCTAGCTTATGCGATCGGAAACGCGCTGCTGGCCAGTGGTCGCGTGGTCATGGGCATCGATGTTTACGAGCTGGTCGACCTGATCAAGGAGCGGGCTTTCAGCAAGGACAAGGCTGGCAGTGAGCGAGAGGCAATTCGCGCCTTCGTCGGCGGTCTCGACCTGCTGATTCTGGATGAGGTAGGCGCGCAGCTCGGCACCGAGTGGGAGCGCTTGATGCTCTTCAAAATCATCAATGAGCGCTACAAGCAGATGCTGCCGACGATCCTGATTAGCAACCTGGAAGCCGACAAGCTCGAGGAGTACATGGGCAAGCGCATCATCGACCGGATGCAGGAGGGCGGCGGTACCACGCTCAAGCTGGACTGGGGCAGTTACCGGACTCAGCGGGGTGCGGCATGACTAAGCCAGCCAACAAGCCGTTCGTCTCCCGGGCCAGCACCATTCAAGAAGCGCTGGTCACTGCTGCCAAACTGCCTAAGGTGATCACCGACGCCATCCAGCTATGGGGCGACGTCGAGATCGTGGTGCGTAAGCGCCAGGTGAAGCGCAGCACCGACCAGAACAAGCTCCAACGCAAATGGCTCCTTGAGGCGGAAGCTCAGGGCGACCACACCGCCGAGGAGTACCGCGGCTTCTGCAAGCTGCACTTCGCGGTACCGATCCTGCGCTGGGAGCTTCCCGAGTTCAAAGAGAAGTACGACCGCATCGTTAAGCCGCTGCCGTATGAGGCCAAGCTGGAGTTGATGCAGGAGCCGTTGGACTTCCCCTGTACCCGTTTGATGAGTAAAGACCAGAAGACCCGCTACCTGGATGCTGTGTACCAGCACTTCACCAGCTTGGGCATGCGGCTGACTGATCCCAACCTGCGTGGCTATAAGCCGGATGAGTACAAGGAGGTGGCATGAGGCGACTCACTAAAGCCGAGCGCGCAGAGCTGTTCTGCATGTTCAAAGGGCGCTGCGCCTACTGTGGGGAAGAGCTCGGTAAGCGTTGGCATGCTGACCACGTTAAGGCTGTGTTCCGTCGGCATAAGCTGATTCGTCAGCCTGGGCAGGGCTATAAAACGCAGTTGGTCGGGGCTGATTGCATTGAAAACGATGCGCTCAATAACTTCATGCCCGCTTGCGCGCCATGCAACCTCTCTAAGGCGACATACACGCTAGATCAGTGGCGCGATGTACTGGCTGGCTACGTTGGCGCGCTTGACCGTAATGCACCCACTTATCGCATGGCCAAGAAACACGGCTTGATCGTAGAGACGCACATCAGGGTTGAGTTCTATTTCGAGAAGCTGGCAAGGGAGGCTGCGTAATGCTGCCCAATGAGTGCTACCTGCCTACCAAACCGCACCGTAGTCCTCAGTGGCTCAGCAACGTGCACGAAATTGATAGCTGTGTGCTGTGCGGTGCTTGGGGCATCCAAGCCGCCCACAGCAACCAGCACCGTGGTCGGGGCCAGAAGGCCAGTGATGCGCTGACCGCTGCGCTTTGCCCTAAGTGCCACCACCAGATTGATAACGGCAAAGACTTGAGCCGCGAAGAGCGTAGGGCGCGGATGAACGAAGCCATTGTGCTGACACTGGACCAACTCGCCAGGCGCGGCCTGGTTAGGGCGGTGAAATGAAGCTGTTTGTTCCGTATATCGCTAGCAGTACCAACGTCGCCCTGAGAGCTAATAAGCACGCCAACAACCGTGAGGTGAAAGCGGCCGCGTGGGCGTGCAAGGCCGTCTGCCAAGGTGTTGCACCTGTCACCTGTAGGGTAGACCTGGTGTTTCGCCCACGGTTGGGCAAGGGCGACCGGATGCGCGACACCAGCAACTACTCAATCAGCATGAAGCACATTGAGGATGGACTGGTGGCTGCCGGACTGTTGCCGGACGACAGAGGGCAGTACGTGCGCCGCGTGATATTGGACCCGCCCGAGGTAGACCGGAAAGCCGAAAGCGGGACGTGGGTAGAGATCATCCCTGTCAGCGAGGTGGCTGCGTGATTGATCGCCCAACGCAATGGCCCGATGGCCGCAAGATGGGTGGGGAGAATGGCTACCCGCCCGAATGGCATGAATGGGCTAGAGAGTGCGAGCTGAAGTTCGCCTTGAGGGAAATGCTCAGCGTGCCCAAAGAGAACCGTAAAGCCGTGCATGACAAGTGGTTAAAAAAATTCCCGCATGCAACAACGCAACGCCTGAAAAGCGTTTGGGATGAAGTAGTTGCAGAGATAAACGCAACGCAGCAGGCAACAAAACGCAACAGTTGCGCAAGATCGCAACGAAAACGCAACGGCAGGGGGAAGTGATGCGATATATCTCAGCACGACAGATGATCTTTGACGCGTATCACACGCGCCGTGGTAACAGCCCTATCGCTGACCTGTTCGACAACCTCAAGCGGATACGGGAGCGCGTAGGCGATAACGGGGCCAAGCTGCGCAGCTTGATGGCAGAGCATAAGCGGAACGTGAAGGCGCTCAGCAATGCGGGGCCCTTTGACGCCAACCTCAATGTGCTCAAGCGGGCAGTGGCGAACAGTGAGCGTCGGCTATCAGAAATGCGCACCGCGCTTGAGGACGTATCGAAGTCGAGTAATGAGGGGATAAGCCCCGATAACGATTGGCGCATTGTGAATGGGCTTGAGGCGGGGCAGGTAATCAGCGCAGTGGAGAACCAGCCGCAACACCTGCAGGCGCTGGCACGCTACTGCTTCGGGCCGTTCACACGCGACGAGCTGGCAGAAGATCGGGAGTGGATACACGCCGCGTTGATGCACGTCGGTATGCAAATGCGCTTGCCTGGGCAGGGACAGGCAGAGCGGCCATCGGCAGAGGCGGCGCGTCAGCTGCGGTGGATCGTGTCGGCGGCGATACACCACCACGCAGAAACGACGTACCCGTATAACCGACCGGGGCTGCATAATCCTCGGCGCATAGCGGCATGGATTGAGCTGGAGCATGGGGAGGTGGTGGACGTCAGACGCTGGGCCGCCAGCGGTCGCACTTGCTGGAAGGGTGTGTGGGAGCGACTGCTTGATACGTTGGATCGTTGGGAGTGTGCGGCATTGGCACCCGTAGCAGGTTTGCTGGTAAAAGCCGCTTAGCTTTCGTCGTAAGCATCAGCCTACAACAGGAGTCTCATTGCTATTAGCTGGTTAATTATTGTTACCTGAGCCTGTTGCAAATTCCGACAAATCAAACAGACGAGGACGGAAACATGGCTGATCGGCAGATAAAGGCTACAGGGAAAGACAACGATGGTGACATTATTCGGCTATGCCACTCGGGTGAGTGGTGGTCACCGGTAAGTAAAGCTAAAGCCATTGATGATATTGAGCGGGGATTCAACAACTACTACGTACGAGACCGTGCTGGCAATCGAGCAGATATTCACGTCGTAACAGTTGGTACAAAAAAGCATCTCCGGACGTCTGCTGACTCTTCATCAGCAAATAATCTGGATAACTTGCCGGACTGTTAGATAGGGCTGGCGAGTGGAATCAAGAGACACGCTTGCACTTTGTGCCTGAAATGGCTAATCTAGTTCCATTATCCAAACCTACGCCTCGGCTTTGCTGGGGCGTTTTGCTATGAGGCCCTGCGAGTGCCGCCGCTGCTTCCGGAGTACTTTTATCAGCCAGTTAATACTCTTACGTTGCATGTTAACGAGCCTGCCCAAGTTGCAGTACAGTCGTTGCCGACTGATTGGTTAGGCTTGACTGCTGCAGGCCTCTTTACGCTGTTGGGCGCTGCGGTAGGTGCCTGGTATGGTGGTCGGGTGGCTTATCAAAACACTTTCAATGCTCAAAATGATTCAATCAAACGCCAAAAGCTTGAGGAAGCATTAAGTATTTTGCTTTCGCTTGAACAACCTGTAAAAAATTTAAAGCACACGGCGAATTTGCAAGCACAAGTGGTAGATAGCGTTGACGCTAATTCAAAGATGGCTGAATATGTTGCTGAATTGCTAAGGCTTAAAGATAAAGGACTCTCTACTCTGCTCCAGCTTTATTATAAAAAATTGCGTTTAGATGCAATTGAATTAGATATGTGTATCACCGGGCTGGTTGCCATGATCTCGCTATCTTCAACATTACACCCGTCTATTCAACCCTCCTATGTGGACGTTATTGAAAACATAGACGAATTAGTTGCTCGGATGAAAAATGAGCTTGTTAATGAGCTAACCCTCTAGCATTCCCTCTACTGTCGTGAGACAGCAGGCACCTAATATGACTACCTCACTCAAGCAGCGGTTGGTCGTCTCGGTCATTGACCGCGAGGGCGGCTACGTCAATCACTCCTCAGATCGTGGCGGCCCCACCAATTACGGCATCACACTGGCCGTAGCACGAGCAAATGGCTACTACGGCGATATGCGAGAGCTGCCCAAGTCACTGGCCGTGCGTATCTACGAGGCGCGCTATTGGACGAGCATTCGCCTCGACCGCATTGCACCGATCAGCGCCACGCTGGCCGAATACCTTTTTGATTTTGGTGTTCACTCTGGCCCAGGTCGTTCAGCCAAAGAGCTACAGCGCACGCTAAATGTGCTAAACAATCGCGGCAAGTTATTTGCCGACCTCAAAGAAGACGGTGCCGTTGGTCCCGCTACGCTGGACGCGCTCGACGCTTTCCGCAAGGCTCGGGGCGGTGCTGGTCTTTATGTGCTGGCTGAGTCTATCAATGGCGTCCGCATTGCCTTCTGCCGTGGTCTCGCCGAGCGCGACGAGCGACAAGAGGACTTCGCCTATGGCTGGTTCAAGCGCATCGTCAACCTTCGCAGTGAGGTCGAAAGCGACCAGGCAGACCGCTTGGTAGCGACGCTATACAGCGAGATCGCGGCGGAGGTGGCCTGATGGCCCAGGAGCGCGACGTGAAACCATCCGTACTCGAGCGGCATATGCAGACAGGAATCCAAGTGCTGTTAGTGGCACTGTGTATTTGGGCCGGTGCTCAGCTGGTGAAGCTGGGTCAGCAGTCGGTCGTGCTCGAAGAGCGGCTAACGACTCAGGGGCTAATGCTCAATGAGCTGCGCCAAGAGCTACGGGAGTGGGGCGACACCTACTACCGAGCTACCGACGCCCGCCGCGAGCTAGACCAGATTGAAAACCGCATCGATAACCTGAATAGCCGCGTGTCGGCACTGGAGGGTGGGTTATGAGCATTGCAGCTAGAGCGCTTTCAGTAATCACTGGTCCACTCTTTAGTGTGATCGATAAAGCTATCACCGATAAAGACGAGGCGGCGCGACTCAAGCATGAAGTTCAAACGCAGCTGATTGATGCCGAGAACAGTGCTCTCAAAAGTCAAATGCAGGTGATATTGGCAGAGGCTGCGGGTGAGAGCTGGCTACAGCGCAATTGGCGCCCAATTCTGATGCTTACCATTGTTGCAATCGTCGCTAATAACTATCTGATAGCTCCTTACCTGTCTGCGATGTTTGGTGTTGGTCTGACGCTGCCACTACCAGAAGCGCTTTGGAACCTGATGACTCTGGGTGTCGGCGGGTATATCGCTGGACAGACCGCTGAGCGTGGAATTTCTACTTGGCAAAGCGGTCAAGTGGCCAAAGAGCAAGCTCGCATTCAGGGGGGGCTATATAGGGAAGCGGGCAAGTAGAGCGATGGTACAGTGATCTAATTTCTCTTGGCGTAGGCATAAGCTGCTACGGTTAGTGCACCTATTCCAATCAAAGCCATTCCGGCCCATTTGACAGCTGTAAGGATGATCGATTTTCCGTCTCGCGAAGTTTCTCTACGCTCCTCGGAATCTCTGTTGTCGGCATCTGTCATCCGCTGGTAGATCTGATCGCGTTCTTCTTTAGATTCAGCCCGCTTTAGGGCCTCAATGTAAAAATTTGCTCGCGCTTCTGCTGCGCGAGTAATGGCCTCAAGGTGATCTGAGCTAATCTGCGCGGCACTTTTGGAAGCCTCAGACAGTGTTTGTAATGCTTCTTTTTGCACCTCGGGGTCGACCTCATGCTCTTCAAGCTTCTGACTCATTAGCTCGAGTAAAAGGTCGATTTTCTCTTGCTGCTGCCTACTAATGTTGTTGCCGTTGTTGGTGTCTCCAGTGTTGCTTGGATCACCTTGATTTTTCTCTGTCATATCGGCTCCCTTTTGTTTGGTATGCCAGCCTTGCAATCGGCGTTAGCTTTTTTGGATGTGGGTATGAACATATAGCCCAAACCTTTATTAGAGGCCAGTGCTAGCAGTACTGAATTCCGAAAGAATCTTAACTTTTATTGCTCGCCGTGAGGCGACATGCCGCGCTGTGAAGCGCCGCCCAAAAGGCCATGCCGTGAGGCACCGCCACTCACGCCGCACGCTGTGAAGCGTCCGGCACCTATTCTATGGAGACGTTGCCAGTAATGGCGGCGTTTTTTTATGGCTAAACGAAACGACTGGGAGCTGATCGAGCGGGAATACAGGACCGGCCGTTTCTCTCTGGCCCAGCTTGAAGCACGGCACGGCGTGAACCGCTCCACCATTTCCCGACGTGCTCGAAAGTACGGTTGGGAGAAAGACCTAACTGATCGCGTCCGTGAGCGTACGCAGCAGAAAATTTCTCGGGCATCGCTGCCTCCAGAAGCGCAAGCCGCGCTTGATGATGATGTGGTCGAGCAGGCCGCAAACGAGAATGCCGCAGTCGTGAAGGGGCACAGAAAAACCCTTGAGCGCTGGCGGTGCATTACTGAGCGCTTTGCTGTGCTGCTGGAGAGCCAGCTAGCCGAAGGCAAGATCGCTGTCGAGCTACCCACGGGCGGGACTGCCGAGATCGATGTGCCGCTCGAGTATGTCGGCAAGTGTATGGGCCATGGCACTCAGGCTCTCGACCGCGTTATCAAGCTGGAGCGACAGAACTACGGTTTGGACGCCAATGATAAAGATGAAGGCGTGAAGTCGTTTGAAGAGCTGATGGCAGAGGTCGCGCCAAGTGATTCTGGGGCCGAGTGAGCGGTCACGCCAGGTCAAGCGCGCAGAAGCCTACCTGCGAGCCCACGCCAAGGGCAGGCTCACCGATAAAGCCGACCTGCTGGCCGCGCTATCGCTCAAGTGGTTTCGGCTCAACTCGCTGTACAAGATCAAGGATAAGTCAGGCAAGAAGGTTCGCTTTAAGCCCAATGCCGCCCAGCGGGAGCGCTATCTGCACGGCCACTGTCTTGACCTAATACTGAAGGCCCGCCAGCTGGGCTTCACCACCTTCGAGATGATCGACGCGCTGGATGACTGCCTGTTCAAGGACAACTTCTCCGCGGGCTGTATCTGTCACAAGCTCGAAGATGCGCAGGACATATTCAGAAACAAGATCACCTTCGCTTACGAGAACATCGACGACGCCTGGCACGCGCTGCTGAAAATGCTGGGTACCAAGATACCTAAGGCTATCAGCGATAAGTCAGGTTCCGGCGCTTACGTTTTCGATAACGGCTCAAGCATCAAGGTTTCCACGTCGTACCGTGGCGGCACGCTGCAACGGCTTCATGTGTCGGAGTTCGGCAAAATCTGCCGCCAGTTCCCGCACAAGGCCAAAGAGATCGTCACCGGTGCGTTTGAAGCCGTAGGTATTGGCAATCAAATTACGCTGGAGTCGACGGCCGAAGGGCGTGAAGGCTATTTCTTCGACTACTGCCAAACCGCGCAACAGCTCAAGGAAATGGGCCGCACGTTGACGGAAATGGACTTTCAGTTCCATTTCTTTCCATGGTGGCAAGAGCCAACCTACACGATGAGCCCCAAGGGCGTCGTGATACCTCAGCGTCTGGCGGAATACTTCGAGCAGCTTGAGCACAAGCACGGCATCAAAACGACCGACGGGCAGCGCGCCTGGTACGCCAAGAAAGCCGAAAAGCTGCAGGATGATATGCAGCGGGAATACCCCAGCACACCAGAGGAAGCGTTTAGCCAGTCGGTGGAAGGGGCGTACTTCGCCACGCAAATGCAGTTCCTGCGTAAGAACAAGCGACTCACTAGCCAAGTCCAGGTGAACCCCAGCCTTCCGGTTTACACCGCATGGGACTTGGGCATGAACGACACCATGGCGATTTGGTTTGCCCAGGTCGTTGGGCGTGAAGTGCACCTGGTGGACTACCTAGAAGGCGAGGGCGAAGGCATCGAATACTACGCTGATCTACTCAACAAGAAGGGCTACCGCTATGGTGGCCACTTTGGCCCGCACGACCTTGCCGTTAGGGAGTTGGGTACTGGCAAGAGCCGCGCCGACGTCGCCAAGGGGTTCGGCATCAACTTCGAAACGGTGCCGCGCATTTCGAACCACGCCGAGGGCGTGCAGGCCACGCGCCAGTTCCTGCCGATGTGCTGGATAGACGAGGAGGCCTGCCACCAGGGCGTGCTGTGCCTCGACAACTATCGAAAAGAGTGGGACGACAAGCGCGGCGTGTATAAGTCGACGCCTCGCCACGATTGGGCCTCACACGGCGCCAAGGCATTGGAAACCCTCGCGCGGTCATCGCTGTTTACCAGGGCGCAGCTGCCCACCACCTCCTCTAACCGCGAGTCGCGTGGCGGCTGGAACGCTCACACCTAATCACCCCGCCGGGAGGCGCTATGATTCACACCACCCCGAACGGCTCGCAGCAACAGCGGGCGCGCACGGCAGCATTGCGCCTAGCGGGACTGCAAAGCCGTGACATTGAGAAGTTCGCCCGTGATGCTGCGATGGGGATTGCGCAGGAGCTGATGAAGCACAATATCCCGATTGCCTCTAAACGCGTTCGCCCGGACGTGGGGCATGTGCAGATCGATATGATCATCATCGAGGAGAAGGTGACCACGCCAGAGCCAGGCATGCGGCTGCAATTTGAGGTCGAGGGCAACATGGGCGTGACGTTTAACGTCAAGCTGCTGGAGTTTTTAGACGACCCTGCTGGCTATATCACTGACCTGTTCAAGCAGCTCGGGCCGATGCGCCGCAACGTACAGCGCATGCGTACCCATAAGCGTGCTGCCGATGCCGCTATCTACAAGGCGCTAACGCAGGGTGCTGCTAATGGCTAGTTTGGGACTGCTGCAGTACAAGTCAGCGTCGACCCTGCACGCCGAGCAAGCTTCCGAAGCCCAGCAAATGGCCGCAGAGGAAGAGCGTTGTCGCCAGCTGATGGAGTCTTCACTGGGCGCGCATATTCGCCGTTCATGGGAGTCCGCCAAGACCGCTAAGCAGGAGGTCGAATACCGCTTGCTGGATTGCCTTCGCCGCCGTAAAGGCGAGTACGACCCGAGCAAGCTGGCTGCTATCCGCAAGGAGGGCGGTGCTGAGATTTACATGATGCTGACCGCCACCAAGTGTCGCGCCGCCGGGGCTTGGATTCGCGACATCATGATGCCTGCGAATGAACAGCCTTGGGGCCTACAGCCTACACCAGTGGCTGACGTACCCGATGAGTACGTGATGCCCGTGTTTCAACAGCTACAGCAACAGGCAGCGCAGGCACAGCAAGAAGGCCAGCAAGTTGATATGGCAGCGCTGATCGAACAGGCGCGCGAGCAAGTGCGGCAAATGGCGCAAGAGAAGGCAGAGGAAGCCGCCGAGCGCCATGAAGATGTGATAGCCGATCAGCTAGCCGAAGGCGGCTGGAGTGAGGCGTTTGAGCAGTTCGTTGACGACTTTGTCACTTATCCCGCTGCGTTCGTGCGCGCACCCATCCTGCGTCGCGTGCCCACGCTGGAATGGCTAGAAGGCTGGCAGCCGGTCAAGAGCACCACTATCCGGCCTGAGTTTGAACGGGTATCACCGTTCGATATGTATCCCAGTCCAGACGCCACCAATGTGGATGACGGCGCGTTCATCATTGAGCGTGCACGCTTTACCCGAATGCAGCTCAACCAACTGATTGGTGTGCCGTCATTCAATGAAGAATCTATCCGTCGTGTTCTGGAGCAGTATGGCCAAGGCGGCTTACGCGACTGGCTTTGGACCGATGGAGAGCGGGCCGAGCTAGAAGGGCGCGGGCATGAATGGCTAACCCACGGCGAAACCATTGACGGGCTGATCTACTCCGGCGGTGCCCAGGGCGTAACGCTACTGCAGTGGGGCGTCAATCCCGACGATATTGAAGACCCGTTGGCAGAGTATGAGATTGAAGCCATCTTGATTGGTCAGCACGTTATACGCGTGCGCATCAACCGCGACCCGTTGGAGCGTCGACCTTACCACAAGGCGAGCTATCAACCGGTACCAGGCAGCTTCTGGGGCCAGGCTATCCCCGAGCTGATGGCTGATATTCAAGACGTGTGCAACGCCACGGCACGCAGCTTGGTTAACAACCTCGCTATTTCCTCTGGGCCGCAAGTGGAAGTGTATGAAGACCGCCTGCAACCTCAGGAAGACCCGACCAACATTTATCCGTGGAAAATCTGGCGTACCAAAGACAGTCAGGTCACCGGTAATAACGCCGCCGTTCGTTTTTACCAGCCCAGCAGTAACGCGGCTGAATTGCTCGCTGTTTACGATCAGTTTGAACGACGTGCCGATGATGCGACCAACATCCCTCGCTACACCTATGGCAATGAGAACGTAGGCGGTGCTGGTAATACTGCGAGTGGCCTATCGATGCTCATGGAATCCGCGAATAAGGGGATCAAAGACGCCATCCGGCATATTGACCGCGGCGTGTTGCGCCGAGTGATCGAGGCGCTTTGGCTCTACAACATGCAGTACAGCGAAGACCCGAGCATCAAAGGTGATTGCAACGTTGTCGCGCGTGGTAGCTCTGCCATGCTGATTCGCGAGCAGACGAACATGCTACGCCAGCAGTTCCTGCAGCTGACTCAAAATGAAATGGACATGGGCATCGTGGGCATGGAAGGCCGTCGCAAGCTGTTGGATAGCGTGGCTGAGAAGCTGGATATGCCAGGCCTGATTCCCACGAAAGAGCAAATGGAGCAGAACCTAGCCGAGCAGCAGAAGGCACAGCAAGCGCAGCTAGAGGCTCAACAACAGATTGAGCAAGCCAAGGCGCAGGCTGAAGTGGCCGTCAAGCAGGCTCAGGCGCAGAAGTACGGCGCCGACGCGGCCGAAACCCAAGCCGACACCCAGATCGCCCAGCAAATGGCACCGCTGGATGCCCAACACCTGCTGGCAGAGATCGCTAAGCTCATTGCCGAAACGCAGAGAGGCCAGAATGAACGAGCCGCAATGGAAAGCCCTGTCGCGAATCCACGCCAGCCCCGAGGGCCAGCATCTTCTGGATATCCTCAACTCCCAGCGCGAGGACTGTCGCAACCAGCTGGAGCAATGCCGCGACAGTAACGAGATTGCGCGCAAGCAGGGCGAGGCGACCGCGTTGGCCGGTTTGATCGAAAAGCTGAAAACCGCACGCGAGGTAATTGATAAACGTTTCAAGTAGCCGGGTTCGCCCGGCCTCACAAGCAAGCCGCTTCTTTGGAGGCGGCTTTTTTGTGGGCAACGCTCAACACTGCAGGTTGAACCCGTTACCCGAATCGTGAACCCCGGCTAAGCCCGGCTCACAGACACGCCGAGAGGCGTCATAGGAGTTGAAATGTCACTACCCCAGTCCGTACAGGCACAAGCTGCCGCTGCCGCTAAGCACTTTGACCGCGAGCCAGAGAATCCCGACGCCGATAAGGCCAAGGCTCCTGATCGTGAGCAAAACCCGCCACGCGACGCTGAGAAGCCGGACACTGCCAAGCCCGACGCGCAACCCGCTGAGCCACCGAAGGACGAGCCTAAGCCTGAAAGCCAAGACGCCCTTTACTGGCAACACCGCTTTCAAGTGCTGCAAGGCAAGTACAACAGCGAGCTGCCAGCGCTGCGCCAAGAGGTTGAACAACTGAAAGAGCAGGTTGCGGGCAAAGACCAGCAACTGAAAGCGCAGGAGCATAAAGCGCCCGATAACAGCGGCATTACTGACGAACAGCTCGCCCACTTCAAGCAGGAGTATGGCGAAGACCTGGTGACGTTTATCGAGCGCATGACCCAAAAGGGAGCGGCCCCAGCTGATGCCGGTAACACCAAAGAGCTGCAGGAGCGCCTGGATCGTCTCGAATCCGAGAAGCACGAAGACGCTGAAGCACGCTTTTGGGTGAGCCTAGAGCAAGCGGTGCCCAATTTCCGACAGGTCAACAGCGAAGCCGCTTTCCTGCAATTCCTCAGTAAGTTCGACCCACAAACAGGCAAGCAGTACCAACAGGCCCTCAGTCAGGCGCAACAGAACCTAGACGCCAAAGGGGTGGCCGACGTTTTCAAACTCTATCTGAATCAGGCGAAACCAACGCAGCAGCAGCGCCAAGTCCCCGATGAGCAAGTAGAGCCGCGCACCACGAAAGCAGCGCCCACACCGCAAGCCCAAGGCGGGAAGCTGTGGACCGGTGCCGACATTACGCAGTTCTATCGCGACAAGACTGCTGGCCGCTACTCCGCTGACGAAGCGCAACGCCTGGAAGCCGATATTTTTGCCGCCCAACGTGAAGGCCGGGTTCGATAACCCGGCTGGCGGTTCCGATTCCTCGCCGTGAGGCGATAAGAGGGTATTCCAATGGCAGGTCCAACACGCGACGCATCGCATCCCGACTACTCCAGCACGTCTGCCTCCGGGTTTATCCCGCAGGTCTGGTCGGGAAAGATGGTTGAAAAGCTGTATCAGCGAACCTGTTTCGCTGAAATCTCCAACACTGACTACGAGGGTGAGATCAAGTCGCAAGGTGATACGGTGATGATTCGCACCACGCCGTCTATCACCATCCGCGACTATGAAGTTGGCGGCGGTCTCAACTACGAGAAGCCGACCAGCGACAAGGTCGAGCTGCACATCGACAAGGCGAAGTATTTTGCCTTTGAGGTGAACGACGTTGACGAGTATCAAGCCGATATCAAGTTGATGGATAACTGGTCGGACGATGCTGGCCAGCAGATGAAGATCGCCATCGACAAGGTGATTCTCGGTGACGTGTTCGCCGACGCGGCCGCAGAGAACGCAGGCGCTGCCGCTGGTCGTGAGTCTGGCGGGTACAACATGGGTGAGGCGGGCGCGCCAGTATCCGTGGACAAAACCAACATCCTCGATGTGCTGGTGGATTGTGGTTCGGTACTGGATGAGCAGAACGTGCCTGACGACGGCCGCTGGATTGTTCTGCCCGCCTGGATGAACGGCATGCTCAAGAAGTCCGACCTGCGCGACGCGAGCGCCATGGGTGATAACACCTCCGTGTTCCGTAACGGCAAGGTAGGGATGCTGGACCGCTTCGACGTGTATATCAGCAACAACATGTCGAAGGTCACAGACGCCACCACCACACGGCAGGCTACTAACGCAATCTTTGGTCACAAGAAGGCGCTCACCTTCGCGTCGCAGATGACCAAGATGGAGAACTTGCCTAACCCGCAGGACTTCGGCCAGCTGGTGCGCGGCCTGAACGTCTTTGGCTATGAGGTCATTGACCCCAACGCCATGGGCCACCTGTACGCCGAGCGCGCCGCCTAAGCGCTCCATATCGCCACCCTTCGGGGTGGCGTTTTACTTTCCGTGAGGAAACACGCATGACCAAGACACTGATTGAGCAAATTGAAGACGCGGTGACCAAGGATGATTTCGACCCACTAGCCGAGAAGCTAGGTGTTGAGCTCAATAAGCGCCAAGGCGTTGAGACCATCCGGGCCGAGCTGCTGGAGGCCGCCGAAACGCTAGCAGAGCAGGGCGTCACCACGTCTGAAGAGCTTACACCTAACGAGATGCCAACCGAGCCTGAAGAGCACGAAAAGCCTAAGTATCAAGGACGGATGCTTAAGCATCTGAAGAATGGGCGCGTCTTCCCGTGGACGGCTGCGCTGGCTAAAAACCGTTACATGCAGGAGGTGTAAGCGATGGCCGTCACGACTGTAGGCACCGTCATTCGTAACACCAAGCTGGTGTTGCAGGAAGTGACGGCCGCCGGTACCCGCTGGACGAACGAAGAGCTGATCGGTTGGCTGAATGAAGCCTACCAGGCCATTGTCCAGATCAAGCCCGATGCCTCTGCGATCAATACCAGCGTTGAGCTCGTCGCTGGCACTCGGCAAGAAATTCCTAGCGATGGCATGCGTCTGATTGACGTGGTACGCAATACCGCTGCCGCTAGCCAGAAGATGGGCATCATGGTGACCACGCGGCGCTCACTAGATACCACGCGACGGAGCTGGCATGGCGATGACCCAAGCGTGGATATCGAGCAGTACATGTTCGATGACCAAGACCCTACGCGATTCTACGTTTATCCGCCCGCTGCTGTAGGCGCTGAGGTTGAGTTGATCTACTCCTCGACGCCATCGCCGCATGATGTAGCGCTAGGCCTTACCGGTCTAGAAGCTGAAACCATACGGCTCAATGACAGCTACGCACCGGTGATTACCGATTACATCTTGTACCGCGCCTACTCCAAAGACGCTGAACACGCGGCCAACCTTAACCGCGCCCAGATGCACATGCAGGCGTATATGGGGGCGCTGGGCCAAAAGGTGGAAGTGGCGCGAGCTATTTCACCGAACGCGCCTGACAACTCATCCAATCCGCCGCGGACGCGTCAGTAATGGATTTGCTACAAACAGTGGTGCAGGACGTTCCTGAATCGCCACTAATGACCGTTCGCGACGCTATCAAATGGGCAGAGTTCCGGCTGTGTCAGGACGGCAATGGCTGGATCGTTGACGCCCCTGTAACACAGGAGGGAGTCGTGATAGCTCCCGAGGGCACCCATTGCGTGCGGGTGCTTACGCTCTTCCGTGACGTCCGCGTTATGACCCCAGGCGTCGACTATGAGCAGCTATCGCCGGAAAGCGTAAGCATTCATCGGGTGGGCGATGGCGATACGTTTACAGCGCGTGTTGCCGTCAAGCCGACTAGCGACGGCAGCTTGCCAGACGATTTGCGCCGCCAGCACTTTGAGACGCTGCGCCACGGCGCGACTCATCGATTGCTGCTATTGCCTCAGCCGTGGCGCAGCGTCGAGCAGGCGGCTTACCACGAAACCTACTTTAAGGCGGGTATTAACGACGCTTATCGCCTATCGGTTTACGGGCAGCAGCAGGGCGCGCGCGTTCAACCACGCCGATTTATCTAGGGGGTCGTATGTCATTCGAGCAAGCTGTTGTACAGCTAGAACAAACAAACGCCGCGTTGCAAGAGGAGGTGGTTCGCTTCCGCGACGCGGCGATGGGCCTTAGCGCCATTTATCCGACGATCACGGAAGGGCGGCAGAACACGGCCGATGGCAAGTATTTCAGCGTACCGGGCAGCGGTGCGTATATGCGCCTCTACCGGCGCTCAGGTTCAACCGCGTCGCTGATTGCAGAGTTCCCCGACCGCGCGCAAGTGCAGGGGATTGTTGATGTGTTTGGTGGCCGGGGGGTAACGGGGCCTGGGGATTTGATGGCCCAAGGGGCGTTTGGACTGGGGGGGCAAGGTTACCAATTATCGGATTTTAATGCGGCACCCTCTGCTAACCAGTTTTATTTTGGTGCTGGGGCACCTGGTAGCAATGATTTGTTGGGAGCCAAGTATTGGCCTGGGGTCGATTTGTACAGACTCAGTTCCGGGCATTCTATTCGATTAATGTTTTCTAATTTGGGCGCAGTTATAAGGGGCTGGGTAGGGGGAAGTCCATCGTTCGATTTTAAGCTGTTACATGATAAAAACATTTTAGGCGCCGTGTCCCAATCAGGCGGTGTACCGACGGGTGCGGTTATTGAGCGTGGGAGTAACGCGAACGGGGACTATGTAAAGTTCGCTGATGGGACGCTCATATGCTTTTTACGAGGCACCTTCCCAAGTGGTGTTTTTTCACCTTTGGGGGCTTTATTTTCAACACCGTCTATAAATGTAAGTTTTCCCGCGGCTTTTATTAGCAACCCTGTAGTTTCATTGGGATCGTCGTTTGGTGCATCCGGCACATGGGCTGGGCTGGGTGATTCAGGGACATCTAACAATAGCACGTCCCTTAGAGCATACAGAACATCCGCCGTGACGGTCTCTAACCTCAGATACGAAGTAATCGCCATCGGCCGCTGGTACTAAGGAGCACCCATGAAACTTACACTAAATCTTTCTCCCGTCCGCAGTGACGAAGAAACTACCGCCGCAATCTCAGGCACGGTACTAACCGTCAACGGCACCGACTACGACCTTTCTGAACTACCCGACGGCGCGACCGCTCAACATCCCGAACTCGGCACCGTGAAGCGCAACGGCAGCGAGTACGAATGCACGATCCGCTTAGGCCACGGTCCCAACGCCCCGCACGAAACGCGGTTCCCTGCGCCCATTGTGTTGGAAAACCACAACGGCCCGATTGAGCTGCCGATGTACGACGTAGTGCCCGAAGAAGAACAGGAGCCCACCCCATGAGCTGGTTAGCAGATGCAGAAGTTACGCTGCCCAAAACCGACGCCGAGCTTTTAGCAGAGGCCCAAGCGTCAAAGATCAAAGAGATCAACGACGCTTACACCGCCGCCGCCGAGCCGTTGATTAAAGAGTATCCCGAGATCGAGCAGCAAAGCTGGACAGAACAGAACCGCGAGGCGCGGGCGTTTCTGGATTGGCACGCAGCCCCGCAAGGCGACGCCCCGGCAACGCCTGTGCTCGACAACATTCTGATAGGTCGGAACGGTGAACACGGCACCGAAACGCTGGCCGAGCTGTGCGAAGCGGTGGTGAGTAATGCCGAGCGTTTCACGCAGTTTCAGCAGTTGACGGGGAAGCGGCAGCGGCTGGTTAAAGCGGTGAAGACGGCTGGGACAGATGAGGCCGTAAACGCTATCAGCTGGTAGGGCAGCAAAACGTATCAGAACAACGGCCGCGTAAGCGGTTTTTTTATGCCTGAAAGGTGGACATATTGAAAATCCAACATAGCGCCTTTCGCGGCGAGCTGCCGATCTTAAGCGCGCGGCTACTGCCAGAAAACAATGCCCAACTCGCGCGAAATGTTTACCTGAAACGGGGTACGCTCAAGCCCGAACGTGCACCGCTCGCGGTTGAGTCACTTAGCACGGTGGCGAACCCTTCCACGCTTTACCGCTACCCAGCGGGAAATGAAGGCCAGGGTTACTGGTTGACGTGGGGCCTTGGAAAGAACGTTGACGTTGTGAAGTTGCCGCTCGCGAATGACGACTTTTCACGCGTGTACTGGACCGGTGATGGCCCGCCAAAGATGGGTGGCATTAGCGATATTACCAGCGGCACGCCGCCATACCCCGGCAATAGCTTCCGCTTGGGCATTCCCGCGCCTACAAATGCGCCGTCAGCGACCCCCCCAAGTGGGCGGACACCTATCAGCGAACGCCCACCGACCACGCTGGAAACCTCGTACGTAGTCACGCTGATCTCTCGCTTTGGTGAGGAGGGGCCGCCCAGTGCGCCCAGCAATATCATTGAGCGTTGGGATATGGTCAGTGGCGCGCCTGCGGGTGGCGAGGTGCAGCTGGCATTGCCAAGCGTGCCGAGCGGTAGTCACGACATTGTGACGAAACGCATTTACCGCGCAGAATCGGGTGGCATTTACCAGTACGTGGCCGATGTGAACATCGCCAACACGGAATACTTCGACAATATCACTAGCGCCCAGCTTGGACGCGCATTGCCCTCGGTGGAGTGGGATATGCCTGATGCTCGCTTGCACGGGTTAACGGCTCTCCCTGGCGGCATTCTCGCCGGATTCTTTGAAAACACGTTGTGCTTTAGCGAGGCTTACTTGCCGCACGCGTGGCCAGTGGCTTACCAGTTGGCTTTCAAAGACAACATCGTCGCCATTGGCGCTACGTCGTCGGGCTTGATCGTGGCCACGCAAGGGCAGCCCTACCTTGTCAGTGGTGCCAGTCCTGAAGCTATGTCGCCCATGCAATTAGACGTTGACCAGCCCTGCATATCCGCGCGCTCACTAGTGGATATGGGCGAGTACGTTATTTACGCAGGCCACGAAGGGCTAGTTGCTGCCGGGGGTCGTGATGCCCGCGTGGTGACTGCCGAGGTGTTTACCAAAGACCAGTGGCAAGCGCTGAATCCTGAGACGATGCACGCTTATCGTTACGATGGTCGTTACCTTGCCTTCTATGAAGGTGGCTGCATGGTGTTTACGCCCGGTGAAGGCGTTGAGTTTTTGGATATCGATGCCAGCGGCGGGTATCACGACATAGCAGCAGGTGCGCTTTACCTGATCCAAGACGATGCTATTAGCGCATGGGGACAGGGCGTGCCAATGACTTACACGTGGCGTTCGCGCTTGCATGAAGTACCTCCAGGCAGCGCAGGCTTTACCTGCGGCAAGCTGATTGCGTCCGACTACCCTGTTCGCCTCATCATTCTTGCAGACGGCAACCAAGTGCTGGATACGCAAGTTCCCAATTCCGGCATGTTTCGACTTCCGGCGGGTTACACCTTGTGCCGTGATTGGGAGATCGAGATTCAAAGTAGCCACGAAGTGCAGTCCATCCAGATCGCGACTTCCCCTAGCGAATTGATTTAACCCTTTCAGGCTCACCGTGAGGTGCCCATGAACCGACGCCGTCGGACACTGCCGCCCGTGCCGCCCAAGGCACCGAGCGAGTTACGCCCCCTGATTGCCGCCATGACGGAGATTCTGGAAACCGGTGAAGGCGTGCGCGGCGACCCCTTAGATCGCAAAGTAACGCTGCGCGATATTCTGGATAGCGGCATTGGGCGGTTAAAGCCCGGTATGCGCCCTGGCCAGGATGGGAACTTGGATTCTGGTGCACTGCCGCCCGCTCCTGATCTCACAATTCCTCCCGCGCCTGCAGGCTTTGATGTGCAGGGCGGTTTCTACGGCATGATCAATCTGAGCTGGACGATTCCCGGCCAGCAGTACCGCAACCATGCCTATACCAGCATCTTTCGCAGCGAAGAAGATAACTTCGCAAACGCGGAGCTGATTGGTCGCGAGAACGGGAGCTTCTATACCGACTACGTGCGTGACGATGCGGTTGACCCTAACGACCCCACAAAGCTCAAGGGTTATTACTACTGGATCACGTTTACCTCGATTGCAGATGTAGAGGGGCCGCCCAATAGCCCTAACGGCACCTATGCCGCGCCGATAGCAGACCTTGGCTATGTCATCGAGCTAATCACCGGAGAGATTGATAACAGTATTCTGGCGCAGTCGCTGCAGGAAGAGATCGCCCGCATAGGAGAGCTTGATACCGCTCTGAATGGCCCTGAATCACTGGATGGCACGGTAGCGAACCGTTTGTCCCAAGAGCGCGAGGCGCGTATTGCCGCCCTTGATAGCGAGCGACTGGAGCGAATCGACGGCTTGACGTTTGAGGCTCAAGCGCGCGCCCAGGCGATTCAGCAGGAAGTGGAGAATCTCACGACCGCGATAACGCAAGCCGTAGAGCAGCTTGAGCTAGAAGACAGCTTGCTGGCTCTACAGCAAAACGTGATAGCGGCTTCCTACAATGCCAATGCGGCCTCGATCTACTCTATGTCGCAAGTGCGTATTAATGACAACGAAGTCTTTGCTACGCAGATCGACCAGTTGTTTGGCAGTGTCGACGATAACGAAGCACTGATTCTTCTTGAGCAGCAAATTCGCACCGATCAATTCAGCTCGTTGTCGACGCAGGTTGGCATTTTATCGGCGCGCCTCGATGCTAGGCCCTCTCTTGCCAGCAGTTTCGAGGCGGGGAGCGACTTCAACGCTTGGTCTGCTACCAGCAACAACGCTCTTGCTGCGGAAACCAGCGATGTTTACGCAGGCCAGCAAGCGGCTCGTATTACCTCTTCGCAGTCGAGCGCTAATCCGCAAACAGGGGGCGTACGCCGTGCCGTGGATGCCGATACAGCGACCGAGTTTGCAGGCAATGAAGTGCGCTTTTCGCTTTATGCCAAGCGTCCGAGCAGTAACGCCAGTAGTGAGTTTGCCGTTGCTTACTGCGTGGACGGTGTCTTTGGCGAGTGGGTGCGCTTAACGCCTACCAGCGAGTATGCGTTTTACGATGTGATCGTTGATGTTCCGGCAGGTAATGCCGGGGCGTCGCATGAACTGGTGATTTGGGGCGACACATCGGGAACAGGTAAGAGCGTGCTGGTAGATCGCGTGCTGGTGACGTTTGCCGAAGTCGACATACCCGAAGTCACCGCGGCGATCGAACAAATTCAGCAGGCACTGGCGGATCAGGAGCAAGCCGTCGCGAATGAGCTACAGGCGTTTTTGTCGCAGCTCAATGCCAATACTGCGTCTATTCAAAACGAGTCAGAGACGCGTAGTACTCAGATCGACGCGCTGGCCTCCGACCTTCAAACGCTGACAGCTCAAACTCAAAATAATACGGCTGACATTGTGGCCGAGCGTGAGGCTTGGTCGTCGGCGGTTGACGCATTAGCGCTGGACGTAGAAAGCCTAATGGCGTCGGTGGGCGATGATGTGGTGCTGGTATCCGAAGAAGCACGTATTAGGGCGGCAGAGGATGAGCTGCTGGGCTCGATTCAGCGGGTGATGTCAGCGACGCGCAAAACGGCGGCGGCAACGTTTTATGGGCTGGAAGAGGTGCGCACCGATGATAAGCAAGCGACGGCGCGCAGAATCGATGGGCTAGAGGTAGAGCTCGGGGACGCTTTCGCCGCCATCGAGCAGACGCAAAGCCTTCTCGCCTCTGAGACGCAGGCCTTATCCAGCCAAGTCACGACCGTAGCCTCTGAGCTAGGCGACAACCTCGCAGGTGTGCAGCAGACGTTCGAGACGGAAATTACGAGAGTCGACGGCGAGCTGACCAGCCTTGGTGCGTTGTACACCGTGCAGGTTCAGGCGAATGGGCTGGTGGGCGGCTTTGGTGTTTACAACGACGGCTCCCAGGTGGATGCGGGCTTTGACGTGGATCGTTTCTTTGTAGGACGCACGAATGCCAACAAGCGGCGGCCGTTCACCATCGTGAATGATGTGGCCTACATGAATATGGCCATGATTCGCAATGGCTCCATCCAAGAGGGCCAGCTAGGTGCCATTACCATTGGTAAGTTCTTTCTTGATGATGGTACGCCTGTCACAACCGCAGGTGGCTTAATCCGTGCCGATGCAATTGACGCAGATAACCTAAGCGTCGCTGAGGCGGCTCGGTTTTACGGTGATGTTCAGTCAGGTAACTACATCGCGGGTCAAAGCGGTTGGCGAATCCGGCAGAATGGCACCGTTGAGTTCAATCAGGGCGTGTATCGTGGCCCTGTTGAATTTACGCAGGTAACCGGAGGCCCACCGGCAAACGCAGATCGAACGGCCGACAACACAGCATCTGACACGTACCTAGTGAATGGCCGCTCTGCCAACACGGTAAAGAATGAAGCTAGGGAAGGCAGCGAAGCAAAAGGGCGAACGGATAGCTGGACGCGCCCCAGCTCTACACTGATAGATGGCAATAAAATTTTCACAGGAGATGCGTATGTCGACACACTCCAAATAAAAGGACGTGCCGTCACTATCCCCGTCTCCTCTGCAGCCTCAAGTCTACTCAGTTTTATTCCTACCATGGGAAAAGTACCCATTATCGCGGCTTCGATTAACTCTCAGGGTCAAAATGTGCTCGTCAGCGTGTCGTTTGGTGTTACGGATGGTTCGATTAATGGGTTCGAAATACGGCGTGATGGCGAGGTGGTAGTGGCTAGGCCAGGAGGCACAGGAGCCATGAGTGTTTCAGCGCATGTAGGAGGAACGACCAACACAAACGTATTTAGTGTGTATGTGTGGGGCAATGGGAATATCACTGGTAGGTCGATAGGCCTAATCGCAACCTTGAGGTAGCTAACATGGATGACCACGTATATCGTTATGCTATGGCAAATAGTCGTGGAGAGATTTTACAGGTGACGTCAGGCCCTTATCTGTATGTTCCTTGTGATGATGCTGTTAGCGATGCAAGCCATTATGTTGATACTGCCTCTGGCAGTGTGAAACACAAAAAAATGTTGCAGTTCGAAAAATTAGTAGAGGGGATGACAGTAGTTCTAACTGGCTTGCCTGTTGGCCTAAAGGTTTCAACCAATAATGTCAGCACACTTACGGATAGCCAGCCTTTGTCTATAACCTATGATGTGCCAGGAACATATCAAATATCATTTAATGGTCGCTTTGATTATTTAGACTGCATCGAGGATGTGACTGTTGGCAATGCTTAATGCGTGTACTTTCAAAAGCCGTGAGGCCGCGAAGCTGCACTATCTGAGTTTGATTGACAGCTTGGCTGCGGATAAACGGTATGTAGATCCTGCTTTGCTCGATCTGCATCGTCAAAAACTACTAGAAGCCAACCAGGGCGGAGGCGAGTATTTGGAGGCCGAAGCTATCGAGGTAGGAATGCCGCTGGATGTGCTAGTTAGTTCTGTGCTTCATCAGCATCAAAGGCGTCAAAAGTGGACACAACAGATTGAGTTGGCGCGTATCAAAACCAAGTCTCTTGTTCGCAAAGCAGCATCTGCATCTGAGATGCATATGCTAGTTAATAGATTCAAGCAGCAACTAACGATGATATAATTACTGTTCAATTGCCCCACCGTGAGGTGCCGCATGCCCCGCCAGAATGAAGCTACGTTTTTACGTGGCGTACTCCGCAATAACGAAGCGGCCGCGCAATTTTGCGAGATGCTGTTTCGTATTTCCCAAACGCTCGACGACCTCGTTGATAAAGACAACCCAGTAGCCGACACCACGCTAATCCGCACGTTCTGGGAAGCGCTGATTGAGCTGCCTGCGAATCCGTTTTACCGCGAGCATGAACCTTATCTACGCCCGCTAATGGCCAGCGCACTGCAAGACTGGCGTGATAGCGCGTGCCTGGAGCGCTCTGACAGCCGCCACTACAAAACCCTAGCCTTCGTGCTTCGCGACCAGTTAACGGCCGTGGTGACGCAGTGTGCCTATCTGGTCGGTGGCTATGAGTGGATGAACAAGGTCAGCTTATCGATTCGCGACCACTTCCATGAAGACGGCCTTGATGACTACTTGGCTGGACTCGACCCCACGCAAGACGAAACGTATCAGCAAGATGTCGACGCATCGCTGAACGGGGGTGACCAGTGAGCGGCGGTGGCGGTGGTGACAACACAGTTAAGGATACCCCTGAGCAACGCCAGCTGGCCCAAGTCGCTGCCGAAAAGTGGAACTTTGCCCAAGAGAAGCTAGCCCCGCTTGAGAACGCGTACATGGAGTCGGTGGGCGATATGACCAGCGACGCCAATATGAGCTACATCGCGGGCCGCACGCTGCAAAGCCAGCAGCAGGCCGTGAGTGAGGCAAGTGACCAAGCGGGTTTGCAGTTAAGCCAAGCAGGCATCGACCCTTCTAGCGGTCGCGCGCAATCCACGATGAGCGGCATCGCGCTGGGCGGTGCCAGCGCAGGCGGTGAAACCCTCGGGCGCGCTCAGTTTGAGCAAGAGAACCAGCAGGTGCAGGGCCTGCAGAATATTGTGGCCATCGGCCAGGGGCAGGCAGGGCAAGCACAGCAAGGGTTATCGAGCGTTGCCAGCCAGTCGGCGGCCGATGCTCGGCAATCCGCTGCTACGCGCTTTAACCGTCGCAGCGCCAACCTACAGCTGGTTGGCCAAGTGGCGGGCGCTGGAACTGCTTACGGTCTAGATAACTTAAGTGCCCCCAATTCTGGATTAGGTATGGATGGCGGCATTAGCCAGACAGCTATCGACGTGTCTAACCAATTGTGGAATGGGTAAGGGGGAACCATGCAATACCAACCCACGCTAGGGCAGATTAATTACGCGCCCTCTCAAACGGCACAGCAACGCATTGACCCAAGCCAAGCCATGCGCGGCGACCAAGGAGCCTCACAACTACTTGGCCAGCTCAACCGCGCCCAATGGACAGACTGGAAGAACCGCTTTGCGCCGTACGTCGATGAGCTGGCCCGCGTGGCCCAAGACAACAACGCCCCAGGCGCAGCCGCTGCCAATGCCAGCAATGCCGTGGGCTTGGCGTTCGACAGCAGCCAGCAAGGGCTTGCCCAGCAGCGCCAAGGGTACGGCATTAGCCAGACTCCCCAGCAGCAAGCCGCCGAAGAGCGTCGCACCAGCCTAGAACGTAGCGCCTCCATGGTGAGTGCGGGCAATGAGGCACGCATCTCTGCCCAAGATCGTCAGGACGCCATTCTGGCGGGCGGCATGGGCCTCTCCAATATTCCTGACAGGGTGATGAACCAATGAGCTACGGACTATTAGGCCTTCGCCAACAAATGGAAGGCCAGGCCATGCAGGGGCTAAGTGATCTATCGGGCCAGCAGCGCCAAGCCAAGCAAGCCGAAGAGCAAATGGAGCAAGCCGAGAAAACCCAGAAGATGAGCGCCATCGGCACGGGCGCAGGTATCGGCATGATGGCCGGAGGGCCAGTAGGCGCTGCGATTGGCGCGGGCGTTGGCTTTCTCGCCAGCTCAATCTTTTAGGAGGTCACCATGGCAGGACTCGATACACGCGGCTTGGCCAGTGGCTTCGCGCAGGGCTTTGGGCTGATGAACCAGTATCAGCAGCAGCAATTCCAGAATGAGCGCGCTGAAAAACAGGATGCGATGCAAGCCGAGCAATTCGACATGCAGAAGCAACAGTTCAGTGCCCAGCAAGAAGATGTGCAGCGGCAGCGCGATATGGAAGAAATACAGTTCACGCTCGGCAAGATCGGCTCCGGCATGGATGTAGCCGAGGATGAACTGGAAACCCTGCGCCGGTACCCGAAGTTTTGGGCCGCGCTAGACCCGCAGACAGACGCGTCGATCAACCAGGCCATGGCAGTGATTGACCCTGATACCACTGTCGACGCCAACGATCCCGAAAGCCTGGAAGCCCTCAATCAAATGTTTGGCGCTGAGATTAACCGCGGCGATGGCGGCCAAAAGCGAGTGGTTGGCATGTACCCCGGCACGGACGGGCATAGCGTTATGCTTGAACTGGAAGTAGTGGGCGAGGACGGCAACATCTACCGAGCGCCGATGACCGAAGGGCGCGGTACCGCTGAGGATGATCTTATTAAGGCAGTGCCGATCGAAGCGCTGGTGGAGCAGGTGCAGGGTATGCGTTTACTTCGCAACACCATGCGCACGCCAGAAGCCCAGCAGCGCGCCACTCAGGTACTCAGCCTGCTGCGTGGTGACTCGAAGGAGCGCTGGGAGCAAGTGCAGGGGCCTGGCGGTTCATTGCTACAGCGAAACATGGATACTGGAAAACTGGAGTCGGTGGTTGGTCGCGCGCCGCAGTCAGGGGGCAATTATTGGGATCGGCCAACAGCCACGCAAAAAGATATCGAATATTTGGTGAGCAATGGCTTAGCCCCCAGCCGCGAAGCGGCATGGCAAATGCTGAATCGCAGCAACGACTCCTCACGTGACGAGCTCAAATATTACACGGGTCGGCTAGAAGATATCGAAAGCATATTAAGCGCGCCTGGCGCAGCGAACACCATGAGCGATGAAGAGCTTGCTCAATTTCAAGGCGAAAGACAGGCCATTCGGGATATGTTACCCGAGCTAGAAAGCCGTGCCTTTGGACGTCAGCCCGCAGGATTAAGCATACCCGCATCAAGGCAGTCTTCGACGACGGCAAGCTCTAGTGCAGACCAACCGTCGCAGCCAGAGCGAGAGCGCGGTTTGAGGCCTGGCCCAGCACCTGGCGAAGAAACTGACGAAGACCCTGCCGCTGCCATCTTGAACAAATATTTCTAGCCTTGAAGGAGCCGCGTGTGAACGCCGCCAATAATCGAACTCAGCCTAAATGGACAGACATCGCCAACGATCCAGACTTTCAGGCCGCTGACTGGCAGACCAAACAACGTGTGCGAGGGGAGTTCTACCGCCGTGCTATAGAGCCTAATACGCCAGAGTCGCTACGTGATGATGTGCAAAGCCAATTTTTTACCCGTACGGCGGTTGATGTATTTGGTGAGCGTGAAAATCAGCCCAGCGCTGACGATAGCCAGCCCGAAACACCCAATTTAGCCAGCAACGCTTTGCGTAACGCTGGTGAGCGCGGCCTCGATTTGGCGGGGAATGCGCTGCAGTTTGTGGGCAACGTAGCAGATCGCGGAGAGCAGGCGATTACCGATGCGCTTGGAGGGATTAATCCAGGCGTGATCGGTGGCAGCGTTGACGAGATGCGCGCGCGTGGGTACGAGCCAGATATTGAATTAGGTGGATTTGGCCTAGATTTCACTATGCGCGCCAAGCCCCAAGACACCAGTACTGGACTTATCGACACTGGGCAGGCGGTAGAAGATATCGGCCTCGGCTATCAGCCTAACTACACGATTGACCGCGCATTAGACGAGCCAAGCCTTAAAACCATTGCAGGCGCAGCTGCTGAGCAAGGGCCCGCTGCGCTTGCTGATATGGCGGGTTTGGTGATTAACCTACCTGCCTATCTAGCTGCCCGGACTCAAGAAATTGGCGAAGGGCGTGTAGCAAACGATAACCGCGAAGGAATGCCGGAAGGTCGCGACTATGCCGTCTCTGGCCCGACGGCTGCCGCCTCTGTGCTGCTAGACCGCTTTGCCCTTGGCCGATTACTTCCAGGAAGTGGAAATGCTGTAACTAGCGCACGACAAATACCCGGGGCTGTTGGTCGCGCCGCCGCTACAGAAAGTGTGACTGAGGCGATTCAAGAAGGCGGTATTGAGTACGCTGGGGAGTCTGTGGGCACAGAGACAGGCTGGAATGCCACAACCGCTGCTCGCCGAGCGGCAGGTGGCGTAATTGTTGGCGGCCCCACCGGGGGCGCTGTGCGAGCTGGTACCGCCGCCATGGAGATGCGAGGAAATAACCAGCAGGGAAGCGAGCAACCAGAGCCTAGCGAATCCCCTACGGAGCAATCTTCCCCCGCTCCAGAGGAAGCGTCGACTCCAGAAGCCGAAACCGCTAATGCTGAGGCAGTCGGCACCGCTGCCGAACTAATCGCCAAGCCTCGTTTTGAGCTGTCATCCGCTGAGCGTGAGGTGCGTGACTCTATTAGCTACGGCGACGCTTTTAAGGCACTGCGAGCGGCTGCTGAAGAACGTGGTGATAGCGACGCCGTTGCAGAGCTGGACGCCGTTAGCAGCGAGATTTCAGCGGCGCTGGAAGCGGAAACCATAGCGCGCACGCGAAACGATAGCGACGCCTTTGCGCCTATTCGTGAGCAGCTACAAAGCGCGTCTGAGCGCTTCACACTCGTCATGGACCGCCTTAATTCGCCCGAGACTGAGAGCGAAGCAGGCACGTCTAGCGCTAACGAGGATGGCAACGCCCAGTGGGAAGAAGCATGGCGGGAGCAGGCAGCACAAGATGGTATCGCCGACTACGATCCCAATGCTGACTTGCCTGATACCACGATTGATATAGAAGGCCAGCAGCCCGCTGACAATGAGCTATCTTCACCTGCTGCGCCCGACATGTCGCGACAAAATGAGCAGACCGAAGAAGCCCCACAAGCCGCGCCTGCACAGCCACTTGCGCAACATACTGCTGAGCCAACGCTTCCCCCCGACCAGCCGTCGCCAAACCCTGAGCGAATGACGCCGCGTCGCGTGCCAGTTGCTGACATTCAAGTAGACCCACAGGCGTACCAGTTCCGTTCTAACGTCAATCAGGATGGCGTAGACTCGCGCTTGGAAGGCGTCGAGAAATGGGATGATCTACGCGCCGGTAACCTGGTGCTACATGAGCGTCTAGATGGCACGCTATACGCTGCCGATGGCCACCACCGCATTAGCTTAGCCCGTCAGCTTGAGCAGCCCGACGTAAATGCCGTGGTGCTTCGCGAGGCTGATGGTGTAACAGTAGAAGATGCACGCATAGAAGCAGCCACCGCCAATATTGCGGCAGGCAGCGCTACTGCCATGGATGCCGCTAAGGTATTCCGTAATACCGATGTAAAGCCCTCCGAGGCAATTAACCGTTTTGACCTACCGCGCACCTCGCCATTAGTGCGTGATGGTATTGATATTGCCAAGTTAGCTAACGATGCCTTTGGTGCAGTGCTGAACGGCGTAATCACCGAAAAAGACGGTGCTACTATTGGCCGTACGTTTAGCGAGCCTGAGCAACAAATGGCGGCGATTGACGTATTTCAACGCGTAAAGCCGAGCAATGAAAACCAGCGCGCACTCCTAGCGAATGAAGTACGCCAGGCAGGCTTTGCAGAAAGCCAAGGCGAGCAAGGTGGCTTGTTTGGCGAAGACCCCGCTGAATCGCTCATTGGTGAGCGTGTTCGTGTCATGGACAGTTTGCGTCAAACTCTGGTGCGCGATAAACGCTTATTCGCTACGCTGAACGAAAACGCTCAAACAGCGGAGCAGGCAGGTAACCGCATCGCCAAAGATCGCAACAACGCCCTGCAAGAAACCTCGGCAGACGCGATTTCGCTACTTGAGCGGGCCACCACGACGCCAGAAATTAACCAGAAGATTAATGAAGCCGCGCGACGCGTGAAAGAAGGCGAAACACTGGCCAGCGTGACGCGACAACTCAAGGAGACCTTGCTTAATGGCTCTGACACAGCAGCAGCGCAACAACCACGTACACCAGCACCTAGCGACGGACAGGCTACGCAAGCAGGGTTGGAGCAACGAGAAGATAACCCAGTACCTGGACGAAACAACGCACGAGCAGCGGGTGCACGCCAACAACGAGTGGGCGATGACTCAGGGCAATCACAAGGAGGCGTAACGCTAAAGACCGACGGCACGCCTTTCCAAACGCGCAAAGCCGTTGAGCTATCTAAGCGTTTCCGAGATACGCCTAACGCCCAACCTGTTGAGATAGCGGGTGGATGGGGCTTTGCGATTCAAGATTCCCCGCATGCGACTACAGGCTCTTCAGCCCAGGCCGCAGAAGCACAGCAAGCGACGTCTGCGGAGAAAATGAGTTGGCAGCGGCGCAGCAACGGCAGGCGAGTATGGGAAGGTAGTGACGGCACTGTTATTGCCGATCATTCTATGGGCAGTGGTGGACGCCGTATCCCCATGTTCATGGTCTTCGCTGACCAGCAAGCTTATGACCAAGGTAACAACTACGCGACGGGTAAAACGCTGACCGAGGCCAAGCAATTGGCCGCATCGGATGAGCGCGCCCAGGCCGCGCCTCTGCTCGAAACCCAGACAGAGGAAAGCCTAGCACAGCGGGAGCAACAGGTTCAGCAGGCTGGACAAGTAGAAGCCGATCAGCACCGCGAGCAGGAACAGCGCGTCCAAGCAGACCTAGACGCTAATGATTTTATTCTTAGTGGTAGCAATCGCTCTGCTGATATTGCCGCAGCACGCGGGCAGAGTGATATCTTTGGCGCACAGCCAGCACAGCCAGCACAGCCAGCACAGCCAGCACAGCCAGCACAGCCAGCACAGCCAGCACAGCCCTCAGCAGCTGCGCCCAAATTACGAAAGCCCACGCCATTAACACCACGGCAACAGCGAGCTAGCGATGTTTTTGGCGGTGCGGTGGTGGGCGATACTGTCAAGTTGTTGATCGATGTTGGCTACTCAAAGGCTGACGCTGCCTATACCGTCGACTCAATTAATAAAGATGGCACCATTCAAGCCACTAATGTAGAGCGCGGGAGCTCAGTGCTTATTAGCCAAGGTGAGTGGACCCAAGCGTACAGAAGGGGGCAAGGTCCCGTTGCAGAAGTACTAAGCGGCACAGATCAAACTAAAACATCGACAGAGCAAGACGCCCTATTTAGTACTAAGCCAGAGGCAGCGCCACGTCAGCCAAATGATGTACCTAGTGCCGCTGACATTTCTGCTGCAGTGACCGAATCCCCAGAGCTAGCCGGTACCCGTATTATTCAATCCACGACTGAGCTGCCGCCGCAGGCCTTGCTGGGCATGATGCTGCGTGGTGTTAATCCACGGGATGTGCGTGGCATGTTTATTGGCGAAGAGCTGTATGTCGTTGCTGATAATGTCGCCAGCATTGAAGAAGGTGTACAAACTGCCGTTCACGAAGCGGTAGGCCATAAGGGTATTCGTGGCGTGTTGGGCGAAGAGTTAGAGCCGGTCATGCATCAAGTCTATAACACGCTACCGTTAGATCCGCGTGGGCGCGAAGCGCTGAAAGAGGTGCTGGAAAGCTATCCCTTCCTAGATCGGTCTAACCCTGAGCACCAAATTACCATTGCTGAAGAGATGGTAGCCCACCTTACTGAGAAGGGTTGGCAACCTAGTGTGCTGCGTCGCGCTGTTGCCAAAATCCGTGAACTTCTGCGCCGCTTTTTCCCCAGCATGAGCTGGACGGACGCAGATGTAATGCAGCTTTCAGAGCGTTCCCGGGAGTACTTGCGTCGCGAGCAGCAAGCTAACGGCTCAGAAACGACACTCTTCAGCTTGAACACCCCCTTGGACGGTTTATCCGCGCAAGAGGTGGCAGCACAGCTAAGCGAAGCACACCCTGGATTAAAGATAGACCTGATGAGCAAAGGGAAGCGAGCAACCCTTTCTCGCATTGTAGTGCCTGATAACGGCCGCGAAGAAGGCACTGGCAGCCAAGTGATGCAACACCTAGCGCGTTGGGCAGATGCCAATGACGTCACCCTGGCGCTGACTCCCTCCTCAGATTTTGGAGGCAATACACGCCGACTGCGGGAGTTTTACAAGCGCTTTGGCTTTATCGACAACAAAGGTAAAAAGCGAGACTTTGAGATCAGCGAAGGCATGTATCGTGAACCGTCTCAGCAGGCAGATGACATGCTCTTCAGTCTTAGCCCCACACCTGTTGGTGACTATGACAGCGACAGCACCAACTTCGCGCTGCCGGATGAAACGTTAAGTCAAACCGCGCTACGTAAAATGGCCGACAAAATGAACCGCCTCAAAGTCACGCAGGAGGCGATCAAGAAAGCCGGTGGCAACATCAATGAAGACAATGATGTGTACCTAGCGGAGGAGCTTTTCCACGGTAAAACAGAGCGTGACTTGAATGAGCTAAGCCGCAACTACGTCGAGAAGCTAGCCAAAGGCATGGCTGCGCGCGGCATTCAGCAAGAAGAGTTGGACGCCTACCTTTATGCTCGCCATGCGCCAGAGCGCAATGCCCGTGTTGCCGAACGCAACCCTGATGATCCGCGCTACGCAGATGGCGGCTCAGGCATGACTAATTCCGAAGCGGCCGCCATCATGCAAGAGGCCGAAAGCAGCGGCAAGAAGCTCCGGCTTGAGCGCTTGGCCGCTATCGTGGATGACATGCTGGCACATCGCCGCGAGATAATCCGCGAAGGCGGGCTTGAATCTGATGAAACGCTAGACGCCTGGGACGCCAGCTATGACTACTACGTGCCGTTGAAAGGTTGGGCGAATGATGAAGATGTACCGGTAGGTCAAGACGGTAGTGGCCGGATGCGTTCGGGTCGCGGCTATGAGATTGGTGGGCGAGAAGCCAAAACGGCGCTTGGTCGCTTATCAAAAGCTGCTTCACCCTCTACGCAGGCGATTGTCGATACCACTGAGTCAGTGATTCGCAAGCGCAAAAACGAAGTCGGCAACGCTCTGCTATCGCTGATCACCGACAATCCCAACCCTGATTTATGGCAGGTGTTCACCAACAACGACCCGGATAGTCAGCGCACTCAGGTCGAGCGCACTAACGCAGACGGCACCAAGCGCATTGAGGTGGAAGATCGCCCGGTAGCTATGGAAATGAATGAGCGCTATTTCAAAACCAAGAAGGCGGGCCGCACGTACTACATTAAAATCAACGACCAGCGCCTACTGAACGCCATGCGCAATGTAGGCCCCGAGCAGAACAGCCTGCTGGTACGTACTGCCGCAGCTGGCACGCGTGCTCTATCTGCCATGATGACCAGCTATAACCCTGAGTTCATGCTGACCAACTTCACCCGAGACGTGCAGACGGCGCTGCTCAACGTGGCCGCAGAGCAGACCCGGGACGACGGCAAGATAAAAGGCCAGAAGATTGCTAGGCAGACCGCGAGAGATATTCCCCGCGCAATGAAAGCGGCCTATCGAGGGCTGGCCGACCCTGGTGCGCCGCGCAATACCGAGTGGGACCGCTGGTTCGATGAGTTTATCGAGGATGGGGCCAAAACAGGCTATTTCGATATGAAGGATTTGGCTGGCCAAGCCAAAGAGATCAAAAGCATTATTGGTCGCGAGAACGGCGGCACTATGGGCAATATGCTGAAGGCGAAGAAGACCGTAGCCGACTTCGTTGAGAACATGAACGGCTCCGTTGAAAACGCGGTGCGCCTATCCGCCTACGTCAATGCGCGCAGGGCAGGCATTAGCCGCAAGAAGGCCGCCAGCTTAGCCAAAAATCTAACGGTCAACTTTAACCGCCGCGGTGAGGCAGGTACTGCGCTTAATGCTGCGTACATGTTCGCCAACGCATCCATTCAGGGCACCATGAACGTCGCCCGCACCATGGCCACCGTGAAAGATACGCCGGTGGGCGGTAACCGGATGAACATCTGGGGCCGCATGAACGCCGCTCAAAAGCTAGCGGTAGGTATGGCCGTAGGCAGTTACGCAATGGCCATGTTCAACCGCATGATTTCAGACGAGGATGATGACGGCGAGCTGTTCTATGACAAGATTCCCGGTCACGTCAAAGAGCGCAACCTGATCATCATGACAGGCGGCAAGGACTATGTTCGCATTCCTTTGCCTTATGGATATAACGTATTCTCAAACATCGGCACGCACGCTGAATCCGTCATGTCGGGTAAATCATCGCTGACAGAGGCGGGTAAAGATATGACGCTGGCTATTCTTGGTAGCTTCTCACCCATCGGCTTCCAAGATTCAGAGGATACATCCAACTTGGTGATGAAAAACCTCACGCCTACACTGTTAGGCTCGGTGACCCAGGTAGCCGTTAACGAAGACTTTGCAGGCCGCGTGATCTTCAAAGACAATTTCCCCTTCGGCACGCCCAAGCCGGATAGCTCACTCGCCTTCCGCTCTACGCCATCGGCTTACCAAAGCTTTGCCCAGTTCATTAATGAGCTGACAGGCGGCAGCGAGTACCGGTCAGGCGGTATCGATGTTAGCCCTGACGTACTGCAGCATGTGGTCAACTATTACGGCGGCGGTGCTTGGTCGTTTACTGAGAAAGTGGCCGACAGCATTAAGCGCACAGCGACTGGCGAGACCATCGACGCCCACCGCATTCCGTTTGTGGGCCGCTTCAAGTCTGAGGTCAATGAGTACGGCGATATTCAAACGTTCTACGAGCGCCGTACCGAGGTTGGGCAGCTGCATGAGGAGTTTATTAATCTACCCAAAGAGGAGGCGCGAAGCTTCTATGACGAGCATGGCGGCAAGATAGGGCTGTTTGATATGGCGACGGATCTTGAAAAAACGCTGACAGAACTACGCAAGGTGCGTGACGCCATCGAAGCCGATGAACGCCTTACTCCTGAAGAGCGTGACGAGCAGCTCGACGAGATTGAAGATGCGATGGATAGCGAAGTGGATTTCTTTAACCTGCTTTATAACCAGGCAGAGGGAGCGGTTCAGTCTGAAAAATAGTGTTTCTTTTCGAGATATTGCAGCCGCTCTGATCTGCGGCTGTTTTTCTTACATTCCTCGTTATCTAAGTGCATCCAAAATACTGGGGCAATAAGAAATGTACACACCACAATAAACACAGGCGTTTTAAGCCACCAGGGCGCGAACTGTAAATCATCGTGCCACCATGACATAACGAAAAAAGCGCCAGTATATGATTGCGCTAGCAATACCAGCTTCACCGCATTAAGCATATATGTTCTCCCTGCCAGAGTCCTGGAGTCAACTTTTCTGTAGCAGCGGAAAGACTAGCCTCAAAGGAAGAGCAATGCGAGGGCCTGCTATTGCTTGTCGTCCCCATTATGCGGGGTGATTGGTTCGGCGGGCTTTGGCTCAACCTTTGACTGAGGTGTAGGCCGCTCAGTTTTTGCGCTACCAGGCCCCATGTGCGCCAGGAACTGGTTGAGCCAATACTGGATTTCTTGAACACCAAAGCGCCGTGCCAAGACCACAAGGGCAAATAGCTGGAGGATGCCGATCAATAGCGGCAAGGTCCAGGTAGACGCGTTTTGCAATCCCCACGCATTGAAGATGACCACCAGAATGATCATGAAAACGAATCTGTCCTCTTTGCGAGCATCCTGCTCGAAGGCCAGCTTTTTTTCAAGCTCTGCCTCAGCCGTACTTCTTGCATTCTCAGGGTCGGAGGCCGCGTTTTTATTCGCGAGAGTACGGAAGCGGTCAGGCTTCGGAGAATCGTGATCGGTACTCATTTAGGATAGCTTCTTGATCGATGACAACGTGGCGCATGCCAGGGGCGTACGCGTGCGCCCACGCTGAAATAGGTTCGTGGGTAATATCAACCAGCCTGAACGGGTCGAGGGGGCCAAGCTCATTCACGGCTCGGACGATTGTGTAGTATTCGTCTTCCCATGGCGCAACGTCAGGAATGTGATTGAAAATATTCTGTATATTTGAGCTGCCATAGCCTGAGGCGTAATTGTAAACAGAGGGTAGCACCGGGCCGTAGTCCCAAGCCTGGAAACGCTCATCATTGATGAGAGGCTCTCCATATTCGCCAGAGTAGACCATGTGAGCGATATAGAGAATTTTGTGCAGCTGTAGGTTGCTCAGCGTCCACCCAGACGCGGCACATGCTGTTTTTGCCGCCTGCATCGCGGAGATAGCCATGGTTACCTCCTTCCAGAAACCACATGGGTATTGGTGTATATCGTGACAACATAGCGCATATCGATGCTTCTTAGATAGTAATTTGCTGCTAAGGTTTGGTGGTTTTCGTTGTATTTCTGATGCTCATCTCGTGCTTATTCATCTTTGTCTTTGATTTTGACTCCATGCTCTTTCTTTAGTTTGTTAAGAAAATCCTTGTGAACCCTTGATAGCATTTTTGCCAGCTCATCTTCACTGACATCCAGATATATTGGTTCGAATTTATCCTCTTCGTCATCATAGTCGGGGCCTTCCATGCTTGCACCTAGATGTGCCTCCTCCAACAAACTGAGCTCCAAGCGCGCCACAATTTCAGCATTAAGACTACGACGATTATTGTGTGCGCACTCCTTTAGCTGATCCCTCATCTCATCAGGCATTCTCAAAGGGTATGGGGCTTTTTGTTGCTTATCGCTCATGACTCTTTTCCTCGGGACAATGATCATATTGTGCGAGGGGTATCAAAAAGATTCAAAGAATCTGTTTGACTCTGAATCTAAAAGAATCTAAGTTATTGATGTGTTCACATAGGAGAACAGCATGAGAACCAAGCAAGCAAGTCCTTTTCCATTTCGTACTGACCGAGACGATCTGGAGTGGATTAAAGAAAAGGGAAGCCGTGATTGCAGGAGCATGAATGGCGTCCTTAAGCAAATTGTCAAGGAGGCGCGGCAACGTGAGCAGAAGGCAAGCTAAAAATGAAGAAGCCCCAGCGATGGGGGTCGCTAGGGCTTCGGATTACCACCAACCATCTACGAAAGGTGATGACGTGAATAATAGCAGTCAATTATTTTCCAATCCAGACAATGCGCGCATGACCAGCCTGGAAATTGCGGAGATTGTTGGAGCGCGTCACGACAAAGTAAAACAGTCTATCGAACGGCTCGTAGCCCGCATGGTTATTGGATTACCCCCATTGGGGGTAATTCAAACAGCCACAAAACCCAAGTCCTTCTACACCTTTGAAGGCGAGCAAGGAAAGCGCGATAGCTATGTAGTGGTAGCTCAGCTCTGCCCGGAGTTCACAGCCCGGCTCGTAGATCGCTGGCAGGAGCTTGAAAAGCAGCGCTCACAACCGCAATTACCTCAATCAATGGCAGAAGCACTTCGCCTAGCCGCTGATCAGGCTGAGCGCCTTGAGCAGCAAGAGCGAGCACTGCAAGCCGCCGCGCCTAAAATCGCCTTCGCAAAGGCTGTCGAGTTGTCTCATGACGCAATCACAGTTGGCCAAGCAGCGAAGGTGATTGGCACCGGGCGAACACGCTTGTTCGCATTTCTTCGCCAACATAGTTGGGTAACTCGCCGGAATGAGCCCTATCAATCCAAGATCGATGCAGGCCTTCTGGACACCAAAATCGGCCATTGGGAGCATCCAGAGCAAGGGTTGCAGGAGACGGTGACCGCTCTCGTCACTGGCAAGGGACTGGTGAAGCTGCAGCAGCTATGGGAGTCAGAAAGAGGGCAAGCGGCATGAACCGACTAAAATACGCTAACGACCTTGTGCGCAATGCCGCCAGCCTTTTAACGTCTCTATCTGCTGATGTTGAGGACGTGCATTATGGGGCCCTAATGGGCACCATCCAGCAGTTGGAGCTGCTGCAGGAAGCTATTGATCTGAAAGCCACGGCGCTTACTGCCAGCGAGGCGCTGCAAATAGATGTTGTGTCCATGCTGGGCGAAAGCGGCCTATCTGAGGATGCGGCAACGCTACTGGATGATTATGTTTCTGTGCGCTTAAGCAGCATCGAAGCGGCAGTGCTAAGTATTCAGTCGCGCTATCTTGAATCAGACGACAAGCCGCTAGCCATGATCGGCCGCTCCATTTTTGAGGCGCGGCGCTGGATCGGCGCAGCTACTTACGCGGTAAATGCAGAGCTTGAAGAAAAGCTTTTCGTTCGCTTAGTAGCCTAAAAAACTATCAGCTTACCAAGCCGCCTACGGGCGGCTTTTTAATTATCGACAAATCGACTCGCAAGGTACGCCATCACTATCACCATCGAGGCGACCGTTTCCACACTGATTCAAGTGGAACATTGCCTCCTCACAGGACGCCATGGAGCCGCAAGTTTTTCTGGTCGAACAGCTAAATTCAGAGCTTGCTGAGTTCTGAGGGATTACAGGCGCAGGCCTAACCAGCTCAGGCGTTGATTGAATAGCGACCTCTCCCACATAGGGGTTGGCGTTCCCTTGAACAGCAGCAATTCGGCGGTTTCGCTCTAGCTCCCATTCATCGACCGGATCTTGGTTAGCCCAAGCCGTGAAGAGTTGCTGTTGCTGTCGGCTGATCTCAATACCGTAGGTGTCACGCATGTACCAGTAGGTGCGCGCTATGTCGCCACGACGATGTGGTGGTGGCTGAAAGGTGCGCTCCTCAAATGAGACTGCCACGTCGCAAGCGCCGTATTCATGTACCGGCGAGTTAACCATACCGAATCGCATGTTGGATCGGTCGCCGTTGACCTCGCCAATTGCCGGTACCAGATTATGCAAGTCTGCCTCTGCGCGCCTGAATACCTCATCTGTCCTGCGGCAATTATCCCGGCCATCGTCTATCCAGCATTGGCGTTGTCGTCCAAAGTCATAGGCTGGCATTACATGCTCCCACTCGATACGGCTTGCCCGTTTTGTCTGCTTTCTAATCTCGTAACCGCAGGCGTCCAGATTGGGGCCAGCTTCAAAGTCGAACTGGCAACCGCAGTAAAAAGACGTGTCCTGATCGTAATAGATTTGTTCTTCAGCAATACGTTTGGACGCATTGAAAGAGGAGGGCACATCGGCGACGGATTGGCCAGGTAGGACTAACGCCGGGAAAAAGGCAATAAGGAAGGAAAGTTGTTTCATCATAGTCATCCCTGCAAGTGTGCGGGAAGACTAATAAAATTTCGCAATTGGTGCGACCTGATGATAAAAATTAAGTAGGCTTTTGACTAAAGTCAGCTTTGCCTATCTGAGAACGGTGCTAATCTCCAACGGTTGGCACTGTGCCATCATTAATGAGGAAGCGATGATGAAAAAGGTATTAGTAGCCCTAATGCTCGCAGGCGCGCTGATGGCGGCTGGCAATGTCACCGCAGCTACTAGCATCAGCAGCGAAGATGTAGTCGAGCATGGTGGTCGTACTGACAGCAATGGTTGTCACCGCGATACAAAGGCAGGCACTCGCCACTGCCACTAACCCAATCAGGAATGCAACGCCTTTACGCCGCTATCAGCATGTCGCACGCGTTGCATTATCCGCCCAAGTCAAAATCTCGAACCACCCAGCCTAGCTCTGCATTCTGATCGCGGGGCAATCGCCAAACGCCTTCCGTGATCTGGTCAGTTCGCCTGAACAAAAAAGCAAGCGTGCCAGGGTCGTAGGTATCTTGAGCGCTGAGGTGCCTGACTTTGCAGCGCCCGCTATGCAGCTCTCCGCGATAGATGATGTGAAACTCCACGACTCTCTTGGTCGGCACGCCTTTTCTGATGTTGTGCCAGCCACGCCGCTCCATGGCTTTGCGCCATTGGAGTGCCAGATACTTATAGCGGTTGTCGTTCAGGCGTCCGGCTGTCGTCATCGGCGAGGGCACTTGAGGAGTTTGGTGGCTTCAATTCAGGTTAGCAGGGGAGGCGCAACATGGTAATATAGGGGAACGGTAAGGCTTGAGATTTAGGTGGGAACAGAGCAAAAATACACGAGTATAACCGCTTACCGTTATACTGCTGTATTCTAAGCATCTGTTTTTAAGAGGGAATTTGAGGCTAGTTGTCTGGTCTTGAAAACCGGCATAGGTTAATAGCCTATCCAGGGTTCGAATCCCTGTCCCTCCGCCACTTATCTCGAAAAGCCCCTGATTCGTCAGGGGCTTTTTTCGTTTCTAGGCCCCGCGCTTCCTTCCTACCTACAAGCCCTTTATAAAAGGCACCGGTCTTTCAGTGTGTCATCTTGTAAGCGCGCGCCGCATTTGGCACTTCCTTGCGCCGTATTTGGCATCGAGCTATTTGCTGGGTTTAGGATGATTTCATAGCCTATTTGGCACCGCTGAAAGACTCGTTTTTGAATGGGTTCGGTAGGTTGGCATAGGCATAGTCATTAACTTCCCGAGCTGCCCCCTCATAGCCAGGAAATAAAACTGATCCTTTAACGCCTAAGTCCGAGCATAACCGAAGTAATTCACCCGCCTCACTGACTGGAAGCGTCATTTTAATCAAGCCAGGCTGCTCCTCAGACTGGTGTCTGTAGACATCTTCTTGATACTCCAGGGCTGTCGACTCGAAATGCTCACCCCTTGTTGCTTTTATACTCGATACCGTGAATACGCCTGCTTGAGCGGCAAGATTGGCGCTAGTACCACCCGGCATCTTCACAAGGGAAATATTTTCCCAGGCCATATGGTTGTGAATATTGAGAGCCCATACAGCTAGGTGGCTTTGCTGCTGGGTAGATCTGAGAGCCCCGGAAGCAGCGAAGTAGGCTGCGACAAAAGACCTTCTTGTCCAGTCAAGAAGACAAGTTGGTGCACCATGATGTTGGGCGGTGGCAAGTACCGGTAACACAGTTTTTGGCGGCCACTCACTTGGTCTGATGTAATAACGATCAGGCTGCTCAAGAAGCTGTCGTAATTCAGTAGAGTCGCCTGCGACCTGAATACCAGACCCATCACAGGCTTCTAAGAAAGAGATGAGCACTTGAACTTCGAAAAATACTTGGCCCTGTGCTTGCACTTTTCCTAAGCGACCTAGCATGTTGTTAGGGGTGAAGAAGCTGTTAGTGCGGTATGCCGCTGGAGCAAGGCCATAACTAGCACAAGGCTGCCCGCGAAATACATAATGACCTCTTGGCCATCGCTCTCGATCTAACGGCGATAGGTAATCAATTAGCTCACGAGCGGAGTAGCAATCTTTAAGTTTTACTTCAGCCATATGTACCTCCTAAAGCGACCAGCCTAAAACAAACCCGCCGGTTCGGCATCTACATCCCAACTGAAGATCAGCACCTCTTTGGCGTCTGAGCCTTTGCCGCCGCCGACGGTGTAGCGTATGTCGGTGGTTTCGATGTGGTAGCCCGCGAAGATCCGGCGGATGTCTGGGTGGTCGTTGAGGCTGATGATGGCCTTGCCTTTCAGCTTGGTCAGCATGCTCGCCATTTCCTCGTACTGCTCTATGCCAAAGGGTACTCCATATCCTTCTGTCTGCCAGTAGGGCGGGTCCATATAGAAGAGCGTGTGTGGGCGGTCGTATCGCTCGATGCAGTCTTGCCAGCTTAGGTGTTCGATGAACGTGCTGGCTAAGCGTAAGTGTGCAGCGGACAACGTCTCCTCTAGGCGTAGCAGGTTTAGCCCTGGTGGGGTGGTGGTAGCGGTGCCAAACGTTTGGCCTTCGATGCGGGCACCGAAGGCGTTTTGCTGTAAGTAGTAGAAGCGAGCTGCACGCTGGATGTCCGTGAGCGTTTCTGGTCGAGTCATCTTTAGCCACTCGAACACTTGTCGGCTGGATAGCACCCACTTGAACTGCCTAACAAACTCTTCTAGGTGGTTCTGAACCACGCGATACAGGTTTACCAAATCGCCGTTGACGTCGTTTAACACCTCGACGTCTGCGGGAGAAGGGCGCAGGAAGAACAGCGCGGCCCCTCCTGCGAAGGGCTCTACGTAGCACTGGTGCGGCGGCATCAGAGGGAAAATACGATCAGCGAGGCGGCGCTTGCCGCCCATCCAAGGAATAATTGGGGTAGCCACGAGGCGTCTCCTTTAAGGGTTTGGAGCTCGTGGCTCTCTGCTGGTTTAAGTGCCTACAGCGCGGGCACTTTATTTCGATGAACTGATAGTCGCTGACGTTGGCCAGCTTGCGATTGCACTGCTTACAACGGATTTCGATTAACACCATGTCAAGCCTATAACGAATCTAACGTTTGGCTTAGACTCTCTAATGCCTAGCTAGGCAGGGGAGTCTTGGCCGACTTGCAGGTGTGTTCTGCTTGTTGGTGACCACCTTAGGTGTGTCCGCACCTAGGGTGGTCACTCCTCTTCTGCTCTTATCGCTTCACGATACTTTCTCAATACCTCTATGCCTGATGCTGCAACAATAGCCAAAGCAGCTGTCATCGGCTCTATTGCTAAAAGTCCAGCACCGGCTGCAGCGGCACTAAGAATCCTATGAATAACTGTCTCTTCCTGGCCTTGAGATTTACACTCAATAGCCAACGCAAGTAGTGTGTCGAGTTGTTTTTTTGGCACCGCCTTGGGGTCAATTCCTAGATTTTCATAAACAACCTGTGGCCCATTATTTGCTATAAGTGCATTCAAAAGAGAGACTTGGCTGTCTGATACAACAACGCCATCGCCTCTATTGCCGGTAATTTTTGCGTTGTCTAGTATCGCAATGCTACCGGATGCGACACTGACACCGTCACCTCCGTTATTGCATACACTGGCCCCAGTGAGATCTGCAAAACTATTTCCTTCTATGCGTACGCCTGCCGCCATTTCGGATACTCCATCTCATTAGTAAGTCTTGATTATAGAGCTAAACTAACTGAGAGATGTAATCCTATAGAGAGAACCGCCTTGTCCCACTTACAAGTGTTCTGCTTGTTGGTGGCCACCCTCGATGTGTCCGCACTTCGGGTGGCCACTCCTCCCTGTGCTACACTATTTTATGTAAGTATGCCCCTTTGGGGATGATCGCGAGTGATCTTTGTGTCATTAGCAATTGTAAGTGATAGCCCCTCAGTACGGGGATCTAGCTCATGGATGAGCTTCTAAACCTGCCAGCTAAGCCCCTCAATGCTCCCAATCTCTCCCGCCACTATTTGGGCCTGATACTGCCCCTCCAATGCGATCAGTGCGCCACGGCGTTGTGCGATGGCCTGTAGGGCTTGCTCGACGTCTGATAGGGGGTGATTGGCGTGGAACTGGCCGTCGCTATCTTTCCATGCTGCGAAGGTTGCTTGCTGGCCCTCACGGGCGAACTGGACGACCTCTAGTAGAGCGGCGCGGTTGCTGGGGTCTCCGCTGTAGCGAATGCCGTTGATGACCACGCCCTCGGCCTCAGCAGCTTTGCGGGCTTCTTCCAGTGAAGCTAGCAGTTGTGCTTTACGCTGCTGCGCTATTTGTTCTGCGGGGATAAACCAAGGTTGAGCGCTCATTGGGCAGGCTCCATGCTTTGGGGCTCGTGGTGGATGAGACGTACCGTCCATGCTCCAGTGGTTGGGTCGCGCCAGTACTCTGCCTTGCCGCTTTCAATCAGCTCTATGGCCTGCGAATTAGTTGCTTCGACGTAGCGAGCTTCAGGATCGTATGTTGCTGCATCAAACCATCCGGCTGCACGGGCACCCCAAGGAATGTCGCCAGTCTGGGTGGGTTGTGCCAGTACGACATGCAGCTCACTCTCACTCCAGGTCATGTCGAAAATGCCAGACGCTCGCGTCTGATCGTTACCGACAAACTGTGCACCTTCACTGAATGGCGAAAGGTCGAAACCATTAACTACTAAACCACTAATTGCGTAAGATGCAGGGCCAGCGCCCGCTAGAAATTTCAGTTTCATTTTAAGCCTCTTTTTTAGAACCAATAGGCTAAGCCCTGAAGATATAATTGACCGCCCGAACCAGGAGAACCTTTGATCAGGCGCGCATTCGCTTGTGTTGCTCCGACACTCACAGCCACTGCTGTCGAATCGTTGTTGGTGCAGCCGTAAACTCGCGGGAAGCTTAAATTTGGCAAGGGATAGGTAAATGCAATGGTTTGGCTCTTATATAAGCCACCCTCAGCTATATCTACTTGGATATTAGAAATAGTTGTTGACTTAAACTCCACAGTGCCATCTGCGCATTTAGACCATGATCCAAAGTCATTGCTGTCACGCTGGAAGATAGCGCCTGTGGGGACACCGTCTGAATGTGAGACTGTGCCGAGGATGCTGCGGTCGTGAAAAACGCGACTCCACTCACCCCACACGCCGGAATAGCTACGTTCCTGTACACGGACTGTTGCCCCAGCAATATTTCTCCACGTTAAAGTGCCCTCCGTGGCATTGTATCTTTGCCAGAACAACGTGCCGAAACCCGGCGATCCTGGAACCGATTGATTTACTCGATATAATCCCGACGGCACACTGGTCGGATTGTCATTTAGAGATGCTAGAGGCCAAACAGGCGGCGAGATAGCTGCACCAAACCCAAAAGCTCCCTGAGCGATTAAATCACCAGGGCCACCCACAACCCCTCGGCTATAAGCTTCTCCTGCCTCATTCGGCAACCCACTGCCCGGCGCGTGAACAATATTGTCTGCGTTGACGCTAGCCGCGCTTTGCGCGGCGGAGGCGGCTGCTGTGTCGACCGCTTGACGCTGCTGGTCGACGTGTTGACGGTCAGCCGCCACGGCGAGCCGATCATTACCTACTTCTTCACGTAGTGTTTGGCACTGTTGCACATACTCAGCGGCGGCTTGGGCGTTGCTTTGGGCCGATAGGCCCATGATTACGGCTTGTTGAAGGCACGGTATAAAGCGGACGGTATAACCCAGGCCGTCCAGGCCTGTGTTGGGGTCGGCGTCGTCGGTGTAGGTCTGGCCGTTACCGCCCAGCGCTTCGGGGAACGTTACGCTCGCCATTTATAGGATCTCCAGTAGTGACATCGTGTTTTCATAGTTCGCGTGATAGGGGTGCGTGATGCCGTTCAGCTCGGTTTGCTGGGCAATCATCGTGCGGGCGAAGTTGGCGGCGCTGGGTACCGGCGACCACAGATAGAGGATCTCGCCGACGATGTCTTGCGCGCGTTGCAACCGATGAAGGCGCAAAAATGCCTCGTCTTCATTGAGGTTCGAGAGCTGAAAATTCACGGTGCGCTTGGGCGTCACGCGGCGGGCGTAGCCAGTCCGCGCTGCATCACCTGCACGGGTGATCTGGGTACCGCTGTCGTAGCCGTGCTGAACGCCGTAATCTAGGTTGTAGCGGGGCTGCCAGACGTCAGCGAGCATCACGCGCCCTAATGTGATTGCACCGTCCAGGTTGCCGGTATCGAGCAGCTCCACATGCACGCTGCTGCCCAGCAGACGGTCAGCGAAAAATACAGTCATGAGCGGGGTGTAGGCGCTACGGTCTTCTTCGGTCAGCCGCCGGTTCCAGAAGTTGTCGTTGCCCCACACGACATCATCCAGGCCGTACACCACAGGCCAAACGTTTTGCCAGCCTGTGTCGTAGATCAGGTCGGTTTGCTCAGGGTCGCGGTAGACACGCGCACGCACTGTGGCAGCTGCACTGAGGTTGTGAGCGAGGATGGCTAATACGTACAGCGGGCGTCGCCGATCGGTCGTGATTGAGAACTGTGTATGTGCCGGGTCGAGCGATGCCGATTTGGAGACCACTGAGGTACGGTTGTCCTTAACATGCTCCAGGGGCAGCGTGTTTAACCATTCGCCGCCGCTGACTACGGACGTATCGATGTAGTTAGGCCAGCACAGCGCTATTTTTTTAGGATCAAGTGCCATGTTAGCCCCACAGGTTCAAAGTGATTTCGTCGGTTTGCGCGTTGAGCCGGTAGCCTGTCACACGCATCGTTCGGCCTGCGCCGTAGCCCTGGCGAGGAGTGATCAGCGTTAGGTTGCCGCCCACGGTGGGCAGTAGCGCCTCATTGGCTTCGACCGTGACTGTGTCGCGGCGGACGCCGAGCAGGGCCAGCACGCGGTCAGCGACTGCCTGGCTCTGCGCGTAGCTGGCCAGCACGCTGTTAATCGTGAGTTCACCGGCTAATGGATGGCGTTCAATCACAGTTTCATCGGTGGCCACCACGCGGCGAGTCTGTCGCGCCAAGCGAGCGCGGCGGGCCTCAGAAACGTTGCTCTCAAGGTCCGGCTGCACGGTTTCGATGCGGTCACAGTCGATATTGACGCGCCACACTGGCAGCCCGCCGGGGCCAGCGCCGGTGGCGCTGCGGCTGACGGTTTGAATCGCGTAGTCACGAATCGCAGTGTCGGTTGGCTCGGGTTCTTCCCAGGTGCCTAAACGCAGAACTTGGTCAGCTTGTGCGGATAGGTAGCCGCCGATGCTCTCCGCGATACGATCGAGCAGGTCTAACGTGTTGGTTTGAGTGGTGAGGTAGACACGCACTGCGCCGTAGGTATTCAGCGTGGTCACATCGTCTTCATGCAGGGTGTAGCCGCGTTCTGCCGCCAACGCTTGGGCAACGGCACCGGCGCGTGGGTCGGCTTGTTCGGCATCGACGGTGAGCGTGCCCGTAGCGTTATCGCCTAGGCGCATATAGCCCTGAAAAGCCCGGAAGGTGCCCTCAATCGGAGCTGTGCTTTGCAGCTGCGCCAGGCTTGTATAGGCACCGCCGTTATCAAGCGCCACGCCTTTGTCGTAAACCGCTTGAATCGTGCAGTCGGGCAGCGATGACACCTGGTAGATCAGCTTCGCAGTATTGACCAGCACCGGCTGGGCGTTTCGGGCCTCACCCAACACCAGCGGCTTAGGTTCGCCTGCGATGTCGTCTTGGGTGCCTTCCAGTCCATTGGGCAGTACGTTATCGCCTGCATAGGTCTCCATGGGGTGCGGCGAGCGTAGCGGCTCCAGCGGATCACGCAGCACCACAGAGACTTCGTCATCTGAAAACGCCAGGCGTGCGACGGTACCCACTACTTGCGGCACGCCATCGAGAGCGAGCACCATCTCGCGACCGTCCACGGCGTAGTCTGCGAGGTAGTCCAAGCCGCCATCGGCGTTGATCAGCGTCGTTTCACCGTAGCCGCTGCGGCTTTGTTGCAGCAGTTGGCCAGCGTAAAGCCCCGCTTCATACAAGCCCGGCTGCATAATGCGCGGGTCGTAGAAGTGGTCGGCATCATCCATGTAGCGGCCCAAGCTAAAGCGGATCGTTTGCGGCTGGTTCTCTTCGTCGCGAGCTTGAATGGTGAGTGTCCACGTCATCGTTTCGCCGCCTCCAGCCGCTTGTCGTCTTCCAGTTTTTTCAGCATGCGATTGCCGCGCTCAGTGGCGGCGATCTGCTGCGTGGCGGCGGCTCCGCGCTGGTTGTTGGCGGCTGCCAGGTGCTTGTTGCTTTCGCCTTGGAGCCGGGCGTTATCGCGGCGTAGCTCTGCGACTTCTCGTTTTAGGTCGCGTAGGGTTTCCACGATGTCGCTGTTGCCCAGCAGCGGGTAACTGGGGAGTGGTGTGGCACGCGGTGTTGGTGTTGAGCCTACCGCCTGCCCACTGTTGAGGGCTTCGAGCATGCCGCGAACGCCTGGCTGCTTAACGACTTCGCTACGTACGACGAACTCTTCAGCGTGCACGATGCCTGCCGGGTCCCACTTGCCGCCGGGGCCTGTCCAGCCGCCGTTGGCGAACGGTGCCAGCTCACCGGTCAGTGAGCGGTATTCCCGGCGCATGCGCTCCAGTTCGTTCTCTCTGCCGTCTGCTAGTTCTAAGCGCCGAGCCGTCCACGCGGCCTGCTGGCTTTGGTATGTCCAGCCTTGTATCTGGCTTAGGAAATTACCTTGATCACCATCTATCCAGTTGTAGCTGCGGTACCTGTCCACGTTGCCATTTGCGTTTTGGCCAGTGGCGGCTGCTAACGAGTAAAACTCATCAATTTTCGACTGTGTGGCAGCTGCATCAGCCCTTATCGATGACGCTTGGCGTTCCTTTGAAATACGGTCACGCTCGGCCTGTTCCGCCGCTGCCCGCTCGCGCTCAATTCGGGCGCGCTCTGCGTTGGCGACGCCCAAGGCGTTGATAGAGTCGGTGAGGCTATCGATGCCGCTGTTGAAGCCCACCATCTGATCGGTGGAGCGTGCCATCTCGCTTACCAAACCATTCAACTCACGCAACTGGTCGCGGGCCTGTTTTTCCAATGAGTCGGTGTTTGCTTCGGTGCCTTCGTTTGAGCGGTTGAGCGCTTCGAGTCGGCTGATGGTGCCGCTGCCGTCGGCGTCCAATTTAGCGAAAATACGCTTCAGCTCTTGGTCGCTTGCGAGGCCACTAAATGCGCCGTAAAACTCGTTCCAGTCGATCAGGCCGGAGGTATCGAGGTCGATCGCGTCGAACATCGGCTTCAAGGCGGCACCAATACCGCCTGCGAGGCCTGATAGACGAGCATTGCCCAGTTCTTGACGGCTGATAATGCTATCGCCGTTCACGTCGATTTCACGGATGAGCCGCTTAATTTCGTCGTCAGTGGCGATCGGAGAGAGCGCTGAGCGTACTTGTGCAGAAGTGAGCTGGTTTTTATCAAGCTCATTCATCTTGTTGCGTAGAACCGTGCCGAGCACGGTGTCGCTCGGTAGCGACTGGATGATGACGCTCTCCAGGCCTGACATGACGCCGTCGCTGTTGAGATCCACCGCACGCAGAATGGCCGTTAATTGGGCATCACTGGCTTTGCCGTTCATGACTATCGCGAGCTGCTCGCGTGTCAGTACGCCATCAATGCCGCCTGCTAGCGTCTCGAAGTAGTTGGCTAAATTGCCCGCAATGCTGGATGGGTTATCGCCGCGTAGCACGTCGCCCAGTCGAGTGCTGATGCCTTGTGTTTGCTCACGCAGGGCCGTTTTAATCTCATCGGCCAGGAATTGCTCAGCGCTAATCGACTCCGGCAGCGCTCGGATAGCCGCATAAACGTCTTCTTGGATGCGCTGTCCAGCGGCGCTGCTGGCGTTATAAGCCTTATTGGCCTCCAGCACCTGCTGCGCGTATTGAGTGATGTTCTGGAGCGCCGTGCGGTCGCCGTTTTCAGCGAGCACGAGCTGGCGAGCGAGCTGCTCTTGTGCCGTGGCCAGGTTCCTCTCTGGGGTGCCGCTGGTGGCCATCTGCTGGTCTAGCCAGTTGCCGATGTTGCCTAGCTGCTGGTTGAGCTGGTCGCGTACACGCGCCACTTCGCTCTGGTAGTTACGTGCTGCCTGGGTCGCGTTCTGCTGAACCGCGATCTCATCTTGAATCGCCCAGATGCGCTCCTGGGTGGGGCGTAGGGCTTCGTCGATCGTGGCTAGTTCGCGTTCGCGCTCAAGTGCTAGAGCGCCTTCGGCATCGCCCATCAGGTTCAGCAGCTCGATCTGCTGGCTGAAGGACTGGCGGTCGAAGGTTTGCCAGGCTTGGCGCACTTGCGCTTCAGCGTCAGAAACAACCGCGCTGGCGTCGGCGAGCATCTGCTCGAACTGCTGGCCAACACGCTCCAGGCCGCGCTCGATTTCCACCAGGGCCGGGGCTAGGTTCATTGCCTGGTTGTACAGCTCACGCCCGGAGACGGTAGTGAGGTCGATACCGTCGACAAGCTCACGCAGGGCATCGGTGGATTCGATCACGCGCCCGGTGCGTGCTGTAAAGGCACCCATAGACTGCGCGGCGGCGTTCATAGCGCGCTCTTGGCGCTCGGCCTCGGTGAGTACGTTTTGATAGTAGAAGTCGGCGCGGGCGCTGAACGCATCGATGCCGCCCGCCAGCTCGGCTAGGTGGCTGGCGGCATCGCCACCGGCTAGCGAGGCTGCCAGGCTGTTCTCGTGCAGCTGCTCTAGGATCGGGTTGATGCCGTTGAGCGCGGTCGCTAGGCGGCTGAGTGTGTCTACGGTGGTCTCACCTGCGCGGGCGTACTGACTGGGGTCGGTAACCGATTGCGCGGCGCTGTTCACCACGTTTTGCAGCCACTCTTGAACCGCTTGCTCTACCTCCGCTTCATCCAGCCCTTTGGTGCTGATGCGAGTGAGGCCGCTGCTGAACGCGTTTAATGCGCTGGATTGCTGCCCTAGGGTTTCTAGCGTCACGGCTAGCGATGCTTCCTGGGCGGCGTAGGCGTCCTGCAGCATCGCCTCAAGCTCGCCATCTAGAGCGCTAGTGCGGGTGCGTGATTTAGAACTGGAGAACCAGCCGCCGCTCTTGCGTTGGCTCTCGAACTGATTACCGGTGATGTCGCCAGAAGAGACGCCGAGATTCAGCCCGGCGTCTTTGGTTTCCCAGGAGCCGCCGAAGATGCCGCCCAGTGCAGAGCCTAGCGTGGAGCCAGCAAGCGCGCCCAAGGGGCCGCCAAAATAGGTGCCCACCGCGCCGCCGATAGTGCCCAGTGTACTGGAATGCTTACCCTGGCCAAACAGTTGGCCGCCGAGCCAGTTACCCGCCAAGCCTGCGCCCAGGCCCGCTAAGCCCTGCATGCCGCTGAAGTTGTTCAGGCTGCCGCCCATGAAGCCGGTTTGCCCCAGGCCACTGGTGGCCGCATTTGCAAAGCCGGTACCGCCATACGCTGATGCGCTGCCAACACCGCCCCACTGAATGCCGCCGATACCGCCTTGCAGTGCATGCCACGCGTTGTTAATGCTGCCGGGGTTTATGCCAAATCCACCGTTAGCACCGGCGCCCCCCATACCACCTGCACCGCCAGTGTTAAAACCTAGCGAACCCGCGATGGCCACCGTCAGCCGTTGGGTGGTGAGCATGTGGGCAATTTCAGCGAGCGACTGCTGAATGCCGCCTTTGACGGTATCCATGGCGTTGCGGCTGCCATCAATCAGGCCGAGCCAGAGATCCACCCCAGCATCGTCCACGCGGCGGATGCCGTTTTCAGAGATGGTGGTCCAGGTAGAAACATCCACGCTGATTTGGTCGGCTGCTTTTTTAGAGGTGTCGGTGACCTCCATATACGACTGCTGCAGCGCGCCCATAAGCGATAAGTAGTCAGCGGCGCTGACACGGCCCATGGCGAATGCCAGGTTGAGGGTGTTTTGATCCTGGGCGAGCTGCACCGTCTCTTGGCGGTGGGGGATCATGCGGTTGCGTAGGGCTTCGATAGCGTCGGCTTGCTCGCTGGCTGCTTTCGCCATCTCTTTGGCCTTTGCCGCAGCGGCTTCGCTAGCATCGCCAATTTCAGTAACCGTGGGAGTGACTTCGCGATTGCGTTCACCCAACTGACCAATTCGGCTTTCTACTAGCGCAATAGCCGCTTCAAGGTTGGCGGCTTCTTGCTGGGTAGCGTTGCTGGTTTCGCCCAGCTCACGAACGGCATTGGTCTGTGCCGTTACGTCAACGCCCAAGAAACCACCGCCGCCATCGCCTTCGATCTGGCCGACCTTGGTAAAGGCTTCAGCTGTCACTTCAGCCTGTGCGCGTACTTCCGCCAACTGACCCACCAGCGATGTCAGCTTGAGCTGAGCAGCGGCCTGGTTCATGTCGTCAAGCCCATTCGTCAGCTGGTTGACCGCTGTGGTGTTGGCGTCGATCTGGGGAATGGTTAGGCCCAGTTCGTCGCGGAAGGTGTAAATGGCTAAGCCTGCTAGTGCGACAGCACCAGCGGGGCCACCCAATAGCATCATTGCGCCAGAAGCTACGCGTGTAGCGCCTGCTAAAGCCGTTTGGGCAGCGGCGGCGGTACCAGACACACCTGCCATACGAGCCAAGGCTAGTTGATAGGCGATAGTCTGTTGTGTGGCCAACACCTTGGCCGCAGTGACATTGGCCAACGCAACAACGACGCGCCCGCCAATCAGCACGGCCATTAATTCCGCGCCTGTTGCCAGTGTGTCGATATTATCGGTGAGGAATTGAACCGTATTACTGGCGTTGGCAAGCGTGCTCTCGAATATATCGGCAGCCCCTGCATCACCCACGGCAAGATAGAACTGGTAGATGGTGTCTTCCAGGTTGGACGCCTTACCGCTCAAGGTGTCCATCTGGTCGCCCATTGCCCCTGCAAACTGGTTCTCACCAATCTGTTGCAGGTACTGGCTGATAGCTGCGGCGCTGTTGGCCACGGTGGTTGTCACGCCTTGGAAGGTGAATGATATTTGCTCACCTTCTTTGCTGGCACGAATACCAAACTCTTTTAAGCGCTCAAACTCGCCAGTGGTGGCATCGGCGACGGCCTCCACCATCTGCATCATGTCTTTACCCATGGCAGAGGCGGTGTTGCCATAAGAGCGCAGCGCTTCCAGGCTGGGGTTTAAGCCGAGTGACTGCATGCGAATAAACGCTTGGACTGATTGATCCAGCGTGAAGGGGGTTTCAGCGGCAAAACCTAACAGCGTATCCCATGCTGCTGATGCGTTCTCAATCGACCCAGTCACCGTTTTGAGTGACCCCTGAAGCTGCTGAGAGCTACTAACAGCGGCGTAGGCATTCATTACAAAGTCACGAGCACCGATGGTGGCCAGGGCAACGCCTACGCCTGCGGCTACCGTTCTTAGCTGATCTAAATGGCCGGTGACGGTTTGCGCTTCGCCGCTGGTTTGAGACAGCGCCTGAGATGCCACGCGCCCACCTTGGGCGGTTTCGGTACCAAACGTGCGTGCCTCTCGGCCTGCATCGCGTAGGTGTTCTGAGACCGTCACCGCGCTACGGCCTGGTGCCGTGAGCGCGGTATCGGCTTTGCGGCTTTCCCGCTCGGTGGTGGTACCAAATTCCCGCACGTCATTCCGGGCATCTTTGAGAGTGCCCGAAAGCTGGCGGCCATCGCCAGTGAGGGTGACGCTAAGCGTTAGATTGTTCGCCACGGTGTGTCCTTCTAACGTTTAGTTGCGGGGTTGGTTCATGACGCTGAGCGCGCCGCGCTCGATAAGCTGCACTTGATCCAGCCGCTCAAGTTGTTCTGATGGTGAAAGCTGGTAGAGGCTGATAACGCTAATAATGGCCTGTACATCTAGCCCTTCGCGGTGGCCTTCCATGCCCCTGCAGAGCCATTGGCGAGAGCAGCGAAGGAAGGTTTCGAGGGCTTGCCAGTTCTCTGGCAGCACTTCGAACAGCTCCGGCTCGACGGCTTCTGCTTCCGCCTCTTCGGCTAGCTCGCCGCCTAGGGTGATGCCTAAGGCGGCGAGGTCTTCCTTGACCAAGTTGGGCTGGCCACTGCTGGCCTCAGCCCAGTACGCACCAGCCTCGACTAGGTTCGCGGACGGTTCTTTTTTGAGACGCTCTCGTGATATGCGTTGACCAACGCGGTGCTGATCGCTGGATCATTTTTGGCGGCTTGCAGCTTGTCGTCGCCTGCCAGCTCTTTCCCTTCATCGTCCGTTAGGCAAATGTCTTCGACGCCCACCAGCACCTGATCGAGCAGCAGCGTGTCGGCGGGCATATCGCGAAGTTCGTTTTGTGGCATGACTTTGAATACGGCTTTGAACTTGCCGCTGTTCTCTTTGCCGTGTTCGTCATACACGGTGAGTGAAACGGGGTACTTATAGGTGCGCTTTGTATTAACTGTGAACACGGGTCTTTCTCCTGGGGTTAATCGCGCTTGAAACGCTGGTTAAGTGCTGGTTAGCCGGTGGTTAAGGGGCTTCGGGAATTGGGGTGCCCACGACGATGCGTACTTCGTCGTTGCCGTCGACTGACTCGGGCATGTAGTTGATCGTGAGCATTTGCTTGCCTTTCACGCCGCTGTATGTCGGTTGCTCAATGCCGATCGCGGGCATGTAGAACGTGATCATCTCTTCCGGCGTTTTGCCGTGCGTGAGCTGGAGTTCGCCGATTTCGGCGTTTTGGTGAATGGCGAAGTAGTCCTTTACGCCGACGCCAGGGTCTTGGATCTGCACGGTGCCTGAAGGGCCACGCCCGGTGATCTCGATATCTGCACCACCCACGACTTCAGACATGTGCTCGACCTGGCCAGCCATGTTGAGCGAGAACTGGCTGAAGGGAGAGCTGGCACCGTACAGTCTGAGGTTCTCAGTGTTGGTACTGTTGACCGTTAAGGCTTTACGCCACTGGCTCAACGTGACTGCTGGCAACTCCTCTGCTGTGACTGGACTAACCAATCCGTACAGCGTGAAGCGAACCACCGGCGTACTGTTACCGTTCAGCGTGAACTCTGGCGTGCCGTGTGCGCCGCGCCCCTTGTGAAGGTTGCCGTCCATGTGGGCGAAAAACACACACGAGTCTTCGTCATCAGAGACAGGGCTGTAGATGACGCGCTCGCCCACTTCAATGACTTCGCTCCAGCCGCATGCGCGCAGCATCTTGCCCCACGGCGGCGGGGTGCCTAGCTCACCGCTGGTGTTGAGTTCCACCTCAACCACCACCTGAATATGCTTTTCACCGGGGGCTTGAGGTGAGTTGCCGTAGTAGGGGCGCACGAAGTTGCGCTCGATGTTGTTACCGGCCAGCGGGGTGGTGGTGATTTCACGCGCCAGTACCGCATCAATAGCGGAATCGGGCGTGGTGGTGCCGTCGTTGTATTCTGATTCTAGGGCGACTCTGAGCGCCCGGCGGTTTTCTTTCATGCTCACGGTTCGTTCTCCTACCACCGGTATTCAGTGGTGAATACGTCGACCCAGAAAAGGGCGTGACTCTTTAGGTTCAGGATTTGGCCGCGTTGCCATTTGATGGCGCTGTCGCAGTCGTCCGGTATCCAGTTGATCAGGCTGTTCAGCATCGGCTCGCGCAGTAGTGCCAACTCATCGTCGGTATTGCCCAGCGGTAAGTTGCGCCGCTGAATGCCGGTAACGAGCAGCACCTCGGGCCGCACCAGGTGATCGGCTCCGTTGCTCATGTCATGGTGAATGACGGTCTCACGCCCTAACACCAGCATCCTGCTGGGGTTCTGCTTGGTGTTCTGGGCAGCGTCTACGTCAGCAGCTAGCTGCACCTTGGGGCCACCCAGCGCGTTAAGCCGTGCTAGCCAGGGCGTGAGCGAGAGCATTACGTGGCCTCTTTGCCTGGTTCGTCAGCCGCTGGCTTAGCAGGCGGTGGGGCTAGCTCTACGGTCAGCGCGGGGTCGTCGCTGATGGCTTTGTAGGCGCTGCCTTTGTCGTCCAGCGTCAGGTACTTCCACTCGTTCGTGAAGATCACCCCGCTGTTGGTGCGTTTGGCACCGGTGGCTTTCGTTTTCACCCGCACCTGGACGTCTTTGCGCGGTACCGGCGGGGCTTTCTTCTCAGCGCTTTGCTCAGGCGCTTTTGTGGTCTGTTTGGCACTCATGGCCATCTCCTAAAAACCGCCGCCGTTGAACACCTGGCGGCCTGGGTTCATGTGCACGCTGCCTGCGCTGCTGGATGAAGGGCCGGTGGAGATGCCCAGCTTGACCTCGCCACGCGAGACCGAGCGCAGGAACTTCACCGCGTCGTCGTAGCGCTTCTGCACCTGCTCGCTAGCGTGTTCGTCGTACAGCCGGTAACGGGCAATGTCGCAGGCGTATGCGGTGACGATGCGCGGCACGGGCGACAACGGTACGGGGTAGCCCGCCGCACTCACGTAGCCGTCGATCTCGCCGCTGGCGTCGTCGCAGGCGCGGTCGACGGCTGCGTCATCAATCTCACCATTAGCGTCATGGGCGATGGCCTGTAGCTCGTCTTCGCCGAACCGTGCGATGAGATCCGCTTTCGTGCAGTACGGCATGGGTTAGTGCTCCGTTACGCCGCTGCGCTGGGCAGCCAGGGGTTCATGATGAGCTGTGAGGTGTTGGCCCATTCGTTGGTCGCGCCTGCCTCATTCATGGCGTTGGTGAGCACACGCCGTGCGGGGCCTTCCATGTTGCTCGGCACCATGGTGTGGCTATGGCGCAGGGCCAGTGGCCGCTCATGGTCGCCCTTCAATTCCTGAAGCTTTTTGCGAGCCAGCTCATAGTTCTCTGCGTTGAACGGCTGATTGGAGCGCACCACCAGTTGCCACAGGCCTGCACCGGCATTCACTCGGGCATCTACGCCCATGAGGAAGTTGTCGGTCATGAAGACTTGGGTGTCGTTCAAATTGGTCAGGGCGCGGAAGTCATAATCACGGCGCTTCTGGAACACCATCGGCTTGATGGCACGGGTTAAGTCCATGACGTACCAAGCCGCGCCATTACCGCCCATATCATTGGAAACGCCGACCAGCTTGTTTTTGGCATCCAGCACCGGATGGTCATTGGCAAACAGGCGCTTGCCGTCGTAGCAGATTGGGTTGGCGGCCAGTACCTCAACGGCGATTTCATTGGGGTGCTGACGGCTGGAGCGACCAAACTCTTCGTACACCGGTGCATACAGGCCGTAGGTGTCGTCTTCGATACTGTCGCGAGGCACGCCAGCAGTCAGCTCGAACTTGCGGTTTCTGATCGAGAAGTCCGCGCCTTCCAGGCCGTGGATGACTCGATCACCCAGCCACTCACGCATACGCGGCAAGGCTTTGAGCCATGGGTACACTTCCACAGCGGTGGTGCTGTTCACGACTGTGCAGAACTGTTCGTAAACGCTGCCCGCGTCGCCGACAGAGTTAAAGCCTTGCTGGAAGTTGGCCCGGTAGGCCTTGAACAGGGCGTTCAGGTTGGCGTTATTCAAATCCATGGTTGCTATCCTCTTGGGCCAAGCGGGCCGTTAGTAGGGCGTTACAGGTAGACGCCAGAGGTGGGGTCAATCAGCACCCACACGCCAAAGTCGTCTACGCCGTCGATGATTCCGGCAAGGGAGCGGGTCGCCTCGCCATCGGTTTTGGCCACTGTGTGGTCGTCCACCAGGTAGCAGGGCTTGCCAACATCAGCGGCGGTGATTTCCTCTGCCGCTGCGGAGTTGTCGAAGGCAAAGCAGCCGATCTTCACATCGACGTGCTGGTCACCTGCACCGCCGGTGGTGTTGTCTTGGTAGTGGGTCGCGACGCCAACGGCCACCAAACCGGTTGCGGTAGTGCCCGCCGCCACAAAGCCGCTGGCGGCCAGGGCCACGATGCCGCCTGCAAATACCACGGCACTGGCTGCTAAGGGATAGTTACGGCTGGTGTGATGGCGGTACGGCGTATTGCGGTTTTTGCTAAGAGCCACGGTGATATCCTCTTGCGGAGTTAGTGGGTGCCGTCGTTACGCGGGGTTGGCGGCGCGGTACTGCTCGGGCGTTAGACCAATGCTCTTGCACACCGCCAGCTCGGCGTCAGTCAGCTTGCCGTCGCCTTTGGTCTCGATGCCCTCCGGGGGCTTGCCCTGAGTTTGTGTGGCTTTTAGTGCGGCGATGCTTGGGGCACCTTCAATGTGTGCCTTGCAGGCCGCTAGGCCTTGCGTGCGCAGCCAATCGGCGGTGGCTTTACCGGCAATACGGCCATCGTTAAGGCCTTCGGTGATGAGCGCTTCCAGTTCAGCGGTGTTGCTGTTGGCTTTCAGGGCCGCAAGCTGCTGAGTGGTTTCTTGGTACACGGCTACGGGCACAAACTGCGTCATGTCCGGGGTAGCGGCTGCACTAGTCGCTTTGAGCGCTGCTACGGCTTCCGCTGGCTTCGCGTCGTCTTTGGCACCCAACGCGGTGCGGAAGGCGTCGGCATCTGCCTTGGCGGCTTTCAATGCAGCAATGGCAGTGTCGATCTGCTCATCGGTTGCTTCAGCGGCCAAGCCAAGGGTTTTAATCAGTTGTTCACGTTTCACGGTGTCGATCTCCTGGGCGTCGTCAGTGACGTCATGGGCAATCGCCATCCGAGCGGCGGCCAGCTGCGCCGCGCCCTCATCAATGGCGGGGGTGTTGGTTAACGCCAGGTGCAGCAGATCGAGCGGCACACCGTTGGCGTCGTAGGGGAAAACGGGGGAGAGGTAGCGGTATTCGGGTGGCTCGCCATTGGGGCCTTCTTCGATAGCAGCACGCGCCTTGGCCGTCCAAGTCACCGTGCCGTACAGACCATCCTCCCGATACTCAAGCGAGCGCGGGTCCACCCAGCCAGACGCAGGAGCGGGCTGGCCGTTCTTTTCGGAGTAAAGGATCTGGTGCTCGTAGTCGATGGCGATATCGGTGCTGCGCGCAGCAGCCAAGCGGATGATGGCTTGAGCGGCTTCGGCAGACAGGTGCCAGGGGCCGGTGCCTTCAGCAGCCCCACGCGGTGCGTGAAAGGTGCCAGCAGGCATCAGGCGCGTCTTGTCGTCGGTGACTTGCACTCGGAGAGCGCAGGCGGCGACGCGGGGCTTGGTGTGAAGGCTTTGTGTTTTCATGCCCCCATGATCGGGGGCGAGGGAGGCTAGCGGGATTTAGCGTGGGTTAAAGAGTTTTAGGGGCTTGAAGAGGACTTAAAGTGGGATCTCAAGAGCCGAGCAGCATTATTGTCCATCAAAATCGACATCTAACGTGGGTCTAACGCGGCTGTAACAGAAAAGTCGGGGCATCGTAGCAGGTCGGTGATTATCGGCGGTTAGAAAGCTTCGTTGCGGCAAGCTTGAATCACAAACGAGTAGCCATGTTTAGTTTCCGCTTTCATCGTCTTTACCTTTCCGTTCATCTCTTTCTGGTGGGCGCTTTTCAAATCGCGCTTGAGAAGTTAGGCCATTCAGTGTTTTTTGCCTACGCTCATCATTATTTGATTGTGTGACAATTACATCGGCGGGCACCAAAGACAGAATGACAGTCCATAATTGCCATAGCGTAAGAGATGATAGAACTAGGTAAGAGCATCCGCGCAGTAACTCAACGTGGTCGTGAAGCACGTCAATCGTCTTGATGAGAGGGGCAAGGATTCCTAAAAGCAATATCACACACAAAATAGCGGTAGAGTGCGCAACTGGCGTGAAAAGCTTTCCGATGCCTGAGCCATTTTGAGCAGTTTTCTTTCCCCCTTTGAGCTGGCTAAAAGAAATTTTTAAGCGATCTGGATAGATAATTGCTAACCAAGCACCAACAACCGCAAAAATGATTGCGGCAGTGGTGCGCAGCGCTTCAAACAAGGGCCACTGCTCACTGAAAGGGACTTCACGTCCAAGCCAAAAAGACATAGTCAAGATAGCAATGGACGCTACGTAGGCAAGTACTCGTATCATCACTTTAATTTAAGAGCCTAGTTATTGAGGGCTGCAGGCGGTTGAGTTCACTTAACAGGCTGTGGGCGTTGACGACCTCAGCGTTATCTCTCTGAACTTCAACCTGGAATTCGTCTCTAGCTATAGAGTGACTCAGCCAGTGAATAGTTTTTTCCCCTCTAATTTTAAAACCATAATCATCCCACTGACGCTCGTGCTGTTGATCCCAGTCGTTTACAAGCTCATTGAGGTCAGCACGAGAAAGGCTAGCACCCACCTCGTATTTTATCTTGACTGATTCATCATTAGGTTCAGCGCTTCTGAGACGGACGTTGGTGAGAAACCTTTGCCAGTCGCCCAAGTCTTCAGGTCTGCTAAGCTTTAGCGATGACTTACATATAATTTTACGGATAAACTGTGCATTATCAAAAAGATACTGTCGATTGCCGGGCTTTTTGAACAGGCATGTTCTAAATCTTGGGTACAAATGCTGAGCTTCCCCGTCGTCAGCTGCTTTATAACCAATGATTTCAATATCTGTGTCGTCATCAGGATCTGTTAATACTACATAAGGAGAAAATTCCGCTAGGTATGACTCCATGTAAAGCTGCATCGGCTTCTGTCCGGTGATCAAATGTTGAAAACGTATGCTTGCAAAAACTTCCAGATCAGGGAGAAACCAAAAATAAGTTGCGAACCCAGGTATACCTCCCTCTGGTAGCTCATTCATCACAATCTCTGCGTTGCCAACGCTAGAGGTTCCAACGGCTGATGCAGTTTGTCCGTCGGTAGAGGGCGTCTCATTCCAAATGGTCACTAACCAATTGTTGTTCAAGCGATGTATGTTTAGGAGGTAGCAAGGCATTTGCTCATCAATGCCACTAGGTTCATAAGTTTTTGTTTCGACAAGCTGTTTTCCTCCACTCCATTCCTCAAGACTAGAAAGCAAACTTTGCATATTCCCGAATTCAGGGGCTTCTTCTCCACGTCCGTAAAAACCACATTCGGTAATTTTATAGAAAGTAATTTTTGCTTTATCTTGAGGCATTCGCCGCTCCCTTACGTAACCGATTGTTTTATATGGAAACTACTGTCATTCCCCCAGTAACTTTAATTTGTATGAAACGTTAGATCAATTTTGTTTTTTTCAATTTTCTTAAGACTCAGTCAAATAGTCGGCGAGGGTGGCCAGCACTTCGTCTTCGTCGTCATCGTTGAGACCGACAAATTCTCTCCCTGGGATGTCACCCCACAAGTGGGGAAACTCGGCCTTGGTGCCGCCGTAGTTTTGCATGGCGGCGTAGACCATCAGGCTGCCCCATTCGACGCCTTCGCTGCTGGCGCTGTAGCTGAACTGCTTGGCGAGCTGCTTGCTTTCGCCTTCGAGTACGCGGCCATGGCCTTTGCGCTTTTCTGTGACGGGGGAGTTATCTTGCCAGGGCGTGCCATCCGGCGCTTCCTTGTCTCTGAACCGCTGTTGAGTGCGGTTGATCATCTCCTCGCCAATCGACTTCATCGGTGCGGTGAGGTCGTCGCCTTTGTTGATCAGTTCCTGAATGGCGCGTTTGATGGCGTCGGTGTTGGCGTTGATCATGAGTCCTCCTACCGTAGCCTCACGGCATCCGCCGGTGGTGTGTCGGTCTCGGATTTAAACAGGGTCACGTAGTAGCTGCCTGCTTCGGCTTCACGGCGTAGCTCTGCACGGTACGTCACGCCGTCGATGATGAGATACACCAGGCGCGCGAGATCCGATGGCTGATAGACCTCGCCGCCGTCGATTACTTCCTGAATGCGCCGGTAGTCGTTCGCGCTGATCTCCGGGTTAGCCTGCCGCGCCGCTTGAGAGAGCAACACCACGGGGGAGTCGTCACCAAACACCTGGCGTTCTGCGGTGGGTACAACGCCCACCGGGAATTCCCCGCCTATCTCACCGCTCATAAAACGGTTAAATATGGGCGCGTCTACCAGCTGCGCTACGTTCTGCCGAGCAATGGTGGCCTCGACGCCACCCAAGCGCTCTAGCCGTGCAGCGATCGCACGCTCCGTTGCCGTTTGCCCTGGGGCGTAGTCCCACCCTGGCTGGATGCCGTTGGGCACCGTCACCACTTCGCCGGTGGTGTTATCAACGCTTTCATAAGTGCCGTCATTCGGCGCAGCATCCGGCCCATCTTTACCCAGGCGGCGCAGGCCGCGTTCGTTTAGTGTTTCCACACCGCAGTTGCAGCCAAAGCCATTCGGCGGGTAGTGCGCTTGCCACCACGGGTCATCGGCACGCAGCACCAGGTTGTTCCAGCGCTGGTGCTGCTGGCGTGGGTTCTCGATTGTGTTGTGGATGTAGCGCCAGTAGGGGCGCAGGCGCACGACGTCCGGGTCGGTCATCTGTGCCCAGCGGCCAGCGGCGTAGCTGGTATCGAGGTTCGTCTTGTAGATAAGCCGGGTACGCCATGCCCGGCCCGCTTTGCTGCCTTCACCTGTCCAGCCGGTCCACCCTCGCTTGGCCACGATCTCCTCAAACTGCTGGCGAAACTCGCCTAGGCTTTGGCCTTTGCTGATGGCGTCATCGACCGCACCGCGTAGATCCGCCAGCAGATCCGCCTTGGTGGCACCGGCCACAACGAAGGCCGCGTCGTTTTGGTCGCGGGTGATTTGCCCGGAGCGCGTGGTGGGCAAGTTCAGCTTGTTACGGAAGAATGTGACCTGTTCCGGGAACGGGCGGTTGAACTGGGCGCTAATCGGCATCGCCGATTTCCTCATCGACGCTTGCACGACCTGCCAAGTTAGCCGCTTCAAATGCGGTGGCCATCACGTTGGCCAACTCGGTTTCATCCAGGTCATCGAACGCTGTGGCGATCAGCTCTTGCAGCTGCTCTAGGCTGCTGGCCTGTTCGACGAGCTGCTGCACCTGATTGACCCAGGCGTCTACGATCGGCTGCGCTTGGTCATCGAGCTGGTCCAGCGTGGCATCGCGGTAGTAGCTGGGCTGGCCCGGTTGCGTGGGCGCTTGGCGTAGGGCAGCGAGGGGTGGCCGTGATGCTGGAATTCGCAGCGCACCGAACGGGTTTGGCGCTGCCTTTGGCATCAGTACGTCTTCGCCTTCGGCAGCTTTGGGGATGCCGCTTTTCTCATGGAACCACCACATGGGCACTTTTACGCCCATGTCCACAATGGTGGGCAGGCTCTTGGAGAGGCGTTCGAGATCCTCAGTCTCGCCACAGTCGAGGTAGAACCGAGGCGCACGCTGCGGCTTATCAATGCCGAAGTTGAGCGCGGCCATGGGCCAGAGAATCGCGTTGCGAATGCTGCCTGCGTATTGGCGGGCATCGGAGCGAATCAGGCTCATCTGCCCGCGTTCGTGAACATTGCCCAGCGCGTTGGTGTTGGTGCCTTCTCCGGTGCCGCTGGTGAGCGTGCCGCCCAAGATGGCCTTGGCTTTGGCACGCTCGCACCAGTCCATCATCGTTTTAAAAATATCCGAGGATGCGCCTTTACCCGCAGCCTCCATGAACTCGATGCCCATGCCCTCCGGGATGATGCCCGCCGCGTTCTGGCCTAGCGTGACCACAGCGCGTAAGAGCGTCGCTTTCTCTCGCTCGGTGGCGTTGCGTGGGTACTTACCGATACGAGCAGGCAGGCCGTAGATTTCCAGCAGCTGCGCCAAATCGCCAAGCGCGTAATTCTGGAACAGGTAGGGCCATGCCAGCATGCGGTGTAAGCCCATGCGAGCGACGTAGCCGCTCTTGGCTCGGTGTCGGTGTTGCACCCAGCCCAACGGCCACAGCTCCTCACCGGTCGCGCTGTTATCGCGCAGGGTGATGCAGTTCTGGTCGTCGGGGTGCAAGCGGAACCAAGAGTGCGGTCGAAGCGTGGGCTGCTCAATGTAGCGCAGTGCGCCATCACGCTGCCACGAAAGCTCCAGGTTGGCCCAGCCGTGGCCGATGCCGGTACCGAGATCCAAGATCAGGTCTTCGACTTCAAGCCCTGAGAACACCTCAATGGCATGTTCGGTGGCGCGTTTCTCTTGGGCGCTGGCGTTATCTGGCGGCACGATCTGCCACTCACGCTCTGCGGCGAGCTGGCGGCGCTTGCCCAAGTCGGCACCGATCTGAGGGTCTTTCTCCTCCATATCATCGAACAGCTCGCTTTGCGCCTTCAGGTCGCCTTGCTCAGCGGCCTCAAGGATCTGGTACAGGCGCGCAGGCGTGAGCCCCTTGGTGGGGTGCTCGGCAAATTCGCGCTTGAGCTGACCAATACGTGCATCGTTGGTTTGCTGCTCTTTCAGTGCGGGCGCGTTGGCTTTGACCAGGTTGCGCCGATACTTCGCGGTGGGGCTTACCATGCGCCGCCTCCTATTCCAAAACCGTGCATATCAATGTCGTCGCTGTCGTCGTCCTGGCGGGAAGCACCAGGCAGGGGCGCGGGGGTGAATTCAATCGGTACCACATCCATCAGGCTGGCGTAGTGCGCGAGCGCTAGGGCGATAGCGGCATCGCCGTGGCGGTCTTTGCTGTCGCCGGTTTTGGCATCCGGCAGCTTAGGCACGCCCTTGATCACTTGCAGGGCGCGCAGGTCGTCGACCACTTGGCTGTCGCGGGGCAGCGTGATGAGTTCGTCTTCGAACGCGGCTTTGAACGGGGGCATGTTGTTCAGGTACCAGCTTTGGGAAAGCATGATCACTTCTACAATGCTGCCGTAGCGTTCTGCCGCCTGTTCTGCCAGGTACTGGCCGTTGCCGCGACCGTCCAGCGCTCCGCCTTGTAGGCGTGGCAGGCGGTCCACGATGAAGAACAGCACTTGCTCTTGCTGCTTGAACGGCACGTTGCGCAGCTCCACTAGGAACGGCACCTGGCGCACGAGCTGCTGGGTGATGGCCATGGGGGCAATCACGGTTAAGTCGCCGCTGCGGCCAAAGTCTTCGCCAAAGCAATGAGCCAACTTGGGATCGAGCTTATCCAGCAGCGGAAGCAGCTGCTCTTGGCACCAGGCGTCTATCTCTAGGGCGCGGTAGTGTTCCGGTACCGCGTTGAATTCGGCGCTGCCTTCATAGCGAATCACCGGGGCATCGACCATGCGTGCTTCGATCATGGCGCGGGAGAGGTAGGCACCTCCGCCTGCCTTCGGCACGCAGTAGTATTCCTCTAGAGCGTCTTCCCGCGTGGCGGTGTCCTTGAGTAAGTTGGCCTTCCATTCTTCCTCTGCCTCTGGCGTCCAGGGCTTGCCGCGCACTTGGCAAATGCGCTTATAGAGACCTTGCTCGCATGCGTTATCCAGGGTGATGCGGTGGACGCTGTAGCGCTTTTTCTTTGCTCGGCTGTCCTGGATCAGCTCACTGAACAGGTTTTCAACGCCGTTGTGCGTGCTGATCAGGCGTACCTTTGCGCCCCACATTGTGAGGGCAAGCGCGGCCTTGAGTACTTCGGCCAGCTGATCGTGGAAGGCTGCTTCGTCAATGGTGACGTTACCCTGACGGCCACGCATGTTGCTGGGGCGCGAGCTGAGCGCTTGGATCTTGAAGCCGCTGGAGAAGTGGATATTGAAGGTCAAAATATCCTTGTCTTCGTCGTGGTACAGCTCCTCCTGGATGTGACTAGCGGCGCGGTTGAAGGCCTTGGCCCACATGGCGCAGGCATCGATAAACTCGATGGCCATGTCTTTGTTGCTGCCCACATAGAAGTGGTTGGTGCCCCCCGCAGCTTTGGCACTGCTAGCGGACAGCACAGCATCGGCGGCTTCGCCCCATGTTAAGCCGGTACGGCGGCTCTTCTCGGCAATCTTGAGATCTGAGTCATCTTCGATCCACGCTTTTTGGTAGGGCAGCAGAACGGATTCAGGCAGCGCGGCAGCGGGCGCTGTGGGAAGTGCGCTCATTAGGCAATCCCCAGGATGTCGCGCTTGATGGCGTCGATGGCTTCGCGGCTCATGCCTTGGCTAGCCATGCTGGTTTCAGCTTTGGCGGCAGCTTCTTTAGCCACTTCGGCACGCATTTCCTTGGCGTGTTTCTTCTGGCTCAGCGATAACCGGCCCAGACTATCCAGCGCTTTGGAGACCTTGCCCAGGTGGTGGGCGGCAGCATCTGGCTCGATTTCCATCTTGCGAAACTCTAACGAGATGCGTAGCAGGTGCTCTTGCACCAGGCGCGCCGTGGCGTCGATCAAGTTGCCTTCGTCGTCTTCCACGGCATCCGCCATGGCTTTGGCCATTTCGGTGGTGCGGCGAACGCTGCCCATGGCTTCTTCGAACTCCTCTTGGAGATCCTGGCCATAGCGATGCACGGAGCTTTTGGAAACGTTATAGCCGCGATCACTTAGCCACCCGGCTAACGCTTCGTAACCCTGGAAGCCGCTGCTAACGAGCTTCTCGTTTAACTCTTCGCGCACCTCTTGGGGAAGGTCAAAGACCTTGTTGCGTGGCGGCATGGGTCACGCTCCTGGGCGCGGCTTGGCGATGCCTGGTACTTTGGCTAGCCCTTCCGCTACGTCGCTACCGCGTGAGGTGAGCGTGATGATCAATCCCGCTCGGGGGCTTTGTAGAATGACGAGGTCTTGTTCTTCCAGCCAAGCCAAGTCGCTGCGTAGCCGATCAGTGCTTACGATATGGGCATACGCGCCTTTCAACTCGTCATTGAGCGAGTATTCATTGGTGGTGAAATGCGTTCGGCGCGAGAGAATGCGCAGGATGCACAGGCGTCGCCCTTCGGTTTCAAAGTCTTGTAAGCTCATTTATCGGCTCCCTTTTTCCGTCAGCAGGTATTCGTGCAAGCGGTTGAGGAGAGCGTTACTGGCCTGTACTTGCGTTGCCAGCTCTCCCACTGATCTGTTCATACCCGCCATTTCCCCACGCAGCTTGTCGATTTCGCTGAAGCCTGGGCGGTTTTCCAGCGTTTGTTCTAGGCGTGACACGTGACGATCCACCTCATCAATGCGTGCATGCACTTCACGGATGGCCGTGCTGGTGGCGCGGTTGCGCGTTGTCCACCACACGTACACGCCACCGGCTAGCAGGAAGCCGTTCTTGAGCAGTTCAAACAAAAAGCGGGCATCCCATACGTTGGTAATTTCCATGTTCCCCTCAGTCCTCGTCGTCTTCGTCATTACTGGCCACGCACTTATCGGCGTGTTCGCGCACGCGGGCGAGCTTCCGCCAGCCTCGCGTTGCCCAGTGGTGTAAGTCAGTGATGTAGAGCGCGACGTCCTCTTGGGTGTAGTTGCCCACGGGGCGCAGCGGCTGGTGTTCTGGTGCGGTCATGCCCGCTGGGGCAGCGCACTGGTAAAGGGTGATCGCGGGGGGCGTTGGTTGCTCGGCAGGCGTGCTGCTACAGGCAGCAAGCGCGGCGCTGGCAGCGAGGATCACGACGGTTCTCATGGCAGTGCCTCCAGCGTTGAGCGCAGCACCGGGGCCACGGGGCCGTTGTCGCTGGCGGGGGCGCGGCGGATGCGCTGACGTAGGGCGTCGTAGCTCTCGGCCTGCTCGGCGAGTTCCTCTTGAAGCGCTTTAATATCGGTTTCGGCGGCACGGCGTTGGCGCTCGGCGTCGGCCAGCTCATCGATGGCGGCGAGTGCCTGTTGGCGTGCTTCCTGGGTGCGCTGCTCGGCGCTTTCTGCTGCCTGACGTTCGATGGCCACCATCTCTTTTAGGTGGTTGACATAGATGTGCTGAAACCACAGCCCTAGAGCGAGCGCACCGATCAGCGCAATGATGGCCTTGTTCAACATGGCGCACCCCCTTGCCAGCCAGCACCCGCATAGCGGGGTGTAAGGTCGAGCAGGATGTGGCGCACGTAGTGGCGGTTTTCACGACGTGCCCAGCTGGCGCGGCTGGTGTACTGCTCGACGCTACCAAACCACACGCCGGCATCGTCACCGGCGGCGGTGGCTAAGCGCCTATCGCGGTTCACCCATCCGAGGCCACCGTTGTAGGCGCTGAGCGCGAACGCCCAGCGTTGGCATTCGTTGGCAGAACCGCTGAGCCGCTGCCAATGCCATTTGTTGTAACGGGCTTGGGCGCGCATTGCCCAGGTAGGGGAATACGGGGCAGCGCGGCCCAGGTCGGGGTAGATCTCGGCAATCCATGCCGAGGTGCTGGGCATAAACTGCGATAGCCCTTGCGCACCCACAGGGCTATTCACGTTGGGCCGCCAGCCGCTTTCCTGGTGGATCTGCGCGGCATGCACGGCCACACGGCCATTCATGCCCCATTCCTGCTGCACGACGCGGGTGAGTTCGCGCTGGTAGCCGTTCGCCGCGCTAGGGATCTGGGCATGAGCGGGCTGGCAGAACGAGAGCAGTAGCAGCGTGGCCAGCACCAGGCAGAGCGCTATCCAGGTGCCGCATTCGCGCAGGTAGGCTTTAAGATTGTTCATTCGGGCCGTTCCTCTTTGAGCCCTGACTCGACTTGAGTCAGCAACTGTTTCAGGCGCAGGTACAGGGGCAGCACGCGAGCGCCAGGCGGCAGCGCGTCGATTTGCGCTTTGACGCGCTCGGCTTCTGCCAGTAGCTCAGCGGTGCCCATGTCATACCCCTAGGCCTAGCGCCAACAGAGCAGCGGCGATAATTAGGGCGCGGCGCAGCATGAGCAGCTCCCATAGGGTGCGCTCTTTGGGATCGCGGTCGGGGTTGAAGCCATCCGGGCGGGCATAGGGGAATATCGAACGGTCGATCCAGTAGCCGAGGTAGGCTCCCCAGCACAATTTGGTGAGCGACCAGAGCAGCACGCCGAGTTGGTGCGGATATAAGAAGCTGACGACCAAGGTGGTGATGATGGCGAGGATCAGCCAGGGGCCGATGCGGAGTTTGTCGAGCAGGTTGTGGCGGGTTTGGGGGTTCACGGGGGAGCCTCATTGCAGGTAGGGGTTGCCATGCGATGAGGTCAGGATAGGGCGGTAGGGTACGGCGTCGGGATTAGCGGGGATTAAAGAAAACAACCCGCCGAAGCGGGTTTGTTGGAGGCGTTGTTCAGGAGCTGGTTGGGGTTATACCTCACACTGATGGCGACCAAGTGTCTTGAACCCTTCTCCTCTGGAGACAGCCGCAATGTCGATAATACGTACTAGGCGATTACCTTCACCAGTGGCGTTTTCCCGCACCACTTCACATACAGACGCTGCATACCCATCTCGGTTGCTGCCGTTGTCCAGCACTCCAACGTAGATAGCGCCATCATCGGTGACCAAAAAGTCTTGGGCAGCGCTGTCTTGCATCACGGTTGATTTAATAGCGTCTTCGTCGATGGTGACACTGCTGGTCGCATTGCCTTCGCTGCAGCCAACAAGCAACGCAGTACTGGCTACTATAAATCCTGCCATTATTTTCATAGCCCTTCTCCTTAAAACAGCCCTGGCTGGATGCGGTTGCGGTGCAATGACCGCTGTTCGGCCAGGATCTTGTAGATCTGGATCACGTTTTTATCATAGCGCCGTGCCAGTTCGGCGTGGTTGCTGCCGTTAAACTCGCACCATATTTGGTGGTCGCGCAGCGCTCGGTCGAGCTGATCCCCTTTGGCTAAATAGAATACCTGCCCGCCGTGGTAATACGCCAGAATTCTTAGGGTGGAAAACGCTAGGCGTTGGGCGATTCGTGGCTCCAGACCTATCTCGATGTACTCCGCTTCGATCACCTGCAGCATGTCCACCAGTGACTGTGGCCAGTGACGTGCCAGCTCTGGGTCTGGAAGGCGCTCCAGGGCATCGGCGGGGATCTCATCAAACCCAAAATCGAGGTTGTCGTCATTTGAGGTCATCGGGGTACCGTCCTTGCCGTTTGGCGTCGATGATGAGCCCGGTCATCAGGCGGTGTAGCTGGTCATCGTCTAACCAGTCCACTCGCTCAACGTCGAACATCCGCTTTGCCATGCTGTCGGCGTAGGCCCATGGGCGCTCTGCGTGGGTCAGCATAGCTTCAATCTTGCTCATCACGCTCTGGCGTGAGCGCGGTGGGCGCGGTGCCTTGCGGCCCGCTTTTTTGGCGGGCTTAGGCTCAAACCCCAGCCGCCGAAACTCATACATCACGCCGCCAACGGTGCGGTTGGTGAGTTCTTTGGCACTGCTCACGCCCGCTGTGCGAGCGAGGATGGCGCGGTAGTCTTCATCGGTCAGGCCCAGCTGGGCCTTGGCGATGTGAATTTGAGCGAGCTTGCCTTTGCTGATCATGACGCTACCTCACCGATCTGGGCGTGTCGGCTGCCATTCACACCTTGGTGGAAGCTGACTTTCTTGCCGTCCTGGTAGCCCTGGTGGATAGCGCCGAGATCATGGCTGCGCATGCCCTTGGTGTTATCGCGGGGCTTCATTGTGTCCAGGTCTTCCCAGCGTTTGGCCTTGTAGGCTTCAACAATGGCGTTCTCAGCTTCAGTGCGATGCTGGCGTGTCACCTGTTTAGCCACGGCGTTAAGCCATGCCTGTGCGTAGAGATCGCCACGGCGCACCTTGGTGGTTCGCTTTAGGCGCTTGTTGAGCGTGGCTAAGTAGGCGCTACGATCGCGCTTTAGCTGTCGGCCCAGCACTTCAAAGGCGTAGCCCGCTACTTCGGCAGCACCATTGACGCCGTAGAACTCAACATTCAGCGCCCATCGCTCGCCGTCGTAAACCTGCTGATAGACCTTCTCAGCGCCAAAGGCACTGGCCACCATAGAGCCCAGCATGGTGATGTAGGCGGGCGGCGTTTTCCCCGCACCTGTTTTAGCGGTGTGCGTTTCCACATCGCTCAAGGCCACGTCTTCGCTGGTGACGCCATGAATGGCCATCAGCTTTTGCGCCTGGCGCAATGCGGCGGCGGCTTCATTGGCATTGCTCGACTTGGCAAGCCGTAGGCACTTCTTGATTTTGTCTAACGCTTTGCTATCCATTTCTCTCCCCTTGGCTGCTCATCAGTGCTGGGCCACCACGCCCAGCAGACGCCCCGCTATTGGCAGGGCGTTTCGCTTAATGGAGGGTGGTTGGAGTGGTGCCGCCGACTTCTTCCAAGGCCTCTTTGATGGCCAGCATTCCCAGCAGCGCTAACTTGCCTGCCTGTTTCAGCTGTGGCGTCTCGGCTTTATCGCCATTGAATCCGGCGCATACCGTGAAGCCGCCACCTTCGTTAGGCTCAATCGTGATCATGGCCTTGGTGCTGGTTTTTACTTTCTCGCTCATGCCACACCTCGCTGGTGGGTGATGTGGTAGCGGTACTGGATACCCGCGAGTGGATCTGCATCGCGCAGGTAATCACTGCGTACGTTGACCTTTGGCCCATACACCTGACGCGCTACGTTGAGAGCTGCGTCGCGGTGCGTGATACCAGTGGCACGTTTGCCGCGCAGGGTGGCAACAAAGCCGCCCATGGCGGGGCTAACGCGGATGGAGGAGGCATTCAAAACGGTGCTCATTGGGTCACCTCGTCGGTCATGTTCTCAGCGGCCCAACGCCAAGCGCTGTGTTTCCAGTTACGCGGCATCGGGTTCTTCTTGAGCCACTGCTTGGCCTGCGCGGCACTGATGCCGCGTTCTTGTAGCTGGTAGAAATAGGCGCACTTGCTGGGCATGGGTTACACCTCCGCGATGTTCAGGCTGATAGGCTGGTAACGCTCGGTATCGCCGATGCGCTCGTAGATCCGCACGTAGCTTTTGGAACCGGTGACCTGCACCGCGTCGGCGATGGCATCCATGGCTTTGAGCCAACGCTTGTCGTCGAAGTCGTGGCGGCGCAGGGCTAGCACCGCGCCGGTACGCAGGTTGCCTTGCTTGTCGGTGCGAAAGGCGTCCTGAACGATGGTTTTCACTTCGTGCCCAGCGCCGGACGTCCAATCCTTCAAGCATTCATCAATCAAGCCCTTAGCAGCTTCGAGGCGCTCATCGAAGGTGATGTGATCAGCTACTTGGCGCTGAATCTTGTAGCGGCCATCGAAGCTCAGCAGCGTGACGTTGCCTTTCTTGCCGCCCACGTTGACGCCGTACTGCTCGGCAGAGAGCTGCACGAATGTTTCGATGTCGCCAAAGGCGGCGGCTTTGAACTGCTGCAGTTGTCGGTTCAGCTCGATGGCCTTGGTCACCAGCTCGATGGCGAGTTCATCACGGGCCTGATCAATCGGCTTGATGCTCTCTTCGGGGATCAGTCGCCCTTTAGCATCCATGCGGTAGCCGTCGGGGATCTGGGTGGTATCAGTGGCTGGGCTGTTCATTGGTTGGCTCCAAAACGTTGGTCGAGTTTGATATCCCGCGTGACGTTGTTAATGGCGTCGAGATAGCGCTGGGTGTGGGGGCCGTGCAGGCAGATCAGAGCGGCGAACGGTTCAAATTGGTGGCTGCGAGTGATGCCTACCGCGACCTGTTCAGCGCTGTCGGCGCCCAGGTCGTGCAGCAGTTGGCTTACGCTGGCGGTGCCGATTTCGTCGGTGTCGATCAGGCGCAGCACGGGGTTGGCGGTGTGTGTGCTCATATCAGGCTCCCTTGCGTGCAAAGTTGGCGGCGGTGCGGTTGCGGCCATGGTGGCGGTGGTGGCGCATGGGTTCGACGTATGCGCCGTTGCGCTGGCTCATGCGGTCTAAGGCGCGCTCGGCTTCGGCGGTTTCTTCACGCCAGCGGTCGAGCAGGTCGCGCCAGTCCCAGGCGGCGGCTTGGATCTCGATGTCGTCGTCTTCATTGGCGGTTTCGGATGCCGCTGCTAGGCCAGTGTCCCAGCGCTGCCAAATGCGCAACATGGCCGCTTGCTGTGTGGGTAGTAGCGGTTCAACCGGGAGGTCGAGCAGCTCGTAGGCCACTGGGTTTGCCATGTACTGCGCCAAGTTGATGCCGTGGCGGAAGATGCGCAGACGCATGAAGCGGTCGGCGTAGTACTCCAGTTCGCTGTCGGTGTAGGTATTCATTGTTGTTCTCCCTGACTGGCTGCCCCTTTGAGTAGGTCGCTCAGGCGTTTGGGGGCGTTGGCTTTTTCAGCGGCTTTGTCGTGTTGCGGCGGGCGCTGATGAGTAACGTGCGCTTTGCGCTGGGCTAACCGTTCGTGTTCGGCAAGTACGTCATCGGTGGAACGCTCGCGCAGGGGGGCAACGGCGGCGCGGCTTGCAGGCTGTTTGGCACCGCTACGAACTTGCTCCTCTCTCTGCTTTTCCACGTCGGTGGCGTGGCGGTCGGCGCAGTTGGCCACTACCTCATAGAGGTAGCCGTGGCCGGTGAGCGGTAGGTTGCTGGGTGGGCGCTCTAGCAGTTGATCCAGCGCCATCACCCAGACCTTGAGCGGCGCTTCACGGGTGATGCCTTTACGCTCAATCACGCCGCTGGTGATGACGTCTTTCAGCTCGCCCAGCAGGCGGGCGCTTTTGGCGCTGGCCAGGGCGCGCGATTTGGGCCGGAACATGCCGAGGTAGCGCACGATGCGGCTGCTCAGCAAGGCGGGCATCTCTAGCGCGGCGGCTAGTGCCTGGTTGTGTTCGCCTTGGGTGACGAACGCGGCCATGTCGCCGCTCATGCCGCATTCAGGGCAGGTGGCTTTGAGGGTCATTGGTCTTCTCCCTGCTGGCGGTCGGGGTTGTTCGGGCAGGTTTGGCAGCTGCGCCATAGGCGCATGGCCATGGGGTTGTGGGTGGGCGCTGGGCGCGAGCGGTACTCGCGGCATTGTTCAACGCTGATGGTGCGTTCCTGCGCGGGGCAGTTCAGGCCGTCTAGCGCTTCCAGCACCTTCTTTTCGATGCTGCTAGTAGATGGGCTGGGGTAGCGGTTAGCCAGTGCCAAAGAGACCGCGCTGCGCGATACGCCGATACGATCACCGGCCATCTTGCGATTGGTGGCGCGTACCTCGTTGGCCAGCAGGGTGATCCAGCGGGGCGGCTCTTCGCCCCAGTTGGAAATATCTACGGCGCGTGTGCGGCGAATGGCGTTCATGGCTCGCCCCCTTCGGTTTTGGTGACGCGGCTGTACACTACTTCGTTGGTGTTGGGGTCGAAGAGCTGTTGAGTGCGTCGGATCTGTGGGGCAATCGGCCCTGTCCAGCGGCTGGCGTTGAACCGGTACTTAGCGTTAACGGCCCCCGTGCCTGCCGTTGCTTGGCGGGTGATCGTCACGTATTTGGCATAAGTGAGGTAACGCAGATACTCGATGGCGGTTTCATGGCTGACCGACACTTCGGGAGTACTGGCGGCATCTGCGAGTTCGGCAGCGGTACACTCACCAATGATTTTCAGGGTGCGCCACATCTGTTCCCTGCCTAGGGGTGGGGGGAGAGTGCCATCGCGCCGTACACGGGGAGCTTCTACACCAATGTCTTTCACCAAGGTGTAGTAGCGAGATCCTCCTTTCGGAAATGCCGTGCATTCGATAAAGCCTGCTTTTTTGAGGCCGGTGAAGTAGTCACGTACTCGGTTTTGCGAAACACCGATCGCAATGTGTTCCCATACGTCAGTGATCGAAAAAGATCGGCCTTGGATGTGGAAGCTGCGGATAGCTTCCCACATTGCTTGGCGGTCTCCCTTGAGGCCTTGGGCGGTGAGTTGCGTTTGTTTCGCCATGCCTTAACCCCTCCGCGCCGGTGGTTGGCCGGTGTGGATGTCTTGCTCGCTCCACTCGCGTAGGCCCACTGTCTTCCAGCCTTGAGCGCTGGCTTCGGAGTGGATCTGGTAGAGGTTCACCGCCACACGGCGCAGGCAGCCTTTAACGCGGTTGTTGATGGCGTTCAGCAGGTCGTCTTCGATGGTGATATCGGGGTAGCTCTTGGCGGCTAGGGCGCACACGTCGTCTAGGCTGGCGGCTTGGGCGGGCACCCATTCCAGTACGCGGTTATGCAGGCGCTCCAGGCGAGCCATGGAGGCAGGCACGCGCTCTTCACCGATCAGAATCAGGGTGCCTTGGCTGGCGTTATAGATGTCGGTGAGGACGTTGGCGGCGGCTTTGTCGATGACGTACTGAACGTCATCAATAATCAGCGGGCGGCCAGAGCGGGAGAGCTGCTCCGCGATCTGGTCGACCATCTCGCTGAGCGTCTTCATGGGGATGATGCCCATCTCGCGTAGTATGGCGACCACGAACGCTTTCTTCGTCCAGCTTTCGCGGCACTCGACGTAGTAGGCGCGGTGCATGTTGGCGGCATAGGCGGCTGCTAGGCTTTTGCCGTAGCCGCTGGGGCCGTACATGACCACTAAGCCGGGTAGTTCTGGTGGGCGGTTGGCGGCGCTTTCGACAGCGGCTGCCAGTAGGCCAACGTTAGTGAGTGGTACAATGGTGTTGACGCTCATATCAGTTCCTTAATTGCTGCGGGTGTCATGGGCCGTGGTTCAGACGGCCCGTCGGGTGCGGGTGGGTTGCCGCCCACCTGCATCCATTTCGGTATCCATCACTTTGGCGATGGCTTTTAAATCGTTGTGGTGCTGGTAACGCTCGTGCCATTCGCGGGCGGCTTCGGGTACTTCTTCTCCTTGCTGTAGTTGTCCATCCAGCTTCTTCCAGAGCCGATAGCGCTCCATCTTGTTGTGGGGTATCTGAAAGCGTGTGCCTTGATCCGCCAGTTGCTTGGCGTAGGCGCGGCCTTGGGCTGCCTGCTTTTCGTCTGATTGGCGGGCGGCGGGGGTAATCGTTTTGATTTCCACATCGCTGCCGGTGACCACCTTGGCTTTTTGCACCAAGCGGTTGAGCTGGCCTTTTTCGCGTTTTTCGGCGGCGCGTTCGATCATGCTGGCGGGCATCGCGGGTGTGGCGTTGCCATCTAGCTGGGCATCGCCGAGGTATTCACCTTCCAGGGTGAAGATGCCGACGCAACCGGTGTCGCGGTAATCCCAGGCCACGCGGATCTCTTCGCCGTGGAAGTCGCGTAGGGCGTCCATGAAGTAGACGCCGCCATTGATGCGCACTTCGCCACGGTTGGTTTTACGCACTTCTTGCGGGCGCATGAGCGAGGCAACGACATCGGAGGGCGCGGTGAGCGCTTCAAAGCCTTCGGCCTCGGCACTTTTCCAGGCCTCCATGGGGCTTTGGTGGCGCAGCTTGCCGCTGTCTAAGTCGCGCACTTTGGGCAGCCCTTTGTGGGGCCGATGGTTATAGGTATCTAAGGCGTCGTTTAAGCGGTCAAAGAACTCTTGAAACGTGGGAATAAAGGCGGGCTTTAACCCTTGTTTAATATCGCGGCGGCTGAACTTGTGGGCCTTAGTGGCGGCTTCTTTATCCATATCTGCGCCAATAAAGCTGGGCATTTGTTTTGCTAGTTTCACTAGGATGGTTTTGTGGGCGCGCTCAATGACGCCGCGTGCCTGGGAGTTATAAGGCAGTGAGTGGGTGATGCTGCCCCCTAGGCGGTCGACCACTTCATAAACAGTGGCGTTGTCAAAGCCGCTGCCGTTATCGACGTAAAACAGGTTGAACATGCCGACGCGGCTCACGGCATCGCGCAGTGCATCCAGCGTGGCCACGGTGGATTCGGCCAAGTTGAGGGCAAAGCCAACGATGCGGCGGGTGCCCCAATCGATGATTAAGGTGATCTCGGGTCGGAAGGCTTGGCCGGTGAGCGGGTTGATCACTTCGGCATCGAAGGTGTGGCCATCCGCTACCCACACGTCATTCGGCAGTAGCGCGTCGCTGGTGCGGCGCTTGAAGGGCTGTAGAGCTTTCAGCTCGTGGGCACCCATGCGGCCACGCTCACGCGCTTCCGGTGAAAGCTTGGCTAGCCAGCGGCGCACCTGATGTATGGAAGGGTGTGGCGGCTCAGTCTGTTCGACCAGCAACTGGTAGGCCGCTTCCACGCTGGGCTTTTGCGGCTTCTGGTAGCGCTTGAGAAAATCGCCCGCCCACGGCGGCATGCTCATATCGGCCTTACGGCGTTTGGGCGCTAGGCCGCGTTCACCGTGCTTGCGGAAGTCAGCGATCCAGCGCTTGAGGGTGCGCTCGCTAAGGGTGCGAGTTTCTGTTTTACGGTCGTTGGCTAGCACTACCCGCTGTTTGAGGTAAGGCGTTAGATCGTCGGCTTGGGCGTGAGCGACTAACGTTTCGATTGCGCGCTGCTGGCTGACCATCTTGCTCATGCGCTCGATCTCGCGGACGAACGCAACGCGGGCACCCATCACTTGGCGCTGTGCATCGGTCAGTTGTTGCTGGCCTGGGCGCTGCTCTTCTTGCGGCGGCGCAACGGTGCTAGCAGGCGTGGGCGCGGCTTTATCCGCCTGTGCCAGCAGCAGGGCGTTCTGGGTTTCTTTGGGGAGTACGGCGAAGGCGTATTCCACGGCCTTGCTGCCTATGCGGCGTTGGCCTTCCCAACCATGGCGCTTGGCGTATTCGCGCACGTTTCGTTCGGTGCCAGGCAGCCCTGGTAGACCTGCCAGCTCTTTGGCGGTGAACCAGTTCATTCCACATCTCCCATTAAACGCTTCAGCTCTTTCATGTCTTGCTTGAGCTTTTCGAGCATTTGCTGGCGTTTGCCATATTCCGCAGCGAGTGCTTCACGGCCATAGGCCACTCGGCCACCACGCTGATGCACTAGCCAATTGGTAAAAATGTGGCTCTGACAAACTTCTTCTAATAGCGGAATGCGGTAGAAGGGGATGTTGTGGTCACAACGTCCAGGAGAACTCCAGGCGTCCAGCATGTGTTTGGAAACGTCGTCACCCGATAGACGGCTCATTTGCGCCGCCACCTCATAACGGTCAACGGGGCACTCTTTGAGAACTACCCCTACTAGCTCACTCACCTGAGCGGCGTAGTTACCGCTACCTGGTGCAGGCACGACTGGAGCCGGTACCTCAAAGATGTCTAGCGTTTGGGTGTCTTTGACGCGCTTCATGGCTACGCTCCCTGCGCCATTTGACGATGCGCCGAAGCGTTAGAAACGCTATCCTTGTCGCATAAACGTTTTTGCGCTTTTACGACTGTCAGCTTTTCTGAACGGTTGGGGCGCTCTCGGCAGGGGGTTCCATCATGGTTCCAGCGCTCTGGCCAAATAGCTTGTGGAGCAAAGCCAAGCTTTTTGGCAATAGCGCGCTCCATGCGGGGGTAGGGCGTGTACTTAGCTAGCTGGACTGCGTTATCGGTGACGCCTAGCTCGTCGCCTAATTTGCGCAAGCTGTAGCCTTTGCTTCGCAGCTGATATTTCAGCCACTCCCAACGCTGAGATGGATTGATTGGAATTTCTCTGTTCATGGCGTCACCTCAGTGGCGTTTTTTTGGGGTGTCTAACCTGTGGTTCCCCATAAACATAACGCGGATAAAAACGCACATCAAGCGGATAAATGAGCATCCGTTGTTTTTAATTGCGTATTTTGCGCTTTTTTATGCGTATAAGGTTTTAAAACAGTGGGTTACGAAGAAAAGGATATTGAGCAGCAAGATGAAGGTCAGCATCCGATGCCTACTGATGGAATCGGATGCTTCCCCGCACGCTTGAAAAGCGTGCTCGGAGGAGAGAGTGCGCGCGCTTTTTCACGCAGGTGTGGTCTTTCTGAGGGTGCGATACGCAGTTATCTGAGCGGTGATACCTATCCGACGCTTGATCGCCTAGCGCAAATTGCTAATGCGTTGGGCAAAGATATGCAGTGGCTAGCGTTTGGTGATGAGGCGAACGGTACGGCAGACGTGCAAGGCATGGAGGACTACGCCTTTGTGCCGTTGTATGACGCGCAGTGCAGCGCTGGGGCGGGTGCCTGGAATGAGAACTGTCGTGTGCTCACGCATATCAGCTTCACGCGCTACTCACTGCGCAAGCAGGGGCTGACGCCGGATCACCTCTCAGCGATCCGCATTGACGGTGATAGCATGGAACCGGTACTGCACAGCGGTGACACGGTGCTGATCGATCACACGCGCACCACGATTGAGGGTGAGGGTATCTATATCCTGCGTCTGGATGGACACCTCTACGCCAAGCGGTTACAGCGTAACTTTGATGGGGTCGCCATCATCAGCGCCAACAGCGCGTACGATAAGGTGATCGTACCGCGTGACCGCCTGGCAGAGCTGGAGATTATCGGGCGGGCTGTTTGGTCTGCAGGGTGGTTGTGAGGCTGTGCCAAACATCTAACGAAAAAGGCCGCTCCACATAGGAACGGCCTATTTTTCAATTTGCGCATCTTTGGCACTGCTGGCGTCTATCTTGCTGGAGCTTTATACTGGCTACCTGCATGTAACTCTCTGAATCTATGGCGCTAAATTTCGCCGCTCGTCCCACCTTATCCCTCTTTGTTGTTTATAGTCCCACATTAGGCCGCTGTGCCATATCTCCTGCTAACCCACACATCTGGTACGATTTTGCTCTAATCCATGTAGCAACTAACAATCCTCTGTTGAGATGATGGGAATTCAACAGGAGAATGCGATGTCTCTAACGGATAATGAGCACAAGCTTTAGGTTAATGATGTTTTGCGGACACCTGTAGGTGCGGGCGGAACATAAAAGCTAACACATGAAATTACGCATCAAACCACATCGCAAGGCTCGTGCGTCTGGCTCCGTTATGGAGATTTGACCAACGGGTGACTACATTGAGTTCATGCCAAAAGGTACACCTCAGCAACGTGTGGGGCAGTATTATTGGCAGAATGTAGGATTACAGCTCAGTAAATCCATCAAGACCATCAAGACTTATGAGTAGCTTGGCCATGAAAGTTGAGAATGTCCAAACGCGGCCATTTGGCTTATGTTGATACCTCAACCAATAGGACGGTGAGTTTATGAAACGGGTATTAGCTCTAGCGATAGCGTTGGCCATGTCAGGCATTGCCCATGCAGAACCGACCATTGACGGCTCAAACCCGCGCTATTTCGACAGGTCACTTCAAGAAATTCGCGCCTCGTTAGATGAAGCAGAGGCAGAGCGCTTTAACGAAGCCGTCGAAGCTCTGTTGATGCGTCGATCTCAGCAAGGGATGACGATTGTCGAGATCAGCGAGCTAAGTGATGATGAACTTGAAGACATGGCCACAGAGGCTCGTCGCAGTCTGCACGGCCTTAGCGGCCCTGAGGTGCTCGAACTCGCGGGAGAGCTCCCCGAGAAAAGCAAAGAGGCTGACGATCTTGACATTCCCATTGCGCAAGAAATGCTGGACCGCTTCGTTATCGAAAGCGCCGAGTACCAGTTGATTGAAGATGACTCGTTGAATGCTGCTCCCGTGATAACGTTGCGCGTGACCAACAACACTGGCGAGCCAGTCGCGAGGGCGCACTTCCGAGGTGTATTGCAAAGCCCAGGTCGTTCGGTGCCTTGGGTCGACGAGACGTTCTACTACACCATTTCTGGCGGTATCGAGCCGGGCGAAACGTTGGAATGGAATTTAGCGCCCGATAGCACTGGCCCATGGGGCAACCCATCGATTGGTGATGACGCCAGTCTAAGTATTGAGGTGCTTCGCCTGGACGATCCCTCAGGGAGCATGCTTTGGGAAAGACCTTGACGTAAATGGTGCCTAAAAACCCGCTTCGGCGGGTTTTTTTGATGCCAATTAAGCTGTCCACGATTCCTAGCCAAACTTAGCGAATTGCGTTACGTTCACTTCTGGCTCAATCCAGCAGCGATTCCCCCGTGCGTGTTAACAGCGCTTTCAAGCTAGGCGACTCGAACCGGCGCTGGATGGTAATGGCGTAGAACTCTTCCCAGACGCCGGGGAGCGCGCCGTAATCTTTGAGCGTTCCGTTATTGAGCTCGTCACGCACGACGACCGGTGGCATGACGGCGATGTGCTGGGTATCCCGCGCCAGCAGACGCATCATGGCCATGTCGTCCACCTCGGCGGCGATTTTGGGCGTGAGACGATGATGGCCGCAAAGCTGATCGAACGCGTGGCGCGTAGCGTTTTCCACGCCGGGTAAGATGAAAGCATGCCCGTTTAGCGCGCTAGGAAATATGGGCGGGGGGGAAAGATGAGGCGTGGCGATCAGGCTCACAGGCTGGCGCGCCAGTCGCTGAGAGTGCCAGGGGTGTTCGCTATCGCCGCGAACGGGCTGGTTCGAGAGCACCACGTCGAGCTTATGGGCAGAAAGCCGTCTGAGCAGGTCGTCGAGCCCACCGCTTTGCAAAATCAAATCCAAATCGTCTCGACCTAGAAGCGGCCTTACGAACCCCTCCTGAAAGTTACGCGACAGCGTGGCGACCGCCCCCACGCGAACGACCTCGCGGTGGGCGTGGCCACCCTCGGCGAACAGCGCGCTGAGCTCTTCTCCCTGGGTAAAAATGGCCTCGGCGTAATCGAAGGCGAGCCTGCCGGCTTCGGAAAGATGCAGCTGGCGCCCCTCTCGAATGAACAGCGCTTGGCCCAAGCGCTCCTCTAACTGACGAATCTGCTGCGAGAGGGACGACTGAGAGACATGCAGCGCCTCGGCCGTGCGGGTGAGATGGCCTAATTTTGCCACTTGCCAAAAGTAGTAAAGATGGTGGTAGTTGAGCTTCATGGCAGGAGATCTCAGCAAGGTGGGTCTTTTCGTTCTTTTTTAGCGAACGTTTTATCAGATATAAACTATTTTTTATATGGTGACGAGGGCGGCATAGTCTTTGGGATACGACCAAGGGAGAACGGCTATGCCTCAATTCATCGACTTCGCGGTGCTGGCACTGCTCGCGTTATGGCTACTGATTCCGGTATCGCTACTGGTAGTGGCAGGCGCGAGCGCCCGAGCTGGCACCTCCAAATCGCTAGGCCGTGCATGGAAAGCGGGCCGTCTACTGACCCTAAGTGCGCTGGTAGCGAGCCTTGCCGTGGGCGCGCTGCTTTTGATGGATGCCTGGGGGTTACCGACCGGCCTGCCCGAAACCGCCCAGCCTTTAGGATTGTACCCCGACGGTTTGGCGGTGTGGATGGCGCTGCTCATCAGCCTGCTGGGTACCGTATTACTGCGCTTTGCCGAGGGCTACTTGAAAGGTGACCGGGGAGAGCGTCGCTTTTTGCCGTGGTGTCTGGTCGTCCTCGCCAGCGTGATGCTGTTGGTGTTTACCCATCACTTGGTCGTGATGTTGATTGCCTGGGTCGGCGTCAGTGTTGCCTTGCACCATCTCTTGACACTCTATCCCGAGCGTGTGGAGGCGCAGCGGGCGGCCTGGCAGAAATTCGTCGTCAGCCGTATCGGCGATATTGCGCTGATCGCAGCGGTAGCGCTGCTCTATGCGCGTTTTGGCACGTTCGAACTGCCCGAACTGTTTGCCGCGGCTGCCGCTGGCTCAGGTGGCTGGCAGGTAGAGGCGGCCTCCGTTGCCCTGGCGGTGGCGGCACTGTGTAAGTGTGCCCAGGTGCCCATGCACGGCTGGCTAATCAAAGTCATGGAAGCACCCACGCCCGTGTCGGCGCTGCTGCATGCAGGGGTGATCAACTTGGGGGGCTTCGTGTGGCTACGTCTATTTCCAGTCTTCGATGGCTTGACGCTGGGGCACTATCTGCTCATCGCCGTGGGTGGTTTCACGGCTCTGGTGGCCGTCATGACGATGCTGACCCAAACGTCTGTCAAGCACGCGCTGGCCTGGTCGACCTGTGCGCAGATGGGCTTCATGCTGTTCGAAATCGGCGTCGGTGCCTACACCCTGGCGTTGGCGCATCTGCTGGCGCACTCGCTCTACAAAGCTCACTCGTTCTTGGCGTCTGGCCGTACCGCCCGTGCGGCTCGCTGTGAGCGCTTGCCGCTGGCCCCGATCCGTCAGCGACTGGCCCTTGCGCTGCCTGCGGCTGCGCTTGCCGCAGTGGTATTGGCCGTGTTCCCCACGCTGGTAAGCCACAACCCGCTACTCGGGGCACTGCTGAGCTTGGCCGTGGGTAGCACGCTATTGGGCATGCCCGTGGGCACGGCAAAGCGCAAGCGTTTAGCGCTATTCGTCATGGCGCTGGGGCTGGTGCCACTGTATGCCTTGCTTCACAGCATGCTCGCGCCTGCGCTACCCAGTGCGTATGCCCCCTTGACGCTGATGGCGGGCTTGCTGGGCACGCTGATGCTGGCGAGTTTGGTGCTGGCCGCCGGAGCGGTCACGCTCTTTCCGCAGGCGGCTTGTGTGGCGCGCTGGCGGGTTCACTTTAGCCAAGGCCTCTACTTGGCGCTGCCGTTCCAGCGCGCCGTCGATGCCATTGCTCCCATTCATGATTGGTCACGTCCTGCACCGCTGGCCCACGGTTTGAAAGGAGAGTGGTCATGACGTCGTCGTACCTCGATGCTTTGAAGCGTGCCACCGACGCCATTGCCCCGGTATGGCCTCTGGATCAGTGGATTGCGGTCAACCCTTGGTGGGGGCTCAAACATCAGCCCATCGAGCAGGTGAGCCAAGCGTTGAGCCGCCGTGCTGGGCAGCCAATGACCATGCCCGCCGAGTTTTATCGCCATGCATGGGAGGCGGGGCGCATCACATCTCAGGATGTGCAGCAAGCGCTGCGTCAGGGCGGCTATGCTTACAGTGAACAGAGCCTAGTCGGCTACTTGGCATCTCCGCCGAAAGCAGCCACGCCGCTGCGCAGCGCCTGGGAGGTGCTGAAAGGGCACGATGGGTTCAATGCGCTTGCAGAAAGCTGCGCCAGCTACTTCGACCAGCATCAGCAGCGCTGGTCAAATCCTACTGGGGAGTCGCTGTATCCCTTCTGGAAACATACGGTACAGCACGATTTACGCTGGCCTAAAACGCTTCGCCAGTCGCTACGGACGCTGCCCGATGAGCCCATGGCCGCGGTCGAGCAGGTCGCAGCGGATTGGGCGCTGACGCCAGAGGCCTTCGAGGCGTTGACCCATACGCTGCTATTGAGAGTCAACGGCTGGGCTTCCTGGTGTCAGGGGATTGGGTGGCACTCGGCTGATCAACAGCCGAGTGCTGGAATACACCAGCTGGCGGCCATGGCGCTGGTTTGGGAGTGGCTCGGAGTCGATCAGCTCACCACCGTTCAGCGAAGAGAATGGTTTTCCCAGTGGCAAACCGGGCAGAGCACGCTTGACCTACACGAGGCGCTGTGGTGCTGGCAGCACGCCTATGAGCTGGGGTATCAGCGCGCGCTTGCATCGGTGCTGGCGGCACCGAGTGAGCCGCTGCCCCACGTACCCAAGGTGCAAGCTGCGTTTTGTATCGACGTACGTTCGGAGCGCTTTCGTCGCCACTTGGAGAACGCCGACGCCTCGGTGGGCACGCTTGGGGTAGCCGGGTTTTTCGGCATGCCGGTCGCCGATGCGGACACCGGCCCCGAGCGGGCTCAACCCCGCGTGCCGGGGCTGCTGAAGCCCGCCTACCGCATCGGCACGCCTGATCCTCATGCACAAGGCATTCAGCGCTATCAGCAAGAGAGCCAGCGTCAAAGCGTACGCCATGCCAAATACGCGCCGCTCTCGACGTTCACGCTCGTCGAGACCACCGGGATTGCCTGGGGCTGGAAGCTGATCAAAGACAGTCTGCGCAAGCAGGCACCGGTGCCGCAGTGCGAGGCGCCCGAAGGGTTGTTTCATACCTACGACGGCGAACCGATTGCAGGCCATGACAAGGTGGCTCTGGCGAAAAACCTGCTCACGCTCTTGGGGCACCCAAGCGCTTCGCTGTTGGTACTGGTGGGGCACGATTCACAAAGTGACAACAACCCCCACCACGCCGGGCTGACCTGCGGTGCCTGTGGCGGCCAGGGTGGCGGCATGAATGCCCGGGTCGCCGCTGCGCTACTGAATGACACGGAGGTTCAGCAGGCGTTGCCACAGATGGGTATCGTGCTGCCTTCGCCATTTTTCGCGCTAGCGGCGACGCACTGTACGCTGACCGACCGGGTGCACGTCTATCACGACGAGCAGATGCCCGAGACGTTGGAAAGCGCACTGAGGGCTTTCGAAACTGCTGCCCAGCGCGCCGGTGCGGCCACCCGCTTGGAGCGTGCTCCCGCTCTGGGCGTCGAGAAACAGGGTGCCACCGAGCGCTTGGAGAGTATGGCCATGCGCGGCGCCGACTGGTCGCAGCCGCGCCCGGAGTGGGGTCTGGTCAATAACGCCGCGTTGATTCTCGCGCCCAGGGCGCGCACCCAAGGTAAAGCGTTGGATGGCCGCGCTTTTCTGCACGAGTACTACCCCGAGCAAGACCCGGAAGGCAGCGTACTGGAAGGATTGATGATGGCGCCAATGCTGGTCGCTAGTTGGATCAATCTGCAGTACTACGCGTCGACCGTGGTACCCGACCTGTACGGTGGGGGCAACAAGCTATTGCATTCGGTGGTGGGCGGTCACGTGGGCGTGATCGAAGGGAACTCCCCCCAGCTACGTATCGGTTTGCCAGAGCAGTCGCTGCGCGATGGCGATACGCTGCACCACGAACCGCTGCGTCTTACGGTGGTCGTGGATGCGCCCAAGGCGCGTATCGAGGCCATCATCGAGCGCCAGCCGGTCGTTGCCGAGTTGATTCACCACCGCTGGCTGTGGCTAACGCGATTGGGCGAAAATGGCCTGGAGCGCTACTCACCCCAAGGCTGGCAGCCCATCGCGGGCGAGCGCGAGTGAATACGGCTCATTTGCTCGTTGCGTAGCCGGTCATTTCTAGATAGCCGACTCCTAGCGCCTCTTGCGTGATGGTGTCTCGCACCGTCACATCCCCTTCCCAATAGGGCACGGTGGTCGGCATCCAGCGATTGGGATGGCGGGCCTCGATCGTGAGATCCAACCCGGCGTTGGGCATTTCCAATTGCCAGGTCGTCGGTATATCGCGCTGCGCGACGCGCTCGGTCGTAAGCGGGGCCAGGGTAATCTCCTGGGAGCCTATCTGCTCGGTGTGGCCATTCGCGTCGAACAGATGGGCAAACGAGTAGTCGCCGCCGTTCTCTCCGCCGCCCCGTAGCCGATAGGCCATTAGCTTGCGCCCATCGTTCAAGTGCAGGGAAAACCAATCCCAACCGGTCTGCTCCGCGGTGAGTAGTTGGCTACTCCACTCGCGGTCCAGCCAGCCCCTGCCGGTCACGCTCGTTTGTTCGCCATTGAGTGTGACGCTTCCTTCGATCTGTAGATAGGGCTGGCTGTAGTAATGCGACCCCTGGCCTTGCACGGTTTTGGCATTGAATCCGTTGTCGCCGTGCCACACCAGCGGGCCTTTTGCCGACAGCGTTAGCGCGTAGCCAAAGCGCTCATTGCCCTCACCGCTGTAGGCGCTAAGGGTGAAGTGCTCGAAGTTCGCGGAGGCGGGACTTTGAAAGCGCCAATCGTCTATCCAAGCTTGAAACGGCGACGCCGTGACGCCCGCCTGACCCTGGGACTGTTCACTGTGGCTGCGAGCAAAGCGTTCCGCCGCCAAATGCGTGCCCCCTTTAGATAATCCCATGTGAGCCATCCAGACTTGGTCACTGGCCCACTCAATAGGCGCTGGACGCTCATCGGGGGGCATCAGTGCTTGGCGAAAGAGCGTCCATTGAAGGCCTAGCGGCTGGCCGACGCTATCCTCCAAATTGGCAGTAAGATACCACCACTCGATACGGTAGTCGGGATGGGGTCCGTGGTCGTCGGGGAAAACGAGCGGCGTCTCGGCACTAGCCTGGGCGTAACCTTCTGCCTCCGCTCCTAGTCCAGCAAAGCCCGCTTGGGGGGACGACATGTCACTTGGCTCACTGCAACCCACCAGCAGGGTGGCCATGCCGATCATCCACGCGGTCAGCAACGCTCGCTGGGTGCGTTTGTTCATGTGACTCCTTCGTTGAGCAACGTGCTAGGCGCGCTGCGCCAGAGCTTCCAGCAGGGAAGGATGGCCGCAAGCAGTGCCACTCCGACCGCCGTCAACAACATCGTCATGATGTCGCTGGGAAACAGTTGGAGCGGTAATCGCCAGCCAAACGCCGCGACGTTGATGACGGCCACCAACAGCCAAGTGATCGCAATGCCCAGCGGTAGGGCTAATAGCCCGGTGAGAAGCGAGAGTCCGCCTAACTGCATCAACGGTAGCACCACCAACGTCCTGCGTGGCACTCCCAGCGCCCATAGCGCGGCGAGATGACGCTGGCGCTGATGCGCCTGGGCCAGCAGTGTGGCCAGCAGTGCCAAGGCGGCCACGCCGAGGGTAAGTGCATTGAGCGCGCGGGTAATAGTAAAGGTGCGCTCGAAAATTTGCCTCGCCGTTCGCTTGATCTCCTGCTGGTCCACCAGCGCCTCACCTGACAGGCCGAACGTATCCATGAGGTCGCGACGAAACCGCGCTTCGTCTGCGTCGGTTCGCAGAGCCACCCCCACGGTAGCCAGCTCACCCGCAAAGCGTTGGGTTAGCGCGTCGACGGTCATGACGATCTGCGACTGCGGGTTGCCATAATCAGGGTAGATCGCAGCAATGGTCGCTTCCTGGCTGCCCTGTCGAGTGGCGAGTGTCAGAGTGTCCCCGGGGACAAAGCCATAGGTAAACGCCATTTGCTCGTTGATGAATACGTCGTCTTCGCGCAGTGCTTGCCAAGCTGCAGAGATGCCTCGCTCGGTGGCTAGCAGGGGCCAGTAGTCGGTCAGTCTGGGTATGGGATGGATCCCGAAGAGCGAAACAGCGCCTGCTGGAGGGGCTTGATGCGCGGACGCCGTGCTCACGTCGAGTACCTCCGCCGTGCCTCTGGCGGTGGGAAGAGTGTCCAACACGCTCGCTTGTTCGTGAAGCCACATGTTGAGGGGCGCTAGGGTCGAGGGAGCGGCGTTAATGTATAGGGGAGCCGTGAGACGCTGGTCCAGCCACTCTAAAAAGGTCAGCCGAAAGCCGCCGACCATACTGCTCACCCCTAAATTCGTAGCCAGGGCGATGAGGAGCGCCATCATGGCCAGCGATAGTCGAGGAAGCTGCCGCTGCATATCGGCCACGGACCATTGCAGCAGGGCGGCGCGGCGAAAGATGCGCTGCAAGCAGCGTAGTAAGATGTCAAGAAGCGGCGGTAAGCAGAGCGCACAGGTCAGTAGCAGAGCCGCGACGAGTCCAAAACTCAGCAGTAAGCCGCTGCCGCTAGGAAGTCTGCTCAACCAGAGTGCCAGCCCCAGCGTCGTGAGTGCTGCAGCGCCCCCCGCGATGGTGAGGCGGCGTAGCTGGCGCTGATAGCTGCTTCGCCAAGCGTGGTCATGGCCCAAGGCAAGCACATCGAGCGTGGCGGCACGCCATAGCGTACCGCTACCGGCAAGCAACAAGCCACCCAGTGTGATGGCGAGGCTTCCAAGCCAGTAATGCCAAGGCAGGCTCAAGGCGCTCTGCACCTCGGTGCTATAGAGTGTGTTTAGCGTACTAGCGACATCAGGCAGGAGTTTACCTGCCAGCCACAGCCCGCTGACCAATCCGGCGGCGGCACCAATGCCACCTAACACTAAAAGTTCCAACAATATGGCGGCAGTAAGTGTAGCGGCCGGTACTCCCAGTGCCCGTAGCGTGCGCATCGTCGCCAGCCGCTGCTCCATGGCCAAGCCAAGCGTGGCTTGGACGATAAATAGTCCAACGATCAGGGAAAGAAAAGCCAGTGCCGTCAGGTTGAGATGGAAGCTATCGGTCAACTGGCCCGGTGAGGCCACGCTGGCCGCCCGGGTCATTCGGTAGCCGCTAGGGGGTTGCCTAATGGCGTCTGGTTCGGCGACCAAGCTAAGCGTTGCCCGCTCGCCAAGCAGCGCAGATAGCGCGCCAATGTCCATGACCAGTGTGCCGGGAGGGAGATCATTACGCAGCGTTAAGGGCGGTAAGTGGTATCCGCCAAGGAGGGGTGTTGCGCCTGGCGCGTCCGCGCGGTTCAGCCCAATGGAGGGTAGGGAGTCCGCTGCGAGCTGTGTCTGCCAAGGAGGTGTCATGAACGCTGTGAGCGAGCTAGTGCCGTCACCGGAGGGGAGCGTGAAGGGGTCGATACCCAGTAGCGTTAGGGTGGTGCCCTGGTGGAGGATCGTGGCTTCGAGCAGCGGTGAAACAGGCAGTCCCGCCCGGCGTAGCGCTAGGTAGTCGTCCATGCCCAGCGGTGCGCCTTCCAAGCGGTCGAGCTGGTCGCTGCTTGCAGTGAACAGTGCGCTAGCGCGGGCATAGCTCTCTTTTGCAGTGGTGTTAATCGCCTGCACGCTGCTCCATAGCGCGCTGGCGACCCATAAACCTATTAGTAGCATCGCCAACTGCGTCGGGTGGCGCTTATAGTGGCTGAGCAGTGTCCTCAGTACACGTCCCATCATGCGACAGCGTCCTGAAATTGGCCACGATGTAAACGCAGGGAGCGATCCAGTGGCGCAGCAACGCGGCGACTGTGCGTCACCATCAACATCGCGCAGCGGGTCTCCTTGACCAGTTCAAGCAGCAGCTCCAGCACGCGCCCCGCCGTTTGCTCGTCTAAATTGCCGGTGGGCTCATCGGCCAGCAGGAGCGACGGGCGCACGGCGAGCGCTCGTCCAATGGCAAGCCGCTGCTGCTGGCCCCCGGAAAGCTGTTCGGGGTAGTGCGCTTCACGCCCGGCAAGCCCTAACCGCTCTATTAAATAACGGCTCCACCCAGGATCTTCTTTGTTTGCTAGCCTTGCCTGCAAGCGTAGGTTGTCGGCAACGTTCAGGCTCGGCACGAGGTGAAATTGCTGAAACACCAGCCCTAACTGCTGACGGCGGAGAAGGGCACACTGGGTTTCATTGAGCTCGGAGAGTGACTGGCCATCGATAACGACTTGACCACTATCGGGTGTATCCAGGCCGGCGGCAAGATGGAGCAGGGTGGACTTGCCACTACCGGACTCGCCCATCAGCGCGAGGCTTTCGCCGCGGGCGAGATGGAGGTCGACCCCACCCAGTACCTGGAGTTTGCCCTGAGGCGTGCTGAAGGTTTTACGAAGCCGTTGCAGAGCAAGCATAGGTGTCTCCTAGGAGAGAGGAAGCCTGACTATAGCAAAGCACAGGGAATCCTCTCGGGCGTTACGGGTCTATCGTTGCGTGCATGACCCTATCGAAAAGTTTCAAAGTCACAAGGAGCGCATATGGAAAGGATTTACGCGTGGGATCATCGACATGAGCAGGTGGTGTATCGCATTCCTGGCCATACCCATAAAGACGGTCGTGAAGATAGTGATCTATCACCGGTTTGGCTGCCTGCATCACCAGAGGAGTTGCCAAGCGGGGTGGCCGTCGATGATTTACGTAAAGTCGATGTCGACGATTAGAACTGAGAAGAGCGCTCAACCGCCGTTTTTTATCGAAAATTTGCTAAGCTGATCGACGATTTTCTCGGCGGGTACTCATGGCATGCGCTCTTCCCCTTTCACTTTTCGTCCAACGCGTTGGCTACCCGGCGGGCATCTGCAAACGCTGTATAGCCCTCTTTTTCGAGCCACGCCTCGGCTCCAGCGTCATCGAGAGCGTATCACACTGGAGGACGGCGATTTCATCGATCTGGACTGGTACGGGCCACGAGGGGAAGCGACGCGCTGCGCTATTCTACTCCATGGCCTCACCGGGAGCTCGTCATCGCTGTACATTCTAGGCCAGCAGCAGGCGCTGGCCGAGCAGGGTTGGCAAAGTGTGGCGGTCAATTGGCGCGGCTGCTCCGGCGAACCCAATCATCGAGCCCGTGGTTATCATTCCGGTGCCAGCGAAGACCTTGCCGATATCGTCACGCAGTTAGCCGCACGCTATCCGAATAAGCCGCTCGTGGCCGTGGGCTACTCCCTAGGCGGCAACGTGCTGTTGAAATATCTCGGTGAGACAGGCAGCCAAAGCATGCTCCGAGCCGCCGTGGCGGTATCAGTACCGTTTCGGCTGGACCACTGTGCCGAACGAATTCGCCATGGCTTCTCGAGGGTTTACCAGGCGCGATTTCTACGCGGTTTGCGTCATTATGTGGAATCCAAACAGAGAGCTTTCCGTACGCAGGGCCGAGAGCAAGAGCTTGAGCGTTTGACGTCTCTGGAAACGTTGGACGGAATGGAAACGTTTTGGGATTTCGACGGTCGCGTCACGGCCCCTTTGCACGGCTTTGCCAGCGCTGAGGAGTATTACCGACGCTGCAGTAGCGCCTTCTTCGTATCAGCCATTCAAGTGCCGACGCTGATCGTGCACGCCCAAGACGATCCCTTCATTTACCCGCACAGCGTACCCGAGGCCGATATGATACCAGAGTGTGTGACGCTGGAACTCTGGGCCAGTGGCGGCCATGTTGGTTTCATCGAGGGCGCCCCTTGGCGGCCGCGATATTATCTCGAACACCGCTTGCCGGATTGGCTGGGGACACAGGTGCCTGTTTGTGCAATCTTGCAGTCCAGGCAGACGATAGCGTCGTGATCTTTCTATTGATGGTCTGCCTATTGAGTGAGGAGTGGTATGTCAGCGTTTTATGATCGTTTGAAAGAAGTGGCCTGCTGTATGAATTTATCCCATGGCTATGGGCAACACGTGCCCGAGCAAGCGGGCATACGAGCACTTAACGAGGCCTTCGAAATGGGATATCGCCATTTTGATACGGCCACGCTATATGGTGCGACGGCTAACGAGCGCTTGCTGGGTAAGGCGCTCGCGTCCAAACGGCAAGGATTCTTCTTGGCTAGCAAATGCGGCATGGCCATGGACCCAGAGAGCGGCAAAAGAGTGATCGACGGGCGGCCCAAGACGCTGCGCCGGCAGTGTGAAGAGAGCCTGGCGCGCTTGCAAACCGATCACCTGGATCTTTATTACCTTCATCGTATGGATCGCCAAGTGCCCATCGAAGAGAGTGTGGGCGCACTGGGGCGGCTGGTCGAGGAGGGAAAAATCAGGGGCGTCGGTCTTTCAGAAATTTCGGCCGACACGCTGCGTAAGGCGCACGCCGAGTATCCCATTGCGGCGGTGCAATCCGAATACTCGCTATGGACACGTAATCCCGAGATCGCCTTGAGCCAGACGTGCCAAATCCTAGGGACGGCGCTGGTGGCGTTTAGCCCTTTGGGTCGGGGGTTTCTCTCCGGCGCCATCGATGCCGATACCGTCTTTACCGAGGGCGACATGCGCGCCGGAATGCCGCGTTTCAATGGCGATAATCGTCACCATAACCTCGCGCTGCTGGCGCAGTTCACGGCCGTGGCAAGCCGCTTGGAGGTCACTCCCGCCCAGTTGGCGTTGGCGTGGGTAAAAGCGCAGGGGAGCCATGTCGTACCGATTCCCGGTACGCGCTCTGTCATCCATATGCGGGAAAATCTACGAGCCGAACAGCTGGTGTTGAGCGAGCCAGACCTTGCGCTGCTCAACGAAATGATGCGTCCCAACGATGTCGCTGGCGCGCGCTACAACGAAGCACAGCAGGCGGATATCGATACCGAAGAATTCGCCTAGTAGACGCGCCATTTATTTTGAGCGCCGCGTTGCTTTCTATTGGCCCTGCGCTACTATTCTCATCATTCAGACGAGCGTTTCGTCTGGCAAAGGGCCACGACCATGTTAAAAGGCTTAATCGTTTGTTTTGCGGTGTTGTTTGCACAGTTAAGCGTGCTGAGTATTATCGATGCGCGTCTTTATAACGCTCAAGATGCTCGCCAAGTCACGTCGACGGTCGTCACACCGCAAAAAGAAGAAGATGGCGACGATCACGAGCCGCCGCTGCTGTAAGCATTTCATGGCATAAAAGCCGAGCCTTCGGGCATCGAACAAGGGTAGCATCAGCTACCCTTTTTTATTCGGTGACCTTCTACCGTGTGTCTACAGCATCTCTTCTAGCCACTGATTGAACGTTGCCCAGGACTGCTCATCGGCACGTGGGTGGTAACGATCGCTGCCGAAGACACTGAACGCGTGCGGTGCACCCGAATAGATGCCGACTTCATACGTCACTCCCGCGGCTTCCAGTTCCTCCGCTAGAGTTGCCACATCGTCTAGGCTCACTGCCTCATCAGCACCGCCATGAGCAATGAAAATCGGCGGCGTGTCACTTGAATAGGCTTGCCCATCGGGTGTGTCTAGTCCGCCATGGAAACTCGTGTAAGCAGCAATATCGTTGGCTTCGCCCGAACGAGCGATCTCTAGGGCGACTGCACCCCCAAAGCAATACCCCATGATGACCGCCTGTGTGGCGGTGCCTGATGCTCGTGCTTGATCGAGCCCTGCCAGTGTCAGCGTTCGCATGCGTTCGCGGTCTTGATAAAGGGCTTGTGTGGCTGCCTGCTTGTCTTCAGTGGCCTGGGGACGATTGCCTGCCCCAAATAGGTCGACGGCAAACGCATCGTATCCTTGCTCTGCAAGCATATCGGCGCGCTGTCGTTCGTAATCATCTATACCGTCCCAATCGTGGACGATGATGACGCTCCCCTTGGCGTTGTCGCCCCCTGAGATGAAGTAGCCTTCGAAACGTTCGCCGTTTACATCGTAGCTAACGTCCTCTCCACTGGGCGTATACGCATTAGCCGTCGTGGCGAACGACAGCGACGCGAGTGTCAAAAGACCGAAGCAAGTAAATGAAGTAGGAATTTTATGGCGCATGGATCTGTCCAAGTGGGTGTAGGAGTTAAAGCATAGTCAACCCAATCGAAAGGAGAGACACGAACGCGGATGTTTAGCGTGGAAGACTAAGACTTGCGTCTGGAACTAGCTAACGGCATCCTTGTCCGTTGATAGTATGACCACTAGGGAGCATAGATACATGGCTTTTAACGATTCGAACACGGCGAGAACGCAACCCCAGAGTGTGGTGAGCGGCGCTAGTGCCAACAAGGTGTTGCGCAACACTTACGCTCTTTTGGCCATGACACTGCTGTTTTCGGCTGTCACGGCGGGCGCCTCTGTAGCCATGGGTATCCAGCAGATGAACATTTTCGTGTTCTTCATTGGGGCTTATGGCTTGATGTTCTTGGTCCACAAGACCGCCAACTCCGCAGCAGGTCTGCTGGCAACCTTTGCGTTTACGGGTTTCATGGGGTTCACCCTAGGGCCGATTATTTCTGCCTATTTAACGCTGCCAAACGGTGGCGCGTTGATCATGAACGCTTTGGCCATGACCGGCCTGACGTTCATTGGCCTGTCTGCTGTGGCGCTAACGACAAAAAAAGACTTCAGCTTCTTGAGTAATTTCCTGATGGCGGGTGCCATCGTGCTGATCCTCGCCATGGTGGCGGGTATCTTCTTCAACATCCCCGCGCTGTCGCTAATGGTGTCTGCAGGTTTCGTGCTATTTGCGTCTGCCGCGATCCTCTATCAAACGAGTGAAATCGTGCACCGCGCTGGTGAAACGAACTACATCCTCGCCACGGTGACGCTCTACGTCTCTATCTACAATCTGTTCGTCAGCCTGCTCTCTATTCTGGGTATCATGAGCAACGACTGATCGTTAGCATGCAGGCTGTCACTTGACGCGGCATCCCCAACAGACCCTACTAGGTAGGGTCTGTTTTTTTTCACGGGTTCAGTAAGAGACGATACAATGGAGTACGGCTTATTGGTCATGGGCGCGCCTTACGCCAGTGCAGCACCGCACTCGGCACTTCGCTTTGCCAAGGCGCTCATTGATACAGGTCACCGAGTGGCGGGAATTTTCTTCTATCAAGAGGGAGTTCATAACGCTTCACAGTTAATGACTCCGCCACAAGACGAACTCAACATGCGTGATGCGTGGATTGCGTTGCACCACGAGCATGGCGTTGCACTGGAAGTATGCATTGCTGCCGCGCTGCGCCGGGGGATAATGAGCGAGACCGAGGCCAAGCGCCATGGCCAAACGCACTTCAACCTACAAGCGCCGTTCGAATTGACCGGCCTGGGGCAATTGCTCGCCCTTCAACAGCGTTGCGATCGTGTGATCACCTTTGCGTAGGGAGCAGTACGATGAGTCATGAAAACGAGCGGCTGGTGATCATTCGTCATGCGCCGTATAGCTCCAATGCCCTGCGAGAGGGGCTGGACGTGGCTTTGGTAGCGGCCGCGTTTGGCCAAACGGTCAGTCTACTGTTTCTTGGGCAGGGCGTACTGGCCCTGCTAAAAGAGCAAAAAACGGGTGCGCCAGGGCAGAAAGCGACGCTACCGACCATCGATATGCTGGAGATGTACGACATCGATCAACTGTTAGTGCCACAAAGCGCGCTGGATGCGCTGCACTTGCAAGTCGACCAGCTAGTAGAGGGGGCGACTGTAGTGGCCGACGCGGGGTTGCCCGAGTTGTTACATCGCCACTCTCAAGTGATGAATTTTTGAATGGGCAGCGCCATGTTACATATTTTGAACAAGCCCACGCATAGCGAGCCCGCAGAACAGATGCTCCTCACCATTGCCGAGGGCGATAGTATTTTGCTCATCGAAGATGCCGTTCAAGCGTTACTGCACGTTAATTGGCGGGGCTGGCACCTGGAAAATGATATCCGCGTGTTTATATTGGAAGAAGACGCAATATCTCGGGGTGTGTATCCAGCTTTCCCCGTGTCTCAAGATCGATGGCTGGATATGAGAGGGTTTGTTGCGTTGACCGAGCAGCATACGAAGATTTTATCTTGGTACTGATTAATGAACGATACAAATTTATACCGTTATCTTGATGCAAATAAAAAAATCAAAATTGACCTTGAGGGCTATTTAGTTAAGCAAAGCGACTGGGACGATGGTGTTGCCGCATTATTAGCTGCGGATGAAGGGCTAGCACTGACGGAGGAGCATTGGGAGCTCATTCGTGTGGTTCGGGATTTTTATACGCGCTACGAAATGGCGCCGGCGATGCGCCCATTAGTCAAAGCCACCAAGCAAGCCCTAGGCGAGGAAAAAGGGCGCTCGGTCTATTTAATGCGTTTATTCCCCGGCAGCCCGCCAAAACGTTTGGCTCGTATTGCTGGGTTACCTAAGCCAACGAACTGTCTATAGCCGACTGAACAGGGTTATACCAGATCGCCGCGAGTGCATACTGATAGCACGACCGCATCTTCTTGGCTGGTAGAGACTAGGGCGTGGCCCATGTCACTGTCAAAGTAGATGCTGTCCCCCTCCGCTAGCACTAACGGTGCATAGAATTCCGTATAAAGCATGATGTCGCCGTGCAGTACCATTAAAAACTCCTCGCCATCGTGCCGTACCCACTGATGATATTCGTCAAAGCTGCGTGCTCGAACGATCGTTTTAAATGGGATCATGCGCTTTTGCGCGAGCTGATGGCCCAGCAGTTCATGTTCGTAGGTTGGGGTAGGGTGCAGTTGGCCTTTTCCTCTACGCGTCAGATCGCGACGTCCCATGGTGTAGCGCTCGCGCTTGGGAGGCGTAAAAAGCTGCGGTAGATCGATATCGAGACCGCTCATTAGCTTCTGTACTACGCTGAACGTTGGCGAGACTTGGTCGTTCTCGATTTTAGAAAGCGTAGAACGAGCTATACCGGTACGCTGGCTCACGTCCTCCAGCGTCCATTGATTAGCTAGTCGAATCTGTTTGAGCCGTTCGCCCAACCGTAGTGGTTCGACGAACGGCTTTCGCCCTGACGCGATGCGCAGCGCTGCGTGCTCTTCAGAAGTGGCGGTCATAACGGTCACGTGAGGTAGAGGGCAACATGAACGCCGCATGGTACCACAGCTCTTGCGCTCAGGGCGCCACTAGGGAGCATCGGTGAAGGGGAGTCCCAAAAGCGCTTTGATATGCGCCTCGGCGCTGCTGGCAAGGGAGGTTGGATTGTAACCTCCCTCTAGTACGGACACGACGCGATTGTCGGCATAAAGCGCCGCAATTTCCATGGCCAGGTGCGTTACCCAATAGAAGTCTTCATCTTCTAAGCAAATATCGCCCATTGGGTCCTCTTTATGAGCATCGAACCCTGCCGATAACATTACCAGGTCGGGTTTGAAGGCATGCAGTGCGGGGAGCCAATGACGTTCGATGACTCGTCGATACTCTTCACTGCCGGTACCGACTTCCAGCGGTGTATTCACCACATTTTGCCATTCGCTGCGCAAGTAACGCCAAGGATAAAACGGGTATTGAAAGCTGGTGCAAATGAGCACGTCTGGATCGTTCTTAAAAATGTCGATGGTGCCGTTGCATTGGTGAACATCGAAATCGAGAATGGCGATCCGTCTAGCACCATAGGTTGCTTTTGCATGGGCGGCCCCCACGGCAATGTTGTTGTAAAAGCAGAAGCCCATGGCATCGGCTGCTTCGGCATGGTGGCCGGGGGGGCGCACGGCGCAAAAGACGTTATCCGCTTGCCGTTTGAACACCTGATCCACGCCGCGAATGACGGCACCTGCGGCTACACGCGCTGCTTTCAAGCTATCCGGGTTCATCATGGTGTCGCTATCCAGCGTCACGATTCCTTCGCTAGGCAGGCATTTCTCCAAGGCATGAAGGTGGCGCAAAGGATGAACCCTGGCCAACGCCTCGTCACTCGCCTCTTTGGCATCGCCCTGCATGGTTTGCTGTAACAGTCCAGAAAGTGACAGGCGCGCCCGAATCGCCTCTAGCCGCAAGGGGCTTTCAGGGTGCTCTGGCCCCATATGATGCAATACGCAGTCGGGGTGGGTAAGGTAGGCAGTGATCATTCGAGCGCTCCGGTAACGTTAGCATCACCTTAATCGCCTCGAGGGCTTGCGCGACAGTGTCAATAAGTCGTACACATTAGTCATTCATGTCAGAGGGAGACGCATAGTGAGCACACGCTTTCTGCATCATTTTTTCGAACCTCGCTCGGTGGCGGTGTTCGGTGCCTCTGAAAAGCCAGAATCTTTGGGTGGTTTGGTGTTGGGCAACCTGCAAGATGGCCAATTCAGAGGCAAGCTCTGGGCCGTTAACCTGAAAGGTTATGAAAAGGTGTTTGGCGTAGATTGCGTACGTACAGTGGAGGAACTGCCCGACATTCCTGATCTCGCCGTCGTGTGTTCGCCCATTGAGGGCGTTCCCAGACTGATTAAAAAGTTGGGTAAGTACGGTGTGAAGGCGGCTTTGGTGCTTTCCGGGGGTGCGTACCTAGACCGTGAGGAGGGCAGCAAGGGGTCGATACGCCAGCGCATGCTGCAGGCTGCCCGTGAATCCGGCATCCGCGTTCTAGGCCCGGAGTGTATGGGGCTAATCGTACCGGGAAAAAAACTCAATGCTTCGTATGCCAGCCAGCCGATCAAGGCGGGGCGCGTAGCATATCTAGGCCAATCAGGAATGCTGGCCAATGCGATGATCGACTGGGCAGCGGGCCGAGATGTGGGCTTCTCTCACCTCATTACCGTTGGCGATAGTGTCGATGTGTTATTGCCGGATCTCATCGACTACGTCAATCAGTATTCGCCTGCGCAAGCGATTCTTCTACATCTCGAGCGGGTGACGGATGCCCAGCACTTTATGACGTCTGTCCGGGATGCCTCACGCAACCGACTCGTGGTGGCGATTAAAAGTGGTCGCACCGCTCAGTCGGACATATCTGGTATGCCGCCCACGCCGGGCATTGCCAATCGCGATGTCGTGTTCGATGCCGCTTTTGCACGTGCCGGCGTGGTGCGTGTCAACGATTCGGATGAAATGCTCGATGCCCTAGAAACGCTGTCACGTATGAAACCGCTACGCGGTGATCGCTTGGCAATCGTCTCCAATGGACTTGGGCCTGCCATGCTGGCCATCGATAAGTTAATTAGCGCGGGTGGCAAGCTGGCTGAATTCAGCCCCGAAACCCAAGCGGCGTTACATAAAAGTCAAGTCGATATGAGCAAGCCCGGCGAAAACCCGGTGGACTTGGGCGGAAACGCGACTCCGGAGCGGTTTGTTGAGGCGCTGCAAATCGTCACCGCTGACCCGAACGTCGATGCCGTCCTAGTCGTTCATGCACCTACACGTTTAGCGCCTTCCCAGGTCACGGCTCAAGCGCTCATCGATCACCGTCGCTCTTTCAAACGTAATTTACTCACGAGTTGGATGGGTTTGAAAGAGGCGCTCAATGCGCGACATGTCTGCAACCTCGCGGGTATTCCTACCTATACGTCACCTGAAAAAGCGGTGAAGGCCTTTATGCATATGGTGGATTATCAGCGCGTTCAGGCGTTGCTGCATGAAATACCGCCCAGCCTGCCGTTTTCCACGAGCCCAGAGATTCGCGCCGAGTGTCGTGCGCTGATCAAGCAAGCAAAAGAACAGGGCCGCCAAACTCTCGCTCACTCTGAAACCGCCCAAGTATTGGAAGCTTATGGTATACCCACTGCCCCCAGCGCCTACGTGAACTCACCAGAAGAAGCCTTGGTGGTCGCCGAACGCTTTCCAGGACCAAAGGCGCTGAAAGTGGTTCACGAAGGAAACTGTCGGCCGTATCGCTACCGCAAGCATCCGCATAAGATTTCCGCTGGGTTACTGCAAGATTTAGAGACGCCCGAACAAGTCGCCGACGGGGTGAGGCAATTAGGCGATAAAGTGCAGGAGAAATTTCCCGAGCATGCCATCCGCGAATACTGTTTGCAGCCGATGCAGCGGGGCAAACATTCGATGCAGATTTGTGCAGGCATCACCCGGGACCCGGTATTTGGGCCGCTGATCGTGTTTGGTATTGGGGGGTATAAGGTCAACGTGTTGGCTGACCGGCAGGTGGCGTTGCCCCCGCTCAATATGAGCCTCGCCTCCGACGTCGTGGGGCGCACCCACGCGGCCTCTTTGATCCGCGAGCACTCCGCCGACCCAGAGAGGGATATCCAGCATCTATGCCAGTTGCTAGTCAAACTTTCCCAAATGGCGTCGGATTTGACCGATTTACGTGGCCTGGAGCTCAATCCATTGCTGTTGAACCGCGACGGTATGTTGGCAGTGGATTTTGCCATGGATCTGGGGCACCCCGCGCGTTTTGCGATCATGCCGTACCCGGAAGAGCTTCGTCAGTGGGTGACGTTGAAAAATGGCTGGCAGGTAGAAGTGCGACCCATCCGCGCAGAGGATGCACCACTGATCACCACCTTTCACCGGCAGCTCTCAGAGGAGAGCATCCGTTTCCGCTACTTCCATAACAAGTCGAACCTTACCCAGCGCGACTTGTCGATTTTGTCGCATATCAACTATGACCGTCAGATGGCATTCATCGCCGAGCATCAGCACGATGATGGCAGTAAGGAGATGTTGGGGGTGGTTCGGGTATGGAACGACCCTGACAATATCCGCACCGAGTTCTCCGTGATCATTCGGGATGATCTTCAGGGACTGGGCATTGGCAGTCTACTGATGAAGAAAATGATCGACTACTGCACCAGTATCGGCACGCTCGAAATGATCGGTAAAATCATGGTGGATAATCACCCCATGCGAGCGTTGATGAAACATCTTGGTTTTCGTTGCCGTTACAATATGGAAGAGCAGGTGATCGATGCCGTACTGCGCCTGAATGAACCCGACAGCGAGTGGCAGCGCCATCGTTTGGAGAGTCAACCGGATTGACCCTTCCAATGAACGGTCTGTGGCTTGTCACCCGCAGACCGTTTGAGTGTTACGTCTTGCGCCTGGGCATCAGGGCGCTAAACGGAAGCGGCTCCACTCACCGCCGTCGCGCCGTTCGTAGCGCAGTCGGTCGTGCAAGCGGCTGGGCTGCCCCTGCCAAAACTCGATCATTTCCGGGTTTACCCGATAGCCTCCCCAGTGAATAGGGCGGGGAATATCCTGGCCTTCATAAGCTTGTTCGAAGCGCTTTTGACGCTCTTCGATCCAGTTCCTGTCAGGAATCACCACGCTTTGGGTGGCAATCCAAGCACCGAGCTGACTACCGCGTGGGCGACTGGCAAAGTATTCATCCGACTCTTCGGCGGAAACTTGCTCCACCGGGCCCTCTATCCGCACTTGACGTGATAGAGACGGCCACCAAAAGGTGAGAGCGGCATAGGGCACATTGCTCAGCTCGCTACCTTTATGGCTATGATAGTTGGTGAAAAACACCATGCCTCGCTCGTCGAACCCTTTCAGCAGCACAACGCGTGCATGGGGACGACCCTGACTGTCGACCGTAGAGAGCGTCATGGCATTGCCATCTTTACCTTCGCTGTCAAGGGCCAGACTGAACCACTCATCGAACGTCACGAATGGGTCGTCGGAGGTGTGCGTTTCGTCCAAACGCCCGCCCTCATAGTCACGCCTGACGTCGGCAATGTTACGTGTCATCGGTGAAGCTCCCCTGAGGTGATAAATTACATTGAGGTCATGTTCGCTGGTCTAACGCTAAAGCTCAAGTGTTGTTCGTTCAGGATGGCCCAGTGACACAGCGTTGGAGCGCTCGCGGAATCCTTCTATGAGAATATTGCCATAAATGCGAAAATATACCCGTACGAAGATTGAGGATAGCGCGATGCAGAGCCGCACGACACGCATAGCCGTATGGGATGCGTTCATCCGCTTGTTTCATTGGTCCCTGCTGGCAGCGGTGATTATTTCTTTCTACACCACTAAAACCATGGGTCAGCCCTTTCTATTTCCGCTGGAAGTACATGCTCAGGCGGGCTATTTGATCATTGGGTTACTCGTTTTTCGCTTGATCTGGGGCTGGGTGGGCACCCCTTATGCTCGCTTTAGTACGTTCGTATATGGCCCTAGGACTACCGCACGCTATACCAAAGCGCTAATGACACGGCGCGCATCTCCCTACGCCAGCCATAATCCGCTCGGCGGGTGGATGGTCGTGCTGTTGCTAGTGTCGCTTGGATTTCAAGCGTTGAGTGGGCTGTTCTTGAGCGATGATATTTTCTTTCAGGCACCGCTTTACGGTGTGTTAGGCGCTAACATGGGCGATCTGCTCGCTCAGTTACACTCACTCAATAGCGATCTACTGTTAGTGTTGATTGGTTTGCATGTCGCAGGGCTACTTTGGCACACGCTACAAGGCGAGCGGCTCATTCCCGCCATGTTGACGGGAGTGAAAAGGTTTCATAGCCAGCCCGTCGACGCAAAACCCGTCTCGTCGCGCAGGCAAACTTGCTACGCCGTTGGGGCGCTGCTGATCGCAGCAGGCGTCAGTGGCTGGCTATGGTTTTATTGATATCGTTTAACCGTTAAGACGGAGTTGTCGGCTTCGAAAGCGCGCGTAGCCCATGCAGCCCGTAAAGAGCGCCAGCGATACAAGCGCTTCTAATACGCCTCTCATTCCCTGTTCTGGCAAGGTCGCCAACATCACACCCTGGGTGAAGTAGAGCAAGCTGACGAAGGCAAGCCAAGCGTGCCCACGGGCACGTTGACCAATGATCGATGGCAAGAACAGCACCAAAGGCAAAATGAACGCCACCACGGGTCGCCAATTGAACGTTTCGCCCTGTACGAAGAAGCCACGATAAATCACCAGCAGAAGCAGCACGCCAAAACTGACGAGCACTAACAGTCGTGCTTGTCGCGTCAACGTGTCGAGTCCGTGTTTCTCTTCCAGCGTCTCTAACCACTGTCTCATGATGACGACGTCTCCTGGCGCATTTTATGTAAGGCTAACGCGAGTTTGGCGAGCCGTCTTCCTTGTGCTTGGCACAACGCTCGTTCGTGCTCGTCAACCGGTCGGTCACTGCGTGTGCCAGCCACATGGCTGGCCCCGTAAGGCGTGCCGCCATGCTGAGTGCTCAGTAATTCCGTCTCGCTATAGGGGATGCCCGCATAGACCATACCGTGATGCAAAAGTGGCACCAGCATGGTCAGCAACGTGCTTTCTTGGCCGCCATGCAAGCTAGACGTCGAGGTAAACGCACAGGCGGGCTTGTCGATTAGCGCGCCGTTCATCCAAAGACTGCTAGTGGTGTCGAGAAAAAACTTGAGTGGCGCGGCCATATTGCCAAAGCGCGTAGGGCTACCCAACGCCAGTGCGCTGCAGTGGCGTAAATCGTTCAGGTCGGCGTAGACTGCCCCTTCAGCGGGAATCTCGGGGTCGACGGCTTCACAGGTGGGGGAAACCGAAGGTACCGTGCGCAGTCGCGCTTCTATACCGGGAATGCTCTCGACGCCCGCTGCTAGTTGGCGGGCCATGTCTGCCGTAGCTCCTGAACGGGAGTAATACAGAATCAAGACAAAAGGCGTGGCTTCACTCATGACGTATCCTAATTGGTGGGCAGAGCGACCAGGCGTTGAGCGGTCACTGGCAACGCCTCATATGGTAACAGAGCTATCCCATAGGCAGGAGCGCTATCGATCAGGCTGACTTCCGGAAGCCGAACATAAACCCACGCGGTGGTGCCATCGGCCAGTGTCTGCTCTATGCGCTCATAGCGAATGCCGCGCTCATAGCGAATGCCGAGCCGTTCATAACGATCGAGGCGCTCGAGCGCGCGTGGTGACACGGTCAACAATAGACCATCGACATGGCTATGATCACTCGGCGAGAGATCCAATCCATGACGCTCGAACCCTTCCAGGCGTGCCGGCTCTGGCGAGCCTGAGTCTCCCATGACAATCCAACGAACCGGCCAATAACGCAGCGTGCCGTAAACGAATACTTGGTGGGTGCGCTGTTCGATCGTGGGCAGCTCATCAGGCCGTTCATAGAACCATGGGCTGAGCATGGTCAGCCAGAGCCAAGCGGTCACGCCTACCGCGCCAGCCAGCAACCCGACGCTTAATCGCTTTCCCCAGCTCATATCTCATTCCTTGGTGATAGGTAGATGTATAGGGTGCAGAACGGCCTGTGATAAGACAAGTCTTAAGCAGTGTCGGTGATTTTGCTAAGATACATTACGCTGTCTAGGCCTAGACCCTATCGGAGGAGCCTGTTATGAGCCAGTCACTTCGTGATGAAATGGACTTCCGCGCGTTAGTGGGTGATGTGAAGCCACTGCCAAAGCGCAATCGTGCAGATACAGGTCCCCAACGTCAGCGGCCATCGGAAGCACAGTTGGCCAGACGCGAAAGCGCCGAAGAGCGTTTGGATGAGCGTAACTTTCTCTCGGACGATTTCGTCGATTTACTGCCACCTTTCGATCCTATCGAGTTTCGCCGTGAAGGTATTCAACAAGGGGTGGTCGACAAATTGAAGCATGGCGGATACAGCGTGCAAGCCCAGCTTCATCTGCTTCGCCGACCGCTAGCAGAGTGTCGACGCATGCTCTTTCCCTTTATTCAGGAGGCCTATGCCCACGACCTCCGCTCGGTAATGGTCGTTCATGGGCGAGGGCGGGAGGTGGACAGCCCGGCCAACGTGTTGCGCTCCTATATCGCCAAGTGGCTCGCTCAGTTCGATGAGGTGCAGGCTTACGTGTCGGCCCAGCCCTCTGAAGGCGGGCTCGGCGCTACCTGGATCATGCTACGCAAAAGCGACCGTGCTAAAGCCAATAATCGCGAGCGCCAGCAGAAACGGCGCGGCTAAACAAAAAACGCCGACAAAGGCATGCCCTTGTCGGCGTTAGCGATGCAGCTTGTCTTTAGTGGGTAGTGGCTAAACGCTTTTCGAAGAGCGCCTGGCGTACTTCTACGTCGGTCTGGTACCGGACGCTAAACGCATTGAGGGCGCGCAGAGCATCTTCTGGGTGCTGATCATCTCGTAATGCCATGGTCGAAAAACCGCAGCGACGCATGTAATCCAACTGATCGACCAGAACGTCACCTACCGCACGTATCTCTCCCGTAAACCCGTAACGTTCTCTGAGTAGGCGGGCAATGGTGTACCCACGCCCGTCGGTGAAAGCGGGGAAGTCGACGGCGACGGCGGGTGCTGCCTTTAGTTCACTAGCCAGCTCAGCGTTGAGCTCTGTGTCGCTCGCTAGCAGCGGTGCCAGTTCTGTATCAGCCTGGTTGTTCTGCCATAGCGCAAGGGGGACGAAGGCAGGGCGCTGCTCGGGCAGTGTTTGCGCATCGTAGGAGACGCACCAAGCATTTTCCGCGGCCAGTTCGCCGTTGTCGATCAAGTGATCGACGTGGACCGGGGTCTGTTCCATTGCCTCGACTTGGGTATCATTGCTGGGCATAAACACGCTCCTTGAAGGGTTTTAGGCCAATACGGCGATACGTATCCAGAAAGCGCTCATCTTCGTGACGTTCGGCTACGTAAACTTCGAGCACCTTCTCGACCACGCCCGGCACGTCCTCACGGAAGAAAGAGGGGCCCAGAATTTTACCCAGTGAGGCGTCATCCGTTGAATTACCGCCAATCGAGACTTGGTAATACTCTTCGCCTTTTTTATCCACGCCAAGAATGCCGATATGGCCAACGTGGTGGTGTCCGCAGGCATTCATGCAGCCTGAGATGTTGAGATCCAGGGGCCCCAGGTCGTACAGGAAATCCAAATCTTCGAAGCGCTCTTGTAACGCCTGAGCAATGGGAATGGAGACCGCATTGGCAAGACTGCAGTAGTCGCCACCAGGGCAGCAGATGATGTCGTTCAGCGTGCCTACAGTGGGGTTGGCCATTCCCAGGGCATCCAGTTCTTTCCAAAGCGCTTCGAGCTCGTCGACTGGCACGTCGGATAGCACCAAATTCTGTTCGTGAGTCACCCGCACTTCGCCAAAGCTGTAGCGGTCGGCGAGGTCGGCCACGGCGTCCATCTGGTCGGCAGTCACGTCACCTGGAGCATGCTCGCGGCGCTTCAGCGACAGTGTGACCGCTTTATACCCCGGCACTTTGTGGTCGGTCACATTATTGGTGACGAAACGCGCAAAGCTGCGATTGTCACGACGCAGTTGATCGAACGCTTCCACCGAGCTGTCGGCCACCGAGCGGCGCTCAGGCTCGGGGAAGTGCGCTTTGGCCGCGTCGACGGCGGCTTGATTCAGTGTCTGGGGGCCATCTTTCAAATGCGCCCACTCTTCGTCGACACGTCGGCGGAACTCTTCGATACCGAGTGCCTTCACCAATATTTTGATACGCGCCTTGAACTTGTTGTCACGGCGACCGAACTGGTTATAAACCCGCACGCACGCTTCGAGATAGGTCAGCAGGTGCTGCCAGGGCAGGTCCTCACGCACCACGTCGCCAATCATCGGCGTGCGGCCTAAACCGCCACCCGCCAATACTTTGACGCGAAGCTCGCCGTCAGCGTTGCGCCACAAGCGCAGGCCAATGTCATGAACCTGAATCGCTGCCCGATCTTGGGCGGCGCCGCTGACGGCAATTTTGAATTTGCGCGGCAGGTAAGCAAACTCGGGGTGTAAGGTAGACCACTGGCGGATCAGCTCGCACCAAGGGCGCGGGTCTTCGACTTCGTCGTTGGCAATCCCCGCAAACTGGTCGCTGGTGGTATTGCGGATACAGTTACCGCTGGTTTGGATGGCGTGCATCTGCACTTTGGCCAGCTCGGCCAAGATATCCGGCACGTCTTCCAGTGCAGGCCAGTTGAGCTGCAGGTTTTGTCGCGTGGTGAAGTGGCCGTAGCCGCGGTCGTAGCGGCGAGTGATCTCGGCCAAAGCACGCAGCTGATGGCCCGCCAGCATACCGTAAGGTATAGCAATACGTAGCATCGGCGCATGCCTTTGAATGTACAGGCCGTTTTGCAGCCGCAGCGGGCGAAACTCTTCTTCTCCCAAACGACCGGCTTGGTAGCGCTCCATCTGATCGCGGAACTGCGCTACGCGCTCGTCAACCAGCGTTTGGTCGTGAATATCATAACGGTACATGTGGCACGATCCTGCTAAAAGCGAAATGGTCACGTCAAGACGGACGGTAATATACCGTCACTCTAACGCGGGCGTCATATTCTACAAAAGAATATATAATTATCTTTTTATCGTTAAATGCTATTTAAACTGCGAGTGAGTGTCATGGACTAACCAGCGGCGGCGCTGCCACACCCATAAAAAGCCAGTGGAGTTGATCAGCCGGTAAAAGAGCTGTGTCAACCAGACCCCGACTAACCCGTAACCGAGCCAAATACCGACCCACCACGCCAGGGGTAAAAAGAGTAGCCACTGCATCCCTAGCGTGAGCAGCATGACGGTACGCTGAGCACCAGCGCCCATCAACGCCTGCGCCAGTACTAGCGCGGCGGCGTCGAACACGATCATCAGGCCCGTAATTTGCAGGGGCAGTCTCCCTAACTGAACCAACGCTTCATTGGTAAAGAAAATGCCTAGAATCGTGTCGGGTATCACCAGCATTGGTAACGCTAAAACAGTCAGCAGCATACCGGCAACGCTCAAGGCGTCAATGCCCCAGCGGTGTGCCGCCTGCCGATCGTCACGGCCCAGCGCCTCGCCGACAAGACTCATGGCCGCCACTCCAACGCCCACGCCTGGTAGAATCAGCAGAAGAGATAGATTCACTAAGACATGACCGACCGCAACGCTCGGCGTGCCGAGTTTACCCAGTAGCCAAAAGAGCACGACATAACCAGCGGCAAACCAAAGCTGCTGTAGCGAATGGGGAAACGCTAGCGTCAGCGTCGACAAAATGCTCTGCCAGGAGGGTATCGAAAGCGCGTTTGGCTGACACTGTCGCCACGTGATGACTCCCCAGATCCCCAGTCCCAAGAGCAGTGACAAGGTCGTACCGATGGCGGCTCCGTTCACCCCTAAGCCTGGCAGTCCAGCGACCCCATAAATGAGAGCCGCGCTCAGTGCAACGTTAGTTGTGTGGACGACGACGATGATACGAAGGTAGAGGTGCGTTTGCTGTCGCCCGTTCCAGTAGCCGCGCAGGCATAGCGTCAGCGCGATGGCGGTCAGTGCGACGATCCGCAAGCGAAAGTAGTCGACGGCAATGTGCGTGACCGCTTGCGAGGGAGCAATCCATCGGATGAGCTCCGGCGCCTGCCACCAAGCGATGCAAGAGATGGGTAAACCGACAGCCACACCAATGACCAACCCGGACCCTAGGGGACGTGTAAGACAACTTTGATTGGCACCTACTGCCTGGGCGGTTTGCGACTGGACGCTGGAAGAGAGACCGAACACCAGCGCTGTCATCATGAACATGGCATAGCCGCCGAGTCCGACCCCTGCCAACGCCTCTTGTCCCAGATGACTCACTAGGGCAGCATCGATCAAGTTGAGCACGCTCTGAGAAAGCATGCCCAACATGATCGGAAGGGCCAAACGCATGACCTTACCTTGACGGCGCACTACCGGCGTCATGGATGAGTCGATCAACTAGGGTCGTAAGAGAGCACCGGCGAGAGCCAACGCTCCATTTCGGTCAGCGGCATCTGCTTGCGCTCGGCCAGCACCTCGACCTGATCTCGGGTGATTTTGCCGGTGGAGAAGTACTTCGACTGGGGGTGCGCAAAGTACCAGCCCGACACGGCGGCCGCTGGCCACATAGCAAAGTTTTCCGTGAGCGTTAGGCCAGTATTCTCCGTGGCGTTTAACAGGCGGAACAACGTCGCTTTTTCAGTATGGTCAGGGCACGCAGGATAGCCGGGGGCAGGGCGAATACCCTGATATTTCTCGGCAATCAGCGCATCGTTATCCAGCGCCTCTTCGGGCACGTAGCCCCAAAACTCTTTACGCACCCGCTCGTGCATGCGTTCGGCAAAGGCTTCGGCTAGCCGATCGGTCAGCGCCTGTACCATGATGGCGTTGTAATCGTCACCGGCGGCCTCGTAGGCTTTGGAGAGTTCATCCACGCCATGTCCGGTGGTCACCGCAAAGCCCCCAATCCAGTCGGGTTTGCCGCTCTCTTTCGGGGCGATGAAATCAGCCAGGCTGTAGCAGATACCGTCACGGCCCTTAGTGGTTTGCTGACGGATGTGGTGCAAACGCTCGATAACCTTGGTGCGACTCTCATCGGCGTAGACCTCGATCACGTCGTCATCCACGCTGTTGGCGGGCCATAAACCAATGACCCCGCGGGCATGCACGCGCTGTTCATCGATCAATTTGCGTAGCATCACTTGCGCATCGGCAAACAGGCTCTGGGCGGCTTCGCCCACCACTTCGTCATTGAGGATTTTTGGGTACTTCCCGGCAAGTTGCCAACTCATGAAGAAGGGCGTCCAGTCGTCCAGGTCGTAATCGTCGAAGGTCATCAGACCCAGGGTATTCGGCTTGGCGGGCGTGTGATTTACCCAATCGGTGCGAAAGCGTCGTTTACGCGCCTGGGTATAGTCCAGGTCTGCCGCTTTGGGGCGGCGTTTGGCGTTGCGCTCGCGGACTTTCTCGTACTCTTCACGGATCTCGGCCACGTAGGCCGACTTCAAATTGGGGGCTAGCAGTCTGCCTGCCACGCCCACGGCGCGAGATGCGTCGGTGACATAAATCACGGGGTGCTCATACTGCGGTTCGATTTTCACCGCCGTGTGTGCTTTTGAGGTGGTGGCGCCGCCAATCAGCAGCGGCAGGTTCATACCGCGGCGCTGCATCTCTTTGGCAACGTGTACCATCTCGTCCAGCGACGGGGTAATCAAACCAGAGAGGCCGATGATATCGGCATCGTTGTCGATGGCGGCCTGGAGAATTTTCTCGGTCGGTACCATGACGCCCAGGTCGATGACTTCGTAGTTGTTACACTGCAGTACCACGCCGACGATGTTCTTGCCGATGTCGTGGACGTCACCCTTGACCGTGGCCATCACGATTTTGCCCTTGGCCTGAGTGTCCTCACTTTTTTCCGCTTCGATGAAGGGAATCAGATACGCCACCGCCTGCTTCATGACACGGGCGGACTTGACCACCTGGGGCAAAAACATCTTACCCGCCCCAAACAGGTCGCCGACCACGTTCATGCCATCCATCAACGGACCTTCGATCACCTCGATAGGACGTTCCGCCTGGGCTCGGGCTTCCTCGGTATCCTCTTCGATGTATGCGGTGACCCCTTTCACCAGCGCATGCTCGATACGCTTGTTGACCGGCCAACTGCGCCACTCAAGATCCTCTTTCTTGGCGGCGCCGCTGCCGTCGCCCTTGTACTGATCGGCGATCTCCAGCAATCGCTCGGTACCGTCGCTGCGGCGATTGAGCACAACGTCTTCGACGGCTTCACGCAGCTCGGTGGGCAGGTCGTCATAGACTGCGAGCTGCCCCGCGTTGACGATGCCCATGGTGAGGCCCGCACGAATGGCGTGGTAGAAAAAGACCGAGTGAATCGCCTCCCGCACGGGGTTGTTGCCTCGAAACGAGAAAGACACGTTGGACACGCCCCCAGAGACCATGGCGTGGGGTAGGTGTTCACGAATCCATTGGGTGGCTTCGATGAAATCGACGGCGTAGTTGTTGTGCTCTTCAATACCCGTGGCGATGGCAAAGATGTTAGGGTCGAAAATGATGTCTTCTGGCGGGAAGCCAATCTCGTCGACGAGCAGCCGGTAGGCACGCTCGCAGATCTCGGTCTTGCGCGCAAACGTATCGGCCTGGCCCTCTTCGTCGAACGCCATGACGACAATAGCGGCGCCAAAACGACGGCACTTGGTGGCCTGTTCGCGGAAGGCGGCTTCCCCCTCCTTGAGCGAGATCGAGTTGACCACTGCCTTGCCCTGAACGCACTTCAGGCCCGCTTCGATGATGTCCCACTTCGAGGAGTCGATCATGATGGGCACGCGGGCGATGTCCGGCTCGCCTGCGATCAGGTTCAAAAAGCGCACCATGGCTTCTTGCGACTCCAACATCCCCTCATCCATGTTGATGTCGATGATCTGCGCGCCGTTTTCGACCTGCTCTAAAGCCACTTCTAGAGCCGTGGTGAAATCTTCCTCTACGATCAAGCGCTTGAAGCGAGCAGAGCCGGTGACGTTGGTGCGCTCGCCTACGTTGACGAACAGCGAGTCGGCTTCGATGTTGAACGGCTCGAGACCCGACAGCCGGCACGCTTTGCTGCGCTCAGGCACTTGACGGGGCGCCATAGAATGCACGGCTTCGGCAATGGCGCGGATATGGTCAGGCGTCGAGCCGCAGCAGCCGCCAATGATGTTGACCAAGCCGCTCTGGGCAAACTCACCAACGATCGCCGCCATCTCTTCTGGAGTTTGGTCGTACTCGCCAAACTCATTCGGCAAACCCGCGTTAGGGTGGGCAGAGACGAACGTATCGGCTTTGGTGGCGAGTTCTTCCAGATAGGGGCGCAGCTCCTCGGCCCCCAGGGCGCAGTTCAAGCCCACCGACAGCGGGTTAGCATGACGCACGGAGTTCCAAAAGGCCTCTGTCGTTTGGCCGGACAGCGTGCGGCCCGAGGCATCGGTGATCGTGCCGGAGATCATCACCGGCAAACGACGACCGAGATCATCGAATAACTCCTCGAGGGCGTAAATGGCGGCTTTGGCGTTGAGCGTGTCGAAAATCGTTTCGATCATGATCAAATCGGCACCGCCTTCGATCAGAGCGCTGGCCGCTTCGTAATAGTTGTCACGCAATTCGTCGAAGGTGACGTTACGTTTGGCGGGGTCGTTGACGTCGGGCGAAAGCGACGCCGTGCGCGACGTTGGCCCCAGCACCCCGGCCACATAACGCGGGACATCGGTCTCCGCCGCCACGGCGTCGCACACCTCGCGCGCCAGGCGAGCCGACTCGCGGTTGAGTTCCGGCACCAGGTCTTCCATGCCGTAATCGGCTTGAGAGAGCCGAGTACTGTTGAACGTGTTCGTTTCCAGGATGTCTGCGCCCGCTTCCAGATAGTCGCGGTGGATACGGGCGACCACATCGGGGCAGGTCAACGCAAGTAGATCGTTATTACCTTTCAGATCCGATGGCCAAGCGCGGAAGCGTTCTCCGCGGAAATCCTCCTCGCTGAGTTGGGCATTCTGCAGCATGGTGCCCATACCGCCATCCAGAATGAGAATGCGTTGGGAAAGGCGATGGGTGAGGGAAGCAGTCAAATCACTAGCAGCCATGGCAGGGGACATTCTCCAGCGTCGCAGTCGGAAAGGATGTTTTTTATAGTCGTCGATAGGTGAGCGGGGCTTATCATACCAAAGGGCACCCTGTAGGGCAGCAAACGTGGGCGTGAAGTTATTGCAGTCTCTCTATTAGGCTTTCTCATGCACACCGCAATAGCCGACTAAAATACTCGGGATTGTGTCGGCAGGCGGTTTTGCTTACCATAGTGGCAAATGACATGTGATGTGGCGTTGCCACTACCACGGGAGGACAGTGTCCCATATGACCACGACTATCGAAGCGCCTGGTATCGACATTACCGACAGCGCACAAACATATCTCGCCGAACTGCTCGAAAAACAGAACGTCGAGGGAATAGCCGTCCGCATTTTTATCACTCAACCCGGCACTCCCTACGCAGAAACTTGCTTGGCGTACTGCCGTCCTGGTGAAGAAGAGCCCACTGACGTCAAACTCGAACTCGAGAAAATCAACGTTTTTCTCGACAAAAACAGCCTTGCCTTTTTGGAAGAAGCGGTGGTCGATTTCAACGCCGACCGCATGGGTGGCCAACTGACCATCAAGGCCCCCAATGCCAAAATGCCCAAGGTCAATGCCGACAGTCCGCTCGAAGATCGCATTAATTACACGCTCTACAGCGAAATCAATCCTGGACTGGCGGCGCATGGCGGTGAAATCAAACTCGTCGAACTGACCGACGACAAAGTGGCCATCCTGGCCTTTGGCGGGGGTTGCCAGGGGTGTGCCGCAGTGGATCTCACGCTCAAGGACGGTGTCGAGAAGACACTGATGGAGCGTATTCCCGAGCTGGCAGGTATCCGTGACGTGACCGATCACACCGATACCACGAACGCCTACTACCGCTGAGCGTATCCGGCAGATGCCAAAAAGAGCGTGGTCGCATGAGCTAGGTTTACTAACCTGCCAGCGCTAAACGTCGCTCTTGATAGCGAATAGCCATCCCACTATTGGGGTGGCTTTTTTGGTTGGGTCGGGTCATTGGCAGGCGGCGTGAGTGCTTCTGGTAGTGCCGCCAACTGAGCTTGCAAGGACGCCATACGCTGCCATAGCTGTTCTTGCCACTGATCGCTATCGCGTGCTTGTTGCTGCTGTGCCTCTAATGCCTGATTCGCCCTGTCCAGCGCTACCTGCAGTTCGCTGCGCTGCGTTTGTAGCTCGGCATTGTGGCGCTCGAGCTCTGCCAAGCGCTGCTGCTGAGAGGCGCTTTCCTGCTGATAGCGATGTAGTTCATCGGTCACCTGCCGAACCTCTTTGGATAGCGCTTCTGCTCGCTCTTCCCGCTGCTGTAGACGCTTTTGCAGCACTTTCTCTTCTTGAGCCCGCTCTTGACGCAGCGTGTCCAATAACGCCATCAATTTGCCTTCTGACGCCTCATTGCGCTGCTCTTCTTGGGCCAAGCGCTGCTCCCAAGCAGTTTGCTGCGCGGCCTGTTGCTCATTAAAACGCTGCTGATCCGCTTTGAGAGTTTGCTGGGCTTGCTCGAATTGCCCTCGATAGTGGCTAACTTCTTCAGCGGCTTTCTCAGCCTGCTGCTGCCAGTGACGTTCATGGGTCTGGCTTTCGCCCAGGTCACGCTGAAGCACCTCCAGGCGTAGTTCTGTGTGGCGAAGGTGCTCGGCCAGGGCGCTTTCACGCTGTTCGGCATTGGCAGCCTGTTGACGTGCTTCGGCCGCTTCTCGCTGCGCGCCCTCCACCTGACGATTGGCCTCTTCTCGATAGTGCACTAGGGCTTGGTAGGCCGACTCTTGCGCTTCCCGCCATAGCTCACTGGCTACATTGACGACGACTTCTGGTACCCCTTTGGGAGGCGGTACATCGCGATTTTGCTCACGCTCGGTGCGCCATTGCCGGAAGTGTTCGCTGATGGTGGTAAAACTGCCGGTGCCAAGCACTTCGCGGATACGCTGCACGCTGGGGGAGTCCCCTTGAGCAAGCAGCGTGTCGATTGCTTGCTGAACGTCACTGTACTGAACTCCGTTGCGCGCCATTGCGTCCTCCTCATGCGTTGAGTGGCGTTACTTGAGGGGCATTGTCCTGTCTTTGTTAGAAAAAAACAATTATTACGTAATAAATAAAACGTAATATTATTTATTTAATAACAGTAAAATTCAAGATTACGCTCATTATCTTGAATTTATAACGCTGTAACGCCACACTGCTCACAGCGATATAGACCACGGCTAGCAAGGAGCCAGCATGCCCCCTTCAATGACTCGATTTGGCCCGGACGAGTACGCACCCATTGGTGCGGAGACTGGCATCAGCGATAAGCGGGAGGGGAGTCACTGGCCAGCGAGCCAACGAGCGCTGTCTCCTCATCTGCGTTCACGAATCGAAGCGGACAACGACCACCAGGCCGTGCTGCTGTGGTTAACGGAGTATCGAGACAGCCCACAAACACTCAAAAGCTACCGGCGAGAAGCCGAACGATTGCTGCTTTGGCTAGCCAGCCAGGATAAACGGCTGCCCGATATGAACCGTGAATTACTGCGCCAGTTCGAAGCTTTTCTAGAGAACCCGCAGCCCCGGGCAGTATGGGTGGGGCCTTCAAAACCCCGAGAGCATCCTGAGTGGCGGCCGTTTAGAAACGGTCTTTCTCCCACGAGTCGTCGGCAGAGCCTGATCATTCTGCAGGGCTTGTTTAGCTGGCTGGTGGAGGCCGGCTGGGTAGGGCACAACCCCTTTGCGCTGATGCGCGACAAAGCGCGGCGAATGAACAATCAGGGGCAGCGCATAGAGCGCTATCTGGAGCAGCCGCTATGGGCTTGGTTGTGGCAGTGGCTAAACCAGCCGAGCCATAGCAATGACGCACGGCTCGTTTATGAGGGTGCCCGAAGACGGTTTATCTTTAGCTTTGCCTACCTACTAGCGCCACGCGTTAGCGAGATGGCCAATGCTCAAATGAGTGACTTTCACGAAGTCGAAGGTCGCTGGTGGTGGAGCGTGATAGGGAAGGGCAGTAAGCAAGCCCGCATACCCGTGCCCGTGGACATGCTCGAGAGCCTGCAAACCTGGCGAGAAGCGCTGGGTCTCGTATCATTGCCAGGCTATCACGAGCCAACCCCGGTGATTCGCGCGCTGGATAAGCGCAGAGGTATAAGCGACAACCAGCTTTACCGATTGATCAAAGAGACGTTGGCCAACGCTGCTGACGCACTCGAAGAGAAGGGCGGCAAGCCTGCTTATGTCGAGGCGCTTCGGCGAGCAACGCCTCACTGGCTGAGGCATACGGCGATTACCCACCAAGCGCAATCAGGCGTTAGCTTACGCTACTTGGCGGAAAGCGCCCGCCACGCCAAGCTGGATACCACCCGTCGCTATTTACACACCGAAGCCGACGAGTGGCATCACGAGCAGCAGCGACACCGCTTGAAAACGCCCCCAAAAAAACGGGCTGAACCGTTATAATAGCGGCTATAAAGACTCATCAACCCAAAGGATACGCCATGGCGACTTCAGGCGCAGAGCTAGCCCAGCAGGAGCTGGTGGAAGAGTTCGAGATGTTCGATAACTGGATGGACCGCTATCAATACATCATCGATATGGGCAAGCAGCTTCCTGACTTTCCCGAAGAGCGGCGAACCGACGAGTTCAAAATTCAGGGCTGCCAATCCAATGTATGGATGTGCCATGAACAGGCGGGTGACAAGCTCGTGTTTAAAGCGACCTCGGATGCGGCCATTGTCTCTGGACTGATCGCCGTGCTGCTACGCATCTATAGCGAGCGTACGCCAGAAGAGATCAGTCAGACCGAGCCGCATTTCTTGAAAGACTTGGGGCTTGATAAAGACTTGGGGCTTGATAAACATCTTTCGCCAACGCGCAGTAATGGCTTACACGCGATGCTAGAGCGTATTTATCAAGTAGCCAAGCAGTGATAAACGAGGAGCACGCGATTAGTGATGGCCGCAGGTCGAGCAGCAGCGCTTTGACGTTTGCTCCTGATCATCACGGCATAACGCTTCGCTGCGCCCACCGGGTACCGGATCCATGCCCCCTGGATGGCCAGGGTGGCATTTTACGATGCGCTTGGCGGCCATCCAGCCTCCTTTGATCGGACCATGCACCTGGAGCGCTTCGATGGCGTAGGCAGAGCAGCTTGGCCAAAAGCGGCACCGCGGGCCCAATAATGGGCTGAGAGTGTATTGGTAGATGCGTATGCAGCCCACCAATATGGCGGTCAGTAATCTATGACAGCCTCGCTGCAGGAGCCGCCATACGTTTTTCACGGTGTTTTTTTACCGTAAAGCGTTGCCGGATCGATCATCGGCTCGCTGGTGATCTTTGCGCCGTCTGCCCCTAACGAGACATAGAAACAGCTGCGACGTCCAGTGTGACAGGCAGGCCCCGTTTGATCGACCTGTACGAGCAGCGTATCGCCGTCACAGTCCAGCGCCGCGTTAATAAGGCGCTGTTGTTGGCCCGAGGTTTCGCCTTTGCGCCAAAGCTTCTGGCGCGAGCGCGAGTAGTAGCATACTCGCTGCGTGGTCAACGTCTCCTCAAGGGCTTCGCGGTTCATCCATGCCATCATCAGCACCTCTTTGGTATCGTGCTGCTGGGCGATGGCGGGGATTAGGCCATCTTCGTTGAATTGGACAGCATCTAACAGTGTGGCCAATGAGGGCAAGCTATCGGTGGGTGAGGCGGACTCTAGCGCCTTGAAAAATTGCTTGGGAGTCATTGAGTCAAGTTGAGACATTAGGCATTACTCGCTGTTCGGCACGCTTGGCACAAACCCTGAAGCTCGATGGTTTGACGCTCGACGTTGAAGCCTTGGCGCTTTGCCAGGGCCGCAAGCTGATCGCTGATTTCATCCAAGTGCAGCTCTTCGACGTAACCACATTGACGGCAGATGAGCAGCTGGAAGCCGTGGGTATGCTCAGGGCAGGCGCAGGCGACATACGCATTCTGCGATTCGATACGGTGCACCAACCCCTGCTCGATAAGAAATTCCAGCGCGCGGTAGACGGTGGGCGGGCGAGCGGCAGCGTGCTCCGTAGAAAGCTGGTCCAGCAGGTCATACGCTTTCAGCCCTCCGCCATGCTCTGCGATGAGCTCAAGCACCCTGCGGCGTATCGGGGTGAACCGAACACCGCGGGTGTGGCACTGAGATTCTGCTTGCTGCAATAGCGTATTGGCTTCTGTCATTGGATCACTCGTTGGGCATTAGACAAGCAGTCTACGCCGTTGCCGAAGGTGTGTCAGGGGTATCGACCAGCTCGCTCTTGCGCGCAAAGTGGTGCTGGGCAAACGCGACACGCTTGGCCACCGGGACGTTGTCGGGTTGACGCTCGATGAGATCCAAGCGACGGCGCAAGCCTTCGCCGTTGGTCATCTGAATCGCCAAGCCGGGTCGGGCATTGAGCTCCAGCAGCATTGGTCCGTGTTGACGATCCAACACCATATCGGTCCCCAGGTAGCCAAGGCCGGTCATCTCGTAGCAGCCCGCCGCTAGGTGCAGCAGTGTTTCCCACTGGGGTACGACCAGACTGGCCAAGTCGTGCCCCGTATCGGGATGGCTGTAACAAGGACGGTCGAACTGCACGCCACGCAGCGCTGCCCCGGTGGCAATGTTCAACCCCACGCCGACGGCGCCTTGGTGAAGATTCGCTTTACCATCGGAGGCGGCGGTGGAGAGGCGCATCATCGCCATGACTGGGTAACCCTTGAAGACGATGACGCGAATATCGGGAACGCCTTCGTAGGTATACTCCAATAAGCTCTCTTCGAAATTGATCAGCGTTTCGATCACGGCCACGTCGGGTGAACCACCAAGCGAATACAACCCCGAGAGGAGGTTGGAGACGTGACGTTCGATATCGCTGATCGTTAGGCTCGCACCGCTGGGTTTGTAGAACAAACCATTCTCTACTTTCTCGATGACCAAAATACCTTTGCCACCGCTCCCTTTGGCAGGCTTGATCACGAATCCCGCATGGCCATCTAGCATTTCGCTAATGTGTTGAACACCAAACTGTGTCGTGACCGTGCCAATCAGCTCAGGGGTGGTAATGCCGTACTGCTGAGCCAGCAGTTTCGTCTTTAACTTATCATCCACCAGCGGATAGAGCCGACGTGCGTTATACCGCCCTATGTAACGAATGTTACGCCGGTTCATACCCACGATGCCTTTATCCCGAAGACGGGTAGGCCACGTCCAGTTTTTCAGCCAACTCATGACGGCTTCTCGTCTTCGGTGATGGGTTTGAAACGGCGCAACTCCAGCAGGCGATAGCCGGTGTAATTACCCAGCAGCAAAATGAATGCCATCAAGATGAGCTGCACGCCCAGGAAGTTGAACGTGATATGGCGCACCCACGGGTTGTTCATGGCCAGGAAAGCCAACACGGCGGTCAGCAGGCTACCACCGCCCTGGATTAGTACCTGCTTGGGGCCTTCCTCCTCCCAAAGGATCGACATCCGCTCGATGGTCCACGCTAGGATGATCATCGGGAAGAACGTGACCGTCAATCCGGCACTCAAACCCATACGGTAGGCCAGCACAGTGAAGATCGAGATGATCGCGATGACCGTAATGATGACCGCCGACACCCTCGCCACCAACAGCAAATTCAAGTAAGAAAGGTAGTTACGGATGATCAAGCCAACGGCGACGATCAGCAAGAACCCAATCAAACCGGTCAGTAGCGTCGTTTGAATGAAGGCCAGCGCAATCAGTACCGGCATGAACGTGCCCGATGTCTTTACGCCCACCAGCACACGTAGGAACACCACGACCAGCGCGCCAATCGGTATCAAAAGGATCGTTTGGAACAGCGCTTGCTCTTCTAATGGTAGGCTGTGAATCGAGAAATTCAGCAGCGTATCGTCCGAGTAGTGGTTACGGACCGCCGCGGATGCTGGCTGATAATGGGTCAACATCGAGAACGATACGCGAGAGTTAGTGCCACCTTGCACTTCGAGTACGGCACGACCACCGGTTTCCCACAGCAGCAGGTTATCAGGCTGTCCCTGCTCGCCAGTGGCAGGGTTGAACAGCGCCCACTCTTCGGCGGTTTGGTCGAATACTTGAATCCAACTACTCAGCGTTTGGCGGCGGCGACCGTCCTCGAGGAGCAAACCGCTGACTTCTCTTGCCTGCACGCCTGCCTGATTCAAAAGGCGAACGATCAGCGCGGAAGGCTGCATCTGAGTTAGCAGCAAGCGGGCGTTTTCACCTTGTCGCTCGCCATTGATATCCAAGATAAGTTCACGAGCGAACGTGGCGTTATTGGCGCTACGCCCCCAGGCGCGCTCGATTAGCTGGTTGGCCGCCGTGTCGTAGGGGCTTTCCCAGGGAGTGACGGCTGGAATGCCGGGCGGCGTTTGTACGGGCGCACGCGAATCAGGGGATACCAGCATCTGCACGGAGTAATAAAGTTGCTGGCTGCCTGCTGCCTCACGGATGGTCCACTGGGCTTGCCGACCCAGCTCATCCGCCTGATAGGCAAGCCCATAACCGGATGAGGCGGTGTTTTCAGTCAGTACGCGAAACCCGGCCTGGTGAGATGGCAACGCCAAATCGACCTGCACTGGACCATTTTGTGCGTTGAAGTTAATGACTGCTTCAATTTCCCACACTTGGCGCTGTTCGCCTGGAAACCAGGGAATCTCGAACTGTAAATGGCGATGCACGCTGGCGACGATCCCGACCAGCAGTAGTAACCCAACGATAAAATAAAACGGCAACCGGGACATGGTGATTCCTTTCAGCGTAAAGCGGCAGGGGAGTGGTATTACTCTTCGGTATCGTCTTGATCGGCCGCTTCATCGTCAGCCGCTTCTTCAGAGGGCTCACCACCTGGAAATTCCGGGCGGTCATGCAGATACGTTTCGGCCACATCGATCGTGGCAATATCCATCATGAAGCGACGACCCAGTAGCACCGGGTAATCCAAATGCGTACGGTCGTTCAAGGTGAATTCGACATTTTCGCGGATGGGGCCCAATGTCATGAGTAGAGAAATGACAGGACGGGACTCTTCGCCAGAAGCCTGCACGATTTTGACGCGTCGCTCGATAGGCGCCTCGATCCACTCATCGCGCACTTGATCGACGACGACGTCGTCATCATTGAGCGCTAACTTGAAACGCACCCAGTCTTCACCGTCACGCTCAAAACGCGTGATGTCAGCGGCAGACAGGGAAGAGGTGTTGGCCCCTGAGTCCACCCGAGCCTTCAGATAAGTACCAATGCTGGGTAATCCCACCCATTCGCTGCGTCCCAGCAGCGTTTTGTTGTCTGCAGGCTCTGTGACACTGCACTCTTCACGTATGATGACGGGCTCTTCACCGCGTGCTTCCAAGCTCGCAATATCTTGGCGCATTAGCCGCAACAAGCTGCCTACCTCGCGAACGTCGGCCGTTAGCACCTGCTGCTGACTACTTTGCTGTTCATGCAATTGCGTCGTCGCTTCACAACGTTGTGAAAGGGACGCTTCAAGTTCAAGGATGCGGTTATTGAACGAGGCCTCGCTCAACGGCGGCGGTTCATTCGACTCTGGCTGTGTCACTGCGCAGCCTGCAAACGACATTGACAAACCGGCCATTAGCCATAAAACACCTGAGCGCATAACGAGGGATATCCTTGGACAGTAAGAGCACGAATGATAAGGAGAAGGCAGTCCGCTTGTCCAACATGGTAGCGGTTTTTCATCAGACCATTTCATCTGATTTAACATAATATATATTATGCGAACTGAGGATAACGTCTAGCATGGCATAGCGCTAACAGCATCTATTGAACCGCCATATTTTCTCCTACAATAACTATACACTTCGACATTGATATCAAGGATTTCCTCAATGAAACTCTCACGAAAGCGCCTGCGTGCCTTCTTGCTCGTATCTAGTGTTGTGCTGCTTACTGGCTGTACCAGCGTCAACATCGAGGAGTATGCTGATACCGCCCCCCGCTTAGACATTGCGGAGTACTTTACGGGCCAAACTCGCGCTTGGGGAATGGTGCAAGACTACTCAGGTGAAGTACAGCGGCGTTTTACAGTCGATATCACGGGTACTTTCGAGGGCGACACGCTAACGCTAGATGAAGCCTTCGTATTTTCCGATGGTGAAACCGACCAGCGCGTTTGGGAATTCGAGCGTGTCGACGAGCACCGCTGGATTGGTACCGCCAATGACGTCGAGGGCCAAGTCGATGCCCGGCAATATGGCCACGCGTTTCACATGCGCTACCCACTCGACATCGACGTGGGAGGACGTACGCTCAGTTTCACCATGGATGACTGGATGTACCTTCAGCCCGACGGGCGACTCATTAACCGCACCGCCATGCGCAAATTTGGCCTGACACTGGGAGAAATAACGCTCGTATTCGAACAAGTCGACCGCTAGGCAGCCATTAAAAAAGCAGCTTGGCGGCACGCCAAGCTGCTTTCACTAGCGACATCAAAGCAAGAGTTTATTCATCAGCAGGCGCGTAAGAGCCATCTTCACGATGAACTTCGTTGCCAGTGATCGGCGGCGTGAAAACACAGGCCAGATGCATCGTCTTATGGGCACGCAGCAGGTGTTCATCGTGCTGATCCAGTATATAGATATCGCCTGGTTTGATGGGCCAAATTTTGCCATCCGCCAGGGTTTCTACCTCGCCTTCCCCTTCGATGCAGTAAACGGACTCGTAATGATGCTTGTAGTGAATATGCGTCTCGGTGCCTTCGAAAATACGCGTGATGTGGAACGAGAAGTTTCCGCCATCGTTGGCCAGCACGAGACGGGTGCTATCCCAGTTGCCGTTTTCCGCGGTGACTAGGCGGTCCGTTTGACGAGCTTCTTCAATATTACGAACGATCATATAACGTGCTCCGTTGCATGGCAGCCCGTACAGGCTGCCCGTTCCTATTCAAGGACGTAATGGCGTTAGGACGGTTAGACTAACGCTCAACTACGCGCTAATGACAGTCTTAACTGACGTTTCCAGAATATCCAGTGCTTCCAACAAGTCTGCGTCGGTAATGGTGAGCGGACATAGGCACTTCACGACTTCCCCGTCTTGACCGCTGGTTTCAATGATCAGGCCATGTTCGAAGGCCGTGCTGGTAATCTTATCGGCGATATCACCCGACACGACATCGATACCGCGCATCAAACCGCGACCGCGCTCAGTTGCCGGCATGCCGTTTTCAGTCAGCAGTGCCGCTAGCTTCTGAAAACGCTCTTCAACGATACGTGCCTTACGCTGCACGTCACGCTCGAAGGTATCGTTCGACCAATATTTTTTCAGCGCTGCAGTCGCCGTCACCATGGCTAGGTTAAAGCCGCGGAAAGTTCCGTTGTACTGACCGGGCTTCCACTTATCCAGTTCAGGACGCATCAACACATGAGCAAATGGCAGTCCAAAGCCCGACAGCGATTTCGAATTGGTTACGATATCCGGCGTGATACCTGCATGCTCGAAGCTGAAGAATTTACCCGTACGGCCACACCCTGCCTGGATGTCATCGACGATCAATAGAATATCGTGGGCGTGGCAAATGCCCTCCAAGCGCTTGAGCCAATCCAGACCCGCAACGTTGATGCCGCCCTCGCCTTGCACGGTTTCGACGATGACACCTGCAGGAATGTCTAAACCGCCTGACTTGTCATTCAGCAGTTTCTCAAAATAGTCCAATGTGTCCGCGTGCTCGCCCATGTAGCCATCGAACGGCAGGAAGCTGGCACCTTGGGTGGGAATCCCCCCGGTAGCTTCACGGAACTTGCGGTTGCCGGTGGTAGCCAGTGCGCCCATGGTCACGCCGTGGAAGCCGTTGGTGAAGGTCACAATGTTATGGCGACCTTTAGCAACACGCGCCAAGCGGATGGCTGCCTCAACGGCGTTCGTGCCCGTCGGACCTGGCAGATGCACTTTGTAATCGAGCCCGCGGGGCTTGAGGATCACGTTCTCCAGTGTTTCCAGATAATCGCGTTTGGCACTGGTCCACATATCCAAGCCGTGAACCACACCGTCACTGGACAGGTAGTCAATCATGGCTTCTTTTAGGTGCGGATTGTTGTGGCCGTAGTTCAGCGTGCCGGCACCGGCCAGAAAGTCGATATACTCTCGGCCATTTTCATCGGTCAAACGTGCATTCTGTGCCTTCGTAAAAACAACGGGAAACGAACGTGAGTAGGTACGAACGTTGGATTCCATGCGTTCGAGTGTCTGGGTCTGCATTTGCGACCTCCATATCAGTGTTGTGAGCCAAGCGAGAAAAGCAGCTAGGTCAACACGAGCGGGAAAACGCTCGCTCAAGACGACAGATCAAATATGGTTCGTCTGAAACGGCCCGATGCGGACGAGGTTTTCCGGGTCGTGCTCTCCACCTAACTGCTCAGTGGAGAAATATTCCCGGCTATTGAGGGGAGCCTGCCAGCGCGCTGCCAAGCGTCGAAACAGCCCCCAAGAAGCCTGGTTATCAGGTGTGATGGTGGTTTCGAGGTGGTGGACATCATCCAGTTCGGGGCGCGACATGATGGCTTCTACCAAACGGCGTGCTAACCCCGTTCCACGCGCTTTCTCACCCACCGCTACTTGCCATAAGAAATAGGTATCTGGCGCGTTGTCTTTGACATAACCCGAAACGAATCCCACGACTTCGCCCTCTTCATTGGTGGCAACGGCGCAGGTATCTCGGAACTGGGTCGCCAGCAACAGGTACGCATAGGCTGAGTTCACGTCGAGCGGTGGACACGCTTTGATCAATTCGTAAATGCCCCAACCGTCGTCGGCATTAGGCTTACGAATAAACATTGGCATTTCTGCATGGCCTACCACGGCGTCTGCAACGGTAGGTCGAGCCAGCTCGGCAGAGGGTGTAAACGGCTTGATGGGCGTACTCATGGTTATGCTTCGCTGTAGCGAATTTGAGTTTCATTATAACAGCTGATTATGAGCAATTCAAAAGCCATATTATTCATCTCCCTACTTTCCATAAATTGTGGTTATCAAACAGGCCGACTCCCACGCCTGCTCTTGGCGAGATCACTCAATGAGTTTAGATCAGGCTGACCGCTACGCGAGACAAAAAAGGCGAGCCGATGCTCGCCTTGCATAAGCAAAAGGCCGTTCAATAACGGGAGGGAGTGCGCATGGTCACGAACTCCTCTGCTCCGGTGGGATGGATGCCAACGGTAAGGTCAAAATCTTCTTTGGTCAGCCCAGCGCGTACCGCGATGGCGATACCTTGAATCAATTCACCGGCCTCCTCGCCCACCATATGGGCACCTACGACTACGTCGCTGGCGTCATCGACGATAAGTTTCATCAGCATGCGTTCCTGACTTCCGGAAAGCGTATGCTTCATGGCTCTAAAATCGGTACGGTAGACGCGGATTTTATCGAATTTTTCCCTTGCAGCCTCTTCCGAAAGTCCCACCGTGCCAATGTTAGGATGGCAAAAAACGGCGGTGGGGATGGTGTCGTAATTCAACGGCCTTGGCGCTTTTTGGTGGAAGTGAATGTCTACTAATTGCATGGCTTCTGCCAGCGCTACCGGCGTCAATTCAGGCCCCTCGATCAGATCTCCCAAGGCGAGAATCGAAGGCACCGTGGTTTCATAACGCTCATTGACCGGCAGTTTGCCATCACCATTTAATGTGATACCCAACGACTCGACGCCCAGACCGGTCACGTTGGCTTGGCGGCCAGTGGCCGCCAAAACGGCATCTACTTCCAGCGTTTCACCCGTGGTGAGTGCCACTTGCAGCGCGCCGTTCGACTGTTCGATACGAGCAATGTTGGCAGCAAAATGTAATTTCACACCTTTCTTAGCCATCTCGTCTCGGGTGAATTCTCGTACTTCCTGATCGAAGCCTTTCAAAAAAAGATCGCCTCGATAAATCAGGTGCGTCTCACTACCTAAACCGTTAAAAATGCTCGCAAACTCAACGGCGATATAGCCGCCCCCCAGCACCAAAAAACGCTCGGGGAAGGTTTCCAGGTCGAATATCTGGTTGGAGGTCAAGGCAAGGTCGCTGCCAGGGAACTCAGGCACCCAAGGCCAGCCGCCGGTGGCCAGCAAAATCTTGTCGGCACTGATGCTGACGTCGCCCTCGGCATTGGACAAAGTAACCGTATGCGGATCGGTCACCCGGGCGCGCGCGTTGAAGAGCGTCACCCCTGCTCCCTCCAACATGCGCTGATAGATACCGTTGAGTCGTTTGATCTCGCTGGTTTTGTTGTCTCTCAGAGTCGGCCAATCAAAGGTTGCAGGGGATGGCAGCTGCCAGCCAAACCCCGCTGCGTCATCGAAACTGTCATGAAAGTGTGCCGCATATGAATAGAGCTTCTTGGGCACGCAGCCCACGTTCACACAGGTGCCTCCTAAGTAACGATCTTCTGCAATCGCCACGCGAGCTCCAGCCGCCGCCGCCATACGTGCCGCGCGAACGCCGCCGGAGCCTGCGCCAATCACGAATAAATCGAAGTCATATGCAGCCTCTGCTGACATGGTTATCTCCTGTCCTCTGCCGAACTTACCACGGTTGGGTAAGAGCTAATAAGATTGACCTTGCGGGCAAGGGAGGTTAAAAACGCAACAGTTTGTTAACAACGCCGTTGGCCCCCGAATAAACTCAACTAACAATGCCGCCTGGAGATTGGATGCCTCATCGAATTGCAACGCTGCTAGAGAACAACCGCACATGGGCTGAGCGCATGCGCAAAGAGGATCCGGACTTTTTCAAACGGTTGGAGAACCAACAATCCCCAGACTATTTATGGATCGGCTGCTCGGATAGTCGCGTACCGGCCAACCAGATCATTGCTCTGCCGCCTGGCGAAGTGTTCGTTCACCGTAACGTCGCCAACCTGCTTCACCATACCGATATGAACGCGCTCTCGGTGGTCCAGTACGCAGTCGATGTGCTCAACGTGCGCCATATCATGATCGTGGGCCACTACGGGTGTGGCGGCATCAAAGCAGCCGTGACCGGCGGAGAATGCGGGGTGGTGGACTACTGGCTACACTCGGTCCGCGAACAGTACACACGCCATCGTGACACCCTGGAGCATCTGCCGTTAGAGGAGCAGATCGACCGCATGTGTGAGCTAAACGTCAACGCCCAGGTCAGTAGCCTATGCCGGACGAAAATCTTGCAGCGAGCTTGGCAACGCGGCCAGTCGGTCTCGGTACACGGCTGGGTATACGGCTTGAGCGACGGCCGCGTCAAAGACTTGAACTGTACGGTCAGTGGCCTCGATCAAGTCGAAACGCTGTATCGCATCGACCGTGTTCAGCCTAGCGACTGATGGCGATTTTCCTCTCGGTCCCTAATGCAACAGCTCCACCATCGCCACGATCCGTTGCCGTCAGTCGTAGCGGTAAGCTCGGTGGCAGCTACGACAGCTCAGTCCAACATCGGAAAACGCGCGCGTCGCTGCTCGGTAATCTTCCCGTTCTGCCGCTTCTACCAAAACGCTCACTTTCTCTTCCAGGTCGGTGAACCCGGCAGCAAAATCTTCCCACTCTTCCCAGATGTCTGGCTTGGCGTCAGAGCCACGTCCATCGGTTCCTGCAATAAAGGCTGGCAAAAAATGGGCTTGGGTCGCTTTCTCTTGCAACTCTGCCAGTCGCGGGGCTGCTCCACGAGCATCCTGATTGTTGACCAAGTCGAAGCGAAGCTGCCGGAGCAGACGCTCCAGGTCTTTGAGTTCGTCTTGGCGCCAAATGACCGCCTCACGTTCGCTCGCAAACGGCGTATCTTCTGCCGTCTGCGGCATTGCAGGGAGAGACTGCTCAGCCTTTGCACTCATGGCAAAAAGCCCTAGTAGCGTCATGACGCATGCCCACTGGGGGGCTCTTCGCCCCCTTGAAGATCGATGCTGCATAATGATGTCCTTTACCCTATGGCGCAGGTGACGCCTGTGCCTTTCAAGCCGCAGTATCCCCCCGGATTTTTATCGAGGTACTGCTGATGATACGCCTCGGCATAATAGAAAACGTCCAGCGGTCTGATTTCTGTGGTGATAGTGCCTTTACCGGCTTGTGTAAGGGCCTGCTGAAAGGCTTCGGCACTCTGCCGAGCGACCGCCAGCTGCGCGTCCGTGGTGGTAAAGATGGCTGAACGGTACTGGCTGCCGATATCGTTACCCTGGCGATTACCTTGCGTTGGGTCGTGCTGCTCCCAGAAAATTTGCAGCAGAGTCTCTAGAGGGACCTGTTTGGGATCAAAAATGACCCGGACGACTTCGGTGTGGCCGGTCAGGCCAGTGCAGGTTTCTTTGTAGGTCGGGTTGGGCGTCGTGCCACCGGCATAGCCAGCCGCCGTGACATATACCCCCGGCTGCTGCCAAAAAAGGCGCTCAACTCCCCAAAAGCAACCCATACCGAACACGATCTCTTCATGTCCTTCCGGATAAGGAGGATGGATCGAGTGTCCGGTAATGGTATGAAGGTCGCTTGTCTCGATAGGTGTGTGGCGCCCTTCTGGTGCGCTTTTTTTCGTCAATAGCGTCATAACACCCTCTCTATTGCTGGGGATAAATATAAGGATCGCCCGAACGGGTGAATCTATAGATCAGGTCCACTGCCTGGTTAGCTCCAGACACTGCTTGAACATACAGGTTCCGCCAAAGCGTGTAGCGTAACGTAAGTTCCGCGATGGGAGAGAAAATACCTACACCGTAGCTAATGCGTAAGTCATCAGTGAGCTGACCGCTCACGGCGACCTGGCTATCATCACCGGCACCGGTGGTATCCAGCGTAAGATCGTCGATACCGAATGCTTCCCCAATCGAGCCCACGGCGCCGCCCGTCCGTCCTAATGACATTCCGATCAGCGCCGTGGTCAACGCGCTGTCGATCCCGCCACCCGACGCATCCGGTGCCCGGCCGCGCAGCAGGTACGAAAGGGAGCGCGTTTCGTCCATCGCAGGTTCGGAGAAGATCATGACGTTCGGCTGCTCTGCGTTGCCGGTGACCCGCAAGCCAGCAATCACGTCATCTTCGGTGACTTCAGGGTTTCGAATGGCTTCGAAGTCCAATACCGGAAGTCCAGGTGGCCCACTGAAAATAAGCTGACCACGACGAATCAACAGATCCTGGCCAAAGGCTTGGAAACGGCCATCGACGAGATTGCGGCCATCGACGAGATTGACATCGCCAAATAGCTGCAGCGCGCCGCTGTCTTGGCGAACTTCGAGACTGCCGCTCAGCCCTGATTCCAGCCCGTAAGCTGAAATCTGCATATCCCGGCCAAGATTGAGCGTGATCAGAACGTCAAGCACCATGCCGGTGGATGCTAACTCGTCGGCCGCGCTGGGGTCGTTGCCTGCTTCTGCGGCCAGACGTGCTTGGCGCTCGGCCTCGCGGTCATCTCGCTCGGTGATGATGATCTCATCGGGGCTAGGTGATGTTGCTGACGCTGGTAAATCACCGACCTCCAGACGCGCCCAGGGGAGGTCCACGTTACCACGAACTTGAAGACGCTCAGGAGTGACGCGTATGCGAATGTCCGGCGCTGCCTCCAAGCGGCCAAACTGCGGGAGAACGACGAGCAAGGGTTCTTGTGTTGCATTGAGATCGACCCCGATTCGCCAGGCGTCACCGGTGGGCCAATAGGCGTTACCGCTGATGTTAAGGCGTCCGCGTTCTGCGGCAATGAATCCATCGATCTCCCCCTCTTCACCATCGAAGGCAACGGCTAGTTCACCATCCACGATCGCAATGGGAATGTCTGGCCCGCTCACTTTTAAACGACGCAGAGCAAGCTCACCCTGTAAGTCCGGCTGGCTAGTCGAGCCGCCAATGGTAACGGTGCCATTCAGGCCGCCTTCTAACTCGTCCATACCCACTACCATGGGGCGATACGGCGCTAGAGTGACGTTATTGGCGCGCAGCTGACCGTCTAGGGCACCCTGACCTAGAGGGTCGTTAACCGCCAAGTTGAGCGTCAATTCTCCCGCTTCGGAGAGGGATAACAGCACGTCTGCCTGCGCTTGCGCTTGATTGGCTTCGATTCGTGTATCGAGATCGATCACCGGTAGCTCGACGGGCTGGCCATAATCGTTAACCGCAGTGATGGCCAACTCACTCAATAATTGAAGATTGGCTTGCCACTGTGCGCCGCCCTGACGCCAACTAGCGACTAGATCGGCCGTGGTGTCCCCCTGGAAGCTCCACTCCTCTGGCAGGAACGGCTCCAACATTTCCATAGGCACCTCGCGCACGCTCAGCACGGCGCGCCCTTGGTCAGCAGAGGCCGTTATTGGCTCTTCAGAGCACACTAGCCCTCCCTGCAAGCGACGCAGACAAAACGGGCTGAGGTTGGCCTGCCCATTGGCCAGGTTGTAAGTAATGTCCAGAGGCTCTTCCAGTCGGATGTCCCCAGCCTCCGAATCGACTTCCAGAGGTGTCAGCCGGGCTTGATAACGCTGAGCTTGTTGGTTGAAACGGCCATTAAGCGCCACGTTCGCGCGGCTTAGAACATTGTTGGTGTCGCCGGTGGCATCAAGGCGTAGGGCATGCTCTGAGAGTCGGCCGGTCAGAACCAACGCGACAGAGGCCAATGATTGACCTGCTGCGTTGACGCCTTGGGCATCCAGGTCGATGCGTAGGTCAGGATCATCCAGACCTTCCACTCTTCCAGATAGCGAAAGCACCGCTAAGCGGTTCTCGGCAAAACGCAGATTGCGGCCGTTCACATTCGCTACGATGTTAGGCTGCGTAAAGCTGCCTTGTGCCTGAATGTCGCCGGTCAGCTCCCCGGCTAGATCAGGATGGAGGCTTTGCAATTGGTTGAGCGCGATATTGGCCTCTAGGGACATTGCCTCTTGGCTCATTTGACCAGACGCGGTCAGGCGATTATTGCCTTGGGTGAATAGCAGCGTTTGGATATCGACTTCTAGATCACTGTTGGCGGCGAGTTCTGCTTGAAGAGTGAGAGGATACTCCTGCAATCGCCCCTGAATATCGAGTTCAGGCACGCTGACGTCCCAGCGCGCTCCCCGCTGGCGGACACTCGCCACGATGCTGCCGCTGAGATTGCCTTCCAACTGGGGGACGAAGAGTGAAGGATCCAACGCATCCAAACGTACCTGTGCGTCCACGGCGATGGCCTCGGACCAGTTCACTTCGCCTTCACTGCTCACAACGCTCTCATCGACGGTGATCGCGAGCGGGAGCCAGCGGAAAGAGGACAAATCCCCTTCACCCTCCAATTCGATGGCGGTCGTTGGAACTTGAGGGCCTTGCGCCACCGTGGCCAAGTTCACTCGATACGACGCTAGGCTTCCACTGACAGCGAGATCGAGGTTCTCCAGTATATAGGGGTCGCTTTGGCTTTCATTGCCACTATCGGTCTCTTCGCTGCCTGCACCTTCGCTGGAAGGGTCGCTCAACGGCCACTGCAAGCGATCACTTTCGAGACGTGCCTCGAAAGGCAGCGTGGGCGCAAGCGCATCGACTTGAGCCGTCAACGTAGCTCCCACCTGACCGGATAACCTTAGATCAGCCGTCAAGTCGGCAAGGCTACCGGAGAGATCGAGGGCTACCTGCTCTCCCCTTAGCGCGGGAAAAATGTCGGGCAACCATAGCTCTGCGCGAAGCGCCGCATCCAGGGGATAATCACCGCTCAAGCTGATGTCAGCCGTTAAACTGGCATCGGCATCTGGGGTGGCAAGCTCCAATGTACTGAGCGTGATACGGCTTTCCCGTGCCTGCGCTTCTAACAACAGTCGCTCGACCTGGTACTCGAAGGCACCTGAAATATCGACATCCGTGACGAGCAAGGAGGCCAACTCGACGTCGATTGGCATGGTGAATTCGGGTAGCGACAGGCGCTCCCGATCGCTCAGCGCAAGTGACGGCGCTCCATCGTCAGCTTCGACGGGGCGAGTGGCCTGCACGGCAGCGTCAATGGCAGTTGCGCTCAATGCTGTGTTGGTGTCTTGCGTCAGCAGTACACCTGGAGATGGCGGCAAGTAGATCGACGGCGATTCGAGCGTCGTGGGTGCAATGGTGACCTGCTGCCCTTCAGCAGAGATCGAGGTGGTAAATGCTGTCCATTCGATACGAGTACCATCGCCCAAGGTAAGCCGCACGTCATTCAGTGCGATGTCGCGCAGCTCAATGGGAAACGGCAGCGTTATATTTAAAGGCCCCGGTTCTTCTTGAGGCGGCTCTTCCGCCCCTGACCCGCTGGAGAGACGAATGTCAGCCTGTTCTATCCGCAGTGACTCCAGGCAAAGCTTACCGGAGAGTAAACAGTCTTCTGCCCACGCAAGCTCGACATCATCAATCTCGATCCGAGTGCCTGCAACGGCCATCTGAAAGCCTTGAAGACGAAAACGATCGAGAAGCGCGCCCTCTTGTTGTTCATAGGTAAAGAAACCGCGCTGTTCGCCCTGCGAGAACAGCTGCTCCGTCCCCCAAGGCGACAAGGCAACGCCGAGCATAACGATGATTATGCCCAGCACCCATAGCGGGAAGACGATGAGCAGACGCAGCAAGCTCCATAGGGCTAACCAGAGGCGGCGTTTGGCCGAGAGCGGCTGACGCTGTGGGGCTGTTGGTTTATCGACCTGAGTCAAGGCGCTCTCCTAGAATTCCGGACCGATAGAGAAGTGCACGCGGAAAGCGTCGTCCACATCGAAGGGGTGGGCTATATCGAAGCGAATAGGCCCTACAGGAGAGATCCAGCGAACCCCTACCCCTGCGCCTGTTTTGAGATCATTGGGCCCCCAATTATCGAATGCATCACCGGCATCGATGAAGGTGGCGCCCCACCAGTCTCCGGTCACACGGCGCTGGTACTCAAGCGTCGACGTCAGCATTTGCTGGCCACCGCGTAAACGCCCTTCTGGGTTGCGGGGGGACAAACTCTCGTAGGAGTAGCCACGTACGCTGCGGTCACCGCCGGCAAAGAAACGTAGCGAAGGCGGTAGTTTGTCAAAGTCATCCGTCTCAATGGCCCCTATGCTCAACCGTGCAGAAAAGCGATTATCGTTACCGATCATACGAATCCACTCAGTATCCCCCGTGAGCCGGGTGAATCGCGCATCGGATCCCCAGGCGCGGTCGGAGTATTCGATCGACAGCTGCTGGCGGTCGCCCCATAACGGAAAACGTTGAGGGCGCGTGCGGGTTCTCGACCACTGAATACCGGGATAGAACAGCCAAACTTCGTCTGCCTGACCACCTTGAGTAAAATCTTCATAGGTCGTTCTGAAGTAAAGCGTTTGCACCCAGCGGTTATCGAACTCCCAGCGCCGCGCCACTTCCACCGTGCCTTCTAACGACTGGGTGTCGCTATCATCGACGTTTCGCACGCCGTATTGGAGACGGTAGCTGTCACGTAGGGGATCTTCGAGCGGAATGTTGTACACACCGGTAAACCGCTGCTCTGGAGCAGATACATAGAGATCATGGTTGAGGCTATGGCCAAACCGGTTGATCCAGGGCTGTTGCCACCCAAAGCGGAGACGGGGGCCCACGTCGGTAGCAAAGCCCACACCCACTTCGAATTGGTGTCGATCAGCGGGCTCTACATTGATGTCGATGGGAAGCCGAGTGTCATTGTGGCTGTGAATGCTCAGTGCGCTGGCCAGTGCTGCGCTGCTCAGTCGCGGACGCTGGGGTTGCGATGCCGTCGCTTCGTTCCACCAGGGAGATCCACCGCTGGGAGGAGCGATCGTCAATTCTTGCGCGGTTTCCAAGCGTGGCCTCACAGAAACAGAACTGAACCAACCTGTTTCCGCCAGCCGCTGATTATAGCGGGCTAGCGACTCGGCGAGGTAAGGGTCCCCTGTTTCGAAGGTTTGCATTTCACGTAACCGCTCGGGCTGGATATGGCTGCCCGTGATCAACGTCTCGCCAAACTGATAACGAGGGCCGCTATCGAAGGTCATGTAGAGACGCGCGCTTTCCAAATAAGGACGGACTTCCATTCTGCGGTCGGAGAAGCCCCAGTCGAAATAGCCGCGTTCGATCGCTAACCCAGCGAACTGCGAGCGCAAGTTATCCCATGGAGCATGACGTAAAGGGTCGCCTTCTTTGAGAGGAAAGTCATCTAGCGCTTCTTGGAACGGTGGATCGTCGTTGGCATCTCCATTGAGGGTGATGTCGAGCACTTCGATCGTGACTTGTGGGCCTGGTTCTATGCTTATGGAAATAGGCGTCGCGTTTAGATCCACCGTGACGTCGGGCTCATAGTAGCCATATACGCGCATGGCCTCTTGGCTACGCTGGCGAATTTCCCCCTCTAAACGCGTGTCGGTGTATTGTTCGGCGTCGATAGTTTCCAAGTAAGCACCGATGTTATCGGAGACTTGACCGCTGACACCGCTAATAGCCGCCTCTAACGCCCATGTGGAGGTGGCAACCGATAAAAGTGGCAGTGTCACTACACAGGCCATTTGTTTGGCCGAGGGCCAATGCCGTTGTCTTCCCATACCGTGATATCCCTAACCCCATGACCGGCTGTGTGGCGACTACACTTGACCGCATAAACAGGTACTTAATTTCTCAGCATCTCCATCTGCGCGCTAAAGGCAAGCTGCGCTTGGCGGACCTGCCTAACGTCGCTTTCGAGTGTACTCAAGCGTTGAGACCACTGCTCCTGAAGGGCCGATAGCTCCGCCTGAGTGGCAGATTCATCGACTGATGCAACGGCCGTCACGTCGTTTGATAGCTGAGTCAACTGCTGCTCGACCTCTGCCTGCCAGTTTTGAAACTGTGCCTCTAGTGCTTCTCGGTCGCTGGAAACTTGGCGCTCCATGGAGGTCAGACGCTGCCCCAGAACGTTCTCCAAATGCGCTACTTCTTCGACCAAATTTTGCCGCCCTGACGTTCCTGCTTGCTCCAACGCATCCAACGAAGAGCGTATCGAGGCGAGCTGACGGTCGCGTAACTCGGCTTGCTCTTGGACTTGTTCCAACTGTAAAGCGAGTGGCTCCAGTGCTTCATCGGAGACTAGCTCCTCATTATCCGTCAGCAGCCCATAGAGTTCTTCCCGGGTATTGGTGAGCGCAATGGAGAGCTGCTCCTGCTCTTGAAACAGCGTCGTCATTTGAGCTTGTACAAAGGTTAACGCATCCTGAGCATCCGTGTCACCTGAGTCCAGCCTGGCGTGTAGATTAGAGACTTCACCACTAACGCGATGTACTTCGCCCAGCAGCCGTTCTCTCTCGTACCACAATCCCGCCGCCGCAGCTCCCAAGAGAAGTAGAATCAACACTAACATGAGCCACAGGGGCCAAAGCTTCGGGCCTCTGCGATGACGTAAATGATGCGCCGTCAGGCTTTGATCCACATCGGGAACAATACGCTGAGATGAAGTCGCGTCAGACATGATGTTTCCTTAAAGCGTCGTTGGATCGGCGCGGCGCCCAATCCCTCGGTAATGCAGGCCACAGCTCGCCACAAAAGCCGGATCGTAAATGTTACGACCGTCCAAAATAAGCCTTGCGTTGAGGAGACTCGCTAAGCGATGCCAATCGGGGTTCCAGTAGGCCTTCCATTCGGTCACTAACATCAACGCATCCGCATCTTGGCAAGCCAAATAGGGATCTGCGTCGAAAGTCATTAGACCGTCCCGCTGGCCAACGGTAGCGTGCAGCGCATGAGTGGCGGCCGGGTCGTGGAGCTTGACCGTGACGCCCTGTGCCCACAAGGCTTCGAGCAACGTGAGCACCGGCGCGTGGTCGATGCGTGCGGTGCCGGGCTTAAAGGCCGCTCCCCATATCGCCACAGTTTTACCCGCTAGATCGCCTTCGAAGAACCCCCATAGTTTTCTGAACAGAGTCTCTTTCTTCTGCTCATTGATGTCCATGACTTGCTCGAGCAACGCCGAGTAACGTCCGCTAGCGGATTGTACGTCGGCTAGGCGCATCAAATCCCTCGAAAAATTGGGCCCGCCGAAGCCGCAGCCCGGATAGAGGTACTCAAAACCGATACGTGTATCGGCCCCCATTCCCTGGCGAACGTGTTCGACATCGACTCCCAGCGTGTCCGCCAACCCCGCAATCTCATTCATGTAGCTAATGCGTGTCGCGAGCATGCCATTGATGGCCAGCTTGGTCAGTTCCGCTGCCCGACAAGGCATACACTGAAACACTTCGCTACGACGGTTGAAAGCGCGCAGTAGCTCTCGAGTCACCTGTTCGCCCTTGGCGTCATCACAACCCAGCAGCCAGCGCATGGGCCGCGTAAACGATTGCCATGCACGTCCTTCCTCTAATGTATCAGGCAGGGCAACACGACTATGCTGCTGCCCCATGAGAGAGTGCAGCCGTTCCGTCTCGCCTACCGGGAACGTCGAGTTATTGACCAATACTGCCCCACTGTAGGCGTCGAACATGCCGTGCCCGAGAAGCGTGCTGGCCGCTTGTCGCTGGCTAGGAGAGAGCCCTAGCCAAACAACATCGGGCGTCTTACACATCTCCGGGGCGTCGATGACACGTAAGTTACCAGCAGCCATGGCCTGTTCGATATGCCCCATGAGAGAAGGCTCGCGCCGCAGCCAATCTGCATTGACCAGAGTGGACCACGGAACGCTGTCGTGGAGCAGCCAATCTACACGGTGTCCGACCCAGGCCAGGGCGGCCGCCGCCGTGGCCGCGCTGAGCTCACTTCCATGCAGCAGTACCTTCATCAGCGGCTCTCCTTATCCGATAAGCGCCGGTAAAATAAAGTGTTAGGCCTCATGCTGCGTTCCTTTCCATGCGTTCCACGCCAGGAGTGGTTAGAATAACCATCATACTCAACGTAAGAGTGGATGGCACCTCGCCTAACAATGGCAAAGGGCGCATCGACTACTCACCATTCATCGCTGATAGGGGTTACACCATGCCAGAGACACTTCAGGATAGCACTACTGGGCGCCACCAAGACAACGTCGACGCCGCAGAAGTTGCGAAATTTGAAGCACTTGCCAGTCGCTGGTGGGATCCAAACAGTGAATTCAAACCGCTCCACGATATCAATCCACTGCGACTTGATTTTATCGATGCCAGAGCGGGGCTTGCCGGAAAAAAGGTCTTAGACGTTGGCTGCGGTGGCGGCATTCTGAGTGAAGCGATGGCCCATCGAGGTGCCCATGTGACGGGTATCGACCTGGGCGAAGCACCGCTTGGCGTTGCCCGCTTGCATGCTGAAGAAAGTGGGGTCGAGGTCGATTATCGCCATGTTAGCGTCGAAGGCTTAGCAGCCGAACAGCCTGGTCATTACGATGTGGTGACCTGCATGGAGATGCTGGAGCACGTCCCTGATCCTGCTTCGGTCATTCGTGCCTGTAGCGTACTGGTGCGTCCCGGTGGTTATGTTTTTTTCTCTACGTTGAACAGAACACCAAAATCCTACGCGTTTGCCATTGTAGGCGCAGAGTACGTGCTCAAATTATTGCCCCGCGGCACTCACGATTACTCGAAATTCATCCGCCCTTCTGAGATGGCCCAATGGGCACGCTCGTCAGCGCTAGAAGTACGCGAACAAACAGGGCTGACGTATAACCCCATTACGCGTCATTATCGCTTGGTGCCCCACGATGTGTCGGTTAACTATATGATGTATTGCCGTAAAGTGAGCGAATGATGACGTCAGCTACTCCCCCCATTGCGATTCTATTCGACTTGGACGGCACGCTGGTCGACACCGCACCGGATCTCGCGGCGGCGACGAATGCACTGCGTGCGCATCACGGTTTAGATCCTTTGCCGTTTCACGTCATACGCGCCCAAGTCTCGAATGGCGGCAGCGCATTGGTGACGTTGGCACTCGGACTGGAGGCGGGTAGTGCTGAGCACGATGCGGCCAGGCAGTTCTTGTTGGATGCGTACGAGCAGGCCTTGGCCGTCGATAGCAGACTGTTCGCTCCCCTAGATGAGTGGTTGATTACCTGGGAGGGGGAAGCACGTAAGTGGGGAATCGTCACCAACAAACCACGCCGCTATACCGAACCATTGATCGAGGCGCTGGCGCTTACCCCGGGGGCTTTGTTGTGTGCTGATGACTTGAGGGTCAAAAAACCAGCGCCTGAACCACTTTGGGAAGCAGCAAAGCGATTGGGCATTCCACCCGAGGCGTGTTGGTACGTCGGGGATCATGTGAGAGACATGGAAGCCGCCAAAGCGGCTGGCATGACCGCCGTGGCCGTGGGCTATGGCTATATCAGTGAAGAGGAGGACTATCAGCAGTGGCCCGCCGACCTATGGTTTGCGACCTGCGCCGAGCTGGTGGCCGCTTTGCACGGCCACCGAACGACTTAAAAAGAGAAACGGTCAGGCGCGTGGCGGCTGGGCATCGAATTTCTGGCCGCTGACGCCTTTACTATCGGGCCCCATGAGCCATAGATATGTTGGCATGATCTCTTCAGGCGTGCGCAGCGTGAAGGGATCTTCTCCAGGGTAAGCGGTACGGCGCATTTGTGTCCGCGTTGCCCCAGGGTTCAACGTATTGACCCGCACGTTGGGCTGCTTATCCAGCTCGTCAGCGAGCACTTCCACAAAGCCTTCCGTTGCAAATTTGGAGACCGAATAGGCTCCCCAGTAAGCGCGGCCCTTCCGCCCTACGCTAGACGACGTAAAAACTACCGAAGCATCATCGGATGCTTGCAGCAACGGCAGCAGCGCCTGTGTCATCCAAATGGGACCATTGATATTGACCTGCATCACCTGTTCCCACAGCTCAGGATTATACTGCTCGAAAGGAGTGATACGGCCCAGCAATCCCGCATTATGCAATAGGCCATCCAAACGCCCGAACTCTTTGTCCAGCGTTTCTGCCATGTCATGGAAGTCCTTGAGGGTCGCGCCTTCGAAGTTGAGCGGAAAAATGGCGGGCTGTGGGCCTCCCGCTGCTTCGATTTCATCATAAACGCGTTCAAGCTTGGCAATCGTGCGCCCTAACAGCACCACGGTAGCCCCATGGCGGGCATAGGCTAATGCCGCCGCGCGACCAATCCCATCTCCCGCACCGGTTACCAACACGACGCGATTTTCGAGCAGATTGGGCGCTGGTTGATAGTCGATTTTACAGCTCATGAGGTTTCCTTGAGGCGTTTCTCTTCACACTTGTTAACCTGCGGATTGGCGTAAGAAATCGTTGGCCAACCCTGCGGCACTGCTTTGCGGATAGTCGTCGCGGACCTGCTCTAACAGTTCACGACTGCGTTGAGCTTCCCCTTGACGTGCTTTGACCAAGCCAAGCTTGTAGAGCGCATCGGGCACTTTGGTACTGCCGCTGTACTGCTCGATGACACGGGTAAACGCTTGGTCTGCAGCGTCCAGCTCACCCTCCGCAGCGTAGAGCTCGCCAAGCCAGTAATGACCGTTCGCGGTCAAGCTGCTATCGGGGTGGTTGGACACGAAGGCCTCGAACGCCGCAATAGCGTCCCCAAATTGGCGGGCTTGTACATGGGCAAAGGCAGCTTGATAGTCGGCCTGGGCATCTTCGGAAACGTTTCGCGAGGAAGGTGCCTGTACGACCTGCTCTGCAGCCTCGGGCTCGACCTCAGGAGTGGCCTGCTCGATTTGACTTGGCGCGCTGCTCATCAAGCGATCTTCGATATCCAGGTATTGCTGCTGCGACTGGTTTCGCAATTGCTCCAATTGATGCCGCAGCTCTTCGATTTGGCCCCGTAGCTGCTGGATTTCCTGCTGATGTTCCTGCACTTGATTGAACAGCACCAGATTGCCCCCCGATGCTTCTTGCCGCTGCGTTTGCTGATAAAAGCCGCTGGAAGAACCAGAAGAGAGATCTTGCACGAGGGGCTGTTGTGCCAATGCTGTACCGGACAAAAATGATAAGGGCAATACGGAAAGCGGGAGCGCCAGGGCTCCCGCACCGCACAGCCTCTCAACATAGCGCTTGAGACTGTGATTCATATTAGCTCCGAGCGATGCGATTGGCGTGCCTGCACACGCCAATACGATCAGTAGTTAAAGACGACGCGACGGTTCTGCGAGTAAGCACTTTCGTTTTGGCCGCTCGCTGCCGGACGCTCTTCACCGTAGCTAACTACGCTCATTTGTGACGGAGAAACGCCCTGAATGTTCAGGAAGCGCTGCACGGCGCCGGCACGACGCTCGCCTAGTGCCATGTTGTATTCACGAGTACCACGTTCGTCGGTGTGGCCGTGCAAAACCACACGGGCATTCGGGTTGGCACGCAGGTAGCGCGCATGCGCCATCACGACGGATTCATACTCGCTCTTGATCGTGTCACGATCGTAATCGAAGTAGATCGTACGCACTTCAGGAATGCGCGAATCGGCCTGCTGGCCAGCGCCTGAACCCGATGTTGAACCATACTGACCACCTGTGCCCACACCCGACGTGTTAGCACCCATACTGCTGCCATCCTGGCTTCCGTACGAGTCACCGTCCTGGGTTCCGCCGGTGCTGGAACAGCCAGCGATCACTACGATAGATAACGCGACTGCCAATGAGCGAGCCAACGGCTTAAGTTGCATAATCAGACTCCTTGCCTGAAAACAGAGATTAGTGCTGTTCATCTATTAATTTAAGAAAGGCGACCACGCAGGGTCACGTACATCACCTTGTGCTGCGGGCAACCTAAATGACGAGCGGCCATCGGCTGAAACGGCACTTAGTACTCCGCTATTACCCTGTTGGGTAGCGAAGATTACCATGGTCCCGTTCGGTGCAACACTAGGAGATTCATCTCTTGTGGATTCGCTCAACACCACCAAGCGACCGCCATCAAGATTTTGCTTGGCCACTTGGAAACCGCGGCTCGAACGGTGAATCATAAAGATCTCTTCACCGTCAGGTGAAAAGCGTGCACGGGCGTTATAGTTACCCGTGAAGGTCAATCGGTTGGTCTCTCCACTACCCAGCGAGGTCTGATAGATTTGTGGGCCGCCGCTGCGATCGGAGGTAAAAATCAGGCTACGCCCATCCGGAGACCAAGCGGGTTCGGTGTCGATACTATTGCTTTGAGTGATACGCTCCAAAGAACGATTGGCCACGTCCAGCACGTAAATTTCTGGCTGACCGTCTTTAGAAAGTGACATGGCGATACGGCGACCATCGGGAGACCACGTCGGTGCGCCATTGATGCCGTCGAACGAGGTGGCTTGAACGCGCTGGCCTGTATTGACATCCTGGATGTAAATAGATGGCTTGCCAGTCTCGAACGAGACGTAAGCAAGTTTGCGGCCATCCGGGGACCATGCCGGTGACATAATCGGCTGATCGGATGTCAATACTTGCTGACTGCGGCGGCCATCGGCATCGGCAACGTACAGGCCAAACTGCATGTTGTCGCCCAGCCCCTGAGCCGTCACATAGGCAATGCGCGTCGAAAATGCACCGCGAATATCCGTAATGGCTTCGAAGATTTGATCGCTGATGTAGTGCGCTGCGCCGCGAAGATCGTTACTGCTCGCCGTGACGGTTTCACTGATCATGGGGCGCTGGCCACTAATGTCGACCAAATCGAACTGTAACTCATACCCCCCACCTGTTTGCTGGGCACGCCCCACGACGAGGTAGCGAACGTCCAGCGACCTCCAGGTGCCAAACTCGACGTCCGACGCTTGGCTGGGACGGTCAAACATGGCGCTACGCTCGAGCGGTGCGAAAAAACCGCTACGCTCGAGGTCGTCTTGCACGATTTGAGCAACGTCCTCGGGTAATCCTTCGTTGCCTGCAAAGGGAACGACGCCAATGGGCAGCGCTTGATCACTGCCGCGGGTAATTTCAATGGTTAGATTGGCACTTGCTACGCTGCTGATCAGTAGCAGTACGCAAAAGAGCCACACTTTGCTTAACGTTTGCATCAGCGAACATCCCCCGGGGTAAATCGCAGATTAAATTGACGTAAAGAACGCTGCTGCTCCGCTGGCAAGTCACGTAACTCGCTGAACGGGGCAGCATGCTCGACCGCTTGCATGGCCGAACGATCAAATGCACTGTCGCCGCTGGAGGCGGCCACAGAAGTCGCTAACAGCTCACCCGATGGGCCAAGCCGTACTTGTATCGTAGCACTCATCGAATCACTCGCAGCGGGCGGAATCAGCCACGCCTGCTCAACGGCACGGCGCACGATGTTGATGAAGCTATTGGCTGCTTGCTGTGCTTGCTGAGCATTGGCAGCCGCCTCTGCTTCTCCAGCGAGCTGGCGCTGCATAGCGGCTTCTGCCGCCTCTGCGGCGCGACGCTCTTCGGCTTCCCGTTGGCGCTGGGCTTCTGCCTCACGCGCGCGCTGCTCCTCTGCTTCTCGTTGGCGACGAGCTTCCTCTTCGCGCTGACGCTCCGCCTCTGCCTCCCGAGCACGTTGCGCTTCGGCTTCTTCACGTGCGCGCTGCTCTTCGGCTTCGCGCTGACGTCTAGCCTCCTCTTCGCGAGCACGCTGCTCTTCCGCCTCGCGCTGACGTTGAGCTTCTTCCTCGCGTTGGCGCTGTTCCTCGGCCTCACGCTGACGCTGAGCCTCCGCTTCCGCTCGTGCACGCTCTGCTTCCACCTCTCGCTGACGCTGGGCTTCTGCTTCTTCGCGAGCACGCTGCGCTTCGGCTTCGCGAGCCTGAGCTTCGGCTGCCTGCTGTTCGGCCAACCGTTCAGCCTCTTCAGCACGACGCTGCGCCTCGGCTTCGGCCTCTGCTTGCGCTTGTTCGAGGGCGCGGGCTTGTTCAGCCGCTTCGGCCTCCGCTTGTCGCTGGGCTTCGGCGGCGGCCTGCTCCTCTGCAGAGGGCTCTTCGCTGGGCGGTTCTGGATCGGGCGTTTCAGGCTCAGTGGCACTGTTCATAGCCGCCTGCTGCTCGATGACTTGCTGAGCCTGATCGGTAAACGTTTCCGTGCTCACGAACGTCGCTTGTACGATCGAAGAGGAGTCAGGCTCGGCCGTCATACTGGGTAGCTTTATCAAGCTAAACACGATGACGAGCAGGTGCACGGCAATGGCCAAAATCGTCGGACACGTATAGCCAACGTCTTGAGGGTCACGCGGTGGTTTCACAGCCATGTGCGACTCGCCCTTAACCATCTTGCGGCGGCTCGGAAAGCAGCCCCACGTTGGCGACACCCGAGCGCTGCAGCGTGCTCATCAGAAGAACGATCTGGCCATAGGGTACATTGCGGTCACCCCTCACCATGACCGGTGTTCCCGGGCGGCGTTGCAGAATGGCCACGACCCTTTCCGACATCTCGTCGAGCGTCACGGCCGTCGAGTCCTCACCCAACGTAATGAAGTAGCCGCCCTCTCGATCGACTGAGATGATGATCGGGTCATTATCTTCCTGAGTCTCAATAGGCTCGGAGGTGACCTGTGGAAGGTCGACCTGAACACCCTGCGTCAGCATAGGAGCGGTAATCATAAAGATGACCAACAGCACGAGCATGACGTCGATGAAGGGGACGACATTGATTTCCCCCATCGGCTTGCTTTTGCCACTACGATTGAACGGACCTTGCATGGCAGACTCCCTTAACCAGCGCTAGGTTTGCCGTCACGCCCTTGCAGATTACGATGCAAAATGGCGTGAAACTCCTCAGCAAAGTCTTCGTATTTGCCCAGTAGGCGGGACGCATTGTTGGAGAGACGGTTATAAAAAATAACGGCGGGTATTGCGGCGAAGAGCCCCATGGCGGTGGCAATCAGCGCCTCTGCAATCCAGGGGGCCACCGTGGCGAGCGTGGCTTGTTGCGTCATGGAGAGCGACTGGAACGACCCCATGATGCCCCACACCGTGCCAAATAGGCCGATATAGGGACTGGCAGAGGCGACCGTTGCCAAGAACACGAGATGCTGAGTCAGACGATCCTCTTCCCGCGACCAGGCAACACGCATGCTGCGTTGAACGCCTTCGAGTACGGTGTCAGCACTGCGAGTCTTGGGCATCAAGCGATTGAACTCACGAAAACCAGCTTGAAAAATATGCTCTGCGCCGTGCCGAGGATCGTCCGCAGGAATCTCACGGTAGAGTTCGTTCAAGTCAACGCCAGACCAAAACGACTCTTCGAACTGGTTGTACTCCTGCTTGGCTCGTCGTAGCGCGATACTGCGCTGAAAAATCACCACCCACGAGAGAATTGACCCCACCACGAGCAGCAACATGACCAGCTGTACGACCGTGCTGGCGCTCATTATCAAGTGGGGAATGGACATGGCGTTATCGTTCACAGTTGCCCTCTTCAATCAATTAGTGTCGTTATCGACGGGATACGGTGTTAAGTGATGATGGCCACGCTTTAGGGCGCAGTGTTGCTGCGTGCAAGCAGGCTATCTCGACTGTGGCAGAGCACAAGAGTTCCTTTTCACGAAAAACCTGCTGCGCGAACGTCATTCGGCAGCGTCCCTGCTCCGCGATGCTGGCCGTCACCGTGAGCGCCTCATCTAACCGGGCCGGTTTGGCATAGTGACAGGCCATGCGGTATACCACTAGCTGCGTACCTTCGTCTAGCAGCGTTTGCTGGTCGAGGCCTAAATCTCTCAACCACTCACTGCGTGCACGCTCCATAAACTTCAAGTAGTTAACGTAGTAGACAATTCCCCCCGCGTCAGTATCTTCCATATAAACCCGCACGGGGATGCTAAATGTTTCGCTCATGGTCGACGCTCTCCCTCGGCATTGATCGAATGCTCGTGGGGCACGCGGTCGAAGTGCAACCAAGCTTGGCGGGTAACCACGCGTCCCCTGGGGGTACGCATCATTAGGCCTTGCTGAATCAAATACGGCTCGATGACGTCTTCGATGGTATCGCGCTCTTCGCCAATGGCGGCAGACAGTGAATCGACCCCGACCGGACCGCCATCGAACTTGTCGATCATGGCCAGCAGCAGGCGTCGGTCCATATGATCCAACCCGTGATGATCGACGTTTAGCATATTGAGTGCCGCATCGGCGAGCGTCACGTCCACCACGCCGTCGCCCTTGATGTCGGCGTAGTCGCGTACCCTGCGCAGCAACCGATTGGCAATACGAGGCGTTCCACGAGAGCGGCGGGCGACTTCGATGGCCCCTTCACGGCTGGTTTCCACGCCAAGCAAGCGGGCGGAGCGCGCGACGATTTCGGTCAGCTCTTCGAGGTTATAAAATTCGAGGCGTTGCACGATGCCAAAACGGTCGCGTAGCGGAGACGTGAGCAGTCCTGCTCGTGTCGTGGCACCTACCAGTGTGAACTTTGGCAGATCCAGCTTGATGGATCGCGCTGCGGGGCCTTCACCGATCATGATATCGAGTTGAAAATCCTCCATCGCCGGATACAGAACTTCCTCTACCACGGGAGAGAGGCGGTGGATTTCATCGATGAACAGCACATCGCCAGGCTCGAGATTAGTGAGCATGGCGGCAAGGTCGCCGGCGCGCTCGAGCACCGGACCAGACGTCGATTTCAACCCGACGCCCATTTCAGTGGCAATGATGTTTGCGAGCGTCGTTTTGCCCAACCCTGGCGGGCCGAAGACTAGGGTGTGGTCCAGACTCTCCTCGCGCAGCCTTGCCGCCCCAATGAAAATCTCCAACTGCTCGCGCACCCGTGGCTGGCCAATATAATCCTTAAGGTGCTTGGGACGAATCGCATGGTCGATGCGCACTTCGCCTTGCTCGGGCTCGGCGGCAATTAATCGGTCGTGTTCTAACATAGTGACTCTTCTGGAGTGCTTACCAAGGCGTACTCATGATACCCGTACAGCTCAACCAGACATTCGCTTGGTCAATGCGGCTTTGATGAGGGCTTCGGTGCTCTGGTTCGGATCAACATCGGCGAGCATTTTGGCCGCCTCGGTCAACTTATAACCCAGGCTGACGAGAGCGGCTTCTGCGTCTGCCAAATGGTCTCTAGGCGCGGCTCGTCCACTGGTAGCTTCTAAAGCGAGGGGAGCATGACTGCCCTGCTCCCAATCCGGAAAGCGGTCGCGCATTTCGATGATTAAACGCTCCGCCGTTTTTTTGCCCACTCCTGGCAGCTTCGTCAGTGCTTTGCTGTCGTCGTCTCGCACGCAGCGCATAAAAGCGTCTTCATCCATACCGGATAGAATCGCCAAGGCGAGCTTGGGGCCGACGCCGTTGACTTTGATTAGCGCACGAAATAATGCCCGTTCATGCTCGCGTCCAAAGCCATAAAGCAAATGGGCATCGTCACGTATTGTCAGATGGGTATATAGCATCACCTGCTCGCCAGGGGCTGGCAGCGCCACGAAGGTGTTCATTGAGGCTTCGAGCTCGTAACCTACCCCGTGAACGTCAACCACCATCCACGGCGGCTGTTTTTCCAGCAATAAGCCCGTCAAACGTCCAATCATCCTTTGCCTCACAGCCATTCGAAGTAGCGGTCACTATAAAGCTACTCTGTACAGATGACCAGTAACCCTAAAGCCGCCAACGACCGGTAGCGCGGCGTTTACTGCGAGATGGCGTCGCCATGACGAGCGCACTCCCTGCATAGGCGTGCGTCAAGGCAATCGCCAGCGCGTCGGCAGCATCCGCTTGGGGGGTGGCCGATAGGCCAAGCAGCGTAGTGACCATGTGCTGAACTTGGCTTTTATCGGCTCCCCCTTGCCCGGTTACCGCCTGTTTGATCTGCCGCGCTGCGTACTCGGCAATGCTTAATCCATGGTTCGCTAGGCAGACCAGCGCCGCTCCACGGGCTTGACCGAGTTTCAGCGCGGAGTCTGCATTTTTGGCCATAAACACCCGCTCGACGGCGACGGCATCGGGGCGATGATGCCCTATCACCTCGCCAATCCCTGCATAAATCTGAGCCAGGCGCTGCTCTAGCGCTCCCTCAGCCGTTCGAATGCAGCCGCTGGCTACATAGCGTGGCTTCATCCCTACTAGGTCAATCACTCCATACCCGGTGATCCTGGAACCTGGATCGATCCCCAGAATTCTAATCGTCGTAGGGGGCTGTCTTTCGTCCATGGACACTTCTCTTCGCCCTCTTCCTTTAGTACTACCTGAAACAAAAACACCGACGCTGGCGCGTCGGTGTTTGACTCGTCAATGCGATAAGGCGATCTTATTCGCCCGCAGCATCCGCCTTTACTTTTTGGCGCAAGCGAATGTTGAGCTCTTTGAGCTGGTCAGCGCTGACCTCACCCGGGGCGTCGGTCATCAAACAAGCCGCACTTTGCGTTTTCGGGAAGGCAATGACTTCACGAATGGTTTTTGCGCCCGCCATGAGCATGACCAGACGATCCAAACCAAAGGCAAGGCCGCCGTGGGGCGGTGCGCCGTACTGCAGCGCATCCAGCAAGAAGCCGAACTTCTCTTGCGCTTCTTCTTGCCCAATACCCAAAATCTCGAACACGGTGCTCTGCATGGTTTGGTCATGGATACGGATAGAGCCACCGCCAAGTTCCGTACCATTAAGCACCATGTCGTAAGCGCGGGAGAGCGCTTTGGCAGGGTCGGCCTTCAGCGCTTCCGGCGAGCAAGACGGTGCCGTAAACGGGTGATGAAGCGGGCTTAAGCGGCCATGGTCGTCGGCTTCGAACATAGGGAAGTCAACGACCCAGAGCGGAGCCCACGCCTGGGTGTAGAGGTCAAGATCGGCCCCGAGCTTGACGCGCAGCGCCCCAATGGCTTCATTGACGATACGCGCTTTGTCGGCACCGAAGAAGATGATGTCGCCATCCTCGGCTCCCACACGGTCCAGCAGCTCCTCGACGACGTTCTCCATGAACTTGACGATCGGCGACTGCAGACCATCCAGGCCTTTTGAACGCTCGTTGACCTTGATCCACGCCAGGCCTTTCGCACCATAAATACCCACGAACTTGGTGTAGTCGTCGATCTCTTTACGGGAAAGTTTGGCACCACCCGGCACTTTGAGCGCCGCTACACGACCGTCGTCTGCGCTGGCCGGGCCGGAAAAGACTTTGAAATCGACCTGCTTCATGAGGTCATCGACATCCGTCAGCTCCAGCGGAATACGCAGGTCGGGCTTGTCGGAACCAAAGCGGTCCATGGCTTCTTGCCAGGTCATGCGCGGGAACTCGGGAAGTTCGACGCTCAACACTTCCTGGAACAACTGACGAATCATGGCTTCGGTAATGCCCATGATGTCGTTCTCTTCCACGAAAGAGGCTTCGATATCGATCTGCGTAAACTCCGGCTGACGGTCAGCGCGCAGGTCCTCGTCACGGAAACACTTGGCAATTTGGTAGTAGCGATCGAAACCCGCCACCATCAGCAGCTGCTTGAACAGCTGGGGAGACTGCGGTAGCGCAAAGAAGCTGCCTGCATGGGTGCGGCTAGGTACCAGATAGTCTCGCGCGCCTTCAGGTGTTGCACGAGTCAGTACCGGCGTTTCGATATCGAGAAAGCCCTGGTTTTCCAAGTAGGCACGAACGCTATGTGAAATACGCGAACGAAGACGCAGTTTCTCGATCATATCGGGCCGACGTAAATCGATATAGCGATGCTTCAAACGCACTTCTTCACCGACTTTGCCATGCTCGTCGAGCTGGAAAGGCGGCGTTGCGGCGGTATTGAGCACCTCGACGTCTTTTGCCAGCACTTCGATCATGCCGGTGGGCATGTTGGGGTTCTGAGTGCCTTCGGGGCGCAGCCGAACGCGGCCAGTGATGCGCAGAACGTATTCACTGCGAGCACGATCGGCATTAGCAAACGCCTCGGCGGTATCGGGGTCGACGACGAACTGGGCGATACCGTCACGGTCGCGCATGTCGAGAAAAATAACCCCACCGTGGTCACGACGGCGGTGAACCCAACCGCAAACGGTGACCGTTTGATCCACCAATGTTTCGTTAAGCTGGCCGCAATAATGGCTGCGCATGTCACATCCTGTTCTGTTTCGTGGCAATTAAGTTGTCTTGGGCCATGGCCCTGACAGCCGCGGCTATGCCGCGGCGCCTTTGTTTGTTGACGTGCTGCTGGCATCGCTTTTCGCGCTACCGGAAGCTTGTCCTTCAGCAGCAAGATTCTTTTTGCTGCCTGTCTTGAAATCAGTTTCGTACCAACCGCCACCCGCTAAGCGGAACCCGGCTGCAGAGACCAAGCGCTCCAGATCATCTTGCTGACATGCAGGGCAGCTTTTTAACGGATCTGCGCTAATTTTCTGAAGTTTTTCCATGCGATGGCCGCAGGCCTTGCACTCGTACTCATAGATGGGCATGTTGATGGCTCCTGAAAAAGCTCAACTCCAACAGGTTTCGTCTTGTCGGTATCGCGGTTCACCCGACGTTACCAGGCTGACAATATGTGGCCTGCCAGGATAAATTCCAAGACTGCGGTCGATAGAGCGGTCATTATACCCTTTTGTGCCCCCTGCCGAGCAAGGCCAAGCGGCTTTCGGCAATGAATGGAGAACATGCAATGCCCAACGCGGTCATACTGGATGCCCAAAGCCTTGGCCCAGACATCGATTTGACGGCGATTCGTAACGCTGTCACGCACTTAGAGATCCATCAGCAGAGCACCACGACGCAAGCTCGTGAACGCTTGGTCGAAGCAGAGATCGCGATCGTCAACAAGGTCAAACTCGACGCCGACACGCTCGCTCAGCTACCTTCGTTGCGACTCATTTGTGTGCTGGCCACTGGGCTGAACAACATCGATCTGGAGGCCGCTAAAGCGCATAACATCGCCGTCAAGAACGTCTCGGCCTATGGCACAGCCAGTGTCTCGCAACATACCCTCATGCTCATGCTGTCATTGGCCAATCGCCTCCCCCGCTATCAAGCGGACATTGCCGATGGAAAATGGCAGGACAGTGACTTTTTCTGCTTGCAGGAACATCCCACACTGCAGTTGTCTGGCAAGCAACTGGTCATGGTCGGCCAAGGGGAACTGGGGTCTGAAGTGGCACGTTTAGCCGAAGCCTTTGGTATGCAGGTCACGTTTGCCGCCCGACCCGGCAATGAGCACAACGATCAGCGGCCGTCCTTGGACGAACTGCTGCCCACCGCCGACGTCATCAGCCTACACTGTCCGCTGAACGAGGCTACGAAACACCTTCTCAACAAGGAGCGTCTTGCCAAGGCCAAGCCGTCACTCTTGATCGTCAACTGTGCCCGTGGCGGCATCATCGACGAAGTGGCGGCGCTCGAGGCCCTTCGTAACGGGAACATTGGTGGGTTAGCGGTCGATGTGCTGCCTACCGAGCCGCCCAAAAACGGGCATCCGCTCCTCGATGCTCTGGCAAAAGCAGAACCGCTCAATTTGATCGTAACGCCTCACAACGCTTGGATAACGCCTGAAGCACGGCAAAACATCGTTGGCCTCACTGCCGACAATATCCGCGCTTGGCAAACCGAGGCTCACTAACTTTTTCACCCAGTGCCAGTAGCACGTATCTAGTAGGTCGAGAAGTGGTCAGGGGCGTGTTGGTTCTCGAGTGTCTCCAACGTGACATGAGTGACCTGCGCCCCTTGTGGACCTTGCCATAGCCATTGACCAAGCTCTGAGACGGCCGCAACCTGGCCACACATGAGCACTTCCACACGACCATCAGGCAAGTTTTTCGCATAGCCGGTGACGCCTCTCAAGAGTGCTTGCTCTTGAGTAGCACGGCGATACCAGACGCCCTGCACTTTTCCCGTTACGAATGCACGTACACAGCATTGAGCCATCGTCCACTCCTTGACATCAAAGCAGTTCTCGCTTGACCAGTACGGCGCTATTGCGTGGCACTAGCGGACGTCCACGGCGTAACAGCAGCGAGCGCGTAAAAGCAGCACCAAACAGCAAAATAAGCGAGCTATAGTACACCCACAAAAGAATCATGACGACGGACCCCGCCGCTCCATAGGTCGACGCCGTCGCGGTATAAGCCAAGTAGATCGCAATCACGCTGCGCCCAATGGTGAAAAGCACGGCAGTGACGACAGCGCCAATCAATACATCCTGCCAGCGTAACACGACATCCGGCAGTACTTTAAAGATAGTGGCAAAGAGTAAAGCGACCATGGCCAGTGAAATCAAAGATTCTGCGGTCGTCGTCAGTAGACTTGCGAAAGGGAGAAGATCATTAGCAGCGTGAAGCATCCCTCTGAGCATGACACCGAGCACAAGCGAGACGAGCAGAATAAAGCCAATCGAAAGTACGACGGTCAGCGAGAGCAGTCGGTTTTTGATGAAAATAAATGCACTGTTACTGGTCGGTTTAGCGGTCACTCCCCAAATGGTATTGAGCGAGAACTGCATCTGGGCAAAGACGGTCGTGGCACCGACGAGTAACGCAATAAAGCCAAGTAAGGTCGGCAGGATACCCGACTCTTCAATGCGCGATTGCGCCACGGCTTGCTCGATCGCCAAGGCCGCATCCACTCCTAAAGTGCCTTGTAATTGGGCGACAATTTGGCCCTGGGCGGCCTCTTCTCCTAACACCACACCAATCACGGTAACGGCAATGATAACCGTCGGTGCGAGCGAAAACAGCGTATAAAATGCCAATGATCCGGCATAACTGAACGCATTGCGCTCGAGCCATAACGACGTTGCATCCTGAACCACGTTCCACCAAAACGTGAGTGTCTTTTTAATCATAGTGTTTCCCTTCAACGCAGTGTATAGCGTTCTTTTGCAACGCCGGTCTGACAACGAATGAATAAGCATACCTAATCAAAGCGTTGAGCGCAGTCATGATTGCATTGCAGGGATGTAGGGTGGCGATCATAATGGCACCGCTCTATTCTTCATTTTCCGCAATCAGGAAATGCGATGAACTCAGATGCAGCCCGATCTGCCACATCTTACGACTTTGATTGCTTAGTGTTCATAGGTCGATTTCAGCCACCCCACTTGGGGCATCTGGCCATTATTCGAGAAGCGCTCAAAAAAGCGCGCCAAGTGATCGTCATGGTGGGCTCATCCTGGCAAGCACGGTCGTTACGCAATCCCTGGCATTTCAATGAGCGCCAATCGATGCTTCGCTCAGGATTTGACGATGCGGACAATCAGCGGCTTGAAATCACTCCCCTGTTGGATGCGCTTTATAACGATGATGTGTGGGTGAGAGACGTACAGCGCAAGGTGCGCGATCTGGCTACCCCCGCCAATGCACGCTTACCGCGCATTGGGCTCATTGGTGCGAGTCGCGGCCAATCAAGCTACTATCTCTCGCTTTTCCCCCAGTGGGAGTCCGTCAGTGTCCCGTTGGTCGAAGGTATTTCAGCTAGTCACATTCGTGAGCGGCTGTTTCGTTCCCCTGGCTCTACCGATGACTACTTGAGTACCGGTGCTTACCATGACTTGCCACCCGGCGTCGTAGAGAGCGTCAGAGATTTTTGCAAAGGAAATGCTTACCATCGGCTGCTGGAAGAGCAGCAGCTTCTAGACCAATATCGTCACGCCTGGTCCCAGGCACCCTATCCGCCTATTTTCGTCACGGTGAACGCTGTTGTCGTTCAGTCGGGTCATGTGCTGTTAGTCAAGCGTACGGCGGCGCCGGGCAAAGGATTGTTCGCCCTCCCCGGTGGTTTCATCAACCCCCATGAGCGTTTGCTAGATGCTTGCTTGCGTGAACTTCGCGAACGGCTCCGGCTGAAAGTACCAGAGCCCGTTTTGAAAGGCTCGCTAAAGGGTCAGCGGCTGTTCGATGAGCCACACCGCAGCTGGCGAGGTCGCACGTTGGCCGAGGCGTTTTACTTTGCTTTGCGGCCCGACCAGCAGTTGCCCCGCCTTAAACCCGTCAAGGGCGGCGATCACGCACGCTGGGTGGCGCTTGCCGACCTGGAGCCCGAAAGCCTCTTTGAAGACCATTTTTTCATTATCCAAAACTTCCTCGGCCTGCCCGCAGATTTTGGCTCTCTTTAGAGCTACACGTTTAGGCCTGCAAGAAATCACGCGGCAGTTTCATCATCTGCCGCCACAGCCGCTCTACCCCCGGCTTGTGCACTAGCGAACAGCGATAGAGACGTATTTCTAGCGGTATATCCCAACTCTCATCCCCAGCTCTCACGAGCTTGCCGGTTTTTAACTCGTCGCGTATACAAAAATCAGGTATCCAAGCAACACCAACGCCTTGTAATACCATGCCCTTCAAACCTTCGGCCATCGCCGTCTCATAAACGGTTCGAAGTTTCATTCGTAATGGGTCATTTTTCAGCAGCATGCGCACGCTGCGACCTAGAAAGGCCCCTTGGGTATAAGCCAAATAAGGAATCGAGCTATCACGCTGCAGCGAAAATAGCGGCTTACCCTGCGTATCAGGTAGTGAGACGGGCAACATCTTGACCTTACCGATGGAGAACGATGGAAAGACCTCCGCATCTAACTGCATCGTCGCGAAAGGGTCGTAGTAGGCCAGCATCAGATCGCAGTTACCCTCGCGAAGCACATGAATGGCTTCACCGACATTCATGGCGACCAAGCGCGTCGGCAACTCCCCCAGCCCTTTTTGCAGTCTTGAGATCCAGGGGGGGTAGAAACTCAGCGCGAGCGAATGCGCCGCGACGATGTCCAGCGCTTCGTTGGCAATCGACAAGCCGCGTAAATGACTCAACGATTCATTAAGCTGTTCGACTAAATTGCGTGCAGTCACCAAAAAGAGTTGCCCTTCCGAGGTCAACCCAATGGGGGTGGTGGATCGATCCACCAGGGTGACGCCAACGGCCTGCTCCAAGGCCCTGATACGCCGACTGAACGCGGGCTGGGTGACATGGCGCTGTCGGGCAGAGGCTGAAAAACTCCGAGTGTTTGCAAGGGCGACAAAGTCTTCCAGCCATTTTGTTTCTAGGTTCACCCATGTCTCCTATTGTTTGTTCGTTGAGAGTTTCGTCCGTTGGTGACGCTGAGACTCTATTGCACGGGGGCCATTAAATAAGCAGCGCGAGAAACGACCTTTTTCCACATAGGTCGCTGGCTCACTTCATCGAGCGTTACACGGCGACACCTTGCAAAATCGGCTTCTAACATGGTGGCCACATCGGCAGCAAAATCAGCACTTGGCACGAATGCCGTAATCTCAAAATTTAGCCGAAACGAACGATTATCTAAGTTTACTGTACCGACTGTTGCTGAAGAGTCATCGATGAGCATGATCTTCTGATGCAAGAACCCAGGTTGATAACGGTATATTTTTACGCCTGCTCTTAACATGTCAGGCAAAAACGAAAAGGCGGAAAGAAACACCAGTAAATGATCTGGCCGTTCTGGAATCATCACGCGTACATCAACACCACGCATGGCGGCTAGCCGTAGCGAGTCTTGTACGCCTTGATCGGGTACGAAATAGGGACTTGTAACCCAAAAGCGGTGATTGGCACTATGAATCAGCTGCTGTACGAGTAACCCTGCGGTATCCTGCTTGTCGGCTGGGCCAGAAGGCACGATGACTACTTGCTGATCTTGCTGTGGGTGGCACTCTGCATGCCAGTTCAAGGTAAGGACGTCTCCTGTTGCCCAGTGCCAATCTTCCCAAAAGGCTTCTTGTAACCCCAACACGCAAGGGCCTTGCACGTTTAAATGGGTATCTCGCCAAGGGCCATGTTTGGCGCTCTTACCTAGATACTCGTTCCCCACATTGAAGCCGCCAATCCACCCTTGCTTACCATCTACTACAGCAATCTTGCGATGGTTTCGGAAATTGAGCTGGAAACGGTGTTTGAGTCCGCGTGACGAACGGAATGGCGATACTTCGACGCCGTTTTCTCTCAACTCGTTAAAGTAGCTGTCGTTGAGTTTACGGCTGCCAATTTCGTCATACAGAAAATAGACGCGCACTCCTCGCTTGGCCGCCGCGCTCAATTGTCGGTGGAGCTGTCGACCCAACTCGTCGTCACGGACGATGAAGAACTGGATGAGCAGGTAGTCCTGCGCTTGTTCGATACCTTGGAACAAACTCTCGAACGTTGCTTTGCCATCGATCAAAAGCTTGGTGCTATTGCCCTTCGTCAACGGCATCATGGCCAACTGCTCGACGGCCTGTATGTCGGTATTGTTAGAGTGTGCAACGTGAGGTTTTACGTTATGCCTATAACGTACGAGCACCCGGCGCAGTACCGAATCGCGAGCGCCTCTTGCGGTCACATAACCATAAAAACGTGGACGACCAAATAGCCAGTAGGCAGGGACTGCGGCGTAGGGAAACGTCAGTAATGAAATGATCCACGCGACTGCACCTTGTGACGTGCGACTCGACATCAGAGCCATCACGGCCGAGATCATACCCAGCACGTGAATCAACATAATCCCTGTCCCTAGCAACCAAGAGGTCATGGGCTATTCCTCAACATCCGTTAGGTCTCACGACGTCGCTCCATACACAGGAGCCCCGCTAAAACGGGGCTCCTGTCGTGATACAACGTCTATTGCATCAGCCTATCACGCTTTTTCAGCAATGATCTCTTTCCATTTGGCCGGACCGGTCTGGTGCACCGATGTGCCTTGGCTATCCACCGCAACGGTAACGGGCATGTCTTCCACTTCGAATTCGTAGATGGCTTCCATCCCTAGGTCCTCGAACCCTACGACCCGTGATTTCTTGATGGCCTGCGCCACTAAGTAGGCAGAGCCACCCACCGCCATGAGATAAACGGCTTGGTTATCACGAATTGCCTCGATGGCAGCTTGACCACGCTCGGCCTTACCCACCATGCCCAATAGCCCCGTCTCCTCCAACATCGTACGGGTAAATTTGTCCATTCGCGTCGCCGTCGTAGGGCCAGCCGGGCCGACTACCTCGTCACCCACCGGATCGACCGGCCCAACGTAGTAGATGAAACGACCTTTCATATCGACAGGCAGCGGCTCGCCTTTGGCGATCATATCGACCATGCGCTTGTGAGCCGCATCACGGCCCGTGAGCAGTTTACCGTTCAATAACAGCGTGTCGCCAGGCTGCCAGGTTTTCACTTCCTCGGGGGTGACGGTATCCAGATTGACACGCTTCACGTTGTCGCCCGCTTCACGGGTAATTTCCGGCCAGTCTTCGAGCTTCGGCGCCGGTAAGGCCACAGGGCCGGAACCGTCCAGCGTGAAATGGGCGTGGCGGGTAGCGGCACAGTTGGGAATGATCGCCACTGGCTTGTTCGCCGCGTGGGTGGGGTAATCTTTGACTTTGATATCCAGCACGGTGGTCAAGCCCCCCAGCCCCTGCGCGCCGATACCACTCTTGTTCACCTTGTCGAATAGCTCGAGACGCAGCTCTTCGGCACGGTTGCTGGCACCGCGAGCCTGTAGTTCTTGGATATCGATAGGGTCGAGCAGCGCTTCTTTGGCAATCTCCATCGCTTTTTCAGCGGTGCCACCAATCCCAATACCCAGCATACCCGGTGGGCACCAGCCCGCCCCCATTTTGGGAAGCTGCTCCATTACCCAATCGACTACGCTGTCGGAAGGGTTAAGCATGGCGAATTTCGATTTTGCTTCGCTACCGCCTCCCTTCGCGGCCACATGGATGTCGACTTTATCGCCCGGCACGATTTTATGGTGGATGATGGCGGGCGTGTTGTCTTTGGTGTTCTGACGCTTGCCGTCCGGATCGGCCAGAACCGAGGCTCGCAATACGTTATCCGGCAACTGGTATGCACGACGCACGCCTTCGTTGACCATGTCGTCAAGGCTCATCTCGGCGTCCCATGTGACGTTCATGCCCACATGTACGAAGACCGTCACGATGCCGGTGTCTTGGCAAATCGGGCGGTGACCCGTAGCGCACATGCGGGAATTGATCAAAATCTGTGCGATGGCATCTTTGGCTGCCGGGTTCTCTTCCCGCTCGTAGGCCGCCGCCATGGCGTCAATGAAATCTTTGGGATGGTAGTAAGAGATGTACTGCAGAGCATCGGCAACGCTTTGGATCACGTCGTCCTGGCGAATCACGGTCATGGATTAACAGCTCCTCGGTTAACGTCTAGGCTGCAGCCTTGGCGGCCGTCTAAGTGTGCGGGAAGTATACCGTATTGAGGCCCAAGGCGGCAGCCAATCCAGTGGGCTACGCGCTTTGTTCACTTAGCTCTTTGGTAGGATTATGAATCATCAAAATTGAGATAACGGTATAAAATTTACGGGGAAGGAGGTGGCTGACACCGAGGGCACCAATAGAGTCGCCGTGACCCTATTGTCGTACGTTCAATCACATAACCACAGCGGTGGCACGATAATCCGGCACGCTCGAACACGCTGAACCGCCATTGGCGGCGAGACTCACCAGAGGCAACGGCTTGTTCGATCCACGCGTCCTGATTGGTGACACCTGCTGTTCGGTAAGCCGTGCGGGTAATATCGATGATGCGCGACGACAACACCGCTAGCTGCTCACTCGTGAGGTCACAAGGACGCTGCTTGGGATGCAACTGGGAAAAAAACAGAATCTCAGAACGTAAGTAGTTACCCAGGCCGGCGACCAGCCCCTGGTCGAGCAGTAGTGCTCCCAAACTTCTGCGCCTAAACGCCGGTAACAAAAGACGTTGCTCTACGTCGGCAGCACTGACTTGCTGGCTCAGCAAGTCAGGTCCTAAACGGGATAAAAACGGATGATGCGCCAGCCTGTCCTCTTCCCAAAGCGAAACGTCAGAAGCACTGTATAAACTAGCAGCACGCCCTTCCGCCACCAAACGAACTCGTAAGGAGCGCGACGTATTGGGTGGCTTGTCGTCAGCATGCAGTTTCCATACGCCATAAAGCTGGTTGTGCGAGTAAAGCACACGACGGTCGGCAAACCGAATCAGCATGGCTTTTCCCCACGAGTCCACTGCCGACACCCTGACACCGATCAGCGAGCTGGCTTGACTGGCAAGCTCGGGAAAGGCGAACCAGGCATCCTCGAGAATTTTTCCACCAATCTGCTTTTCAATGCGATCCGCCGCTCGGCGGATCTCGGGACCTTCGGGCATCGGTTATCCTAGCGCCAGCTGTTTTTCTTTCATTTGATGCAGCTGGTCGCGGAGCCGGGCAGCCTCTTCGAACTCCAGGTTTTGCGCTGCTTCGAACATGGCATCTTCGATCTTGCTGATGGCGGCCAGAAGCTCCTGCTGGTTCATGGACGCCACATCGTATCCGCCCGATAGCTCGGCCACTTTACGCTCGCTACCCTTACGGCGATTGCCCTTTTTACCCGGCGTTTGGGCCGCTTCGAGGATGTCCGCCACGGAGCGCGTGACCGTCGTGGGCGTAATACCATGCTTTTCATTATGCGCCATCTGTTTGGCACGGCGTCGCTCGGTCTCATCGATCGCTTTACGCATGGAATCGGTGATTCGATCACCGTACAGAATCGCCTTGCCGCTGGCATTGCGTGCGGCACGTCCAATGGTTTGGATCAACGAGCGTTCAGCGCGCAGGAAGCCTTCTTTGTCGGCATCCAAAATGGCGACCAGCGATACTTCAGGAATGTCCAACCCTTCCCGAAGCAGGTTGATACCCACCAGGACATCGAACTTACCCAGCCGCAGGTCTCGGATGATCTCGACACGCTCGACCGTATCGATATCGGAGTGCAGGTAGCGCACCCGGATATCGTGTTCATCGAGGTAATCCGTCAGGTCTTCCGCCATGCGCTTGGTCAGCGTTGTCACCAGCACACGCTCGCCAACGGCGTTACGTAAGCCAATCTCCGACAGCAGGTCGTCCACCTGCGAACTGGCCGGGCGCACTTCGATCTGCGGATCCAACAAGCCCGTTGGTCGCACGACCTGCTCGACGATTTGACCTGCGTGCTCGGCCTCGTAAGGCCCAGGTGTCGCCGACACGAAAATCGTTTGGGGTGAGATCGCCTCCCACTCCTCGAACTTCATCGGCCGGTTATCCAACGCGGACGGTAAGCGAAATCCATACTCCACCAGCGTTTCTTTACGCGAACGGTCGCCTTTGTACATCCCTCCCACTTGAGGCACGCTGACGTGTGACTCGTCGATAAACAGCAGCGCATCATCCGGCAAGTAGTCGAAAAACGTGGGAGGCGGCTCGCCAGGAGCACGGCCTGAGAGGTAGCGCGAGTAGTTTTCAATCCCGTTGCAGTAGCCCAATTCGAGCATCATCTCGATGTCGTAGAGCGTTCGCTGCTCTAGCCGCTGAGCCTCTACCAGACGCTCGTGATGACGCAGCCACTCCAAGCGCTCTTTGAGCTCGGCTTTGATGGCGTCGATAGCTTCAAGAATGGTTTCTCGGGGCGTCACGTAGTGGGACTTCGGGTAGATCGTCATGCGAGGTACTTGACCACGAACATCGCCGGTCAGCGGATCAAACAAACGAATAGAGTCGATTTCGTCGTCGAACAGCTCGACGCGCACCGCCTCTTCGTCCGAGTCCGCTGGAAAAATATCGATGACATCGCCCCGCACGCGGTAGGTACCGCGACGGAAATCCATATCGTTACGGGTGTACTGAAGCTCGGCCAAACGGCGCAAAAACGCACGCTGATCGATCAGTTCACCGCGTGTAAAATGAAGACGCATCTTCAAGTACTGATCGGGATCCCCCAAACCATAGATCGCCGATACGGAAACGACGATCAGCGCATCCCGACGCTCTAACAGGGCTTTGGTGGCGGACAGGCGCATTTGCTCGATATGGTCATTGATCGAAGCGTCTTTCTCGATGAACGTATCTGAAGAAGGCACGTAGGCCTCTGGCTGGTAGTAGTCGTAATACGAAACGAAGTACTCGACGGCGTTATCAGGAAAGAACGACTTGAACTCCCCGTAAAGCTGGGCTGCTAGCGTTTTGTTGGGCGCCATGACGATCGTGGGTCGTTGCAACTGCTGAACCACGTTGGCCATAGTGAAGGTTTTACCCGAACCGGTGACACCAAGCAGCGTCTGATGGGCAAGCCCGGATTCCAAACCGCTAATCAACCCGCGGATGGCCGCAGGCTGATCGCCCGCAGGCTGAAATTTTGACTGCAGACGAAATTCCTTGCTCATCTTTGCTCCTATTGGCGAATGGGCCTACACGGTGTGGGTGGCTATCTCGATCGTCGCCTGGGTCATCAGGCGTTGGATCGGGCAGCGATGGCTTATCTCCTCCAGTTTAGCGCGTTGCTCTGGAACGCTGATGCCATGAAGCTCTAACGTCACGTCCAGCTTGTAGTGACCTTGGCGTTCGCCGCTGTCATCGCGCTGCACTGTGACGGTCACCCCTTCCAACGGCCACTGCTTACGTTTGGCGTACATTTGGACCGTGATCGCCTTGCAGGTTCCCAGCGCAATATCAAAATAGTCATGGGGATCTGGAGCGCTTTCATCTCCTCCTACCACCGTGGGCACGTCCGCAAAGAGGTCATCCATGCCGTTGACCTCGACGCGCTGACGAAAGGCGCTATTTCGTTCACTGATCACCACGATAGGCGGGTGCATTTACGATACCTTGATGCGCAGGTTGAGTTTTTCAATGGCCTTGATGAGAGCGTCTCGTTTCGCGCGCCCCTCCACTTCTGCACCATAGCGCCCCACTTCAGCGCTATCGACGCCATCCAACATCATCAGAGCGGTGGTAATTTTGTTGACTTGTTCTGCGGTGGTAACACCCTGAAAACTCAATGATTGAACTGCCATGGAACGTCCTTTCGAGGAAAAGTGTTTGCCTAGGTTGCGTCGTGGTAACCGGCAACGACCATTACCTATGCAAACCTGATACAGAATGAAGAGTCTAGCATGCCGTCAAGGCCTTGCAATCCAACAAGTCTGCCCACATTTTGATAAAGATAGACGATGCTTACCCACAATGTTCAGGAGCGACCATGACCATGGAGAAGACGCCGCCCTCTAGTGCCGTACGGTTGGATCAATATGCTGCACTGGATATCAAAGGGGCCGATGCGGAGAAATTCTTGCAAGGTCAAACCAGCGCGCAAGTGGGATTGGCAAACGGCTCGTTTGCGCCGCTTACCTGTTTTTGTACCCCAAAGGGCCGCATGTTGGCCAACGGACAGCTGTGTAGGCTCGAGATGAATCATTATCGGCTGATTCTCGACGCCTCTCTGGCGAATGATCTGGCCAAACACCTGAACAAATTTGCCGCTTTTTACAAAGCGGAGTTAACAGTGGCACAAAACATCATTTTCGCAGGCGTCAGTGAGTCAGCCGAAAACTTGGCCTATTGTCTGGGCGTGACGTTGCCAGAGCAGCCCTACACCCACGCCACTAGCACGTCTGGCACGGTGCTACGCCTCCCAGGGTCTCCTCGTTGGCTATTCATGTTCGAAGAAGAGCCTCAAAATCTCTTGACAGACAGCGAGGCATTGCTCAACGCCTGGAAGCTGTCAGATATCCGTAGCGGACTGGCGTGGCTCACAGCCGCTCAGCAGGACCAGTTCCTACCACAAATGCTGAATTGGGAAGCGTTGGGCGGGATTAGTTTCAAGAAAGGGTGCTATACCGGCCAGGAGGTCGTTGCCCGCGCCCATTTCCGCGGCCAAGTCAAGAAGCGCCTCGTGCACGCCCGCGCACACACTGCCTCGCTGCCCGAGCTGGGTGCCACCCTAATGGATGAGAGCGGTAAATCGTTAGGCGAAGTCGTCAGCAGTGCAACCAGCGATGATCAGCACATCGAGCTTCTGGCCGTAATGAATACCAAGGTGATGGAAGACGGCGTGACCGTCTATTGGCAGACAACACCTCTTACCTTGCAGGCGCTTCCCTATCCGATTGAGCGCTTGGACCCTGAGCAGATAGCCGCTCAGCTTGCTCAGAACTGATCGTCTAATGCAAACAGCCGGGCGGCGTTGGCACTGCTCAATGCCGCCACGGTTGCGAAGCGCTGTTTTCTCAACTCTGCCACTACCTTCGCCACCTGCGCCACGTGCGAAGGTTCGTTGCGCTGGCCTTGGTAGCCACTTAACGGCATATCGGGGCTATCGGTTTCCAGCACGAACCCATCATCAGGCAATTTTGCCACTACGCGGCGTAACTTTTGAGCACGCTCATAGGTCACCGCCCCCCCCAATCCCAGCATGTAGCCCATATCCAAAAACTTGGCGGCCTGTTCGTAGGAGCCAGAAAAGGCATGAACGAGCCCTGCCCTTGGCAACGCTTGTTGGCGCAACCGCTGACTGACTTTGTCATTGGCCTTGACGCAGTGAACCACGACCGGTAGACGGCTTCGCTTGGCGATAGAAAGCTGGGCATCGAAGTAGTGCCACTGAGCGTCCAGACTATCGGTAAAACGACCATCGATACCGCACTCACCAATCGCCACCGGCCGGTCCTTAGGCGCCCCCTCGAGCTGCTGGGTGACCAGCGCCTCGAGAGCCGTCAAATCATCTGGGTGATGGTGCTCAATGAAGTAAGGATGAAGCCCGAGACAGATGCGGACATCGTCACGCTCGCCGAGCGCCAGCACATGCGGCCAACGCTGCCGCACCGTCGCAGGCACGATGAAGCGGCAGACGCCCACGGCCTTCGCAGCGGCGATGACGGCATCACGGTCCGTCTCGAACTCCGCAACGTCCAAATGACAGTGGGCGTCTATCAGCATCTATCCCCCTTGCGGATATTAATGCTCGCGGGTTGGCTGGAAACGAATGTCTGGCCAGCGCTCCTGGGTCATTTGCAGGTTGACCCGCGTCGGCGCGATGTAGGTTAGATAGCCACCACCGTCGATAGCCAAGTTGGCGCTTGCCTTACGCTTGAACTCTTCGAGCATTTTCGCGTCGTCACAATAGACCCAGCGTGCGGTTTGCACATTGACGCCCTCGTAAAGGCAGTCGACCTTGTACTCCTCTTTCAAACGGTGGGCGACCACATCGAACTGAAGCGTACCCACGGCCCCCAGAATCAGGTCGTTGTTGTCCATCGGCATGAATACCTGCGTAGCGCCCTCTTCAGAGAGCTGCTGCAGGCCTTTTTGCAGCGCTTTCATCTTGAGAGGATCCTTTAGGCGAACCCGCTTGAAAAGCTCAGGAGCGAAATGAGGGATCCCCGTAAAGCGCATATCTTCACCGACGGTGAACGTATCGCCAATCTGAATCGTGCCGTGGTTATGTAAGCCGATGATATCGCCAGGCCACGCCTCCTCTACTTGAGAGCGGTCCGAGGCCATGAACGTCAGGGCATCGGCGATCTTGACGTCTTTACCAATGCGCACATGGCGCATTTTCATGTTCTTTTCATACTTACCCGAACAGACGCGCAGAAACGCAATGCGGTCACGATGATTCGGATCCATATTGGCTTGAATTTTGAAGACGAAACCAGTGAATCGCTCGTCTTTCGCGGTCACTTCGCGGGTATCGGTCTCGCGAGGTTGTGGTGATGGCGCATGCTCAACGAAGCCATCCAACATTTCACGCACGCCAAAGTTACCCATGGCGGTACCAAAATAGACCGGCGTCAGTTCACCACGACGATAGGCTTCTAAGTCGAATTCGTGAGACGCGCCGCGCACCAAATCGACCTCCATGCGAAGCTCTTCGGCTTGCTCCTCGCCCAGGATCGCGTCTACCTCAGGGTTATCCAATCCCTCAATTCGCTTATCCTCAGGAATACGGTTGCCTTGCCCTTGCGTGTAAAGATGGATGACATCATTGTAGAGGTGATACACCCCTTTGAAATGGCGCCCCATCCCGATCGGCCACGTCATCGGCGCACACTGGATATTGAGGACCGTTTCGACCTCATCCATGACTTCGATGGGATCGCGTATATCGCGATCCATTTTATTGATGAACGTCAGAATGGGCGTCGTGCGCAAACGGCATACTTCCATCAACTTGATCGTGCGATCTTCGACGCCTTTCGCGCCGTCGATGACCATCAGCGCAGAATCCACCGCCGTCAGGGTACGATAGGTATCTTCGGAGAAATCCTCGTGACCCGGCGTATCCAGCAGATTGACGATACGGCCGCCGTAAGGAAACTGCATCACGGAGGTGGTGACCGAAATACCGCGCTCCTGCTCCATCTTCATCCAGTCGGACGTTGCGTGGCGATCATTACGTTTACTTTTCACCGACCCCGCCAGCTGAATGGCATTCCCGAACAGCAGCATCTTTTCTGTGATCGTGGTTTTACCGGCGTCAGGGTGCGAAATAATCGCAAAAGTACGGCGCAGCTCGGCTTCGCGCGCTATTTGGGCGTCAGACATGGAGTTCTCTAAGAAGGTGCAACGTGATGACTTAAAACTTGGCGCCAAATCCTCGACGCAATAAGCCTATGGTAACGCAAGTCGCCTGCAACGGCATACCACCACGTGAGTAACGTCCAGTGCACAAAAAAACGCCGACAGTGTCGGCGTTTGGGTCTATTGAGGCAAGCACTCAACAAGAGCAAGCGTTAGGCGTAGGTATTCACCTGGGTGCCCACGCTACCCTCTTGAGCAAGGTTCGGCTGAGCACCGGTGTCAGCAGATGCCAACACTTCAGTGATTTGCTCAGCTTGAACGTCCAGAGCCTCGCGGAACATTTGCATTTGCGCTTGCTCAGCGGTTTGCGCCTGATTCATGTACAGCGCGGTGCTGACGGCATTGCTTGCAGCTACATCCATACTACACCTCACTCCTATAGATGACATCCATAGCCTAGCAAACCCAAACCGACGGAGCCATGTTTCTCCCTCGTGATTATGTAAAGATGTGCGACAAGGCGTTTAAAAACGATCCGCACGGAAGGGACTCATATCGATGGCCGTTGGTTTATTTTCCATCATATCCGCTAGTAATTGGCCAGTCGCAGGTCCCAGAGTAAACCCTTGGTGGCCATGGCCAAACGCAAGCCAAAGGCCGGGATGGCGCGGTGCTGGGCCAATAACGGGTTTCATGTCCGGCAGGCATGGACGAGCCCCTTTCCATGCCGCACTGTCCTTGCGTTCCCCAAGTGGAAAGATCGAGCGCGCGACTTTCTCAGCAGCGCCCAATTGCTCTTCATCGGCTGGGGATTCAAGACGGTCCAGCTCCGCGCCAGTGGTCAAGCGCACTCCCGCATTCATAGGTGCCAGCAAATAACCAACTTCGGCATCCATCAACCAGTAATTCAGCTTCGCTTCTGGCTGAGTCGCATAGTGCATGTGATAGCCGCGCTTTACGAACGTTGGGAAATGGTAGCCCAGCGGCTTCATCCACTGGCCCGCCCACGGCCCCAAGGCCATGACGACTTGATCTACCTCTAACGACGCTGCGTTGGTCGTTACGGTCCAGCGCTCACCGTGCTGGGTGACGCCGGTAATATCGGCCTGTAACAACTCCCCACCCATGGCCTCGAATGACGTCGCATACGCCGCCACCAGGCCACCGGGGTCAGCAACGGTCCAGGGATCGAGCCAGTGAATGGCACCAATAATGTCATCACCAAGCTGCGGTTCTTTAACGCTTAACGCAGCGCGGTTGAGCACAGCAAATTCGACGCCATAGAGTTCGCGGGCCTCTTTAGCTTCTTGAATGCGTTTATCGAGCTTCGCTTGAGTGCGATATATCTCCAACCAGCCCTCCTTACGCACCAAATGATCGGCCTTTGCCGCTTCGATCATCGGGCCATGGGCGTCTAGGCAAAGCTGAATCAGTGAGGCGTACTCGGGCACGATTTTTTTATAAAGCCGAGATGAGGAGTGGTGCCAGTAGCTCAGCAGCGGTGAAGCGGCATTGACCATTCCGGCAGGCCGGTAACGGATATCGACACGACGATTAGGCAACACGCTAAGGATGGTCTTCATATCGCGAGGAAACGGATAGGGCCGAACCGCCTCTCGCTGAATGATGCCCGCGTTACCAAACGAGGTTTCTCGGCCAGGTTGGCGACGATCGACCAGCGTGACTTGATGGCCACGTTTCTGCAGCTGCCAAGCAATACTGACCCCTACCATGCCTGCCCCCAACACCACCGTTTGACGCGCCATTTTGATGCACTCCTTTCTATCTGGATATTGTTCAGACTCATACTGTGAGCAGCATGGTTAACATACTGAAAAATATCACCAATCAAACCGCATTTGCACAGTCATAAAAACTGTTTTATCTATCATTTTTAGTCATTTATCACGCTTAAAGCGCAATAAAGGATGACTTAACTATCCGCGGCACAACAATTGCTTCATTACCATTAACACTACCTGAGCCACTCCATCGTTATGGACACTTTTAGGCTGGACGCTGCGTCCATGAGAAGCAACTCGACATTCTTTGCACCCCCTTCATGTCTGCGATGCACCAAAACAGTACAAGGAAAACACCATGGCCGATAGCTTCGACTCCACCTTGATCGACACGCTTTGGGTGCTATGGGCGGCAGCGCTCGTCTTCGTCATGCAAGCAGGTTTTCTCTGTTTGGAAGCGGGCACTACGCGCACGAAAAACGCCATCAACGTAGCAATGAAGAACTTGGCGGATTTTGCTATTGCCGTTAGCGTTTTCTGGCTAGCCGGTTTCGGCATGATGTTTGGCGTTTCGCAAATGGGATGGCTAGGCAGCTCCCTGTTTGGCTGGCAATTGGAACCTACCAACGCATGGCTCATGACGGTCTTCATCTTTCAGGCCATGTTTTGCGCCACGGCCGCTACCATCGTTGCAGGCGCCGTTGCCGAGCGCATGCTTTTCCTTGGCTATTTATGGACCGCCTTTTGGATTGCCCTATTGATTTACCCGGTGTTCGGCCACTGGGCCTGGGGCGGCTTACTGGGAGGCATGCCTGGCTGGTTGGCCACACTTGGCTTCATCGACTTTGCCGGGGCGACCGTGGTGCACAGTGTTGGCGGCTGGGTAGCCCTCGCAGCCGTAATCGTCATTGGTCCGCGCCAAGGGCGCTTTCAGATCGATCATCCCCCCACCGCGTTTCCAGCGGGGAACTTGCCGCTGGCAATGCTGGGGGCGCTCTTCATGATACTGGGTTGGTTTGGATTTAACGGTGGTAGCACACTCGCGCTGAATAGCTCCGTGCCTGGGATTATCGCCAACACCATGCTGGGTGCCGTAGGCGGCATTTTATCGGCCCTGCTGGTGGGCTGGCGGGTGCGCCGCTACGCCGATGTCATGTATGCCATCAACGGGGCCATCGCTGGTCTGGTGGCCGTCACGGCAGGTGCTCATGCGCTGTCACTCCATGCCGCCTTTTTACTGGGTAGCGTAAGCGGCGTGCTGATGGTACTGGCCAGCGAATGGCTGCTGAAAAAGCGTATCGATGATGCAGTAGGCGCCATCCCAGCTCATTTGGTTAGCGGTGTGTGGGGCACCCTCGCCCTTCCTTGGTTCGCGGACATGAGCAGACTTGGCAACGATGTTAGCCGCATGGAGCAATTTGGGACTCAACTACTCGGCGTGTTGACCTGCGGCCTTTGGAGTTTTGGCATGGCCTGGATGCTGTTTCGCATCACACGTCGCTTTCTTCCTCTGCGGGTCTCTGAGGACGCGGAAAAAATGGGGCTCAACCTCGCCGAGCATGGCGCCAAGAACGAACTCCACCAACTCCTCGAGCATATGCGCCAACATGAAAGGCAGGGCGATATGCGCCAGCGGATCGAAGCGGACCCGTTCACCGAAGTAGGCGAAATCGCCGCTAGTTACAACCGTGTATCAGCGGCGCTGGAACGCGCAGTGGGACATACGCAGGTCATGCTGCGCAACCTGCGCGATGGTGTCATTACTTGGCAAGCCGATGGAACACTGACGGGACTGAATCCCGGCGCAGAAGCACTGTTCGACGTGGACGCCGAACAGCTGGTTGGTCGTCCGGTGACCACGCTGCTTCCCCATACCCCCCTCGCCCCTGGCGCTAAGCATGAAATCAAGCTTCGACTGGAGGACCAGCAAGTGCGTTACTTGGAACTCCAAATAAGTGAAGGTGCTATCGGCTCGGCTTCAGAGTGTTCTGGCATGGTGCGCGACATCACCGAGCGCAAGCAGCTTCAGGAGCAGTTGAATAGAGAGCGAGACTTGGCCCGTACCACGCTAGCGTCCATTGGCGACGGCGTGATCACCTGTGATGCCAGCGGTAACATTACCTTTATCAATGGTGAGGCCGAACGGCTAACAGGGTGGACGCTCGCCGAAGCGACGAACAAACCGATTCACACCGTTTATCAGCTTCGCGACGAGCTGAGCGACGAGCCCATCAGCAATCCCGCGCGACAGGTATTGACCCAACATCGTGCGGTGCATTTCAGCGAGCATTGCCAGCTACTGCACCATAGCGGCAAACGCGTGCCCATTCAGCACAGCGCTGCCCCGATTCGTTCGAGGGGCGGCCTGACTCTTGGTGCCGTGGTGGTGTTTCAAGACGTTAGTTTGACCCGACAGCTTTCGGAACAGCTCAGCTACCAGGCGACCCATGACAATCTGACAGGGCTCCTCAATCGGCGAGCCTTCGAGACGCTGATGACCAAACTGCTCACCCAGGAGGAGAAGCACCACCACGTGCTCTGCTATCTCGATCTGGATCAATTCAAGATCGTCAACGATACCTGCGGACACCTGGCGGGGGATGAGCTTTTGCGACAGATAGCGTTAAAACTGAAAGCACACGTTCGGGATAGCGATACGGTTGCTCGTCTAGGCGGGGACGAATTTGCGCTCGTCTTGACTCACTGCCCGATGAAGAAGGCCAATATCATCTGTGAAGCGATTCGTCGCGATATCGAACATTTTCGCTTTGCATGGCAAGGCCACACCTTTGGCATTGGCGTTAGCATCGGCTTGGTCGCGATGACGCCCGAGCACGCCATGCGTCTGTCGGACATACTCCACGCCGCCGATGCTGCGTGCTATACCGCCAAGGAAGCGGGTCGAAATCGTCTTCATTGCTACCAACCGGACGATCATCTGCTACTAGAGCGTCATGGAGAGTTGCAGTGGGTTCAGCGGCTGCAAAATGCCTTGGATAACGATACATTTCGCTTGTTCGCACAGCCTATTACCGCGGTTAACGGTCATCACTCAGGCTATCGAGAGATCTTGCTGCGCTTGGAGGAGAACGGCACACTGATCGCTCCTGGCAGCTTTCTACCTGCCGCTGAACGCTATCACTTCATGCCCCGCATCGATCGCTGGGTGGTGCGCAATACGCTCGCCTGGCTGAGTGACCGCCATCGCTGCGCTGAGGGAGATACCATTGGCCAGTGGGGGATCAATTTATCGGGGGACTCCCTATCAGACAGCGATTTTTGTCAGGAGCTGATACAGCACGTGCGTGGTGCCAGTCTGCCTGACGGCACCCTATGTTTCGAAATTACCGAAAGCGCTGCGATTGCACAGCTCTCCAAGGTGAGCGAACTGATTCAGTCGCTCAAATCTCTAGGCTGCCGATTTGCCCTCGATGACTTCGGCACCGGTCTCTCTTCTTTTAGCTACTTGAAGCAACTCTCCGTCGACTACCTCAAAATCGATGGCAGCTTCATCCGCAATATTCATACCGATCCTATCGATCGCGCGATGGTAGAAGCCATTCATGCGGTTGGGAAAGCTCTGCACATCGACACGGTAGCCGAATACGTCGAACATCAATCGACATTGGACACGCTGCGTTCACTGGGAATCGATTACGCGCAGGGGTATTTACTGGGTCAACCGGAGCCCATCACCGTGACAGCGGAGGGACGGATAAAAGTCATGCCGAGATAAACAAAACGGCCGAACAAATAAGAAGAAGCACAAAAAGGAAGGAGAAGAAAAGAGGGAAAATATGAGAGGCAAGAAAACAGCGATCAGGTTAATGGGGTGGATGATGGGGATCGAACCCACGACCACCGGAGCCACAATCCGGGGCTCTACCACTGAGCTACATCCACCACAACCTGTAAAACAATACGCTTGTTCGTCAATGGGGTGGATGATGGGGATCGAACCCACGACCACCGGAGCCACAATCCGGGGCTCTACCACTGAGCTACATCCACCACTGACGAAAGCGCGCTTGATAACATCCGACTGGAAAACAAACACGGATACGTATTTGATTGGCACGCCCAGCAGGACTCGAACCCGCAACCTACGGCTTAGAAGGCCGTTGCTCTATCCGGTTGAGCTATGGGCGCACATGATGTATCCAAAGAATACGGATGAGCACTTGACCACAACCAAAATTTGGAGAAGCAGATTAACACCTTCCGTTTTAGGCAAGTGGTCGGGATGGAGGGATTCGAACCCCCGACATCCTGCTCCCAAAGCAGGCGCGCTACCAGACTGCGCTACATCCCGATTGCTTGCTTTAGACGCTGCTGCGTGTCCCGTCTCAAGCGAGGCATATATTACTATTTCTGATTTTAAAGTCAACACTTAAAGTGATTGATTCGCTGGGCGCTTTGCCTTGATGTCCTACCATGCGAAAATCGCCTTCTCTTTAAAACGCGCCTTGTCGTCGGCGCTTGTCATTGCTTCGCTTTTAAACCGCATAGGGATCTCATTACATGACCGCCCAACTCATCGATGGTAAAGCCATCGCCGCTAATGTCCGTCAACGCGTGGCCGATCTCATCGCGGCGCGCCAGCAAGCGGGCGCTCGCGCTCCCGGACTAGCCGTTGTCGTGGTCGGCGAGGACCCCGCCTCTCATGTTTACGTCAACAACAAGCACCGTGCCTGCGAACAGGCAGGCATCCTCTCTTTTCAACATGCGCTACCTGCCGACACCTCGCAAGAAGCGCTCGAGACGCTGGTGGACCAATTAAACGCTGATCCCACTGTCGATGGCATCCTGGTTCAGTTACCGTTGCCAGCCCATTTGGATGCTCGCCCCATTCTCGAACGTATACGCCCAGATAAAGATGTCGACGGCTTCCACCCCTACAACTTGGGTCGACTGGCTCAGCGACTCCCTTCGCTACGCCCCTGCACGCCCAAAGGGATCATGACCATGCTGGCCCAAAGCGGTGTCGAAGTGCGCGGACTCGATGCCACCATCGTAGGCGCTTCCAATATCGTTGGTCGCCCCATGGCGTTGGAACTCATGTTGGCGGGCTGTACCACGACGGTATGTCACCGCTTTACACAAGATTTGGCCAGTCACGTCAGCCGCGCTGACTTAGTCGTCGTCGCCGTGGGCAAACCAGGTATCGTCAAGGGTGAGTGGATCAAACCGGGTGCAGTGGTCATCGATGTAGGTATCAATCGCCAGGCAGATGGCACTCTCGTAGGTGATGTAGATTTTACCGCCGCTGCCGAGCGCGCTAGTCACATCACGCCTGTTCCGGGGGGGGTGGGCCCCATGACGGTCGCCACACTGTTAGAGAACACGTTAGAAGCGGCTGAACGCCACGACCAGCAATCGTAAAGACCGAATGCCCTTCGATTGTACTCAACGCATCAGGACGGAGAATACCCGTGCAACGCATTGGAATTATTGGCGCTATGGCGCAGGAAGTGAGCATCTTAGCGGGACAGCTCGAAAACGCTGAACGCTACGAACACGCCGGTTTCGTCTTTCATACCGGCACGCGCCATGGCCTAGAGATCGTCATTTTGCAATCGGGTATCGGCAAAGTGAACGCAGCGGTAGGCACGGCCATTTTACTCGAGCGTCACCAGCCGGATGCCATTATCAATACGGGCTCAGCAGGCGGTTTTGCCACCGATTTGGCCATTGGTGATGTGGTCATTTCCGATGAGCTTCGCCATCACGATGTCGATGCCGTCGTCTTTGGCTACGAATTAGGCCAGGTGCCCGGCATGCCCGCCGCTTACCCTGCGGATAAGCGCCTACGCGAGATCGCTCGTGGCGCCATTGCCGCTCTGGGAGAAGTCAACGTGCGTGAAGGGATGATTGCTACAGGCGACGCGTTCATGGCCGATCCAGATCGAGTAGCCGCCACACGCGCTCAATTCCCCTCCATGCTTGCCGTCGAGATGGAAGGCGCGGCCATTGCCCAAACGTGCTACCTCTATGACTGCCCTTTCGTGGTCATTCGCGCCCTCTCCGACATCCCCGGCAGCGGCGACAATCACCTCTCTTTCGAGCAGTTTCTCGATACCGCGGCCGACCACTCTTCGCGCATGGTCGATCAAATGCTGTTGACATTAGGACAGCAGTAAACCCGGCTCATATTCGTCGCTCGCCCATGCATAAAAAAACGGAGCCACCCAGGCTCCGTTTTCCATTGAAAGTGCTTTGTTAAGAGCACTTTATGTGAGCACTTATGCTACTTAGCCGCTACTTCTTCATCGCCCAGGCCAACGTCTCGCCCGCCAGTAATGGCACGATGGTTTGTCCAGACGCATAGGGATAACTCGCTGGCAGCGTCCATTCACGACGCTCGAGAGTGATGCTATCCGCATTCGGGGTAAGGCCGTAAAAGCGTGGCCCATTCAAGCTCGCAAACGCTTCCAACTGGTCGAGGGCCTGCATCTGTTCGAAGGCAGTGGCATAGAGCTCGATGGCGGCTGGGGCGGTGTAAGCACCCGCGCAGCCACAGCTGGACTCTTTGTCGCCCTTGGCATGGGGCGCGCTATCGGTGCCTAAGAAAAATTTATGGCTTCCGCTCGTAGCGGCTCTCAACAGCGCTTGGCGATGCTGCTCGCGCTTTAAAATGGGCAGGCAATAGTAGTGAGGGCGGATACCACCAGCCAACATCTGGTTGCGATTGAAAAGAAGGTGGTGAGCAGTAATAGTAGCCGCCACGTTATCAGGCGCGCTAGCCACGAACTCCGCCGCCTGCTGCGTGGTGATGTGTTCGAATACGACTTTCAAGTTAGGGTGTCGCGCCAACAACGGCTTCATAACGCGCTCGATGAACACCGCTTCCCGGTCAAAAATATCGATCTCATGATCGGTGACCTCTCCATGCACCAACAGCGGCATACCCAGCTTTGCCATCATGGCAATGGTGGCGTCGCAGTGAGCAATATCTGTCACACCCGAGGCAGAGTTGGTCGTGGCCCCTGCTGGATATAGCTTCACGGCTTTGACGATACCACTCTCGACGGCACGCTCGATCTCCTCGGGCGGTGTCGTATCCGTCAGGTAAAGGACCATCAACGGCTCGAAGGTGCTGCCTTTGGGCAAAGCGGCAAGGATGCGCTCGCGGTACGCGACGGCCTGCTCTGTCGTGGTCACCGGTGGTTTTAGGTTCGGCATGATGATCGCGCGACCCATTTGTGCGGCGGTGTGCCCCACCACGGCACGAAGTGCCTCATCATCACGCAAGTGTAGGTGCCAATCGTCAGGGCGGGTCAAAGTAATAGCGTCCACGGCGAATCCTATTGATCTAGGTGAAGGGGATCTGCGAGCGGCCACAGTATACCCAATACGCCGTTAGGATAAATCTGCGCGTGCTCCCACAGGTCCGCGCAAGTGTCGTATCATGACGCCACGCTGTAAGATCAAGGATTCAGTTGTTTATGCAGAACGTACGCCGCTATGCAGATTTCATTGCCAGCCTGGAAGGGTTGGCATGGCTGGGGCTTGCATGGTCCATTTCCATATCGATGCACCGTCAAAGCACCGAACCGACACTTGCGGTGATGTTCGTCGTGGCAACGCTGGTACTCTTTAGCTGGGCACATAGGCCGCTACGCCACTTACTGCGTCGCTATCACATTCGCAAACGCCGCACCGACATGTGGATCCACACGCTTGCCTTGCCGCTATTGCTAGCCATGTTTTTTCATATCATGCTGGAGGCACTCCTCGGTTCGGCGTGGCTTCCTCCCAAAATATTGCTGTTCAACCTGCTAGCATCGGCGGGTTGGCTGACGTTTGTCATGACACTTTTCATCAAGTTCGTCATTCATAGCGTCAAAACATCGAGCAAATAAGTCGAACCATGCCTACTGCCCTGCCCTTACCGCTCTCTACGCCCAATCGTAACCTGGTTCGGCTTACCATCGTTCGGGGGATCACCTGGACGGGCTTTTTGATGGCCATCATCGTTGGCATCGAACTCCTGGCATTCGACCTACCCGTCACGGCCGTAGTGAGCGTGGTCATTGCCATGGGGCTGCTCAACATTGCCACTTGGTGGCGGTTAGGCCGACCCAAGGCCGTAAGCCATGGCGAGTACCTATCGCATCTCTTGGCCGATATCGCCGGATTGACACTGCTGTTCTATTTTTCGGGTGGTTCTACGAACCCTTTCATTACGTACTACTTGGTCCCTGTCACCATTGCAGCTGCAACGCTGCCTTGGCGGCACGCCTGGATCATCGCAGCCTGTGCCATGGCCGGTTACAGCTTCTTGATGTTTTACTATCACCCGATTCCACAGCTGGGCCATATCAGTAGCGAAGGACCGCTGAGCCTGCATATCTTGGGCATGTGGCTCAACTTTGGACTGTCGGCTGGGCTCGTGACGTTTTTTATCTATAAAATGGCGCATGCACTGCGCAGTCGTGACAAAGCGCTATCGCGTACTCGTGAAGCCGCCCTTCGTAACGAGCAGGTACTGGCCGTTGCCACCCAAGCGGCGGGCACTGCCCACGAGCTGGGCACACCTTTGTCGACGATGGCCGTCCTGCTCAAGGAGATGCAGGCCGATGCAACAAGAGATAGCGCACTGGAGGAGGATATCGCGCTGTTACGTCAGCAGGTCGATATCTGCAAGTCACGCCTGCAGCATTTGGTGACGAGTGCCGACCGTCGGCGCATGGCCGAGCCCGAAGTGCTGGACGCCGAAGTATGGCTAGCGGGCGTGGTACAGCGCTGGCTGGTCATTCGTCCCGATGTCAGTCATCGCTTCGACGTCGCAGAGCGCCGCGGCCGACCCTGGCTAGCGGTAGATGCCACGCTGGACCAGGCGCTGACCAATTTATTGAATAACGCGGCAGACGCCAACCCTGAACACATCGCGATTCGTTTGGATTGGCAAGACGACAGCGTGATCATCGATATACGCGACCACGGCCCAGGCGTGGCCATGTCGATTGCCGACCAGCTAGGTGATACGTTCGTCTCGACCAAAAGCAAAGGGTTGGGCATTGGCCTGTTTCTCACCCATGCCACCATCAACCGCTTCGGCGGCGGCGTAAGCCTGTACAATCATCCCGAAGGTGGAACGCTGACCGAGGTCACGCTGCCACGCGGCTCAGCGCCCAACTAAGCGGAGGCAACAGTGATCAAGACAAACGAGGGAAGTATGCAGAACCAAGCGCAGCGCCTGCTGATTGTCGATGACGATGAGATGTTTTGCCACGTACTGAGCCGCGCCTTGACCCGGCGAGGTTTTGAGGTCATGGTCGCGCATGATGCCGATCAAGCGCTGAGCACTGCGTCACACTTCAAGCCGACCATGGCCACTCTGGACCTGAAGCTGGAACACAGCTCTGGACTCAAACTGCTGCCCGATCTCCTGTCTGCCGTGCCCGATTGTCGTATCGTGGTGCTGACCGGCTATTCCAGTATCGCGACGGCAGTCGAGGCCATCAAACTGGGCGCCATCAACTACCTATGCAAACCAGCGGATGCAGATGATGTGATGACAGCGTTCGAGCATCCTGATGCCGATCCCAATGTGGAATTGGCAGACAACCCTCCTTCCATCAACCGGATCACCTGGGAGCATATTCAAAAAGTGCTACAAGAGCACGACGGCAATATCTCAGCGACAGCTCGGGCACTGGGCATGCACCGCCGCACGCTGCAGCGCAAACTGCAAAAACGTCCGGTTCGCCGCTAAGCTTTTGAGCCTGCTCCCCCATGAGTCTTTTAGGAGAGCAGGCAATCGGCACTGTTTAGTGCGCCGTCCAACCAAGGTCGATGTTCCAGCTAGCCCCCGTCACGGCCCCTGCCGCGTCCGAGGTCAGATAAGCCACCAGCTGAGCCACTTCGGATGGTTCGATGAGGCGTTTGACGGCGGCATTTTTGAGCATGATCTTCTCGATGACCTCTTGCTCATCCATATGATTGAGCTTCGCTTGATCCGCGATCTGATTATCGACCAGCGGCGTTTTCACGTATGCTGGGCAAATCGCATTTGCTGTAATGCCCTGCTCGCCACCCTCCAGCGCTGCGGTTTTGGTCAACCCGATCATGCCATGTTTGGCGCTGATATACGCCGCTTTGCCTGGTGACGCCACCTGCGCATGAATAGAAGCGATGTTCACCACACGGCCCCAACCCTTCTCACGCATGTAAGGCCAGGCGGCCTGGGTGAGCAGGAAAGGGGCTGTCAGCATCAGATCGATGATTTGGCGCCACTTCGCTTCAGGAAAAGTCTCGATCGAAGCAACATGCTGAATGCCTGCGTTATTGACGAGAATATCCACGCCACCAAAACGCTTGACCGCCTCGGCGATCGCGCCACGACACGCATCGGGATCGGTAAGATCCGCTTGATAGAACGCGGCACCTGCTGCCTCCGCAATCTCTTTACCAGCCGGGTTGAAGTCGACGGCCAATACTTGATGCCCCTGCTCACAGAAATGTCGAACGACGGCTTCCCCGATGCCACTGCTGGTACCCGTTACCACGGCAACCCGTGGTGTTGTCGCTTTTTGCGATGCCATCCCAGTTTCCTTTTATGACGTACATGAAAATGAAGAGATAAACGTTGGTGAGTATAGGAGCCACCTACTGCTTCTGCCTACTCGGGCGACGCATAAGCAGCGCTGGGCTGCGTCATCAACTGCTGCATCATGCGCTGGGCGAGGCGAGCCGTTTCTTGCAAAGACTCTAGATCGCTCAAGTCATCCAGTATCTTTCGCTTGTAGAGCTCGATACCCGTAGACAAACGCTCCAACACCAACGCATAACGGCCAGATGGCAGCGCCAGCACACACTGCGAATCCAGCGGAGCCTGTAACGTAGCCTGTTCCGGTAACGCCACCAACCACAGCTCACAGGGGGTAATCAGTGCACCCGCCATGACGCTAGCACCGCTAATCCGCGTGTCGAGATGTTGAAAACAGAGAGCATCCACCCCTAATCGAGGGTTGAAGTGCGGCTGCTGCTTCAGCGTTGCCAAATGATCATCGCGATAACACTTAGCCAGCTCGGCTAAATGTCCATACTCATGCGGTGCCAAGGTCTGCATGGATTCTCCTGATCTATGTCGCTGATTGGTGTGCTTTATAGCAAACGTAGCGTGGCGCTATTGGCTAAAAAGCGCTCCCTACGCCACAATGAGCATCGATTTTCATTTAACGCTCATATCGTAAAGGAGTCACTGCCATGTTTGTGGTCATTTTTGGGCGCATGTCGTGCCCTTTTTGCGTTCGCGCCAAACAACTTGCCGAGCATCTTGAAAACAGCGGCAAGATCGACGGTTACCGCTATGTGGACATGCCCTCAGAAGGGGTCACCAAGGACGATATCGCCAAAACGGCGGGTAAGCCCATCCATACCGTTCCTCAAATCTTCGTCGATCAGCAGCACGTCGGCGGCTATACCGAATTTGATCAGTTCGTGCGTGAAAAACAGCTGCTGGCTTCCTAATAGGCGTTAAATTGGCCGTTTAAGCCCGTTGAACCTGTCAATTCCTTGCTTGCCTATACTGACCTTTCAACTATCCGTTGACTTACGGACGTCTTTAGGCGGCGAGGATTCCCCATGCAGCGCGAGGAGTTTTTACAACAGCTGTGGCTGGACTACGTCCACACCCACCCCGATATCGGCAGCTTAAGGTTATGGCCGCTCAGCACCCAGGCAGAATACTTGACGCTGGTCACGCTGAATTACGGCCCCTTCGCCATGAACGCTCTAGGACTCCCTTTGGCACGCATGGGCTACCGCTCGGCGGGGTATTACGCCATGGCTGACAAAGGGCTGCTGATTCACTTGATGGCTCCCAGCGACGATACCAGTTGGCTGGTCCTTGCTGAGCTACAAATAGGCACGCTTTCGAAAGCGCCCAGAGAAGCGCTGACGACGCTGGTGCATCAAAGCCACCCGGCTGATTGCAAAGGGCATAATCTTTTGTGCCGAGGTAGGCCTTGGCCAATGCCCTCATGGACACTCTACCGACAGCTACACAGCGCGCACCCACTGGCCGCTTGGCTTGCCGTCATGGGGCCTCGGCTGCATCATGCCGGTTTCGACTGCCATCGAATGCAGGCACCCCTCGCCACCCTAAACGAACAGTTAGAGAAGGCCGGCATGCCGCCACTAAGTGGCCAACAAAACGGTGTCTTTTCCGTTTCCAATCTACTCGAGCACCGTTTTTACCCGGCGATGCCGCAAAAAATGGTCTTCAACGACGGCGACGAGCACCGCTTGTGCTTGGGTGGATTAGCCCTGATTCAAAAACAGGTCAGTGATGATCACGAACGTGTGGCAGAGATTTTGCTGCCTTTTCACACTCGCTGCGAAATGGCGTGAGCGCTCGCCCACGCCTTATGCTACTGAAAGAAAAACGCTTATTCGTCGAACGTCATTTCCGGGACGTGATCGGGAACGATCAGTTTACCAGCGGTTTTCTCGACGATCTCTTCGACGCTAATGCCTGGCGCTCGCTCCTTGAGAATGAAGGCGCCATCTTTGATCTCCAAATAGGCTAGGTCCGTCAACACACGATTGATGCAACCAGCACCTGTCAGAGGCAAGTTACACTTTTCTAGCAATTTGGATTCGCCGTGTTTCGACGCATGGGTCATGGTGCAAATGATGTTTTCTGCACCTGCCACGAGATCCATGGCGCCGCCCATGCCTTTGATGAGCTTTCCGGGTATCATCCAGGACGCAATGTTGCCCTCTTGGTCGACTTCAAACGCACCCAGAACGGTCAAATCCACATGACCGCCGCGAATCATGGCAAACGACTCAGCGGAGGAAAAAATCGCCGCCCCTGGTCGGGCAGTAACGGTCTGCTTACCCGCATTGATCATGTCTGGATCTACTTCTTCCTCGGTGGGAAACCGCCCCATTCCTAGCAGCCCATTTTCGGACTGGAGCATGACATCCATGCCATCCGGGATATAGTTGGCCACCAGCGTGGGAATACCGATACCTAGATTGACGTAGAAACCATCCTGCAATTCACGCGCTACACGCTGCGCCATTTGTTCACGAGTTAAAGCCATGGTGCCACCTCTTGTCTTAGTCCTGAGTTGATTGTTGGCGTTCTTCGCTTAACTGCGCACGGTGCGCTTCTCGATACGTTTCTCGAACGTACCTTGAATTATGCGATCGACGTAGATTCCCGGTGTATGAATCTGGCTGGGCTCCAGTTCACCTGGCTCAACGATCTCCTCAACTTCAACGACGGTAATTTTGCCTGCGGTTGCCGCCATGGGATTGAAATTCTGTGCCGTATGGCGATACATGACGTTGCCATACCGGTCGGCTTTCCAGCCTTTAACGATTGCAAAATCGCCTTTGATCGCCTCTTCCAAAATGTAATGACGTCCATCAAAGACCCGTACTTCTTTGCCTTCACCAATCGGCGTGCCATAGCCGGTGGCGGTATAGAATGCAGGAATACCCGCCCCGCCTGCCCGCATCTTTTCGGCGAGCGTCCCTTGTGGCGTCAGTACGACATCGATTTCGTCGTTCAACATCTGCTGTTCGAACAGGGCGTTCTCGCCCACGTACGAGGCGATAATCTTACTGATTTGGCGGTCCTCGAGCAGTACGCCCAAACCAAAACCATCCACGCCACAGTTATTGGAAACCACGGTAAGGTCTTTGACGCCACGACGTTTGATCTCGGCAATTAGGTTTTCAGGGATACCACATAACCCAAAACCACCGGCAATTACGGTCATACCGCTCTCGATGCCTTCCATTGCTTCTTCGTAGGAAGCCACACGCTTATCGAATCCTGCCATTGTCATGCCTCACGTTGTTGTTGAATACGGTTCGGTGTCGAGAATGCTGATTGAAACAGTGTAAGCAGCGTTAGCTCGGCTGTCGCCCTATTGCCAGTGTTGTCTCGGATGATATATTTGTTAAGTTTGTTTTTCTTATCAATTTATTTTAACAACTTATAAAGAGACGCCATGACCGTTAAGCAGCTTCGCGCCTTCTTGGCTGTAGCGCAAACCCTCAGCTTCACTCAAGCATGCGAGCGTCTGCACCTTTCACAGCCCGCCTTGAGCCTTGCTATCAAAGGGTTAGAGGATTCTCTCGGCGGAAAACTACTCATCCGCAGTACGCGAAGCGTGAGACTTACCCCCGAGGGAGCGTCCCTACTCCCTCTCGCCAAGCATTTGCTAGCCCAATGGGACAATACCGAAGAGCGACTGCGTCAGCGCTTCACCCTCCAGCTGGGACGACTCAGCGTGGCCGCCATGCCCTCATTTGCCGGTAACTTGTTGCCAAGCGCGCTGATCAAGTTTCGTCAGCAGTATCCTAAGATCAACGTCACCGTTCATGACGTCATCAATGAAGAGGTGATGGACATGGTCCGCTCTCGGCAGGTAGAAATTGGCATTGCCTTCGCTCCGGAAGGCACTGGTAGCTTGAATTTCACGCCGCTTTTTGAGGATCGATTCGTTGCCGTCGTCTCCTCCTCCTCCCCGCTGGCGGGCTCCACCTCGCTCTCTTGGCAGCAGCTCCTGGCGCACGACTTCATGACACTTCAGCGCCCTTCGATGGTACGGCGTTTATTGGAACAGGAACTCGGGAAACGCCAAATGGCGCTTCCCGTCGCCTTCGAGAGCCATCAGCTAGCCACGGTGGGCCGTATGGTGGCGGAGGGGCTGGGGGTTAGCGCTGTCCCATCGATGTGCATTCGGCAAATGCATGAACTAGGGGCTCACTGCGTGCCCCTTGAAGCACCCAGTATCGCTTGTCGAGTGGGCATCCTCACGCAAGAAGAACTTTCGGTAGCCGCCCATGCGCTGCGCAGCGTTCTATTGGAATGCATCAAAACACCCTCGCTGTTGGCGTCGTCCTAACATCTTGATGCGGTTATGCTGGGCAGCGTGACGTTGATCCATTAGCATTTATCCTAGAGCGCGTGTCGAGTAAGACAGGACACGCTGTCAGGTCGCTGTGAGGATTGTGGTATGCCAATCATAAAAGGGGGCGTTAGCATCTTGTTGCTGACGTTGTGCACGCTGTTTTGGGGCGTTCCCCTCATTTTGTTGACACTGCTGAAAGTCATCGCTCCTGGGCGGCGACAAAAGGAGTGGCTGCTGAAAGGGCTTTGTGCCGTGGCGCTAAATTGGATTGGCGTCAACTTATGGTGGATGCGACGCTGGCTCAAGCCCGATGTATCGATTGACGTGCCCGATGCATTGAGTTCAGAACAGTGGTGGCTCGTCATTTCCAACCACCGTAGTTGGACCGATATTTTCATTCTTTTCATGGCCCTGCATCGCCGTATTCCCATGCCGCGCTTTTTCCTCAAGCATCAGCTCATTTGGATTCCCATCGTCGGCCTCGCTTTTTGGGCGCTCGAGTTTCCTTTCATGCGCCGCTTCAGCCGTGAACAAATTGCGCTAAATCCTAGACTGGCTACCGTGGATAGAGAATCCACCGAGCGGATGTGCCGCCGGGCACGACATGCGCCCATTGCGATCTTTAATTTTGTCGAGGGGACCCGCTTCACCGTCGCCAAGCGAGACGCTCAACAAAGCCCTTTTCAGCACCTGTTGCGCCCTAAAGCAGGCGGTATTGCCCAAGTATTGAGCCTTTTAGGCGACCAGTTAGATGGCATTTTAGATGTCACCATCAGCTATACCAACCCATCGCCCACGTTCTTAGGCTTTTTATGTGGTCAAGAAGCCCCCATTACGCTTAAAGCTCGGCAGCTCGACATTCCGGAGTGGATGTCGACTGCTCATTACCATGACGAACCGCAGCACAAGGAACGCTTCCACGCATGGATCAATTCACTCTGGCAGGAAAAAGATACCTTGCTGGACCGCCTCAGCGACCACGATTAAGCCACTGGCTGACGATTTGCGTATTGGCGAGCATGCTCGTTGGCTGTGCTGGCTCGTCGCCCTCCTCTTCGGGACAGCGCGTGCCTGCCGCCAGCTCGACGAGCAGTATCAGTGGTGACTGGGTAGTCGTTAGACGAGGCGATACGCTTGGTCAGCTCGCGGCGCGAGCCAACGTACCACTGGAGCGACTCGAGCGCTTCAATCCGGGCGTCGACCCACGCCGTTTAGCGGTGGGACAGCGTCTACTCATCCCCACTCAGCAGGAACGAGCGCCTTCTGGCGGCCCTTACCGCTATCAAATTCGCCCTGGGGATACCTTTTCAGGCATCGCACGACATTTTGGTACCACGTCCGGACGTATACAGAGCGCGAATCAGGGCACGTCGCCGACCGGGCTGCGCGTCGGACAAATTATCAGCGTTCCTCTCAGCAGTGCGGCCAGAACCACGCCGTCAAGCCAGCGTAACGGTTCACGAAGCACCAGCTCGTCGAGTGCTTCATCGGCGCCGACACCCGCACCCAGCGCGAGCCTGCCCGCGTCAGCGCGTCGTTGGCCATGGCCACTGGAGGATTACCGCGTGGTGCGCCGCTTTGGGGCGGATAGCCGTGGCACCCTGCAACCCATGTTACTCGCCACGCAGGAAGGTGCCCGAGCTAAGGCCGTCGCCCCCGGGGAGGTTCGTTTTGCAGACAGCATGCGGCAGCTTGGCGATGTCGTCATCGTTCACCATGCAGACAATTTGCAAACCGTCTATGCCCTTTGCGAACGAATATTGGTCCGCGTAGGCGATCAAGTCAGCGCGGGGGACGAGCTCTGCGAAGTGGGACAAAGCAACGCAACACAGCGCTATGATTTGTTGTTCGATTTACGCCAAGGAGGCAAACCCATCGATCCGCGCCAAGTACTGCGCTGACAACAAGTACTGCGCTGACAAAAAGCCCCTCCACGATGAGGGGCTCTTCCACTATCTGAACGACTATCCTCGATAGTAGCCGGGCGTTACGAAAGGCATGGAAGTGACGTTCATCGGGAGCTGCTTGCCGCGCACCAGTGCATAGACGGCGGTACCGGGAGCCTCCCATTCTCGAGTCACATACCCCATGGCGACGGGTTTACCGACGCTAGGTCCGAAGCCCCCCGAGGTCACCACACCGATCTCGTTACCCGCTTCGTCAACTAGCAGGCTGCCTTCACGGACCGGCGCTCGTCCTTCTCCGACCAAGCCCACGCGCTTTCGGGGATGATCTTTGGCATCCACTTGATGCAGAATCACATCGGCACCCGGAAAACCCGCTGCGCGCTCGCCACCGCGCCGACGCGACTTACCAATGGCCCAAATCAAGCCGGCTTCGACGGGCGTGGTGTTCTGATCCATATCGTGGCCATAGAGACATAAGCCTGCTTCAAGGCGCAGAGAATCCCGAGCCCCCAAGCCAATTGCTTCGACTTCCGGCTCAGCCAGTAGCGTCTCTGCTAACGCTTGGCTCTCGTCGGCAGCGACAGAGATCTCGAAACCATCTTCACCGGTGTAGCCGCTGCGGCTGACCCAAACGTCATGCCCCGCCAGGGTATAACGCCCATGCTGCATGAACGTCAATTCGCAAGCCTGGGGGCAAAGTCGCTGCATCACTTCCCGCGCTTGGGGTCCTTGTAGCGCCAGCAACCCGCGGTCGAGCACGTCAATTTGGTGGCTATTCCCCAAATTGGCACGCAAATGGGCAATATCTTGCTCTTTGCATGCCGCATTCACCACCAGATAGAAGTGATCCCCTGCATTGACGGCCATCAGATCATCGAGAATGCCACCGTCGGTACTGGTGAAAAGACCATAACGCTGCTGCCCTTTTTGCAATCCCACCAAATCAGCGGGAATCAAGCTTTCCAGCGCTTCAGCGACTTGCTCACCCGACACTAGAATCTGTCCCATATGCGACACATCAAACAAACCGCAGTACTGTCGGGTATGCTCGTGCTCTTTTTTCACCCCTAACGGGTACTGCACCGGCATCTCGTACCCAGCGAAAGGTACCATCTTGGCACCCAGTTGTGTGTGCAGCGTGTGAAGTGGCGTTCGGTTCAGATCAGTCATGGCATATCCTCTATCAAAAAAGAGAAACGGGAAGCCTGACTAGGCTTCCCGGCTCTACTACAACGTGCATGGCCCTTAAGCGCAGGCCTTACTTGTCATGATCCAGGGCTTCGCCCGGCAGCACGTCCTTACCTGCAAAATAATCCCGAGTCAGCTTGAAGACAACGGGAGAGAGCAGCGCCAACGCAATCAGGTTGGGGATAGCCATCATGGCGTTGAAGGTGTCGGCCATCAGCCAGATAAAGCCCAGCTGAGCAATGGCACCCAACGGAATGGCCAGCACGAACAATACGCGGTAGAGCATGATGGAGCGAGTGCCAAACAGGAACTGGCAGCACTTCTCCCCATAAAAAGACCATCCCAAAATCGTGGTGAAGGCAAAGATCGCCAGCGCAATGGCCACGATTTGGTTACCAAAACCAGGCAGCGCTGCATCGAAAGAGAGCGCGGTCAGTGACGCTCCCGCCTCTCCTTCCATCCACACCGTCGAGGTCAAAATGACCAGCGCAGTGATGGTACATACGATGATGGTATCGATGAACGTCCCCAGCATGGCAATCAAACCCTGACGTACCGGATTTTTCGTTTGTGCCGCTGCGTGGGCGATAGGTGCGCTCCCCAAACCGGCTTCGTTGGAGAAAATACCGCGCGCCACACCAAAGCGGATGGCAGCCATCACCGCGGCACCAGCAAACCCACCGGCCGCTGCCATGGGGTTGAAGGCGTAGTAGAAGATCAGCCCAAAGGCATCGCCAATTTGGCCTGCATTGACGACCAGTACCAGCAAGCCCGCAATGACGTAGGCAATGCCCATCACCGGCACCAGTTTACCAGCAACCTTGGCAATACGTTTGATGCCGCCGAGAATCACCGCGCCTGCCAGGACCATGATGATGACGCCGGTTAACCAGTGAGGAACACCAAAAGTGGCATCCATGGCGTCCGCTACCGAGTTGGACTGAACGGTGTTACCGATTCCAAACGCCGCCACTGCGCCAAAGAAAGAGAACAGGCCGCCCAACCAGAGCCACTTACGGCCTAGGCCATTTTTGATATAGAACATCGGCCCGCCCACATGATAACCGGTGCTATCGGTCTCCCGGTAGCGCACCGCCAGCACTGCCTCGGCAAACTTGGTCGCCATACCCACTAACGCGGTGATCCACATCCAAAAAACGGCGCCAGGGCCACCGAGCGCAATGGCGGTTGCCACACCGGCGATATTACCGGTACCAATCGTTGCCGATAGCGCGGTCATCAGCGCGTTAAAGGGAGAAATTTCCCCCTCATCGCTGGGCGTTGACGATGCCTTTGCAGACGGTTTGGCATCTCGTCCTTGCCACATTAGCTTGAAACCCATGCCGAGTTTGCGTATCGGCATCAGTTTCAAGCCAATTTGCAGATAGATACCGACCCCTAGCAACAGGATCAGCATCAACGGGCCCCACACAACCCCGTTAATAGCGCCTAATAGGCTGGTCAACGTTTCCACACGACTCTCCTTACCCAATTCGATTGATGCGTTTGTTATGAAGGTTAGGTTGCTCACCCACCACCCATCAGGCAGATGAAAACACCAAGCGTCTCTACCATAGCGCTTAATTCTCGCTGGAAAAACGCATGATGAGTATGTTTTACACCATTTTCTTAGTGGGCATCCACGCCCGTGTCGCTTGCTAGCAGAGAAAGCTTCTCTTTATGAAATCGACAAACGACCGGAGGCTAGGAAAAGGCGCTCCACAAGTGAGGTTTTAGTACCAATGAAGAAACTTGTTTCCGATAAGAAACACGGTACCATAGAGAGACTCATAAGCTCCATCGAGCTGGCTACAGTCGCCAAGGCGAACGACAAGCGCTAGTATGCCGTTGTTCCGTCCACTGAATGCAAAGGGAAACATCATGAGCAATCTTCCTGCCAATCTTCGTTACGCTGCCAGCCACGAATGGGTGCTGGACAACCAAGACGGCACCGTGACCGTTGGGATCACTGACCACGCACAAGAAGCATTAGGCGATGTGGTGTTTGTCGAGCTACCCGAGGTCGGTCAAGCCCTGAATAAAGGCAAGGAGTTTGGTGTCATCGAGTCCGTCAAAGCGGCTTCCGACCTTTACTCCCCCGTCGATGGCGAAGTGGTGGAAGTCAACGAAGCCCTCGAAGACGCCCCTGAAACGGTCAATGATGCCCCTTACGAAGGTGGCTGGATCATGAAAGTTCGTGTCACCGACCAAGCCCTTGAAGGCTTATTAGACGCCGATGCGTATCAAGCGACGCTAAGCAACGACGACTGATCAACGTCGCCTCAGCGCCTGCCCATCTGACAGGCGCTGATCGATCGCCTCTGCACGGTTTTCTCATCACGTCCGGAATCTCCCCATGCCTTTCGAATCACGCCGTTTGGCCGAATTGGCCGACCACGATGCTTTTATCAAACGCCATAACGGGCCAAGCCCCGACGATGTCGCCACCATGTTAAAAGCGCTCAACATGCAGCGCATGGAAGACCTGATCGAGCAAACCGTGCCAAGCGATATTCGTCTTGGTCGTGAACTTGCCCTTGACGACCCTCGCAGTGAAGCGGAAGCGTTGGAGTACTTGAGCCAGCTTGCCCGTCAAAACCGCGTCACCAAGAGCTATATTGGCCAGGGTTACTACAACACCCATATGCCAGCAGTGATTCAGCGAAACGTGCTGGAAAACCCAGGCTGGTATACCGCCTACACGCCTTACCAGCCGGAAATTTCTCAGGGCCGCCTGGAAGGTCTGCTCAATTTCCAGCAGGTCATCATGGACCTAACCGGCATGGAACTGGCCAATGCCTCCTTGCTGGATGAAGCCACGGCCGCCGCAGAGGCCATGGCGCTTTGCAAGCGTGGCAACAAAAAGAGCAAGTCGAACGCCTTTTTCGTCGCCGACGACCTCTTTCCGCAAACGCTAGACGTCGTGAAGACCCGCGCAGAGTTCTTCGGCTTCGAACTGATCATCGCTCCTGCCGAGCGCCTTGCCGAGCACGATGTATTTGGAGCACTGGTGCAGTACCCCTCTGCTAGCGGCCGCGTTATCGATCTCGCCCCAATGCTCGAGGCGGCGCAAGCGCGCGGTATCATGACATGTGTAGCGACCGATTTGCTCAGCCTGGTACTCCTCAAAGAGCCGGGCGCAATGGGCGCAGACATCGTCGTCGGTAACTCGCAGCGATTTGGTGTGCCTATGGGCTTTGGTGGGCCACATGCCGCTTTCTTCGCAACCTCCGACAAACTCAAGCGGTCGATTCCAGGGCGAATCATCGGCGTCTCCAAAGACAGCCGAGGCAAAACGGCGCTACGTATGGCCATGCAGACCCGCGAGCAGCACATTCGTCGTGAGAAAGCGACCTCGAACATTTGCACCGCGCAAGCGCTACTGGCCAATATCGCTGGTTTCTACGCTACCTATCATGGGGCTGAAGGTCTGCGAAAAATTGCTGGCCGCGTGCACCGCCTCACCACGGTGCTGGCAACCGGCTTGAAGCGCGCAGGCGTTCAGCTAGCCAACGACACGTGGTTCGATACGCTGCGCCTCACGCAGGTGGACGCGGGTAAACTTCATGGCCGCGCCATGACCCACGACATCAACTTGCACTATTTCGCCAATGGTGACGTAGGCATCAGCCTGGACGAAACGACCACTGCTCACGATGTCGCCGCCCTTTTCGACGTTCTGCTGGGCGATGAGCATGGTTTGGCGGTTTCCGCACTAGATGAGCAGGTCGTTGCCGAGCAGCTAAGTGGGATTCCAACGGCGTACCAGCGAAACAGCGATTTCCTGACGCACCCAACGTTCAAGCGCTATCGCAGCGAAACCGAAATGCTGCGTTACCTAAAGCGTCTCGAAAACAAAGATTTGTCGCTAGCCCACGCCATGATTCCGCTGGGGTCGTGCACCATGAAGCTCAATGCGACGAGCGAGATGATTCCTGTCTCTTGGCCTGCGTTTGCCAACCTGCACCCGTTTGCGCCCCGCGACCAAGTGGCGGGGTATCATCAAATGATCGATGAATTGGCGGCGTTTCTGGTCGAAGTCACCGGCTATGACCACATCTCGATGCAGCCCAACTCGGGTGCCCAGGGGGAGTACGCGGGCCTGCTGGCAATTCGCCGTTACCAAGCAGCACAAGGTGAAGCGCACCGTGACGTCTGCTTGATTCCTAGCTCGGCACACGGCACGAACCCTGCCTCTGCCGCCATGCTCAGCATGGAAGTGGTCGTCGTCGAATGTGATGCAAACGGCAACATCGACTTAGACGATTTGACCCGCAAAGCCGAACAGCACAGCGAGCGTCTTTCAGCGGTCATGATTACCTATCCATCGACGCACGGCGTATTCGAATCTCACGTTCGCAAGGTATGTGACGTGGTACACCGGAATGGCGGACAAGTGTATGTCGATGGAGCAAACATGAATGCCCAAGTGGGCCTAACCCGCCCTGGTGACTTCGGTGGTGACGTTTCTCACCTCAACCTGCACAAAACGTTTTGCATCCCCCACGGCGGCGGTGGCCCCGGCATGGGCCCCATCGGTGTGAAAGCGCACCTTGCTCCGTTCGTCTCCAACCATGTGGTGACGCCCATTAACGGTGTCAATCCAGACAGCGGCGCGGTCTCGGCGGCGGCTTTCGGCAGTGCGTCCATTCTCCCGATTTCATGGGCGTACATTAAGATGATGGGAGCCCGTGGTCTGCGCGAGGCTACCGAGTTGGCCATTCTCAACGCTAATTACATTGCCAAGCGTTTAGAAGCCTCCTACCCGATTCTCTATCGCGGTCAGAACGGCACGGTCGCTCACGAATGCATCATCGATATCCGTCCGCTAAAGAGCGCCTCTGGCATTAGTGAAGAGGATATCGCCAAGCGCTTGATGGATTATGGCTTCCACGCGCCGACCATGTCGTTCCCGGTGCCGGGCACGCTGATGATCGAGCCGACGGAGTCAGAGTCGCTTTATGAAATTGACCGCTTCTGCGATGCCATGATTGCGATTCGTGAAGAGATTGCCCGGGTTGAAAGCGGTGAGTGGCCGCTGGATAACAACCCGCTGGTGAATGCGCCACATACGCAAGCCGACCTGATGGATAGCAGCTGGCAACGGCCCTACGACCGTCAGCTTGGCGCCTTCCCTACCGAAGCGGTGATGGCGTCTAAATATTGGCCTTCGGTGAACCGGGTCGACAACGTCTTTGGCGATCGCCAATTGATCTGCTCGTGCCCTAGTATCGACGAATATCGCCAATAACGCTTGAGCGTTTAGCAGCCAATAGCGTCCCTGGCCCGTTATTCGGGTACCAGGGGCGTCGTTTCTTGAAGACGCTGGTCGTGAAAACCGTTCAGCAGTTTTTCATAGCGCTTAGGCAGCACGGAGTCTTGGCGGCGCAATAGATAGAGAACTTCATTAATCGCTTGCGGCAGCGCTAACGCCTTGACCTGCCGCTGCCAAGGCGATGTTTCGAGCACTAGGCGCGACACCACCGTAAAGCCCAAGCCACGTGCTACGGCGTCCAACACCATGCTGACCTCATTAGTGAAGCCCTGATGGCGAAAGTGTGTCATGGAGCGAAAATCATCGGGGTAATTCGCGCGCAACAGCGCGTTGGCGTGATTGATACCGTCGTAGTAATTGATGAAGCCAATGCCCATTAGCTCCGATAGCGTACTGCCTGCAAAGTCAGCGGGCACCACCAAGCAAAGCGGCTCTTTATGCCATACCGTACAGGTAAGCTCTGGATGATTGACCTGCTCGGTCACGATACCGATGTCGTACCGCCCTTCTAACAGGTCGTTGACGATCTCATGGTTGAACGCAAAGCTGTAATTGACCGTTAGATTGGGATGCATCTGTTGCTGCCCTAGAATATAGGGGTAGAACATCAGTCCCACACTGCCGGGCGAGGCGATGCGGCACTCGCCGCTATCCAGCGAATCATCATCGAGACCATGGCGAAATTGCTCATGCTCGGCAAACAGCTTTAACGCATAGTCGTAGGCACGACGTCCCGATTCGGTCAGTGTGAAGCTCCTACCACGACGCTCGAGCAGCGTTTTGCCCAGATAGCTTTCCAACTTGCGAATATGCTGGCTAACCCCTGGCTGCGTCATTTCTAGGCGACGCGCCGTTCGTGTGAAACTGCCAGTTTCCACCAACGTTATAAACGTCCGAAAATATTGGGCATTAAACATAGGGTTCGAACAACATCCTCATTATCCATCATCGTTAGCCGCTCTTTGGCGTACTAACGTCACCGTCGCGGTTCGGCCTACCGTGCGCGCCGCTGGCCTAGAGTAGCATAAACCCCGCGGGGTCGGTCGCAGGACCCACTGCTGAACCGTACCAAGCAGCGTGCTAGTATGCAGGCTCGTTATGAACACACTTAGGGATAGTTCAACTAATGACGCAGACCCCAGCGCCTCGTGCCACGATTTCCAGCATTATTTCTCCCGAAGGCAGCCTTGAAGTCCTCTCTCAGCATGAGGTCAACCGGCTGAAGAGCACGTCCAAAAGTGGTTTGCACGATTTATTGCGCCGATGTGCGCTGGCTGTTCTCAATTGCGGCAGCCCCACCGATGACAGCTTGGCGATCCTCGAAGCCTACAAAGACTTCGATATCGAGGTCCTACAGCAAGACCGGGGCATTCGGCTGAAGCTGACCAATGCCCCCGCTGAGGCCTTCGTGGATGGGCGCATGATTCGCGGTATTCGTGAACATCTCTCGTCGATCATTCGCGACATCGTCTACGTCTATAACGAGATTCAGCACCATAACCGTTTTGACCTAACCACCGGCGAAGGCACGACCAACGCGGTGTTCCACATCCTGCGCAAGGCGGGCACGCTTAAACCGGGCCGCGACCCGAGTCTAGTCGTGTGCTGGGGTGGCCATTCGATTTCTCGCGAAGAGTATGAGTACACCAAGGATGTGGGTTACCACCTTGGGTTGCGCGATTTGGACATTTGCACCGGCTGTGGCCCTGGCGCAATGAAAGGCCCTATGAAAGGTGCCAACGTGGCGCATGCCAAACAGCGCCGTAAAGATGGCCGCTACCTGGGTATTTCGGAGCCGGGTATCATCGCCGCCGAAGCCCCCAACCCCATCGTCAACGAACTGGTGGTCATGCCCGACATCGAGAAGCGCCTTGAGGCGTTCGTTCGGCTAGGCCATGGCATCATCGTCTTTCCCGGCGGCGTGGGCACCGCCGAAGAGATCCTTTACCTGCTGGGCATTTTGCTGCACCCCAGCAACAAAGAGATTCCTTTTCCGCTCGTCTTCACCGGCCCAGCCAGCTCGGCGGCTTATTTCCAAAAAATCGACGAGTTCTTGGTCTACACGCTGGGAGAGGAGATCCGCCGCTATTACACCATCATTACCGGCGACCCGGTGGCGGTCGCGCGTAAAATGCGTGAGGGCATCGATCAAATTGCCGATTTCCGCCGCCAACACCAGGATGCGTTCTATTACAACTGGCGCTTGACCATCGCGCGTGAGTTTCAAGCCCCCTTCGAGCCCACTCACGACGCCATGCGTGCGCTAGCACTCCACCGCCAGCAGCCCACGCATGAGCTAGCCGCCAACCTCCGCCGTGCTTTCTCTGGCATCGTGGCAGGTAATGTCAAAGAACCTGGCATCCGAGCCATCGAAGCCCATGGTCCGTTCGTGCTGACCGCCGAACCGGCGCTCATGGAGCGACTGGACGCCCTGCTCAGCTCGTTTGTTGCTCAAGGCCGCATGAAACTGGATGGGCAGCCCTACACGCCCTGCTACGTGCTGAAATAGCACTATCGCCCAGGCAGGCACATCGGTGCCTGCCGACAGGTTCTGACCGTGATCATAGCCCTGCTTACTCTTGTCATTGCTGGCATCATCAAAGGTGCGATCGGCTCTGGCGTACCCGTTGTCGTCGTCCCAGTGCTGACCATGCTCTACGATGTCAAATTGGCCATTGCGGTGTTGGTTGCGCCTAATTTATTTAGCAATGCCCTTCAGGTATGGCAATACCGCCACTCCCTTTTGCCCTGGCGCTTTTTGTTGACGTTCGCCATCGCTGGCGGCGTAGGCATCGTCCTCGGCACCTGGGGGCTCGTCGTCATCTCGCCAGACTATCTCTCGCTGGGAGTCGCGGGCGCCATTGCCATGTATCTTGCCATCAAACTTTCCAAACGTTCGGCCACGCTACCTTTATCCGTGGCCGAACGCATCGCTCTTCCCGTTGGCCTGTTGGCGGGATTGCTTCAAGGCGCCGCAGGAATGTCCGCACCGGCATCGGTCACTTTCCTAAACGCCATGCGACTGGAGCGACGCGTCTTCATCGGGTCCATTTCGGTATTCTTCGTCGCCATCACTCTGGTGCAAATTCCTGCCCTTCTAAGCGCAGGCATTCTGACGGCTGAACGCACTCTCTACAGCCTGGGTGCGCTGATAGTGATTCTCACTGGCATGCCTTTGGGTGCTCGGTTAGGTAAGCGCTTGCCACATCGCTGGTTCGATAACCTGATCATGTGCCTGCTGGCCAGTATTGCATTGAAAATCATCATCGATACGTATTGGGCATGATCGACAGCCTCCTTCTCTCTGCAGAGTAGCCCAATTGCCGCTACACTAAGCCTGAGTTCGACGACCACACATCGCCGTCGGCCATGGAGTCATATCACCGCGTCTCAAGGAGAGAAATTCGATATGGAAATGATCGACCAACTGCAAGACGGTAAAACTAAAGCCTTCGCCAAGCACTGTTTCGAGCGTAACTCCCCCGAGGAGCTCAACAGCGCCGCAGAAGGCGCTCCCGATCAAGCAGAAATGGAGCACTGGGGTATTACCGCCGGTCAATGGGAAGAGGCCGTGGCGGCAGCGCTCGCCGATCACAAAGCGCAGGGATAATCATCTCGCTGCTGATGACGTTTCACACATACACAATTGTGACGCAGAGATGAGAACCGGAGACCGATAATTGGCGCACAGGAAACCCGGAGGTTTCTATGAGGAAATGGATAGTGATGGCCCTCGTCAACTGGCTTCGCAAGCCAGCCAATCGCCAGAAAGCCAAAGCAGCCTGGAATGACTTACGCGGGCAGCGGAAGCGTCCATCGGGCGCTTCCACACCGATGTCAGGAAGAAGCACGCCTCGGCAGCCCAACTCCCCTAGCGACAGTCACCGCTAATCCTTTTATTACCCGGCGGGCCCTGAAACGGGGCCCGTTTTTATGTTGAGTGAAACACAAAAAAGCCGCTTCGATAAACGAAGCGGCTTTTCAGTATTGGTCGGAGTGACAGGATTCGAACCTGCGACCTTTGCAACCCCATTGCAACGCGCTACCAAGCTGCGCCACACTCCGATGTCTGTTTGGCATTTGCCTCAAGACGGTGCGTATACTAGCGCTTTATTAGCCAAATGAAAAGCCCTTTTTGCGCTTTCTTTTCAAATGGTTGCCGATGCGTCCAAGAGGCCACTAACGATCCGACTCTTTTAACAGCTTGGCCATTGCATCATACACCTTCGGCGTGGTGATCAAGAGCTGTTCAGGGTAAAGGTCGGCCGGCACCTCCTTGGGTACGTTTACCAGATGCCCCACGCGTGCGCCTGCCTCACGGGCAATGACCCAGCCAGCGACAAAATCCCAGGGGGAGACGGTTTCGTAGTAGGCGTCTAAACGTCCGCAGGCCACGTCACAAATATCCAGCGCCGCAGAGCCATTACGTCGTACGTCTTGGCAATGGGTCAGCGCCGCCTCCAAACGAGGCAACAGGGCCTTACGGGCAGCTTTATCGTAGGGGAAACCAGTGGCTACCAACGTATTGTCGAGGGACACTGCATGACTTGGTGCTATAGGCCGCTGATTGCAAAATGCCCCCAGCCCCTGAGCGGCACTGAACGTCTCGTTCAAAAACGGCGCGTGTACCACCCCCACTTTGCCGACACCCTGCTCGATCCATCCAATCGAGACGGCAACGTGACGAAGCCCTTGGGCAAAATTCACCGTACCATCGATGGGGTCCACTACCCATAACTGCTCGGCGGGGTTGTGTAAGGCCTCCTCAGGACGCAACTCTTCGCTAAGGCGTGCTTCCCCGGGAAAGTGCGCGTCTAATCGCTCACTGATGAGCTTATCGACGGCAACGTCGACATCGGTCACGAGCTCTATCCCCGCTTTTAACCGCTGGCTAAATGATTGCTGGTCACGAGCATGACGAATCATCTGCCCTGCTTCTTCCGCAATCGATATGGCCAGCGCCAAGCGCTCTTCCAAGGAAACGTTCGCCATAAGTGCTCCTGCTGTTTATGAGGTACATCACACATAAACTAGCATAAACGCTGCTCTTTTCGGCGGCTAGCGCAGTGCGTCGACCAGCACGTCGACCACGACACGCGTGGCTGCTTCGATCAACACCACATCCGCGCCAACACGCTCCCACTCATAGCCAGGGTATCGAGGTAACTGGTTGGCAAGCGGGCCATCAAAGCGCTTGGCGATACCAGGCGGCAGCGGCTTACCGCGCTCTAATTGGCGCTGAATGCCCGGCGGCAACGGCTCGGCACGGGGCGCATCGTACTGACTCAATAAGCGAAGCAGCTCACGCTCGTTGATACGTGGCAAATCGACCGAGCGATAATCCCGCTGATGATGTCGGCGAGACTCTTCGTGGCGCGACGAGTGCTCATGGGATCGCTGATCGTGGTGTTGGCGCGCACCGTGGGCTGGCGCATGGGCAGGCTGAGCCATCGCAGAGGTTTGCCAAAGTAGCGCGGTGATCACAATGCCTAAAGTGATGGGTTTCATCGCAAGCTCCTGAAGACAGTAATTCTAGCTAGGAGCTTTGAGTGTAAAAGGCAATTGCGCAGAGAGTGTGGAAAGATTAAAGCCGCTTGAGGTAAGCGGCTTATAGAATGACTTAGCGGCAGGCCTGCGGTAGCTGCGATGGGTTTGAAGTAGCCAACCCTGCGGCCGTTGAACCCGCTACTGGATCACAATTCCATGCGTTATCCGACAGTGTGTAAGTAAAGTTTTCCGAACTTAATACTGCTTGGCTGTCCTCTCCACCAAAGGAGGTTAAAGCTACATTTTCGCTGCCGTCTTCAGGTAAAGCAGTTGGGATTCCAAGGGCGCTTGCTACATCATCTTGAGAAGTATTATTGGACACTGCTTCAGCCTCTACTAAAGCCCTATACGAGTTCAATTCCCCATACTCAGCTGTGAGCTCAGCACGCTCAACATAATTCTGATACTGAGGCACCCCTACAGCAGCAAGCACACCAATAATCGCCACAACGATCAGCAGCTCGATGAGGGTGAAGCCCTGCTGCTTGAAGCGACGGGGCTGGTTGGATTGGATTGTTTGCATTGCGGGGTTCCCTTGCAGTGGTAGAGTCATCAGCAGACCAAAGGTAAGTGAACCTAGGCCTAACATACGGCTTACACTAGCCTACCGCCTTAGGGTTGGCAACCAGGTTTCTCAACCGCTCATCGACGTTTTTTCAGCCTATTTGGGTACGTTGCAAGCACCTCGTCAGTACCTCACGTCAGGCAAATATGGTACAACTCTCAGCACGATTCTTTAGCTTCCGAGTACGCCATGAGCCAAACCGTCCCAGAGTCGACGCTTAGCCATGCGGCCCTCAATGGAGGGTTGCGAGGCATTGCTAAGCGCCTGGTCAAGCATGGTCTTTTAACGGATGCGCAAGCGACCGTTGCAGAGACCACGGCGGCTGAACTCGAGATATCGCTACTGCAACATGTCATCGATAGTGGCCTGGTCGATGCGGATGCCGCAGCGGTGGCGGCTGCGTGGGAATATGGCTTGCCGGTGGTGGATCTCGAAGCCATACGTGTCAGCGCACTACCACCTGCCAGCGACTACCCCGTCAAAATACTCGAGCGGCTGGATATTTTGCCTCTGGCTCGCCATGGTCACCGTCTGACCGTCGCCGTGCCCTACCCGGCCACATTGACACAGCTCGATGAACTGCAGTTCGCCACAGGGCTGAGTGTGGATGGCGTTCTGGCGCCTGCCGATCAACTGCGCAACACGCTAGTGCAGTACCTAGCGCAGAACGAGCGCAGCATGCTCGATGAGCTCGAAAATATCGATGATGCCGTCAGCGCGCTCAATATCGTTCAGCACGCTGATGGAGACGAGGTCGAACTCGACAAAGCCGCTCAAAATAGCGATGACGCGCCGGTCGTTAAATTCGTCAATAAAATCCTGCTCGATGCGATCAGCCGAGGCGCGTCGGACATTCATTTTGAGCCCTACGAAACGCAGTACCGGGTGCGTTTCCGTATCGATGGCATGTTGGTCGAAATCGCACGACCACCTTTTGCGCTGCGCCACCGCATTGCGGCCCGCTTGAAGATCATGTCTCGACTGGATATTTCAGAGCGCCGCTTGCCACAAGATGGCGCCTTGAAGCTGCAACTGTCGCGGACCCGCTCTATCGACTTTCGGGTGAACTCGCTACCCACGGTATGGGGAGAAAAAGTCGTACTGCGGATTTTGGATCCTACGTCCGCTCAACTCGGGATCGACCAGCTCGGCTTTAGTCCTGAACAGCAGGCCGCCTATGAGTATGCGTTGAAAAAGCCCCAAGGAATGATTTTGGTGACGGGACCCACGGGTAGCGGTAAAACGGTGACGCTCTACACCGGCATCAATATCTTGAACCAAGTTCAACGCAATATCTGCACCGCTGAAGATCCGGTCGAAATCAAAGTATCGGGCATCAACCAGGTCAACGTGCTGCCTAAAATAGGGCTCAATTTTGCCAGTGCGCTGCGCGCATTTCTGCGCCAAGACCCAGATGTGGTCATGGTGGGGGAAATTCGCGATTTGGAAACCGCAGAAATTGCGGTCAAAGCGGCCCAAACCGGCCACTTGGTGCTCTCTACCGTGCATACCAACTCGGCGGCGGAAACGCTGACCCGTCTCGCGAACATGGGGGTGGCAACCTATAACATCGCCAGCTCGGTCAGCCTGATCATTGCACAGCGACTAGCACGCAAACTGTGTAATCAGTGTAAAACACCAGCCGACATTCCGGCGGAGGCGCTTCGTAAAGCAGGCTTCACTCAGCAAGATATCCGCAACGCGACGATCTATAAAGCGGTGGGCTGCAAGCAGTGCACCCAGGGGTACAAAGGGCGTTTAGGCGTTTACGAGGTGGTGCCGATTACCGATGACATGCGCCAACTGATCATGCGCGATGGCAACGCCATCGAGATCGACCAGCAGGCACGCCGCGAAGGCTACCCTAGCCTGTATCAGAGCTGCTTGAGCCGAGTTCTGGATGGCAGCACCAGCCTGGAAGAAGTCAATCGTATCAGCAAGGAGTAACGCCGCCCATGGCTAAAGCCAAGGCACGCCGCGCCAATAAACCCGCGCCGCTTCATCGCTGGAAGTGGGCGGGCAAAGGTCCGCAGGATCGCCCCATGCGAGGCGAGCTGATTGGTCGCACCAAAGCCGAGATCGTCGAGCAGCTGGCGAAACAGCGCATCGTGGCCAGCAAAATTCAAAAACGCAGCAGCTTCAGTGGACGAGGCAAAGTCACCAATGTCGATATCATGGTCTTCGCTCGCCAAATGGCGACCATGGTGCGGGCTGGTATTCCTATCTTGCAGGCACTTCAGGCCGTGTCGGAAAGCTTGAAGAAGCCTGCAATGGTCGCGTTGACACAACACATCATGGAAGACGTTTCCTCGGGGGACAGTCTCTCCAGCGCCATGGCCAAACACCCCAAGCAGTTCGACCGTCTGTTCGTCAATTTGGTGGATGCTGGTGAACAGGCTGGCGCGCTCGATCAGATGCTCGAACGCATCGCCAGCTACAAAGAGAAAGTCGAGTCGCTCAAAAACCGGGTTAAAAAAGCCCTTTGGTATCCCACATCGGTCATGGCCATCGGCGTGGGGGTAACCATGCTGCTGCTGATCAAAGTGGTACCTGAGTTCGAAAGCATGTTTCAAGGTTTTGGCGCCGAGCTACCCGCATTGACACAATTCACCGTCAATCTCTCTGATCTGGCCCAGCAGTACTGGCTGCACGCTTTGGGTTTCCTCGTCGGCAGCGTCATGCTGTTGAAAACGGCCTCTCGCCGCTCTCCCAAGGTGGCGTATCGGCTCGATGCCCTGCTACTGAAGCTCCCGGTGATTGGCGATATCATGCATAAATCTGCAGTGTCGCGGTTCACGCGCACGCTTGCCACGACCTTTGCTTCTGGGGTACCGCTGATCGAGGGGCTAGAAACCGCCGCCGGAGCGGCCGATAATCGTGTTTATATCAAAGCCATCAATGAAGTGCGCCAGGATGTGACGACGGGCCAGCAGCTACATTTTGCCATGCGGATGACGAACCGTTTCCCCGCCCTCGCCGTTCAAATGGTGAGCATCGGTGAAGAGGCCGGTTCGCTCGATGCAATGCTCAACCGCGTAGCAGATTATTACGAAGAGGAAGTCGATAATAAAGTCGACGCGCTGACGTCACTCATGGAGCCCATCATCATTGTCGTGCTTGGCGCCCTGGTTGGCGGTGTCGTAGTGTCGATGTATCTGCCCATTTTCGAAATCGGCACGGCGCTATAAAGCGCGCCACTCAATCTGTTAGGAGCACCATGGGTTTACCGCCACTACTATTGACGTTTTTTGCAGGAATGATGGGCCTATGTTTGGGTAGCTTTCTGAATGTGGTGATCACCCGACTGCCGGTCATGCTGATGCGACAGTGGCGAAACGAGGCGCTCGCTTCGCTAGAACAACCAACAGAGTCTACCCCGCGTTTCAATCTCGCTTACCCACCCTCGATGTGTCCTCGTTGCGAGCACGCGATTGCATGGCACGACAATCTGCCACTGATCGGTTGGCTAAAACGCCGCGGGCGCTGTGCGCACTGTCAAACGCGTATTAGCCCTCAGTACCCCATCGTTGAACTCATCGGAAGCGTGCTGGCAGTTACCGTTCTGGCACTGCATGGCTGGCAACTATCGAGCCTGTGGATCTACGCTGCTTGCATGACACTGCTGGCATTGGCAGTCATCGATTTGCGTACTTATCTGCTGCCAGACATGTTGACACTGCCGCTACTGTGGGCAGGATTGGCCTACCAACTTCTGTACCAGCCCGTCATGCTATCGAATGCTGTACTGGGAGCGATGGCTGGCTATCTCGTGTTGTGGAGCTTTTATTGGCTCTTCAAGCTCGTGACGGGCAAAGAGGGCATGGGTTACGGGGACTTCAAACTCCTAGCCGCATTGGGCGCGTGGTTAGGGTGGAGTATGCTTCCCCTATTGCTTATCGTATCGGCAGGACTCGGGGCGCTCATTGGCCTAGTGGTCCAAATGCTGATGCCTAGGCTACGTGGCCAAGCCATGCCTTTTGGGCCTTTTTTGGCATTGGCGGGTTGGGTGGGCTTGCTCGTGGGGGATGATCTCATGGCGCTCTATTTGGCTTTGCTCTACTGACCGACATAGTCACTTTTCACTCAAGGGATGACATGATTATTGGCGTTACTGGCGGTATTGGCTCAGGCAAATCGACCGTTGCCCGCCTGTTCGGAGAGTTAGGGATAGGCTGGGTGGATGCCGATGACGTAGCGCGTGACATCGTGGCGCCTGGCGAGCCAGCGCTCGATGCCATCATCGAACGCTTTGGCCCCGAGGTAATGCACGAAGACGGCACCCTGCACCGAGCCGCACTGCGCGACATCGTTTTTGAAGACGCCAACCAGCGTGTTTGGTTGGAATCCATCACCCATCCACGCATCCGTGAACGGTTGGTTGAGCACCTAACGCGGCTAGGGGCTCATTCGCCTTATGTGTTGCTTGTCTCTCCACTGCTCTTCGAATCCGGGCAGGACGCGCTAGTAGATCGCACGCTCGTCGTAGATGTCTCCGAAGCCGAGCAGATTGCGCGCACGTTGGCCCGGGATCATGTGAGCGAACAGCAGGTGCGTGCTATTCTCGCCGCCCAACTACCCCGCGACGAGCGATGCGCTCGTGCCGACGATATTATCGATAATAGCCGGGGGCGTGACGACACCCGCCGCCAAGTGCTCGCACTGGACCGGCAGTATCGAGACCCTATAACTTAAAGGAGATTTACCCTGTGACGATTCCCGCCAATGACGCCCCTCTAGAGGTCGATTGCCCGCAGTGCAGCAAACGGGTAGTTTGGGAACCCAATAGTCTTTATCGTCCTTTTTGCAGTAAACGGTGCCAACTTCTCGATCTTGGGGCTTGGGCTGAAGAGTCGCACCGTATATCTGGAGAGTCCGCCATGGATGAGGCCGATATCGAAACGCTTTTGGCGCAAGCCGATAAAGACGCACCACTCACTTGAGTCGCCCCCTTGCCCATGCCTAACGCCACGCCTGCGCACTACCGGTTGCTGCATGAACTGGATGCTCACTTCGACCAGCTAACGGCGGCCATTCATCGTGCTGCAACGCTCTATGAAACCCGCACATCTCCGACATGGCATTTGGAAGGCACCAGTGATCCCCATTGGTTGAGGAACGCACTGCTCGACATGTGGCATCAGCAAGATCAAGACGGGCGAGAAACACGTAATTACATTGCCCTCATTGCCGCAGATGAGCCACTGATGGACGCCTTCAACGCGGTTAATACGGTCAAGAGCACCATTAGGGCCCTACTGCAACGGATCAAGCAAAGTCAGCCAAGTGGGCTCAGTGAAGTAAAACGACGCCTTCCTCAACGTCACCCAGGGGTCGATAGTGTGCTACGCCAAGGGGGGATGGCGCGCTTACATTTAAAACAGTGCTGGCGTCAACTTCCCATTGCCGATGCGCCTGTCGCGCGAGTTCGGTTAGCGTGGTACAGCAGCGGACGCTCCATCAAACGCATTACTGTCCAGCAAGCAGAGCAGAAGCTATTGCAGCTCGATAGCGATGCCCCGCACGTTCGCATACAGCTACGTAAGCTCGCTGGCATTCCCAGTAGTGAGCCATTGGCTCAGGTACAGAATCAGGCGCCTTTGATGCGGGCTAACCTCTTTTATACAGAGCCTCTCGAAGACGGACACACGCGGCGGGCGCTAAATATTGCCATGCCGCTGATCGTGCCTGCCCACGAAGGACGCCTGCCACACATAAAGGCGCCTCCTTCAGAACCACCTGCACACCGAACACGAGCCAAACGGCGGGATGAAAAGTTAGAAAGTGATGTGTTTTTGCCTAGCTTACGCGTTTACCGCTACCGCTAGTGGATCACTTTTTACCACCGGTAACTGATCTATTTCCCATAAACCGTAAGCAAGTAGCGTCTCGATGAGCTCTTTCACTTCACGGTCTGACTGACCGTATTCGATCATGAGCGCTGTCAGGCGCTCTGCAAAGCGCGCTTGCTGCGTTCTTTCGTGCGCTGCCTGATCATCCGCTTCAAGTGCCTCTAACGAGCGCACAGGCGGCCCAGTGGGGATATCAACATCACTATCAGGATCGTCCAACTGACGCAGTGCTTGCGCAAAGGCGTCATCCAGCTCACGAAATTTACGTAGCTTTTCACGCTCATCCAGTTGCTTTTGAACCTTTTGATATTTCATTGATGTTTCATTTACACCTTACAGAAATGGTCGATACGTCTGCCTAATAGGTCAATCTCACGAAAAACTGTGCACAAACGCGTAAACATGCAGAGCAAACTTGCCTTTGCTTGAGCTTAGCAGCATAAAGACAATACCGTTCTAGCAACACTAATCGGTAACAGTGGTTTACCGATAGCGTATCAATGGTGACATTTTGCGCTATCGACGCCATGAATATTAGCTCTCTCCTCAACATTCTGCACAGAGAATTGGGCTGAAGAGCTACCAGCACTTGCACCATACGCACCGGGACGGTGCTCTACAGGCAAATACTGACCTGTATGACTGACGCATAGGAGGCCAGATAATGTTCATTGCCATGTCACGAGCTGAAATCTGGCTACAGGACACGCTCGATCAATCATTGAGTATCGAAGACTTAGCCAATCACCTGGGCTATTCCGCATCGCAGGTACGCCGACAATTTCGACAATGCTTTCATCTATCCCCAAGTGCTTACCGAGAGCAACGTCGTTTGGAGCGCGCCGCCGTTTTATTATCGCTGACGTCGCATCATATAGCTCGCATCGCCTTACGTTGCGGGTACGTCAATCACTCTTCTTTTTCGAGAGCCTTTCAAAGACGCTACCAGCTAACGCCACGGCATTATCGCCAGGCACTCAGCGGTATGCGACATTTGACTGCCCATCGACATCAGTTTATCACTTCTATAGAGAAGAGCCGCCCGCGCCAGGCCGTTTTTATGCGTGTCTATGAAGCGCCCGACACCATCTTAGGGCTGGGAAACAAAAAACACCACGCTAGTCACCTAAGCTGCTTTGAGGCACAGCTGGGACGTGCCACGCCGACCGTTGCTTTGCCAGACCTACTGGCCGACACCGTGTCTGCATTAGATACGTCACAGCACCATAGCAAAGCAAGAACCGATGTTGGCCTCTATTTAGAACCCACAGCAACCATGGAAAATTTGGCACTTCCATTGGCTTATCGAAGGGTAGACTCGCCTGCTCAACACTATGCCAGCAGTCGCTTTGAGCAATTCGAACAGCTTTCTGATGTATTGGCTTCCACCCTCTGTCGCGTCACTCAACAAGAAGAGGCGTTTCAAATCAGCGGCGAGCCACCAAGAGTGCTATGGCACCCAAGTCATTTAGAGCTACGCGTTCCCTTAGAGTACTGCCAGGGCTTATAGCGTTTTGGCACGTCGTTCTTTCATTACCCTTTAAGCAAATCCGGCACTTCTTTGCAGAAGTGCCGGTACGGCGACCTTAATCTTCCATACGAACGAGCCAAGACTCGACGGTATCGTCACCGTGTTCGTCTTTCCAGCTACGCAGGCCTTTATGGTTGCCGCCACGTGTTTCGATGACTTCGCCCGTGTGCGGGTTCTTGTAAATCTTCAAACGACGCTTGCGGCGTGAGGCAGAGGCAGGTGCTTTAGCATTGACACGCTGGTCCGCTGAAGGGTCGAGCAGCGCAATGACGTCGGCAGGACGTTTACCAAACTCGTTCATCAATGCTTCAAGTTTAGCTTTAAATTCTAGCTCGCTCTTAAGACGCTGATCACCTTCTAAGCGCTGCAACTCTTCTTGTAGCTGCTTGAGCTGTTGTTCTTTCTGGATGTAGTCGTTTAACAAAGACATGAGGGGTCCCTTTCTGCTTAGATTCAACGGCAATGGTATTCAGCTGGACAACTCAATACCGACGAGTTCAGGATGCGATGACATTATTGCCTTAATTATGCTAATTGACAACAGTCTAGTTGATTTTGACCTACTTACTAAACATTTTTTTAAGCGACAACTTCGACAACGAGGTAACGCTTAAAGCCACTTTTTCAAAAAAACACCGCGATTAATAACGAACAAACACTCAGAACGAGACAAAATAAATGTTTGCTAAAAAAAACGCCGCCCTTAGGGGCGGCGCTTTCATAGGCAATAGACTAATGAATTAGTCTTGACCCATCTGCTGCTTGATCAGATCACCGATGGTCGTCGGGCCGCCGGCAGCTTCCGGCTCTTGCTCACGCAGTTTTTTCAAGTTCTGACGAGTATCGTCTTGCTCTTTCGCTTTCACCGACAGATTGATCTGACGGCTCTTACGATCGACACTCACGATGCGCGCTTCGACGCTGTCGCCTTCATTCAGAACGTTGCGTGCATCTTCAACACGGTCAGCGCTGATTTCAGAGGCTTTGAGGATAGCGATAACGTCTGTCGCCAGCTCAACGTGCGCTTCTTTGGCGTCAACTTCCACAACGCGGCCAGTCACGATGCTGCCCTTGTCGTTGACAGACAGGTACTCGGCAACCGGATCGGAATCCATTTGCTTGATACCCAGGGAGATGCGCTCGCGCTCCGGGTCGATAGACAGAATAACCGCTTCTGCTTCATCACCCTTCTTGAAGTTACGAACGGCTTCTTCGCCTGTTTCAGTCCAGGAGATGTCGGACAGGTGAACTAGACCGTCGATACCGCCTTCAAGACCGATAAAGATACCGAAGTCAGTGATGGACTTGATGGTACCGGAAACACGGTCACCCTTGTTGTACTCGGCGTTGAAGGTTTCCCACGGGTTAGCAGTGCACTGCTTGATACCCAGAGAAATACGACGACGCTCTTCGTCGATATCAAGAACCATCACGTCAACGTCATCGCCCACTTGAACGACTTTAGACGGATGAATGTTCTTGTTGGTCCAGTCCATTTCGGACACGTGAACCAGACCTTCGACACCCTCTTCCAGCTCAGCAAAGCAGCCGTAGTCCGTCAGATTAGTGACGACCGCGTGCACTTTGGTGCCTTCCGGGTAACGGTCTTTGATGTTGACCCACGGATCTTCGCCCAGCTGTTTCAGACCCAGTGATACGCGGTTGCGCTCACGGTCGAACTTCAGCACTTTGACGTTGATTTCGTCGCCAACGGCAACGATTTCAGACGGATGCTTGATGCGCTTCCACGCCATGTCGGTGATGTGCAGCAGGCCATCGACGCCGCCCAGATCAACGAAGGCACCGTAATCGGTCAGATTCTTGACGATACCTTTGATTTGCTGACCCTCTTGCAGAGTGGCCAGCAGCGCTTCACGCTCGGCGCTGTTTTCTGCTTCCAGCACGGCACGACGCGATACGACGACGTTGTTGCGCTTCGGATCGAGCTTGATGACTTTGAAATCCAGCTCTTTATTTTCCAGGTGCGCAGTGTCACGAACCGGACGAACGTCAACCAGAGAGCCCGGCAAGAAGGCACGGATAGAGTCGACGTCGACAGTGAAGCCGCCTTTGACTTTACCGTTGATCACGCCCTTGACGATTTCGTCTTTCTCGAAGGCTGCTTCCAGAATCTTCCAAGCTTCTGCACGCTTGGCTTTTTCACGGGACAGACGTGTTTCACCGAAACCATCTTCGACGGCTTCCAATGCAACGTGAACGTCGTCACCGATGGCGATGGTCAGTTCACCGTTTTCATCGCGGAATTGTGCCGCAGGAATTTGTCCTTCGGACTTCAGACCCGCGTTAACGGTAACCCAGTCACCGTCAATGTCGACAACCTGAGCCGCGACGATGGCGCCTGGCTCCATGTTGATGTCGTTAAGAGACTGTTCAAACAGTTCAGCAAAGCTTTCGCTCATGGTTTTCCTACGTGATCAACGTTGTTGAGGCATAACTGCCTTCTCCGTACCACCAGCGAGTACGGGCCTAATGTCACTCAGCTTTTGGAGGCGTTAGCGCTGGTTAGACCTGACCGGGCTCACTGAGATGAGGCTGTCGCCCTGCCACGTCGTGACACCTTTCCAAAAACGCCGCAAGGGAGAATCAAATGCCGTCAGCCATGCCGCGTTGGGCAAGCAGTTCGGTCAGCCGATCAACCACTTCCGGTATGCTCAGGCGCGTGGTATCAAGCGTGATGGCATCGTCTGCCGGCTTGAGAGGAGCCACACTGCGCTGCGTGTCGCGTGCATCGCGTGCCTGAATCTCCTTTAAAAGACTCGACAGACTAGCATCCACCCCTGCTTCCTGCAACTGTAGATACCGTCTGCGTGCCCGTTCTTCGGCACTGGCCGTCAAAAAAATCTTCAAGGGGGCATCGGGGAAGACGACCGTTCCCATATCGCGCCCATCTGCCACGAGCCCAGGCGCTTGACAAAAATCGCGCTGGCGCTGGAGCAGTGCCGAACGCACTTGCGGCAAAGCGGCCACCTTGGAGGCGCGTTCACCGGCTTGCTCTGTACGGATGGCGCGACCAACGTCCTCACCCTCTAAGAGCGTGCAAGGCAAGCCATCCTCTACCGGAAACTCGACATCCAACGATGCCGCGATACTCGCCAGTGCCGCCTCATTCTCCAACGAGACGCCATGTTTGACGGCGGCTTGCGCCGTCAAACGATAAAGCGCCCCACTATCCAGCAGATGCCAACCCAACCGCTCGGCCACGAGGCTGCTAATCGTGCCTTTACCGGCACCGCCGGGGCCATCGATCGTCAGCACAGGTACCTTAGTGGTCATTGGCACCCTCCACCTCGATGCTCATCCCAATCCGTTGAGCGAGCGCGACGAAATCGGGGAACGAGGTCGCCACGTTGGCACAGTCATCGATGATGATCTCGGCACCCGCACGTAGCGACGCAATGGCAAACGCCATGGCAATACGGTGATCGCCCAGACTATCGATACGACCACCGCCATAGCTCGGGCCACTGTCATTGCCGTTACCGACAATGTCGATACCATCCTCTACCACCGTATGTTCAACGCCAAGCACCGCAAGGCCATCGGCCATTGCCTGAATACGGTCGGACTCCTTCACGCGAAGCTCTTCTGCGCCGCGCAGGCGCGTCGTCCCGTACGCATTGGACGCCGCAATGAACAGCGCGGGGAACTCATCGATGGCCAGCGGCACTTGATCGACGGGAATATCGATGCCTTTCAAAGGCGCGTAACGAATACGAATATCGGCAACCGGCTCGCCTCCCACTTCGCGCTCGTTTTGAAGCGTTAAATCAGCGCCCATGAGCTGCAAAATATTAATAACGCCAATCCGCGTCGGATTGATGCCCACGTGCTCCAAAACGATATCGGAACCTGGCGTAATCGCAGCCGCGACGAGAAAGAACGTCGCCGAAGAGATATCGGAGGGAACGTCGATGGGCCCTGCAGTGAGTCGACCGCCGCCTTGCAGCCAGCAGGTATCGCCTTCACGGGACACTTCATAACCAAACCCATTGAGCATGCGTTCGGTATGGTCACGGGTCGGCGCCGGCTCACGCACACGGGTTTCGCCCTCGGCATAAAGCCCCGCGAGCAGCAGACAAGACTTCACTTGGGCGCTGGCCATGGGCATATCGTAGTGAATGCCTTTCAGCGCTTTGCCACCGTGGATTTTCAGCGGCGGGCGACCGCCTTCGGCGGTGTCGATCATTGCGCCCATCAGGCGCAGCGGGTCGGCCACTCGGCCCATTGGACGCTTGGTGAGCGACTCATCGCCAGTCAATTCGCTATCGAACGCCTGACCCGCCAGCAGCCCGGCAAACAGGCGCATGGCGGTGCCAGAGTTACCCACATACAGCGGGCCTGCCGGCGCCTTGAGACCGTGCATACCAACACCGTGAATGGTCACGCGTCCCTGGTGCGGACCTTCGATGGCCACCCCCATTTCACGAAAGGCCTGTAAGGTGGCCAGACTATCTTCGCCCTCCAGGAAGCCTTTGACTTCCGTCACGCCTTCGGCCAGAGCGCCTAGCATGATCGAGCGGTGGGACATGGATTTATCGCCCGGCACGCGCAGGCGCCCCTGCGCCTTGCCGCCTGGCTGCACCCGATAAGTCACTTTACCGTGTGGTTGCATATGATATTCCGCCTGATAACTGGTTTTGTTCAATAACGTATCGAAATAGTGACGCGCATGACTGGCCCGATCGAAGGTGGCGATGAGTGCATCGCTATTCCCCTCCTCCACGGCTTGACGCAGACGCTTTAGACCGGCCTCGAAATCATCCAGCGACGATAGCACTGCCTCTCGGTTGGCAATGAAAATATCCCGCCACATGACCGGATCGCTGCCCGCAATGCGCGTGAAGTCTCGGAACCCGCCTGCGGCATAACGAAAAATATCCAGCCGCTCATCCTGACGCGCTAGGGTGTCCACCAGGGAAAAGGCCAACAGGTGGGGCAGATGGCTGGTGCGCGCCAATACTTGGTCATGGCGCTCCACACTCATGTGGAGAACGTCCGCGCCACAGGCCAGCCATAACGCTTCTACTCGCATCAGCGCCTGCTCGTCGACGTTGGGCTCCGGTGTCAAAATCACCTTATGATTCACATACAGCGTGGGGTTGGCCGCCACCACACCGCTCTTTTCGGACCCTGCGATAGGATGACCTAGCACCATGTTCGGCGGCATGCTGCCAAAGACCCGCTCGGCACACTCGCGGATCGTTGCCTTGGTACTGCCCACGTCGGTAATGACGACGTCGCGAGCCGCACGAGGGAGCGCCGCGGCCAACTGGGCCATGACGCTCTCCATAGCCAGCACAGGCACTGCCAGGACGACCATTGAGACGCCCTCGAGCAGCTCGTCAAGCCGAGTGCCCCCAGAATCGACGACCCCAAGCTCGATGCCGAGCGCGATCTCATCTGGATTGGGATCGCAGGCCACGATATGGCCCTGATAGCCGTCGACGCGAAGCGCAGCGGCCAATGACCCTCCTATCAATCCAAGACCCACGATCAGCACACGTGATTCGAGGCAAGGAGTGTGCTTACTCGAGCGCGCCGACACTGTCACAGCACGCCCTGAGGGTAGGAGCCCAACACGCGAAGCTCGGATGCGCGCAGGCGCACCTCTTCTAGTACCGCCGCCACTTGTGGCTCGTCGCGGTGGCCTTTGAAATCGATGAAGAAAACGTAGTTCCAAACCCCCGTACGTGACGGGCGCGTTTCGATACGCGTTAAATCGATCTTATGACGATGAAAAGGCTCCAACAGGTCGTGCAGCGCACCCGGCTGGTTACGCATGGCCACGACGATGGAGGTTTTGTCTTCACCCGACATGGGAATATCTTGATTGCCGATGATCAAAAAGCGCGTGGAGTTATCCGGACGGTCTTCGATTTTATCGGCGATGCGCTCCAAACCGTAAAGCTTGGCGGCCATGTCCCCAGCAATCGCAGCGCTGTGCCACTCGGTTTTCACTAGCTTCGCTGCTTCTGCGTTGGACGACACCGGCACACGCTCGGCATGGGGATAATGCGCGTCCAACCATTTGCGGCACTGGCCAAATGACTGCGGATGCGAATAGATCCGCGATACTTTGTCTTGACGCGTGGTTTCGCTGATCAACAAATGATGATGAATACGCAGCACCACTTCGCCACAAATTTTGATGGACGAATCCATGAAGGTGTCGAGCGTATGATTGACGACGCCTTCGGTGGAGTTCTCCACCGGGACGACGCCATAATTCACCGCGCCCGCTTCCACTTCACGAAACACTTCGTCGATCGCGGCCATGGGCAAGCTGACCGCGCTTTCACCAAAGTGCTTCAGCGCGGCTTGCTGGGTAAACGTGCCTTCTGGGCCGAGGTAAGCCACTTTGACCGGCTGCTCCAGCGCGAGGCAGGCCGACATGATTTCACGGAACAAGCGAGCCATCTCTTCGGAGTCCAGCGGGCCTTTATTCAGCGCCATGATGCGTCGCAGCACCTGCGCTTCCCGCTCAGGACGATAGAAGACGGCATCTTTATCTTGAGCAAGCTTCACATGAGCGACCTGCTGAGCACAGTTCGCTCGCTCACTGATCAAGCGCAGAATATCGCCATCCAACTGGTCGATACGTTGACGCAAGTCGTCTAAATGGATCGGCGTATCGGACATGTTGGTTAGCCTCTTCGTTGTTCGAAATCCGCCATGAAGGCAATTAAAGCATCGACCGCCTCTTCGGGAACGGCGTTATACAAACTAGCGCGCATGCCGCCTACGCTACGATGCCCTTTCAAGTTGAGCAGCCCAGCCTCGTCGGCCTCCCGTAAGAACACCGCGTCCAGACGTTCATCTGCCAGTACGAACGGTACGTTCATACGAGAACGGTTCTGTCGCGCAATGGGATTGCTGTAAAAACGACTGCCGTCGATCGCGGCGTATAGCTTTTGCGCTTTACGCTGATTCATCGCATCCATCGCTTCCAAGCCACCCACATCGTTTTTCAACCATTGAAAAACAAGGCCCGATAAATACCACGCGTAAGTAGGTGGCGTGTTCACCATGGAACCCGCTTCCGCCAGCAGTTGATAATCGAATAGTGACGGGATGGTGCTGGGCGCGCTTCCCAGCAGGTCATCGCGAACCAAGACGATGGTCAAACCTGCCGGACCAATGTTCTTCTGAGCGCCCGCATAAATGACGCCAAACTCACTGACATCAATGGGGCCAGAGAGGATGTTCGACGACATGTCGCACACCAGCGGCACGTCGTTGCCATCTACTCGAATCGACTGCGGGATGTAGTCGAACTCCAACCCTCCAATGGTTTCATTGGAGGTGTAATGCAAGTAAGCCGCATCATCGCTGATCGTCAGTGATTCCTCACCCGGGACGGCCGTATGCCCATTTGCCTCGCTGCTGGCCGCGACGTGGCAGGCAAAACCCAGTCGCTTGGCCTCATTCAGCGCTTTCTTCCCCCAAATCCCCGTTTGGATGAAATTGGCACTGCCCCCTTGGCCCAGCAGGTTCATCGGAATCATCGAGAACTGCATGCTCGCGCCGCCTTGAAGAAAGAGCACGCGGTAGTGACTAGGAATGGCTAACAGGTCACGAAGATCGGCTTCGGCGCGCTCTGCAATCGCAACGAACTCGTCGCTGCGGTGACTCATCTCCATGACCGACAAGCCGCGACCTTGATAGTCCAGCAGCTCGCTACGGGCGCGCTCGAGTACGGCGCTAGGCAGGGCTGCGGGCCCTGCACAAAAATTATAATGACGTGTCATCGGTTCCCGGTTCCTGTGCGCCATTGTCTGCGTCTGCTGGTTCGCCCGTGTCTACGTCATCCGTCTCTTCAGGCTCGTCCACGCGAACGGTTTTCACCAATTTCTCTTCTTTCCCCAAACGAATCAGCATGACCCCTTGCGTGTTTCGGGAGGTGATGGAGACCTCCTCCACGCGGGTGCGTACCAACGTACCGCGATCGGTGATCAACATCATTTCGTCGCTGTCGTAGACCTGCATCGCCGCCACTAGCGAGCCGTTACGCTCACTGGTTTGCATGGCGATGACGCCTTGTCCACCTCGGCCGCGCAGCGGGAACTCTTCGAGGCGTGTACGCTTGCCGTATCCATTCTCACTGGCCGTAAGGATATATATCTGGCCCTCGCTTTCGCTTGAAGCAAGGGCTTCTTCTGGGGCATCCACATCTGCGTCGGTATCGGCTTCGGCATCGATCTGCTGACTCTTGGGAATGATCAGGCTGATCACTTCCGCCTCATCGGCGAGACGCATGCCACGCACGCCGCGAGCGGTACGGCCCATAGCGCGCACGTTACCCTCTTCGAAACGGATCGCTTTACCGTTGGAAGAGAGCAGCATCGCGTGATCGGAGCCCGACGTAATCGCCGCCCCCACCAAACGGTCGCCCTCTTCAAGATCGATCGCAATCAAACCAACGCTGCGCGGACGGGAGAACTGTTCGAGGCTGGTACGCTTCACCGTGCCATTGGCTGTAGCGAAGAAGATGTAGTGCTCGGGGTCATAGTCGCGCACCGGCAAAATGGCGTTGACCGACTCGCCCTCTTCCAGCGGCAGCATGTTGACCAACGGTTTACCACGGGAGCCACGGCTGGCATTCGGCATTTCGTACACTTTCAGCCAGTACACCTTGCCACGGTTGGAGAAGAGCAGCACGGTGTCGTGGGTCGAGGCCACCAGCAGGTGCTCGATGACGTCTTCGTCTTTCATGGACGTCGCCGACTTGCCACGACCGCCGCGGCGCTGCGCCTGATAATCCGATAGCGGTTGCGTCTTCGCATAGCCCGAGCGGGAAACGGTGACGACCATGTCCTCTTCGGCAATCAAATCTTCGATGGAAAGATCCAAGTGGCTTGCCTGGATCTCCGTGCGGCGATCGTCCCCGAACTGATCACGCACCGCATGTAGCTCTTCGCGGATCACTTCCATCAGGCGATCGGCGGAGGCCAAAATCTCGGTAAACTCGGCGATCTTTTCGAGGATGGAGAGATACTCATCGAGCAGCTTCTCGGTTTCCAGCCCGGTCAAACGGTGTAGGCGAAGCTCTAGAATGGCCTGCGCCTGGGCGGGCGAGAGCCGATATTCCGTGGCCGAGGGGTTGAGGCCAAAGCCCTCTTCCAACTCTTCTGGCTTACAGGAAGTCGCGCCAGCGCGCTCCAGCATGGCCGTCACCTGCCCGGGCCGCCACACCTTCGCCAGCAGCTTTTCACGCGCTTCAGCGGCATTGGGAGAGGCCTTGATCAGCTCGATGACCTCATCGATGTTGGAGATAGCAACGGCTAGGCCTTCCAACAGATGACCACGTTCACGGGCTTTCTTGAGTTCGAAAAGCGTCCTGCGGGTGACGACCTCGCGGCGATGGCGAATGAACGCCTCGAGCATCTCTTTGAGATTGAGCGTACGCGGCTGGCCGTTCTCAAGCGCCACCATGTTGATGCCAAACACGTTCTGAAGCTGAGTTTGCGCAAACAGGTTATTGACGACGACCTCGCCGGACTCACCGCGCTTGATTTCGATCACCACGCGCAGGCCATCCTTGTCTGACTCGTCACGCAGCTCGGCGATGCCGTCGATTTTCTTCTCTTTGACCAGCTCGGCAATTTTCTCGATCAGCCGCGCCTTGTTCACCTGATACGGCAGCTCGGTGATGATGATATGGTCACGGCCGGTTTTATCGTCGTGCTCGATGGTGTGGCACGCGCGTACGTAAATACGTCCACGGCCAGTGCGATAGGCATCGAGAATGCCCGCACGCCCGTTGATGATCCCCCCGGTGGGGAAATCAGGACCGGGGATGTATTGCATCAGATCATCCACCGAGAGCGTGTAGTCGTCGATGAGCGCCAAGCAACCGTCGATCACTTCCCGCATGTTGTGCGGCGGTATGTTCGTCGCCATGCCCACCGCGATGCCCGACGACCCGTTGATCAACAGGTTGGGAACTTTCGTAGGCAGCACGTCTGGGATTCGTTCGGTGCCGTCGTAGTTATCGACCCAATCGACCGTGTCTTTTTCGAGATCCGCCAGCAGCTCGTGGGCTAGGCGCGCCATGCGCACCTCGGTGTAACGCATGGCCGCCGCGTTGTCACCGTCGATGGAACCAAAGTTACCTTGTCCATCCACCAGCACATGACGCATGGAGAAGTGCTGCGCCATGCGTACGATGGTGTCATACACCGCACTATCTCCGTGCGGGTGGTATTTACCGATGACATCGCCGACGACACGCGCCGACTTTTTGTACGGTTTATTCCAGTCATTGCCCAGCTCGTGCATGGCAAACAGCACACGCCGGTGAACGGGCTTTAGGCCGTCGCGCACGTCGGGGAGCGCGCGACCGATAATGACACTCATCGCATAGTCGAGGTACGACTGTTTGAGCTCGTCTTCAATATTGACGGGCAAGATTTCTCTGGCGATGTCACCCATGAAAGTCAGATCCTTTGCACTGCATTGGCACTGCGAGAGTTGAAAGCGCTTGAAAATGCCGTCTTTTGCCGTACGAGACTTAGCACGGGAAGACGGCGCGCAGAGACCAGGCCATCATACCACTGCATACGCATCAAGGGCAGTCGATGACACCACCATTACCACTCAGGGCGTGAACGACTCCTTGGCCACGACCATCCCCTGCAGCACATCGCGCACCTCCCCTTCGATGGCGGCGGCTTTATTGTCCTTCACATCCAACAGAACGAAGGTGAGGTCGGCCTGGGCGATCAAGGTGCCGTCAGATCGAATGATGCGGTGATGGCAGAGCGCACTTCGCTCACCCACGTCGACGATGCCCGTGAATACCTGCAAATCGTCCCCCTGCACGGCCGCCGCGCGATAGTCGATGTTCAAATTGACGACGACGAAAGCGCGACCAGCACTGTGAAGCTGCCCAATGAGCCGGGGATGTTCATCAAAGAACGCCCATCGCCCCTCCTCCATGAACTCCAAGTAGCGCGCATTGTTGACATGGCCATAGCCATCCAAATGGTAACCACGAACCCGCATACCAACTTGGGAAATTGATTCAGACATAGCATCCTCTTGTTCACTGCTTATGGAAATGGGCAAGGAATCGTTAACACCTTGCAAATCAAACACAAGTTTTAAACTAGTGCAACAGCAAGTCGCTGCGCCAAGGTGCTGGTAGGAAAGGCCGCGTTTCGACATAATGTGCCACCTTTTTCATAGGATCGGTGACATGTGGTTTAAGCACCTGCATTTATATCGCCTGCACGGCGCTCCCGAGCTAGATAGCCAAACCCTGGCCAATGCACTGGATGAGCACGCGGCCAAGCCGCTAGGCAATGCGGATGCACGCCGCTTGGGCTGGACGGCTCCTGCCGGACGGCTAGGCGGCGACCAGCGTGTCCATGAGATTCAGGGGCACCGCCTACTCTCGGCCTTGCGCCAGGAACGTCTGCTTCCCGCCTCGGTCGTCAAAGAAGAAGTCGATGAAAAGGTCGCTGACATCGAGGCCAGCGAAGGGCGTAAAGTGACCCGTAAAGAAAAAATGGCACTCAAAGAGCAAGTTACCGAAGCGCTCTTGCCCCGCGCCTTCGTCCGCAGCCAAAAAATCGACCTCTGGTGGGACACGAAGCGTCAGCTCATTGGCGTGAATGCCAGCTCGCGCAGCCGCGCTGAGGATGTACTGGACCTGCTGCGCGAAACCCTCGGCAGCTTGAAAGTCACGCCGCTCAGTAGCCAAACGTTGCCCATCCGCGCCATGACTACTTGGCTTGGCGACCCGGCCAGCCGCCCTGCCGACCTCCAGCTTGGCGACCAAGTGGAGCTCAAGGCCAAAGGTGACGACGGCGTACTGCGCGCGCGCCAGGTCGATCTCGACAGCGACGAAATTCAACAGCTTCTCGAAAGCGGGCGCCAAGCCAGCAAACTGGCGATGAGTCTCGACGGCCGTCTAAGCTTCGTGCTGCACGACGATCTAGCGCTCAAATCGCTACGCTTTGGCAACGCGCTCATCGAAGAAGCGGATCATGCCGATGACGGCGACGATGCGCTGGCTCGATTGGAAACCGATTTTATTTTGATGGCACAGGCATTGTCCGAGGACGTATCCCGCCTACTCGAATGGCTCGGTGGCGAAACTCAGCGGGAACCGACGACTCCATCAGACGCCTAACGAACGATACGCACAGATACCGTCACTCGATTATTTAGTAGATACCCAACGGATCGCATGACTCAACACAATAACGCACCACACGCTGACACGCCGAATGACCCCTGGGCCGACATTCGTCCTTATGCGGATCATGAGGTAGCCGATGTACTCGAAAGGCTTTCTCGCGACAGCGAGCTGCTCGATGCGCTAACCCGCTTCCGGCTGCCCCGCATGGCCAAGTGGGCGCCACCGCTGGCGCGCGCGCTGGCAGGCCATGCCGTTCGAAGAGAAGTCAAAGGAGTGACCAGCGTCCGAGAATTTCAGATGCGCATTGCCAGCTATATGGTGCGCATGATCCGCACGACGACCGATGCCTTCGATGTGTCGGGCCTCGACAAACTCGACGATGACGGCGCTTACCTCTTCATTGGTAACCACCGCGACATTTCACTGGATCCTGCCTTCGTCAATTATGCGCTTTATGAAGCGGGACGAGACACCGTGCGCATCGCCATAGGTGATAACTTACTGAAAAAACCCTATGTCACCGACCTGATGCGCCTTAACAAGAGCTTCATCGTGCCTCGCAGCGCGCGCGGCAAGCGGGCCATGCTGGCCGCCTATCAGCAGCTCTCTTCGTATATCCGCCACTCGATTACCGAAGACAACCACTCCATATGGATGGCTCAGCGCGAAGGCCGTGCCAAAAACGGCATTGACCGAACGGACCCTGCCATCATCAAAATGCTCATCATGGCCAAACGTCACGCCGAACGCGACATGGTGTTTGGTGACGCCATTGCCGAGCTCAAGTTGGTGCCGGTCTCGATCAGCTACGAGTATGATCCCTGCGACGTGCAAAAAGCCCAAGAGCTGCACGATATCGCCCACCAGGGCAGCTACGCCAAAAGCGAGTTTGAAGACATTCGCTCTATCGTAGCAGGGATCACCGGGTCTAAAGGGCGCGTTCAGCTCAAATTCGGCACGCCGGTCGGTGCCGACATGGCCACCCCCGACGAGGTGGCCGCTGAAATCGATCGGCAAGTCATTGGCGGCTATCGCCTCTTCCCCAGCCACTATTTGGCGCTGGAAGCACTAGGCGAGTCACCCGAGCTGGTCGCCCGTAAAGCAATTACTCGACAGGATCGTGAGCGGTTCAAGGCGCGCTTGGCCAGTGTCCCCGAAGCACTGCATCCCTATTGGCTCGAGCAGTACGCCAACCCTGTGAAACACAAGGCAGGCAGGCTGAGTCTTTAGCCGTCAATCTGCGCATGCTGACGAGTAGAAAAAGTGCTATGGTCAAGGCATTCATTGGTCACGCTTGGTCGTTTTGCCAAGCGCGGTCTTAAGGAGACTCCCCATGTCCGCATCAGAAATTCAAAAAACACGTATTATCAATGAGCTACGCGGCTTTATCCGCAAACTACTACAAGATCCTAAAATTCTCGAGCAGTCTTTGGCCATTGCCCGTTCGCAGCTCACCGAAGGCAGCAGCCCAGCCGTCATGGCGCGCATTGCCAATGAAATTTCTGACACGACCAGCGTGCATATTCCCGAAGACCCTGCCGAGCACTCCGAGGCTGATAAACTGTTCTTAGAATTATTGCGCGAAGTGGTGCAAGAAGAGCAGGCGCTCTACTAAGCCGTTGTTACTGGCGACTAATTCGCCTTCAACCTGACGTTACCGGCGAAGCACCTCCCCTTCGACGTCTTTATTTGTATTGTCTAACCGGAATTTTCACTCACCATGTCCAATACTGCCCCGCGCAACATTCTGGTGACGAGCGCCCTTCCCTATGCCAATGGCGCCATTCATCTCGGTCACCTTCTGGAGTATATCCAAACAGATATATGGGTACGCTTTCAAAAAAGCCGTGGCCAGCGGTGTTACTACGTTTGCGCCGACGATGCGCACGGCACGGCGATCATGCTGCGTGCCGAGCAGGAAGGTATCTCGCCAGAAGCGCTGATCGAGCGCGTCTCACAAGATCATCAGGAAGATTTTGCCCGCTTCGGTGTAGGGTTCGATAACTATCATTCCACGCACTCGGACGAAAACCGCCACTTTAGCGAATTGATCTATACCCGCCTGCGTGACAAAGGCCATATCGCGACTCGCGATATCGAGCAGATGTTCGACCCGCAGAAAGGCTTGTTTCTTGCTGACCGCTTCATCAAAGGCACCTGCCCGAAATGCCATTCGGACGATCAGTACGGCGACAACTGCGAAAAATGCGGCGCGACCTACACGCCAGCAGACTTGATCAATCCGGTGTCCGCCATCTCTGGTGCAACGCCCGAGGTGCGGAGTTCTACCCACTACTTCTTCAAACTGCCGGACTTCGCTGATTTTCTACAGGAGTGGATCAACGACGGCCACGTGCAGCCGCAAATCCGTAACAAACTAATGGAGTGGTTCGAGTCCGGTTTCAACGAGTGGGACATTTCCCGCGACGCGCCCTATTTTGGGTTCGAGATCCCCGACGCCCCAGGCAAGTACTTCTATGTCTGGCTCGACGCTCCGATTGGCTATCTCGCCAGTTTCAAAAACCTATGCGAGCGCGATGGGCTCGATTTCGACCGTTTCTGGAAAAAGGACTCCGACGCCGAGGTCTACCACTTCATCGGTAAAGACATCGTCTACTTTCATGCGCTGTTCTGGCCCGCCATGCTCCACGGTGCCGACCTGCGCACTCCCACCGCGGTCAACTGCCACGGTTTCTTGACCGTCGATGGCGCGAAGATGTCGAAGTCCCGCGGCACCTTTATCAAAGCGGCCACCTACGCCGAACACCTCAATCCTGAGTACCTGCGCTACTACTTTGCTGCCAAGCTCACCTCGAAAGTGGATGATCTCGACTTGAACCTCGAGGATTTCGCCGCACGCGTGAATTCGGATCTCGTGGGTAAGGTCGTGAATATCGCTAGCCGCTGCGCCGGTTTCGTCAAAAAGCTCGGTGGCGGCACGCTCTCGCCGCATTGCGCCGAGCCGCAAATGGTCGCGCGTTTCATCGCTGCAGGCGACGAGATCGCCGCCGATTTCGAAGCCCGCGAATTCAGCCGCGCCATGCGTAAAATCATGGAATTGGCCGATGAAGCGAATACCTACATTGCTGAAAAAGAGCCCTGGGCGCTGGCCAAGCAAGAGGGACGTGACCAGGAGGTGCTGGACATCTGCTCGGTCGGCATTAATCTGTTCCGCCAGCTGATGGTCTACTTGGCACCCGTCGTCCCCGCCATGGCCGAGCAGGCACGCGAGTTTATAAATGTTGACACTCTGGATTGGGGAAGCCGTGGTAACGTACTCGTCAATCATTCGATCAACAAATTCAAGCCGCTCATGACTCGCGTCGAGCGTGAGAAAATCGATGCAATGATCGAGGCATCGAAAGAGGATCTGGTCGAAGAGCAGAAGTTGAAAAGCGCACCCAAGGGCCCGCTGGCCGAGACGCCCATCGCTGCGGAAATCGACTTTGACGCGTTCGCCCAAGTGGACCTGCGTATTGCACGCATTGCCAAAGCGCAGTATGTCGAGGGCGCTGACAAGCTCCTCCAGCTTACCTTGGATTTGGGCGGCGAAACCCGCAACGTCTTCTCGGGCATTCGCTCTGCGTACTCGCCCGAAGCGTTGGAAGGCCGCCTGACCGTCATGGTCGCCAACCTAGCGCCTCGCAAGATGCGATTTGGCATTTCCGAAGGTATGGTACTCGCCTCGGCTAACAAAGAGGGCATTTATTTGCTCTCACCGGACGCTGGCGCGGAACCAGGTCAACGTGTAACGTAACGCCGCCGTTCATGGACGAAAGGGGCAAGGCGATGAGCCTGCCCCTTTCGTCTTTAAGGGACTTTCATTCACACCGTTAGTGGCCTTCATTCATTAACAACAACATGAGTCTGCTCTATGGGCCAGCGCTTCTCCTTGTCCTTGCGTTTTCGTTTCTTTGCCGTACTGGGCGGAGTATTGATCGTGGCCATGGTAGCACTCGCAGCCATCAGCAAATGGCTGATTTTTCCAGCGCTGAAAGCCGAAGAGCGCACTGCGGTGCAGCGTGAACTCGACCGGGCGACGCGTAGCCTCGAGCTCAACCAGGAAAGCCTGCTTGCTCAGGCGCAGGACTGGGCACACTGGGATGACACCTACCAGTTCATCGAGGGCAGCTATCCTCGCTACGCCGAGGTCAATTTTAGCCAGCAAATGTTCGAAGATATGAACTATCACCTCATGGCGTTCTTTACGCTACAAGGTGAGGTTCATTTCTTGGCGGGGTTGGAGCCGACCACCGGGCGCTACCAAACCTGCACAGCCGCCGTTGGTCCCTGCGCGTGGATGGCACCCTGGGTCGATACCATGCAGTCGGCCATCGCTACCCAGGTAGCGCCAATGGCCATGTACATCGAACAGTGGCCCGCCCTTGTCGCCGCCAGCCACATACTCCACACCGACGAGAGCGGTCCGCCTAACGGCTGGCTATTCAAGGTCCGCGCCCTGGATGATGCTTGGCTCGAAAGAATGACGGATTACACAGGGCTCTCTCTATCGCTGCAGGTCGAGCCCTTTGCCGCTGCCCATTCAACCGAGCTCACGTTCTCGGGGGATCAGGTAACGGCCTCTCACTTGTTCGCTGCCTACGGCACTTCCGAGGCCGTGTCGTTGACGATAGAACTCAATCGCGTGCAGTACCTGGCAAACCTTACTACGTTTCGCTATCTGTTGGTGTGGACGGCGGGTTTGATGCTGCTCGTCATTGGTTTGGTACTGTTTTTGCTAGAACGTATGGTGCTGAAGCCTTTGCGCCAGCTCACTGCGTTCACACAGTTTGCGGGCCAATTCGATGACAGCGAGGGGTTGACCGAGCGTCGCGATGAAATCGGTCTCCTTTCCAGGGCATTTCGCGAGCAGCTCGCCTGCCAGCACCAGCTCAATGCGGAGCTATTGCGTATGTCCACCCACGATGCGTTGACAGAGCTACCCAATCGGCGGCTGTTCGACCAGCGCTTGACGGCTGCGGTGAGTCAAGCCACGCAGGAGGTGGCACCGCTGGCGGTCATGATGCTCGATATCGATCACTTCAAGCTCTACAACGATGGCTACGGCCATCAACAAGGCGACGAATGCTTAAAACGAGTAGCCGCTGCACTACAGGACGTGGCAAGCCGTCACGGCTTTTTCATCGCACGCACCGGCGGCGAGGAGTTCAGTGCGTTGCTGCCAGGCGTCACCTCACAGCACGCCAAGACACTTGCCAACGCGCTGGTCGATGCCGTGGATCAGTTACACTTACGCCATGAACGCTCCCCGGTCTGCGAACATGTCACCATCAGCGTTGGGATTGGCATGCTAGACGATAGCGAGGCATCACTCCCCAGCGCCATCATGACGACCGCCGACCAAGCACTCTACCTTGCCAAAGCACAAGGTCGCCACTGTGTCATCCTCTTCGAGCCGTCTCTAGTCAGCTGCCCAATTTCGAAGCAAAATACGCCGTCATGAATGAACTCTTCGTCATCCTGATCACCACCGCGCTGGTGAACAATTTCGTGCTGGTCCAGTTTCTCGGGCTTTGTCCCTTCATGGGCGTGTCGAACAAGCTCGAATCGGCTCTGGGCATGTCACTGGCGACCACGTTCGTTTTGACCCTCGCGTCCGCCGCGAGCTACGTGGTTTACCATGGCTTGCTCGTTCCGCTGGACGTCACCTACTTACGAACCATCAGTTTCATCGTCGTGATTGCCGCTGTCGTGCAATTTACCGAGATCATGGTGCGCCAGCTCAGTCCGTTATTGCATCAGGTATTAGGTATATTTCTGCCGCTCATCACCACCAACTGCGCCGTGCTAGGCGTAGCACTACTGTCGCTCAACCGCGAGCTAAGCTTTTTCCATACCACGCTGTATGGTCTAGGCGCGGCGTTAGGCTTCTCGCTAGTGTTGGTGCTATTCGCTGCCATGCGCGAACGCTTGGCCAGTGCAGATGTGCCCAAACCCTTTCGCGGTGCGGCCATTGCCATGATCACTGCCAGTCTGATGTCGCTGGCGTTTCTTGGTTTTTCTGGATTGGCACAGGGGTAACGACCATGAGCGAACCTTTTTCATGGTGGGGCGTGCTGAGCGCCGCTGGCGTCCTTACCGGCCTGGGCATCGTGTTTGGCGCCTTGTTGGGTATGGCAAGCGCTCGCTTCAAAGGCGAAGAGAACCCCCTCGTCGAGAACATCGATGCGCTGCTGCCTCAAACCCAATGTGGTCAGTGTGGCTACCCCGGTTGCCGACCCTACGCCGAAGCGATCAATCAGGGCGACGCCATCAATAAGTGCCCTCCCGGGGGCGATGCGACCATACAAGCACTGGCGGACCTGCTGGGCCGTGACCCCGCTCCACTGGACGGCGAAGCCACTGATGAGGATACGGTGGCCTACATTCGCGAAGCCGAGTGTATCGGCTGCACCAAGTGTATTCAGGCGTGCCCGGTGGATGCCATTGTCGGCGCGGCCAAACAGATGCATACGGTGATCGAGGACGAATGTACCGGCTGCGACCTCTGCGTGGCGCCCTGCCCGGTGGATTGCATCGATATGCTGCCCCGACGCAAACCGCTGACTCAGTGGGACCCGATCGTGAGCGACCGCCAACCACTTAGGAGCGTGCATGCGAGCCAATGACTTTCCAGGCGGCATCTACCCGCCCGAACGCAAAGAGCGCTCGAATCGAGCGCCGCTGCGCATCGCACCGCTGCCCAATGTGGTCGCGCTACCGCTGTCGCAACACACCGGTAAAGCGGCGCTGCCCTGCGTGAACGTGGGCGATGCGGTCGACACAGGCACGCCAGTCGCCCGTCGCGACGGAATGGTCTCAGCCAATGTGCACGCCAGTATCAGCGGCACCGTGATCGAGATCACCGACAGCGACATCGTCATTCAAGGCGATGGTGAAGATCGCCGGATAACGCTACCGCCATTGGATTGGCGCACCACCCATTGCGACGCGCTGCTATCAAGACTGGACGAGGCGGGGCTGGTGGGCCTGGGCGGTGCAGGCTTTCCAACCTACCTCAAAGCCAATGTCAGCCAGCAGCACGCGATTGACACGCTAGTGGTCAATGCCGCCGAGTGCGAGCCTTACATTACCGCCGATGACCTGACGCTACGTTACCATGCGGCGGATGTGCTCGAGGGAGCTCAGTTGCTGGCCCGTCTATGCGGAGCCGCACACATCATCGTCGGTATCGAAGATAACAAGCCTGAGGCCTGTCAAGCGCTCCAAGCCGTTCTCGCTGACCTTGGGCGGCCCGCCAAGGTGGCACTCAAGGTCATCGAGACGCGCTACCCCAGTGGGGGGGAACGCCAGCTCATCAAAAAACTGCTGAATCGCGACGTGCCCAGCGGCGGTCTACCTGCCGATATCGGCGTGCTGTGCCACAACCCCGGAACGCTGATGGCGGCACTGCAAGCGGTTCGCGACGGGACGCCTGTGGTAGAAAGAGTCGTCACGCTCACCGGTGATGCCATTGCTCATCCTGGCAACTACTGGGTGCGTGTAGGCACCTCGATCGCGTCGCTTCTGGAGCAGGTGGGCTTAGTGCAAGAACGGCTCCATCGCGTGGTAGTCGGCGGGCCGATGATGGGTACGCCTCTAACCTCATTGGCCGCTCCCGTCACCAAAACCACCAACTGTCTGATTGCTGCCACAGAAGAGGAGCTGCCGCCAGCGCCAGCGGAAGCCCCCTGCATTCGCTGCGGAGCGTGTGAAAGCGTGTGTCCTGCTCAATTGCTTCCCCAGCAGTTGCACTGGTATGCCCGCGCCCAAAACGACACCGCCCTCGACGCTCACCATCTGTTCGATTGCATCGAGTGCGGTGCCTGCAGCTACGTTTGCCCGAGCGCGATCCCCCTGGTGCAGGACTACCGCTCGGCGAAACAGCGCATTCGACATAAACGCATCGAGACCGCCAAAGCGGAACACGCCAAACATCGCTTTGAATTTCGTCAGGCACGGCTGGCCAGAGAAGAGGCAGAGAAGAAAGCGCGCCGCCAGGCTCGCCTTGCCCAACAGTCGCCCAGCGCGAATGGCACCATGGACTCGCCCTCCCTCCCCGTGGCGGATCTGCGCAGCTTGCGCATTGCTCAAACGGCTGCAAAAGCGGCCGTGCGTAAAGCGGAGAAAGTATTGGCGCGGGCCGCCGCTGAAGACCCGCAGCAGCGCCACGACGACTTGGAGACCCAACTCGCCACTGCTCAAGAGAATCTCAAAGCGGCAGAAGCGCGACTGGCCGAAGCCCGCGCCGCCAGTGAGTATAAGGAAGCCCCATGAGCATGATGCACGCCTCTCATCTAGGGGGCACTCCCTCGACAGCTCATACCATGCGCTGGGTCATCGCCGCCATGCTACCCGGTCTCGGGATGATGACGCTCTATTTTGGACTCGGGGTGCTCAGCAACGTACTGATCGCGGCGCTTTTGGCCGTCGCCGCTGAAGCGTTCATTCTGAGACTACGCCGTCGCCCCGTCTGGCCAACGCTCAATGACGCCAGCGCCCTGCTCACCGGGGTTTTGCTAGGTGCCTCACTACCGCCTGCCAGCCCATGGTGGCTAATAGGCGTGGGTGTGATCGCCGCCGTCGTCGTTGCCAAGCAACTTTACGGTGGCTTGGGCCACAATCCGTTCAACCCTGCAATGGTGGGTTATGCACTTCTGCTCGTATCGTTTCCCACGCAAATGACGCTCTGGGCACCTCCACAAGCAATCTGGTCCGATACGTTATGGCCGCAAATATTAGGAACCGTGCCCATGACCACGCTGGATGCACTCAGCGGCGCTACGCCACTCGATGCCTTCAAACACAAGGGCGAGGCCGTGCTCGCCAGTGAGTTCTGGGCATCGTCGCCACTTCCAGAAGGCACGTTGGCGGCTTGGCGCAATATCGCCCTGGCATGGCTGATAGGGGGCTTGGTATTGATCGTCAAGCGGCTGATCAGTTGGCATATCCCGGTTGCCATGCTGGGCAGCATGCTGCTGCTCTCTGCGCTGTTTTACGCCAGCGACACCAGCCACTTTGCCTCTCCGCTGTTTCATCTTGTCACTGGGGCAACGCTGTTTGGCGCCTTTTTCATTGCCACCGACCCGGTGTCGTCAGCCACCAGCCGCCGGGGAAAGCTGTTCTACGGCGCGGGCATTGGGGTACTGATCATCCTGATTCGACATTTAGGCGGTTATCCCGATGCCGTCGCTTTTGCGGTGTTGCTGATGAACCTCTGCGTGCCACTGCTGGATACTGTCAGCGTACCACGCCCAGTGGGGCAATCTACCGCTCACTCCGGCACCAAGAGGAGCGCGCCATGACGCCCCAGCACGCCATGCGACGCGGTGCGTTGGCTCTGGGCCTGTTTGCCCTCGTCACTGCCGGTAGCGTCACCCTCACCCGCGCCGTGACGGCGGAACGTATTGCCGCGCATCAGCTCGCCTATCAGCATCGTCAGCTACAGGAAGTACTCCCCGGGTCACTGGACACGGCACCGGTTCAAACCGTTCTAGAGGGCACGTTTTCGTTACCCGCTCCCTCATTATTGGGCCACCGGATGCCACAAGAGGGTTGGCGGGTGCAGCAAGGCGGCGACGCCGTCACCATTCTGCCGGTCGTTACCCGCCAAGGGTATAATGGCGAGATTCGCCTGCTAGTAGCCATTGACCAGAGCGGCGAGATAACCGGTGTGCGCGTCACTCACCATCAAGAGACGCCAGGGCTTGGCGACGATATCGAACGCTCCCGGAGCGACTGGATCACATCGTTCGACGGATTGAGCCTACAAAGCCTATCCCCCAGCGGCTGGGCGGTTCGTAAAGAGGGCGGCGACTTCGACAGTTTTACCGGCGCAACGATCACGCCACGGGCCGTGATCAACGCCGTACACGATACGTTACGCTATTATCACCAACAGCTCGCCCGGCAGGATTCAGCCCTATGAGCCAATGGAGAGAGCTGGCCCGTGAAGGGCTTTGGTCGAACAATCCAGCGCTGGTGCAATTACTCGGCCTATGCCCACTGCTGGCCGTCAGCGCCAGCGTAGTGAACGCATTAGGCTTGGCGCTGGCGACACTGTTGGTGCTGGTGGGGTCCAGCACGACGATCTCGCTGATTCGCCACCAAGTGCCCAGTGCCGTGCGCTTGCCTGCGTTCGTCATGGTGATTGCCGCCTTCGTGACCTGCGCCGAGCTGCTGATGGCCGCGTTTGCTTATTCGCTGTATCAAATACTAGGCATCTTCATTCCGCTTATCGTGACCAACTGCGCCATATTGGGTCGCGCGGAGGCGTTTGCCTCCCGCCAACCCGTGCTGCCCGCGGCGATCGATGGTTTGATGATGGGATTGGGGTTTGGTGCCGTGCTGGTGCTCATGGGCGCGATTCGCGAGCTCATGGGCCAGGGCACCCTGTTGAGCGACATGGCGCTGCTGTTGGGGCCCGTGGCCGCTGACTGGCAGATCACCCTGGTGGCGGATTACCAGTTTCTCTTTTTCCTTCTGCCGCCTGGCGCTTTCTTCGTAGCCGGGCTTTTGATCGCACTCAAAAATGCGCTGGATGCGCGGCGCGCTTTCCGGGCAGCGCCGACGACGAGCACCCCGCGCGCCGAGCGGCGCGTGCGAGTGACCGGCACCATCAAGTAACCAAGAGAACACACCATGAATGCCCAAAAGCGTCATGAGATTTTCGCGCGCCTACAGGCGGAAAACCCGCACCCCACCACCGAACTCAACTGGAGCACGCCGTTCGAGCTGCTCGCGGCGGTACTGCTTTCCGCCCAAGCCACCGACGTAGGCGTCAACAAAGCAACGGCCCGGCTTTTTCCGGTCGCCAATACGCCCCAAGCCATTATCGAACTAGGTATCGACGGCCTAAAACAGCACATCAAAACCATTGGGCTGTTCAATACCAAGGCAGACAATCTCATGAAAACCTGCCACCTGCTGGTCGACCAGCATGGCGGTCAGGTCCCGCAAACTCGCAAAGCGCTTGAGGCGCTCCCCGGGGTGGGTCGCAAGACCGCCAATGTGATTTTAAATACGGCCTTTGGTCAGCCTACCATTGCGGTGGATACGCACATTTTTCGCGTATCGAACCGCACCGGCATCGCCAAGGGCAAGGACGTCATCGAGGTCGAACGAAAGCTGCTGCGCCATGTCCCCAGTGTCTTCAAGCAAGACGCCCATCATTGGCTGATACTACATGGGCGTTACACGTGCATTGCGCGAAAACCTCGCTGCGGTAGCTGTATCATCGAAGATCTGTGCGACTATAAAGAAAAGACCGAGCTTGCCTAACGGCATGCCACCGCCAGGATCGTCCCATGCCAAGCACCACTGCTGACCTCTACCGCCAGCCTATTACCCAGCGTATCGATGCCCTGCTGCAACTTTCCAGGCAGCACGCCGAACGTTTTTGCAGCCCCGATGCCTGGCTGGCCCGCCAGCGCTATATGGCCAAGCATCCGACGTCGATTGTGGTGATGAAATGTATGGATGGCCGAATCCATATTCCCCACGCCACGCAGACACCGCTTGGAATCATCACACCGTTTCGTAATCTAGGCGGTATTTTCGACCTAGGCTGGCCTTATCTCGGCGAGCTGCTCACCGAGACTGTCTTGCAAGCCACTCAGAGCGGTCGCGCCACGCTGTTGCTGATTACTTACCATTTTTCCAGCGGACATCCCGCACGGGGGTGCGCCGGGTTCAACTGCGATGCCGACGCGGCCAAAGCCCACGCGTACGCCATTGCTCAGCAAGCAGGCCAGCTGTTTGGCCACGACCATCAGCAGGTCTACCCGCTCGTGTGCGGCTTTGAAACCGACAGCGACGCCATGATTCTTCACGGCCAAGGTGGCGAGGTGCTCGATATACGCGACTGGATCGATCGACCAGCGAATGATTTACATGCCACGTTAGCGAGCCTTTGTCCCGACATGCCTGATGATGTTCAACGAGATCTGCTGCCGCTGCTGCTGGGCAACATGGCCCATGTAAGCGAGCTAAGCGGCGTGACCCGAGAGCTCGAAATCGAGCATCGCGAGTGGGTCATCTGCATTGGACGCGGCTTCGACTTCTTGCACCTACCTAACACCGCGTTGATCATCGGTCCCTACGGACCAGACCTAGCGGCCCCATTGTCGACCGCCGCAAGCATTATCGAGGCCAACATGCGCGCGGGGCGAATTCCCAAGGACGGTTTTATGCTTTTGGCGTCAACGCCTTATCAAGATAGCGGTGTGGACCGTGCGAGGGCCGTATTGAAATCGCGATTTTTATCGAATTTTGCCGAGCAGGTGATTCGTGATCATCACCCTGGGCTTGCCGACAAGATGCGCCGCCATACGGCGATCGTTCACTGGCCCACCCGGCGCATGGAGTCACTCGACGCCCCTTGCATCAGCAGTTGACGATATACGGCTTGCCACTGCGGCCACTCCCAGGAGCACGTGTCAAGCGGCGCAGGCTGGCACGTCGGATCCAATAACCACGCTTTTAAACGATGAAACAGCCCCTCTTGCGTGCCATCATAGCGATATTCATTTGGGTAAAGCTCCGGGAAGCAAAGCCGGTCCGGCACTAGCGGCGTGGCACCTCGTTGGGTGGCTTCCATGATGGCCAATCCTTGGAACTCATGCCAGGTGGTCGACACGACGATGCCGCCGCCTTCGAGCAGCGCGCGATACTCTGCCTCTGGCTGTGCCCCCCAGCAAACGATATGTGCCGCCAAACGCTCCTGGGCCTCGGCGAAAATCCCCGGCACCTCGCGAAACTGCTGTCCCAACACCGCCAACTCGAACGGCACTTGCTGCTCGCTAAGCTTGAACAGTACCTTGAAGAAATCCTCTGGGTTTTTGTCATACTCCCAGCGGTGGTTCCAAATCAGTCGCTGCGGATTGGGGTTGACGACCGCACGACCACCGGCGGCAGCAATCGGCACGGGCACGATGCGGGCCGCTCTCCGCAAACGTTCAAGGGGTTGGGCCGCGGGCAGATTCTCCGGCATTTTTTTCAAGAAACGTCGCGCGCCATCGAAAAAGGAGTCACGGTTGTAGGCCGTGTTGAATACCAGCTCATCTGCCGCCAGCGCAGCGTACAGGTTGACCATCTTTGCCTCGACTTGGGGAATTTGCTCGCTGGATTCCGGGTAAGCAAACTGGTTTTCATGAAAATAGACCACCTTGCGTGCCTGTCCTAAGTGGGGGAACAATCCCACCAACGTGGCGATATCCACCATGGAAGTCGCCAGGACCACATCGTAGCGCTGGCTCAATGTCGCCTGCTCTTTCAACCACCAACTCAAAGGGTTGCCACGAATACGCCAAGAGAAGTGACGCGCTGGCAAGCTCAGCAGCGTCCATTCGACTTCGGTCACCTCCGCCATCAATGTATTTGCCCAATAGCGGTGGCTAACCGCTTCGTAAGCCGATAACAATAAAATGCGCATCATCTCTCTACCGGTGAAACGTCCTCGCCGTATGTCACATTCGGCCAAGGTCGTCTTGGCCGAATGCCTCACGCTACATACACTTAAATCATCGCTTGCAGTCTGACTGCGCATCTAACGCCGCTGGGGAAACCGTAATGGCCAATGTATTAGTGGTCGATGATGAACCGAATATTCTACTGTCCCTCGAGTTCCTCATGTCCCATGCCGGGCTGACGGTGATTACCGCTACCGACGGTGAAACGGCATTGCAGCGAATTGCCGACACCTCTCCCGACCTGCTGCTGCTAGACATTAGCCTGCCGGGTATCAGTGGCTTCGAAGTATTGGAACAGCTGCGTCGCTCAGAGCGCGAGCAGCACCTGCCGGTCATCATGTTAACGGCACATGGACGGGAAGTAGAGCGCGAAAAGGGATTAGCGTTGGGTGCCGATGACTACGTTACTAAGCCGTTCTCGACCCACCAATTAGTCGAGAAAGTCAAAGCACTGCTTGGCGAGCGTGACACATGATGTTCAAAGGCCTTCCAAAGCGACAGCGCCTGGTGGGTGCTTGGCTGCTTCTCAGTGGCATCAGCCTGTTGGGCGGCGTGCTGTTTGCGGCGTGGCTGGATAGTCAGATCGCGCTCTCCGGCTTGGCGCGTGTGGCGCTGTGGCTTGGCAGCCTTTCCGGGGGGATGACTTTGTGCCTGATGGGCGTACTGCTAGAACGTCGTTTATTAGCGCCCTTACGGCATTTACAAACTCAGTTGGCCCGGTGGGTGGCCAACCCAGACGCCCAAGACGAGGAGGCTCCAGAAGGTTGGCTAAAAGGGCTAGGCCCTGATCTACGCCGCGTCAGCCAAAGCTGGCGGGCCGACCGCATGCGGCTCGCCACCGCCCATGCCGAGGGGGCGCGTAGCGCTTCGCGTATTCGGCAAGAGTTGGAAACCCTGCTTCAGGTACTGGAAACACCACTGCTGCTGTGTGATCGGCATCGTCGGGTGATGCTGTTCAATCAAGCCGCCGAAACGTTCTTTACTGGCAATACCGGGTTAGGGTTGGGGAAGCGTCTGGATGCCCTACTGCCGACCGCAACGCTAGCCAATGCCATGGCACAACTGCCCGACGATGGTTCACCACGTGAAATGCTCACCCACTGCGGCCAGCGCTGGGTAAAAGTGGTGATTCGGCGGGTTCCCGGCAGTGAGCGCGAGACGCTCGTGACCTGTAGCGATGCCACGACCACTTGGAACAATGAAATGGGCGTGCGGGCCGAGCTCAACCGTCGCCTCCCGCCACTGCGCCAGCATGCCGCCAACGTTAGCAGTGCCGTCGACGCGCTGCGTCATATTCACGTCACGAGCGTCCCCCTTGAACTGCGAACACGCTTAGAGGGGGTCATGCACGATGAGAGCCAAGCACTGAATCAGCACGTGGCTGAGTTCGCCACGCTACTGGATGATCTTCAGTATCACGGTGAACGCTTGCGGCCCATTTGGTCCAATGACTTCTGGCAGGCGCTGGATGAGCGTCTCGACCCAGCCCACCGTTTGATTACACCGATTGGTGTTCCCGCTTGGTTCAAAGGGGATGCCCCGGCACTGATCGAACTCTTCGCATCATTGGTGGACCATCTTCGCTGCCACTTGCCTACCCGTGGCTTTGAAGGAGAAATCTCGCTTCAACCGAAACGTGCCTACGTTGACTTGATGTGGCAGGGCGCGCCCGTTCCTGAAGGCGAACTCAGCGTTTGGCGAGATACGATCTTGAACACGCTACCACTTGGCCCGGCGGTGGCCGATATTCTGCGTCAGCACGCTACAGATATTTGGAGCGTAGCCGATGCGGATAAGTGCCATGCTCGACTGCGACTCCCGCTACCCGCGATTACACAAACTCACGCGCCAAGGGAGATGGCTCCCCCTCGTCCGGAATTTCATGATTTTGGTATCGCACAGCTACCTGCGCCCGACGAAGCCCTCGCCCATCGGGCGCTACGCTGCTTGGAGATCGTGGCGTTCGATACGGAAACCACTGGTCTCGAGCTACGCCGGGGAGACACGGTGGTAAGCCTTGGCGCTTGTCGCATCGTCAATGGCCGCTTATTGGCAAGCGACGCGTTCGATCACTACGTCAATCCCCAACGGCCCATTCCCGCCGCCAGCACCGTCATTCATGGCATTACCGATGCGGACGTAGCGGATGCAGAACCGCTTCACACCGTGTTGGGCCAGTTCCGGGATTACGTGGGGGACGCCGTCATGCTCGCTCATAATGCGGCGTTCGACATGTTGGCCATCAGCGGGCACGGCGTTCATTTCGACATCCCCGTGCTGGACACGCTGCTGATCTCCAAAGCGCTAGATGAAGCGCTGGATGGGCACGACCTGGATACGTTAGCCAGGCGTTATGATTTACATTTTCCGCCCAACACCCGGCATACCGCACTGGGCGATGCTCGCGTCACCGCCGAGCTTTGGCTAGCCCTCTTGCCCCGCTTAGAAGCCCGCGGCATCGACACGTTAGAGGAGCTGCTGGCCCTCCAGGCCAATGCGTTCGATAAGGAAGACGCCAGTGCGCCATAATGCACCTGCCCCTCACCCTCGGCAGCAGGCGCGTCGCTTCGCCCTTGGGCTGCTGGCGCTGTTTTTATTCAGCCCGCCCATCTTACTTATAGTCGATCGGTTGCCTGGTATACTGGGCTGGCTACCGCTCTATCTCTTCTTGGCTTGGGGGTGGGTGATTGGCCTGGCTGCCTGGCTGGCAAAACGCCCCAAGCAACCATGAACATGCGCAGCGACTGGGTAGTGTTGGGCGCCGCCTTTGGCTACTTAGCCCTGCTTTTCTTGGTCGCAGCCTGGGGGGACCGACGAGCCGAACAGGGGCGCTCACTCATCAACTCGCCTACTGTCTATGCGTTATCGATAGCCGTGTACTGCACTGCCTGGACGTTTTACGGCAGCGTCGGGCGCGCAGCGCAGTTCGGACCTAGCTTCTTGCTGATCTATTTGGGACCCACGCTGGCCATGCTGCTGGCCCCTTTTACGTTGCGCAAAATGGTGCGGATCGCCGCTCGGCAGCGTATCACTTCCATCGCCGATTTCATTAGCGCCCGTTATGGGAAAAGTTCGCTACTTGGCGCACTGGTGGCCGTCATGGCATTGATCACGATTACGCCGTATATAGCACTCCAGCTCAAAGCCATCACGGTGAGTCATGCGGTGCTGATGAACTATCCCCTAGGTGCCGATACCACGCTCGAACATGAACGCTTCTGGATGGATCGTTCCTTTTGGATTGCGATCGTCTTGGCCCTGTTCATCATTCTGTTCGGCACGCGTCATCTTGATGCCAGCGAGCGACATGAAGGCATGGTAGCGGCCATCGCCGTCGAGTCCTTGGTCAAGCTGGTGGCGTTTCTGGCAGTCGGTATCTTCGTCACTTTCCTCCTGTTCGAAGGCCCTGGCGCTCTTCTAGCAGCCGCTGCCGAGGCGCCAGCGCTCATCACTAGCATGCATTTGGAGAACGTTCCTGGTGGTGCGACGGGCTGGGTCGGCATGCTAATGCTCGCGTTTTTGGCCTTCTTCACGTTGCCTCGGCAGTTTCAAGTCTTGGTCGTAGAGAGCGTGGATGAGCAGCACTTGGAGCGTGCCAGTTGGCTCTTTCCGCTCTATTTGCTACTGATCAACCTGTTCGTCATTCCCATTGCGTTGGCAGGCGTCCTCTTGGGCGAGAGTGACCCGGATAGCTTCGTGCTCACGCTACCGCTCTCCGCAGGGCTAGAAGGTTTACCATTATTGGTGTTCATTGGCGGACTCTCGGCGGCCACCGGCATGGTCATCGTCGAGACCATCGCGCTGTCTACCATGGTGAGTAACCAACTAGTGATGCCACTTTTATTAAAACTAAAAGGCTGGCAAACAGGACGTCATGGTCGCCTCGCCATTTGGCTTTTGAACATCCGGCGTATCGCCATTTTGGTCATTTTGATCATGGGCTATCTCTACCATGCACTGATTGGCGATAGCTACAGTTTGGTGACTATTGGACTGGTCTCGTTTGCGGGCGTGGCACAATTTGCACCTGCGCTATTGATCGGCCTTTATTGGCGCGGGGCGACTCGTCAAGGCGCCACCTGGGGATTAGTGGCAGGCTTTTGGGTATGGTGCTACACGCTGCTACTGCCGGGATTTGCCCAGTCCGGTTGGTTGGAAGCAGAGTTCATGACACAAGGCCCTTGGGGCATCGGCTGGCTCGCCCCCTACGCCTTACTGGGACTCAGCGGGTGGGATATCTACACACACTCGCTGTTTTGGAGCATGACCGCAAACGTCGGCTTATTGGTCGCTGTGTCGCTCTTCACGCGAGCCACGCCCATGGAGCATGCGCAGGCAGCGCTCTTCACCGAGGCTCTGCACCCCCATTTACCTACAGCGTCTAGCTGGCAAGGCCAAACTACCGAAGGTGACTTGTATGCCCTACTCGTCCGCTATCTGGGCCATGGGGCAACGCACAAGGTATTTCGCAACGCCCCTCCTTCGCTCTTGAAGGAGACCGATGCTCAGCAACGTCCCGCGTCGAGAGAGTTGATCACTCGTGCCGAACAAGCTCTGGCCGGGTCGCTTGGCAACGCGTCTGCCAGCGTCTTGATACACTCCGTTCTACGCGGTGAGGCACTGGACATGGCCTCGGTACTCACCATTCTCGACACGACCTCGCAGGCTTTGGAGTACAACCGCCAATTAGAGCAAAAATCCCAGGAGTTAGCTCGCATTGGCGAGGAGCTGCGCCGTGCCAACGAGCAGCTGCGGGAAGTGGATCGAATGAAGGATGAGTTCGTGGCGATGGTCAGTCACGAGCTTCGCACTCCGCTCACTTCCATCCGTTCGTTTGCCGAGATTTTGCGTGACACACCCACCATTGAGGCTGAAAAACGCCAGCAATTTCTGGACATCATGGTGCTCGAGAGTGAGCGTTTGTCTCGATTGATCGACGAAATTCTTGACTTGGCGCGGCTCGAGAGCGGCCACCTATCCCTCCAGCCCATTACGGTTGACTTGATTCACATTGCGCAGCAAAGCCGCCAAGCACTGGCACGACTGCACGCCGAGCAGGGCATCGATGTCGAGTGGGTCTGTGATGTCTCCAATGCGCCCGTCATGGCCGATCCAGATCGCCTTGAACAGGTCATCATCAATCTGTTGGAGAATGCGCGAAAGTTTGCCAACCCAGAACATCCGCGCATACGTTTACATGTTTACGAAGCGGACCAAGGATATTGCCTGAGCGTTGAGGATAATGGGCCAGGCATCCCGATCGGTGAACGTGACAATGTATTCGAAAAGTTTTATCAATTGACGTTATCGAAAAACGAGCATGCGTCTCACCGGCCCAAAGGAAGCGGTTTAGGCTTACCCATCAGCCGTGCCATTATTCACCACTTAGGTGGCGAGCTCTGGGTAGACGCTTCTTCTTTAGGCGGTGCTGCGATGACGCTTTCGCTTCCACGACACATCGTTTAAGTAAACAATTGTGCCATTCAACGCACTGTGACCTAGTGTAACTAGCACACGTTTGTATTTTTACGCTATTCTGCGCGTCCGCCCGTTTTCCCTCTGACAGTTGGAGCAGCGGCATTATGCAAGGGTCAGCGCAAGATAAGACGACTACCGACCAGTACACCATTGCAATACAGCCAATTGTCGACGCTCGCCTACAACATGTAGCTGATGAGCTACTGTATCGTGGCGACTGTTCGGCCATTAGTGCCGCCATTTTCGATGATGTGCAAGCCACCGCTCGAGCTTGTGCTGTCGCTATTTATGAAATTGGCCTGGATAAACTGTGTGGCCAACGTAAGCTTTTTATCAATGCCTCTGGCGAGTGGTTACTCAACCCCGATTTAGGCGGCCTGCCGCAGAGTCAAATCGTCATTGAAATACTCGAAGACATCGAGGTCAATGACGCGCTATTGCATGCATTACGTAAGCTGAAATACCAAGGCTATACGTTAGCGCTTGATGATTTCGAATTGACCGACGCAAACCGTGCATTATTAGCCTTAGCGGATATTGTTAAATTCGATATCTCTACCGGGCTCCCCACTGCGCTCATTCAACGCCTTTATAAAGAGGGCTACACGCTGTTAGCCGAGCGTGTAGAAACTTACGAAGAGTTTGAAAAGTGTAAGGCGCTTGGATTTAGCTTATTTCAAGGGTATTTTTACCAGCGGCCTCAGGTACAAACCACAAGCACGCAGCGACATAGCACGTCACGCGCTAATCAAATGCAACTGCTGGCTCAGCTTTACAGCGATAGAGTGCGCTTGCCTGCTTTGAGTACGTTCATTGCTCGTGACCCCTATTTATTGAACGCCGTCCTCAAACGCGCCAATTCGGCAGAAAAGGCAGCTCAGCACCCTGTCCACAAACTTCTCGACTGTATTCATATCATCGGGTTGAAAGAGTTACGCACGCTGGTATCGATCATCATGTTAGCGGGGAATAATCCTGCGAGCAAAATCAACCTCATTAGCGGATTGACTCGGGCATTTGCATGCGAAGCACTTGCCGAACAGCGCGGGTTAGACGAGGAAGAAGGCTTTATCACCGGACTCTTTTCGCATATGCCGGTCATCATAGGGATCGACCTCGAAACGATGCTTAAGGAGCTACCACTGAGCCAGCCGATCCATCAGGCGCTTATCCAGCGTCAAGGCCCACTTGGCGAGCTGCTTGCACATATCGAAGCCACTGAGCGCGGCAGCCCTCCTGCCGATGTGCCTGCAGAGTTGATACTGCAGGCGGCGGCTGAAGCACGAACGCTAATGGACTCGCACATTAGCTAGTGGGTGGGTTCTCCCGGCGAGGGTCTGGCTCGAACATCGCATCGCCCACTTCATCGATATAGCGTTGCGCCTTCGACACCATCAAGGCGTCGCAGGCGTCCCGCCCAGGCACCATGTCAGAACGCTCGAAACGGTGCTCCTGCGCCCCGCCCTGGTTGTCCAGTTTACGGATCCAACCGCTGACCCGATACTGACCACTTTGATGATCGGGCTGCGAAACGATGAGATACTCTTTGTACTCCACCGGTTCGGCGGCTTTGGTGCCGGTGTTCGTTTCGTCGCTGCCGTGGCCCCCAAACAGGCCTGAAAGCAATCTTTTAAACATAAAGACTCCTGGTAGGCGGTGGCCAGTGTTCACTGGCCACCGCTCAACGCTAGCTCTGCTGACGGCCTTTGCCAGCGGCAATACGCAGACGCAGCGCGTTCAGCTTAATGAAGCCTTCGGCGTCTTTTTGGTTATACGCACCCGCGTCGTCTTCAAACGTGGCAATGGACTCATCGAACAGAGACTGCTCGGACTTGCGGCCAACGACCGTTGCGTTGCCTTTGTACAGCTTCATACGCACCACGCCAGAAACACTCTTCTGAGTCTCGTCGATAGCGGCTTGCAGCATGCGGCGTTCAGGGCTCCACCAATAGCCGTTGTAGATCACTTCGGCATACTTGGGCATGAGCTGATCTTTAAGATGCGCTTCTTCACGATCCAGCGTCAGTGATTCGATCGCACGGTGGGCACGCAGCATGATCGTCCCCCCCGGCGTTTCGTAGCAACCCCGCGACTTCATGCCCACGTAGCGGTTTTCGACGATATCCAAACGTCCGATACCGTTGTCGCCGCCCAGCTTGTTGAGCTTTTCGAGCACTTCGTGCGGCTTCATCGTTTCGCCATCGATGGCCACGATGTCGCCTTTCTCGAACGTCAGCTCAACGTAAGTGGGCTGCTCGGGCGCAGCTTCGGGAGAAACACTCCAGCGCCACATGTCCTCTTCGGCTTCCGCCCACGGATCTTCCAGAATGCCGCCTTCATAGGAGATGTGCAGCAGGTTGGCGTCCATGGAGTAGGGAGATTTCTTTTTCTTGTTGGAGAAATCCACCGGGATGCTGTGTTCTTCGCAGTAAGCCATCAGCTTTTCGCGAGACGTCAGGTCCCACTCGCGCCAGGGAGCAATGACTTTAACGCCCGGCTTTAGCGCGTAACCGCCCAGTTCGAAACGCACTTGATCGTTACCTTTACCCGTTGCGCCATGGGAGATGGCATCGGCGCCGGTTTCATTGGCGATTTCGATCAGGCGCTTGGCGATCAGCGGGCGAGCGATGGAGGTGCCCAGCAGGTACTCACCTTCATAGATGGTATTGGCACGAAACATCGGAAAGACGTAGTCACGCACGAACTCTTCGCGTAGGTCTTCGATGTAAATCTCTTTGACGCCGAGAGCCTGAGCCTTGGCGCGGGCAGGCTCGACTTCTTCACCCTGACCGATGTCGGCAGTAAAGGTCACAACCTCGCAGTTGTAGGTTTCTTGCAACCACTTGACGATAACGGATGTGTCCAGGCCGCCTGAATATGCCAGCACAACCTTTTTGACATCGGACATTCTTTGCTCCTTGTAAAAAGCAGTTCACCAGAAGGAGTAGCGCCCTTACGCACTACTTGTTCATTCAAACTGTCAGTATAGCGTTCTCGATGCCCAGCGAATACCGTCAACGACGCCTTGGGGGTAAAGCTGCTAGAATCACCCAAACCCTAGCGGCTAGCTTGACCGCTACCCCTGACCGACTACTCGCTTTACTAAGGAGAGCTGCATGAGCGAGGCAATTGCCCGCGAATTGATGGCCCAGCGTTTTCGCAGTTACTTACCGGTTGTCATTGATTTGGAGACAGGTGGGTTTAACGCCCAAACGGACGCCGTGTTGGAGATTGCAGCGGTCACACTCACCATGGACCCCGACGGCAATTTACTGCCTGATGCCACCTACGCGTATCATGTTCACCCTTTTGAAGGCGCCAACGTCGAGCAATCAGCGTTGGATTTCACCGGCATCAATCTGGATGACCCGCTTCGTCGGCACGTTGCGTTAAGCGAGGCTGAAGCACTAGGGGAAATATTTCGACCCATACGCAAATCGCTAAAGGCGCACGGCTGTTCCCGGGCGATACTCGTGGGTCACAATGCGGCATTCGACCATGGCTTTTTGAATGCAGCGGCCAACCGCTGCAACGTCAAGCGCAATCCGTTTCACCCCTTTTCCAGTTTCGACACGGCGACGTTGGCGGGGTTTGTGTATGGACAAACCGTGCTAGCCAGAGCGTGCCGTGCCGCGGGGATCGAGTTCGACAACAAGGCGGCCCACTCGGCACGCTATGACACCGAGCGAACGGCCGAACTGTTTTGCGCCATGGTCAACCGCTACAAAGACTTAGGCGGCTGGCGGCTGGCTCAGCGTGAACAAGCGCTAGATGGCGGCGATGAATAAATCCGCCAGCAGCGCTTTTGAAACAGCATCTAATGCACCAAAAATGGCTTTACGATAAACTTTACGTCATTTACGAGCGCTTGGCTCTCAGGCAAGCAATGCAGCCAACGCTTGCCGCCACAATGTGATATCCCACCCGTTTTGAGGAGATGAGACGTTTCCATGGCCCAGCATAATGCCTTTTACGCCCAGTCCGGTGGCGTTACCGCCGTCATCAATGCCAGCGCCTGTGGCGTTATCGAAGCTTGCCGGCAAGCCCCTGATCAGATCGGCAAGGTGTATGCCGGCCATAACGGCATTATTGGTGCACTGACGGAAGATTTGATCGATGTCACTCAGGAGAGCGATGACGCCATTGCCGCTCTGCGACACACCCCGGGCGGAGCGTTTGGCTCTTGTCGCTACAAGCTGAAAGACATCGATACGCACCGCGCGCAGTACGAGCGTCTTATCGAGGTTTTCAAAGCGCACGACATTCGCTATTTCTTCTACAACGGCGGTGGCGACAGTGCCGATACCTGCCTAAAAGTCTCGCAGCTCTCCGAAAAACTAGGGTATCCGCTGACGGCCATTCACGTTCCCAAAACCGTCGACAATGATCTTCCCATCACTGATAACAGCCCTGGTTTCGGCAGCGTCGCGAAGTACATCGCCACCTCGACCCGGGAAGCGTCGCTGGATATCGCGTCCATGTGCGCCACCTCGACCAAGGTGTTCGTACTGGAAGTGATGGGACGCCATGCGGGCTGGATTGCTGCGGCTGGAGGCCTGGCTGGCGAAGGAGAAGGCGAGCCACCGCACCTGATTATCTTCCCGGAAGTGGCATTTAACCGTAAAGCGGTCATGGCGCGAGTCGATGAAAGCGTCAAAAAATTTGGCTACTGCGTGATCGTGGTGTCGGAAGGCGCGCGCTACGAAGATGGCACTTTCCTTGCGGATGCAGGCAATACCGATGCCTTTGGTCACCGCCAGCTAGGCGGCGTGGCGCCCACCCTGGCCGGCATGATCAAGCAGGACCTGGGCTACAAATACCATTGGGCCGTGGCCGACTACCTGCAGCGTGCGGCGCGTCACTTGGCTTCCAAAACCGATGTTGAACAAGCTTATGCCGTTGGCCGTGAAGCGGTCACGCTGGCGCTGGCGGGCAAAAACTCCATGATGCCGGCCATACGCCGCATCTCACAAAGCCCGTACCAGTGGGACGTGATTTCTGCTCCGCTATCGCAAATCGCCAACCAAGAGAAGTTCATGCCCCGCGACTTTATCAGCGACAGCGGTTTCGATATTACCCAAGCGTGCCGTGACTACTTATCACCGCTGATCCAGGGCGAAGATTTTCCGCCGTTCGAGAATGGTCTTCCGAAAGTCGCCAAGTTGAAGCTTGCGAAAGTGGAACAGAAGTTGCCAACCTTCACGCTGTAACCTCTGTTCTAACATCAGAGATGGCGAAAGATAAAAGGGCGATGATTCGTGTCATCGCCCTTTTGACATTCGCAGTATGCGCTTGAAACGTGCCTAGCGCAGCAGCCACGAAAGCACCAACAGCAGCAGCAAAATACCCGCCACGCCCTGCCAAAAGCGTCGAGACTCGGTGCGGGGCTCTTCGCGTTGCACAGCACGCCCCAGGGGTAGCCTCAGCGCGTGAAGGAACTCCGACATCCGTCGAAAACGCAGTGGCCGTTGCGGGTCCAGCGCGCGACGCAGCGCCTCGTCAAGCGCAGGGGTAATCTCTGGATTGGTGGTACGAGCGCTACGGTAGCTGAGCTCTTCCAGATCGGTATGGCAACGCAACTTATTGGGGGTAAGCGTATAAGGTAATGCCCCGGTCAAAAGCCAGTAGACCGTAGAAGCCAACGAATACTGGTCGCTGCGGCGACCCACGCTGTCGCCAAGCGCATACTCTGGAGCTGTATGTTCGTTGAAACCGATTTGACGAAGCAGCTCGCCCGAGTGGCGGTGTCCATCGACTTCTCGCATATGGCAAGCACTAAAGTCAGCGAGCACGAGCTTACCGTGCGAGTCGATAAGCACGTTGTCAGGCATGATCTGTTGGTGAATGATGTCGCGATGGTGCAGGGCTTGGACCGCCTTACCCAACTGGTTGGCGATATCCAAACGCTGAGCAAGACTGGCCTGGGGGTGCCGCTCGGCCCATTGACGCAGCGTCTCACCTTCTACGTTTTGCATGAGGTAATAGAGGTATCTTCGCGGGCGTGATGGTTCCATGACCTTGACGACAAAGGGGGAGTTCACCCGCTCGACCACCCACTGCTGCAGCAAAAAGTGCTCTAGATAGGCGTTACGCAACGATAGCTCGGGGCTTGGTGCCTTCATCACCATGACTCGATCACTGTAGACATCGCGGACGCGATACACCCTCGACTGTGCATTGCGTGACAGCACGGCCTGCACCTCCAACCCATCTAGACGCTCGCCGGGAGCCAATTCGGGAGGAATGGGCAGGTCGCCATATAGTAAGCTGGGGTGATCGGTTGCCTCTTCCGGCAGTTCGTCGATGCGGAGTAATTGGAAGCAAAATTGATCGCCGCCATACCCTCGCTCTTGCGCGCGCTGCTTTGCCTCGCCAGCCAAGCGCTCGCAAGCAGCATCTAGGTCGCTAGCATCTTGGCGAATGAGCCGCACATAATCAGAGGGCATCAAGGTGCCGCGCACGGCCTGAGTGGTGAAAACGAACAAGTCACCCTGCTTCAAGCCCAGATGGGTGTAATCGATATCGACGCTGCCATCCATGCCTAACGCGCGAGAGGGGTAGCGATACCCACCCACATCGGTCACGTGATCACGGGTAAGCTGCTCAAACTCGGCACCTCGCAGGCGAAAGACCAGCGTATCTCCCATGTGAAACAGATGACCTTCGCGACCTAAAAACACCATGGCCGAGAGCGACGAGACGAAGCTACCCTCTTTGACATGCTGGCTCTGGCTGTAACACCAACTATTCAACGCACGTAGCACGCGGGTTGCCGACGTCTTGGTGTCCCAGTGGTCAGGCGTGGAGTAATAATCGGCGAGAAATCCGCGCACGCTCAAATCCCCCGCCTGCTTCGCCATCGTATTGCGAGAAATCGAGTCACTAATCACTGCGCAGCCGCCCTTTAACTTCAACAGCGGCGCTTCTGGTAGGCGTACCGACATTGAACTGCGGTGCTGCCGGCGTTCTGGGGCTACGAACGCTTGTCCATAACTCATTAGCAACTGGGCGTGCGCCAACTCATCCTCCTAGACTTACGGCTCACCATCGCAACGATCATTGCGAGCACTTCTCGCGATCCTTACTGCATCAGGCGCTATCATACATGCTGGCATGACGAAGCGATGCCCACCAAACGTCGAGAGTAGCACAAAAAGACACCCTGCCATGCCCACTACCCAGCCAATGCACCAAGAGACGCCACCGAGATCGCCGAGGAAGGTCAAGCTGCCATCGATGCGGGTATGTGACGGCAAACACCTATGTCGCATTGGTAATCTATCCACCTTGTTCGTATAATTCTTCACCATTAATGCAATGCATCAACTGCTTAGCTACTGCAATCTGCACTAGGTAAGAAAAGCCAAGCCAAGGAACCAACGATGAACTTTGATAACATCCCCGCTGGAAAGGATTTGCCCAACGATATCTACGTGGCCATTGAAATTCCTGCTAACCACGCGCCGATTAAGTACGAAATCGACAAGGATATGGGTGCCCTCCTCGTTGATCGTTTCATGGCTACACCCATGTTCTACCCGGCCAACTACGGCTTCATTCCGCATACTCTGGCAGATGACGGCGACCCCTTGGACGCCCTGGTCGTCACTCCTCACCCGGTTGCGCCCGGCAGCATCATTCGCGCACGCCCGGTGGGCATCTTGAACATGACCGATGAAGCGGGTGAAGATGCCAAACTGGTCTGCGTACCGCACCCGAAACTTTCATCGCTGTATGACGACGTTCAGGAAGTGACCGATCTGCCCGAACTGTTGCGCCAACAAATCGCACACTTCTTCGAGAACTACAAAGACCTCGAAAAAGGCAAGTGGGTGAAAGTCGAGTCTTGGGAAGGCGTAGAAGCTGCGCGTAAAGCTATCGAAAAATCGGCCGCTGCTTACAAGAAAGCATAAGCCTCACTGCCCTATGAAAGGCCGCCTCTCGAGGCGGCCTTTTACGTAGGGATGAACGGCGTAGGACCGCGTCACGTCACCGCAGACAGTACGCCAACCTCGACAGGTGCGTTATCCTGCTCTTTTGCGCCCTTTCGATATCACTGCGTAAGGATACTACGTGCCACTCATGCGACGTTTCAGCTTGTTTTTCATGCTCTGTTGGCTACCTCTATTCGCCCACGGGCAGTGGTTCTCTTCCAGCAGCGACAGCGACTTCTTGCCCGTCATGGAAGCGTTTCAGCCGAGCGCATGGCACGATGGGGAAACGCTGAGCGTTGGCTTCGACATTGCCGATGCCTACTATCTTTACCGTCATCAGCTGTCGGTCACAAGCGAGCAACCCTCCATTGAACTCGGTACGCCCACCCTGCCACAGGGCATCTTTACTACTGATGAATTCATGGGAGACGTGTACGTTTTCCGCGAAAAAGTAGTGTTCGATATCCCGCTTAGCCAACCCTATAGCGGTCCTATCGACATCGCGTTGACCTTTCAGGGATGTGCCGATGCAGGGCTGTGCTACCCGCCAGAGCAAATTACCTTGACGGCTGCTGAAGCGTCGCCCCCCAGCGTATTTGCCCACTGGCAAAACGAGAAAACATCAAGCGCATCAACGTCGGCTGCTTCAGGCGAATCCGCATCAAACGACTCAGCCTCACTAGCGGGCGGAAACACTGGCTTCGCTGCGCCGCAAAGTGAGGATAGCCAATTCAGCGCGCTCATCAGCAATACCAGTCTACCGCTCGCTCTTGGGCTCTTTTTTCTCGCGGGTATCGGTCTTACCTTTACCCCCTGCGTGCTGCCCATGATCCCAATCCTGGCGTCCATCGTCGTTGGACAGAACCCCACCAAACCCCGTGCTTTCTTACTTTCTGCCAGCTACGTACTTGGCATGTCCGTCACTTATGCGCTGGTGGGCGTATTGATGGGCCTATTTGGCGCGGGGCTGAACCTCCAGGCACATTTACAGTCAGCACCGGTTCTGATCACCTTCGCCATTCTGTTTAGCCTTTTTGCGTTGGCGATGTTTGGTGCGTTCGATCTACGTGTCTCGCCACGTCTTGCCGGTAAAGTAGACACCTGGCAAGCACGCGCCCAGCGCAGCGGCCCACTTGGTCTCGCCGCTGCCGGCGCGCTATCGGTACTGGTGGTATCACCTTGCGTCACGGCCCCCCTTGCGGGCGCATTAGTATTCATCTCCTCAACCGGAGATGCCGCCATGGGCGGCGCCGTGCTGTTTGCACTAGGGCTCGGCATGGGGGTCCCACTATTGCTCGTCGGCACGTTTGGCGCCACACTAATGCCACGCTCTGGCGGCTGGATGAATGGCGTCAAAATTGCGTTTGGCCTTTTATTACTCGGCGTTGCCGTTTGGATGGTCGAGCGTTTGATCGCCCCCTCAGTGGCGCTCTTGCTGTGGGCGGCGCTAGCCATCGGCAGCGCACTTGCACTTGGCGCTCTCACGACGGCAAGCACATCTGGCTGGGCCAAAGTGCGCCAAACGCTAGGCTTGATGCTACTGGCATGGGGGGTCGCTCTGGTGCTTGGCGCGGCTCAGGGCAGTAGCAACCCGCTTCGCCCTCTGGCGGCCACTACCTCTGGCACTGCCCAGGCCGTGGACACGCTAGAATTTGAAGACGTCGACAGTCTCGATGCGCTAGAGGCTGTCCTAGCGCAAGCCTCACACGAAGGACGTCCCGTATTTGCACACTTCACTGCCGATTGGTGTATATCGTGCAAACTCATGGAGCGTGATGTCTACCCGACTCCGCAAGTCGCCGAGGCGTTGAACGATTTTCAACTCATTTCGGTCGATGTCACGAAGACCAATACGCAGAGCCGAGAACTACTCGATCATTTCCAACTCTTTGGTCCTCCTAGCCTGCTACTGTTTGACCAAGGGCAAGAAGTGCGTGAAGCGCGTATCCAAGGGGAGGTGTCTGCCGGAGCCCTCGTGCAGCATTTAAATGCCTTCAAACGCTGGCAAGAGAGCTAGACAGGCAACACGCTAAACGACAGCGCTTCAGCACACCTTTACAGCCACTGTGTCGCGAACGTCGTCAAACAATTGTTTAAATCGCAAAATTTGCTCCTCTTTAGGTGGATACTAGACACTGGTAGAGTTTTTCGGCAAACTCCGCAGCCATATTTGCTAAAAATGCATCTTTTAGCGATGAGCGTGGGGTAACGTTCGAGATCGTGCCTCGTTCTCTTCGTTTTTGAATTTGGTTTACTGCGCTTGCGAGCGCCACGCGATACGGGCCTAGTCGGCCTGTGACAACGTGCTAATTTGATCAACTTTTGGGGCCTACGGATGGATATTCGCAAAGTCAAAAAACTAATCGAGCTGCTGGAAGAGTCCAATATCAGCGAAATCGAAATTCAAGAAGGTGAAGAGTCGGTTCGTATTAGCCGTCACCCCAATGGCGCCGTTTGGCAGCCGCAGCCAATGCCGCAGTACGCGCAGCCCGCACCGGCAGCTCCTCAAGCATCGGCAGCCACTTCGCCGGCCGAAGCCGAGCCTCAGGGTGCCAGCTACCGTGGTGAAGCCGTCAACTCCCCCATGGTAGGCACCTTTTACCGCAGCCCGGCACCGGGTGCCAAAGCCTTCGTTGAAGTGGGCGACACCGTGAAGCAAGGCGATACCGTTTGTATCGTCGAAGCCATGAAAATGATGAACCAAATCGAAGCTGACCGCGATGGCGTGGTCGAGGCCATCCTAGTGGAAGATGGCGAGCCAGTGGAATTCGATCAACCGATGATCGTCCTCGCTTAATCTTTCATATCAACACGGGTGGATTCTCCCATGCTGGACAAGGTACTTATCGCGAACCGCGGCGAGATTGCCCTTCGTATCTTACGCGCCTGCAAAGAACTCGGGATCAAAACCGTAGCGGTTCACTCCAAGGCAGATCGCGAACTGATGCACGTTCGTCTCGCCGATGAAGCCGTGTGTATCGGCCCCGCCTCATCAGCGCAGTCGTACTTAAACATCCCGGCGTTGATCAGCGCGGCGGAAGTCACTGATTCGAGCGCCATTCACCCCGGTTATGGCTTTCTCTCTGAGAATGCCAACTTTGCCGAGCAGGTAGAGCGCTCGGGGTTCACCTTCATCGGCCCGCGCGCTGAGACCATCCGCTTAATGGGCGACAAAGTGAGCGCTATCAACGCCATGAAAGCGGCGGGCGTTCCCACTGTGCCTGGCTCCGATGGGCCGCTTGGCGACGATGACGCCACCAACTTGGCCACAGCGAAGCGCATTGGCTATCCGGTGATCATCAAGGCAGCGGCGGGTGGCGGCGGCCGCGGTATGCGCGTGGTGCACACCGAAGGCCACTTACTGTCTGCCATTACCGTCACGCAAACCGAAGCGCATGCAGCCTTCGGCGACGGAACGGTCTACATGGAGAAGTTTCTAGAGAAGCCTCGCCATGTGGAGGTGCAGGTATTGGCTGACGGCCAGGGGAATGCCATTCACCTCTATGACCGCGACTGTTCGCTGCAGCGTCGACATCAGAAAGTGTTAGAAGAAGCACCTGCGCCAGGCCTTGATCCTGACGCGCGCGCGAAAGTACTCGACGCTTGTCGCCAAGCGTGTATCGAGATCAACTATCGCGGCGCGGGCACTTTCGAATTCCTCTACGAAGATGGTGAATTCTTCTTCATCGAAATGAACACCCGTGTTCAGGTCGAGCACCCGGTGACGGAAATGGTGACGGGTGTCGATATCGTCAAAGAGCAGCTGCGCATTGCAGCTGGCCTACCCCTGTCGATTCGCCAGGAAGATGTGAAGCTGAACGGCCATGCGTTCGAATGTCGTATTAACGCTGAAGATTCGCGCACCTTCATGCCGTCTCCCGGCAAGGTGACCCTGTTTCACGCGCCTGGTGGGCTCGGCGTTCGCATGGACTCACACCTGTATACCGGCTACACCGTACCGCCGCATTACGACTCCTTGATCGGTAAGTTGATTACCTGGGGCGCTGACCGCGACATCGCCTTGACGCGCATGCGCAACGCACTCGACGAGCTGCTGGTCGAAGGCATCAAAACCAATATCGACCTGCAGAAAGACCTGGTCCGCGATAGCTACTTCCGCCAGGGCGGTGTCAATATCCACTACCTCGAGAAAAAGCTGAGCAGCTAATCTTTTGGTGGCGACGATGCCCGCCTATTGGCGGGCATTTTCGTGAGGTGGCCCCTATCATTCCGCTAATGTACCCGCTTCGTGATGTCGTCTTGATGATATCACCCGTTTGTTTCTTCCTTATTCGCCGTGGAGACTCCCCATGCCCTGGCTCCAATTAAAAGCACACGTCGCTCCCGAACAAGCCGAGCTTCTCGAAGAATTACTGCTCGAAGAGGGCGCGACGGCAATTGGTATGCAAGATGCCCACGACGACCCGGTCTTCGAACCCGAGCGCGGCACGACACCGCTATGGCAAGACACCATATTGACGGGGCTTTACGACGATCTTGATGGGATCGATGGCATGCTGAGCCGTATCGAAGCGGCTTGGGCAGAACAGATGCCAGGTGAACCCTGCCCGGCCATCGAGTACGAACTGCTAGCAGACCGCGACTGGGAGCGGGAGTGGATGGATGACTTCACGCCGCTGCGCATGGGGGAACGACTATGGATCGTGCCGAGTTGGCATGAGCCGCCCGAGGCGGGCGCGGTCAATCTGATCCTCGACCCGGGCCTTGCGTTCGGGACCGGCACTCATCCGACCACCGCGCTGTGTCTCGAGTGGCTGGATGGTTTAGCGGTAAACCATGAACTGCAGGGCAAAGATGTGCTGGACGTCGGCTGTGGCTCTGGCATTCTCGCCATTGCGGCCTTGAAGCTAGGCGCCTCCCACGCCGATGGCACGGATATCGACCCGCAAGCATTGCAGGCTAGCCGTGACAATGCCGAGCGCAATGCCATCGACGCCCAGCAGTTCACTCTCTGTTACCCTGAACAGTTGGAAGGCGGCCCCTACCCCATCGTTACAGCCAACATTTTAGCAGGCCCACTGGTCGAGCTATCCAATACGATTGCTGGACACGTGGCCCCTGGTGGCCGTATCGCGCTATCAGGCATACTGGCCAACCAAGCCACCGAAGTACGAGAAGCCTACGAAGCACAAGGGCTCTACATGGATGAGCCTACCCTTCGAGAGGGCTGGGTGCGTTTGACAGGCCGTCGCCCCGCATAAAATCGGGATTGGCCTTCAATAGCTTGCCGAGTAGGCGTATCATACGCTCCCTTGAAACGCCCTACTCGCCGCTTTCATGCCTAGCAAAGTATACCGCCATGACGTTGATGACTACTTCGCCACCTGCGATTGGGCCTTACCAACTGCCTAACCCGGTCATGCTGGCCCCGATGGCGGGCGTCACTGATCGCCCATTTCGCCAGCTATGCCGTCGGTTAGGCGCGGGCTGGGTCGTGGGAGAGATGGTCACGTCAGACCCTTCGCTTTGGCACACGCGCAAATCCCAGCTACGTATGGATCATCAGGGCGAACCCGACCCACGGGTCGTGCAGGTCGCTGGCGGGGATGCCGAGATGCTGGCGCAGGCGGCGAGACTCAATGTCGAACTAGGCGCGCAAATCATCGACATCAATATGGGGTGCCCGGCAAAAAAAGTGTGCAACAAAGCCGCTGGCTCAGCCCTCATGCGTGATGAAACGCTGGTCGCCGAGATTTTAGATGCCGTTGTGAAAGCGGTGGACATCCCCGTCACGCTCAAGATACGCACCGGTTGGTGTGCCGCTTCTAACAATGCACTGCGTATTGCCAAGCTGGCGGAATCTGCGGGCATCCAAGCGCTGGCCATTCATGGCCGTCACCGCGAACAGCGCTATACTGGTGAAGCCGAGTACGACACGATCGCCGACATAAAATCGCACCTCACGATCCCCGTGATTGCCAATGGCGATATCACCACCCCGGAGAAAGCCGCTCATGTGCTGCGTTACACTGGCGCTGATGCAGTGATGGTTGGCCGCGGCGCACAGGGCAATCCGTGGATTTTTCAACAAATCACGCATTACCTGACCCATGGTGAGCACTTGGCATCACCCGGCTTGGCTGAGCGATGCAGCGTCCTGCTGGAGCATCTGCAGGCACTTCATGACTTCTATGGCACCACCATGGGAGTGCGCATCGCGCGCAAGCACGTCGGCTGGTATCTCGACGACGACACGCGCTTTAACAATACCCAGCAGCGCACGCTCAAGCAGCAGTTCAACGCTCTGACCACGCCTGACGAGCAGTTTGACTGGATCCACAACGCCATGACCCAGGACGCTTCGAAGCGTCTGCTAGCCAAAGGAAGCCATGCGGCATGACTGAACGCGACCTGCTCTCCAGCGAACGCTCCTCACGACTCTCAGGCACGCTAGCAGCCCCCTCCGCCAGCGCACAGCCACAGCCACTGAGAGAAGCGGTAGAGACCGCCATGCGCCGTTACTTCGAGCATCTCGATGGCAGCCAAACATCTGACTTATATGCCATGGTGATGGCCGAAGTAGAGGCCCCACTGTTAGCGTGCGTGATGGAGCATACCGACGGTAATCAAACTCGCGCCGCCGACGTACTTGGCCTGAACCGTGGCACGCTACGCAAAAAACTCAAGCAGTATGGATTGATTGAAAGTGACGCCCCTTGATGGGGCGTTGCCGTTTTTTCACCTTAGACCCGTAGATGACGAGCATCCTTATGGCTGATAGCACCCCTACCCCCGTCCGCCGCGCCCTGCTGAGCGTATCCGATAAAACCGGCATCGTGGAGTTTGCCCAAGGCCTTGCCGCACACGGCGTCGAGCTGCTCTCCACCGGCGGCACTTACCGTTTGTTGAAAGAAAACGGAATGACGGTAAAAGAAGTATCGGAACACACCGGCTTTCCAGAAATCATGGACGGTCGGGTCAAAACGCTGCATCCGAAAATCCATGGCGGCATTTTGGCGCGCCGCGGCCAGGACGATGCCGTCATGGCTGACAATGACATCACCCCTATCGATATGGTGGTCGTCAACCTGTACCCGTTTGCAGCAACGGTCGCTAAACCAGATTGCACGCTCGAAGATGCCATCGAGAACATCGACATCGGCGGCCCCACCATGGTGCGCGCCTGTGCCAAAAACCATGCCTATACCACCATCGTGGTGAATGCCGACGATTACACTCGTGTGCTTGGCGAGCTCGACGAAAATGCGGGCCAAGTCAGCGCTTCCACGCGTTTTGACCTGGCCGTTAAAGCGTTCGAACATACCGCCGGTTATGACGGCGCCATCGCCGACTACCTGGGCCGCCAGGTCGCCAGCGACGGCACCACCTTTGCTCGCACCTTCAACCTGCAGCTTCACAAAAAGCAAGACATGCGATACGGCGAAAACCCGCATCAAAATGCTGCGTTCTATGTCGACCCCGCCGCCAGCGAGCCTAGTGTAGCCACCGCCAAAACGCTGCAAGGCAAGCCGCTCTCTTTCAACAACGTGGCCGATACCGACGCAGCATTCGAGTGCGTGAAAGCCTTTGACGAGACCGCCTGTGTCATCGTTAAGCACGCCAACCCGTGCGGGGTCGCCGTAGGCGCGACCGCATTGGAAGCTTACGACAAGGCCTTTGCCACCGACCCCACCAGCGCCTTTGGCGGCATCATTGCCTTTAATGTGCCGCTTGATGCGGACACCGCGCGAGCCATCGTTGACCGCCAGTTCGTGGAAGTCATCATTGCGCCTGGCGTCCATGATGAAGCGGCCCGCATCGTGGCGGAGAAACAGAACGTCCGCTTGCTGGATGTCGGCGACCATTGGCCGGGTACTGCGCAGCCTGCATTCGACTTTAAACGTGTGAATGGCGGCCTATTGGTACAAGATCGTGATCAAGGGATGGTCACTGAAGAGGCGCTCACCGTGGTCAGCGAGCGCGCCCCGACCAGCGAAGAGATGCGCGATCTCACCTTTGCATGGCGCGTTGCCAAGTTCGTGAAATCCAACGCCATCGTTTATGCAAAAGCGGGCCAAACCATTGGTGTCGGCGCAGGACAGATGAGCCGCGTGTACTCCGCTAAGATCGCAGGTATCAAAGCCGCCGATGAAGGGCTTTCCGTACCAGGCTCAGTGATGGCCTCCGATGCCTTCTTCCCCTTCAGGGACGGCATCGACGCCGCCGCTTCCGCTGGCATCACTGCCGTCATTCAGCCTGGCGGCTCCATGCGCGACCAAGAAGTGATCGATGCGGCTAACGAAGCAGGCATTGCCATGGTCTTCACCGGCATGCGTCACTTCCGCCACTAAACGGTCAGGTCATCTCACCTGCATTAAAAAAGCCCTCACTAGTGAGGGCTTTCAGGTCTATGATGAACTACTTACCAAGATCGATGCAGAGATACTTCGTTTCCAGGTACTCTTCCAAGCCCTGATGTCCCCCTTCTCTGCCGAGACCTGACGCCTTGACGCCACCAAACGGTGCCGCCGCATTGGAGATAAGGCCGGTATTAATGCCTACCATGCCATATTCTAACGCCTCTGCTACACGCCATACGCGAGCCAAATCCCGGGAATAGAAGTAAGACGCCAAGCCGTACTGAGTATCGTTGGCCATCTCGATAGCGGTTTCCTCATCATCGAAAGGAAACACGGCAGCAAGCGGACCAAACGTCTCTTCATGCGCCACTTTCATGGCATCGGTGGCAAAACTGATGAGCGTAGGCGTAAAGTAATTGCCCCCTAAGGGGTGCGGATGGCCACCTAGCAGAAGTTCGGCACCGTGATCGACGGCATCCTGGACGTGTTCGCTCACCTTTTTCACGGCGCTCTCATCGATTAACGGCCCGATGTTTACGCCTGGCTTAGTACCATCCCCCACTTTGAGTTCACTGTTCATCGCAACGGCCAGTTTTTCGCAAAACGCATTGATGACACTGGATTGAACCAAAAATCGGTTCGTACATACGCATGTCTGACCCGCATTACGAAACTTTGCCGCCATGGCGCCTTCTACCGCGGCGTCTAAATCCGCATCTTCGAACACAATGAACGGCGCATTGCCACCCAGCTCAAGCGAAATCTTTTGGATGTGTTCCGCTGCTTGAGCCATTAGCTTGCGCCCCACCTCCGTCGATCCTGTAAAGGTGATTTTGCGAACCTTGGGAGACTCAGTCAGCGCTTTGGCAATATCTGACGCGCTGCCAGGCACCACGTTGAACACACCACGAGGGATGCCTGCACGTTCGGCTAGCAGAGCCAATGCCGTCGCCGAAAACGGGGTTTGGCTTGCAGGCTTGACAACGATCGTGCAACCAGCAGCCAGAGCGGCACCGGCTTTGCGTGTAATCATCGCTGCTGGGAAGTTCCAAGGAGTGATCGCCCCCACTACACCCACGGGCTGCTTGGTAACGACGATGCGCTGATTGGCATTGGCTGCAGGAATCGTTTCACCGTAAACGCGACGAGCCTCTTCAGCAAACCAACGTAGAAAGCTCGCAGCATAAACGATTTCACCTTCAGCTTCTTTGACCGGCTTACCTTGCTCATGCGTCATGAGAAGCGCGAGATCCTGCTTATGTTCGAGCATCAAATCATGCCATTTGAGCAACAAGTCCGCCCGCTCTTGAGCAGTTAGCGCCCGCCATGCCGGCAGTGCTGCATCGGCTGCCTCGATGGCACGCTCGGTTTCCGCTCTACCCAGTCGAGGGATATCCCCTACTGGCTCGCCAGTAGCGGGATTCGTGACGTTGATTTGCTCACCGCTGTCAGCGGCTACCCAACTGCCATCGATATAGGCAAATGGGCAATATAGCTGCGTTTCTCTCAGCGCTTCCATGACAGACTCCTGACCAAATGACGGCCTAATCGGCTCATTGACCCGTTCATGCTAAGACGAAACGACGCGTTTCACCAAACCTTTGATACAAAAGGTCAGCGCCACTCGGCCTAACTAATCAATGTCAAAAATTCCTGGCGAGTGGCTTGGTTACTGCGGAACCCTCCCAGCATGACGGAAGAGGTCATGCTCGAGTTCTGCTTTTCGACCCCACGCATCATCATGCAAAGGTGTCGAGCTTCGATGACGACCGCCACTCCTCGCGCCTGGGTGACTTGCTGCACCGCTTCTGCAATTTCTCTGGTCAGGTTTTCCTGAATCTGCATACGTCGCGCATACATGTCGACGATGCGCGCGAACTTGGACAAACCCAACACCTTGCCACTGGGCAAGTAAGCTATGTGACACTTGCCAATAAATGGCAGCAAATGGTGCTCGCACATCGAGTAGAGCTCGATATCCTTGACCAACACCATTTCGTCGGTTTGTGATTCGAACACGGCGCCATTGACGATCTCTTCGAGCGACTGGTGATAACCAGCGTTCAAAAACTGCATGGCCTTAGCGGCTCGCTTGGGCGTATCTCTTAGGCCCTCGCGATCCGGGTTTTCACCCAAAGCGGTAATGATGTGACGGTAATGTTGGGCGATGTCGTCGGTCATGGTAGGCCTCATTAAACTGTGCTTGTTCGCTATCACTCAATCGCTTTGCAGCAATGTCATCGCGCCAGCGAGCCTCATTTTCGGCAAACTATTTTTAGCTTGCAGTGTTATCCGTTTAGCTGCCTTACCTAGCGTGCTAGCTGAACGCCTATCTTGGACAACCATCCTGTACAAAAAATATACCTTAAAAAATTTATGTACAACAAGAACGGCCTATTAATCTATTTTAACGCACCTAAGCAGGCTGTGGCAGAGTGACACGCACCCCCCTTCGGCACTATAAGAGCTGTGCTATGCTATGGGCATCATTTTCCTGCTGACAATGCAGGTATCACTGTTGAGAGTAAGCCATGTCATTTAAATCATCGCCCTTTTGGCTAGCCGCCCTGCTGGGTACGTTATGGGTATCCTCCACTTATGCAGAAGAGTCGATGCTGACCTTGCCAAGCGGCGCAAAGGTGGGCGTTGAAGTCGTCGAGGCTCTGGCGTTCGATAATACCCAGTCACGTTATAGCGACATTCTTCTTCATCCAACGACCGCTAACGGGACCACAGACGCGCTTCCTGAATATTGCTTGCTGGTGGCGAACGCACAGCTAAACGGTGATCGCATACGTATTACCACGCAGGATGCCACCTGCATTGAAACCCATGATGCAGAAAGCGCCATTTACTCCGGCTCATTCTCTGCGAGCGCTTACGCAGAAGATGGCCAATATGGTATCCCCTGCGGTAACAGTGACTGCACGCTTGCACCTGGACAATCGTTCGTTCTTACGTTGGATGAAAGCATTCAGATCGCCGCGCAAGATAACCCCTCTGCCGAGATAAACGCGACTCGGCGTCAAGCCAATGGTGAAGGCGTGGCCAACCCAATTCCTGGCGAACGCCCTGATCCTGACCAAAGTATCGAAAACCCAGCGCCGACTGAACAGCCTAATTAACGCCTACTTTTTCATACCGCGGCCTTTCGTCGTTGAATACGAAAGGTCGCTGTGTCCTTTCCTCATCGTTGTTCGATGCTAGGCCAGCCACAATGGCGTTTCTAACTGAAGCAACTGCTGCTCGAGCTGTCGTATGTGTTGATCCCAGTAACCCGCTTCCGCCAACCAGGGAAATGCGCGAGGAAAAGCCGGGTCTTCCCAGCGACTAACCAACCAAGCCGCGTGTCGTGTGAGACGATACGCTCTTAAAGGCTCGATGAGTGACATTTGCTCATGCGGAAATGGCCTGGTTTCTTCGTACCCCTCGACGATTTCACTAAGCTGCGTGCGCCACTGCTGAGGCTCTTCCATGGGTAACAGCATCCAAACGTCCTGAATGGCAGGCGCCATCAAGCAGTCGTCGAAATCGACCAGATGGAAGTCTCCATCACGACCTAATACGTTACCTAAGTGGCAGTCACCGTGAGCCCGAATCATACACTCAGCGCTCAACGCTACGCTCTCTAAATGTTGACGTATCTTATTCACTACCCGTTGATAAGCGCGCGCCTGATGGTCATTCAGCCACGGGCTTGCCAGAACACGCCGCTCGGCATCACTGACACCTTCCGCTAGCCGCAGCGTGTCACGGTGCTGAAAAGGGGCTTGCGCTGCCACTTCGTGAAGCCGTCCTAACACCTCCCCTAAGGCAAACAAGTGGTCCGGGTTATCCAACTCCGGCGCTTGACCAGAGCATTGAGAAAACAGCGCAAAACGAAATGGCCCAAACGTATGCAAAGATTTGTAATGCGCATCTCGCCAAGGTGCGACGACAGGCACGCCTGCCTGGGTCAATTCGGTTAAGAACGCGTGCTCTTCTTCGATCGCTTCGTTGGACCAACGTCCCGGCCGGTAAAATTTCACGACCCAACGGGCACCCGTGTCATCACGGAACATCAGCACACGGTTTTCATAGCTATTCAAAGCAAAGGGTTCCCCTGAAGGCCAGATACCGATTGACTCTATTGCCGACATGACGAGGTCAGGTGACAGCGCACTAAACGGATGCGACATAAATGACTCCTTAAAAGAGCTGACTAGTTTATCAACTCTTCTGAAAGGGTGTGCGAGCAGCTGCCCACACGTCCACGCGCTTCGCACCCTGTGCCAGCGCAGCGGCGGCCAAGGCATGGCCGGTTGCCCCTGTGGTGACTACATCATCGACGATGGTGACATGTTCAGGTATGCCCCCCTCCATCCTAAAGGCGTCGCTTACGTTTCGGCGCCGCTCTTTACGATTCAAAGAGCGTTGTGAAGGCACCTGTTTGATACAACGCGCTCGAAGGACTGGCATACCCGTGTTCTTGCCGAGCCGTTTGGCCAGCCAATGTGCTTGATTAAAGCCACGCTCTTTAGCCCGCGCTGGAAACATGGGGACGGGAAGCAAAGCGTTACCCAACGCGGGCGGTGGTTGTGAAAGCATCAAATTCACTAGCAACTGACCGGCACGAGGCGACGCCTGAAATTTGAAATCATGCACTAGTTGCGACACAACCTCTTGATAGCAAAGTGCTGCAGTGGTGATCGTAAAGCTCGGCGGCTCTACCAAACAGTGGCCGCAGCGACTCTCACCGGCGCCCAAAAGCGGTTCGGCACACTGCTCGCAGCTCACTCGATTCCAAGGCAGTTGCGCATAGCACTCCTCACACCATCCGCTTTCAGTTGCTCGAGAGCACAAACAAAAGGCGCAGTAACCTGGCAAACCTCGCTTAAGCCACTGATTCATGACCATGGTCCATTTCATCATTGTATGTACATCCCATGTCTGACAGTCAAAATAGCAGCGCATCGTGATTGACATTAACGCTGAAGTTGATAATATACGCCTCGTCTTCTGCGGATGTGGTGGAATTGGTAGACACGCTAGATTTAGGTTCTAGTGCCGTAAGGTGTGGGAGTTCGAGTCTCCCCATCCGCACCAATTTAAAATGTAAAACCTCAAAGGATTCGGTAGCGCATAGCTAGCCGAATTTTTTTGTTTCCAACTCCCCTTCATCGTATCAACCTAACTAGCTGACTTCGCCCTTTTTTTAGGCTACGTTATCGGTCTATCTACGCCGTCAATTTTGAGAAGGATCTCAACTTATGCAATGGCTGAACGACAATGCTCAGGCAATTTCTGCAGTGGCCAGTATTTGTACACTGTTCGTATGGGTGTTTTACGCGCAATTGCTCTATAACGGCTACGTGCGACAACGCCGACCTCGCATCATCGTCAATCGGGGTAAAGGTATCGGCACCAAAGCCCTGTGCTTGATCAGCAATATGAGCAGTGAGGCTATCTATATTCAACACTTGGTCGCCGTCCTGCACACTCGCGAAGGAGTGTATGAATTGGATGTCGTCGAGTATCAGCAGCAAAGCGGGGATGACAACGAAGAGTGCTACCGCACCCATCAGGGGCCTTTGGCATCGGGAGATTATTTGCACATACAGTCGTTTGGCTCGATCGTGGATCAGTTGGTTCAGCACTGGAAGCTAGACCAAGGCACCTTGCAAGAGCAAACACCAGAGCTCGAGATACGAGTCATCGCAATTTATGGCTCCGAAGATATGCCGGTCGGTGCCTCGAGGCGCTTTGCTTTGGATTTAAACGCAGATCCGCTCCATCAACTCACGCCACTTAAAGTAGATACCGAGCGCATGAACAGTCGGCGCGATCGTAAGCGAGTACTGGAGTGGGCAAAAGCCATCGAGATGCATAAAGCACAATGATGTGCGCACCTAATTAAAAGGCGGGGACGTTCCTATGAAACCTATCATTGCGCTCGTTTGGTTAGGCGCGCTGAGTACCCTCTCGTTCGGTGTGCATGCGGATGAGGAAGACAGCGACTTACCTGACTGGGCCGAAGAACGGGTAGAACCTTTCCGCGCCCGCATCGGCAATTGGGTCGACAATACGTCTCGTAATATTGATGCTTTTTTTGGCGGTGAACACTCGGCCACTGTCCAAAACAAGTCCTACTTACGTTTAGGCCAAGAAATCGACTGGATGGAAGGTGACGGCACCAACGGTGACATTAGCGTTCGTTATCGCATCGACCTGCCCACCACCGAGGAGCGTTTGAGACTCGTGGTCGAGAGCGATCCAGAAGAGTCGCAGGGTACGCTAGCCGATCAAGGTTCGGGTCGCCTCTACAATGATCAGAGAGACCGCAGCACGTCTACATTTGGCCTCGATTGGTTAGAAAGCCGTGATAAACGAGAAAATTGGAGCAATCGGATAGGCGCAGGTATTCGCCTACGTATGCCACTCGACCCGTATGTTCGTTTCACTAGCGAGCGGCTGTGGGACATTGGCGACGGCCCCTGGCAGCTGGAGTCCTTCAACCGTCTATCCTGGTTCAATAATGAAGGCTATTCGGCACGCACGACGTGGGACATAGGTCGCCCACTCTCCGAAAATAGACATTTGCGCTTTATCACTACCGTCCAATGGCGAGAGGAAGAAGACAAGCTGGAGTTTAGCGAAGTCGCTCAGCTCAATCAGCGTCTGAACGACCGCAGTGCACTACGTCATTCAGCCATTGCGATTGGTGAAAGCGCTTCCAATCCACGCATGACCAACTATTACCTACAAACCCGCTACCGTCGCGATCTTCACAAAGGCATTCTGTTTGGCGATGTCATACCAGAGCTGCATTTTCAGCGCGAGGATAGTTACGACCCCCGCTGGGCAATGACACTGCGTTTAGAAATGTACTTTCAGCGTGATATTCAGCGAGACTACTTTCAATTCTAACCGCAGCGTCGTCATCGGTAAGCGGTTTTAAAGCCGCAAACCCCCATCACATTCGATAATGCGTGCGGTGAAATAATCATTATCAAAAATGAACGCGACACTTTGAGCAATATGATCCGGCTCGCCTAAATGCTTTAACGGAACGTTAGATTCGATTCTTTCTAACATATCGGGACGCATCGAGGCCGTCATCTCGGTTTCGATAAAGCCAGGCGCGACGGTACCGGTGCGCACCCCGTAGCGTGCCAACTCTTTTCCCCACGTAACGGTTAGGGCATGCACTCCCGCTTTGGCGGCAGCGTAATTGCTTTGCCCCATATTGCCCGCGCGAGAAATGCTGGAAATATTGACGATAACGCCGTCATGTCCCGCCTCGACCATCTGGGCCGCCGCCTCACGACCGCATAAGAATACCCCCGTCAAATTAACGTCCAGTACGCGCTGCCACGCGGAGAGTGACATGCGTTTTTCAACGACGCCATCTCTAGCTTTGATCAATAGGCCATCATCAGTAATCCCAGCATTGTTCACACAGCCACTGACCGGGCCCATTCGATCGGCGATATCGGCAAACGCACGCTCGACGGATGCCTCATCTGCAACGTTGACTACGAAAGCCTGAGCGGTCACCCCCTCTGCACTTAAAGCAGACACCGCCCCATCCAGGGCCTCAGCACTCATATCCAACAGCGCAAGGTGGGCTCCTTGTCTACCTAACCGTTGCGCAATAGCAAACCCAAGGCCTCGAGCGCCCCCCGTTATTGCAATCACTTTCTTGTCCACTTGCATCTCTCTCTCCTTAGCAGGTTTGTCTGCCGCATTGACAACCCATCCAGCACGCGTCGCCTTTCTTTTTGCATTGCAGCATAGAATAGCCCACGAAAAATATCGAGCCCACCAGGGCGTTGGGACACTCATGGGACTGCTTGTTTTTTATATTTCTGTCACCATATCCGTTAATTACGACCGTCTTGGAGCTGGCTATGCCTATTCTTCTCTTTATATCGCTCTTTACGCTACTGGACTTTGTGCTGCTTTTTTCACTCGGCAGCCAGATAGGCTTATTGGCCACACTGATATTGGTGTTAAGCACCGGCTTCATCGGACTTCACCTCATTCGCAAGGAAGGTGTCTCCACCTTCGCCCGCGCCCGACAGCGCATGCAAATGGGTGAAATCCCCTCTCAGGAGCTACTGACTGGCGCCGCCCTCATCTTTGGTGGCGCTCTTTTGCTTGCCCCAGGGTTCCTATCCGACGCGCTCGGTATCGCCTGCTTGATTCCCAACGCTCGCCAACTACTCATGAAAGCCCTGACCTGGGTTGGTTTAAAAAGCGCTTCGCATCGGCACACGTATCAGCGTGGCGCAGAAGACTGGGGGCGGTCGAACGAACAGCCCTCCTCCCATCGTGAAGAAGGCCCTATCGAAGGTGAATTCATAAGCGGTGACGATGAGCCGCGCCGTCGCTAAGTCATTCACCTGATTGCCAAAGGTGGCGAGGTATTTTTTTTCATACCTACCCCTTGAAAGGCGTTGGGCAGCCCCCACTTTTGTGTCAGCACACAGGTTCGGCGAAGGCTTTGCTTTCGCCATTGACATGAAGGCAGCACGCCTTCGCTTTCCGAGGGCTGAGCCCGCGGAAATCCCTTTAAGCTAACTGCCCCTTTTGGGCTTTGACGAACCTCAGGAGAACGTGAGCATGAATATCCGTCCTTTGCACGATCGCGTCGTCATCCGTCGCGTGGAAGAAGAGCAGAAAACCGCTGGCGGCATCGTGCTACCGGGTAATGCGCAGGAAAAACCCACGCGTGGTGAAGTTCTGGCCGTTGGTAATGGCCGTATTCTGGATAACGGCGACGTACGTCCACTGGATGTAAAAGTGGGCGATACGGTGATTTTTAAAGACGGCTTTGGCGTTGAGAAGCAAAAAATCAACGGCGAAGAAGTTCTGATCATGAGCGAAGCCGATATTCTGGCCGTCGTCGAAGGCTAATCCGACTCGGCTAATTACTTTCCCATTTTTATTTCAATTGTTAGGAAGTAACGAACATGGCAGCTAAGCAAGTTAAGTTCTCCGATGATGCTCGCAAACGCATGGCACGTGGTGTCGACGTCCTGGCGAACGCCGTTAAAGTCACGCTGGGCCCGAAAGGCCGCAACGTGGTTTTGGACAAATCCTTCGGCGCGCCGACCGTCACTAAAGACGGTGTCTCTGTCGCAAAAGAGATCGAACTGAAAGACAAGTTCGAGAACATGGGCGCCCAGATGGTGAAAGAAGTCGCTTCCAAGACTTCCGACGCCGCCGGTGACGGTACCACCACGGCCACCGTTCTGGCACAGGCCATCGTAGCGGAAGGCTTGAAAGGCGTGACCGCGGGCATGAACCCGATGGATTTGAAACGCGGTATCGACCAAGCCGTGACCGCAGCGGTCAAAGAGATTCAGGCGATGTCCGTGCCCTGCACCGACACCAAGTCCATTGCGCAAGTAGGCACGATCTCTGCCAACGGCGACAAGCGCATTGGCGAAATCATCGCCGAAGCGATGGAAAAAGTCGGTAAAGAAGGCGTCATCACCGTTGATGAAGGTCGCGGCTTTGAAGACGAGCTTGAAGTGGTTGAAGGCATGCAGTTCGACCGCGGCTACCTCTCGCCCTACTTCGTCACCAACCAAGACACCATGACCGTCGAGTTGGAAGATCCGTACATCCTGCTCGTTGACAAGAAGATCTCCAACATTCGCGAACTACTGCCGGTGCTGGAAGCCGTTGCCAAGCAAGGCAAGCCGCTGGCCATCATCGCTGAAGATATCGAAGGCGAAGCGCTTGCGACGCTGGTCGTGAACAACATGCGCGGTATCGTGAAAGTTGCGGCTGCCAAAGCACCTGGCTTCGGCGACCGTCGCAAAGCGATGCTGCAGGATATCGCTATCCTGACCAACGGCACCGTGATCTCCGAAGAAGTAGGTCTGACCCTTGAGCAGGCAAACCTGGATCACCTGGGTACTGCCAAGCGCATGACCATGTCTAAAGAGAACACCACCATCATCGATGGCGCAGGTGCTGAAGACGACATCGAAGCGCGCGTTAATCAAATCCGCGCGCAAATCGAAGAAACCTCTTCTGACTACGACAAAGAGAAGCTGCAAGAGCGCGTTGCCAAGCTGGCAGGCGGCGTTGCCGTCATTCGCGTCGGTGCAGCAACAGAAGTTGAAATGAAAGAGAAGAAAGCCCGTGTTGAAGATGCTCTGCACTCAACTCGCGCTGCCGTAGAAGAAGGCGTCGTACCTGGTGGCGGTACTGCCCTGGTACGCGTGATGGCCAAAGTACAAGGCCTGACCGGTGACAACGAAGACCAGAACCACGGTATCAACATGGCGCTTCGTGCCATGCAGGCACCGCTGCGTCAGATCGTCACCAACGCGGGCGAAGAAGCTGCTGTGGTCATCAACCGCGTGAAAGATGGTGAAGGCAACTTCGGTTACAACGCGCAAACCAGCGAGTACGGCGACCTGTTCGAAATGGGTGTTCTCGACCCGGCAAAAGTAACCCGCACTGCGTTGCAGTCTGCTGGTTCCGTTGCTGGCCTGATGATCACCACCGAGTGCATGATCGCCGACGACCCGGAAGAGAAAGAAGCTGCCCCGGATATGGGTGGCATGGGCGGAATGGGTGGCATGGGCGGCATGATGTAATGCACCCATGAGCCTAACGCTCTGACGTTTAACGTCATTAAGAACCCCGCTTCGGCGGGGTTCTTTCGTTGCTGCCGCCTTCATGGCGTCATAAAGCGTGCTACCATCACCGACTTTATTTGGCAGCTTTTAGGTTCGACTTCCCGTGCTTTCCAATATTCGTATCGTGCTGGTGCAAACATTCCACCCGGGCAACATTGGCGCTACAGCCCGCGCCATGAAAACCATGGGACTGACAGAGCTTGTGCTGGTCAATCCCCGTACATTTCCCGATGAAGAAGCCACTCGCCTAGCCGCCGGTGCCACGGACGTACTGGAGAATGCTCGCTGTGTGAGCACGCTAGAAGAGGCCGTACGCGACTGCGTGCAGGTAATCGGCGCCAGCGCTCGGCTACGCAGCATGCCGCTGCCCCATTTCGACGAGCCTGACGAGATGGCCCAGCAAGTCATCGACAACGCCCATCATGCCCCGGTGGCCCTGGTGTTTGGCCGCGAACGCTCCGGGTTGACCAACGATGAGATTCGCTGCTGCAGCCACCAAGTCAGCATTCCCGCCAATCCCGAGTATGGCATTCTCAATCTATCGCAAGCGGTCCAGATTCTTGCCTACGAAGTGCATCGCGCCTGGCGCAAGCGCGACGTCAGCGGTTTTGAGTATCAGCGCCCGCTGGAAGCCACGCCGCCTAGCCGCGAACAGTTTGGCTATTTCCAGGAACATCTTGGCCGCTTGATGCAGCAAAGCGGTTTTTTAACCCAGCCCCACGCCCGTACCGAAGAGCAGCTTCAAGCGCTGTTTGCCCGTGCACAGCCTAGCCGCAAAGAGCTGTCCCTACTCCGTGGTCTGCTAAGTGCCTTTGAAGCGCACTTGCCTAAACAGTAACGTCTTATCCACTCAACGCGCTTTCATCAAGCACTTCCATCAAAAAAGGGCAGCCTTAGCGCTGCCCTTTTGGTAAGTATTGAGTGTGCTTAAAGCGTCATGGCCGCCAGCCAGCCAAACGCAATCAGCGGAAGATTATAGTGCAGGAACGTGGGCACCACGCTGTCCCACATATGGTCGTGCTGACCGTCTACGTTCAATCCTGAGGTGGGCCCCAAAGTGGAATCCGAGGCTGGCGACCCCGCATCGCCCAAGGCGGCAGCGGTGCCCACCAGCACTACAGTCGCCATGGGTGAGAAACCAAACTGCACGGCCAGCGGTACGAAGATCGCCGCAATGATGGGAATGGTTGAGAACGAAGAGCCGATGCCCAGGGTAATGAACAGGCCGACCAGCAGCATGACCAAAGCGGCCAAGCCACGATTATCGCCAAACAGATCGAAGGCACCCGCAACCAGCGAGTCGATATCGCCGGTGGCTTTCATGACTTCCGCAAAGCCTGCCGCCGAAATCATAATAAAGCCAATCAAAGCCATCATCCGCATACCGCTGGTGAACAGATCATCAGCCTCGCGCCATTTGAAAATACCACCCAATGACAGCAAGCCGATACCCACCAAGCCTCCAACGATCATCGAGCCGGTGTAGAGCTGAAGGCCTAACGCTGCCACGATCGCCACGCCTGACATGACTAACCCTAAGAGGTGCGGTTCGACAGGCGTGTGCGTCTGGCCATTGGGCGCGGCCACGTCCTTACTCGCGTAGCTACGCTGGCCGCGGTAGCTAAACAGTAGGGCGACCAACAGGCCCATGGCCATGCCGCCCACCGGAAGCGCCATGGCCATGGGCACCATGCCACGCGAGATCTCAAGCCCTAGTGGCTCTCCGGCACTGTTGAGATTGGCTAACAGAATATCGTTCAAGAAGATCGCCCCGAATCCTACCGGCAGCAGCATATAGGGCGCAGTAAGACCAAAGGTCAAAGCGCAGGCCACGGCGCGGCGGTCGAGTTGCAGACGATTCATCACCGCCAGCAGCGGTGGAATCAGCACGGGAATGAACGCGATATGGACCGGAATGGCATTTTGTGAGGAGATCGCGACCAGCAGTACGGCCACCAGCAGCAGCATCTTCACCCGTGCTTGGTGGGCGGCGGTCGCTTCTTTACCCAACAGAGTGATCAATCGGTTCGCCAGCATGTCCGGCAACCCAGAACGAGAGATGGCCACGGCAAAAGCGCCTAACGTTGCGTACGCCAGCGCCACCTGAGCGCCCCCACCGACGCCCTCGTTGAACGCGCTGAGCGTATCGTCTAGGGAAAGGCCTCCGACCAGCCCCCCTACCAACGCACCAACCACCAGTGCGAAAACGACGGACACGCGAAGAAGTGACAGTGCCACCATGACGAGCACTGCAAGAATTACTGCATTCATGGAAATACCCAGGGTTATTGGAAGGTCATCAACGCCAAAGGTGGCGGATTTTAACAGATGGGGCGCGCTTAATCAGGCGAAAGTGACGCTCTCTTTTGGTTACGACTTTAGTCACAACGCTATTGCTGCTATGCAACATTATGCCTAGTATCCCGGCCTTTGTTTAAACGCACCGCTTACTAAATTAACAAATGCTTAGGAGCCTGTATGGGCATGCTCGCCATTATTATTTCGTTGTCGCTATTGATGCTGCTTGCCTATCGCGGCATTTCTGTCCTCCTCCTTGCGCCGTTAATGGCCGCGTTAGCGGTTTTACTATCAGGCGACGGTGCTTTTTTACTGCCCATTTACACCGATACCTTCATGGGCGCCCTGGGCAACTATGTCATGCAGTTCTTCCCTCTCTTCTTGCTGGGCGCGCTCTTCGGCCAGTTGATGGCAGACTCAGGCGCCGCCCAGTCGATCTCCAATGGCATCGTAAAGCGGTTGGGTACCCATCACGTGGTACTGACGGTGGTCATGGCCTGTGCCGTTCTGACCTATGGCGGTGTCTCGCTGTTCGTCGTGGCCTTTGCCATTTACCCGATCAGCCGTGAACTGTTCCGCCAGGCCAATGTGCCCAAGCGCCTTATCCCCGCCTCCATCGCTCTAGGCTCCTTCACCTTTACCATGACGGCGCTCCCCGGCACGCCGGCCATCCAAAACGCCATTCCCATTCCTTACTTTGGTACCAACAGTTTCGCGGCACCGGGGCTTGGCATCGTCGCTGGGTTGATCATGCTAGGTTTAGGAACGTTCTACCTTCAGTCCCGAGTCAAGAAAGCCGCTGCTCAAGGGGAGGGTTACGGTACCCACACGGAACGTGAAACCGATACCCACAGCGACACTGACACAGCACCCGGCATGCCGCTGGCCATCGCGTTGATTCCACTGGTTATGGTGATTGGCCTCAATGCCCTCTTTACTTACGGGGTATTCCCGGCCATGGACCTGAGCTTCATCAGCGACGCGTTCGATAACGTCACACCCAGCCGACAGACCGGGCTTTGGGCCATTCTGATTGCCCTGCTGAGCGCCTCGGCTTGGCTGATCATCACCCGCTGGCACCACTGGCAAGACTTGAAAGTCACCATCAATCAAGGCTGCTTTGGTTCACTGCTACCTATTTTCAACACGGCCTCTGAAGTGGGTTACGGCGCGGTCATCGCCAGCTTGGCAGGCTTTGCCATCCTTCGCGATGCGGTGCTCAATGTCTCCCCCGGTAACCCCCTCATCTCCGAAGCCATGGCGATGAGCGTGCTGGCAGGCATCACCGGCTCCTCCTCAGGCGGGCTCTCCATTGCACTCCAAACCTTGGGTAGCGAGTATCTGGCCATGGCGCAACAGGCTGGCATCGACCCAGAGCTCATGCACCGCGTGGCGACGCTGGCCGCGGGCGGCATGGATACGCTCCCCCATTCCGGCGCCGTCATCACACTTCTGGCCATCTGCGGGCTGACCCACCGCCAGTCGTATGGCAATGTCGCCATGGTCACCATCGTGCTCCCCATCGCCGCGCTGATGAGTGTGATTACGCTCGGCACCCTATTTGGAAGCTTCTAAAGTCGCCAATGCCATGCGATAGTTGATTAACGCGTTAACCAATCCACCATAAGAGACGTGCCATGGCCCTCAAGAAACACCATACGCTGCTGTTGATCGTGCTCGCCAGCTTGGTTATTTCCACGGCCATGGGGCTGCGTCATGGGTTCGGGCTGTTTCTCGAGCCCATGAGCAGCGATTTCGGCTGGGGGCGCGGCGTCTTTGCGTTCGCACTGGCCGTCCAAAACCTCATTTGGGGGCTGTCCCAGCCGTTTACCGGGGCGCTGGCCGACCGTTTTGGCGCGGCCAAAATCATCGTGGCGGGCGGCATCCTCTACGTACTGGGGCTCTGCTTCATGAGCCTCTCGACCAGCGCGCTCGGCATGACCGTCAGCGCGGGTCTGCTGATTGGCTTCGGCCTATCGGGAACGACGTTTTCGGTGATTCTGGGCGCCGTCGGCCGGGCCGTTCCCGCTGAGAAGCGCAGCATGGCCATGGGGATCGTCAGTGCGGCGGGCTCGTTTGGTCAATTTGCCATGCTGCCCGGCACGCTGGGATTGATCGAGTGGCTAGGCTGGTCCTCTGCGCTCCTGGCCATGGGGGCGATTGCCGCACTCATGATACCGCTGGGCGCGATGCTCAAAGACCGGCCCAGCCCCAAGGCACTGGGCGACTTGAGCCTGCGCGATGCGCTTAACGAAGCGGCGGGGCAAAAAGGATTTTGGCTACTTTGCCTGGGCTTTTTCGTCTGCGGCTTCCAAGTGGTGTTCATTGCGGTCCACTTGCCAGGCTACCTGTTCGATAACGGCTTGGCCGTCCAAGTCGGCACCACGGTGCTCGCGCTGGTGGGTCTGTTCAATATCGTGGGCACCTACACCGCTGGCTGGATGGGGGGTATCTGGTCGAAACCGCGCCTATTGAGCTGGCTTTACCTCATCCGGGGCGTGATCATCACAGCCTTTATCGCCCTACCCCTGACAACGACCAGCGCTTATCTCTTCGGGATCGCCATGGGGCTGTTATGGCTCTCCACCGTTCCGCTCACCAACGGTATCGTCGCATCGGTGTTTGGCGTTCGCCATCTCTCGATGTTGGGCGGCATCGTGTTTCTCTTTCATCAGCTGGGCTCGTTCATGGGCGTGTGGCTGGGTGGATTTTTGTACGACCTCACCGGCCACTACGATACGGTGTGGCAGATTGCCATCGTGCTGTCCGTGGTCGCCGCCGCGCTCCACTGGTTCATCAGTGAGAAGCCGCTGTCACGCCCCTCTGCGGGACAGGTGACGACATGATGCGTTCAAGTCTATGGTGGAGTTTGATTGCTCTACCGATAGTGAGTGGCTTGATATTGCTGGCATGGTGGGGCTGGCACGCACTAGACCCTTCGATGCTGCTGTTAGGCAGCCAACTTTGTTGACTAGAGAACACTCGCAACGTGTCCTAGATCAAAAGAGACGACATGCGTAACCATTACACTGATGAGCATAGACGTATCAGCCATTGAAAAAGGGCGCTAATGAACTTTATTCACTCTCTCGCCCTGCAGCTCAAAAACAGCCTTCGGGATTTGCTACCCGTTGTACTGGTTCTGAGCTTCTTTCAAACGCTCGTCATCCAACAACCTCTGCCCGATACATTGGCGCTTTTCGATTTAGCACTAGGGCTACTGTTTGTAGTGATCGGGCTAACGCTCTTCATCAAGGGGCTAGAGCTGGGACTGTTTCCTTTAGGAGAGAACCTCGCACGTGCTTTCGTTCATAAAGGTTCTGTCGTTTGGCTCCTTCTATTTGCTTTTGCACTGGGGTTTGGATCCACCGTCGCAGAGCCAGCACTGATTGCCGTGGCGGCTCGCGCAGCGATTGTCGTCTCCGAAAGCGGTCTGATCGAGAATAGCAGTCTCGCACAAACGTCCTTTGCGTTCACGCTCCGCATGATCGTAGCGCTTTCCGTAGGCACCGCCGTGGTCGTTGGCGTACTGCGTATCTTCAAAGGCTGGCCGCTGCATTTGATGATCATTGGTGGTTATATTCTTGTACTGCTCTTGACGCTGTTAGCGCCTGCTGAGCTCGTTGGCATTGCTTATGATTCGGGCGGTGTCACGACATCGACCATTACTGTCCCTCTTGTTACGGCACTCGGTGTTGGCTTGGCCACGGCCATCAAAGGCCGCAACCCTATGCTGGACGGCTTTGGTTTGATTGCATTTGCTTCCGTTATGCCCATCATTTTCGTACTGCTTTTCGGTATTGTTGGCCTTGATCTCGTTGCAGAGGGAAGATCATGAATATGCTGGCTGTTTTTTGGGGGACGCTACGCGATATTCTTCCCATCGTGGCGATTATTTTTGGCTTCCAATATTTGGTGATCCGCAAGCCGGTCAAACGGTTTCTTAAGGTCGCTATTGGTTTTTTCATGGTATGGGTAGGACTCTCTTTCTTTTTGATAGGGCTAGAGCAAGCCCTGTTTCCCATGGGTGAGTTGATGGCTAGCCAATTGACGCACCCCGATTTTCTACCTGCCATGACAGAGGGAGCTCAGCGGCATTGGAGCGACTACTACTGGGTCTATATTTTCGCGTTTACGATTGGCGCAAGCACTACGATTGCCGAGCCATCGCTGATCGCGGTGTCGATCAAAGCTGGCGAAATATCCGGCGGTACGATCAACCCTTTTACCCTGCGGCTCGCCGTTGCCCTCGGCATGGCCTTTGGAATCACCCTGGGCGCATGGCGCATCGTCATGGGCCTACCTTTGCAGTGGTTCGTGCTAGGAGCCTACTGCCTAGTGATTGTACAAACCCTACGATCCCCAAAGTCGATTATCCCTCTTGCATTCGATTCCGGGGGCGTCACGACATCGACCATTACCGTGCCGATCATCGCCGCGCTAGGTCTTGGATTAGCCTCCTCGATACCCGGTCGTAGCGCGTTAATGGATGGCTTTGGAATGATCGCGCTTGCCTGCCTATTCCCTATTATCACGGTAATGGGATACGCCCAAATTGCTCGATGGCGAAGCAATAGGCCATCGAAAATACAGCCGCTCTCAGGCACGTCAGTGACAAAGCCTCATCAAGGAGATACCCATGCGCTTTAAACTCATTGTCGCACTTGTAGAAGATGAGCTAAGCGACCAGATACTTCAGGCAGCTAGAGATGCTGGAGCCACCGGCGCCACTGTCATCAATAACGCGCGTGGCGAAGGCTTAAAAAAAGCAAAAGGCATTTTTGGCATGGACATTACGTCGCAACGCGACGTGCTGCTCTTTTTAGTGGAGGAGCATATTAGCCGTTCAATTCTCGAAGCGATCGCGGAAGTGGGTGCATTTGACGACACGTCGGGAACAGGCATCGCCTTTCAGCTAGACGTCGAGGATGCGGTAGGCGTCGCACACCAAGTGAAATCCCTCGAAGATGCATTCGATCAACCGCTAGGCTAGAGAGAGGCTTTAACAATGGCAAGCTCATCACTGACGGAGCGCACTGCCCAGGACGTCATGCACTCACGCTATGTGACGACCGATGGTTTTATGACCGTTACTGACGGCATTGAATTAATGAGGCAATACGATGCCACCGCTATCATCGTTGATAGGCGCGATGAGAAAGATGAACTGGGGCTTGTGTTAGCCTCTGATATTGCTAAAAAAGTGCTCGCAGTCAATCGCTCTGCAGACCGTGTAAGCCTTTACGAAATCATGAGCAAACCGATCATTAGCGTCCGTCCGGAAATGAATATTCGCTATTGCGCTCGCCTGTTTGCTCAGTTTGGTTTATCCCAAGCACCGGTCGTCGATGCAAAACACAGCGTCATTGGGATCATCGACTACCCACGGCTCGTCATCGGGTGGGAAACTAATTAGCGCCGCCCAAGCTTCGATGCCGCCAGAGCCGCATCAGCACACCGTGCTTGGGCGAAAACAGCAGCGCCGTGAAGAAGCACCCCGTTGCCACCAAGACGATGGTGCCACCGGACGCTACGTCAAACGCAAACGAGAGCCATAGCCCCAACACGGCAGACCCCACCCCAATCCCCACGGAGATAAACAGCATCGTTTTGAAGCGGTCGGTCATCAAGTGGGCCGTGGCGCCCGGGGTAATCAGCATGGCCACCACGAGGATGATACCGACGGTTTCCAAACTGGCCACGATGGTGAGCGTGAGCAGCAGAATCAAACCGTAATGAATCACGCCGGTATTGAAGCCGAGTGCCTGCGCCTGAGTCGGATCGAAGGCGTAGAGCATGAGCGGACGATAAGCTAGCCATACCATCAGCAGCGCAACGAGGCTGGCCGCCAACGTGAGCAGTAGTGCCGACTGTTGCACTCCTAGCACGTTGCCGAACAGAATATGCATCAAGTGGGTGCTGGAGGCGATTTTACTGATTAGCACGACGCCCAGCGCAAATGCCCCGGTAAACATGATGCCCATGGCGGCATCGGATTTGATCCGTGTATGCCGTTCGATCGCCCCAATGCCGAGCGACGTCAGCGCTCCTGTGACGAAGGCACCGATAAAAAAAGGCAGGCCCAGCAGGTAGGCAACCGCCACCCCGGGCAGCACCGCATGAGAGATCGCATCCCCCAGCAACGACCAACGCTTGAGCACGACGTAACACGAAAGCATGCCGCAGATGGCTCCCACCATCATCGACGTGAGCAGCGCACGCTGCATGAAGGCGTACTGAAACGCCTCTGATACGCTGTCGGGCATTAGATTCACGGGCACCATCAGCGCCGCGATGAGCCCCGCCACCAGCGCACTACTCCAAGCATCCAACGTTTCTAACATTCGAGTCGCCTATTCTTTGCTGGCAAATGCAGGAAGGCGGACACGCTCGACATCCGCTGGAGAATTTGCAATAGAACTCACCGCAAGTTCGGCCAACTTGCTATCGCTCAGCATTTCGTCGGGCGCGCCCTCGCCGCGAATGAATCGATTGATCAGTACCACATGATCCACGTAGCGACGCGCGCCCGGCATATCGTGCGTCACCATCACGATGGTTCGTCCGGCTTCACGTTCGCGTTTGAGCACGTCGAGAATGAGTCGCTCGCTAGGTGGGTCGACCCCCGCGAGCGGCTCATCGAGCAGCAGGATACTCGCCTCTTGCGCTAACGCACGCGCTAGCAGCACGCGTTTTTTTTGTCCGCCCGATAAGGCCCCGATCGGCCGCTCGGCATATGCCAGCATATCAACGTCGTCTAACGCCTTTTCCACCGCATCACGATGCCGTGATGAATGCCACCGCGCAGGCAGCAGCCTCCGCCACCACGCATCTTGACGCATGTGGCCATAGCGGGCGCTCATCACGGTTTCCCACACCGAAATAGGGAAGTCCCACTCGATGGCCTCTCGCTGGGCCATGTAGGCAATGCGCCCGGCTTTTCGATGGTGCTCGATGGCTTGACCAAATGCCGTCACGCGGCCGCGTAAGGGTTTCATACTACCGGTCAGCACGTGAAACAGCGTCGACTTGCCTGCGCCGTTCGGCCCGACGATGGCCGTCCAACGCCCGCTTGGCAGCGAGAGGTGAATATCCTCTAGCACGGGCTGACGCTGGTAAGCCGCATAGACACCGCTCACATCGATGGCGCTGGCTGGTTGAGACGGTAGTGAGGACATCGTGATTTACTCGCTAGCCAAGTAGCGACGCAGCAAGGCAACGTTATGACGCTGCATGGCAAAGTAGTCGGCAGCCTCCCCGTCAGGCTCACTCAACGAGTCGACATACAGCGGCCCGGCAACGGGCAGCCCCGTATCACGTGCGATACTGGTCACATGGCGGTCAGAAATCGTGCTTTCCCAAAACAGTGCCGCCGGTTGACGCTCGTTGATTCGATCGATGACCCGCATCAACTGACGCGGAGAGCCCTCTGTTTCGGCATTGGTCCCCCAAATGCCGTCGTGCTCGAACCGATACGCGTCGGCAAAGTAGAGAAAGGCTGCTTCACTGGAGAGCAGCACGCGGCGCTCTTCGGGAATGGCTTCGAGCGTTTCTTGGAGCTCGACATGTAGGTCGTGCAGTTGCGCTTCCAGTGCCGCTGCACGCTGCTGAATCGCATCGGCTTGATGGGGCAGGCTATCCTCCAACGTGTTGGCAATGGCTTGCACATAGGCACTGGCAGCCCGCGGGTCCATCCACAGGTGTGGGTCCACGTCGCCTTCCATCTCACCGGTGACGATCGTTTGCGTCGGGTAACCCGACGCCTCTGCCACGGCGATCATAGGTATGTCATCGTTGACCGTCGCCGATACTTGGCGCATCCACTGCTCGAGCTGATAGCCGTTATAAAAAACGATGTCGGCGTCCTCGAGCGCAGCAAAATTATCTGGGGTGAGCTCCCACTCGTGCACTTCGGCGTTGATCGGTGTCAGTACCGTGACGTTCGCATCATCGCCGGCCACTTTCTTCACCAAGTCGCCAAGAACTGAAAACGTCACGGCAATCTCGATGGGCGGGTTTTGCAACTCATCGGCCTGAGCACTGGTCACAACGCCACACCAGGCGAACGGCACGCTCAAGGCTGCTAGCAAGTATGGTTTAGCCACTGGATCTCTCCTCTGTGCTAGGCTCGTGTTACAGATAACTTTAGCTCAACAAAAAAGCAATGTGCAAACAGTTTAGCCTTGGCTAACAATTATCTTCAAAAATGCGCTACCATCGCCAATTAACGTTTCCACTAACTTTGATAACCTTTGCCAATGAGTGATCACCAACAGCGGCGCACCTCACCCCCCTCTGGACACAGTGGTGATGCACTACCGCCTGTGGAACAGCACGCCCAGCAATACGAAGCCGTGCGCAATGCCCACGAAACGGAGCTCATCGAAGACTACGTCGAATTGATTGGCGACCTGATTCGTCATCGCGGTGAGGCGCGCGCGGCCGACATTGCTAACCGAATGGCCGTTAGTCAAGCGACGGTATCGAAAATGATCCGTCGATTGAACGAGTTAGGTCTGGTGACCAGCAAGCCATATCGCTCGCTGTTTTTGACCGACGAAGGTCAAAAAATGGCGGAAACGTCTCGTGCTCGTCACGATATCGTGCTGCATTTCTTGCGAGCGTTAGGCGTGGACGACAGCACTGCCCGCATCGACGCGGAAGGCATGGAACACCATGTCAGCGATGAGACGCTCACGATCATGCAGCGCTTTACTGACCAGCAGCAAAATAACTGAACCTCTTTTCCGCACGCCTCTATGGCTGGGTGACACGTAGATGATTCACCTGGGTGATGGCGCCGCTCCAGATCATCTCCAAATGGGTGGTCTGGATGATGTCCGTCACATGACGCGGCGTCATGAGCGCCCAACAGTGGGCACCGGGTCGACGGACCGAGCGGTAACGGAGACCGTTCAGCATACGTCGGACGTCTCTACCGAAGGGCTGAGACGCCGTGTAATGATCGGGGGCGTAGACGAGATGATCGCTCGGCAGCGTCAGCGCATCGCCTATTGATACCTCATTGAAGACGCCTCTCAACCCCCGAAAAACGAACCGCTCATAGCGAAGACCTGGCACGCGCCGCCAGTACGTTTGCTGATGATGTTTGACCTCCGCAATCGCAGTCTCCAGCGTATCGGCAAAATACAGCACGCCAAAACTGCCATCGCTGAAACGTGACCCTTCGGGATTGATGTGCGTAAAGGGCGCCACGGCATACGAGCAGCCACGAATACCGAAAGGAATCTGGTCGAGCGGCAGCAGCGCCAAGTCCCCCACCTCGTTTTGCAACCGCGGGTTGGTGAGCGACTGAAGCGCATGGAGAGCGGCGAACTCGTCAGGGCCTGCCACGTCATCGAACAAATCGATGGGCGGGAATTTACTGTTCACCAACCGATAGCCGGTGACGTCACGGGCTGGCAGTACGGGCAAATCAGCCGCCTTTACCACTGCCCACCCCGCAGGCTGTCGATGCGTTTATAGGTTTCGTAAAGCGCGGCAAAGTCCCCCGTGCCCATAATGGCCAGCGGTGTGCGACCATTGAAAAAGGGGTTGTGATTGACCATGTTCACGAACCCATACAGGTTGTCCGGGTTATCGAAGATCATACGCAGTGCCGCGTGGATGTTCAGCACATAGCTGATACGCGTAAGCTGGTCACTATCTAACTTGATCGCTGCCAGATCGCCGCGCCGAGCACGAGCGTAGGTACTGTGAGAGACGCGCAGAATCGCCTCGCCTTGCTCTCCAGAGGCTCGCCACTTCTCGAGAATACGTACCGCGGCTTTCAACCCCACCGCAGCCGCTGACTTATCATGGGCAAACTCTTGCGCTGTTTGCATGGCTCTTCCCAGCTTAATGTCTACAAACACCATTTTAGAACAAAAGTGCCTAGAAAGACATGTGCACGTCTACTCAAGACTGGCAACGCCATATCACTGCGCTGACGACGATGCGTTACTGCTTCCCGCCACCTTGGCAGGCATACCCAGTCGACCAATGCCAGGCAGTTTGAGAGCGGGGCGCATAATATCGATACCGACACTCATGCCCAGCAGGTTGAGCTCGATGCCCTCCTCCAGCGCTAGCATGATGCCCAACACGCCTCCCAGCGAGAGTTGATACCCCGTCCCGCTGGGCACACGGGCGACGACGCCATTGAACAGATAGTCTTTCCCCACGGCGGTCGTGGGTAGCGCCACATCGAAACCATCGACCTCGCGGATCACCCAAGCAATGAAGCTGTTGCTATTGGGTCCTGGCCAAACTCGGTACAGATCGGCTTGCGGATAGCGCGCTACGGCGTCTTGTATATGGGGGATCAAATCAGCAGCCGCCGCGCCGCGATAGTCAGCAAGCAGCTCAGGCGGGTGTCCAAACCAGGCTCGGTCAGGCGTATCGATGGAGGAGACGACCGTTGGGCGTCGCCAGCTCAACACTTGATGCAGTTGATACTCCCGCGCCCCCTCTGCTTTGGTCGCAATCCAAATATGCACACCAAAGGCGCCGCGCCAGCTATAGGCACGGGCCGCATAGACCTGTACGACAGCATCTTGGACGCGATCCGGAGAGGGGGCCAACCCTGCAGACGAACGATCGAGATTCGACCAGTGCCCATCGGTAATGACCTGTTGACTGGCCAATATCCACACCGGGCCTGCCAGCAATAAGACCAACAAGGCCGTCATGGCAGCCAGCCAGCGCAGTACGGTTTTCATGAAACTATCCAGATGAGAGAGGGAAATCCACTGCAGCAACTACCCATGACGCTATTGTTCAGGCGGGCTGCGACTCTGCGTATGCCCTTCGCAACTGGCTGACGTCGGCGCGTGGTGGTGCGCCAAACATGCGGCTATATTCGCGGCTGAAGTGGGAAGGGCTTTCATAGCCTACCCGGTAGCTTGCAGTGGCTGCCTCGAGCCCCTCCGCCAGCATCAGCCGTCGCGCCTCGTGTAGACGCAGCTTCTTTTGGAACTGCAGGGGCGACATGCGTGTCACTTGACGAAAGCTATGATAAAGCGTCGATTCGCTCATGTTAACGGTCGCTGCCAATTCGCGGATCTTAAGCGGCTGGGCATAGTGCTCTTTAAGCGTGTCAATCACTTGCGCAATCCGATTAGCCTGGGAGTCTGAGGCAGCAAACCGACGCATGTGCGGGCCCATGGCACCCGTTAATGCTCGGTAGATTAACTCTCGTCGCGCTAGCGGCGAAAGCACCTGAATATCTTCCGGTGAGTCGAGTAGACTTAACAAACGATAGAGCGCGCCCTGCATCAGGGGATCCATGTACGCCGACGTTAACCCGCAGTCCATCTCAGGACAGATAGCATCACGCCCCCCATTTGGAGCCCTATCCCCTAACTCTAGTATTAGTCCCGCCACCTCCTGGGGGTCCACCGAGACCTTTACTGCTAGGAAAGGTCTTTCTGGTGAAGCATGGTCAATCCTGCCCACCACCGGTAAATGAACGGCGCTCGCCATGTAGCTGGGGCCGGTGTAGATGATCTCCTTGTCACCCAGCAATACGGTTTTGCTGCCCTGAATAACGAAGCACAGGCACGGCTCATAGACGGCACAGTGAAAACTACTAGGGGCATCAGTGCGCACCAGTTGGACTTCGGCAATCGCCGTGTCTTGAAGGGCTTCCAGCGGCGACCAACGGCGGACGACCTGGCTCAATTGCGGTAACAAGCTGTCGCTGCACTGGGCAATCTGTTCGGGCGCGATAACGGTCACGGGATTTCCTCCTTAATAATTTGCAGTATATGCCCTCTCCTGAAGAACCGAAGGCTTTTCGGTTGGTTTTGCAGAATTAGGCAAGTACACCGTCGAAACCGACAATTCGCACTCAGTGTCATCAGGTTGTCATCTTTCCTTTGCACCGAGACACGTCGTTATTTCGCCTCCACCGGCTTCTTTGTGCTTTCACTCACTGCGACAGAATTAGGCAATCTTTCCGCAGGAACCTGATACCTCTCACGATCCCCGATCCCCTATGTTAGCTCGTATCCAATCAGTGCTTAGGGTCTCTGGTCGAATCTGGCGCTACTGAACCAACGACATGACTGCCAACGTGCCCTCCAAAAGCATAACGAAAGCCGCTACTGGTTGCCGGTAGCCAAGGGAGCAAACCCTCATGAGAAGTTTTTCTCGAAGAGTCCGCCTTGAACGTAGTCGGGCTGTCATACCGTTTTTACTCATCATGGTCTTACTCGCTGGCTGCGAGGCTCAGAGCGATGGGGCAGCCGCCCCCTCGCAGCCGCCACCCGAGGTTGACGTAGTGGAAGTGGTAACTCAGCCGATGGTGTTGAGCGAGTCATTCACTGGGCGGGTAGAAGCCGCCGAAACGGTGGAGTTGAGAGCTCGGGTTAGCGGCTATATCCAAGAGGTGGCCTTTGTAGAGGGCGACCTGGTCGAACAGGGAGAGTTACTGTTTCTCATCGATCCACGTCCCTACCAAGCCCGCGTGAGCGCGGCCCAAGCGGATCTTGCACAAGCCAGGAGCCAATTGGCTCAGGCCAGCAGCGAGGCCGAGCGTGCCAGGGTGTTACTGGGGCGTCAGGCCATTTCCCAAGAGGTGCATGATCAGCGCCAATCGGCTCTGAATAATAACCGCGCTATGGTGGCTGCTGCCGAAGCTGCGCTGCAGACCGCCGAGCTTGACCTCGCGTATACACGCATAACGGCTCCGATTAGTGGACGCGTCGGACGGGCGATGGTAACTCGCGGCAACCTAGCCAATGCCGACCAGAGCCTGTTGACCACGCTGGTGAGTATTGATCCGGTACACGTTTACTTTGATGCAGACGAGCAAGCTGCATTTGCCAGCCGTGCACTCTTAAGCAATGAGGTGTCGAATCACTTGGCCATCGAACTGGGCGGCGACCCGCAACGGCAGTACACGGGCACCCTAGACTTTATCGACAATCACTTAAATCCCAGTACGGGCACCTTACAATTCCGGGCGGTGCTGGCCAATCCAGATGGCCGCATTCGGCCTGGAGAGTTTGCAAGGGTCGAAATGCCGGTTGCTCGCTTAGAGCAAGCCTTACTGATAGACCGTAAGGCAGTGCTGACTAATCAAGATCGCCGCTACGTCTATGTCGTCAATGAGCATAACCTAGCAGAACAGCGACAGGTCACCACAGGAAGGCAGGTAGCAGAACGTACCGTCATCATCGATGGGCTTCAAGCAGGTGATCGAGTGATCGTCAATGGTGTACAAAAAGTGTTCTTCCCCGGTATGGAAGTGAGCCCCAAAAGCGTAGCGACCGCACCGGTGGCTAACATCCGTGCTTCCAATGAGCCCCCCGCCATTGCGGCCAGGGAAGAGTAAATCGCCATGAATTTCTCCCGTTTTTTCGTGGACCGTCCGATTTTTGCGGCCGTGCTATCGATCATCATTCTGGCGGTGGGGCTGATCTCCATTCCCAATCTACCGATAAGCGAGTACCCGGATGTCGTGCCGCCCTCAGTGGTGGTGAGAACCGTTTACCCCGGTGCCAATCCGCAGGAGATTGCCGAGACCGTAGCGACGCCGTTGGAGGAAGCCATCAATGGCGTTGAGGACATGATGTACCTCAAGTCTGTTGCAGGCTCTGATGGCGTACTGCAAATGACCGTCAACTTCCGTCCCGGCACCGATGCTGAACAGGCGGCGGTTCGCGTGCAGAACCGCGTTAGCCAGGCAGAGGCTAGGTTGCCGGAAGCCGTACGTCGTCAAGGCGTCACTACCCAGAAACAATCGCCAACGTTTTTGATGGTCGTTCATCTAACCTCACCTAGCGGTGAGTACGACACCCTTTATCTGCGCAACTATGTTCGACTGAATGTACGCGACCGACTCGCCCGGCTCGATGGGATAGGGGATGCGCAAATCTTCGGTGGCGGAGATTACGCCATGCGCGCATGGCTGGATCCAGACCGAATAGCCGCCCGAGGCCTGACGGCCAGCGATGTCGTTGGGGCCATGCGCGAGCAGAACGTGCAGGTCTCTGCCGGGCAGTTGGGCGCCGAACCCATCGCGAATAGCGATTTTCTCACTCTGATCAACGCCCGCGGGCGGTTGGAAACGGTGGAAGAGTTTGGTGACATCGTACTTAGTCGTGGTGACAGCGGCGAAATACTGAGGCTGGCGGATGTGGCCCGGCTGGAAATGGGTGCCGGGGACTATACGCTGCGCTCGCAGCTAGACGGCAATAACGCGGTAGGAGTGGGTATATTCCAGGCACCGGGTGCCAATGCGCTGGAGATTCGCGAGCAGGTGATTGCCACCATGGAGGAGCTGTCCGAGCAGTTCCCTGAAGGTGTCGAGTACGAAGCCGTCTACGACACCACGATCTTTGTGAATGATTCTATAAAGTCGGTGATCGCCACCCTACTGGAAGCCGTACTGCTGGTGGTGCTGGTCGTCACGCTGTTCTTGCAAACATGGCGAGCTTCTATCATTCCATTGCTGGCGGTACCGGTCTCGGTGATCGGCACCTTTGGCGCGCTCTACCTGCTGGGCTACTCCATCAACACGCTGACACTGTTTGGCCTGGTGTTGGCCATCGGTATCGTGGTGGACGACGCCATCGTGGTGGTGGAAAACGTCGAGCGCAATATCGAAGAGGGCTTAAAGCCACAGGCCGCCGCTCATCAGGCCATGCGGGAAGTCTCTGGCCCTATCATTGCCGTAGGCCTGGTACTGTGCGCAGTGTTTATCCCCATGGCTTTCCTGTCTGGGGTGACCGGTCAGTTCTATCGACAGTTCGCGGTGACGATTGCCATCTCCACGGTGATCTCCACCATCAACTCCCTGACGCTCTCTCCCGCGCTGGCGGCGATGCTACTCAAGCCCCATAACGCGCCCAAAGATCGCCTCACCCGTGTGATAGATACCCTGTTCGGCTGGATTTTCCGTCCTTTCAACCGTTTCTTTAATGCCAGCTCCAACAAGTACCAGAGCAGCGTGGCCCGCTCCCTAAAGCATCGTGGCGCGGTGTTCGTAATTTACGCCCTACTTCTATTAGGCACCGGCGTGATGTTCAAAGCAGTTCCGCCTGGCTTCATTCCAGTGCAAGACAAGCTCTACCTGATTGCTGGCGTCATCCTGCCGGAAGGGGCGTCGCTGGAGCGAACCGACGAGATGCTTCAGGACGTGGTGGATATTGCCATGGAGACCGAAGGCGTGGAGCACGCCATTGCCTTTCCAGGCCTGAACGCGCTGCAGTTTACCAACACCTCCAACACCGGGGTGGCCTTTCTTACTCTCAGCGCCTTTGATGAGCGCAGCCTTAGCGCCGCGGAGATAAATGCCCGCATCAACCAGGGCATTGGTGGTTTGAAAGAGGGGTTTGCATTTTCTTTCATGCCACCACCGATTCTTGGCCTGGGCAATGGATCGGGGTTCCAGCTATTCATTGAGGATCGCGGCAATCTTGGCTTCGGGGCGCTGCAGCAGGCGGTCAATCAACTCCAGGGCGCGATTGCGCAAACACCGGGGATGGGCTTTCCGATCAGCAGCTATCAATCCAACGTACCGCAGTTGGATGCCGAGGTGGATCGGCTGAGAGCCAAGGCCCAAGGCGTGCCGTTGACCGAACTGTTCGATACCCTGCAGACCTATCTTGGCTCGACCTACGTGAATGACTTCAACCGCTTTGGCCGCACCTGGCAGGTAATCGCCCAGGCAGACGCTCCTTACCGCACCAGCGTTGAAGATATCGCCCAGCTACGTACCCGTAATGATCGGGGGGAGATGGTACCCATCGGCACGATGGTAGATATCAAGCAAACCTTCGGGCCCGACCCGGTGCTGCGCTACAACGGCTACCCAGCGGCGGACTTGGCCGGCGAATTTGATCCCCGCGACCTCTCCTCTGCCCAAGCAATGGAGACTATTAACGCCCTGGCGGAAGAAGTGTTACCACCAGGCATGGCGCTTGAATGGACCGACTTGAGCTACCAGCAATCCACCCAGGGTAATGCGGCGATGATCGTCTTCCCGCTGTCGATCCTACTGGTATTTTTGGTGTTGGCCGCGCTTTACGAGAGTTGGACGCTACCACTCGCCGTCATTCTGATTGTACCCATGTCGATGCTGGCCGCGCTGATCGGCGTATGGTTTGGCAGTGGCGATAACAATATCTTCGTGCAGGTAGGGCTGGTCGTGCTGATTGGCCTGGCGTGTAAAAACGCCATACTGATCGTGGAATTCGCCCGCGAGTTGGAACTGCAGGGCAAGAGCATCGTGGAAGCCGCCCTGGAAGCCTGCCGACTACGGTTGCGGCCGATCATCATGACCTCGATTGCTTTCACGGCAGCAGTTTTACCGTCGGTGATCGCTACCGGCGCAGGCGCCGAGGTACGCGCAGCACTTGGCACGGCGGTGTTTGCGGGCATGATCGGCGTCACTCTGTTTGGCCTGTTCTTGACACCGGTGTTTTACGTGTCACTGCGTAAACTCTCGGGATCGCGACCGCTCGTCAGCCATCACGGCGCTTCGTTGGGTGGCCCCGCCCTTCCCTCCAACCAACTCCATATGGAGTGATAACGAGGGTTGCCAATCAGCACATGCCAAGAGCGAGGGTGCTTTCCAGAAGCGCCCTCACCATTCAATGACTGGCACTTTTACCGGACAGATGACATTGCCCACATTCCGACGATGCGATCATGAGCAATCAGTAGACTTAACAGGCGGTAAAGAATTAGGACGAAGGGTAATTGTCTGGAAAGTAGAACTCAGAAATGGAGGCGGCCCCAAAAGCCACATCCCGGCACACGCAGCCACCACTACCGTTGCTCCCTTCCGGGCCTGGCGGGGTTCGCAGTTTAGCGTTGCGGGAGGACCTAAGGGGCCACCATAGTCGTATGCGTTTGAATGCATACTGACGCTGATTGGTGGCTACGCCCTGATTTGAACAGGGGACCCCATCATTATGAGTGATGTGCTCTAACCAACTGAGCTACGTAGCCTTTCCGAGATCAGCGGGTGCAGAGTATGCCTATATTAGCGGCAAAAGGCAAGCCGAAATGGCCTGCCTTTTCATGCGCTCAACGCACGCGCTTACAACGCCGACTGTACGGCAGGTAGTGCGTCGCCGCCATCACGCGTCGTCACGCCTTCCAACCACGCCTCCAATACATCGGGATGTGCACTCAGGTAGTCACGCGCCGCTTCTCGAGGTTCGACCCCCTCGTCCATGATGGCGCTCATCAACTGGTTTTCCATCTCCAGCGTGAACGTCATGTTGCTCAGCAACTCACCGATGTTCGGGCAAGACTCGACGAAACCAGCGCGGGTATTGGTATAGACCGTCGCGCCACCGAGATTGGGGCCAAAATAGTCGTCTGCGTCAGACAGGTACGCCATCTCGAAATTGGTGTTCATGGGGTGCGGCTCCCAACCCAGGAACACCATCCACTTCTCATTGGGAACCCGCGCACTCAGCTCGGCCAGCATGCCCGCCTCGCTGGAATCGATCACCTGCCAATCACCTAGCCCGTAGGCATCATCATCGATCATTTGCTGAATGAGTTCGTTGCCGTCATTGCCCGCCTCGATGCCGTGAATGCGCTGCTCGAACCGATCGGCATGCTCGGCTAGATCATTCACCGAGGTCACGCCCGCGTCATATACGTACTGCGGCACTGCCAGTGTGTACTTGGCCCCTTCGAGGTTGGCCGTTAGACGTTCGACCTCGCCACGCTCGATGTAGGGGTCGCTGATGGAGGCCATGGAGGGCATCCAGTTACCCAAGAAGACGTCGAAATCGTCATTACGCATGCCGGCGTAGGCAATGGGCACCGAGACCGTATCGACACGGGGTTCATAGCCTAGCGCTTCCAATACTTCGCTGGCCAAGGCCGTCGTGGCGGTGATATCGGTCCAGCCCACCTCGGCAAAACGAACGCTACTACACTCATTGGCAGCAGCCGTCATCGGCAGGCAGGCGGTCACGAACAGAGCACTCAAGTGGCGTTTGGTTAGCTGTTTCATCCGTCGTCTTTCCTCGTTATCCGTTATGTTGAAACGCCCTCTACGGCGAGCAATGCAGAGGCGAGAAACTATTCGACACACTTTTATTGATTGAACGTTCAATAAAAAAATGCCATCATGGTTAGGTAATCATGCCTACTCCTTCATTTCAAGGTGAGGAGCCAATGGGCATTCAACGTCATTAGGAGATAGCTGTGCCAAAGGTGGGAATGGAACCAATACGCCGCCAGCAGTTAATCAAGGCAACGATGGCGGCCATTGACGAAATGGGTCTTGCCGAGGCGACGGTCATGCGTATCGCCCGTCATGCGGGGGTTTCCGCTGGCATCATTAGCCACTACTTCGGCGGCAAGGATGGCTTGCTGGAAGCCACGATGCGGCAAATTTTGACCGATCTCAGCGATGCCGTTGCGGCGCGACGCCGTGCACTAGAAGATGACTCTCCCCGCGCCCATATTGGTGCCATTATCGAGGGTAACTTCGACAGGACTCAGGTCACCGGGCCTGCCGCGAAGACGTGGCTTGCCTTCTGGGCAAGCAGCATGCACAAGCCCGTCTTGCAACGTCTTCAATACGTCAACGACCGCCGCCTATATACCAACCTGTGCCACCAGTTTCATCGCGTCATGCCCCGAGCCGATGCGCGCAACGCGGCCCGTGGTCTGGCGGCCATGATCGATGGCTTATGGCTGCGCGGCGCGCTGGCCCCCGAAGGCCTGGATGCCGCTGAGGCGCGCCATCTTGCGCACACCTATCTCGACCAGTTACTGACACATTACGGATGCTTTCAAGACGCATCCACTGCCGAACTTTATTAAGGAGATCGACATGGCCGCTCAAGACGTACAGCCCCTCTATATCGATGGTCGCCCGGTTGATGCCACCTCCGGCGAGACGTTTACCGTGACCAATCCTTATGATGGCAGCCTGCTGGCCACCATTGGTCAAGCAAGCCAAGCCGATGTCGATAGCGCCGTTCAGGCCGCACAGCGTGGCCAGCGCGAGTGGGCCGCCATGACCGGCATGGAGCGCTCGCGCATCCTGCTACGCGCCGTGGCACTTCTGCGCGAACGCAACGACGAACTCGCCGAGCTGGAAACGCGCAATACCGGCAAACCCATCAGCGAAACCGCCAGCGTCGATATCGTGACCGGTGCCGATGCCCTGGAGTACTACGCAGGCCTTGCCCCCGCCATCGAGGGCCACCAGATTCCTCTGCGCGACAGCTCGTTCGTATATACCCGCCGCGAACCGCTGGGTGTGATCGGCGCCATTGGTGCATGGAACTACCCGATTCAAATTGCCTGCTGGAAAGCCGCTCCGGCGCTAGCAGCGGGTAATGCGATCGTGTTCAAGCCCAGCGAAGTGACGCCGCTAACGGCCATGAAGTTGGCTGAAATCTTCAGTGAAGCTGGCCTGCCCAACGGCGTATTCAACGTGGTGCAGGGCGATGGCCGCGTCGGGGCCATGCTGACCGAGCACGAGGGCATTGCCAAAGTCTCGTTCACGGGTGAAGTCGGTACGGGCAAGAAGGTCATGGCGGCCGCCGGTGGCTCCACGCTGAAAGACGTGACGATGGAGCTGGGCGGTAAATCTCCGCTGATCGTGTTTGCCGATGCGGATCTGGACCGCGCAGCCGATGCCGCCATGATGGCGAACTTCTACTCCAGCGGCCAAATCTGCACCAACGGCACCCGCGTGTTCGTCGAGCGCAGCGTCAAAGACGCGTTCGAGGCCAAGCTGGTCGAGCGCGTGGCGCGCATCAAAGCGGGCGACCCCATGGACCCAAGCGTCAACTTCGGCCCGCTCGTCAGCTTCGAACATCAGGAAAAAGTGCTCTCCTACATCGCGCTGGGCAAAGAGCAAGGCGCACGCGTGCTGGCCGGTGGCGACGCGTGGGACAGCGGCGAATGGGCCAAAGGCGCCTGGGCAGCCCCCACCGTGTTCACCGACTGCACCGACGAGATGCGTGTCGTCAAAGAGGAGATCTTTGGCCCGGTCATGTCAGTACTGGTCTTCGACGACGAAGAGGAAGTCATCCGTCGCGCCAACGACACCAAATACGGCCTAGCCGCCGGCGTCTTCAGCGAAAGCCTGAACCGCGCGCACCGTGTGATTCACCGGTTAGAAGCCGGCATCTGCTGGGTCAACACCTGGGGCGAATCCCCGTCCGAAATGCCGGTGGGCGGCTATAAAGAGTCCGGCATTGGCCGTGAAAACGGTGTAGAAACCCTCAATCACTACACGCAAACCAAGTCCGTACAGATCGAGATGGGACCGTTCGAGTCGGTGTTTTAAGGCTGAACCCAGCTTTCGAACACGCCACTCCTCCTTCTTGATGAGAGAACCGCTATGTCTCAAGCAACTGAGTTCGATTACATTATCATCGGCGCCGGGTCAGCGGGTAACGTGCTGGCCACGCGCTTGACCGAAGACAGCGATGTCAGCGTGCTGCTGCTGGAGGCCGGCGGCCCCGACTACCGCTTCGATTTTCGCACCCAAATGCCTGCGGCGCTGGCTTACCCGCTGCAGGGCAAGCGTTACAACTGGGCGTTCGAAACCGACCCCGAACCCCATATGGACAACCGCCGTATGGAGTGCGGCCGTGGTAAGGGCCTTGGCGGCTCCTCGCTGATCAACGGCATGTGCTACATCCGCGGCAATGCGCTTGATTACGACCACTGGGCCAAACAGCCCGGCTTGGAGGAGTGGGACTACTTGAGCTGCCTGCCCTACTTCAAGAAGAGCGAAACCCGCGATATCGGCCCGAACGATTACCACGGCGGCGACGGGCCCGTCAGCGTGACCACGCCCAAAGCGGGCAACAATCCGCTTTACCGCACCTTTATCGAGGCGGGCAAGCAAGCCGGTTATCCAGAAACCGATGACGTCAACGGCTACCAACAAGAGGGCTTCGGCCCGATGGACCGCTTCGTGACGCCGAAGGGCCGCCGCGCCTCCACCGCACGTGGCTACCTGGATACGGCCAAACAGCGCAGCAACCTGACCATCGAAACCCGCGCCGTCACCGACGTGATCGAATTCGATGGTAAGCGCGCCGTCGGCGTCCGCTACGAGCAGAAAGGCCAGCCCAAGCAGGCTCGCGCGCGTCGCGAAGTGCTGCTGTGCGGTGGTGCGATTGCCTCGCCGCAAATCCTCCAGCGCTCCGGCGTGGGCAATCCTGAGTGGTTGAAAGAACTGGGCATTCCCGTCGTGCATGAACTGCCCGGCGTCGGCGAAAACCTGCAAGACCATCTGGAAATGTACATTCAGTACGAGTGCAAGGAGCCCATTTCGCTTTACCCGGCGCTAAAGTGGTACAACCAGCCGAAAATCGGCGCAGAATGGCTGTTCAAGGGCACCGGAGTGGGCGCCAGCAACCAGTTCGAGTCCTGTGGCTTCATCCGTAGCCGCGATGACGAGGAGTGGCCCAACCTGCAGTACCACTTCCTGCCCATTGCCATCAGCTATAACGGTAAAAGTGCCGTCGAGGCGCACGGTTTCCAAGCCCACGTCGGTTCCATGCGTTCAGAGAGCCGTGGACGCATTCGCCTTACGTCGAAAGACCCCCATGCGGCACCCAGCATTCTGTTCAACTACATGGCCAAGGAGAAGGATTGGGAAGAGTTCCGCGATGCGATTCGCTTGACGCGCGAGATCATCGCCCAGCCCGCCTTCGATCAGTATCGAGGCCGGGAAATCGCCCCCGGTCCAGACGTGCAGAGCGACGAAGCGCTCGACAACTTCGTCAAACAGCACGCCGAAACCGCCTACCACCCCTGCGGCAGCTGCCGCATGGGCGAAGGCGACATGGCCGTCACCGATGCCCAAGGCCGGGTACACGGGCTCGAAGGGCTGCGCGTGGTGGATGCCTCGCTGTTCCCGGTCATTCCTACCGGCAATTTGAATGCTCCCACCATCATGTTGGCGGAGAAAATCGCCGACCGCATTCGCGGACGCGAGCCCCTGCCCCGTGCCAACGTCGACTACTATGTCGCCAACGGCGCGCCTGCCAAGCAGGCATCGTAAGCCGATATCGACACGGGTTCGCCAACCCGCTGCGTCAAAACGCCATGGCCTCGCGCCATGGCGTTTTTTTATGCCCTAACTGCGCTACATTGAAGATATAAAGCGAACGTATGACGGTGAAAGGCTTGCACTAAGCATCATGACTCTGCGAATATTCAAACATACGTTTAAATACGTTCATCGATAACCACCCACGGAGAACACCCATGCTCACCTTACTCCTCATCGTGCTTGCCGCTGCCGGCTTGCTCGTGGTGATGCGTCGCGAGGCAGGGGCCACCCCTGCGCTTGCTCTGTTAGGCGTACTGGGCTTAGCCGGCCTGGTACTCGGCGCCCCAATCGTGGGCACACTGCTGTTGATTGGCGCTGCGGCAGTGGCCGTTGCAGGCCTACCTGCACTGCGTCGCCAATGGTTGACGCCGCGCATCTTTGCCACCTTCAAAAAAGTCGCTCCCAAAGTATCGGCGACCGAGCGTACCGCCTTGGAAGCGGGCAGCGTCTCTTGGGACGGCGAACTCTTCTCGGGTAAACCCCAATGGCAATCGCTGCTCGACTTCAAAGACGACGGCTTGAGTGATGAAGAGCAGGCGTTTCTAGACAACCAGTGCGCCAAAGCTGCCGGCATGTGCAACGCTTGGGAGATTGCCCGTGAGCGCGCCGATCTGCCCCAGGAGTTGTGGGATTACCTGAAGAAAGAGGGCTTCTTCGGCATGATCATTCCGAAGGAGTACGGCGGCCTGGGGTTCTCGGCCAAAGCGCAGTCCATGGTGCTGCAAAAGCTCTCCGCCAACGAAACGTTGATGGTCACCGTAGGCGTGCCCAACTCTCTGGGCCCGGGCGAACTGCTGCTGAAGTACGGCACCGAAGCGCAGAAAGACCACTATCTGCCGCGCCTGGCCGATGGTCGTGAAATTCCCTGTTTTGGCCTCACCGGCCCCCGTGCAGGCTCCGATGCGACCTCCCTGCCGGATACCGGCGTGGTGTGTAAGCAGGTCATTAATGGCGAGGAAGTGGTCGGCGTGCGCCTGAACTTCGAGAAGCGCTGGATCACCCTGGCGCCCATCGCCACCGTGGTTGGCCTAGCATTCCGTCTCTTCGACCCGGACAACCTGCTCGGCGACGAAGAAGATCGGGGCATTACCCTGGCGCTAATTCCCCGCGACACCCAAGGGATGGACATCGGTCGTCGCCACCACCCTATTGGCAGCCCGTTCATGAATGGCCCGATCAAGGGCAAAGACGTGTTCGTACCGCTGGACACCATCATCGGTGGCCCGGATATGATCGGCCAAGGCTGGCGTATGCTGGTCGAGTGCCTGTCGATTGGCCGCTGCATCACGCTACCCTCGGGCGCCACCGGCACCGCGCGTTACGCGTTGGGCTGGAGCGGCGGTTTCACCCGCGTGCGTCGTCAGTTCAACGTGCCGGTTGCTGAAATGGAAGGCGTTCAAGAGCCGTTGGCGCGCATGGCGTCGCTGGCTTACATTTCCGCCGCCACGGTGTACCAAACCGCTAACCTGATCGATCACGGCGAGAAACCGGCGGTACCCTCGGCCATTCTGAAAAGCCAGCTGACCGAGTTCCAGCGCGTACTACTCAGCGATGCAATGGATGTTCACGGTGGTAAAGCGGTCACGCTTGGCCCGCGTAACTATCTGGGTATTGGCTATAGCGCCAACCCGGTGGCCATTACTGTGGAAGGCGCCAACATCATGACCCGCAACCTGATGATCTTTGGTCAGGGCGCCATCCGCTGCCACCCCTACGTGCTGGAGGAGCTGGCTGCCAAGGATGCCAACGACGCGAAAGCATTCGACAAGGCGTTCTTTGGTCATGCGGGCCTGATTTTCGGCAACGCGGCCCGCGCCTTCACGCTGGGCTTCGGCCTCGGCAAGCCCAGCGTGCCGTTCAGCGGTCCGGCCGTTGGCTACGCGCAGGACATCGCGCGCCTGTCAGCCGGCTTTGGCCTCTGCGCCGACGCCGCCATGGCCAGCCTGGGCTCCACGCTGAAGAAGCGCGAAATGCTCTCGGCACGACTGGGCGACATTCTCTCCAACCTCTATCTGGCATCCATGGTGCTCAAGCAGTGGCACACCGGCAACAAGGTAGAAGGCGAAGAAGCGCTGCTGCACTACAGCCTGCAGTTCCTGCTCAACCGCGCTGAACAGGCGTTTGTCGAGATCTTCGACAACCTGCCCAACCGCGCCCTGGGCAAGGTGCTAAAAGTGGTTGTCATGCCGACGGGCCGCCGTTGGAACAAACCCCATGACGACCTGGCGCGGGATATTGCCCAGCGGGTATCGACTCATAGCGCGCTGCGCAGCAAGCTGCTTTCGAACACCTGGGACAAAGACGACGGTGCGGTGAGCAATCCGCTGGCACGCTATAACGCTCTGCTGGGTGATTACGACCGCGCCGAATCGATCTACCGCACGGTTAACAAAGCCTACGCCAAAGGGGAACTGCCACACACCGCGCTGCACCCCGAAGCACGTGTGGAAGCCGCGTTGGAGAAAGGCTTGATCAACGAAGAGGACGCTGCCTTCATGCGCACGTTCGAAGCCGAAGTACTGGAAATGCTGACCGTCGATGACTTCGCTTACGACGCCTTTGCCAACGACAAGTCGACATTGATCGACCACAACGCAACATCGGCCAAGGCGTCACCATCGGCAGAAACCAGCGTCAAATAACACGACCCTCATCTAGCGAGACCCTCGACCGGCCCTTTTGGGGCCGGTTTTTTTTGCGCGGACGTCATGTTCTAAAACGAAGCAAACGAACATGAAAGCACTCAAAAGCCATTGCCGAACGCTCAGCTGTCGATTCAACGAGTCAAAAAAGCACCATTCGGGCTCTTTCTACGCCTAAAAGCGAATACAAACGGCCATCAAAAGCGTTGCAAGTTCGAAAATGATCAACTAGCCTTTCGTTAATGAAAATATCGCCTGGGTAGGTTGTCTGATAATAAACGGTCAACAAACATGACCAACCACCCATCCCGCGATCAGCGCGCTGCGCAACTATCGACGATACCACCCATATCGATACCACCTATCAATAACAACGACGCTAGCGAGATTGGCATGTCCTTACATTTGCAACACATCGACCATGTCGTCGGGGGTCAATCCCACATCAGTGGGGTGGATCTCGAACTGGAACCCGGTTCCTTCAACGTATTGCTGGGACGGACCTTAGCAGGCAAAACCACGCTCATGCGTCTCATGGCAGGCTTGGAGCAACCTACCCGCGGGCGCATCTTCATGGACGGCAAAGACGTCACGGGCGTGTCGGTTCGCAAACGCAACGTGTCGATGGTCTACCAACAGTTCATCAATTACCCCAGCCTGACGGTACGCGACAATATTGCTTCACCGCTGAAACTAGCCAAAACGCCTCAGCAGGAAATCGATCGCCGTGTCGGCAGCATTGCCGAAATGCTGCATATCGAACATCTCCTTGATCGCTACCCGCAAGAGCTCTCCGGCGGACAGCAGCAGCGGACGGCCATGGGACGGGCACTTGTCAAAGATGCCGATCTGATTTTGTTCGACGAGCCGTTGGTCAATCTGGACTACAAACTGCGCGAAGAACTCCGCGACGAGCTGCGTGAGCTGTTCAAAGCCCGTAACTGCATTGCCGTTTATGCGACCACCGAACCCAACGAAGCGCTGGCACTCGGCGGCAATACGGCCGTGCTGCACGAAGGACGGCTGCTCCAGTACGGCCCCACCGAGCAAGTCTATCGCGAGCCCAACGGTCGCCACAGCGCCGAGATGTTCTCCGAGCCGCCGATCAACATCGTGCCCGGCAAACTCACCGCGACGGACATCACCTTCGATCAGTCGCTACATTTTCCCTGCGACCCAGCGCTGCAGATGCTAGCCCCTGGCGATTACGACTTTGGCGTGCGCGCCTCTCATATCACCCTCAACCCACAGTCAGTCGACGATCTCGAGCTGCCAGTCAGGGTCGACGTCGCCGAGATAAGCGGTTCTGAAACGTTCTTACACGTGCGCCATGAGCGCTTCCCACTGGTGCTACATTTAGCGGGAATTCACGAGTTTCACGTCAACGATGCGATCAACGTGTACTTCCCAACGCATCAGCTCTACGCCTTCGATAAACAGGGCAGCACCGTGCACATCCCCTCTTCTGCTCAAGGGAGCGTTGCCCATGGCTGAGATTACTTTAAAAGGCTTGGCGCACAGCTATAGCAAAAGTCCTAGCAGCCACAGCGACTACGCGATTCGTCAGATGGATCACGTGTGGCATCAGGGCGGCGCTTATGCCCTGCTGGGCCCGTCGGGCTGCGGTAAATCAACGCTGTTGAACATCATTTCGGGCCTGCTGGAGCCTTCAGAAGGTGACGTACTGTTCGACGGGCATCGCGTGAACGAGCTGCCACCGGAGGAGCGCAACATTGCCCAGGTGTTTCAGTTCCCGGTGATCTACGACACCATGACGGTGTACGACAACCTGGCTTTTCCGTTACGCAACATGAACACTCCCGAGTACAAGGTCGACCCGAAAGTTCGTGAAATTGCCGACATACTCGATCTTACGCCGCTGCTCTCTCGGAAAGCCAAAAACCTCACCGCCGATGAGAAGCAGAAAGTGTCCATGGGCCGCGGCCTAGTGCGTGACGACGTCTCCGCCATCTTGTTCGATGAGCCGCTCACGGTGATCGATCCACAGCTGAAGTGGAAGCTGCGCCGCAAGCTCAAAGAGATCCATGAGCGCTTCAATATCACCATGATCTACGTCACCCACGATCAGCTCGAAGCCTCTACCTTCGCGGACAAGATCGCAGTGATGTACGACGGCCAGGTGGTGCAGTTCGGCACGCCTCGTGAGCTGTTCGAAAAACCGGCGCATACCTTCGTGGGTTACTTCATTGGCAGCCCAGGCATGAACTTCATGAGCGTTACCCATCGAGCGGGCAATGTGATGTTTGGCGATCTGCCACTACCTGTGAACGAGGCCATTAGCCGCAGCGTGGCGGCGTCTAGCTCTAGCAATATCAAACTCGGCATTCGCCCTGAGTTCATTTCCGTCAGCCAAACCCCCGGGGCTGACAGCGTACCTATTGAAGTGGTCAACCTGCAGGACTTGGGCACCTATTCATTGCTGAGCTTTACCCTCAATGGCCAGTTGTTCAAGGCAAGGCTGCCCGAGGGGCATGCGCCGATCGGGGACGCGGCCCACGCCACGTTTTCCGATCAGCACATCGCGCTTTATGTCGATGAATACCTAGTGGAGATCGGCCATGAATAACAAAGTACTCAATAACCGCGCATGGCTACTGGTACTTCCCATGCTGGTGCTGGTGGCCTTTTCCGCCATCATTCCTTTGATGACCGTGGTCAACTACTCGGTACAGGACGTGCTCGGCCCTAATGCCCGCTTCTTCACCGGTACCGAGTGGTTTCATAGCATCTTGAACGACTCGGCGCTGCGCGATGCCTTCGTGCGTCAGATTTTGTTTTCCCTGACCATTCTCGCCATCCAAGTGCCTTTGGGCATTGGCATTGCGCTGATCATGCCTAAGCGCGGCTGGCAGGCCTCTGCCGTACTGATCTTGATTACCCTGCCGCTTCTGATCCCTTGGAACGTGGTGGGCAGCATTTGGCAGATCTTCACCCGTGGCGATATCGGCCTGATGGGCTGGGGCCTGCGGGAGTTGGGCATCAACTACAACATTACCCGCAATGCGGGGGATGCCTGGGCGACGATCATTTTGATGGACGTGTGGCACTGGACCCCACTGGTGGCCATGCTCTGCTACAGCGGCCTGCGTTCGATTCCCGAGGCTTACTACCAAGCCGCGCGTATCGACCGCGCCTCCAAGTGGGCCATCTTCCGCTACATCCAGCTTCCCAAGCTCACCAACGTGCTGGTCATTGCGGTGCTCCTGCGTTTCATGCACTCGTTCATGATTTACGCCGAACCTTTCGTACTGACCGGCGGCGGCCCGGGTAGCTCCACGACCTTTCTGAGCCAGTCACTGGCCACCATGGCCATCGGCCAGCAGGATCTAGGACCCTCTGCCGCGTTCTCGATCATCTACTTCCTGGTCATTTTGCTGGTGAGCTGGGTCTTCTACACCACCATCATGCACATGCAAAAAGATAAGAACCCGCACGGGGGAGCATGATATGTACCGCATAGACAACGCCCAGCAGGGCGAGAAGTACAACACCATATTTAGCCGCACGACCCCGGCCCAACGGCGCAAGCGCAACGCTCGCAGTCGCTTTCGCGCGCGGTTTCTCTTGGGGCTCTATCTGTTTCTGATGATCTTGCCAATTTACTGGCTTATCAACATGTCGCTGCAAACCAACAGCGAGATTTTGGGCTCCATGACGCTATGGCCCCAAAACCTGACGTTCGATAACTACATCGGCATTTTCACTAACTCAAGCTGGTACATGGGTTATGTGAACTCGATGTTGTATGTAGCGCTCAACATGCTGATCACCATCTGTGTGGCGCTACCTGCCGCCTATGCGTTCAGCCGTTACCGCTTCATCGGCGACAAGCACCTGTTCTTCTGGCTGCTCACCAACCTGATGGCACCGCCTGCGGTGTTCCTGCTGCCCTATTTCCAGCTCTACTACTCGGTAGGCTTGTTCGATACCCACATTGCCGTGGCGTTGGCCCACTGCCTGTTCAACATTCCGTTGGCCATCTGGATTTTGGAAGGTTTCATGAGCAGCGTGCCGAAAGAGATCGATGAGACGGCCTATATCGATGGGTATAGCTTTCCACGCTTCTTCATCAAGATCTTCATCCCTATGATCCGTTCCGGTATCGGTGTGACGCTCTTCTTCCTGTTCATGTTCTCGTGGGTCGAGCTGCTGCTGGCTCGCACGCTAACAGCGACCGATGCCCAACCGATTGGCATGATCATGACACGGACCTCCACCGCGTCGGGTATCGATTGGGGCACACTGGCCGCCGCCGGGGTGCTGACCATCGTGCCGGGCATTTTGGTGGTGTACTTCGTTCGCAACCATATCGCCAAGGGCTTTGCCCTGGGCCGCACCTAAGGAGCACCGTTATGTCTTGGATGGTATGGACGACACCGACTGCCATTTTCTTTTCATCCATTGCAGCGATGCTAGCAGGGATGACGCTGTGGGAGATCTTATCCCCCACCGTCGAACGCAAGGGGTTTCTACCCATTAGCACCACCCGCGGCGACCGGCTGTTCATCGGCCTGCTCTCCGCCGCGTTTATTCACCTGGGGGTGATTGGCTTCACAACGCTATCCATTTGGATAGCGCTGGCACTATCAGCGGTATGGCTGCTGGTGTTGATGCGCTGGGGCTAGGCCAACGGCTTTCTCAGCGGATGTACGGCGGTATCAAGGACGCTCACGTCATCAAGGAAGAGCACAACAAAACGAGGTCAACATGCGTAATAACAAGTTCAAACTCACTACCCTCGCCGCTAGCCTAATGCTCGCATCGGGAAGTCTCATGGCAGATGACCACGACGCGCGGGCCATAGCGGAGCGCCTGGTAGACGAGCACTTCCAAGATTCGACGCTCAGCCGCGAGGAGCAGATCGAAGAACTACTCTGGTTTGCCAAAGCGGCCGAGCCGTTCCGGGGCATGGATATTCAGACCGTAGCGGAAGGCCTGACCACGCACGTGTATGAAAGCGAAGTGCTCGCTCCCGCGTTTAGCGAGCTGACCGGCATCAACCTGACCCATAACATCATCGGCGAAGGTGACGTGGTCGACACCATGCAGAACCAGATGCAGTCGGGCAACAGCATCTACGACGGCTTCGTCAACGACACCGACTCCATCGGCACGCATATTCGCTACGGCACCACCATCAACCTTAGCGAAGCCATGGAGAACGAGTGGGCAGACTATACCCTGCCGACGCTGGACCTGGACGACTTCATCGGTTTGCAGTATGGCACCGGCCCCGATGGCAGCCTCTATCAGCTCCCTACCCAGCAGTTCGCCAACCTGTACTGGTTCCGTTATGACTGGTTCCAGCGTGAAGACTTGCAAGAGCAGTTCCGTGACATTTACGGCTACGATTTAGGCGTGCCCACCAACTGGACCGCTTATGAAGATATCGCCGAATTCTTTACCGAGCATGTCGGTGAGATCGACGGTACTAAGGTCTACGGGCACATGGACTACGGCCGCCGCGACCCCTCTTTGGGTTGGCGCTTCCACGACTCCTGGCTCTCCATGGCAGGCATGGGTAGCCCCGGCGTACCGTCCGGCAATCCGGTGGATGACTGGGGTATTCGTGTGAATGAAGAGAGCCAGCCGGTCGGCGCAAGCGTAAGCCGGGGTGGTGCGACCAACTCACCTGCTTCCGTCTTCGCCATGCAGAAAGCCGTGGATTGGCTGCGTGATTTCGCACCGCCCGAAGCCCAGGGCATGACCTTTGGTGAAGCTGGCCCCGTGCCCGCCCAGGGCCATATCGCTCAGCAGATCTTCTGGTACACCGCCTTCACCGCCGACATGACCGACCCGTCTGTTGCCGTCACCGACGACGAAGGCAACCCGCTGTGGCGCATGGCACCCTCTCCCACTGGCCCCTATTGGGAAGAGGGCATGAAGGTGGGTTATCAGGACGTAGGTGCCTGGACCTTCTTCGATTCTACGCCTGAAGATCGCCGCACGGCCGCTTGGCTGTTTGCCCAGTTCACCGTGGCGAAAACCACCTCGCTGGAAAAACTGATGGCGGGCCTAACGCCAATTCGCGAGTCGGACATCTTCTCCGAGCAGATGACCGAAATGGCACCCCGACTGGGCGGCCTGGTGGAGTTCTACCGCAGCCCCAACGAGTCTAACTGGACCCCTACCGGCACCAACGTACCGGACTACCCACGCATGGCACCGCTGTGGTGGCAGAACCTGGCACCGGTGATGAGTGGTGAAGTCACGCCCCAAGAAGGCCTCGACAAGCTCGCCGCCGACATGGACAACACCATGAACCGCTTGGCACGGGCCAACGTCTTCGACAGCTATGCCCCGGTGCTGAACGAAGAACGCGACCCGCAGTACTGGCTTGACCAGGAAGGCGCACCCAAAGCAAAGCTGGATAACGAGATGCCGCAAGGCACCACCGTTCCTTACGATGAAATGATGGAAGCATGGATGGCGGCCGGCACCCGCTAAGACCTATAGGGCGGGCGCCAGCCCGCCCCTTTTCCGTGGTGTCATCAGCGGCGGGCATTGTTGCCCTCTCCACTCGTTGAGACCGCAACCGACACGGGGCTTTTTCTTAATTAATTGGAACCGCTATGAAACTGCGTAACCGTAATGTCGAGAAATTGCACACTGATGACTTTGACGCACTGATTATCGGTGGCGGCATCAATGGTGCAGCAACCGCCGCTGCTCTTGCGGGCAAAGGTGCTAAAGTAGCCCTAATCGACCGTGGCGACTTTGCTGGCAGTACCAGCATGCACTCCTCGAACCTGGTTTGGGGCGGCATCAAATACATGGAAAGCAAAGACTTTGCGCTGGTACGTAAGCTCTGCAAAAGCCGCAACCACTTAATCAAAAGCTACCCGTCTACCGTTCAAGAAATTCGTTTCCTCACCACGATTACACAAGGTTTCCGCCACTCTCCGCGCTATTTGTGGGCGGGCACTTGGCTTTACTGGCTCATGGGCAACGGCTTTACCAAGCTACCGCGCCTACTCTCGCCCAAAAAGATCAAGCAAGAAGAGCCGATTATCGACATTGAAGGTGCCGTTGGCGGGTTCGAGTACTCGGATGCTTACCTGCATGATAACGACGCTCGCTTCGTGTTCAACTTCGTGCGCCATGCGCTCAATTACGGTGCCGTCGCTGCCAACTATGTCGAATCGCTGGGCGCTGAGCGTGAAGGCGACGTGTGGGTGACCAAAGCCCGCAACGTAATGGATGGCAGCACTTTCAATATTCGTTCCAAAGTATTGATCAACGCCGCTGGCCCCTGGGTCGACCAGCACAATGCCCTGACGGGGCAAAAAACGTCCCACCAGCACCTCTACTCGAAAGGCATTCACTTGATTGTGCCGCAGTTAACCGACACCAAGCGGGTGCTGGCGTTCTTTGCCGATGATGGACGCTTATTTTTCGTCATTCCGATGGGCAACCGCACCTGTGTCGGCACCACCGACACCCATATGGAGCACCCCGAGGTCGACGTCACCGCCGACGATATCGCGTTCGTTTTGGAGAACATCAACAAGCGCCTGACGCTCGACAAACCGCTCACCCAAGCCGACATCATATCGACGCGCTGCGGGGTACGCCCTCTCGCCATCAAGGCCGACCAGGGCAGCGACCGCGACTTCCTGCAGCTATCGCGCAAGCATGTCATCGATACCAATGCAGAGAGTGCCCATATCAGTATCTTTGGCGGCAAGCTCACTGATTGCCTCAACGTGGGCGATGAAATTGCCGAAGAGGTAAAAGCGCTTGGCGTGGCGCTCAGCGATCCTAACTTTCACTGGTATGGCGAGCCGCCCGAGCCGGTGAAGCAGCAGTTTATGGATCAAGCCAAGCGCATGAACCTGGATGCCATGACGGCGGCTACCTCTTCAGAGCCGCTCTCCTCAAGACTATGGCGACGTTATGCAGAACAAGCGATTCCCATGCTTGAGAAAATTCGCCAAGACCCTTCTGAAGCCGATATTTTGATCGAAGGCACCGAGTACATCCGCTGCGAACTCGAGCACGCGCGTGACCATGAGATGATCACGCAGTTGGAAGACTTCTTACGCCGCCGCGCCAAGGTGTCGCTGGTCGTTCACCATGAGCAGCTGCGCCAGTCGCCAGGCCTCAAAGAGGCCTGTCGGGTCCTCTTTGGCGAAGAAGCAGAAGAACGGTTTACCACCTACTTCAAAGAGAATCGTGATACATCTCGGCCGCCGGTTGAAACGCTCTCTTAAACAGAAGCGATCATCCTAAACCGTCACTCTTGCTCACATAAAAATCCCCCTGCTAACGCAATAGCAGGGGGTATTAATATCGTGAGTCAGTGTGTTAAGGCATCACTCTTCGTGTTCGACGAGAAGTTGAGAATCGCCCGCTAATACCTCATCCCATGCTTCTTCCAGCGTACAGCCCGAACGACTATCAATGGTGTCGATGACTTCGACGGCATGTTGGAGCGACTCACGATTGCTCTTCAGCGCCAATACTAGCTTGGCTAAATCTTGCTTGCTGAAAGAGCTAGCGATACGGTCGGCTTGTTGGCTCAATTCGATGCAGTTCATGGTTAGTCCCTCATGGTATGGTCAGCCGCTGCTCGTTATTGTTTGATACTTCGTAATGAATAATCGAGCAGCCATCTTAATTAACGACGAATGGTGACATTGCTACTCATGCTGGGCCGGGTAAGTGCCCAGTTCGGTAACTGCGAAACGGTCACAAGCGTTACAAGACCTTCGCCTTAAGCGCCCTGGTAATACGGCAGCGCCTCGGTATGTAGCAAGGATGAGTGCGACGTATCGGGATAACAAAACACCGCCCTGATCCATGACTTCACTATGGTTCACGGCTGCCATGCTCACAATGCATCATTGGCAGCAGGCTGGGTTGTAGTTTGACTACATAACACCCATAGAAGCGCTATCGATGACGTAGACTTTCAAGAAGAGAGTTAAACGACTGTTTTAAAAGGGTAAGAAAAAATCAATGGAGAAGAACTAACGCGCCTTTAAAAGATGAAAAACGCCTGCTCATTAAAAACGGATGCAGTTTACTCCTAAATAACGATTTCTCTATACGACCAAGGACGATGGCTTCGTTAAAAAACCGCCATAAAAAAACGCCGCTGTTTGACAACGGCATCTTTTATGGCGCTTCGCGGCGACGTTCTTTACGTAGAGCGCACCCGGGATACCGCATCCAACCAGCCCTGGTAGAGCTTCTCACGGATCGCCTCTTCCATGGAGGGCGTAAAGCTGCGCTCGCAACGCCAGAGCTGCTCGATCTCCTCTAACGTGTCGTACCAGCCAAGACGTAACCCTGCCAAGTAAGCCGCCCCCAGGGCCGTCGTTTCCAAAATGGTCGGACGGTCAACTTGGACATTGAGCATATCGGCCAAAAACTGCATGACCCAGCTGTTTTTCACCATACCGCCATCCACACGGAGGTTACCCGGTGACGCTTCCATATCATCGTTCATGCAGTGCTGCAGGTCGCGGGTTTGGTAACACACCGCCTGAAGCCCCGCCGCGACGATTTCGGCGATGCCAGTGTCACGCGTCAGGCCAAAAATAGCGCCACGGGCCTTAGGGTCCCAGTGCGGGGCGCCCAGGCCGGTAAACGCAGGCACCAAGTAAACGCTGTGCCCTCTGCGGGTTTTCTGGGCCAGTGCTTCGGTTTCCGAGGCATCCGCAAACAGATTCAGACCATCTCGCAGCCACTGCACCGTGGCGCCTGCTACGAAAATACTCCCCTCCATGGCGTAAGTAGGTTTGCCGTTGATACGGTAGCCAATGGTGGTCAGCAGGCGATTACGCGATACCGAGGCCGTTTCCCCGGTATTCACGATCATGAAACAGCCGGTGCCGTAGGTGCTTTTACCCATACCAGGTTTGAAACACGCCTGCCCCACCAGCGCCGCCTGCTGATCACCCGCGACACCTGCAATCGGCAGCGGCGCGCCCAGCCAGTGGGCCTCGACCGTGCCAAAATCATCGCTGGAATCGTTCACCTCGGGGAGCATATTGGCGGGTACATCAAATAGCGCCAGCAGTTCTTCGTCCCAGGTTTGGTCATGAATGTTGAACAGCGCCGTGCGCGAGGCATTGGTGGCATCGGTCACGTGACGTTTACCATCGGTCAAACGCCACATCAAAAAGCTATCGACGGTGCCGAACGCCAGCTCGCCCCGGGCAGCACGCTCGCGGGCGCCCTCGACGCAATCGAGAATCCAGGCCAGTTTGGTGGCAGAAAAGTAAGGGTCGATCAATAGGCCAGTTTTCGACTGTACTAACTCAGTATGCCCCTCGTCGCGTAGCGCCTGACAGCGCTCGGAGGTGCGACGATCTTGCCAAACGATGGCGTTGTACAGCGGCTTGCCTGTGTCGCGATCCCACACCACCGTGGTCTCACGCTGGTTGGTAATGCCGACCCCATCCACTTGCTCGGGGGTTATCTGGGCTTTGCTGAGCACTTCCCGGCAGGTCGCGATCACCGATTCCCAGATATCTTCCGGGTCGTGTTCGATCCACCCATCTTGTGGGAAGTGTTGAGGAAACTCTTGTTGGGCAACTGCCGCAATTTGGCCTTGGCGGTCAAAAAGAATGGCGCGGGAGCTGGTCGTGCCTTGATCGATGGCGAGAATAAAGGAGGACATAGCGCATTCACTTTGTTGTAGGTTCTTTCGATTTTGTCTGTTTTGTTTCGTTTTATTATCATCAGAGGCTACTCTAGGCGCCTGGAATGCTCAAGTATGAAACTCTGCCACCTTAGCCAAAGCCTGAGCACTGTCGTGACAGGCGCTAAGCAATGTGCAGCGCCACATCGTGCTGGTTGAGCAGTCGCTGAATCGCCTCGGGGGGCTTACGATCGGTAAACAGCGCATCCAGTTGGGAAATGTTACCTTGGCGCACCACTGGGTTTCGGTGGAATTTCGAGTAGTCTGCGGCTAAATACACCCTTCGCGAATTGGCAATGATCGCCTGGGCAACGCGTACCTCTTGGTAGTCAAACTCCAGAAGCGAGCCATCTTCGTCGATGCCACTGATCCCGATGATTCCATAATCCACTTTGAACTGATTGATGAAGTCGATGGTGGCTTCGCCGATGATCCCGCCATCACGGGAGCGCACTTGACCGCCCGCGATGATCACCGTGAAGTCCTCTTTGTGTTGCAGAATCGCCGCCACATTGAGGTTGTTGGTAATGATCTCCAAACCTTGGTGCTCCAGTAGCGCTTGGGCGATCATTTCATTGCTGGTCCCGATATTGATGAACAGCGAGGCATGATGGGGTATATGCTGTGCCAAGCAGCGGGCAATGCGCTCTTTCTCTTCGAGGTGCAACGTTTTGCGGGTGCTGTAAGCCGTATTGACCGTACTTGACTCGACCCCGACACCACCATGTACGCGGCGCACGCGACCTTCGTTGGCCAGAGTGTTCAAGTCTCGACGAATGGTTTGTGGCGTGACCGCGAAGTGTTCGGTGAGCTGTTCGATACTCATGTAGCCGTGCTGGCGAACCAGTTCGACGATGGCATCCTGGCGATACTGTTGATTCATAAGCCCGGCCTGTTCGATATTTATTGGTCTATGTGCGTAATAGATTAGCAAAATTTTCGGAATCTAATAGCGCGAACCACGAACAGGCCGGAGCCCAGTGCTCCATTGATCTTCTACAGGGGCCATACCCACAATATGGCTGGGATGGCAGTGGCCATGACCACCAGCGAGAGTGGCAGTCCCAGTTTCCAGTAGTCGCCAAACCGGTAACCACCTGGCCCGAGAACCAAGGTATTCGATTGGTGCCCAATGGGCGTTAAAAACGCACAGGAGGCGCTGACGGCCACCACCATTAAAAACGGATCGAGCGAGGCGTCGAAGCCGTTGGCAAGACTGGACGCAATGGGCGCCATGAGCAGCGCCGCCGCGGCGTTGTTGACCACGTTGGAGAGCAGCATGGAGAGCAAAAATAGCCCCACCAAGGACACGACGATCGGCCACTCCACGCCAAACCGTAGCAGCGCCTCGGCGATGATATCTGCACCGCCGCTGGTCTCCAGCGCTTCACCCACCGGCAGCATGGCGGCCAGCAACACGATCACCGGCCCGTCGATGGCCTGGTAGCCATCACGCAAGGGCAGCACGCCGATCAATAGAGACACCAGTGCGGCGCTGCTCATGGCGACGGCAGCAGGCAGCAAATCGAGCAGCATGGCCACGATTGCCAGGGCGAAAATCCCCACTGAAACGGCCAATTTTCGCGGCTGTCCCAGGTGAAGCTCGCGGTTGGCCAGCGGCAAACAACCCAGCGTCGATAAACTATCGGCGATTTCGTTTTCGCTGCCCTGCAATAGCAGCACGTCGCCGGTTTGAAAACGAATGTCGCGCAGGCGCTGTTTCAAGCGGCCACCGTCACGGGCTACGGCCACGAGGTGCAGGCCAAACTGATGGTTGAGACGTAACTGGCGCACGCTGCGATTGATCATCATCGAATCGTTGCGCACGACGGCTTCGATGAGCTGCAACCCTTCGGTATCGACCGGCTGACGTTCATCGTCTTTGCCTTCATCATCGCCCTTTGACTGCCCCTCCTCAGGCTCTTCCGGCTCGGCAATCGCGCTCAAGCCCACTTTATCTTCCAGTAGTTTCAGCTCGTCGGGACCCGCTTCCAACAGCAGAATATCGCCCTCGCGAAGCACGCCATGAAACTGATAGCCTGCTCGACGGTTGTCTTCACGTACCACCGCCAAGACGGGAATGGTTTCCTCCAGTTCGTCGCGCAGCTGCTGCAGGGTAAGCCCGTTGGCTTTGGAATCCTCGGTCACTTTCAGCTCGACCAAGTAGTTGGCGGTATCGAACATATCGTCCGTAGCGGCTTGGCTATTGCGCTTGGGCGTCAATCGCCAGCCCACGATCACGATAAACATCAACCCCACCAGTGCCACCGCGACTCCCACGGGCGAGAAACTGAACATCCCAAAATTGTCGCCAGTGATATTGCCTCGGTAGGCGGAAATAATGATATTGGGTGGCGTGCCAATCAGCGTGGTCAGACCACCCAACAGAGAGCCAAATGCCAGCGGCATCAGCAGCAATGAGGGAGATGTATTGTGTTCACGGGCAAGGCGCATCGCCACCGGTAACAACAGCGCCAGTGCGCCGACGTTATTCATCACGCCAGAAAGCACCACCACGGTGCCCACCAACACGAGTAGCTGTAGCATCAAGCGCTCACCCACTTTGAGCACCTGATTGGCAATGACATCCACCACGCCAGAGCGCTCGAAACCACGGCTTAACACCAACACGGCCGCCACGGTAATCACCGCTGGATGGCCAAAACCGGAAAACGCTTCATCGGCAGGGACAAGGCCCAGCATCACCGAGCCTAGCAACGCCGCCAGGGCCACTAAATCGTAACGAAATCGCCCCCAGATGAAGGCTGCCAGCGTGAGTCCCAACACGATAAACACCAGCGTGCTGGGGGTCAGTCCTAAACTTTCCAGAGTCATCAGAGCGCCATCTCCCTATGTGATACCCACCGCTCTCCCGACGAGGAAAGTGCAGCGTACTGAGCGACACATTAGACGATGACTATACGAACGTACAAGCTCTGGCAAATCAATATCGCCACGAACTGCCAGTGGTAAGACGCGGGTTAGCGTTTCATACGTGCCATCAGCCGCTCCACGGCTCGAAGATGCTCCGGCTCGTTATGACACATGCCTTGAAAAACGGCACAGACATCCAGAAAGGCTCTCAGCTCCATATCCGGCGCCATTTTCATTAGCCGTTTAGTCAGACGTGTCGCCTTGGGCGGCTGAGCCGCAATGCGTTGGGCATGGGCCATCGCGGTTTCCATAAGCTGTTCGGGCTCGACCACCTCCAGCACTATGCCGTAAGCAAACGCCTCCTCGGCACTGATCACTCGGCCAGAGAGCGTCAGTTCGAAGGCACGCTGATAACCAATCTGCCGCTGCATGAACCATGCCCCGCCATCACCGGGAATGATCCCCAGATTGAGAAAGGTCTCCCCAAAGCTCGCCTTGCGAGAGGCAATACGCATATCCGCCATATTGGCCAAATCGAATCCGGCACCGATGGCCGCACCATTGACGGCGGCAATGATGGGCACTTCGACCTTATGGAGTGCCAGCGGCATCCGCTGAATGCCCGTGCGGTAGCGCTCGGCGACTTCCGCCACATCCCCCGCAAAATCGCCGCCGCGCTCGGCCATGTCTTTTACGTTTCCACCGGCACAAAACGCACTGCCCGCTCCGGTAATCAACAGCACCGATACCTCCTGGCAGCCATTCACCCAGGCGGCGGTGGCGACGATGTCGTCAACGAGTGCGGTGCCCGTTAAGGCATTACGCACGTCGTGGCGATTAAGGGTAAGTGTCGCCACACGATTATCTAGAGTGAGAGTGGTATCGGTTAATGCGGGTAATGGTTGGCTCATGGTTGGCGCTCCACAATGATTCGGGCATCGACGATGGCGTAGTTAGCGGCAGAATGGCCTTTTGGATAGGCAATCACCGGGTTCAAGTCTAGTTCGCAAATATCTGGGTAAGCCTCTACGAGCTGAGACACCTGCATCAGCAGCGACACTAGCGCTTCCTTATCGACCCCTGCAGCCCCCCGCACCCCTGCCAGCACTTTCTGCGCTTTAATTTGATCGACCATGGAGCGTGCGTCGCGCAGGGTCAGCGGCAGCGAGCGGAAGGCAACGTCCTCTAGCACCTCCACGAAAATGCCGCCTAAGCCAAACATCAGCACCGGGCCAAACATCGGATCGCGCAGCATGCCGATAATCATCTCGACGCCTTTCTCAGCCATGGGCGTGACCAGCACGCCCTCTATCTCGGCGTTCGGGTCGTAAGCCTGGGCGTTTGAGTGAATGGCCTGAAAGGCATCGCGCAGTGCGGCGTCACCCACTAAGTTGAGCTTGACCCCGCCCGCGTCGGATTTATGCAGAATGTCTTTTGAAACCACCTTCATCGCCAGCGGCGCTTTTGCGGTTTGCTCGGCGATCTTGGCCAGCTCTTCCTCCTGGCGTACCAGCCACTCGGTAGGTACGGTAATCCCGTGCTCCGCCAGCAGCGCCTTTGCTTCAAACTCCAATAAATCGCGCCCTTCCGCCTTGGCCGCTTTTAGCATGGTCTTGCCTGTTTCCGATGGCGCGGCGGGCGCTATCGTCTCTTGTGCCTGTTGGCGGGCCAGGTACTCTCCTCGCTCACCTAGGGCAGCAAGCACGCGCACCGCATGCTCAATCGAGGAATACACCGGCAAACCGGCTTCGTGTAGACGGCGCAACGCAGGCGGTTTGATCGGCGCATAAAGGCTGTAAATCACCAGGGGTTTCTCAGAGGCTTGAGCAAGCTCTACCATGCGCTCTGCGCCGCGCATTTCGTCGCCCATCAGTGATTCTGCAAAACGCAGGCTGTACCCGCCGAACATGCCCACCAGAAAGACGCTATCGACGCCTTCATCCGCCATCACCAGCTCGATGCAGCGTGCAAGCAGCGAAGGGTTAGCATCCGAGGAGCCTGCCACGTCCACCGGGTTAAGGGTAGATGCCTGAGGCAGTAACACCTCGCGCAGTGCAGAGCGAGTAGCGTCAGAAAGCTCGGCCAGTGTCAGTCCCGCTTCCGATAACCGGTCGGCGGCAATGGTGGCTTGGCCACCGCCGTCAGAAATCACCGCCACGCGCTTACCGGGGGCTTTTTGGAGCCGCCCCAATCCTTCCGCCACGGGCAGGATTTCATCGGAGTACTGCACCACGCTAACGCCTGCCTGGCGCAACAAATTGACGGTCATTTGGTAGCTACCGGCCAACGCACCGGTATGGGAGCTGGCGGCTTTTTGGCCCTGCTCGGTGGCACCGGATTTATACACCACCACCGGCTTCATGGCGGTCACGTCACGGGCCACTTTCAGAAACTGCTGCCCATCACGGAAGCCCTCCACGTAGAGCGTAGCCACGCGAGTGTGCTCGTCCTCCCCTAAATAGCGCAGGTAATCGTTAAAGCCGATATCGCTCTGGTTGCCAGGACCAGCGTAGGTGCTGAACCCCACTTGCCCGTTATGCTGGGCTTCCAGCGCAAGAGAGAGCAGCATATTGCCGGATTGGGAAATAATACCGATATCACCCGGCTTGACGTTATCCAGCGCCAGCAAGTTAATTTGGTGGTGCAGGTTAAACATGCCAGAAGTGTTTGGGCCGATGATACGCACGCCGTGGGCACGGGCGATCTCCATCATCTGTGCCTCCAGCGCTGCCCCCTCTTCGCCGGTTTCGCCAAACCCGCTGGCCAGAATGACCGCCCCTTTCACCCCCCGGCGGCCACACTCGGCAATCAGCGCAGGCACGGTGGCGGCAGGCGTACACAGCAGCGCAAGCTCGGGGCTGCCCGGCATCTTGGCAATAGAGGGCCACGCCTTCACACCTAGAATATGATCGGCTTTTGGGTTGATCGGGTAGATGTTTCCCCGGTAGCTGCCGTTGATCAGCCCGATCATGGCTTTATAGCCCCGCTTGGTCGGGTCCGCAGAGGCTCCAACGATGGCAATGCCGGTGGGGGCTAAGATGTCATGCAGCGGGCTGCGGATTGGAAGATGACCTTCGATAGTGTTCATGGCGAAACCTGTTTGACAAAGAAGTGCGCGACGGCTTGATTCAGAACTCGTTTTTAAGGGTTAAGCCCACACTCATTGGCCCTGAAAATTAGGCGCTCGCCGCTCGGCAAAGGCATCGACCCCCTCTTGCCAATCATCGGTCGTGGAACAGGTAAACACCGCGTCCAACTCCTGCTGTAGCTGGCTCTCCATGCTTGTATGGGTACTGCGATTGACCAGCGGCTTTAACATCGCCATGGACACAGGCGCCTGCTTGGCCAGCCGTTCGGCAAGCAGCTGGGCTTCGGCCATCAGTTGCGTTTGCGGATGGCTCGCCAGCGCTAGCCCCATCTCGGCGGCTTCAGGCCCATAAAGTTTGTCACCTAAGTAGAGCAGGCGGCGGGCCTGAGTGAGCCCCACCAGTTGGGGAAGCAGTTTGGAAACGCCGCCACCTACGCACGTCCCGATACTGGTTTCTGGAAAGCCTATCTGCGCGTCATCGGCCATGACGACAAAATCGCAGGCGACGGCCATTTCCGCGCCTGCCCCCAGCGCATAACCGTTCACTGCCGCCACCACCGGCTTACCGAGCTGGGTGATGGCCTCGCATACGTCGTTACCCAGCTGCAAATAGGCCCGGCGCTGAAACAGCGTGCGCTTAGCGCTGCCGTGGGCCTTCATATCGGCACCGACACAAAACGCGCGCCCTTCACCGGTCAGCACCACCGCCCGGACCTGAGGCGACTGCTGTGCTATTCGCAGCACATCCAGCAGCTCTTGGTAGAGCGCCTCAACAACGGCGTTGAGGCGCTGCGGGCGATTCAGTCGTACGGTCATTACGCGGGCATTTAAACTCACCAGCAGCGTTTCATAATTGGGCAGCGCAGTAGCGTCAGCAGGCATGGTGCTTTTTCTAACCTCCTCGGAACAGTCGTCAAAACTCAACGAAACGTTTGTTTCTTTATTTAAAATAAAAAGAAACGAATGTGTTTTTTGAACGATAAAGTAGTCGCTGGGACGGCGTCAATACATCTGTAGCAAAAACATTTATAATTGGTACAAATGTTTTATTTTCCATGAAAGAGGGTGCCATGCCAGACAACGCCACTCACGCCATCAGCCTGGACAGCATTCACCTGCAGCTAGCCGAGAGCTACGCAGCGCTTAGCCCACAGCTCAAGCGTGCCGCCAGCTATGTGCTGGAACACCCTGCAGAGATGGCGTTTCAGTCGATCCGCAAAACGGCTCAGGCAGCATCCGTCACTCCCTCCACTCTGGTCAGGTTAGCCAAGCGGCTTGGGTTCGAGAGCTACGAGCCATTTCGGGAAGTGTTTCAATCGGCAGTGCAAGCAGCGCCGGTGGAGCTATCCGGCCGCGCCAGCCAGTTGAAGCAGCAGCACCGAAAACCAGAAGCGGCGCTGTTTGCGGAGGTAGGCGACGCTGCCTTCGATAATATTGGCAGGCTGTTTACGGCGGATAACCAAACGCGCGTCAAAGAGGCCGCCGAGCGAATCTTGGCCGCACGGCGAGTCGCCGTGGTCGGGTTTCGAGACACCTTCGCCTGCGCGTACCACTTTGCCTACGTGGGGCGCATTGCGATGCCGGAAGTGACGCTCATTCGCGGCCAGGAGGGAGGCTTGCTCACCGAATTGGCTCCGTTCAGTGAGCAGGATGTGGTGGTGGCGTTTGGCTTTGAGCCCTACTGCGCCGAGACGATGAAGGCGCTGGAAATTACCCGCGCCAACGGCGTTCAAGCCATCGTGATTACCGATACGCTGCGATCGCCACTCGTGCCGGGTGCCTGCATGACGTTTACCGTCGCCAACGCCACGCCGCACTTTTTCCCGTCGATACTGGCGGCGATTACGCTCAGCGAAGCGATTCTAGCGGAGTGCGTGGCATTCGGCCCTGACCAGCTGGTCGACAACGTGACCCGTTTTGAGAGCCGAATGCGTCAGTTGGGTGCTTACGTCGATATCGAGTAAGTGTCGATAACGAGTAGGTATCACGGCAATAGAATCGTAGAGCCCGTCGTTTTACGGCTTTGCAGCGCATCCTGTGCCTTGCCAGCCTCTTGTAGCGGGTAGCGGTTAGCCACGTCGATGTGGATTTTTCCGCTTTCGATCATGCCGAAGAATTCGTCGCACATCATTTCTAGGCGCTCACGCGTGTCAGCGTAGCCGTTCAGGCTCGGGCGCGTGACGAAAAGCGCGCCCTTCTGGTTCAGAATACCGATGTTCACGCCATCGACGGGGCCAGAAGCGTTGCCAAAGCTCACCATCAACGAGCGGGGCTTCAAGCAGTCCAGCGACATTTCCCAGGTATCTTTACCGACGGAGTCATAAACCACGTCGCACATCTCACCCTGGGTGAGTTCGCGTACGCGCTCCACCACATTTTCCTTGGTGTAGTCGATGGTCGCCCAAGCGCCGTTGGCCATGGCAAGATCGGCTTTTTCTTGGGAGCTGACCGTGCCAATCAGCTTGACGCCGAGCGCTTTGGCCCACTGGCAAGCAATGGAGCCAACGCCACCAGCCGCCGCGTGGAACAAAATGGTCTCACCGCCCTTGAGTGCATAGGTTTGGCGCAGCAGGTACTGCACCGTTAGGCCTTTGAGCATGCTGGCAGCGGCAGTGTCGAAATCGATAAAGTCAGGCAATTTGACGACTTTAGCGGCAGGTAGCGTGTGCAATTCCGCATAAGCACCCAGCGGGCCTTGGGCATACGCCACACGGTCACCCACCTTGAGATGCGTCACACCTTCGCCGACGGCATCCACCGTGCCAGCGCCCTCCGTTCCCAGCCCAGACGGCATGGCAGGCGCGGGATACAGCCCCGTGCGGAAATAGATATCGATAAAGTTGAGCCCCACCGCTTTATTGGCGATACGCACTTCGCCGGCGGCGGGGGCAGCCGGTTCGACCTCCACCCACTCCAACACCTCGGCACCACCGGTCTTGGAAAACTGGATACGCTTAGACATTCATGAGACTCCTGTTATTGATTATTGGACATACCCTGGACGCTATCCAACCGCGTTGGGCACATTAAATCAAGTGATTAGCCCGCTAAACCGACACACGGCTGTCATGGCTGCGTGCTAGACTGTGCCAACAATGGTGATCACTCCGTTTATCAGCCACTACCCACGGACTGGACATGACGCATCCTGCTATTTCTGTTCCTACGCTTATTGCCCATCGAGGCTACTCAGCGGCAGCGCCTGAAAACACCCTAACCGCCGTCCGTGCGGCCCAACAAGCCGGTGCCACCTGGGTAGAGCTGGATGTGCAGCTATTGAAAGACGATACACCCGTCATCTGGCACGACAGCGATGTGAGCCGCTGCTCGGATGGTCGAGGAGAGCTTGCCAACCTCACGTGGCAGCAGGCCCAACAGCTCGATGTAGGCCGCTGGTTTGGTGATCGCTTTGCCGGAGAAAAAATGGCCAGCCTGGAGGCCATGCTCTCCCTGCTGAACGAGCTGGAGATGGGCGTTAACCTAGAGATCAAGGTCAATAAAGGCCGTGACCCCATCCGCCTGGTGGATGAGGTACTGCCCGTCGTTTTAGAGGCTCTACCTCCCGAGCGGGTGGTGATCTCGTCGTTTGACTCGACCGCCCTTGCCCATTGCCGACACCACGCCCCTAAAGAAGCACTGGCACTAGGCGCCCTGTTTGGTAGTGTGCCCAAGCACTGGCGTGAGCAGTGTGAGGCGGTACAGGCGTTTAGTATTCACCCCCACTGGCCAAGGCTCAAGCAGATGCAAGCCGCTGCCATGTGCCGCGATGGCTACCAGATACTCTGCTACACCGCTAACGACCCCAGCGCTTTTGCCAGCCGCTGGTCGTGGGGCGTGACCAGTGCCATTACCGATGAGCCCGCCGCCTTTAAGCGATATTTAGATAATCGCCAACGTGCGGGCCAGTCTGCTTAACCTGCCACTTAAGGGAAATGATGAACTATCTGGGTGCTCATGTGAGTGCAGCGGGCGGCGCGGATCAGGCCGTGCTGCGCGCGGTCGAGATCGGTGCAACGGCGTTTGCGCTGTTCACCAAGAATCAGCGTCAGTGGAAGGGGAAACCGCTGACGGACGAGGCCATTGCCGCCTTCAAGGAGGCCTGCCAAGACCACGGCTTTGGCCCAGAGCAAATTCTGCCCCACGACAGCTATCTGATTAATCTGGGCCATCCAGAGTCAGAGGGGCTTAGAAAATCCCGTGCCGCGTTTCTAGACGAGATGCAACGCTGCGAGCAGCTAGGGTTGACGCTGCTCAACTTTCACCCCGGCAGCCACTTGAACAAAATCAGCGATACCGAGTGTCTGTCGCGTATTGCCGACTCGATCAATGAAGCGCTGGCGGATACCCAGGACGTGACCGCGGTGATCGAAAATACCGCAGGTCAAGGCACCAACCTCGGCTGGCGCTTCGAGCACCTGGCCGAGATTATTGAGCAAGTCGATGATAAATCACGGGTAGGCGTATGCATCGATACCTGCCACGCCTTCGCTGCTGGGTACGATCTCCGCACCCGCGACGCGACACAGGCCACTCTGGATGAGCTTGGCAAGGTCGTGGGTTTCCAGTACTTGCGCGGCATGCACCTGAACGACGCCAAAAGCGCTTTTGCCAGCCGCGTCGACCGACATCACAGCCTAGGTAAGGGCAATATCGGACTGGACGCTTTTAGCGCTATCATGCAAGACCAGCGCATCCAAGGCATCCCGATGATTCTGGAGACCATCGAACCCGAGATCTGGGCCGAGGAACTCAACTGGCTGCGCGCTCAAATGCCCGACGCCGCGCCGGGCAAATAATGAATCACATCGTGAAAGCGTAACCGGCCCTCCGTGTTATTGCGCATGGCGTGGGGCCGGTCAGCAAAAAAACGCAGCCCCTCGCCAGCCCGCAGCGTTTGCCAGCGCTCATCAATGCGCAGCTCCATCTCCCCTTCCACTATCACGATGTGTTCCACCACGCCGCTGGCATGGGCCGATGATTCGCTGATCGCTCCAGGGGCAAGTTCGATCATGAACATCTCGAACCCCAGCAGAGGGTCGTAGGGAAACAGCAAGCGCGCCTGCATACCGGCGCTGTCATCACCCCAGACGGACTCTCGACCATCTCGGTGTAGCTCACCTAACGCGGGTTTGTCATTATCGAACAGTGTCGAGAAAGATACCCGAAAGCCGCTGGCAATCTTCCAGAGCGTCGAAACAGTAGGGCTAGACTCACCGCGCTCTATCTGACCCAACATGGCTTTACTCACCCCCGTTTCACCGGCCGCCCGGTCAAGGCTCCAGCCGCGCTCTTTGCGCAACTGACGCACTGTCCCCGCAATATGTGCAGCAATGGTGTGCGGTTCGATTGCCATTCCTCTCTCCTGTTTCAGGTCCTATTTCAAACCCTGTCTCAACTCCAGTTGTGCGCTATAGCGCACAGTGGTAACGTGGCGCTTGTACGTTATGACGCACATAGTGCCACCCCAGCTTGCACGAGGCCACCCATGGAAGCGCCCTCCACTACTCACGCCGAACCTGCGCCTAGCCTATGGCGCGATACTAGTCTATCAACCGTCATTGCGGGCTTCGTTGCCGTATTGATTGGTTACACCAGCTCGGCGGCGATCATCTTTCAAGCCGCAGCGGCCGCCGGCGCCAGCACGGCGCAAATTAGCTCGTGGCTTTGGGCGCTGGGCATTGGCATGGGTGTGACCTCACTGGGCCTGTCGCTGCGCTACCGAATGCCGCTGTTGACGGCCTGGTCGACGCCAGGCGCGGCGTTTCTCGCCACGAGCCTACCTGGCATTCCGATCGAAGAGGCTATCGGGGCGTTTCTTTTTTCAGCGTTACTGATCACGCTGTGTGGCGTGACGGGGCTTTTCGAGCGCTTGATGCGCCATATCCCCAGCGCCATTGCCGCCGCCATGCTGGCCGGTATTCTGCTGCGCTTTGGGCTAGAACTTTTTAACGCCATGGAACGCCAGTGGCTGCTACCGCTTGTGATGTTGACGGCTTGGGTGGTAGGCAGGCGTTTATGGCCAACGCTCGCGGTGCCGGGGGTGCTGCTCACCGGCGTCGTGGTAGCCCTGCTGCAAGGCCAAATCAGTGCCCAGGATATTCCGCTAACACCCACGCTCCCGGTCTTTACTGCCCCAGTGTTTAACCCAATGACGATGCTGAGTATCGGTATTCCGCTGTTCGTGATAACTATGGCGACTCAAAATTTACCGGGTGTTGCGGTTTTACGGGCAGCAGGCTACCAGCCCAATAGCTCGCCGCTGATGACATGGACAGGCGGCGCTACGCTGCTGCTCGCCCCGTTGGGCGGCTATGCGTTGAACATGGCCGCCATTAGCGCTGCGGTTTGCCTGGGGCCAGATGCGCACCCAAACCCTAAAAAACGCTATACCGCTGGCGTTGCCGCAGGTGTTTTCTATATGGCGATGGGTATATTTGGCGCCACGGTCACCGGCATCTTCAATGCATTACCGAGTATTCTTGTCCTAGCGCTGGCGGGTATTGCCCTGCTTGGCACGCTGAGCGCAGGGTTGGCAAGTGCGTTTGAAAAGAGCGAGCAGCGCGACGCAGCCATCGTGACCTTTTTGCTGACCGGTTCGGGCATTACGCTGCTGGGGATCGGGGGAGCCTTTTGGGGGTTGGTAGTCGGCTTGACGGTATTGAAAATAACCTCAGCGAAAGCAACATCGTAAAAGCTGTGCAGCAATAGATAAACGCCCCTGTCAGGTAACCTGACAGGGGCGTTTAAGAGGGGCGTTGGTATACAGACGCCGACCATTCACATTGTGGCCAGCCGCTCTTCATCCAACACGCCGGACATCCTCACCATGGCCAGAGCCTCATCCAAACTGTCCATCTCCTCGATCACCAGCAGCTCGTTCTCCAAGCTCACGGGCTGACCGGCTTTCTCTGACAGCAGCTTCTCCAAAGAGGCCATGTCCATCGCGTCGTTTAAATGATGAACATCTACCGATGCGCTACTCGCACTAGGGAGATAGATGGTGCCATTCGAAAAATCGACGGCGTAAGCAATTACTCCAGGCACAATGAAAAACAGCAAACCCACACCGTTGGCAATCGCCACGACTGGATCGACATCGCCGCTCATTTGCCCTTTACGCTCAGGGTAAAACATGGTTCCACAACCGCTCAATGCCACAATGGAGACGCCTATAACGGCCCCCGTTAACCAACGGCGAACTGCTTGCTGCATGGAGGTTCCCTCGAAAACTAAACGTCCCGATAGCCGACGCATGGCTGCTTGTTATGGTCAAATCAACGACTATCGACTCAAATGCCGCTCGATTCTAGCACACTTCCGCTACCGCGCACGCTCACCGAGCCGATTAGGATTTTGCCGCCTTACCCGCTTCGCCGTACAATGCGCGATTCAACGCTCGATTAAGCGCTACGTTCGATACAACATTCAGCGTCACCGCTGTTAACCAAGGAATGCTCACACCCATGCGCGCCAGCCAATTATTGATTGCGACATTAAAAGAAACCCCGGCCGATGCTGAAGTCATCAGCCACCAGTTAATGCTGCGCGCCGGGATGATCCGCCGTCTCACCTCGGGCCTGTACACTTGGCTGCCCCTGGGGCTACGCACTCTGCGCAAAGTGGAAGCTATCGTGCGTGAAGAGATGAACCGGGCCGGTGCCCAAGAAGTATTGATGCCTGCCGTTCAGCCCGCCGATCTATGGCAGGAGTCTGGCCGCTGGGAGCAGTACGGCCCGGAATTGCTGCGTTTGAAAGATCGCCACGAGCGCGATTACTGCGTAGGCCCCACTCATGAAGAAGTCATCACCGATCTCGTGCGCAAAGAGATCGCCAGCTACAAGCAGCTGCCGGTGAACTTCTACCAAATTCAAACCAAATTCCGTGATGAGATTCGTCCGCGTTTCGGCGTGATGCGCTCGCGTGAATTCATCATGAAGGATGCCTACTCCTTCCACCTGGACGAGGAATCTCTCAAAGAGACCTACCAGGGTATGTACGACGCCTATACGCGCATTTTTACTCGCCTTGGTCTCGACTTCCGCCCGGTGATTGCCGATAACGGCTCCATTGGCGGCACAGGCTCTCACGAATTTCATGTGCTGGCCGATTCCGGCGAAGACGATATCGTCTTCTCGGATGCCTCCGATTACGCTGCCAACATTGAAAAAGCCGAAGCGCTGCCCGCACCACTCGGCAGCAACGTCGAGCGCGCCGCTCCCAGCGAGGAGATGCGCTTGGTCGATACCCCCAATGCCAAAACCATTGCCACGCTGGTGGAGCAGTTCAAGCTGCCTATTGAAAAGACCATTAAAACCTTGATGGTACATGCAGCAGAAGGCGGCCTGATTGCCCTGCTGGTGCGCGGTGATCACGAACTCAACGAAGTCAAAGCCGAGAACCTGCCCCAGGTAAAAGCCCCGCTGACCATGGCCAACGAGGAAGAAATCCGTGCGGCAGTGGGTGCAGGTCCCGGCTCGCTAGGCCCGGTCGGCCTGGAAATGCCGATCATCATCGACCGAAGCGTGGCCCTGATGAGCGATTTCGGCGCAGGTGCCAATATCGACGGAAAACACTACTTCGGCATCAACTGGGAACGCGATGCAGCTCTGCCACAGGTCGCCGACCTTCGTAATGTGGTAGAAGGCGACCCGTCACCTGACGGCCAAGGCACGCTCTCGATCAAGCGTGGCATCGAAGTCGGCCACGTGTTCCAGCTTGGCAAGAAGTACTCTGAAGCGATGAATGCCAGCGTGCTGGGCGACAATGGCAAAACCAGCCATCCATGGATGGGTTGCTATGGCATTGGCGTAACGCGCGTGGTCGCGGCGGCGATCGAACAGAACCACGACGATGCCGGCATTATTTGGCCCAATGCCATTGCCCCCTTCCACGTCGCGCTGGTGCCCATGAATGCACATAAATCACAGCGTGTGCGCGAAGAGTCCGAGCGCCTCTACCAAACGCTGACCGCAGCAGGTTTGGACGTCCTGCTAGATGACCGGGATACGCGTCCTGGTGTGAAGTTTGCCGATTTAGAGCTCATGGGTGTGCCACACCGCGTAGTGATCGGCGACCGCGGCCTGGACAACGGCGAGTTGGAGTACAAAGGACGTCGCGACAGCGAGGCCACCATGATCCCTGCCGACAACATCGTGGACTTCCTGCGTGAACAAGCGGGCCTTATTAGCGCTAAGTAATCAGCACGTATGTCACTGAGCTCTTTTCGGGGGCGTTGGCGGCAGCGACATGTGATAAGGACGATGGCGGTCATCCTAATGATGACCGCCATCGCTTCGCCCAGCGTGGCGGAGCCACCACTGCGAGCTACGCTGGAAGCCGCCGATCTACGAACGCCCTATGGTCAGTGGCAGTTACAGCAGTGGCGCAGCCGCAAGGATGCGCCGCTTGCCAGATTTGTCGCCTCGCCTGAGCGGCGCCACGCTCTACTGACGCGCCTCTACCAAGAAGCTCGGCTCGCCGGGCTACCGCCCGATCTCGTATTGGCACTCATCCAGGTAGAAAGCGCCTTTAACGCCGAGGCAGTGTCTTCTGCGGGTGCCGTCGGCTTGATGCAAATCATGCCATTTTGGGTAGAAGAGCTTGGCCTACCCATGGACGATCTCACCGATCCCAACCGCAATCTGCGCTATGGCTGCACGATTCTCGCCCACTATCTAGCCATCGAACGGGGCGACTTTACCCGCGCACTCGCTCGCTACAATGGCAGTCTAGGTAAAACGTGGTACCCGGAACGGGTGTTCGATGCGTGGCAAAACCACTGGCGCTAGGCATCCTCAAGCCGAGCTTGCAGGTGCCGATATAGAGTCGGATGCTGATGCTTTTTACTTTCTGTGAGTAGATCGTTAGTGCATCAACATGACTTTGCCACATAATCATTACATGATTGGCCATCTCGTACTTACTTAGGTAACTCCCCATGCTTACATTGCGTCAAGGTGTGCGTTTTACCCTCACTCTATGGACGCTTGGTTGCTTGACGACCATGACGAGCTTTGCTGCACAGGCCGCGAATGTAAGCGTCACCGACACCGATGGCATCCCCTTGGAAAATGCCGTAGTGGAGGTCTATTACCAGCCTGCCGCGCCTAGCGACATTCAGACGAAAAATATCGTTCAGCGTAATGCCTCCTTTAACCCCCGAGTCACAACGATCCCTACCGGCAGCTATGTGGCGTTTCCGAACGAAGATACCACGCGGCACCACGTTTTCTCTTTTTCACCTGCGAAAACCTTCGAGCTCGAGTTGTTTCTCAGCGAAACACCGCCGCCCGTTCACTTTGACCAAGCCGGCGTTGTGGTGCTGGGTTGCAACATTCACGACCAAATGCAGGCGTTCATCGTGGTCAGCGATGCGCCTTATGCAGCACTGACTGACAGCGAAGGCCGTCTTTCCCTCCCAGCGCTTCCCGACGGCGCCCACCGAATGCGCGTATGGCATAGCCGCATGGACGATAGTCAGAACGTATGGTGGGAAGGTGAGATCAGCGATGCTGACACTTTGACCGTGGCGTTGGAGCTCAACGCAGTGCCTCCCCCCGCCCCTACACTCTCGCCGCTGCAACAGCGTTTTCAAAACGCTACGCATAGTCACTGAACGAGGGAACCATGCGCTTTCGCACGCGATTAACGCTCGTTCTGTTGACGGTCGTGATCATTTCACAGCTGGCAACGGGGATCGCGTTTTTGCGCGCGACCCAAAACGATGCGTTAACCAAAGGCAATCAGCGCTTGGAGGTCGGTGCCAGGGTGTTTGAGCAGTTGCTGAACATTCGCGGCGAGCAGTTACTAGGTAACGTGGCCATTCTCGCCGAGGATTTTGGCTTTAAAAGCGCCGTTGCCACCCAGGATACGGCCACGCTCTACTCGGTGTTGGCCAATCATGGCGATCGTGCCAAGGCCGACTTGGTGATGCTGAGCGATTTGAACGGTAACGTTCTAGCCAGCAGCCACCATGCCCAAAACAGCCCCATGCCGTTTCCAGACCTGTTTCAACGTGCCCAGCAAACCGGCAGCGGAGTCGGTGTGGTGATCAATGATGGCGAACCTTACGAGTTCGTGCTCCTACCGGTACGCGCGCCCAATCTGATTGGCTGGGTCGGCATGGGGTTTTTGATCGACGAGAACGTGACTTCAGAGCTCAATGCACTCACCGGCTTGGAAGTCAGCATCGTCACTTACGACGCCAGTGGCGATATCAGTTACCTCGCCAGCTCCCATAGCGATCAGTTGGCCGTCAGCTTGATGAGCGATAGCGGAAAACAACTGATAGAGGGTGCTTACACGCCCAGTCATCAACTGTCGCAGGAGAATGGCTACTTCTCTTATGAGACGACCTTGATGGCAGACCCAAACTTCCAAACATTCGCGCTCATTCAGCTCTCCCGCGACGAGCTACTGGGGGCTTACAGTCGCTTGCAGTGGCAGCTACTGAGTATCGTTGCGCTAATGCTGCTTTTGACGCTGGTCGTGGCGCTCTGGAGCGCACGAAGCATCAGCAAGCCGCTAATTGGGCTAGCCCAAGCGGCTAAACGTATTGGTCAGGGTGAGCATATCGACACTATCGCAAGCGGCAGCTCGGTGACCGAGACCAATCAATTAGCCAAAACGCTACTCTCCATGCAGGGGGACATTGCCGAGCGTGAAGCCACGCTGCTGCATCAGTCGCGTCACGATCTACTCACTAATCTGCCCAACAGAGTCAGCGCTTTTGAAGACATCCAACGCTACATTCGGTTGAAGACACCTTTTACACTGCTGCGTTTATCCATCAATGACTTTCGCGACATCAACGATACCTTCGGCTACGAGCTCGGCGATCATCTTCTGGTGACCCTCGCTGAACGTTTGCACCGCTTGCCCGCCCCCGTCGAAAAGGCGTATCGCCTGGATGGCGACGAGCTGATGCTGATGATCGACGCGCCCGAGCTTGACCAGCGCAAACGTGAAGAGATAATCGAAGAGATCAGCGAACCGATTAGCTTGGAAAAATCGCTGATCGTCCCATCGCTCTCTGTCGGTGAAGTCAGTTATCCCACCCATGGCGACGGCGCCCAACTGCTACTGCGTCGCTCGGACATTGCCCTCGATAAAGCGCGTCGCCACCGTCACTCCCACGAGCGCTACGTAGAGGGCCAAGACGAACAGCACCTGCGCCAGCTCATGTTGATTCGTGATCTTCAGGAAGCGGTAGACAACGGTGAACTATGGATGGCCTACCAGCCCAAAGTCGACACCACCACGGGCAACGTTTGCCAATTCGAGGCGCTGATGCGCTGGCGCCACCCCACGCTCGGTTTCGTTCCCCCGGACGAATTCATCGGTTTGGCCGAACGCTCCGGCAATATTGGCTTACTCACTGACTGGATGCTAGACCACGTATGTGAGCAGCTTAGCGACTGGAAACGTCAAGGTTGCCATCTCTCGGTGGCCATCAACCTCTCGGCAAGCGACGTGATCGATCCTGGCCTGTCAATGCATATCCACGAGCTGTTCGAGACTTACGGCCTGTCGCCTGACCAGCTTGCACTGGAAGTCACCGAAAGCGCCGTCATGCAAGATGTTGATGCTGCGACTGAAACGTTAATGGCGCTTAGCCAAATGGGGCTTACGATTGCCGTTGATGACTATGGCACCGGCTATTCATCTCTGGCGCAAATCAGACGGTTACCGGTCAATGAGCTCAAAATCGATAAATCGTTCGTTTTGAAGCTGGATACCCAGCAAGAAGATCTCACCATCGTCCGTTCGACCATCGAGATGGGCCACCATTTAGGGCTCAAGATCGTTGCGGAAGGGGTAGAGAACAGCGCCAGTGCCGAGATATTGAGCCACCTACGCTGCGACTATCTTCAGGGCTATTGGATTGCCAAACCCATGCCCGCGGAAGCCATCACCGACTGGCTAGACGAATTCAAGCCGTTGTCACTCTCGGCCGAAACGGCTCACTAATTAAAAAAGGGAACGTTATGCGCAAGACTGGCTCATCAAAACGGCGCGCCATTGTCACGGCGACCGCGCTCAGTACGCTGTTGGTCGCTACCGCCAGCATGGCGGGCAGCCGTATTCTAGGCACCGGTGCCGTCAGTGCCATTGAGGGAGCAGCCGGGGGCGGCCTCTCCCCCTGGGCCGTGCTGTCGAGCACCGCAAGCGACGATGAAATCGGCGTAACCGCTGCGGCAACACGCGCCTGGGTCGATGACTATCGACTCACTGTGACCAGCGCCAGCCTAAACCTCCATGATCGCATGGAATTCTCCATTGCTCGCCAATCGTTCGAGCTGTCGACGCTAGGTGGAGAACTGGAGCAGAACATTTACGGAGCAAAAGTACGCCTCTTCGGGGACGTGCTGTATCACCCGCTTGGCATATGGAGCGCTGGCGTCATGCATAAACGTCTGGTGGATGGCAGCGTGCCAACGGCCCTCGGAGCCGATGACGTGAACGGTACCGATACCTACTTGAGTGCCAGCAAACTGCTCTTCAATGCTTTCTTGGGGCGTAACGTGCTGATCAACGGTACGCTGCGCAACACCTCAGCCAACCAGGGCGGCCTGTTAGGATTTGGCGGGGATCAAGGCGGTCACGCATGGATGGCGGAAGGTAGTGTTGGGGTCTTCGTCACTCCCAACTGGATTGTAGGGACCGAATACCGCCAAAAACCCGACAACCTGAGCGTTACCGAAGAGGAGGATTGGCAAAGTGTCTACAGTGCCTACTTCTTCAATAAACACGTCTCGTTGACCGGCGCGTGGTTGGATTTAGGCGATATCGCCGGGCTGCCGTCTCAGCGTGGCGGCTACCTTTCGCTGCAAGCAGCGTTCTAAATCGTTCACACCGACCCACCAGGCTTATACCCCCCCCCTACAACGCCTAATCAAAAAGATCACGAAAGGAGCCGCCATGGGATTTTTCAAGATGAGATCACTATGCGCGTTACGCTGCACGACCATGGCGAGCGTATTCGCTGGAGCGCTGCTCATCACAGGCTGCAGCGCACATCAGCCCCAGAACGCCACGCTCTATGAGCGCATGGGCGGACAGGCGACCATCGATGCAGTGGTCGAGAATCTGCTTTACCGCATTGCCGATGACGACGAGATCGTCAGCTACTTCGCCAATAGCAACATCGATCTGTTTGCAGCTTCGCTTGCGACGCAACTTTGCGATGTGGCCGATGGCCCCTGTCAGTATGATGGCCCACCCATGGACCGCGCCCACCAAACCATGGGCATCACCAACGCCCACTTCAATCGTGTGGTGGAATATCTCGACGCCGCCATGGCGGATGAAAACGTACCGCTAGCCGCCCGCAACGACATGCTGGGCCGTTTGGCCCCCATGTACGACGACGTCATGCGCTTGCAGTAATTTGCCAGCCGTCGCGCCCTGCGGTTTTGACTTGATAAAGCGCTTTGTCGGCCGCTTCATAGGCCGCCGCGAACGAAGTAGCGTCGGCCACAAAGCGGGCGCCCCCAATACTCAACGTCACGTCCTTATTGTCGGGATGCGCTGGATGGTGGCATTGGGCTTCTTCCAGTCCCAATTGCAGTGCTTCACAATGATGCACCAGCATTTGGTCGTTGGGGCATGGCAGTAGTGCCGCAAACTCATCACCCCCGAGCCGGTAAAGACGCGCCTGTTCTCCCAATGCGCTCTTCAGTAGCCTTGCGAGCCTCCGTAACAGGCAGTCCCCCTCCGGGTGGCCCAGAGCATCGTTATACTGCTTGAAGAAATCGATATCGACCAGGATCAAGCCCATCGAACAACCTGTATACGCCGCAACGTCTTGGTAGAGCGCGCTGCGATTGCCAATGCCGGTCAGAGGGTCGCACATGGCCCTAGCCATCCAGGCAATTTTTTCCGAATTCGCCCGCTCGGTGCGTTTGAGCTGGCGTTGGTGCATGATCCAAAACAGCAGGCCCAGCGCAAAAATTAGCACGCTTAAGTACGTCAGTATCTGATGGTGCCGACGTGTGCTGGATGAAAAATCATTGATGACCATACCGCGTTGGTCTAGCTGATTCATCTCGATGCGAGTCAGGCACTGAACCGGAATGAACAGGGCATGAGCGGCATCGAAGGGGGCGACCTGCTGAGTATCGAGGAGCTCGGCAAGTTCATCCATGAGTGCCAAGCTAGGTTCGGTGCAGGCATATTTTTGACGGTAAACGTCCACGTCGAACAGACCGTAGGCAAGTTCCAGCGAGTGACGAGCGCTATTGATTTCGAGAGGTGAGGCGGCGACCAACAGCTCCTCTTGAGCGCGCTGCACATAGCCTCGGGCACGGGTCGCCAACTGCTGGCCAGTGAGACTGCCGGTCTGGCTGAAATAGGCTTGGATTTCAGGGTAGACCCAGCGCGCTTCGTAAACGATCAGTACCATCAGGCCCACGAAACTCATCAGACTCAGCGACAGCCAGTTAAACAGCCGATGCACCCCCCAGCGAACTGACAAGCCTTGCTGCTTATTTGGATCTGGAGAGGTCACCACTGTGCCTCAATGCTGCGAATCATCCAAATCCAGTCGTTGAAGTCGCGCAAGTTTTCGATATCTCGTCCAGAATACTCCCGCTCGACTAGCCGGATGGGCCCCCGCGAGCGCAGGCTTAGGGGCTCGCCATCTTCGATGGTCACCAAGTACCAACTCGGGTCGTCCCAGCCGCCAAGACTGACCTCGTAATCATCCCAGGCGGTAAAGTGCAATGTCGGCGGCACCTCGCCAAAATGCTCGATCAAAAAATCACGGAAAGAGATGCCGCGCATGTCGACATCACGGCCTTGGAAAGGATCGAAAACGGTAAAGGCGGTATCGGCACGATCACGCAAATCACCCAGTGCTACCTTTTGCGTGGACTCCCCATTGATCAAGCTCAGCGCTTGTGCTTGAACCGCGGGCGACACGCCAACCAGTAATAAGGTAACGAGGACCATGGCTGCTTTGGAGCACGCCCTACCGAAGCGCAGGGGCAGACGAGACGGAACAGCATTCATAGCAGGCAGCTTCCTAGTTTGGTTTAGTGCACGATAAGATCCATGCACTTTACCAGAGCAAGAAGGCCAATGCTCTTCAACGTCTATTAACACTTTCGGCTCAATCGATTCCCTTTGGGGGTCCGTGGCCAATGAGAATTAGTGAAGTAAAAAGCACAAAAAAGCCGACCCAAAAGGGCCGGCAACAGGAAGCTTACACCTTGGCGTAAGCCCCCTCCCCTGACGACTGATACCGTCGATTGACGAAAGCAGTATCACGCTGCGAGCTATCTGCACATGAGAGTCGTTGCAATCACGGTTTTTTGCGTTCGTCTTTGCGCAGGTGGTCACGAATCACGAAGCCTACCCACCCCACCATGAAAGCGATCACTAAGGCGACCGTGGCCAAGCCAAAAATAACAGCGTCGTCCCAGTACATGATGTTCCCCTCCCGCTGTGATGTATGGGGCCATCGTACTGCGTTCAGCCAAGAGGAAACTGACCTGGATCAAGCTTTCAAAATGACCGCCTCAAAGGCAGCCGTGCACTTGATGCAGGTCAGTTTTTAGGGGGGGCTTACAACACTTTGCGATCTTCTACTTTACTATGTTCGGTGCCCGGCGGCAGCGGGTGGCCCTTGGCAAGCTCGGCACGGGTTGCCTCACGCACGTCAAGAATGCTCACTTGGTAGCGCAGTGTGTGGCCAGCCAGGGGGTGATTGGTGTCCACGGTGACGTCATCACCGTCAATGGCCAGCACGGTCACGATTTGTGGCCCCGCTTCGCCTTCCGTTTGAAAACGGCTACCGGGCTCGATGTCCGCGCCACCAAACGAAGCGCGGCTCACCTTCTGCACCAACGCTTCGTTACGCAGTCCATACGCATCCGCCGCCGTCAGCGTGACGCTCACTTCATCGCCTGCGGTTTTACCGGCTAAATCACGCTCGAGGCCCGGCAGAATATTGTCATGACCGTGAAGGTACTCCAGCGGCTTTTGACGTGCACGGGAGTCATCCAGCACGCGGGTGCTACCATCGCTGAGCACATCGCTGAGTACGTAGTGCAAGGTCACTACCTGATGGGCGGTAATCGACATGGAAAACTCCTCTCCGGTAAGCTGTCGCCTTTGTCATGGCACGCTGACCATGAATCCTTGGCACAGTCTAACATCGTCGGGTTTTCCAGCGGGCCACGTCACCGATGTTTTCTTTCTGGAGAAGCCCCTTTCATGCCCACCCCGATACCCCAGCGCAGTTGGCTGGCGGCGCTTGGCATCTACTGCAAAGCGCCCGTGATCACCATGCTGTTTTTAGGCTTTTCGGCAGGCTTGCCCTTTTTATTGGTGTTCTCGACACTCTCGGCCTGGCTGCGCAGCGACGGCGTCGACGTTGCCGCCATCGGCTTTTTCGCCTGGATTGGCATGCTCTATTCGATCAAATTCTTCTGGGCCCCGGTGGTAGACCGGCTCGCACTACCGCTACTGACCCGCGCCTTTGGGCAACGCCGGGGATGGATGTTACTCGCCCAAGGGATGATTGCAGCTGGCCTCATCGGGCTAGCGGGGCTAGAGCCGGTAGGCAATCTGGGTTGGGTGGCCGCCTTTGCACTGCTGGTGGCATTTGGCTCCGCTACGCAGGACATTGCCATCGATGCCTATCGTATCGAATCCGCCGATGACGATGTGCAGGCAGCCATGGCATCGACCTACATCATCGGTTATCGCGGCGGACTGTTAGCAGCGGGCGCCGGGGCGCTCTACGTGGCCTCGGCGGTTTCGTGGCACGCGGCGTATCTGACCATGGCGGCGCTGGTGGGCATTGGCGTGATGACCGTGTTGATTCGCCCCGAACCCAAGCGGGCCTCGTTAACCGTGCAGCTCATCCATGAACCCAAAGTACGCGCCTTCATTCGTGCCAGCCGGGGGCAGCCTAAAACACTGCGACGTTTGGGGGCCTGGGCCATTGGCGCTATCGTTTGCCCGTTTACCGATTTCTTTCGTCGCTTCGGCGTGAAAGCGATCGCTCTTTTAATCTTCATTGCCGTATTTCGTATCAGCGACTTGGCCATGGCCTCCATGGCCAATCCGCTCTATATCGACCTGGGCTTTTCGCTGGCGACCATTGCTAACGTCACCAATGTGTTTGGGATCGCCATGAGTATCACAGGGGGGATTTTGGGGGGACTGCTAGTCGCCCGGTACGGTATTGGAGCGCTGTTGATAGTGGGTGCGGGGCTGGTGATGATCACCAACCTATTGTTTGCAGTGCTCGCGCTGGTCGGTAACCAGCTACCCATGCTGGTGGTGACGATCATCGGCGATAATCTGGCCAACGGCTTGGCAAGTGCCGTGTTTATCGCATTCTTGTCGAGCTTGACCTCGCGCGCCTATACCGCCACACAATACGCGTTGTTTTCATCGCTAATGACACTACCGGGGAAATTCCTGAGCGGCTTTGGCGGCATCGTGGTGAGCGCTCAAGGCTATCCAACGTTTTTCGTCATCGCGACGCTGCTTGGCTTGCCTGCCATCGTGCTGGCGATATGGATAAGCCGCGACAAGCAGCTGGTGGCCGCTCCGACGAGCGGCGCACGTGATTAGCCGCTCGTCCAACGAGACGAGCCGTCATCAGCAGTGAGTGGCCAGCCACTCCAGCGCCCCAGGCGTTGTGCGCCACTGGTCACGCATCAGCGTACGATACTGCCACGCTTCCGCCCGTGAACCCGGGTCCACTTGGCCATCGGCATGGGGCATGGAAGGCCTCGGATTCTCGGCGCAAATCATCTCCAGCGCGTGGCGATTATGGGCCTTGACGGCTTGAATGGCCAACTCCGCCGCGTCTTGCTGGCCTAAACGATAAAGCGCGAGCGTGCGTCCCATGAGCAGCCCCAGCAACAGTGAGCCATCGTCTTTCTGGGGCTCTTCGGTCAGCGCCAGCGCTTCTGCGTTACGGTCGTCGCGTAGCAATTGATCGAGCACCAGTTCTCTCAAACCCAAACTGTCCTCTTGATCGATGGTCAGCAGTTCTTCGGCCAGCTCTCGGGAGTGCTGGCGAGCGCCGCGCTCCATGCCTACCACCAGCGCCAAACCGGTGCGCAGCAAAATGGCGTTATCGGCATCGTCCCAGCATAGGCTGCCTTCGCCAGCCGCGCGCGCCTGTTCCAACCAGCGTGACAACCGCAGGGCCAGCGGCTCCAGCAGCGACGGCGCCATCCACGGCAAGCTGCCGAAGCGGCTGGTCAGTGCCAACGTCAGATCTTGCACCACCTGAGGGGCGTCTAGCCACTCCGGATGTGCGCACAACGCCGACATCCACTCCACGGCATTGCCCCAAGGATCGTCACGGAAGCCCAGGGCCACGTCCTCGTCTACCATGACCTGGAACTGCTCGTGCCAGGCAGCAAACAGCGTCTCTTCACGAGCCGAGGTGGTGTAAAGCAACCGTCCCGAGTCCGGATCCTGCTCGATCGAAAGCTTTGGCGCCACGGGCAGCGCGGCCAACAGCGCTTGGAGGGAGACCAGCGGCGTGGCCATGTCCTCTTCGGCACTCAAGAGCTGATCGGCCAGCGTGGCACCCGGGTTATCCGCCAAAGCGGCCAAGAAGTCGAGCTGGTCTTCCTCCAGATCACCCTGACGCACCAAGCGGCGATACCAAAAGTTGGCACGCTCTTTAGCCTCGGCCTCATGGCCTTCGTGGAGCAGCAGCATGGCTTCGATATACGCCAGCGTTGGAGAATCGGGTAGCGCCTGTTGGGCTTTTACGAACGCCGCCCGGGCGCTGTCTAGATCATCGTTATCCAAGTGCATCAAGCATAGCCGCTCCAGGGCGACGCCACGCAGGAAGAGCGGCCCACGCTCCATGACGTCGTCCAGTAAATCGGCGCGCTTGCGAGTAAAACCGCGCTCTTGGTAGATATCCAACAGAATCTCGAAAGCGGGCTCGGCTTGCTCAGGCAGGCGCGACCAGTCGCTGCCATCGAACAGCGACTCTAAAATCTGCATAGAGCGGCCCGTTTGACCACTCTCAGCGGCAATTAATCCCGCTTCCAGCAGGGCTTGCGCCGGTGCCTGCTGGCTCTCCAGCGCAGCTTTCAGCGTGGCGCCCTTCCACTCGCGCAGCGACAGCATCCACATCATCTGCTCGGGAATGTCCGTTGGAAACTCGACGCGGTAGCAGCACTGCTTGTATTTGCGCCCTGAATCGCACCAGCAAGGCTCGTTGCGACCTGGCGTCGCCAAGGGTTCGCAGGCAAAATTCAACCTTTCCAAGGGTGTCTGCGACCATAGAATGGGCGCCAAGGCTTGTGCTGTCGCCACGTTATCGTTGAAGCAGGCAGCGCCTTGGTCACGCACCCAGGTCATGAAATCGGGGTAGTGTTCCTGCTGCCTGATTGCCGAGAGTGCCCCTGAGGCAAATCCCAGCAGTTGATCGACCCATACCGCTAGCATTGCCATCTCCAACACGTTGATCGGTCACCGACTATTCGGCGGCATAGTCTAACACGGTCGATGCGCCACACGCAGGAGGATTGGCCCTCGCCCCTGGTCCTGCTAGTGTAACGACAACGATGCTAGACAAGAGCGACGACGCGATGAACGATCTTCAGCTAATCACTCGCCAGGGACGCGCCATAGCCCCTCACCTACACGCGTTGGCGCGGCTGCGCATCCAGGTCTTTCACGACTACCCTTACCTTTACGAAGGTGATCTGGACTACGAGGCAGATTACCTGGGCCGCTACGCAGACAATCCGGCCAGTTTGTTCGTGCTCGCTTTCGATGGTGAACGCCTCGTGGGGGCCTCCACGGGCCAACCGCTGGTCAACGAGGTGGAGGCATTTCGTCAGCCTTTCGAAACGGCGGGCATCGCCCCCACCGGTGTCTTTTATTACGGCGAGTCGGTGCTGTTACACGACTATCGTGGTCAAGGCATTGGCAAAGCGTTCATGCAAACCCGGGAAGCTCATGCCAAGGCTCGAGGATTCGAAACGGCGGCCTTTTGCGCCGTCGAGCGCGAGGTCGATCATCCTGACAAACCGCCAGCATATGCACCGCTGAACGGCTTTTGGAAGAGCCAAGGCTACCAGCGCTACCCAAACCTGCGGGCACGCTTTGCCTGGAAAGATCGCGGCCATGACCAGGAGACCGAAAAGACCCTGGTGTTCTGGCTCAAGCCATTGACGAGCTGATACGGCTCATGCCGAACCTCTAGCCCAGCGCAGCAGCGGCTCGGTGCGTCCATGCATGTCCAAACGCGCCTTCAAGCGCACCAGATTCCAGTAGTGGCCATTGAGCGCACGTGAGAGCAGAAGCGTATCTGCCGGTGGCTGCAGGCGGTCCATGGCCGCCCATACTTTAGGAGTGAGTTCCCGCAAGCGGCGGTGAACGCGCACGTCGCTAAAATCCTGCTCGCCGGGCGCAAACAGCGGCGTAATGCACTCGGCGGATTCCCGATACAGTGCCAGCGGTGCCCCTTGGCCCTGGCGGCCGCCCATCTTCATTAGCGCCTCATCCATGGCCAGCGGGTCTCGAGCCAGGGTGGCATCCAGTAGCTGCATCATGGCTTTGAGCCGCGCTTCGGGGACGGGGATCACCGCACCTAGATCGTAAATCACCAAACGGCCCTGGTCGTCACAAGCGAAGTTACCCGCATGGGGATCGGCGTGCAGTTCACGGTAGGTAAACAGCTCTTCGGTGATCCAATCTGCCAGTGCCACCGCCACCTTTTGCCGTGTAGCGTCGTCGGCACTTTCTAAATCGCGCAGCGGCGTGCCGTCGACAAAGCGCATGGCCAGCACGTGCTGGCCAGAGAGTTCGAACAGCGGCTCAGGGATCACCAGCGCGGGATTATCACGGTAGCGCTCCCGGTAGCGAGCCAGCGCCTCGGCCTCGGCGTGGTAATCCAGCTCGTCACGCAGGCCCGCCGCCAGCTCCTCGAACAGCGCATCCAGCCGTGCTTGGGGCACCTTGAACCAGCGCCCCAGCCCCATGATGCGCTTGACTTGCTTTAGATCGCTCTCCAACACGTCGGCAAGGCCGGGATACTGCACTTTGAGCACCACCGTCTCGCCGTCTAGCGTGACCGCTTTATGAACCTGCCCCATGGAGGCACTGGCAAAGGGGCGCTCTTCGATCTCATGGAAGTGCTGGTCGATATCGCCGTACTGGAGCACCAGCGCCTCGTGAATCTTAGTCCAGGGCATGGGTTCAGCCTGACGCTGTAGACGCGCCAGCTCGTTGGCAAGATCGGGTGGCAGCAGGTCATCCCACTGGGACATGATTTGCGCCAGCTTCATGGCCGGGCCCTTCAATTCCGAAAGCCCTTCGAAAAGCGCCTCGCCCAGCGACCGCCAATCCGCTTGGCCTCCCAGCCGCGTTTTAAGCAAAGCCCCACCCGTGCGGGCACCCAGCCCAAATAACCGTCGTGTTCTACCGCGCTCGCGCATGAACTTGACCTCTTAAGATTTAGTATCAGCTTACTCAATTCGCTAATTTTATACAAAAACTATACGCCAAAATTTTACGCGACACCCTTCGAGTAGCTGTATAAATTTTCACGCCTCACGCCCAACCGCCGGGCGGCTTCTGCTACCATGACCCTCTGTCGAAGACCGCTGCCAGGGCCCTACCGTATGCGCTTGATTATCGCCGAGAAACCCAGCCTCGCCCGTGCCATTGCCGACGCCCTGCCCGGTGGCGGCAAGCGCCAGGAAGGCGCGATTGTGTGCGGCGATACCACGGTGACTTGGTGTTTGGGTCACTTGCTGGAGCAAGCCCCACCTGAAGCCTACGACCCTGCCGATAAACAGTGGCGCCTCGACCGGCTGCCCATCGTGCCCGGCACATGGCAACTCGCCCCGCGCCCCAAAGCCCGCAGCCAGCTCGCGGTGATTCGCAAACTGATCAAACAGGCGACCAGCGTGGTGCACGCAGGCGATCCAGACCGTGAAGGTCAACTCCTGGTGCAAGAGGTGATCGAACATTTGAAGTACCGTGGCCCGGTGCAGCGGCTTTTAATTAGCGACCTCAACCGCCCAGCGGTCAGCCGAGCGCTAGCCAGCCTGCGGTCGAATGCTGAGTTTCAGCCGCTGTTTCAGGCCGCCCAGGCTCGCTCCCGGGCCGATTGGCTATACGGCATCAACCTGACGCGCGCTTGGACGCTCACCGGCCGCCAGGCCGGGCACGATGGCGTGCTCTCGGTGGGCCGGGTACAAACCCCGGTGCTGGGGCTGATCGTGCGGCGAGACAACAGCATCCGCGACTTCAAGCCCTACCCGTTCTACCCGCTTTGGGTAGATTTACAGGTGGCGCAGGGGCAGCTGCGCGCGTGGTGGGCACCGAAAGCCCATCAACCGCTGGATGATCAAGGCCGACTGACGGACCGCACGCCCGCTGATGCACTGGCCGCCCAGCTCCCCGGCACGCATGGTACACTCAGCAGTCTAGAGCAGCAGGAGAAACGCCAAGCGCCCCCGCTACCCTACTCGCTCTCAGCCCTCCAGGTTGATGCCGCCCGTCGACACGGGCTTTCCGCCCAGATGGTGCTGGATATTTGTCAGCGGCTTTATGAACAGCACAAGCTGATTACCTACCCTCGCTCCGACTGCCGCTACTTGCCCGAGGAGCACCTGGCGCTTGCCCAGCGCAGCCTAAGTGGTGCTTGCCAGAATGACGACATGTTACGAGGATGGCTCGACGGGGCCGACTTCACCCTGCGCTCGAAAGCCTGGAACGACAAGCAGGTAGGCGCGCACCACGCGTTGGCTCCGACGGGAAAACCCGCCGATGTCAGCCAGCTTTCCGCTACCGAAGCCCATGTATTTCGGCTGATCGTGCGCAACGTCATGGCGCAGTTCTACCGTCCGCTGCGCACCTTCGAAGTGAAAGCCGAGTTCACTCTGCTAAACGAAGTCTTTCGCGCCCGCGGGCAAAGCATTCTCGACCCTGGCTGGAAGCCGCTGTTCACCACCCGCGAAGAAGCCCCGCCGCTGCCGCCGCTCACCCAAGGCGAGGCCTGCCAGGTCCTTGGCACAGGCGTGGAAGAGAAAGAAACCCGGCCGCCGGAGCCGTTCACCGATGCCAGCCTGATCAAAGCGATGATGAACATTGGCCGCTACGTGGAGGATCCAGAGGTGCGCCGTACGCTGCGTGACACCGATGGCCTGGGTACCGAAGCCACTCGCGCTGGCATCATCGAAACCCTGGTACAGCGAGGCTACTTGGTGCGACAGCAAAAAGCCCTACGCGCCACCAAACTCGGCTGCGCGCTCATCGCCGCCCTGCCCAGCGCCGTCAGCTCGCCGGAACGTACCGCCCTTTGGGAGCAGCGCCTGCGGGCCATTTCCGAACAGCAAGACGACCCCAACGCCTTTCAACACGCGCTGCTAGAAGACCTACGCGCGCTGCTCGGCCAAAGCGACGCGGCCAAACTGCGCCACAGCCTACAAAACGCACAAGGCGAGGCGGCTAGCCCCGCCAAACGCAGCGGTACTTCTAAGAAAAGCTATACGCGACGTAAAAGTACTGGCAACAAGAGTACCGGCAGTAAGAAAACCACGGGGAGCCGCAGCAGTGCGGCGGGGAAGCGGCGAACCAAGAAAGCAACGGTCTAGGCACTCCCGCCTGGCGACGCGTTGCTACAAAAACCACCAAACTACCAGAAGCAGCGCGTAAACGATCAGCGATATGAGTGTGACAAGGCCAAATAAGCGTACTTTTCTGTCTTTGAACACAGCGCCATTTTCGCCCTCTAACGCTTTCGCTCGATCAGCAAATTGTTTGTATTGCCAGCTTGCTGATAACTCGAAGATGGCGAAGAGTACGATGATGATAATGCCGATCATTCGAGTATGAAACGCGCGCTCGATTGCTTGCATGTTGCATTCATCTAGCAGTGAGTAATGTGCCGTTAGAAGCCCAATAGTAAAGGCGGCACAAACTCCCATCATCACAAACCGAATGGCACCTAAGTGACGGAGCTGATTCATGAGCTCAGTGAATTGCACATCGATGGAAATGGGAGGCATGACGTAGCCCTTCACTACTTAGCGAAATGAACGTCGTCCAATGCTGACGTCGCCTCAGTACAGAAGCTACTTTAGTGCATGACCATAGGAATTTCGGTTAGTTAACAGGATGATAATAGTGGTCGTCACCACGTCTCATCTGCCCCCGGTGGGCCAAGATCCATGGGTACATCGGGAGCAACATCTAACACCCCTTGCACCTGTTTAAGCCGCTGCGCGGTGGCATCGTCGGCAGCACCGGTAATGCAGCCGATCTCCTCTAGCACCTCACGTACGATGAGCCCTTCGGCGCTGAGGCGGGTGGCGATGTCTTGAATCGGTTGATCGCTGGAGATCGTGATTAGCCATAGCGTGACCGTTGCCATTGAGTGTCTCTCCACAAGTCGTGCGCTGGGCGCTGGAGCTTAGACACCCAGCGCATAGTGAGAGTTAAGGGGCCTGCACCAGTCCAACGCCTACCTGAGCGTCAGGCAGAGGCAACGCTTTAGCAGAAGCCACTAACTGCTCCCAGAGTTTGCGGCCACGCAGCGAGGCATCCGACTGTGCCCAGAGCGCCGCGCAGCCCGCCACGTGGGGCGCGGCCATGCTGGTGCCGCTGATCGATTTATGCCGCGTGGGCCGTGGCCACGATGAAAAAACATCGCGGCCAGGGGCCGCAATCTCAATTTTTCCGTAGTTGGAAAAATTAGAGGGCGATAAGCTGGGGTCTAGAGACGCCACCGACATCACCGTGGGCGAATTGGCCGGTGCCCCCGTTTGCGTCGCGGCATTCCCCGCGGCGGCAATCACCAGGCTGCCGTTACGCAGCGCCGCGGCCCCGGCATGAGTGTAGGCCGCCTGTACCGGGCTTTGGCTGCCCAACGACATCGAAATCACTTCACACCGATTGGCAATCGCCCAGTTCAAACCGGCCAGCACGCCGGCTCCGGTACTGCTGCCGGCATTAGTGAGGACTTTTCCCACCTGAATCTGCGCGTCGTAAGCGATGCCGTAGCGCGGCGTCGTACCGGCAGGAGCCTGAGGGCCGCAGGCGGTGCCGATACAGTGGGTACCGTGCCCGTTCATGTCCTGGACGGCCTCTCCAACGAACGAGCGGGTAACGAACTCCCTGCCTGCAAAATCGGGGTGGCCCAGATCCATGCCGGTATCCAATACAGCGACTTTGATGCCCGCTCCGCTCCAGCAGCTTTGCGGCACCTTGCATCGGCTTAACCCCCAGGTCGGCCGCAGCGCTGTTTCTAGTTCGGACGGGGCCTCTTCGCTATCCAGTTCTACGCCCAAATCCTGTGCGATAGTAGTGGCAGCACGTAAGAAGCCACGGAGATACTCCGAGTGTTCCGAGAACGCAAAATACTCCGGCTCGATGATCTCGATGGGGCTATCTGCCGCAAGCGCATCCAGCACGCCCATGCCATGATGCTCGATGGCATCACCGCCGATCAGCGCCACGCCGATCTCAGGAAACACCATTGCCTCGGCATCTCCGGCTTCCTCGAGGCTCACCGCTTGATCGTTGAAGTCACGGGCATCCGCGACGCGTAGGTGATGGGCTTTCAATGCCTGGATGCCCTCTTCCACTTGGCCATCGCGATAGCTAATGAGAAAGCGCCCGGTCTCCAGGCAGCTCCCTCCGCGCTCCAGGGCGTCCAGCAGCAGCTTCTCAGGGCCACAAGCAACCGTGGCGCGTGGCTGCTGTGTGGGCATATTGCCCTTATCCGTTGGTTTTTTCGCCATCGTCGACATCCTTTTCTTTGAGCATTAGCGCAGTACGACAAGCACATGTTAGCACCTGCCGTTTCAGCTTAACGCACATGGGACGCTTCGCCAGAAGAGGATGATGACGCCGCGCTAATCGCTGAGGACGGGTAGGTGTTCGTCATCGCGCAGCGTCAGCACTTCAACCCCCGTCGCCGTCACAGCCACGGTGTGCTCCCACTGAGCCGAGAGCTTTTTGTCGCTGGTGACAACGGTCCAGCCATCGCGCTTGGTTTTGATTTTGGCTTTGCCCATATTGATCATGGGCTCAATGGTGAACACCATTCCCTCTTGCAGCGTAAGGCCTTTGCCCCGCTTACCATAGTGCAGCACTTGAGGCTCTTCGTGCATCTCACGACCAATGCCGTGGCCGCAGTATTCACGTACAACCGAATAGCCGTGGCGTTCAGCGTGATACTGAATGGCGTACCCCACGTCGCCCAATGTGGCACCGGGCTTGACCGCATGGATACCCTGCCACATGGCTTCATAGGTTTTATCCACCAAACGCTTGGCGTTGGGCGTCACGTCCCCTACCAAATACGTTTTGCTGGAATCGGCGATAAAGCCGTTTTTTTCCAGGGTGATATCCACATTAACGATATCCCCCGATGTCAATATCTGGGTGTCGGATGGGATACCATGACATACCACGTGATTCACCGAGGCATTCAATACGAAGGGATAATCGTACTGGCCCTTGCTCGCCGGCCGGGCGTGCAGTTCATCGACAATGTAACGCTCGGCCCAGCGGTCGATAGCCATCGTCGAGATCCCCGGCACGATGCGCGTGTCGAGATAGTGAAATACCTGCGCCAGCAGCTTTCCAGCCTCACGCATCAAGGCAAGCTCTGCTGGACTTTTCAGCGCAACCCTACTCACCCATCACCTTCCTGACATCCACGTCGGCTTGCTTCATTTGTTCATGAATAATGTCAGTGAAAGACATACTGGGGTTTGCCTCAGCCAGCATGCCTATTTTGATCCAATACTCCGCCTGTGCGTTGATTGAACGCACCATCACCGTGCTCGCTTTGCGCAATTCTTCATGCAACTGATCGTCAATCTTCACGATACCCATCACGCCACCTAATATATGAAATGAATACACAATATATACGTATCATATATTTTCAAAATAGGCGCAGCAAGTGACGGCTGCCATCAACAAAATGGCCTGCCGAGGGCCAACGGTGTCAGGGGTGGCGCTATTGGGATGGGAGGTTACATCTGTCTCTCGAAATCGGCACGGCATTGCTGGCTAACCGCCGGTTATTCAAATATATATCACCATGTAGAGTGTTTAACCGCGTGGTTTACCTCGCCGCCTCGGTGGGACGACCCACCAACTGGCCAGCACTAATCCACCAAACAGCGTGTAGACCACCGCAAACACCCATTCTGGCGCGGAGAAATAAAGCAAACGATGCAACCAGTGCTGAATAAACGATCCTGCATAGGTAGCAACGCCCGCCTCGGCGCGTAGCGCCATTTCCAGGGTAGTTAACGGGCATACCACTCCTAACCATGCCTGCGCCACTACATAACCAATGGCGCTCAAATGGAGTAACCGAAACGGACGATGATGGACCCACGCCCAGCGGCATCCTCGCCCAACGTAAATAGCCACCACGCCAACCACCACGAAAGCGACGAACAGCACGTGGAGAATCAGCACGAGATCGGCAAGTAGTAGCCATTGGCTGGGCAACATCACATCAAAGCCGGTTGGTTAACGGGGACTGAGACCTTCGCGGCCTACCACCACGCGGTCTCTACCAGCGCGTTTGCCTTCATAGAGTAATTCATCAGCGCGTTTGATCAACGCCTCCAATCCACTCGCTTCTGCATCTTTGGTGGCTACGCCGATGGTGACGCTCGGTGTCAGTTCGCTCACGCCATCTTTAAAGACCAATGCCGCCACTCGCTGCTTCAAGCGTTCGGCGATGTGCTCCGCCTCGGCAGCACTTGTGCTCGGCAGAGCCACCACGAACTCTTCCCCACCAAAGCGTCCGATCACATCCGATGGGCGCAGCGCATTGGCGCAGACCTCGGCAATACGGACCAGCACCCCATCGCCATAGCTGTGCCCCCAGGTGTCGTTGATGTGTTTGAAGTGATCCACATCGATCATCAATAGGCTGAACGGCGTACGATCGGCTTGGCAGCTCTGCAGCAGCTGTTTAGCCACGTTCATAAAGTGGCCCCGGTTATTGAGTTTCGTCAACGCATCCCGCTCAGCCAGCACCCTCAACTGCTCTTCTAACGACTTCCGATGGGCGATTTCTTGATGAAGCTGGCTATTTTGATCGCGCTCTTCATGCAATAGCGCATACTGCTTGCGCTGCAAGATTTCCAGGCGCAGCAAGGCAAAAAACCCCACCACCATGCCCATGATCAGCAGCAACGAGATCAACAGTGTCGGCACGGGTGCCACATCAGCAAACAGCACCGCCGCCACTAAAAAGCCAATATTTAGATAGAGGCTTGCCGCCGTCACGATCATCAAGCGATTGGGAATCAGCAGATAGAACGCCATCGTGGCTACCACTACGGCCGTGATTTGCGTGGATAGGCTCTCAGGACGCAACGGCACGATCAAAATGATACCCGTGGCGAATACCCACAACGGTATGGCATGTAGCCAACGACGGTCATCACACTTGCTACCCTGCCGCACCAAATACACCACCAACAGGCATAGACTGACCACCACAACGCGCAGGGCCAACAGCGTATAAAACGCACGGGTAAGACCCAACAAGTAGTAATCCGCGATGGCAAACATGCCAAACACACCAGCCGCCACGCTCACGGCAAGACGGAACTCGCTTCGCACGCGTTCTTGGATAGACCAACGATACCTCTGCTCACGCCTAGCATCGCAAAATTGGCCGGTTAGCCCATGCACCACATCCTGCTTTTTTTGTAACGGCACAGCGCCACACTCCCCACGTTATTCCGCCATTTTTCAATTCGATAATACAAGGTGGCTGCTCTGCTCAACACTGCGCTGGAGCAACCGTGCGGTAAGTCGCATCGGCCTCTTCCAGCGCCCCTCGCAGTGCCCGTATGCGCGATTCATGGGCAGGGTGGGTGGACAGGAATTCCGGCGGCTGCCCCCCACCCGCAGCCGCCATGTTCTGCCATAACGCCACGCTCTGCTGAGGGTCGAACCCGGCATGAGCCATGATCTCAAGGCCCATCAAGTCGGCCTCCTCTTCGTGAGTACGACTAAACGGCAGGCTAATGCCCAGTTGAGCGCCCACGCCCAACGCCTGCATCAGTTGCTGGTTACCAAACTCGCCCTCTCCCAACAGCCCTACCACTACGAGCACGGCCTTGATGCCCAGCTCTTGGGTCAAGCGTTCGTTGCCGTGGTCGGCCAGTACGTGAGCCACTTCATGCCCCATGACGGCAGCGAGCTGTGCAGGGGTTTGCGCCACTCGCAGCAAGCCGCTATGCACACCGATCCGCCCGCCCGGCAGCGCAAACGCATTGGGGGAAGGGTCTTCAAATACCACCACCTCCCAGCGTTCAGGGAAATCGAGCCCAGGGTAGCTCGCCTCGGCACCGGCCACCACGTAACGCGCCACGCACTGGACGAGTTGGTTCGCTTGCGCATCACGGCTGATGGGTTGTGTGTTGCGTAACTGATCGAAAGCATCGGCGCCCATATCCGCCATTAACGGGCCGGGTACCAGAGCCAGCTGGGAGCGCCCGGTGGGCGTTTCTCCACAGCCCGCCAGCAAAGCCAATAGAGCGAGGAAGAAAACGGGTCTGACACATCGAAGACACATGCGTAAAGGTCGCCTAAATCGAGAAACATGACGCAGAGTATACGTCGCTTCGCTGGCAAAGCAGCTTACTAAAGGTTAGCAACTAGCGTCGAAGAGAGGCGTCCCCACTCGACCCTGGCGCCTATCGTCACTACGCTGGATATCGAGGGAGCAAGCAGGCATGGTGGTAGCCTCATCCACCATCCATAAACCTATAGGAGATTAGGCAATGCCACACCGGTTTACTCAAACCTTATGCACGATGGGACTGTTATCGATCTTGGCGTTTTCATCCAGCGCCTTCGGCCAACAGCCGGGATCAGCACCTGGAAGTAATGTCACGACCGAGTCGTTTCAAGATTGGGAAGTACGCTGCCAAGATAGCCAAGGCCCGGCTCGCTGCGCGATGGTACAAATGGTCACACAGCCCGGCGGCGACCAACCATTGATGCAGGTCGTGCTCGAACACCCCCCGCAAATCGACGGACCCGTCATGAGCTTCTTCGTGCCACTGGGGGTTCGCTTGGCAGCGGGCTTGCAGTTAGTGGTGGATAATGGAGAGCCTATCCAGTTCCCCTATCAGGTTTGTCAGGAACAAGGCTGCCGCGCTGACGCCCCCATCGAGCCCGCTATGCTGCAACAGCTGCGCAATGGAACGACAGCCACCCTCAGCATGATAGGTCCCCGCGGCGACCGTATAGATTTGGATATTTCATTGATGGGCTTCACCAGTGCCAGTAACCGCGTCGCTCCCTGAAAACAGTGACTCGACGCAAAACGCCCCCGGAACCCCGGGGGCGCTGTGATTACTCGTTGTTCAAGTTACCGCGAGTGTCAGCGACGCTCATTGAGGACCGCTTTTGGGAAATGACGACGCAATATCCGGTTTTGGAAATCATCCACGAATCGGCTATTTATAATGATGATAAAACGCTCGAAAGGGGCCTCACTATCGAGCTGTTCGATCCCATCGACACTGTGAAACAGCCGATCGTCGCGCAGATGAAGAATATCACCAGGGTTCAGCGTGATATCGACCAATGACTGCGTGCCCGCCTTGTCGGCAAAGAGGTGGTTTTCGGCGCCCGCGACGTTTTCCCGATTGAGGACCAGAATGCTAAGCGCCTTGCAGCCATCGGCATGAATCCCCTGCCCCTGAAGAGGGTCGACGGCACCTTCCCCGCGAACCCCAGTGATCTGCATCAGAATGGGTTCGTGCGCACCGATGCCCCAAAGCGTTGCCCAGGCGAGAACGAAGGCCTTGACATCGGGGCGTTCTAAAAACGCTTGCGTCAGCGGATCATAATACCGCAAGCGATCCGCCATGCTTTCCGCATCGTTGAAAGCGCCTCCCTGTGCCATGGGGCACTGGCCCATATCCTCTACCTCTCCCTGATCATTCAGAGCGAGCCATGACATCCGCTTCCAGCGAAGATTGACATAAGGATCGCGGGGCAAGTCCGCCACGAACCCCTGCCAGGCAGCCAGATCGATTCGCTCGCGAAGATCGGTCTTCGCCCAATCCTGATGCCGCAGCGCCTCGATCACTTCCGGACGCCAATACTCGGCAATGGGATGGACAGACATAGAGGGAAGTTCGACACCGTGTGTGAGAGTATCGAGTTTCATGTGAGTATTCTCCTGTTCTTTGGGCGGAATTGCCCGGTGCGGCCGGTATCAATACCCCGGCCAACAGAAGAAAAATGAAAAGAGTTGCAAGGATATGTCAAAGAAATGTAGGTAAAAAGAGTGATTTTGTTGCCAAAAGGATCAGACCGTCGGCGTTATATCGGAGTAATTCATCTCCTACCAATAGGTGTAGGATAAATACAACAAAATGCCTTATGGTTACCCTTATGATGGCCATTGAAAGTGTTTTTCTTTAAGTGGATCCCATGACTGCCCGCGATTCCCGACATCACAGAGATCTGGAACGTCCGAAGAAGCACCCCAAGGCGTTTTCCAATGAGCGGTGTCAGGTGTCCAAGCCGCCGCCAGCGGAGGACGTCGATCTACATGATGCAGGCAGAGAAGAGATCGAGTTAGTACGCCGCCAATACTTAGAAAGTGAACAACGATTTCGCACCCTGCTGGAAAGCCTTCCCAAAGTGGCCGTTCAAGGGTACGACCGCGATCGACGCGTCATTTACTGGAACGAAGGCAGCACCCGCCTCTATGGCTATACACCTGAAGAGGCCTTGGGAGAGTTACTGGAGGACCTGATCATTCCGGGCCCTATGCGTGAGGGAGTGATTCAGGCGCATAGCGCCTGGATCGAAGAAGGCGTCGCCATACCCGCCGGAGAGCTCGAACTCATGCACAAAACCGGCGAACTGATATCGGTCTATTCACAGCACCTGATGCTCAATGAGCATACCGATGCCCCCTTGCTGTTTTGCGTGGATGTCGATCTTTCTGACCAGAAACGTGCCCACCGGGACCTGGAGTTTGCCACCCGATTCGACAGGCTCACCCATCTCCCTAACCGGCAGACCTTCGAGATGGACCTGGACAACCTGCTGGAATCCTGTCGCCGTGTGGGCAACAGTCTTGCCACCCTTTATTTAGATATCGATCACTTCGTCGAGATCAATGATGCCCTTGGTTATGACCAGGGCGATCGCCTGCTCGTGGAGCTGACTCGACGCCTGCGGGAGTGCCAGCGCGTCACTGACCTGGTGTCTCGCGTCTCTAGCGATGAGTTCGTGCTGGCCTTTCCCTGCGGCCATTTAGCCACCAATGTCGAACGCGTGGTTCGTCGTATTCAGAATGTTTTTCGGAAACCGTTCGTCTTGGATGGGCGGGAGCGTCAGGTCACGGCCTGCCTGGGCGTGGCGCTCTTTCCTGACAATGGTGAATCGTCACGGGAATTGATACGAAATGCCGATGTGGCCAAGAACCGGGCCAAACTCGAGGGCCGGGGTACCGTACGTTTCTTCCAGCAGAAGCTGCATGATGAGCTGGTTCGCCAGCACTATCTTTCGTCGCGACTCGAAGAGGCCTTGGATAATGGCGAACTCTCCCTGCACTACCAACCGCAAGTCTCCGCGGTCAGCGGAGGAATAGAGAACCTCGAAGCGTTGCTGCGCTGGGAGCCCCCCGAGGGCCCGACGATCTCGCCTGCCGAGTTCATCCCGCTGGCCGAGCGCTCCGGTTTGATCCATCGTCTCGGCGACTGGGTCATCGAAGAAGCCTGTCACCAGCAGGTAGCGTGGCGTGCCAAGGGGTTTCATCAGCATCGGATCGACATCAATATCTCGGGACGGCAACTGACACGTCCCGGCGCCCTCAAACGTTTCGAGGACACGCTACAGCGCCACGGCTTGGCCCCGCAGGATATCGGCATCGAGTTGACCGAGAACATCCTCATCGAAGCCGACGAGACCGTCCTCGAAGACCTTTGGCGTCTTTATCATCGGGGTATTCGCATTGCGATCGATGATTTCGGGATTGGTTACTCTTCCCTAAGCTATCTCAAGCACTTCCCCGCCACGGCCCTGAAGATCGACCGCTCCTTCATTCAGGATGCGCCTACCCAACCAAAAGACCGAGCCATTCTGGAAGGCGCCATCCTCATCGGTCATCGATTGGGATTAGAGGTAGTGGCCGAAGGCGTCGAGAACGCCGAACAGCTCTCCCTGCTGCGCGACCTACATTGCGATCTCATCCAAGGATTCTTCTTCTTCCGCCCGATGCCTGCCCAGGAAATCGAACGGCTGTTGAGCGGTTTTGTGGGTGGTCCTGGGGGGTTATCGGGCTGAGGGTTATTGTGGTTTGGCTTACCGCTCCATTTGTTGCTCTATTTTTGTGGATTGTGCGCGATTTCCACTGATGACCGGGATTGTTCTCCACCATTTGCTCATCGTCTTGATTAGACCTCTTCAAATACACTACCGAACGAATTGGCATATCTTTTGAATCGACGTCAATTGAAACTAGTCACACACCGTTCTTTTCACTCTTAGCCTCTTCACACCGAAAAAGGTAAGCTTTGCAACACGTTCGCTGCTGAAGATGCTTCCTCCATGACCACCCACTGGATTCTTGGCCCTGGGGCCATTGGCCGTTTGTTAGCGCACTTCCTAGCCCCGCTCGTTGATGTGACGATAATTGGCCGCCGTGCATTGCCATCGCGGCAGGTGCTAACCACACCGGAAAGCGACGTGCATGTTCAGCACTTAACCTCACTTACCGCTGAACAGTTGGTGGCGGATACGCCTGCACCACCTGCGTTCGTGCATATCACCACCAAAGCCATGGCCGCCGAGGCGGCGCTGTCGAATATTACCAGCGCGCTACCCCCTTCTACTCCACTGGTACTGTGGCAGAACGGTTTTTATGCGCAGCCGCGCATTACCGACACGTGGTTCGGGCCGGTGCTGTGCGCCACCACGACTCAGGGGGCGTACTTAACCGGGGATGATGGCGTAGTACACGCCGGGCGCGGGCCAACGTTTGTGGGGGATTTGGATAACCAGCACGCCGGGTTAGCGGCATCCTTAGCGGTGCTGCTGAGTGAGGCTGGGCTTACTGCTTCGGCGGTGAACGATATTCGCAGCCGTCTGTGGCAGAAGTTAGCGGTGAATGCGGCGATTAACCCGTTAGTAGCGCTGCATGGCGTGCGTAATGGGGAGCTTCGTGGAGATGCCTATTCAGACCGCGTAGTGGCCGTGGTGAGGGAAGTCGCGGCGATTTTAGCGAAGGAAGGGGTTGTGCCGCCGAACGGTGGCGAGGGTGAAGCCGCCTGGTTGGAACTGGTGTGGCAGGTGGTGGAGAACACCGCGAACAATAAAGCCTCGATGTTGCAGGATGTGGAGGCCAAACGGCTGACCGAGCGAGGGGCGATTTTGGGGCCGTTGATTGAATGTGCCGAGCGGTATGGGTTGAGGTGTGAGGTGTTGAAGGGGTTGGATAGGGAGTTGGCGCAAGTGGAAGTCGGCTTTTAAGACAACAGCACAGGGGCAGCGATGCTGCCCTTAGCGGGTGCCTCGCGTGGCTCGTTACGCCGCGCTACGGGATAATTGCCCCTCTTCAGCGGCAACGACAATAAACGATGAGCTCAAAATGAGTTTTTAGGTAACGGGAATCATCACGATCTTGCGGTAGGCGGGCCGTTCGGCGAGTCGTTCTGTCCAGCGCTGGAGGTGCGGGCGGGGTTGCCAGGAGAGGCCGCTGTTGAGCAGGTTGTAAGTGAACGGAGCGATGGCGATATCGGCGAGGCCGAAGGCGTCGCCGGAGAACCAAGGCTGCTGGCTCAACGCGGTGTCTAGCTGGGCAAGGAGTTTTTCACAGGTAGCAATGGCGGGGTTTAGCCGTTCGCTATCGCGCTGTTCCGGCGGGGTGCGAACGTACCCCATCAAAATGGTGCGGTGGGCGGGGGTGAGCAGACTGGTGGACCAGTCCATCCACTTTTCCATCTGCGCCCGCTTGGCGGGCTCTTCGATCCAGAAGTGGTTAGGGGCGTACTGCGCTGCCAAGTAGCGCAGAATGGTATTGGACTCCCACAGCACGCTTTGCGTCGCGTCGTCTTTGAGTAGCGGTACCAGGCCATTGGGGTTCATGGCGAGGTATTCCGGCGTGTCGTTCACGCCGTGGTGCAGGCCCGCCACGATCTGCTCGTGGGGCAGCGCTAGCTCTTCCAGTACCCAGAGTACTTTTTTGACGTTGGTGGAGTTGTTGCGGCCCCAAAGCGTAAACATGGAAGTCCTTATGCTAGATAGATTGAAGTGGCGAGCCAGGGCGGCGTTGCCGCTCTTCGCAGGTGCCTCGCGCTACTCGTTACCCCGCGCTACGCCATCGCCTCACGGTTTACCACTCACTACTCACTCTTATCTTGATACAACTTGAGCAGGCTGGAGAAGTCGAGTTTACCGTTACCGCCTGCTTTATGCAGGGTGAACAGCGAGCGAGCGGCGGAGCCCATGGGCACCGGGGATGCGCTTTGCTGGCTGACATCCATGGCAAGGCCGAGGTCTTTGATCATCAGGTCGACCTGGAAACCGCCTTGGTAGCCTTTCGAGGCGGGTGCGTTTTCCATGACCCCTGGATAAGGATTGTAGACGTTCAGTGCCCAGTTGCCGCCGGAGCTTTGCTTCATGATTTCCGACAGCACGGCGGGGTCGAGGCCATTTTTGACGCCCATGTTGATCGCTTCGCAGGTACCTGCCATCAGAATCGACAGCAGCATGTTGTTGCACACTTTGGCGACCTGCCCCGCGCCGTGGTTGCCCGCGTGGAAGATGTTTTTACCCATGGCTTGCAGCACCGGCTGCGCCTGGGCGAACTGCTCTTCCGAGCCACCGACGATAAACGTCAGCGTGCCCGCTTGGGCACCGCCTACCCCACCGGAGACCGGCGCATCCATAAAACCAATGCTCTTTTCTGCTCCGGCGGCGGCGACTTGGCGGGCGGTGTCGGCGTCAATGGTAGAACAATCGATCACCAAGGCACTGGGTTTGATGACGTCGAACAGCGGCGCGGCGCCGTCTACGTAAAGCCCCCGCACGTGCTTGCCTGCGGGTAGCATGGAGATGATGAAATCGGCGTCGGTAGCGGCCTCTGTGGCGGTGGCGGCAACCTCGCAGCCTTGCGATTGGGCGGTCTCCAGCGCCTGAGCGGAGAGATCGAAGGCCCGCACGGTAAAGCCTGCTTTCGCCAGATTGGCGGCCATGGGGCCGCCCATATTGCCTAATCCAATAAACGCAACGGTAGTCATCTTTTTGTCCTTGTTAGCGTGTCATGTGCGGTGCATGAGGGTACGTTATGCCAAGTCTGCCAGCGGGTTGGTATCCCAAGGCGATGCCAGCAACTCGTCGATGAAAGCAGGTTCGACCGAGGCCACATCCGGATAGGTCCAGCTTGGCTGACCGTCTTTATCCACCAGCAGCGCGCGCACCCCTTCGGGGAACTCTCGGTGGCGGCAGCACTGCACCGAAAGCGCCAGCTCGAATTGGAAGACTTCCGCCAACGACATGTGTTTGGCGCGGCTGAGCTGCTCGTGGATCAGTTTGACCGACACGGGACTGCCGTGGGCCAAGGTTTTTTGCGCTTTGCTGAACCACTGGTCGTCGGTCTGCACGGCCAATACGGCCTCGACCATCTGCTCGACGTTGTCGTGGTCCATTAGCTCACGAATCAGGGAAGCAAACTTGTAAACCGGCGCTTCCATCTCCGCAAAGACGTTTTGGGAGGCTTGCTCCAGCTCGCGTAGCACGCGGTTCACCACGCCATGGGCGTCGGTGTCTGCGCCCTCGCCCCAGTTAGCGGCCAACAGCTTTTCAGCCAATGCGCCACGGTGGTGGCTGGCAATGGCGCGGTCGGCCAGGCCTAAATGAACCGCGTCCGGTGCGTTGATTTGCCCGCCGGTCATCGCCAAAAACCGCCCGGCACCGCCCGGCAAACGGTTGAGGAACCAGCTCGCCCCCACGTCTGGGTATAGCCCAATGGTGACTTCCGGCATGGCCAGCCGCGAGGTTTCGGTGACGATGCGGTGGCTGCTGCCGCTGAGTAACCCCATGCCGCCGCCCATCACGATGCCGTTGCCCCAGCAAATCACCGGTTTGGGAAACGTATGGAGCTGATAATCCAGACGGTATTCGTTCTCGAAGAAGCGCTCGGGGAAATCGGCGGCCCCCTCGCCTTGAATGGCTTTGTAGAGATTGACCACATCGCCACCGGCGCAGAAGGCTTTCTCACCGGCGCTATCCAGCAGCACGGCCACGACCCGATCGTCAGATTGCCACTGACTCAGGCGCGGTAGGATCTCTTCGATCATGTCCAACGTCAGCGCGTTGAGCGAGCGCTCGGCGTTCAAGGTGATCTCGCCAATCACATGGCCATCTTGGGTGGTGTGCTCTTCAAACAGTACGCAACTCATCGTTTGTCCTTGTTATGAAAGGGGCTCGGTGGCAGGTGCCCCGGCGACTATAGCTCGGCGGCACCGTCGGCCAGTACGCGGCGGGAAATGATCAGCCGCATGATTTCGTTGGTGCCTTCCAGAATACGGTGTACGCGGGTATCACGCACGTAGCGCTCCATTGGGTACTCCTTGATGTAGCCATTGCCGCCATAAAGCTGCAGCGCTTCATCGCATACTTTGAAGCCCACGTCCGTCGCGAAGCGTTTGGCCATGGCGCAATAGGTGGTGGCATCCGGGTGACCCGCGTCCAGCTTGGTGGCGGCCATGCGCACTAGCTGACGGGCGGCGACGAGCTCGGTGACCATATCGGCCAGGCGAAATTGCAGGGCCTGAAAATCGGCCAAACGCTTGCCGAACTGCTTGCGCTCGAGCATGTACTCGCGGGCTTTATTCAGCGCCTGCTGGGCCGTGCCGATGGAACAGGTGGCAATGTTGATACGCCCGCCGTCCAGCCCCTTCATGGCGATTTTGAAACCGTCACCTTCGTTACCCAGCAGGTGGTTAGCGGGGACGCGCACGTCTTCGAAGGTAATCATACGGGTGGGCTGGCTATTCCAGCCCATCTTGTCCTCTTTACGGCCGTAGCTGATGCCCTCGCTCTTGGCATCCACCGCAAAGGCGGAAACGCCGCCGGGGCCTTCACCGCCGGTCCGAGCCATCACCACCAGGAAGTCGGTACTGCCCGCCCCGGAAATGAACATCTTGCTGCCGTTCAACACATAGTGTTCACCATCGCGCTTTGCAGTAGTTTTAAGGGATGCTGCATCGGACCCTGAATTGGGCTCGGTCAGACAGTAGGAGCCCAATAGCTCACCCGTCGCCAGCTTTTCGCCCCACTGCGCCACGGCCTCCCGCGTGCCGAAATCAGCCAGCATCCAGGTCACCATGTTATGGATGGTGAGGTACGCGGTAGTGGAAGTGCAGCCCATCGAGAGCTGCTCGAAAATGATGCTGGCATCCAGCCGTGAAAGTCCCAGCCCACCGACGCTTTCCGGGGCGTAGAGCGAGCAAAAGCCCAACTCTCCTGCTTTACGAATCACATCGACAGGGAAAAAAGATTCTGCGTCCCATTCGGCGGCGTGGGGCTCTAGCTCGTTCTGAGCGAACGCTCGGGCCATATCGGAAAAGGCGACTTGGTCTTCACTTAGCTCGAAATTCATGGCGTATCTCCACAGCGCGTGGGTGGCCTGCGCCCTTTTGAGGCAGTGGGACAGTCACACACGGTTGTTGTCATTATTGGCAATGTTGACGTTTACGTTAACTTATATTTTTAGCTTGTGCGGCGCAACCCAATCCCCCAATACCTTTGGCGTAGAAGGTGGCCAACGCTTCCGATCAGGCAGAAAAAAGGGTGCCCAAAGGCACCCAATCCACGGACAGACGCGGTTAACGGGAATCGGTCATTTGAAGTTCTTGCGGTACATCTTGGCCAGCTCGCCAACGATGCCGCTACGGAAGCTGAGTACGCATATCACGAAGATGATGCCGAGAATCACACTCACCCAGTTACCTAGCGGCGACTGCGCCAGCAGGTGCTGTAAGCTGACCACCAGCCCCGCTCCCATTAGAGGACCGAGCAGCGTCCCGACGCCGCCCAGCAGCGTCATCAAAATGACTTCGCCCGACATGTGCCAGTGAGCATCGGTGAGCGAGGCCAACTGAAAGACGACGGTTTTGGTGGAACCCGCCAACCCCGCCAGCGCCGCCGAGAGAACGAATGCCAACAGCTTGTAGGCATCCACGTTATAGCCCAGCGACACGGCACGCGGCTCGTTTTCACGAATGGCTTTCAGAACTTGCCCAAAAGGGGAGTGAACGGCGCGCTGAATGACGGCAAAGCCGAACACGAAAACTGCAAACACGAAGTAGTACATGGCGAGGTTACTGCTCAGGTCGAGCATCCCGAACAGATGCCCTCTCGGCACACCGTGCAGGCCATCTTCCCCACCGGTGAACGACGACTGCACGAACACGAAGAACATCAGCTGTGCGAGCGCCAGCGTTACCATGGCGAAGTAGATGCCCTGGCGGCGAATGGAGAGCACGCCAAACAGCGCCCCCAGCAGCGTCGCCATCGCCGTGCCTGCGAGAATACCCAGTTCGGGCGTGAGACCTGGATAGCTGGCCAGTAGATAGCCCGTCACATAGCCACCGGTCGCCAAGAAGGCCGCATGGCCAAACGAGAGCAGCCCGGCATAGCCCAACAGCAGGTTAAACGCGCAAGCAAACAGCGCAAAACAGAGAATCTTCATCAAAAAGACCGGGTACGCTACGAAGGGCGCAACCAACCCCACTACCAACAGCGCCAGATAAAACATGTTGCGGCGGAGTTTGGCGCGCCGCTGGCGCTCCTGCACTGCCGAGGGCAGCGACGTGGCCGAAGATGAAGAGGAAGACGTGGTTGTCATGGTTAAGCCTCCTTACCAAACAGCCCAGCGGGGCGTAACATGAGCACCAAGATCATGACCAAAAAGATCACGGTGTTAGAGGCTTCGGGGTAGTACACCTTGGTCAGCCCTTCGATGATCCCCATACCCAACCCCGTCAAAATAGCGCCTAAGATCGAGCCCATACCGCCAATCACCACCACGGCAAACACCACGATCAGCAGGCTAGATCCCATGGTGGGCGACACCGGGTACAGCGGTGCCGCCAGCACGCCTGCAAAGGCGGCAAGCCCAACCCCGAACCCGTAGGTCAACGTAATCAGCAGCGGTACGTTCACGCCAAACGCCTGCATGAGCTGGGAGTTTTCGGTACCCGCCCGCAGGTAAGCGCCCAAACGGGTACGCTCGATCATGAACCAGGTGAAAAGACACATAGCAAGCGCCGCTACCAATACCCATGCGCGGTAGGTCGGCAGGAACATGAAGCCCAGGTTCAGGCCGCCCTGCAGAATCTCGGGGGTGGCGTAACGCGCTCCAGAAACGCCGAAAAAGTTGATCAGCGTGCCTTCGAAAATCAGCGCTAATCCGAAGGTCAGCAGTAGTCCGTAAAGGTGGTCCAGGTGAGCAATGCGACGCAGCAGAAAACGCTCCATCAGCATGCCAAAACCGCCCACCACCAGCGGCACCAAAATCAGAGCTAGCCAATAATTGATGCCCAGATAACGAAAGCCCAGCAGCGCGGCAAAGGCGCCCAGCATGTACTGCGCCCCGTGGGCAAAGTTGACGATCTTCAGTAGGCCGAAGATGACCGCCAGGCCCAAACTAAGCAGTGCGTAAAAGGCACCGTTCACGAGCCCAAGCGTTAGCTGGCCCATGAACACGGCCATTGGCACGCCGAATATCATCGTCATGGTATGACTCTCCTCGCCGCTAAGCGGGCAGCCCAGCGGGCCGCCCCAGCGCATTTATAGTGAATAACGCCTTTTCATTACGCCGTTACGGCTTGCTTGGCGGCGAGCCAAGGCGACCAACACCCTGACTCGCGGCGTTTAGCCCCTCAGTTTTGCACCAGCGAGCACTGACTTTCTGATAGCGGACGGTAGGCTTCTGCGGCAGGGATAGTGCTCAGGATTTCGTAAAGATCCCATTCGCCGGTGGACTCTTCCGGCGTTTTGACTTGAGCGAGGTACATGTCATGGATCATGCGGCCATCTTCACGGATGCTGCCGTTACGGGCGAAGAAGTCGTTGATCGGCTCTTCGGCCATTTTGGCGCGCACGGTTTCGGGGTCATCTGTCCCTGCGGCTTCCACGGCTTTCAGGTAGTGCATGGTGCTGGAGTAAATACCAGCTTGCACCATGGTGGGCATGCGTCCGGTCTCTTCAAAGTAACGCTCGGACCACGCGCGCGCCTCGTCATCCATATCCCAGTACCAACCGGTGGTCAGCAGCAGACCTTGGGTGGCCTCCAGGCCCAGCGCGTGCACGTCGTTCAAGAAGATCAGCAGGCCCGCAAGCTGCTGGCCGCTTTGGGTCAAGCCGAACTGGCTGGCGGTGGTAATGGCGTTGACCGTGTCGGCTCCGGCGTTGGCGAGACCCACGATTTTCGCGCCAGAACCTTGTGCCTGAAGAATATAGGAGGAGAAATCACTGGTGGGGAACGGATGACGCACGCCACCGACGATTTCGCCGCCGTTGGCCTCGACCACGCTGGTCACGTCGGCTTCCAGCGCATGACCGAAGGCGTAGTCAGCGGTCAGTAGGAACCAGCTATCGCCGCCCTGTTCGACGACGGCTTTTGCCGTACCGTTGGCCAGCGGATAGGTGTCGTATACCCAATGAATGTGGTTCGGGGTGCAGTGTTCATTGGTAATACTGGATGCTGCCGAGCCAGAGACGATACCCAGACCGTCGTTCTCTTCCAGCACCTTGGTCACGGCAATGGAAACCGATGAGGCCACCAGGCCACCGACCATATCGACGTTGCGCTGATCGATCCACTCGCGCACGGTGTTGGCCCCTACGTCGGCGCTGTTACGGTCATCGGCACTAAACACCACGATGGGCGAGCCGTTCACGCTACCGCCAAAATCGGCCACCGCCATTTCCATGGCGGTTTGACCGCCTGGGCCTGCCAGATCGCGATAGGTGCCGGACATATCGGCCAAATAGCCAATACGTACCTCGCCATCGCTGATCTCGGCGTGAGCGGTCGAAATCGCCATGCTAGAGGCAGCGGCAACGGCGATGCTGGCGGCCAGCGTTTTTTTCATAAAGGTCATGTTCGTCTCCTGGCCCCGAGGGCCTTTGTTTTTATGATGCGGACGTTCTAAAGCGTTGATGTGTGGAGCATCTGTACTGCGTTTGTTGTTTTTAAGGCCGTACTTACCGTTTAGATAGTGTGCGATTCATACCCCCAGCATGCTGTTCAAGTGTTCCCGCCGTGACGGCAACTGCTCTGCCGTGATCTCTTCGACGATTTGACCGTGGTCCATCACGAAGTGGCGATCGGCCAGCGGCGCGGCAAAGCGGAAGTTCTGCTCGACCAGCACGATGGTCATACCGCGCTCCTTCAACTGCACCAGTACCTCGCCCAGCTTCTGCACAATGACCGGGGCCAACCCCTCGGTGATCTCATCGAGCAGTAGCAAACGTGCGCCGGTACGCAGAATACGTGCCATGGCCAGCATCTGCTGCTCGCCGCCTGAGAGCCGCGTGCCCTGGCTTCTACGGCGCTCATAGAGATTGGGGAACATGGCGTAAATTTCGTCTAGGCTCATACCGCCGGAACGCACGGTGGGCGGTAGCAGCAGGTTTTCATGCACGTCCAAGCTTGCGAAAATGCCGCGCTCTTCCGGGCAGTAGCCAATGCCTAACCGAGGAATGTGGTGCGGCTTCATGCGTAGCGTTTCGTTGCCATTGATGACGATCGACCCCGTGCGTCGACCCACCATGTTCATGATCGCTTTGAGCGTGGTACTACGCCCTGCACCGTTGCGGCCCAGCAAAGTGACCAGCTCACCCCGCTTCACGTCAAAATTCACGCCGTGCAGAATGTGCGACTCGCCGTAGAAGGCGTGCAGGTCCTGCACGCGCAGCATTTCCAAGCTTTGATTGTCGGGCGCATCTTGATAGTCGAGAGCTTCAGCGGTGTTCATGCAGTCGCCTCCTCTGCTGCTTCGCTGCCCATATAGGCTTCACGCACCAAGGGGTTACGCGACACGCTGTCGTAGTCGCCCTCTGCCAACACCGCCCCCCGCGCCAGCACGGTAATGCGATCACACAGCCGGCTGACCACGCTCAAGTTGTGCTCGACCATCAGCACCGTACGGCCTTGGGAGACTCGCTTGATCAGTGCCACGATGCGATCGACGTCTTCGGCGCCCATCCCCTGAGTGGGTTCGTCCAGCAGCATCATGCTGGGGTCCAGGGCCAACGTCGTCGCTACTTCCAGCGCGCGTTTGCGGCCGTAGGGCATTTCGACGGTGAGCGTATCGGCGTATTCGCGCAAGCCTACTTCATCGAGCAGCGCCAGAGCGCGGTCGTTGAGGTGATCCAGCGACTTTTCCGATTTCCAGAAATGGAAGGAGGTGCCCAGCTGGCGCTGGAGCGCCACGCGAACGTTTTCTAGCGCGGTCATATGAGCAAACACCGCCGAAATTTGGAACGAACGTACCAAGCCCAGCTGGGCGATTTCGTTGGATTTTTTGCTAGTGATGGATTGGCCACGATAGAGAATGTCACCCCGTGTAGGGGGGAGAAACTTGGTGAGCAGGTTGAACACCGTGGTTTTTCCTGCCCCATTAGGGCCAATCAACGCGTGGATATGCCCTTCCTGCACTTGCAGGTTAACGTTATCCACGGCGGTGAAGCCGCGAAACTCCTTGGTCAGCCCTCGTGTTTCGAGCACTGGCCCCTTGGTCACTTCGTCTGCACGCATGAGGTAATACGCCTCTTGTTGTTCTTGTACGGTGGGAAGCGAAACTCGTTAGCCAGCAACGCATCCTTACCTGAACGTAAGGTGTAGCTGCAAACTAGCAACCTCTCAGTGGGTATTACAATTACAACTTTGGTCTACGCACCATGCTGGCGCATCCAAATAAAACACTATATTTCTTACTTAACAACGAGTTATAAAAATTCAGCGTTACGCACCCGCTGCCAAGGTCAGCTTTACGTTAACGTAAACTTGTTTTAGCCTCATGGTCAGTGTTCCATAGGGACATTCCCCTATCGACGAGAATAACGATCATGAGCAAGACCTACTCGATCAGCGAGCTAGCCAGTGAATTCGATGTCACCACGCGCAGCATTCGCTTTTACGAAGATCAAGAGTTGCTGCACCCCACCCGCCGCGGCCAGACACGCATCTACAGCAGCAAAGATCGTGTACGGCTGAAGCTGACGCTTCGCGGCAAACGGCTGGGGTTCTCGCTGGCAGAGATTCGTGAGCTGTTCGAACTGTGGGACGAAACCCGCAGCGGCAGTGAAAAACAGTTGCACCTGATGCTGAGTAAGATCAGCGAGCGTAAAGCGGCGCTAGAGCAACAGATGAAAGACATCACGATGGTGCAGCTAGAGCTCGAGAGTGCGGAGATCCGCTGCCGACAGGCCCTGGAAGAGCTCAACGAGAAGCATCCGGCCACCTCGAAATGACGGCAAACGCAACGCGCAAACCAACGACCTGCTAACCATCGACCATTAACAATCAAAGACAAGGTGATTGACCATGTTTTCCCACTATACAGAACTCAATTTCGGCCTCGACGACGAGCTCAACATGCTGCGTGAGCAGGTCAACGCCTTTGCCGCCAGCGAAATCGCTCCTCGCGCCGCGGAGATCGATCAGAACAACGAATTTCCAAGCGATTTGTGGAAGAAGTTCGGAGATATGGGGCTACTGGGCATTACGGTACCGGAAGAGGATGGCGGCAGCGGCATGGGTTATCTAGCCCACTGCATTGCCATGGAAGAGATCTCCCGCGCCAGCGCCTCGGTGGCCCTTTCTTATGGCGCGCACTCCAACCTGTGCGTAAACCAACTCAAGATCAACGCCTCAGCCGAACAGAAAGCCAAATACCTGCCCAAGCTGATCAGCGGTGACCACGTAGGTGCGCTGGCCATGTCAGAGCCGGGTGCCGGTTCCGACGTGGTGTCCATGCAGCTTCGCGCCAAAGAAGATGGCGACCACTACGTGCTCAACGGCAACAAAATGTGGATCACCAACGGGCCGGATGCCGACGTGCTGGTGGTCTATGCCAAAACCGATCCGGATGCTGGCTCCAAAGGGATTACGGCCTTCATCATCGAAAAAGGGATGCCGGGCTTCTCGACTGCCCAGAAACTCGACAAGCTGGGTATGCGGGGCTCCAACACCTGCGAGCTGGTCTTCCAAGATTGCCGCGTGCCCGCCGAAAACGTACTAGGTGAAGTCGGCAAAGGCGTTCGTGTCTTGATGAGCGGCTTGGATTACGAGCGTGCCGTCCTGGCGGCAGGCCCCATCGGCATCATGCAGGCAGCTATGGATGTGGTCATTCCCTATATCCATGAGCGTAAGCAGTTCAACCAGTCTATCGGTGAGTTCCAGCTGGTGCAGGGCAAAGTGGCCGACATGTACACTACCCTAAACGCCTGCCGGGCATATCTATACGCCGTCGCCGCCGCCTGCGACCGTGGGCAAACCTCACGCAAGGATGCCGCTGGCGTCATTCTTTACTGTGCCGAAAAAGCCACCCAGGTCGCGCTGGACGCCATTCAGCTACTGGGCGGCAATGGATATATCAACGAATACCCCACCGGCCGCCTGCTGCGCGACGCGAAGCTGTATGAGATTGGCGCTGGTACGAGCGAAATCCGTCGGATGCTGATTGGCCGCGAACTGTTTAGCGAAAGTCTTTAACAATAATAACCGGGGCCGGGCTATGAGCACACTCTCGACACAGATCAACCCGCGCAGCGATGCGTTTCAAGCCAACGACGCCGCCATGCGCGGCGAAGTCCACCAACTGCGCGATCTCACCGCCGCCATTGCGCAAGGCGGCGGTGAGAAGGCGCGTGCCCGCCATGAGAGCCGTGGCAAGCTGTTCGTACGTGATCGCATCGACCACTTGATTGACGAAGGCTCGCCGTTTTTGGAATTTTCTGCGCTGGCCGCCCACCACGTTTACGACGACGATGTGCCGGCCGCTGGCGTGGTGACCGGCATTGGCCGCGTCTCGGGGGTCGAATGCGTCATCGTGGCCAACGACGCCACCGTGAAAGGCGGCACCTACTTTCCTCTGACGGTCAAAAAACACCTGCGCGCGCAAGAGATCGCCCGCAAGCACCGCCTGCCGTGTATCTATCTGGTCGATTCTGGCGGTGCCTTTCTGCCCCGCCAGGACGAAGTCTTCCCCGACCGCGACCACTTCGGGCGCATTTTCTACAATCAGGCCACGATGTCCGCCGAAGGCATCCCGCAAATTGCCGTGGTCATGGGTTCCTGTACCGCTGGCGGTGCGTATGTACCTGCCATGGCGGATGAGTCGATCATCGTCAAAGAGCAGGGAACGATTTTCCTGGGCGGCCCGCCGCTGGTGAAAGCCGCCACGGGCGAGAGCATTAGTGCAGAAGACCTGGGCGGGGCGGACGTTCACGCCAAAGTGAGCGGCGTAGCCGACCACTACGCCGAAAACGACGCCCATGCGCTGCAACTCGCCCGCGCCTGCGTGTCGCGGCTGAACTGGCAAAAACGCGGCCAGCTGGCCATGCAGCCACCCAGGCCGCCGAAGCTCGACCCGTCCGAACTTTACGGCATCGTCGGCATCGATCTGAAAAAGCCTTACGACGTGCGCGAAGTCATCGGCCGCATCGTCGATGGCTCCGACTTTGACGAGTTCAAACGCTACTACGGCGACACGCTAGTAACCGGTTTCGCCCACATCCACGGCTATCCGGTCGGCATCGTGGCCAATAACGGCGTGCTGTTTTCGGAAAGCGCCGTGAAAGGCGCGCACTTCATCGAGCTGTGCGCTCAGCGCAAGATCCCTCTGGTCTTCCTGCAAAACATCACCGGCTTCATGGTCGGCTCCAAGTACGAGCACGAAGGCATAGCCAAGCACGGCGCGAAACTCGTCACCGCCGTGGCCTGCGCCAACGTGCCGAAATACACCGTGCTGATTGGCGGCAGCTTCGGAGCCGGGAACTACGGCATGTGTGGCCGAGCCTATGACCCCAATCTGCTGTTCATGTGGCCCAACGCACGTATTTCGGTGATGGGTGGCGAACAGGCGGCGGGGGTACTTTCCCAAGTAAAACGCGAGCAGTACGAGCGCGAAGGCCGTGAGTGGAGCAAAGAGGATGAAGAGGCCTTCAAGAAGCCTACCCGTGACCAGTACGAGCACCAGGGCCACCCGTACTACGCCAGCGCCCGCCTATGGGATGACGGCGTGATCGATCCGCTACAAACCCGCGACGTGCTGGGGCTGTCACTGGCCGCTGCGATGAATGCGGAAGTCAAAGAGACACGCTTCGGCGTGTTCCGGATGTAAGGGGCGCACACATGGCTTACTCGACCTTACTCATCGAAGCAGGCGTGGCGCGGCTCACCTTAAACCGCCCAGAGGTGCATAACGCCTTTGACGACAGCCTGATTGCCGAACTCAACGCACACCTGGAAAAGCTGCATGACTTGGCAAGCTCAGGTGACGTTCGGGTGATGGTGCTCGGTTCCGAAGGCAAAAGCTTCTCCGCAGGCGCTGATCTGAATTGGATGAAGCGCATGGTCGATTACGACCTGGAAGATAACCTCGCCGACTCCCGCAAGCTGTCGGCGCTGATGCACGGGCTCGACACGCTGCCCTGCCCGACCGTTTGCCGCGTACAGGGGGCGGCGTTTGGCGGTGCGGTGGGCTTGGCCGCCTGCTGCGATATCGTCATCGCTTCCAACAAGGCCAAGTTCTGCCTCTCGGAGGTCAAGATTGGCCTGTCGCCAGCGGTGATCAGCCCCTACGTGCAACGCGCGCTTGGCCCGCGCCAGACGCGCCGCTACGCGCTGAGCGCGGAAATCATGGATGCCCCCACTGCGCTCGCCCTGGGATTGGCCCACCAAGTGGTAGACCCCGACGCCTTGGATAGCGCCGTGGACGCGATGATCGACACGCTGCTGCAGGGCTCTCCCCAAGCGCAGCGGGCAACGAAAGCGCTGCTGGCCGCCGTGGCCCAAGCACCGGATAGCGACGCCACCCGTGAGCACACCTGCCAGGTGATTGCCAAGCTGCGAGTGAGCGACGAGGGCCAAGAGGGCCTCGCCAGCTTTTTCGACAAGCGCCGCCCCGCCTGGACGTCCCCCGAAGAACACAAACACGCTGCGGAGCCACGCTCATGACGTTGACCCCAACCAAATTCGACACGCTGCTGGTGGCTAACCGCGGCGAAATCGCCTGCCGCGTGATGCGTACCGCCCGGCGTATGGGCTTGAAGACCGTCGCCGTTTACTCAGATGCGGACGCCAGCGCCCGCCACGTGCGTGACGCCGATGAAGCCGTGCGCCTCGGCCCTGCCGCCGCCCGGGAAAGCTATCTGAACGTTGACGCGGTGATTGAGGCCGCCCAACGCACCGGTACCGGCGCCATTCACCCGGGCTACGGCTTCCTCTCCGAGAACGGCACCTTCGTCAAAGCGTTGGAGCAAGCGGGCATTACCTTCGTCGGCCCGCCCGCTTCTGCGATTGCCGCCATGGGCGACAAATCTGCCGCCAAAGCGCGCATGGCGAATGCGGGCGTGCCGCTGGTGCCCGGCTACCATGGCGACGACCAGGACGATGCACTACTGCGTTCCGAGGCCGATAAGATCGGCTATCCGGTGATGCTCAAAGCCAGTGCCGGTGGCGGTGGTAAAGGCATGCGCGTCGTCGAAAGCGGCGAGGGCTTCAAAGCGGCGCTGGATGGCTGCCGCCGGGAATCGAAAGCCGCGTTTGGCGATGACCGCATGCTGATCGAAAAGTATCTGGTACAGCCTCGCCATGTGGAAGTACAAGTGTTCTGCGACCGCTACAGCAACGGCGTCTACCTCTTCGAGCGGGACTGCAGCGTGCAGCGCCGCCATCAAAAAGTGATCGAGGAAGCGCCCGCCCCGGGCATGACACCTGAACTGCGCGCCGCCATGGGCGACGCCGCCGTTCGCGCCGCCAAAGAGATTGGCTACGTGGGCGCGGGCACGGTGGAGTTCCTGCTAGACGCCGACGGCTCGTTCTACTTCATGGAGATGAACACCCGCCTACAGGTCGAACACCCGGTCACCGAGATGATTACCGGCCAAGACCTGGTGGAGTGGCAGCTAAGAGTCGCCATGGGCGAGCCGCTGCCCTGCCGACAAGAGGAACTGACCATTACCGGCCACAGTTTCGAAGCACGCCTTTACGCCGAAGACCCGGAGCAGGATTTCCTACCCGCCACCGGTCTGCTGACCCGCTTTGCGCTGGACTTGGAAGGTGCCGGGCTAGGCGCGGATCAAGTACGCCTGGACAGCGGCGTAGAGAGCGGCGATACGGTGTCGATGCACTACGACCCGATGCTCGCCAAGCTCATCGTTCGCGGCGTGGATCGCGACGCGGCGCTGGCAACGCTCAATCGCGCGCTGGCCGCCCTGGACGTGCAGGGTGTGGTGACCAATCGCGCCTTCCTGCAGCGCTTGGCCAACCACCCGGGCTTCAAGAACGTCGAGCTGGATACGCGATTCATCGAACGCAACGAAGCCACCCTGTTTGCTCCGCGACAGTTCTCCACGGAAGACTACGCCAGCGCCGCACTGATTGGCCTGCACCAGCTCGCCCAAGAGTGTGAAAGCGACTCCCCCTGGGACCGCCACGACGGTTTCCGGCTGAATGCGCCGCATACCATCCGCATCGCACTGTGTGACCCGTCGAGCGCCCAAGCGCCGGATAGCGACTCTGCCGTCGTGGTCGTCGAAGGAAAGCGCGCGCCCCTGGAGGCTCAGTGGCAGCTCACCATCGACGGCAGCACGCTGAGTGCCAGTCTACAGCCGTTGGAAGGCGACGCCGTCGCCGTCACGCTCGACGGCCACCGCCGCCGTTTGCAGGCGCGCAAAGACGGCCACGTCGTCGTAATGGCCGAGCCTAGCGGTGAAACCCGCCTGCTGTGGCGACGCATCGATGCCATCGATCACGGCCACCACGAAACGGAATCCACCCTCACCGCCCCCATGCACGGCACCGTGGTGGCGCTGCTGGTGGAGCCAGGCATATCGGTGGAGAAAGGCATGCCGCTGATGGTGATGGAGGCTATGAAAATGGAGCACACCATGACCGCTCCCGCCGATGGCAGCGTCGAGACGTTCCACTTCCAAGCAGGCGATACCGTCGGCCAGGGCGATGTGCTACTCGACTTTGCCCCCAGCGAATAGGAGCCGAACATGACACTGCCTACGTCTATCAAGCTATTCGAAATGTCCCCCCGCGACGGGCTGCAAAACGAACCGGGCACCCTAGTGCCCACCGGCACCAAAATCGAGCTGATCGAGCGGCTGGCGAAGGCGGGCATTCGTCATATTGAAGCGGCCAGTTTCGTGTCGCCCAAGTGGGTACCGCAAATGGGCGATGCCACCGAGGTCATGCACGGTATCCAGCGCCAGTCCGGCGTGGTGTATTCGGCGCTAACGCCTAACCTCAAAGGGCTCGAGAGCGCCCTGGCGGTAGGCGTCGAGGAAGTCGCGGTGTTCGGCGCCGCGTCGGAAGCGTTCTCACAGAAGAACATCAACTGCTCGATTGCCGACTCTTTAGCGCGCTTCGAACCGGTGCTTGCCCGCGCCAACGAGGCAGGCATTCGCGTGCGCGGCTACGTCTCCTGCGTGCTGGGCTGTCCTTATGAGGGGCACATCGCCCCCGAAAAAGTCGCGGAAGTGGCCAACGCGCTTTATGAGATGGGCTGCTACGAGATTTCGCTGGGCGATACGATAGGCGTAGGCACGCCGCTGGCCGCCAAGCGAATGATCGACGCGACCCGCCAGCAGGTACCGATCGAGAAGCTGGCCGCCCACTTCCACGATACCTACGGGATGGCCATCGCCAACCTGTATGCCGTGATGGAAGAAGGCGTCAGCGTCATCGATGCCGCTACGGCGGGCTTGGGCGGCTGCCCCTACGCCAAGGGAGCGTCGGGCAACGTGGCCACCGAAGACGTCCTCTACTTACTCGAAGGATTAGGCATCGAGACGGGGATCGATCTTCAGGCGGTGATCGACACCGGCGATTGGATCACGCGGCAGTTGGGGCGCCAGCCCAGCGCCAAAGTTGCGCTGGCGCTGGGCAGCTCACGCACTCCCTAATAATTAGAAACGCATCACTTCCCGTTCAGACAAGAAAAACATATCGGAGAGATCGATCATGGTATCACCTGCACCCGCTTCTAGCCGTTTGCCCAGCTACACCAGCAGCACGGCTGACAAGCCGCTTCTGGGCATGACCATTGGCGACAAGTTCGACCAAATTGCCGCTCAATATCCCGATAATGACGCGCTGATTGCGCTACACCAAAACATACACTGGAGCTACCGCGAGCTACAGCAGGAAGTGAACCGCTGTGCGCGTGCGCTGCTGGCACTGGGTGTCAAAAAAGGCGACCGCGTGGGAATTTGGGCCCCCAACTGTAGTGAGTGGACGCTGACCCAGTTCGCTACCGCCAAAATCGGTGCGATCCTGGTCAACATCAATCCCTCGTACCGCACCCATGAGCTGGAGTACGCGCTCAATCAGTCTGGCGCGCGCTTTTTAGTCACCGCCCACCGGTTCAAAACGTCCGATTACACCTCGATGCTGTTCGAGCTAGCGCCCGAGCTAAGCAGCTGCGCCGAAGGCCAGCTTCAGTCGCAGACACTGCCGCAACTGGAGTGCATCATCAACCTGAGTGCCGACAAGCACAGCGGTATGTGGCGCTGGTCAGACTTCATTGCCGAAGCCGACAACGTGAGCCAAACCGACGTAGACGACCTGCAGGCCACGTTGCAGTTCGATGACCCAATCAATATCCAGTACACCTCAGGCACCACCGGCTTCCCCAAAGGCGCTACGCTTTCGCACCACAACATTCTCAACAACGGCTTTTTCGTGGCGGAGAGCATGGGTTTCACCAGCGAAGACCGCTTGGTGATTCCAGTACCGCTCTATCACTGTTTCGGCATGGTGATGGGTAACCTGGGCTGCATGACCCACGGCGCCGCGATGATCTATCCCGATGAAGGCTTCGACCCGGGTAAAGTGCTGAACGCCGTTCACGAGCAGAAAGCCACCGCGCTCTACGGCGTGCCCACCATGTTCATCGCCGAGCTCGAACACCCGGATTTCGCTAGCACCGATTTTTCGACGCTGCGCACCGGCATCATGGCGGGTTCCATTTGCCCGGCGGAGATCATGAAGCAGGTCATCAACAAGATGAACATGAAGGGCGTGCAAATCGCCTACGGCATGACCGAAACCAGCCCGGTCTCTACGCAAACCGGCGCTAACGATACCATCGACAAACGTGTTTCCACCGTGGGCCGCACCCAGCCCCACCTGGAGAGCAAGATCGTCGACCCCGGCAACGGCGGCATTCTGCCTCGCGGAGAAATCGGTGAGCTATGTACCCGGGGCTATAGCGTGATGCTGAAGTATTGGAACAATGACAAAGCCACTGCCGAGGCCATCGATGAAGCGGGCTGGATGCATACCGGCGACTTGGCCACCATGGATAACGAGGGCTACATCCAGATCGTTGGGCGCATCAAAGACATGGTGATTCGCGGCGGCGAGAACGTCTACCCGAAAGAGATCGAGGAGTTCTTGTACGCACACCCAGCCATTTCAGAAGTGCAGGTCACCGGCGTGCCGGACAAAAAGTACGGCGAAGAGCTAATCGCCTGGGTGAAACTCAACGCCACCGCGGGCGAGATTACTGGTGAAGAGTTACGCGACTACTGCAAAGGTAAAATCACCCACTTCAAGATCCCGCGCTACTTCAAATTTGTCGATGAGTTTCCAATGACCGTCACCGGCAAAATACAGAAATTCAAGATGCGCGAAATTTCGATCAAAGAACTGGGACTCGATGAAAAGTAGCAGGCGATCCCACCCAGCTACCCTGAGCGCGGGGCTTTCGACAGAGATGACGAAAGCCCCGTTTAGGCAACTCTGCTCATCAGTCGTCGACCCAACTCGAGACGTCCCATGCCCAATTCCCTAGCTGACCATTATCACCAAGGGCTGCGCGACCAGGATATTCTCACCCAACTGCGCGCCCACTACCCCGATGGCCCCACCCTGCACCAGCTCGCCCCGCTGGATCAGCTGCATGTTGGTGGTATCGCGGCGTCTGCCCGGCTATTGGGCCTTCTCGATCATAGCGCCTCTCAGGTGTTGGATATGGGTGCCGGGCTGGGAGGGTTAATGCGCCAAGGTGCCGCGCTGGGCTTACATATCACTGGGCTGGATATTACCCACCGCTTCAGCGCCCTTAACGACGCTATCAGCCAATTAGCCGCCAAACCGTCGGCTCCCCTTTCATCAGCAGGCACGCTGCGCTGTGTGACGGGCGATGCCCGCGCGCTGCCGTTTAGGGATGCCTGCTTCGATGCGGTGCTGTTTCAACACAGTCTGATGAACATGCCTGCCCCCCACCGCGTGCTGGCCGAGTGTCGCCGCGTGCTGCGCCCCGGCGGGCAGCTGGTGATGCATGAGGTGGTCAGCGGCCCTCACTGCGAGGCACTGCGTTTTCCGGTGCCCTGGGCAGAAGAGCCGACACACTCGCATTTGCTGACGTTGGCGGCATTGACACAGCGACTGCAAACGGCGGGCTTCGATATTCGACACTGCGAAGACTGGAGCGACACGGCACTTGAATGGCGCCAGCGCCAGCGGCAAAAAGAGCAGGCAGCGCATGCCGCTGTGCTTTCGCCGCAGTGGGTGTTCGGTGAGAGGTTTGTGCAGATGGGAAAAAATTTGCTAGAAAATTTGGCCAACGGCGCAATTAACGTGGTGGAAATCAGCGCCCGTTGCTAGGCTGTTAGGGATAACGTCAACGAGAAAGGACAAGAGGAACGCCAATGAACCGCTTGGCAAGCACCCTGCTCTTGAGTCTGTTCGGCATGCTCCTACCCCTAGAAGCCACCTTGGCCGATGATGACGCTCCTGCTCTCTCCTATGCAGCCCCCAATAGCGAATGGATGCGCCTCGATAACGGCGTGGTGTTGGAAGGCAGCGATCTCAGCAGCTTGGACAGCTACACCTCTGGTTTTCGGCTCACCGCTGGCTTCAGCCCCTGGCAGCTTCCCCAGCTAGACATTGGCGCTGAAATCGCCTACCGCGAAAGCGATGAAGTCCCTCTCGCCTCCAGTGCCAATCCGGTCATCATGGATACGTTAAGCCTGGGTGGCGCCATCGTCGCCGGCATTCGTATGGGTGCTTTCAGCATTTACGCCAAATCGGGCCTCACCGAGTGGCGCGGCGACACCGACCAGCCCATCGAGGAAGAGGGCGGCACTGCCCTACTGCAAGGGTTTGGTGCCACCATGACCGTTAACCGTCTCATCAGCCGTTTGGAGTACGAGCGTATCGATGCACCCTCGCTCAGCCACCTCAATATGCTTAGCGCATCGCTGCATCTACCGTTTTAAACGACATTACCCTGCCTAGGCATTTCTCGCCGGAGCCCCTGACTGCTCGCGGTTCTGAGCGGGGACCGTCCAAACCGGCACTTCCTCCTGTTGCGGCGGCTGCCACTCCTAATGCATCGCTGAGTTCAGCGCCTCTTCCAGCTTCATGAAGAGTTCGCCATAGCGCGGGCTGAAGCTGATGCCTTCGTCGATCTCTTTCCAGGCTTCGAACAGTTCGTCGGCATGGGCATCTTCGTTTTGCACGAATGCCCAGGTCATCTGTTTGGCGCGCATGGGGTGAACACCCATGGCAGTAAGCGCATGACCGCCGAGCTCCAGCGCCGAGTGGTAGGTTTCGCTGATCACGTCGTCGGCTCCGGCCTCGCGTAGCTGGTAGCCGTGGCCCCGGTCGAAGGCGCGGGCCAGCACCCATACATTGGGGTAGAACTGTTTGACGTGCTTGACGATACCCACTGCACGCTCACGGTCGTCGATGGCAACCACCAGCAAGCGCGCGTGCTCGATACCGGCGGTTTCCAGCAGATCCGAGCGGCTTGCATCGCCAAAATAGCTCTTGATACGGATATTGCGCAGGTTCTCGATCTGCTCGATTTCATGATCCAGCGCCACGATGGGAATGTTATTGGCCCGCAGCAGACGGCAGATGATCTGCCCAAAGCGCCCCACGCCCGCCACGATGACCGGCGCCTGCTCTTCGATGGTGTCGGCCTCCCGGGGGTCATTTTTGGCGGTTTGATAGCGCGGCAGCACCAAGCGGTCATAGGCGATAAACAGCAGCGGCGTTAAGAACATCGACAGCGCCACCACCAGCGAGAGCACCTGAGAGAGCGCTACCGGAATCACGCTGTTCTGCACGCTGTAGGTCAGCAGCACGAAGCCGAATTCCCCCGCCTGAGCAAGACTCAACGTGAACAGCCAGCCGTTGCTGCCGCGTACTTTGAACAGCAGCGCCAGCGCCAGCAGTATGGCCGCTTTCACGACGATGACCGCTAACCCAAGCCCCAGCACCGTGATCCACTCCGCCGCCAGCACGTCAAAGTTAATCCCTGCGCCCACGGTAATGAAGAAAAGCCCCAGCAGCAGCCCTTTGAACGGCTCGATGTTGGCTTCAATTTCGTGCTTGAACTCGCTATTGGCCAGAACGATACCGGCCAGAAACGCCCCCAAAGCAGGCGATAGGTTTACCAGGCTCATTAAGGCAGCAATACCAATCACCAGCATCAACGCCGAGGCGGTAAACACTTCCCGCAGTCCGGACCCAATCACGTAGCGAAACAGCAGCGGCCCCAAGTAGTAACCGCCGACAATCACACCGCCAATGGCGGCGACGACTACGAGAGCATGCGCCCAGGCGGGCAAATGCGCCACTAGGCTTAGTCCCGCATGTCCGTGGTCGTCGCCGGGAGCGCCCATCAATTCGGGCAGCGCCAGCAAGGGGATGAGCGCCAGCATGGGAATGACGGCAATGTCCTGGAACAGCAGCACCGAAAAGGCGCTGCGGCCGCCCTCGGTTTTGGAAAGGCCCTTTTCGTTCAGGGTTTGCAGCACGATGGCGGTGGAGGAAAGCGCAAAAATCAGCCCCACGGCTAACGCGGTTTGCCAAACGAGCCCAAGCCACCAGGCAATCGCAGCGCCTGCCGCTGCGGTCAGCACCACCTGCAAACCGCCCAGGCCTAGAAGGCGCACCCGCATGGCCCATAAGCCTTTTGGATCTAGCTCCATACCGACTAAAAACAGCATCATGACCACGCCGAATTCGGCAAAGTGCTGAATGGTAGTGGTCTCCTGGCCGACCAGCCCGAGCACCGGGCCAATCACCACCCCAGCCACCAAATAGCCCAACACCGAGCCGAGCCCGAACCGCTTGGCCAGCGGCACGGCAATCACCGCCGCCACTAAATAGATGAATGCTTGAATAAAATAGCCGGTCATGACGATTCCTTAACGTTGCTGCGACTTGACTTCCCTGAGCAATCGGTTAACGTACTAGTACACTAGTACATGAGTAACCACTCGGTGTCATGATGTCCTTACACGATACGTTTCAAGCTGACTTGGTGCGCCACCTGCTTGCGATCGACACGCCCGACGCCATGGACGAAGCGCTAGCCAGCCTGCTAACGCCAGCAGAGTACCAAGAAATCAGCAAACGCCTACAGATTTTTAAGCTGCTGCGGGAAGGCGTGCCCCATCGCAAAATCGCTGAAACCCTGGGCGTGGGTATTGCGACCGTGTCACGCGGATCACGCGCGCTGACGATGTTAGCCTCTTCACGGAATGAACACCTATGAGCACCACCGATACGGGCGCTGCGGCAGGCCCACAGCCGTTCACACTGCCACGTAAGCCCCACTACGTCACGCTGGCGGCAGACTGCGACTTCTTTGCCCTGTTTCAGAAAATCGAGCGGCGCTTCGATACCTGCTACATGCTGGAGTCGCTGGGCGAAGATAGCCACATGGCGCGCCACTCGATCATTGGCTTCGACCCCGAGTACACGCTCTATGCCAATGGCAACACACTGACCATCGAAAGCCGCGACGGCGATGCCAACCACTACCCCAGCGACAACCCCTACGAACTACTGCGCAGTCTCATTCCGCAAAACATCATTTCTCGTAAATACGCGGGAGGGTTGAGCGGCTACCTGGGCTACGACGCCATGCAGTACTTCGAGCCGTCGCTGACGCTAAAAGCCAGCGACGACTTCGATACGTTCCGCTTTGGGCTGTACAAAGACGGCCTGATTCTCGACAAGATGACCGGAGAAGTCACTTACTTCTACTACGACAATAGCCGTTACGCGTTTCTGCAGACGCTGATCGACGCCGACGACGAGCCAGCAGGCCCGCTGCGCATTACCGCGCTGGGCGACACCATGAGTAAGGCCGAGCACGCCAAGGCCGTGGCCAAGGTGAAGCAGGACATCATCGACGGCAAGGTTTTCCAGTGCGAAGTGGGCTTCAAGAAACGCTTTCGGATTCAGGGCGATACGCTAGCACTGTATGACCAGTTACGCACCATCAACCCCTCACCGCAGATGTATTACGTGAAGTTTGGCGAGCAGAAACTGATTGGCGCGAGCCCCGAACTGCTGTTCCGCCTGCGCCAGGGTGAGATGGAGACGTTCCCACTGGCGGGCACCACCCTGCGCGGCCAAACGCCCCAGGAGGATACCCAGCTTGCCCGCGCGCTGCTCAACGACCCCAAAGAGATCGCCGAGCACAATATGATCGTGGACCTGCACCGCAACGATATTGGCCGAGTGGCGCAGTTTGGTACGGTCAAAGTGCGCAGCCTGATGGATATCAAGCGCTTCAGCCACGTACAACACATTTCGAGCGAGATCGTCGGCATCATTGCCGAGAGCGAAGATATGTTTACCGCGCTGGCCAGCAACTTCCCGGCAGGCACGCTCACCGGTGCGCCCAAAATCGAGGCGATGAAAATCATCGACGACCTGGAAACCGACGGGCGCGGCCCCTACGGCGGCGCGGTGGGCCAGTTCTCCTTCAACGGCGACTGCACCTTTGCGATCCCCATTCGCACGGTGTTCGTCAACGGCGAGCACGCCTACGTGCAAACCTGCGGCGGCAACGTGTATGACAGCAACGCCGACGATGAATACGAGGAGATTCGTCGCAAATTTGCCGGCACCCGCAAGGCCTTGGCCCCCTTTATGGATACGGAAACGGAGAGCCCCGCATGAAGGTGCTGATCATCGATAACTACGACTCCTTCACCTATAACCTCTACCAGTTTATTGGTGAGATTCTGACCACGGAGAAGAATCGCGGCGAGCTGCCTCACTTCGAGATCGTGGTGAAGCGCAATAACCAGATTGATTTTAAAGCGATTGAAGCCATGGCACCGAACCGCATCATTATCTCGCCTGGCCCCGGCTCACCGGATGACCCTCGCTATTTTGGCGTATGCGCCGAAGTCATCGAAAAGCTGGGCAAAACGACGCCACTACTGGGCGTCTGTTTGGGCATGCAGGGCATCGTTCATGTGTTTGGCGGCAAAGTAATCAAAGCACCGCTGCCGATGCACGGCAAAATCAGCCCCATCCATCACAATAATCGCTCGGTGTTCAAAGGCGTGCCTGACCAGCTCGAGGTGATGCGTTACCACTCGCTGATTGCCGATGCGGCAACGCTGCCGGAGTGCCTGGAAGTCACTGCCACGGTGGGTGAGCTGACCGCCGCGCAGTTTGCCGAGCGAAGCCATTGGCAGTCGGCGGGTGAATTCGAGCTGATGGGCGTGAAGCACCGCGACTACCCCATTCACGGCATTCAGTTTCACCCAGAGTCGTTTGCCACCGAAGGCGGCAAAGAGTTAATTGCCAACTTTCTATTTTCTGACCGCTACTGACGAATTCCGCCTTGTATCTGCAGATGCCTGCCCTTTAGCGGCCTTTGCCCTCATCGCCCAGCGTGAAGGAGGGCGGGTCGCTGGCGGGAAAGGTGTCATCGGCGGCGGCGTCCAGGTCGCTCTCCGACCACACCGTTTCCGTGTTATCCGCCGTATATGCCTTGAAATCCTTCAATAAGCACCACTGCCCCTGGCTCTTGGCCAACGACTCTGGTTTCACCCAAAAGTGGCGTCCGTAGGGTGTACGTATCTCGGCATTTTGGCGCTCACTAATGTTGACCACCTGCCCAACTAACAAGCCGTGGTGATCGACTATTTTTGCGTCTTTCAAAGTATCGTCTGCCATCCTAGCGTCCTCTTCGTATTCCTGATCCGGGCACTCTTCAACGTAGTGGCTCTATGCAAACGCCCGCAAGCCGCGCGGACAACTTTAGCTTTTAGCAAGCCAACGCGGGGCGATTAACGCTTTCCCCGTGCGCGGGGTGGCTTGCCACCGGCAGGCTTACCGCTTGGGCGACCACCCTTCACTGAGCCCTTACCCACCCCCTTCGCCACCGGATTACCGCCGGGCCTACCCTTACCTTTCGCAGCTGGTTTGCCAGCGGGTTTTCCTTTGGCACTCGGTTTACCGGGCACGGCCCCTTTGGCCTTGGCGTCTTTACGTGTTTTGTTACCCGCCTTGGCACCGGGGGAAGCGCGCTTGGACACCGGCTTTTTCTCCTTCGTGCTACTCCTACCGCCGCTGTAGTTGGGCCTGGCTGGCTTTTTCTTCTCGGACGCTTTCTTCTCCGGTGCGACGGCGGAGGTTTCGGTGAGGGCGATGATCGTCTCGATCTCTTTAGGCGTCAAATCACGCCAATCCCCCAGCGCCAGCCCTTTCAGCGACACGTTCATGATGCGGGTGCGTACCAACTGCGTCACCTCATAGCCAAAGTATTCGCACATTCGGCGAATTTGTCGGTTGAGGCCCTGCACTAGCGTGATATTGAAAACGAACGTGGACTCTTTGACCACTCGACACTTTTTGGTCATCTGCCCCAGAATCGGTACGCCGCCCTGCATACCCGTAATGAACTCATCGGTGATCGGCTTATTCACCGTTACCACGTACTCTTTTTCGTGGTTGTTGTTAGCGCGCAGGATCTTATTGACCAAGTCGCCGTTGTTGGTGAGAAAAATCAGCCCTTGAGAATCTTTATCCAAGCGGCCGATCGGAAAAATGCGTGTGCCGTGCTTCACGAAATCAACGATGTTGTCCTTTTCTGCCGACTCCGTGGTGCTCACGATACCCACCGGTTTGTTCAAGGCGATGAGAACGAGGTCCTCTTCCTCTTGCGGCTCGATCTCCTGGCCATTGACCTTTACCCGGTCTCCTGGGACCACTTGATCACCGGTGGTGGCGCGGCGTCCGTTGATCCACACATTGCCCTGCTCGACAAAGCGGTCGGCTTCGCGGCGGGAGCAGAGGCCACTTTCGCTGATGTATTTATTGATACGGATCGATGTTCGTAACGACATAAAACGCCATGTAGCTTAAATAAACGTTAAAAAGAGGAGCTGGGCTGCTGGAGAAATTCGATCTCTTCTGGGGTAGAGGGTCTACCCAACAGTGCATTGCGATGCGGGTAGCGCCCAAAGCGGTCAATGATGGCCTTGTGACGTTTTTCGAAATCCAGGTTGTTTTCAAGCCCCGCCTGATCGAACAACTGCAGAGCCACCGTGTGAATCGCCGCCGACTCGCTGTGCATATAGGGCATATAGAGAAAACTGCGCTCCACCGCCGAGAGTGTCTGGTCAGCCCCATTGGCCACTGCTTCCTGGGCAAGCCCAAGCGCAAGCGCGTCGTTGACAAAGGCTCGCGCCTCGTTGCGGTAAATGTTGCGTGAGAACTGATCCAGCACGATGATCTCCGCTAGCCGACCCTGAGCCGTGCGACGCCACTCGAAACACTCGCATGCAGCCGCCCGCGCCAGCACGTCGCTGAATCGTTCGGCTATCTGGCGATCCATGTTGTCGTCTTTTTTAAACCACTGTGCGGGCGTCAGTTCCTGAAACCAGAAGGCCAATACAGCCTGAGCGTCTACAGTCATGTCCCTGTCTCCAACGCTGAACGTAAAGAAAAGCGCCGCCACCTAGCGGTAGCGGCGCAGGTAGGCAGCTATTAGCTTATCCCGTGTTACGCAGGCCAGCCGCAATGCCAGCCATGGTGACCATCAGTGCGCGGGAGAGATCTGGGCTAATCGCCCCATCGGCATCGCGGTTACGCTGCAAAAGCTCCGCTTGGAGGCCATGCAGCGGGTCGATGTAGGGGTTGCGTACATCGATCGCTTGACGGATCAGCGGCGTGTTCTCCAACAGTTTTTCCTGCTGCAGGATATCCAGCACGACATCTTCCAGACGTTCGAAGCGTTCGCGGAGTTTCTTGCCCAGCGCTTTCAGCGAGGGCTCGTCCACCAAGCGGTGCTCGTAGTAAGCGGCAATGGCGACATCAGCCTTGGCCAGCAGCATTTCCAACATGTCGAGATAAGTGCCGAAGAACGGCCATTGGGTGCGCATTTCTTGCAATACTTCGCGGCCGCCGGGCTGCTCCACGCGTCGGGAAAAAGCCTCACCGCTGCCCAACCAAGCGGGTAACATTAGACGGATCTGTGTCCAGGCGAAAATCCATGGGATAGCACGCAGCGTTTCCACCCCGCCGTCCTGGCGACGCTTGGTAGGTCGCGAACCAAGCGGCAGCCTGCCCAGCGCCCCCTCCGGCGTCACCGCACGGAAATAGGGCACGAAATCGGGATCTTCGCGAACCACGCCAACGTAAGCAGCATGAGCAACACTGGCCAGTTGATCCATCTCTTCGCGCCAGTGCGGCTCGGGTGCCGGAGGTGGCAGCAGAGTGGCTTCCAGCACTGCACAGGCATAAATTTCCATGGAGCGCAGGGCGATATCTGGCTGGCCGAACTTAAAGCGAATCATCTCGCCCTGCTCGGTCACGCGCAGGCTGCCGTTCACGGAGCCCGGCGGCTGGGAGAGAATCGCCGCATGGGCCGGGCCGCCCCCGCGGCCCACGGTGCCGCCGCGGCCGTGGAACAGCGTCAGATCAACACCGTGCTTGTCGCACACGTTGACCAGCGCTTCCTGGGCACGGTATTGCGCCCAGGCAGCGGCCAATTGCCCCGCATCTTTGGCGGAGTCCGAGTAGCCGATCATCACCTCTTGACGGTCTTTAGCCAACGTGCGATAGCCCGGCAATGCCAGTAGTTTGTCGATCACATCGCCCGCGTGGTCCAGGTCGTTCAAGGTTTCGAACAGCGGTGCAATGGGCAACGAAACTTGCCCCCCCACTTCCTTCATCAGCAGCGCCACGGTGAGCACATCGGATGGTTCGGCGGCCATCGAGATAATGTAGGTGCCGAGCGCTTCTGCATGCTCCTGGGCGATCACCTTGAAGGTGTCAATGACCTCACGGGACTCCGCCGAACACTCCCAGCGACGCGGGATCAGCGGACGACGGGAGTCAAGCTCCGCTAGTAAAAACTCCTGGCGCTGGGTTTCGCTCCACTCCTGATAATGACCTAGCCCCAGGGAACTGGTGAGTTCTTCCATCACTTGGGCGTGGCGGCTGGCTTCCTGACGAAGGTCAAGCTTGGTCAGCGTTACACCGAACACGGCCACGCGGCGCAGTGTATCCAACAGCGCGCCGTTGGCGATGGTATCCAGCCCCACGTCGCAGAGCGAGCGATAGCAGGCCAGCAGCGGCGCATAAATCTGGTCGCGGGTCTCGATGATCGGCCCGCCGTCATAGTTACGGCCATCGAGCTGCGCTTTCGCCCAGTCGCGGGTGGCCTCCATTTTGGTGAGCAGCCGTTTCAAAAGCTCGCGGTAAGGCTCCGCCACGTCGCCCACTTCGGCTTTGAGGGCGCTGTTGGCTTTCCACATGGAGAGCTCGGTCTTGAGCTGTTCCAAATCACGCAAGTAGAGGTCCGCCGCCATCCAGCGGCCTAGCAGCAGCACTTCCTGGGTCACTTTGGCGGTGACATTCGGATTGCCGTCACGGTCGCCGCCCATCCAGGAAGCGTAGCGGATCGGCGCGGCATCCAGCGGCAGGCGTTCGCCTGCGGTGTCCAGCAGCAGGTTATCCAGGTCGCGATGAAAATCCGGCACGGCCTGCCACAGTGAGTTCTCGATGACGGCAAAGCCCCACTTCGCTTCGTCTACCGGCGTGGGGCGTTCGTGGCGAATCTCGTCGGTATGCCACGCCTGGCTGATCAGCTCTTCCAAGCGGCCTTGGGCGCGGGCACCGCGCTCGGGGTAATCCTCGGAGCTTTCGATCGCAGTCAAGCACTCATCGATCGCATCGTATTTTTGGATCAGCGTACGACGGATGACCTCGGTGGGGTGCGCTGTCAGTACGAGCTCGACGCGCATATTAGCCAGGGTTTCCACCAGCTTGCGGGGCGAGTTACCGGCCTGCTGAGCGCGCCCCAAGAGCTCCCCTAGCGCGGGCTGCGAACCGGGTTTGTAATCCTCCACCCGACGGAACCGTGCCCGGTAGTGCTGCTCGGCGATATTGGCCAAATTCAAGAACTGGTTGAATGCGCGGGTCACCGGGAGCAGGTCCCGCTCGGGTAGCTGACGCAAATACTCGATGAGCTGGCGCTGTTGAAGCGAGTCGCCCTGGCGACCGCGCTTGGCGTGGGCACGAATGGTTTCAATCTTATCGACAAACGACTGGCCTAAGTCATCGGCGATGGTACGCCCAAGACTGTCCCCCAGAATACGCACGTTATCGCGCAGTGATTCGTGTAGATCATGACTCATTGGCGTGGCCTCCTTGCGGGGTCGCGTTGATAGGTTGTGACATTAGCGTTGTTCTTGTGCTTTCGCGGCTTGCCAGTGACTTTCCATCTCATCCAGCGAGGCCTCGTTCAGAGGGCGCTCTGATTCAGTAAGCGCGCGCTCGACAAAACGAAAGCGACGTTCGAATTTTGCGTTGGTACGGCGCAAGCACTGTTCGGGATCGGTACCCAATGTGCGCGCCAAATTGGTGACGGCAAATAGCAGGTCGCCGACCTCTTCCTGGGCGTGCTGTCGATCCCCCGCCGCCAGCGCCTCTTCGACCTCCTCCAGTTCCTCGCGAATTTTGGCCAGTACTCCCTCGACATTCGGCCAATCAAAGCCTACGCGGGCGGCCCGCTTCGAGAGCTTGGCGGCGCGGCTTAACGCAGGCAGCGTTCGGGGCACATCGTCCAGCACCGAAGGAGGTTGCGTAGCACGCTCGGCGCGTTCGTCGGCTTTGAGCGCTTCCCAGCGGCTATTCACCTGCTGGGTCTTTACTTCATCGGCACTCACGCCGGTCGGGCGGCGTGACGCCAGCGTGCCGTCTGGGAACACATGGGGATGACGGCGCAGCATCTTGGCGGTCAGCGTATCGACGATATCGTGAAAATCGAAGCGCTGCTCTTCTGCGCCAAATTGGGCGTAGTAGACCACTTGAAAAAGCAGGTCGCCGAGCTCGCCGGGCAGTTCGTCGAAGGCGCGACGCTCGATGGCGTCGGCCACTTCGTAAGCCTCTTCCAGCGTGTGGGGCACGATGCTGTCCCAATCCTGCTTGATGTCCCATGGACAGCCCTGCTCCCGATCGCGCAGCACGGCCATTAGGGTGAGCAAATCCTCCAGGGTATGACGCATCAGGCCCCTCCTTTACGGGCACTTTTCTCGGGATCGGCGTTACGCAAACGGCGCACTTCGGTGACATTGGGCAGTTGTTGGATACGTGAAAAGAGTCTGCCGAGCGACTCCAGCCCGTCCACTTCCAGGGTAATCCGCAGTCGGGCGATGCCCTCGTCGGTATCCGTGAGCGTGTTGACCGCTAGCACATTGACCTTTTCATTACCCAAGAGACCGGTCACATCGCGCAGCAGGCCGGAGCGGTCCCAGGCTTGAATCTCGATGGTCACCGGGTAGCGGGTGTGTGCCCGCTCGCCCCACTCCACTTCGATAATGCGCTGGGGCTCTTCCATGCGCAATTGGAGAATGTTGGGACAGTCCTGGCGGTGCACGGTGACGCCACGCCCCTGGGTAATGAAGCCGACGATCGGCTCGCCGGGCACAGGGCGGCAACAGTTGGCCATGCTGGTTTTCAGGTTGCCCACGCCCAGCACGGTGATGTCGCTTTGGGTCGCCTTGCTGGGCTGGCGGCGGGGTTTGGCTAGCAGGCGATCGAGCTGCTCTTGGTCGTCGGTTTCACCAAACAGTTGCTGCGCCTGATGCAGCACTTGACCGATACGTAGGTCGCCCGCGCCCAACGCCGCGTACATGTCGTCGGCATTTTGGTAGTTGACGGCTTTGGCGAGCTTGGCCAGATCCAGCCCTTCCACATCCAGACGCCGCATTTCGCGCTCAAAGAGCGTGCGCCCTTCGTCCAAATTCTGGTCACGGGCCTGATGCTTGAACCACGCTTGAATCTTGGCACGCGCTCGCGACGTGCGTACATAGCCAAGACTGGGATTGAGCCAATCGCGGCTGGGGCCACCTTTGGTGGCGGTCAAAATCTCGATCTGCTGGCCCGTCTTGAGTTTGTAGGTCAGAGGCACGATACGCCCATTGACCTTGGCTCCCCGGCAAAGATGGCCAATCTCGGTGTGAACCCGATAAGCAAAGTCGATGGGTGTCGCGATGCGCGGTAGGTCGATAACGTGCCCATCTGGCGTGAACACGTAAATGCGGTCTGGGGCAACATCGCTGGAGAGTCCTTCGCGCAGGTCGCCAAATCCGCCCACTTCGTCCTGCCACTCCAATACTTGGCGCAGCCAAGCGATCTTATCCTCGTAACTGCGACTTTTAGCGTTGGTGTCGTGGCCTTTATAGCGCCAGTGGGCACACACGCCCAGCTCGGCTTCATCGTGCATGGAGAAGGTGCGAATCTGTATTTCCAGCACCTTGTTATCCGGCCCCATGACGGCCGTATGCAGCGATTGATAGCCGTTTTTCTTGGGGTTGGCGATATAGTCGTCGAACTCGTTGGGTACATGGTGCCAGCGAGAGTGGACGATACCCAGTACGGTGTAGCAGTCGGTGACTTCAGGCACCAAAATACGCACGGCGCGCACGTCGTGTACCTGGGAAAAATCGATCCGCTTGCGCTTCATTTTGCGCCAAATGGAGTAGATATGCTTAGCTCGCCCGCTCACGTCGTAGCGGTGAATATGCTGAGCCTCCATCAAGCCTTTAAGGGTTTCCACCACGTCGTGAATGTATCGGTCGCGATCCAAGCGCTTTTCCGCCAAGAGTTTGGCGATGGCCTTGTAATCCTCTTCATGTAGATAACGGAACGACAGGTCTTCAAGCTCCCACTTGATCTGACCAATGCCCAGTCGGTGAGCCAGCGGCGCATAGATATCGGCCACTTCCCGCGCAACTTGCAGGCATTTCTCACGGGGCGCATCTTTAACTTGACGTAGCGCACAGGTACGCTCGGCAATTTTGATTAGCGCAACGCGTACGTCACCGACCATGTTCACCAGCATTTTGCGCAGGTTTTCCTGCTGGTTGTGCTGGCTCATGCCATGGTTAGGTGCCAATGGGTAGCTGATGGCGGCCATTTGCAGCACACCGTCGATCAGCTTGGCGACCTCCTCTCCAAAGCGCTTGCTGACACCTTCTAAACTCAACAGCCCTTCCCGCACGGCGCGGTAGAGAACGGCGGCTTCCAGCGTGGCCTGATCGAGTTTGAGATCGGCGAGGATATCCGCCATCTCGAGGCCCATACGGAAGCTAGAGCCCGGCGATAGCCACACGCGATGCGTACGCGGTGCTTCTCGCTCCAACTGCTCGGCCAGCTCACAGGCTTCCAATAAGCGTTCGGGTTCGCGTAGGCGCACATCTTCTTGAAGGCGCGTTAACCATTGTTGTATGTCCACCTTTCCGCTTTCTGTCAGCGGTTGGTCTTCACGCACTTTCACCATGACGTTCACTCATCCTTTCTGGGTGACGGCCTCACACCGCCGCCACCAATGCTTGCTGCAAAGGGCAGACTAGCCCGCGTATTCAAACAGCATCAGCGTTTCCATGTGGGCAGTGTGTAGAAACATATCCGCGACGGCGACGTGCTCGACGCGATAACCTGCATGCACAAGGTGTGCCGCATCCCTGGCCAGCGTAGCCGGATCGCAGGAAACATAGGCAATTTTCGCTACTTTTCGACGCCCTAGCGCTTGGCATACGGCTTCGGCACCGCTGCGCGGCGGATCGAGTACCACCGCATCGACCGGGTGTTCATCAAGCAGCGCCTTGACTGCCGTCGACTCATTGAGATCCGCCTGCTGGGCACTCACATCCAGTCGATTCAGCTCCGCATTGGCTTTCAAGCGCTCGACCATGGCGGCGCTTCCCTCTACGGCATGCACGCTGGCTCCTGCAGCGGCTATCGGCAGGCTGAAGTTCCCTATCCCGGCAAACAGGTCGAGCAGCCGCCCTCCTTGTCCAGGCGCCAACCATGCTATCACCTGCGCCACCATCTTTTGGTTGACTTCGGCATTTACTTGTAAAAAATCGCCGGGGGCAAACGTCAGCACCAGTTCGTCAGCGGTCTGTGAGTCAGTCACGCCCAATGCGCTCAATGAATAGCGCTCTTCTAGTGCAGGTGCCTCACCATACCAGTGCAGCGAGGGTGACTCCCGGCCCAGCCATATGCCAAAACACACGTGGTGTTGATCTGCAAAGGATTGCCAGCGCCCCCTATCTTGAGGCTGCTCTTTGAGCTGTCGCACCAGCACTACCGTGGCCTTAGGGGTCGAGAGCAATTCGATATGGCCGATGGAGCGCGGTGCATCCAACTCGATAAGCAGCTGTTTTAACGGGTCTAGTAGCGCCTGTAGCGACGGCACCAACACATGGCAGTGTTCGATATCGACCAACCGATGGCTATTGGCTGCTCTAAATCCCAGGCGCACGTTACCCTGACCATCGACCTTGACGCCTAGACGAGCCCGTCGGCGATAGTGTTCGGACTGCCCGTTAATGGGCGTCACCGCCGATAGCCTCACGCCTTGACGGGCCATCAGTTCACTAACGACCTCACGCTTATGGGCACGCTGTGCATCGAGCGCTAGGTGCTGCAAATCACATCCGCCACAGTGGCCGAAATGCGCGCACGGCGGCTCTACACGCTGGGGAGAGCGGGTTACTAACGTTTTGACGTGCGCTTCGTCGAAGCGCTTGCGCGTGACATGTACCGCCACCTCGACCTGCTCTCCAGGCAGCGCCCTATCGACGAACACGGTTTTACCGTCCGGGTGATGGGCCACGCCACGCCCATCATGGGCCAAACGCTCGATCGACAGCGGCGCGCCGACATCGATGCCGATAGGCTGCTTGGTCGGCACGCCGTTGCTGTAAGGTTGGCGGGCCAACCCAGAGTGGCCCGAGGCGGGCCGTGGTGGCCGCCGCTTACCCAACATAGCCATCTATACCTCCGGGGCGAACAGGCCCGTGGAGAGATAGCGATCGCCACGGTCACACACAATGAACACGATGACCGCATTTTCGGTTTGCTCGGCAATACGCAGGGCGCCTGCCAAGCTGCCACCCGATGACACGCCCGCCAAAATGCCCTCTTCACGGGCCAAACGGCGCATGTGTGTCTCGGCTTCCTGTTGACTGATATCGAGTGTGATATCCACCCGCGGCGCTTCGAATATGGCGGGCAGATACTCCTGTGGCCAGCGGCGGATGCCTGGAATACTGGCCCCATCGGCGGGCTGTAAACCGACGATTTGAATCGCACTATTCTGCTCTTTCAGGTAGCGCGACACGCCCATGATCGTTCCGGTGGTTCCCATTGAACTCACGAAGTGGGTTACCTCTCCGCCCGTTTGCCGCCACACTTCCGGCCCGGTGGTACGATAATGCGCCAGCGGGTTATCCGGGTTGGCAAACTGGTTCAGTGGTTTGCCTTCTCCCCGAGCGATCATGGCGTCAGCGATGTCCCGCGCTTCTTCCATACCGCCCTCTTTACTGGCCGTGATCAGCTTGGCGCCGTAAGCGGCCATGGCCTGCTTGCGCTCGGCGGAGGCGTTTTCCGGCATGACCAACGTCATGTTGTACCCTTTGATGGCCGCTGCCATAGCAAGTGCAATGCCGGTATTTCCAGAGGTCGCTTCGATGAGCGTATCTCCCGGCGAGATCTCACCGCGGGCTTCGGCTTCGCTGAGCATGGAAAGCGCCGGGCGGTCCTTGACCGAGCCGGCCGGGTTATTCCCCTCCAGCTTGGCCAATAGCGTGTTGTTCTTTCCAGCACTGATGCGCTTAAGGCGCACCAAGGGCGTATTGCCCACCACCTCTTCGAGCGTGGGATAATTCATCGGACACTCCTTATCGTAACCGTTATGCTGCATTATATCGGTGCTGCCTGTGAGTGGACAGGCAACCTTCCAGATTCGACGAGCTTCTTTCATGTCATTAAATACGCGCCTGCTGTTCGCTCTGCTTGGTTTCCCTCTGCTTGTCTATGCCGTCATGGCCGTTCTGCTGGTTCTGCAAAATGAACATACCGGTAGAAGCGTGCTCGAAGATCGGTTGACCAGCGCTGGAGAATTGCTAGCTCCCAGCCTTGGGGCTGCCATGGCCGATGGCGACTTGCCACGACTGGAAGCGTTGGCCCGTCAGTTGTTGGAGCACCGTGGTCTAAGAGCGGTGACACTGTTCGACGAGCAGGGCAACCGCTTGTTGGTACTGGGCCGTTCGATGCCGCCTCCGCCGCGCCTGAACGCGCCCGACGTGACCGTCATCGCCAAAGAGGAAGACACGTGGCGCCTACAGGTACCGATCACCAGTCAGGCGGTGGGTGGGACCAGCCTTGTTACCAACGGCTGGTTGGAAGCCGAGATGGATATCCGCGCACTAACGCTCGAGCGCTACCGTTTGATCGCCAGCTTGAGCCTCGGTGGCATGCTGCTCGGCCTGCTGCTATTCCTGGCGGCCTTTGCCATCAGCCGCTACGCCAGCCGACCTATCGAAGAGGCCAACCAAGCCCTATATCGCTTGTCCCGTGGCGATTACAGCCTCGTGATGTCCCACGCCAAGCCCACCGAATTCAAGCAGCTAGCCAAACACATCAATCGACTGGCCGAGCATTTCCAACAGGCTCAACGAGATATGCAGAGTCAAATCGAGCAGGCGACCAGCGAGCTGCAAGAGTCGATGGAAACCATCGAAGAGCAGAACATCAAGCTAGACCTCGCCCACCGCAGCGCACTTCGGGCCAACGCGGTCAAATCCGAATTTCTAGCCAATATGAGTCATGAAATCCGCACGCCGCTCAATGGCATCGTGGGTTTCTGCCGCCTACTCGGGCGCTCTTCGCTGGATAGCCGTCAAAAAGAGTGGCTAGAACACGTTCGTCGCGCCTGCGACAACCTGCTCATGCTGGTGAACGATGTCTTGGACTTCTCCAAACTGGAAGCCGACCGGCTTACGCTGGAAGAGGTGGACGTCGATATCGTTGCTTTAGTGGATGAGATCATAGGCCTACATGCCCCGGAAGCGCAGCGCAAGCAGCTCCATTTGGTCGCCATGGTGTACGACGACGTGCCCACGCCGCTTTGTGGCGATCCGCTGCGCATTCATCAGGTGCTCAACAACTTGCTAGGCAATGCGATCAAGTTCACCACCGAGGGGGAGGTGATCGTTCGCGTGATGCTAGAGAACCAAGAGGGGCAGCATGTCGTGCTGCACATTAGCGTCAGCGATACGGGCATCGGGCTGAGCGAAGAGCATCAGCAGCAGCTCTTTAGTGCCTTCTCCCAGGCAGAGCCCAGCCATTCGCGTCAATTTGGCGGCACCGGTCTTGGGCTGACCATCTGCCGCCAACTCATTCAACGAATGGGCGGTGAAATCACCGTCGATAGTGAACTCGGCAAAGGCTCGACGTTCTCTTTCACTCTGCCGCTGTTGGCGCATCTTGCCGACGAACGCCCTCCAGAATTGACCCTGGATGGCCCGATCATTCGACTTCACGAGCCGCACCTTCCTACCCGCAACGTGCTCGAGCACCTGTTAGAGCGCTGGGGAGCGCGTCCTGTCTCGTTCATCGATGCAGGCAATGAGTCACTGCTGATTCTCTGCCTCTCGGCTGAGGATTTTAACGACGAGCGAAAAGGCTACTGGCAGTCGGTCATTGAGCAGACGCCTTGTCCGGTACTGGTGCTGGCCAATACCACCAGCTTCGATCTACCCACCTGGGAGCTTCCCCACGGTGGTGAGATGCTGTGCAAGCCATTTACCCGAGCGCAGCTGGCCACCACGCTACGCCACCTCTTGCAGCCACAGGCACAGACAGCGCCCAGCGCCAACGTTTCTAAACCGCTACCGGCCCCGCGCTTGACGATTTTGATCGTCGACGATAATGCGCCTAACCGCGAGCTGCTCAAAGCGATGCTGGAGAGCGATACCCTGCGAATCGCACTCGCCGAGAGCGGCCATGAGGCGTTAGAGTTTGCCAAACATGCCACCGCTGACATGGTGCTCATGGACATTCGAATGCCCGGTATGGATGGCATTCAAACGACCCAAGCATTGCGACGTATCAACAATAGCTGGGCACGCTGCCCCATCATTGCGGTGACGGCCCACGTGTTGAGCGCGGAACGCCAGCAGTGGCTATCCGAGGGGTTGGACGACGTCATGGTCAAGCCCATCGACGATGTTCAGCTACAGCAGCTGCTCCAGCGCTTTTTAGGGGTGGCAGCCAAGCCTGCGTCGACAGAGCCCACTCGCGCCTTGCAAGCCCCTATCGAACCCTCAAGCTCGCTGCCTGCCGTCGACCTGACGCTGGGTGCCCGACTGGCTGGTGGCAAAGAAACGCTGGCCAAGCAGCAGTTGGTACGGCTCATCGATAGCCTGCCCGAAAGCGAGCGACACATCCGTCGTGCGTTTGCAGCGGAGGATTTGACGACACTACTGGATTGGGTACACGGCTTGAATGGCGCTAGCCGATATTGCGGTGCGCCGGAGCTTGCGCTACTGGTAGAAACATTGGAAACGCGGCTGCGCACCAGCGGACTGCGGCATGTGGAAACGCTGCTGGACGAGCTCTACACCGCCATGGAAAGACTCAGCCAGGAGCGGGCTGCGCTGGTCGAAAAGTGATGACCGACGTCATCGCTCCAGTACGACAAAAGCAACGGCATAATCGGCTTCATCGCTTAAGGTAATGTGGGCGGCGGTGGCGCCGCTTTCGAGAAATCGGCGCTGCGCTTCACCGCTGAGCTTGAGGCTCGGCTTACCCAGTGCATCGTTGAGCACCTGTATCTCGCCCCACTGCATGCCCTGGCGGAGCCCTAGCCCAAGCGCCTTAACGAAAGCCTCCTTGGCCGCAAAGCGTTTTGCCAAATAAGCCGTCGCCTGCCCCTTCGACTGCCATGCACGCTGCTCGTCTGGCCCTAAGATGCGCTGCGCAAAACGAGGACCGTGACGCGTCACGGCCTGACGAAAGCGTTCAACCCGAGCAATGTCCGAGCCAATTCCGACGATCATATCAATGACTGCAGCAGTGGTGACCATCGCCGTGATCGTGGTCATGTTCGTGGGCGTCCAGGGCGGCCATCAAGCCCGCTTCCTGACCCGCGATGATCAAACGCTTCATCTCTTGAATGGCTTCCTTCAAACCAACGAAGAGCGCTCGGGCAATGATGGCATGACCGATATTGAGCTCGTTGACGCCGGGCAGTGCGGCAATCGCTTCCGCATTGTGGTAATGCAGACCGTGTCCGGCATTGACCACCAAGCCTAGTGAAACCGCGTACACCGCCGCCGCGCTGAGGCGATCATACTCGGCGTTGGCCTCGGCACTGCCCGGCTTGGCGTCGGCGTAAGCGCCAGTGTGTAGCTCAATGGTGGGCGCACCGGCACGATGGGCAGCATCGATCTGTGATTCGTCGGGGTCGATGAATAGCGACACGTCACACCCCGCCGCCGCTAAGCGCTGGCAGGCGCTAGCGATCTGCTCGAAGCCGCCAACCACATCCAGGCCGCCTTCGGTGGTGAGCTCTTCGCGCTTTTCAGGCACTAAACACACGTGTGCCGGGCGTACCTCTTCTGCCAGCGCCAGCATTTCTTCGGTGACGGCCATTTCCAGGTTCATGCGCGTATTGAGCACCTCGGCCAAAAGCCGCACGTCGCGGGGCTGAATATGGCGACGGTCTTCGCGCAAATGAACGGTAATGCCATCGGCTCCTGCCTCCTCGGCCAGCAGCGCTGCCTGCACCGGGTCGGGATAGCGTGTACCACGCGCCTGACGCAGCGTGGCGATATGATCGATGTTTACGCCGAGTAAAATCCGTGGGGGGTGCATGCAGAGACTCCAATCAATCAACAGCGATAGAACACTATCGCGATCAGTGGTAACGGTGGCTCAAGAGCGATGACGGCGGCGAGCCAAATCCAGCATCAATTCACGGGAACGCAGCGCGGTAGTTCCTAAGTGAGGAGCCAGCGCTGCCCGCATGACCGCTTTCAATGCATTGGCCAGGCCCGCTGGCTGCCAATCACCCTGTTCGATTAAGCGAAGGGTACGTCCTTCGATGCCTTGAGGTGCGGCAACGAACGCGCGAGTGTCGGCTTCGAAACGGTAGCGCTGATGTGGGTCCAGCGCACCTCCCTCTGGGGTGCTAAAGCGCGGCGTGGCCTCGAGCACGTTCAGAAGCGCCCATTCGTACCGCCTGAGCGCCAGACCGCGCTCGGCGGGCACTGGCAGTGCCTCCAGCAGCGCGCTGTAAAAAGCAAACACTTCGGTCGCCGCGAGTTCAAGGGGCAGCAAGCGAGTGGCAATTTCGTTAGCGTACAGGCCACATAGCAGCCCCTCGCCGGCCAGCAACGCGGTGTGCCCACGCGACTCCATCAACGTCAGTCGCTTCAGCTCTCGTTCGCCGCGCCAGGAGACGAACAGCGGGGTAAAGGGTTGCAGCCGCTGACGAGATTTCGAGCCGGGCCGCTGCCCCCCGTGAGCTACCGCACGGATGCGGCCATGGTCGAGTGTCAATAGATCGACTAGCGCGCTGGTTTCACGGTAGGCACGGCGGTGAAGCAAAAACGCAGGCTCGGCGGTCATGGAGCCACTCAATCGAGATCGTAACCCAGGCTCTTCAGCGCCCGTTCGTCATCCGACCAGCCACGCTTCACCTTCACCCAGAGATTCAGCATGACTTTCGTCCCCAGCGCACGCTCCATGTCCAGGCGCGCCTCGCGGCCAATGCTCTTGATTCGGTCGCCGTTCTCGCCAATCAAAATCACCTTCTGCCCCTGACGCTCTACCAGAATCAGCGCGCTGATATGCGTGACCCGCTCGGTCTCGCGGAACTCTTCGATCTCGACCGTCATCTGGTAGGGCAGCTCGTCGCCGAGCTGACGCATGACTTTTTCACGCACTAGTTCAGCCGCCATGAAACGCAGGCTTTTATCGGTGATCTGGTCTTCCGGGAAGAAATGGATACTCTCGGGCAGGTGCTTGGCGACTTCCTCTTCCAGGGTCTCTACTTGAGTGCCATGCTTGGCAGAAATGGGTACCACGGCGGCAAATTCACGGCGTGCGCCCACATCGGCCAGCCAAGGCAGCAGATCGCCTTTGTCTTGAAGACGGTCGACCTTGTTGACCGCGAGAATGACCGGCGCCTTCACGTGCTCTAGACGCTTCAGTACGGCTTGGTCTTCGTCTGTCCAACGGGTGCGGTCGATGATGAACACCACGCAGTCGACATCGCGCAGTGCCTGGGTCGCCGCTTGGTTCATGAAGCGGTTGATAGCCTTGTTACGATCCTTGGACATGATGTGCATGCCCGGCGTGTCGACATAGATGAACTGCGTATCGTCGACGGTTTTGATACCCATCACTTGGTGGCGCGTGGTTTGCGGTCGCCGAGAAGTGATCGAGATTTTTTGCCCCAGAATCCGGTTCATGAGGGTTGACTTGCCTACGTTGGGACGGCCAACGATGGCCACGAAGCCGCAGGTTTGGCTCATGATTTGTCTCCAGGGGGTTGCTCGAGATAGGACAATGCTTCTTCCGCAGCCTGCTGTTCGGCATGGCGGCGGCTGGGGCCTTTACCCGTGGTATGCTCGCTTAAAAGCTCGATGTAGCACTCCACGGTAAAGGTCTGGGCATGCGCCTCACCCTTTACAGAGACCACTTCATAACGTGGCAGCGCCGCTTGGCGCGACTGCAAAAACTCTTGTAAGCGTGTTTTGGGATCTTTCTGAGTATCTTGCAGCGAGATGTTTTCCAGGCGGTCGGCGTACCATGCGAGTACGCGCTCGCGCACGGCATCCATTCCAGCGTCTAGATAAATCGCGCCAATCACGGCTTCTACAGCATCCGCTAGAATCGATTCACGGCGATGGCCGCCGCTCTTCATTTCTCCCGACCCCAGCCTCAAGCACTCGCCAAAGGCCATTTCTCGGGCCAGCTCCGCTAGGGTTTGGCCCTTGACCAAGCGGGCGCGCAAACGCGAGAGCTGCCCTTCCCGCGCCTGGGGAAAGCGCTGAAACAGCGCTTCGGCAATCACGAAATTGACGATGGAGTCACCCAGAAATTCCAGGCGCTCATTGTTGCGACCACCGTAGCTTCGATGAGTCATGGCCAGTTCCAAAAGCGTTGGGTCGCCAAAGGTATGGCCGATTCGTCGGCAAAAAGCGGTTAAGGAATTACTCACAGTGCTCCTACGTCATTGACGTTAACTAAGACAACCACACTTACGATTTGAAAACGGTACTGCTTCATTCGATACGCCGTATGCTGGTAAAGCTAGGTAGCCCGCCATCCCAATGCATCCACACGGCAAAGGCGCGACCGACGATGTTCTCTTCCGGCACGAAGCCCCAGTAGCGGCTATCGTTGGAGTGGTCGCGGTTATCGCCCATCATGAAATAGTGGCCTTGCGGTACGACCACTTCACGCATTTGCGGGCCTGGATCACGGGGATTGTTATAGATGAAGTGACTCACGTCACCCAACTCCTCCTCCAGCAACAGCTGCTGAGGGGAAAGCATCGGCCCCTCTTCGATCAATGCCTTACTGACCGGCTCGCCATTGACATAGAGCTGCTTACCTTCATAGCGAATACGGTCGCCGGGCAGCCCCACCACGCGTTTGATGAAGTTCACCGATGGCTCTTCAGGAAAACGGAACACCATGACATCGCCCCGCTCGGGATCGTCTACTTCCAAAAAACGATGATGAACGACCGGTAAACGTAGGCCGTAGGCGAATTTATTGACGAGAATGAAATCGCCGACTTCCAACGTGGGCTTCATGGAGCCAGAGGGAATTTGAAATGGCTCGATGATGAAGCTGCGCACCACCAGCACCACCAACAGCACCGGAAAGAAAGAACGCGAGTAGTCGACCGGCCAAGGCTCTTTTAAGAGCTTCTCCCGCGTCGGCGCATCCAGCCCTTCCATGGTGGCCGACTCTGCTTTTGCCACGCGCTCACGGCGCTTAGGCCGAAGCACCAGCACATCCAACAGATAAATGGCCCCTGAGAGCGCGACCGCAAGTACCAATAACAGTGAAAAATCCATGTGGGGTTCGTATCCCTAGTCGTTTACCTTGAGCACAGCAAGGAAGGCATCCTGGGGAATTTCGACACGCCCCACCTGTTTCATCCGCTTCTTACCGGCTTTCTGTTTTTCGAGCAGCTTTTTCTTACGGCTGACGTCGCCGCCGTAACATTTCGCCGTGACGTTTTTACGTAGCGCTTTTACCGTCGAGCGGGCCACGACCTGGCCACCAATCGCTGCCTGAATCGCCACGTCGAACATTTGACGGGGGATCAGCTCTTTCATTTTCTCCACCAGCAAACGGCCGCGGGAGTGAGCATGGTCGCGGTGAATGATGACCGCCAGCGCATCGACTTTGTCACCGTTGATCAGCACATCCAAGCGCACGAGTTTTGCCGCTTCGAAGCGCTCGAAGTTGTACTCGAGCGACGCATAGCCACGCGAGATGGATTTTAAACGGTCAAAGAAATCCATGACTACTTCCGACATGGGCAGCTCGTAGGTGAGCTGGATCTGGTTACCCAGAAACTGCATGTCGAGCTGGGTGCCGCGGCGCTGTTCACACTCGGCGATCACGTTGCCAACGAACTCCTGAGGCACCAGAATGCTGGCCCGCACGATAGGCTCACGCATCTGCTCGACATCGGCCATATCGGGTAGCTTGGAGGGGTTGGAGACGTACTGAATGTCGCCGTTCTTCATGGCGAGCTCGTAAACCACCGTCGGCGCCGTGGTGAGCAGATCTAGATCGTACTCGCGCTCCAGACGCTCTTGGATGATCTCCATGTGCAGCGTACCAAGGAAGCCCACCCGGAAACCAAAGCCCAGCGCATCGGAGTTCTCCGGCTCGTACTCGAGAGAGGCATCATTGAGGGCCAGCTTTTCCAAGGCATCGCGGAAATCTTCGTAATCGTCGGCGCTGACCGGGAACATACCGGCGTAGACCTGCGGCTTCACTTTTTGAAAGCCCGGTAAACGTGGTACGTCTGGTGTCTTGGTATGGGTAATGGTATCCCCCACCGGCGCGCCGTGAATCTCTTTGATACCGGCCACGATGAAGCCGACCTCACCGGCGCGCAGAATGTTGGTCTCTTTGCGCAGCGGTGTGAAGATGCCTACTTCGGTGGCGTTCCAGTCGCGTCCGGTCGACTTGATACGGATCTTATCGCCTTTGCGCAGCGTGCCGTCGAATAAGCGCACCAGCGAGACGACGCCCAGATAGTTATCGAACCAAGAGTCGATGATCAGCGCTTGCAGGGGCGCTTCGGGATCACCTTTAGGCGGCGGAATGTCTCGCACCAGCCGTTCGAGCAGCTCGTTGATGCCAATACCGCTTTTTGCAGACACTTGGCACGCGTCAGTGGCGTCCAGGCCAATGATTTCCTCTACCTCTTGGGCGACGCGATCCGGGTCGGCCTGCGGCAGATCGATCTTGTTGAGTACGGGTAGTACTTCCAGCCCCTGCTCGATGGCGGTGTAGCAGTTAGCTACCGACTGCGCTTCCACCCCCTGCGCCGCGTCGACGACCAACAGGGCCCCTTCGCAGGCATAGAGCGAACGCGACACTTCGTAGGAGAAGTCGACGTGCCCAGGGGTATCGATGAAGTTGAGCTGGTACACCTGGCCATCGGCAGCGGTGTAGTCCAGCGTGACGGACTGAGCTTTGATGGTGATGCCCCGTTCACGCTCGATATCCATGGAGTCGAGCACTTGCTCTTTCAGCTCACGTTCGGTCAAACCACCACAGGTTTGAATCAGACGATCCGACAGCGTCGATTTACCGTGATCGATGTGGGCAATGATGGAGAAATTGCGAATATGCTTGAGCTTTCCGCTGGAAACGTCATGAGACATCGAGTGTGTTCTACCTTATTGGTGCGCAAGCGTGGGAGTTGCGGCGCTGGGCCGAAGGGCGAAAAAACGGAAACCGCACCACTGCATTGCCAAAGTTCGTCAAAAGATAAGCGCTATTGTAGCGATATGCGCGGGATAGGAACAGCAGTCCGGCGAGAACCGCCGGACTGGAGGGAATTGACGCTTGGGTTAATCGAGGCGAAGGGCAACGAACAGCGAGCGGCCGTCGCGATAGAGACGCACGGGAATCGCTCGGTCGTTCGGTAGCGCTTCGACGATTTGCATCAGCTCGTCCGCCGAAGAGACACTGCGGTGGTCAATACTCACCAAAATGTCGCCAGCACGCAGCCCTGCCTGCGCCGCAACGCTATCCGGTTCGACCTGGCGTACTTCGACGCCGCCACTGATCCCCAAACGCTCACGCGTTGCTTGATCGACTTCGGCAACGGCGACGCCTAACCGCACTTGGTTATCGCTGCCCGATGCCGAGGCGGATGACGCCATATCTGGCCAGCTACCCAGCTCAACGGTTTCCGACACCTGCTCGCCATCTCGCATCAGCGTCAATTCGACATCGTTACCGGGTGCAACGCGACCGATCAGCCGCGGCAAGGTGCTGGAGCGATCCACTTCTTCACCGTTGACTTCGATGATGACGTCACCGGCTTGCAAGCCGCCCTGAGCCGCAGGGCCTTCGGGATCTAAATCGGCAACCAGAGCACCAACCGCTTCGCTCATACCGAAAGACTCGGCTAGATCCTGCGACACCGGCTGGATCATCACGCCCAACCACCCACGATTTACACGGCCATCTTCACGGAGCTGATCTGCCACGTCCATCGCCACGTTGATTGGGATGGCAAACGAGAGGCCCATAAAGCCACCGCTGCGGGTAAAGATTTGCGAATTGATACCGATGACTTCGCCTTCCAGATTAAACAGCGGGCCGCCGGAGTTACCCGGGTTGATGGCCACGTCGGTTTGGATGAACGGTACATAAGCATCACGAGGTAGCGTGCGGTTGATTGCACTGACGATACCCGCCGTCACCGAGTGATCGAAGCCAAAGGGAGAACCAATGGCCGCGACCCAAGCCCCCACTTTCAGCTCGTCGGAATCGCCCAAATTGAGCACTGGCAGGTTGTTGGCATCGATTTTCAGCAGTGCCACGTCGGTTTGTGCATCACTACCAATCAATTCAGCGGGTAGTTCACGGCGGTCATTGAGACGCACCAGAATTTCATCGGCGTCCTGCACTACGTGTGCGTTGGTCATCACATAACCATCGGCACTGATGATGAACCCAGAACCAAGCGACTGTCGCTCTTGGCTACGGCTACCACCTCCACCACCGGGAGGTGTTGGAAAGCTATCGCCAAAGAAGTGGCGGAAAATTTCGGGAATTTCCTGATTGCCAAACCCTTGGAGGGCTGGGCTGCGCTGCACCGTTCGACTGGTGGAAATATTGACGACGCCTGGTGCAGCGTCTTCTACCAACTCAGTGAAATCGGGCAGCGTTTGCGCATAGGCATTTTGGCCGATCAGAAACATCGCGACCAAGCAGAGCCATAGTGTCGAGGGGAGAACCAAGCGCTTCATGCAACAGCTCCTAGTCAAGCAGATACGAAACGAAGGGAGTGCAACTCTTAGCGAGCTACGGAACAACTAACTGACCAAGCGTGGACGGAAGCGTTCCATCCGCTCGCGCAGTAGATATTTAAGGGCCAGTACGCTGCACATCAAGGCGCTAAAGAAGAGCGCTACGCTCAACCATTCGCGCGCATCAAGTAGCGAAGCAGCGCCTGCCACCAATAACGCTAACAGCAAAGGAATGACATAAATCAGAAGCGTTAGATAGTTTATCTGACGCTTGGGTAGCGCAATAGTGACGTCACTGTTCAGAGGATAAGCCGCCGGAAGTGAGGGGCGAGGGGCAGAAGCAAAAACGATAATTCGCTGCTGCTGGCGACGCGCCAAGAGCCCCATCCCGCAACCACGTCCCTCCGCACAGCGCTGGCAAGCACCGCTCAGCGAGACATCAACGATCAGTCCGGTATCGGTGTAACCAGCTACTTTACCTACTCTGAGTAGCGCTCCACATCCAGCGTCCGACATAGTCATCATCGAGGCTCGATACGCACAGATTGCACGACACGCTCCATGGTAGCCGGCGGAAGCTCACCGATACCAATCAGTTGCCAGCGCTGCTCGCCCTCTGACAGCATCGAAATGGCGGCAGTCGATACGCCTAATCGATGCACGCCCTCTTCGAGCATGGGTTGCTCGACCGGAGTGACGAAGAGGCTCACCGCCGCTAGACCATCACTAAAAACCTGCTGATTCTCTGCTGACTGACCTGGCTCTTGTGGCTGAGCAATAAACCCTTCAGGCAACCAGTCTACTCGCCATGAGAAAGAAGACCGTTCGGTGGTCACGTCGCTGGCAACGTGCCCCTCATAAAGCACAGGAGATTGCAGTTGGGTAATCTGGAAGGTTTCTAACACGCGATCTTGATGGTCACTCAAGACATGCTTGAGTAGCAGTCCCGTTGATTTATCGACCCACCATACATGCTGGTAGCGCTGCTGGTCTTGTGGCACAAAACGAAGCGCAACTGCGTCACGCCCCGCCACACGGGTGTTTTCTTGCAAAGAGACATCGTAATAAGAAGCGATGTGCTGAGCCCAAGCTTGAGAGGCGCTTAGATCGTTGCCCTCGTTTGGGGTAAAGCGTGCCATGTAGCCTGCAATGGAACGTCTCTCGACACTCACGGACGGTCCATCCAAGTGCTGAACGACCTGCTGGCGCACGCCATCTCGAATACGATGAGAGAGCGCCAACGTTCTGACACCTATCGCATCGATGGTCACGGCTCGGGCCTGAAAATCGTAACAGTGCCCTGCCACCATACTGCGCGCTAACCATGCCAAAGCGGTGTCAGGGGATGATTCGTCGTCAAGCGCCGAACAAACGATGGGCGGCTGCACATCGGCGAGGGCCAGAGTCGGGATAAGGCCAGCGCCAGCCATACCGAGCGCCAGCGCCACTCCCCAAACGCTTTTCTTAGCAGTCGCCATACCGATCAAACAGCCTCTTTAGAACGATTAAGGTCAACCTTAGCTATCGATTTATCGCTGGCCTAACGGCTCGGTCACTGATGAACGCATCAGCGGTGTCCAGCTATCGCCACCACCAATCGCAGCGCCTTGTGCATGCTGCTCAAGATAGGATTGCAGCATACGAAGTTGATCCACATCGATGGTCGTTGCTTGTTGCGCCATCATACCCTGGGGTGCCACGGGCGTTGAAAACCCCGTCTCACTGATATTCATCAAACCACTGCTACCCGATTGTCCGCTAATCCGGAATGGGGTTGGCTCGAACATAGGCATGTCTGATGCAACCATCGATGCAGGCTGAGCCGCACTCAAACTCACTGGCTGCACTTGCGTCCCAGGGTTAGACTGCGACGCCACCGTATTGCCTGTTGGCTGGGCGGTACCGGTGGAGCCGTTACCGTTGAAGAACTGTACGCCGGTAATCACCATGAGCGATACGGCAGCCGCCACCCCGGCGCCGCGGGCAAAGGAGATGCCTCCCGTGCGGGCAGGTACAGTCGTAACGTCACTCTCGACGGACGGCACGGGCTCGTCTTCGAGGCGCGCCATGATACCAGCAGAGAGATCAACGCTGACATCCACGCTGCGCTCCCGCTGCATCATGCTGCGCGCTAGGTGGTAGCGACGCCACGTCTCTGCCGCATCGGCATCGTCAGGCAGTGATTTCAACACTCGGCGCAATTCAAGCTCATCACTTTCGTTGTCCATCAATGCTGAAAGTGATTCCCGTGTGTTTTGACTCATACTTCACACCCTCACACTGTGTTAGGAGACGTTCAGCGACCACACGGCTCATGCGTGTTTTAGCCGCAAAACCTCGCAGGCCAAGACCTAATGACTCATTTATCGCTCATGCATGACAGTCAACGGTTCAACTCGAACATGCTAGACAGCCTCTATGACGCTTCACTTGCGAGACAGTTCACTAAAAATACAAAAACGTAAGTATTTGTGACCGCCGCCTACATGAACAACCTGGCATACATCACTCATCTCGGCTGTTACGTGCGGTGCTGACCAGCGGACGAATGTGCTCATCCACTGCCTCCCTGGCACGAAAGATACGCGAACGCACGGTGCCTACCGGGCACTGCATGACTTGAGCGATGTCTTCATAGGCCAAACCGTCCAGCTCGCGCAGTGTGATGGCCGTGCGCAGATCATCTGGCAGCTTTTCGATCGCTTCGAAGACGGCGGCTTCCAGTTGGTCGCGGGCGATGGATGCCTCAGGTGATTCGGAATCCGCCAAACGACCGCTTTGATCGACGATTTCAGCATCGACGATATCTAAATCGCTACCGGGCGGTCTGCGACCGCGTGACACTAAATGGTTTTTAGCCGTGTTGATGGCAATACGATACATCCAGGTATAGAACGCGCTTTCCGCTCGAAACTTACCCAGTGCTCGATAGGCTTTAATGAAAGCTTCCTGCGCAACGTCCTGCACTTCTGCGTGGTCATGCACGTAGCGCCCGATCAACCCAATAATCTTATGCTGGTACTTCTTTACCAGTAGATCAAAAGCGCGTGTGTCACCTTTTTGAGCACGTTCAACCAACTGTTGATCCGTTTCACGAGTGCCCATTCACACGCTCCTTTGGCTCGCACGTTTGATGCCGAGCGTTGTTTCGTTGTCGCCCTAGTAATCGGGCCTTCACAGCAAGCAGCATAGCGTCCCTTGGGCATCTATTAATTTTCATGGAGGACATCAGCAAGCAATCTCGGCCTACCGCCGGTGGTGGCGCGCAAGGCAGCTTGCGACAATGCCGTCTAGTGTTACGCGTTCTTAGCAGCGCATCAAGCGCTTACCCCCTTTCTCGAAACCCTGAGGCTGACATTTTTCCTTAATGCAAAGTTCCGTAACAATTGATTTTTACCACCCTAACGCGCCATAGTAGTGACCACGTTTCGTCCATCGCGCACGCACAGGTAGCAAGATGTCAGATCAACAGGTTAGTAACCTCAACGTCCTCGCTCAGGATGTTCTTACCACCCCCGAAGCATTGAAAAATACCATCCCGCTCACGGAAAGCGCCGAACGCTCGGTGATCGAGGGCCGTCGGACCATTCAAAACATCCTGGATGGTAAAGACCCACGTTTGCTCGTCGTCGTGGGCCCTTGCTCCATTCACGATGTCGAGGCCGCGCTGGATTATGCACGCCGTTTGCGCACGCTAGCGGAACAAGTCAGCGATAGCCTATATATCGTGATGCGCGTCTATTTCGAAAAGCCGAGGACGACCGTAGGCTGGAAAGGGTTGATCAACGACCCTCACCTGAACGACTCTTTCGAAATCGACGAAGGCCTGCACATTGCCCGCAAACTGCTAGTCGACCTAGCGGAAATGGGCCTGCCGTTGGCCACCGAGGCGCTCGATCCGATCTCCCCTCAGTACCTGCAAGACTGCATCAGCTGGTCAGCGATTGGCGCGCGCACGACCGAGTCCCAAACGCACCGCGAGATGGCTTCCGGCCTCTCTTGTCCCGTTGGGTTCAAAAACGGTACCGATGGAAGCCTGGACGTGGCGATCAATGCACTGCAGTCCGTGGCAAATCCGCATAACTTCTTGGGCATCAACCAAGCGGGACAAGTGGCCATCATCCGTACCCGCGGCAATGGCTATGGCCATGTGGTGCTGCGCGGCGGTAACGGAAAGCCTAACTATGATAGCGTCAGCGTCGCCCTGGCAGAGAAAGAGCTGAAAAAATCCGGCCTCTCAGCCAATATCATGATCGACTGTTCCCACGCCAACTCGAACAAGGACGCTGCCCTGCAGCCGCTGGTGCTGGAAAACGTCACCAATCAGATTTTAGAAGGCAACACCTCAATCATTGGTTTGATGGTGGAATCGAACATTGGCTGGGGAAACCAAAAAGTACCGGCAGACTTGAACCAACTGCAGTACGGCGTCTCAATCACCGACGCTTGCATCGACTGGGACACGACCGTCGAGACGTTCACGCGCATGAACGAGAAACTCGCCCCGGTACTGGCCAAGCGCGCCACCGCTCAATAACGCGGCCTCGCCCTCTACAATGCCCTGCCGCACGGCGGGGCATTTTGGTTGTCGCTATTTAACGTTGCCTAATCCCTAGGCTTGGATGTCACGCTTGAAAGGCGGCAGCGCATCTAACAACGCCTGACCGTAGCGCCGTGTGATCACTCGGCGATCCAACAGCGTAATCACTCCGCGATCACTCTCTTTTCGGATCAAGCGACCGCAGGCCTGCACGAGCTTGATCGAGGCATCCGGCACACTGATGCGCATGAAGGGGTTACCGCCTTGACTCTCGATCCACTCGGCCAGCGTTGCACCTACGGGGTCATCGGGCACGGCAAACGGCAGCCGGGTAATCACGACATGGGTAAGGTAATCTCCCGGCAAATCGATCCCCTCCGCAAAACTCGCCAAGCCAAAAATCACGCTCCCCTTGCCACCATCCACCGCTGCTCTGTGTCGCTCGATGAGCTCCCGCTTGGGCAGTGCGTCTTGAGCCAGGATGCGCTCTTTTGCCGCAACGGGCAGCGCCTTTTCGACCGCGCGCAGCTGAGCTCGCGAGGAGAACAGTACCAGCACTGCTTCCTCCTCTCCCAGTTGCGAGACAAAGCTCACGATCGCCCGCTCGTGCGCCTCTCGGTCGCCGGGGTCTGCGGCTTCGGCAGGCACCCGCAGCACTGCGTTGGCGTAGTCGAAAGGACTGGGCAGCGCCTGGTAGCGGTAGCGGTTTGCCAAACCGGCGCGCTCTTGCAGACGCTCGAAGCGGCCTAGCGCCGTTAGCGTGGCGGAGGTCACCACGGCCCCGTGGCAGCGGCCCCACAAATGCTTGGCGAGGGTATGTGCGGCGGAGACGGGACTCGCCGAAAACTCGATTTCCGGCTCCCCTGCCACACGGCTCAGCGTTAACCAGCGCGCACTGGGTGGCGCATTGGGAGCATCCTGCTCGCTGAACGCCTGCCAAAGCGCGTGGGCTTCCAGCGCGCGGCCATGCAGCAGCGCCATCAGCGGCAGCCAAGCTTCCGCCTGCTCCCGATCCAGGCCGGTTGGCTTATCGGGATCGAGGCTTTCCCGTAAGATATCGCTAATGCTCTCCAAGCTCCTCGACAGCGTGGCAAACATGACCAGTAGTTGTTGTGCCTGTTCGCGCAGCGCCTCAGGCACTTGGCCTTTCTCGAAACGCTGCTGGTGGCTGGCTTCTTCATCGGCAAGGCCGTTTTCTCGCCCGGCAAGCTGATGCCCCATGCTAAACACATCGCCCAGCGCGGGCTCCAAGCCATGCAGCAATTCGGGCAACCCTGCCAATAGCCGAGCGATGGTAGGCTGAACCGCCAGCCCCTGGTGCAAGTCCGTCAGACTGGTTTTCAATGTTTTCAACCAGCGTAGACAACCATGCACGGCAAAACGGTGAGCAAAGTGCGATAGCGCTTTGTCCGGCAGGTGGTGACCTTCGTCGAAGACAAAAATGCAGTCGGCGGGGTCCGGCAAAATCGCACCGCCCCCCAGGGCTAGATCCGCCAGCACGAGGTCGTGATTGGCAACGATCACGTCGGCATTTTCCAGCTCTCGTCGCGAGCGGAAAAAGGCACAAGCACCGAAATGGCCGCACCGGCGACCGGTGCACTGGCGATGGTCGACCGTAAGCTGTCGCCAGTGCGAGTCATCGATCGACACCGGCCAGGTATCGCGGTCGCCCTCCCAGTCGCCCTTGCCGTAAGCGTCGGCCATATCGGTGGCCAGCACGTTGAAGTCGCTGCTATCGGCTTGCAACGACTGCTCGAATAGCGAAAGCGTTGGGTTGGGCTCACTTCCTTCTAGCGCTTGATCCAACCGCGCTACGCAAACGTAACGGCCACGCCCTTTGGCTAACGCGTAGCGAAAGGCAACCCCGCTATGGCTCGCCAGTGAGGGCAAGTCCTGGTTGAGTACCTGCTCTTGAAGCGCCACGGTGGCCGTGGACACGATCAAGCGCTTACCCTGCGCCTTGGCGATGGGCAGCCCCGCAATGAGATACGCCAGTGTTTTGCCCGTGCCAGTACCGGCCTCCAGCACGCAGACGTGGCTATCGCTAACGCGCTTTCCCTCGCTATCGCACTCGATGTCGCCCAAGGTTCGGGCGATTTCGGCGATCATCAAGCGCTGCCCGTAACGCGGTGTGAGTTCGAGCTTCTCCACCACGTTACGGTAAGCCTGCTGGATATCGTTTTTTAGCGCGTCACTCAACATCCGAGTTACAGCATGCCTTCCGGCGGGTGTTCGCAGGGCAACTTACCGTTGATATAGCGCTCGATTTCAGGCAACGAGAAAGCGTCCTCTTCGCCGACGAAGCTGATCGACACCCCTTTCGCCCCGGCACGGCCGGTACGTCCGATACGATGAACGTAATCTTCCGGGTCTTCTGGCAAGGTATAGTTGATCACGTGGCTCACGTCTTCGATATGAATTCCGCGGCCGGCCACGTCGGTGGCCACCAGCACCTGCACGTCCCCTTCGCGGAAGCTTTCCAGCGTCTTGATGCGCTGATTCTGCGGCACATCACCCGATAGCATGGCCGCACTGACACCGGCTTTTTTCAGCAGGTCATCCAACTTACGCACGAGATCGCGGCGGTTTCCGAACACCATAACGCGCTCGAAGCTCTCCTGCTCCAGTAGCTTGACCAGCAGGCGTTGCTTGTCGTCATCGGAGACGAGATAGACCCGCTGATCGATATCCGCCTGATTTTCAACGGTCACTTCGATTTCGACATGCGCCGGATCGAGCGTCCACTGACTCGCCAGATTGAGAATATCGTCGGTGAAGGTGGCCGAGAACAGGAACGTCTGGCGCTCCTCTTTTTTTGGCGTGTAGCGAATGATCCGCTTCACGTCGGGGATGAACCCCATGGAGAGCATACGATCTGCTTCGTCGAGCACCAGCACTTCGGTTTCAGAGAGGTCGATATCACGCTTCTGATGAAAATCAAGCAGGCGCCCAGGCGTGGCGACCAGGATATCGATCTTCTTGCTCAGGCTATCGCGCTGTTTTTGATAATCCATGCCGCCGACGACACTGGCGACATTAAGCTGAGTAAAGCGCGCAAGCGCCTTGGCGTCTTTCTCGATTTGCAGCGCCAGCTCACGGGTCGGCGCGATGATCAGCGCGCGGGGAGCCCCCGGCTTTTGGCCCTCCGGTGTGGGCTCTTCGAGAAAATAGGCCAACACGGAGATCAAAAAGGCGGCGGTTTTACCGGTTCCCGTCTGCGCTTTACCGACGATGTCGCCTCCCAACAGCGTATGGCGCAGTGCTTCCGCTTGGATAGGCGTGCAGTACTCGAACCCTTGGGCGTGAATCGCACGCATCAAAGGCAGCGGCAGATCAAAGTCATGGAAGCGCCACTTGCCGGCAACGGCGGGCACCTGAAACTGACGAAGATCCCAGTTCGACTGACGACGACGCGGTTTACGACGACGACGTTTTGGCTTGCGGTTCTGGGCCGATGCTGTGGTCTGTTCCGACTCGCTCATAGGCTGTGTATCTGTCCATTGCTGTGGATGTTAGGCATCACGAAGTGCGCATTGTACCAGGGGTTGGCGATAAGAGCGCGCCCTGCTGTCGAAGGAGCACACTAGCCTGTTAGAATAAGGCCTACATTAACCCAGGGAGCGCGACATGACGCGTAAGAAAAAGACTCGTTCATTGGCGGATAAAGTAACGATCCGCACTGGTCGCCGCAAAGATTATAAAAAGTGGCGCCATGAGAATCCTGATCAGGTGACCTCGTCGCGCCGCTTCGTCGCCAAAAAGCAGCAGCAGCGCAAGCTTCAGGCGGTGCGCAAGCTGGCGCGCCAGCAAAGTGGCCAAACGATCGCCATCCATCCTGACAAAGCGGGCGACAACTCACCAGGAGAGCCGTCTTGATGCGTTTGGTTTCGTTCAACATCAACGGAATTCGAGCACGACTGCACCAGCTTCAAGCGCTGATCGACACCCATCAGCCCGATGTCATCGGCCTTCAAGAAACCAAAGTGCAAGACAGTGAATTTCCCACGGCTGACGTCGAAGCCATGGGCTATCACGTTTTTTACTATGGCCAAAAAGGGCATTACGGCGTTGCACTTTTATGCCGTCAACGGCCGCAAGCGGTGTATTACGGCTTTCCCGATGACGACGACGATGCCCAGCGGCGCATGATTGGCGTCAAATTGCTCGTGGAAGACGGCAAACCCGTCACGGTATGGAATGGCTACTTCCCTCAAGGCGAAAGTATCGATCACCCTACCAAGTTTCCGCACAAGGCGCGCTTTTATCGACAGCTCGCCAACCTGCTTAATACCCAGCATGCTCCCAACGAGCGCTTGGCGGTCATGGGCGATTTCAATATCTCGCCTGAGGACCAAGACATCGGCATTGGTGAAGCCAACCGCAAACGTTGGCTTCGAGAAGGCAAAACCAGTTTTCAGCCCATCGAGCGTGAGTGGCTGGAAGGCATCAAAGCGTGGGGGCTGAGCGACAGCTATCGGCTGTGCCATCCAGACAACGATGAGTGGTTTAGCTGGTTCGACTACCGCTCCAAGGGCTTTGATCGCGACCCCAAACGAGGGCTGCGCATCGACTACATCCTGGTCTCGAAGCCGCTGGCCGAGTGCGTGACCGATGCAGGTATCGATTACCCGCTACGCGCCATGGAGCGCCCGTCCGACCACGCTCCCACCTGGAGCGATTTTACGCTCACCCTAAGCGCGTGATGAGGTGGCGCCGGACAGACTTTCCGGCGCGGCTTAGTTAGCGGCTGGGGCCCTCTGACGCCAGTTCGGAAATACTGAGCTGGTAGTTCAAATAATCGTCGCTGTAGCTGCCTACGTAAATCTGGTAGTCACCAGCGGGCCAATTCGTGTATTCGATGTGCTCGTTGAGGCCCATTCCGCCGTCGTCATCGCACAGCAGGAACTTGCCAGGGCCATCGACGATCAGCGTGGTATCGCCATCGGCGAGTGTCCAAAGCTGCAGATAAGAGAAGGACTCGTTGAGCGTCATTTGATGATCGGGCGTGGTGGCGACGCTACCTTGGCAGCGGTTGCCGCGCATGTCCGTTCCAAACTGGCTCGCGGCCTCCTGCGCGCCGCCAGACACGAAACTGACCCGCCAGGGATCGGGAGAGAAACCGGGTGAAATCGCTAGATGGCGATCTTCACTGGTATCGGCATAGCCCCCGCTCGCTCCCTCGAGGCGACTGCCAGGCAGCTCGCTGACGAACAGGCCATAGTTATGAACTCCGCCGCCATAGCTACCGACATAAATACGGTACTCACCCGGCACCCAGTCGCTGTGCTCGATGCGCTCATTGAGACCCTCTCCCCCGTCGTCGTCACACAGTAGAAAGCGCCCGGGGCCGTCGATGACCAAGGTGGTATCGGCTCCCGACTGGTTCCATATCTGCAAAAAATCGAACCGGTCGTTCAGCGTCATGATGTGATCCGGCGTTTGTGAAATGCTGCCTGAACAGCCTACGCCACGCATGTCGGTGCCAAAGATACCGCTGGCGTCTTGACCACCGCCTGATACATAGCTGCGCTGCATGGGGTCGGGCATGAAGCCAGGCGACAGGGTGAGGTTCCGCTCTTGAGCGTGAGCCGCCGAGCCAGCGAGCGTACCCGCAACCAGCAGTACGGCGGGTAAATACGTTGTTTTATTCATGGCAGTCTAATGTATCGATGGAAGAGAGGCCTCGACGAGCAAGGCAACCGGACAGCCCCTACAGGCAGCCCGATGTTTATATCACATTCGCTTGAAGCAGCCATCAATCGAAATAAGCCAACCACTGCTCTGCTTGGTCATCGCCTAGATCGGCCGCCTGGGTCAGGGCCGCTTCGGCCTGTGCGTCTTCACCCCACCCATAAGCTAACTGGCCGTAACGTCGCCAATCCTCCGCTGTCTGGGTCAGCGCGGCCAGTTCGCGCCACGCCGCTAGCGCTTTATCGACATCCTTGGCCTGCTGCCAAGCCGTGGCGCGCAGGCGAAGCGTGTCTTCATCACGGGGAAGCGAATCCGCCTCTAGCGCCGCTTCTAAGTGCTCGGCAGCGCGCGCAGGCGTCCCCCCGGCCATATGCAGCTCGATCAGGGTGCGGCGTTCCTCAGGCGTAGAAAACTTACCCAATTGCCAGGCTGCCTCCCAAACGGCGGCGGCCACGCCCAGTTGGCCGGCCTGCTGGGCAAGACCGGCAGCCTGACGCCACGCCTCGGCGTCACTCTCAGCACTCAACCCATTCAGCAGCCAGCCAAGTGCCTGTGCGTTATCCCCTGTGTTTCGAAGCACGACATGGGTGAGCGTTTGCTGATCAGCCGTCAACTCCCCTTGTTCAAGCAGCGGCGCCAGCCACTCCATCGCCTCTTGCCAGCGCTCCTCTTCCGCCAACAGGCGTACGAGCTGCCAAGCCGTTTCCGCGTAGCGATCACTGCCCGACGACTCATTCAGCCACTGCTCGTACAGTGTGATAGCCTGACCCCGTTCTCCTGCGGCACGGCGCAGCGACGCTTCGTCACGTAACCAGCGACGCACTTGACTATCGGGGACACTTGGCCGCTGACGGGCACTGGCAAGCTCGTCGGCAGCAGCCAGGGGGTCCCCCTGACGCACCAGTGCGCTGGCGGTTAGCTGATGATACAGCGCACTCGCCCATTGATCTGCACGGTTACCACCTGCGAGTCGCTCGGACTGAGCGCGCGCATGAGCGATGATACTGTTCAGCACGTCAGGATCGGCTGAGCCGCTTGTCTGGCTGGCCAACTGACTCTGGAGCCGGTTCAGGTCCTGAATCATATCGCCCGGTAGCGGCTCATTGGCCGTTGCGGTGACGCTCAACGCGCTTAGCAACACGATACCTATCCATTGTGTTAACGCGCGTTTGTGGTCAACCATAACGACGGGCCTGTTTGGCGTATTTTCTATACGAGACATGTCACCGCTACCTTAACTGGAACTCGATACGCTGGGTGGCGCGCCGCAGCTGCTGGCTGGGCTCGAACTGCCAGCGCGCAATTGCCTCACGAGCGGCGTCTTCGAATACCCGGCGAGGCTGTGCATTGGTTACCCGAATGGAGCCTCCATCTACCCTTCCATTACGCTGAATGACAAATTCCACCTCCACAAACCCTTCCAAACCTCGGCGTTGAGCACGTGGAGGATAAGACGGGTTGACGCGATTCGTGGGCGCCACTTGACCGACACTCACGGGCTCATTCGAGGGCGCGGGCTCTGCGGCTGGTGCCGCTTCCCGCTGCGCGGTGGCAGGCTCAGGAGAGGGGGCCGCCGTTTCTGAAGGTTCGGGGGCGGGCTCAGGTGCTGGCTGGGGCTGGGGCTGCGGCGTAGGCTCAGGGCGCACCTCGGTCAGCTCCGGCAGCTCGCTTTCCAACTCGACGGGCTCTACCGGCGCGTCGGGTAGCTCTACATCTGGCAGCGCAATCGCGCTCGTGGCGACCGGCGCTGGTGATGGCACGGGCATGGGCGGTGGCGCTGAAGCGGCTTGAGTAGGTACAGGGGGCGATGTCTCCTGCTCCGGCGCCACCTCCGGTGCCTCCACCATGGTCATCGACATCGACATGATGGGCTCATCCACCTGCTGCTCGGGGGGAGCGACCAGCAGTGCCAGCATCCAGAGAAGTCCAACGGCCAGAGCGATACCACCTAGCATCGACAACACATGGCGCATCATGGCGCACTCCGGCTCGCTGCCACGGCAACCTGCTCGACGCCCGCCTGCTGAAGGCGGTCCATGACCTCGATCAGAACGCCGGTCGTCGACGCCCGGTCAGCCTGAATAACCACGGAGCCCTCACCGCTCAGCATTCCAGCCACCTGCTGGCCCACACGGTGAACGTCCACTGGCTGGCCATCGACCCATACGGCTCCTTCCGGCGTGACGGCAATCAACACTTGCGCATCGGGACGCGGAGTGGCCGCTGAGGCCTCAGGGCGATCGATGTCCACCCCGCTCTCCTTGATAAAGCTGGTCGTGACGATAAAGAAGATCAGCATGATGAACACCACGTCCAACATCGGCGTCAGGTTTACCTCATTGCTATCGTCAGCAGCCTCTATGGAACGGCGTCTACGCATCACTCTCCTCCAAGGCACGCGCTAAACGGTCATGCAGACGCTGGTCTTCGCGACGAATAACGTGCTCTAAACGGCTAATAAACAACATACCCACCACCGCAATGGCCATGCCCGTCAGCGTGGGCAACGTAGCCCGGGCAACCCCATCGGCCATGGCTCGGGCTTGGTGGGTATCACTCATCGAAAGGCTATCGAAAACGGTAATCATGCCCGTGACCGTTCCCAATAACCCGAGCAGCGGGCAAAGCGCCACGAGCAGCTTGATCCAAGGCAACGGCCGACGCAGCTTGGCCACCAGTGCAGCACTCCACACATGGCGTAGCGTGCGCGCGCTCCAACTGCGATGGTCGTTACGGGCCGTCCAGCGACGCACCAGCTCATGTCGCGATTGCCGCCAGCTGAAGCGGTAGTACCACCACCGCTCGATCGCCATGGCGAACACCGCCACGGCCACCAGCGCCAGCACCACGATGACGGCACCACCTGCATCGAGCAACCGCTCGACGGGCGAAAGCCATAGGGGTAGCGTAGGCATACTAAGTCACCGAGTGCGCATGGCCAGCGGACTGCGCTTCCAGATGGTCTGCCAGCGTGGCGCTTGCTTCGCCTTCGATCACCTGAACAATGAAGCGACTGCGGCTAGACAGCGCCGTTTGGGCAAACAGCAGCGGCACTGCCGTGACGAGACCCAACACGGTAGTGACCAGCGCCTGACTGATCCCCCCTGCCATGAGCTGGGGGTCCCCCGTGCCAAAGACCGTGATGGCCTGGAAGGTCACGATCATGCCTGTCACGGTACCCAGCAGACCCATCAGCGGCGCAATGGCGGCCAGCAGCTTGACGATGGGTTGACCACGTTCGATTTTAGGTAGCTCGGCGAGTACCGCCTCATCCAGCCTTGCTTCGAGCGCTTCCGGCGCTTGATGTTTGTCCATTTCTTTAAAGCGCTGCAGAACACGCCCCAAAGGGTTGTCCGCGCTGGGCTGATGCAGCGCTTGACGCTGGCGACGCACGCGGGCGCTGACCACCAACAGATACAGATACTGTGCCAAGGCGACTAGCAGGCCGATGCCCCCTAGCACCACGACCACGTAACCGACGTAACCGCCCTGCTGAAAGCGCTCCCATAGCGTGGGCTGCTGGGCCAGCGCTTCGAGCACGCTGCCCTGGGTAGGGTCGATAGCGAATTCGCGGCTCTCGCCGCTGTGATAAGCCGCTAATAGATCGCGAATATCGGCGGGGGTGCGTGGCACCTCGGCGAGGCCACCTTCCTCATCTTGCCCTTGTCGAAGCAGCGCAGACTCGGTGAACGCAGCGAAATCACCCAGTCGCACGATGCTGCGCGACGCTATGTCACCGCTGGCATCTGCTACCGGTAACGCCAAGCGCTCGGCACGGCCCGTATCCATGGTGAGAGCCGCTAGACGATCAACGACGGCCTCAATGTTTTGCCGTTCGAGCACGTCGACATCGTTCAAACGCGGTGGCAAAGCATCGGCCTCAAGCGTTAGCCAGCTATCGCCGCCTAGCTCGTTGCGAACCTCTTCGCTATGACGCGTTAGCTCCGCCAGTAGCGCCGTTAACGCCTCGCCTTGTTCCGCCTGGCGCTGAGCAAGTGCCTGCGCCTGCTCGTTTTGCTCATCCTGTTGCGCTTCGAGCGCAGCCTGCTGCTCCTCGGCAGCCGAGTGGGCATCACGCGCCTCTTGCAAAGCGGCTTCTAGCGCGTCTTGATCATCCAAGAAAGATTGAAGACGCACCTGGTCACGCGCCTGGGCAGCCTCGCGGGCCTCTCTTAACGAGCTGACATCGTCGCTTTGGGCCATGCCAACGCTGCTGGTCAACACGCCGACCAATAGGGTGAGGCAAAGCCTAGCCTTGGAGCGAGAAAACAGACTCATGGCTGCCCTCCTTGGTCATTAGCCGTGATCGAGAGCGGGAGCTTTAGAAGTTCTGGGGTACGCTGGTCGGCCGCAATCCGCAGTCCATTACGTACCTGGCGACGAGCGGGCTCGTCTAACGCGAGCCAAGTTCTCTCTTCTTTATCCCAGACACCGCCCTCTCGGCCATCCGGTGTCAAGTAATAAAAGCCAATACGGCCAATCCGCAAGTATTCCACCTCCCTGGGGGAAGCGCCCTCTATCTCCAAGCGGCCACGCCAGCTATCAACCTCGCGTCCATAAGCGAGTTCTGCACGCCAAGCTTCGATCAGGCTCGCAATGCGTTCGGCACTACTCGCCTCAGGGCTACCTGCAGACGCCACCCGGGCGAGGCGCTCATCGGTCAAGAAGGGAAGATCTGACTCGATCCATCGAGTGAGCTGTTCGGTCATATCCTGTTCGATCATGGGCAGCGCTGCGCGCGTATCGCTCAAGGTATCCAGCGCTTGATTCAAACGTTGCTGGCGTTCGGCCTCACTGACCAAGCGGCTGCTGAGCGTGGCGTTGGCGGCTTCCATCTGGCGGGTTTCCTGCTCCAGGCGGCGAAGTTCTTCAATGGCGGATCGCGTGGCTTCATCCGCCCTATCGATTTGCTGCTGCAGCTCAGACTGGGCTTGCTGGGCCTCGACACTTTGGGCCGCTTGATCCACCGTCTCATCACTTGCCATGAGCGCACCGCTGGCTAGCACGCCCGCTAGACAGCATCCACGCAAGGCAAAGAAAGGCCTGTTCCGCACGTTATGTCTCCGTCACTGCTCAGCGCGCCATCACGATCGGCGTGCTAAAACTCATTAGGTATAAGAACGATTTGCGTTTAACGCGTGCAGTGCATAGCGTACCACTAATAGAATTAATGACAATATTTATCATTAACATTCAGTCACCAGCGTATTTTCTGCACACAAAAAAGGCGCCTACCGGCGCCTTGATGACTAATTAAAATTAATGGTGATTTGCTACGATATGCTCTTTAGTGAGTGGCGCCAAAGGGAGCTGCCATGCTTCTTCCCGAGTCACCCATTTTGCTTCAGCTATTTCAGCTGCCGCCGTGACACGCTCATCAAGCACAAGGCTAAAGAGATATGCGTCCAACATCACACCTAGCTCATTGGCAGCGGGCGCTGAGTACAATCCGAGTGGAGAGAGACGGTCACTATTCACTATCAGCCCCAACTCCTCATTGAGTTCACGACAAAGAGCCTCTAGGGCAGTTTCTCCTGCATCGATCTTGCCGCCTGGCTGCATGAAAAAAGATGTATTGCGTTTACGCACCAATAGCAATCGACCTGTTGAATCGCTCACTACGGCGGCTGCTATTTTCAATACATTCGCGTTACTTGTTTGCATCATTCATCCACCAGATAACTGACGCCCCCACCCATTGGCAGCACTATCAAAACGCCCAGTCGTCGTCCTCGGTGGCGACGGCTTTACCAATGACATAAGAGGATCCCGACCCTGAGAAGAAGTCGTGGTTCTCGTCCGCGCTGGGCGACAGCGCGGCCATGATCGTTGGGTCTACGTCCGTCACGCTACTGGGGAATAGCGGCTCAAAACCCAGGTTCATCAAGGCTTTGTTAGCGTTGTAGTGAAGAAATTTCTTCACGTCTTCCGTTAGACCCACGTCATCGTACAGCGATTCCGTGTAGCGAACTTCGTTGTCGTAAAGCTCTAGCAGTAGCTCGTAGGCGTAGTCTTTCACTTCCTGCTGCCGCTCGGGCGTCTCTTCTGCCAACGCCTGCTGGAATTTGTAGCCCACGTAATAGCCGTGTACCGCCTCATCACGAATGATCAAACGAATCAGGTCAGCGGTATTGGTCAGTTTGGCGTGACTGGACCAATACATCGGCAGGTAGAAGCCTGAGTAGAACAGGAACGATTCCAGGAAAACACTCGCCACCTTACGCATGAGTGGATCGTCGGAGCGATAGCGATTCAAAATCAGCTCTGACTTCATCTGCAGCGTCGGATTCTCCTCGCTCCAGCGGAAGGCATCGTCCACATCCCGCGTGGCACACAGCGTCGAGAAAATCGAACTGTAGGAGCGGGCATGCACCGACTCCATGAAAGCGATATTGGTATATACCGCTTCTTCATGAGGGGTGCGTGCGTCCTCCATCAACACGGGCGCGCCCACGCTGCTTTGAATGGTATCCAACAGCGTCAGACCGGTAAATACGCGAATGGTCAGCTGCTTCTCCTGCTGCGTCAGCGTATTCCAAGACTGAATGTCGTTGGAGAGGGGCACTTTTTCCGGCAACCAGAAGTTACTGGTCAGACGGTTCCACACCTCAAGGTCTTTATCATCCTGAAGGCGGTTCCAGTTGATCGCATTCACTCGCGACAAACGTTGCATCATGGTCATCAGCGTTCTCTCACAAACATCATCTTAAAAGCGTTACCCGTTCAAAGCGTGCAGGAGACGCAGCCTTCCACCTCGGTGCCTTCTAAAGCACTTTGACGTAGACGGATGTAATAAAGCGTCTTGATGCCTTTACGCCAAGCGTAAATTTGCGCCTTGTTGATATCCCGCGTGGTGGCCGTATCCGGGAAGAACAGTGTCAACGAGAGGCCTTGGTCCACGTGCTTGGACGCTTCTGCGTAAGTATCGATGATTTTTTCAGGGCCGATTTCGTAGGCATCCTGGAAGTAGTCGAAGTTCTCTTCGTTCAAAAAAGGTGCCGGGTAGTAAACGCGACCCAATTTGCCCTCTTTGCGAATTTCAATCTTCGCCGCCACCGGGTGAATGCTCGACGTGGAGTGATTGATGTAAGAGATAGAACCGGTCGGCGGTACCGCTTGCAGGTTACGGTTGTACAGGCCGTGCGCCATCACCGAGGCTTTGAGCGATTGCCAGTCGTCTTGCGTAGGCAGTGCAATGCCGCTGCGCTCGAAGAGATGACGCACTTTCTCGGTACGCGGGAGCCACGCCTGATCGGTGTACTTGTCGAAGAAGGTACCCGACGCATAGGTGGAGTCTTCAAAACCAGTAAAGGTCTCGCCATGCTCAATGGCCAGTCGATTCGACGCGCGAAGCGCATGGAACGCCACGCTATAGAAGTACAGGTTGGTGAAATCCAACCCCTCTTCTGAACCGTAGTAGATATGCTCGCGGGCCAGGAAACCATGCAGGTTCATCTGACCAAGGCCGATGGCGCGAGATTTGGCATTACCTTCAGCGATAGAGGGAACGCTACGCAAGTTGCTCATTTCAGACACGGCGGTGAGGCCACGAATGGCGATCTCGACACTGGTCCCGATATCGCCAGAATCCATCACCTTGGCTATGTTCATCGACCCGAGGTTACAGGAGATATCCTGCCCTACCTGACGGTAGCCGAGATCGTCATCGTACTCGGTGGGCGTATTGACCTGCAGAATCTCAGAGCAGAGATTACTCATGTTGATACGACCCGCAATCGGGTTGGCGCGGTTGACCGTATCTTCGAACATGATGTATGGGTAACCAGACTCGAACTGCAGTTCAGCCAGGGTTTGGAAGAAGGCGCGCGCATTGATCTTATGTTTACGAATGCGCGCATCAGCCACCATTTCATGGTACTTCTCGGTCACGCTGATATCACCAAACGGTACGCCGTAGACGCGCTCGACGTCGTAAGGCGAGAAGAGGTACATATCGTCGTTACGCTTGGCCAGCTCGAAGGTGATGTCAGGAATAGTCACGCCCAGTGATAGCGTTTTGATACGAATTTTCTCGTCCGCGTTTTCACGCTTGGTGTCCAGAAAGCGCAAAATATCCGGGTGGTGAGCGTTGAGATAGACCGCCCCGGCCCCCTGACGAGCGCCCAGCTGGTTAGCGTAAGAAAAGGCGTCTTCGAGCAATTTCATGATCGGGATGATGCCCGATGACTGATTCTCGATACGCTTGATCGGCGCGCCGGATTCGCGAATGTTGCTGAGCAAGAAAGCCACGCCGCCGCCACGCTTGGAGAGCTGCAGCGCAGAGTTGATGGAGCGCCCGATGGACTCCATGTTGTCTTCGATGCGCAGCAAGAAGCAAGAGACCAGCTCGCCCCGCTGACGCTTACCGCAGTTCAGAAAGGTGGGGGTCGCGGGCTGGAAACGACCGCTAATGATCTCGTCGACTAGCGACTTGGCCAGCGCTTCGTCGCCGCGAGCCAAGGTCAGCGCCACCATGCAGACGCGGTCTTCATACCGCTCGAGGTAGCGCTTGCCGTCGAAGGTTTTGAGCGTGTAGCTGGTGTAGTACTTGAACGCACCCAGGAAGCTCGGGAAGCGGAATTTATACGCATACGCTTGCTCGAACAGCGCTTTGACGAACGCGAAGCTGTACTGCGCCAGCACGTCGGCTTCGTAGTACTGCTCTTCCACCAGATAATCCAACTTCTCTTCTAAAGAGTGGAAGAACACCGTGTTCTGATTGACATGCTGAAGGAAGTACTGACGCGCCGCTTCGCGATCCTTGTCCAACTGCAGCTCGCCGTTGGCACCGTACAGGTTCAACATCGCATTCAGCGCATGGTAATCCAGCGTGCGCGCCTCGGTGGCTCCCGCAGCAGGGCGTTGATCTGTCGAGTTTTTTGCAGCTACGTTCTTAGAGACTGAGCTTGACGTTTCCAAAACTCTTCTACTCCTTTGCGGACCTTGGCGACATCGTCATCGGTGCCAAATAATTCAAAACGATAAAGCAGTGGCACCTGGCACTTTTGGGCAATAATTCGCCCCGCCAAACCGTATGCGTCACCAAAATTAGTATTACCAGCAGCAATGACACCCCGTATAAGGTGTCGATTGTGCGCGTCATTTAAAAACTGAATTACCTGCTTTGGCACGGCCCCGTTGGCCGAACCACCCCCATAGGTGGGGGTGATCAATATATAGGGCTGCTCGATGCGTGGCGTAGGGGCTTCACGATTTAACGGTAGCCGCTGTGCACCCAAACCAAGCTTTTCTATGAAACGATGGGTATTGCCTGACTTGGTGGAAAAATAGACCAGCGTACCTGCCTGATTGGCTTCCACGTCAGCCGTGTGCATGGGTGACGATTACGCCAGCGCTTGAATGCGATCCGGGCGGAAGCCCGACCAGTGCTCTTCACCAACCACGACGACCGGTAGTTGACGATAGCCAAGCGCTTCGACTTCTGCTTGTGCGCCTGATTCAGCGGTAATGTCGATGACGGTGTAGTCGAGACCCTGCTTATCCAGCGCACGATACGTAGCGGTGCACTGGACGCAGGCAGGCTTGCTATAAATTTGGATTTCCATGGCTATTTTTCCTTTTCATAGCGGCAGTTTTCAGGTAGTGCGCAGCGCTTGCCCTACCTCTCTAAAAGTCACCACGCATACTATATATAGACCAAGAGAAAATCAATTCAAGCATATATGGTATTTTTTCATCCACAGGTTATTGACAGCTCATGCCCAGCGCTATACCCAGGCACAAAAAAACCGCCCCCTGATCAGGGGACGGTTTTAGGCGATGTAAAGCGCTTACATCGCGCTCACGAAGCGTGAGTCTTAGGCGGTGGCGGCTTGGTAACGACGCTCGACATCGTCCCAGTTCACCACATTGAAGAAGGCATCGACGTAGTCGGGGCGCTTGTTCTGGAACTTCAGGTAGTAAGCGTGCTCCCAAACGTCCAGACCGAGTACGGGCGTGTTGCCGTGCATCAACGGGCTATCTTGGTTGAGGGTATTTTCGACGACTAGTTTTTTCTCAGGCGTGACGGACAACCATGCCCAACCGCTGCCGAAACGGCCCAACGCGGCTTTTTTGAAAGCGTCTTTAAATGCATCCAAGCCGCCCAACTCGGCGTCGATGGCTTTAGCAATATCACCATGCGGCTGGCCGCCACCCTTAGGCGACATCATTTGCCAAAACATGGAGTGATTCGCGTGCCCACCACCGTTATTGATAACGGCTTGACGTTTTTCTTCGGGTACGCGGTCCAGATTGGAGATCAGCTCTTCCACTGGCACATCTTCAAGGCCAGTACCTTCCAGCGCACCATTCAAGTTGGTGACATAGGTATTGTGGTGGCGAGAGTGGTGAATTTCCATCGTCATCGCATCGATGTGCGGCTCGAGTGCATCGTAGGCGTACGGCAGTTCAGGAAGGGTATGTGCCATGCTATCTTCTCCTTGAGTGGCTTCTATTGCGTTCACTACAGTAGGTGTGGTCTTACTTCACCCTTTTCAACCACCGCCACGGCAATTTTTTACCATGGGCGGCAAACCTTTATCCCAGTACCTTAGTCAACTATTGTCAGTTTATCGAACCCGCCCGCAATAAAAAAGCCGACTTCTGGCGAAGTCGGCTTTTGCTAGGCAAGCAGTTCAATAGCTTATAACTTGCTTTCCAGCTCCGGCAGGATCTCGAACAGATCTCCTACCAGACCGTAATCGGCCACCTGGAAGATCGGTGCTTCGTCGTCTTTGTTGATCGCGACGATCACCTTGGAGTCTTTCATGCCCGCCAGGTGCTGAATCGCACCGGATATACCCACCGCAATATAAAGCTCAGGCGCGACGATCTTGCCGGTCTGGCCCACCTGCATGTCATTGGGCACGAAGCCAGCATCCACCGCCGCGCGTGACGCACCGATGGCCGCGCCCAGCTTGTCGGCAATGCCGTCGAGCAGTTTGAAGTTCTCGCCGTTGCCCATGCCGCGGCCGCCGGAGATCACCACCTTGGCACCGCCGAGTTCGGGGCGGTCGCTCTGCGCCAGCTCTTGCTTGACGAAGCGCGATTGGGCGTTGTCGACGACCACGTCCACCGCTTCCACGCTGGCGCTTCCGCCACTTCCCACTGCGTCGAAGGCAGTGGTACGCACGGTGATCACTTTCAGCGCGTCGTCGCTTTTCACCGTCGCGATGGCGTTTCCGGCGTAGATCGGACGCAGGAAAGTATCGGCGCTGTCGACGCCAATCACGTCCGATAGCTGGCTGACGTCTTTCAGCGCCGCTAGGCGCGGCAGGACGTTCTTACCCGTGGTGGAGGCGCTGGCCAGTACGTGGGTATAGTCGCCCGCCAGCTCCACCAGCAGCGCGCCCATGGGCTCGGCCAGCTGGTGGGCGTACACGGCGTTGTCCGCCACGCGTACTTTGTTGACGCCGTCGAGCTGGGCAGCGGCGTCGGCGGCGGCCTGGACGCCTTCACCGGCCACCAGCACGTCGATATCGCCGCCGATGGCTTGGGCCGCTGCGACGACGTGGGCGGTGGCGCCCGCTAACTGACCTTCATGCAGGTCGGCAAGTACCAGAATGCTCATGAGATCAGCTCCTTTTAAAGCACTTTGGCTTCGTTTTTCAGTTTGTCGATCAGCTCGTCCACCGAGGCGACTTTGATGCCGCCTTTGCGCTCGGCGGGGGATTCCACTTTGAGCAGCGTGACCTTGGAGGCCACCTCGACGCCGTAGTCGGCGGGGGTTTTGACATCCAGCGGCTTTTTCTTGGCCTTCATGATGTCCGGCAGTTTGGCGTAGCGCGGCTCGTTGAGGCGTAGGTCGGTGGTGACGATGGCGGGCAGCGTGAGGGCAACGGTTTGCAAGCCGCCGTCGATTTCACGGGTCACGTTGACCTTGTCGCCGTCTACGGCCACTTCCGACGCGAACGTGCCTTGCGGCAGGTTGGTCAGCGCGGCGAGCATCTGGCCGGTCTGGTTGTTGTCGGTGTCGATGGCTTGCTTACCGAGAATCACCAAACCGGGCTGCTCGTCGTCCACCACCTTGGCCAGCAGCTTGGCCACCGCCAGCGATTCGGCGCGCTCGTCGGTTTCAATGTGGATGGCGCGGTCGGCCCCTAGCGCCAGCGCGGTGCGCAGCTGCTCTTGGGCGGCCTTGGGGCCGACCGTGACGGCCACGACGTCGGTGGCCACGCCCTTCTCTTTCAGGCGCACCGCCTCTTCCACGGCAATTTCGCAGAAGGGGTTCATGGCCATTTTGACGTTGGTAAGGTCCACATCGGAGTGGTCCGCTTTGACGCGGATTTTGACGTTGTAGTCGATGACGCGTTTCACCGCGACGAGTACTTTCATAGGTTCCTCGCTTGGCTCGTGATAGAGGCCGTTAACCCGAACAGGCGCCGCCACTAACGGGGCAACGCTAAAAAATTCATGCAAGCGTTTGATAGGCTGGTAAATGAAAAACCCTATCAATTTGCCACAGCCTACCCACCATCAACAACTCTCTCTGCGTGCGGCCTTGGTCGTAGCCCATGGGAGTCACTTGCCTAATCAGTATGGATAAAGTGCGCATTTGCCATCGTAGGGGTGACCTGACACGGGTATTATGCCTATCATGGGAGATAACCAGAAGCAAACGACCGTTTTAAATTAAGGCCATCTTTTCATAAGCTAGTGCCTATTCACTAGCCCGACAACGATGGCGCTTATGAGAATAAGGAGAAACCGGGTGGAAAACGTTGAGCGCGATGTAATGGACTTTGACGTTGTCGTCGTCGGCGCAGGCCCATCAGGCCTTGCAGCCGCTTGCCGCTTGATGCAACAAGCAAACGAAGCCGAGCAGGAACTCACCGTCTGTGTCGTCGAAAAAGGCTCGGAAGTGGGCGCCCACATTCTATCTGGCGCGGTCTTCGAACCCCGCGCACTGGCAGAGCTGTTTCCTGATTGGGAAGAGCGCGGCGCCCCTCTGACGACGCCCGCCGTTCGCGACGAGGTATATCTGCTCAAAGATGCCGAGAAAGCGCAGAAAATCCCCAATGCGCTCGTTCCCAAAAGCATGCACAACACTGGCGGCGATCTGACGCGCTACGTGATTAGTGCGGGCAACCTGTGCCGCTGGCTTGCGGAACAGGCGGAGTCGCTGGGCGTCGAGATTTTCCCTGGCTTTGCCGCCCAGGAAGTCATCATCGAAGAGGATGTCGTTCGCGGTATTTTGATTGGTGATATGGGCGTGGGTGCCGATGGCACGCCCAAAGATGGCCATATGCCTGGTATGGAGCTGCGCGCTAAGTACACGCTCTTTGCCGAGGGTGCGCGAGGCCACTTGGGCAAGCGACTGATCAACGACTTTTCTCTGAATGAAGGCCGCGATCCGCAGCACTACGGTATTGGCCTGAAAGAGCTGTGGGATGTGCCCGCCGACAAGCACGAACCTGGCCTAGTGGTGCACGGTTCCGGATGGCCGCTAGATAGCAACACCCACGGCGGCTGGTTCCTCTACCATGCAGAGAATCAGCAGGTCGTCGTTGGACTGATCATGGATCTTGGCTACCAAAACCCGTGGCTCTCCCCGTTCGATGAATTCCAACGTATGAAACATCATCCGGAGCTCAGCCAATACCTAGAAGGCGGGAAACGCGTCGCTTACGGCGCACGGGCCATTGCCAAAGGTGGGTTCAACTGCCTGCCGAAAATGACGTTCCCAGGTGGTCTGCTGATTGGCTGCGACGCGGGCACGCTAAACTTTGCCAAAATCAAAGGCCTGCATACCGCCATGAAATCGGGCATGGTGGCTGCCGAGAGCGTCTTCGAGGCCATCAAAGAGGGTGATGAAGGGGGACAAGAGCTCGCCAACTTCACCAGCAAGTGGGAAGCTAGCTGGGCCTACCAGGAGCTAAAAGAGAGTGCGAGCTTCGGACCCGCCATTCATAAATACGGTACGGTAGGTGGCGGTGCCTATAACTTCGTGAATCAACTTCTGGGCAATAAACTACCTAACGTCCATGATACGACGACCGATCATGGGGCGCTGAAGCCGGCCGCTGAGTTCGAGAAAATCGTCTACCCGAAGCCGGATGGCAAGCTATCGTTCGACAAATCCACGTCAGTGTTCTTGTCCAACACGAACCATGAAGAGGATCAGCCTTGCCACCTGCGTCTCGCAGACCCCGACCTACCGATTCGCCATAACCTACCTAAATACGCCGAGCCCGCGCAGCGCTACTGTCCGGCGGGCGTGTATGAAGTCGTCGAAGACGATCAAGGCCAGCCGCGTTTCCAGATCAACTTCCAAAACTGCGTGCACTGCAAGACTTGCGATATCAAGGACCCTGCCCAGAACATCACCTGGGTAGCACCAGAAGGTGGCGGCGGACCGAACTATCCCAATATGTAAGTCCACCTCGATTGTTGCTGCCCCTTCAAAGGGGCAGCATACATGCCTCTGGCTACCTTCGCGCTCTTACACCGACCACCGCTCATGAAAATACGCGGTGTTCTTGCCCGCCTGCTTGGCGCGATACATGGCGGCATCAGCACGCTTCATCAACGTTTGCTCGTCGGCCCCATCATGGGGGAATAACGCCACGCCAATACTGACCGAAATCAAACACGTTTGCCCTTGTAAAGCGAAAGGCTCTTGTATAGCGGTCACCAGCTGTTCGGTAATTCGTGTCACAGGCTCTCGCTGGGTGATGTTTCTCAATAAAATAACGAATTCATCGCCCCCCAGCCGAGCAACGACATCATGTTCGCGCACGGAAGCCAGCAGCCTCTTAGCAACCAGCCGTAGCAACTTATCTCCCGCTTCATGGCCTTGGGTATCGTTGACGCTCTTGAAGCGGTCCAAATCCAAGAACAGCAAGGCAAAGCCTTCTTCTGACTCACGATGCTGCCCAATCGCTTGGTCCACCACATAGCTCAGGTAAGCTCGATTAGGTAGCTGGGTCAGGGTATCGTGAAACGCAAGGTGCTCGATATGGCGGGCGTGGCGCAGCCGTTCATCCATCACTCGCTGACGCTCTCGCTGCAACTGATGGCTAAGCCGCGCCAAGAGCCCAAGAAACATCAGGGCGGCGACACTCACAAACAGCGCACGCAACCAGTAGCGACGCGCCATCGGGTAAGCACTCGCCAACTGCTCCTCCACCGAGATACCTACCACGATGGACAGAGGAAAACGAAACAGCGGCCGGACCAAGGTCATTCTCTCGACCTCCATCCAATGCGTGAGGAAGGGCGTATCGTCGCTATTCATAATCTCGTCATAGGACGGCAACGCCATGATGGTGCGAGAGGTTAGCTGGGAGCCACTTCGGGCAATACGCGTGACGTTCCCAGCATCCACTAACGCGAGTAACCCGCGCTCCCCCAGTGACCCCGCATCATACCCACTGACGAAGTAGTCAGCACTGACGGTTAACGTCACCCACTCAGGGACGTTACTCTCATTGCTAAGCTTTCTAGCAAATAGCAGCTGTTGGCGCCCCGCCGCCGAAAACGCCTCGACCACTAACTCGGTTACATCTGGCAGCGTGGGAAAAGTGTCGCCCTGTGTGGCTAGCTCCCAAGGGCTCGTGCTCTCTTTTACCCTTCCTTGTCCATCAACGATGCTCACTGAAAAAATCAACCCGGGTGGCAGCAAGTTCCTCTCAGAAAGCGTGGTCAAGATATCTGAACGCTGCTGGGTAGCGACGAAATCGACGAGTTTCAAGGTGGCATCGATCTCTCGCAGCGATCTCAACACCCTAGCTTCGTAGGTATCTGCTATATCGCCGATCGAATGCTCGATTTGACGCCTGATCGCCGCTTGCTCACGACTGACCAAATAGTGGGTACTGCTTACGATGATCAGCACGATCAAAAGGCCGACCGTACCAAAAAGCACCAATGGTTCGGCTAATCGATCGCGCCACGAATGTACCCTATGCTGCGCGTCCAGGCGCAGCGATGGTCCTTTGAGGTTACTCAATCGTCACCACCCGCAACCGATCATCCAAATAACGGGCATCAATGTAGCCAAGGGCGCCGGGGTCGCGAGCGAGCCTCTCTACCACGGCCTGGCTATCGGCAAGCGTTTGAGGCGGCTGGCCTCGACCAGTAAAAATCAACCTCGCCCAATGGGCGCGCAACTGTGCCGGTGTCTTTTCGATGTAGCGACGATAAAACTCGTCTCGCTCACGTGACCGTTCGGATTGGTCGATAGGCGTTATCGCCGCCCCCCCTTGAAGCCGCGTTCGGCTGTCCAAATAAAGGTCTTTCAGCTCTTGACGCTGGATCCGAGTCAGTCCTGTCTCTGCAGATACCACCACGACCAAGTCAGCAACGCCTGCACAGGGAAGCAAGCCGAGCAGTAAACAACAGCATGCTTGAGATAGTCGCTTTGCCATTGTCACGCTCCTTAAAACACAAAGTCGAGCGCGAGGCTAAACAGATTTATATTGCCCCCTGGCTGGAAATTGGGCTGCTGATTGATCAGCCCGCCAGGGGAACCGGAGCGAAAATCGATATGGTCATATTGTGCCGTTAGCGCCATCCCCGGGCGAAAATCCCAACGCAAACCAAGGGTGCTGCTGTCTTGTGATAGCCCAGACGACAGCACGGCATTCAGCGTGCTGTTGAGCACCACGGCCGCCTCAGAAAAGGGAGAGGGATAAAATCCAGGGGTCAGTCCGGGCTCGGATCGATTGCTCAGAACACGGGCACGTCCGAGTGCCGCATAGGGGGTCCATTGGCCAATACGATAGCCCGCCGTCAAGTGAGCGTTTTCACTACTGCCCAGGAGAGTCGACGAAGAAAACTTGGCCCACTCCCCCTCCACAAACCATGAACCGGGGTCGTAGTTGACGCCAAAGCTCAAAATGCGGATGGGTTTGCCATCGACTTCATAACGCTCGGCCAAGGTCTCTCCCGGAGGCCCAAAAAGCCGGTAAACATCGAAGAACTGGGTCAACTCATCGGCTTGTACACTGAGCTCGCCATAGCTGGCAAAAAGTGTCGTATTGCCCCACCGCGTATGCTGAGAAAGGCCCCACGAGTCGGAAGAGTCGATATCTCCTGTCTCATACTCCACGCTACCGCCACCATAGCTCAGACGCACATCGTTGATCGCCTCACCCAAATAGTAGCGATAGCGAAGATCGATTCCATCGAAATTGGCGACGGGAACGAGACGATAAATCTCAGCAGGCGGTCTGATCCAAGGGGTAGCAAAACTCACTTTGCGGTACTCGGAATTCATGAAGCTTCCTTGCACCATGCGACCTACGCGAAAGCTTAACGACGGCGTCGCGTCATACTGAAGATAGGCCCACTCGATATCCGGCGAGTAGGAGCCATCGAAGCGTTTTTCGCTGACCACCTGAACGGTCGCGGAGAGGGAAGACGTCGCGGCAAGCGTCGTTTGAAGCCCCAATCGGCTATCAACTTCAGCACTCCACTCCCCGCTGAAACCCGCACCCGAGGAGGCGAACGGATCGGCCACGAAATCGGCATCAGTAATATCTGAATGCACGACACCTATCGTGCCGAACCCATTCAGGCTAACGCTGGGCAGTGACGTGTCGGCCGATATAACGCCGCTGTAAACCGCAAGGGAAATGGCGCACGACCTGACAAACTGCCTTAGCATGCCGATTACCTGCTGGATAAATGGTTAACTGCCAAGCATTTAATCGGCCAGACTAGACTAAGTCAAACGCCATTGAACCAATCGGTCCTGACAACAGTTAAAAGAGCCTCCTTGACAAGCTAAACGGAACGTCAACGCTAGCTTGCGGACTCCATGATCTCGATGGGCGCACGACGGGCAATCAAACGTCGCCGGCCGGCTTGGACAAAGCGAACGTCGATGACGGGGTCGGAGGGGTTGCCTTCGACGGCGGCCACTTCACCTTCGCCAAACACCGCATGTAGCAGCCGTTGACCAGGGTAGAAATGGCTGTGTACACGATAACCAGCCACGGTTTCGTTCACCTGAGGTGCCGCCAGGGCAATATCCTCGCGCCCGATCTTTTTCAAGTAGCGCTCGACCAAGCTTGGTGCATTCACCGCTACCGGGTCACTCGGTGGCTGGGCGTGTGCAAGATGCTCGGCAATGCGCATACCGTCTTGCCAGGCACTTTCAGCAATGAAGCGGCTTGGCTTGTGGACACCGCCATCGTGCAGAACGAGCAACTGCTCTTTGGCACGAGTAATGGCGACGTAAAATAGCCTTCGCTCCTCTTCCAATCGCTCGTCGCTCAGGGGGTTATCGTGACTGTAGTAAGGAAAGTCTTCTTCGTTGACCCCGGCCACCGCCACCAAAGGCCATTCGAGGCCTTTGGCACCGTGCACCGTACTGATCAATACGCCACCCGCCTGATTCTCCACGGGGCGCTCGAGCAGTTCGATGAACGCATCGGGGTCTTGTACACTCTCGGCCTGCTCGATCAGTACATCTAGCAGTCGTACGTCCTCCTCCCCCTTGTCGCGTCTCGCAGCGGCACGCTTCAACGTCTTTTCTGCATCGATAACCTCGACCACGTGACTGAGCAGTTTTGCCGGTGGCCAAGCACTCAGCCTCGGCAACTCACACAGCAATTCCCAGCGTTTTTTGAGGGTGCGCCGCTGAAGCGGTTTCAATGCGGCCAGCACGGGTTCATGGCGCTCCGGCCACTGCTGAGTACTCGCAAGCTGGTAGGCCAGGCGCTGCAAGCGCTCTCTGGCAACGAACGGGGTTGGCTGAGCTAATAACAGCAGCAACTGCTCGGGATCCTGTAACAGCTCTGGGCGCCTGGAGAGCTTCAGATAGCCCGCCAATGCCTGCACCAAAGGCAAGCGAAACACAAAGCGGTCTTCTCGCAACATTCGAAAGGGAATACCCGCCTGAAGCAGTGCGAGCTGGAACGGCACCGACAGTGCCCAACTGCGCACGAGCAGGCTGGCATCGCTCAGAGCGCGCCCTTGCGATTGCCAATCGATCAGCGCATCCAGCAAAAAACGGCTGCCTTGACCTGCGTTGATGCGGGTCGCCGGGTTGCGAGCCCCTGCCAAGCAGAGCTGATCAGGCCGTCGGCGGTTGGCCATGATGGCGTGATTGGCCGTGAGCGCCAGCGCGTGCCCATGACGAAAGGTCATTGAGAGCGGATAGTCGGTGGCGTCACCAAACGTCGCGGTAAAGTTTTCCAGCATCGTATCAGGGCGTGCCCCCCGCCACTCGTATATGCACTGGTTGGCATCGCCCACCGCCATAACGCTCGCAGTGGAACCGGCCAGCACGGCGAGCAGTCGTTGCTGAACCGTATTGATGTCCTGATACTCATCGACGATCACGTGATCCAAAAACCCCTCGACGCGCTGGCGAAGTGCGTCATCGGCTTCCAGGGCCTCTACGGGACGGTAGAGCAGATCCGCATAGCTCATCACTCCTTCCGCCTCCAAAAGGCGTTCGGCCTCGGCGAAGGCAGCAGGAAAGTAATCGGTGTCAGGCTCGAACTGAAGCCGCTCGTAGAGGGTCTCGGCAGATAGCATTTCCGCCTTTACCAACCCGCAAAAATGCGCCAGTGCTTCCAGGCGGTCGCCCTCTAGCGCAGCGTCACGGCGCTCCATTTGGTCGGCCAGCACGTTCAAACTAGCCTGACGCAGCAAGCGCTCCATCTGCCACTCGGCAGAGAGTAACCGTCTAGGGGCCAGCGCCCCCCAACGGCACAAGCTTTGCGTCAGACGATGCCCCAGAGAGTGAAACGTGCGCACATCGGGCAGCGGTTGCCCATCTGGGGCCATGGTGGCCAGGCGCCGCTGGAAATCCTCTTTAGCAGAACGATTGAACATCAGCACCAGCATTCGCTTGGGAGCAACGCCGCTCGATAGCAGATGAAGTACTCGAGCGGCCATGGTCGTGGTCTTACCCGCTCCCGCCACGGCGGCAACACGAGCATGCCCTTCGCCATGGTGAACCACTGCTTGCTGTTCGGCCGTTAGCTTCACGGCGCCTCACTTGGCAAGCTATCGCTCCATTGACCAAGTGGATGCCAGCTTCCTGCACTATGGAGTCGGCAAACCGTTTGTCCACTTGCCGCTTCTTCGACGCGGGCTTGCTCCACTAAGCGATAGAACACGTTGCGGTGCAGCCGAGCTGCCAAGCCAAAGCGAATGGCACACTCGGGCGCTAAATCACCTTCAGGCGTCATCGACAGCGATAAGGGATGATCAGCGTCCAGGCGCACCACATCCTCGAACTGGGTGGTCAGCCACCAGGCGTCGTCGCGAAAATCGGCCTCGACGATCACTAATGGACGATCCTCGACGCTGACGCGCCAGCGCTCAGCGGGGGTCACCAGGCAATACCCTTCCGCATCCCGCCGCAAAAGACTGGCAAGCACCTTGGCAATCGCCGGGCGTGCGAAAGGCTTGCCTTCATGCAGCCAAGTGCCATCCGCCTGGATGCGTATGTCGATATCGCCCGTGAGCTCGGGCTGCCAAGTATCGACAGGGGGAATGGTCGCCGAGCCGCCGGATTGCTGAAGTAGCCGATCAATGTTCATTGCCATGCTCCCCAAAAGATAGCGCGTTACACTACCAGCCCAGATCGTGCCAGCGCCTCTTTCACATGGGCAGGCGCATCGGGCGCGGCAGCCCGGAAAAGATGGTAGAAGTTCACCGTCGTCTGCATCGCAACTTCATCGACGCTGATGCCTCGTTCACGGGCAATACACTCAGCCACCTCGACGACCCACGCGGGCTCGTTGGGCTTTCCGCGATGGGGAACGGGTGCCAAATAGGGGCTGTCGGTTTCGATGAGCAGCCTATCCAGTGGAAGCTGGCGTGCCAGGGTACGCAGTGACGCAGCGTTACGGAAGGTGATAATACCGGAAAGCGAAATGTAAAAACCCAGCCGCACGGCTTCCCGGGCCATCTCCAGATCTTCGGTGAAGCAGTGAATCACCCCCCCCACCTGAGGATTGCTGTGCTCCCGCAGCAGCGCCAACGTATCGTCTTTCGCCTCACGGGTATGAATGATCACCGGTAGTTCTAATTCGCTTGCGGCCATTAGGTGCTGTTTGAAGCGCTCATGCTGGACGCTTAGCGGTACGCTCTCCTGGTAGTGATAATCCAGCCCGGTCTCGCCAATGGCCACCGCGCCATACTGCTCGGCAGCTTCGACGATCTCGTCCACGCTGGGTTCGTGCGCCGTCTGATGCAGCGGGTGCAGACCGGCGGAGATCGCAACGTCAGGGTGCTCTCTGGCAATGGCGGCCAGCCCAGGCAGCTCCTCCAGCGTCGTCGAAATCGCGAGAAACTGGCTAACGTTCGCTTGACGCGCAGCGGCCAGGGTGGCTGCTACGTCGCCACCGTGGGTATGTTCCGATAAACGATCGAGATGGCAGTGAGAGTCGACAAACATGCAGGGCTCTTTGAGTGTATAGAAAAATCGCTGAATTAAAGCGTAAATGAAGGGGGCGCTTTATCGAGCTGGCCCGCCAACAGCGTCTCGATACGGTCGCGAACGGAGTAATCCTGCTGGCTGAAGTGAACGCCGATGCCCGGCATACGCCGACCGCTCACGCCTTCGGGAGATATCCAAATCACCTGTCCTGTCACCGAAAGACGCTCACTCTCCCCTGGCAGGGTCAGCAGCAGCATGACCGACTGCCCCAGGCTGTAGAGTGTTTTCGTCGGTACGAAAATCCCACCTCGGTCCAAAAAGGGCATGTAGGCGGACAGCAGCGTTGGTACATCCGGTATCGTCAAAGAGAGCGCTTTTTGGGCAGCCATCACGACCTCGTTACAACCAGTGGTTAGGAGCGTAGCAGCGCAGACCAGCGAACTAGCCACGCTTCCAAAACGAGTTGGGGATTTGGGTTGGCCCCTACGGCGAACAAGCGGCGCTGCTCTCGGGCATAATCCAGCAGCCGGAACCAGTCTTGAACGCGACCGTTTTTTACCGCCTGTCGGTAGAGTGGCACCAAATCAGGATTGTGCAACACACTCTGCTCGCCGGAAAGCCCCAGACGAATCAAGTCCTCAAGCCAAGCGATACCGTACCATAAGATGGCATCGATCGCCTGGCGGTCCAACCTTGCTGCCTCGGATACCGGCTCTGCCCCGCGCACTAACTGCTCGAAACAGTCGTGAATTTGATGCCTCAGGGCACGCTCGTCGGGAGCGGCAAGCTCCACTGCCAAGAGCGGTAAACCACCGGAGACACGCCACCAAAAGTGCGCCTCATCACCTCCCAGATGCTGCGTCAGCCAGCCTTTACATGCCTCGAACGCTACGCTGGCCAGTGGCCACTGCTGACAGCGTGAGCGAATGGTCGGCAACGTGCGAGACGGCACGTCCGAGAGCAGGATAAAGAGCGTTTTGTCGCCAGGCTCTTCCAAGCTTTTTAACAGCGCATTGGCCGCGGCAACGTTCATCGCTTCCGCCGGGGAAATGACAATGACGCGATAACCGCCCTGCTGCGCCGTTTGCGACACGAACCGATTCACATCGCGAATAGGGTCGATACGAATTTGACGCTTCCCCTCCTCCGGCGACACCCGCAGCAAGTCAGGGTGATAGCCTGACGCCAGCATGGCACAGCTATGACACTGCCCGCAGGCCTGCTCGCTTGGCGCTGCACACAACGCTCTGGCGATCAGCGCCTCCGCTAACTGCTGTTTGCCGACGCCGTGAGCACCGCTGATCAGCAGCGCATGGGGCAAACGTCCGCTATCGGCCAGACGCACCAACTGCTGCCAGGTCGAGTGGTGCCAGGGCAAGACGCCGGTTACTGCCATTGCGCAACCCGCTCTTCCAGCACACGACCCAGCACCATTTGAACGTCTTGCAGCGGCTGGGCCGCGTCAATGAGAGCAAAACGCTCCGGAGCAGATGCAGCTCTCTCAAGGTAAGCCTGGCGAACGTCCATGAAAAATTCGACACGCTCTTGCTCGAACCGGTCACGCTGCGTATTGAGATCGCGTAAACGCCCCTCTAGCCGCACTCTGGCAGCGTCAGGCGGCATATCGAGCAAAAGCGTCAAATCAGGAGAAAGCCCTTTCTGAACGAATGCTTCTAGCTGAGCAATTCGGTACGTATCGATACCTCGCCCACCGCCCTGATAGGCAAAGGTCGCATCGGTAAAACGGTCACAGACCACCCATGCGCCGCGCGCCAGGGCTGGCAGAATTTTCTCCGCCAAATGCTGTGCACGGGCGGCAAAGACGAGCAACAACTCCGCATCGACACTGAGCGGCTCGTTGGGCGCAGGGTCTAGCAACAGCTCGCGAATGGCCTCCGCGCGCGACGTGCCTCCCGGCTCCCGCGTGCGCACCACATCGATTCCACGCGATGTCAGCCACGCTTCGACGAACGCCACGTTGGTCGACTTACCGACCCCTTCACCGCCTTCCAGCGTGATGAAGCGCCCACGCTTACTCATTGCTGCCCCTTACTCAATTGATACGCCATCTTGGTCGATGGCAGCGATTTAACGATTACGAATATAGCGGTTGACGGCATTATTGTGCTCACGCAGGGTACGTGAAAAATGGTGGGTGCCATCTCCCCGCGACACAAAGTAGAGTGTTTCACCAGGTAGCGGATTCACCGCAGCTTCCAACGAGGCACGCCCTGGCATGGCGATGGGTGTCGGCGGCATACCATCGATCACGTACGTGTTGTAGGGAGTCGCTTCCCTCAGGTCGGCACGGGTAATCCGCCCTTCGTAGCGCTCGCCCATTCCATAAATGACCGTAGGGTCCGTTTGAAGACGCATGCCGCGCTCCATACGCCGCTTGAAAACGCCGGCAATTTCCCGACGCTCTTCCGGCGCTCCGGTTTCGCGTTCGATTAACGAGGCCATGATGAGTGCTTCGTAAGGAGACCCGATAGTGAGATCCTCATCCCGCTCTGCCCAGACCTCTTCCAAAATACGCTCCATCCGCTGCAGGGACTGACGCAAGATATCCACATCGCTCATGCCCAAATGGTAGCGATAGGTATCGGGAAAGAACCAACCTTCTGGATGAGCTCCCTCACGCCCCAAAAGCGTCATGATCGCTTCGTCACTCATGCCAGTCGTGCGATGCTCGAGCTTGGGGGCCGTATCGAGCAACGTGCGCATCTGGCGAAACGTCCAACCTTCCGGTACGGTCAACGAATATGTCACCACGTTATTGCTGCCCAATAACGCAATGACATCCAGTCCGCTCATCCCGGGCATCAGCCGATATTCCCCCACCCGCAGTTGCGGCACCTGCTCTGGGTCGATACGAGCCAGCAGTTGATACGCCCAGACGTCTTTCAATACACCTTGAGAAGCCAGGTCACGTACGACTTGATGAAATCCAGCACCCGCAGGCACTTGGTAAAGCATGGGTTCCTCAACGACAATGGGTGCCGCAAGGCGCTGCTGCCAATAGGCATAGCCACCTAGCACGGCGGCAATCGCCAGCACTACCAATACCGCTAAGACGGCAAATAACCGTTTCACGTTGATACCTCGATCAAGTTATGGGGTTGCCTACGATAGAAATGTACCTGGATAACCGAGCAGCCGATGCGCCGCGACTTGCAGCGGATCCGCCTTGAAGCGCGGCCACGCCGCTAGTCGACTGCCGTGGGCATCGCGTAGCTCACGCACGGGCCAAACCCCTTGAACTGAATTACCGACCCAAAGCCGTTCCACGCTTGACAACGCTGCAGCGGACAACCGGCTTTCGTGGATGAGGCCCTCAGACAGCAAGGCAGCACGCAGGGTGCCCTCTACACCGCAACGATCAATGTAGGGCGTATACAAACGCCCTTCTGACGACCAGAACAGGTTCATACTGGTGGCCTCCACGACATTACTCGCTTGATCGGTCAGCAACCCTTCGGCGATGTCAGGCTCTTGCCACTCCTGACGCGCCAGCACGTTCTCTAGCCGATTGAGATGTTTGATCCCGGCCAGAAGCGGTTGATGCCCCAAACGCAGTTGACACATACGAACGCATACGCCCTCACGCCAGTGCGTTTCGTTTGTCGTAAAGGGCGTACGCCGAGTCATCAGCCGGGGCGCTACCTGGTTAGGAATCGCGTAGCCACGACCACCACTCCCACGGGTCAAAATGAGCTTGAGAACCTCGAGAGCGGCCCTAGGGGGGGCTTGCCACGCCTGAGACAGCTGCCGAGCAGACGGCAATGGAATATTCAAACGTTGGCAGCCCTTTGCCAACCGGGCGTGATGGTACTCCCACAGCACGGGCTGCCCATCACGTAGCAAGACGGTTTCGAATAGACCATCGCCATACGCCAGCCCGCGGTCATCGAAAGGCACCTGGGGCATCGGCATCAAGGCTTATACCTTTTTGAACAACAGCGAGCCGTTCGTGCCACCAAAACCAAACGAGTTCGACAGCGTTACATCGATACGCATGTCACGAGCGGTATGGGGGACGTAGTCGAGATTGCAGCCCTCCTGAGGGTTGTCCAGGTTGATGGTGGGCGGCGCAACCTGATCACGAATGGCCAGAATGCTGAAAACGGCTTCAACGGCGCCAGCAGCTCCCAGCAAGTGACCAATCATCGACTTGGTGGAGCTTACGGCCACGTGCTGAGCCGCATGACCCAACACTTTCTCGATCGCACGGCTCTCCGCCAAATCACCAGCCGCCGTCGACGTACCGTGAGCATTGATATAATGCACGGCCGATGGATCGATGGCGGCATCTTTGATCGCATTACTCATAGAGAGCGCCGCGCCACGGCCGTCCTCTGGAGGTGCCGTCATATGATAGGCATCATCACTCATTCCAAAGCCTGCAAGCTCCGCATAAATGTGGGCTCCACGTGCTTTGGCATGCTCGTACTCTTCTAACACCAACACGCCCGCACCATCCGAGAGCACGAAGCCATCGCGCTCGGCATCCCAAGGACGGCTTGCCGCTTCAGGGTCGTCATTGCGTGTGGAAAGCGCACGCGCCGCCGAGAAACCGCCCAAACCCAGCGGCGTCGTGGCCATTTCCGCACCGCCACAAATCATCACGTCTGCATCGCCGTAGGCGATGGTACGTGCGCTGTAGCCAATATTATGCGTACCGGTGGTGCATGCCGTCGTAATGGCAATATTCGGCCCTTTGAAGCCGTGCTGGATCGCCATGTTGCCCGAGATCATATTGATGATGGACCCCGGCACAAAGAATGGCGACACGCGGCGCGCGCCGCCTTTATTGAGCGCATTGTGGTTATGTTCAATCATTGGCAAGCCGCCGATGCCTGAACCGATAGCCACACCGATGCGCTCGGCGTTCTCGTCGTTACACTCTATGCCTGAATCCTGGATGGCCTGCGCACCGGCCGCCATGCCGTACTGAATGAACAGATCCATCTTGCGTGCATCTTTGGGGTTCAAGTAGGGGCTGATATCGAAATTCTTTACCGAACCGCCAAAGCGTGTATTGAAGCCACTGGTATCGAAGTGCTCGATAGGCGCAATGCCACTTTTCCCTGCGACGATATTGGCCCACGACTCGTCTACGCTATTGCCCACTGGGGTCACCAGGCCTAACCCAGTTACCACTACCCTTCTTCGCGCCATCAGCTTTCCTCCAGGCATCCATGGTGACACGACCCATCTGGGTCATTTGCTGCAGAAATTTGGTGACTAGTATAACGGAGTTTGAACGTTATATTCATTGAGAGCGTAAAGCAAAAAAGCCGTCCCCTATCAGGACGGCTTTTTTAATACGGGCGGGAGACACCCCACCCTGGCTCTTCGCGATGATCGCGCCCTTACTGGTGGGCGTTTACGTAGTCGATCGCTTCTTGAACCGTGGTGATTTTTTCGGCTTCTTCGTCAGGAATTTCAGTATCGAATTCCTCTTCCAATGCCATCACCAGCTCAACGGTGTCCAGAGAGTCGGCACCCAGGTCTTCAGTGAAAGAAGAGCTGTTCTGGATGTCTTCTTCTTTAACGTTCAGGCGCTCTGCCACTACTTTTTTTACGCGCTCTTCAATAGTACTCATCAACGTACTCCAGTCGTTCACATTAGCCGTTATAGATAACCAGCTATTTGGAAACCGCAAGCCAAAAGCTGCGGGGTAGTTTATAGACGCCCTTAGGTTGACGCAACCGCCAAACCCAAGGCCATCAACGCATATTCATACCGCCATTCACGTGCAGCGTTTCACCAGTGATATACCCTGCAGCGTCACTCGTCAAAAAGCCAACGGCAGCAGCAATCTCTTCTGGCCCGCCCAGACGTGCCAAAGGAATCTGTTTCAGCAACATGTCGTGCTGTGCTTCGGGCAGCGATTCAGTCATATCAGTGGCGATAAAACCCGGCGCAACGGCATTGACCGTGATGGCACGTGACGCTACCTCGCGCGCAAGTGCACGACTAAAGCCCTCCATGCCAGCCTTGGCCGCTGCATAGTTCGCTTGACCCAAGTTACCCATGGTCGCGACGACCGAACTGATCGATACGATTCGACCAAAGCGCGCCTTGGTCATGCCACGCAGGCAAGCCTTGCTCACACGGTAGACGGATTTGAGGTTGGTATCCATCACGGAATCCCACTCCTCCTCTTTCATCCGCATGAGGAGGTTATCACGGGTAATCCCTGCATTGTTAACCAAAATCGTGGGAGCCCCAAAACGCTCACCGATCGTCTTTAACACCTCATCGATGCTCGCCTGATCGGTGACGTTCAGGCACATGCCTGCGCCTTCAATGCCATTGGCTTTCAAATCGGCATCGATTTTCTCAGCACCAGCGTCGCTAGTGGCCGTACCGATGACGATACGGCCCTGACGACCAAGCTCGTGAGCAATGGCACGACCAATGCCGCGACTTGCTCCCGTTACTAGGGCGACACGTTTCTCTTGCGTCATAACACGTTTCCTTCCACTGAACTAAGCAAGGGTAGCTGATATTCGCCGTTTATCACGCATTACCCGCCAATGTTTCGCGCGCAAGCTCGAGCGCTGCGTCCAAACTGTCGGGGTCGTTGACCGCCAATCCCTTGGCACCACGCACGATACGCTTGTTGAGGCCGGTCAGCACCTTGCCCGGGCCACATTCGATGAAGACATTAGCACCTTGCTCTGCCATGGCTTCAACGCAAGAGGACCATCGCACAGGTTGATAGAGCTGCTCGATCAAGCGCGTACGAAGCGTGTCGACATCCGCATGGGCTTGGGCGTCGACGTTTTGGATGACGGTGTAGCGAGGCGTGCGTAGCTCGATCGATTGCATCGCATTGGCCAAACGCTCGGCAGCGGGGCGCATCAACGCACAGTGGGACGGTACAGAAACGGGCAAAGCCAGTGCACGCTTGGCACCGGCCTCTTGGCAGGCCGTAATGGCACGCTCAACCGCCGCTTTACTGCCAGCGATGACCACCTGCCCAGGAGAGTTATAATTCACGGCCGATACGACGTCACCCTGGGCGGCGCTAGCGCAGGCGGCTTCAACAACGGCATCGTCAAGACCAAGTATCGCAGCCATGCCGCCTTCGCCAGCGGGAACGGCCTCCTGCATGGCTTCACCACGTAGACGAACGAGCTGCACACCTTCGGCAAAGCCCATCACGCCCGCGCAGACCATCGCACTGTACTCGCCAAGGCTATGACCTGCCATTACGCTAGGGCGAGGGCCTTCCAGCTCCTGCCAAACTCGCCAGATAGCCACGCTGGATGTGAGCAGCGCTGGCTGGGTGCAAGCCGTTGCATTCAGTGCATCTTCGGGGCCTTCCTGGACGACCTTCCATAGGTCATAGCCCAGCGCATCGGACGCTTCCTCAAATGTCGTTCCCACCACACTATAGCGCTCGGCCAGCTCCCGCAGCATTCCAAGCTGCTGAGAGCCTTGCCCGGGAAAAATGAGGGCAAGGGGTTGAGACATGTCGTTCACCTTTGCTCTTGTAGGCATTTGCTCAGTTGAGCGATAGGCGTAGTCATCGGTAACGCTGACGCGCAGCGAACGGCATCTCCAATGGCCACCGATAACCCGCAAAAATCGTACGACGTTTTGTGGCGTCTTGCTTGCCTTCGGTTCAAGACCAGCGACTGGCAAGCTGGGTTGGCAGATCGCGTTCTACTTCTTGCAAGGCTCGCTGAATAGCGTAGTAGAACCCATCTGCACCGGCACTCCCATGGCTCTTCACCACAATCCGTTTTAGCCCAAGTAGGCTTGCGCCGTTATAACGTACGGGGTCAAGCTCCTGCTTGAGCCGTTTCAGCACAGGTTTGGCCAGTACACTTGCCAAACGTCCACATAGGCGTGATTCAAACGCCCACTGCACACGCTCAACCAACATACGAGTCAAACCTTCGCTCGCCTTCAACGTCACGTTACCGACAAAGCCATCGCACACCATGACATCGATCTCGCCTTGAAAGATGTCGCCACCTTCCGCATAGCCTAGATATACAAATGGCAGTGAGGATGCACACTCCCGAAGCAAGTGATCCGTCTCCCGCACGGTCACACTGCCTTTTGTGGCCTCTGCCCCAACGTTCAATAACGCAACGCGAGGACGGTCGATCCCATCTATGCAGTGCGCCATAGCAGCCCCTAATACGGCAAAATCAACGAGCCGTGAGGCGGGGGAATCTACATTTGCCCCCAAATCCAGCAGGTAGCAACGTCGACCGCCCCGTGAGGGTATGGCAGTACTGATAGCGGGCCGGGAGAACCCAGAGATCATGCCAAGCTCACGCCGCGACAGCGCGACTAACGCCGCGGTATTGCCAGCACTGAGCCCGGCATGGGCGCCACCTTCTGCTACATAGCGCAGCATGCGCGCCATGCTCGTCTCGTGCCCACGCCGCAGCGCCCAGGCAGCCGATGCGCTGGGCGGCACTGCATCAGAAACATCGCAGGCGACTAAACGTGACGCTGCCGCAGCCAAAGGCTGCGGCAAGCGCGAAAGTTCAGCGATGATACGCTGACGCGGGCCGAACAGGGTGAGTTCAATGTCAGGTCGCTCGATGACCGCCTTTGCAGAGCCTTCGATAATGGCACGAGGGCCTTGGTCACCCCCCATGACATCGATCGCTAGGCGCATTGCACCCACGCTGTTATGCCACTCGTAAAGTGTTAAGGCTTAAACCTCAACCACCTTACGGCCGCGATAGAAACCATCGGGAGAAACATGGTGACGCAGATGAGTGGTGCCCGTTTCTTTGTCTTGAGACAGAGTCGGTGCGCTCAGCGCATCGTGACTACGACGCATGCCGCGCTTGGAACGAGTTTTACGGTTCTGTTGAACTGCCATGAGTGTTTACTCCAAGGTATGTAGGGTAAGTGATGCTTACTTTTTGCCTTTCAAAGCGCCACTGCTTTTCAAAGCATTGAGCACCGCGAAAGGATTCTTGGCTGAAGCGGACTCGTCCGCCGCGCCTTCGGTCTTGCTGACCAGCTGCTCCGCCGAGACATGGCATTCGGTCTCATCGTGGTAGACCACCTGGGGAAGGCTGAGAATGAGCTCATCCTCGACCACCGTCAGCAGGTCCAGCTGTTCGTTTTCCACCAGCACCGGCTCATGACTGGCAGGCAGCTCGGCGGCCAAGGCTTCGTCGGTAATCATCCCAAGCAGGAAGTCACTGGAAACGTCTTGGCTAAGCGGCACCATACAGCGACGACAAGGCAGTGCCAGCGTCGCTTGCAAATGGCCACGAATTTCGCGGCGACCTTGGGCATCGACACCAAACTCGAGTACGACATGACAGTCGCCCGTTTGGTCGCCTGCTTCTTCAGCAAGGCGGGGCAGCTTATTCAGCGCCACTAAGCCTTCGAGTCGTTCGCGGCGGGCTGCAAGCTTATAAGGCTCAACCCGGCTGGGGAGTTGTGAGGTCAACATAGGCGCGCAATGATAGGCACTCGCCCCCCTGGTGTCAAAGCTCATAGCATAATTCTTATCGATAGCTCGGTGAAAACGGGGCTATTAGGCATGTCGCCGCGCTTTCGCTACACTCAATGCCCGTGCTGATGGCGCCATCCCAGTCAAAAGGAGACGACAGTGCCGCAAATGCAAAACGCCCCCCTCGTCCTTGCGTCTAGCTCTCGCTTTCGCCAAGCGCTGCTAGACCGTCTGCAGCTACCTTACCAATGTCACTCCCCTGACATCGACGAGACGCCCCTCGATAACGAATCCCCGCAGGCACTCGTTCACCGCCTTGCGCTGAGCAAAGCCAACGCGGTGGCCGAGCGTTTCCCCCACCACTGTATCATTGGCTCTGATCAAATTGCCCTGTTCGAAGGTGACATTCTCGGCAAACCACACACATCGGAGCGCGCACGTGCCAATCTAGCGCGTTTTTCGGGCCGTAAGGTCACGTTCTTGACGGGACTCGCTCTGGTCGACACGCGACATCAGCGCCACCACGTGCATATCGAGCCGTTCGAGGTGGTATTCCGCACCTTGAGCGAACAGGAAATAGAACGTTACGTTGCCCTTGAGCAACCCCTCGATAGCGCCGGAAGCTTTCGCATGGAGGGGTTGGGAATCACACTATTCGAGCGTCTGGAGGGCCGTGACCCCAACGCATTGATCGGACTGCCCCTCATCGCCCTTTGCGACATGCTTCGCCACGTGGGCATGAACCCCTTGGCGACGTCTGACGCTACTGGGCCTGAAACTTTATCGGCGCATGACTAGTGTGCACACCCAGCACCTCGGCAGCCGCTTGAGTAAATCGGCGCGTTAGCCGCTCGAAGGGATCTAAACGAGGCGTGTAGTTCTCCCAGGACGCCTCGCCCACCTGTGCACGGGCAACCTGCTCTAGACTCGCCAACTCATCGACCAACCCTAAGCCAAGCGCCTGCTCGCCGCTCCAGACTAGCCCGGAAAAAATATCCGGGTTATCGCTCAAACGCTCTCCGCGCCCCGCTCGCACATCACCAATGAATTGCTCATGCGTTTGGGTGAGCACGCTTTGCCAAAAGCGCGCCACGTCCTCGTCCAACGGCTGAAAGGGGTCTAGAAACGCCTTGTTCTCACCCGCCGTCATGACTCGGCGCTCGACTCCCAGCTCGGCAATGGCTTCTTGAAAGCCAAATCCCGCATAAATCACGCCAATCGATCCCACCAAGCTGGCCGGAGACGCAACGATCTCGTCTGCCGCCGACGCAACGTAGTAAGCACCGCTGGCACCGATATCTTCGATCACTGCAATGATCGGCTTATCACCCTGCTCGCGCAGGCGCATGATTTCGGTATAAATACGTTGAGACTGGACAGGACTTCCTCCCGGGCTGTCGATGTGCAGCACCACGGCGGCAACACCGGCATTGTCCCAGGCTTGATTCAAACCTTGGATGATGCGCTCCGCATTGGCAGGCGCATCGCTGGCAATCACTCCGTGCACTTCTATCAACGCCAAGTGTTGCTGCGCGGGCACTGCAGCGGTAGGTTCTGCCAAAAATACCCGATAGAGCGTCGTCGTCAGCGAGATGAGCACCAGCGCGAGTAACATCAACCTAAAGAATAGCTTCCAGCGGCGGCTTCTACGCTGCTCGGTCAGCACACCACCGATCCAACGATCCATCATCTCAAGCTGAGCTAGCCGCTGACGCTCTCTTAGGGTCTCTGCATCGTCCTCTTGGTGATCTGTCTGCGCTGCCCGCTTTTGCTGCGCAGGCACTTCAGGTCCTTGCGTCCAGCGATCATGCTCACTCGATGGATCACGGCTGCTGGGTGCCTCTCCATGGCGCTCGTCACGCCGCTGATCATCACTCATCGTCGACTCCTACGTTGCGTGTATTCACGTCTAGGCCTGTCTGTATAGCGGCTCGCTGTAGAGCCAATCGAACAGTGACGGTATGTCGTCAGCCACCCACACGGGCTGGCTAGCCGCCAGACGAGCGGGCGTGTGCACACCGTAGGTCACCCCCACCCGATCCATCCCCAGGGCGCGGGCCATCTCCAAATCGTATTCGGTGTCTCCCACCATAACAGCGCGCTCTACTGGCACCTGCAGCTCGGCCAAAATCTCCTCTAGCATCTGGGGATGTGGCTTTGAACGTGTCTCATCGGCCGTGCGGCTCGCGTGAAAAAACTCGCCGCTCCCCGTCTCACGAAAGATTCGATCGAGACCGCGACGACTTTTACCCGTCGCGACCGCAAGACGTTGCTGGGGTCGCTCCCGCAATCTCGCCAGCTGCGCCTCTACCCCGTCGAAAAAAGGCATTGGCGTCGTATTGCCCTCTACAAAGTGATGGGAGTAACGCTGGCGCAGCCGCTCGGCCTGCTCGGACGCAATGCCCGGGCATAGCTTGGCGATTGCCTCAGGCAACCCTAAACCGATGATGTCTTCGATGGCACTGACGTCCAGTTCGCCCCACTCGGCATCCATCGCCGCCGCCTGCATGCAAGCGACGATTTTGGGCACGGAATTCATTAGCGTGCCGTCCCAGTCGAAAATAATCAGCTCGTAACGCATAGCATTTCTCTCATTGACGTGCGCGCTTGAGCGTCTCTTCAAGTGCCTCTGGAAGCGGCGCTTTAACCGTCACAGGTCTGCCGTTACCAGGCTCTGGAAAGGTCAGCGAGCGAGCATGTAGAAAGAGGCGGCCCAAGCCCAATTGCTTGGTCAGCACTGCGCTTTCACGGGTCGCGTATTTATCATCACCCAATAGCGCATGCCCTGCATGGGCAGCGTGCACGCGAATTTGGTGAGTGCGACCGGTCACTGGCTCCGCTTCGATCAGCGTGACTTTTTCGAACGTCTCGATCACGGAGAAGTGAGTGCGTGACACCTTACCATTGGGGTCTACCCGCACGCGCCGCTCGCCGTTGCCTGCATCGAAACGATCCAGCCGCGCGCTTTCGTAGGTTTTGCGGGCAGGCCAGCGTCCGGCCACCAGCGCCAAATAGCGTTTGTCCATGCCGTGTTTTTTCAAAGACTCGTTGAGAGTAACCAACGCATCACGGGACTTGGCGAGCAGTAAACAGCCGGAAGTATCGCGATCGAGACGATGCACCAACTCCAAGAACGTCAGGTCGTCACGCACTTGGCGAAGAGCCTCGATCAAGCCAATCTTGACACCACTTCCCCCATGGACGGCCAAGCCCGACGGCTTGTTCATCACCATCCAGTCGGGCCCTTCCATGATCACGCTTCCCACCAGCAGGTCGCGCAGATTATCGCTGACTTCTTTCACCGCCTCTTTAGGGGCAAGACGCAGCGGCGGCACTCGCACCAAATCACCCGACTGCAGGCGATAATCGACTTTGACCCGTTTTTTATTGACCCGAACTTCCCCTTTACGAACGATACGGTAAATCAGTGCGCGGGGAGCCCCTTTTAATCGGGTCATCAAAAAATTATCGATTCTCTGACCTGCTTGTTCCGGGGCGATTTCCACCCACTGTACTTCACGCCCTTCGGACATTGCCGCTTACTCCTGGTGACATTCTTTGACGTCAGATTAAAAACGGCATTCTAACGTAGAGCTCCCGGCATTGCGTCAATTGCTGGTGGTTGTCTTTACTGTTATATTCCAAAGCGCTCATCGGCCAACGTGGCCGGGCCGAACGTGGCCCGCTTTTATAACATTGGTATAAAGAAGGATGTTCCACGTTTTGGCTTCGCACCTGCACGACCAACACGCAGGTCAGAGCGCACTCAGTAGTGATAAGTGTACGCACTGCCTACTGACAACGTATTGAAATGTAGTAACTCTGTCGTTTGACACCCGTCGGACGAGAGAGAACGTCAGGCTCGGCCAGAAACGGCGGGCCCGTCACTAAATAAACGTTACGCCTCAGCCTTGCAGCCTCTTTTCGTCACAAGTCGTTGCAACGCTAGGGCGCTAAGATCAACGCTGTGCCGATACCGGCGTTGGCGAATCGATGAATGCCAGGTGTAGGCGGTGTCAGCAGAGCCGGATGGACGTGACAGCCACCGAAACATGTTCTGCCGCCGCCACGTACTCAACGCCCTTTCGGCCGGGTCGGCACGACTGCCTTCCCGGCTTAATGCGTCAGCATAACCATGCGCCGAGCACAAGCACGCAGCACCCAGCGATTCGCCGACGCACGCTTTCAAAAGTATGTCGGCACGCCATGCTACGTGAGACAACATGAAACGGATGCTAATTAACGCGACCCAGCCTGAAGAGCTGCGGGTCGCACTGGTAGATGGACAGCGCCTTTACGATTTGGATATCGAATCCGGCGCTCGGGAACAGAAAAAAGCCAATATTTATCGGGGTAAGATCACCCGAGTAGAACCCTCTCTCGAAGCCGCGTTCGTGGACTTTGGTGCCGAGCGCCACGGTTTCCTTCCTCTGAAAGAGATCTCGCGCGAATACTTCATCAAAGACGTCTCTGGTCGCCCTAGCATCAAAGAGGTGCTAAAAGAGGGCCAGGAAGTCATCGTTCAGGTCGATAAAGAGGAACGCGGCAACAAAGGCGCAGCGCTGACCACTTTTATCAGTCTCGCGGGTCGCTTTTTGGTGTTGATGCCCAACAACCCACGCGCAGGAGGGATTTCACGCCGTATCGAGGGCGATGACCGCAGCCAGCTCAAAGATGCAATGGGTCAGCTCACCGTTCCTGATAAAATGGGACTGATCGTTCGTACGGCCGGCATCGGACGTAGCTCCGAGGAGCTACAGTGGGACTTGGATTACCTCGTTCAGGTGTGGGAGTCCATCACGACGGAAGCAGGCAAACGCTCGGCACCGTTTCTGATTTACCGTGAATCCAACGTCATCATTCGCGCCATGCGCGACTACCTGCGCCAGGATATCGGCGAGGTATTGATCGATAGCCCCGAGATTCACGCCGAGGCGCTGGCGTTCATTCGCCAGGTCATGCCCTCGTACCAGCAGAAGATCAAGCTCTACGCGGACGAAGTTCCACTCTTCTCCCGTTTCCAGATTGAGTCGCAAATCGAAACCGCCTATCAGCGGGAAGTGAAGCTGCCATCAGGCGGCTCGATCGTGATCGACCACACCGAAGCGCTGGTCTCGATCGACATCAACTCCGCCCGTGCCACGCGGGGTAGCGATATCGAGGAAACGGCACTGCAAACCAACTCGGAAGCCGCCGACGAGATCGCCCGACAGCTGCGCCTGCGGGATATTGGTGGCTTGGTCGTCATCGACTTTATCGACATGGGGCCCGCGCGCAACCAGCGTGAAGTCGAAAACCGCATGCGCGATGCCTTGAAGCTGGATCGCGCGCGGGTTCAAATCGGTCGCATTTCTCGCTTTGGTCTGATGGAAATGTCGCGCCAGCGCCTGCGCCCTTCTCTCGGCGAAACCAGCGGCGTGGTGTGCCCGCGCTGCAACGGACAGGGCACCATTCGGGACGTACGCTCACTATCACTCTCGATCATGCGTCTAATCGAAGAAGAAGCCATGAAAGAGCGCAGCGCCCAAATACGCGCCATCTTGCCAGTGTCCGTGGCCACCTACTTGCTGAACGAAAAGCGCAGCGTGCTGGCAGACATAGAGTCACGCCAAGGGGTTCGCGTGGTCCTGCTTCCCAGCCCTGACATGGACACGCCGCATTATGATGTCCAGCGCCTGCGGGATGATCATTTAGACGAAGATGATAGCCACTCGCTCTCCAGCTTCGAGCTGTCGACCGACACCGACGTCGGCAAAGAGCCAGACCCAAGCTTTGCGCCCCCTGCGCAGCGTGCCGAAGCTGCCGTGAAGAGCGTCGTACATAACGCCCCGGCGCCTGCATCGCTACAAACCGAAGAAGCGCCTGCCAAGGTAGCCGCCGCTCCAGCGCCGACCGCCGAACAGCCCAGCGTACTCGGCCGCTTCATTCGCGGCTTCGCCAAGCTATTGGGCGGCGATGACAGCGCTCAGCAGACGGCTAAAGAGGCAGAAGCGCCACGCAAGCAGTCCGAGCAGCCAAGCCGCCCGCCACGCAACGAGCGCCGCAGCAAACCGGCCCAGGAGCGCAGCGACAGCACGCCTAAGCAGGAACAGCGCAGCGATAACGCCAAGAACGATCAGCGCGGCAACGCGGCGGGAAACACCGGATCACGTAATGAAGATGCCAGCGACAAGCGCAGCGGCCCAAGCCGTACGCGTAATCGCCGCCGCCACCCCCAACAGGACGATAGCAAAGGCCAAGAGAACGCGAAAAACCCGCGTCAGCAGAGTCCTAAAGAGGCCCAGAAAGAGACGTCCAAAGAAGAGTCTGGCAAACCTCAGGAGCCTCGTCGCGACAAGCCACGGGACGGCAAACCCAAGCAGGATAAGCAAGAGGAGCGCGCACCTGCGGCGCAAGCCGACGACGGACAGCAAGATGACGGCAAGCCAAAGCGCACCCGCAACAACCCGCGTAACCGCTCGCGTAAACAGGCACTCAATCCGCAGGCGGAAGCCGAGCAGTTGAAGCTGCAAGCCGAAGCTGCAAAGGCTCCTCAAGCCACTGATGGCATGGCCGACACAGCGCCTGCTGACGTGACTCCCACGGTTGAGGCCTCCACACAGACAGCCGAAGCCTCTCAGGCAACGGCCACCGAGGCACCGACTGATGCCGCGACCCTACGAAGCGATCAGGCCGACCAGACGTCCGAAGTGAGCGCTGGCGAAGGTACTGGCGGCAGCACTGGAGAGAGCACCAAAGAGAGCACTCCCACAGAGCGCACAGTCAACAGTGCCGACAAAGCTCGCAAACCGACGCGCCAGCGTCGTCAATCCAAGCCGGAAGCCACCGCTCAAGAAGCAGCGGCACCGAGCAGACCGCAGCCCGAGCCCGCCTCCACGGAAGCAGCTAGCCACGCGGAGCCTGACGACGCTACTACAGACCGCGCACGCACCACGGACGTGCAGCAAGAACCCCACGTAGAGTCGTCAGCAGTTGAGGCCCCCAAAGCCGAAGTGCCGGATGCAAGCGTTGCCGATGCGAACGATGCTCAGGCTCAGCCAACTGATCACGCAAAGGCGCCGCAGGCCACGAATGCGCCTCAAGCGCCCGCGGCCACTCCGGCAGAGACCGAGGCAAGCAGCGCTGCGCCTGACAAAGCACACGCCCAAGCGGCGAAGACCAACGTATCGGTAGCGCCAGTAGCAGACGTCGATGCCCAACCCACGGCAGAAGCGGAGCAGGACAACGTTGACACAACGCCCTCTGCGAAGCCTGAAAACGACGCACCGACCTCAGAGGCGACCACGCCGGCAAGCGAACGAACTGCCGAGAAGACGCCCAGCGATGCCGTCGCCGATGAAGCCACATCAGCGACTGCCCATGCGTCCGAGCAGAAACCCGCGGCCACTGCCTCGACCGACGAGGTGTCTGCGCCAACGCCAGCTAGCATTGCCACCGATGAAGAAGCGCCTAAACCCCGCCGTCGTCGCCGTCGTGCCCATAACGATCCGCGTGAGCTGCGCAAGCAGCAGAACGCTCAAGGTCAGAACTCGCAAGAGTAACGGCCAAGCACAAAAAACCCCGCCTCGGCGGGGTTTTTTATAGCCACTCGATGCTTTGCTTAAACCACGCGAGGCTCGGGCTCCAGCGTGACGGCAAACCGATCGTATACAGCGTTTGCCACGCTTTCAGCAAAACGCAGCAGCCCAGGACGGTCGCCTCCCCCGAAGTGCACGAGTACCAGGGCTTGACGCTCATGCACGCCGAAAGCGCCGTCACGATAGCCCTTCAAGCCACACTGATCGATCAGCCATCCTGCCGCCAGCTTGGTTTGGTGGTGAGCTTGAGGAAAGTGCGGCATCTGCGGATATGCTTGTAGAAGGCGTTGCGCTTGCGACTCGTCCACCAGCGGGTTCTTGAAGAAGCTACCCACATTGGCGAGCACGGCCGGGTCTGGCAGCTTCTCTCGTCGAATGGCGCAAACCGCCTGAGCGACCGCCAGCGGCGTGGGTGAAGCCGTCACACGAGAGGCCAAATCGCCATAGCCCAGCACGGGACGTGGGCGCTCGGAGAGCCGAAGTGCCAGTTGGGTAATCACCACTCGACCAGCCAGTGCCCGTTTGAAGATACTATCTCGATAGCCGAACTGACAGGCCTGAGCGCTCAACCAGCGCACCTCGCCCGTGTCCAACTCGACCACCTGGACACCTTCCAGCACATCGCTCAGCTCGACGCCGTAGGCCCCAATGTTCTGTACCGGAGCCGCACCGCAATCACCTGGAATGAGCGCTAGATTCTCCGTCCCCCAAAGCCCTCTGGCCGCCAAGGCCATGACCAGCGAGTGCCAGTTGACGCCAGCGCCGACGAACGCCACGACGCTCTCATCCTGGCGCTCCAACCACCAGTGGCAAAGCGCTGGGCGCAACGCCATGCCCATGAGAGTAGGCGGCAAAAGTACGTTGCTGCCACCGCCGAGCAGCGTTATGGGCCACTGCCGAGCATGGGCATGGTGAAGCGCCGCCTGTAGGCTCGTTAGCGAAGTGGGCGCGGCATAATGCTCCACCTGACAAGGCAGACGCAGCGTATTGGCGGCAGACAAATCCACCCAGGCTGCTGGTTGATTCACAGCGTCAGCGACCACGGGTCAACTCGTCGATCAATCCGGCACTGGCCTGCTCGATCATGTCCAATACCTGCTCGAATCCCTCCTCTCCGCCGTAGTAGGGATCAGGCACATCCGTATTGGGCAACCCGGCATACGCCAATAGCAACCCTGTATTGGCTTGACTATCGGCGGGCTGTAACGCATGGATGGCCGCCAAGTTGTCATGATCCATACCTAGCACGTAATCAAACGCATGGAAGTCGTTCGCGGTTAGCTGTCGGGCACGCAGGTGGCTGATGTCCACGCCACGCCGACGTGCGGCCGCCTGGGCACGCAGATCAGGGGCTTTACCCACGTGCCAATCGCCTACGCCGCAGGAGTCGATGTCGACAAGATGAGTGAGCCCTGCACGCGCTAACGCCTGCTGAAATACGCCTTCCGCCGTGGGCGAGCGGCAGATGTTGCCCAGACAAACGAACAGTACGCGTGTCATGACCGCCCCTCCTCTACCGCCAGCAGCGCTCTGACACGCGCTAGATCCTCTTGCGTATCCACACCGGCAGGATTCACCGCGCTGGCCAACGCCACTTGAATCGCGTAGCCATGCTGGAGAGCGCGAAGCTGCTCTAACTGCTCCAATTGCTCCAGCGTGGAGGTCGGCAAATCCTGATAAGCTGCCAAAAAGCTAGCCCGATAGGCATAGATACCGATATGGCGTAGCCATGCATCGGTTTCCAATAGGTTGGGCTGGCGTGTGAAGTGCTCCCGATCCCACGGAATCGGTGCCCGAGAGAAATAAAGCGCACGCCCTTGCAATGAGCGCACGACTTTCACCACGTTAGGATTGAAGAGCGTATCTACATCCGTGATCGGTTCCGCCAACGTGGCCATCGCAGCATCGGGATCATCGGCCAAGCGATGCGCCACTTGGTCGATGAGTACGGGAGGAATAAGCGGCTCATCACCCTGGACATTGACTACCAGCGTCTCGTCGTCGAGACCGAGCTGCTCGACGACCTCGGCCAGTCGATCAGTACCCGACGGGTGATCGTCGCGCGTCATGACGACGTCTGCACCGTAAGACAGCATGGCGTCGCGAATGCGATCATCATCGGTGGCGACCACGACGCGGCTGGCTTGGCTCTGGCAGGCCCGCCGCCACACGTGGGCCACCATCGGCTCTCCCGCAATGTCTAGGAGCGGCTTCCCCGGCAGCCGTGAGGAGCCAAAACGCGCGGGCAATACGGCGATGAACGGCGTCGATGTGTCTCCCATCACGCCTCCCCAGTGCGGCCAGGCGAGGTAGCGAGTTTTTCATCGGCATCCATGCGTCGCGCCTCTTCAGGCAGCATGACAGGAATGCCGTCCTGGATAGGGTACGCCAATCCATCGTAATGGCAGCAAAGCTCCTGCGCGTCTCGGTCATACTTCAGTTTGCCGTTACATAGTGGGCAAACCAGCATCGCCAATAATTCCTTATCCATCGGTGCTTCCCCTTTGAGTCAAGTCGGACAGCTTATTGAGCAGCCAGTCCTCGAATGCGTGTGGAAGCTGCGCTTCCACGTCTAATACCCAGCTATCAGGCGGTGCAAACGCCTGACACTTCACGGCGTCTTTGGCCGTCATGATAACGGGGCGTTTCGATACGAACTGAAAGGTGCTGGCATCGAAAGGCTGATGGTCATTCAAAGGGTGCATCGCTCCGCTAACACCCAATGATCGAAGCGTATCGAAAAAGCGCTGAGGATTGCCAATTCCCGCCATCGCATCGACAGGAAGAGAAAATGGCAGCGGCTGAAGTGGCCACTCCTGCCCAGTCTTCAAGTAGCGCCAACGCGTGGGTACAAGTGTCATGGGCACCCCCTCAATACCCAGCGGACGCTGGGGAGTTCCGTTAATGATCACTGCATCTACGCTCGCCAACCGCGCCGGCGCCTCCCTCAGTGGACCCGCCGGAAGACAACGACGATTGCCGAGCCCTCTGGCACCATCAACCACCACTAACTCAATATCGCGTCCCATCGCCAAGTGCTGCAAGCCATCATCGCTAATTAACACGTCGCACCCCTGCCGCATCAGCATATCGGCCCCGCGTGACCTCTGCGGATCGGCAACGACCGGTACACCGGTCTGCTGAGCTAGCATGAGCGGCTCGTCACCGCTATGACGCGGGTCGGTTGACGGCGTCACCAGCAAGGGATAGACCGGCGCCTTTCCGCCATAGCCACGTGTGACGATACCCGGTGAAAACCCTTGCATTTTGAGCCAACGGCTTAGCCATGCGACCAGTGGCGACTTACCGGTTCCCCCCAAGCTAATATTGCCGACCACGATCACCGGCACTGGCGCTCGCCATGTTGGCTTATCACCACGACGGTAAAGCGCCGCTCTCCGCCTCATGAGATAACGGTATAAAAAGCCGAGCGGATAGAGCGGCGTCAGCCACGCGCTGCCTTCATAGGCGGCTTTCAGCCAGCGCTGCGACAAGCTCATTCACTCTCCTGAAACTGAAGCTGATGGAGGGCTGCGTAGGCACCGGCTTTTTCCAACAGCTCAAAATGCGTCCCCTGCTCCACGATGCGTCCCTGATCCATCACAAGGATACGGTCGGCACGCTCGATGGTAGAGAGGCGATGGGCGATCACTAGCGTGGTTCGCCCCTGACAGACGTGTTCCAGCGCTTTTTGAATATAGCGCTCGGATTCGGTATCGAGGGCGGAAGTCGCTTCATCCAAGATCAAAATAGGCGCATCTTTGAAGATCGCCCGAGCGATGGCAAGCCGCTGACGCTGACCGCCTGAAAGCATGACACCATTCTCCCCAACTATCGTCGCGAAGCCTTCGGGCAGCTTTTCGATGAACTCGCTGGCATAGGCGGCTTCGGCGGCGGCTTTGATAGCGACAGGATCAGGATCTGCCTCCCCATAGGCAATGTTGGCGGCAATCGATGCGTTAAACAGCGTTACCTGCTGGGAGACCAAAGCAATGTTCTGGCGCAACGGGCCTAAGGCATACTCGTCAGCATTGACGCCATCGATCAAGATACGCCCTTCACTCGGTCGATAGAAGCGCGGTAGCAGGCTCACTAAAGTGGATTTTCCGCTCCCCGAGCGCCCCACGATCGCCACCAACTCGCCGGGGGCAACGTCGAGATCAATGTGGTGCAGCACATTTGGGTGGTCGTCGTCATAGCGAAAGCTGACATCCTCGATCACCACGTGGCCACTCAGTTTGTTGGGTAAGCGTTTGCCCTCGTCTTGTTCAGGCGTCAGATCCAACAAGCCAAACAGCTCGGACGCCGCGGCAATGCCTTTCTGAATCTCACCGTTGATTTCGGTGAGCTGACGAACCGGTTTGATCATCAGCGCCGCTGCCGTAATGAAGGCAACGAACTCACCTGGCGTCATGTCTTCCATGAGTGAAGGGGCCATGGCCAGCCAAACCAATAGCGCCATGGAAATCGCCACCAGCATTAGCACCACAGGCGAGCTGACCGCGCGCGTCATGGCCTCCTTCATGCTTTGGCGACGGTTCTCTTCACTGACCCGTTCGAAACGCTGCTTCTCATACGCTTCTGCACCGTGGGTACGCACCACTCTGTAACCGGAGAGCGCCTCTGAAGCAACGTGCGTCACATCACCCATGGAGTGCTGAATGCGCTTGGAGATACGTCGAAAGCGCTTGCTTACATAGCTCACGACACCCGCAATGATTGGCGTGACGCCCAGAAACAGCAGTGTCAGCATCCAGTTGGTCCAGAATAGATAACCGATCAGCCCAATGACGAACAGCCCTTCTCGTAAAATGATCGTGACCGCATTGGTGGCGGCGCCCGCCACCTGCTCGACATGATAAGTGACGCGTGAGACCAGATGGCCGCTAGAGTGGTGATCGAAGAAGCGCCCCGGCAGGTGCAACAAATGGGCAAATACGTCGCAGCGCAGGGTGTGAATGACATAGCGTCCAACGTAAGCCATGAAATAGGTGCTCAAGAACGTTCCTAGCCCGCGAGAGGCGAACATGAGCACGACGAACAGCGGCAAAAACAAACGAAAAGCGGCATCTGGATTCTGGATGCCGTCAATCAGTCGCTTCATCATCTCCGCCAGCGCCGTGCTCGATGCGGCATAAATCACGAACCCTACCACCGCTAGCGCAAACGCACGCCAGTGTGGCTTTACGTACCCCAATAACCTTCTATATAACATCCAACCTGAATCAGTCACACGCGCTCCCGGCAGTAGTGTGCAGTGTCGGCGATTCTACCTGATGGTGGCCCGCTTCAACACCGCTGATGACCACCTGCAAGAACGCGCAGAGACCGCAGCTCAATAGGCTGTTGCGGGATAAGCGAAAAACGCAGTGCGCCATCGTGGGCAGTACTCCACAGGCAGCTCTTCTGCTGGCGAAAGCGACGCACCACCTCATCGGCGGGATGCCCGAACGGATTACCCCTTCCTGCGCTAAACACGACGTGGCTGGGAGAGGTATCGCGCACGAACTGAACGCTAGAGCTTGTCGAGCTGCCGTGATGCCCTGCCACTAGGACGCTTACCGGGCCATCGAGCTGGTTGAGCAGCTGTCGCTCGATCTGTCGCCCGACATCTCCTGTCAATAGCAAACGATGTTCGCCGACCTCTACCACCAACACGCAGGAGCGGTCGTTCGAGGAGAGCGCATTCTCCCCTTTCGGTGGCCAAAGGATACGGTAGCGAACACCGTCCTGTTGCCACTGCTGCCCCTGCTGGCAAGGGTGACTGTCCACCGGCAACACTTCCCCCTCAGGAGCCCACCACTGGCGGACGCGGTGTTCGGATAGCAGTGCTTCGATGCCACCGGCATGGTCGGTGTCCGCGTGACTGACGATGACTCGATCAATGAGCTGGCCAGGGGGCCACAGGCTTTGCAGAGGCATGAAGCCGCTACGAAAACGCGGCCCCGTATCATATAACATCCGATAATGGACGCTGCGCAGCTCGACCAACTGACCTTGCCCCACGTCATAGACGGTTACGTCCAGCCGTCCAGGGGCTAGCGTCGGCTCTCTAGGCCATAAGGGGAGTGTCGCGACGAGCGCCAGTGATGCGATACCCAGCCAACGCGGAATGGCGGGCAGCCCCCAGCACAGCGATACCAGCACTAGGCTACCCGCCAGGGGATAGACCATCGATGAGGGCGGCTGCCAAAGAGGTGCTGCATCGACCGCGAGGCGCAACAGCCAGTGGAACCCTCCCAACGCCTGCTCGAACGCCCACCACGTCAGCGCGCCCAGGCCAGGTAGCGGTGAGAGTAGCCAACCAAGCAGCGCGCTAGGCACCATTATCGAGCTAACCCACGGCACGGCGATCAGATTGACCAGCGGCGCCACGGGGGCTACTCGCCCGAATGCCAGCAGCACTGCAGCGGCCATCAACGGCGCGAGCAACAGTTGCGAACGCAGCAGCGCCCAGCACCACCCCCTTATTCCCACGGGTCGGGGACGCCCTTGCCATAAGAGAATGAGCCAGCCAACCGCCAGAAACGATAGCCATAGCCCTGGCCGCCAAAGCGCGAGAGGATCGAAGAATAGTACCAGCGCTAAGGCTAACCACCACGCCTGCCAGGAGCCGGGGGCATGGCGTCCACTAAGCACCCATAGACCCAGCAGGGTCATGATCATCGCCCGCATCGCCGGGGGTGCCAGTCCCGCCAGTGCCGCATAGGCAATGGCCGCTGCCCCCGCCAACCACCAGGGCCATGTTCGCAGGCGCCAATCAGTGGGTGTTATCAGACGGGCGCCATAGCGACCCAATAGCAGCACGAAAGAGGCCACCAACCCCACGTGAAGGCCAGAAATCACCACCAGATGCGTGGTCCCCGTAGCGTTCAACAGCGTCCAGTCGTCTTGCGTGAGCTGTTCGCTATCGCCCAGCGTCAATGCCGCCAACCACCGCTGGGTGCGAGGCGCCAAAGGACTCTGTGCCAAATAATCCTGCGCCCAAGACCGCAATCGGGGCGTCGCCGCAGCCAGCTTCTGGGGCGCAGGATTCGCGCGTACGTAACCCGTGGCATGTATCCCTTCGCGCCACAGCCACTGCTCGTAATTGAACGTATGCGGATTGAGAAATCCAGAGGGCGGGCGCAGCCGCACGGTCATCCGCCAGCGCTCGCCTGGGGTGAAAGCATGGTCGTATGCGCTAACCCTGACACTTCCCAATCGCTCGCAACTAGGTAAGTGTCGAGGGGCCGTACAGCGTTCGACCTTCAAGCGCAGCCGCCTTGCGCCCGGCTGCTCTTGCACCTCAGTGATGTAGGCGTCGATGACGATATCCTGCCCGCTCAGTCCGACGGGCAGTTGGCGTGACCACTCTTGCTGAATGCTCACCGCAACGACCGCAGCAATGAACAGCCACGGTAACGCGTTAGGACGAGAAGCCAGACACAGCAGCACGCCCATGCCCATGACGGATGGAAGCCACCATGGGCCGCTCTGCGCCCCGGTCCACCACGCGAAAAAACCGCCTATCAGCGCCGCGACTGCCGCGGGCATCGCGATGCCTTGGCCCATGCACCCCTCCCTGGTGGCTCACCATTCCTGCATGCGCCATAGCCGAAGCCCTGCGCGATATGGATAATAGCAACAACTTATTTCAAGAGTACCTGACATGCCGCGCCGTTTCCTGCAGCGCTACATGCCAAAGCCCGACACATTAAAGCGTCAGCGCTCGCTGCGCTTCATTGCACCGCTAATTGCGGACCCGGGCCTATGGCTACTGACCCGACGCAGCGTGGCCAACGCGTTCAGCGTCGGGTTGTTCTGTGCAATGCTGCCCATCCCCTTTCAGATGGTAGTGGCAGCATTGGGCGCGCGGCTGAGCCGTTGTAACTTGGCCCTCTCGGTCGGCCTGGTATGGGTCACCAACCCGCTCACCATGCCGCTGATTTTTTACGTCAATTATCGCATCGGTACGTTTTTGCTAGGCGCCCCTGCGCGGGAGGCTCCTTCACGTATTTCGACGCGCTGGATTGCCGAGCAGATGCACGACATTCTGCCGCCACTGTTGCTGGGATCATTGATCACAGCCCTCGTACTGGCCATTGTTGCGAACATCGGGATTCGCTTAATCTGGCGCTGGCACGTCTCCCATAACTGGAAACGCCGCCGCCTTAAAAGACGGCGGCGCCGAGCCCGCATCGAATCGGAGTTTGATGATTGACTCACCTCGCCTGAGCCACCAGGCGGCCTCCATCCAACTTCATCACCCGATCTTGGTGGGCGGCAAGGCTCACATCGTGAGTAACGATCACAAAGGCACAGGCGCTCTCCTTGGCCAGCTCGTCCATCAAGCTCAGAATGGTGGCAGCGGTAGCTTGGTCGAGGTTACCCGTTGGCTCGTCCATCAAAACCAGACTTGGGTCTGTGACGAGTGCTCGGGCAATCGCTACCCGCTGGCGCTCGCCTCCAGACAGCTCACCTGGCTTATGATCGGCGCGAGCCTTCATACCTACCCGCTCCAGTAACCGCATGGCACGCTGCTCGGCAGCTTTTTTCGACTGACCACGAATGATCAGCGGCAGTGCCGCGTTCTCGACGGCCGTGAATTCCGCCAGCAGGTGGTGGAATTGATATACGAAACCGATGTACTGGTTGCGAAAGCGGCCCAGTGCGGCTTCGTTCAATCCCGACAGCGGTTCGCCGCCAATCACCACGCTGCCTGAGCTGGGTCGATCCAGCCCTCCCAGCAAGTTCAACAGGGTCGTCTTGCCCGACCCGGAACTACCCACGATCGCGACGCGCTCGCCCGCGTGCACGGTGAGTTCGAGCTGATCCAGCACGGTCAGATCCTGTGGGCCTTCGCTGTAAACGCGGGTAAGCTCGCGGCATTCCAACATGATGGCGTTGGCGTTGGTTGGCGTCATCTGAGCCTCCTTATTCATAGCGAAGTACATCGGCAGGCTGAACTCGGGCGGCTCGCCATGCAGGGTAAAGCGTCGAGAGGAAGGTTAGACCAAACGCGGCCAGCACGATGTCACGCACGTCGCTCCACACCAACCGAGATGGAAGATCGCTGATAAAATAAACCCCCGCATCCAGGAACTGAATGCCAAAGGCACTCTCGAACCAAGCGATCAGGTCGGCAATGGTCAGCGCCAGCACGATACCCACCGCAACGCCAACGGCAATGCCGATCAATCCAATCGCCAGTCCCTGCACGATGAAAATCCCCATGATCGACCGCGGGGTGGCACCAATGGTGCGTAAAATGGCAATATCGGCGCGCTTGTCGGTGACCACCATCACCAGCGTCGAGACGATATTGAAAGCGGCAACGGCGATGATCACCGTCAATAGCAGCGCGATCATGCGCTTTTCCATCTGAATCGCTTGAAAGAGGTTTCCTTGGGAAAACGTCCAGTCGGTGCCACGATAGCCAGGGCCCAGCTCATTGACGATGGCTTGGGTTTCACTACCGGCAATGAACAGGTCATCCAGCTCCAGGCGTAACCCACCCACTGCATCACCCATGCGAGCCAGCGTTTGCATGTCTTCAATGTTGGCATAGGCAAGGCTCGCATCGAGATCGGCCCCGACGCTAAAGATACCGCTCACGGTAAACCGCTTGAGTCGTGGAAATACGCCTGCCGGTGTAATCGAGGCTTCAGGCACCAGCAACGTCACACGGTCCCCTACTCCCACGCCCAACCGACGTGCAAGCATAGAGCCCAACACGACATTCCACTCGCCGGGCACGAGATCGGCCAACTCCCCCTGACGCATATGCTCGCCAATGATGGAGACGCGATCTTCCCAGTCAGGGTGAATGCCATTGACCATCGCCCCTTGATTACGGCCTCCGGCAGAGAACATGCCCTGTTGCTCGACGTAGGGCGCCGCACCGATCACCCGCTCACGCTGCATTAGCCGCTCAGCTAACGCTTCCCACTCCACCAGCCCTTCTTGGGATTCGATCTTAGTGTGGGGCACCATACCCAGAATGCGCGTACGCAGCTCGTGATCGAAGCCGTTCATCACCGACAAGACGAGAATCAACACCGCCACGCCCAGCATCAGTCCCAGCATCGACGTCAGAGAGATAAATGAAATGAAATGGTTCCGGCGTTTAGCGCGCACATAGCGCAGCCCCACCAGAAAAGGCAAACGATCAAGCATGACGACATTCCTTAATAATGGGCGTCCATGGTACGGTTTTTTTAGCATGGCTGCATGTGCAAACGCAGCCTTAGAGTGGCGGCTACCCACAGCGTTCCCTCGATGGTCAGTAACGCTTGCAAGTTGTGAGGCAACCCCCTAAATTGCGCCCGTTCCTCTTGCCCGCTGGGTAAGCTTATTCTGACTAGAGAGAGCACCGTTGACGTTGGCTACCCATACTCACCGCCTATTGCCCGAGTGGCATCCTCAAGATGGTCTGCAGCTCACTTGGCCCCGCCCTGACGGCGACTGGGCCTATATGCTGGCGCGTATCGAAGCCACGCTAGAGCGAATCGTACTGGCCACCGCGCGCTACCAGAAGGTGATCATTTGCGTGCCCGACGAGGCGACTTACCAGCGTCTGACCGCCACTTTCGAGGCGTATGGAATTCCCCAACAGCAATTGCTGCTCATTGTCGCACCCACCGACGATACCTGGGCGCGGGATCACGGGCCGATGACGGTGTTGGATGACGATGACCAACCGTTGCTGCTGGATTACACCTTTACCGGCTGGGGCGGTAAATTTCCCGCCGAGCGGGACAATCAGCTGACGCAGTGGCTGGCAGACGCAGGCGTATGGGCTTGTCCGGTGGCCTCGCGTGACATGGTACTGGAAGGCGGCGCCATCGAAACCGACGGCGAGGGCACACTGCTCACCACCGAAGCGTGCTTGCTGAATACCAACCGCAACCCGTCACTCTCCCGTGCCGATATCGAAGCGAGATTGGCAGACGACTTTGGTGTCGACCGAATACTATGGCTAACGCACGGGCACTTAGAAGGTGACGATACCGACAGTCATGTGGATACACTGGCTCGTTTTTGTAGCCCCACCACTATTGCCTACGTGCGCTGCGATGATCCCACCGATCGCCACTATACGGCCCTCCAGGCCATGGAACAGGAGCTAAAAGCGTTTCGTCAGCGTAACGGCGAGCCCTACCGGCTCGTTCCGCTTCCCTGGCCCCAGGCCTGTTTCGATCCTGAAGACGGTCATCGCCTGCCAGCCACCTATGCTAACTTTCTGATCATTAACGACGCCGTGCTCGTACCCACTTACGGAGATCCTGCGGATGTCACGGCCCTCCAGGCGCTGGCCGTGGCGTTCCCGGAACATACTCTGATTCCCATCGAGTGCGTCAGCGTGATTCGACAGCACGGCAGCCTGCACTGCTTAACCATGCAGCTACCCAAAGGTACGCTTGTGCCTGCGACCACTCACTCTTAAGGAGAGCAGCATGTCTCAGACACTCAACGTGGCGGTGATTCAACAAGCCGCATGGCCGGACAAAGCGCGCAGTCTAGCCGAAAGCGAAGCGGGCATTCGCAAAGCAGCGAGCCAAGGAGCACAGCTCGTACTATTACAAGAGCTGCACGCCACCCACTACTTCTGCCAATACGAAGACCCGGCACTGTTCGATCTTGCCGAACCACTGGACGGCCCCACCGGCCAGCGGCTAGCGGCACTGGCCAAAGAGCTGGATATCGTGCTGGTAGGCTCGCTGTTCGAGAAACGCGCAGCGGGGCTTTACCACAATACTGCCGTGGTCTACGACCGTGCTCAGGGGCGAGTGGGTCAGTATCGTAAGATGCACATTCCCGACGACCCAGGGTTCTACGAAAAGTTTTACTTCACCCCTGGCGACGCCGACGACACCCGCAAAGAGGGCTTTACGCCCATCGACACGTCCGTGGGGCGGTTAGGGATTTTGGTGTGCTGGGACCAGTGGTATCCGGAAGCGGCGCGCCTGATGGCGCTGGCGGGTGCCGAGCTGCTGCTCTATCCCACCGCCATTGGCTGGGACCCTAACGACGACGACGCCGAAAAGGCGCGCCAAAAAGAGGCGTGGACGCTCATTCAGCGAGCCCATGGCGTTGCCAACGGTCTGCCAGTCCTGGTGGCCAACCGCATCGGCCTTGAAGCGGATCACTCCGGCGTGGGCGACGGTATCGCTTTTTGGGGCGGTAGCTTTATTTGCGGCCCACAAGGCGAGCTGTTAGCACATGCGGGTGAAGAGACCGAGCAGTTGGTCGTAAGCCTGGATATGGCGCGTAGCGAAAACACCCGACGTATTTGGCCCTACCTGCGCGACCGCCGGGTCGACGCCTATGGCGACCTGACCCGCCGCTACCGCGACTAGGTATTTACTTCTCCCTAACAACTAATAACGCCTGCCCTGTGACCAGAGCAGGCGTTTTACTATTGGCGATCAGACAAGCGTACCTACAGCAAGAGTACCCACGGCAAAAGTACTTACTTCCAAAAATCGCGAATAGAGGCGATGCCTTGCGCGCCCACCGCGCGCGCGTGGTTGGCGTCGAAGCGGGTCATGCCGCCCAGCGCGAACACCGGCATACCGGCCCGCTCCACCAGTTGTTGGAAGTCGTGCCAGCCCATGGGGGCCACTTCCGGGTGCGAAGGCGTAGTGCGTAGCGGCGACAGGGTGACGAAATCACACCCCAACACGGCCGCTTGGGAGAGCTGCTTCTGGTCATGCGTTGATGCCGACAGCCACTTGTTTTCGGCAATCGGGCGACGATCCAGCTCCATCAACCGCGCACTGGTCAGATGGATGCCATCGGCATCGACCTGTTCCAAGAGCGTAGGCTCACCGTTGAGCAGCAGTTTTGCCCCATATTCACGGCAAAGCGTGAGCGCACGCTCGGCACGAGCCACGTAGGCTGCCTCATCCAAACTTTTGGCACGCAGCTGAACAAGACGAATATTGTCTTCGCGCAGAGCGCGCTCGAGCAGCGCTGCGAAGCGCTCGTCGTCAGGCTCTTCACCGGTAATCAAATACTCAGTAGGTAGCATCACAGCGCGGAGGATCGGCAGGTTCGCTGCCGGGAACGGGTAGTTCACCAGCTCGTTCATCGGCACCCACCGCACCGCTTGACCCTCACGGCCAAACGGCTCGCCGGCGAACTCATGCACCTGCCATACGTCGAGCAAGATATGCTTATCAGGGTACTCATGGTGAACGCGAATGAGCGGCTGAGCACGGACGATCTCCACGCCCAACTCTTCATGCAACTCACGTTTCAGGCCTTCTAACCCAGTTTCATAGGGGGCCAGTTTACCGCCAGGAAACTCCCATAAACCGCCGTGATCGACGTTGGAAGGCCGACGCGCGATCAGCACGTGCTTTTGATCGGCGCTGATCATTGCAGCCGCCGCAACATGTACCCGTCGTTTTACCATTACACTCATTACGTCTAATCCACTTTGTGCGCACCGCCATGCTTGCACGGCGCTATCTCGCTGCGTTAGCACGTTGCCACAGACTTAGCTGCGGTAATCCGCGTTGATGGACACATAGTCATGGGACAGATCCGAGGTCCACACAGTGGCCGCCTCGTCACCACGCCCCAAATTAATGCGAATTGTAATCTCTTCCTCGGCCATGACGGCACTGCCAGCTGCCTCGGTGTAGCTATTAGCACGGCCACCGTTCTCCACCAGTCGCACATCGCCCAAATCAATGACGACACGGCTGACATCGAACGACTCCACCGGTGCCCGTCCCACTGCCGCTAAAATACGCCCCCAGTTGGCATCGGAAGCATAAAGGGCGGTTTTGACCAGCGGCGAATGGGCCACGGTAAATGCTACGTCCAGCGCCTCTTGGCGCGTGCAGGCATCGTTCACCTGCAGGGTGATGAACTTAGTCGCCCCCTCGCCATCGCGGATGATCGACTGAGCTAGCTCGGTCATCACTCGCTGCAGTGCATTGCGGAACACGACAATATGCTCGTCGCTTTCGATACGCGCCCCCGTGCCCGTCGCTGCCAGCATGCAGGCATCGTTGGTAGAAGTATCGCTATCCACGGTGATACAGTTGAAAGAGCGATCCACCGTTTCCCGGAGTAGCGAGGCGAGTAAGGGCTGCTCAATCGCCGCGTCGGTAACGACGAATCCCAGCATGGTCGCCATGTTGGGTTTGATCATGCCCGACCCTTTGGTAATGCCGTTGATGGTCACCTGCTGGTCGCCAATCGCCACGCTAACCGTCGCGCCTTTTGCGCGAGTGTCAGTAGTAAGAATGCCTTCCCCTGCCTGCTGCCAGGCTTGACTTGAATCAGCCAACGACCCCAGCGCATTTGGCAAACCCGCCAAAAGGCGGGCCATGGGCAATGGCTCGCCAATCACGCCAGTCGAGAACGGCAGTACCTGGGTGGCGTCCACCCCGGCTTGCTCGGCCACCGCGGCGCAGCTGGCATAGGCATCCTGCAGTCCTGACTCACCCGTACCCGCATTGGCATTGCCGGTATTGATCAGCCAGTACCGGGCAGACAGACCGTTCTTTGCACACGCCTCAAGGTGTGTCTTAGCCACCACCACGGGAGCGGCACAAAACGCATTGCGCGTGAACACACCGGCGACGGTGGCCGCCTCAGGCAGCTCGATCACGACCATGTCACGGCGGTCCGGCTTCTTGATGCCCGCCTTTGCAGTCCCTAGACGCACCCCGTCAAGAGGTGGCAATTCCGGAAAGGGAAGATGTCCCACCGCCATGTTTTTCTCCTTTACGCTCGCTGACGAGAGCGCGTGATTAGCTCAATTTTCCGCAGCACTGCTTGTATTTCTTACCCGAACCACACACGCAAGGATCGTTGCGGCCTACTTTGGGATTTTCACGACGCAGCGGGCGACCGTCGGCACCGGGTGCGGCCTCGCCAGGCTCGGCATCGGGCGCATCGTGGCGGCTGGCAGCCGTGGCTTTTTCACGGGCCAGCTCTTCACGGCGCTTCTGCTCCAGCGCATCGACCTCTTCTGGCTGACGCACCTGAACGTGGCTGAGAATGCGCGTGACATCGGCTTTAATGTTGGTCAACAGATGCTGGAACAGCTCGAAGGACTCGCGCTTGTACTCCTGCTTGGGGTTTTTCTGTGCATAGCCACGCAAGTGGATACCGCGACGCAAATGATCCATGGACTGCAGATGCTCTTTCCAGCGGGTATCCAGCACTTGCAGCATCACTTGTTTCTCGAAGCGACGAATCAGCGCTTCACCAGCGGACTCGATCTTCGCCTGGTACGCGTCGCGATGCATGGTTTGCAGGCGCTCGCGCAGCTTCTCTTCACTGAAGCGCTCATCCTCGTCCGCCCACTGCACGACCGGAGCATCGAGATTGAACTCCGTTTTCAGGTGCGCTTCCAGCCCAGGCAGATCCCACTGCTCAGCCAGACTTTGTGGGGGCACGTAGTCGCTAATCGCCTCCTCCATGACCTCCTCACGAATACCTAACACAGCGGCGGAGACATCGTCGGAGGCGAGAATTTCGTTACGCTGCTCATAGATGACGCGGCGCTGGTCGTTGGCGACGTCATCGTACTCCAGCAACTGCTTACGGATGTCGAAGTTACGGCCTTCGACTTTCTTCTGTGCGCGCTCGACCGCGTTAGAGACCATTTTGTGCTCGATGGCTTCGCCACGCTCGAGCCCCAACGCCTGCATCAAACGCTTCACGCGATCCGAGCCAAACAGACGCATCAGGCTATCTTCCAAGGAGAGGAAGAAGCGTGTCGAGCCAGGATCCCCCTGACGCCCGGCGCGACCGCGAAGCTGGTTATCGATACGCCGTGATTCGTGCCGCTCGGAACCCACGACGTGCAGGCCACCCGCTTCCAAAACCGCATCATGGCGCTTTTGCCATTCGGCCTTGAGCGTATCGATTTGGGTTTGACTGGGGTTTTGCAGCTTGGCTGCCTCGGCCTCCCAGTTGCCACCCAACATGATGTCCGTTCCACGCCCCGCCATGTTGGTGGCGATGGTAATGGCACCTGGTCGGCCCGCCTGGGCGATGATTTCCGCTTCGCTTTGGTGCTGTTTTGCGTTGAGCACGTTAAATTTCAAGCCTGCATTGCGCATCAGGCGTGCGAGGTACTCGGACGTTTCGATCGACGCCGTACCGACCAGCACAGGGCGACCCGCCTCTGTTTCTGCCTTGACGTCTTTGATGATGGCTTCGTACTTCTCTTCGGCGCTCAGGTAGACGAGATCATTGAGATCCTTGCGCGCCAACGGACGGTTGGTAGGGATGACGATGACGTCCAGACCGTAAATTTGACGGAATTCGAACGCTTCGGTGTCCGCCGTGCCAGTCATGCCCGACAGCTTTTCATACAGACGAAAGTAGTTCTGGAAGGTAGTGGATGCCAGCGTCTGACTTTCACGCTGAACCGTCACCCCTTCTTTGGCTTCGACGGCCTGGTGCAACCCCTCGGACCAACGACGCCCAGGCATGGTACGACCGGTATGTTCGTCGACGATCACGACCTGACCTTCCGCGACGATGTAGTCCACGTCGAGGTGATAGAGGTGACGCGCACGTAGCGCCGAGTGCATGTGCTGCAGCAAGTTGAGGTTTTGCGCAGCATAAAGCGATTCGCCCTCCCCCAGCAGCCCCTCGGCCCGCATGAGTTCTTCGACCTTATTGTGTCCTTGCTCGGTCAGTTCTACCTGTTTCTGCTTTTCGTCGAGCACGAAATCGCCGCTCACTGGCGCTTCGTCATCTTCGGAGACCTCCCCCTGCTCGAGCTGCTGAGCCAAACGATTCACGATGCCGTAGAGGTCCGTATTTTCGTCCACCGCACCGGAGATGATCAGCGGCGTGCGCGCTTCATCGATCAAGATGGAGTCGACTTCGTCCACAATGGCGTAGTGCAAACCGCGCTGGACTTTGTCTTCCAGTGAGAACGCCATGTTGTCGCGGAGGTAGTCGAAGCCAAACTCGTTGTTGGTGCCGTAGGTAATATCGCATTGATACGCGTGACGCTTCTCTTCCCCCGTCTGTCCGGCGAAAATAACACCCACCGTGAGCCCTAGAAATTCATACAGGGGGCGCATCCATTCAGCATCGCGACGGGCGAGGTAGTCGTTCACGGTCACGACATGAACGCCTTTGCGAGTCAGCGCGTTCAAATAGACCGCGAGCGTGGCGACCAGGGTTTTACCTTCACCAGTCTTCATTTCGGCGATACGGCCGCGGTGTAGGGTCATACCCCCCACCATCTGCACGTCAAAATGACGCATCCCCATCACCCGCTTACTGGCCTCGCGCACCACAGCAAACGCATCGGGCAAGAGGCTGTCCAGCGTTGCCCCTTCGTCTAGACGCTGACGTAGTTCTGGAGTTTTTGCTTGAAGCTCTGCATCGCTTAGGCCCGCCAGGGTCTCTTCCAATGCATTGATGCTCTGCACACTTTTTTGCATGCGCTTGACTTCACGGTCGTTCTTGGAGCCGACCACTTTACGTAACAAATTATTAATCATGAAATTTCCAAATCATCGTGAGCGCCCCATCCAGGTACGCTCAGGTATCAGGCAAAAAGGGTGGTAATCAAGCGAGGCATTATCGAGTAGGCGGGCCACGGGGCGTCACGACATCGCTTGCGGCGACGAGCGGGAGCGCAAACCGAAGAAAAGGTAACGGGCGACGGAAGGATTGGGGCTCTCGTCGCGTTTGGCGATGAAACCAGCGGCGAAGCGCGCGCCGTTTCTTCGCGATCCAATGAGACTTCGCGCGAAGCATGGCAGGCATCCAAAAGCAGATGCAAACACCACGGTCGCTGCTTCTCAACGCGTCGGATGGGTGTAAACTAGCGGGTAGTAAACAACTCACCAGCAAACCAGCCAACCACCAACGCGCCAGGCCATAGCGTCGAGGACGCTTTAGCGAAGCGGATTCGATCTCTGACGTTGATGACATGCTGTGGACTGGCTCCTGAGCGTGTTAGGCTCTGTCTATTGGCGGTCAATCACAGGTGATGCACGTAGTAACCAGTACGACGCCACTCGCAACACCCTAGGAATCAAGTTGATGAGTATAAAGGTTAAGCGTTCTCGCGCACAGCCCATTGCCCAACTGCTAACCAAGTCAGGCGGCGTCGGCCAGCTCATGCGACAATCACGCTTGATCGATCAAGCACAGCGGCATCTCCGTGCTCATTTACCCGAAGAGATGCGTGAACATATTTTCGTAGGCGGTTTTAGCAATGGGCGCTTGACCCTCATCAGCGGGCAAGCGAGCTGGCTGACGTGGCTACGCTACGAACAATCTCGCCTGTTATCGCTGCTTCACCAGCTCCCTGGCTTTGAGGGAGTAACAGGGTTCACCCTTAAAGTGCGCCCCGTACGCCCCATCGAGTCACCCAGACGCTTCACGCGAACGCTTTCCGACAGTGCGGGCAAAACCCTGGCCGAATGCGCCAAAGACACTGACAGCCTCAGCCTCAAACATGCCCTAGAGCGCCTGGCCTCTCACGCTCGCCCGAAAGACACCAAAACGTAATTTAAAAGCGCCTCCCCTTACACGCAAAAAGCACCGCCGAAGCAGTGCTTTGTAGATGGGGAGCCATGTCACGTTTTCAACTCAACGCCCCAGACATTTTTATTTTGACGAATTACGCCATCGCTGGAGCCGCATAAGAGATGGGTGCCACGGCTTTCTCTTCTTCGAACGTGACAATTTCATAGGCATCAGGCTGAGCCATTAGCTCACGGCACAGCTGGTTATTGAGCGCATGGCCTGATTTCACGCCGCGGAATTCGCCAATCAAACTATAGCCCAACTGATACAGGTCACCGATGGCATCTAGCACCTTGTGTTTGACGAACTCATCTTCATAGCGCAGGCCACCTTCATTGACGATACGGTAATCATCAACAACGATCGCATTCTCGAGGCTGCCCCCAAGAGCCAAATTGTTGGAGCGAAGGTACTCGAGATCGCGCATGAAGCCAAAAGTTCGCGCACGGGAGACTTCTTTGACGAACGACGTGGTCGAAAAGTCGATCAGCGCAGTTTGCTTCTGCTGCTCGAAAACCGGATGGTCGAAATCGATGGCAAACGACACTTTAAAACCTTGGTGAGGCAAAAAAGTGGCTTCTTTATCACCATCGGTCACACCAATGCGGCGCTTGATGCGAATGAATTTCTTGGCCGCCTCTTGCTCCAAAATGCCCGCAGACTGAATCAAAAAGACAAATGGGCTGGCGCTACCATCCATGATGGGCACTTCCGGGGCACTGATATCGACGTAGGCATTATCGATGCCCAAGCCCGCAAAGGCGGACATAAGGTGCTCGACGGTCGCGACTTTGACACCTTCATAAGAGAGCGCCGTGCACAGCGTGGTGTCTTCAACCAGTTCGGCACGGGCAGGCACATGTACCACGGGATCCAGATCGGTTCTGACAAACACAATGCCGGTGTTGGCCGGTGCCGGACGCAAAGCCATATGGACTTTTTTGCCGGAGTGCAGACCCACTCCAGTGGCGCGAATGACGTTTTGTAGTGTGCGTTGTCTGATCATGGGTAGTGGTCAAGCTCTAATGACGGCGGCTTGCAGCAAGCTGCTACAGGATCCGCAAAGGAAGAAAGTTATCAAACAGTGTTCACTTTAACAGCAAACGAGCGTTTTAACCAATAAAACTCTCGTTTGCTGCTGCAATGAACCCGATGGCGGGGGTTAATCCGCTTGACGACGCAGGAACGCGGGGATATCCAAGTAGTCGTCGGCATCCGCTGCACGACGCTTTTCAGCACGCGGCTTTGGCGCTGCATCGGGAGCTTCGGCGCGTGCCGTGGCTTGCTGGCGCATGACAGTGGGTTGCTGCAATTTACGATAATCGGAACCACCGGCTTCCGCCGCAGAGCGACGAGCCGGTTCTCGCGCCGCCGTCGCCTTGGCTTTGCTACCATCCAGTCCGGCCGCCACCACCGTAACGCGCAGCTCATCGGACATTTCCATATCGATGGAGGTACCCACCACGATGGTCGCCTCTTGAGATGCAAATTCTTGGACCGTTGCACCCACATCGTTGAATTCGCCGATGGAAAGATCCGGGCCTGCGGTAATGTTGACCAGAATACCGCGCGCGCCATGAAGATCGATATCCTCGAGTAGCGGGCTGCGAATGGCTTTTTCAGCGGCTTCACGGGCGCGGTTTTCCCCCGTAGCGCCGCCGGTCCCCATCATGGCCATGCCCATTTCTGACATGACGGTGCGCACATCGGCAAAGTCCACGTTGATGATCCCTGGGCTGGTGATCAGCTCTGCAATACCCTGCACCGCGCCCAGCAGCACATCGTTGGCTGCGCTGAACGCCGTCAGCAGCGTGGCGTTCTTGCCTAGGACCGACAGCAGCTTTTCGTTGGGTATAGTGATCAACGAGTCGACATGCTCGGAGAGCTCTTTCATTCCCTCTTCTGCCGCACGCATTCGCTTGGGCCCTTCGAAGGGGAAGGGGCGTGTCACCACGGCCACCGTCAAAATGCCAAGCTCTTTGGCGACTTGCGCTACGACGGGCGCCCCGCCAGTGCCGGTGCCGCCGCCCATACCTGCCGTAATGAAGACCATGTCGGCGCCGCTCAGCAGTTCGGCAATGCGCTCACGGTCTTCCATGGCCGCCTGCCGCCCTACTTCAGGGTTAGCACCTGCCCCGAGCCCTTTGGTGATTTCACCACCCAACTGCAGCACCGTCTTTGCCGATACGCGCTTGAGGGCCTGAGCATCGGTGTTGGCGCAAATGAACTCGACGCCTTCGATGTTGCTTTCGACCATATGGTTGACAGCGTTACCGCCACCGCCGCCAACGCCCACTACTTTGATGACCGCACTGCTCGAGGGTGCGTTATCTACCAATTCGAACATAAGCCCCGTCTCCTGAACCGCGCTTGCGGCCCTATCAGAAATTTCCTTTGAACCAGCCTTTGATTCTTGCCAGCGCCGAATGGCCATCCTTGATATCACGCCGGGCTAATTCGTTACGCCCTTTATGGGCCGCAACGCCTCCCCCGTGGCTTTCTAGGCCTTGCCCATGACGCGTTTCCTGCAGTGCATAATGCAGCAAACCAACGCCCGTCGCATAGATAGGATTGCGAACCACATCTGCCAAGCCTCTGACATTTTGCGGGCAGGCAATACGAACCGGCATGTGAAATATCTCTTCTGCCAGCTCGCTTACACCCTCCATGCGCGAAGTGCCGCCGGTGAGCACCACACCCGCAGCCACCATATCTTCATAGCCGCTGCGGCGTAATTCGTCTCTTACCAAGGTAAACAGCTCTTCGTAACGCGGCTCGACCACCTCTGCCAGCGCTTGGCGTGACAGATCTCTGGCCGGACGATCACCGACACTGGGAACCTTGATCATCTCATCACTTGCCGCCAACTGGGTTAGCGCGCAAGCATACTTCACTTTGATCTCTTCAGCGTGCTGCGTCGGGGTACGTAACGCCATAGCAATATCGTTAGTGACTTGATCACCGGCAATGGGAATCACCGCCGTATGACGAATGGCACCTTCGCTGAAAATCGCCATATCGGTCGTGCCGCCACCAATATCGACCATGCACACCCCGAGCTCTCGCTCGTCTTCGGTCAGCACGGCCATACTCGACGCCAGCTGTTCGAGAATGATCGCGTCGACATCCAAACCACAGCGTCGTACGCACTTCTCGATATTCTGGACGGCGTTGAGGGCTGCCGTGACCAAATGCACTTGCGCTTCCAGACGAACGCCCGACATGCCCAGCGGCTCTCGGATGCCCCCTTGGGCGTCGATCGAGAACTCCTGAGGCAATACGTGCAGTACGCGTTGGCCTTCGGAGATCGCCCGCGCGCGAGCAGAATCGATCACCCGGTCGATATCGGACGGCGTCACTTCACGCTCTTTAATGGCCACTACGCCATCGGAGTTCATCGAGCTAATATGACTGCCCGCCACACCCACATACACCGAGTGGATATCGCAACCTGCCATCAACTCCGCCTCTTCGACAGCACGTTGAATCGACTGAACCGTTGATTCGATGTTGATGACGACACCACGCTTCATGCCGCGCGACGGATGAGAACCGATACCGGCAATTTCAATTCCACCGTCATCGGTGGGTTGACCGACTATCGCGACGACCTTGGACGTTCCAATGTCCAGCCCGACAACCATATTGGATGCGTTGGGTGAGCCTGCCATGAGTCGGTAAATCTCCTTGCCATTGTTTTAATGAATACGGCGGGTACATTATTTGCCTGAGCAAAAAAGAGCTTCCGCCAAATTAAAATTAGTAACGTTAAACTTGAAACTCGCTGATGCGGGTTAACCGCTGACTGGATAATAAAAACAGACCCACAGCTCCGCTCGACACATAGTATAGAAACAATAGACGCTATACGACTAGTCCGTACCCACGATAATTGGCTTTAGCCGCAATTTAAACCCCATTTGCGGCTTTTTCAGCGTTGGCGATCACTCACCTTTACCCGCTTTTTGCACATTGTCATCGAACGTTACTCTGCACTGGGAGTGGACTCATTTTCCTGAAACTCTGTTTCTCCATGCCAAGCGACCGCTACTCCGTTAGGGTAACGCAAATCGATGTAACGAATATGATCACTGACATTCGCCAGCTCGCGCTGCCATGAGGCTGACAATCTCGCTAAACGCTCGCCGTGCTGGCGGCGACCCAGCATGACCCAGGCACCACTGGATAGCTGCAAACGCCAAGCTCCGCGCGGTTCTAACCGCAGCTGAGAGAGGGATAGCGATAACCCGGCAAAATGCGGTAACAAGCGCTGATAGTAAGCCAACACCTCTTCACTGCTGCCACTTGGTCCTGCCAAGTCGGGAAGCCCTGCCGGTACGGTTAGCGGCGCAAAAGCAAACGGCTCGCCTTCGGGATTCAAAAGAAAGTCATCGTTCCAGCGCGCCACTGGCGTCTGCTCTACCAGTTCGAACACCAACGCATTCGGCCACTCACGCGAGATTCGCACTTCATTGAGCCAGCCGATGGTGAGCGCACGGCGCCGAAGCTCCCCCAAGTCAGCCGATAGCCACGTTGCCTCTTGTACCAAGGGTGCTAACTGAGTGCGCAGATAGTCGGCGCTGACGTACTCCCATTCGCCTCGTATCGACACGCGCTCGATGGGGCGATCCAACCATAGCCATAGCGCTCGACCACCGGCACCCAGCAGCAGCGCCAATAGCACAACGCCCAACCATGCGTTGCGTTTTTTCATAACGTCCCTTTTACCGAGCCCATCATGATGCGCTGGCCGCTGAGAGGGCAGTCTGTAGGATCCGCAAGACCAACTCGTCGAAGCCAATACCTGCGTGGGCAGCCGCCTGCGGAACGAGACTATGATCGGTCATTCCCGGCACCGTATTGACCTCGATGAGCCAGAACTGACCTGACGTGTCACGCATGACGTCAATACGTCCCCACCCCTCGCCTCCTACAGCGGCAAACGCCTCTTTGCACAACGCTGCCAGGGACTGCTCATCCTCCCAGGATAGACCACAGGGTAAGTGATACTGCGTAGTGTTGGCGATGTACTTGGCTTCGTAGTCGTAGAAACCGCCTGGCACCTCAACGCGAATGGCAGGCAAGACATCATCTCCCAGCAGCGCTACGGTGTACTCATCGCCGACGACAAATCGTTCGGCCATTACACGCGCATCGAATTTGGCCGCCTCCGTATACGCCGCTCGAAGCTCTTCTTGGCTCTTGACGATACTGATGCCCAGGGTGGAGCCCTCATGCACCGGTTTGACCATCATCGGGAGCCCGAGCCGCTCGACCACAGCGACCCAGTCGGCGCGCTCGTCGAGCATGATGCACTCAGGCGTGGGCAGGCCTACGGCCTGCCACACCTGTTTGGTGCGCTGTTTATCCATTCCCAGCGCAGAGGCCAAGACGCCGCTTCCAGTGTAGGGTACGCCCAGCAGCTCTAGCGCCCCTTGAAAGGTACCATCCTCTCCACCGCGACCATGCAGCGCAACGAACACCGCGCTGGGATCCAAGCGCTCGAGCCCAGCGAGGCCGCCCTCTTTAGGGTCATAACCGATCGCGTCGACACCCTGTCGCCTCAGGGCAGCTAAAATCGCCGCGCCACTTTTGAGAGACACCTCTCGCTCGGCGGAAATGCCGCCATATACCACGACGACGCGCTCCAAGGAGCCGACTTGACTGCCGTTCATAACGCCACCTCATCCAACTCCAATCTGGCCTGCGCCAAACGTAGCGAAATACCGCCCACGTCCCCTGCCCCCTGAGTAATTAGGATATCTCCGGGACGTAACACGTTGGTCAGCAAAGCGGGCAGTTCATGCTTGTGCTCGACAAATAGCGGATCGACCTCGCCTCGCTGGCGAATAGAACCGGCTAGTGTGCGCCCTTCGGCTCCCGGCAGCACGGCTTCGCCCGCACTGTACACGTCCAAGAGCACCAGCGTATCTACTTGGGAAAGAACACGCACGAAGTCTTCGTAGAGATCCCGCGTTCGGCTGTAGCGATGGGGCTGGTAGAGCATCACCAACCGGCGGTCGGGCCAACCCGCTCGCACGGCTTGAATCACCATGTCGACCTCGCGGGGGTGGTGCCCGTAGTCGTCCACCAGCATGACCTCACCTCCCCCCGTGGGGGCAGGGAAGTGTCCATGCACTTGAAAACGACGTCCAACACCTGCAAACCCGGTAAGGCCCCGTTGAATCGCCTCATCGCTAACGCCTGCGTCCGTCGCCACTACGATCGCCGCCATAGCATTGAGCGCGTTATGCCGACCCGGCATGGCTAGTCGAATGGCCAACGGTGCAGCGCCACCTGGACGCAGCGCAGTGAACGACACTTCGCCACCTTGCTGTGCAAAATCGACGATACGGTAGTCGGCATCGTCATCGAAGCCATACGTCACGAACTGCCGTTTTACTTGCTCACATAAACCGCGCACATGCGGGTCATCTATGCACAGCACGGCCAATCCATAAAAAGGCAGATTATGTAGAAATTCGATGAAGGTGCTTTTGAGCCGCTCGAAGTCACCGCCATACGTCGCCATATGGTCGGCATCGATGTTGGTCACGATCGATACCATGGGCTGCAGGTGCAAAAACGACGCGTCGGACTCGTCGGCCTCGGCCACCAGATAATCGCCCTCGCCCAAACGGGCATTGGCGCCTGCACTCGTCAGCTTGCCACCGATGACGAACGTTGGGTCCAACCCTCCTTCTGCGAGTAGCGTGGCCGTCAAGCTAGTCGTGGTGGTTTTACCATGGGTACCCGCCACGGCAATGCCGTGGCGAAAACGCATCAACTCTGCCAGCATCTCGGCACGACGCACCACCGGCACCCGGTGCTCATGGGCCCAGCTTATCTCAGGGTTGGTTTCATCGATGGCGCTGGAGACGACGACCACGTCAGCCCCTCGAACATTTGCTTCTGCATGGCCGATCGCCACCGTGACACCGCACTGGCGCAGCCGCTCTACTACGGGGGATGCTTTCATATCGCTACCGCTGACTTGGTAGCCTTGGTTCGCCAATACCTCGGCGATTCCGCACATGCCTGCCCCACCGATACCCACGAAATGCAGCCGCTGAATACGACGCATACCGGGGCCCGACGGACGGACCCCTTGCGGCGGCATGTTAGTCACTGAATCGGTCACGCAGTTTCTCCTTGCTTCGCCAAGCCCAAACAGCCTGCTGCAAGACGCTCTGTAGCGTCGAGGTGCGCGGCCTGTCGCGCCTTCGACGCCATGTCTGCCAGCCTGTCAGGGTCTAATAATTCATCGAGTAATCGAGTCAAACGCTCCGGCGTGAGGGCCGATTGCACCACGCACTGCGCCGCTCCCGCCTTGACCAACACATCGGCATTGACACGCTGATGGTCATCGACAGCAAAGGGAAAAGGCACCAACAGGGCAGGCTTGGCGGCAGCCGCCAGCTCGGCCACCGTCAACGCCCCCGCACGGCAGACCACTAGATCAGCCCATGCGTAGGCTGCTGCCATATCATCAATAAAAGGGCTAACGTCCGCGACAATGCCCCGTTCCGCATAGGCTTGAGCCGTGGCGACATCACGCTCTTTACCGGCTTGATGACGAACATCGGGACGCCGCTCTGGCGGTAGCGCAGCCAGCGCTGCGGGAAGCCGCTCATTGAGCGCAACGGCACCCAGAGAGCCACCAACTACCAATAGCCTCAGCGGACGGCCCTCCAGCTCGGTCGTCTGTCTGGGGCACTCTCCCAATGCCGCGATTTCTTCGCGCACCGGGTTACCGATGACCTCGGCGCGGTGGCCGAACGCATCGTCGAAAGCCGCATAGGTTCGAGTCGCCAGCCGAGACAGCACCTTATTGGTGAGACCCGCGACGGCATTCTGTTCATGAATGACCAGCGGCACCCGTGACAACCACGCCGCTAACCCGCCAGGACCACTGGCAAAGCCCCCCAGACCCACGACGACATCGGGCTTGAAACGCTGAATAACACGTCGGGCCTGCAACACCGCCTTGGAAAGATTGAGAGGGGCTTTGCACCAGCCAGCGAGCCCTTTACCGCGCAGCCCTCCAATGGCAATGGTGTGCAGTAGAATACCTGCCTTGGGCACCAACTGATTTTCGATACCGCGCGGGCTTCCTAGCCATTCCACGTCGACACCCTTGGCCTGTAACGCATGCGCCAACGAGAGCGCAGGAATGACGTGCCCGCCGGTTCCCCCGGCCATGATCAATATCCGTCGACGTGAGTTGGTCACTACAAACGGCTCCTTGAATAATTACGATAAACGCGGCTCTCGGCGAGCGCGGTAGGGCGTCGGCGTACGACGCGGGCGATGACGGGTCTCGGCATCGACCCGAAGCAGCAGCCCAATCATCATACCGGTCACCAGTAGGCTCGAACCGCCATAACTAATCAGCGGCAACGTGAGCCCTTTGGTAGGGAGCAATCCTGAGCTCACCGCCATATTGATGAACGCCTGAGCGGCCACGATGAATCCAATGCCATAGCTGACGTAAGCACCGAATAGATGACCTGCCAGCTCTGCCCGACGGCCTACCCACATCGCGCGTACGATGAACAGGGTAAACAGCAGGACCACGGCAATAGCGCCCAACATGCCCAACTCTTCGGCCACCACGGCAAAAATGAAGTCCGTATGCGCTTCCGGCAGGTAGTGAAGTTTTTGCACGCTATTGCCAAGGCCAGTGCCGGTGACATGGCCACGACCAAAGGCAATCAATGCCTGGGTCAACTGATAACCGGTGGCGAACTGATCGGCCCAAGGGTCGAGAAAGCTGGTCCAGCGCGCCAAGCGATAAGGCTCCATGACGACCATCATGACCGCGCCAAACCCCAACACCCCGCCGCTGCCCAGTAGCAGCGTCAACGAGGCGCCACTCATCATCAGCATGCCGATGACACACACGGTATAGACCACCATACCGCCGAAATCTGGTGCGAGAAACAATAGGCTAGCGGGCACGGCCAGTACGGCCAACGGCCGCCACATGGTAAATGCCCGTTGACGCAATTCGTAAGTGAAGCGGGACATGAACGCCGCCATGTAGAAAATCAGCCCCACTTTTGCCAGCTCCGAGACCTGCAGGCTCGGTAGCGGCCCCGGCAGAGAAATCCAGCGCTTACTGCCGTTCACTTCTTGACCGACGATCAGTACCACCACGAGCATGAAAATACTGACGAGCAGGATGAGCGCCGCGTTCTGACGCCATAGCTCCAGCGGCACGCACAGCATGAACAGGCAAGCCGTAATGGCCAGCACGAGAAAAATGCCGTGCTGCCGGGAATAGTGGTAGCTATTTTCTAGCAGCCCTATGGATGCAGAGCTGACCATGATCCAGCCCAGCCCAGCCAACGCTACGACGGCAAGAATCAACCAGATATCACAGGGAAGATGCTGGGTCGTCAGAGCAGCGCGCAGGCGCTGTAGTCGGCTAAGTGACTCGTCGCTCATGTCGTCAACTCATTGCGTTTATGTATCACCCACTGACGAAAGGCATCACCACGGGCTTGATAGTTAGCAAATTGATCCAAGCTGGCACAGGCGGGAGACAGCAGCACACAATCGCCGGGCTCGGCCATGGCAAAGGCGACTTCCATGGCCTGCGTCAAGTGCTCGACCCGCTCCACGGGCAGTGCCCCTGCCAGCGTTTCCATCAAACGAGGCGCATCGGTGCCAAACACGATCGCCGCTCGGGCACACTCAGCAAGTGGAGCCGTTAGGGGCGTAAAGTCAGCGCCCTTGCCCACGCCCCCCGCCAGCAGGATGAGCTTTCCATCGAGAGTGGGACCAATACCGTTGATGGCCGCCAGCGTGGCCCCAACGTTGGTTCCTTTGGAATCATTGACCCAGCGGACCCCGTTAATATCGGCGATCCATTCGCTTCGATGGGGCAAACCCGCGAATGTTCGCAGAGCACGGCACATGTCCGCGCGGCCAAAGCCTAGCGCGTTTCCCATCGCCAGTGCAGCCAGCGCATTGGCATAATGATGCCGACCCGCCAACTGAAGCTCGTCAGCCGCCAACCAAGGCGTCTGCGCATGCATCAACCACCAGCGCCCCTGGCGCTCGTCGAGCCCCCAGGACTGGCCGATGGGTGGCTCACTGCTGAAGTACTCGACATGGTCTAGCATCGGCTCTGGCCACGTCTGGTCGTCGTCTGCGTTCACCACGGCGTGATCGGCCCCCAGGAAGATGCGCTGCTTGGCCTGACGGTAACCCGCCAAGTCGCCGTGCCGATCCAGATGGTCGTCGCAAAGATTCAAGAACGCTACCGACGCAGCGCCTAGCCACGGGGTCGTTTCTAGCTGAAAGCTGGATAGCTCCAAAATGAAGAGCTCAGCGTCCGGCTGCTCCGCCAACAGATCGAGCGCGGGTGTCCCTAAATTGCCCCCCACCGCGGCCTTGATTCCCGAGGCAGCGGCCATCTCGCCGAGCAGTGTGGTAACGGTGGATTTGGCATTTGACCCGGTAATCGCGGCGATGGGTGCCTTGACGGCACGCTTGAACAGCGCAATTTCCCCCACGAGCATAGGCTCTCCGGTGGTCGGGTTATGACGCTCTAACAACCCCTCCAAACCTGCCGTATAGGGATCGACACCGGGACTGACGACGACCTCGTACGCATCGCGCATATCCAACAGTGTCAAGGCACCGCAGTGTACGTGAACAGCAGGGTGCGCTTGCTGAAAGGCTTCGAGTCCCGGCGGGGTCTCGCGGGTATCCGCCACCATGAACGGCCTACCCAACTGGGTAAGATGACGGCAAATGGCCTGGCCAGAAACTCCTAGCCCGACGACCACCGTAAATCCGTTGGGTACCTGCACCATGTGGCTCCTTCTGCCTTGCGCTAAAGGCGGCCCTAACGCCGCCTATCGGGTCTCAACTTATCGCAGTTTCAGCGTGGCGAGGCCGAGTAGTACCAGCACCACCGTAATAATCCAAAAGCGCACGATGACCCGAGGTTCCGGCCACCCTTTCAACTCATAATGGTGGTGTAACGGGGCCATGCGGAAGATACGGCGACCGGTGAGTTTGTAGGAGCCCACCTGTAAGATCACGGAGACGGTTTCCAACACGAAAATACCGCCCATGATGAACAGCACGATCTCTTGACGAACGATGACCGCCACCACGCCGAGCGCCGCGCCCAGCGCCAGGGCACCGACATCCCCCATGAACACTTGGGCGGGATACGTGTTGAACCACAGAAAGCCAAGACCAGCGCCCGCGATGGTGGCGCAAAAGACCGCCAGCTCACCGGTACCGTGAATGAAAGGAATATGGAGATAGTTCGCGAATACCGCGTTGCCGCTGGCGTAGGCAAAGACCGAGAGCCCCATGGCCACGAGCACGGTCGGCATGATCGCCAAACCATCCAAGCCATCAGTGAGATTGACGGCATTCGAGCTACCCACGATCACAAAGTAACTCAGCACGATGTAAAAGACGCCCAGCGGAAGCGCGACGTCCTTGAACATGGGAATGAGCAGGCTGGTTTCTGCAGGCGTGGTGGCCGTTGCGTAGAGCACCACGGCCGCTCCAATACCCACGACCGACTGCCAGAAGTATTTCCAACGCGCTGGCAGGCCTCGGGGATTCTTCTCGACCACTTTACGGTAATCATCGACCCAACCAATCGCCCCAAACCCCAGTGTCACCAGTAGCACGACCCACACATAGTGGTTGGTCAAATCGCCCCAGACCAGCGTACTAATGGCAATTGCCAATAGAATCATCGCGCCCCCCATGGTCGGGGTGCCCGCTTTCGAGAGATGCGACTGGGGGCCATCATCTCTCACTGCTTGGCCAATTTGGCCTTCTACCAGTCGGCGAATGACCCACGGTCCTAACCAAAGACACAGCATCAATGCCGTTAGCGCTGCCAAAATCACGCGTAACGTCAAATAGTTAAAAACTTGAAACGTAGACTGATATTGGGCTAAGAAATTCGCCAAATGAAGTAACATGAACGGCGCTTACCTTGTTTCATCCGCGCGCAATGCCGTAATGACCGTTTCCATGCCAGCACTACGCGACCCTTTCACCAGCAATGTGGCGTGGGGTGGAAGAGAATGAATAATATGACGCACAAGCGTCTCGTGATCGTCAAAATGCTGCCCACGACCAAAGGCATCCGAGGCCGCACGGGCTGCTTCGCCGTAGGTCACCAGCATATCGATGCCCAGCGACGCAGCGTAGCGACCCACCTCGGCGTGAAGGGCTTGCGACTCGCCGCCTAACTCCCCCATCGCCCCCAACGCGCACCAGCGTGGCGCTGGAAAGCTGGCTAGCGCGTCTAGCGCGGCTTTCACTGCGCCGGGGTTGGCATTGTAGGTGTCATCGAGCAGCGTAGAATGACGTAGACCAGCCACTAGGCTTAGGCGACCTGACAGTGACGTCAATCCGCCCAACCCGGCCACCACGTCTTGCGATGACACGCCGAGCGCCAGTGCCGCTGCCGATGCAGCGAGTGCGTTGCTGACGTTATGCTTCCCAATCAGTGGCAGATTAACGTCACCGAGGCGCTGGCCGTGCGCAACAAGCGTGAAAGCATACCGCCCCTGAGGGTCGCAGGAAAGTGCCTGGGCGTGAACGTCGGCATCCTCATGTAAGCCGTAGCTGACACAACGCCTAGGGGCGGCACAAGCTGACCAAAAATCGTGGTAGCGATCGTCTCGGTTGATGACGGCCGTGCCATCGGACCCAAGCCCAGATAAGATCTCACTTTTTGCCTGAGCAATCTGCCCCATGCCGCCAAATTCGCCAACATGCGCCCCGGTCACGTTGGTAATGATTGCTACTTGCGGTGCGGTGAGCTGGCTCGTCCAAGCGATCTCGCCCAGATGATTAGCACCCAGCTCGATCACGCCCGCTTGATGCTCGTGAGATAAACGCAACAGCGTCAGCGGCGCACCGATATCGTTATTCAAATTGCCCGAGGTCGCTAGTACGTCACCGAGCGGTGACAGCAAGGCAGCGGTGATCTCTTTTACCGTGGTCTTGCCGCTATTACCGGTGACGGCGATGAGCGGGAGGTCGAACCGACGACGCCAAGCCTTGGCCAACAGCCCCAGCCCAAGCCGCGTATCCGAACACACCAACTGCGGCAGAGCGCTTTCTACCTGACGCTCCACCAACGCGGCGACAGCCCCCTGCTCCCTTGCTTGCTCGACGAACGCGTGGCCATCGAAACGCGGTCCTTTTAATGCGACAAACAGGCATCCAGGAATGATTTTCCGCGTGTCGGTCACGACAGACGACACCCATTGAGCGCCATTGATGGGCGACACGCCGACACCCAGTGCAGCGGCCACTTCTGTTAACGTCCACATCAGACGACACCTCGAGTCGCTAATGCATCTCGAACCTGCTCGTCATCTTGAAACGCATGACGCACGCCATCGATCTCTTGATAGGCTTCGTGACCTTTACCTGCCACGAGAACCACATCTTCCGGCGAGGCCTGATGTACCGCGTGGAGAATAGCTTGGCCACGATCACCGACCTCGTCGACCGTCGCACGTTCGGTAAAGCCAGTGAGAATTTGCTCACGAATACGCGCCGCCGACTCCCCGCGAGGGTTATCATCGGTCACCACGATGTGGTCGGCTAGCTGCTCAGCGACGCTGGCCATTTCGGCGCGCTTTCCCGTATCGCGCTCTCCCCCACAGCCAAACACACACCACAACTTGCCCCGGCTACCCAGATGGGCGCGCAGCGCGCCTAGCGCACTCTGTAGCGCATCTGGCGTGTGGGCGTAATCTACTACCACGCTGGGTGCACGATCACCACCAAAGCACGCCATACGTCCCGGCACTGGGGAAAGGCTAGCCGCTGCCGCGAACAGCGACTCCAATGACTCGCCCAATCCATACAGCACGGCGATAGCCAGCAACACGTTGTCCAGATTGAACCGCCCCATGAGACCTAGCTGCAGCGCTTTCTCACCTTCCGGGGTCGCAATCAGCGCCTGCTGTCCAAGGGCATGCGGCTGCCAATCTAGCACCCGTAGCGTGACGGCATCATCGCTGCCAGTCGCCAACACGCGCACGCGCTGGTCACACCCGGCCAGCATCAAGCGAGCCAAGGGGTCGTCACCGTTCACAACGGCCAATGTCAACTCGGCTCGACGGAAGAGTTTTGCCTTTGCCGCTGCGTAAGCGGCCATACTGCCGTGATAATCCAAATGATCCCGGGTCAAATTGGTAAATACCCCGACGTTCACATCCACCGCGTCCAAGCGCTGCTGATCCAGCGCGTGGGAAGAGGCCTCCAGCGCAACCCGCTTGACGCCCTGGCGCGCCAACTCACCCAGCGTCGATTGCAGGGCAAGGGGACCAGGCGTCGTCAACCCGCTTTCTAACAGCTGACCCGGTCGTCCTACGCCCAAGGTCCCAATCACACCGGCAGGTGTCCCCAAGCGTTCGCTGAGCTCGGCAATGTAGTGGGTCACCGAGCTCTTGCCGTTGGTTCCCGTGACTGCAATGATCTCAAGCCCGCTCGGCACGTCAAACAACGCCCGACCCAGCTCACCCAGACGCAGCGACAAATGCGGCAAAAACAGCACGCGTTCGTCCAGGCTCACGTCACTCTCTTTGGTATGCGCCAGCACGAGGGCGGCTCCACTTGCCAACGCTTGCTCGATATACGCTCGGCCATCACTCTGGCTGCCGGGCACGGCAACGAACACATCGCCTGCCTGGAGCTTGCGAGAATCGGTGATCAGATGAAGCTGCTGAGGTAGGTCAGGCAGCGCTGGCAGTTCGGCGCTCGGCCATACCAAGCGTAACGCTTTCCGTAACTGGTCTGGGCATAGAGTCATGCCATCTCCTTAAACACTAATCGACCTCGTAATCCGGCGGTACATCCAACAGCCGCAGAGCGTTGCCGGTGACACTCGAAAACACCGGAGCGGCTACGGCGCCACCATAGAACTCGCCCGCTTTAGGGTGATCGATCATGACCACCGTCACGATACGCGGGTCCGAAATCGGAGCAATGCCAGCAAACACGCTGCGATACGCATCGGTGGCATACCCTTGCTGTCCCGTTTTACGCACGGTGCCGGTTTTACCGCCCACGCGATACCCCTCTACCCGAGCTCGTCGACCGCCGGTGTAAGCGCCCACCGACGTCTCCAAGATATCGAGTAGGTCGTTGGCAACGCTAGGCTCGATGGCAGGAATACCTGGCGGGGGCTCTGACAACCTCAACAACGAAGGAGGTAGACGCTGACCGTCATTGGCTAACGCCGTGTAGGCACTGGCCAATTGGACCGCCGTCACCGAGAGCCCATACCCATAAGAGAGCGCGGCTCGCTCGCTGCGTGACCACTGAATCCGCGCCGGTAACGTTCCCGTAGACTCTCCAGGAAACCCTGTACCTGGGCTTTGACCTAGGCCCAGTTGGTTGTATTTTTCCCAGATGGCCGTATCGCTGAGCTGAAGCGCCAAACGTGACATACCAATATTCGAGGACTTTTCGAGAATACCCGCCAGATCCAATTCGCCATAGTTACGGAAATCGCGAATCGTGAACTGGTCGAGCCGCATCCACCCCGGCGAGGTATCTACGACCGCATCGCGCCCAACGATGCCGCTTTCCAGCACAGCGGCCATAGCAAGAGGCTTCATCACCGATCCCGGTTCAAACACATCGACCAGCGCTTGATTGCGTAAGCCGCGAGGGTCTAACCCGGCGCGATTGTTGGGGTTATAAGAGGGAAAGTTGGCCATCGCCAGTACTTCACCGGTACGGGCATCCATCATCACAAGCACGCCACCGTCTGCTTGGTGCTCGGCAACGGCGGCACGCAGCTCCCGATAGGCCATGTACTGAATACGTTGATCGATCGCCAGGGTTAATTCTCCACCCGGCTGCGCTTCACGAATCACACCCAACTCTCGCACCAAGCGGCCGCGCCTGTCTTTGATGACGCGACGCTGCCCCGGGTGACCCGCTAGGTAGGGCTGATAAGCGAGCTCTAAGCCCTCCTGACCGACGTCGTCTACGTTGGTGACGCCGAGTATTTGGGCCGCCACCTCTCCAGCCGGGTAGTAGCGCTTGTATTCACGCTGGGGATAGACACCCGGCGTGCGCAGATCGAGGATGCGCTGCGCAGCGTCTGGGGTCATCTGTCGGCGCAAATACATGAATTCGCGGCTACTGTAGCGCGCCACTCGGGACTCGAAGTCATCCAGTGACATCCCCAGCGCCTGCGCCAGCATGACACGCTGGATGGCGTCTGTAGGCAACTCTTGAGGGTTCGCCCAAAGCGTCACGACCGGCGTCGAAATCGCCAGCGGCTCCCCGTTACGATCAGTGATCATCCCGCGGTGGGCGGGAATGGTTTCGTGGCGCAGCGTGCGGGCATCACCCTGGCTCTGCAAGAAGGGGCGGTCGATGACCTGAAGCAGCGTAATCCGTCCAATCAGAATCGCCGATGCCAAGCCAATGGCCAATAAGATGAAGAAAAAGCGCCCACCGGCAAGCGGCGGCGCGATGGGATATTGGCGGGACGTCCCTCCCCGACCTTCACGCCTCATGGCCGAATCACCTCGACATCGTTTACGTCAGGAATGCGCATCTCTAGCCGTTCCGTGGCAATTTGTTCAATGCGGGCCGGCGTTGACCAGGCCCCCTCCTCCAGCAATAACTGCCCCCACTCGGTTTGCAACTGATTCTTTTCCTGCTCCAACCGCTGCAACTCGGCAAACTGCGTGCGCGTCATGTGAGTCGTCGTGACCACGGCCAAACCGGTCAGCAAACAGGCCATAAACAGCCCGATCATCGTCATGGGCCACCAACGAAGACGTAGTTTGAATGGCCACTCTGCCCTTAGCGTGGAAGCCCAGAGCCCTAACCGCTCCATACTCATGATTAGCCTCGCTTACGCGCCGCCCGCATGACGGCACTTCGCGCGCGGGGGTTGGCATCGACTTCCTCGTCACTTGGACGACTGCCTTTACCCAGCGCTTCCAGACGGCGGTTCAACTGATCGTCACGAATGGGTACCCCTCGGGGCAGATGGGTATCTCCACGCACGTGATGTCGAATAAAACGCTTCACACGACGGTCTTCCAACGAGTGGAAGCTGATCACCACCAAGTGCCCACCGGGTGCCAGCGCTTCGAGCGCTGCTTCTAAGGCGGCATCGAGCTGGTCAAGTTCCCCATTGAGATAAATGCGCAGCCCTTGGAATGCCTTGGTGGCCGGATGGCGCCCTTTTTCCCACGCAGGGTGCGCGGCTTTCAGCACCTCAGCCAAGTCCACCGTATGGGTAAAGGGCTTCTCTACGCGACGCTTTATCACGGCATTCGCTAGACGTTTGGCGTAGCGCTCTTCCCCGTAGGCTTTGAAGACATGGGTAATATCGGCTTCATTGGCGCGGGCCAAAAACTCGGCCGCGCTCTCCCCTTGGGTAGGGTCCATGCGCATATCCAGCGGACCGTTACGCATGAAGCTAAACCCGCGTTCGGGGTCATCGAGCTGGGGGGATGAGACACCCACATCCAGCAGAATGCCGGAAAGCTTGCCATAGAGCCCTTGCTCTTTGGCAAACTCCGCCAGCTGGGCGAACTCGCGCTGAGTGATAAAAAACCGAGGATCATCTATGTCAGCGGCCGCTGCGATGGCCTGTGGGTCGCGATCCATGGCCAGCAAACGACCTTGATGACTCAAACGGGAAAGAATCAACCGGGAGTGACCACCACGACCAAAGGTGCCATCTAGGTAAACGCCTTCTGGATCATGCACCAGGGCATCTACCGCTCCTTCCAATAAAACGCTGGTATGACGAAAACGGGTGACCTGATCAGCGTCAGCAGAAGGCATGGTACTCTCACACAAAATTTGGGAAGGCGCGCCGGGCACGCCTTTCATGGAAATGGGGAGTCGGCCGATAAGCCGGGTTCTGTCGTGGACAGTCATTCCTCTAGGCGCTGCGTCACCGCAGCGCTCAAGCAACCTACCCGGACCCAGCGCGGGCCACGCCGTTGGGTCCCTATTTGGTCTTGCTCCGAGTGGGGTTTACCATGCCACGCACTGTTGCCAGGCGCGCGGTGCGCTCTTACCGCACCCTTTCACCCTTACCGGCCCCTGAGGTTGATGTCAGAGACTTAGGCGGTCTGCTCTCTGCTGCACTTTCCGTCGGCTTACGCCGCCCAGGCGTTACCTGGCACTCTGCCCTATGGAGCCCGGACTTTCCTCCCCCGGCGGCCCTAACGGGCACACCAGCGGCGACTGTCTGGCCAACTCCGGCGGCAAGCATACCAGTGCCCCGCGTTCGCCTCAATGCTGACCTTTCATTGCCTGCAACCGGGCATACCACTCCTGCTTGCGCCCGCCTAGCATTCGTGCCGCAACCGACGCCCCCTGCTTGACGCCAATACCTTCGGCCAGCAAAGCAGCGAGCAGTTCGTCGGCCGACATCGTCTGCTCATCGCTCGGCTCCATCTTGGGTGCGCCCGAAATCATGATCACGAATTCGCCACGACTCTGGTTAGGATCATCCGCGAGCCGATCGCGCAGCGATGCCGGAGAGCCCTGCAGAAACGTCTCGTACGTTTTGGTCAGCTCACGGGCCAACACCACGAATCGATCGGGCATCTGGTCGCACAACGCTTCCAGCGTGTGAACAATGCGGTGGGGCGATTCATAGAACACAAGCGTTTCCTCACGACACTGCCACTGCTCGAGCGTCTGGCGGCGAGCGCTTGGCTTGGCAGGTAAAAAACCGCCAAACGTAAAACGATCGGTAGGCAGCCCAGCACCGGATAGCGCCGTAATCAGCGCACAGGGACCGGGCAATGGCACGACGCTTCGGCCTCTAGCGCGTAGCTCACGCACCAACACGAACCCTGGGTCGCAAATCAGCGGCGTGCCCGCATCACTGATCAACGCAATGTTTTCGCCCGTCAACAAATAGCCATCCAGGGTATCTACTCGCTGGGCTTCGTTATGTTCGTGCAACGACATCATCGGCGTATTCACACCAAGATGGCCGAGCAGGCGCGCACTATGCCGAGTATCCTCAGCCGCAATACGTGATACGTCGGCCAAGACGCGAGCGGCGCGCGGGGTCAAATCGTCCAAATTCCCAATTGGCGTGGCAACCACGTACAATGTGCCCGGATGTTGGTGTGTCATCATGACTCCCGATTTGTTGATGGCTTGCCCTGACGGTGCGCTATGCTTGTGAAAAAGCCACGCTAACCAGCTGATAGACCGCGACAGCGCAAATGGAAACTAAGGAAGGATACATGAAACAGTCACTTCGTGGCCTATTGGCCACTGCCTTCATGGCACTTCTCATCACCGGGTGCGCCATGCAGCCCCCCAGCGTGGTTGATCGAGTGCCTGATCAGGATGCAGGACGCTTGCTCAGTCAGGCCGAGCAGCAAGCGCCGGAGCAAGCTGCCCGCACCCGCTTGGAAGCGGCCAACATTCTGGCCCGCCAAGGCCAGCGTGAAAACGCCTTCGATGCCGCCAATAGCATCGACGAGGCGCAGCTCAACGATACCGACCGTGTTCGCTGGGCCATGCTGTTCTCGGAACTTGCCCGCGGCCTGAACGATCCGCGTGCCGTCCTTCGCGCCACACAGGTCCTGGATGACGAGCTGCCCATGCAGGCGAACCAGCAGCAGACGCTGGCCGAGCGTCGTCAGTGGGCACAACAGGCTCTAGACCAGCAGCCGGGCTCTGTTCAAGTCGCGCTTCCTGAACTGGACGGCACCGAGGTTCGACGTATCATTGTTGCACTGCCAGAGTCCGGCCCACTGAGCAGCGTTGCCAACACTATAGCCAGCGCCATGCGCCGCCATCACGAGATTAGCGCTGACGGCGTTCAGCTAAGCTTCATCGACGCTGCGCAATTCTCCCTCGACGAGCTCTATAGCCGGGCGCAACAGATCAACGCACAACTCATGATCGGGCCGCTCGATAAAGACCAAGTCACTCAGCTCGAACAGCGTGACAGCGTGCCACTACCTACGTTGGCACTTAACTACGGTAGCAGCGCAAACAACCAGGCCCAGCGCCTGCTGCAATATGGCTTGTCGGCGGAAGACGAGGCGCGCCAAGCGGCACGCCGCGCCTACCAGGATGGACAACGTCAAATGTCGCTCATGGTGCCCGATAACGACTGGGGCCGCCGAGTCGGTGAAGCCTTCTGGAACGAGTATCAGCGCCTAGGTGGCGAAGTCACGAATGCCGTGCGCTACAACCCCAGCAGCCCGGTATCGAATGCGGTGCAAACGGCACTCAATGTCAGCGGAGAACGCGCTCGCCTTGGCAACATTGATGCCCTTTTCCTACTGGCGCTCCCGGACTACGCACGCCAAGTGCCGCCCACGCTGGATTACTACTACGCGCCGGACCTGCCCATCTACGCCACGTCACATCTCCATGAAGGCCGCTTACAAACGCGCCTGGACCAAGATCTCAATGACGTCATGTTCATGGATATCCCGTGGCAAATTCCAGATGCCGCGGTAGGCGGTGAAGAAGTACTGCCTTTCTACCCCACTTACCAAGCGCTACGCGATGAGGCGGACGCCTCCATGTTCCGCTTGATGGCCATGGGCGTGGATGCCTACGAACTGGCTAAACGCATGTCGGATCTGTCTGACCTGAACGGTTTGAACGGCAGCACCGGCACGCTATCGCTCTCCAATGATGGGCGAATTCACCGCGAACTCCCCTGGGCCAAGTTCCAGAACGGTACGCCTTCCCCCATTTTGATCCCCGGTTTGCGGGATAATGAGCAGTAACTCACAGACCGCTCGTTCACGCGGCGCAGCCATTGAGCAAATAGCGGCTCAATGGCTGCAGCAGCGTGGCCTCAAGCTCGTGACCAGCAATCACCATGTAAAGGGCGGTGAATTGGACTTGGTGATGTACGACCGCGACACGCTGGTCTTTGTCGAAGTAAAACATCGCGCCACGACACGTCATGGGCATCCACTCGAAATGGTCAACACGCAAAAGCGCCGCCGGTTGATTCGTGCGGCAACGCTCTATCTTGCACGACATGATCTCGCATGCCCCTGTCGCTTTGATATCCTAGCCATCACAGGCAGACCGCCCGCTCTCGAGTTCCAATGGGAGCAAGCGGCTTTCGACGCGTATTAATACTCTTAACTAGGAAGCCCTGATGGACTTTCAATCTCGTATACTCAGCCATTTCAATGCCAGCATCGATACCAAAACCTACGCCAGCGAAGTCTTGCCTCCGTTCATCGAGGTCGCCAGTCAAATGATGGTGCAGTGCTTGGTCAACGAAGGGAAAATTCTCGCTTGTGGCAACGGTGGTAGCGCTGGCGATAGCCAGCACTTTTCGTCTGAGTTACTGAATCGTTTCGAGCGCGAGCGCCCCAGCCTACCTGCCTTGGCTCTAACGTCCGATACATCGACACTCACCTCCATTGCCAACGACTACAGCTACAACGAAGTCTTTTCCAAGCAGATCCGCGCACTGGGCCAGCCTGGCGATGTCTTGCTGGCAATCTCCACCAGCGGCAACTCGGCTAACGTCGTTCAAGCCATCCAGGCTGCCCACGACCGTGACATGACCGTGGTGGCGCTCACCGGACGTGACGGTGGCAACATGGCCTCGCTGCTAGGCCAAGATGACTGCGAAATTCGCGTACCCGCCACCTCCACCGCGCGCATTCAAGAGGTGCATTTGCTCGTCATTCACTGTCTTTGTGATTTAATTGACGAACAACTGTTTGGCGGCGCTGACTAATCACGCGCGTTTTGCGAATCCCTACTGATCAAGGAGTCATTCTCATGGCCCTGCGCTTCTCCTCCAAAACCTTACTGGCTGCAACGCTTTGTGGTGCGATCGCACTCAGTGGTTGCGCCAACAATAGCGCCTCCAACCCGTCCAACTACGGCCAACGCAGCAATGACGTAGAAGCCGTCGATGCCACCATCGAGCGAGAAGTAGAGCGCGCCCTGGCCCGCGCAGATGCCCGCCTTGGCGATGCCCGCATCCGCGCTCACAGCTATAATGGAGCCCTACTACTCGTCGGACAAGTACCCAGCGAAGAACTAAAAAACATGGCCGGTAGCGTGGCCTCCAACCTGCGTGGCGTGCAAAAAGTCCACAACGAACTGACCGTGGCGGCCAATCTACCCGCGACGCAGAGACTGACGGACACTTGGCTCACCACCAATGTCATCAGCCAGCTCGCCACCAATGACCGCATTGACTCTTCAAAGCTGAAGGTCACCACGGAAAATGCCAGCGTCTATTTGATGGGCATGGTGACGCGTGAAGAGGCTGACCGCATCGTCAATGCTGCCTCATCGGTAGGGGGCGTTCAGCGCATCGTGAAGGTGTTCGATTACCTCGATTAGTCCCCATAAACGGAAAAACCTCGCCAGATGCCTGGCGAGGTTTTTTTATGTATGACGCCCCCAAGAAGTTACTTAACGACACGCAACGTGGGCTTCTTCTTGGGCTTTGCAGCGCTAGTGTCAGCCTCGGAAGAGTCGCTGGACGGCGTGTCCGGCGTGGTCTCCGTTAGGGTCAGCTCAGGTTTCGAAGCCTCCGAACCCGCGCTTTCCGACTCGTCAGACGAATCATCATGCTCATCGAAGCCTTCTGCATCTAGCTCAGGCTCATGACCAAACACCATACCCGCACCATTCTCACGGGCATAAATAGCAATCAGCGCAGGCGTTGGGATCATCACCTGCATGGGCTGACCGCCGAAACGCGCATTGAAACCAATCGCCTGATTTTCCATGAATAGATCGCGAACAGCCGTCGGCGCCACGTTGAGTACGATTTGTCCGTTTTGTACGAACTGCCTCGGCACCTCGACACCAGGCTGAGTAGCGTCCACCACGAGGTACGGTGTCAGCTCATTATCCAACAGCCACTCGTAAAGGGCTCGGGCGAGATAGGGACGACTCGACTTCATAAGGCTCCCTCCTCCTAACGTGAATGGCCTCTAACAGGAAGAGGCCGAATGAATTCAAGCGCGCATCTCTTTTTCACGCTCGTTCAGAGATGCTTTAAACGCTTCACGCTCGAATACCCGAGACATGTAACCCAGCAGCGGTTTGACCTGTTTTTCGGGCAGTTCGATGTTCAGCTCCGGTAAACGCCATAAAATCGGCGCCAAACAGCAATCCACCAGCGTGAATTCTTCGCTCATGAAGTAAGGCATGTCTTCGAAGATCGGTGAAATACCGATCAGACTCTCGCGCAGCTCTTTACGCGCTTTCTCGGCCTCTTTTTTACCGCCAGTGCGAATCTGCTCGAGCATCGGACACCACTCCCTCTCGATGCGATGCATCCATAGTCGGCTTTGTGCACGCGCTACCGGATAGACCGGCAGCAGCGGCGGATGAGGAAAGCGCTCATCCAAGTACTCCATCATGACCTTGGACTCGTAAAGCACCAGATCACGGTCCAGCAGCGTCGGGACGCTGTTGTACGGGTTGAGGTCTGCTAACTCTTCAGGCGGCTGCTCTTCGGTGACATCAACGATGTCGACCGCCACTCCTTTTTCAGCCAAAACAATGCGCACTCGATGACTGAAATGATCATCACTACCTGAGTAAAAGATCATTGACGACCGCTTGGCCACAACACCCATGAAAGCATCCTCGCATCAAAACAATTTTCGATAATAACATGCCAGCACCCTCTTATGGGAAGGTAGCCAGCGATACAAAGCGATACTAAAGACAAGCAAAAGGCGCACGGCTCTCGCCGTGCGCCCGAACGACCTATCAGACTTTATCGATCAGTGGACGTCTCGCCAGTACTCACGCTTGAGCAGGTAAGCAATCACACCAAAAATAAAGATGAAGATGAGCACTTTAGGTGCCAGGGCTTGCGCCTGCAGCTTGGAGGGCTCACCCACGTAGGCCAGGAAGTTGGTCAAGTCATATACCGCTTCCTCGAACTCGGCTGGCTCCATCGCCCCTGGTTGAGTCACTTGCAGCACATCACAAGACTGATACTTACCTGATAGCGGGTCGGGAGACTGTCCCGCCACCGGCTGATCGGTTTCGGCACACACCAATTCCTGAACGCCTTGGAGAGGCTCCAACACGTTAGGCATCGCCACCAAATCAAAGACCGTATTGTTGACACCGGTTGGGCGGCTAGGGTCTTTGTAAAACCCTAACAGATAGGAGTAGATCCAGTCGGTGCCACGTAAACGCGCCTCCAGCGTCAAGTCAGGCGGCGGAGCGCCAAACCAAGACTCTGCATCCCCACGGTCCATGGCAATGTGCATTTGGTCATTGAATGCCAGGTCCGAGGAGAAGATCAGGTTCTCTTCCACTAGATCTTGCGGAATACCCAAATCATCCGCAGCACGTGCAAAGCGTTGATGCTCTAGTGAATGACAGCCCATGCAGTAGTTGACGTAGAGCTTCATACCGTTTTGCAGCGACGCCTGGTCGTGCAGGTCAGGCTCCATGCTGTGGGGCACGCTTGCGCCACCAGCCGCCATCGCGGTGACTGGCACGATTGCGAAGAGCAGTGCTAATAGTTGCTTTTTCATTAGCCAGTCACCCTTTCCGGAACGGGTTTGGTCTTCTCCAGCTTGGTGTAGAACGGCATCAGCAGGAAGAAGGCGAAGTAAATGGCTGTACACACTTGCGCCAAGATGGTGCGACCTGTCGTTGACGGCAACACACCTAGAACGCCCAAAATCACAAAGCTAATGCAGAACAGCAGTAGCATGACTTTGGACATCCAGCCTTTGTAGCGCATCGAGCGCACCGGGCTACGGTCGAGCCACGGCAGCACGAACAACACCGCGATGGCCGCACCCATGCAGACGACACCCAAGAACTTAGCGTCAAGACCAAACAGCGAGAAGGTAATCGCACGCAGAATGGCGTAGAACGGCGTGAAGTACCAGACCGGTGCAATGTGGTCAGGCGTTTTCAGCGGGTTAGCCGGCTCGAAGTTAGGCCGCTCGATGAAGTAGCCCCCCCCTTCCGGGAAGTAGAACACCACGACACTGAAGACAAACAAGAACACCGCAATACCCACCAAGTCCTTCACGGTGTAGTACGGGTGGAAAGCGATGCCGTCGAGCGGCTTGCCGGTCTCGTCTTTCTTCTGCTTGATGTCGATACCATCAGGGTTGTTAGAACCCACTTCATGCAGAGCAATGATGTGAAGCACGACCAATGCCAAAATCACGATGGGCAACGCAACGACGTGAAGCGCAAAGAAACGGTTCAACGTGATGCCTGAAATTAGGAAGTCACCGCGCACCCACTGCGCTAGATCAGGGCCAATACCCGGGATGGCCGAGAACAGCGAGATAATGACCTGCGCCCCCCAGTAAGACATCTGACCCCATGGGAGCAGATAGCCCATAAAGGCTTCGGCCATCAGCAGAAGATAGATGGCCATACCAAAAATCCACACCAGCTCACGTGGCGCTTTGTAGGAACCATAAAGCAAGCCGCGGAACATATGCAGATAGATGACCACGAAGAAGGCGGATGCCCCCGTCGTATGCATGTAGCGAATCAACCAGCCCCATTCGACATCACGCATGATGTACTCGACGGAGGCAAACGCGCCTTCGGCAGAGGGATTGAAACTCATGGTCAACCAAACGCCGGTCAGGATTTGGTTGACCAGCACCAGCAGCGCCAACACGCCAAATATATAGAAGAAGTTGAAGTTCTTCGGCGCGTAGTACTTCGTCAGATGGTCTTGCATCATTTGCGTGGCGGGGAATCGGTCGTCCACCCAGCGCATGATGCCACTCTCGGCCTTCGCCTTATTTGGATTAGCCATTAGGCACTCTCCTCATCTTCGCCGACCACGATGATGTCATCGCTTTCAAAGCGGTAGGGCGGCACTTCAAGGTTCGTCGGCGCAGGAACGTTGCTAAAGACGCGACCGGCCAAGTCAAAACGAGAGCCGTGGCATGGGCAGAAGAAACCACCCGGCCAGTTATCGACGCCCACCCCTTCCGCATCCGGCTCGGGCCGATACAAGGGAGAACAGCCCAAATGGGTACAGATGCCGATCAAGACACCAATCTCAGGCTTGATCGAGCGCAGACCACCCTGGATATAGGCAGGCTGCTGTGGCACTTCGGACTCTGGATCCGCCAAGCTGTCAGCCCCTAGCGCTTCGGTCCGTTCGATCATCTCAGGCGTACGATTAATGATCCAAATCGGGCGACCACGCCACTCGACGGTCATACGCTGACCTGGCTCAAGCTTGGAAATATCCGCTTGAACCGGCGCGCCTGCCGCTCTTGCCTTGGCACTAGGCTGCCAAGATGCCACAAAGGGGACCGCAACCCCGACAGCGCCAACCGCCCCCACAACGGAGGTGGCGCCCACGAGGAAACGGCGCCGACCTTTGTTTACGCCGTTATCTGCCATTTCTGGTTTCTCCCATCAGCTTACCCGTTCCGTCGCAAAGGCGTCTTGCGACGACGAATATCAAATACAGTCTATGTTAAAAAAACAAAACGCTCTGCACAAGAACAACCGCCCCGGACCATGGTGGTAGGAGCGTTATAATTTTTTGATATTCCAATAAAAAACGCCCAGGTCTTTGACCTGGGCGTTTTTGCCGCATAGCGTAGAATTAACGCTTGGAGAACTGCGGACGACGACGTGCTTTACGCAGACCGACTTTCTTACGCTCGACCTGACGAGCATCACGGGTGACATAACCCGCTGCGCGCAGCGTAGGACGCAAGTCCTCGTTGTAATCCATCAGGGCACGTGTAATGCCGTGACGAATAGCGCCGGCTTGTGAAGAGCCGCCACCGCCTTCAACGGTGACGTACACATCGAACTGGTTCAGCGTCTCGGTCAGCTCGAGCGGCTGACGCACAACCATACGACCCGTCACACGACCGAAGTACTGGTCGAGCTCGCGGTTGTTGACGGTAATTTTGCCGGAACCCGGCTTCAGAAACACGCGAGCGGTGGAAGTCTTGCGGCGCCCGGTACCGTAATACTGCTGTGTCATGGCGAAGATTTCCTCAGATGTTCAGTTCAAGCGGCTGCTGGGCAGCGTGCGGATGCTCGGCACCGGCGTACACTTTCAACTTGGAGTACATGGCGCGACCCAGCGGACCTTTCGGCAGCATGCCTTTCACGGCAGACTCGATGATACGCTCGGGAGCGTGATCGATCATTTTGTCGAATGTCATGGAGCGCAGACCGCCCGGGTAACCTGTGTGGCGGTAGTAAGTCTTGGCTTTTGCCTTGTTACCCGTCACTTGGACTTTCTCTGCGTTAACGACAACGATGTAATCGCCGGTATCAACGTGCGGGGTAAACTCGGGCTTATGCTTGCCACGCAGGCGGCGAGCAATCTCGGTTGCCAGACGACCGAGCGTTTTGTCCGTAGCGTCGACAATGTACCAGTCGCGCTGGACGGACTGCGGCTTAGCACTGAACGTCTTCATGGATGAAATCACCAGATTAAGTGTGTTGGGTAACTCACACCGCCAAGCGGCGGAGCACCATCCCTATTTTTTTTGGTTGCCGACCAATGCCAGCAACGTGCAGCGAGGCGGCATTCTACAGTAACCATCTGCTCAAGTTAAGTGTCCCATGACTTTTTTTATATCCCCCACGCTAGGGCTTGTGCGCCAGCGCCAAGTATTCGCGCGACTGCATTTCCTGCAGCCGAGATAGCGTGCGCTGGAATTCGAAGGTCAGCTTCCCGTCACTATAGAGGGATTCCACCGGCACCTCTGCCGACATCAACAGCTTTACGCCACGATCATAAAACTCGTCCACCATATTGATGAAGCGTCGTGCTTGATCGTCTGTCTTGCCGTCCATACGCGGCACGTTGGCTACCAAAACGGTATGGAACTCGCGGGCTAGTTCGATATAGTCATTTTGGCTACGCGGCCCGTCACACAGCTCAGCAAACTCAAACCACACGACATCCTCATGCAAGCGACGCGTTTTAAGCACCCGGTGATTGACCTCCAATGGCGCGTTCTCCTCACCTGACTGACCAGCAATCTCTCGAAAGCTGCGCGCCAGCTCTCTTTCGGCAGCAGCGTCGAGAGGCGCATGAAAAATTTCAGCACGCTCCAGCGCCCGCAGGCGATAATCGATACCCGAGTCGACATTGACCACCTCACAATGACGATTCAGCAATTCAATGGCAGGCACGAATCTCGCACGCTGCAATCCATCTTTATACAGCTCGTCGGGAACGATATTCGAGGTCGCCACCAACACCACGCCACGCTCGAAAAGCGCTTCAAGCAAGTTGGCGAGAATCATGGCGTCGGTGATGTCCTTGACGAAGAACTCATCGAAACAGATGACACGCGCTTCGGCGGCAAACTTACCCGCAATAAGCGTGAGTGGGTTTTTCTCGCCTTTATAATGGGTCAGCTCATTGTGAACTCGCTGCATGAAGCGATGAAAGTGCGTGCGCATCTTTTCAGGAAACGGCAGCGCTTCATAAAAGGTATCGACCAAGTAGGTCTTACCACGCCCCACGCCTCCCCAGAAGTAGAGCCCTTTTACTTGGGGCAACGGCGGTTTGGCAGGCGCATGCTTCTTACCCAGCAAACCTGCCATTTTGGCTTTGATTCCTTTGCTGGCCACCACAGCCTTGGGCACCGTCGTTGGCGTCGCCAACAGCTCATCATAGAGCCGCTGGAGATGCTTGACCGCCTGCTCTTGGGCCGGGTCATACTGAAAATCGCTGCGCTTGAGGTCGGCTTGATAGCGCTCAAGCGGCGTGGGGCGACGAGTGTGGCCGGAGGCCTGACGCTCAGATACTGATGGCATGAAGGTGCTCCCGCAACGCATGGCCCATACCTTTTTGCTGGCACCGCTAGGGGCGCCTAACAAAACGGACTCGACAAAAATGGGGGTGATTATACGTCGCTTGAAGGCTAAGCGCATGAGTGGATTGACCCAACCGACTGAGACGCGCCTATAATGGGTGCGTATTTAAAGCCACGCCCCTGTGTCTGGTGGCGCGCATTACTTAGGGAGAAGGACTGTGGAAGCAAGCTCGCCATTTACTTTTGCACTTATCGGCTTGGCCGTAGGGTTCGTCATCGGCTTGGTATGCTATCGGCTCTTTAGCAAAGGTGCGCGAGACGTCGCTTCACTCAAGCAGACACTGCTTGAACGTGAGCACCAGATCGCCGACTTGAAGAAAAACATGAGCAGCCACCTCACGGGCATACAGCAGCGCCTTGAGAACATTCGCCATGAGGCTGATCACCTCGAACAGCACATCGAAGACGAAGCCAAGCAGTGGAAATTACCCAGCGTCAAAACGCCTTCTGAGCCCATTGCGATGCCAGACAGCGACTCAAGCGTTGCCATGCCAAGAGATTACGCCGCTGGCAAAAACGGTACGCTATCGGAAGATTTCGGCTTGAAAGAGAGCAAAGCAACCGACGACGACTCTCCTCAGCCGCCACGCTACTAACCTATTCATGAGCGCATTTTTGCATGACTCAGACGCGACCAGGGCAACGTGTCAGTATCACCCTGGTCTGCACCTGTGCGACAGCTGAAGCCTTTCGCTAGGCGGGGTTATCAATGTCGACGAAGCGATGCTCAACATCGAACTCACTGGCCAGCCACTCGCCGAGCGCTTGCACACCGTAGCGCTCGGTCGCGTGATGGCCTGCTGCCAAGTAATGAATTCCCATTTCACGCGCTAAATGGGTCGTCCGCTCAGAGATCTCTCCTGAAACGAACACCTGCGCACCGGCCTCATAGGCTTCCGTAATCATGTCTTGCGCACCACCGGTACACCATGCGACTCGCTCAATTGGCTTCTGACACGGCGCCTCGACCAGCAGCGGCTCGCGGGCGAGAACACCCGCTACTTGGCGGGCCAACTCGCCAATCGATTGTGGAACCACCAACCGGCCCGACCAGAGCAGCCCCTCTCCCAACTCACCGTCTAGGCATCCCTCGACTTTCCAGCCCATTCGCTTGGCCAACTGCGCGTTATTGCCCATCTCTGTATGAGCATCAAGCGGCAAATGGTAAGCCAGCAAGCTGATATCGTTGGCCAGCAACGTTTTGATCCGACGCTGCTTCATACCGGTGATGGCAACAGGCTCGTTCTTCCAGAAATAGCCATGATGAACGAGCACCATATCGGCCTGCCATGCGACGGCCTCGTCGAGCAGCGCTTGGCAGGCCGTTACCCCCGACATGACGCGACGCACTTGCTCTCGTCCCTCGATTTGCAGGCCATTGACCGTGAAATCTTTGAATTGAGCAGAGCGCAACTGGTGGTCACAGGCAGCGACCAGTTGATCACGATGATTCACGTTCCCTCCTTTTCACAATTAAGTCCAGCCCCGTGAGGCGCAGCGTCATTCGGTGTTACCATAGCGCCATTGTAAAACTCGCTTTACGTTATCGCGAACCTCGCGACCGTTTAGACTGCCACACGCTGAGGAACTTTCGCATGCACCGTTCAGTGCTGCCTTATCTCTGGCCCGTACTTACGGGGCTTCTGCTAGCGGCCGTTATCCTGCTCGCCTTTCCTGAGCAGCTACCCAACCCGTTCCGCCACACGCCCCCCGTGTCGGAGACTCCGCCTGCTAACGTCGAGACTCCGCCCGCATTGGTGCCCACCACTAGCAGTGAATCAAGCGCGAATCGCCCGGCACCGGATATCAGGCAAGCGGCTCCGCTGACCCGACATCAAGGCCCAGCCAGTTACTCCAATGCCGTCAACCAAGCCGCTCCCGCCGTGGTGAACATTTACTCTTCACGCATCGTCGAGCGCGACCAGCACCCGCTAATGTCCGACCCGTTCTTCAACCAGTTTTTTAGTGGCGACGACGCCACCACCCACCAGCGTATGCTGTCGAGCCTCGGATCGGGCGTCATCGTTAGCAATGATGGCTATGTACTGACCAACCATCACGTCATCAACGGCGCCGACCAAATCCAGGTCGCGCTTCGCGACGGTCGCGAAACCCTGGCAGAGGTCATCGGCACCGATCCAGAGAGCGATTTGGCCGTGCTGCGGATCGGTCTAGAAGACTTGCCGGTCATCGAGCTTGCTGACTCGGAGGAGGTCGCCGTCGGCGATGTGGCGCTGGCCATTGGCAACCCCTTTGGCGTGGGGCAGACCGTCACCATGGGCATCATCAGCGCCACTGGACGAAGCCATTTGGGCCTGAACGCTTACGAAGACTTCATTCAGACCGATGCAGCCATTAACCCCGGTAATTCGGGCGGGGCACTGGTCAATCCAGAGGGCGCTCTGGTGGGTATCAATACCGCCATTTTCTCTCGCTCCGGGGGCTCTCAGGGAATTGGTTTTGCGATTCCCGCCAACCTCGCACACAGCATATTGGATGAGCTGGTGACGCGCGGAAGAGTCATTCGGGGATGGCTGGGCATCGAGGCCCAAGCGCTTTCGCGCGAGCTGGCCGCGTCGTTTGGGTTGCGTACGCCCCAGGGCGTCATCGTCGCAGGCGTGGTGAGTGGCGGACCTGCCGCCCAGGCAGGCTTACAGCCAGGCGACGTACTGCTCTCCATCGATGGACAGGTCATTCTGGATGCTAGGGCGACCATGAGCGATATCGCGTCGATCCCACCAGGGACGTCGCTGCCGCTGACGATCGTACGCGGCGGCGAACGCATGGAAATGACCGTTGAGGTAGGCGAGCGTCCCGTGCCGACCAATGCCACATCGGCCGACCGGCAGAGCGGCTCCTAGCGCCGCCCTGCCCGACCGAACTGCTCATCGATTGCGAATGCGATACTCCGCTGAACGGGCATGAGCCGTAAGGTATTCGCCACGCGCCAGTACGGAGGCCACCTTACCCAGCTCGGATGCCCCTTCAGGTGAGCAATGGATGATCGAGGAGCGCTTCTGAAAGTCGTACACGCCTAGCGGGGAGGAGAACCGCGCAGTTCCCGACGTCGGCAGGACGTGGTTCGGGCCTGCACAGTAGTCGCCCAACGCTTCCGACGTGTGTCGCCCCATGAAGATCGCCCCTGCATGGCGAATATCATCCAGCCATGCGCCGGGCTCGGCCACTGACAGCTCGAGATGCTCTGGCGCAATACGATTGATCATCTCGACGGCTTCTGCCTGATCGCGACACAGAATCAATGCACCGCGGCGATTCAGCGACGCGCGTGCAATTGGCTCCCGCTCTAGCGTCGGCAGCAATCGTTCGATGGAACTCGCCACAGCATCCAAATGCTCGGCGTCCCAGCTCACGAGAATGGCTTGCGCATCTTCATCATGCTCTGCCTGAGAAAAGAGATCCATGGCGATCCAATCCGGGTCGGTTTTCCCGTCCGACACCACCATGATTTCCGAAGGCCCCGCAATCATATCGATACCGACCTGCCCAAATACGGCCCGTTTAGCCGTGGCGACGTAGATGTTACCCGGCCCCACGATCTTATCGACACGTGGAACGCTTTGTGTCCCGTAAGCCAGCGCGGCGACGGCTTGAGCGCCGCCAATGGTGAACACGTAGTCCACGCCCGCCAGATGCGCTGCCGCTAATACTAGATCATTCAACACGCCATCGGGCGTAGGTACCACCATGACGATTTCACGCACGCCCGCCACGTGGGCAGGGATAGCATTCATCAATACGGAGGACGGATAGGCAGCCTTCCCACCCGGCACATAAATACCGGCCCGATCGAGCGGCGTGACTTTCTGGCCGAGCACCGTCCCGTCAGCCTCTTCGTATTGCCAGGAGGTCGGTTTTTGCCGCTCGTGGTAGCGCTTGATGCGCTCGGCGGCAGTCGCTAGCGCATCCCGTTGCTCGGCAGGCAATCCATCATACGCTTTTTTTAACTGGTCAGGCGTGAGGCATAGCTGCTCCATGGCGTCGACGGACAAACGGTCAAAACGATTCGTTGCCTCGATGACCGCCTGATCGCCACGCTGTTTGACGTCTGCCAAGATTTCTTCAACACGAGCCTGCACCGCTTTATCAGACACGCCCTCCCAATCCAACAGCGCATCTAGGCGCTGATGAAAAGCCGCATCACGGGTCGATAGGCGGGCAATGGTAGCTGTGGTTGTATCGCTCATGATGAACCTCTTGTCATTCAATAGGCTGCGTCTGACGCGATTTTACGGCGCTTTCCAGACGCGCTAGCAGCGGCTTGATACGGTCGTGCTTCATGGTCATAGCGGCTTTGTTGACCACCAAACGCGTGCTGATGTGGGCAATGAGCTCGCGCGGCTCCATACCATTGGCGCGCAGCGTGTTACCGGTATCGACGATATCGACGATCTCATCGGCCAAATTCATCAGCGGTGCGAGCTCCATGGCACCATAAAGCTTGATGACTTCTGCTTGGATACCCTGCTCTGCGTAGTAGCGACGTGCCACGTTGACGAATTTGGTCGCTACACGGCGTCGCGCTTTGGCGGGCGGCTGCCCCGTCACGCCTGCCGTCATCAGCTTGCACCGCGCAATATCCAGGTCGAGCGGCTCGTAAAGACCTTCCGCGCCGTGCTCCAGCAGCACGTCTTTACCGGCGATACCTACATCCGCCGCGCCTAGCTGCACGTAGGTTGGCACGTCAGTGGCACGAATAATCACCAGTTTGACGTCCGGCAAGTTGGTATCGAACAAAAGCTTGCGGCTTTTACTCAGATCCTCGGCAGGTGTAATGCCCGCATCTGCCAGTAGCGGAAGGGTTTCTTCCAAGATACGCCCTTTCGAGAGGGCCAAAATCAGTTGCTTACTCATGGTCAAAGGCCAGTGTTGTCCGCGTGGCTTAGCCGGGGATACGGCGAATCTTCGCCCCCAGCAGCTGTAATTTTTCCTCGATACACTCATAGCCGCGATCGATGTGATAGATCCGATCGACCAAGGTTTCCCCTTCAGCCATCATGGCAGCAATGACGAGAGACGCTGACGCACGAAGATCCGTCGCCATGACGGGAGCGCCCGAGAGTTTATCAACGCCATTGATCAACGCGGCGTTACCCTCCAGGACGATGTTGGCGCCCATGCGGTTTAGCTCTTGAACATGCATGAAGCGATTCTCGAAGATGGTCTCCACGACCCTTGAATGCCCCTCGGCAACGGCATTCATGGCAACGAACTGGGCCTGCATGTCAGTAGGAAATGCGGGATACGGCGCCGTACGAATATTGACGGCCTTCGGGCGTTTACCGTGCATATCCAATGATATCCAATCGTCGCCACTCTCGATCGTCGCGCCCGCCTCTTCCAATTTGGCAAGCACGGCTTCCAGGATATCGGCTCGCGTACGCTTCACTTTGACGCGCCCACCCGTCATGGCGGCGGCCACTAAAAACGTGCCGGTCTCGATACGATCGGGCATGACATCGTGCTCGCAGCCATGCAGCGACGCAACACCGTCGATGACGATGGTGTCGGTGCCGTGACCTCGAATCTGCGCGCCCATTTTGATCAGGCACTCGGCGAGATCGACGACCTCGGGCTCTCGGGCGGCGTTCTCGAGAACGGTCCGCCCGTCTGCCAGGGTCGCTGCCATCAGCAAGTTTTCCGTGCCGGTCACGGTCACGGTGTCGAAAAAGATCGTAGCGCCTTTTAAACGCCCATCAACACGGGCACGGATATAGCCTGCTTCGACATGGATCTCCGCCCCCATGGCCTCCAGGCCACGCAGGTGCAGATCCACCGGGCGCGAACCAATGGCGCAACCACCAGGCAGCGACACGTCCGCCTTACCGAAGTGCGCCAGCAGCGGCCCTAACACCAAAATGGAGGCGCGCATTTTTTTCACTAGCTCGTAGGGCGCATGGCACTGGGTCACTTGGGAGCCATCAAGCTGAATGCTCAACTTCTCACCCATGACCGGCTCGACGCCCATCCGCCCAAGCAGCTCTAGCGTGGTCGTAATATCTTGAAGATGCGGCAAATTACCGATGACTACCGGCCCATCTGCCAAAAGGCTCGCACATAAAATGGGCAGCGCCGCGTTTTTGGCACCGCTTGCCCACACTTCTCCATCGACCGAGCCATTACCCGTAATAATGAGTTTATCCATGGGGGCGACCGTTACTGAGCGTTTTCCGACGCAGTTTGCCACTGCGTCGGTGTAAACGTTTTGATGCTGATCGCGTGTAGGGCACCCGATGCGATTTCGTCGCTGAGCGCGGCGTAAACGAGCTGCTGGCGCTTAACGGGAGAAAGACCTTCAAAGGCTTCACCAACCGCAATCACCTGAAAATTGCAGCCTTCACCCTGGATGTGAAACTCACACCCATCGATGCGGGATTCAAGCAGTGCTTTTACCTCGTTGGGTTGCATGAGACAGGAAACTCCTTTGGGGTCGTTGAAATAGTGAGTAATGGGCGAACATGATAAAGAAAAGCGGCTCGCTTGGCGATGCCGAGCCGTGCCCACTATAAAGAGAGCAGCCCGGGGGCTGCTCTAGAGATCACGCGATGTCTGCAAAAACGTCTTGTGAAACCAAGGTATCGAGTTCTGCCAAAGACGCCAAACGCTGCAGCGGCGGCGACAGCACGATGGATCGCACCTTGACCTGGAGCGCCTGGCAGGCACGTAGCCACTCAAACAGCACGCTCAGCGCTGCGCTGCTCGCTTTATTGATTTTCGCAAAATCCAGACAGACCTCAGAATGATCGGACTGACGCAGCCACTGAACGCCGCGAGCGGCCACGTCGGCGGCGACACTCATGGTCAAGTCGCCTGCGACCATCAGCGAATCGCCCTGTGCGGACAGCGTCACCTCTGAGCGAGAGAGGAGCGATGTCACGCATCGCCTCCCTGCTCCAGCTCATCGACACCGATTTCAGGCGCCCAACCACGTATGACTGCATCGTAATCGCGGTTATTGTCACGCATGGCTTGATCGAACTGATTACGGAAAGTCAGCCCCAGGTTGATGCCGTTGACGATGACGTTCACTACACGCCACTCACCATCCGACAGACGAAGGCTATAGCTCACTGGGTAGACCTGACCATTGTTTGCCACGACTTCCATATCCACGCTGGCCTGGTCTTCGTAGCGCTGGCCGCGCTGCTGGTTCAGCACACGTAGCTCGTTGTAATCAAACGTCACCAACCCACGCGTGTAAGTATCGATCAGCGTTTGGCGGAACACGTCGGCAAACCGGCTCCGCTGCTCGGGCGTTGCATTGCGGAAATAGCTACCCATGACGCTAGCGCCGATGTAACGAAAATCCGCCACGTCATCGAGGCTCTCGTCGACCAATGCTTTTAGCTCATCGAGGTTATCGGCATAGTACGCTTTCTTACCATCGAGTTGGCTCATAAAGGATTCGACATTGTCACGAACCACTTCTTCGGGGGACTGCGTTTGCGCTTGCGCCATTAGCGGCGCCAGCATCAGCACAGCAGCCAACGCGAAGCGCTGAATAAAAGCAGAATAAAGGTTGAACATCTTCATGACCTCTTGCAGGAAAAAACCGATGGCAATGAGTGACTGACCATCATCCGTTGCTGACCATATTGGATACGAATTGCTGAATAAGTTCTTCCAACACTAGAGCGGACTGTGTGTCGCGAATCACGTCGCCCTCTTCCAACACCTCTGGCGCTCCGCCAACACTCAACCCAATGTACTGTTCACCCAGTAAGCCGGCCGTCAAGATGGCAGCCGTGGTGTCTTGAGACAGCTGCCCTTCGAGCGCACTATCCAGCGTCATCGTTACACGGGCGTCGTACCACTGAGTATCGAGTTCGATGGCCTCTACTCGGCCTACGGTCACACCCGCCATAGTGACCCGAGCACGCGGCTTCAACCCGCCGATGTTGGCAAAATTGGCCTCCAGGCGGAACGTATCGGAGGGGGCCGACAGCGTTAAGCCGCTGACCCGCAAGCCGAGAAATACCAGCCCGACGATGCCAGCCAACATAAATAGGCCAACACCGAACTCCATGGTTTTGCTGCGTTTCATGACATTACTCCACCCTTAAAGACCGCCGAACATCACGGCAGTTAAAACGAAATCCAATCCAAGCACGGCCAGCGAGGAATATACCACCGTGCGGGTGGTGGCTCGGGAGATCCCTTCGGAAGTCGGCACGAGGTCATAGCCTTGAAACACGGCGATCCAGGTTACGACGAGGGCAAAGACCACGCTTTTGATCATACCGTTACCAACATCGTCGAGAAACGACACGCTGGCCTGCATGTTGCTCCAGTACGAGCCCTCGAACACGCCCAGCCACTCGACACCGACCAAGTAGCCGCCCCAAATGCCCACGACACTGAAGCCCACGGTCAATATCGGTAACGCCACGAAACCCGCCCACAGCCTAGGCGCCACCACACGCCGCAGCGGGTCGACGCCAATCATCTCCATACTAGTGAGCTGCTCGGTGGCTTTCATCAGACCGATTTCGGCGGTCAAAGCAGACCCGGCTCGCCCCGCAAACAGCAGCGCAGCCACCACAGGGGCAAGCTCACGCAGCAGTGAGAGCGCCACCATTTGGCCCAGCGCCTGTTCGGCACCAAAATCCACCAAAATGGTGTATCCCTGTAGCGCCAGCACCATGCCAATGAACAGCCCCGACACGAGGACGATGGCCAGCGACAGCACTCCGACGAAGTGCATTTGGCGCATCCAAAGCGACCACCCTTCCCGTGACGGCACGCCTATCGCCGACTGCGCTAGAAACACCGTCGCGCGCCCCAGCGCCTCGACGACATCGCTGCTTTTTCGCCCCAGACGGGCCACGCGCGACGCATATTGTGTCAATTTGCCCTGCATCTACCCTGCCTTTGTGACTGAATCGTGACCGAAGATATCCCGGTGAAGTGGGTCTGCGGGATAGTGAAACGGCACGGGACCGTCTGGCTTGCCGTGCATGAATTGGTTGACGCGAGGATCCTGGTTCGTTTCCAGCGTGCTGGGGGTCCCGTGAGCAACGACTTGACCATCGGCGATCAAGTAGAGGTAATCCGCGATGCTCAGCGTTTCTTTGATGTCATGCGACACTACCACCGAGGTGAGTGACAGCGCCTGATTGAGCCGTTTGATCAGTTGCACCAGCACGCCCATGGAAATAGGATCCTGGCCGACGAATGGCTCGTCGTAGAGTATTAGCTCAGGGTCGAGTGCCACGGCACGCGCCAACGCCACCCGACGCGCCATCCCTCCGGACAGCTCGGCGGGCGTTAGGTGCTTCGCGCCGCGCAGCCCTACCGCCTGAAGCTTCAATAGCACCAGATCGCGAATCATCGCGTCCGGCAGGTCCGTATGAACGCGCAGCGGAAACGCAACGTTTTCAAAAACGTCCAAATCCGAAAACAGGGCACCGCTTTGAAACAGCATGCCCATGCGTTTGCGCAGCGCGAATAGCGCTTTACGTGAGAGCCGATGCACGTCCTGCCCATCGATGAGGATACGTCCACGGTCGGGTGTGAGCTGGCCACCGATGAGCTTCAACAACGTCGTCTTACCGGTACCGCTTGGCCCCATGATGGCCGTCACTTGCCCGCGAGGTATGGTCATGCTGACACCGCGAAAAATTTCGCTCTCACCACGGGAAAAGTAGATGTCTTCGACCTGTATGAAGGGTACATCCGTCATGTGATGTTTGACCTTCCTCGTTGATGCCAGAACGCGTCAGTATAAACCGACAAGCCACAGGGCAGTTTAAAAAACAGTGTTTTCGAAATAGTATCGAACATCATGATCCAACGCTACTCTCAACAGCAGCGACGCTAATAGTGAGCGCACCATCGTTCATGCAATGGAGCCCTCCATACCATCGACGACCTTGTCGTGATTTAGCTAAATAGCGCCGCAAGATGTTATTCTTACCAGCTACCCATTCACATCATGAAAACGAGACATGCCATGGGCCAGCCACTCTCTACACCCAGCCAACTGCGTGAAAGTGCGCTGCGCACGCTGCAAATCGAGCAAGCAGCCATCGGCGGCCTCCAAGCCAAGCTAGACGACCAATTCGACCATGCCTGCCAGCTCATTCTCGCCTGCCAAGGCCGCGTGGTAGTGACCGGCATGGGCAAGTCGGGTCATATTGCAGGCAAACTGGCTGCCACACTGGCAAGCACCGGCACGCCCGCCTTTTTCGTACACCCAGGTGAAGCCAGCCACGGCGATCTCGGTATGATCACCCGTACCGACGTGGTGTTGGCGCTCTCTAACTCCGGCGAAACAGCTGAAGTCACGGCGCTACTCCCTCTGCTTAAAAGGCTTGGCACCCCGCTGGTGAGCATGACTGGACGTCCAGGCTCTACCCTGGCACGCCACGCCGATGCCCATTTGGACAGCGGCGTCGAGCGCGAAGCCTGCCCGCTGGATCTTGCCCCGACAAGCTCGACCACCGCCGCGCTAGCACTGGGGGACGCCCTTGCCGTGGCCTTGCTTGAAGCACGTGGCTTTACAGCGGAAGATTTTGCGCTCTCTCATCCGGGCGGAAGCCTCGGCAAGCGGCTGCTGCTGCGAGTCCGCGATCTCATGCACGACGGCACGCGGCTGCCTCAGGTTGCATTGGGTAGCCCGCTACGCGATGCGCTTTTAGAGATCACACGCCAAGGGCTTGGGTTCACCTGCGTCATCGATAGCGAAGGCCGTTTGGCAGGTGTATATACCGACGGTGACCTGAGACGCACATTGGACCAATTTCATGACTTGCGCGATGTGCGAGTCGACGACGTCATGACGCGCCCAGGCAAACGCATCGGTCCTGACGTGCTAGCAGCCGAAGCGGTACGTATTATGGAAGATAGCCGGATAACCGCGCTGGCCGTCGTCGACGAGCAACAGCGTCCCATCGGCGCGCTACATATGCATGACTTACTGGCCAGCGGTGTGATTTAACTGCGTGATAACGCTTTTTGCCATGGATGTTAAGGAGGCTATATGGCCCTACCCGATGCACTACTCGACCGGCTCCGCCGCGTAAAACTACTTGCGCTAGACGTAGATGGCGTTTTGACGGACGGCCGACTCTACTTTCAAGCCGACGGCATCGAGATCAAAGCGTTTCACACTCAGGATGGGCATGGCTTGAAACTGCTCAAACGCGTTGGCATTCATGTGGCGCTCATCACCGGCCGCGATTCGCCGATGGTCAGCCAGCGCGCTGCGGCACTAGGTATCAGCCATGTGCATCAAGGCTGCGAAGACAAACTCACGACCCTGCGAGCCCTCTGCCAGCGGCTGGATATTACGCTCGAACAAGTCGCTTACTGCGGGGACGACCTGCCAGACTTGGCACCCATCAAGCGCGCAGGCGTTGGCATCACGGTCCCCAATGCACCCGATTATATGCATACCCACGCCGATTGGATCACCGAACGGCTGGGCGGGCACGGCGCGGTGCGTGAAATTTGCGATACGCTGCTCACCTCCCAAGGGCATTGGGATGCCGTACTCGACACCTATCTTCACAGGCACTCATGATGGGCGTAAAGCTCAGAAAACGAGTTTGGGTAACGGCACTGGTCGTCGTCCTGGGCATGCTTTTGGTTTGGCTCGACCCGCGCAGCGCCCAAGAGCGAGATATCGACGAGCAAGCGCGCGCTCAGGAGCCAGGTCATGTATTAGAGAATGCCGAAATCACCCTATTTGGGGAATCGGGGACGATTCAGCAGTCGCTGGTCACTCCCCGGCTAGTGCATACACCTCAAACGGCCATGACAGATGTCGTGTCGCCACGTGCTACGCTGTTCGATAGCGAACAGCGGGAGTGGTTGGCGACCGCGGATACCGGCACCCTGAATACCGATACTCAGGCCTTGACGCTGCGCGGGTCTGCCCGGCTGCTCGCGCCTGAAGAGGGTTGGCAGCTCGATACACAGCAACTCAACTACGATGGCGTGACCCGCCACGCCTGGAGCACTACGCCCGTGCTGTTGCAGCAGCCCCCTCAGCGTATGGAAGCTTCCCGCATGGACGTTTGGCTGGATGACAGCCAGGTCCGCCTGACCAACAACGTGCGCGGCGTGCATCCGCCGGCCACTCGTACCCCCTAGGAGTCGCGATGAATGCCTCTCTCCGCAGCACCCTCTTTGCTTTAACGCTACCGCTGGCGACGGCTGCCATGGCGCAAAGCCAAGCACCCATCGAAGTAGAAGCCGACCGCCTGGACCTCGACCAGCGCGCGGGCACCGCAGTTTACTCAGGTAACGTGGATATTCGTCAAGGCGAAATGCAATTGCGCGGCGAACGCGTCGAGATTCAGCGCAATGATGCAGGGGAACTTTCTCAAGCCATTGCCACGGGTGAGCGTGCCTACTTGCGCAATCGTCTCGACGACCAGGAGACCCCCATGGAAGGTTGGGCACGGCGCATCATCTATCATGTCGCCGAACGCCGCGTGGAGCTGATCGACCAAGCCGAACTGACCCAGCAAGGCGACCGCTTTCAAGGGGGCCGCCTGGAGTACTTCATCGACCAGGAAGTGGTGCAAGCTCGCTCCGACGTGAACGGTAGCGACAACCAGCGCATTCGCATGACCCTTCAGCCGGAACAATAGGGAGCGCCCACACGTGGCAGCATCAACGTCTGCAGATTCCGCACCTGTCAAAACGCTCTACGCCCACCACCTAGCGAAGAGCTACAAACGCCGCCGTGTCGTCAAGGACATCAACCTGGAAATCGCCCAGGGCAGTGTCGTTGGACTGTTGGGCCCCAATGGAGCCGGTAAAACCACCTCGTTTTACATGATCGTCGGACTGGTCAAATCCGATGCGGGCAATGTGGGTATCGACGATCTGGATTTGACCCACGCGCCCATGCACGAACGCGCCATGGCAGGCATTGGGTATCTTCCCCAAGAGGCCTCCATTTTTCGCAAGCTCTCGGTAGCCGATAACATCATGGCCATCCTCGAGACGCGCAAAACGCTCGATCGCAGTGCCAGAGAAGCTCGCCTGGAGTCACTGCTCGAAGATTTTCATATCACCCATATTCGTGACAACCTAGGCATGAGCCTCTCAGGAGGCGAGCGCCGTCGAGTAGAGATCGCGCGGTCGCTGGCCACCGAGCCCGCGTTCATTCTACTCGACGAACCCTTTGCAGGGGTCGACCCTATTTCGGTCGGCGAAATCAAAACCATTATCCGCGCACTCAAAAAACGCCACATCGGCGTCTTGATCACCGACCACAACGTGCGTGAAACCCTGGATATTTGCGATATCGCCTACATCGTTGGCGATGGCCACATCATCGCCAGTGGAAACGCCCAGGAGATTCTCAATAACCAAAAGGTCCGCGACGTCTATCTGGGCGCTGATTTCCGGCTCTAAACCGAGGCCTGACCAAACTTTTCTTTTAGTGGCATGCTTATTGCACTTGCACCTAGCCATAACTCGCTCTAGGGTGGAGCTTTCTGATTAACGAGTGGTTCTCAGATGGTCATGAAAGCTTCTCTCCAATTGCGTATCGGCACACAGCTGACCATGACACCCCAGCTGCAACAGGCCATTGCCCTGCTGCAGCTCTCTACGCTGGACCTCCGTCAAGAAATTCAGCAAGCACTTGACGCCAACCCTATGCTCGAGCAAGAGGACGAGTTTGGGGAACAGGCAGTCAGCGAGCCGCAAGAGGCCGAGTGGTCTGACAGCATTCCCAACGAACTCTCCGTCGACAGCGACTGGTCGGACACCTACCAAGACATGGGCAGTCTGAGCGGTGGTAGCGAAGGACCCGACTTCGAGCGCCAAGCCGCTGGCCAAAGCCTGCATGGCCATTTGCTGTGGCAACTGGCCATGACCGATGTCAGCTCACGGGAATATGCAATTGCGGAGAGCCTGATCGATGCGCTGGACGCCAATGGTTATCTTACCCAGCCGCTCAACGACATTCGTGAAGGGCTCAAAGCACAAGGTCATGACGGCTTGAGCCAACGGGAAGTGGAAAATACCCTACTGCGCTTGCAGCAGTTCGAGCCGACCGGCGTGTTCGCTCGCGACCTGCGCGAATGTCTGATGCTTCAACTTGCTGCGTTGCCGGAAGACACCCCGCTATTGATGCCAGCCAAACGGCTGGTACGACAGTTTTTGGAGGCGCTAGGCAAAGACGATATGCGCCTCCTCAAGCGCCGTTTGAGCCTGGACGATGAACAGCTGGATGACGTCATTCGATTAATTCGCAGCCTCGATCCCCGACCCGGCAGCGCCTACGGCGTGACCGACGATAGCTACATCACTCCCGATCTGGTCGTGCGCCATGACAACGAAGGCTGGCATTTAGAGCTCAACCCGGACGCTCTTCCACGGCTACGCATCCAACCCGACTACGCCAGCTTGATCAAACGCGCCGACAAGAGCCAGGACAACCAGTTCTTGAAAGAGCACCTTCAAGAAGCGCGCTGGCTGATCAAAAGCCTCTCTAGCCGCAATGACACCTTGCTGCGCGTGGGGCGTGAAATCATCGCTCGCCAAATTGGCTTTCTAGAGCACGGCGAAGAGGCCATGAAGCCACTGATCTTGGCCGACATCGCCGAAGCCGTAGAGATGCATGAGTCGACCATCTCACGCGTGACGACACAGAAGTTCATTCATACACCGCGTGGCGTGTTCGAGTTGAAATACTTTTTCTCCAGTCAAGTCAGTGGCCAAGACGGCGGCGACAGCCACTCGAGCACGGCCATTCGCGCACGTATCAAAAAGCTCATTCAAGAGGAGCCCTCAGGCAAACCGCTCTCCGATAGTCGCTTGGTGACGCTTCTCGAAGAGGGCGGAATAAGCGTGGCACGACGTACCGTCGCGAAATATCGCGAGTCGATGGGCATTCCCTCTTCGAGCGAGCGCCGCCGTTTACGCTAGTTAAACGCTTGGTCGTGACAAACTCACCGCAAGGGCTTTGCAATAGCGTAAAAAGGGTTACAATCGAAGTACAGCCCGATGGATAAGGAGCACGTCAATGCAAGTAAACATCACTGGTCATCACGTTGAACTGACTGACGCCTTGCGTGACTACGTTAACGAAAAGCTGGAACGCGTCGAACGACACTACGACAATATCACCACGGTACAAGTGACCTTATCTGTCGAAAAGGAGCGCCAGCAGGCAACGTGCACGCTACATGCCGCCGGTGCTGACCTTCATGCCGAGGCACTCGATAACGATATGTATGCTGCCATCGATGCCCTTGCGGACAAAATCGATCGTCAACTCGTCAAACACAAGGAAAAAGCACAAGCTCGCGCTCAAGGCGCAGGCGTGCGTTAACTCAATGACGTTGGAAACCATTCTCCCCCCGGAGCGCGTGCTTTATGACGTACCCGGGGGCAGCAAAAAGCGGGTGCTGGAGTTTTTCAGCACCTTCATCGCCCAAAACACGCCCAGCCTTGACAGCCAAGAAGTGTTCAGTCGTTTGATTGGGCGCGAGCGTCTTGGCAGCACGGGGATTGGCAACGGTGTTGCCATTCCCCACGCAAGAAGCCCACACTGCAGTGCCCCCATTGCTGGCTTTTTGAAACTGGCGGAACCCGTCGATTTCGATGCCATCGATGGGGACCCGGTCGATCTCGTGTTCGTTTTGCTGGTGCCTGAAGAAGCCGATGACACGCACCTTGCTTTGCTCGGACAAGTCGCGACGATCATGAACGACGCCGATACTCGCCAACAGCTGCGCAAAGCAGGCAGCCAAAAAGAACTGTTGACGCTGATAACGGCCAAGATACGCGAACAAGCTGCGTAACAGATCTACTCCTTCAATTTGTCTTTACTTCTTACGCTCAAACGCCAAGAGAGACGCTATGCAACTGGTGATCATTAGCGGCCGTTCAGGTTCCGGTAAGTCTATCGCCTTACAAGCGCTGGAAGATCTTGGCTATTACGCGATCGATAACTTGCCTGCCATGCTGTTGGGCTCGCTTATCGACGAGTTGCGCGCCCAGGGTGAGCGCACCCGGATTGCCGTCAGTATCGACGCACGCAACTTACCTACTGCGCTGGAGCGTCTGCCAGCGCTACTTGAAGAATTGCGCCACCGGGAAATTCGTTTTCAGGTGATCTACCTGACAACCGATGCGCGTATTTTGCTGGAGCGTTACTCGGCCACCCGCCGTCGTCATCCCCTCACCCGTGATAGCGACATGACGCTGGAAGAAGCGATCAACAAAGAAGAAGAGACGCTGAATGACATTCGCGACCTCGCCGATTTATTGATCGATACGTCTCGACTCTCCGTACACGATCTGCGACGCCGCATTACCGACCAAGTAGCTCATCAGCGCCAGCATCAACTGACGCTCACCTTCGAGTCCTTTGGCTACAAACGCGGCGTTCCGCTGGATGCCGACCTCGTGTTCGACGTACGCTGCTTGCCCAATCCTTATTGGGACCCTACTCTGCGCCAATATACCGGTCGCGACGCCAACATCATCGACTTCTTGAGCGGCTACCCCGTGGTAGAGGCCATGGCAAGCGATATTGAAACGTGGCTGGAGAAGTGGCTACCGGCTTATCAAAATAGCCATCGCAGCTATATGACCGTGGCCATTGGCTGCACGGGCGGCCAACACCGGTCCGTTTATATGATCGAGCAGCTTGCACAGCGGCTCGTCAAACAAACAGGGGAAGTGCAGTTGAGGCATCGCGAGCTAGGGCTGCAGTACACGCTCAGCGAAACGCCGACAACCCAACATACGGCGGCGACGCCCAGTACTCCCTGAGCCCTCCCTAAAACTCCACTCGGCAAAAAGGAACCAGAGTGCCCGAAAGAACGTTGACCCTTACCAATCAGCGCGGCCTTCACGCCCGCGCAGCCACCAAACTGGTTCAGTGTGGCCAGCAGTTCTCTGCCCAGATTCATGTGTACAAGAAGCAGCAAAAAGCGGATGCTGCCAATATCATGTCACTGCTCATGCTCGCCGCGCCCTGCGGTACCGAGCTCACCGTCATTGCAGAAGGGGAAGACGCCGAACGAGCGCTCGATGCTATCGAGGCGCTATTCGACGCTCGGTTTGAAGAAGATCAGTAATCGATGCAGCGTGAACGCTTAGCTGCCCGCCACGGTCATCGCATCCACCAGCCAGCTCCCCGTGTGAATGCTGCCCCGTGTATCCGTGTCATCCCCTACGCCACTCAGCCCGGCAAACATCTTGTTCAGGTTACTGGCGATCGTGAACTCCTCGATTGGGTACTGAACTTCACCGTTTTCAATCCAAAAGCCTGCCGCTCCCCGCGAGTAATCACCGGTCACACCGTTCACCCCCTGCCCCATGAGTTCGGTGACCCAAATACCTTGCCCCATCTGACTCAACAGCTCGGCTCGTGGCGTTAACGGAGCCAGCAGGCGTAAATTGCGCGCGCCACCTGCATTTCCAGTCGAGTGCATACCTAAACGCCGTGCGCTATAAGCAGAAAGCATGTAGCTGGCAACCTGCCCCCGATCGATGAATCGATTATTACGGGTTTGCACGCCCTCGGCATCGAACGGCGAGCTCGCCGTCGCCCCCACTTCCATGGGTCGCTCTTCCAAGCCAAACCAATCGGGAAAAAGCGGCGTTCCCAGACGGTCACACAGAAAAGAGGCTTCTCGGTATAGCGCACCGCCTGCCAAGGCGCTCATTAGATGACCGATCAGGCCGCTGGCTAGCGTAGGGTCGAACAGCACCGGAAAGGTACCGGTCGGTGGCCGACGCGCACCCAGTCGGCGAAGCGTGCGAGTTGCCGCTTCTCGACCGACTTCTTCCGGGCTGCGTAAATGGTGTGGATTACGTGCGGCGGTGTAATCATAGTCGCGTTGCATACCCTGATCGTCCTGGGCGATCAGCATGCATGAGAGCGAGTGATTGCTGCCTTTTTGAGTGCCCAAAAATCCGTGGCTGTTGGCATAAACACGGACACCCTCGCCGCTGGAGAGTGACGCACCCTCCGACTGATGAATCCCCTCCGCGCTGCGTCCAGCCTGCTCGCAGCGAAGGGCCAGGTCGATGGCCTCATCCGTGGTGAGCGTCCACGGGTGGTGGACTTTCAAATCGGGTAGCTCGGTGGCCATCAGCGACGCGTCTGCCAAACCGGCGGCAGGATCTTCTCCGGTATAGCGCGCGATCGCGAGCGCTTTCTCGACCGTTGCGCGAATCGACGCGCTGCTGGCATCGGTAGACGAGGCGCTCCCCTTTCTCTTGCCCACGTATAGCGTTACCGCAATTCCCTGATCGCGCGACAGCTCAACGGTTTCCACCTCGCCTAAACGAACGCTGACGCCCATGCCTTGATCGACGCTGGCACCCACTTCAGCAGCATCTGCACCTAGCTGCTTTGCTAGGGCAAGCGCTTCTTCAGCGCGCTGTGTCAGTAATGCCTGCTGCGCCGATGCATCAAATGCCTGTGCCATGTGGCCTCCTTTTCGCCTGAAACGCGTTGGCGGATCAATGTTGTGGTCACAGCCTGATATAATGCTGCGAACGAATCTAATCTGTGAGTAGCTATATGCCCAAGCAACGTCCCGAGCCAATTGACATCGACGAACAGGTAGAGCGCCCCAGTAAATCGCAGCTAAAGCGAGAAATGCACGCCTTACAGGCGCTTGGCGAAACCCTGATTGCCATGAACCCCACCGAACGCTCACGCTTTCCGCTGTCTGACGATATGCTGCGCGCCATCGATGAAACCGCTCGCATTCGCTCCCATGAGGGCCGCCGACGTCACATGCAGTACGTTGGCAAGCTCATCCGCAAAGAGGATCTAACGGCCATTCAAGGCGTTTTCGACGCCATCGAACAAGAAAAAGAGCAGCGCGATCATGCTTTTCATCGCCTGGAAAAGTGGCGAGACCGCATGATCGACGAGGGCGACGATGCCGTCGATCTCTTCGTGGTCGATTATCCCAATGCGGATCGGCAAGCGCTGCGCCAACTCGTGCGCAACGCGCGTAAAGAACGCGAACAGGGCAAGCCCCCCACCAGCTCGCGCAAGCTGTTCAAACACCTGCGTGAGACGCTAGCGCTGTAAGCCAGTCATGAAGACTGCGTACCGCCGACGGTCAGCTCATCCAGCTTAAGCGTGGGCTGACCGACACCGACGGGCACGCCCTGCCCCTCTTTACCACACACGCCAATGCCGGTATCCATCGCCATGTCATGGCCAATCATCGACACTCTGCCCATGGCTTCGGGCCCGTTGCCTATCAGCGTCGCGCCCTTGACCGGCGCTGTGATCTTGCCATCTTCGATCATGTAAGCTTCGCTGGCCGAAAAGACGAACTTACCCGAGGTAATGTCTACTTGACCGCCGCCAAAGCTGACGGCATAGATACCCCGCTTGACGCTTTTGATGATGTCGTCAGGATCATCCTGCCCCGCCAGCATGATCGTGTTGGTCATACGTGGCATTGGCAAATGCGCAAACGACTCGCGACGCGCATTACCGGTGGGCGCCATTTTCATCAAGCGCGCATTCAGCTTATCCTGCATATAGCCCGTCAAAATACCGTCTTCGATCAACGGCGTGTACTGACCGGGCGTGCCTTCGTCGTCCACACTGAGCGCGCCACGGCTATCGGCCACCGTGGCATCGTCGACCACCGTGACGCCCTTGGCGGCGACCTGCTGCCCCATCCGCCCGGCAAACGCCGAGCTGCCTTTGCGGTTGAAATCGCCTTCCAATCCGTGCCCAACGGCTTCGTGCAGAAGAATACCAGGCCAACCCGCCCCTAACACCACCGGCATCTGCCCGGCCGGTGCGTCGACGGCCTCCAGGTTGACCAGCGCTTGACGCACCGCTTCTTTTGCGTAGCGCTCGGCCACGCCTTCATCACGCAGACGCGACATCGAGTAACGACCACCGCCGCCCGCGCCACCGCGCTCCCGGCGGCCGTTTTTGGCCGCAATCACACTGACGTTGAAACGCACGAGGGGGCGAATATCGGCGGCAAGGGTGCCGTCGCTGGCGCGTACCAACACGACTTCGTAGGTGCCAGAGAGCGACGCGCTCACTTGGCTGATACTGGGATCTGCGGCTCGCGCTATGCGATCGGCCTCTTTCAACATCGCGACCTTTTCTTCCGCTGATAACCCGGCAAGCGGATCGATTCCTGAATAACGCGCGGCGGCGCTGACCGGCGTTACTTTCTGACCGGGTAACTGTTTTCCGCTGCGAACGATACCAGCCGCCGTTCGCCCGGTGTCCATCAACGCATCGGCGGTGATTTGATTGGAGTACGCAAACCCCGTTTTCTCACCCGCCAGCGAGCGCACGCCCACGCCACCATCAATGTTATAGCTGGCCTCTTTGACCTCGCCATCCTCCAGCACCCACCCTTCTTGCCAAGTTCGCTGAAAATAGAGATCGGCATAATCGATGCCCGCTCCCAGGGCATAACCAAGGCCAGTATCCAGGGCGTCAAGATCGAGACCACCAGGGGTAAGCAAAATGGAAACGGCAGACTCGATATCGCTTGTTTGTGGGGTCATTGGGGGCCTTCTAAAGTCACTTGCGGCGAGGTCCAAGGACCTCGCACGCGATAATAGAGAGTGGTTGCTTGATCCAACGCATCGCCGAATAGCTGGTCGGCAATGAATAGCGCGCCGCCAACGATGGGCGCGCCGACCGCAATGGCGGCGATGGGTAAACTTTGGCTCACAGGCAGTGTGACGCCGAGACGCTGATCGAGTTCACGCTGTAAGAGGTTAACACTTCCTGTCAGCGTCAGCGTGGTCGCAGGGGCATCAATTTGTAGGGGGCCGCGCAGCAGCAGCTGCCCCTGGGCCACGTCAGCGGTACCGTGCACACGATCGAAGGCGGTGCCTTGACCCGTCAAATCGGAAAAATCGAAGCGCAAGCGGCGCAGAATGTTATCGAAATTGAGCAGTCCAACCAGGCGGGCTGGCGTCGATTCGAGCGTCACGAAACGCCCATCACGAAGATCCGCGCTCATCTCTCCACCGGCTCGGCTCAAATCCACCTGCCAGGGTGCGCCGGGCCACGTGAGGTTGGCGGATACATCCGTCGTACGGCTTCGCATGGCCACCGGCTGCCCTAGCCGCTCTAGCGCCGTACCGACATCGCCTCCCTGAATAGAAATATCGGCGCGGGTTCGACTGTTCACCGCATTGCCCTCCCACACCAGTTCGCCTCGCGCAGAGAGCTGACCGAGTGTCAGCCCCACCGGCGCAAGCGTAAAACGACGCTCATCGGCTTGCCAAAACGCGGTAAGCGGTCCGTAGCGGCGATTACCCACACTCACTTCCGCCAGTCGCAACCGGCCATTAGGCAGCGCCGCCAAGCCGTCTGGGATTGGCACGGGATCTGCGTACTGGGTATCGACCGCCTCGATCCAGGAGTCGGGAGCAGCGACGCTGGCATCGTGGGTGTTGGCGGGGAGATCGAACAATGGATTCAGCGTCAGCGTGGTGATGGCGATGTCCAGCGGACGCTCGCTGGCAGGTTGGTAGTCGACCCGGCCGTTCAGCACATCACCATTGAGGGTTAAGGCTGCACGCCGAGGTTCGATCGTTCCTGAAGCCGTCATCGCACCCAGACAGGTCTCACGATACATCAGACACTCAGTGCGCAGCCGCACGTCGAAAGGCGAACGGTCACCACGGCTGGAAGCGTTTTCCAGATTTCCTGACATCAGCGGAGCAAGGGCTGCTTGCCACGCCAACGGGTCCAGTGTGTCAAGACCTGCATCCAAGCGCCAGCCCGGCTGTCGGGACCAGCCGGAGCGCGATACCGCGCTGCCTAGCGCTACTTGCCCTGCCTGTGCGCCACCCTCTAAAGAGTGTACCTTGGCCACGAGCTTATCGGCCAACTCAACGGAAGTACGCCCAGAGGCCAACTCAGCGCGTAACTGTAACGGCCAGGCCTCTTCGCTGCGCTTGGCAAACGGCTCGGGCAGCTCGCTCGTCACGCCGAGAAGGCGACTTTGCAACGTCACCACGGGGCTAGGCGTCAGCGTGACCTCCCCTTGCCACGGCGTGCTACCGTCGATGATTTGACGAGCTTGTTCGGCAGGCACGCTCGCCAGCGACCAGAGCGCTGAGGTCGCTACGCTCCCTTCAAGGGCGATGCGCTCATCGGCCAAGAATGTCGCCCGTAAATCCCCTCCCTGCCACTGACTACTCAAGTCGCCGGTCAGGGTATGCGCCTGCCCCACTTGTTGCCAGTGAAGTTCCCCCCCCAGTTCGCGCAGCGTGATAGGCAGCGGCGTATAGCCGACAGCCGATAGCACCGGGCGGACATTGATCTCGAGCTGAAGCATCTCTGGGGATTCGAGTGGCAGCTCCAGCGCGACGTCACCGTCAAGATGTCCCTGCGCCGACAGCGCGTCGAGGGGTAGCGTATCCATGTCGGGCATGGCGCGAAGGAAACTCAGCAACGCAGCGCCATGACTATGTACGTCTGCCGATAGCATCAGTGGCTGCTTCTCTTCCATACGTACCACACCATTGGCGACTTCCACACCCTGACTCTGCGCATGCGCCACTTCGGCTTGCAATACGCCTCCTTGCCAGAGCAAGCGTCCCTCAAGATCCTCTAGTAGGGGCCAATCAGGCGCTATCGGTAGATAGCCCTGCTCGATCGCCAGTGCCAGCGTTGCCGATAGCTGATCCGATGACGCGCGCGGCCCCAGCGGCTGGCTGAGCTTCAAAGAGCCCTGAGGCACCATGCCCCCTATATCGCTGGCCAACCAATCGCGCAGCGCTGGGTCGAACGCTTTCATCGGCAGCCACTGCGAGAGCGGACGAGCGCGCGCATCCACGTCGGCAAAGGCGATGTCGAGACCGAACTGGCCGTTTTGCTGCCCAGTGATCAGGCCAAAGCCACCGCTGACACGAGCTCCCTCCCAATCGACGTTCAGATCGCGACCGCTGATCATGGTATTGGGGCCGTCGTAAACCCACTCGACGACCCCTTCTGCATGGCCAAGCTGCATCGGCGCATCAAACAGTTCAGGGAAGTAAAGCGCGCTATCGCCCGCGCTATTAAAGGTCACACGCCCACGCAAATCGCGCGCCTGAACCCAGGCATCCAGCGGCCCGCCGCCCGGTGCCTGCTGCCATGGCAAAACGGCAACGTTGGTCAGGGCTGCATCGACCCCCCAACGGCCGTCACGCTGGCCTAGACGTAAGCCCTGCACCTGCCCGCGGGGTGAAAGTGTTTGCAGAACCCGCGTCACCGACTCAGGCAATAGTGCATACTCACGCCACGCCGCCAAAGAGGCGAGCTCGAATGCGCTGGTGCGCAACTCCCACTGTCCGGGTTGATGCGATAGATACCAGTGACGTGGTAGTGCCGGGCCATCGCTGCCCCCCTCGGGTTGTGCCCACTCGACGGTCTCGGCACTGCCGCTGAGCCATGCCTCCCCCCCATCGCCATCACGCAGCCACTGTCCGCTGGCCTGAATATTGCGAAGCACGGCGTATTCGACATCCTGACGTAGAGTGAGCTCAGGAACATCCAGTGCCAGCCGCGCATCGACCAAGGCACCCTCTTGCCAACGGCCCCAAAGCTGTACCTGGCCACCCACCTGCTCCAAAAAAGGCATCCGATCCGGCCGAAACAGGGCGGCCAGTACCACCAAGTGGTCAAGCTGCATGTCCAGCTGAAGCGCCGCCGAAAAGTCGCTAAACCCCTGCTTTCCTGGCTGCATTTCGGCATGAAGGGTCATGGCCGGAAGCTCGGCATTCGCCGCATCAGGCGTATCGACGATGGTCAGCGCGCCCTCTAGACGCGTCCGTCGCCGATCACCGCTCAACAAGAGCGTGGGCGCGTGCAGCATCACGGTTTGCTCCGCGCCATGCAGGGTGACGCGACTATCATCCACCCAGACGCGCTGGCGCAGTAACAGGCCCGCCCAAGCATCTAAGGCGTCGAGGTCGACGTCGGGCTGGGGCGTCACGCCCAGGGGGAGTTCGGCCGGAGAGGGCCACCCCCATCCGCTATCCTGCTGTTGGTAAAGATGAAAGCGCAGCCCAAACATACGCGCATCGCTGAAGATGGGCGCCAACCGACGCAAGCTCTCCCAGACATCAAGACGCAGCGACAGGCGGTCGACCTCCACCAAGGCCTGTCCCTCAGGGGTTTGCGCCTTAAGTTCATCGAGCGCTAGGTGCAGAACATTACGTTCTAACGAGAGTGCTAGCCGGTCGACGTGTACCGGCACCCCGATGCGCGCTTCGAGCATGGCTTCGATACGTGGGGTCAAGGCATCCGCCTGGCTGGCCAATAGACGAAACGCCAGCAGCACCACAGCCAGCGTCGCCAGCACGGCAGCGACGCTGATCCAACAGCCGCGAACGAGAGAGCGTGATGACATCATTACATCAGCACGATGTCGTACTGCTCTTGAGAGTAGTGCTGCTCGACCTGGAAACGGATCGTTTTATTGATGAAGGTCTCCAGATCGGCGACAGCGGCAGACTCTTCATCCAGCAGGCGATCCACCACCGGCTGCGACGCCAGCACCATATAGGTCTCTGCGCTATAGGCACGCTCTTCGCGGAGGATCTCCCGGAAGATTTCGTAACAGATGGTTTCTGGAGTTTTGAGGGTCCCGCGGCCGCCACAGGTCGGACATGCTTCGCAGAGAGTCTGCTCTAAGCTTTCCCGGGTACGCTTACGCGTTAACTGCACCAGTCCAAGCTCGGTAACACCGGTGCATTTGGTTTTGGCGTGATCACGCTCTAACGCTTTCTCTAACACGCGCAACACTTGACGCTGGTGCTCGACATCCACCATATCGATGAAGTCGATGATGATGATACCGCCCAGATTGCGTAAACGAAGCTGGCGCGCAATGGCAGTGGCGGCTTCCAAATTGGTCTTGAAAATCGTCTCTTCGAGATTGCGATGCCCCACATAGCCACCGGTATTCACATCGATGGTCGTCATGGCCTCGGTCGGGTCGATGACCAAATACCCGCCCGATTTGAGTTGCACCTTGCGCCCCAGCGCTTTCTGAATCTCGTCTTCGACACTATAGAGATCGAAGATCGGACGCTCACCGGGATAGTACTCTATACGGTCGACCGCATCGGGCATGAACTCTTCTGCGAACTCCACGAGCTTGACGAAATTTTCCCGGGAATCGATGCGCACCTTCTCGATGTCATCGCGCATCACGTCTCGGAGCGTGCGCATGAACAGCGGCAGGTCGTCATAAATGACGCTGGGCGGTGCAGCAGTGATTTTGCGCTCGCTGACTTTTCGCCAAATGCGCAACAGGAAGTACATATCGCTGGCCAGTTCTTCATCACCCACGCCCTCTGCGGCAGTCCGCACGATGAAGCCGCCTGTCACCTCGAGGGTTTGCTCCTCGATGCTCTTATCTAGCAGCATCTTCAAGCGCTCACGCTCACGCTCGTCCTCGATGCGCTGCGACACGCCGTGGTGTGGCGAGTCAGGCATGTAAACCAAGTACCGCGAGGGGATCGATAAGTGCGTGGTTAGACGCGCCCCTTTGGTGCCGATGGGATCTTTGGTGACCTGAACGACCAGGGCTTGGCCTTCGTGGAGCAGTTGCCCAATGGTTTGCTGCTCCTCGCTAGGAGTGCCGGGCGGCATGACTTCGTGTGCATGGATGAACGCCGCACGCTCCAAGCCAATATCGACAAAAGCAGCCTGCATGCCAGGCAGTACGCGAACGACTTTGCCTTTGTAGATATTGCCTACGATACCGCGCCTGCGAGAGCGCTCGATGAGCGCCTCTTGCAGTACGCCGTTTTCTACCAGCGCAACGCGGGTCTCCATGGGCGTTAAATTGATGAGGACTTCACCGCTCATGCAAAATTCCTTATTGGGTGTCCAATTCCTTGCCAGCGCAGCGGGCGATGAGTCGGTGGCTACGTAAGATAACGGCCCGCCCAAATGGGAACCCCTTGCTGGCGAAGCAAGCGCGTGGTTTCAAAAAGAGGCAGCCCTACCACGGCGGAATGACTGCCTTGAATTCGTTCGATAAAAATAGCGGCTAGCCCCTGGATGGCATACCCGCCCGCTTTATCGATAGGTTCACCGGTATGCCAATAGCATTCGATCTCGTCTGCCGTTAACGCGCGCATGATGACCTCGGTGGTCACACAGCAGGAGAGTATACCCCGCGACCCGCTGACCGCTACTGCCGTGAGTACTCGGTGCGACCGCCCTGCTAACAGCGATAACATATCAGCCGCGTGCTGCTGGTCGCGCGGCTTGCCCAGAATCGTATCGTCGACGACCACCGCCGTGTCCGACCCTAGCACGGGCAGCGTGGTTTTCCCCGTCGCTGCCTCTGCCTTGGCAATGGCCAGCCGCTCAACATAAGCGGCGGGGGATTCTCCCTCGATGGGCGTTTCGTCGACGTTACTGGGCATGACGGTGACGGGCACGCCGATCGACGCGAGCAGCGCCTGTCGTCGCGGTGAAGCAGACGCCAAGCAGAGCACGGGAGTCGTGGCAACGTCACGCATTGGCCATGCGCCGTTCGATGGCGTGGAACATCGTCGCCAGCCACGGCCACAGCAGCGCGCTCACCAGCGAGGGAATCAAGAAAGAGAGGTGGATCGAGAAGTCGCCGGTCAACGTGCGCAGCCACTGCTCGATGAGCTGAACCAATCCCAGCAGCACCAGCACCAGCACCGATTGCTGTACCAACGAGTAAGCGCGAAAACGGGGATAGACCAGCGCCGCTAAAAACGCCAGTAACGACAGGATGAGCGCGTGCTGCCCTAGTGCCGTCCCCTCGATGAGATCCATCAATAGGCCAAATACGAAGCCATGAAAGACACCGACTCTATCAGGGGCACGCATGCACCAGTAGATGAGCATGAGCCCCACCCATTCGGGGCGAAACACTTGCCAACCATCAGCAAGTGGCATGACCTGCAGGCACAGCGCCAATACGAGACTGAGCCAGACCACCACGAGCGGTACCATCGGCGCACGTGCCATTAGCGCGCCTCCTCTTCGGACGGGGGGGCTGGTTGCCCAAGCCGCTGAGCAGCATGGAGCGCGTCGGCTGAAATCTCCATGGACTCATCCCAAATAGACGGATCCAACTCTTCACGGGGAGGTGGAAAAAGCAGCAAAAAATGTCGCGAACGCTGGAGCTGGGCAGATGGTTCAGCGACCACACGAGCAAACGGCTGGCCAGGATCGTGATAAACCTCAGTTACCCTCGCCACGGGGTAGCCCGGCGGAAAGCGCCCCGCCAATCCGGACGTGGTCAGCAGATCACCTTCACGGATATCGGCCGTATCCGGTACGTGAAGCACGTTCACACTACCGTAGCGGCCAGTGCCCTGAACAATGAAGCGTAGACCGTTGCGATTGACCTGGACCGGCAGCGCGTGGCTGGCATCGGCCAGCAACAAGACCCGACTCGAGTATGCCGAGACGGCCGTCACCTGGCCGACGAGTCCTGATGCATCGATCACCGGCTGCCCCACGTAGGCACCGTTGCGATGCCCACGGTCGACCACCATCTGATGGCTAAAAGGGTCGTTGTCCAACGACAGCAGTTCCGCCGTCATATAGGGAATGTCCCGCCGCTCGGCGGCACCCAGCAGTTGGCGCAGCTCCGCGTTCTCAGCAGTCAAATTCGCCAAGCGTTGACCACGGTGGGAAAGTGTCAAAATTTGCTCGCGCAAGCGTCGATTTTCATCCACCAGCGCCTGCTGGTCGGAGAGCGCCAGCGCCCCCCAGTTCAGCAGGTCGCTGGGCACACTAACCGCCCACTGAATGGGTGCAACGATCGTGGTCATTTGGGCGCGCAGATCTTCCATGCGAGTGAAACGGTGGTCGACAAACATCAATGCGCTTGCCGCCACAACACAGAAGAATAGCCGGTAACCGGGTAGCGGCCCGTGTGAAAACAGCGGTTTGATAGGCAATCCCCCGCGATAAACCGCTGCGATCAGTCGCTCGACAGCAACTCAAACGTGTGCTGATCGATCATCTCCAATGCCTTGCCGCCACCACGTGCAACGCAGGTCAGCGGATCTTCCGCCACGATCACCGGCAAGCCGGTCTCTTCGGCGATCAACTTATCCAGGTCACGCAGCAGTGCGCCACCGCCGGTCAGCACCAAGCCGCGCTCGGCGATATCCGAGGCCAGCTCGGGTGGAGACTGCTCCAGCGCGCTTTTGACGGCGGCTACGATAGAGCCCAGCGTCTCTTGCAGTGCTTCGAGAATTTCGTGGGAGTTCAAGGTAAAGCTGCGTGGAATACCCTCGGCAAGGTTACGGCCACGCACATCGATCTCGCGCAGCTCGCCACCTGGATAAGCACAGCCAATCTCTTCTTTGATACGCTCAGCCGTCGCTTCACCAATCAGGCTGCCATAGTGACGGCGCACGTACGCGGTGATCGCCTCATCAAAACGGTCACCGCCTACGCGGATCGATTCTGAATATACGACGCCGTTGAGCGATATGATCGCGATTTCCGTGGTGCCCCCACCGATATCCACGACCATCGAGCCCTGCGCTTCTTCCACCGGCAAGCCAGCACCGATCGCTGCCGCCATGGGCTCTTCGATCAGGAACACTTCACGCGCGCCGGCGCCTTCCGCCGATTCACGAATGGCGCGTCGCTCCACCTGCGTCGACATGCAGGGCACGCAGACTAGAACGCGCGGACTGGGGGTGAGGAACGTACTTTGATGCACTTTGCGAATGAAGTGCTGAAGCATCTGCTCGGTAACGGTGAAGTCGGCGATAACACCGTCTTTCATCGGACGAATGGCCGTAATATTGCCAGGCGTGCGACCAAGCATGCGCTTGGCATCGGCACCCACCGAGGCGACGCTGCGCATGTTGCCAGACTGGCGAATGGCGACTACGGACGGTTCATCGAGCACGATGCCACGACCGCGTACATAAATCAGTGTGTTGGCCGTACCCAAGTCGATCGACAGATCGCTGGAAAACAGCCCCCTCAAACGTTTGAACATGGATGTTGTTACCTAGTGCAGACCGGGAACCCTGTGCGGATGCAAACGGTATCACCGCAACCCCTTGGCAGCAAGCACGAGTCGTCCCGAACACTGCCCGCCAAGGCCAATATGTGGTACCTTTTGCGGCTATTTTCCACGTCTGCTCCGTCAGACGAATTTAAGATGACCGTACGTATACCGCTCAAAGCGAAATATGTTCCATCACCATTGCGAGGAAACCTCGATCATGGCGCTTGAAGAATCTCATGTGCGCCGGGCCGCACACTTGGCCCGACTCGCCGTTAGCGACGACCAAGCCAGCGGCTTCGTCGACGATCTTAGCCGCATTCTGGACATGGTCGACCAGCTCCAGAGCCTGAACACCGAAGGCGTCGCGCCGCTGTCCCATCCGCTCGATGCGACCCAGCGCCTTCGCGCCGACGAGGTCACCGAAACGAATCAGCGCGATACGTTCCAACACTGCGCCCCGGCAGTGGAAAACGGCCTTTATCTGGTCCCGCGCGTGGTCGAATAAGCCGCGCTCATCGTTCGTTTCCACTCCTTCCATCCGCCTCTGAACGGAGCTTCCGGGTCATGCATGACAAAACCGTAACGCAGCTCGCCGCCGCCTTAGACAGTGGTGAACTCTCCTGCCGAGAGCTGACGTCTCATTTTTTACAGCGCATCGAGAAAACCGACGACCAGCTGAATAGCTTCATTACCGTGACCGCCGAGCAGGCGCTCATAAAAGCCGACGCCGCTGATAAAGCACGAGCCAGCGGTAAAGCAGGCAAGCTCACCGGAATTCCTCTAGCGCTAAAAGATATTTTTTGTACCCAAGGCGTGAAAACTAGCTGCGGCTCCAAAATGCTCGATAACTTTATCGCGCCTTACGATGCCACCGTGGTCGAAAAACTGAGCGCTGCAGGCACCATTAGCCTGGGTAAAACCAATATGGATGAGTTCGCCATGGGCTCTTCCAACGAAAACAGCCACTACGGTGCCGTCAAAAATCCTTGGGATCTCTCAGCCGTGCCCGGTGGAAGCTCGGGCGGTAGCGCTGCTGCCGTGGCTGCCGGGCTCGTACCCGCGGCTATGGGCACCGACACCGGCGGCTCCATACGCCAGCCAGCAGCATTTTGTGGCATTACCGGTCTGAAGCCCACTTACGGACGTGTCTCTCGTTACGGCATGATCGCCTACGCCTCCAGTCTCGACCAGGCAGGCCCCATGGCACGCACTGCCGAAGATTGTGCGCACCTGATGAACGTGATTGCCGGTCACGATGTACGCGACTCCACCAGCGTCGCCCGTGGCGTGCCGGACTACACCGAGACGCTCAACGCCCCGCTCTCTGGCCTCAAAATCGGCCTACCGACGGAGTATTTTGGTGACGGCCTGGACCCCGAGGTCGAGAAGGCCGTTCGTGACGCGGTGAAAGTGTATGAATCGCTGGGCGCTTCGGTGCGCGACGTCAGCTTGCCGCACACCCACTACGCGATTCCGGCTTACTACGTCATCGCCCCTGCCGAGGCCTCGTCGAACCTATCGCGCTTCGACGGCGTGCGTTTTGGTCATCGCTGCGATGCGCCTGCGGATCTCGTCGACCTCTACACCCGCTCACGGGCGGAAGGGTTCGGTGAAGAGGTGAAACGCCGCATTCTCATTGGCACACACACGCTATCGGAGGGCTTCTTCGACGCCTACTACACCAAAGCGCAGCAGGTTCGTCGCTTGATTCGTCAAGATTTTCTCGATGCTTTCGAGGATGTCGACGTGCTCATGGGCCCCGCCTCACCGACGCCTGCCTTCGACCTGGGCGCCAAGAAAGATCCGGTTTCCATGTATTTGCAAGACATCTACACCATCGCCGTCAACCTGGCAGGCATCCCAGGTATTAGCGTTCCCGCTGGCTTTGCCGGTGGCCGCCCGGTAGGCCTGCAGATTCTGGGCACCCACTTTGCCGAAGCGCAGCTGCTCAACGTTGCTCACCAGTTCCAGCAAGCGACCGACTGGCACCTTCAACTGCCTGCTTTTGCCGAGGAGAACGCCTAATGCAATGGGAAACCGTGATCGGGCTCGAGGTCCACGTTCAGCTCGCAACGCGCTCTAAGATCTTTTCCGGCGCCTCCACTGCGTTTGGCGCCGAGCCGAACACCCAGGCCTGCGCCGTCGACTTGGGCCTGCCGGGCGTGCTGCCGGTGCTCAATGAGCAGGCCGTCGCCATGGCCGTGCAGTTTGGCCTCGCCGTCCACGCCGAGATCCCTGAAGTCTCGGTGTTCGACCGTAAGAATTACTTCTATCCAGATTTGCCGAAGGGCTACCAAACCAGTCAGATGTACCACCCCATCGTGGGCGCGGGTGAAGTCGAGATCACGCTGGATGACGACACCACCAAACGGATTCGTATTCACCACGCCCACCTGGAAGAGGACGCCGGCAAATCGCTGCACGAAGACTTCCACGGCATGACCGGGATCGACCTGAACCGGGCGGGCACGCCACTTTTAGAGATCGTCTCCGAGCCGGACATGCGCAGCGCCAAAGAAGCCGCCGCCTATCTAAAAGCGATTCACTCCATCGTGACCTACCTGGGTATTTCCGATGGCAACATGGCCGAGGGCTCGATGCGCTGCGACGTCAACGTGTCGGTACGTCCAAAAGGCCAAGACGTGTTTGGCACCCGGGCGGAGATCAAGAACGTCAACTCCTTCCGCTTCGTCGAGCGCGCCATTGCGTTCGAAGTCGAGCGGCAGATCGAGCTCATCGAAGATGGCGGTAAAGTCGTCCAAGAGACTCGCCTGTTCGATCCAGAGCGTGACGAGACCCGCAGCATGCGGACCAAGGAAGAAGCCAACGACTACCGCTACTTCCCCTGCCCCGACCTGCTACCGGTGGTGTTGGACCAGGCCTATCTGGACCACCTGCGCAGCCAACTGCCGGAACTACCCGCCGACAAGCGCACCCGTTTCCAGAGCGAACTAGGCCTCTCGGCGTACGACGCCAACGTGCTGTCGGCCAGCCGTGACATGGCGGAGTTCTTCGAAGAAGTGCATCGCGTCTGTGGCGACGCCAAGCAGGCAGCCAATTGGGTACAGGGCGAGCTCTCTGGTGCATTGAACCGGGAGAACCTGAGCATTCAACACAGTCCGGTATCCGCCCAACAGCTGGGTGAGTTGATCAGCCGCGTGCTGGACGACACCATCAACGGCAAAGCCGCCAAGCAGGTCTTCCAAGCGCTGTGGAACGGCCAGGGCGAGAGCGCAGATGCCGTCATCGAGGCCAAAGGCCTAAAACAGGTGACCGACACCGGCGCCATCGAAGCAATGATCGACCAAGTCATTGCCGAAAGCCCGGCACAGGTGGCGCAGTACCGTGATTCCGAGCCCGAGAAGCGTGGCAAGATGATTGGCTACTTCGTGGGCCAGGTGATGAAAGCCTCACGCGGCACCGCCAACCCCCAGCAGGTCAACGGCTTGTTGAAAGAGAAGTTGGATGCGCTGCTCTAGCCACGGCTAGTCGGCACGGCCATCAACCAAAAGCGGCTGCCTCGGCAGCCGCTTTTTTGGTCTCGAGCGTCTCGTTAAGCCAGTTGACTCGGCTGAGTAAAACGCTTGAGCTGCGCGCAGCCTGCCGCCCAGACGTCAGCCTCTAGCTCGGCAATGGCCGCCGTGGGGAAGCCAACGCCCTGGCTTGGCGCGCCTTCGACCAACAGCCCAGCCAAGTCGCCCACCAGCGGCATGTGGCTAACCAGCATGATCGGCGAGTCAACGGGATGCCTGAGCAACCAGTCGCTGACATCGCCGGGCGGATCTTCCGGGGTAATGAAGGACAGCGTATTGAGGGGGGCGCCCAGGGCATCGCTGATTCGCTGGGCGGTTTGCTGAGCACGGACGTAAGGGCTGGCGTAGAGCGTTGGCCTAGACAGCTCGCCTTGATCGATACGCGTCGCCAGCCAGCGAGCCATGGTCTCGGCCTCGTGCTCCCCCCTGGGCGTCAGCGGCCGGGCGTGGTCTGGAAAACCTGGCGCGGCTTCGCCATGACGCATGATCAATACGCTGCAACTACCTTGCTGTCGGTGGCTATTCATGGGAACCTCCGCTGCCTTGCTGATCCTGATGAGCCTGCTCGCGATGCGCCTGCTGAACCGCTTCGCGGGGCAGAATGAACTCCACGTCGCTACTCTGCTCGCCCATCATGAGCGTTCCCGCCATGTCCTCGGCAGGCACGCCTTCGAAGAGCACACGATTCAACCCTTCGGCCAACGGCATATAAACCCCCATCTCGCGCGCTTTTGCGCAGACCAGCTTGACGGTATTGACGCCTTCCGCCACTTGGCCAAGCGCAGCCACCGCTTCCTCTAACGACAGCCCCGTACCCAGTGCATGGCCCACGCGGTAATTGCGCGACAAGTTAGACGAGCAAGTGACGATCAGGTCGCCCACGCCTGCCAAACCAAGAAACGTCATGGGGTTGGCCCCCTGGGCAACGGCGAAACGGCTCATCTCGGCCAGCGCTCGGGTCATCAGCATGCTGCGTGTGTTCTCCCCCATCCCCAGCGCCGCGGCCATGCCCGCTGCAATGGCGTAAATATTCTTTAATGCGCCCCCCAGCTCCACGCCGTGACGATCATTACTGGCGTAAACGCGGAAATAGCGACAGCCCAGCACTTGCTGTACTCGAGTGCGCGTTAGCGCATCCGCACTGGCGATCACCGTGGCGGTCAACTGCTTGTCAGCAATCTCGGAGGCCAAATTAGGCCCTGCAATGACGCCAATATGGGGGAAGCCGGTCTCTTGCTCCAGCACTTGGCTCATCAGTAAAAAGCCATCTTGCTCAATCCCTTTGGTGGTGCTGACCAGGATTTGTTCGGGCGAGAGCCAAGGCTTGGCCGCTTGCACCACGCTGCGAAACGCTTTCGACGGGATGGCAATCAGCACCAGTTCGGCACCCGTCAGCACCGTTTTCAAGTCGGTCGATGCGGTGACGGCAGGGTTGATCGCATAGTCGGGAAGATAGCGGCCGTTGCGGTGCTCTCGGTTGATCTGCGCGACCAGCGCCTCGTCGCGCAACCATTGACGCACGTTAGCGCCATTGTCGGCAGCGATACTGGCCAGCGCGGTACCAAAACTCCCGCCCCCCAGCACCGCGACGTTACTTTGCTGCTCTGCCATAGCCATGTCCTGAGTTCTTTTACGTAACGGTGGGCCTCAACACCCCCCATTTTGATAAGTACTACCTTAACAAAACAAGCGGCCCGCTTGGTTGACCAAGCGGGCCGCGACTAGCGAGCTTAGGGCATTAAGCCGTCAACACACTATTGAGACGCTTCACGTAGGCAGCCGGGTCGTCCAGATGACCGCCCTCGGCAATGATCGCCTGATCCAGAAGGATGTGGGCTAACTGGCCAAATAGATCACCCTCTGCATTTTCCAAACGGGCCACTAGGGCATGGTTGGGGTTGAGCTCGAGGATGGGTTTCACATCCGGGAGTTTTTGCCCGGCCGCTTCCATGATACGGCGCATCTGATAGCCCATTTCGTGCTCGGGCAACACCACGCAAGCGGGCGAATCGGTCAGACGATGGGTGATTTTGACCTCTTGAACGCCATCGCTCAGCGCTTCTTTGACGCGCTTTACGAGATCTTCCTTCGCCTTGGCCGTCTCTTCCTGGGCTTTTTTCTCGGCTTCGTCCTCTACGTCCCCAAGATCCAGCTCACCTTTTGCCACATCGGCAAAGGGCTTGCCGTCAAATTCTGTCAGATGGCTCATCAGCCACTCGTCGATCCGGTCAGAGAGCAGCAGCACTTCGATGCCTTTCTTGCGGAAAATCTCCAGGTGCGGGCTGTTCTTCGCTGCATTGAAGCTATCCGCCACCACGTAGTAGATCTTCTTCTGGCCCTCTTTCATACGTTCGACGTAATCCGCCAGAGAGTGTTCTTGCGTGGCGGTATCGGTATGGGTAGAGGCGAAACGCAGGAGGCCAGCGACTTTTTCGCGGTTAGCGAAGTCTTCACCTGGGCCCTCTTTCAGCACACTGCCAAAGGTGTTCCAGAACGTTTGATACTGCTCGCTATCTTTGGACAGTTTCTTGAGCATGTCCAGCGCACGCTTGGTGAGCGCCCCTTTGATCTTGTCGACCTTGGGATCTTGCTGCAGCAACTCACGGGAGACGTTCAATGAGAGATCGCGCGTATCCAGCACACCCTTGATGAAACGCAGGTAGAGGGGCAGGAACTGCTCGGCATCATCCATGATGAAGACACGTTGCACGTAAAGCTTCACACCGCGCGAGCCGTCACGGTCGAACATGTCGAACGGTGCGCGGCCCGGCACGTAGAGCAAGCTGGTGTACTCGAGCTTACCCTCGACTTTATTGTGACTCCAGGTAAGCGGGTCACTGAAGTCGTGGGCAACGTGCTTGTAGAACGCCTTATACTCGTCGTCGCTGACATCGCTCTTCGGGCGCGCCCACAGCGCGGTAGCTTCGTTGACGGTTTCCCACGTCGTCACTTCGCTACCTTCGATCTCGTTACCGTCGTCATCCTTGGCGGTTTCGACCTTGGGCATACGCACCGGCACTTCGATGTGATCAGAGTACTTGCGCACCAAGCTTTGCAGGCGGTAGTCGTCGGCGAACTCTTTTGCATCGTCTTTTAAATGCAGAGTGATTTCCGTGCCGTGAGCGTCACGCTCGATGTCGGCAACGGTAAACTCGCCTTCGCCTTTGGAGCGCCACTCGACGCCTTCCGATGCAGCGGTGCCTGCTTTACGAGTACGTACGGCCACTTCGTCGGCCACGATGAAGCCCGAATAGAAACCAACCCCGAACTGACCGATCAGCTTGGCGTCTTTTTGCTGCTCGCCGGAGAGCTGCTTCAAAAACTCTGCCGTACCGGAACGCGCGATGGTGCCCAAGTTGGCAATCACATCTTCGCGGTTCATGCCGATACCATTATCGCGCAGCGTGATGGTGTTGGCGTCGCGGTCGTGCTCGATCTCGATACGCAGCTCGCTATCGCCTTCGTATAGAGCGTCGTTATCGAGTGCGGCATAGCGCAACTTGTCACAGGCATCGGCGGCGTTGGAAATCAGCTCGCGTAGAAAAATCTCCCGATTCGAGTACAGGGAGTGGATCATCAGATTCAGGAGCTGTTTGACTTCCGTCTGAAAGCCAAGAGTTTCTTCATGGGTCGCAGTGGTCATGCGCTTAGCCCTCATTGATCACGTGTTGCTTGACGCCTCTGCCCATAGGCAGAGGCGGAAAAGGTAGTGAACTCAATATGGGGATAAGCGAAGGGATTTCAAGAAGGTGTGTGTGAAGAAGCGGTGGCTGCCTCAGTAGCCGATTTCCAAGCGCGATAGTCGGCCAACTGCGTATCGACGCGATTTAGTAACCAGCCCACGATCAATACGTCATCGACCACACCTAGCAGCACCAAAAAGTCGGGGATCAGATCGAATGGCATGACCAGGTAGGCCAACGCCAGCGCCATGGTGCCAAACGCAGACCAGGGAATCGGCCTGAAATCTCCTTTCAGCACATCGCGGGTCATGGGTAAAAATAGCTTGAGCGCACGGGCGATACGTTTAACGGCCCATACGCGTGTTTTCAATCGACGAAACAATCCCCAAACGGATAATCGTGCCATCGTTATCGAATCCTCTTAGTGTCACGATTGTCAGAACCTTATCTGTGCGTATAGTTCACTTGTCCGTATAGTTCACTATTGCGCCTTTGACCCCACCACCGAGCAAGAGGGAGTGCCATGCCGGCTACGCCATTACGTTCTACCCTTCGCACTCTGTGTGCAGCAGCCATCATCGGCCTACCGACGGGGAGTTGGGCAGCCACTGATGACGCTATGCGTGATGCGCTCAACGCCGCACGCCAGCAGCAGTGGCAACACATCGATGAGCGCGCCATCGAAGGACACATACTCAGCGGTTATGTCACCTATCACCGCTTACGCAACCAGTTGCCCAACGTGGCCGCCAGTCAAGTGCTGCAGTTCATCGAACAGCATGCCGACTCTCCGCTATCGGAATGGATGCGCGGCCAAGCCATTGCCAAATATGGTCATGCAGGACGTTACGGCGATCTACTCACCGTCGCCGATGGCGAGCCTGCTGGAACGGCACGTCAGTGTTACTACTACATGGCGCTCATCGACCGTGCCCCAGAAGAGTCGCGACGCGCGGGCTTGGCGCTTTGGCGAGTAGGAAGCTCACAGCCCGATGCCTGTGACCCCCTTTTCAACCGCCTACGGGCCGATGGCACTATCGATGCGACCGCCATCTGGGAACGCAAGATGCTAGCTTGGCAAGCGGGCGAATCGCGCCTGAGTAACTACCTAGGCGGACTGCTGAGCAGCGAGTGGCAAACGGCCCTCGACACGGTGGACGCGGTCAGCAACAACGCCAGGGCCATCACCAGCGCCCCCACCTGCCTAGGCCCGGAGTGCAGGGCCACGGCGGCTTTCTACCAAGCCGCCATGCAGCGCCTGACCCGAGATGACACGCCTACCGCTTTCGCCGCTTGGCAGCAGCTCTCGCCTCGCTTGAACTTGACGGCGCAAGAGCGCCAAGTCATCGAGGAAGAGCTAGCGTTTTACACCCTCGTTCGGGAGTTGCCCGGCACGCTCGGCTGGGTCGATAGCGTGCTGCCCTCGCTAGCCAGCGAGCGCGTACTGGAGCTGCGCGTGCGTCGCGCGCTGGCCGACCGCCAGTGGACCGACGTCGTACACTGGATTGCCGAAATGCCCGCGAGCCAGCAAGCGAGCAGTCGCTGGCAGTATTGGCTGGGGCGCGCCAACGAGCAGCTTGGCAACCCCGAGGCGGCCATGGCACGTTATCAGCAAGCAGCCACTGACCGCAGCTTCTACGGCTTCGCCGCCGCCGATAGAATCGACCAGCCTTACCGACTCAACAACGAGCGCCATCACTTCGACGAGGCTACCCGCGAGCAGACGGCACGACTACCGGTCGTGCAGCGCACCGAGGCGCTGCTGCGTATCGGTGAAGACGGTTTAGCCAACAGCGAGTGGCTTTACGCCATCGAGCACGGCACGCCCCAGCAAGCCCGCGCGCTAGCCGACTATGCCGCCCAGCAGCAGTGGCACGCACGGCTAGTACAAACCACCATTGCAGGCAAAATGTGGGACGCCCTGGAGTGGCGCTTTCCTCCCGCCTACCGCGAGAGCTTCCTTCAATGGGGCGCTCAAACAGGGGTAGACCCTTACCTATTAATGGCAATTACCCGCCGAGAAAGTGCGTACAACCCGGTGGCGCTCTCACCCGCAGGCGCTAGGGGCTTGATGCAGTTGATGCCCGGCACGGCCGCCCAAGTGAGCCGTCAACTGGGGCTGAACGACCCCGGTCCCTACGGCGTGCTGGATCCTGAGCTGAACATTCGCCTTGGAAGTACCTACTTGCGCGACAAGCTCGCGCGCTACCGAGGCAATCGTCTTGCGGCCACAGCTGCCTACAATGCAGGACCTGGACGCGTCGATCAGTGGTTAGGCACTCAGAGCATGGAGTCGTTCGATCTCTTCGTGGAGAGTATTCCATTTCGCGAGACACGCGATTACGTACAGGCAGTGCTGAGCTACCGGGTGATTTTTGAGAGCTTAGCCAACGGCGGTAGCAGCGATGGGGTCTCGCTACTCAACGAAAGCGAGCAGGCCGTGCGCTACGACCGCGCCCTCGTACAGCGCTAGTCCCAGCGACGCGTATCGCGATCCCCCCACAACGCCCGGTTACACCGGGCGTTGCTCCAGCGCCAGCCGCACGCCGAAAACGACCAACACCGCGCCAGTGGCAGCATTCAAGGTTTGCGCAAAGCGTGCGCTGGCCAGCCATTTACTCGCCCCACCAACCATCAACACGACGCTAATCTGCCAAATATTGGCAATCACGAAGTGCACGCCCGCCAACCAGAGGGATTTGACGAGTGCGGGGTCAGTTGGCGCGATGAACTGAGGTAAAAACGCCATGTAGAACACCACGGTTTTGGGGTTGAGCACGTTGGATAGCAGCCCTTCTTTGACTGGCTGCCACAGCGGAACGGGCGCCGCCTCCTTCAGGACGCCCTTCACCGGCAGCGGCGTTCCTCGGCGGGCTGCCAGCAGGCTCGTGACCCCCAGCCAAATCAAATACGCCGCCCCTGCCAACTTCAGCATGTTGAACGCCCAGGCCGACTGCAGCAAAATGAACGAGATACCCAACGCCGAAACGGTGGCATGAACGAACAAACCACAGCAAATGGCTACGCTCGTGGCTATGCCGTCTCGGATACCGCCTCGCGCGGTGTTGCGAATCACCAGAAGCGTGTCGACTCCTGGGCTTATCGACAGCAGCGTGATGGCCACTAAAAAGGGAATGAACTGCGCATCGATGAGGTTGAGTTCCATCATGTACTTGGCTCGCTGAGTGATAAAGAATCTTAATCACGTGACTGGACGTGCTGATTATTTGCTTCTAAAGTGAATTTGGCAGGTTGGCAGAGCGTCGCCTGCTCAATCATTAAGCACGTTAAGGATATGAACGATGGCAACTGGCACTGTCAAGTGGTTCAACGACACCAAAGGTTACGGCTTCATCTCTCCCGATGACGGCGGTGACGATCTCTTTGCCCACTTCTCTGAAATTCAAGCTGAAGGTTTTAAGACCCTGCAAGATGGTCAGAAAGTCAGCTTCGAGGTGACTCAGGGTAAAAAAGGCCTTCAGGCTTCCAACATTCGCGTTGCTTGAACCGCACCGAATGGATAAAGGCCCGCGAATGCGGGCCTTTTTTATAGGTTGGGGTTTCCTTCTTAAGACGATGTATCCAACGTGTCGTCCGAGGAGCTTTCGGCCTCTTGCGCTTCGCTATCGTCATTGGTAGAGCGCTCTTCAACAGGGTGGTCGTCACCAACGTCGCGGTCTTGGAGTTCGTCAGACGCCAGGGGTGCACCATTGGTGGGGCGCTCACTCTCCAAGGCTTGGAACTGCTCTTCTAGGCGCTGCTGGGCCTCTTCGAATTGACGTTCGGTATCTTCGATGAGCGCATCCACATCTTGCGCTTCTAACCCTCCTTCCACGGAAGTGCCTTCGGGTAAGCTGCTTTCGCGCTCCCAGCTTGGCTCGATGGGGTCGTTCTCCATGGGCGCCAGTTCGGGCGACTGCTGCTCGATTTCTTGAAACTGTTGCTCCAACTGACGCTGTGCCTCTTCGAAACGACGCTCGGTCTCGGCAATCACGTCATCGACATCAGAACGCGTGGTTTCACCCGGCATTGCGCTAGCTTCGTCAAGGGCTTCGTCGGGGTCGGCGGCCAGCGTCTCTTCGTCCGCCTGCAGGGGCTCCGAGGTTGGCTCACTGGCGGTGGAAGACAGGTCTTCCTGAGCATTGGAAGGCTCGGACGCCTCGGACGCCTGACGTTCAATGTCGTCTTCCACCTGGGAGGGCGAAGGAACATCGTCACTACCGGTGTCAGGTGCAGCGGCTGGCGTCTCACTGGGCTGCTCGGCCGCGCTCTCTTCCGGTACGACGTTTGCCTCTTCTTGACTGTCGCCGCAGGCACTCAGCAGTAGGGCCAAACTGGCCAGTAGCGGCATCCATACACGGTAGCTCATCGAGTCATGCTCCTTAATGGTTCGAATTCATTAGTGGCGGTCGTTGGCAGACAACAGCGAACAGCCTTCTGGTAAGCGTACCTTCAACGCTAGCGGGACGACTTCAGCGGTAAATCGTTGATAGCGTTTTGCCTCACCATCCAGGGTCAGCGGCCAAGGTTCATCATCGGACCGAGTGGTAACGGTCAACTGGCTGGCAGTGAAGTAGCGCACATAACGCCCTTCTGCGGGGAACTGCTGTAGCTCGCCGAGCAGCGCAGGAAGCTCCGTCACCGAATGAAAATCTTTGACTAGCAGAACGTCCAATCGCCCATCATCGAGCTTGGCACGAGGGGCCAGCACCTGCCCCCCACCCGATTGACGCCCATTGCCCAGTGCCAGCAGCAGCAGTGACGCGGCCTGCTCATGATCGCCCCAGTGCAACGTGCCGCGATAACTGCGATGACGCCACGCCTTGAGCGCACCCATCAGTGAGTAGGCTCCTCCCCCTAACATGCGTTTTAACGTTTTGGGGGTAGAGGAGGTAATTTCTGCGCCGAAACCACCGGTGGTCATATTGATGTAATAGCATACCGACGGTTCGCCTCTGGCTTCCGCCGTCATACGAATCACATCGATGGGCGCAGACGGCAAGCGAACGGCATCCGCCAGTGCGCGATCCAGCTCCAAAGGTAACCCCACCGAAGTGGCAAAATCATTCGCGCTGCCCATCGGCACCACGCCCAAGCTCGGACGATGGTCATGGGGCAGCCGCATGAGTCCATTGACGACTTCGTTGACGGTGCCATCACCACCGCATGCGATGACGCATGTCGCGCCCAAATCGAGCGCTTGGGCTGCAAAATCAGCGGCATCGCCACCTTCCCACGTCGCGCGAACAATGATGGGCGTCCCTGCCTTGCGCTGCGCTTCGACGGCGTCGCGCAGCGCCGGATTCCCGGCCGACTTACCGTTGATAATCAATAAATAACGCTGTTGTGGGTCTGTCACCGGTGTCTTCCCTCTCCATGGTTAATTCACTGGATGCACGTTATGCCAGCGCTTTCTCGACCACCTCGAACACGTTGGACGACAGCGGCTCGCGTTTGATTCTTTCGAGTTCTGCTCGCATCAACTGCTGTCGTGTCTCATCGAACCGCTGCCAGCGCGTCAATGGGGTAATCAGCCGCGCGGCAATTTCAGGGTTGAGGCGGTTGAGCTCGATCACCGCATCCGCCAACAGGGCATACCCTTTGCCATCCAGGCGGTGGAAATTGATACGGTTTTGCGCAAAAGCGCCAATCAACGCACGCACTTTGTTGGGGTTCTTCATCGAGAACGCAGGGTGCTGCATTAAGTACTCCACGCGCTCCAGTACATCGGGCTGAGGGCGCGTTACCTGAATCGTAAACCACTGATCCATCACGAGTGGATCGTGAGCCCAGGCTTCCCCAAAGGCTTTCAAAGCCGGTGCCGACACGTCGTCACGATCACTGTGCACGAGCAGTGTCAGCGCGTGGCGAACGTCGGTCATGTTGTGATCCGTCGCAAACTGCGCTTCACACAGCGCGACGCTCTCGTCGTCCTCAATGGACATCAAATAAGCGAGCGCTACGTTTTTGAGGCTGCGCTGAGCCATTTGTTCAGGCGTAGGCGCGTATGGGGCGTCACTGACGTTCGCCTTATAGACGGCCAAGAACTCATCACGCAGTGCCAGCGCCAGGGATTGGCGCACGAACTCGCGGGCAGCGTGAATGGCATCCACGTCGACGATTGGCTGCTGTTCGGCGATATAGGCTTCCGAGGGCAGTGTCAGCATCTCGGCCAGCACCGCTTTATCGTCCATGGAAGAGGTCAAGAGCAAGCGGAATGCCTCGATCACTCGGTTGTCCATCACTTTTTCGACGCCGTTTCGATGGGCAGCAATCAGGTCGTCCAGCGCCAGTAGCGCCAATCGCTGACCGGCATCCCAGCGGTTGAAACCATCGCTATCGTGGGTCAATAGAAAGGCCAAATCTTCGCGGGAATAAGGGAAGTGCAGCTTGACCGGTGCGGAAAAATCGCGCAGTAGCGACGGCACGGGTGCCTCGGCCACTTCCGTGAAGATGAAGGTCTGCTCATCGTCGGTCAGGTGAATGACCGCGTCTTTCCCAATCTTGTTGCCGTCGAGCGTGAGCGTTAAATCCTGACCGGATTTGGTGCCCACCAGGCCCATGCGTACCGGAATGTGCAGCGGCTGCTTGTCCGGCTGTCCGGGCGTGGCTGGCGTGCGCTGGCGAAGCGTCAAATGGTACTCGGCGTTGGCGTAGTCGTACTCACCGTGGGCATCGATTTCCGGCGTGCCCGCCTGGGAGTACCAGCGCATGAACTGGCTTAAATCGATGCCCGATACCTCGGCCATGCAGCCCACGAAGTCTTCGATCGTCACGGCCTGCCCGTCAAAGCGCTCGAAATAGAGATCCGAGCCACGGCGGAAGGCCTCCCAGCCCAGCAGGTTGCGCAGCATGCGCACCACTTCTGCCCCTTTTTCATAGATAGTCAGCGTGTAGAAGTTGGTGATCTCGATATAGTGATCCGGACGAATCGGATGCGCCGTGGGACCTGCGTCTTCGGCAAATTGCGCGGTGCGGAAAAACGAGACGTCTTGAATGCGCTTGACGGGGGCTGAATTGGTATCCGCAGAAAAACACTGATCGCGGAATACCGTAAAACCTTCCTTTAGCGAGAGCTGGAACCAATCGCGGCACGTCACGCGATTCCCCGACCAGTTGTGGAAATACTCGTGGGCAACGATCCCTTCGACATTTTGAAACGCCGCATCGGTGGCGGTCTTGGGGTGCGTGAGCACCGCCGCGGAGTTGAAGATGTTGAGGCCTTTGTTCTCCATGGCCCCCATATTGAAGTCGTTGACCGCCACGATCATGAACAGATCCAGATCGTACTCGCGCCCGTAAGTCTCTTCATCCCAGCGCATGGCGCGCTTGAGTGAGGCCATAGCATGGTCGGTTTTATCGAGATTCTCCTTCTCTACCCACAGCTGCAGCGTCACGTCGCGGCCGCTCATGGTCGTAAAGTGATCTTCGACTTTTTGCAAATCCCCAGCCACCAGCGCAAAGAGGTAGCAGGGCTTGGGATGCGGATCTTCCCAGGTCACGAAGTGACGGCCGCCCTCTCGCGTTCCCTGCTCGACCGGATTGCCGTTGGCGAGGAGCACCGGCTCCTTTTGCGCATCACCGATGACCGTGACCTTGAACGTGGCCATGACATCGGGGCGATCCGGATAATAGGTAATACGTCGAAAGCCCTCTGCTTCACACTGCGTGCAGTACATGCCATTTGATTGATAAAGCCCTTCCAAAGCCGTATTACTACTGGGCGAGATCGCCACGTCGCTTTCTAACGTAAAGGCAGCAGGTACACGGGTAATCGTCAGCGTTTCATCAGTGAGCTGGTAATCGGCATCGCTCAACGCTTGACCATCGATGGCAAGCGCGCGCAGCGATAGATGCTCACCATCGAGCACCAGCGGCGCAGCCGCGTCAGCGCTTAGGTGGCGCTGCATGGTCAGACGTGCTTTCACACGGGTCTCGGTGGGGTCAAGATCAAACGTCAGCTCGGTATGAATTACGTGGTAGGCGGGTGGCTGGTAGTCGCTTAAATAAACCGGCTGCGGATCAGACATAGCGCGAAACTCCTGTAAGCTTTTCAGTAGTCGAGTAGCGCCTATACGGCGCTACTCAATGAATATTTTTTGTGATCGTCAATCGCGAAAGTTGTCGAACTGTAATGGCAAGTCAGGCCCCTCTTCGCCACGCAGTAGCGCCATGACACTCTGCAGGTCATCTCGCTTTTTGCCCGTCACGCGCACTTTTTCACCCTGAATTTGAGCCTGCACTTTTAACTTACTGCCTTTGATGCGCTTGACCACATCCTTGGCTTCAGCTTGGTCGAGCCCCTGCTTGAGTAACACCTCTTGACGCGCCTTGACACCGGACAGCACGGCATCTTTGACATCCATGCAACGTGCGTCGATACCGCGGGCAATCAGTCGGTTACGCAACACGTCCAGCATTTGCTTGAGCTGGAAATCTACTTCGGCTTCGAGCAGCACCTTATCGCCTTCCAACGTGAAGCTGGCATCGACGCCTTTGAAGTCGAAGCGTGACTGGACTTCACGATTGGCCTGGTCCACCGCATTGGCGGCTTCGTGCTGATCTAATTCTGACACGATATCAAATGAGGGCATGGCACTATTCCTAACAAGACATGACCCACCATTCTAGAGCAGCAAGCCCCCAACCGGCCAATTCTCTTAGAAAAAGCTGGACAAAAACTCTGCAAGCCGGTCACGTCAAGCTTAAAAGCTATACAAACACCTCTCAGGGCGATGTTAAATTGTGCGCCTCTGTCGTAACCTGCTGACATAGCCCTGCACTCTTTCAAAGAGGAGAGACCATGAGTGATCGCGATACCCGCCATAAAGCATCGATGGAAAAACTCAAAGCGCGAGTGGACGAAAAAGTCGCCAATGCCACCGAGCAGCGCGGACTGCTGCTCATCAACACGGGTAACGGAAAAGGCAAAACCACCGCCGCCTGGGGCACCGTCACGCGCGCGCTGGGTTATGGCTACAAAGTAGGCGTGGTGCAGTTCATCAAGGGGTTATGGGAGTGTGGCGAGCGCAATCGGCTGGAAGACGATCCACATTTGAGCGTCGCTATCATGGCAACCGGCTTTACCTGGGATACGCAAAATCGCGAAGCGGACACCGCCGCCTGTATGGAGGTCTGGCAAGAAGCGCAGAAAATGCTGGCAGACCCCGAGACGTATCTCGTGGTGTTGGACGAACTCACCTACATGCTGAAGTTTGGCTATCTCGATATCGCCACGGTCAAACAGGCGCTACTGGACCGTCCGCAGGAACAAACCGTGATCATTACCGGGCGAAATGCCCACCGTGAGCTGGTGGCCATGGCGGACACCGTGACCGACATGCAGGAGGTGCGACACGCTTTCAACAACGGCCTTCAGGCCCGGCGAGGCATCGATTTCTAAGCACGATAAAGGGCGGCCAAGCCGCCCTTTGGGTATCACCTGAGGGTGTGCGACCTAGCCTTCGAACGGGTTGCGCAGCACGATGGTTTCAATACGATCGGGACCGGTAGAAATGATATCGATGCTGGTGCCTACCTGCTCTTCGAGGAAGCTGATGTATGCACGGGCATTAGCCGGTAAGTCTTCCACCTTCTTAGCGCCCAGTGTGGACTCTTTCCAGCCTGGCAGATCGTGATAGACCGGCTCTACCGCTTCGTAGCCCTCTGAATCCACCGGGTTATCCAGCACGTCACCATCCTTGCTGCGGTAGCCAACACACACACGGATGTTTTCCAAACCGTCCAGCACGTCCAGTTTGGTCAGGCAGATACCGGAAACCGAGTTGATTTGCACCGCATGACGCAGCGCTACCGCATCGAACCAGCCGCAGCGACGTGGACGCCCGGTGGTCGCGCCAAACTCGTGCCCACGCTCGGCTAGGTGACGACCATGATCGTCGAACAGCTCGGTGGGGAACGGACCCGAGCCAACACGCGTGGTGTAAGCCTTGGTGATACCCAGCACGTAGTCCAAATAGAGCGGGCCGACGCCAGAGCCGGTTGCCGTGCCGCCAGCCGTGGTGTTGGAGCTGGTGACGAACGGGTAAGTACCGTGGTCGATATCCAACAGCGAACCTTGGGCGCCTTCGAATAGAATGTTCTCACCGGCCTTGCGCAGGTCGTGCACCATACTGACGGTATCACTGACCATGGGGCGCAACTCTTCGGCCATCTGCATGGCGCTATCGAGCACTTCCTGGAAATCTACCGCCGGTTCGCCGTGGTAATTCACTAGCACGAAATTATGGTAGTCGAGCACCTCACCGAGTTTGGAGGCAAAACGCTCACGGTGGAGCATGTCACCCAACCGTAGACCACGGCGCGCCACCTTGTCTTCGTATGCCGGGCCAATGCCGCGACCGGTGGTGCCGATCTTAGCCACGCCACGGGCCTTCTCACGTGCCTGGTCGAGACGCACGTGGTAAGGCAGGATCAGCGGACACGCCGGGGAAAGACGCAAACGCTCACGAACGGGAACGCCCTTCGCTTCCAGTTCGCGGATCTCTTTGATCAGCGCTTCCGGTGACAATACGACCCCGTTACCGATCACACAGGTTTTACCTGGACGTAGCACACCCGAGGGGATCAGGTGTAGGACGGTTTTCTCACCGTCGATGACCAGCGTGTGACCGGCATTATGCCCCCCTTGGAAGCGCACCACGGCAGCAGCGGATTCGGTGAGCAGGTCAACGATCTTACCTTTGCCTTCATCGCCCCATTGGGTACCCAGGACTACGACATTCTTACCCATTATGCACTCGTCTCTTGTGTCAGGGCCGTTGTCTGCCAACGACCATCGATAAACTCAAGACGGCGGTCACAGCTGTGCTCCGCCGGCCCAGTACGCTGCCCAGGCAGCGCTTGAATTACGCGTTCACCCTGCTCACGCAGCGCGACGATGGCAGCGTTGAGCGACTCTTCTTCTTGGGCTGGCGCCCAAATGGCCCCCTGGCTGGGTGACGCCAATGCCAGCGATGCCAACTGCTTCAGGTCCATGGAGAAGCCGGTAGCGGGTCGGGCTCGGCCAAACGCGCGCCCAGTATCATCATAGCGCCCACCTTTGACCAGCGCATGACCATAGCCGGGCACGTACGCCGCGAACATCATACCCGTGTGATACTGATAACCGCGCAGCTCCGCTAGATCAAAATAGAGCGATACGTCAAAGCGCGCCAAAACGCCTTTGTAAAGCGCCTCGAGCTGATCTAGCGCCGCCGTCACGGGGGTAGGCGCGCCAGCAAAACGCTCGCGCGCCTCGCTCAGAACGCTGGCATCCCCATGCAGCTCGCCTAGCGCCACTAGCATATCTGCCAACACAGGGTCGCTAACGCTGGCACTGACCTGCTCAACCAGTTGCCCCGGCGATTTAAGCGCCAACGCTTCGAACAGCGCGCGCTCTTGCTCATCGTTAAGGGCAGCGGCTTCCACCAGGCTACGGTAGATCCCGATGTGCCCTAATGCCAAATGTATCTCGTCAGCGCCTGCCGCATGAAGACTGGCAAGCGCCAGATGAATAATCTCACTGTCGGCTTCGAGGCCAGCATGGCCAAACAGCTCGACTCCGACCTGCATTGGGCTGCGTCCCCCTTGATGCTGGTCGGCTTTGGCACGCAGCACATTGGTGCAGTAACACAGCCGAACTGGCCCCTGGCGTTTTAGGGAGTGGGCGTCCATCCGCGCCACCTGCGGTGTGACGTCTGCCGAGGCGCCCATCATGCGACCCGTCAGTTGGTCGGTCAGCTTGAACGTTTGAAGATCGAGGTCCGTACCGGTACCGGTCAGCAAGGAGTCCAAAAACTCCACCGGCGGCGGCATGACCTGGTCGTAGCCCCAGCAATGGTAAAGATCGAGCAGCGCACGGCGCAGCTCTTCCATGCGGCTTGCCTGAGGCGGCAGCACCTCATCCATGCCGTCGGGCAGTAGCCAGCGGTCAGCGATGGTCATGTGAACAATCCTGCGAGACGATGAAGGCCCTTTCTAACGACACCACTCGCTGCCTCACGAGGCGCTGTGTGGAACGTTCACGAAACGAGGGCCACAAAAAAACCGGGCGACGCCCGGTAGGTAAAGTCTATCACGTTTATGCGCTATATGAACCCCGCCAAGCGCAGTGCTTGGCGGGATGGGCGCATCACTCGGCGCTGTCGGGAACGGCGCTGCGTAGATAGCGGAAGAAGTCGCTATCCGGTTCTAGCACCAGCAGATTACCATCGCCAGAGAAGCTTTCACGATAAGCGTTCAGGCTGCGCCAGAAAGCGAAGAACTCTTGGTCCTGGCTATAAGCCTGCGAGAAGATAGCGGCTGCTTCGGCATCCCCCTCACCGCGCAGCGTCTCGGCACGCTCGTTGGCTTGAGCAAGCAGCACCTGACGGCGACGGTCGGCATTAGCGCGAATCCGCTCGGCCTCTTCCTGACCCTGTGCGCGCCACTCGCGAGCCTCACGCTCACGCTCTGAGCGCATGCGCTCGAAGACGGCTGCCGAGACATCTTCAGGCAGGTCGATGCGCTTGATACGAATATCGCGAATCGCCACGCCGAGTTCTTCACGCATGAGCTGATCGAGCTCTTCGGTGGGGCCTGTCATCAGGTCATCACGGCGCTCGGCAATGATTTCCTGAAGATTCAAACGACCGAATTCATTACGCAGACTCTCATCCACTCGCGGCTGAATGAGGCGGATCGCCATCAGTTCATCGCCTGCGGTAGCCTCGTAGTAGCGGGTCGGGTTGACGACTTGCCACTTGACATAGGAGTCGACGATGACCGCTTTCTGCTCAAGAGTCAGATAACGGCTAGTATCGGTATCCAGCGTCAGCAGCCGCACGTCGAACTTGCGGATGGTCTGCGCAATCGGAATTTTTACATGCAGACCCGGCTGAATATTCTCTTCGATGACTTCACCAAAGCGCAGCTTCACAGCGCGTTCGGTTTCATCCACGACATAAAGACTGTTGCTCGCTAGCCACGCGACGGCGGCCAAACCACCTACGATAAGCAGGGATCGGTTATTAATCATTTAGCGGCCCTCCCTGCGAATGGGGTTATTGCTGGACGACGATGAGGAGCTACTTTGGCTGCCTCGCAGCGACTCTAACACGCGCGGATCGACCGTATCGCTGCTGTTAGCACCGCTATCATTGCTCGCCGAACGACTGTCGTTACTGCTACCGCCGCGCATTTGATCGAGTGGCAAATACATCAGCGGCGCATTGTCGCTCACGTCCAGCAGAACTTTCGGCGTCCCACCAAAGACTTCTTCGATGGCATCCAGGTACATACGTTCGCGCATCACTTCCGGCGCGTTGCGATACTCGGTCAGCAGCGCATTGAAACGGTTAGCTTGACCCTGTGCTTCGGCCACCACCGACTCACGGTACCCTTGGCCCTGCTCGACGATACGCTGAGCCTGACCCTGTGCGGCCGGAATGATCGCATTGGCGTACGCCATACCTTCGTTGATCGTTCTCTGACGATCTTCACGGGCACGGATAACGTCATCAAAAGCATCGATGACGGGCGCAGGTGCCGACGTGGATTCGATGTTGATGGTTTGCAGGCGAATACCTGCGCCATAGGCATCCAGATACGTTTGCAGACGGCTCGCGACGGAGCTACCGAGTATCTCACGACCAGAGGTCAGGATATCGATCATGTCCGTGCCACCGACCACGTGCCGCAGCGCAGAGTCCAGTGCGTTCTCGATGGAGAGCGCCGGATCACGAACGTTCAGCACGAAATCGCGCGGATTCGCGACCTGGTACTGAGCAGAAATTTCCACTTCGACGATGTTTTCATCACGCGTCAGCATGGACTGAGTTTGAGAGACAGAGCGTACGCGCGTCACGTTGACCATGCGCACGTCATCGATGAGCGGCGGGTTCCACTGGAGGCCCGGCTCGACGATGCCCTGGTACTCACCAAAACGCAGCACGACGCCCCGCTCCGATTGGTCCACCAGATAGAAGCCCGAGGCTCCCCAGATGGCAAGCGCCACGATGAGCAGAAGGCCTGGCAGAGCAAACGAGTTACGAGGCTTACCGCCACCACTCTTGCCGCCACCACCGCCGCTCTTCTTGCCGCTGCCGCCTAGCATGCCGTTGAGCTTGTCTTGGAACTTTTTCAGCGCTTCATCCAGATCAGGCGGCCCCTGGTTGTTGCCACCATTATTGCCGCCGTTGTTTCCACCACCATTGTTCCCACCGCGATCGCCGCCATTACCGCGTCGGCCGCCACCGCTCCAGGGGTCGTGCTGGTTGCCACCACCGGGCTCATTCCAGGCCATACTTCGTCTCCACTAAGGTGTTCACCTGCACTTTGCCTTGATACTGAATGCAAGGCCGGGTGCTTTTGATATTATTGCTATATCAATCTTGTACCATACCTTTACAGCCGATGACTATGGGGGTAGGTACTCGATGGGCTACCATTCGTCAGATTCGCGTAATGCTTCTGGTAAATAGGTATTGGCACGCTCTCCCAACTGAGCCATCAACTGGTTGAAGTCGCGCCTCGGCAAGCGCACATCCAATACGGAGCGCCCCTGCTCGTCAAAACTCTCTTCGCGCACGGCATTGAGTTCATGCAGGCCTGCGCGCAGCTTACCTTGCTCTGGCGACAGGGTGAGCGAAAAACCAATCACGTCGTTGGCGAGCCGCTCGGTCAACGCTTCATGTAACAGCTCAAGCCCTTGGCCCTGCTGAGCCGATAGCCAGACCACCTCAGGTACGCCGTGACCATCTCGCTCGATACGTGGCGCACTATCGAGTTTGTCGATCTTGTTCATCACTTTGAGTACCGGAACGCTATCCGCCCCAATCTCTTTCAGTACGCTATCGACCTGCTCAACGTTAAGATCGCGGTCAGGGTCGGCCGCATCGATGACATGCACCAACAGCGTCGCTTCCGCCGCTTCTTGCAGCGTCGCCTGAAAAGCTTCCACCAACTTATGCGGCAAGTGGCGGATAAAACCGACGGTATCGGCCATGACGACAGGCCCTACGTCTTCGATTTCCAAACGACGGAGTGTCGGATCTAGGGTCGCAAAGAGCTGATCCGCTGCGTAGACCTCAGCGCTGGTCAGCGCATTGAATAGCGTCGACTTACCCGCGTTGGTATAGCCAACTAGCGACACGCTATGAATTTCTGCACGGGCTCGAGCACGCCGGTTCTGCTCACGCTGGCTGCGCACTTTATCCAAGCGCTTATGAATCGATTTGATACGGCCGCGTAGCAAACGACGGTCGGTCTCTAGCTGTGTTTCGCCGGGACCGCGCAGGCCGATACCGCCTTTTTGACGCTCGAGGTGCGTCCAGCCGCGAATCAAGCGCGTGGACATGTACTCGAGTTGAGCAAGCTCTACTTGCAACTTACCTTCATGCGTTCGTGCCCGCTGCGCAAAAATATCGAGTATCAGACCGGTACGGTCCAACACGCGGCACTTGAGCTCTTGCTCCAGGTTGCGCTGCTGGGAAGGACTTAAACTGTGGTTGAAGATAACCAGTTCAGCGTCATGAGCTGCGAGCATTGCCCGCAGCTCGTCCAACTTACCTGACCCTATGAAGGTGCGGGAATCAGGCCGCTGTCGACTCGCTGTGAGCAATGTCGCGGGCTCTGCGCCAGCAGAGCGCACGAGCTCCAAGAACTCACCCGGGTCTTCACGTGCCTGCTCATCGTAGAAATCTACGTGAACAAGTACTGCCGTTTCACCGGCGTCTGGGCGTTCAAAAAACAATCAATACCTCATGGACTCTTTTGCTATCCAGCGGTGTTAGATGTCAGCGTCGGGTGCTGACGGATCCTGTGCCGGCAAACGCACGTTGCGCGAGGGCACCACCGTGGAAATAGCGTGTTTATAAACCATCTGACTGACGGTATTGCGCAACAAGATGACAAACTGGTCAAACGATTCAATCTGGCCCTGCAATTTAATGCCGTTTACCAGGAAAATAGAGACCGGAATGCGCTCCTTGCGCAAAATGTTCAGGTACGGGTCTTGAAGGGACTGCCCTTTGGACATGTTGCTCTCCCTAAAACTGTCGTTGGGGTTGGTTATCAAATGGCGTGCCCTACTGGTGCTACGCCGCAATCTTGTTGCCCGAAAGGCCTAATGTGTCAAACGCGTTAGCCGGCCACTCGAAAACACTTGCTTACGAAATCACTATCTTACGCTAAGCACCGCTTTCACGCACGAATTTCAGAAGCTTATCCAGCGCATCTGGCTGCTGCGAATCGACCCATGTCAAGGACGGCCAGCTTCTCAGCCACGTCAATTGACGCTTGGCAAGCTGACGAGTGGCAATGATACCTCGTGCCACGAGTTCATCGCGATCATAAGCACCGTCTAGATACTCCCATACCTGACGGTAGCCAACGCTCTTCATGGATGGCAAGTTAATATGAAGATCACTACGCTTTTTGAGGGCAGCGACCTCGTCTATCAAGCCCTCTGCCAACATCATTTCGAAACGCCGGGCAATACGCTGATGAAGCACCTGTCGTTCGTTGGGTGCTAGGGCTATCGACAGCACCCGCCATGGAAAGGTTTCCGGCTGCTGCTCTGCCCATAGCTCGCTCATCGGCCGACCGCTCGCATAGTACACTTCCAACGCGCGCATCAGCCGTTGAGGATCATTGGGGTGTATACGTGCCGCTGAGGATGGGTCGACTTCGGCCAGCGTGCGATGCAGGCCAGCCAATCCCTCATGCTGACGCTGTGCCTCCAGGCGTTCGCGAATGGCAACGTCTGCTCCTGGCAAATTATCCACGCCTTCGACCAAGCGCTTGAAGTAAAGCATCGTGCCACCCACTAATAGCGGCACTCGACCGGCTGCGCTGATTTGACGCATTTCACGCAGGGCGTCTTCACGAAAATCTGCCGCTGAATAGGGGGCTGCAGGATCACGAATATCGATCAAACGGTGAGGCGCCCGCGCCAGTTCTGCCGCGCTGGGCTTGGCGCTACCCACATCCATGCCTTGGTAGACCATGGCAGAATCGACGCTGATCAGTTCATGGCCTAGCTGCTCATGGAGCGCTATCGCAGCGTCGGTTTTGCCAGCAGCCGTCGGCCCCATTAGAAATATCGCCCAGGGGCGTGTATCAGCCATATGCTCGACGCACTCCGTTAGTCCTTTTCATCGTCACTGGCCGCGCAAAAATAGGCGGTCGAGCGCTTTCATGCTCATTTGCGTCCAAGTGGGACGGCCATGATTACATTGATCGCTGCGCTCAGTGCGCTCCATATCACGTAGCAACGCGTTCATTTCATCGAGCGTCAAACGCCGGTTGGCCCGCACGCTGCCGTGGCACGCCATGGTAGAGAGCAGTTCATGAATACGCGCCTCGACCTGATGCGTACGACCATAGCGTGACAGCTCTTCGAGCATTTCACGCACCAGCTCCTCGGGGTCGGCCTGGGCCAGCAGCGCGGGCAGCTGGCGTACTAGCAGCGTTTCCGGACCAGCCACATCCAGCTCGACGCCTAGCTGAGCAATGGCGTCACGCTCGCTCTCTGCGATGGCCACTTCGCTGCGGCTGGCCGCCAGCGACACGGGCACCAGCAGCGGCTGGGTATCGATCCCCTTTGCCGCTGCCAGCTGGTTTTTCATACGCTCGTAGACGATCCGCTCGTGGGCTGCATGCATATCCACCAGAACGAGTCCCTGTGCGTTCTGTGCCAAGATGTACACGCCATGCAGCTGGCCCAGCGCAAAGCCAAGCGGCGGCGCTGTCGTGGCATCATGCTCCGGCATGACAGGTGGCGGCGCCTCACGCACTTCCGATGCGGTTGTGTGCGGGTGGGGCGGGCTAGGTTGTGGCGTTAACAGCGTCTCTTCGTGATCGGGATGCAGCGCCTGATACCCCTGCATAAAGCGGCGCACCCGCTCAGCGCCGGGGTGTCGCTCGGACGCTTCCGACAGCGGCATACCCTGCTGCTGCCAGCGGGGAGTCTCTGGCGCATCGCCCACGCTAGAGACGGTTTCGACTTGGCCCGTCGGAGCAGCCACCTCATTTTGCTCCTCATCGGTGGGCTTGGAGGCCGCCAAGCAGTGGTGCAAACTGGAGTATAGGAAATCATGCACCATACGCCCATCACGAAAACGTACTTCATGCTTGGTTGGGTGGACATTGACATCCACCACGTCGGGATCGAGCTCAAGATAAAGCACGAACACCGGGTGGCGACCGTTGTAGAGCACGTCGCGATACGCCTGACGAACCGCATGCGCAACGAGGCGATCGCGGACCACGCGGCCATTGACGAAGAAGTACTGCTGATCGGCCTGTGAGCGCGAGTGAGTTGGCAATCCCACCCAGCCACTGAGCCGCAGGCCACCCGCTTCGCGTTCGATGTAGCGGGCGTGTTCGATAAAATTCTTGCCCAACAGCGATGCAATACGCCGCTCACGAGAGGCGGGTGAATCTCCCTGGGGAAGCTGATGCACCACTTTCTGATTGTGCTTCAACACCCATGCAATGTCATAACGCGATAGCGCCTGACGACGAAAGGCCTCCTCCACATGGGCAAATTCGGTCTTTTCAGTGCGTAAGAACTTGCGCCGCGCGGGCGTGTTGAAAAACAGGTCGCGCACCGAGACACTGGTGCCCCGGGGGTGCGGTGCAGGTGTCACCCGGGCCTCCATACCGCGCCCTTCGGCTACGACCCGCCACCCCAGGCGGGGATCTTCCTCCGCGTTGGAGACCAGCTCCAAGCGCGACACAGAACTGATCGACGCCAGCGCTTCTCCACGAAAGCCCAGTGAACTAACCCCTTCCAGATCCTCGAGGCTACTGATCTTACTCGTGGCATGGCGCGCTAATGCCAGCGGCAGGTCCGCCTCGCCGATACCGATGCCGTCATCGCGCACTTTGATCAGCCTTGCGCCGCCCTGTTCGATCTCTACTTCGATCCGCTGACTGCCCGCATCGATGGCATTCTCGATCAGCTCTTTTGTGACTGACGAAGGGCGTTCGACCACCTCACCTGCGGCAATTTGGTTGGCCAGGCGAGGGTCGAGCACATGGATACGACCAGAGAACGAGTTCAATTCAGTCAACCAACACCTCAATATTCAGCATCTAAGTGGTTTATTAAGCATGCGTGTCACGAACTGGGGATACGTAGCACCTGCCCCACACGAATGATGTCGCCATTCAAATCGTTGGCCTGTTTCAGCTGGTTCACCGGGACACCGTGGCGAACGGCAATCGAGGAGAGCGTGTCGCCTGATTGGATGCGATATTCGTCGCCCGTGGGGCTGCGCTGATGATCCCGCTGCCACGCCAGCAGGCTGGCTGGCGGTGGATTACGCTGAAAATGGTCGCGCAGGCCGCTGAAAATGGCCGTCGAAAGCCCCTGTTGGTGCACTGGGTCGCGCAGGCGACGCTCTTCGTCGGGATTCGATATAAAGCCCACCTCAATCAGCAGCGATGGAATATCCGGTGATTTCAGCACCATAAAGCCCGCCTGCTCGACCCGGGATTTATGCAACCGGTTGACTCGCCCAAGCTGTTCGAGTACCTGCCCGCCAATCGACAGCGAGTCGTTGAGCGTCGCGGTCATGGTAAGGTCCAGCAGCACCCCGCGCAGCACTTGGTCTTTGTCACGCAGCGACAAACTGCCATCGACACCGCCGATCAGATCCGAGCGATTTTCACTATCGGCCAGCCACTGTGCCGTTTCTGATGTCGCCCCACGCTGTGACAGCGCATACACCGAGCTACCCTGAGGGCGGGGACTAGTGAAGGCATCGGCGTGAATCGAGACGAAGAAATCGGCCTTCTGCTCACGAGCCAGTTGGGTGCGCTGGCGTAAACCGAGGTAGTAGTCGCCATCGCGAATCAGCACGGCTTTGAACCCCTGCGTGCGATTGACGTCGGAGGCGAGCCGACGGGCAATTTCCAGCACGACATCTTTTTCACGGGTGCCCGCCGGGCCAATGGCACCCGGGTCCTCGCCACCGTGCCCGGCGTCGATGGCAATGATAATGTCCCGCTGTGGGTGCGGCTGAGCGGGCTGCACCTCTACCGGCGGCTGATCTGGCGCTGGAGATGGCACGTCGGCCTCTACGCCGGGTAGCCGCGCCTGGGCCGAGCGCTGTGCCATCATCTCCTGGTCACGAATCATCGCTTCGATGGGATCGATGGGATTTTCCACTGCACTCTCGCCGGGATACTCCAGATCGACCACCAGACGATGCCCATACTGGTCGTTAGGCGGAAGCGTAAAATGACGAGGCTCGATAGCACGGTTAAGCTCGAGCACCACCCTCAAGCCGCCCTCGTCTCGCACCCCCGTGCGAACGGCGGAAATGGCGCTGCCTTCCAGTGGCAGCGTGGAGGCATCGGTATTGAGCTGACTGTCGTCTAGATCGATCACCAGACGTGACGGATTGTCCAACGAAAATACGTTGGCTTGCGTGGCCCCCGTGAGATCGAACACCAAACGCGCGTGATCGGGTGCCGCCCAAAGCCGCATACTCTCGACGTTGGCCGCCTGCGCGGTGGTCGCACTGGCGGTCAATAAAAACGCACATCCTACTGCGCAGCGGATGAATAGCCGAACGAGGGGTCGTTTCATATCCATTGAATCCCACCACTCTCCCGCGAATTATCGATGATCCTTGCCTCCAACGGCGCTAAGACACGCTGGCCAAAGGCGGTTTCGGCCGTCAAACGCGCCGTTCGACCCTGCGCCGCTACGCAGAGCTGAATGCGCACATCGGGTGCGGGTAACCAACCCTCGCCTCTGCTGGGCCATTCGATCAGACAAAGAGCATCATCGGCGAGAACGTCTCGTCCGCCCATGAATTCAAGCTCTTCTGGGTCTGCCAAACGATACAAATCCAGATGGTAAATGCGTTGATCGCCCAGCTCGTAAGGCTCCACCAAAGTATAGGTTGGGCTCTTAACGGCTCCCTGATAGCCGTATGCTCTCAAAATGCCGCGCGTCAGGGTGGTTTTACCTGCCCCTAAATCGCCTTCCAAATAAACGCGCCCGCGACCACTTAGCGCTCGACCCAGCGCCTCACCAAAGGCAACGTGGGCCACTTCATCGTTCAATTGCACCTGCATGTTGGCCGCCTTCACGGGTTAATGAGCACTCGTGCATAGGATGCCAGATCACTGGCTAACAGGCCACGCTCTCCGGCGGCTTTGGCCGCCTCGTCGCCTGCCAGAGCATGCAGCATCGTACCCAGCCAAGCGCTCTGCTCCAAGCCGCCCAGTTGAGCCATCAAGGCGCCCAACATGCCGCTCAGCACATCGCCCATACCGCCGCTCGCCATGCCGGGATTCCCGTAAGGGCAGACGACCAGTCCGCTGGGACCCGCCACCAGGCTGCCAGCACCTTTCAGAATCACGACGCCCCCACGGGCGCGCTGCAACGCCCGGGCGGCCGCCGGACGATCCGCCTGGACATCGGCCACACTGCAGCCCAGCAGTCTGGCCGCTTCGCCAGGGTGAGGCGTCAATATCCAGTCGTCCCGACGAAGCGTTGGCCAGCGACTGGCCAGCAGGTTGAGCGCATCGGCATCGATGACGAGCGGTGTCGATGCCTGTAGTGCACTTTGCAGCACTGCCTGGCCCCAGGCCTCTTGCCCCATCCCTGGCCCAACCACCACGACATCCGCATTGGCGGGCAACTCGGCCACGTCGGCCCCGCTACGCACTGCACGCGCCATGACTTCTGGGCAGCGCACGAGACTGGCAGTCAGGTGTTCCTGTGCGGTAGCGAGCGTCACCTTACCTGCTCCTAAGCGCGCTGCCGCCTGAGAGGCTAGCAGCGCCGCACCACCAAACCCCGGCGCGCCGCCCATCACCAGTACGTGCCCTAGGCTCCCCTTATGGCTGGTGCGCGAACGAGGTGGCAATGCCTCACTGAGCATTGCCTCATCCAACCGCCAAGCGGTCGGCGGAATATCGAAAAACGCCTGCGCTTTGACGCCCAGGGGGCGAAAATCGATGTCACCGGCGTAGGCAGGCGCCTCGCCAGTATGTAGGCCGATTTTGTCGCCAATGAACGTTACCGTGCAGGTGGCCTCGACCGCCGTACCCAGCATCGCGCCGGTATCGGCCGACACTCCCGAAGGGATATCCAGCGCCAGCACGGGCTGAGACGCGGTGTTAATGGCCGTAATGGCCTGCTTGACGCTGCCTTCGACCTCACCGGTCAATCCCGTACCCAGCAGCGCATCGACGATGACCTCGCCAGTCAGCGTCGTGCTTGGCTGCCACTCTTCGAAGCTGACGCCTGCAGCCGTGGCCAGCTCGGCGGCGCGCGCCACGTCACCAGAAAGCGTATCTAGCGGCTTCAGAGAAAGACGCTGCACTTTGAGGCCCGACTGCATGGCCAGCGCTGCCAGCACGTGACCGTCACCGCCGTTGTGACCGCCGCCACACAGCACGGTCACGCTGCGCGCCTGGGGCCAGCGCGAGCGAAAACTGTGCCAAGCGCTGGAGGCCGCTCGCTGCATCAAGGCAAAGCTGTCGATCCCCCCGGCAATGGTACGCCTATCCAACTCACGGACCTGTGATGCGGTGTAGAGAGGACGAAGTGAAGAGGTGTTCAACGTAGACACAATGACTCCTTGTAAAGGCCTTAAATCAACCCTCATGCGCATACCTTACCCGCGTCGTCATACGCGGCATGTCGTGCCAGCGGCTAATGCGTTAGCATAGCGCGCTTAACGCATCACCGTTGACTGACCATGCCAAGTTCCATCACATTTCCACCCTCCAGCGACGCTCTGACCCATGACCACCTGCATCGGCTGGCCGAGCAGATCAAGCAGTGGGGACGCGAGTTGGGCTTTCAACAGGTCGGCATCGCCGACACGGACCTAGCTGCCCACGAGGCGCACTTGAACCGCTGGCTGGAGAGTGGCTATCACGGCGAGATGGCTTTCATGGCCAAGCACGGCACCAAGCGCACGCGCCCCGAGGAGCTGGAACCCGGCACGCAGCGGGTGATCAGCGTGCGCATGGACTATCTGCCCGCCGAAGTAGAGAGTGCCAAAGTATTGGGGCAGCCGCACCGCGCCTACGTATCTCGCTATGCATTGGGGCGTGATTATCACAAATTGATGCGCAAACGTTTGGCGCAGCTAGCCAAGCAAATCGAGCGGGAAGTAGGAAAATTTGGCTTCCGCGCCTTCGTGGACTCGGCGCCGGTGATGGAGCGCGCGCTTGCCCAGAAGGCGGGCTTGGGGTGGTTCGGCAAAAACGCTATGCTACTGAACCCCAAAGCAGGCTCGCTGTTTTTTCTTGGCGAGCTGTATACCGACCTCCCCCTGCCCGTCGATGCGCCCTTCGAGCAGGAGCACTGCGGTAGCTGTAGCGCCTGCCGCACTGCCTGCCCCACCGGGGCCATCGTGGACGATAAGGTCGTCGATTCGCGCAAGTGCATCTCATATCTCACCATCGAGCTACCCGGCGCCATACCCGAAGAGTATCGGCGCGCCATGGGCAATCGCGTGTATGGCTGCGACGATTGCCAGCTCGTTTGCCCGTTCACACGCTTCACGAAAATCACCCAAGAAGCAGACTTCACGCCACGCCACGATCTCGATCGCGCCTCGCTCATTGCGCTGTTCAGTTGGGGCGAAGAGGAGTTTCTCGACAAGACCGCCGGTAGCCCCATTCGCCGCATCGGTTACGAGCGCTGGCTGCGCAATCTCGCCGTTGGCCTGGGCAACGCCCCGTGGAGCGATGCCGTCGAGGCCGCGCTATGGGCCAGACGGGCCTACCCAAGCGACCTAGTGCGTGAACATGTTGCCTGGGCACTCGCGGAGCAGCGCCGCAAGCGAGATGCGCGTATCGCCACGCGCGCCTGAACGCTACTCCTCTTCGTCTCTGCCATCTTCCACGCGTAAAAACGTGCGACGATAGTGGGCCAGTTCCGCGATCGACTCCTTGATGTCGTCCATGGCCAAGTGGGCGTTTTGCTTCTTGAAGCCCGCCAGCGCACCAGGGTTCCAGCGCTTGGCCAGCTCTTTGACGGTCGAGACATCCAGGTTGCGGTAGTGGAAAAACGCCCAAAGTTCGGGCATTTCCCGCTCCAAAAAGCGGCGGTCCTGGTGAATACTGTTGCCGCACATCGGCGAAGAGCCTGCAACGACGTACTGGCGTAAGAAATCGAGTGTCTGACGCTCTGCTTCTTGCGTCTCGACGGTGCTCGCTTTCACGCGCGCCACCAATCCAGACTCACCGTGAGTTTTCTGGTTCCAATCGTCCATATTGGCCAGCAAGCGATCGGGCTGCTTGACGGCGATCACCGGCCCTTCTGCCACGACATTCAAACGAGCATCGGTGATCAGTGTCGCCACCTCGATAATACGCTCTTTATCCGGTTCCAGACCGGTCATTTCCAAATCGATCCACACCAACAGGTCACTACGCGGTGCGCCGTTTTGCTCGCTCATTACATTCATTCCTTGGTCAGAGTCGCCCTTGTTTCGGCGCAGTGAACAAAAGTGTCGCTTATCTTGCGCCAACCCGCACCCCATACAGGACAGTGGGCCGCCTAGATGGGTACAATGCCGTCTATTGTAACGATCATCGGGTGGTCATGAGCAAACGTAAATTAAGCCGTCAGCAGCAGTGGCGCGTCGAGAAAATCCAAGCCGAACGCGCCCAGCGTGCCGAAAAACGTGATGCCAAGGACGCCGAAAAGCTCTCCGCGGGCGAATATGGCCCCGAACAGCCGGGCCGCGTCATGGCCCATTTTGGCCGCACGCTGGAAGTTCGTGACGCCGACGGGACGCCCATACGCTGCCACCTGCGCGCCAACCTCGAGGGTTTGGTGACCGGTGACCGAGTCATCTGGCGGGCAGGCCAGGACGGCTCGGGGGTGGTCGTTGCCCGCGAAGAGCGCGACAGCATCTTAAAGCGTCCCGACCCCCGCGGTCAGCTCAAGCCGGTCGCGGCCAACATCGACCAGCTGCTGATCGTGTTTGCCGTGGAGCCCGCGCCCCACACCAACCTGATCGACCGTTATCTGGTCGCTGCCGAAGCGACGGGAATCGCGCCGGTACTGGTACTCAACAAAACGGACCTGCTGCCCGACGATGGCGGCGAACTAGGTAAGCTCTTGGAGCGTTATCGTGCGCTGGGCTATCCCGTCATACGCACGACAACGGCCAATCCCCACGGTTTGGATGCGCTGCGCCAGCAGTTAGAGGGGCGCACATCGGTCTTCGTCGGCCAAAGCGGGGTGGGCAAGTCTTCATTGATCGACCTGCTCTTGCCCGATGAAAACCTACGCATTGGCGCGCTGTCGGAAGATTCACGCAAAGGGACCCACACGACCACCACGGCAAGGCTCTACGCCATGCGCCGCGACGAGGTCAGCAATGGCGAGCTGATCGACTCACCAGGGATTCGGGAATTTGGTCTGATCCATCTGGACGAGCAGGACGTAACCGAGGGCTTCATCGAGTTTCATCCCTATTTGGGCCTGTGCCGTTTTCGCGACTGTCGCCACCGCAATGAGCCAGGCTGTGCTTTACTAGAGGCCGTCGAGGCAGGCAAGATTCATCCAGAGCGCTTTGCCAGCTACCGACGCATACTCGATAGCTTGAACCCGTAGTAACGAATTCTCCATGATGGGGTGGCATCGCGACACCCTGTCGTGTTCGTTTTACCATCCAGGACAGGGAACCGGACATGAGCACTGCCAGCCACTCATCAGAGCACAACCTACTCCCGCTCATCGTCGAGCCGGAGCAGCTACACGCGCACCTGCAGGCGCCCCAACTGCTCATCATCGACGTGCCCGTCAACGGCGACAGCTACCGCCAAGGCCACGTTCCTGGCGCCGTCTATCTCGATTTCCGCTACCTGATGCGCGGGGAAGGTCCAGTCCCCAATGACGTGCCATCGGTCGCATTTCTCTCTAGGCTGTTTAGCGCGCTGGGATTGACCCGCGACACCCATGTGGTGGCCTACGATGACGAAGGCGGCGGCTGGGCGGCACGGCTGCTCTGGACGCTGGAGCTGATTGGCCACACCCGCTACTCCTACCTGAACGGCGGCATTCACGCCTGGCGTGACGCAGGGCTGGAAGAGAGCACCGAGCTGACCGCCCCGACACCCAGCGACTACCACGCCGAGATTCTCAACCCCAACGTCGCCATCACCTGCGACGAGATCAAAGAGAAGCTCGGCGACAAGCGGTTTGCCATCTGGGACGCCCGCTCCAAGGCGGAGTACGACGGCGAACGCGGTAATAACAAACACTTAGGACACATTCCTGGTGCAGTGAACATGGATTGGCTGGACGCCATGGATCGCAGCCGCGCGCTGAGAATCCGCGACTACGCCGAGCTGATGACCGAACTCAATGCGCTTGGACTCACTCCCGACATGGAAATTGCCACTCACTGCCAAAGCCATCACCGCAGCAGCTTTACTTGGCTAGTCGGCAAGGCGCTTGGCTTCAACATGCGCGGCTATGCGGGATCTTGGGGCGAGTGGGGCAATCGCGACGACACACCTATCGAGAAATGAAGACATTACTGTGACTCTTTCCCAAAAAGCCTTTTCACTGCTGCAGTACCCGCTGCCTCAGCACGCCCTATCACGCCTAACGGGTAAGTTTGGTCAGTGCGATCACCCTTGGGTAAAAAACACTCTGATCAATGCGTTCATCAAGCGCTTCAACGTGGATATGAGCCAGGCGCTCGAGCCAGACCCGACCGCCTATCCCACGTTCAACGACTTCTTCACCCGGGCGCTAAGAGCCGATGCGCGCCCACTGGGTGACGGTGTGCTGAGCCCTGCTGACGGCACGCTCTCTCAGTTTGGCCGCCTCACCACGGCGGGCATGCTAGTGCAGGCCAAGGGGCACACGTTTTCCGCTCAAACGTTGCTGGGCGGCGACAAAAGGTTGGCCGATGAGTTTTTGAACGGCAGCTTTGCGACAGTCTATCTCTCGCCAAGCGATTATCACCGCGTGCATATGCCGGTAACCGGCACGCTCCGGGAAATGATCTACGTGCCTGGGCGTCTCTTCTCGGTCAATCAAGCTACCGCTAACCATGTGCCCGGCTTGTTCGCCCGTAATGAACGCTTAGTCTGTATCTTCGATACCGAACACGGCCCGATGGCCATGGTGCTGGTGGGCGCCATGATCGTGGCGGCCATCGAGACGGTTTGGTCTGGTCAGGTCACGCCGCTGTCGGGCCACCCGCAGCGTATGCGCTTCGGGCAGCCCATCGTGCTGGAAAAAGGCGCGGAGATGGGCCGCTTCAAGCTGGGTTCCACCGTGGTCATGTGCTTTGCCAACCCCATTACGTTCGGCAACCATGCGCTAGGGACGAAAATCCAGATGGGCCAGTCCCTAGCGACAGCCACGCCTTAATGCAAGACGGCCAACGCTATTGGTCAGCAGTTGGCCGTCGAAAACGCCAAGACCTCTTCCAAACGTGCTTTGCCCAGCGCCAGCTGAATCAAACGATCCAGTCCTAGCGCTACGCCGGAAGAGGCGGGCAGCCCCTGCTCTAGCGCTGCCAGCAAATGAGCATCGACCTCCACTTCCGTCAGCCCTAACCGGCGGCGTTCGGCATTATCCGCATCGAAACGCTGGCGCTGCTCTTCGGCATCGGTCAGCTCATCGTAACCGTTGGCCAGCTCGATGCCGTTCATGTATAGCTCGAAGCGCGACGCCACCCACTCACCATCGGCATCTCGATGGCGGCGCGCCAGCGCCGCCTGGCTCGCCGGGTAATCCACTACCACGCTCAGCTCCTGCTGCCCAAGCGTGGGCTCGATGACCATGCCCATCAATAGATCCAGACACGTATCGCGCCCCTCTTCGGCTAGCGCTTGGGCCGACATATTGCCCCGCTGCGCCGCTAGCGTTCGCAGCGTTTCCAGCGACGTGGTGAACGGGTCGACTTCCAAGTGACGATGGAAAAGTTCACGATAACGGTAGTGCACCACCGGGCCCGGTGACTGCGGCAGTACGTGCGCCACCAACGCCGTCGTTTCCTCGATCAGCTGTGCGAGTGTGAATCCAGGGCGATACCACTCCAGCATGGTGAATTCGATATTGTGTCGTGCCCCCACTTCACCATCACGAAAGCTTTTGGCCAGTTGAAAGATGGGGCCGCTGTCGGCTGCCAGCAGCCGCTTCATATGAAACTCGGGCGAGGTTTGCAGCCACAGTTTGCGCTGACCTTTATCCGTGCGGGCAAGCGTCGCTAGCGACACCAAATGCACATCGGTACTCCCTCCCTGGCCGAGCACTGGCGTCTCCACTTCCCATATGTCCCGCGCGGCAAAAAAGGCGCGCATCGTAGCGATCAAGCGAGCGCGCTCGCGCAAGGTGTCCACCGTTGCCGTTGGCTGCCAGTTCAGTGTCATTCCCTTCTCCCTAACAGCATAAAGCCACGCAATAGTATCGCGTGGCTTTATCAATGAAATGCTCGAGCGACTACGTCTGCCGCTTTGGTTATCGCGCGATCAAGCGCGTGATACGTACTCACCAGAACGGGTGTCGATTTTCAGGACTTCCCCCTGGTTAATGAACAGCGGAACGCGAACCACGGCACCTGACGACAGTGTGGCTGGCTTCGAGCCGCCCTGGGCCGTATCGCCCTTCAAGCCGGGATCGGTTTCGACTACTTCCAGCTCGATAAAGTTGGGCGGCGTGACCGAGATCGCCTTGTCGTTCCAAAGGGTCAGCGTATACGGCACCTGCTCTTTGAGCCATTTTTCAGTATCGCCGAGCGCTTTTTTCTCGACGGCATACTGCTCGAAAGAGCCGTCGGTCTTCATGAAGTGCCACATATCACCGTCGGTGTAGAGGTACTCCATTTCCAGGTCCATGACGTCGGCACCTTCCAGTGAGTCGCCAGATTTGAACGTACGCTCACCGACACGACCCGTCATCAAGTTGCGCAGCTTGACGCGGTTGAACGCTTGGCCTTTACCCGGCTTGACCAGCTCGTTCTCGACGATCGAGCAAGGGTCGCCGTCGAGCATTACTTTCAGACCGGCCTTGAATTCGTTGGTAGAATAGTTCGCCATAATGTTTCTCAATCATCCATTTCAGTTATTGGCTTCGACAGGTGATGCGCGATGCCATACGTTGCCTATGGCGTCGCTCAATAAGTGCGCGCATGATAACCCGAAGGAGGGCTTTTTTGCAGGAGAACATCATTATTGCCGCGTCTGAAGCGCAAAGCCATCGTGACGCACGGGTGCCTTCCACTTGGCAGCAGCAGCTTACTCACGCCATTCGCGACCCACAAATACTGTGTGAACGGCTGGGTTTGAGCCGTGACTGGCTAGCGGGCGCTCGAATAGGGCATGACCTTTTCGACGTGTGCGTGCCGGAAGCGTACCTCACACGAATCGCCCATGCCGACATCAACGACCCCTTGTTGCGCCAAGTGATGCCGCTAAGCGAAGAGGCGCTGACGCCTCAAGGCTACGTCGTCGATCCTCTGGAAGAGGCCGACCATCGGCCAGCGAAAGGGTTGATCCATAAGTATGCGGGCCGGGTGCTGCTGATCGCCAGCCCTAACTGTGCGATCAACTGTCGTTACTGCTTTCGCCGCCATTTCCCCTACAGCGATAACTCCCCCTCAAGAGCGCAGTGGCAGGAAGCACTCGACTACCTACGTAGCGACACGACCCTACACGAGGCAATTTTGTCGGGTGGTGACCCGTTGGCGGCCAATGACCGCCAACTGGCCTGGCTGGTCGAACAGTTAGAAAGCATTGCTCACCTCAAGCGACTGCGCATTCATACCCGTCTACCGGTGGTGATTCCTGACCGAGTAGATGACGCTTTACTCGGCTGGCTCACATCGACACGCCTGCAAACGGTCGTGGTATTGCATATCAACCACGCCAACGAGATCGATCAGGCGGTCGTCGATGCCTGCGCGCGACTCAAACGAGCGGGCGCAACGCTCCTCAACCAGAGCGTGCTGCTGCGCGGCATCAACGATGACGTCGCCACCTTGGCAGCGCTGTCGGAGCGGCTGTTCGAGGCAGCCATTCTGCCCTACTACCTGCATGTACTCGATCCTGTACAGGGCGCTGCCCATTTCGATGTGCCCGACGACGAAGCCCGCGACTTGGTGGCTGCACTGCGCGATCATTTGCCCGGTTTTTTGATGCCGCGCTTGGTGCGGGAGATCCCCGGAAAAGGGAGTAAAACGCCGCTGTGATACATTTGGTAAAACTGCGGCTCTCAGTAGCTCGGGTGACTCAGCAATGAAGCGACGACCGAGACGTTAGTTTACATCTTTCAGATAGGCCCAGCGTACAGCCACCAGTTCATCCGCCGTGATGAGCAACACCTCCTGCCTATGCTTGGGCCTCTAAGGTTTGATCAACAGAGCCTTCATAAATACTGGGTAAACTAGCGACGCTCTGCACATGTATTGAAATAATGAGCGTTTTAAATAGCTACTTCTCGTCATTGATCCGCGATGACGCCTCCTTCGAAAGCTGTTCCGGGGATGCCGCCGACCAAAGAGGCCTAGTCTTGTCGCAAGTAGAACCATATCAGGCACCCAACATGCACGCGCTATCCCTCTGCTTACGAAAACGGGATAGGCGTCTTTGGAGCTTTTGCATGTTTCCAGATCGTAAGGATGTCGTTTTCTGCTAGGTTTATAAGTCTAACTCTGCTTGATGCGGCGTTAGATTTCAGATCAGGAACCACCCACGGCAGGAGGCCAACTCGTCATGTCGTCATCTTTTCCCTCAAAATCGGGCGCGATCGTCCTGCTAATCGCGTCGCTTACGGGGCTTGCCATCGCGCTGTATGCCTATTTCACTCCACTGACCGGCGTCACTGGAACACTCGGTGCATTGGTAGCCATCTTGGCCTGTCTCGCGCTTGCCATATTGGCCTTGCTACTGGCGTCTACTCAAGGTCCCGGCTCTGCCATTTTCCTCCGGATACTCATTCTGCTGGGTCTCGGCGGCACGGGATTCGCCGCTGTGCTACTTCATCAATGGTGGATAGGCGTAGCCATGGTAGTAGGCCTGATAGGCCTGATACTCGACCTGATGCGCCCAGCGCACCTTGCCCATTCTTAAGGAGTTGCTCATGACGACCCGTTTATCCTTCTCCAGCGCTCCACTGATGTCCTTTAAGCCTGGTTTAAGCGCGATGACCGCTTTGACCCTCGGCCTAACCCCGTTGCCGCTCATGGCTCAGGAGGTCTCAGTCGAGAACGAACCATCAACAGCGCAAGACAATGCTTCATTGGAAACAGCTTCTAGCGCCGCGCCCATCCCATTGGTACCTGGAGAGCCTACCTGGGACAGCTTCCACGGCCAGCTCAACGCCCAGAAGTACAGCCCGCTCGATCAGATCACTGCAGATAACGTCGCCGATTTGGAAAAAGTCTGGGAGTTGCATACGGGCGATGTGGCCGATGGCTCAGGCGATCTGCCCGCGACGGTTTGGTCAGCCACGCCGGTGTTTGCCAATGATACGCTGTACATCGGCACGCCGTTTTACCGGATCCTGGCACTTGACCCTGCAAGTGGTGAAGAGAAATGGAGTTTCGATACACAATCCTCCTTGGAAGCTCTCACCCAGCCCGCCTTGAAGAATCGCGGTGTCGCCTATTGGGAGGCGAATGATTCAGTAGCAGGCGAGCCCTGCCAAAAAATAATCTACATGGGCACCATGGATGCCCAGCTGTTTGCAGTCGACGCCGATACCGGCGAACAGTGCGCAGACTTTGCCGAGAACGGCGTGCTCGACGTCAATCAATGGAACGACACCCACGATAAATGGCCCTTGTCATTACTGCAGCCTCCCACCGTTGTGGGCGACCACTTGATTCTTGGCTGGGCAGGCAATGATTGGGCCTACGAGCAGGCGCCCCCTGGCACGGTCTTCTCCATCAATGCGCGCACCGGCGAGCGCGAATGGACATTCCAGGCGCTCTCTGATGAGGTGCGAGAGCAGAGCGGAACGGCTAACGTGTGGACACATATGTCCGCTGATGAAGAGCTAGGGTTGGTATATTTACCCGTGTCTTCGCCATCCCCCAACTACTGGGGCGGCAATCGCACCGAGGAAGTGCCCTTAGGAACATCCACCACCGCCGTGGATATCGAGACAGGCGAGGTGGTGTGGTCACGCCAATGGGTTCACCACGATATCTGGGATTACGATACCGTTGCGGCCCCGACGTTGATGGACATTACCGTCGATGGCGAAGAGATCCCGGCACTGCTTCAGGCGACCAAAATGGGCTTTCTCTTCGTGGTGAATCGCGAAACCGGCGAGGACGTGTGGCCTATCGAAGAGCGGCCAGTGCCGAGCGGCGACGGTAGCGTCGAAGGTGAGGTTTACGCGCCCACCCAGCCATTCCCGACCAAACCGGTACCGCTGTTGGATCAATCCGAGAAACCCAACGTTTGGGCGCTTGCCGACGCAGTCAGCTTTGGCGAATGCTCGGCGCTCTGGGATGAACTCCGCTACGAAGGCATGTACACCCCACCGACGACTCAAGGTGAAGGCACGCTGGGCTATCCCATTAGCGCCGGCGGCGTGCAGTGGGGTGGAGTGGCCTTCGAGCCTGACAGCCAGACCGCTATTGTCAATACCTCGCACATCGTGCAGTACATCAAGCTATATGAGCGCGAGGCCTATGAAAAAGCAGATAGCGGATCAGGCAACGAAAGCGGCTTCGCCCCTCAGGAAGGAGCGCCCTACGGTATGCGTTTGGAAGTCGCGCTCAATCGCTGGGGCATGCCTTGCTGGGAGCCGCCCTTCGGCGAACTCGTTGCCATCGATATGACCACGGGAGACATCAAATGGCGCCGACCAATGGGCGTTTCTCAACAGTATGGCTTCTTCATGCCCGAACGTTGGGGCTCGCCTACCATTGGCGGTCCAGCCGTCACCGCAGGTAACGTCATTTTCATCGGCGCCTCGATGGATGCCAAGGTACGTGCCTACTCGCTGGAAACCGGTGAGGAGCTATGGTCGGACCAAACCGAAGCCCCTTCCGTCTCCAACCCCGCGGTCTATGAGTACGAGGGCCGGCAATACGTCGCCTTCGTCTCTGGTGGCAATACCATTCTGAAAAATCAGGTAGGTGATCAGATCGCCGTTTACGCCCTGCCAGAATAGCGTCGGCGGTTGAGGCATCCATTAACGGAGCGGCCTATAGGGGGCAGCTCCGTTTTGATTAACGCCCACTGTCAGTGCGTTGATATCCTTTTTGGAGGAATCGTCTGAGCACTTATCCCAATGTCGCTGCCGTCACGTTTGCCGCTGCGGGCTGAGTGGAGTAGTGGCGATTAATGGCGCTCAGCACTCCCTTCATGGAGGCGCTGGTGATGCTCTCATCGGTGCCTACGCCGAACACCGCTTTGCCATCGATACGCACCTCGACGTAGGCGATGGCCTCGGCATCGGCTCCCTGGCCACGGGAGTGCTCGTGGTAGTCGATGATTTCCACCTCTTGCCCGCTTGCCACCAGCGCTTTGATGAACGCGGCCAGCGGGCCGTTGCCTTCGCCGGTCAGAGTTTGCCGCTGACCACCATTCTCGACCGTCGCTTCCAGCGCCACTTTAGGGCTATCTGGCTCGGACGAGAGGCGATGGTTGACCAGTGCCAGGGGTGAACGCTGTTCCAAGTATTCGTCGGCGAAGGCTTGGTAGATCATCTGCGAGGTGATCTCTTTACCCGTGCGGTCGGCGACTTCCTGGACCACTTGGCTGAACTCGATAGAGAGTCTGCGCGGCAGTTCGATCCCGTACTCCTGCTCTAATAAGTAGGAGATACCGCCCTTGCCCGACTGGCTATTCACGCGAATGACCGCTTCGTAGCTACGGCCAACGTCTAGGGGGTCGATGGGCAAGTAGGGGACATCCCACGGCGCTTCAGGGTGAACGCGACGGTCGGCCATGCCCTTTTTGATGGCATCCTGGTGAGAGCCCGAGAATGCGGTGAAGACCAGATCGCCCACATAGGGATGACGTGGGTGAACGGGCAACTGGTTACAATACTCGGCCTCACGCATGATGGGAGTGATGTTGGAGAAGTCGAGCTGCGGGTGAACGCCTTGGGTATACATGTTCATCGCCAGCGTGACGATATCCACGTTACCCGTACGCTCGCCGTTGCCAAACAGCGTGCCCTCGACGCGATCCGCTCCCGCCATCAGCGTTAGCTCGGCGGCCGCCACGCCAGTACCACGGTCGTTGTGCGGGTGAACGCTGACGATCAGGGTATCGCGCTTTTTCACATGGCGGCAGAACCACTCGATCTGGTCGGCGTAGTTGTTCGGCGTGGCGACTTCCACCGTGGCCGGCAGGTTGACGATCATTTTATTGTCGACGCTAGGGCCAAAGGTATCCATCACCGCCTCGACGATCTCGACGGCGAAGTCCATCTCGGTGGTGGTGAATAGCTCGGGGGAGTACTGAAAAGTCCAGTTCGTCTCCGAGTTGGACGCCATCAAGTCACGAATCTGTGCTGTCGCATCGACGGCAATCTGCACGCACTCGGTTTTATCCACGTTGAACACCACCCGACGAAACATCGGGTCGGTGGCATTGTAGACGTGAACGATGGCGTTCTTGACGCCCTTCAACGCCTCGAAGGTGCGCTCGATCAGGTGTGGACGCGCTTGGGTCAGCACCTGAATGGTCACGTCCTCAGGAATTTTGTCTTGCTCGATCAGCGAACGTACGAAGTCGAAGTCGGTTTGCGACGCGGAAGGGAAACCCACTTCGATCTCTTTGAAACCGATTTTCAAGAGCATGTCGAACAGGCGCTGTTTACGCTCTTGATCCATCGGATCGATCAGCGACTGGTTGCCATCGCGCAGATCCACGCTGCACCAGATGGGCGGAGTGTCGATACGCTGGCTTGGCCACTGGCGGTCAGGCAAGTCCACGGCCACGAAGGGGCGATACTTTTTAGAGGGGTCGGACAGCATCATAGTGGCGCTCCTGTCGTTAATCGGTTGTCGCAGAGTCTGAAGGGCGATGTGGAGGCGTCGTAGCTGCATGACGCTCTGCCATGGCGGCTTCCATACGATCGAGCTGCATTTTCAGCGAGTGGACGTCATCACGCAGCGCCTGCAGCTGTGCCGGATCGCCTTCCTCATAGTCGGTATCGAGTTGCGCGCTCTCTTTTTGCATCACGTCCAGCACGATACCTATCATCATATTAAGAAAAATAAACGCCGTAAGAAAAATGAACGTCAAGTAGTAAATCCAGCTCCAAACGTACACTTCCTGAGTGGCGTACATCACGTCCGTCCAGTCCTCGAACGTCGCAATGCGAAACAGCGTCAACATGGCAATGGAGATGTTGCCCCATAAAAACTCATCCACGTCGTGAAAAAGAAAGCTTCCCAGCGCCGCATAGATATAAAAGATGATGAACATGAGCAGTACGACGTAGCCCATGCGGGGAATCGACTTGACCAGCGCCGCGAGCAGCATCTGTAGCTCGGGAATCATCGATACCAAGCGCAGTACACGGAAGATCCGTAGCAGTCTCGCCAGCAGCACCATCTCCGAATCGTCCATGGGAATCAGGCTGGCGGTGACGATCAAAAAATCAAAAACGTTCCAGCCCTTCTTAAAAAAGCTGACTAAGTTGCGCTCGGCTGCCATTCTGATCAGAATCTCGACCAGGAAGAACACCGTGACGGCGACATCCAGATAGAGCAACCACTGCTCTATTCGGGACGTTTCTTCGTAGGTTTTCGCGCCAATCACCAGCGCAGAGATCACGATAATGGAAATGACCAACCCTTCAAAAAACTTGTTGCTACGCAGCTTTTCAAAGCGGGCTTGCCAGGTATTAAAGGGTTCACTCATGGAGCAAGGAGTCTCTTAACGATTAACGTCGACACTTTATACTAAAATCACGCACCTTCCATACAAGTGATATCCTGTTGTTTCACTTGATGTATCTTCGCCTCCTGGGCAACGCTCGTTGCTTGGGGGACTTTTTGATTTTTTGCGCTGGATGACCTCATGACACTGCTGTGGATCGCCTTACTGCCGTTACTGGGCGTACTGGTGCCGGCACTGACTGCCCAACGCGGCCGCACTTGGTGCTCGCTTGCCACGGGCATACTGCCAGCAACGGCGCTACTACTCACGCTGCTGCAAATTCCGGCCCTGCTGGAGGGCGAAGTGCTGCGTTTTGCAGCCGACTGGATGCCCGCCCTTGGCCTGGAGCTGGCGTTTCGCCTTGATGGCCTGTCGCTGCTTTTCAACCTGCTCATACTGGGCATAGGACTGTTAATTCTATTGTATGCCCACTTTTATTTGGCAAGCGATGAGCCTTTTGGACGTTTTTACGCATTCTTGATGCTGTTCATGGCATCGATGGTCGGCATTTCCATGTCCGACAATTTGATCCTACTTTGGCTGTTCTGGGAGCTGACCAGCCTATCGTCGTTTCTGCTGATTGGTTTTTGGTCCTACCGAAGCGATGCTCGTAAAGGGGCACGCATGGCACTGACCGTGACCGGTGCAGGCGGACTGGCTCTGCTGGCGGGCCTGCTACTGCTGGGTGATATGGCAGGCAGCTACCGCATGGATGTCGTACTGACTAGCGGCGCTGCCATCGTCGAGGATGCGCGCTACCCGCTGATGCTGGTCCTAGTATTACTGGGAGCGTTCACCAAGTCCGCACAGTTTCCTTTTCAGTTCTGGCTTCCCCACGCCATGGCGGCTCCTACGCCGGTATCGGCTTACCTGCACTCGGCCACCATGGTGAAAGCGGGCATTTTTCTTATGGCGCGTTTGCATCCGGCCATTGCCGATAGCGCGCTGTGGAGCGTGATCGTGCCACTGGTGGGTACCATCACGCTGCTCTATGGCGCGTGGTTTGCGCTGTTCAAAACCGACTTGAAAGGCATTTTGGCGTTTTCGACCGTCAGCCACTTGGGCTTGATCACCGTACTTCTGGGGATTGGCAGCCCCATGGCCGTGCTGGCGGCGCTGTTCCATATCCTGAACCACGCCACCTTCAAAGCAGCGCTGTTCATGAGCGCGGGCATCATCGACCATGAAACCGGCACCCGGGAGCTGAAGCAGCTTGGCGGGCTAAAAAAAGCGATGCCGGTCACCGCCCTGCTCACCACCTTGGCCGCCGCCGCCATGGCGGGGGTACCGCTGTTCAACGGCTTTTTATCGAAAGAGATGTTTTTTACCGAGACACTCGCCACTCCCGTGCTGGGCGGCTTGAGCTGGGTACTGCCCGCGTTGGCGGCGCTGGGCGGCATTCTTTCGGTGGCATACTCGCTGCGACTGGTCCATGCGGTCTTCTACAAGCCCGCCCGCGAGAAGACGCCCAAAGCCCCTCACGAGCCGCCTCACCTCATGCGTTTGCCCGTGGAGCTTTTGGTCGCGCTATGTGTCTTGGTGGGCCTATTCCCTGCTTTTTTTGCGACCGGTATTTTGGAGCTAGCCACCCACACCGTGTTGGGTGAGCCGTTATCGTTCTATCTCGCCATCTGGCACGGCGTGAATTTGCCATTGATGATGAGCTTGCTCGCCTTTGCAGCGGGCATTGCCATGTACTGGCGCCATGCCGATCTGCGTCGTTTCATGCAGCCCTTCGACAGCGTCGATGCCCGTCGCGTTTTCGAGCGTTTGATCCTTACCACCGGCTATCGCGCCGAACAGGTCATGACCAAGCTGGAAGGCAATTCGCTACAGCGCTACATGGGCTGGTTACTGGGGGCCGCTCTACTCATGGGGGTGATCGGTCTTGCCAGCATCCAAGAACTGACGGGGAGCCAAGGCAATCAGCCCATCGATGGCGTCGTACTGCTCGGCGCAGGCATGCTGATGTTTGGAGGTGTCGCTACTGCGGCCACCCACCGCTACCGTTTGATATCACTATTGATGCTGTCGGTAGTGGGCCTGTTCGTCGCCCTGACCTTTGCCCGCTTCTCCGCACCGGATCTCGCGTTGACCCAGCTGTCGGTGGAGGTCGTGACGATGATTTTGCTCATGCTGGCACTCTTCTTTCTGCCGCAAAAAACACCAACCGAATCGAGTCCGATGCGCAACGTACGCGACATCCTGCTAGCCGGTGCGCTGGGCCTTGTGGTGGCCAGTTTGAACTACGCGGTGATGACTCGCGAGACGCTTTCGATTTCCAACTTCTTCGTGGAGAACAGCAAGCCTGGCGGCGGCGGCTACAACGTGGTCAACGTCATCCTGGTCGACTTCCGGGGCTTCGATACGCTGGGCGAAATTACCGTATTGGCGATTGCCGGCCTGGCCATTTTCAAACTGCTCAACCGCCTGCGCCTGTTCATGCCACACAGCGATGGCGAAGGGCGCGTCTGGTCGCCGGATCGCTACCCGGCCATTTTGACCTCGATCTCCATGGCACTGCTGCCGTTGGCCCTGCTGGTCTCGGCCTTCATCTTCTTACGCGGCCATAACCAGCCCGGCGGCGGCTTCATTGCCGGTTTGATCACCGCGGTTGCGTTGATCCTGCTGTACATGGCGCGGGGCGTCGAGTGGGCACAGGAGCGCCTGAACTTTCCCTTCCAGCCCGTCGCCGTGGTCGGTGTGGCCATTGCCACCCTCACCGGGCTGGGTAGTTGGCTGCTGGGTTACCCCTTCCTAACCTCGTCGTTTGGCTATTTCAGTCTACCGCTGATTGGCACGTTCGAGCTTGCCACGGCGCTGCTGTTCGACTTGGGTGTGTATCTCGCGGTGGTGGGCGCCACACTGATGATTTTGGCCAATTTGGGCAAGGTGACGACACCGCACCGACCGGTGACCGATCCGAAGATGTCCGACCACCACGACACGCCGAACGAAAAGGAGTCCCACTAATGGAAATGCTCTACGCCATTACCACGGGCGTTTTGACTGCCTGCGGGCTGTATCTGACGCTGCGTGGAAGGACGTTCCCGGTCGTGGTGGGCCTTACGCTGCTCTCTTATGCGGTCAATCTGTTCTTGTTCTCCATGGGCGGGCTGACCACGGATGGCGCCGCGTTAGTCAATGAGGGCTCTCAGTTCGCCGACCCGCTTCCTCAAGCACTGGTCCTCACCGCCATCGTCATCGGCTTTGCCATGACGGCGTTCGTCGTCATTCTCGCCATGCGGGCGCGTAGCGAAGTCGGTAACGACCACGTGGATGGTAAAAAGGAAGACCGCGAATGATTCAGCATCTGATTGTATTGCCCGTGGTACTGCCGCTGGTCGCAGGTATTTTGTTGCTTTACCAACGCCAGGGGCTCGTGCATTACAAGCGCGCCGTCAGTGTCGTTGCCACGTTTCTATTGCTGCTAGCTTCGATTGCTCTGCTGCACCAAGCCGCCAGCGGCGATATCACCTACTACGCGTTGGGCGACTGGCAACCCCCGTTTGGCGTCGTACTAGTGCTCGACCGCCTCTCCGCGCTGATGGTGCTCCTGACGTCTCTGTTAGCCGTGGGCGCTGTGGTGTTTGCCTGCGGTGGCGACGACGAGAAAGGCAGTAACTTCCACGGCTTGTTCCAGTGGCAGTTGCTGGGTATCAACGGCGCGTTCTTGACCGGCGATCTGTTCAACCTGTTCGTTTTCTTCGAAGTGCTGCTGTTGGCTTCCTACGCACTGCTGCTACACGGCGGCGGCAAAGCGCGCATTCAGGCCAGCGTTCACTATGTGGTGCTCAACCTGGCAGGCTCGTCGCTGTTCTTGATTGCGGTTGGCATTCTGTACGGGGCCACCGGCACGCTCAATATGGCGGATATGGGCTATAAAATCGCCAGCCTGCCCGCCGAGCGTGAAGGGCTTGTAACGGCCGGTGCGTTAATGCTGCTGGTGGTATTTGGCCTGAAAGCGGCCATTTTGCCGCTCTATTTCTGGCTCCCCCGCGCCTACGCAGCGGCACCTGCCCCGGTGGCAGCCCTGTTTGCCATCATGACCAAGGTGGGTATCTACGCCATTCTTCGGGTCTATTCGCTGATGTTTGGCGAGCAGGCAGGCGGGCTCGTCGCGCTGGAACAGCCGTGGGTATGGTGGCTAGCCCTTGCCACCTTGGCAGCGGCTGGCGTGGGCGTGATGGCCGCCCGTGACCTACGCCTGTTGGTGGCTTACTTGGTGTTGATTTCGGTTGGCACGCTGCTGGCGGGTGTAGGCATGCGCTCCGCCGAGGCCACGTCTGCCCTGCTCTACTACCTCATCCACACGACCCTGGTGACCGGTGGCCTGTTCCTACTGGCGGAAATGATTGGCTTACAGCGCGGCAAGGCCGGCACGCGGATCGTCAAAGGACGCCCACTGGTACAAGGCAATGCGCTGGCGATCGCCTTTTTCATCGGTGCGATTGCCGTGGTGGGAATGCCACCGCTGTCGGGTGCTTTGGGGAAAGCGATGGTCCTGGTAGCGGCCGAGGGCACCCAGCGCGTGTGGCTATGGCCGCTGCTGCTGCTGGCCAGTCTCGCCTCGCTCATCGCCCTCTCCCGGGCGGGCTCAACGCTGTTTTGGCGCAGCCACCGGGGCAGCCCTAGCGGCAGTCCGCTATCCCGCTATCAGTGGATGGGCATGCTGTGGCTACTCAGCGCTGCGCCGCTGCTGGTGGCCTTTGCCGGGCCGGTAAGCAGCTACACCCAAGCCACGGGTGAGCAGCTTGCCAACCCTCAGCGATTGATCGAAACGCTGCTGCCCGACGCAGGAGAAACACCATGATTATCCCACGCAAATGGCTACCCACACCGGTGCTATCGTTACTGCTGCTTCTGGTATGGCTGCTCCTGGTACGCAGCTACGCTTTTGGTCAGCTGGTATTGGGGGGCGCGCTGGCCATCGTGATTCCTTTGTTGACCCATCGCTTTTGGGATGCCCGGCCACGTATCAACAAACCCATGCTGCTACTGCGCTTTGGATTGCGAGTATTAGGCGATATCGTGACCGCCAATTTCGAGGTGGCGTACCTGATCGCGAACCCGTGGCGCAAACTCAAACCCCACTTCATCGAGTACCCCCTGATGTTGGAGGAGCGTTTTACCATCACGCTGCTCGCCAGCACGATCAGCCTGACGCCGGGAACCGTATCGGCCAACCTGCGTATGGATGGCAAATCCCTGCTGATCCATGCGTTGAATGTGGACGATGAAGAGGCGCTCATCGAGCAAATTCGCGAACGCTACGAACGGCCGCTCAAGGAGATTTACGAATGCTGAGTATTGCGCTCTATATCACCTTAGCGCTGGTGGTGATGGCTCTACTAATGAACCTTTACCGACTGACGGTGGGCCCCGACCTCCCTGATCGGGTGCTGGCGCTGGACACCATGTACGTCAACTCCATCGCCTTGATCGTGCTGCTCGGGTTATGGCTCAACAGTAAGACCTATTTCGAGTCGGCCCTGCTGATCGCCATGCTCGGCTTTATTAGCACCGTGGCCGTGTGCAAATACATTCTGCGCGGAGATATTATCGAATGAACCTGATCGATGGGGTGCAGTGATGCCATTTTTCGTTGAAGCGATCATTTCTTTGCTGCTGTTAGCGGGCGGTGTATTCGTATTCATCGGCTCGTTAGGTATGGCACACCTGCGCGATTTCTACATGCGCTTACATGGCCCTACCAAAGCCACCACGCTCGGCATCGGCTGCATGCTGATTGCCTCCATGGGCTATTTCTGGAGCGTCGATGGTAAACCGGATATCCAGGAGCTGCTGATCACGCTCTTCCTCTTCATCACCGCACCGGTCAGCGCCCATCTGCTGGCCAAAACCGGCCTTCATATGCAGTTGAAGCATACTCAAAAGACCCAGGGCAAACCGATTGAGTTACGTTCAGAAGAAGTCGGTGAAAAGCCGGTGCCCCACCCGGACAAAGGGCACGGCTAGGCATCGCCTCTCTCTGCGAGCGTTGGCATCTCGCCAGCGCTTTTTTTTGGTCGGCTGCTAAACCGCCGACCAAGCAGCAAAAGACTTGGCGATCAGCCTGAGAAGTACTCGACAGAAAGTAGTGGCAAATGCCACTTTCCGGTAAGCTCTTGCCGATCGATTTTATGAGGTAACGTAACTATGTGGCGCCTACTCAGGCTATCTGCACTTTCTTTGTCTGCCCTGATGTTTGCGGGCTGCTCCGACCCCAAGGTGGATACGAGCTCCATGCCTGCCGCGGTGGTATCGATCGAAAAAGTGCGCGAGTCGCTGCCCACTTACAAGCGCGACGAGTTCGATACCGCGGTCAAAATCATTGCCATGTCATCGTTTAGCGGTATCGATCCCTTCAATCCCCAGCGCATGAACGCGGCTGAAATTGCCGAATCGGCCAATGCGTACATGCATGGACTGACAGGAGATGAAATCATCGAGCGCGCCGACAGCATGCTACGCGAACGACGCGCGCGTGAACGCGAGCAAGCGTTGCGCACGCTCAATCGTCTCGAAGCCAAACAGGCTAACGCTCAGCGTGACCAGGAGCGCTTGGCACAAATCCGCATCGATAACGCTCGCTACTACCTTGCCACTAGCCCCTTTGGCGCGCTAGAGCCAGTGATCGAATTGGCCGTAACGAATGGCACGGATCACACTATCTCAGAGCTCATGCTGCGTGGGTTACTGGAAAGCCCCGAGCGGGATATCGCCTGGGTGGATCAAACCTTCTACTACGTGATTTCAGGGGGGCTAGCGCCCGGCGAAAGCGCCACCTGGAGCCTAGCGCCCAACCGTTTCGGGCCCTGGGGCAACGATCAAATTCCCCGCAATGCCGAACTATCGCTGACCCTCTTGGGCGTCAACGATGCCAACGGCGAGCCGCTATGGAACGCGCCACCGCTCACCGACAGCGAGACGGAACGACTCACATCGCTGCGCGAGGAGTATGAAGGAATACGCCCTCAAACCGCGGATAGCGGCGCTAGCGATGATTAACAGATAGCCACTCATAAAACGGCGGCGCTGAGCAGATCAGCACCGCCGTTTTCACCGATCCGTCGCCGACTTAGAGAAGCTCAGCGTCGCTATAGCCCAGCAGATACAGCACGCCATCCAGCCCCGCCACGGAAATGGCTTGTCGCGCTTCTGCCCGCACTAGCGGTTTGGCGCGAAAGGCCACCCCCATGCCTGCCGTCGCGAGCATTTTTAAATCGTTCGCGCCATCGCCCACGGCAACGGTCTGCGCCAACGGCACCCCTTCCCGCTTGGCGATCTGCGTCAGCAGCGCCGCTTTCCGCTCCGCATCGACGATGGGCTCCTGCACCGCGCCGGTCACTTTACCCTGCTCGATGACCAACTCGTTGGCATGAATTTCGTCGAAACCCAGCCGCTCCTGCAAATAGCGAGCGAAATAGGTAAAGCCCCCGGAAAGAATCACGGTTCGGAAGCCCAAGCGTTTCAAATTGACCAGCAGGCGCTCGACGCCCTCCATGAGCGGCAGCTCTGCGGCAATGTTCGCCAGTACCGACTCTTCGAGACCTTCCAGCTTGCTCATGCGCTCGCGGAAACTGGCTTTGAAATCCAGCTCGCCGCGCATGGCTCGCTCGGTCACTTCTGCTACTTCTTCACCGACGCCATGGCGCCGGGCCAGCTCGTCGATCACTTCCGCCTCGATCAGCGTCGAGTCCATGTCGAAGCAGGCCAAACGCGGCGCCTCGCCGGAGCGGAGTGGCTGTACGACGAGATCCACACCATGGGTATCCCCCAACGCCAGCGCCGCCTGACGCAGCGCCGTGAGCGATTCGGGCGCGCCGCTGACGTGAAGCTCCAAACAATCCATGACGCTGCCACGTGCCGTGTCCGCCAACGTCTGGCGACGCTCCTCCTGTAGGCCAAACTGCTCCATGAGCGACGCCACTGCCAGCTCCACCGTTGCCGTCAGGCGCGGCGCTATCAGCGTGACCACCACATTCCCGCGTGCCATCCGTTACTCCCCTGCTTCTAAACGATCGACTTTTTGGAAACCACGCGGCAGCTTACTGCCCCGCCGGCCGCGCTCACCGCGATAATACGCGAGATCGTCCGCTTTGAGCGTCAATTTACGTTTGCCAGCATGAATGATGAGCTCACTTCCTTCCGTCACGATGGCGATGTCGCGCACGAACTCTTCCCGGCGCGACGCGCGGGGGCCGGGGATATCGAGCATTTTGTTGCCCTTGCCCTTGGCCATTTCCGGCAACTGATCCAGAGGAAACAGCAGCAAGCGCCCCTCATTGGAGACCGAGGCGACCCACAGCCCTTCGCCCTCCGGCACCTCGATGGGAGGCATGACGCTACACCCCTTGGGCACGCTGAGCACGGCTTTACCCGCCTTGTTTTTGCCCGTGAGCGCTTCGAGCTGAGCCACGAACCCGTAACCGCCGTCGCTGGCCAGCAGAAAGCGCGTGGTAGGCGGCGCAAGCATCAACCCCGCCATTTGTGCCCCGGCGGCGACATTCACGCGGCCCGTCACCGGCTCGCCCTGCCCTCGGGCACTGGGTAAGTTATGTGCCGCCAAGGTATACGCGCGGCCCGTATCGTCCAACAGCACCAATGGCTGGTTGGTCTTGCCACGCGCAGCGAGACGAAAGCCATCGCCCGCTTTATAAGAGAGCCCCTCCGGGTCGATATCGTGGCCTTTGGCCGCACGAATCCACCCCTTATCCGACAGCACGACGGTAATCGGGTCGGCGCCCAGCAGCTCCACTTCTGACAGCGCCTTGGCTTCGCTGCGCTCGACCAGCGGCGAGCGGCGGTCGTCGCCATGTTCTTTACCCGCAGCGCGAATCTCTTTTTCGATCAGCGTGGTGAGCTTGGCGTCGCTCGCCAACAGCCCTTGCAGGGTCTTCCGCTCTTTCTCCAGCTCGTCCTGCTCACCGCGAATCTTCATCTCTTCCAGCTTGGCGAGATGACGAAGACGCAGCTCGAGAATCGCTTCTGCCTGACGCTCGCTCAGGCCAAAGGCACTCATCAGCGCAGGTTTGGGCTCATCCTCTTCACGGATGATACGAATCACCTCGTCGATGTTCAGATACGCCGTGAGCAGGCCTTCCAGAATATGCAGCCGATCTTCCACCTTGCCAAGGCGGTGCTCCAAGCGGCGGCGCACGGTGGCACGGCGGAAACGCAGCCACTCCCCCAGCATGTCGGTCAGCGGCATCACCCGCGGGCGCCCATCCAGGCCGATCACGTTCATGTTGACCCGCACGTTCTTTTCGAGATCCGTGGTGGCAAACAGGTGCGCCATCAGCGATTCGACATCCACACGGCTCGAGCGCGGCTCGATCACCAGGCGGGTTGGCTCTTCGTGGGTCGACTCGTCGCGCAGGTCGGCGACCATGGGCAGCTTCTTCGCCTGCATTTGCGCGGCGATCTGCTCCAACACCTTGGCACCGCTAACCTGATAAGGCACGGCGGTAATGACGATATTGGCCTCTTCGCGCACGTAGCGGGCGCGCAGCTTGACCGAGCCACGGCCGGTCTCGTAGAGCTTACGCAGATCCGCTTTCGGCGTGATGATCTCTGCATCCGTCGGGAAATCCGGGGCAGGGACGAACGCCATCAAGTCCGCCGTGGTGGCCTCGGGGTGACGCAGCAGATGGCAAGTGGCCTCCACCACCTCGGAGACGTTATGGGGCGGAATATCGGTGGCCATGCCCACGGCAATCCCGGTGCCCCCGTTGAGCAGCACGTGGGGCAGCCTCGCGGGCAATACCACCGGCTCCTGCATGGTGCCATCGAAGTTGGGCGCCCACTCCACAGTGCCCTGGCCCAACTCACTCAGCAACACCTCGGCAAATTTGGAAAGCTTGGCCTCGGTGTAGCGCATGGCCGCAAACGATTTGGGGTCATCGGGGCTCCCCCAGTTGCCTTGGCCATCCACCAGCGGGTAGCGGTAGCTGAACGACTGCGCCATCAGCACCATGGCTTCGTAGCAGGCGCTATCCCCGTGGGGATGGAACTTACCCAGCACGTCACCCACGGTACGCGCCGACTTCTTGTACTTGGCATTGGCGTGCAGCGCCAGCTCGCGCATGGCGTAAATGATGCGCCGCTGTACGGGCTTCATGCCATCGCCAATGTTGGGCAACGCGCGGTCTAGAATGACGTACATCGAGTAGTCGAGGTACGCTTTTTCGGTGTAATCGCGCAGGGACAGACGCTCGACGTCGCCCTCCGCTACCTGAATATCCATGGTCATCGGGGGGTCATACCTCAATGTCTGCCAAGTTACCGTAATCTTCCAACCACTTCTTGCGGTCGCTGGCGCGCTTTTTGGCGAGCAGCATGTCCATCATTTCCAGGGTGCCGTCGCCCTCGTCCAGCGTGAGCTGTACGAGACGGCGGGTTTCCACGGCCATGGTGGTTTCGCGTAGCTGCAGCGGGCTCATCTCCCCCAGCCCTTTGAAGCGCTGAACGTTGGGGGTGCCGCGTTTTTTCGCTAGCTGTTTCAAAATGGCGGCTTTCTCGCTCTCATCCAGGGCGTAATGCACCTCTTTACCCAGGTCGATCCGGTAGAGCGGCGGCATGGCCACGAAGACATGCCCGGCATCGACCAGAGCGGGGAAGTGTTTGACGAACAGCGCGCAGAGCAACGTGGCGATGTGCAGCCCGTCGGAGTCGGCATCCGCCAGGATGCAGATCTTGTGATAGCGCAGCTTTTCGAGGTCGGCGCTGCCGGGGTCGGCGCCAATCGCCACGGCAATATCGTGCACTTCCTGGGAGCCGTAAATATCGTGGGAGTCGACTTCCCAGGTGTTGAGGATCTTGCCACGCAGCGGCAGGATGGCCTGAGTATCGCGGTTACGCGCCTGCTTGGCGCTGCCACCGGCCGAGTCCCCCTCGACTAAAAACAGCTCGCTCTGCGCCGGATCCTGACCGGAGCAGTCCGCCAACTTGCCGGGCAGCGCTGGGCCTGACGTGACCTTCTTCCGCGCGACCTTCTTCGACTTCTTTTGACGCTGCTGGGCGGCGCTGATCACCAGCTCGGCTAGCTGTTCGGCCTGCTCGACGTGATGGTTCAGCCACAGCGAAAAGGCGTCTTTGACGACCCCGGACACGAACCCCGCAATGGTGCGCGACGAGAGGCGCTCCTTGGTCTGTCCCGCAAACTGGGGGTCGAGCATTTTCACCGAAAGCACGAAGGAGGCGCGCTCCCATAAATCCTCGGCGGTCAGCTTGATGCCGCGTGGCAGCAGGCTGCGATATTCACAGAACTCCCGGAGGGCGTCCAGCAGGCCAGACCGAAAGCCGTTGACATGCGTGCCACCCTGGGGCGTGGGAATCAGGTTGACGTAACTTTCGAGCAGCGCCTCGCCGCCCTCCGGCAGCCACTGAATGGCCCAGTCCACGCCGTGCTCGTCGTCGCTGAAGTGGCCGACGAACGGCTCTTTGGGCAGCACCTCGTAACCATCGGTGGCTTCGGCCAAGTAGTCGCGCAGGCCATCGGCGTAGGCCCACTCGGTTTTGGTGCCATCCGGCTCGACCAGGGTGACCGCGAGCCCTGGACAAAGCACCGCTTTGGCGCGCAGCAGGTGTTTGAGTTTGGAGAGCGCGAGCTTCGGGCTGTCGAAGTAGCTCTCGTCCGGCCAGAAGCGCACCAGGGTGCCGGTGGCACGTTTGGCGGCCTTACCGACTTCGTGCAGCTCTTCGACCTTTTCGCCGTGCTCGAAGGCAATGGCGTGGCGGGCGCCGTCGCGGGTGACTTCGACTTCCAAGCGTCGCGACAGCGCATTGACCACCGAGACGCCCACGCCGTGAAGGCCGCCCGAAAAGCGGTAGCTCGACGAAGAGAACTTACCGCCCGCGTGCAGCTTGGTGAGAATGAGCTCGACCCCCGATACGCCGTGCTCCGGGTGCAGGTCGATGGGCATGCCCCGACCGTTATCCTGCACCTCGATGGCGCCGTCACTCTGCAGCACCACGCTAATGCTCGACGCATGCCCGGCCAGCGCCTCGTCGACACTGTTGTCGATGACTTCTTGCGCGAGGTGATTGGGACGCGAGGTATCGGTATACATACCGGGACGCTTGCGCACCGGCTCGAGCCCTGAAAGGACCTCGATCGAACTCGCGCCGTACTGGGAGGCATCAAACTGGGTCATGTAACGTCGGTTCCTGAAAAAACGGACTGAACAAAAGCGCAGACGCGGTCTGGCTGAGTGGCGTGCAAAGACGCCACCTCGAACACTCATCACAGAGGCTCAACACGATAGACCGCGCCTAAACGCACACAGGATAGCGGAAAAGCAAAAAGCTGTATATCCAGCCATATAGATCGAACGGCCTACGCCTGCTCTGCCGCCCACAATGCCTCGATGAGACCGCGGCTAGACGCATCCATACGAGCGATATCGCCCTCGCCATCGATGATGGCCTGGGTATCGGTGGCAATCTGCTTACCCAGCTCGACGCCCCACTGATCGAAGGGGTTGATGTCCCAAATGACGGCCTGAACGAAGACCTTGTGCTCGTAAAGTGCAATCAGCGCGCCCAACGTGGCGGGCGTCAACTGATCCAGCAGCACCGTGGTCGAGGGCTGATTGCCCCGGTATCGCTTGTGCTCGGGCCGTGGGCCCTCTTCGTCGAGGGCGTCATCCCCCAGCATCAGCACGCGGGATTGTGCAAAGCAGTTGGCCAACGCCAGGCGATGCTGAGCCTTCAAGTGGCGGCGGGTATCCGGCTCCTCTACCTCGTCGTAACGCTTCAGGGGAGCAATGAAATCGCAGACCACCGGTTGGGTGCCCTGGTGCAGCAACTGATAAAAGGCGTGCTGGGCGTTCGGGCCGAGCTGCCCCCAGAGTACCGGGCAGGTGGAGTAGTTGACTGCTTGGCCCTGTCGGGTGACCGACTTACCGTTGGACTCCATCTCGAGCTGCTCTAGGTAAGCGGCAAAGTACTCCAACCGTCCGTCGTAGGGCAGAATCGAGTGGGCGCGAATATCCAGAAAGTTGACGTTCCAGATGCCCGCCAAGCCCAACAGCACCGGCAGATTGTCGGCCAGCGGCGCATCGCGGAAGTGGCTATCCATAGCGTGGGCACCCGCCAACAGTTCTCGAAAATGCGCCATGCCTACCACCAGTGCGATGGGCAGCCCAATGGTGCCCCACAGCGAGTAGCGCCCGCCGACCCACTCCCAAAACATCAGCTGATGGTCAGAGGCTATCCCCCATTCACTCATCTTTTCAGGGCTGGCCGATACACCGATGAAATGCTGGCGCACGATCAGCGCCTCGCTGACCGGTTTGGCATGAGGGCTCGCGTCCGGCAGGTCGGCGTGCTGGGTGAGTCGCCCGATCAACCAGTCGCGGGCCGTGTTCGCATTGGAGAGCGTATCGATGGTGGTGAACGACTTGGACGACAGCACGAACAGCGTGGTCTCCGGGTTGAAACGGCTGAGGTAATCCGCCAGCTGCGAGCCATCCATGGTCGAGGCAAAATGCACCTCGACCGGATGAATATCCCGGGGCCGATAGTCCGATAGCGCATGGGTTACCATGAGCGGCCCCAAATCCGAGCCGCCCACACCTAAGTTCACCACGTGACGAATCGGCTTGCCAGTGGCCCCACGCCACTGGCCAGCGTGCAGGCGCTGCACCAGACGCTCCATCTGCGCCAAGCTGTCATGCACGGCCTCGACGATATCCTCGCCTTCCACGTCCAGGCTCGCATCCGCAGGTAAGCGCAAGGCAGTATGCAGCGCCGGGCGGTTCTCACTGACGTTCACCCGTTTGCCGCTCAACAGCGCCTCGATAGCGCCTGGAACACCCGCTTCGCGCGCCAGCGCCAGCAGATGCTCCAGCGTATCGTCGTCCCAACGCTGCTTGGAAAGATCGAGGGTCAGCCCCGCTACCTGACGCGTAAAGTGCTGCCAGCGTCCAGGGTCGTCCCCAAACAGGTTTTTCAAGTGAACGTGTTTAAGCGCTTGCGCATGCTGCTGTAACGTTTGCCAAGCGGGAAGCGTATCGGGAGTTGCTGTTGCGAAAGCCATGTGCCCTCTCCTGTGGCGTCGTTCCGTGAGGCAGGAATCTGAATGGATCAGGCCTGTTCTGCGATAACAAGGGCGCGTAAACTACGCAACCTCATTAACCATCCTGGCTTGCCCATGAGTGATGCATCTTACCGCGACGCTATCTTTTCAACACCCCTAGACAAGGTGGCTAGGTTCTCCTTTGATGAGCAGGTCGTCGCATGCTTCCCTGATATGATCCGCCGCTCGGTGCCCGGCTATGGCCAAATCCTGGGTATGCTGAGCCTGATTGCCAAACGCCATCTGCGCCACGGTGCCCACGTGTACGATCTGGGCTGCTCGCTGGGCGCCTCCGGCCTTGCCCTGGCAGGCGCCCTGCCCGCCGATGCGTTCCGCTATACCGGTATCGACCTTTCCCCGGCCATGGCCGTCCGCGCCAAGCAGACCTTTCTCGAGGAGTGCCCCGACCATGCGTTGCAGGTCGAAGAAGCCGATATTCGTACCTACGAGTATGCGCCGTCGGGGATGATCATTCTCAACTTTACGCTGCAATTCTTGCCCCCGGCCGACCGGGATGCGCTGCTCGAGCGCCTTTATGATGCACTGGAGCCCGGCGGCGTGCTGATTTTGTCGGAAAAGACCGTCGATGCCGACGAGCGCGACAATGCCTGGCGGGTCGAGCGCTACCACGACTTCAAGCGTGCCAACGGCTATAGCGATATGGAGATCAGCCAAAAGCGCACCGCGCTCGAGAACGTGCTGATTCCCGATACGCTCGATGCGCTGCACGAGCGCTTGTCGCTGGCGGGTTTCCCCCGCTCCATGACCTGGTTCCAGTACCTGAACTTCACCTCGCTGATCGCCTTCAAGGAGGGTTAAGGTGGCGCTACTCCCCGACGATCATCGCGTGCTGTATCAAGCGTTTCTGGACCAAGCGGCCCAGGATGCCTCGCTGACGCCTTGGCTGGCCAAACTCCCCGAGCAGCTCGCCAGCGGACTGGACCGCCAGCGCCACGGCGACCTCTCTGCCTGGGAAAAAGCCGTGGCCAAACTGCCGCCGCTGCCGGACGAGCGCCGTGTGGATTTGAACAGCGATACGCTGACAGTCGAACTCGAGCTCACCGACAGCCAGCAGCGCCAGTGCTTCAACCTGCTGCGCAAGCTGGCCCCATGGCGCAAAGGCCCGTTTAGCCTGGGGGGTATCGAGATCGACACCGAGTGGCGCTCGGATTGGAAATGGCAAAGGGTCTCCCCGCATCTGGCACCGCTTAAGTATCGCAAAGTGTTGGATGTCGGCGGCGGCAGCGGCTATCACGCTTGGCGGATGGCGGGTGCAGGTGCCGCTTTCGTGTTAGTGATCGACCCATCGCCGCGCTTTTACTGGCAGTTCCAGGCAGTGCGCCATTTCGTTGGCAACGCCGACGACGGCCGCACGCAGTTTCTGCCGGTGGGTATCGAAGACGTACCGGAGAACCTGGGTTTCTTCGATACGGTGTTCTCCATGGGCGTGCTTTACCACCGTCCATCGCCGCTCGAACACCTGCAGCAGCTAAAAGACGCTTTGGCCCCCGGCGGCGAGCTGGTACTGGAAACCCTGGTGGTGGAAGGCGACGAGCAGACCGTGTTCGTCCCCGGCGAGCGTTACGCCGCCATGCCTAACGTCTACTTTCTGCCCTCCTCCAAAGCGCTGTACCACTGGCTTTCGCGCTGCGGCTATACCAATGTGCGGGTCGTTGACGAAGCAGTGACGACACTCGACGAGCAGCGCTCCACCGAGTGGATGACCTACCAGTCGCTGGCGGACTTTCTCGACCCCCATGATCGCAGCCGCACCGTCGAGGGCTATCCGGCGCCGCGCCGGGCGGTGATTCTGGCAAACAAGCCGACGTAGGCAATCTCAGCGTCGCCTAACGCCGGAGAATCACCAGCCAGCGGCCTAGGTTCATCACGCTGGCCAGTGACGCGGCCACGTAGGTAAAGGCGCAGGCGGTGAGCACGTGGCGGGCACCGGCCATATCGGCGGGCGGGACGTACTCTTTGAGCAGCGGCAGCGCACGATTGAAGCTGGCATCGAACTCCACCGGCAGCGTGACGAGATGCACCAGCGCCGCCGTGCCGAAGCTGATCACCGCCATGGCAATGACCATGGCCAGCCCACCGGGTAACCGCGTGAGTAGGAAGAGAAAAGGCGCGGCCATCATCAAAATGGCGCCCAGCTTTTCGGCTTTTTGCGCCAACGTGACCAAGCGGCTGCGAGCCAGCAGCGGCGCGTAGCCTTCATGGTGCTGAATGGCATGACCCACTTCATGGGCGGCAACGGTCACCGCCGTGAGCGAGCGGCCATCGTAATGGTCGGGGGTCAAGCGCACGCAGCGCGATTCGGGGTCGTAATGGTCCCCCTGCTCGGTACGCTCGACTCGCACGCCCTCGACGCCCAAGCGGCGCAGCAGATGCTCGGCCAACTCCGCGCCGGTGCCCGGGTAGTCGTCACGCCCACGGGTATGGCGCTTCAACACCCACTTCGCCCACAGATTGGGCAAGACGAAAATGGCCAGTGCCAATACGACAAGAAGAATCAGCATCGCAACACCGCAGACCTGCCAGTTAGGAATACGCCAGCATCACCCTATCGATGGGTAATGAGAGGACCGTTCGAGTAGCGTTTCGTTATTCGAATAGGGTTTTCGATAATAGTTTTCGAGAATCGCTCTTCGAGAAACGCTCTTCGAGATTAGTTTTTATCACGAATGGCGGGGAAACACAGCTTAGGCAGGCTCGTTGCGATGTGCTTCCACATCACGCTGAACGGCCTGCAAGCCACGCGCCGAAATATCGCCTTGGGCGTGGGCGTGTTCGGCAATCAAAATGCTATCTGCCGCCAGAACGAGCTCACACTCGGTATGAGCTAACTCATCGCGCAAGCGCTGAATGGCGGCCTCCCGCTGTGGATTGTTATCGACACGACGTATGTAGATCGATTTGATCCGATCCGGGTAGGCTTTGACGACCTCCGTATAAACTTCGGGGTCATGTTGACCGCTGTCACCAATCAAGATGCAGGGCATGTCGTCGTATAACGCCAGCATACGATCGATGAGTTCTCGTTTGTGCGCTTCCGCTCGGCGGGGCCATGGTTTGCGCCAGGAGATGCCCCACTCGCGCAAAAACAGTATTGGCCCAATCGGAATCCGGTTCATTTGGAAAAAGGCTTCCAGCATCTCATAAATAGCCCAAGGACCCCGGGAGACGTATAGGATCGGGCGTTCACCCTTTTCGGTTCGGCCACGGTAAAGCGCTTGGTAGAGCGACGCCACACCGGGGAATGCCGTTCGGCGGTGCGGCTTACGCACGAACAACCGATAGAGCATTTTGAGCTTTTCCGCGACACCCGTGAACATCACCGTGTCATCGATATCGCTAATCACTAGCAGATCCGCTTCAGGAGGCGGAACATAGACCTCGACGCTGGTACGAACGGGTGGGTGTCCCTTGGCGCGCACCAAAATATCGGCGCGGTGCCAGGAAACGTCGACCGGCAAGGGCGTTTTGATAGGCAAGTGAGCATCAAAGTAGCCGTCGCGGTCGGTGGTCAAGCAGAGCTCGTTGTCGCCAATTCGTAGATCTACCTGGGCATTGGCGAGGCCACGACGAAAGACGCGACGCGCGACATCGGCGGTATCACGCAGCACGCCGCGCCTAGGAATGGCGCGACCGAGTGCCGCCTGGCGGAACACTCGGCCCATAACGAAAACTTCCTGCTGAGAGCCATAGCCACGATAGGGATGTACCATCACCCCACTGCGGCCGCTGTCCCGCTTCATCGGTTTTGCAATGACGTGGGCAAGCCTTTTGGCGAAGCTTGCCCACTGGTGGTACCACGCCATTAAGCGTGCTGACCTGAATGCCGCCCTTCCTGCAGCTCCTCCAGCAGTTTGGCGTTGAAGGCGTCCAGGTCTTTAGGAGTACGGCTGGTCACGAGACCGCTATCGACCACTACCGGCTCGTCGACCCAGTTGACACCCGCATTGCGCAGGTCTTGGGCAACGCTGGGCACGGAGGTCATCTTGCGCCCGTCGACAACGCCTGCATTAATGAGAATCCAAGGCGCGTGACAGATGGCAGCAACGGGCTTGCCCGCTTGGAAGAACGCTTTGACGAAGCTCAGCGCGCCTTCATTCAAACGCAGCTCGTCAGGGTTGAACAGACCGCCTGGGAGGACCAGGGCGTGATAGTCCGACTCGTGGGCATCGGCTAGCGCCTTATCGGCATCGTAAGTATCGCCCCAATCGGTTTCGGCCCAGGCGCGAATGCCCTTGCCTTCCGGGGACACGACATGCACCTCGACACCTTCTTTTTGAAGCGCCGCGCGAGGTACGCTCAGCTCAGACTCTTCGAAACCGTCGGTGGCTAAAATAGCCACGCGTTTACCGTTCAGTGCTTGATTCATCATGCTCTCCTTTTCGTGATGAGTGTGCGTTTACAACGCCTCTCCCAGTGTGGCGCATCTTATACAATCGTCAAGCGCAGATACCGAAATCGTCCAGCCGCTGGGCGCTTAAGCGTTGTACAACACGCGACCCAGCAGGCGCACATCGTAACCGCTCAGCGTACTGGCCCGCTGGGCAAAACGGGCCGTACGGGCAAACGCAAAGAGCGCCTGTACGGCAGGCTCGAAATAGCTGCGTCGATGCATCACTACATCGAACGACTCCTCTACGAGCGGGACGAACGCCAACTGCTGGCGCTGTGCCGCGGCCTGCATACCAAGACCGACATCGGCATCGCCCTGAGCGATGGTCAGCGCCAAGTCGTCTTCGCTGAGCGCAGGGTGCGCCGACCATCTCAGGGCTTCCGGAGGGATGCCCGCCTGCTCTAGCAAACAGCTCAAGAGTTGCGCGGCCCCGGCACCCGGCTGGCGATGGGCCAGCACGGCTTTGCGCTTGGCAATGTCGCCCACCGATTGAATGCCCAGCGGATTACCCGGAGCTAACAGCAGGCCCTGGCGTCGTGTGGCCCAGTGCAATACGATCAAATCGCGCACGCCCCCAAGGCCCAACGCGGCCGGTTCGTTATAGCGCCCGGAAGCTGCGTCCAGCAAATGAATTCCCGCCAGCATCGCCTTGCCCTCCAGCAAGCGGCGCACGCCGTCGCCACTGCCCTGACACAACGAGGCCAGATCGCTGCCACTTTCGCGCACGGCCCACTCCAACAGCGGGTCCTGGCTGCCCACCAACACGGGCGGCGGCGGCTGCCGCTGCGCTTGGTCGCCCTCCAAGTGGCTAAGCACCCACATATCGATGTGCTGCCGAGGAAACAGCAGCTTTCCCGTAGCACGGCTGCAGGGAATATGACCTTGTCGGACGAGGTCGTACACCTTGCGCTCTTTCAAACGCAAATAGTCTGCCACTTCAGCGGTGGTCAAATAGTCGTTCGGCATGGTTCATCCTGCATCCAACTGCGTATGACTGCATATATTTCAGCAACCAATGCATTACATCAAGTAAACGTACACTATGCAGCTTGACGAACATGCTGAATTTTTCTCTTTATTCCGCGGCCATCGCACTGGCGTGTGCGCAACCCGGTGCTATTGAATCAGGTCCTTATGGCAGCTAGTGATAATCCTTTCTACACGGCGCTCACGCTGATTCTGGGCATGGACTCGAACTTGATCGACATCGTGGCGCTTTCGCTGCAGGTGTCGCTGAGCGCCGTGCTGGTCGCCAGCGCTTTGGCGCTGCCGGTGGGTGCCGCGCTGGCGTTGTGGCGCTTCCCTGGTCGCAACGGCATGATCGTGGTGCTCAACGCGCTGATGGGGTTACCGCCGGTCGTGGCGGGTCTATGCGTCTATTTGATGCTCTCCAGAGCGGGGCCGCTGGGATCGCTTGGCCTGCTGTTCACACCCAGCGCCATGGTGGTTGCCCAAGTCATCCTGGTCTTTCCCATTATCGCTGCGCTGACACGCCAACAAGTGGAAGCCTTGCACCACGAGTATGACGAACAGCTTCGCTCACTCGGGCTAACGCCGCTACGCATGATGCCCACCCTGCTGTGGGATGCACGCTTTGGCCTGCTGACGGTCGTTTTGGCTGGCTTCGGCCGTGCCAGTGCCGAAGTGGGTGCGGTGATGATCGTCGGTGGCAATATCGATGGGGTGACGCGCGTGATGACCACCAGCATCGTGCTGGAAACCAGCAAGGGCGATCTGCCGTTGGCACTCGGCCTGGGCATCATCCTGCTGGCGCTGGTCACGCTGATCAACGCGCTGGCCCATGCGGTCAGTGAAGCGGCCAAGAGGCGATTAGGATGAACGCACCGCTCACTTCCTCCTCTCTCACCCCACTGGCCGATGTGCCAGCCCTGCACTTTCAGCAGGCGAGCTTTACCCACCGCGGCCACGCCCTGTTGGTGCCGACCACGCTCACGCTGTCCGGCTGTCAGCGCACGCTCATCATGGGGCCCAACGGAGCGGGTAAAAGCCTATTCATGCGCTTGGCCCACGGTCTGCTCAGCCCAAGTAGCGGCCAAGTCCGTTGGGAGGGCAAGCCGCCGGTGCAGGCCATGGTGTTCCAGCGGCCGGTTCTGCTACGCCGCTCGGTGATCGATAACTTGCGCTATGCGCTGGCCGTCAAAGACGTGCCACGCCCAAAACGCCAAGCGCTCGCCCTGCAAGCGTTGGAAAAATTTGGCCTTGCCGCACTGGCCAAGCGCCCTGCCCGGGTGCTGTCGGGCGGCGAACAGCAGCGTCTAACCCTGGCCCGCGCTTGGCTGCTGAACCCCGCCGTGCTGTTTTTGGATGAACCGACCTCGGCCCTCGACCCTGCCGCCATCAAGGCCGTCGAGGACGCGGTCAACGAATTTCACCAGAGCGGCACGCGCATCGTGATGACGACCCACGACTTGCACCAGGCGAAGCGGCTCGCCGATGACGTGCTGTTCATGTATGGCGGACAGGTATTGGAACACACCCCCGCCGAGCGTTTTTTCGACGCCCCGACCTCTTCCCAGGCCAGGGCGTTCATCCGGGGCGAGCTGGTTTGGTAAGCCCCACCCAGCGTTGAACAAGACCCAAAGGAGCAGACCGTGAACAAAACCACCACGCTAATCACCGCCAGCGTATGCACGACCGCCTTGGCCTGGAGCGCTTCGCTACTCGCGGATGACGATTTCATTACGCTCGCCTCTACGACCTCGACCGAAAACTCAGGACTGTTCGACGCCATCATTCCCACCTTCACCGAGGCCACCGGCATCGATGTGCGCGTGGTGGCCGTCGGCACCGGACAGGCGTTCGAAATCGGCCGCCGTGGTGATGCCGACAGCCTTCTGGTACATGATACGGCAGGCGAGGAGCAGTTCGTGGCGGAGGGTTACGCTACGGAGCGTTTGGACGTGATGTACAACGACTTCGTGATCGTAGGACCCAGTGACGACCCGGCGGGCATCAGTGACAGCGAGAGCGTTGCCGACGCCTTTGCACGTATCGCCGAGAGCGAATCACCGTTTGCCTCACGCGGCGATGATAGCGGTACGAACCGCGCCGAGCTGCGTTTGTGGGAAGATGCGGGCGTGACGCCCCAAGGCGAGTGGTACCGGGAGCTGGGCAGCGGTATGGGCCCGACATTGAATACCGCTGCGGGTATGGACGCTTACACCTTTACCGACCGTGCCACCTGGGTCGCGTTCGATAATCCGCAAAACCTCACGCTGCTGTTCGAAGGCGACGAGGCGCTGTTCAATCAGTACGGCAGTCTACTGCTCTCGGAGGAGCGTCATCCGCACTTGAAGCACGATTTAGCTGCCCAGTGGCACCAGTGGCTGGTCTCTGAGGAAGGCCAGCAGGCGATTGCCGACTTTAAAGTAGACGGCCAACAGCTGTTTTTCCCCAACGCTGAGTAAGCCTATCGACAAAGCGCCAGCCCGCATTGAACGGGCTGGCGCAGGAATCACCCTCGGTTCAACTGGCGATCCACATCTTTTCGACCGAGCGAGTCGCTACCTCTCCCGGCACGTCGACATACCCCCGCACGTTGGCACGATTGGCCGAAATCGAATCCATATACAGCGGTGCCACGGTGCTACCCTCCTGCTGATAGAGCACCTGAATGTCATGGTACATCTGACGCCGCGTGGCCTCGTCCTGTTCGCCGCGCGCCGCGATGATCAATTGATCGAGCTGCTCATTGGCCCAGCGCGCTTCGTTCCACGGCGCGTTGGATAAATTGACCATGGAGAGATAGGCATCCGCCGTAGGGCGGCTCGACCAACCGGACGCGCAGAATTCGTGCTGACGCCACACTTCCGACCAATAGCCATCGGCGGGTACGCGATTGACCTCCAGCGGGATGCCTGCGCGCTGGGCCGACTGTTGGTAAAGCTCCGCTGCCGAGACCGCCCCTTCGAAGGTAGCGCCATCCGCAGTACTCAGCCGAATGGGCCTGTCCATACCCGATTGACACCAATGGTGAAGCGCTTTGTCAGGATCGAAGGCATGGCTGGGAAGGTCGGTGGTGAAATAACGATTGCTGGGGAACAGCGGCGTATCGTTACCTACTTGGCCATAGCCTTGCACCAGCAGATTCAACAGCTGCTCTCGGTCGAGGGCGTATTTCATGGCCAAACGAACGTCTTTGTTATCGAAGGGCGCACGATCAGCCAAGCCAGGAAACGTCACTTGGAAGCTGCCCGAATTACGGTTGATGGTGAGCGATGACGCGCCCTCCAAACGGCTGACGATGCTCGGCGTCACGCGGTTGACGAAGTGCACCGACCCACTCATCAGCGCCGCCACCCGGGCGGTGGCATCGTTGAAGGCGCGGGTTTCGACGCTATCGACGAAGGCACGATCCGACTTCCAGTAGTTGTCGTTGCGCTTGACCAGGGTACGCACGCCCGGCTCGAAGCTTTCCAGCACGAACGGCCCGGTGCCGATGCCCTCATCGAAATTGGCACCTGCCGGCGTGATGGCAAAGTTTACCTCTCCCAGCAAATACGGCAGATCCATATTGGGGGCAGAGAGCGTCATGACCACGTCGTGGCTGCCACGGGCGGTCAGCTCGATGATCTGCTCCATGTAGCCCTTCACCGCCGAGGGCGACTCCTCGGCACGGTGATGGTTCAGCGAGTACACCACGTCCTCCGCAGTGAGGGTCTTGCCGTTGTGGAACGTCACCCCTTGCCGCAGGGTAAACACCCAGTGCGTCGCATCGTTCGTTTCCCAAGACTCGGCCAAACCGGGCGCCAGCGACCCGTCATCGTGAAGTTCGGTCAGGGTGTTAAACAGCTGGCGCCCCACGTGGTACATGTACTGCTCGAAGTAATAGGCCGGGTCCAGGCGGTCGCTGGTGGAGGCATTGTCAATCGCCAAAACCAGGTGCCCGCCGCGTTGCGGAGTGACCTCCGTTTGCGCGCTCGCCCAGCGTGGCAGCAGTAGCCCGCCCAAAGCGCTGGCAGACACCGACAGCGCGGCGGAGTGCTGCAGAAACTGGCGCCGTGTCACGCCTGCCGCACGCCCCTCACCGGGCAAGTTCGTTGCTTTCTTCATGGGGTGATTCATCCTCTGCAATCAATAACAACCAGCGATTAGCGGCGTACCGCGTCGGCCAACTTGGCAATATGCTCCGGGCCAATGCCACAGCAGCCGCCGATCATGGTGGCCCCCGCCGCCTGCCAGCGCTTGGCGAAGTCGGCGTAGGCGTCTGGCCCTAGGTCATCGCGCATATCGCTCACACCGGCATTGGCGGCGATGCGGTTGCTCTGCGGCACGAAGCTATTGGCGTACACCCCCAAACGCAGCGTGGCCCCTTTGGCGTCCATGGCCGCCTGCGCCTGGCGTAGCGCCTCTTCCATCACCTCGGCTTGGCTACAGTTGAACAGCAGCGCCTCGCCACCCGCCTCGAGCACCGCACTCACCGCCACCGCTACTCCCTCGCCGGAGCGCAGCGCGCAGGGCAGTTCGCCGTTTTCGTCGGCGTCTTGCAAGGTGAACGAGAACCAGCGCGGACGAGGATCGTTCCCCAGCGCGGTGGCCACCGCTCGAGCCTCCTGCGTGGCGCTCAGCGTCTCTGCCAGCCACACGTCCACGTAAGGGGCCTGCCCTTCGATCAGCGTCGCCAACAGCTCGGGCGCGCGCTGGGCATCGAAGAGCGCCGGCTGATAGGAGCCGAACAGCGGCGGCAGCGATCCGGCGACGGTCACCGCCTCCCCCGCCACGCTGTCACGCGCCAACTTTCCCGCCAGCGTCGCCAGTGCCAGGCCGCGCTCGGCAAAACACGCCTCGCCAATATGAAACGGCACGACGGCATAGGCATTGGTGGTAATCACCTCGGCGCCCGCTTGGATGAACGCGCGATGCGCTTGGGTCACACACTCGGGGGCTTCCATGAGCGCCAGCGCCGACCACTCCGGCTGGCGAAACGGCGCTCCCAGCCGCTTTAACTCACGCCCTAAACCACCGTCCAATAGGGTTAACATCGACTCTGGCTCCTTGGTGTCTCGATTCAGCTTTACCTAAAAGTTGACGCCGCAGAGCGGCGTCAACAAGGGTTCAATGGGGGCAGTGTTAGCGTCCCAGCAGCAACCCAATATCTTTGGCTTCCCAATGCGGGAAATGTTTACGCACCAGGGCGTTCAGATCGCGCTCGAAGGCAGCCCAGTCGGTGGTCACCGCCTGCTCGCGAGCGTTCGCCACGCCGCGAATCATACCCGCGCCCACGGTCACGTTGGTCAGCCGGTCGATCACGATGAAGCTGCCAGTGCCTGGGCTGGTGCGATAGTCGTCGACGGGGATAGCGGCGGTCAACTCCACCTCACAGCGGGCAATGGCGTTGAGGCTCAACGCATCGGTGGCATGCTTCTCCAGCGTGTTGACGTCGATCTGGTACTCGATGGCGCTGACCTGCCCCGCCAAATCCCGGGTGGCCAGCTTGATGTCGTAGAGCTTGCCGGGCGTGAGGGCATCTTCGTGCATCCACACGATATCGGCGCTGAAGACGTTCGACAGCGGAATCTCGGCATCGGCGCTGACGATCCAATCGCCGCGGGAAATGTCGATCTCGTCTTCCAGGGTGACGGTCACCGCCTGGCCGGGATAGGCCGCATCCAAGTCGCCGTCGAAGGTCACCACGCGCGCCACACGGGACGTTTTACCGGACGGCAGCGCCTTGACCGCCTGGCCTGGGCGCAACACTCCTGCCGAGAGCGTGCCGCAGTAACCCCGAAAGTCCAGGTTCGGGCGATTGACGTACTGAACAGGCAGACGCAAGTCGGTGAGGTTCTGGTCGCGGGTGATCTCGACGTTTTCCAGCAGTTCGATCAGCGTTTTGCTCTCGTAGCGCTGGCCATCCTCGAAGTACCAGGGCGTTTGCTCGCTGCGGTTGACGACGTTGTCGCCATTGAGCGCTGACATTGGCACGAAGCGGATGTCCGGCGCCTGCAGGTTGGTGGCGAATTCGCGGTACTCGTCGACGATCTCGTTGAAGCGCGCTTCCGAGAAGCCCACTAAGTCCATCTTATTGACCGCAATGACCAAGTGCTGAATACCCAGCAGGTCGGCAATGAAGCTGTGGCGACGTGTCTGGGTCTGCACACCGTAACGTGCGTCGATCAAAATGATCGCCAAACTGGCCGTCGAGGCGCCCGTGGCCATGTTGCGGGTGTACTGCTCATGTCCCGGCGTGTCGGCAATGATGAACTTGCGCTTGTCCGTGGAGAAGAAACGATAGGCCACATCGATGGTGATGCCCTGCTCGCGCTCGGACTGCAAGCCATCCACAAGCAGTGCCAGATCCACCGTATCGCCGGTGGTGCCGCTGGTTTTAGAGGCCTGGGTGATGGCTGCCAATTGATCCTCGAAGATCATCTTGGAGTCATGGAGCATCCGGCCGATGAGGGTAGATTTACCGTCATCGACGCTGCCGCAGGTAATGAAGCGCAGCAGGTCTTTGTTTTCGTGCTCGTGCAGATATTGCTCGATGTTATCGGCAATTAACGTCGATTGGTGTGCCATTAGAAGTACCCCTCACGCTTTTTCTTCTCCATGGAACCGGCCTGGTCGTGGTCGATGGCACGGCCGCTGCGCTCGCTGGTTTTGGTCAACAGCATCTCCTGGATGATTTCCGGCAGCGTGGCGGCCTTGGACTCCACCGCGCCGGTGAGCGGGTAGCAGCCCAGGGTTCGGAAACGCACCCACTTCTCTTCGGGCACTTCGCCAGGCGCTAACGGCAGACGGTCATCGTCCACCATGATCTGCATGCCGTCGCGCTCGACCACCGGGCGTTTGGCGGCGTAATACAGCGGCACGATCGGAATCGACTCAAGGTAGATGTACTGCCAGATATCCAGCTCGGTCCAGTTGGAGAGCGGAAAGACACGAATCGACTCGCCTTTATTGACCTTGGCGTTGTAGACGTTCCACAGCTCGGGGCGCTGGCTCTTCGGGTCCCAGCGATGGTACTTGTCACGGAAGGAGTAAACGCGCTCTTTAGCGCGCGATGCTTCCTCGTCGCGGCGCGCACCGCCAAACGCGGCATCGAAACCATGTTGGGTCAAGGCCTGCTTGAGCGCCTGGGTTTTCATGATGTCGGTGTACTTGGCACTACCGTGATCGAAGGGGTTGATATTGGCCGCCCGCCCCTCCTCGTTGGTGTGCACGATCAGCTCCATGCCCGCTTCTTCCGCCATACGGTTGCGGAACGCGATCATTTCGCGGAATTTCCAGGTGGTGTCGATGTGCATTAGCGGGAACGGCGGCGTGCCGGGATAGAAGGCTTTGCGCGCCAGGTGCAGCATCACCGAGGAGTCTTTACCGATGGAGTACATCATCACCGGATTGCTGAACTCCGCCGCCACTTCTCGAATGATATGGATCGACTCGGCTTCGAGCTGCTTCAAGTGGGTCAGTCGGGCAGCATCTGGTGCGCTTGGCACCTGTTGCGACGCCGCCGACGGCGCAGAAAACTGGTTCATTACCTACTCCCTCACAAAACGGTGCTTGCGTTTATTAGACGGCTTTTCAAGGAAGCCTTTGCAAACAGGTACACTGCCCAGCGCGTACGAAACGCAAGGCGGGCATTTGTGGGTAGGGTAACGCCAGGTCAATAATAACCCAAAAGAATTAATAACTATCTTTTTAGAACCATAATGCCTAACAGCCGCTAGACGGCGACGCGCTCCACCCAGGTCTGCCACTCATGGCTGTGAATATCGACGATACGATAGCCAGGGCGCGACGCTTCATCGATAGCAAACGCCTTTGCGCCCGGCAGAAACTGGTCTGACATGGCCGGGCAGCCGTAGACCCCGATATCACTGCCTGCCACTGGATGAAACTGCGCATAAGCTTGATGGGCATGGCCAAACAGAATCATCTTGACCTGCGGGTAAGCACTCAACATCTGCCAAAACGCCTCGCGGTCTTGCAGGCCGATGGCATCCATCCAGGCAGCCCCCACATCCACCGGCGGGTGGTGCATGGCAATCATTGTCGGGCGATCGTCGTGCTCGAGCCGCCCTGCCAGCGCGCTCAGGGTATCGCTCCCTAACTCGCCGTGGGGCTTGCCGACGACCTGGGTATCGAGCAACAGTAAGCGCCACTGATCCAAATCCACTTCGTCGAGCAGCGGCTGCTCGGCACTCATCAGCTCTAGCTGATCATGGTTACCCGGTATCCAAAACCACGGACAGGGCAGCGCACTCAGCGCTTCTCGGGCGTGGGCATAGGACGCGGCAGTTTCGTCTTGGCTGACATCCCCTGTGAACACGACGACGTCGGGTCGCTCGGCAGCAACGGCTTCCAATACGCGCTGGAACTGCTGCCACGGAATTCCCGCGCGGGAGCGCGCCCGCTTATCTGCATGTAAGTGTGAATCGGTGATTTGGATAAGCCGCATTCACCTGGCTCCCTTGACCTGAATCGTATACGACGTGAATTAACGTAGTTCGGGTATGTCCACAGCATGCCCATGGGCAAGGCCGTGGGCCAACCATTCGCCTAGGAAGCAATTGAGCTGAAGCTTCTCGTCCGGCTGGTGCATACGGGCGTTGGGATAGCGGTAGCGGCCGCTGAAGTGGCGTTCGCGCTGAAAATCGATGACCTCCGCCATACGCACATCATGATAGAGATGTACCCGCATGCGCGGCCCTTCGATGACGCTATCCAGTGGCCCGCTCTGGGTCACTTCCACCAGCGTGGTATAGGGCGCTTGCTGAAGAATGGTGAGATGCAGATCGCCAAAGTGCTGGTGGTCGCCACGCAGGGCGATATCACGGCGCTGACCGCTCTCCATATCCCCCACCAGACGCAACAGGCGCAAATAGTTCGCGCTGCATTCGCCCTGCAGGGTTTTTAAATCGGTAACGTAGGCGGCTCTTGCCATGATGACTCCTTACTGGGTTCGCTTGGCGTCCGTCGTCGAGAGGGCGGCGCGTTGCGAGGCGGCACGCAGCGATGCCCGCTGCCCCGCCAGCCAATGCAGCCCAATCAACGACATGGCGTTGTCGAGTCTTCCCTGCTCTAGGAGTTCCCAAGCACGAGTAAACGTGACGATATGCACGCGGATGTCTTCGTGCTCATCGTCCACGCCATACACACCGCCTAGCCCTTGGGTATCCACCAGGCCGCAAAACAGCGTCACACGCTCGTTGCAGGCGCCGGGGCTAGGGTAGTAGGTGTGCAATTTGGTCAGTTGCCCTACTTGGCAGCCGGCCTCTTCCACCGCTTCGCGGCGGGCAACGTCCTCCAGGGATTCCTCTTTATCCACGAGACCCGCGACGAATTCTAATTTCCACGGAGAGGCAGGGTCATCGATCGCCCCGGCGCGAAACTGCTCGACTAGCACCAGCGCGTCACGGTGTGGATCGTACAAAAGCACACCGACCGCATCGTGGCGGTGATGCACTTCGCGGCGCATGGCTTTGCTCCAGCCACCCTCGAACAAGCGATGGCGCAGCTCCAGCGCTTCCAGGCGAAAGAAACCTTGATAGAGGGTATCGCGTTGGATGAGCTCGACATCCTCACGACCAAGCGTAGGGCCCATACGGCACTCCCGGTGTTCACAATCGTCCTATTATCAATGCTGCTCACCGGGAATGCCAATGCGGTGATTAACCGCGCGTAGGGTTCAGGGGAAAAGGTACATCATTTCATAGCTGACCAAGCAACGCCTCGGCCTCACGGCGCAGCGCCTCATCGGACACCTGGCGATTCTCTCGGGCCGTGCCGTTCACCGCGCGCTGGGCATGCTCGCGCGCCGCTGGGGTGTTGCCCTCTTCTTTTAAAAACGCCGCGTAGTAGTAGTTGACATCGATGCCGTCCGGGCGCAGCTCCAGCGCGCGCTGGAACATGCGCTCGGCAGTATCGCTGTTACCAAATCCCAGCGGGCGGCCTGGGGCTCGGTCATATAAAGCACCCAGCGTGACATAGGCCGAGCCGTTGCCTCCCGTGGGGTCGATCTCGATGGCGCGCTCCAACACGTCGCGGGCGTCACCGGCCGTCCCCAGCGCGCCCAATCCACCGCGTTCACGCGCGTAGGAGGCCAGCACAATACCCTGCCAAATCAGCACCTCGGCCTCATTGGGATACTGGTTGGCGAGCTGCTCGGCTTCGCTGGCGAGCGCTTTCAGCGTGTCTTCCCGCTGATTCGCGGGCATTTGCGTCACCGTGTGCTCCCAACGGTTCTTGAGTGAAAAGACCTCCCCCTCGAACGCCGATGCACTCAAGGGGGCCAGCGCCAGCGTGCTGCCCAGGGCGGCGGCGATCAACAAGCGGAAAAAGGGAATAGCGCGCATGGAAACCTCCAGGTTTGTTGTTGTAGCGGCTTTTTCATCGGGGCCTTAAAGCCCAACGATAGCTTACCTAGACAATGTAACGAACGTTTGAATGATTCGCCAGACATTCACGACGTTGTTATAAAACACCCCCTCGACGTAAGCTTATGGCTACCCGCAGAAGCGCCCGTTTGGGCGTACAAGGAGACGATGGACGTATGAAAGGTCGCAACATGACCCGCTGGCGGGATCCGGCAAAAGACCCACGCCAAGCGCCCAAAAGCAATTTGATCACCGCCGAAGGGGCCGCCCGACTGCGCGGCATTCTCGATCACCTTTCACGGGTAAAGCGCCCGGCGCTATCCGCCAAAGTGGGCGAAGCCGCCGCGCTGGGTGACCGCAGCGAAAATGCGGATTACACCTATAACAAGAAGGAACTCAACCGGGTCATTGCGCGCATCCGCTATCTCACCAAGCGGCTCGACGAGTTGCAGGTAGTGGACCGACTGCCCGCCAATACCGACAAGGTCTTTTTTGGGGCCTACGTGAGTCTGGAGGACGACGAGGGAGAAACACTTCAGATTCGCATCGTCGGCCACGACGAGCTCGATACGCAAAAGCGCTGGATCAGCATCGACGCGCCCATGGCAAAGGCACTGTTGGGCAAAGAGGTCGATGACGACGTCACGGTGCTGACTCCCAACGGCGAAACGTTCTATACCGTGACGGCCATTCACTACGATACGCCAAGCGGCCCATGAGCTCGACGCCAAAGACGACTAGTTGACGGCGCGATACACCCGGAAACGCCGGTTGTCCGACAGCGTCTCGAACTCGCCCAGCGCGCGCTGTAATCGCTCAGGATAGGGCAGAAACGCATTGGCCACCAGCCACAACTGCCCTTTTGCCTGGAGGTGCTCTACCGCTTGATCGATCAAGCGCGAGCTGGGGCCATAGCTGATGTCTCGCTCCTGATGAAACGGCGGGTTACTCACGATGACATCGAAACGCTCGTCGTCCAACGCCGAGTAAACGTCGCTCTCCAGCACCCTGCCCTCCAGCGCGTTCTCACGCAGCGTTCGTCGGCAGGCTTCGGCGGCGAAGGCGCTGACGTCGACAGCCGTGACCGCATGGCCGCGTTTGGCGAGCCACGCGCTGATGATGCCGTCGCCACAGCCCATATCCAGCACTTTTAGCGGTTTTTTCGGCAGCGCTGTCTCCAGGGCCTGCAGCAGAAGCTGCGTTCCCTCGTCGACTTTGCCGTGACCAAACACGCCTGGGTGGCTGACCAAACGCATATCCAGGGCGTCAAAGGTTTGCCAGGCGCTCTCAGGCGCTGCCATGTTCACCGTGCGGGTGGCAAAGAGCGTGCAGCGGCGGGCGTTATCGAGCTTGTCGCATGCCATGCCCAGCTCATCCAGTATCTTGGGCACGCGTTTGATGCCCCCTTGATGCTCGCCCACGATATCGACCGGCGTATCGTCAGGCAGCACGTGGCAGAGCCACGCCAGCCACCATTTGCCTAGCTGATGGGCTTTGGGCCAAAACAGCACCACCTGACCGTCGGGTAGGCAGTCGAACGGCGCGAAAGGACTCATGGCTTGACGCGCACTGGTCTGCCACTGCTCCCGCAGGGCAACATTGTCACTCACCATCGCGGCGGAGTGGTTTAACAGCCACGTATCGTCTGGAGGCGCGACAGGCCATAGCCGAGCGGCCTGCCCGTAGTAACGTTCTAGCAGCTGGCAAGTAGGCAGTTGAGCACTCATACATCAGCCTCGGGTTTGGTAACGGTATAAAGCAAATAGCGGCCTAAACGCCAATGGGGGTCTTGCTGGCAATACTGCTTTTCAAGCGCCAGCAATGCTGCTTGATCGCTTGCCTTCTCAGGCGCCTGACGCACGTAATCCTGAAAAATACGGATACCCGCGACGCTCTCGATACGTAAGCCGTTCTGACTCACCCACTGGCCAATCTCGTCATGGGTAACGGGGGTAATCGGCGTTAAGCGCTGGCGCTTGCCTTTACCTTCCAACTGATCGCTCAAGGCTTTTTGATAGTTGCCCTTCACCACGTTGGAAAAGCGCAGCGCGTCGCGGTTGAACACCATCAGACTCAGTTGACCACCGGGAGCAAGCAGCGTTGCGAGGGTGTTCAGCGCTTGCTCGGGATTGCCTAACCACTCCAACACCGCGTGACAGGCGATCAGCGGCCAAGGACCAAGTGCTTGGCTGGGCAGCGCCTGTAGAGGAGCCTCCACATAGCAAAGCTGCCCCGGTGGCCACGCCACAGCGGCCTCTTGCTCAGCGTGCCACGCCTTGGCGTGGGACAGCATATCGTGGGAAGGCTCCGCCATGGTGACCGTGTGACCACGTGCGGCAAACCAGCCGGAGAGCTGCCCCAACCCACCGCCAACATCCAGCACGGGCTGGGCCGTCAAGCGCAGCATTCGCGGCAGCAGATAGTCCAACATCGCGAGGCGCAGCTCGCCCCGGGGTGCTTGGTAGAGCGAGCGAGAGAACTTATCTGCCAAGCCATCAAAGTAGCGGTCGCCAGCGTCGGTTAATTCGTAGGTCGGGTGCATGCCTCTAGCCACCACAGTTTAAAGGGGCGCTAGTTTACCCGTTATCGTCAGGAAAATCGCACCCCGGGCAGCATGGTTGAGCAGTCCAAGGCGCGATGGTCACAGCTAGGACTAGAACTGCTCCCACTCACCCGCTGACGACTGCTTGGAGGGCAGCGCTTTGGCGGCGGACTGATAGCGCCCAAGCGGCTGCGAGCGGCGTAGCGCTGGCAAAGGCTGCGCGCCTTGTGAGGTTCTGAAGGCGTTGACGCTGTTGGTCAGAGCGGCGGCTTCCCCACTGAGCGTATCGGCCACCCGCCGGTAGCTCTCCATATCCGAGGCGCTGGCTTGGGTCGTGCTGTCGATCTCGGCAATGGCTAGTCCTACTTGGGCAACGCCGTCGCTCTGCTCGCTGGCCGCTCGGCTAATCTCTGCCATCAGGTCGTTGACCCGCTGACTGGCATGTCGGATACGCTGGGTCGCCGCTTGCGTTTCTCGCGTATGAGACGCGCTTTCCAGCACGCTTTGATTGGTGTCCACGATCATGCGTTGCACTTCTTTGGCCGCTTCAGCGGTCTGATTGGATAGCTTTCGCACCTCTTGGGCTACTACCGCAAAGCCACGTCCGTGTTCGCCAGCACGCGCCGCTTCCACCGACGCATTGAGAGCCAGAATATTGGTTTGAAACGCGATGGCATCGATGGCTTGCACCATGTGTTTCATCCGTTCGGACTGCTTGGTCAACGCGTCCATGGCCTGAGCCAACTCGTCTGTCAGGCGCGACGCGGTGCCCACTTCGGCGAGGTTGGTATCGGCCGCCTTGCTCGCAAGCTGCGCATTCGAGGCGCTTTGACGCACGGTGCTGGAAATCTCCTCCATGCTGGCAGCCGTCTCTTGTACTGCGGAGGCTTGCTGTTCCAGGCGATCCGCCATGTTGGCGTTATTGCTTAGAATTTGGCTCACCACCGGGCCAATGGTGTCCATATTGCGCTGAATATCACTGGCGGTAGAGAGCAGCGAGCGGCGCATGAGCTGAAGTGCCTCCAGCGTTTGACGAAGCGATTGGCGGCGAGTGGAAGGAATCACCGTGTTCAAGTTGCCCGCTGCCAGCTGCAGCGCAATGTCTTTCAGCGATGCGACCGAACGACTCAAGGAGCCTAGCAGCAACGCGTTCACCGACCAGATCGCACTTGCCAGCACTAGGGCAAGCACAACCAAAGACCAGCTCTCGAGAGAAAAGCGTTGCGTGATCCACAAGCCACCCCCCAGTAGCGCTACGCTCGCCAAAGACGACAGAACGACGCGCGCCTTCACTCCCTCCCACTGAAACGATGGCAACTTGCCGCGCAACCCTTTGCGCTTGAGTTTGCCGCGCTTTAAATAGTAGGGGCAGTTGTTTTCACGCATTTGACGATACAGGTGATCGAAATAGCGCGCCTTCTCTTCCCCCGCATAAGAGCGAAGCGACGCGTAGCCTTGTAGCTCGCCTTTATCGACGACGGGCACGACATTGGCGTGCACCCAGTAGTGGTCGCCGTTTTTACGGCGATTTTTGACGTATCCTTGCCAAGAGAGCCCTTCTCTCAGGGTTGCCCACATATCCCGGTACACCTCGGGCGGCATATCCGGATGCCGAACGACATTGTGCGGTTCATTCATCAACTCTTCGATGGCGAAGCCGCTCACCTCGATAAAGCGCGGGTTGGCATACGTAATATAGCCGTTGATATCCGTGCGGGAGATTAAGAAGTCATCGGGTTCAATCGGATAATTCGTTTGTGATACATAGCCGTTATTACGCATTGCCACCCCCTTTGGGAGAATACTTTTTACACCTGCAAGCCCAGTAGGCGTACTATGGCTCAGACGCTAAAAAAAGTAACGGTAGTTACCTAGCATGTCACATTATTTGACATTCCCCCTTAGGCTCAACATAAGCTATACAATGCTTAAAAAAACCTTATTTAAAAATTAAACAATATTAAAAATTAGAGGCATTGCAGGTACGTTGTCTCATCGTCGGCTAGCTTTAACTCTCGACCCATAAGGGAATACCTCCCATTCGTTGACTAGAGTGGCTACAGGAGCTGACGATGCATTTTGGAGCGTTCAAGGAAAAAATCGAGGCTTGTCATATCTGCGCCGCGTATTGTGACCAGTGCGCTACCCAGTGCCTTCAAGAGGATGAAGTACACAAAATGGCCGAGTGCATACGCATGGATATTCAGTGCGCTCAGATCTGTCGCTTGGCGGCGTCCTACATGGCCCAAAACAGCGAATACGCCAAAGACATCTGCCAACTTTGCGCCGACATTTGCCAAAAGTGTGCCGACGAGTGTGCCAAACACGACGCTGATCACTGCCAAGCGTGTGCCCAAGCTTGCCAACAGTGTGCCAACGCCTGTGCGAGCATTGCCGCTTAATGTCCGCGCCTTTAACGACATTGTCTTTCAATGGCTCAGCCGTGCTGATAACAGTACGGCTGTTTCTACTGTGTTCGTTATATCATGCAGTAGTGAACGAAACATAAAAGTAGCCGCTTATTAGCCGCCCCTTTAATACTAAGATTTACATCAACGTGAGAAAAAAATCGTCACATAAAAGTTACGCACTATGCCTATGTATAGCGTTTTTTTTAACGCTTGTTGGCTGTCGCTATCCCCAAAATGTAGAACGCAAAATGAGCGATATCGAGGGCGGCACACTCTTCATCGGTATCACGGAAAACCCACCTTGGGTCATCGCTACCGCTGCGGGCCCCAAAGGGGTGGACATCGGCCTTCTATCCCAGTTTGCCAATAGCCTCGATGCGTCCATCGAGTGGCACTGGGGCAGTGAAAACGAGCTACTGAAAGCGCTCAACCACCACCAGCTCGATATCGTGGCCGGCGGCTTTACTCACAATACGCGTCTTACTCAGCTAGCCGCCACGACACGCCCGTACTTCACCTCACATCATGTCATTGGTATCGCGCCTCATCACCCTAGCGCTCACGCAGCGGGCGACGCTGCCCTCGAGGGCCAAGACATCGCCGTGGCGCGTCTCAATAGCGTCACGCAGTCGATCCGTGCGCTGGGTGCGACTCCCGTGATCACCGAGCGCGTGCATGACGCGCCGGGCTGGGTAGCTGGCCCTCAATGGTGGTTAGAGGCCCATGGCTTTCGACCAACGGCTCATCGACTCACCAGCGAACACCATGTGATGGCGCTACCCAAAGGGGAAAACGCCCTCATGTTGGCGCTTCAACGCCATCTCAATGCCCAATCCTCTCTCTATGAGCAGCTAAAACGCGTCGAGGCCGCTGAATGAAAATACGCAAGCCCTACCGTATGCCTGCTGACAAACAGCGCCAGCTCGATTATTTGGTGAGACTGGAGTGGTGGAACTTGGGGTTTCGGGTCTCAATCATTCTGGTGCTTGGGCTGGTGTTAGGCAGCAGCCAAGCCATGAAAGCGGCCTGGATAGAGGACATCCTATCGCTCATTCCTCCTGTGGCATTCTTGATCGCCATGCATTTTCGTAACCGCCCCCCTAACGATACCTTTCCCTACGGCTACCAGCGCGCCACGGTGATTGCGTTTTTATGCGCGGCCACGGCACTGAGCCTGATGGGAAGCTTGCTGTTACTGGATTCGATCATGAAACTGATCAGTCATGAGCACCCCTCAGTAGGCGCTATCTCGCTCTTTGGGCATACGTTTTGGATGGGCTGGTTAATGATCGGTGCCCTCATCTATAGCGTGATTCCTCCCATGGTGATTGGCCGCTTGCAGACCAAAGCCGCCATACAGGTGCATGAAAAAACCGTCTATGTCGATGGTAAGATGAGCAAAGCGGACTGGATGACCGGTTTGGCAGCGATCATCGGCATTTTGGGGATTGGTGCCGGTATCTGGTGGGCAGATGCGCTAGCGGCAGCGCTCATCGCCATCGATGTGACCAAGGACGGCGTAGTGAACCTGAAAGAGGCCGTGGGTGATTTATTGGATCGCCGCCCGCGATTTACGTCGAACACCCAACCCGAGCCGTTAGCCGAGTCGCTGGAAACGGCACTCAAACGATACGAGTGGGTCTTGGACGCTGCCGTTCGACTACGAGAAGAGGGACACGTGTTCAGCGGTGAAGCGTTCATTGTCCCGCGCGATACGCATCGACTGGCCGAGCGCGTTGCCTCGGCAGAGGCCATGCTGAATCATTATGATTGGCGTATTTATGAAGTGGTGGTGAGTGTCACCCCATCCGATTCTTCGAACTAGGAAGCGAGCATGATAGGACATCACTGGCTCGGTATCGTTGGCATTCTTCTAATAACCCTTGCCAATTATGATGCCATCAAGACGACGCTGTCTGCCTCTCACTCTGGCCCTTTGACCAACCGCTCCATTAGCACGGTATGGACCCTGTTACTGGCATTGCATCAACGTCATCGCTGCCACCGCGTACTGTCTGCAGCAGGCCCTTGGCTGACCGTAGGTTTGATGACCGTTTGGCTGCTGCTTGCCCTAGTCGGATGGTGGCTACTGTTTTGCAGCACCGAAGACGCCGTGGTGAACGCCACGACCAAAGCCCCTGCCAACGATGTCGAGCGCCTGTACTATGCGGGCTATACATTGACCACTCTGGGCTACGGCGACTTCGTTCCGGGCAGCGACACTTGGCGGCTTGCACCACCGCTGGCAGCTGCCAACGGCTTTTTTCTCTTTACGCTCACCATTACGTATATGCTGAGCATCATGGCCAATGTCACCGAAAAACGCCATGTCGCGCTGTCCATCCATGCGCTGGGCAATAGCCCCTTACAAATTCTTCGCGCGACCCATGATAATGGGAAGTACACAAGCTTGGTACAGCAGCTACAACCACTCCAACAGGCCATTAGCCGGTTGGGGCAGCAGCATCTGGCGTATCCCATTTTGCACTATTATCACGACCCTAACCGTCAAAAATCGCTACCGGTTGCTCTCGCGAAACTCTATCAAGCGCTGGTCATTGCACGAATTGCTTGCCCCGATATCGACCACGCGACGCGGCAACAGCTTAAAACGGGCATCGTCACGCTTGAAAACTTTCTCGCGACGTTAGACAGCGCGTTCATCGACCCTACCCCTACCCTCCCAGAGCTACCTTCGCTAGCAGAGTACCAACGATTGCCTGGCATCACCGCCGCTCACCAAGATATACATCAACAGCTTGCCACCCGCCAACAGCGGTTACTGGCTGCCTACGTGCATAAAGATGGCTGGGCATGGCCAAACGTCTGGCAAAACGAGTCATCATAGCCGCTAGCTACTGCTCGCTGGACGACACGGCCCCTTCCCATACTTCACAACGGTCGCGGCCGTTATTCTTGGCTTTGTACAACGCTGTGTCGGCTAAGCGCAGTAGCCTTTTAGGGTCCATGGTGTGAGCCGGATACGTGGCGATTCCGCAAGAGAGCGTAATGCGCCCAAGCGGCTGATGAAGGTGACTCAACGCTTGGTTACGCTGTGCCTTCAGCAGTTTCTCGGCACGCGTTTGCGCCTCGGCCGTTCCGGTGCCCGGTAGGAGCGCGACGAACTCCTCGCCCCCCAACCGGCACACCACGTCCGTACCGCGAAAATGCTTCTTTAACAGCGCCGCGACCTCGATCAAAACGGCATCGCCAGCGTCGTGGCCAAAGTTATCGTTCACTTTCTTGAAATGATCGATATCGATCATCAGCAGCGAGAGCAGGCTTCCCTTACGCTGCGCGAGCGCCATTTCCTGATGTAGCAAGGTGTCGAAATGGCGACGGTTATTGAGGCCGGTCAGGGCATCCTGAAGCGAGAGCCCCTTGAGCTGCTCGACCAAGGTATCTAGCTCTGCCGTTCGCGCCGTCACCTGTGCTTCTAGCGTCTGGTTGGCCGCAGCAAGCTGACGCTGCGTATGACGGTAGTGCCACAGCGAAATCCCCACGATAGCCAAAGAGAAGCCCAACGCCCCATAGCTCAGTGGCACATCGCGCCGAGGGATCAGCTCGTGCGCCACCAACATGTCCAGCAACAGAAGTGGCGCAAACAGCAGGAAACTAGTGACGAACAGCCGCTGCTCCAAATTCAAACGACGCACTCGCAGCAGCGCCAGCAGAAGCATGAGGGGGAGCGTGAGCAACAGCAGCACATCGAATATGGGGAACGTTAGTGCCAAGTTCACCACGCCAAGTGCGACCAGACCAATCGAAGCCACGAGGTACGCCAAATGGAGCTGCCATAAACGCCTCATCCAGCGCTTTGGTACACCATCCAACCAGTGGCTCAGCAACAAGCCTATGGCAATGGGCAGTGTAAAGTAGCTGGCGGCTCTTAAAATGTCCCAGGTAAGCGGCGCGTCTGCCAACAGCTGCCGAACGGGGGTCTCTGCCAACAGCATCAACCCTGACGAAAACGCAAACAGCGCGATGGCGAAAAAGCCCCGACGCTCAGGCCCAATCATGGCAAAAATCGCTGCCAACGTCGCTAGTAGCAGGCTGAAGGCACTCACCGCAAGGTCCTGTACCGAAGCGTGGAGCATCCCCTTCAGCGCATCGATACGATCGGTGATTTCTACATCGCCCCACAGCCCGATGCTGGTGTAATCGGAGTGGACACGTAGCGCCAGCGTCTTGCCCGCCGAATTCTCCGGCAGCGGAACCAAATGCCACGGCCAACCGATGAAACGAGGCGCCTCCATATCGCCATGCTGATAAATCAGCGTGCCATCGAGGTAGATCTGCCCCACCAAGTTAATGCTGGTAATGTGCAACACCGGGTCACGCCACTCTCCCTCTGGCAAGACCGTTTTAAACCACACGGACTTCTGGCCGTTGCGCTCCGGGGGGTTAGAAGGAAAATCGATGGGGCTCCAAGGCGCGTCATCCTCTAAAGAAGCATCTCCCCAGCGATACTCCCAATCGGTCAGCGGTGCAGGCGCGCTAGCGTAGGCCGAAGAACCGGACAGCAACAGCAAGCCAGCCATTATTCCTACGCAAAAAAAGCGCAACAAGACGTTGAACGTACCCATCCGATCCCCTAGCTGGCGTGACCCACCAGCTCACCCTATTTTTTTATTGACACTAACCTTATACGCTCAAAATTGCGTTGATAGCACGTTTGATGCGTTTCAAACGCCTATTCGGTGGTGGCGTTAATCATTATCCAATCGCTCTGTTCGATATAAGTGCCACTCGTTTTCGACCCGGCCATCCGGCAGTCGACAGTAACGTCCCGTTCCGAAAGCGCTTTCGCGGGTGAGGCGCTCGCCGCCCAGGCTGACGCAATACGCCGCAGCCGCCGTCTGCATATCAGCGCCTTCTCCTCCCGCACAGCCCACTAACGCCACCATCATTATTAAGACGCTATGTTTCATTCGTGGTACTCCTCACTCTACTTCGCCGCATCAGGCCCGCCAAACGGCGCTCCACAATTTTTCACATCTCAACGACGCTCAAGCCACGTCTCTCTCTACACCCCACCACCATAAGCCATTATGCTGTGAAGGCAGCTTGACGGACCAATATAAATTTAAGCGCATCGGCTAGCGCGTCGTCACCCTTGCACACTTTCAGTAGGTCACTCGATGGTCACGCCATGAAAACACCCCAGGGCTCAATAAGCCGCGCTGCACCTTCGTTAGAAGCGAATGTTGACCACGGTTTGAACGATGGCAAGCCCCCTCGTTTCGAGCGTGTGGCGCGCCTCGCGCAACAGGTGTTCGGCGTGCCCATCGTGCAAGTCTATCTACGTCAACATGACCGCTTGGAGCTCGCGACGAGCCAGGGCCTGTCGGAAACCAGCGCAGCCGCGTTAGCACACACATTTCGTCGCCATGCGCTCTTTCCAAGCGATTGTTTGATCGTCGAGGACGCCCAGGCGGATATCCGCTTCGCCGATCACCCCATGGTTCAGGCCGCCCCCTTCGTCCGCTTCTTTGCCGGGATACCGTTGGCTACGTCTTCAGATCGCTCGGCAGGCTGTCTCTGCCTGTTCGACACGGTTCCAAGAGTCTTCACGAAAGAACAGATTGCGCTGCTTCACGACATCGCCGCTACGATAGAGGCACTGATCCAGGGCGATATCGGTCACCACGCATCTCACTCTGCGCTGTCGCTGGCACTGCAAAAAAGCGAGCGCCGTGCCCGATTGGTCATCGAAGGCACCGGCGTCGGCACCTGGCAGTGGAACGTACAAACGGGAGAGACCGTTTTCAACGAGCGGTGGGCACAGATCGTTGGCTATACGCTGGAAGAGCTCTGCCCCATCACCATCAATACGTGGTTGGACCTTGCACACCCCGACGACTTGGCTCACTCCGCCGCCCTACTCGATGCGCATTTTCGAGGGGAAACGGAAAGCTATAGCTGCAAAGCAAGAATGCGTCACAAGCAGGGCCACTGGGTGTGGGTGCACGACCGCGGGCAGGTGTTCGACTGGACCTCAGAGGGTCAGCCGCTGTTGATGTATGGTACCCATACCGACATCACCCACGAGATCGAGGCGCAGCAGGCCTTGCAAGCCAGCCGGGATGAGTTTGCGTCACTGTTGAGCAACATGCCCGGGGTGACCTATCGCTGCTTACCGGATGAGAACTGGACCATGCTCTACATCAGCGGGCAAATCGACCAGGTCAGCGGCCATACCGCGAAAGAACTCATCAATAACGCGTGCCTCAGCTATGCCGACATCATTCATCCCGACGATGCCGCCGCCGTGGGCGACGCGATCGAAACCGCCCGCGCCGCCAGCGAAGGTTGGCATATTGAGTACCGGATACGCCACCGCGATGGCCGTTGGCGCTGGGTCGAAGAGCGCGGCAACTGGGTGACAGGCGATGCCCAACACCCCTTGATCATGGAAGGGTTCATCGTCGACATTACCCGTGAGCACGAAGCCCGCGTGCAGCTTCGCAAACACCACGATGCGCTGCTGTTGCTCAACGATATCGCGTTCAATACGCTCGACACCCTCGATGCCAAAATTCAGTATGCACTGCATACGACGCGTCACTATCTCGGTTTGGACCTAGCGATCCTCAGCCAGATCGAGGGCGAGGTATACACCGCTCGATGGGTAGAGTGCGCCCCCGGCATGCCACTGGCGGCCGGTGAGCGCTTCGATTTAGGCAGCACTTGGTGCCAACTACTCTTCACCGGACAGAAAAAAGAGCTGTTTATCGCCAATGTCGCCAACAGTGAATTTCATGCTCACCCCTGTTATCAAGCCTTTCCTCTTGGCGCCTATGCCGCCATCGTCATCGAAGTGGAGGGCCAAGTGTTCGGTACGCTCAACTTCTCCTCAGCCTCACCCCGGGGCAGCGAGTTTGATGAAAGCGAAACCTTGTTTCTAAGACTACTCGCCCGCTGGCTGGCTGATACCTTGACCAACAGTTTGAGCAACGAGCGGATTACCAAGCTCATGGCGCAACTGCCTGGCGTCATTTATCAGTACCGACAGTTTCCCGACGGACGGCCCACGTTCCCGTTCAGCTCACCGCAAATTCAAACCCTTTACGGCATGACGCCCAAACAGGCGGCCCAAGACGCCACTCCCGCCTTCGAGCGCATCCATCCAGACGACCTGGCATCCGTGGCGTCCGCCATACAGCATTCCGCCAACGCGCTCGGGGACTGGCATGCCACGTATCGCGTACGAAACGATCAGGGCGTGTACCGCTGGACAGCCGGTCAGGCGCGGCCAGAGCGGCTCGCCGATGGCAGCGTGCTATGGCATGGCTACCTGCACGATATCCATGAACAAGAGTTGGCACGAAAAGCCCTGGAGCGCAACGAGAGTCGTCTTAGAGGCCTTTTTGAGTTTGCTCCCATTGGCATTGCGCTCAACGATTACGAGACCGGGCAGTTCATCGATCTCAACGACGCCTTGACGCTGCCCTCCGGCTATACCCGCGACGAGTTCGTCAAGCTCAGCTACTGGGACCTTACGCCCCGAGAGTACCAAGCCATGGAAGAGCAAGTACTCGTGAGCCTCAAAAACGAGGGCCGCTACGGGCCTTTCGAAAAAGAGTACATCCGCAAGGATGGCAGCCGCTACCCGGTTCGTTTGCAGGGCATGCTGAGCCATGACCCCGACGGGCGCCCCGTCATCTGGTCACTGATAGAGGACATTACCGAGCGACGACGGCTGGATAAGATGAAGAATCAGTTCATCGCTACCGTGAGCCACGAACTGCGCACCCCGCTCACCTCCATCAATGGCTCGTTAGGGCTTCTGGCAGGCGGCGTCGTGGGCGAACTGCCCGCCCCCGCCAATGCGCTGTTGGAAACCGCCCAGCGCAACGTGCAGCGGCTTGCCACGCTCATCAACGACCTGCTGGATATGGAGAAATTGGTGGCAGGCAAAATGCCCATGAACCTGGCCGCGCAGCCATTGACCCCGCTGGTGGTAGAGGCGATCGACTCCATGGCCGGGTACGGAGAGCAGCACGGGGTCCGTATTGAAGCCACGCCACAGTGGCCAGAGGTGCGCGTCAACGTCGACGGTCCACGGCTGATTCAAGCGCTAACCAACTTGATGTCGAATGCCGTCAAATTCACGCCGAAAGATCGTCCGGTCGAAATCTCCGTTGCGCACCAACAGTCAACCGTCAACATTAGCGTCCGCGATCACGGACCAGGTGTCGACCCCGACTTTCAACCCCACCTCTTCAAGCGTTTTTCCCAAGCGGACGCTAGTGACACGCGCAAGCTCCCCGGTACCGGCTTGGGGCTCGCCATTACCCGAGAAATTGCCCAGCAGCTGGGGGGCGAGGTGTACTACCGAGATGCCAAGGGCGGCGGTGGCGAATTCATTATCGAACTCCCCGGAGAGCGGATTTGCTGATCTCCTCAATGGCAGCTAGGCTAATGAAAGGATTTGTACAACACCGCACGAATCCTATTAGCTTTTGCATAAGCATTGCCCCAGAAAGAGGCGCTTGGCAATCGCCCACTGCTAGCCATTCATAAGGAGAGTGACGCCATGTCTAGCCCAGAGCATAAGCAAAAAATCTGGAAAATGATCAAGGATATCAAAGTCGGCATGCTGGTGACGTTAGACCATGACATGCCACGCGCCCGCCCCATGCACCTCGTGCAAGACGACTACGACGGCACGCTTTGGTTCTATACTCGCCGTAGTGCTGAAAAAGTACTGGAAACCAAAAGCGATCACGATGTCTGTCTTAGCTTTTCGGACCAAGACGACGGTGTCTACGTCTCCTTATCCGGTAAGGCCAACGTCATCGACGACCGTGAGCTGATCGACAAGTACTGGAACCCCTTCGTCGCGGCTTGGTTCCCTGAAGGCAAAGACGACCCTGATGTCGCCCTACTGGAAGTGAAAGTAGAAATGGGTGAGCACTGGAAAGCCAAAGAGAGCAAAACGTTCCAGCTGTACGAAATCGCCAAAGCCAATCTCAAAAAAGACGCCACACCCAACTTGGGCGAAAACGAGAAGTTCGGTGGATAAGCCGTTCATGAAGCGCCCGGCTGCCCGGGCGCTTTGTTCGATCGCGTGGATGGCAACGGTCTGGATAACGCATGCGCCCGCCTTATCCGCCAATGAGGCATCCCCCACGTCTGAAGCGTGCGCTCCCACCGAACGGCAGCAAACGATGTTGGACCGCGTCAACCAAGCTCGAGGCCAAGCCCGCCAATGCGGCGAACGCTCTTTCGATGCCGCTAGCCCCCTTACTTGGAGCTGCTCGCTCACCACCGCCGCCCAAGCTCACGCCGACGACATGGCCACGAACGACTACTTCAGCCATACCGGGCAAGGCGGCAGCAGCATGAGTGATCGCGCTACTCAGCACGGCTATAGGTGGCGAAGGATTGGCGAGAACATCGCCGCTGGCCACACCACCGCCGACGCAGCCATCGAAAGCTGGATCGAAAGCCCAGGTGTGGGTTAGCAGGAGATATGGCACAGCGGCCTAATGTGGGACTATAAACAACAAAGAGGGATAAGGTGGGACGAGCGGCGAAATTTAGCGCCATAGATTCAGAGAGTTACATGCAGGAAGCCAGTATAAAGCGCCCGCAAGATAGACACCAGCAGTGCCAAAGATGCGCAAATTGAAAAAGAGGCCGTTCCTATGTGGAGCGGCCTCTTTCGTTAGATATTTGGCACAGCCTCACAACCACCCAGCCGACCAAACAGCCCGCCCGATAATCTCCAGCTCTGCCAGACGGTCACGCGGCACGGTCACCTTGTCGTACGCGCTGTTGGCGCTGATGATGGCGACCCCATCAAAGTTGCGCTGCAACCGTTTGGCGTAGAGGTGTCCATCCAGGCGCAGGATATAGATACCCTCGCCCTCAATCGTGGTGCGCGTGTGATCGATCAGCACCGTATCACCGCTGTGCAGTACCGGCTCCATGCTATCGCCGTCAATGCGGATCGCTGATAGGTGATCCGGCGTCAGCCCCTGCTTACGCAATGAGTAGCGCGTGAAGCTGATATGCGTGAGCACACGACAGTTCTCATTCCAGGCACCCGCCCCGGCGCTGCACTGTGCGTCATACAGCGGCACAAAGGCGTAGTCCTCCATGCCAAGCACTTCTGCTTGATGACCCTCAGTTATCGCTGACTCACCGCTTCCTGTTGCCAGCCACTCTAATGAAACGCCACCAGCAACCGCGATTGCGATAAGCGCTTTCCGACTAGGCTCACCTCCATTCAGATAGCGTTGCAAACCGCTTTGCGATACACCAGCCGCTTTCGCTAAAGCGTTAACACTCCCATGGGCTTCAGCAAGACTACGCAGGCGCTCGATAAACGCTTCATCTCTTTCAAGTTCTTTCTTTGAACTTGAAAGCGTTGGGCTATCTGAGCTTTCAACTTTCATCTTTAGCCAAGTCCTTGAAACATCAGCAAATTAACCATATTCGACTAAATTGATAGTCGAAAAGAACTTTAAAAACCTCTATCCGACTTGATCACCTAACCGAATAGCGTTATGTTTACTCACAAGTGAGGGTTAGACAGCCAGAAAAAACGCCACGGAGTGACGCTATGAAACTGGACATACCTACCAACCCAACGGCGCGATGGGAGTGGATCAAATATCAGATCCGTTCTCGTGGCCTTACGTTGGCGGAGTTATCTCGCCGCCTTGGCGTAGAGCTGGGAACGCTGGCATCCGTAAAGCGCACGCCCTACCCACGTATGGAACGAGCTATCGCAGCAGCGTTAGATCTCAAGCCTGCAGTGATTTGGCCTGAGCGCTGGAACAACGATGGCACCCCCTGCCGTCAGCGCCCCAATCGAGCGGAAAAGAGCGCATCAACATTAAGTCTGCATGATAGCGGCTCTAACGCTATCGCGCATCGTCAATTGGCCCGGAGGGCATAACCATGCGCCGTGTCAAAGACGACTTAACGCTAGACATCTTCGAAGTGCCGGTACCGGTCGTGCCTACGCCAGGCAGCGGTAACTATGCCTCCCAGGTCAGCGAGCTAGTAGGGGTAGTGCTGAAAGAGTGCCCGGTAGACCGCTACGAGATTGCCGCGCAAATGAGCCGCCTCTCAGGTGACGACGTTTCCAAGCACATGCTGGATGCGTGGTCGAGCCCAGGCCGCGCCGACCACAACATTCCTTTCTACCGCATTCCGCTTTTGGAAGAGGTGTGCCAAAGCCACGCCTTTACCGATTGGCTCGTGCATTTGCGCGGTGGCCGGGTGGCGTATGGGCGTGAGGCTTTGGCAGCTGAGTACGGAAAGCTCTCGCGTGTGCAAGAGCGTGTAAATGCGGATCTACGTCGCCTGAAGAAGCTAATGGGAGAAGAGAAATGACATTTCATCCCTCCAAACCGTACCAACAATATTGGTCACGTTTAGAAAGTTGGCGCTCAAAACCCACGTGTGCGTTCTGTACTAAAAATGAAGGACTCACCTCTTCCTTTATCGTTGGGGAGAATAAAAGTAGCGCTACATTCAGGGCAATAAGCGCCATCCTCGCCAAATCCTGGTTTATTCACTTGGATGATCGAGCGTCTGCGTTTCTCGAAACAGTGGGCACAAAAATAAACTGGCTTGCTATTTGCCCCTTGGCCAAGGCCGTCACGTTTATATACAACACTCCCCGTTTCGAGCGTTACCAGCGTGTACATGTGGCGCTCGCTCTCAAACTCCGCTCTTTGAGCGAGCCGTTCCTCAAGTTCACGTTTTTCTTCACGAAGCGTCGTTACCTCCTCGCGCACCGTCAACAGATCCTCTCTCAGCGTCTGCAAACGCTCACGCAGAGCAATAACCACAGTGGCCGGGTCACCTCCACCCCTGGCGATATCAATGGTTGCTTTTGTAAAAGCCATCAAGCCGTCAACTCGGTCAAGCAGTTTCATGGGCGTTCCTCTAAGGGTGGTTTGGGTTTGGGTCGCACCTCCCAATCTACCGCAGAGTGCAACGCCCGCCTATTCAAGCGGGGGCGTGTATGAACTGGTACTCCGCCAAAGAGTTGGCCGGGCTACCAGGCATGCCCGGCACCGTTCAGGGTGTTAAGGCCAAAGCCAATACTCAACGCTGGGAAGCACAGAAACGTATGGGACGTGGCGGCGGTTACGAATACGCCTTCGCCGTACTACCCAAAGAAACCCAGAACGCCCTGCTGTTGGCACAGGCCGACCAAGCTGCTCCTGCGCCTGCTAGCACCGTAGCGCCGCCGCAAGAAGAGCAGCGCCCAGGCCAGCAGCAACTCACCGATGCCCAGCGCCAAGTAATGGGTGCCCGCGTTGCGTTCGTCCGCGAGATCGAACGCATGAGCAAGATGGTCAGCCAGCAGCGCGCTATCGAAACGTTAGTCTCCCACGCGAGGGAGAACGATCTAACGCCCTACTTAAAAGAACGGGTGGTGTTGGCCAACGACCGTAAAACAGAAACTCGCTCCCTTAGCGAGCGCACTCTCAAGCGCTGGATCGCTGACTTCCGCAAGCACGGTGAACGCGGCCTCGCCCCCAAACGCCGCAAGGCGGATATGAGCATGCCGTCGTGGGCGGGAGATTTTCTCAAGCGCTACCAGAAACCGCAGAAGCCCAGCGTAGAAGCGGCCTACCAGCTGCTGGTCGAACAAACCGAGCCACCGCATCCCTCTATACATCAGGTGCGCCGCTGGCTTGCGAAGCTTTCACCCGAAGCGCGTGAGCGTGGCCGCATGGGCGCGCATGAGCTGAAGGCGCTCCAGCCATTCAAGCGCCGCACCAGCGACGCGCTACTGCCCAACGATGTGTGGGTAGCGGATGGCCACACCTTCGACGCCGAAGTGATCAACCCACTCACCGGCCAGGCTTTCCGGCCCGAGATCACGTTGATCATCGATTGGGGCACCCGGCGCATCGTCGGCTTTGCCCTCAACCTTGCCGAATCCACCGTGGCCACGCTGGATGCCCTGCGCGATGCCGTGAGCCGCGTGGGCATGTTCAACCTGTTTTACGTCGATAACGGTTCAGGCTTTGACAACGCCACTGTTTACGAAGTGGTCGACCGCCTGGGTGGCAGCATTACCCACTCACTGCCCTACAACTCCCAGGCACGCGGCGTCATTGAACGTGCCCACCAAACCATCCTGGTGAAACTGGCTAAAGAGATGCCCAGCTTTATTGGCGCAGATATGGATAAAGAAGCCGCCACCAAAGCGCACAAGTTAAGCCGCCGCGATATTAAACAAGGGTTAAAGCCCGCGTTTATTCCCACGTTTCAAGAGTTCTTCGAGCGCTTGAACGACGCCCTGGATGTTTATAACCACCGGCCCCACAAAGGGCTGCCCAAAGTGCGCGACTTAGACAGCGGAAAGCTGCGCCACCAAAGCCCCATGGAAGCCTGGAAAAGTGCCGAGGCCGAAGGCTTTGAGGCGCTCACCGCACCCAGTGATGTGGTCTCCTCGCTCATGCGCCCACAAGAAGTGCGCAAAACCAACCGTGGCGAAGTGCGCATCAATGGCGGCGTCTACTTCATGGATGCCCTGCGCGACTTCCACGGCGAAGAGATCCGCGTGGCCTGGGATTACCGCGACACCGGCTGCGTCGGCATCTTCACCCTGGAAGGTGAATACCTCGGCGATGCCCAGCTGGATGGCAACGCCACCCCCGCGATGCCTGCCAGCATGATCGAACGCGCCGCCGAAAAACGCGAAAAAGGCCAGCTCAACCGCTTGGTGCAAAAAGCCAAGGTGGTCACCGGCAGCGATGTGGAATTCAGAACGATTACCCCCGCCGCCCGTCAATCAGACGAAAAGCAGGCAGCCCAAGGCCGCGCCTATGCCAAGCAACTGGCCGATCAAGGCACACGCTTTCAGATACCCCAAAACAAAGTCGAGCGTTATCGGCTTTGGCAAAAGCTGGATGCCCAGCTTCAGCAGAACGAAGACATGCCCGAACAGGCACGCCAGTGGCACGACAGTTACCAGCACCACAACGATTTCCGCGCCATCCAGCGCGTAATGGAAGCGGGCGGGCTGTCACCCGCCCGCAACCGACGGGCCGTCTAGACCACGGCCCACGACACCCCAACCTTGGATAAGGAAGCACTATGAGCGTCAACACCATTGTACCACTCACCAACGTTGGCCTACTGGCCGCCGCTGTCGAAAGCGCCGCCAACCGCCCACCAGAACTACCTGGCTTGGTCGTCATGTACGGCCCCAGCGGCTACGGCAAAAGCCTAGCAGCCGCCTATGCCGCTAACCTGCACCGCGCCTACTACGTCGAGTGCCGCGAAAGCTGGACGAAGAAAGCCTTTGTCGTCGCCATCCTGCGCGAGATGGGCATCATCCCCATGAAGACGCTGAGCGAGATGGTCGACCAGATCGCCGAGCAGCTCTCCCGCTCTGGCCGCCCGCTGATTATTGATGACGTTCAGTACGTCATCGACAAAGCCGCCGCCAACGTTTTAACGGACATCTATAACGCCAGCCAAGGCACCCTGATTCTGATCGGTGAAGAGCGCGTGCCTGCCTCCATGGCTCGCCTGGAGCGCCTGCATAACCGCGTACTGGAATGGGTGCCCGCCCAAGCGGCCAGCCTAGACGACGTGTGTGCCCTAGCCGCCAAGAGCTACCCCGATATCACCATCGAAGACGACCTGCTGGACGCCATAAACAACCGCGTCAAAGGCTGCCTGCGCCGTGTGGCGGTGAACCTCTACCAGATCCACTCCGAAGCCAGCGCTCAAGGCTGGAAGACAGTGGGCCTACGCGAGTGGAGCGAGCAAGACATCCACACCGGCCAACCACCGGCGCGGAGGGGTTAAGCATGTCCAAGAAGAAACCCTCCACCATGGCCGGTGATGTGCCGCCACGCCAATACATTTGGGACGCTATTCGCCAGCTCAACGATGCCGATGCGCCCATCACCATGGCCAGTATTCAAACGGCGATGGGGCTAGAGTGCGTTCGCCGCGTCAAGCAACACCGCATTGTCGACTACCTTCGCAACCTAGCCGCCGGTGGTTACATAGAGCGTACCAATGTCAGTAAGCGCCCCGGCGAACGTGCCGTATACACGCTACTGCGAGACGTGGGCATAGAAGCGCCGCGTGTGCGCCGCGATGGCACCTGCCCGCCACCGCCAGGCCGTGAGCAAATGTGGCGCACCCTCAAAATCATCGGCGACTTCACCGGTGCAGAGCTGGCCGATGCCGCCAGTACCGTTCACCAGCCGGTGGCCAAAACGACGGCTGACGAATACATCACGATGCTGGTGCGCGCTGACTACCTCAGCGTTGTGACACCCGCCTCGCCCGGTGTGCCGGGTCGCTACCGATTGGTGCCCAGCCGCTGGACCGGCCCCATGGCCCCGCAGATTCGCCGCACGAAAGAGATGTACGACCCGAATACCGGCACCGTCATCTACTCCCGCGTAATCAAAACCGAAGGGGGTGAGCCATGAACGCCATTCGCCGCACCCGCAGCGTGGATATTTCCAACTGGGGCGAAGAGCCGCCCCGCTGGATCACCCTGCTCGCCAACGAAGTGCGCGCCACTAATCGCAAGATGGCCGGTGATCGTATCGGCGTCTCGCGCAGCGCGGTCTCTTTGGCACTCGCTAACCGCTACCCCAGCCCTTCTACCAGCAGCATCGAAAAGAAGGTGCTGGAAGCGCTAGACGGCCTGAACTGCCCTGCACAAGAACGCACCATCAGCGTGGAACAGTGCCGCGAATACCGCTCGCGCCCAGCGCCCACCCACAACCCCATGGCCATGCGCCTATGGCGCAGCTGCCAAACCTGCCCGAACAACCCCGACCGCCAGCAGGGAGAAGCCCAATGACCCTCAAAGCCACCTGCCCCGAATGCGGCATGAGCGGCGACATGGCCGCGTTCGTCACCCAGGGCGAACACAACCAGGCGCTGGCCGCCGCGCTGGAAATGCCCGCCTTACTGAGCAGTCGCATCGTGCGCTACCTCGGCATGTTCCGGCCCAAATCGCGTGCGCTGGCCAGCGCCAAAAGCGCCCGCCTGCTTAGCGAACTGAAAGACGTCATCGCCAGTGAAGTGATCGAACGCAAAGGCATCACCCGCCAAGCCCCGCTCAAGGTCTGGGTAATGGCGTTAGATCAACTGCTAGAGCGCCCGCCCAGCAACCTGCCGCTCACCGGCCACGGCTACCTCTATGAGGTAGTGGCCAACTGCGCCGACCGCCACGCCGCCGACGTGGAAAAGCAGCGTGAAGAGCAAGCGCGTAACGGTTTTCAAAGCAGTGCCAAACAGCCTGCAAACCGCGCCGCCGTTGCCCCCCTACGCGAGCGCACCACCGATGACGTACTTGCCGAGCATGAGCGGTTAGCACAGCGCAAAGCGCACGTTACCCATCAGCGCCCGCCGCAACACGACAAAGCCGCTGAAAAAGCCAACGCCCCCAAGCGCCTGAGCGACCTACTGAAAGGGGCAGCCAGTCAGGGAGAACAGCCATGAGAACGTACAGCGATGCCCATATCGAGCATTACGCCGACCGCTTCATCGCCCTGCGCATCGCCCGCCACGGCGTGGATCTCGCACAGTACCTGATCAACCCCACGCAGTTTGAGCGCCTGGCATTAGAGCCAGAGCCGTTGCTACCCAAGCAGCAAATGGCAGTGCTGCGCATCTGGCAGCGCTGGGACACCGGCCTAGCAGAGCAGGCAGCGGCTCCTGAAGCCCCCGAAGAAAAGCCGTTCGAGCTGCCCGGTGAATACGCCGTGTGGGAGGAGTTCCTGCTGGGCATCGGCAACAACAAGGCCATACGCCAGCGCAACGGTGCCTATGTCGAGCCGATGCACCACCACCGCCACAACCCCCGTAACCGCAGCGCCAACTTTGCCCGTAAAGGAGCCTAACCATGAACACCGCCACTACAGAGATTCAGCAAGTACCCGAAGGCTTCCGCATGGATGCCAAGGGCCGCTTGATTCCCGAAGCCCAGATCAAAGAAATCGATCAGATCCGCGATGAACTGGTGCTCTCCATCGTCGACCGCGCCACCGAGCTTCGCGACCAGCTACGCGACTTCAAAGCCGATGTGTTTAGCGAGATCGCCGCGCTCATCGAGACCTCCGCCCAGGAGTACGACGTTCAGATCGGCGGCAAGAAAGGCAACGTGCAGCTCGTTTCCTTCTGTGGCCGCTACAAGGTGCTGCGCGCCATCTCCGAGACCATCACCTTCGATGAGCGCTTACAGGCTGCCAAAGGGCTGATCGAAGACTGTCTGCGCGACTGGACAACCGACGCCCGCCCCGAGGTGGCCACCATCGTTCAAGACGCCTTCCGCGTCGACCAAGCGGGCAACATCCGCACCGGCCAAGTGCTGGGGCTGCGACGCTTAAACATTCAGGACAAGCGTTGGCTGAAGGCGATGGACGCCATTAGTGACGCGGTGCAAGTGACAGGCTCCAAAAGCTACATCCGCATCTATGAGCGCGTCGGCAGCACCGACCAATACCAGCCCATCAGCCTAGATATCGCGGGGGTTTAACCATGCCCAGCAAGTGCGCCTATTTCTACCAGCTACAAGAACGCGGCATCAGTGCCGCGCAGGCCAAGCAGTGGCTCAAGGCAAACCCACCGCCGCGCAAATGGAAGCACTCCGCATGGCGTTGGGCGAGCGAGAACATGACCGACGAGGTGACCCAATGAGCACCGTTTTGAATGCGTCTTCGATCCGCGTCAGCGCCGCCATGGGCGGATATGTCGCCACCCTGCGCGGCAAGCGTGCCACGGGTGCCACGCATCGCGAAGCGGCGCTGACCGTCGCACGCCAGGTGTACGGCCCAAAGGTCAACGTACGCAGCGACTACCTGCGCGATGCAGACCCACTGGCGGGCATCCAGTACCGCTATCACATCACCCACCAGCGAGGTGTGGCATGAGCGAGCCAACCAAAACCAGCACCCAGGCCATGATCACGATTGAGCCCAACGAAGCTGGCGGATTCACGGTATACGCCGGATTCAATGGCGATAAACCCGAGTCGCCACAGATGAAAAAGGCCGGCGATTTAGCCCTACTGGGAATGCTGGCCATCGCCAAAGCGCTGGAGCTGCAAGACGCACACGCGACTACCCAAACAACCATCCACTAAGCGAAACGCCCCCGCTCTTGTGAAGAGGGGGCGTCTGCTGGGCGTGGTGGCCCGGCACTGATGAGCAGCCAAGGGGAGAGAAATGGATAAGTGGACAGATATCAAAGAGCGCTTACGGCACCTGGGCGGTGCCGTAAAGCTACTGGCCGATGGCTACGAGCTGACGCTGAAAAAGGCTCATGACGGTAAGAAGATCTTCGTGATCGTCTACGTGAATGGCGCGGTGGAAGGTAAGTGGACCGAAACCAAGGATGAAAAGCCAGTGTATCCCGAAGGGCGATTCTGGCGGCCAATGAAGCGCGCGGCATATCGCAAAAAAGTGTATGCGCATGCGAAGCGGGCGTTTGGCAAGAAAGAAGCCGATCGCATGGTCACGCCTCGGGTCGTTGGCGTAGTGCCCACCTTTGGCACGGAAGGCGCTGTGGTGGCTCATCTAAAGAAGCACTTTCCAGATCTTGAGATCAAGGCCGAAGAGGTAGCGTGATGATCAGCAAAGGCAAGCTGGCCCAGATCCATATCGCCAAGGCGCAGTTGGGCCTGAGTGATGAAGACTACCGCGCCATCCTCGCCCGCACCGCTGGCGTGAGCAGTGCCAAAGCGCTAACAAACCGCACCGTGGGCGGCGTTATGCACGAGTTTCGCCGCCTCGGTTTTGAGCCCAAGCCTTCCAAGAAAGCAGGCCGGAAGGCACCGCGTCCGCCGCGCTCACGCCAGAACGTGATGAGCAAGATTGAAGCGATGCTCACCCATGCAGAGCGCCCATGGGCCTACGCCGACAACATGGCCAAGCGGATGTTCGACGTTGAGCGAGTGGACTGGTTAGACGATGACCAGCTACACCGCCTGATGACCGGGCTCATCATCGACGCCAAACGGCAAGGACGGTACCCCTATGACCTCAAATGACGACAACCTCGATTTTGGGTTCGATAAGATCCCCGCCGATGCCCTAGAACGCCTGCCCGACCCAGAGCTAGCCCGCCACTGGCCACAGTCACTGGTGGACATGCTGCAGGTGATCGAAGCGGAATACGTCGAGATAGGTCTGGAGCCGCGCATCGCCCAACGCCTAGCGTTTTCCACCCTAAGAATTCTGGCGTATTACCACGGCGGGCAGGTATTCTATTTAGCCAAAGGCGACCAGCTCGACCGAGCGCTGCGCGACCACCAAATATGGTGCGAGTTTAACGGCAGCAACCACGCCGAGCTGGCACGGCGCTACGATAAGAACGTAATCCAGATCTACAAGATCTTGGCCGAACAGCGGGCACTGCACCGCAACCGCATCCAGCCTGGGTTGTTTTAAGGGAGGAGAACATGAAAGCACTTGCAGGAGTCGCACTGGCGTTATTGGCCACCACGACAGCTACAGCGCAAGCTAATCCATCATTTTCAGAGTACAAAGTTTCCACTGAAGTAGCTGCTGATTTAGCCGCTCTCTGTAGAGTTGAAGTACAACAAGAGTACGGGGAGCGATGCGATCGTTTCTATAGCCACATGGAAAGTCACATGGCTCTCTATGCGCAATTTGCCAATCGCTTAGCCAGCGAAGGTAACGACGCGTACGGCGATGCAGACATTGTGGATTTGGAAATGCATCAACGCACCGTCTCCCGGCTCAACGAAAGCATGCAGTACATCAATACAATGGCAGAGCTGCACTTGCGATAACGCAGCCTGCCTGAACTCCCAACAAACCCGCTTCGGCGGGTTGTTTTCTTTAATTCCCGCTAATCCCGACGCCTCACCCCGCCGCCCTATCCTGAACCTCACTGCATTGTGCTTACGCCCACCTGCTTGAGGTCACCTTCGTGAAACCCCAAACCCGCCACAACCTTCTCGACAAACTCCGCATTGGCCCCTGGCTGATCCTCGCCATCATCACCACCTTGGTCGTCAGCTTCTTATATCCGCACCAACTCGGCGTGCTGCTCTGGTCGCTCACCAAATTGTGCTGGGGTGCCTACCTCGGCTACTGGATCGACCGTTCAATATTCCCTTACGCCCGCCCAGACGCCTTCAACCCCGACCGCGACTCCAAAGAGCGCACCCTATGGGAGCTGCTCATGCTTCGCCGTGCCCTGATTATTGCCGCTGCTCTGTTGGCGCTAGGCCTAGGGGTCTGATATGGGCACCGCTGAGCTGCTCGCAGAAGCCGAGCGCGTCAAAGCGCAGATCGACGCGCTGCCGCCTGGCGCTCGCGTGCTGCCCCTGTACCTGCGCCTGAAACAGTTGCTGGCTCAAGTGGAGTCAGGGCTCAGAGAGGAACGGCCCGAATGAACAATCTCAAAGCCTACCTACGCGAATGCGGCACCTGGATAGCGCTCTGCCTAATGCTGGCCACGCTGCTACTCCTCTCTTTCTGCCAACCCGCACACGCCCAGATCCCTAGCGCGGCGAACGGCTACCAGCGCGAGCTAACGCGCATCGTGCAGCAGGAATGGGGCATGAATGGCCGCGTGGCCGTGCATGCCGCGCAAATCCACCAGGAAAGCGGCTGGCGGCCTAACGTGAATAGCCCGGTGGGTGCGCAAGGGCTATCGCAGTTTATGCCGTCTACTTCCGCATGGATTGCCGAGATCTACCCCGACCTAGGCCGCGCTGCGCCGTATTCCCCTACCTGGGCCATGCGCGCCCAAGCGCGTTACAACCGTTGGCATTGGCAGCGGCTTAGCAGCGCCGCTGACGAATGCCAGCGTTGGGCCTTCGCGCTCAGCGCCTACAACGGCGGCCTCGGCTGGGTAAACCGCGATAGGCGCTTAGCCACCGCCGCCGGTGACGATGCCCGCGTGTGGTTTGGCAGCGTCGAGCAGTACACCAGCCGCGCTAGCTGGGCACGGCGCGAAAACCGCCACTACGTGCGCCACATCCTGCTTGATCTCACGCCACGCTATGAGCGCGCTGGCTGGCAAGGGGGTGCGCCATGTTGAACAAGGCCATCCTCGCGCTGATCGGCGCGCTGGTGCTGGGGCTGTGGTTTCAGCACATCTACGTCAACCACCTAAAAGAGATGGTGGCCATCGAACGTCAGGCAGCAGAAAGCGCCGAGCAGCGCACCCAAGAGGCGCGCCAACAGACACTCGCTGCCATGGATGAACTGGCCGACGTCGAGCGCCAACGCCGTGCCGTAGAGGCTGAGATTAAAGCGCTTCAAGAAGCATTGGCCGAACAAGCGGAAGACTACGACGACCTGCGCCAGCGCATCCGCCGCGCCCCCGCCAGCGACAACGGCCCCGTGGCCCCAGTGCTGCGCTCAACGCTGGAGGCTTTGCAATGAGAACCATCGTGATCCTCGCCGCCAGCGCTGCGCTTGCCGCGTGTGAATCTATGCCACCCACGCCACCGCCTGCGCCCACCATCCGGGTGTATCAGTGCGCGCCCTCTGCCGGAACGACCGAGCCAGAAAGCGTGCCACGCCCACCGGTGGGCGACTACACACAAGAAGATGTCGCGCTCTACATCACCCAACTCCACCAATGGGGCTCACGCGGCTGGCTGAAGGTTGCCCGTGTGCGTGAACGCTCAACCCGCTGCCAAGCCATGGCAGACGACGAAGAAGAAACCGACTAAGGGAACGCAATGGAACTCATCAACTGGTCAGCCGCCAAGGTGATCTTCGACGTGATGCAGGCACTGCTCACCGCGCTCATGGCGGCCTACGTTTACTGGCTGAACAAGCACCGCGCCAGCCAAGCCGCGATTAAAGGCACCAATGATCGTATCGATGGCGTTGAGAAGAAAGTGGTCAACCTGGAGCACAAAGTGGAACGCCTACCCGATCACGAAGACATCGAAAAGCTACAGGAGCAAATGGCTCGCACCAACGTACTGCTGGCGGAGATCAGCGCTAACCAAAAAAGCACGTCGGTGCAGGTCAATCGCATTAACGACTATTTGCTGAACCAAGGGGGCCGTTCATGACCGGGCAACACTTTTCTGACTTTGAAACCGAGGGCCGCCGCTTGGGCATCCTGCGGATTCTGTCGCGCCGCAGCCAGTTCACGACCAACGAATACAGCCTGAACGATGAGCTGAAAGGTGCCTATGCCCACCACATCAGCCGCGACAAGCTACACGGCGATATTGCCTGGCTGGAAGAACAAGGCTTGGTGATTGCCCAGCAGCCCCGCGCTGGCTGGATCGTGACCCTCACCTCTCGCGGTGCCGACTGTGCCGAAGGCCTCGCCAATGTACCTGGCGTCGCCAAACCGCGCCCAGGAGCATGAGCCATGCCGCCACGCAATAAGGTGTTTGACCTTCCACAAGAGGTGCGCGAAGAGCTAAACGAAAAGCTCGTCAGCAGCGGCTTCCAAGGTTATGAAGCGTTAGCCGGGTGGCTAGGTGAGCGCGGTTATAACGTTTCCAAAAGCTCAGTGCATCGCTATGGCCAAGATCTCCAAGAGGAGTTCGAAGAAGCCATGGGCGACGTGCGTAAAACCACCGAGCTAGCCCGCGCCATGGCCAGCGACGGCGAAGACGAAAGCGGCCACCTGATCGACGCCACCGCCCGCATCGTGCAAGACCAGCTCCTGCGCATCTCTATCGCCATGCGCAAAGCCGAAGAAGACCCCGCCAAAGCTGCCAAGCAGCTCGGCAGCGTGACCAAAGCGCTGGCCGATATTGGGCGCGTGAGTTTGAGCCAGAAGAAATGGGCCAAGGAGCTGCGGGTGGAAGTGGCCAGAGAGGCAGCGGAAAAAGCCGAGACCAGCATGGCGACTCAGGGCATGAGCCGCGAAGCCATCGACGCCATCAAGCGCGACATCCTGGGGATTGCCTAATGGACGAACTCACCATTGCACAGGCCATCGTTAAGGCTGGTGACAGCCTTGGCTATGCAATTGTGGTGGCCGCACTTATTCGAGGGTTCTTGAACAAATGAGCGCACTCCCCGAATCCGTCCTGCTGCCCTACCAAAAGGCGTGGATCGAAGACGACTCCGACCTCAAGATCGCCGAGAAGAGCCGCCGTACCGGCTTGACCTGGGGTGAGGCTGCCGATGCCGTGTTAACGGCCAGCAGCGCCAAAGCCGCCGGGGGCACCAACCACTTCTATGTCGGCTCCAACAAAGACATGGCCATCGAGTTTATCGATGCCTGCGCCATGTGGGCCAAGGCCTTCAATCGCGCGGCTAGCCACATCCAGGAGGAGCTGTACCAGGACGAGGACAAAGACATCCTCACCTTCAACATCCACTTTTCCAGCGGCTTCAAGATCCAAGCGCTCAGCTCCCGCCCCAGCAACATGCGTGGCCGCCAGGGTAACGTCACGATTGACGAAGCCGCCTTCCACGATCAGCTCGCCGAAGTACTCAAGGCCGCACTAGCCCTCACCATGTGGGGCGCGAAAGTGCGCCTTATCAGCACTCATAACGGCGTCGAGAACCTGTTCAATGAGCTGATTCAAGACAGCCGTGCAGGCAAGAAGCGCTACAGCGTTCACCGCATCACGCTGGATGATGCGTGCGAGAAAGGGCTCTATAAACGCATTTGCCAAGTGCGCGGCAAGCCCTGGACGCCAGAGTCAGAGGAAGAATGGAAGGCCAACCTGCTCAAGGACACCGCCACGCGGGAAGACGCCCTAGAGGAATACTACTGCGTGCCCAAGGCAGGCGGCGGTGCTTACCTCTCACGCGCCATGATCGAGGCGCGCATGGTCGATGCGCCGGTGATTCGCTTTGAAGGCAGTGCCGAATTCAACGCGGTACCGGAGCACTACCGCGCCCTAGAGATAGACGCCTGGTGCCAAGAGCATTTGCTGCCGCTGCTCGACAAACTCGACCCGCGTTTAGCCCACTGCTTTGGCGAAGACTTTGGCCGCAGCGGCGACTTAACCGTGATTGCCCCCATGGCCATCACTCAGCAGCTCGTGCGCCAGGTGCCGTTCCTGGTAGAGCTGCGCAACGTGCCGTTCAAGCAGCAAGAGCAAGTGCTGTTCTTCATCGTGGACCGCCTGCCGCGCCTGCAAGGCGGCGCACTGGACGGTCGTGGCAACGGCCAGTACCTGGCAGAGCAAGCCGCCGAGCGCTACGGCAGCATTGTCGAGGTCATCATGCTTTCCCAAAGCTGGTACCTGAACAACATGCCCCCGTTCAAAGCCGCGTTCGAAGACGAACTCATCACGCTGCCCCGCGACAGCCAAGTAGTCGACGACCTGCGCGCCCTGCAAGTGATCAAGGGCGTGCCTAAGCTGCCCGATGCCAAAACTGGCGACAGCAAAGACCGCCACGGCGATGCCGCTATCGCCTTAGCGCTCGCGCACTACGCCAGCCTGATGGATGTGGTGCCGATTGAATTTACCCCCGCGCCCCTGCCTGGTGCTTCCCGCCAGGACGACGACAGCGACGACATTGATATGCACGGTTTTGGAATAGGAGGCGGCGCATGGTAAGCCCCACCGCGAAGTATCGGCGCAACCTGGTCAAAGCCAACGCGCCCGCACTCAAAGAGCAACAAACCAATGACGCCCGGATCGGGCAGCTCAAGCGCGAGTTCGCCGAGCACCCCACCAAGGGGCTCACGCCTGCGCGGTTGTACCAGATCCTGGAAGCCGCCGAACAAGGCGACCTGAAGGCGCAGTCTGAACTGTTCGATGATATGGAGGAGAAAGACCCCCAGATCGGTGCCGACCTAGGCAAGCGCCGTCAGCTAGCCGCAGAGCGCGAGTGGCAGATCGTGCCACCGGATAACGCCAGCGCCCAAGAGAAACGCGCCACCGAACACGCCATTGAGGTGTTCTCAGGGCTGGAAGTCGAAGACCTGATCTTGGATCTCGGCACCGGCATCGGCCACGGCTGGGCCAACCTGGAGCTGCCCTGGCAGCGCGACGGCGCACTGCGTTACATCGAGCAGCCCACGCTGCGCCCCCATAGCTGGTTCAGGCTCCACCCCGACGACCAGAACTGCATCACCCTGCGCGATAACAGCGCCACGGGTGAGGAGCTGTGGCCGTTGGGCTGGGTGCAACACCGCCACCGCGCTAAATCCGGCTACGTCGCTCGCATGGGTTTACACCGTATGCTCGCATGGCCCTACCTGTTCCAGAACTACGCACTTGGCGATTTGGCGCAGCTGCTGGAAATCTACGGCCTACCGGCGCGCATCGGTAAGTACCCACGCAACGCCACCGAGCGAGAGAAGGCAACGCTGCTGCGCGCCGTGGTCACGCTGGGCCAGAACGCGGCGGGCATCATCCCGGAGGGCATGGGCATTGAGTTCATGGAAGCTGCGGGTAAAGGCGCATCGTCGGATATTTTCAAAACGATGATGGACTGGTGCGAGCGCGCCAAAGCCAAGGCCATCTTGGGCGGCACGCTCACCAGCGGTACCGGTGAAGGCACCAACACCAACGCACTGGGCAACGTGCATGAACGCGGGCAGATGAGCCTGATCCGCTCCGATGCCCGCCAGTACGCAGGCAGCATCCGTAATGCCATCCTGTGGCCCATGGCCGCGCTCAACTTCGGCATCGACAAGCCACAGCGTGCGCCTCGTTTCTACCTCGACTGTGGCGAAACCGAAGACCTGGAGCGCCTCTCCAAGAGCTTGCCGACGATTGTGGACATGGGCGTAAAAGTGCCCATGTGGTGGTTCCATGAGAAAAGCGGCATCCCCAAAGCGGCCAAAGGTGAAGACGTGCTAATGCCAAAGGCAGCGCCAAATCCGTTTGGGGCCCTGCGCATTCCCGCCTCACGGCCACCGCTAGCCGCCCTGCGCCAGGCACCCACGCAACCCGGCCAGCCCAGCTACTACCGCGATGCCACCCTCGACCAGCTCGACGACAAGGCGCAGCCGATCGTAGACGCCTGGGTCAACCAAGTGCAGCAGTTGGCAGAACGGGCCGAGAGCTTTGAGCAGCTGCAAGAGATGATCGCCACAGCCTTCGATGACCTGGATGAAACCGAGTTGGCCAACGTGATGGCCACCGCGTTTGAGGCGGCTAACTTGGCAGGTCGTGCAAGCGTCGATGAGGAAACCGGCGATGCCGATTAGTGCCCAGTTCAACCGCCCGTTCGCAGAGCAAACCGAGTTCTTCCGTAACAAGTTGAACATGCCCACGACTCGCAGCGGCCAGATCACCCGCGATCAAAACGACGCCGCGTTCGTGGTGGCGGGTGCCACTAAGGCGGATCTGCTCGCGGATCTGCGCGGCGCGGTGGACGATGCGATCAGCAACGGCCAAAGCCTGGGTGAGTTCCGCAAGCAGTTTGAAGAGATCGTGGCCCGGCGTGGTTGGACTGGCTGGACAGGCGAAGGCAGCAAAGCAGGCCGCGCCTGGCGCACCCGGCTTATCTACAAGACAAATCTCGATACGTCCTACGCCGCTGGCCGGTGGGCACAGATGACCGACCCGGACGTCGTGCGCCTGCGCCCCTACTGGCGCTACATCCACAACACCATCGAAAACCCACGCCAGCAGCACCAACGCTGGAACAACCTGGTGCTAAGGGCCGATGACCCTTGGTGGCAAGCGCACTACCCGCCGAATGGCTTTGGCTGTAACTGCGGTGTGGAAACCCTGAACGAACGCGGCTTGCGCCGCCTGGGCAAAGAGGGGTCGGACACAGCACCCAACGACGGCACGTATGAAAGCGTCGATAACACCACCGGCGAAGTCATCACCGTGCCCAACGGCATCCAGCCAGGGTGGGACTACGCCCCAGGGCAAACCGCCACCGAGCGTGCGATCGCGGCCCGCCTGAACCGGCTGGATAGTGTAGAGGCCACGATTGCCCGGCAGAACGTCGCCAACCTGGTCGAAGCGCCGTTATTCAACCGCTTTTGGAATGGCGAAGTGCGAGGTGAATATCCCGTGGCCGTAGTGCCGCCGCTGGAACGTCAGGTGCTAGGGGCTGAGTCGCCCGTGGTGCTGCTCTCTCAAGAGAGCCTAACGGCGCACAAGGTCAGCCACCCCGAAGTGGGGCTGGAGGATTACCGCCGCATTCAGCAGATACTGGATGAAGGCGAGGTGTACCAACGCGAAGGCGAACCAGGGCGCATGGTCTATCTAAGCCTGGGCGAACGGCTGTACAGAGCCGCGCTAAAGCGGACAAGCGATGGCAAGAAGAACTACTTCCTCACGCTGTTTATCGTGAGCGATGAAAAAGCCGAGCGGGAAGTGAGACAGAAGATGGAGCGCGTGCGCTAGAGGAACTGCGCTTGAGGAACGTGGTGCAACGCTGGTTCGCCATCCCCAGATACCTCATCTGCTTGCGCAGGGTACACCAGGCGAATATTGGTCTTTCGCACCACATAAGCAGTATAGGAGAGAACCGTGATCACCATCAACGCCAATACCGACGCCATCGAACGCGCCATTCAGGAACTGATCAACAAAGGCGACGACCTCACCGCACCGATGAAGAGCATTGGTGAAGAGATGATCAACCGCACCCAGCAACGCTTCCGCGATAAAGAAACACCGGACGGCACGCCCTGGGCACCCAACTCCTCAGTGACTGAAAAACGCAAAGGGCATGGCCGCGTACTCGAAGGCGAGAGCAAGCAGCTCGCCAAGCAGTTCAGCTACAGCGCCAGCAGCGAAGGCGTCGAATGGGGCAGCCTAATGGTCTACGCCGCGATGCAGAACTTTGGCGGTACCAAAGCGGAGTTCCCGTATCTCTGGGGCGACATCCCCAGCCGTGAATTTATCGGCCTGAACGATGACGACGAAGACGAAGTGCTGGGCATCCTCGCCGACCACCTAAGTCTCTAACGGCCATCCCGCAACGTGCCTCTGTAAGCGCCGCTAAGGCGTTGCCCGCTACGCTGACTCGAATTTGTAACCAAAGGCGCGTTAGACGTGCGTTAGATTTCGATATAGAGTCATCATCGAAGGTTGGAGGCAGAAAAAATACAGGGGATGGCAGGATGTCACGACGCGAAGCTCAAAAGAAGATTCATTATGTACGCGCTGTTTACAGTCAAAATTACGATCCAGGTGCCACCCTTGAGGAGCTTGTCAGGCAAGCTCTGAGACTAAAGCCAACATCGACAGACACACATGTACCTATGCGCCAGTTAGGGGTCGTTGGAGTGAGGGTTCGTCACCGTGAATGGGACACAGAAGGTGCTGTTATCAAATTGTCGCTTGGCGGTGGTACTCCAAACGAATCTATCGGCACGCTTGGGCTAAATACGGAAGGCGTTGACGATGACGATACACCTCATGAACCACTTGAGAATCGCGCTTTCAAATTAGCAGAGGCCTTTGTACTCATTGATGGAAATGATGTGCTGGTCATCACTGACGGAGCTATACGCGGATACGGTGTGGTATACCGATATTTAAAAGGGCTTTTTGATAGCGCCAACCTTCCCCCGAATGCTCAGGCTTTCGACTTTCATCCTGCTTCTAATCAAGATAAGCGACAAACCCTAGTGACAGAAGGCGTGGAATCACTAGCCATAAAAGGGACCATGTATGCTGCCACAGAAGCTCTCGCAGAAAGGAGAGATGGCGGTGTGCACCAGTCAATCAGAGATATGAAGCGCGGGCTACAGGCTATTTTTTCCGGCGGCGCTCAAAACGAAGAACAGCTAGAAGCCCTCGCTAGAAGCTGGGGTGAGGTCAACGTAACCACGACGATCAGGCCCAAGCATAAAAGCATTCAGTCACCTATTCTGCTTAGAACGATAGACGAAGCTGCCCAAGAGCTTGTGGATGAAATACCTGACGATGCGGAGGTCACAATCACCACGCGATCAGGCAACAAAATCAAATCAGGCGATGTGATACTAACCAAAGTCGTTAGGCTTTACAGAAAAGAGTATAGAAATGACATAGACCACTTGGACGCGTGGGAAGAGCTCGACAGGTTCAGAGATGAGTTAATGCAACGAGGTGCTTGGCAACGATGACCGAGAATCAACCAAGGCGGAATTTTACAAAGCCTATCCTTGCTTGTGTAAGCGTTGCCATCGCTGCGCTGAACGCATGGAAGCTACAGCCTTGGTATCACTCCAGCGATGATGCTGTGAGCGTGCTTATCACTGTCTTTTCAATTCTTACTGGTTTCCTGGCAGCGGTAATGGCGATCGTCGCAAATGACCGCGTTCTGAGAGGTAGGAACTGGAGACAAGATACCTTTTATCTGGAGCTTATACGTGGGGAATTGGCTCTGTATAAGTTAATTTTTTACTTATACCTAATGGTGCTTATCCTTGCGTTTTTAACGAGTTTAGAAGCTCAATGGCCCGATTGTGTGCAGCTTTGGCTGGAACGCGTCCTTATTTTCTCAGCCAGCCTGGGAATTCTCTCTTCATTTCATCTACCTGAGATTATCAGCCGTAAACATATTCAAGCGATGGAACACCAGATCCGCACACGAAGGGATAAAGAAACAGGCTCAAAAAAATAGCTTTCCCTCTATAAATTCCTTTAACCCACGCTAAATCCCGCTAGCCTCCCCCGCCCCCGATCATGGGGGCATGACTACACACAGCCTTCACACCAAGCCCCGCGTCGCCGCCTGCGCTCTCCGAGTGCAAGTCACCGACAACAAGACGCGCCTGATGCCTGCTGGCACCTTTCACGCACCGCGTGGGGCTGCTGAAGGCACCGGCCCCTGGCACCTGTCTGCCGAAGCCGCGCAAGCCATCATCCGCTTGGCCGCTGCGCGCAGCACCGACATCGCCATCGATTACGAGCACCAGATCCTCTACTCCGAAAAGAACGGCCAGCCCGCGCCTGCGTCTGGCTGGGTCGACCCGCGCTCGCTTGAGTATCGGGAAGATGGCCTGTACGGCACGGTGACTTGGACGGCCAAGGCGCGTGCTGCTATCGAAGAAGGCCCCAATGGCGAGCCACCCGAATACCGCTACCTCTCCCCCGTATTCCCCTACGACGCCAACGGCGTGCCGCTCGATCTGCTGCACCTGGCGTTGACCAACACCCCCGCCATTGATGAGGGCGCGGCGCAGCTGGCCGCCGCTCGGATGGCGATTACCCACGACGTCAATGTTGACGCCCAGGAGATCGACACCGTGAAACGTGAACAACTGATTGCCACGCTCGGCCTGGCCACCGATGCCACCGACGAACAGATCGACACCGCCATCGCCGCACTGAAAGCCGCCAAGGCAGATGCCGACGCCTTCCGCACCGCGTTAGGTGCCAAAGACGACGCAAAGCCAGCGGAAGCCGTGGCGGCGCTCAAGGCCTCCAGTGCAACAGCCCCTGCGGACATGAGCCAGTACGTGCCGGTTGAGGTGTACCAGGAAGCCACTCAGCAACTGGCCGCGCTCAAGTCAGGCAGTGAGACCGCCGAGCTGGACGCCTTGATCAAGGAAGGTTTGGAAGATGGCCGCATCCCCGGCCAGAAAACGGCGGACTGGCTACGTAAGAGCGGCCTAGCCGCCTGCAAAGCTCATCTGGCCGAAGCACCCAGCATCGCCGCACTAAAAACCACCCAGACCCAAGGCAAGCCCCCGGAGGGCAAAGACACCAAAGGCGACGGCAAGCTCAACGAGACCGAGCTGGCGGTGTGCAAGGCGATGGGCCTAACGCCCGAGCAGTACCGCGCCGCTAACCCAGCGTAACGGCTGGCCACACTCCACACGCAAGAGGATCACACCGTGACCGCTGCAACCCAAAACCGAAACACCCCGCACCGCTTAGGGCTGTCTCGTGGCCATCTGGTCGCGGCGGCAACCGAGTGCTTCGCGGGCACCATCGCCGTCATCAATGCCACTGGCTTTACCGAGCCAGGCACCACCGCCACCGGCCTGACCGCTGCCGGTGTGTTCGAGCACTACCAAGACAACACCAGCGGCGGCGATGGCGACCAGGTCGTGGAAGTGAAACGCGGAAACTTCCGCCTGGATAACTCTGCCGGTGCCGACGAGATTACCGCCGCCGACATCGGCCAGGTTTGCTACATCGTCGATAACCAGACCGTCGCCAAAACCGACGGCACCGCGACTCGCTCCCCCGCTGGCATTGTCGACGACGTCGACGACGCAGGCGTGTGGGTCAACATCGACCCGACTAACGGCGTGGCTGCTCTCGCCGCTATCGCGTAAGGACTGCCTACATGAATCTTACCCAAGCCAATTTGAAGGTGCTGTTCCAGGCCTACAACACGGCCTTCCAGCAGGGCTTTAGCTCGATAGGCGAACAGGCGGCGCTGTACCAGCTGTTCTGTACCACCGTGCCCAGCACCACTGCCGTGGAAGTGTACCCGTTCCTCAAGAGCCTGCCGCGCATGCGCGAATGGTTGGGTGATCGCGTCATCCACTCGCTCGAAGGTGCCGCCTTCTCGATCAAGAATCGCCCCTTCGAGCTAACGGAAGGCGTTTCACGTGATGCTGTGGAAGACGACACCTACGGCCTTTGGTCGCCGGTCTTCCAGGAGTTTGGTCGAAGCTCCCGCGAGCACCCCAACGAACTCGCCGTAGAAGTGCTGGAAGGCAACCCCGAGTGCTACGACGGCCAGCCGCTGTTCGATACCGACCACCCTGTGCTGGATAAGTCGGGCAAAGAGATCTCCGTCAGTAACGACATGGGCGGCACGGGCGACGCCTGGTACGTGATGGACAACACCCGCGTGATTAAAGCGGTCATGTTCCAGAAGCGCCGTGATTACAACTTCCGCTCCATTACCGATCTCAACGACGCGCAAATATTCATGACCGATAAGTTTTTGTTCGGTGTGGATGCCCGCGTGAATGCAGGTGCCGGTCTTTGGCAGCTCGCCGTGCGTTCTCGCAAGCCGTTTACCGCCGAGAACTACGAAGAAGCCCGCCAAGCACTGACGACGCTGAAAGGCGACTACGAACGCCCGCTGGCGCTGCGCCACTCGCACACCATGGTGCCCAACTCCATGGAAGGGGCTGCCCGTGCCGTGCTTCAAAGCCAGCTGGGCGCTGGCGGTGAGACCAACAAATGGGCCAACACCTCAACGCTGGTGTTGAACCCCTGGTTAACCAGCGCTTAACGGCACGTTAAACCGCAATTCGCAGTGCCTGCTGATCCAGGCACTGCGCAACGGAGAGCACCCCTATGACCACACGTAAGCAAAGCGCCGCTGCCAAGGCCAAGCAAGACAAAGCCGCAGCAGCCGCGACCGAGGCCCAGCCCCAAGAACAGGCCGAGCCGGTGCCGGAGGCGGCAGCAGACGCCGTAGCGCCCAGCGATGAGCAGGAAGCTCAGGCGAGCGAAGATGCGGCAGCCACGGAGGAAGCGGCGCAGACCGAAGCGACCCAGCCCACCGAGGCCCAGGGCAACACCGTCACAGGTGATGGCACCGGCAAAGCGCTACCGCCCATCGAAGAAATGCCAGGCGTGTTCGTGCGCACCAAGCGCCGCATCAAAAGCCGCCGCCGCGCTGGCTTCCGCTTCAACCGCGAAGGCATGGGTATCGCGCTAGAACTGCTCAGCGAAGAACAGCTCCAGCAGCTCCGCGATGACCCGGCCCTGGAAGTGGAAGACTGCACCTTCCCGCTGGCTGAAGCGACCAGCGAGCCGGAGGCCTAACCGATGCCGTACTGCACGAAAGCGGATCTCATCGAGCGCTTTGGCGAAGACGAGCTGCTCTCACTGGCTCACGATCAGGATGGCACGATGGATGACGCCGTGATTGATCGCGCCTGCGACGACGCCAGCGGCGAGATCGATGGCTACGTCAGCGCGGCAGGCTACCGCGTGCCGCTGTCGCCCGTGCCGCGCATCGTCACCGCCTACGCCTGCGACATCGCCCGTTACCGGCTCTACGACGAACACGCGACCGACCAGGTGCAGAAGCGCTACGACGACGCCGTGAAGTTCCTACGCAGCGTGTCACGCGGTGAAGTGAAGCTGGGCATCTCGACCGGCCCCGCCAGCAGCAGCGCAGGCAGCGTGCAAATGAACCCAGGCCGCCAAGTGTTCAACGGCGGCGGTTTTTAACCCGCCGCGCTAACGTCCTGGCGCGCCGGGATACCGTCCATCCCTGGACATAAGGAGCCACCATGAGTGCCAAACAGACCACCAAAGCAGCGCCTACCGAGCAAAGCGCTGAGAAGCCGATACCACGCAAAGACGTACAGGTGCGAGTAAAGACCAAAGCCACCGGGGCCAAGCGCACCAACAGCGGGGTGATCTTCACCAACGAATGGAAGTACCTGACGTTGGACGACAAAGGCAGCGCCTACAAGTCGATCAGCGACGACCCCGCGCTGGTTGTAGAGCTAGCCGCTCCGCCTGCCAAGCCAGCAGCAACTGACGAACCAGGCAAAGAGGCCAAGTAATGCTCTCGCTCATCCCGTGGCTCGACCGTTTAAACGCCCTGGAAGGGCTGCCCAGCGTGAAGCTGGCCGCCGATGTTGAAGCGGCCAAGAACAAGGTGGGCCTGCCCAACATGATGCTGGTGCTAGGGCGCGAGACAGTGAGCCACGGGCCAATGAGCAACCAGGCACGCCACCGGGTGAAAACCGAAGTGCTCCTGGTCACGGGTATTAAACGCACGAACGCGCCGCTTGGCCCAGTGGCGACATCAGGTGACGACGAACTGGCTAGGCTGCGGCAGCCCGCGCTGAACGGCTTGATCAACTGGCTGCCAGCCGGTTGCGACATCCCCGTGAAATGGCATCGCGGCCAACTGCTGGCGCTGGAAAGCCACGCCCTGTTTTGGGCTGACGTGTTTACCACCGAATACTTTTGGCCACTTGAGGAGACTTCACCGTGAGCCTGAAAACGAACCGCCGGGCGATGCGATTCGCTCTGGAATCCGAATACAACGATGGCACCACAACGCCCGAAGCAGCAACAGATGCCATCCTGATGCGCGAGATTACCGTCACGCCGTTATCGGGCAGCAATATCGAGCGCAACTTTGTGCGGCCGTACTACGGCAACTCACCGCAGGCCCCCGGCGAAAAGCATGTGGAAGCGGTCGTTGAGGTGGAATGGAACACCAGCGGAGAGCTGGGCACGCCACCGCCCTGGGGCAAGCTGCTGCGCGCCTGTGGCTGGAGCGAAGTGATTGAGGTCGGCGAGCGCGTGATCTATTCGCCCGTCTCAGAAGACGAAGACTCCGGCGTTTTCTTCTGCAACGTTGATGGCAACCTGCATAAGGGGCGCGGGGCGCGAGGCACTCCTGCCTTCACTGTCAACGCTGAAAACATGCCGGTGATCCGGTTCACCTTCCGTGCATTGATCAGCCCCGTGACAGCTGAACAGTTGCCTAACGTCACGCTTAGCCAGTGGCGTGCGGCGTTGGCCGTTAACACGCTCAACACTGAGCCGCTGGCGTTCATGGGGGCAACCGTACCGTTTAACCAGTTCTCACTGGATATGTCGGGTCAGGTCATCCACAAAAAAATCGTTGGCTCCAACGACATTGAGATCACTGGTCGCTCACCTTCCGGTCAGTTGAGTATCGAAGATCCGGGTGTTGGTACGGTGAATTACTTCGAGATGTCGCAAAACGCCGCCACCGGCCCACTGAAGCTCGTGCACGGTAAAACACCTGAAGAACGCATCGAGATCAGCATGCAAAAGGTCGGCATCGAATCACCGACCTACGCCGATCAAGACGGTATCCAGATGCTGAGCATCAACTATATGCCCGAGCCCACCGAAGGCAACGATGAAGTAGTGATCGTCGTGGGTAACCCGATTCCAGAAGTCCCTTAAGCCTCGGCTAACCAGCAGTTAACCAGCGTTTCAAACGCGATTAACCCCAGGAGAAATACCCGTGTTCAAACTCAACACCAACCGCTCATACACCTACCCCGTCTCGCTGACCATTTACGACGAAGCAGGCAAAGAGCAGACCGGGAAATTCACGGCCAAGTTCAAAGCACTGCCGCAGGACAAGTTGCGTGAAATGCCCGCCGACTCGCTGCTGCTGGATCATGTACTGATTGGTGTGAGCGAACTGGAGGTACCAGGTGAAGATGGCCAGCCGCTACAGGGTGAAGCACTGCTGCACGCCGTGAAAAACGACCCCGCCGCGAGCACCGCACTGGTCACGGCTTACCAAGAGAGCGTCTCAAAAAAGAACCGTCCGCGAATCTGATCGACGCAGGCAAGCACTGGGCAGAAGCCAGTAACGGCAAGCCCAACTTGGTCAAGGACGACCTCGCCGCCTTGGGCATCACCCTAGGCGGCGAGCTAGCCGAGGAGGCAGAGGCAGAGGAAGCCGAGCCTGAGCTGTTCGAAGTGCTGCCAGAGAACTGGCAAGCCGTCGAAACCTTCATTCGCTGCTCTCGCCAATGGCTTTTTAGAGGTATGGAAGGACGCCGCGAAGGGCTGGATGTGCAAGCGGTGATCAGCGTTATCAGCCTCTACCAGCTTCCCCCAGAGCAACAACTTGAGCGGCTGGATCAAGTGCAAATCATCGAACTCGGCGCACTCAGCGTTATGAACAAACCCCGCAACTAAACGTTAGAAGGACACACCGTGGCAAACAATCTAACGCTTAGCGTCACCCTCACTGGCGATGGCCGCCAGCTCACCGGCACCTTGCGCAATGCGCAGGGTGAAGTGCGTGAGTTTGGCGGTACCACCGAGCGTGAGGGTGGGCGCGCTGAGCGCTCGCTGCGTGACTTTGGTGGTACGGCGCAAACAGAAAGCACCAAAGCCGCTAACGCCTTGCGGGCAACCGGCGGTGAAGTCACCACCGTTTCTAACCACTTGGCAGGTATGCAACGCATGGCTACAGCAGCGCTGACAACGCTGGTGGGCTTTGTGGGTATTCGTGGCATTAGCAATGAGTGGTCGGAGATTCGCCGAGAGTCAGAGCTACTTGAGCGAAACCTGTTTCGTCAGCAGCAGTTGATTGAAACGACCGGGCGATCAGCGGAGCGTACAGCACAGCAGATGCTGGAGCAGTCTCGCGCATTAGCGCTCTCAACACTGCAAAGCACCGAAGGCGTCATGCAGGCGCAGCAGACGCTGATGACGTTTCGAAATATCCGGGGTGAAGTATTCGACCAAGCGATCGAAGGTGCGCTGGACTTGTCAGCAGCCATGGGCACTGACCTGAACAGCACCATACTGCAGGTCGCCAAAGCATTGGAAGATCCCGTGACAGGCATGACCGCACTAACGCGATCCGGCACGGTGTTTACCGCTGCGCAACGCGATATGGTTCGGGAAATGGTGGAAACCAACCGCGTGGCAGAAGCCCAGGGATTCATCCTGAGCGAACTCGCCGCCCAATACGGTGGTGTTGCGCAAGCGGAAGCGCAAGGCTTAGCGGGTGCCCAAGACACCTTGAGCCAGGCAATGCAAGAAGCCCGGCTTGAGATAGGCGATTACCTCAGCGTCGGAGAGCGCCTTTCCAGCTTCTACAACACCACTGCCAACAACATTTTCAGATTCAATGATGCCTTGGCCTCCGGCGACCTGGATGGGCACATCCGCCTTATGACCACCACCGCTACCATCGTCGGCACGGCGGCGGGTGCGTATGCCACCTATCGATCCGTATTGGTCGCCGCCACGGTGGCGCAGTGGGCGTTTAATACTGCGGTGCGTGCCAACCCGCTGGGCATCGCCATTACGCTGCTAGGCGCTGCGACAGGTGCCATGCTGGCCTATCGAGAAGAATTAGGTCTGATCGACGATACGGCCCAAAACACCAAACGGGCGCTTGAAGAGTATGCTCAAGCGATAGGCAGCGGTAACGTCGCGGCGTTAAATGCCAACTATGACACGCTAGTGAACGCTCTGGAGGCGGTGTCACTACAAGCCCAGGAAGCGATGGCACAGTTGACAGAGTTAACGGCTCGACAGCGGTTCTACGAAAACTCGCATCAAGGCATCTCTGAAAGTATTACCGAAGCAATCGGCGAGCAAGAACAAGCGCTCGCTAGCCTATGGGCTGAGCAAGTTCGAATTCAAACAGCTCAGCGGAAAAACCGCGAGGAGGCGGATGCTCTCCAGAACGCTACCAGGCAAACCACCCACGAGTTCAAAACGCTCGACCAGTGGCTGTTTGAAACGATCAAGACAACAGAGCAAAGTTCTTCGGCCAATGCCGCCAACTCTGAATCTATGCGCCAACAAGCGGATGCGGCCGCCGCATTCTCAGCCCGCCTTGAGCAACTGCGCAACCGCCTACGCCCAGGCCGGGCCGAGGTCGTGCAACTGGCGCAAGACCAGAACACCCTCAACCTCGCCTTCGCCATGGGCCGCATTGGCGTCGCTGACTACCTCCAGATGATCGGCGCGCTGCAAACCGCGTACATCGACACCCAAAACGACGCCAGCGACCTGGCCACCAGCACCACCAACGCCCTCTACACCATGGAAGGCGCGATGGAAGAACTGCGCGTTAATGGTCTACGGCGCTTAGACGATGGCTTTGCCGACCTTTGGCTAGGTGCCGTAGATGGGAGTCGCAGCGCTACTGACACGATCAAGCGCGTCTGGGATCAAACCCTCGCCGAGCTGCTGCACATGACCATTACCCGGCCTATCACGGTGCAGTTGGCGGCCAGCATGGGTTTTGGGGGTGGTGCCGGTGGCCAGCCTGGCGGCGGCTTTGGCATCAGCCCCGGCAGCGTGGGCAATATGTGGAATGCCCTTCAGGGCGGCCTGGGCGGCATCCAATGGGGTGGCGTGCCCACGGCCTACTCAAGCGGCTGGGCAGGCAGCGCCACGGCAGGCATGGGGGCCAGTGGCGGCACCAGTTTCATGGGTGGCAGCCTGCGCAACTTCAGCGGCATGCAGGGCTTGGCGGGCCTGGGCGCAGGCTTGGCGGGTAGCTGGCTCGGTGGCCAGCTGTTTGGCCAGGGTAAGCACTCCAGCACGCTGGGCACCATCGGCGGCGCGGTGGGCACCTATTTTGGCGGCCCGTTGGGCGCGCTCGCTGGCTCCACCCTGGGCTCTGCCTTGGGCGGGATCTTCGGCGGCTCCTGGGAAACCAAAGACGCCGGGCTGAATCTCGGTGTCTCCGCTGGCGACATCACCGGTAATCAATTCGAGAACCAGCGCAAGAGCGGCGGTTGGTTCTCCAGCTCCAAATCACGCACCCGTACGAGCGCTCTCAATGGCGAACTGGAGGCAATGCTGCAAGACGCCTACGCAGCGCAAGAAGCATCGCTAGCCGTCACCCTCGAAACCCTAGGGCAGCAATCCAGCGCTTTGAACGCGTTCAGCAGCGGCCTCACCCGTATCAGCACCAAAGGGCTGGATGAAGCGGAGGTAGAGCAAGCGGTTCAAGAGTGGCTGCAAAACGTGGTGAACAGCGCCGCGCAATCGGTCACAGACCCTAGTCAGTACGCCCGCGCTGGCGAGACCACCGTAGACACGCTCAGCCGCCTAGCGACCGCGCTCAACGGCATCAACCCGATCCTAGAGCAGCTGCACGAGAATAGCCTGGCCGCATCACTGGCTGGTGGCGATGCAGCCAGCCACCTCGCTGAGCTTGCAGGCGGCATCGATGCGTTCAGCGCCCGCGCCGACTTCTACTATCAGAACGTACTCACCGAAGCCGAGCGCCAAGAGCGCGCTATGAACGCCGCTGCACAGTCTATGGGTGCCTTTACAGCCCGCACCGGGCGCGTGATCGAATCCACCGACGCCCTGCGTGAGCTGGTAGACGGCATCGATCTCACCACCGCTTCCGGGCGTGAGCTGTACAACCAGGCGATGAACCTAGCACCGGCGCTTGTCGAAATCGAGCGAGGCCTAGAGCGTGTTGGCCAACAGTTCGAGCAGATGCTCGCCGACGCCAGCGCGGTTGTTGCTGACACTGAAGCGCAAGTGCGCCAAGCCTGGCAAACTTTCGACCGCCAGTCCTTCAGCCAGCAGATCGAGCTGCTGAACCTGATGGGCGATGCCGAAGGCGCTCTAGCACTTGAGCGCGAGCGCGAACTAGCAACGATCGACGAAGCCCTACGCCCCACCCAGGAGCGCATTTGGGCGATTCAGGATGAGATCGCGGTTCAGCAGAACGCGACCCAGGCAGCGCGCAACTATCAAAACGAAGTGGCGCGTGTACGCGACCAGTTAAACCAGCAGCTCGGCAATATCGGCAACTGGCTAGACCAGCAGCAGGCCACCAGCGGCACGCCAGAGATGAACCTGGCCACCGCCCAAGAGCAGCTCGCCCGCCAGCTCGTGCTCGCTGAAAACGGCGACCGTACGGCGCTCCAGAACATCACCCAGTACGCCCAGCAGGTGCTGGATGCCAACAAGGCATATAACGCCAGCAGCGCCGCTGGCCAGCGCATACAGCAAGATGTTTACGACGCTATCCGGGCACTGCCGGAATCGATCAGTGCTGAGCAGTTTTTGGCCGATGAGATTAAAACGGCCCTACGTGAGCAAACTCAAGGCATTAGCACCCAGCTGAGCGATGTATTGCGAGGCGATAACCCGAGCAATATAGCGGGAAATTTAGCCGGGTATTTCACTACCCTGGCAGGTGGTATTGATGGCGTACTGACCCGCGAGCAGCTCGCGATCGTCATGAACGGCAAAGCCAGTGATGCCCAATTAACGGCCATTCTGCGTGCGGTGGATCTCAACGGCGACGGCGTCATGTCAGGTCTGGAGAGCGTCATCATCCAGTCGCTACCGAGCGACACCGTGCTCGGCACGGTTCTACGCAACAAGATGAATGAGCTTGATAAAAACCAGCTCACTTCTGCACAAGTACGCTCAGCGCTCTCTCCGATCGCCACTGACGACGAAATTAAGCGGCTCATCCGTGAAATCGACGTGAACGGCGATGGCATCATCAGCCGTCAAGAGCTGGGCAACGCTCGCCTGTCAGGTTTAGCGGGCGGCATCGGTGCAACGCTGAAACCGATGTTCGACGCTATCGACCTCGATACCTCCGGCCTAATCGACTGGAACGAGTTTTACGGCGCGTTCAATGGCCTCGCTAGCGACCAAGAGCTGCGGCGCATCTTCCAAAAGCTAGATGCCGACGGCAGCGGCACGATCAGCCGACTCGAAGCACTCAACCGCTCCAACGAAGGCACAGAAGCAAACACCGACTCACTGGAAAAACAGGCCCGCGACCAGTTGCGTGAGCTGAATGGGCTAGTGAGCGAAATGGCACGCTCAACCGATCAGATGGTGGGCTTCAACAGCGGCATCGATAGCCTCACCGACTCTATCAACGCCCTGGGCGTTGCGAATGCAGAGCGCGCCCGGATTGAGCGCGAGCGGGCAGCGGCAGAGCAGGCCGAGCGTGACCGTATTTCAAAGGAACGCCAAGCGTCATCGATAAGGGCTGATGCAGCTGCCACACAGTCGAAAATTGATGAGTTTTACTCGTTAGCAGCCGCCACTGGCCAAAACGCAAATGGCAACGTGGACAGGTACCGCAGCTACAACTGGATAGATGGTGATCAAGGTAATTTCCTAAGCCAGATACAAGGCTGGACATACCAAAGCCAGCAGGCCGCGTGGACGGCTCGACGCTTAGAACTAGCAGACGGCAGAGAGAACGAACTGGAGCGCATGCGCCAGGAATACCGCTCTTTAACCGGTGAGCTGGCACCATTCGCAAACGGCGGATGGACAGGCCCCGGCGGCAAGTGGGACCCGGCAGGTATTGTGCATGCTGAAGAGTTCGTCGTACGTAGCGAAGTCGTTAAGCAGCCAGGCGTTCGCGGCATGCTCGAAGCGCTTAACAGTGGGCAGGCGGTAGGCTCAACAACAACACCGCGTGCAGCTCCACTCCCCAACTACCCACTACTGGGCAACAGCGACATCGTGGAAACCCTGCGCGACCTCAAACGCGAAGTCGCCGAGCTACGCCGCGATAACGCCCGCTTGCAGGGTGAAAGCAACAAGCACCTGGCTGCCGCTAACAACCAGCGCGGAGCCGCCGCAACTCAGCAGATCGCCGCCACTGAGCGCGGCAACCGGATGCTGAAAAAGATGGAAGACGACAAGCGGCTGGAGGCAGCGAAACGATGACGTGGACACTCACAATTCAAGCCCGCGACGAAGAGAACCAGCCACAAACGCTGCGCTTTAGCTTAGGCCGCTACCTAGATGAGGCAGACAACTTCTATGACCCTCGCATCCAACAGCCTGGGCTATACGAGGCAGGCCTCTACGCTGGCCAACTGCTGCAACAGAGCCGCAGCGGTTACGGTGAAACGACGCTGATCAACACTGATGGCGGCTTGGACTACCTCGCAGACTACGCCGTGGACGGTCGCGAGATGGTGCTAGCACTTGATGGCGAGCCTCAAGTGGTCGGCACAGTCGCACGCTTGGCGTTTTCAGATGACGAAGTATCGGTGGTGCTGCGCGACCCCCTGGAGCCGCTACGCTCGCCGCACCCCATGGAAACCTATGCCGGTGATAACGTACTGCCCAATGGACTGGAAGGCACCCAAGACGACATCGCAGGCGAACCCAAGCCGTTGGTGTTCGGTGAAGTACGCAACGCCCAGCCGGTGCAGGTCAACACGGCCAAGCTCATCTACCAAGTGTCATCGCTGCCCGACTGCACAATTCGAGCGGTTTACGACAAAGGCGTGGCGCTCAATAACGGCGGCGCGTATAGCAGCCTGGCGCAGCTGCAAAGCACCGCTCCTGTTGAAGGCACCTTTCGCGCCTACCAGGGCTATGTGCGCCTAGGCGATAACGCCACGGGCACGCTCACCGTCGATGCCGCCCAAGCCGACCCACGTGCCGGTGCCGTTGCCCAGGCGTTGGCGGCAGAACGCGGCTACACCTTACATGCAAGCGATGTGACCGCGCTTAACGCCTACGGCGCGGTGCGCTTCTATATCACCACCCAAACCAACACGTTAGACCTGCTAGATCGTATCGCCGATAGCATCGGCGGCTACCTCACCGCACAGGCTGACCAAGTGCTGCGCTTAGGCACCTGGGAAGAACCAGAGCCAACTGAGGCTGCGATTCGTGACTACGCCATTCAAACCGTCAGCCGCAGCGCCACCGGCGCAGGCCCAGGTGGCTTGCCGGTGTGGCGCGTGAACATCGACTGCGACCGCATCGAAACCGTGCAGCCGGACCTTGAGAGTAACGTTTCTGAGTCCCGCCGCGCCCGCTTGGCGCGACAGACTCGCCGCGTGGTGGCCACCGATGAAACCGTGATTGAACGCCATCCATTAGCCGGTGAACTCACGATTAACAGCGTGCTTGCCAGCTACGCGCAGAGCCAGGCAGTCGCTAACCGCGTGCTTGCCCTATTGGGCGTCCGCCGCGACACGGTCACGGTCGAAGCGAATGAGGCGCTACTGCCCACCGTGGGCGGCAACCTAACGCTGATCACCCCACGCCAAGGCTACGGCGTGGGCCGAGCGATGCGTGTGACAGGCTACCGGCTCAACGCGCAAACCGACGAAATCACTTTGAACCTGTGGGGCTAACCATGGCACTTGATTCCAAGAAAATAGCGCTGTGCTGGCCTAACTACATCGACACGTCTGTGGTCAGCGGTGGTCAGTGGTTAAGCACGCTGCCTCTGGAGCATGTGAAGGACAACCGCACGTCGGTGGTCTCAAAATCGGCATCGCTCGACCCGGCCCATACCCAGTTCTCTATCACGACCGACCGGCGACGCCCGCTGTACGTGTTGGCCATCCTCGCCCACAACCTCAGTGCAGCCGCCACGGTACGAGCGCGTGTCTACCGCGACCCTGAACAAACCGACCAGATCTACGACAGCGGTTGGCAAAACGTTTGGCCGGTGGTGTACGGCCTGGATGATGTGGTGTGGGGCAACGACAACTTTTGGAACCGGCGGCTGACGGAAGAAGACCGTAGCGCATACACCCCGCTTATGACGGTGTTTTTCGCTGACCGTCTGCTGGGCAGCAGCGTGCATGTGGAGCTGCTCGATACCGGCAACCTGGATGGTGCAATCACGTTAGGGCGCGTGATGCTCGCTGACGTCTGGCAGCCTCGCTACAACCTCGATTACGGCGTTCAGCACGGCTACGACAGCGGTACCCAGATCACCCGTGCAGGTGATGCAGCGCGGACTGGCTACGCCCGCCGCGTCACGCCGAAGCGTACCGTCAATTTTCAACTCTCGAACCTCACAGAAGACGAGGCATTCCTGCGCTTGCACCGGTTGCAGCGCACGCAAGATATCGTCGGCGAGATCCTCTACCTCTGGTCACCGAGGCCATCCCCTACCAACTTTGCGCGGGCCATGATTGCCCAGCAAACCGAGCTGAATGGCATCACGCACCCCTATTACGCGAACTATGAGAACGCCATGTCACTCCTGGAGATCCTGTAATGAACAGCGTCACGTTCCCCGAAGCGCTGGGCGGCAACGGCCAGACCTACACCGACGACGCCGACCCCAACACAGGCCTGGACGGCCTGGGTTATACAGTCCGCTTTATACCGTGCCTTCAACAAGCCGTAATCATGGGCCTATCGGCACAAAGCAACGCCCAAGCTTGCGCTGACTATGTGCAGCAGTGCCAAACACTACGCGAAGAAGTGGGTAATGATCGGCTCGCCGTGGCGGCTGACCGCCAACACGTCGACCAGCAGCGTCAAGCGGTCGACACAGCAGCAGCCTCCGCCGCGCAAAGCGCCGCCAGCGTCAACGCCGACAATATTGTTCATAAGCCAGGCAGTGGATTGCCGAATGCTGCAGGCGCGGCTTATAACCGTGAAGTAGAAGGTGGTGATGGGCCACTAATGGCTAAAGGTTTTGGGGGCCTTGGTGGTCAGGGTTACCAATTATCGGATTTTAATGCAGCTCCCTCTGCGAACCAGTTTTATTACGGTGCTGGTGCATCTGGTAGTAATGATTTATTGGGGGCTAAGTATTGGCCTGGGGTCGATTTGTACCGACTCAGTTCAGGGCATTCTATTCGGTTAATGTTTTCTAATTTGGGTGCATTTATTCGGGGGTGGGTTGCTGAAGATTTATCATTCGATTTTAGAATTTTCCACGATAAAAACGTCATTGGTACCGTGTCCCAGTCCGGAGGTGTACCCACTGGAGCAATTATAGAGCGTGGCTCAAACGCGAACGGAGAGTATGTGAAGTTTGCTGATGGGAGCCTTTTCTTCTCAAGTGTGAAAGATGTAAACGTTGCTGACTCAGGTGTGCAGTTCTTTACACCGCCGGTTGTATATATCCCTGGCTCTGCACCAGCAATAACAGTGGCGCATGTTTCTACTAGCTCGCCTAATCCAGCACTGTATTTTGAAAATATAAGAGCACTATTTTTAGACCCTACAGCGGGATACGCTTTACGATTAAAAACCGCAGGTGTCTCTTCAGCGCCGGGTACTAACAGCGAGCGCTTAATATTCTCAGGCTGGCTAAAATGGTACTAAAGGAGAGCAACATGAAGCTAACACTCAATCTATCCCCCATTCGTAGTGACGAAGAAACCACCGCAAACCTCGCTGGAACTGTGCTTAACATCAACGGCACTGACTATGACCTATCAGAACTTCCCGACGGCGCGACTGCCAAGCATCACGCGCTAGGCACTGTGAAGAGAAACGGTGAAGAGTACGAATGCACGATCCATTTGGGACACGGCCCCAATGCCCCTAACGAAACGCGTTTCCCTTCACCGCTGGTGCTGGAAAACCACAGCGGTCCGATTGAATTACCTCCGTATGACATAGTGCCTGAGCCAGAAGATGAGGTGTCAGAATGAGCTGGTTAAATGATGCACACGTCACAACTGCCGAGATGCGCCAAGAAGAGCGTAAAATGGCATTAACAGCAGCACTGGAAGAGTTAAGGAAAAAGGCGGAAGCGGCTGGAGTAGTGGTCAACGGCATCCGCTACAGCGGAGACCCCAGCAACCGCGCCGCTCTACTAGAGGTCGTCCAGTTCGCCCGAGAAGGCCAGCAAGCCACATTCGCAGCGTGGAAAGATAGCGACGGCCAGTTCCACGCTAATCACCCCCTATCAGACGTTGAGCAAGCGCTTCAGGCCATCGCGCAACGCCGTGGCGCACTGATCGCGCTGGAGGGTCAGTATCAGGCCCAGGTAGTGGCGGGAGAGATTGAGAGCATTGAGGGGCTTAGCTGGGAGGTGTAGAAGCTCATCCATGAGCTAGATCCCCGTACTGAGGGGCAATACTTAGGCACTAAACCATGCCACTGGATGCTACCTATCAACACCCGATCATCCCCAGAAGGGGCCAAATTTTAAAAGAGGAGTGGCCACATAAGGTGCTGTAACACCCGAGGTGGCCACCAACAAGCAGATCAAGCCTGCAAGTCGGCCTAGACTCCCCTGCCTCGCGAGGCACAAGCAGTCTAAGCCAAACGTTAGAACGTTAGAAGGCTTGACATGGTGTTAATCGAAATCCGTTGTAAGCAGTGCAATCGCAAGCTGGCCAACGTCAGCGACTATCAGTTCATTGAAATAAAGTGCCCGCGCTGCAGGCACTTAAACCAGCAGAGAGCCACGAGCTCCAAACCACCAAAGGAGATGCCTCGTGGCTACCCCAATCATTCCCTGGATGGGCGGCAAGCGCCGCCTCGCTGATCGTATTTTCCCGCTGATGCCGCCGCATCAGTGCTATGTCGAACCATTCGCAGGAGGGGCCGCGTTGTTCTTCCTACGCCCCTCGCCCGCAGACGTTGAGGTACTAAACGACGTCAACGGCGATCTGGTGAACCTATATCGTGTGGTTCAGAACCATTTAGAAGAGTTCGTCAGGCAGTTTAAGTGGGCGCTCTCCAGCCGTCAGGTGTTCGAGTGGCTGAAAATGACACGCCCGGAAACGCTCACGGACATCCAGAGAGCCGCCCGCTTCTACTACTTACAGCAGAACGCCTTTGGTGCCCGCATCGAAGGCCAGACGTTTGGCACCGCCACCACCACCCCGCCAGGGCTAAACCTGCTGCGCCTGGAGGAGTCGCTGTCCACTGCACACTTACGTTTGGCCAGCACGTTCATCGAACACCTAAGCTGGCAAGACTGCATCGAGCGATACGATCGCCCACACACGCTGTTCTATATGGACCCGCCCTACTGGCAGACAGAAGGATATGGGGTACCCTTTGGCATAGAGCAGTATGAGGAAATGGCGAGCATGCTGGCCAAGCTCAAAGGCAAGGCCATCATCAGCCTCAACGACCACTCAGACATCCGTCGGATCTTCTCGGACTACCACATCGAAACCACCGACATCCGCTACACCGTCGGGGGTGGGAAAGGGTCAGATGCCAAGGAGGTGGTGATCTTAAGTTGGGATGTTGAGGCTGAACCGGCGGGACTATTTTAAAGGGGCGATAATGTGACTCTTCTAGTAGCAATTCACATGGGAAAGGTAGGCCTGATTGCTGCCGATAAAGCAGAGGTATGCATCGACTCGGCTGGGGATATGCACCCAGTCCATCAGCAAGCAGATAAAATAGTTCACACGCCTTTCGGCGTCGTAACGGGATGCGGATTGGTTGAGCTGCTTACCCCAGTCAAGGAGCACCTACAGACGGCAAAGATATGTTATATGGATCAAGTCCTTTCAGCTATACATGATGCTAGAAATAGCTTTTTGCGATCCCACCCAGAGTCGAGTGTATCTGCCAGAGCGTTACAGACAACAGGCTGGCTTGCCAGTTACTCATCTCCAGCCCCTGAAGGCCCTGGGACTGTTTTAAAAATGGCTGCTTACCACCCATCCTTGAACCAAGAAAATCTGGTTGGCCTTGAATCATATCGAGCAAAATGCTTCCCCCCAAGCGACTTCACCTTTGATGAAGCAGTTGAATTAGACGCCTTGTTGAACGAAAAAATGCAATTGCCTGGGGACAATGTAGATATAAGTGAAGCACTAGCTCAAAACATGAGGTTGATAGTTGAGACTATGCAACAGGTAGCCAGAACCAGCTTATCAGTTTCTAGCGTCTGCGATATTGCGGTTGTCTGGCCAGGCGGGCAAAAGATTTTGAATGAGGTTGACGAGAACAACTTGATATCGAAGTGGTCAGAACTCTTTGGTTAAAAGCTGTGCCAAATTGGGTGCAAAATTACGAATTATGCTAAGTGCTGGGCGGTGCCAACTGCGCCGCTAAGTAGTGCCAAAGCTGGCGCTCGCTTACACCAGGCCACTGCCGCAACCTCATGAACGATGCCTTTACCGACATGGGCATGGCGCACGCGGAAGATAGTGACTCGCGATTTACGCACTACTGGGTGCAAACACTAGGCGCGCCGCGCTAGTCGTTAGAAATGAAGAAGACATGGGGGCGTTTGGCGTCCCTGGCAGGAGTCGAACCTGCGACCTGCCGCTTAGGAGGCGGCTGCTCTATCCTACTGAGCTACAGGGACTTACGGGGCGCATAGTATAGCGGTTTGATCCGCCCCGGCCAACCGCGGTTTTGCATCGGCAAAGGTCATATCCAACCGAGCAGGCGAAGAGCGAAGATACCCAGTGTCACGGTCACGCTGGCCATGAGCGTGGTCATGGCGATGATATTAGCGGCCAAGGCCACGTTTCCATTGATCGCTTTGACCATCACGAAGCTGGCGGCAGCGGTGGGGCTGGCAAAGAAAAGAAACAGTAAGCCGAGCTGATTCCCCGAAAACCCCATCAGCCACGCAGCCAATGTGGAAAGCACGGGTAAAACCACCATTTTCATACTGCTGGCGCTGAGCGCCACTTGGCTACCCTCGCGCATGCTGGTAACCGAGAGCGTCGCGCCAATACAGATCAGCGCCAGCGGCAGCGTGAGGGAAGCAAAGTAGTCGCCAGAGGTCATGACCCAGCTAGGCAACGAAATGGAAAACGCTGTAAACGGTAGCGCAGCAAACACCGAAAGAATCAGCGGATTTTTGATGATATGACCCAGCAAACTCCGCCAATCGGTCGCTTGGCCGGGCTGATAGGCCGCCAAGGCAACGACGGAGAGCGCGTTATACATCACGATCACCACCCCCAGCAGCAAACTACCGGCGGATAACCCATAATTGCCGTACATGCCCGCCGCCAAGGCCAAGCCTACGACCCCACAATTTCCGCGAAACGCTCCTTGAACATAAATGCCGCGGTCGGCTCTTGGCACGCGCAGGTGCGCCCAACCCCAACTCAGCAAAAACTGGCCCAACGTGGCGAGGGCAAAAAAGAGCAGTAACGGCACATCTAGAGCAACGCTCAAGTCAGCTTTGACTAGGCTGAGAAAGATCAGCGTGGGCAGTGTGGCTTTGAACACGAGAGACGAGGCGGTCGAAATGAAGGCGCTATCGATCCAGCCCAGGCGCTTCAAGGCAATCCCGATGAACACCATGGCAAAAACAGGCAGGGTAACGTCTAAGGTGCGTGTAAAGAGTTCAAGTAAGTCCACGAAGTCGCTCTCAGTCGAATCAGCATCCTCTTATACTCTACCGTTGACTGAGATTTGTCGACTCGCTAGACAGTCTCGTCACCATAAGGGAAAGTAAGCACAAACGCGCACCGTCACTGATAGGTCACTTATGGTTTTGCCCCTCAACCATGAAAACGAAGAGCAGCGCCTTCTCACGCTCAAGCGTTATACGCTAGGGGACTTGTCGGCTGACGACCACTTCGACCGTATCACTCAACTGGCTGCTGCCTACTGCGATACGCCCATTGCGCTAATGACGCTCGTCGATGACACCCATGTGTGGGTCAAGAGTAGCGTGGGCCAATCCACGCAGCGGATGCTGCGAGAACACTCATTATGCGGCATCGCCATCGAAAAACGAGCGCTCTACGAAGTACAAGATGCCCGCCAGGACGCCTCGCTAAAGCAATTACCCCTAGTGAGTTCGCCTCCGCACATCGTGTTCTATGCCGGAGCGCCTCTGATCGCAGACAATGGCAGCATCATCGGCACGCTCTGCGTCATGGATACCCAGCCCCGTCGGCTCTCCAGCGTACAAAGCGCGCTACTTCAGCAACTGGCCAGTAGCGCGGTCCTGCAGTTCGAGCACTATGTATCTCAACGTGCCTACGATGCCATTGGCAACGCAGCGATTGGTCTCTGGGAAATGGACGTTCCCAGTCGCGCTACGCACTGGAACGATGTCGTCAACGAGCTCTACGACGTAGACAAGCGTGATGCTCGCACCTTCGAGCAGCGCATGGAAGCTTATACTCCCGAAGACCGCCAGCGCCTGATGGACGCCATCGATTCGGCTATCGAGCAAGGCCTTGCGTTTAACGACACGTTTCAATTGATCACGGTCAGTGGCGAGCCGCGCTGGGTCAGAATCACCGGCAACCCGCTAGTGGTCAACGGCCACGTGGTGCAGCTCATCGGTACGATGCTGGATGTCACTCCGCGTAAACAGATCGAAACCCAATTACTGCGCCAGCAGGCGTTGGAGCAAGCCATCATGCGTGCTCAGGCGAGCTTCATCGATGGCCAAGGCAATGCCAAAGCGCTCGACCCGCTGCTCGAAGATCTATTGGCATTGACCAGCAGCGAATATGGCTTCATTGGCGAGGTGCTATATAACGAGAGCCAGGTCCCCTACCTCGTCGCCCACGCAATCACCGACATCACGTGGGATCGAGCCTCCAAGCTGTTTTATGATCAGAATGCTCCCGATGGAATGGTGTTCAGCAATCTCGACACCCTTTTTGGTCATGTAATGCGCCATCAACAGGTGGTGATCTCCAATACGCCCGCCCTCGATACCCGACGAGGCGGGTTACCGCCAGGGCATCCGCCGCTGAATGCCTTCTTGGGCGTGCCGATTCACTCTAACGGCCACTGTATCGGGATGATTGGCCTCGCTAACCGCCCGAACGGCTATGACGACGCCCTGGTCGAATTTTTGGCACCGCTACTAGGTAGCATAGGGCAGTTCATCAATAACCTTCGCAATCACCGTCAGCAGCGCCAAGACCAGCAGGCCATTGCCCGCCTGTCGATGGTGGCCAAAAATACCAGTAACGGTGTCGTCATCACCGATGCCAAGGGCAATATCGAGTGGATCAACGACGGCTTTACACGGCTAAGCGGCTATACCTTCGAAGAAGCCGTGGGTAAAAAACCTGGCAAGCTAGTCCAGGGAAGCGCCACCGATAAAGCCACCGTGCGGCGTATTGCGCATGCGCTGCGCGACAGGCAGCGGTTCGAAGAAGAGCTGCTCAACTACCGTAAAGACGGCACGCCTTATTGGGTGCACATTAGCTGTAACCCACTTCCCGATAGCGAGCAGTCAGGTGGAGGGTTCATTGCCATTCAGTCGGATATTACCGACACGAAGCGTCACGAAGAAGCGCTGTATAAAGCTGCGAACATCGATGAATTGACGGGACTACCCAATCAACGCTTAGCCCGCACGCAATTAGAGGCGCTCATCCAGCAGCGCGAACCGTTGACGGTCTACGTACTCAACATCGATGATTTCAAACGCCTTAACGACATGTTCGGCTACCCCGTGGGTAATCGTATTCTAACGCGGATAGCGAAACGCCTGCAGGCGTCGATCAAACCGTTGCGCGGGCAAGGCATTGCCGCACGGCTTAGCGGCGATGAGTTCGTGGTGGTCGCCCCCACCCAGCACTTCAACAGCGCAGCGCTGCAAAGCGCCATCCAGCAACCCATGAAGGTACATGGGCATAGCTTAAAGCTAACGACGTGCATTGGGATGACGTGTTTCCCAGAGGACGAAGTAGACCCTGACACGCTCTTTCGACACGCTTACCAAGCGCTGTATAAAGCCAAAACCCAAGGCGTCTCCCAGTGCGTTCGCTACAGCACCGATGAAGAGTACCTTTCCCGGCTACGTCAGCAAGAGCGCACCGCCATTCAGCATGGATTGAGTCACGGCGAGTTCCAGCTTTTCTATCAACCTCAAGTCGATTTGCAATCGAAAGAGGTGGTAGGTGCCGAAGCGCTGATCCGCTGGCAGCATCCTACGCGGGGGATTTGCGCTCCAGGTGAGTTTTTACCCCTCATCGAAGGCAGCGAACTGGAGTTTCTACTGGGAGAGTGGGTCATCGAAGCCGCTCTGAAACAGCTTCAGCAGTGGCAACGCGTCGGTATTTCGCTGCAGGTCAGCGTCAATGTCAGCCCGCAGCACCTGCTGCACCAAGGATTTTTGCCTCAGCTGGAAAAGTTATTAGCTCGCTATGCCGATGTGCCCACCAAGCTGCTGGCCATCGAAATTTTGGAGTCCGCCACGCTGGATGACATGCAAGCGGCGCTGCATGTGCTCGAAAACTGTCAACGGCTGGGGATCGACGTGGCGCTGGACGATTTCGGCACCGGCTACTCGTCGCTGGCGTACTTTCGCCGCCTGCCGGTGCAGTTGATCAAAGTCGATAGAGACTTCGTTCGCGATATGCTGGCGAGCGAAGATGATCGTGCGATCGTAGAGAGTATCGTATTCTTGGCCAAGAAGTTCGCGCGCCCCGTGCTAGCAGAGGGCGTCGAGACCCTGGCACACGCTCAAGCGCTGCTGTCGCTGGGCTGCTACTTGGCCCAGGGCTACGGTATTGCGCGCCCCATGCCCGCCGAAGCGCTCCCCCAGTGGCTGATCACTTGGCAGCGGGAAGGTTTCCCAGACGCGTCTTAATCGAACAGCTCTATAGGGTCGAACTGTTCGGGCAATTTGACGACCACGGCGTCTCGCCCCTCCCCTTTGGCTTCATAACTGGCCGCATCTGCCCGGGAAATCGCCACATCGACCGTTTCGTCGCTTTCATCGAAGGTCGTCACGCCGATGCTGAGCGTCACGCTGTACTCTTTGCCCTCATGGGTCACGGTCACCTCGCTCACCGACTGACGCAACGACTCTGCGATACGCTCGGCCTGTCCCAGCGTACAGCTGGGTAACAGCACAGCAAACTCATCTCCCCCTTGGCGCGCCACATGGTCACTGCGACGTACTTCCCAGGCCACGATTTGAGCGATACGGCGGAGCATCTCGTCTCCCAGCGCGTGGCCGCCCTCGTCGTTGATAGGCTTGAAATGGTCCAGATCGAAGAGAAGCAGCGCAGAGGGCGTGCTGGTCTTCTGGAAGTCGGCAAACGCCTCTTCCAACCGGCGCTCGAATCCACGTCGATTGAGTAGCCCCGTCAACGGGTCGTGCTCTGCCTCCCAGCGCTGCAACGCCTCTTGCTGGCGACGCTCGGTAATGTCCTTCACGACCCCGACCAAGCCCAGCGAGTGCCCCCCTTGAGACAACATGACCACCCGTGCATGAATGTCCAGCCACAGCGTTTCATGGTCGCTGCGCACGAACCGTAGTTGGCGCACGAAATCGCTACCGGTTTTCAAGCTGTGAACCCACATGTCCCTCGCCCCTTCTCGGTCGTCAGGGTGCACCTGCTCCATCCACGCCTCCATGGGCGTATCGGGAGGGATATCCAGCATCTCCAGCAGTGCCGGGTTCATATAAGTGATCTTGCCGCCAAAATTGGCAACGAACATGCCCTGGGGTGTAGCGCTCAATACGGAATCCAAAAACGCCTGGCGCTCTTGCAAATGGCCGACCAACTGCTGGCGCTCATGCTCTACGCGGTTGAAAGTCATCGCGACTTGCTGCAACTCCTGCATGCTGGTGGCGAGATCGAGACTCGCGCGCTCGCCCTTACCCACTTCACCAATTTGCGATTCAAGATGGTCCAATGGCTTGAGAATGCGCGCCAGCAGCCACCATAAGAGCGGCATCATGAGTAACGCCAGGACGAACCAAATGCCCAGCAGCTTATAAATGAACCCCGAGAGCGGTAACTGTGCTTGAGTGGTGGGCAAAAACAGGCCTACTATCCAATCGGCTGGCCACACTTGGGCATACGCTTGCAGCGCTACGCGACCACTCGACAGTTCGGCAACCCCTTCCCCTCTCCAACCCGCCAGCGCAAGCTCTAACATCGGGTTCAATTGGACGTTGCTGATCTCGGCGTTCACCAACTCGTGATCAGGATGGTAAAGAATTTTGCCAGAAGCGGTCGAAACGGCCGCATAGCCACTGTCACCCAAACGAATGGTGCTCAAACGATTGAAGAGTCCGCTGCTCTTGAGGCTGACGATGCCCCCGACAAAGCCCGCAAAACGCCCGTTTTCATCCAAACGAGGAATGCTGATGAGCACCAGCGGCATACCGCTAGCCCGGCCCACGAAGGGCTCGCTCACGTAGGGGCGGCGAATACCGCGCACCATTTTGAAATACTCGAGGTCTTTGGTCTCGAGGCCCACTCGCCCCACCACGCTCGGCCAGTCGCTCAAAATCACGCCGTTCTCATCGCTGACCACCAAACCTTCGAACCAAGCCAGCAGGGAGTCGTTCTTTTGCAGCTCGTAATTCAACCAGGTGGGATCGTCTGACAGCCCAATGGCCCCGTTCAACCGCTGTAGCGCGTTGATGCGCTGGTTGATCTGTTGGGTAATCTCATCGGCCAGCAAATCGGCTTCATAGCGCAGGTGGGCGATATTGGTCTCGTGCACCATGATTTTGCCGACCTGCCACGCCATGCCCAGCACGGCCCCCGCCAAGATGGCCAGCGCACAGGAAAGCCCCAGCAGCAGCCGGCTTTTTAGCGAACGAAACGTAATCAGTCGATGGATCAGGGGGGCTAGGCGCACCAGAAATCCCTATTTCGTTAACTTTCCTTGAATGGGGTTCGCGAGTTCAGACGCTATCATGGCTCGAAAGAAATAACTTATCAAAAACAACTGAAATGTGCGCGTTGAGACAAATCAACTTAGCTATTTTTTTCTAAACCGTTTCTTTGCGTAACGAAAGCGCCTTAACTCTAAGCCAAGCGCGTGCGAATTGATAACCACGCTTATTTCACGTATGTTCGCCGCCTATCTCGCAAACCACCCGACAAAACATTTCGGCACACTCCATGGCAAAACGTACGGCGGGTTACACCTCTAAAGGCATTGGCAGCATCACACCACTCGCCGCATTTTTAAGAGAATTCGACGACGTCCTCCCGCTTCGTCCCCTCAGCGCCCAGCCAGACGCCGTCATTGGATGGGGGTTGAAACCTACCAGCCGCCGAGCGAGGCGCTACGCCGACAAGCGTCGTCTTCCCTACGTCGCCCTGGAAGATGGTTTTTTACGCTCTTTAGGGCTTAGTAGTGCCGGTTACCAACCGCATAGTCTCGTAGTGGATTACAGCGGCATTTATTACGATGCCTCACGACCCAGCGACCTAGAGCAGTGGCTAGCGACCGCCGACTTTTCGTCGGAAGAAGTATCCAGGGCAGAACATTGCATCGCCTTACTAAAGCGTTATCGCTTATCGAAATATAACCATGCGCCGGACAAGCCTCTGAGCGCTAGTGGCGCCAGCGTGTTAGTGGTCGACCAAACGGCGGGGGATGCATCCATCGAGTATGGTGGCGCGAGCGCCGCCAGTTTTTCAGCCATGCTGGAGCACGCACTGGCCTATCACCCCCAGGCCAAAGTGCTGGTCAAAATTCATCCCGATGTGATTGCGGGTAAAAAGCAAGGGCACCTTACCAGCGCTCTTCAACACCCGCGCTGCCAGGTGATCAGCGAAGATATCAACCCCTGGGCCCTGTTCGACCAAGTCGACGATGTCTATGTGGTGACTAGCCAGCTTGGCTTCGAAGCGCTCATGGCGGGCAAACGTGTCCACTGCTTTGGCACCCCTTTCTATGCTGGCTGGGGCCTGACCCAAGACCAACTCCCCTGCCCGCGGCGCACGCGTTCTCGTACATTGCCAGAAGTGTTCGCGGCGGCCTATCTTCGCTATTGCCGTTACGTTAACCCCTACACGGGCCAGCCATCCACGCTGGAAGAGACGATATACCTCATCGCTGACCAAAAGCGTCAGCAAGAACGGTTGAAAGGCGCATGGCTCGCTTGCGGCTTCTCCTCTTGGAAGCGACGTTTCATCAGCGATTTTCTGGGTCCTGCTGCCCGCGTTCGTTACCAAAAGAGCCTCCCCCAGCAAGCCGTCGAGACGCAACGGCTGCTGGTATGGTCGAGCCGTATCGACGGCACCTTCAAAACGCAGCACAGCGAACTGTTGCCTCATCTTTGGCGCATGGAAGACGGTTTTATCCGCTCGGTAGGCCTGGGCGTCGACCTCACTCAACCCCTGTCGCTGGTGATAGATCGCCACGGTATTTATTACGACCCCAGTCAGCCAAGCGACCTGGAAACGCTGCTCAACGAGCATGAATTTAGCGATGACTTACTGGCCAGGGCCGCCGAATTGCGCCAGCGCCTCGTCACCCTGAAGCTATCGAAATATAACGTCCCTGGGGCGGCTGACGTTGCCTTACCCGATCATCGAACGGTCATTTTGGTGCCGGGACAAGTCGAGAGCGATGCGTCCATCGCCACCGGCTCACCGGAGATCCGCACCAATAGCGCACTGCTAAAAGCCGTGCGCCAATCTCAGCCGAACGCTTTCATCATCTACAAAGCACACCCTGATGTGATCAGCGGGGCTCGAGTGGGCAAACTCGATACTGATGCCAAACGTCTGTATGATTTGGACGCCAGCCACGTCGACATCACCGCGTTGCTAGAGCGCGTGGATGCCGTGCATACAATGAGCTCGCTGACCGGTTTTGAAGCTCTGTTGCGTCATCGTCAAGTGACGACCTATGGCCTGCCTTTTTATGCGGGTTGGGGGCTAACGCAAGACGCCCTGCGCTGCCCAAGGCGCAACCGGACGCTCACCCTGGATGCCCTCGTTGCTGGCACGCTATTGCTGTACCCCAATTACGTCGACCCCACCTCTGGTCAGCTTTGCAATGCCGAGACCGTCGTCAGCCTATTGGAGCGGGCAAAGTTACAACAATCTAGTGCACAAACACCGCTACTTACATGGAAGCAGCGCCTTTATCGCTGCTATCGTAACTTGTTGATTGGAAGCCATTGAGTTGAAGCAGAAGCGCGCATTCTTATTCTTACAAGGCGTTTGCTCGCCCTTTTACCAACGCTTAGCCCGACGCCTCACCGACGACGGCCACCGCGTGGTGAAAGTTAACTTCAACGCGGGCGATCTCCTCTATTGGCAGCGCACGCACAGTCATAGCCACTTGTTTCGCGGCCCTCTGAGCGAGCTGCCCGCCTTCGTCACCTCACTATGGCAACGCTACGGCATTACCGACCAGGTCCTGTTCGGCGACCGGCGTCCCGTGCACCGCCCGGCGGTCGACCAAGCCCCGGCCGCAGGCATTCGCACCCACGTGTTTGAAGAGGGCTACTTCCGCCCCTTCTGGATCACGCTGGAACGTGAGGGAGTCAACGGCCACTCGCTGCTGCCTCGCGATCCCACCTGGTTTTATGAAACGGGCAAAGCGTTACCTGAGCTTCCCTCTCCGGTACGCTTTCGCTCATCGTTTAAAATCCGCGCCATGCACGATGTGGCGTACCATGTCGCCGGTCTGGCGAACCCCCTGGTCGCACCGCGCTATCGCAACCACGCGCCCATTACCGCACCGGTGGAGTATGCGGGCTACCTAAAGCGCTTCACGCTGCTCAAACAGTGGAAAAAACGCGACGCAGCACGGATTAAACGATTGATCGGAAGCGGCAAGCCCTACTTCATGCTGCCGTTGCAGCTAAATACCGATGCGCAAATTCGTGACCACTCTCCCTACGCCAACATGGAAGAGGTCATGGACCACGTGATGGGCTCGTTTGCCGAGCATGCACCAAGCGATGCCTTGCTGTGCATCAAGAACCATCCGCTCGATATGGGACTCGTGGATTACCCCTCCATCATTCAACGTCTCTCAGACTTTTACGGCTTGGATGGGCGCATCGTGTACCTCGAGTCCGGCGATCTGAATGCGCTGATCAAGCATGCAGTGGGCACCGTCACGGTGAACAGTACCGTGGGCATCGTCTCACTGGAATCACACTGCCCCACCTTTGCGCTCAGCGACCCCATTTATAATCTGGCAGGGCTTACCTACGAAGGCTCGCTGGAGGAGTTTTGGCACCAGCCACCACCGCCCAGTGACGAATTGTTTGGCTATTTTCGCAATACCGTGATGCATACCGCCCAGGTAAACGGCGGTTTTTACTGCCAGCCCAGCATCGATCTCGCAGTCAATAATGCTGCGCACATATTAGAAGCCTGCCCATCCCCTCTGGAGAAGCTGCTGTGAGTGTTGATGCAACGTACTCGACGAAGACACCACACACACGCTGCGTGCTGATTACCGGCGCCACGGGGGCCATCGGCGGAGCGCTCGCCAAGGCGTATGCGACGCCCCAGACGCATCTCATTCTGCATGGACGCAACGTCAGCGCCTTAGAGCACGTGGCTAACGCCTGTCGCGAAAAAGGGGCTGACGTGTCGCTCTCCTCCATCGACCTCACCGATGAGGAGGCACTGGCGCAGTGGCTTACTACGCTCAGTGCCGAGCAGTTGCCGGATATCGTGATCGCCAACGCAGGCAAGAACACACATCCTGATCAGTTGGGCGAGCTCGAGCCCTGGGCCGATGTTCAAGCCTTGCTGGACATCAACCTCATCACCCCCATTGCCATGGCGCAGCACTTGGTGCCCGCCATGCGCGCACGGGGTAGCGGCCAACTGGTATTCATTAGCTCACTGGCAGGTTGGCATGGACTACCCAGCACGCCCACGTACAGTGCCAGCAAAGCGGGCATCAAAGCGTATGGCGAAGCCTTGCGCGGCTTGCTCGCCCCCTGCGGCATCGGGGTAACGGTCGTCATGCCCGGCTACGTCACCTCCCCCATGTGCAATGCCATGCCTGGCCCCAAGCCCTTTGAGTGGCCACCCGAACGAGCCGCCAAAGTGATCGTTCGTGGCATTCGCGCCAACCGTGCGCGAGTCAGCTTCCCGTTTCCGCTCAACTTCGGCACTTGGTGGCTGGCCGTCTTGCCAGCAGGCGTGTCGCAGTGGCTCATCAAACGACTGGGTTTCGATCATGTAGGAGGCCGGTAAGATGCTTGACCACCTGCTCCTATCGCTTAGCCTGCCGCTCTTCATCGGGCTAGTGTTCAGCCTAGCGTTCGAAGCGCTGCTGTCTCCACGGCCTGCTCCTCTCTGGCAGCGCCCGATGGCAGCCAATGTGATCCATCTTGGTAGTTGGCTACTGCTATTTGGGCTTTTCACGCTGCTGCTCCAGCGCCCCTGGTTTGCCGTGGTCTTCGTGCTATCGCTCCAGCTCGTGGTGGTCCAGTCGAGCAATACCAAGTCCAAAACGCTCAACGAACCGTTCATCTGCCACGACTTCGAGTACTTCTGGGACGCCATCCTGCACCCACGGCTTTATGTCCCGTTTTTTGGCATTGGCCTCGCCATCGCGGCCAGCAGCGCGGGGGCCATCGCTATTGGCGGCTTTCTCTATGTGGAGCCGTCGCTGGTTAGCCAGTGGAGCACTGTGCTCTTTTTACAAAGCACCGGACTGCTCGCCGGGCTCGGGGCGGTGCTGGTAGCCGTTGGTTTACGCTCACTCGGCGCCATGTCCCTGCAACCGGTCGAGGACCTACATCGCGTGGGGCTATATGCCAGCCTTTGGGCCTATGGGGTAGCATTGATGCGCTCGTCACCGCCTGCCCCTTCGGCATCCCCCTACGCGGCTGCCAGCCAGCCCAGTGCCGTCGCTTCGCAAGATAGCGCCGAGCGACCCAATGTCGTCCTGGTCCAGAGCGAATCCTTTTTCGATCCGCGCCCATGGTGTCCAGAGGTTGCGCCGACGCTACTGCAACATTTCGATGCCACCTTTACCGAGGCCGTCGAAAAGGGCGAACTGAGCGTGCCGGCCTGGGGGGCCAATACCGTACGCACCGAATGCGCCGTGCTCACGGGGTTGGCACCCAGCACCTGGGGTGCCCGCCAGTTCAACCCCTACCGCACGCTAAGCCGTCACCCGCTACCCAGCGTGGCGAGCGCTTTTCGCGCGCAGGGATACCGCACTATTTGCGTGCACCCCTACCCCGCTACCTTCTACATGCGCGATAACGTCATGCCGCAGTTGGGTTTCGATACGTTCATCGATATCAGCGCGTTTGACAGTAGCGACAAACACGGGCAATACATCGGTGACCAGGCCGTGGCACGAAAGGTTGGACGCCTGCTGAAAGATGACGATAATAGGCCGCTGTTTATTTTCGTGATCACCATGGAAAACCACGGCCCGCTGCATTTGGAGGCGCCTACGCAGGCACGCTTGGCGGCGACCCTACCCAACGCGACTTGGCCGCTTGCAGACCACCTGCGTGAACTCGCCGTCTATTTGCACCACTTAGGTGAAGCTGATCAAATGTTGGCGAACGTTAAAACCGCGCTAAACGAGCGCATGAGGCCTGGCATACTGGGCTGGTATGGCGACCATGTGCCTATACTGCCAGATGCCTACGGGCACTTCATGCCCCCTACGGGCAGCACCCCATACATGATATGGTCGACGCAACCAACGCCGCCCGACCAAACGCCTGCCAAGCAGCCGCCGCAGGACATAGCCGCCAACGAACTTGGCCTTCGGCTATTTAAACAAGTGTTTGGACACGATATAAGTAACGATGTGATCAAGGCAGAACCAGAACCTCAGGAGCAAGAATGACTAAACGTGTGGCCATCATCGGCGCCGCCCATCGTTTCCCCGGCACCACCCCTGAAACGTTCTGGCAAGACCTGCAAGCCGAAAAAGACCTCGTCACCCAAGTGGCCCCAGATCGCTGGAGCCACGACGCCTTCTGGCACCCAGACAAACGCCACCCCGGCACCAGCGTCACCTTCGCAGCGGGCAGCCTGGGCGATATTAGCGGGTTCGACGCAGCGTTTTTCGGCATTTCTCCCCGCGAAGCCGCCAACATGGACCCGCAGCAGCGCATGCTGCTAGAGCTCGCCTGGGAAACCATGGAAAGTGCCGGCATCGTACCCAGCACGCTGCGTGGCAGCCAGTGTGGTGTCTTCGTGGGTGTCGCCAGCCTGGACTACTCGTACCGCTTGGCGGATGACATGGCCGCCATCGATGCCTCTACCGCCACGGGTAACACCTCGAGCATCGCCTCCAACCGTCTCTCTTACGTGTTCGACCTGCACGGCCCCAGCATGTCGCTGGATACCGCGTGCTCGTCCTCGATGGTGGCGTTTCACCAAGCTTGCCAATCCATTCGCAGCGGTGAAACCACGATGGCGCTGGCGGGCGGTATCAGCCTGCACTTGCACCCCTATGGCTTCATCATCTTTTCCAAAGCCAGCATGCTGTCGCCCACCGGACGCTGTCAGGTGTTCGACGAAGCGGGTAATGGCTACGTACGCTCCGAAGGCGCAGGACTTTTCCTGCTCAAAGATTACGACTTAGCCGTCGCCGACGGTGACAACATACTGGCCGTGGTCGCCGGGTCAGCCGTGAATACCGACGGTCATAAATCCGGCCTGACGGTACCCAACCCCAGCGCTCAAACCGACTTGATGCGTCGCGCCTACGAGCAAGCGGGCATCTCCCCCGATGAGATCGACTATTTAGAAGCCCACGGCACCGGCACCGCCGTTGGCGACCCCATCGAAACCCGCGCCATTGGCGAGGCCATTGGCAAGCATCGGCAAACGCCGCTGCCGATTGGTTCGGTAAAAAGTAATGTCGGCCACTTGGAAACCGCCTCGGGCGTGGCGGGGCTTGCCAAAGCGCTTTATAGCCTGCAGCACCGCGAGGTGCCCGCGACCATTGGCATTCGCAAGCTGAATCCGCGCATCAAGTTCGACGAATGGAACTTGAGCGTGGTCACCAAAGCCCAACCGCTGAAACCCAAAGGCCGTTTGGTGATTGGCATCAACTCGTTTGGCTTTGGTGGCGCCAACGCCCACGTCATTTTGGAGAGCGCACCGGAAAAAGCGGAAACGCCTCGCCAAACACCCGCTAACCCGCTGCCCATTCGCCTTAGCGCCCGCAGTGAAGCGGCCCTGACCGACAATGCGCTGGCGCTGGCCAAGCACCTGCAGGTATCCGGGCAGGATTTTTACGATATAGCCCATACGCTTTATCACCACCGTGAGCAACACAGCCACGGCGCGCTCTGCTTTGCCAGCAGCGCTGACGAAGCCGCCACGGCACTGCGCCAGTTTGCCGAAGGAGAGGCCAGCCCCGTCATGACGCTAGAGCGCCTCGCCAATGCCCGAGGCCCGGTGTTCGTCTACGACGGTAACGGCTGCCAGTGGGAAACCATGGGCCATGACCTGCTGGATACCGACGCCGACTTCACGGCCGCCATCGACCGTGTCGACGCTCTGTTCCAGCGCTACGGTCGCTTCTCTCTGCGTGATGAATTAGCAGGCCGCAACCGGTCAGAAGGCGAAGAGAGCCGCTTCGTACGCACCGAAATCGCCCAGCCCGCACTGTTTGCCCTGCAGGTAGCGCTGACCGAGTGGCTAAAAGCGCAAGGCATCACGCCAGCCGCCGTGTTTGGGCACAGCGTAGGCGAGGTAGCGGCCGCGTGGGCATCTGGCGCACTGAGCCTGGAAGACGCGGTCAAAGTGATTTATTACCGCAGTGACTATCAGGGCAAAACTCGCGGCCTAGGGGAAATGACGGCGGTGGCGATGAGTGCCGATGAGATCACTCCTTGGCTCGCCAAGCCCGAATTCGACAAGATCAGTCTGGCGGGCATCAATAGCCCCAAAGGCATTACCCTGGCGGGCGATCGCGACCAGCTCGGCGAGCTGGAAGCTGCGCTGAGTGCCGAAGGCACCTTTGCCAAGCGCCTGCCGCTGGATTACGCCTTCCACAGCCCTGCCATGGATAGCATCCAGTCGGGTGTGGTCGACGCGCTGGCGGACATCGAGCCCCAAGCCACCCAGATCCCCTACGTCTCTACCGTGACCGGGGCGATCAGTGAAGGCACACAACTGGATGCCCACTACTGGTGGCTCAACATCCGCGAGCCGGTGCTCTTCGATAGCGCAGCGACCGCCCTCATCGAGCAGGGTTACAACGTCTTCGTCGAAGTCGGGGCGCACCCGATCTTACGCCGCTATCTCAACGAATCGCTGCGCCAGCAAGAGCGCAGCGGCTTGGTCTTCGGCACCATCGAGCGTCACAAGTCAGGGTTAGAGGGCTTGAACCGCACCACCAGCCAACTGCTGCTCAGTGGCTTGAGCCTCGACAGCCAGCACTTTTTTCCCGTGGAAGGTCAACGCGTGCTGCTGCCACGTTACGCATGGCAGCGCACCCAGCTCTGGGTCCAGGGCACCCACGATGGGCAAGGCCTGCTGGCGCGCTATTACCAGCACCCGTTGCTTGGCTACCCGCTGGCCCAGCAAGAGCACACTTGGGAAAGCCAATTAGACACCAAGCGACAGCCTTGGCTGGCCGACCATGTGGTGGGTGAAGGGGCCGTCTTCCCCGGCGCGGGCTTCGTCGAGCTGGCGCTGGCCGCCGCGCTACACCAGAAAGAGACGCCGGCTCTCGATATCGAAGAGCTGGAGATTCGCGCCCCGCTGCTGCTGGACGGGCCCAATGGCCGTACCATGCGTCTCACCCTCGACCCCGATGATGGACGTCTGGCCATCCACTCCCGAGAGCCCGCCACGGGAAGCGAGTGGCAGCTCAATGCCGTGGCACGCCGGATGCGCGAAAGCCGCGGTTTCCTGCTCAACCGCAGGGCGCCAGCGCTACCCAAACGCGATGCAGACTACACCCTGGACGAGCATCTGCACATGGCCGAACGCATTGGCCTGCACTATGGCCCAGCGTTTCAGGCGATTCAACGCGGCTGGATCGAGGGCGATAGCGTCATTGGAGAAATCGCCCTCTCAGAGGCGGTGACGGCTCAGTTAAACACGCTACACGTGCATCCAGGAATTCTGGATAGCGCTTTCCAAATGTTCATTCCGCTGCTGGCACAGCACAGTGAATTCGCCGCCCAACTCGCCTTCGTACCGGTGCGCGTCGGTCGTATCCAAGTCAATGCCGAGGCAGGCGCGCCCGTGTTGGCGCGTGCGGTCATGGGCAAACGCGCTCCGCACTCTTTCACGGCGGACTTCGAGCTTTACGATGCCCAAGGGCGCGCCGTGGCGGTGCTGAGCCAAACACGCTTCAAGGCCATTCGCCTCAACCGTGCGCACCACCAACACTTTAGCTATTTAGACGTGGAGCTCACGCCCGCTCCGCTGAAAGCCGCCGCGCTACCGCTTCCCGCAGACGCGCTGACGCGCCTGATGGGCTTGAACGATGCTTACACCGCCAGCACTGGCCAGCGCTATGCGCAAGAGGTTGCCCCCCTGCTCGATAGCCTTAGCGAGGCCTTCGTCCAGCAGGCTAATGGCGGCGATGACGACGCATCCCCAGCGCCAGAGACCATTTGGCAGCTCTTGGTACAGGAGTATCCCGACTACTTCGCGCCCATTCACCTCGTCGGCCGCTTGGGCCTGCACCGTGAACCGCTACTCAATGGCCGTGATACGCTGGAAAGCCTGGGCATCACTGCCGAGCATTTGGCCGGCATCAATCGTGTCCTGGTGGGTGAAAGCGGTTGGCAAGTTCTGGCCCATGAGCTAGGTGCGCTGATGGAGGCCTCTCTGGCCACCCTGCCAGATGGCCAACGCCTCAATCTACTGGAAGCAGGCCCCTGCGCGCCCGCGTTGGGCCAGCGCTTGCTGGAACAGCTTGCCCACGGCGCCCCAGGTACGAACGACCGTTATCGCTACCGCGCGCTCACCACGAGCGACACGGCGCGCCACCAGGCGGAACAGCTGCAAGAGCGCTACCCGCTGATGGACATTCAGCCATTAGACGAGGCGCTACCTTCGCTGACAGCCGCGCAAAAGGCACAGCTTGCGTTCGTCAGCGCAGATGTCACCCAACCCGAGCGCACACGCCAACTGATCGACGCCCTGCCCGCACAATTGGCGCCCGGCGCGCAGATCATGGTGATTGGCCTTCATCCGAGCCGTTGGCTGGACGACCTGCTGGCAACGCCGGGCATCGACCAAGCGGCGCTCGAACAGAGCACGCTGATCGAGTGGCTGAGCCACCAGGGGCTGAGCGTTTCCGCGCCTATCGAACTAGAGGAAGCGGGCGCTTACTTGCTGCATGCGCAACACCCAGAGCTTGGTGACACCGACGCGCAGGTAGCCAGCGCGCAGACCCTGGTGGTAGCCGATGCATCACGAGAAGCGCTTGCTGCAGAGCTGGCGGAGCATCTAAGCCACCACACGGGCCACCGCGTATGGCTTCGGATCAGCGACGCAGCGCCGCAAACGCTACTCAATGACGCGCTGGCCGACCTCACCGACACACCTGTAGCACTGAACGTGCTCGATCTGCGTGAGCTAGGCAGCACGTCCACCGAGGCACAAACGCAGCGCTGTTTCGCCGCGCAGCAGTGGTCGTTGGCGCTGGAAGCGAGCGGCCTGGACGCGCAAGGCTGCCATGTGACCTTATGGCTGACCACTCAAGGCTACCAGCGTGCCGACGACGCCGCGCTATGGGGCTTTGGCCGCTCGCTGGCCAACGAGGCCGTGGGCCACAGCGTCACCCTCGTTGACTTGCCAGATGCCCCCAGTGCGTCTGCGCTCGCCACCTTCGCGGCCTCTATCGCGGAACCGGATAGCGAAAACGAGCTGGTGATGACGCAAGAAGGCACCCGCCTTGCCACGCGCCTGCGTACCCTGCCTGCGCCGCACCCGCATACCGCCAGCAACCCCGCACCGCGCCAAGCCATGACGCTCGGCTTCGCCCTGCCCGGCCAATTGCGCCAGCTGCAGTGGCGGCCTCGCCAGTTGCCCGAGCTTGGCGCTGACGACGTCGAGGTACGCGTCAAAGCGACCGGCCTCAACTTCCGCGATGTCATGTATACCCTGGGCTTGCTGTCGGATGAAGCCATCGAAAACGGCTTTGCTGGCCCCACCCTCGGCCTCGAATTTTCCGGTGAAGTGGTGGCCGTGGGCAGCAACGTTCACCACCTAACACCCGGCCAAGGCGTCGTAGGGTTTGGTCCCGCCAGCTTCAGCGACCGCCTGATGGCCAGCCAGCACGCTGTGGCGCCCCTGCCGGAAGGCGTCAGCTACGCCGCTGCCGCCACCATCCCGACGACCTTTTTTACCGTGTACTACGCGCTAAAACACTTGGCACGTTTAGAACCCGGCGAAAAAGTGCTGATTCACGGCGCTGCTGGCGGTGTGGGCATTGCCGCGCTACAAATCGCCCAGTGGATGGGGGCCGAGATTTACGCCACGGTGGGCTCGGAAGAGAAGCGTGATTTCCTCCGCCTAATGGGCGAAGAGCGCCTGTACGACTCCCGCTCGCTCACCTTCGCGGAAGAGATCCTCGAAGACACCCAGGGTGAGGGCGTCGATGTCGTCCTCAACTCCCTGGCCGGTGAAGCCATCAACCAGAACCTGCGCGCTTTACGCCCGTTCGGTCGCTTCCTGGAGCTTGGCAAGCGCGACTTCTACGAAAATACCCATATCGGTCTACGGCCGTTCCGCAACAACCTGAGCTACTTCGGCATCGACTCCGACCAGCTGATGAAAGTGCAGCCGGCCCTCACACAGCGCCTGTTCGGCGAAATGATGGCACTGTTCAACGACGGCACGCTGAGCCCGCTGCCGTTTACCGCCTTCAGCCACAGCCAAGTCATCGATGCCTTCCGCTACATGCAGCAGGCGCGCCAGATCGGCAAGGTCGTCGTCACCTACGAGCAGCCCATTGCCCCGCCGCGCCAGGAGCAGCTAGGCACCGCCAACATGCAGCTACCCAGCGATGCCAGCTACCTGGTGACCGGCGGCCTGGGTGGCTTTGGCCTAAAAACCGCACAATGGCTGGTCGATAAGGGCGCACGCGAGCTGATTCTACTCAGCCGCAGCGGCCCGGCCAGTGAAGAAGCGCAAACAGCCGTGGCTGACTTCGAAGCGCAAGGTGTGAACGTGCTGGCGGCGGCGTGTGACATTACCGACCGCGATGCCCTGGCACAGGTGTTCGAGCGCGCCAAACGCGAGCTCAGTCCGCTGCGCGGTATCGTGCATGCCGCCACGGTCATCGATGACGGTCTGATTCGCAACCTGGATGCCGAGCGGATTCAAAACGTGCTGTCACCGAAGATCGACGGTGCCAAGCACTTAGAGGCGCTAACGGCCAACGACACCCTCGACTTCTTCGTGCTCTACTCATCGGCCACTACCCTGTTCGGCAACCCTGGCCAAGCCAACTATGTGGCTGCGAACCACTGGCTCGAAGCATTCGCGGCCCGCCGTCGCGCCCAAGGTCTACCGGCCACCTGCGTGCGTTGGGGCGCCATCGACGACGTTGGCTTCTTGGCGCGCAACACCCGCACCCGCGACGCACTGCAAGAGCGCCTGGGCGGCTCGGCACTACGCTCAGACGACGCCCTCAAGGTGCTCGAACAAATGCTGCTGACGCCTGGGCCAAGCCTGGGTGTGTTAGAGCTCGAGTGGGGTGCGCTGGCGCGCTTCCTGCCCACCTCCAGCGTGCCGCGCTTCGATGAGGTTGCCCGCGCCAGCGACGACGACGGTAGCCTGGATAGCGACGACGACATCAGTGCCCTGCTGGCAGATCTCTCGCCCGAAGAGCTGCACAGCACGATCACCGAGCTGCTGCGCGCCGAACTGGCCAGCATTCTGCTGATCGATGAAGAAAAAATCGACGTGAATCGCTCGGTCTACGACATGGGCTTCGATTCGCTCATGGGGGTCGAGTTAATGACGGCCATCGAGAACCGTTTAGGCGTCCAAGTACCGGTGATGGTGCTCAGCGAAGCGTCGACGCTCGACAAGCTCGCGGGCGTGCTGATTCAGAAACTGCACCAGCACGATGAGGATGTTGAAGAGTCGCCACAAGATGCGTTAGCCTCTCTGGCCGCCCGCCACGGTGCGGATGGCATCAACAGCGAGCCCGCATCCTCCCCTGCGACCGAGACACCATGACCGCCAAGCGTTCTGAGTTAAAACGCCAGCTTCTGGAAAAAGCGCGCCAGCGCCCCACCGCCAGAGCCGCCGCTCCCTCTGCCCCCAGCGCCCAAGGCGCGGGGGCAGCCCGTTCCGTGCCCGAGCGCTTTACGCGCTTCGATGCGCACCCAGGCTATCAGCAGCTCATGATGATGCGCCAAGGCGCTGAGCAGCTCGGCCTGGAGGTGCCCTTCTTCAAGGTACATGAGGGCCTGGCGGGGGCCACGAGCGTGATGGATGGCCGCACCTGCATCAACTTTGCCAGCTACAACTACTTGGGTTACTCCGGCGACCCCCGTGTGGTGCAAGCCGCTAGCGAGGCAGCCGCTCATTACGGGACGTCCGTCTCGGCGAGCCGCGTCGTTTCTGGGGAACGCCCTATCCACGGCGAGCTCGAACGCGCCATTGCCAGCGCTTACGCCGTTGAAGACGCCGTCGCGTTCGTCAGCGGCCACGCAACCAACGTCTCCACGTTGGGCTATCTGCTCGGCCCAAAAGACCTCATCCTACACGACGAGTACATCCACAATAGCTCGTTGGTGGGCGCGCAGCTCTCGGGCGCCAAACGCATGTCGTTTAGCCACAACGACCCGGACGCTTTGGAGGCATTGCTTGTCCAACACCGCCATCAGTTCGAGCGCGTCCTGGTCGTGATCGAAGGGCTTTACAGCATGGACGGCGACATCCCCGACCTGCCGCGCTTCATTGCCCTCAAACAGCGCCATCAAGCCTGGCTCATGGTGGATGAAGCCCACTCCTTCGGCGTGATGGGCAAAACCGGCTTGGGCCTGCGTGAACACTTTGCCATCGACCCCACCGATGTCGATATCTGGATGGGCACCATGAGCAAAACGCTCTCCGGCTGCGGTGGCTACATTGCGGGTAGCACCGCGTTAGTCGAGACGCTGCGCTACTTCGCACCGGGCTTTTTGTACAGCGTCGGTATGCCCGCCCAAGTGGCCGCACCTTCGCTCAAAGTGTTGGAGCTGATGCCCCAAGAACCCGAGCGCGTCGCCAAACTGCAGGCCATCTCTCGCTACTTCCTCGAGCAAGCCCAAGCCCGAGGCATGGATACCGGCCACAGCAGCGGCTCCGCCGTGGTTCCCGTCATCGTTGGCAGCTCGCCACTGGCAGCGCACCTCTCCAACGCACTGCTCGCGCGAGACATCAACGTACAGCCCATCCTGTACCCCGCCGTGCCGGAAAAAAGCGCCCGCCTGCGCTTCTTCCTCTCATGCGAACACACCCAAGCGCACATCGACGAGACGCTAGAGGTACTGGAGAAGCTGTTAGCCGAAGGGATGTGAGTGGTGGTGAGTGGTGAGTGGTGAGTGGTGAGTGGTGAGTGGTGAATGGTGAATGGTGAATGGTGAATGGTGAATGGTGAATGCCAATACTGTAGCGCGGCGTAACGAAAGAGCGAGAGCAACGAGCGATAGAGGCACCCGCGGGGGCGGCGATAGCCGCCTGGAAGGTGGCACGTTAACCTGAAGAACCACCTGGGCAATAGGGGTAGCAACATATGGCAGAAGAAACCATCGAGACCAGCACTGCCCACTGGTACGTCATTCAATGCAAAGGCAGCGAATCCTTCCGCGCCGCCGAACACCTCGTCAATCAAGGCTATGAGGTGTTCCACCCGGTCCTCGATGTCAAACGCAAACGGCAAGGCAAGCTCACTACCGTCACCGAGCCGCTGTTTCCCTACTATCTATTCATCCGTTTAGACCAGGTCGTCAGCAACTGGCGGCCCATCCGCTCTACGCGTGGCGTCCTGCGCCTGCTCACCTTTGGCAACACGCCCATCGCCGTACCCGACGCCCTCGTCGACACCCTGCGTGCCCAGCCCCATCGCCAAGAAGGCAGCCACAGTTACTTCACCGCTGGCGAAAAAGTCACCATCACCGACGGCCCCTTCAAAGACCTAGAAGCCATCTTCACCCGCTGCAAAGGTGAAGAACGCGCCATCGTATTGCTCAACGTTCTCCAACGCCCACAACATGTTGAACTTTCTGTAGAGAGTTTAGAGAAGCGGTGAATTGTGAGTGGTGAGTGGTGAGTGGTGAGTGGTGAGTGGTGAGTGGTGAGTGGTGAGTGGTGAGTGGCAATATCGTAGTCGGGCTACGAATATCCCCACACGATAAAGGAGGGATTCAGGGGCTCGGCAGGGTTGGCGTAGCTAAGCGGCTGTCCTTCCAAGGTCTCTATTCGACCACCTGCATAACGCACGACGGCATGGGCGGCAGCGGTATCCCAGAGGCTGGTGGGGCCTAACCGTGGGTACACATCGGCTTTACCTTCCGCAATCAGACAACTTTTCAGCGAGCTTCCCATGGGCTGAATCTCATAAGCGCCCAGCGTCTCCAACCAAGCGGACAAGGCGGGGCTTGCATGGGAGCGGCTGCCCAGTACCCGCCATGCGCTTCCTGGTGAAGGTTTGCCGGCCACTTGAATTACATGGCGCTGTCCATCAGCGTCGATTCTAAAAGCCCCCATACCGTCTGCAGCGATATAGGCGACTCCCAGCGCAGGCGCCGTGACAACCCCCAAAATAGGCGCACCGTGTTCAATCAGCGCAATATTCACCGTAAACTCATCATTACGCTTGATGAACTCTTTGGTGCCATCCAGCGGGTCGACCAGCCAATAGCGGCCCTCTTTCCCCACGCCTGAAAAGCCCTCTATATCTTCTTCCGACAAGATCGGCAGCGTCGTCGATAGCGCCTCCAACCCGCGCCGTATCACTTGATGCGCCACTCGATCCGCTTCTGTGAGCGGGCTGTTATCTTCTTTAACCGTGACATCAAACTCACGAGCATACACGGTCATAATGGCGCGATCAGCGTCCTTGGCAATGGCCAACACCTGTTCGAGTAATTCCCGCATACTCCCCCCAGATAGTAAAAAACCGCCCATAGGACGGTTTTCAAACACTTAGTGTTCAACAGCTCGTCAAACGTCGTATCCCGCTTCCCGGGCGAGCGTGGTGTTGGCTTGCAGCCAGCCTTCGATGTGCCCGCAATCAAAGGTGCGGCCATGCATGCGGAACGCCTGCACGGTTTGACCTTCTTGCATCAAGCGGTCGATGGCATCGGTTAGCTGGATTTCATTACCCGCACCCGGCGGCTGATCGCGCAGCAGCTCCATGATGCGGTACGGCAGCACATAGCGGCCAATGACAGAAAGTCGCGATGGCGCGTCTTCCGGCTTGGGCTTTTCCACCACGCCACGCATGGTGGCGCTCTCACCCGCGGCTGGCTCATCGCAGTCGACAATGCCGTAACGGTAAACGTCTTCTTGCGGCACCGCTTCTACCATGATTTGCGACGCATCGTTCGCATTCCAACGCTCAACCATACTACCCAAATCACACACGTTGCTGCCTACCTGCGGCTTGACAAGTACGTCCGGCAGAATCACCGCGAAGGGCTCATCTTGATCTAACAGGTGTGCGGCACAGAAAATAGCATGACCCAGCCCTTTGGCGTTGGGCTGACGAACGCTAGTCACTTTCAGCTTTTTAGGCGAAATGGCCGAAAGGGTTTCCAGCAGCGCATCTTTACCCTTGCTGGCCAGCGAGTGCTCGAGTTCAAAGTGAGCATCGAAGTGATCTTCAATGGCCGATTTTCCGGCACGCGTGACCAAAATGATTTCGTTGATACCCGACGCCAGCGCTTCTTCCACTACGTGCTGGATAAGGGGGCGATCCACCACCGGCACCATCTCTTTAGGAATCGCCTTGCTGATCGGGAGCAAACGCGTACCAAAACCGGCTACCGGAATAATCGCTTTGCGTACTTGAGTCATTTACCACTTCCTTTTTCATTACATTGCTGACGCCACTCACTCACTTTACGCAGCAGCTGAGCAGTACCGGGATCTTCTACATTCTGATGTTCAATCGGCTGGCCCGCCAGGGTTTGATATAAGCTATTCGCTAACTGCTTACCCAATTCTACGCCAGGTTGATCAAAAGGATTGATATTCCATAATACAGACTGAACAAACACTTTATGTTCATACAGCGCCAACAGCGCGCCTATCGACCAAGCATTCAGCGATTTAAGCAGTATAACGGAGTTAGGCTGATTGCCTCGATATCCTTGGGCCATATAGCCACGCAACGCAGGGGGTATGGCATCATCCCCTAGCGCAAAAAGCTGCGATTGTGCCAAGCAATTCGCCAGCGTTAGTGCTTCCTGCTCTTGCAGCGCGGTATTTGCATTGTCAAACGCGCTAGCGGATCGCTCTGCCACTGCAACAAAATCAGCGCTGACGGTATGGCCGCCCTGATGTAGTAACTGATAAAAAGCATGCTGTGCGTTTGGTCCAACATCGCCCCACAAAATAGGACACGTCGCATGATTGATGGAGCGGCCATCTAGGCCAACGCTTTTCCCGTTCGATTCCATCTCTAGCTGCTGCAAGTAAGCAGCCAGACACTTCAAGCGACCATCGTAAGGCAGTACGGCATGCGTCGGGATATTCAAAAACTGACAATTCCAAGCACCCAGTAGCGCCATGATCACAGGTAGATTCGCTTCTAATGGCGTGGCCGTGAAATGCTGGTCCATGGCATGCGCGCCAGCCAAAAGAGCATCAAAGTGCTCTACCCCAAGCTGCATAGCCACACTCACACCAATCGGAGACCATAACGAAAACCGGCCGCCAATCCACTCTTTGAATGCCAATTGATGCGCTTCAGGGATGCCAAATTCGGTCATTTTATCGGGTTTAGATGACACTCCGAGCAACTGATAGCGGCGAATGGTTGCTTCTTCGACTTCAAGCGCATCACTAAGCCACAATAGCGCGGTACGGACATTAAATTGCGTATCGGCCGTAGTGAAAGATTTTGACGCCAGTACCAGCAAGGTTGTCGCTGGGTTAAGCGTTTCCATCAAGGGCAACAGTTGCGATCCATCCATCGTCGAAACATAGTGCACCCCCACTTTGGTACGGCTGGGGCGGTCTGCCAGTGCCTCACTCACCAATTTGGGGCCTAAATCAGAGCCTCCTACACCGATGTGCACAATATCAGTGATAGCTTGCCCAGTCGCTCCAAACCACTCGCCTTGGTGAACTCGCTGAACCAAACTCGCCATTTTGGCGTGCTGCTTTTGACAAAATGCCGCTGCAGCTTCCATCCCCTCGGGCGCTGCTTTGTTGGCTGGCCAGCGAGCGGCCATGTGCAACGCGGGCCGTTTTTCAGAAGGGTTAACCTCAGTACCACCGAAAAATGCCTGGCGTTTCGATTCCAGCCCACAGCTGTGAGCCCACTCCACCAACAAAGCAAGCGTTTCAGAGGTGACACGCTGTTTGCTGGCATCAACATGTAGGGGGCCAAAGGTGAATGCAAGAGACTCCGCCCGACGCTGTGCGGACTCCGTCGTACCTAGCAAATCACTGAGCGATTGAGCCTGCAGGCGCTCAGCATGAGCGACCAGAGCATTAACGGGTGTATAAACACGCTGAGTAGGAGCTGATAACGGTGTGTACATATGTCTTCCTTGATATTTGACAGGCGATGCCACCTATATTTACTAAGCAAGCGTCACGCCAGCCCATATCTCTCCAATGTTAATCATATAACTTACAACATCATGAAAAGCGCACGACTCCACCAGACTCCATTTAACCTAGGAGCGCACGCGCTACGCGAGCCTATCTTGAATCACTCACTGCCCTGTCAACACGCTCGACAACAGCGTGGTGGCACTTTCAATCAGCTCGTCGAGATGTTGCGGCCCTTTGAAGCTTTCCGCGTACACTTTGTAGAGCGATTCCGTGCCGCTGGGGCGGGCGGCGAACCAACCGTTTTCGGTGGTGACTTTCAAACCACCGATGGCGGCTTGGTTCCCCGGCGCTTTTACCAATATGGCGGTGATCGGGTCGCCTGCCAACGTGGTATCGGTGATGCTCTCGGCGGTGAGTTTTTTGAATGCAGCTTTCTCTTCCGCGCTGCAGGCGGTATCGACCCGCTTGTAGAACGGCTCGCCAAAGCGCTCGGTGAGGGTTTGGTAATACTCACTGGGCGTTTTACCGGTCACGGCCATGATTTCAGCAGCCAGCAAACACAGCACGATACCGTCTTTATCGGTAGACCACGCCTCGCCGTCTTGGGTGAGCAGGCTTGCGCCAGCGCTCTCCTCGCCGCCAAACGCAAGCCAGCCTTCGTGCAGGCCATCCACAAACCACTTAAAACCGACCGGTACTTCAAACAGCTCGCGGTTGTGCGACGCCACTACACGGTCAATCATGGAAGAAGAGACCAGCGTTTTACCAATTTTCAGCGAATCGCTCCACTGCGGGCGATGGCTAATCAGGTAATCCACACACACCGCTAAAAAGTGGTTTGGGTTCATCAGCCCGTTGGCATCCACAATGCCGTGGCGGTCGGCGTCCGGGTCGTTGCCAAAGGCGATATCGAAGCGGTCTTTAATCTTCAGCAGATTCGCCATGGCATCCGCGCTGGAGCAGTCCATGCGGATCTTGCCATCGTGATCGGGCGGCATAAATCCGAAGCTGGCATCAAGAGTGGTGTTCACGACTTCCAGGTTCAGGCCAAAATGCTCACCAATCGCCTGCCACACGGGCAGCGCCGTGCCGCCCATGGGGTCTACGCCCAGCGTTAAGTTGGCTTTTTGAATCGCCGCCATATCAACCACGTGACCCAACTGCGCTACATAGTGCGCGGTGAAGTCATACTCTTGGGCGTGGGCAAGCGCCTCTTCCAACGGCACTAACGCAATATCGCTTAGCTGACGCAGCAAATAAGCGTTGGCGCGTAGCTCAATCCATTGGGTGGCTTCGGTATCGGCGGGGCCGCCGTGGTAAGGGTTGTACTTAATACCGCCATCTTCCGGCGGGTTATGGCTAGGCGTGATAATCAAGCCGTCAGCTTTCATGGCAGGCATGGCGTGGCGTTGCTGCGCGTTGTGCTGCAAGATTGCGTGGCTGACCAAGGGAGTCGCGGTGTAGCCGTGGCCTTTTTCTACCATCACCGGCACTTTATTCGCCGCCAGCACCCGCAGCGCGCACTCCCAGGCGGGGCGTGATAGCGCATGGGTATCCACGCCTAAAAACAGCGGGCCTTGGTAGTCTTCCTCTTTACGATAATCTACCACCGCCTGGGTAATGGCGATAATGTGCGCTTCGTTAAACGTGCGTTCGGTGGCGCGCCCACGGTGGCCGGACGTGCCAAACGCAACCCGCTCTTTTGCCACATTGGCATCTGGAGTTTGGTCAAAAAAAGCCTGTATAACGGCATCCATTCTATTACTCCCTTAAAATCAAAAGCCTGACGCTTAACGCTGACGCGCCTGCCAAAAATCGACCGCATGTTGAGGTGCACCTACGCGCAGCGCATCGGCAGCTGCTTGTTGCGCCATGTTAGCAGTCGCCTCAGGATTATTAAGCAATTGTTGCAGCGCGGCTCGCCACTCATCGGGGGTATCCCCCACCAGCAATCCATTTTCACCGTGTTGCACCACCTCTGTGTAAGGGTAGCGTTTCGAGTAGATACCCACGCCACCCATCGCTGCGATGTCTAAGAACTTAATAAACGACTTCCCTTCGTTGAAGGGAGTTTGCAATAACGGTGCCAAGCCGATATGGACCCGTCGGCGCGCCTGATAATGGCGAAACACCGACCAAGGCAAGGGGTCAGGCGCCGATAGATTAGGCAATGAGGCTAGTGCCGGAGGCGTATGTTTACCCAGCATTACCTCACACTGACTATCCTGGCGTGCGTTGAGCAATGCCCTAAGGGCAGGCGTAATGTGAAGAAGATCCTGTAAGTGCGCGCGGGTGCCATGAAAACCAATCTGCCACGGTGAGTGCACCGAAGGTGGTGCATCAAAATGTTTCAGAGTGGGGAGCGGCGCGATTAACGGTGGTGTTAATACTGATACATTGGGATGCCTAGCTGAAAAGCGTGCAGCCAGTGCATCGCTACAGGCCACCACTTCATCGCACAGGGCTAGCAAGTCGGGCTGCCGTTTTGCGATACCCGCCATACGCTGGCGGTACGCCGCAGGCAGCGTGACATCGTCAGCCGCGGCCACAATATCGTCATCAATTAAATACACCACATAACCGAAGTCACGGCGATGGCGGGCCAACCAGCGCAGCCAACTAAAGGGCAACGACCGGCAGAGCAAAAGATTCGCACCCGCAAAACGGCGCAGTAACGATGGGCCGTGAAACCTTGCCGCTGCGAAAAAACGCGCAGCCACTACCCGTTCAACCTGAACGCCCTTCTCGCGCAGTGCCGGTACAGCGGATTCGAGGAAGTAAATATCCTCGGTAGGCTTAGCGCCATCGCTGAGCACGAGCCATCTGCTTGGCTGGTTCACAAGCGCCCCTCAATATAACCCATCATCTCTTGCGCTTGTGATGTTGTGCGAAACTGCTCGTTTTGCACGACACCTAGCCAAAAGCTAATAATCGCAAACCCTAACCGTAGATCACGCTGTTTAGGCAAGTAATCCAATGCCTGTCGAAATGGCAGGCCACGCAAAAAACACGCCTCATCATAGCCCACTGGCAATGCCCCCCAGCGGTCCCAGTCAATTAAAGCCAGCGCCCCTTCAGTGTCATCCACCAGCACATTACCTGCGTGTAAATCGCCATGGGAAAGCACCGTAGGCAGCCGCTGAACTAGGCGGCGCATGGAGACTATCTGCCGGACATAAGCGATATCCAGTGTGGCAAGCGCTTGACGTAACACCTGGCGCTGCAGCTGTTGCCAGTAGGGTTGCTGTGTATTCTCACGCTTTAAGGTACCGCCAGGTATGGCATGCAACGTTGCTAGCAGCTGAATGACCTGCTGCCGAGCGCTGTCTGATAGCTGTGACGCTGCCGAATACGATGCACCGTCTACATAACGGTATATCAAATAGTCATTTGGTAATGGCGTAGTGGATGGCGGTATCAACCCAGGCGCGGGCAATGCATGGGGCTCTATTACCTGCCGATAAAACGCCTTGATATCAGCAATATGGGCGGGCGTGCCTGCTAGCTTGACCAGCATATCGGGCTGGTTATTACCCCGTAGCGCCACGGCGGTAAGTTCAGCACTGCGCTTAAAAAACGGCTTGAAATGGCTGGCACCAAATGCTTTTAAAAGCGCTTCTAATGGTGCAAAAGCGGGCCGTTGGGCTGCTGAAACAGGCAACCAAGCACTAGCCCCTACACGCTGCGGGCTGCCCGGCAACGGTTGGCAATCCACACCGGCTACCTCCACCATGTCGCCCAAAGCCAAACGCAGTGGCACATTAAAGCCCACCGGTTTTTCAATCCCTAAGGCAGCTTGCACATCGCGCCGTTCCACATGACAAAAGGCGGAAAAATAGGGCATACCATTCACGCGGATGCTCACCGCCGGGGAAGAAGCACACCAACCCCGCACCCCGTCGGCACTAACCCGATCAAGCGCCCCCTGCACAGCATTAACGGAGCGAAAAATCTTCATGCACCAGCGTCAAATTAGGGTTATAGGCAGGGTCACTATCTAACAGCTCGCCCCAGGTTTTACGCATGTATGCGTACTCACTCAGCCAACGCGCCCGCTTTTCAGGGGTGTCATCCGCCCCGCGAGAAATAGACTCATGGTGATAAAGCGCCGCATAAGGGGTCCAAACGTTGCGGTACCCCGCCTCGCGCACCTTAATACATAAATCTACATCGTTGTAAGCAACGGCTAAATCCTGCTCATTCAGCCCGCTCACCTCATCGAACACCTCTTTACGAAGCAGTAGGCAAGCAGCCGTCACCGCCGAGAGGTTTTGAGTGACCTTCAAGCGCCCCATGTAACCATCGTCATCGCGCTGGAAGAAACGGTGAGCGTGACCGGCTAACCCGCCAAGCCCAAGAATCACACCGCCATGCTGCACGGTATCATTGGGGTAATAGAGCTTCGCCCCCACACAGCCCACCTCGGGGCGAGACACCTGCTCCACCATTTCCGTTAGCCACGTACCTTCGGTGGGTTCCACATCATTGTTGATCAAGCCGATAATGCTGCCTTTGGCATTGGCGGCACCAAAGTTATTAATCGTGGAGTAGTTGAAGGGCGCATCCCACAACAGCACCTTCACGCGGGAATCCCGCGCGGCGACTTCTTTCAAATAGGCCAGGGTTTCCGGGCAGGTGCTCTGGTTATCCAGAATCAGCAATTCAAAGTGGGTGTAGTCCGTGCGATCCAAAATAGCGTCTACGCAGGGCTTTAAAATATTCACGCCATCTCGAGTGGGCACCAGCAGGCTGACTAACGGCTCAGGCGATGGCATCGGCCAGCGCACTCGCTGAGTGCCCGGCAACAGCCCTTCACTTACCTGCGCTTGGGTGTGCACGCTATTGAGGTGTTGCTGCACCAGCGGCACATAAGAAAGCGAGACCGTTTCTGGGTGGCCGTGATAGGCCACGTGTGGCACATGTGCCACCCATTCAGGGCTAAAATCAGCACGACGAACAACGCTGAGCACCTGCGCATAATCTAACCAATCGGCATGGTCGCTGTGTTCGCCACACTGTTGAGCGGATAAACGCGGAATAATGGCGTGCTGATAGCACACCGCACGCCCTGTATAGGGCATAGAGAGCAGTAAGTCTGGGTTCCAGTCGGGCTTAAAGCGCGGTGAGTGGCGTATTCCATGCTCATCTAATGCATCTTCATCGGCGATAAGCAGCTTCGCTTGGGGGTTACCTTCAGCAATCTTAGCCGCATAGTAGATGGCTGCCGTGGCCAAGCGATCCCCTGGCCGCAAATACCACACCCAGGCATGTTCGCAGTAAGTGAGCGCCTCAACGCGTTGGCTGGCCAGGGTCGTTGCTTCGCTCTCTACTACCACCAAGCCAGCAAGTTCCCGCTGCCACTCTTCCAGCCAATGCTGCAGGGCTTCGCGCCGGTTGGGGGATAATAAAAGCACGACTTGATGCGCCGCCAACGACTGTTCAGCCACACTCGCCAAACTCTCGCCCAGCTGAGCTTTGAACTGCGCCAAGGGCAGTGTTTCAAGGGTACTGCTCAGCAGCAGCACGCTGCACTCGAAACGCTGAAGATGACGCTGTTTAGCCACATCGTGTTCGCTGGGCGCACGGCGGCGTTCGATTAAGCGTATCCATTTTTGATAATGGCGCTTAATCGACATACTGATCAGCGTGGTTTCATAATCTTCAAGCGCAATCTGCTGCCACTTCCGGCCTTGCTTGGCTGCTTGCTGCTTGAGGCTTTGCATGACCTCGGGCAGCGGTAAATCCCGGTAGTGGTCGTGAATATTGGCAAGCCGCTGAAGCATGCGGTTATACGCAAAGGGTGGGGTAAGCCACACAAACCGCAACTGGCGCAGCATAAAGCGCCCAGCAGACCCCATAGGCATCAATGTTGCACGCTTTACCCCCCAAGGCACATACACAATGCGCTTGGTCACTTTACCGTGACGAATAGGAAACTCGTAGGAGACCGTAGCGCGAGACGACTCAAACGTGACCGTCGCCGCAGAACCGGCGATGCTGGGCTCTGCCTCTATCTCGATCATATTCCAGCCGGGCCAAGGCAGCGCCCCCTGCATATTCAGTAGGGGGGTTTCGCCATGACTCACCCACTCCCCGCCCTTACCAGCCTCTATTTGCTGTATAGGCGCAAAGTGAGCGGGACTGCGTTGGTGCAAAGGCCATGCAGACTTGAGCTGGTCAGTCATCAATTTCATTAAACAAACGTCCGGCATACAGAAAGAGGCATGTTACCAGCCCCAACAAGAACCCACACGCCTAGTGTGGTTTCTAAACCAATGGGTTACAGCGATGCCCAAGCCACCAAACCAAGTGATTGGATAACCGCGTCATCTTCTGGCACCAGCACCTGGCGCTTATTCACCTGCACGATGTCGTCATCACTGAGCCGGGCACGCTTTTCATCTATTAACTGGTGCAGCGACTGCTCCACTTTGGGCACTTGCACCACAAAACGGGCATTGGTTTGAATCACCAGATACTCCGGCTTCACGGCGGAAATAAGCTCAGGGTCTAGGCTACCTGCGCTATGCACAAAAACGACATGCTTAAACAATCGGCAAAGATAGTTAAACGTCGAGTAGCTGGAGGAGGAGCCGAAAATGAGGCAGGTAACTGGGAGTAAGGCCGCTTCATTTACCAAGACCAACAAGCGGCCAAAGTTGGGCAACCCATTATCAAAATACCGGCAGCGGTTGTAGTTGAACGAGCGAAGCGACTGCACCTGGCAACGCTGCTTTGGTTCTAGCTTATTCCCCAGATCCCCGCCGACTGAGCGTGCATGGTAGCTATCCGCTGCGAACTGCGCCTCTATGGCCTCTGCGCTGATTCCAAGTGCCAGTGCCAACTCCTTGGTGGCGGCTAACGCACCCAAGGGTGCCCAGTGGGTATCCGTTTGAATAAAGGCGTCATTCCCCAATGCCGTTAACGCTGGCACGGGGTAAACAAACCGGCTTGCCTCTGGCAGCGCCAGCAGCTGAAAAATAGGCCCTGTACTGCCTTCCGCCACCGGGTGATAGCGCGGCCCCATCACGCTCTCTTTAGAAGGCGCAACGAGCACCGCATAGTGAGCCTGCTGTAAGTTGGCCTGCCGCTCAACTTCCTGCAGGTAGTGCTGCCAAGCGCCTACCCCCTCGGCGGTGAGCAGCAAACGCCCCGCATATTGGTCAACGCTGCCGTTGGTATCGTTATCTAGAAACAGCCAGCCATCCCGCCCTTTCAGCACTTTTAGAACAGAAGGCAGCGGCGTATTACCCTCTTCTTCAATCACAATATCTTTAAGCGGCCAGCGCTGATCATCAATCACCAACCAAAGCTTGAAGCGCTTAACGCGATGAGGAATAGAGAATCGAAACCCGCAATGTCGTTGAGCGTGCTGTGAAGGCTCTGCTTGCAGCACTCTCTCAATCACATCGGGCCTCGCCACCTCCAGCGGATGGCTTAACTCATAAACCGCATCCCAGCCTGCCGCCACACGGGCGCTGCTGAGCACGGCATCGCGTTCTGCACTGTCTGCAAACGCAGCGTCATCAAACAGCACCCAGCCCTGCACCACTCGGCCAGCAGCGACAAAGCACGCCTCGCGCTCTGGTGAAGGATAATCCAACGACCACGCTTTCACCGGAGCGCCTTCCAGGGCATCAGCAGGCCGGTCTGATAAACAGCGTTTTAACCAATTTTTCAAACTACGTTTTAACTCGTGTTTCGTACCCAAACAGTGCATTCCTTGTCTAACCCAGCGATCAGCGACCCACACAACCTAAAACGTGATCATCGCCAAGGTGAATATTCATCACTCAATACCGCATTAACGCCACGAATGACCCAGGGTTGGTGATAAGCGGTCGGTGTACGAGATTAATATCTGTGTTTCACAACCAGGGCTGATAAGCCTTTTGAAGCGCCGCCGCCAGTGCATCGGCAGAAAAATGAGCAAGCGCCCGCTCTCGGCCCGCTTTGCCAAGCTGCTCAACCACATCAGGCGACTGAGCCAAGAACGCGATTTTTTCAGCGACGTTTTCAGCGGTTGAATCCATTGCGTGTGCAACTGGTTGCTCATCTATGTGGCTGCTTCCGCCGAAAGGGATGAGATAACCCGTTTCACCGTCCACCACCAATTCCGGCAGCGCCCCCCAAGCGTAAGCCACGACAGGCCGCGCTGCGGCCATGGCTTCCAGTACAGTTCGGCCAAAAGACTCCTGGAAACGCGAGAGGTTCACCACCACATCCACCTCGGCAAGCGCTTGGACAGGATGTTCCACGTACCCCGCATGCACTAGCGATGACGGTGCCAAGCCTTTACTTACGCGTTCCATAAGCGCGTTCATCGCCGGGGTCTCAGGCCCGTAAAGACGAAACTGCACGTTTATAACGCCTTCTAGGCGCCTCGCGACCGCCTCAATATCGTCCAGCCCCTTTTTGGGCAAGTTGCTGCTCAGCATACCCACGTTGAACACAGGAGATGGCTGGGGAACCGGCAACGTTAATAGCGGTGCCATGTGAATGGTATTGGGCACCACGTAGATGGGTGAGGCATCTTTCAGTGCTTCACCATCAAACGCTTGGGCCACCGCCTGGGAGTTGGCTATCACGATATCCGAGCAGTGATGCACCCGCAGGCGCAGCTCCTCTGCAGTTGCACCAAGCGTAGAGCACAGCGCCGGGTCATGCGCGGGCAGTTCACGGACATGCACTACGGCTGGCACGCCAGCGCGTTTGGCTGCCACCAGCGGCTCATCCAACACCAGGGTATTGGCATGCACCGCCTGTACAGAGTAGCGCCCAATCATCGCCTGAAGGTGAGCCACACACGGCTCTACTGGCACTTTACCCACCTGCCACCAGCCATAAGGCACCACGGCTAATACACAACACCGCGCCAGCAACTCGGCCTCATAATCGGCATTACCGGCCTCAGGGAGCACTACAATGGTGTTCCAGCTCAGCGCCTGCATGGCATCCAACACATCCAGCAAGCTACGTTCTGCACCAAACAGCTGTGAACCTAACTGGTGGGCGCACACCATCACCGTAGGCCTGCCTGCTATCATCGGCTGCCCTTGCCACTCTGGCAGCGCTTCTTGAATAGCCTGCTGCTCTGGCAAATCAGCAACGTGAAGCAGGTAGTGTTCCCAAGGGGCTTGCTCGCTAAGGGATAGGCCTGTTTGCGCCAACGCATTGGCATGGCGGCGGCGGTAACCGCTGGTTGAAAACCCTGGGCCGGGGTCACGCCCTTCTGCTGAACCAGCCCGACAGAAGTGCTCGAAGGGGTCCACCATGGCTTGCTGTAAATCGATATAGCGCGTTAGGTACCAGCCCGCATCGAATAACCCAGAGGCTCTTAACTGGTCTTCCAGCGCCAGCGGGGAGGCGTTTTGTTTACCATCGCGAAGCATAGCAGTAGGCGCATAAAACAGGCGTTGCTGCGGGTAGCGCGGCATATAGAGCGCCGCCGGGGTAGAAGCCGCCTGATGCCAACGCCGTGCAGCCGCCATGTAGTGATACCGAACGCCGGTAAACTGAGAAATAAGATGGGACTCACTGCGCTGGCTAAGCGACTCCGCACTCGCCCTGCCGATCGCTAACGGAACACCCGGCAGTACGTGCTGCACGGCCGATTCCCCATAGGCAGCCACCAAACGCTCCCGGTATTCGGTATCGGCATTGACCTTTACATCATCCCAGTAGCCCAGTGTATCGAGTACCTCACGGCGCACCATCAGCGAAGAAATATTGGGGTACACCCAGCCATACTCGTCTAACCGCCAACGATGAAATAGCAGTGCTGGCGTCGCACGCACCCAATCACTCAACGACGCCTTGGCATGGGGGTGCTGCTCAAGTGCTGCCACTTGCAAACGCAGCTTATCGGGATGCGACCAATCATCGCTATCGTGCACGGTAATGTAATCGCCACGCGCCTGGGCAGCTCCCGTATTACGAGCGGCATAAGCGCCTTGATTCACCTCGTGCTGAATGCATTGCAGGGTGATATGCGGTGGGCAGCGGGCTATCCAGCGTTGTACGCGCGCCGCGGAGTCATCTTGGCTAGCATCATCCACCACCACGATATCTAACCGAACGCCCCGCTGGGCCAGTAAGCACCCCAAGGCCGTATCAATAGACGCCCCGGCATTGAACAGCGGCACAATGACACTCACCAACGGCCAAGCCTGGTCGCTATTAGAGGGCGCAGGCATAGCCACCGCGCACAGGTTATCAATGGTAAGCGGCTGGGACGGCTGCTGAAGCGTTAATTCGCCTAATCCATGGGCCGAAAAAAACCGGTTCAGGTGCTCAAGCCGAGCAGTCTTAAAGTGCTGAGTCGTCGCGGGATCATGCTGCACCCATAACAGATTCGCTCGGGCCAAGGCGGTATCCGGCGAGTTGGGGAACTCACCCTCTAGCGCTTCGACAACTTGGCTAAGTTGAGAGAGCACACTGGGTTCAGCGGCATCACCGGTTAACCGGCAATACGCCTCGGTTAGTAACAGTAAAGTATGTAAACGCTCACGCTCCTGCTGCGCGTGCGCCTGTTGTGGCGGGTGGGCAAGCACGCCGTTAGGCATTAACAGCGCAACCACTTGCCCCCATTGCTCCTGCCAACGGAACCAACGCGCTAGCGCCACCCGAGCCGACAGCTCCTCTTCAGCACTGACCGTTTCATCGCTTAGTAGCCGCTGCAAGCGAGGTAGCATAACCGCCTCGGCACCGCGCCAAAGGGCGTGCTCCCAGGCAATCGCACGATTTTGCTGAGGCAGCCGCCCTTCAAAGCGCCCATGCTGCCAATAGTGCTGCCATGGGTCCATGCCTGCAGCCGCCACATCCGGGTAGCGCGCCAAATACCACTGGGCATCGAACGAAAGCCGAGCCGCCTGCTGCTCTGCACTTTCAGCAGCAGGCTTGCGTGCGAACCAGCGCTTTAACAATTGGCTTAACAACGTGCTTACCGCCTATTCACTAAAAAGGAAAGGGCCCTTACAGGCCCCTTTTACGACAACCGATTTTACAACAACCGATGATGACCGACGGGCCAAGCTTAATCACTGCCAAACAGGTCGCGGGTATACACCTTATCCGCCACGTCTTGTAACTCTTCCACCATACGGTTAGCGAGAATAACGTCGCATGTCTCTTTGAAGGTGGAGAAATCACGAATGACCTTAGAGCCGAAGAACTTCTCTTCCTTCAGCACCGGCTCATACACCACCACTTCGATGCCTTTAGCCTTCAAGCGCTTCATCACGCCTTGCATGGCGCTGGCGCGGAAGTTATCAGACCCCGTTTTCATAATTAAACGGTACACCCCAACCACTTCAGGGTTACGGCGCATTACCGACTCGGCAATAAAATCCTTACGGGTGCGGTTTGCGTCAACGATGGCCTGAATCATATTGTTCGGCACATCCTCGTAGTTGGCGAGCAGCTGCTTGGTGTCTTTAGGCAGGCAGTAGCCGCCGTATCCAAAGCTTGGGTTGTTGTAGTGCTTGCCAATTCGCGGGTCTAGGCCCACGCCTTCAATAATCTGCTTGGCATCTAACCCGTGGGTTTCGGCGTAAGTGTCCAGCTCGTTAAAGTACGCCACGCGCATGGCCAAGTACGTATTGGCAAAGAGCTTGATGGCTTCAGCCTCTGTGCTGTTGGTAAGCAGCACGTCAACCTCTTGCTTAATCGCCCCCTGTTTAAGCAGCTCGGCAAATGTAGCCGCTCGTTCAGAACGCTCACCCACGATGATGCGCGAAGGGTAAAGGTTATCGTGAAGCGCCTTACCTTCCCGCAAAAACTCAGGAGAGAACAGCAGGTTTTCGGTATTAAAGCGTTCAGAGGCCTCTTGGGTATACCCTACCGGCACAGTAGATTTAATCACCATGACCGCATTTGGGTTAATACCCATCACCTGCTGAATCACCGCTTCAACGCTTTTAGTGTTGAAGTAGTTGGTTTGTGGATCGTAATCCGTAGGGGTGGCAATAATTACAAACGCCGCATCTTGGTAAGCGGCTTCGGCATCCAGGGTGGCCGTAAAATGCAGGTCTTCACGCGCCAAAAACGCTGAAATTTCAGCATCATCAATAGGTGATACGCGGTTGTTCAGCAGCTCGACCTTCTCAGGCACGATGTCTACCGCGACCACGTCATGATGCTGGGCCAGAAGCATCGCGTTAGAGAGCCCCACATAACCGGTGCCAGCTACTGCAATCTTCATCCTTAAAATACTCCACCAAAAATCACGTTGATGACGTTACTGTGATGTCATCAAAAAAGGCGCAATCGGTTTTATAACTGCCGTCGTCGTTTCGAGGTGCCCACTCTGGGCTACTGCCCCCATGAAACGTGCTGAAAAGAAGACGCTGAATGTTGCTCTCGGGTGTCACACGATCACGAAAGCGAAGCGCATCGTGCTGGATGACCAGTTTATCATCAACCCAAACATCAATGCTGCCATTACGGGCCGACGCCGGTGTATTCATCTGGACGCGCATGACAATGTGATGATAGCGGCCAGGCTCGAATGAAAAACCATTGGCCACGTCAGTGTCGCCAAACCTACCCGCCATGTCTTGGTGATAAACGTAGGTTTGTAAGCCCCCATCACCACGAAACATCAGGCGAGCGCTCCACCCTTCAGGCGTAATGCCGTCGCCTCCTGTTACCGGGCGTGCAGGGCCTAATCCATGGAGCTTGCCGCCACGAGCAAAATCAAAGCCATCACAAAACCGTACCCAAAACGACAGCTCGTAAACATCGGCGCGAGGAATTCGCGGTGTAGCAACCACCCGCCTACTCCCTCTTTCAAATCCTTGATACTCAACTTTGAGTGCCTGCGTTCCACCCATTCCTTCTAAAGGGACTAAATAGGTTAGAGGATGATCGAGAATGGCTTGCCCTACTGGAGATAGCGGTTTGCTCTCGAAGCGCTCTATAGCATCGTCGAGGGTTGAGGTTGCTTCCCAAGGCTGCCATGCCAATAACAATAAAAAAAGCAAGGTACCAAGGGTTATCCAAAGCTTATTCATCAACTAGTATGCTCAGACACCAAGACGTGTTCTTACTTAAGGCTACAGAGCTGCTTAGCTTAGCTCTTGGATATATTGCAAAGAAAAATCGTCAAAAGCATCTGGTTGCCGACTCCAGGAATGGTTTTCTTTAACAATCTTGGCTGGCACGCCCACAGCAACCACCTTTTCAGGCAGATTTTTTGTGACGATAGCCCCGGTACCTATTACGGATCCTTCACCAATCGTAACGTTGGGAGCTAGGCTTGAATTTCTACCCAACCAAACGTGATCGCCAAGCACCGTGGTTTTCCACTCATCATTAATAATTTTTCCGCTTTCCAGATCCACAATACCGTGCTGATCGGATGTCTGTATTAAAACATCACTAGAAAACATACAGTCAACCCCACACGAAAAACCTGAGTTATTGCAGTAAACACTGATACCATTAGAGGTTGTCTTATCACCAATAGCAACTAATGCTTTTCTAGTAAGGCGCAGCATGTAACTGCCTTTAACATAGTGACCAATAGTCACTTTTTGAGAATGATCGCTCAAAGATATGGAAACATGACCAGCGACAGCCCCAATAGAAACCACAACGCCCGCCAAGGGCTTTTTTCCAGAATGCTGTTTAATACTTATTTTTAGTTTATTATTCTGCAGTGCTGTGACTGTGTGCGACGCCAGTAGCACACGACTACTCGGATCAAAAGAAGCGTTGAACACTACATTGCTAGGCAGACTTTCTTCTAAAAACTCAATCACTTGTTTACCTACTTACCGGTATAAAAGAACATCATGAGCGAGTTTTTTATACTCGTGCCAAATATCGATAGAAGCCAAACCAGCTAGTTTGCTACCGGCATCATTCCAAGGCTTTGCACCGCCTGCATAATGTAGTACTGAAACCTGATCTAGAATTTCCTGGTAGCCTTCATTTTTCAACAACCGGAGATAGCTGTCCTGGTAATTGTATTTAGATGGCGCCATAGCAAAAAGGTCGCTTTTCTTGCCAAAATAATCACTCAGATGACCTTGTTCATGAATGGCAACGCGCTGGCCTGCATACCCCGTTATTTCATCAAAAAACGCATCCGTTAACAAAGCCTCATTGATCAACATCACACCAGAATTAATACGCCGCTTATGCTTTGCATCAAAATCTCCCCTCAGCATATCCAAAAGCTGGTTCTGCACATCGCCTTCTTTCAACGACTGTTGAAATTGAGGGCACGTCACCAGAGGAGTATCTTTCGAGCTATTCAACAATCCTTCCAGTGAACCTAGCACCAACATATCGACATCTAAGAAAAGCAATCGACGAGTGGCCTGTGGTTCAAACACACACCACTTGAGAAAAGTGCCACGATTCCAGTCTGATTTTTCGGGCCTTTTAACGTTATCTCTTGCAAGAGAATAGATAGTGTCTTTTTTACTTCCTCTCAAAAGCACCTGTTTATCAGACACTAGCTTGATAATTGGATCATCAAAAAGCGTCTCATCATCCGAGTAAATCACGATTGGACTATTACAAAGCGCGCCCTGCTTAGCCATACTTGCCAGCATGACTTTGAAGCACTCGACATACCCTTTATCCAGCGCAAAAGCTAAGCTAACCTCAGCATCATCAATAGTTGACACAGCAGGAGAAACGTCCAATAGGCCTTTATGTGCTAGAGCAGCAATTGTCATAGAAAATCTCTTTATTTATGTATACCAAAGCTTCCAAGTATCCAAGCCTATTAGCTCTGGGTAGCCGTCTAAAGTGTAGTCGAGCAACTCTTGCTCTGTAACGTAGTAACTCTCAGCCTGTACAACCTGCCCCATCACAATAGGCTCAACCTTGCCTTGATGTAACATTTCAAAATAGAGGTTGCAGAGTGACTCTGGTTTTTTATGAAAGCTAGGCCAGTGGAACAGCGCCACTTTCTGGCTGCCGTGCTGGCTCACCCAGCGTGCGGCTTGCTGGCAATCTTGCAAGCGGGAGAAATCCCCAGCGATCACGGTATCGAATACCAGCGGCTCGTCTGAACGTTCAAACATGCTGCGGGGGGCTGGGAACGTGCGCTTTTCTTTCGCGTTTTTCACGTGCAAGTTAGCGTGATTGGCGTGCCACCATGCGCAGATTTCACGGTAAATATGCCGTAGCCCAAAGTACACCGTGCGCACATGCGTGGCTTTAGTACGGGTGAGGGAAGACTCTTCATCCAGTGCAAAGGCAAGCGGCGTGTCGCTGTAGATTTTAGCGAATGCCTTTTTGCCGAAGTGCGCCTGCATTCGCCAGATGTACTCGGTGTCGCCGCCGATGCGCACATGGTCCCACTCGCCAATGCTTTCTAACACTTCACGGCGGAACATGAACGATGATTGGCTCCAATGGATAAGCACATTATTAGGCCGCCAGTTTTGGGTAAAGGCCAAATTCTCGTGGGCGCGAATCCAATGGGCAGAGCAGCCTTTCACATCAAGGTGCTGTTCTAAATAGGCCACCTGGGTGGCAATTTTTTGCGGGTGAGACCAGTCATCACTATCGTGGGTGGTGAGTAAATCACCCGTAGCGTAGCTAAGGCCAACATTGCGGGCAGCGTAGGCCCCACCGTTTTTAGTAGGCTGTACGGCTTTTACCCGCGCATCCTGTTTCTCTAACGCCTTGAGTATCTCAAAGGTATTATCGGGCGAGCAGTCATCTACCGCGATGATTTCAATATTTTCATAGGTTTGCGCTAACAACGATTCAATCGCAATGCGCACCTGCTCACCGGCATTATAGATAGGCATCACAATCGAGACTTTCAAACGCCCTTTCACCTTCGCCGCAGGCAGGCCCACTACATTACTCATCGAAAGCGGCTTGGCTCTATCTTTCAGCCGTATGCCAGAAAAGCCATGCACAGCATAGGCTTGATTGATGAGCGCGATGCGCTGCTGATCGTCTTCTGCAGCGTTGGCTAACGCAAATTTAGCATCTGCATCGTTGGGGTTTTGTTGCACATACGCTTGCAGCTCTGTGTACGCCTCTTTTGGCTGCCCCAGCATCAGCAAGCAGAAATAGACCAAGTACACCGTTTCTTTACGTGACCGATTTGCCTTCGCCAGTTGTTGCATTTGCTTAGCTAGCGCTAGAGCCTCTTCAAATTCGCCACAGAAATAACGCCATCTAGCGATATGCCACAACGCCCACCAGCGAGACACCTCTGTATTGCTATCATCACGGTGCAGAGCCTCCAAGGCTTTCAGCGCCGATTCAGAGTGGCCATTCCAGAGTTGAATGGCTAAGTTGGAGGTTTCAGATACATTCTTCTCTTTGCTTTTCTCTTTGCTTTTCTCTTTTTTATTTTTTCTATATAAAAAATGAATAAGTGGGTTTTCACGTTTAACTGAGAGCTTAAAATTAGCCGAAAGATAAGCACTTCCATTAAAACTTGCAGACGGATAAAAATCCAGGCACCAGCCAACAACCAAATAGTGAAAAACCACGTCGACTTCGCTATCTAACCAGTCTTTATAGCTTTCTCTATACCAGTTTTCATCTACCAACCCTGAATCAGCGATCCGCTGATATTTCTTAAGATGCGTCTTAGGGTATAAAACAATAAAAGCATTTTTCAGCAGCTGATTTACAAATAATGAATCATCAATCTTTCTTAGCGAAAATGCCAAATTTACACAAATTGGTGCCAAGTTACCATGCTGCGCCAATGCATCTATATAGTACTGAGCAGCCTGTTTATAAGCGCCATCACGCAGTAGCTCATTACCTTTTTGAAACAGCATAATAATCAAGCCTAGTATTAAAATAAAAGCCTACTTAGCAATAGGCAGATGAATAAGAGCTAATAAAATTAGTAACGGCCGTATCGTGCCACCTAAGTAATCACGAGGTACATAGATGTTCACACCGTTTGAGGCAAAGAATTCGCAATATGTTGTGCACACCACTCAGCAAGAGAAGCATCGCTGGCTTCCACCATTACCCGAATCAACGGTTCTGTACCAGACTTACGCAGCAAGACGCGTCCTTCGGCACCTAGCTTTAACTCGGCTTCTTGCAGAGCTTGCTGCACATCTCGGCTCGCGAGCGGATCCCCTTCGTCAGCTTTAAATCGCACGTTAACCAATACCTGTGGCAACTTCTGCATGCCCTGCTTCGCCATAAACAGCGTATTACTTTGATTGAGTAACGAGGTAAGCACACGTAGTGAGGCAATAATAGCATCACCCGTGGAGGCGTGGTCTAGGCTTAGCAGGTGCCCAGAGCCTTCCCCACCTAAACGCCAACCAGTGGCTTTAAGCTGTTCCATCACATAGCGGTCGCCCACCTGAGCACGCACAAACAGTATATCTAATGTATTCAAGGCTTGCTCTAGCCCTAAATTGCTCATCTGCGTGCCCACTACACCACCAGTGTAGCCCGCCTGCTTGGCATCTTTTGCTAACAGGAATAACAGTTCATCACCATCTACTACGGTGCCTGTGTGGTCCACCATCATTAAGCGGTCTGCATCGCCATCCAGCGCAATACCCAAATCCGCTTCATGGGCCAGCACTGCCCCACATAGGCTACCCATTGAGGTTGCGCCACACTTGGCATTGATATTCACGCCATTAGGCTGGTCGTGAATACTGATCACCTCTGCGCCTAACTCTCTATACACGGCCGGAGCCACTTTGTAGCCTGCACCGTTCGCGCAATCGACCACTATCTTAAGGCCCTGCAAACTTAACGAGCTGGGCAACACAGCTTTGCAATACTCGATGTAACGACCAGCGGCATCATCAACACGGCGAGCTTTACCTAACGCTTCCGATTCCACACATTCCATTCCGCCTTCTAAGGCAATATGCAGCATGGCTTCAATTTCTTGCTCCTGAACATCGGTCAGCTTAAAGCCGCCCTGGCCGAAAATTTTAATGCCGTTATCGTAAAACGGGTTATGAGACGCACTGATCACCACGCCCGCATCGGCCCGAAACGTAGAGGTAAGGTATGCCACCGCAGGCGTAGGCAGCGGGCCTACCAACGCAATATTCACACCCGCTGCTGAAAAACCCGCTTCTAAAGCAGATTCCAGCATATAACCGCTGGCACGTGTATCTTTCCCGATAAGAACTTCTTTAACGCCTTCAGCACCCAATACCTTACCGGCCGCCCAGCCTAGCTTCATAGCAAAGGCCGGTGTCATCGGGAATTCGCCTACACGGCCGCGAACGCCGTCGGTGCCAAAATAGTGTCGCATGATTTAAAAACCTAAAAATAGATGATGAGGAGTACAAAATGAAAATTAGTCGTGAAGGGGTGAAAGACCACAGTGAATGCGCGTGCTGTAACGTGCAAAAGGGCAAGTTCGGAGGGCAGTGCATCGCCACTCAGGTAACGCCACAACATTATCAGTTATGACCATCAAACCAGTAGGATGTTGGGCGAAGTTCAGCTTTTGGGATCGAAAATTTCCCTTCAATATCTTTCGTGGGAGAAAGAATGATCCGGTCTGGAAGGTTAGCAATCACCCAAGCGTTTTCAATTTTCCATATATCTTCTGTCAACATGGCAGCTAACTGAAAATTATGCTCCTCACCTAGCTTATCTATCACCTTTTCAGTCACTATAAAATCGCCTTGATAATGGCCTATTCGAATGAGCGCGACAGCACTGTTATTAATATTAGCGAAAAATAGAGCAAGTAATGAAATAGCAACTAAGCCAGAGGCAAGATAACTAATCACACCCTGCCGCCAGTGCACACTCAATACTATAACCATGCAATAAAGAAAATATCCCACTAAAACCAGAGATAGGCCTAAACCGCCTGCTTCAGTACTTTGATATGCTAATTTACCTATCAATAAGAGTCCGTAGCAAAGCAGCGCAAACAGAACTGTAAGTATCAACAGAAGTGATAGAACATAGCCTATCCACCCAATTCCTTGATTATCATCCCACCATTTCTTTTTAGGCGGGCCTCCATGAAAAAAATAAAACATGGCAGTTTGCATAGTTAGCAACGCAATAAAAAGTGTAACTTGCAAAAAAATCGGCACATCAAGCCAGAGCAATAAAGAGAAAAAAATAAACGGGGAAAAACACAATATAAGATGAAAAAACCATATTGGGATACAACTCGTATTTTCTCTATAACGAGAACTAGGGTCACTCAAGATCTTAAGCATAGAAGGAATCATTAGAAAAAGACCAACTAGCCAAACCGAAAACGCCAGGGCAACAGCAGCAGCAACTAGCAGATGCTGTGGAGATCCTAAAACATTTACAATCTCATAGCCAATCTCAAAGCCATTCAAATAATGCCATACTAGCGCAAAACCTATCACAATACCGATAGCTGTACCTAAAGTTAACAGGTTAGCTGAAGCGGAGAGCCAGCAACTTGCCCGCTCAATATCTTGAAAACGAATAGAAGGTACTTTTAAAGAATTCTTGTTCAACTCGCCTTACTCCACAGTGACACTTTTAGCCAAATTGCGCGGCTTATCCACATCGGTGCCTTTTACCAACGCTACGTGATAAGAGAACAACTGAAGTGCCACCACGTGCAGCACGGGAGAAAGCAAGCCGTAGTGTTCTGGCATTGCCAGTACATTCACTCCTTCAGATGGCTTCACTGTGCTATCACCATCGGCAAACACATACAGCTGACCACCGCGGGCACTCACTTCCTGCATGTTGGCTTTTAGCTTTTCCAGCATTTCATCGTTGGGGGCCACCACCACCACGGGCATTTCGGCATCGACCAGGGCGAGCGGGCCGTGTTTCAGCTCCCCTGCTGGGTAGGCTTCTGCGTGAATGTAGGAGATCTCTTTAAGTTTCAGCGCGCCTTCCAAGGCAACCGGGAAGTGGCGGCCACGGCCTAAAAACAGCGCATGGTGTTTATTGGCAAATTGCTGTGACCAAGCTTGAATGCTAGGTTCTAACTTCAACACCTTTTCAACCGCAATGGGCAGGTGGCGCAGTTCTTCTAGGTAAGCCTTTTCATCGGCTTCTAATAGCCGCTGCTTGCCCTTCGCCAGCAGCAAGGTAAGCAAAAACAGCGCAGCCAACTGAGTGGTAAACGCCTTAGTAGAGGCCACGCCAATTTCTGGCCCTGCACGGGTAATAAACCGCAGAGCGGTTTCACGCACAATGGCGGATTCTGGCACGTTACAGATGGCCAACGTATGGGTGTGGCCCAGCGTTTTGGCGTGCTGTAACGCAGCTAGCGTATCTGCGGTTTCACCAGATTGAGATATTACTACCACCAGCTGGTTCGGGTTGGGCACACTCACGCGGTAGCGGTATTCGCTGGCAATTTCCACGTTGCAAGGAATACCGGACACTTGCTCTATCCAGTACTTGGCAGTCATGCCCGCATAGCTTGATGTACCACAAGCCAAGATCAATACAGAATCTACCTGCTCAAACACGGCCTGAGCATCGGCCCCAAAAATACCGGGGTGCAGCTGCCCTGCCCCGCTGAGCATTTCCAGCGTATTGCCTAGCGCTTGGGGCTGCTCAAACATCTCTTTTTGCATGTGGTGGTTAAACTCACCCAGTTCTACCGCATTGGCAGAAAGGTGAGAGGTAACGACATCTCGCTTAACAGGTTGGCCAACAGCATCTACCACCACCACCGCATCACGGGTTAAACGGGCAACATCCCCATTTTCCAGATACATCATTTGCTGAGTGACTGAGAGCAGCGCAGAGGCATCAGATGCGGCGTAGTGGCCCTCTTCCGTAATGCCCAGCATCAGCGGCGAGCCTTCACGGGCCACCACGAGGCCATCCGGCTCTTCTTCACTGACGACCGCCAGAGCAAACGCCCCGGTTAAATGCTTGACCGCACATTGAACAGCTGAAAACAGGTTTTCTGCGGGTTCGCCTATTTCACCTTTAAAGCACGCTTGAATAAGGTGAGCGATAGTTTCGGTGTCGGTATCTGATGTAAACACATAGCCCAACGCCTGTAACTGTTCACGCAGGGCTTCGTAGTTTTCGATAATGCCGTTATGCACCACGGCCAAGCCTGCCGAGATATGCGGGTGGGCATTACGCTCTGCGGGCACCCCGTGGGTTGCCCAACGGGTATGGGCAATGCCGATAGTACCGCTAAGTGCCTGTTGTTTAACACGTGTTTCAAGCTCAGTTACCCTGCCCTTAGCCCGAGCACGCACCAATGTTCCAGAAGTATCTAACACCGCTAATCCGGCAGAGTCATATCCACGGTACTCAAGAACCTTCAAGCCCGAGAGCAAAAAAGGGTTACATTCCATTGCGCCCACGGCGCCGACGATTCCGCACATACCTATTTATTTCCCACTTAAAACTTAAAAAGTCTATGGCCCACTCACCTATAAGCGGGGTCATCACCTAAAATAGCACAACAAAATATTAATTATTATTAGAATTACCTTTGTCGCGAGACTCAGGCAAAGAGAAGTCAAGACCAAAGGCACGTTCGGGGTGGTCGTCACTTGTAGCTGAAAATAAAAGCCCGGCACTTTGTTCCAGCGTCTCATCCATCGCCCATAACCCGTTATCCGTAACGCCTTGAGGCTCTTCAAAACTCAGCTTGCCAGGCATCTTTATCGTCGAATGCGGATAAAGCCACTCTATAGTTACGTCATACTTAGCTGACAACTCAGTCAATTCTTGCCTGTATGATGTATTGGCAAGGCCTTCTGTATACAGCTTACTGCCCTTGGGAAGGTCAATAAACAACGGTATCAACTCCGCAACGCTTATTCCAATATCTACAAGAAACTGCCCCCTGATCAGTACATGGACCACTGAGTGTAAGTGCTGTATTAAAGATCTTAGCGTTGTCTCAAACTCATAAGCGCTAGAAACACTATGCATACTCATACAGCGAGAAAGAACTTGAGATCCTTCACCAATACTCTGATAGCATTGCTTGAACGAAAAGGCTTGGCCTTGTGCATAGAGAACATTTAAATGCCCTCGATGACTTTGTTTAAGCTTACGAGCAATCGCAAACGCTGATAAATCGCCGCCCAGCTGAAGAATGCTTTTAGGTTCTTCATCCGCAACGACTTGTAACAAGGGAGCAAGATTAAGATCAGAGTAGCCCAACCATGCACCGCCTAATTGATTGGCAACTGCCGTATACTGGCTCGGCAGCCCTAGTGCTTCATCAACAGCTGACTCTGCTCGATAGCCTTCAACAGGCTTTTTGACAAACAAACCCGTCGCCGCTTTCTTCTCGGGAACCTTTCTTTCACGAACAAAGCCCTTAACTTCAATAGACTCAGCTTTTTCGTTAAAAGGAAACTCAGTGTAGGGCTCAGGGGTATACCATACTTCGTCAACTTTCTTACCATTCTCCAAAAGGTAAAATGCATACTCAACATCTTCTGAAAAAAAGCGGCTATCTTTCTCAGTACTAACTTTCACCTTACCATCGCTCTTATGAGCCGATAGAGATACCGCATATTTTATTGTTCCATCCATAGGCCAACGGCCTGCCTGACTTTCAACTAGAAGTGTGCCCGCATACTCGATTGCTCGCATGACAAACAGAGGATTTGCGAAGTTCTTAATATTTGTAAAGTAGTGGTCATGCCCAGCAGCAAAAATTCGAAAATAGCCTAGCTCAGACAATTCCCGATCAATACTCCCTCCAAGATAGTGCTCTACTTGTACAATTGCAGGAGAATGTAAAAGGGTCTGCTTAGCTCCGTGAACAACATTCAGCTCATGACCTTCAACATCAATTTTTATCCCCAACACTTTACCTTTCAGGCCTTCTAATCCATCAACTGAAACCGCCTCAACATCCGTAAATTCATTGAAAAGTCTGGAGTCATGAATTGACGAATCTAAAACACCGTTGACGCCTGCCATGGGAGCATGGGTAGCAAATTTTAGTATTGTTTCCTTCTCAGAAATAGCATAATTACTCGGCTGGACTTTACCACCAACCCCATTAAGCAAAATATTTTTTTCTAATGCTTTGTAAGCGACTTGCTCCGGCTCAAAGGCATAGATGGTATCTACTGAATCTGCGAGTGTAGATAGCAAACTGTACATACCAACATTAGCCCCGATATCTAACACAATTTGAGCCTGAGAAAACTCTAGAAAGCTCAAAAATAGAAAAGGCTGAAATGGTTCTTGCTTCAGTGTCAGTTTATAGCGTTCCTGAGATGCCTCAGTCCAAAGAAAACAATTCATCCAGCCCTCTACTTAGCTTTTATTTTGCGTGGCATAGCTTAATGATCATGCTTAACGCAGCACTCTAGTTTATACAAAACATGAAAAACTAGTTCACTTGCCCGATTCTCGCTATCAGACTCTGCATAGCAGCGTAATTCAGGCGCATTTCCTGATGGCCGCAAATGCACAATATCACCGTTGTCCAAGGTAACTCGCAGGCCATCAGTGGTATCTACCCGGATAATTTGGCAATCCAAGCCCAGCGCCGCCTGCATAGCAGGAAGGTCTGACTGCCAGCGGACCAGAAGAGACTGGCTCTGTTTAGTAGGGAAGTTCTTGACCCGGTCACTGTAGGTATAGCGCTCTGGCAGCCCGGCTACTAGAGCCGAAAGCGGTTTACTCTCACGAGCAGCCGCCACCATCAGGGTTAGCGCGGGGAGCAATGCATCTCGGGTTGGTAACGAGACAAGCCCACGCTCTACTGCTGTCACTGGACTACCCAACATAAAGCCTCCGTTCGCCTCGAAACCTGCGACACGCTCATGTTCCACGGCCAACTGCGCCATCCCAGCTAATACATAAGGAGAGCCAATGCGCGTACGTAAGACTTTATTAAATGCCTTGCACAATTCAATGGCAGTATTACAGCTAACAGGTATTGCAAGCGCCTGGATTCCTAGCGCTCGAGCGCACAACAGGCCGACAATATCGCCACGTAGCCAATGACCTTGCTCATCGGCCAACAACGGTCGGTCTCCATCACCGTCGGTTGTCAGTAATGCATCAAGGTGATATTTACGTGCCCAGTCTCTTCCTCTGGCGCGATCTTGATCGCTGACAGCTTCCGTATCTACCGGGACAAACTGTTCGCTGCGGCCGAGCACCACCACTTCAGCTCCAAGATCCTCAAGTACTCGCTGGTTTAGGTCTCGACCAGCTGCAGAATGTTGATAAAGCCCAATGCGCCGACCAAGTAGCGGTTGACCAAAAAACCACTCACTGTAGCGTGCTCTGTAGCTGTCTGAGGCACGGTTGCTCACGATCTCACGCTTGACATCAGACAGGGAAGGTAATGCCTTTGCAACCTGCATGATGGCTTGCTCATCTGCCTTCGTAATCTCACCGTCCGGCCGATAAAACTTAATCCCGTTGCGATCAAAGGGAATATGGCTACCAGTAATCATAATAGCCGGCACACCATCGGCCATGGCTTGGAGAGCTAGTGCTGGCGTTGGAAGCACACCGTAGTCGGTTACCTGAACACCTAACGCCCGGGCAGCAGCAGTACATGCTGCAGCCATCGCTGGGCTGCTGGGGCGGCGATCAAGCCCGATGGCTAACTGATTGATTTCACCTTGTTCTCGCATAACGTATAAAAAGGCGGCCGTGAAGGCCGCACAAACATCATCAGTGAACCGCTCAACCAACCCGCGTGCCCCGCTGGTGCCAAAAGCCACCCCACTTTCCGCCAAAACCTCGTTGATATTGGGAGACTTCATGATTAGCAACGCCCGTAGCTATCTTCAAAGCGCACGATATCATCCTCGCCCAAGTACTCGCCGCTCTGCACTTCAATCATCACTAGCGGAATGATTCCTGGGTTCTCCAGGCGGTGCTTATGGCCGGAAGGAATATAGGTCGACTCGTTAGTACGCAGCAGAATCTCCTGATCACCGTTGACCACCTTGGCGGTGCCGCGGACCACAATCCAGTGTTCACTACGATGATGATGCATTTGAAGGGAAAGCGAAGCACCGGGTTTTACTTCAATGCGCTTCATCTTAAAACCTTCGCCTTCTTCCAGCACGGTATAGGTGCCCCAAGGGCGATGTGCGGTGACATGGTGCTGATGCAACTCACCACCACTGGCCTTGAGTCGCTGGACGATTTTTTTCACTTCCTGGCTGCGATCTTTGTGGGCCACCAGCAGCGCGTCGGGAGTATCCACTATTATCAGATCTTCAACGCCTACTGCAGCGGTAAGACGATGAGGGCTACGAATGTAGGTATTGAGACTTCCCTCTACTTCAGCCTTACCAACAATTCGGTTTCCTGATTCATCTGGCTCCACGAGCCCAGCCATAGCCTGCCAAGAGCCGATATCGCTCCATCCTAGGTCACACGGAACTACCGCAACTCGGTCAGATTTCTCCATTAAGGCATAGTCAATAGAATCGTCTTTAACAGCTCCGAAAGTCTCAGGCATCAAGCGTGTGACGGTATGTCCTGTACCTTCGCTACAACTCGCCGCTTCCAGGGCTAATGACACGCACTGCAACAAGTCTGGGTCATGAGAATCCAGCTCTTCCAGCAACGTGCCCACACGGAAGCAGAACATGCCAGAGTTCCAAAGGTGTCGGCCACCTGCTAGATACTGCTGAGCCAGTTCATGGTCAGGCTTCTCAACGAAACGGGCAACCTTCAGCACTTGATTCGCAGTCACATCACTACCTTCTTGCACCTCAATGTAACCAAAGCCGGTTTCTGCATGAGTGGGCTGAATACCGAAGGTTACTAACTGCCCATTTTCGGCAGCTTTACTAGCTAAAGCTACTGCTTTGGTAAAAGCGGCGTCATTTCGAACTAAATGATCTGCTGGCAATACCAACATTAATGCATCGTCGCCATATCTATTTTTTAATTCTAGAGCTCCTGCACACATGGCTGGGGCAGTATTGCGCCCAAAGGGCTCAAGCAGATAATGGAGTGGCATAGAGGGGAATAAATCTCTGTATTCATCCTCAGTGCGAAAGAAGAGCTCATAGTTAGTAACCGTCATTACACTTTCAACATCATCAATCCCATTAGCACGCAAAAATGTTTTCTGAAGAAGTGATAAACCATCTTCTATTTTAATGAATGGCTTGGGATTAGACTCACGAGAAACAGGCCAAAGTCGCGACCCCGCCCCTCCTGCTATGATTAAAATATGCATTTCTTTCACCTAATTTATTCTAGAACACTTTGACATACCACTAATATAGATTAGAGGTAACCTACCAACAAAATCGCTACAAAATTTTTGAAAACCTGGAATAATAATCCATAAACATGGTATTAAATTCATCATCACTCAACCTTCTTAAAGGCAGAAAAGTACTCCTATATTGATGAATATTCTCAGGTGTAATAGAGTCAACCACTTTACCTGGGACACCTACAACTACTGAAAAGGGTGGAACACTTTTAGTTAGCACACAGTTTTGCCCAATAATAGAAAATGCACCTACTACAACAGCTCCAACAATCTTCACACCAGCAGAAAGATAAACGCAATCTTCCAAAAGAGGGGTACTTGTCAAATCGCCATTTAATTTTTTTCTACCAAAATCTCTTTTTGCACCTAATGTAACATTAGCACCAATAGTACAATGATCACCAACCTCTACATCTTTATGCAATATAACACCAATACCCCCATAAGCAAATCTAGTATTATTTCCCAAAACTGAATCAAATGGTATTGCGCTATTATGAAGAAGATAGTTTAGCGCTTCACATTTTTTAGCCATTTCAACGTTACCTTCTTCAAGATATCGCCGACCTCTTAAATATATCCTGTAGGCATTTGGAACTTCTCGCTCTAAAAAGTCACCAAAAAACTCGAAATAAGGATCAACCAACTTATCCATCAAAACAATCCATCCAAATAGAACAGTTCATTTAGAAATTTAATCATCTCGTTTCAAAGCGATTTAATACTGATCGCATAAGACATCATCCCTTTACCTCCAGATACATGCAGGCTATCACCTTCGACTGATAAAGAGTGACCGATACAACGACTAGTTTTCTTAATTACTATTGGCAATGATTCCGATGAAAAAGAAAACAAAAGCTTGTGACCCTTTTCATTTTGAAGTACGAAAGCAGCAGGATTCAACTCATCAACATAAACCCCTGGAGCAAAACTATAATATATACTCCAATCTTTTTCTGAAAAAATATTCTCAGAAATTATAAATTCATTCTCATAAGCAGAAGCAATTCTAGAGTGGCTTGCATTATCATACCGAATAAAGCCACTAACACCACTTCTGTCAGAAACAATGTCAACCATTTTATGACTGTATTCACCAACATCGTTAATAGCTAACGAATTATGACCCATTAAAGCTCTAAACCAATTATATCGTTGCTTATCACCATACTTATATGGCCCCCCAGCATCAGCCAAAACTGGACCAAATTCTGAACACCATAGATCTATATGCAATGGTGAATAATGACCATGGCCACTCTCAGCATTATGATCTAACATTAAGAATTGAAACTTTTCATCCTTAGACTTTCCGCGATAGAAACCTAGCTTATCCAATCTCGCCCAATAACCACTTAAATCAGAATCAGAAACATTAAACTTTTTTTGAAAACTACTTAACTTCAAGCCATAAGGAGTATCGCCACTGGCAGGCAATGTATCATCAGGAAACGCTATTGCATTAATATGATGAAGAAGTTTTTTGTGCACATCATCGACATCAAAGTCAATCCTAATTGATAGTCCAGAAAGTGTTTTCATCACTTTCTCGACAACATTAATATCAAAAAAGCAATATGATATGCACTGCTCTCTTGCAAACCCAGTTTCTATATCTATCAGATCATGACAAAAATTTGAAATATGACTTGCAAACTCTGCAACTTTTTCGTCATTGCACTTATAATGGTAATAAACAAACGAGGCTAAAAAATGAAATAGGCGATGATTATTATTAAGCCACCTATCACTGCGCACCAGTTTTTCTATATAACCATATGTCTTTTCAAGATGATCCTCAAACTTCTTCCAATTTATACGAAATCGCAGCTCGTCTATTAGTAACAACTCAATTATAACGCAAAGCCGCTCACATACAGCATGATCATCCCATAGCATGTTCCAAGCACCGGTGCGCTCATCTTCAGCTGGGATATCAAAAATATTTGATACTACACTTAAAGCTGCAGCAACTTTTGCCTCATCACCTTGAACCAGGATAGGCACAACCCAAGCAAGTGAATAAAAATAAAGCTGTATAGTCTTATCTTCTTTATCTATTGTGTTATATAAATTGCCAGAATTAGGCACAAAAAGCGGTTTGTGATTTGGATGAACGAGTATCTCTACACCTCCATCTTTCTCAACCATTACGCAAGAACCGCCTTCATACTCAGATAAATGTTTAATCCAAGTAACATATGGGGAGGGAGAATACTTTAACAATTAGACCACCATCTCTTTAATATTAGAAAAAAAACATTTCGATATAGCCAGAGGGGTTAATTTTTTCTTAGCCCTCACTAAATCTTCACTTGCCAACAGCTTTTCATCAGCCAAAGAACGCATCTTTTCAACAAGTGCCAAGTCATTTGTGTTATTGAACGTAACACCACAACCACTAGTTTCGATATCCAAAAAACCACCACTGTTGGGGCCAAGCACAGGCACATCAAAAGTAATAGCCATCATAGCAGCGCCCGAGTTCATGGTCCGTCGATAAGGGCACACTGAGATATCAGCAGAGCGGAAATAGACTTGTAGCTTATCGTGCGGTACAGGCGTCATATCAAGAATGACATCCGGCTTATCCTCACCCCAAGCAGCTATTTTCCCTACTAATGCTTTATCCGATGGCAGCCCAGCGATTATTAGCTTCGTTTTCTTTGCTGTCTTACCACGCAACTGGTCGTAGGCGGCCATGAGCCGATCATAACCTTTGTATTCCATGATTGCGCCGAAGGAAAGAAAGACAAACTCATCCTCGCTGATCTGCAGTTGAGTGCGCGCTTCGGCCCGAGAAACCTCGTCCGGTTGAGCCCCTTCATACGTAGGGTGTGGCACCACGGACATCTTGCGCTCGTCCAGGGTATAGTAAGGTGCGGTGAGCGTGGCACTGTCACTTGCCATGACATGCAGGGCATCAGCGGCGTCAGCCATCATCTGGTGAATCTTCTTGTCCTGCTCGACCCACACCGTTTCATGGGGCATCACGTTGTGGACTGTCCACACGATTTTATGACCATTCCCCTTAATGCGTTGCAGCAAGTTTTCCCAGTACACCACTGCTTCATCCGCTTCAGCCTCGGTCTTGGCATTCTTCGTCTTGTCATGAATCCAATGGAAGTGGCAGATTACCTTGCCGGGCCAGGGAATCTCCCCACACAGGCCAAGGTCATGAATCGGCACGATGCTGACGTTGAACTGATCCTGCGCCGAGTAGAGCAGTGCCTGGAACTGATTGCGTTGGGCGACCGGGCCATAGGCAAGCACGAAGTGGTCATTCGTTTCATCGTGCAGCTCAGAATCGATAACGCTTGGCTGCTTGGCCAACCTGGCAAACTCTTGCCAGAGTCCTTCAGGTGTTTTGACGATATTAAGCATGCGGCATCTCCTTGTCGCTAATGTCATGGTTCGCCATCAAGCGGCGATAGATTGCATCGTAACGCTTGGCATTGGCGCTCCAGGTCCGCTCAGCAAACACCCACTCTCTAGCGGTATTCACCTTACTTTGACGCATGGCTGGGTCATCGATGTAGCGCTGCAGCTGCGTAACCAGGCTTTCCACATCAGCAGGCTTGGCCACCAGCCCGCGCTCTTCATGATCACCAACGATCTCTTTTAGGGCAGGCAGGTCGCTGACAATGATCGGCCGCTCCAGGGCCATGGCCTCATAGGGCTTGAGCGGCGTCACCCAATCCGCAGCGTAATCGGGAATGCGTGGGATTACGAACAGGTCGATAGCCTTGTAGTAGGCGTTGATCTGGCTATGGTCGACCTCTCCCGGGAAGACGATCATCTTCTCCATGCCAAGCTCGGCAGCCAACTGCTCCAGACTCTCGCGCTCGGGGCCATTACCGACCAGCAGCCCTCGGATATCGCGGCCTGTTCTCTGACGCAGCTGATGGATGGCCCGTATCAGGTACTGGTGCCCTTCACGGCGTGACATATTCGAGATATACCCGACCACCAACTCAGCCCCTTCCAGTCCAGGAATGGGCATCGGCGAAAAGGTCTTGCCGAGATACTTACTTTCATCGATAGCGTTGGGGATGACCTCGATCTTCTCCTGCGCCACGCCCCGCTCAATCAGGATCTTCTTCATGCTGTAGGAGATGGTAGTGACAAAATCGGCCTCGTCCATGCAGAAGTTTTCCTTTATCACCCGCAGCTGCGTTCTTTCGAGTTCCATTACATCGTTGCGTACCGGTGTCCAGGTATGCTCGTGGAAGGAACGGACTTCGTAAAGCAGCGGCAGCCCTGTGAGCCTCTTCAGGGCCAATGCCTGCAAGGCAAGCTCGTAGCCGCGCACTCCGGAGGCCGCATGAATCACGCTGGCCCCACGCTGCTTAAGTAGCTTAGCGATATGGAATGCCGAGTAACGTGTACGATCCGCGAGGGAAATGCCTCGCAGGCCATTGGTATTGGCACCGATGCGAAAATGCTCAATACCCTCGATCATCTCATGGTTCTTGGCCCCTTCAACGCCAGCGGAGAGGGGGTAACCAATTGGCGTGACGATATAGGGATCGATGCCCATGCGCTGTTGAGAGAGCGCTGTGTTCAGGCAACGAATCGCTCCCCCCGTATTCTCATAGGGGTAAGCGGTCTTATGAAGGTGGGCCACGGTCAATCGGCCGTTTGCCTTGATCGGTAATATCTTGCCGCTATGGGCCAGCTCAGGCAACCAGGCACGGTCCAGCTCGACCATTTCTTGAATGGCTCCGTTGAGCTGCTTTTGGTCATTGGGGTGCTTTGAAAGGCGGTGCTTATAATCGAGAAGCGCCAGGCGCAGGCTAGCAGCGCCCTCCTTGTGAACAAAGACGTCTACGGCTTTGATCCACTGAACGCCTGGTACCTTGAGGCTAAGCCAGCGAGCAACTTCCACCAGGCTGACTTTGCCGACTCTGGCATTATGCAGGGTAAGCCGGTCCTGAGTCACAAAGGCAACAACGTCGACCTCCACCTGGTTAACACCAGCGGGCAGTTGGAACACCAGCGAGCGGTGCCTCCCATTGGCTGCAGATGTATCGACGTACTGATAGTGGGAAAAATCTTTGGACGATGAGAAACCCGGTAGCTTCTCCGGCAAAGGCTTGCCATCCCTGCCCAGAAACCGAAAGCTGGCCACGATACCTTTCGGGTTACCGCTGGCAGCGTCCTCAGCATTTAGTTCAAGAAAGTAGAGCCCGGCGCCTTCAACAGGCTGCCTGACGGTGTAGCGGCTTTTTGGCTTGAGCGTTGCTAACGGTTTTTCTGATGGTGCATCAAGGCACACCTGGTCCACAACCTGCCGTAGGGCATCCCAGCTAGCCTCATCACCCGGATAGAGATAGTAGCTGGCATCTGCCAGCTCTAGGCAAGCCTGCTCGGCGGCAAATTTCTGGGCGAAGTCAAGTCTCTCGAAAAGACCAAGGGACTGAGTTTCCTCAAACACATCGGCGAAGTGTAGCTGCTCCTTGATGACCGGGAGTGATAGCTGCCGAGCGGCCACAATGGCTGGCAAAGCCGAGGTGAAGTCCCCCGCAGCCACGACCACCTGGGGCCTATGCGACTTGAACCACTCGCTAAACATCTCGACGCTGGAGATAAAACCGCTTTCAGCCGTGGTTGGGGCCGCTCCCTGCGGCCACTGGCCGTGCAAGTAACGCACACCATCTTCGATCACTTCGGGCTCTCCAAACTGTGTTTGGTTTCCAACCCCAAAGGGGCCCACCATGCACAGCACTTCCTGGTTACTAGCCTGGAACCGCTTGGCCAACTGCTGAACACGCTTGGCATAGCCTGGTTTATTAACGCCCCAGTGGTAGCTTGCCACCAAGGCCACTCGCCCTTCAGTGGGAAGAAGCGCGGACTGACATTTCTTGGCTAGACGCTGGGCAAGCTTGACCAGAGGATCGATAGTCGTGAGAAGTTTTGGTTTTGGCGCAGCCTTCTGCACTTGCCCCGCCCCTCCCCCCTTCAACACCTTAGCCATCGTCACGGTATGCGCGGAGAACAGTAACTCGGTACTCGACTTGGGTGCCGGAAGCTTCAGTGCCCCCTGAAGAGATTCGGCCAAGCTGCTGGCATTATCAGCTTTAAAACTCACGACTCCTTTGTTTTCTTTTGCGTATTCTATCAAGGGTGCTATATCAGAAACCACTAGGCGCTTACCGTAAGAAAGCGTTTCTGCCGCTTTAATCGGCGGCACAATGTTGCAAACGGCTAGCGGCTTGCGGGGAATCACGACTGCATCCAGTAATGCGTAGTAATCGCCTACCTGCTCATGAGGTACCCGCCCTACTTGTATCAACCAAGGGGTGCTGTCTGCTTCTTTAGTTACACTATGGTCGCCTACTACTTTGGTGATCGGCTGCTCGTCACCTACCAACAGCAGCTTGATTTTTTCACCTTGGGCTACCAGCTGGGCACAGGCTTCCAGCAGTACCTCTATGCCTTCATAAGCATTAAAGCTGCCAATATAGCCTACTACTTTATCGCCCTCTTCAATGCCTAGGCGTTTTTTCAAAGCTGGGTTAGCTGGTTTGATGCTGGGAAGCGCGGTCACGCCATTAGGCACAATGGCAATGTTTTCAGGCTTTACGCCGCGCTTTACCAGCTCTTCTTGCATGGGTTGATTGAGGGTAAATACCTTTTGCGCCTGCTGTGCTACAAAGGCATCACGCTCGGCTTCTTTTTGGAAGGCTGCGCTGTTTTCATACTCGGGTTCGCGGGCGGCACGTGAAAGCTCCCAAAAACCGCGTACCTCGTTATAGAACGGTAGGCCTAACCGCTTAGCGGCCACCCACGCAGGCAGTCCCACTGCATGGTTAGAAGCGGCCAATACCGCGCTGGGGCGGTACACCCTGAATAACTCTATGTACTTATTGATGCTCTCTTCTAACAGCGGCTTGCCGTTTTTTGGGGTGGCATCGCTTTTCCAGCGTGTATGAATATAACGCACGCCTTCAATGGTTGTTTCCGGTGCTACGTTGCTTTCTGCGTTCAGCTCCCACGGCCTGCCTGGGCGCACAAAGCAGAGTGTTTCAAACCCGTGCTGGTTCAATGCGTGGGCAATCCCTTGGGTTCTAATCGCGTAGCCGTTGCTGGCGTAACTTTGCCCATGGCTTACCACATAGGCAATTCTTCCTTGAATAGGCACATTGATTGGTTGCGCAGAGGTTTCCGCTAGCTTAGAGGCGTGTGAAAGCAACTCGTCCATGGGTGTCCGTTGATGAAGTGTGAATGGTGAGTGGTGGGTGGTGAATGGTGAGTGGGATGATTGTGCTGCTCATCACCCCCTCACTCTTACGATAGGCTTTAGCCCAGTAAGCCTACGGCGTCGATGACGCTCTCTTTTTCACGTACTTTCTCGACATTTTTGATAAACGGTTTGTGCTTCACGAGTACACACACTACGTCTGCTTGCGTTAGCGCTTCTTCCAGGGTTTTTAGTTCTACGTTGGGGTGTTGAAGTGTTTTAGGCAGAGCTTCAATGTTGGGCTCTACTACCTGTAGACGGCAACCTAGGGCGGCTACTTGTTCTGCAATGCCTAGGGCGGGGCTTTCGCGCAGGTCGTCAATATCGGGTTTGAAGGCAACGCCTAAGCAGGCCACGGTAAGGTCACTGCGTTTAGCTTCAGGGTTTTGTTGATGGTAATAATCTAACGCCTCTTTTACGCGCGATAGCACCCATTGGGGTTTGGCATCATTCACTTCACGGGCGGCGCGAACAATCTTGGCTTGTTCTGGGCAGGCATCTACGATAAACCAGGGGTCTACAGCGATGCAGTGGCCCCCTACGCCTGCGCCAGGGGTCAGAATATTGACCCGTGGGTGGCGGTTTGCCAGCGCTATCAGTTCCCACACATTAATGTCTAGCTCGTGGCAAATAGTGGAAAGTTCGTTGGCAAACGCAATGTTCACATCGCGGAAGCTGTTCTCGGTCAGCTTGGCCATTTCTGCCGTGCGGGCAGTGGTAGGCACGCACTCGCCTTCTACCACTATTTCATAAAGTGCACAGGCAGCTTCGGCACATTTAGGGGTCATACCGCCAATCACGCGGTCGTTCTCAACAAGCTCACGAATCACATGGCCGGGCAGTACACGCTCTGGGCAGTGAGCAATGCGGATATCCGAGGCTTCGCCGTGAGTTTGCGGGAATGTGAGGTCTGGCCGTGCTTCTGCTAACCATGCCGCCATTTGCTCGGTGGCACCAATGGGGCTAGTAGACTCCAGCACCACTAAGTTGCCTGACTTCAGAACGGGAGCGATGGATTTGGAAGCAGCTTCAATATAGCTCAAGTCGGCTTTGTGATTCTGGCCATGCTCGTCAGTGTGGAACGGCGTGGGTACTGCCACCATAAAGGCATCAGCGGGTTCAGGCTTGGTGGTTGCGCGTAAAAAACCTTCAGTAACGGCGGCGTGTACCACCATGTCCAGCTCAGGTTCTACAATATGGATCTGGCCGCTGTTAATCGTGTCTACGGCGTGCTGGTTAACATCAACGCCAATGACTTTTTTCTTACGTGAGGCAAATACCGCAGCGGTAGGTAGGCCAATGTAGCCCAAGCCAATCATGGAGATAGTATCGAATTTCATTTTCATGCTCTTGCAAAAGGTAAAGTTAGTTAGCCACTGAAAACACGGATAAGTACTTATACAGAGAAGCTCTTATAGCAACAGGTACTTACACAAATAAGTACTCTTTCTTTTATCCCACTCATCCGGGCTATTCCGTAGCATGACAAAGCTAGCACGCGTACTACTTCGCTAACACATCGCGAATACGTTGGCAGGCGTTGCCATCGCCGTAGGGGTTGTGGGCGTAGCTCATGGCGTTGTACGCCTGCTCATCGGTTAGCAGCGTGTTGAGGGCGCTGGTGATGGCGGCTACATCGGTACCTACTAATTTCACGGTACCTGCCTCTACGGCCTCAGGGCGTTCAGTGGTATCGCGCATTACCAGCACGGGCTTGCCTAATGAGGGCGCTTCTTCTTGAATACCGCCAGAGTCTGTCAGGATAATGTGCGCTTGGTTCATTAAGTAAACAAATGGCAGGTAGTCTTGCGGCTCTACCAAATGCACGTTGCCCACATCGGCTAGCAGGCGGTTTACCGGCTCCCGTACATTGGGGTTCAAATGTACGGGATAGAGAATTTGTGTTTCAGGATGCGCTTTTGCGGTTTCCGCCAAGGCTTGGCAAATGCGCTCAAAACCACCACCAAAGCTTTCACGCCGGTGGCCGGTGACCAGAATTAGCTTTTTGCTAGCATCTAGCATGGGGAAGCGTTTGGATTGTTCTGCAGCAAGCTCCGGCTGGTTCTTGAGTTTTGCAACCACTTCCAGCAGCGCATCAATCACCGTATTGCCGGTTACGTGAATAGTGGCGGGGGCAATACCCTCTTCTAACAGGTTTTGCTTGGAGGTATTGGTGGGGGCAAAGTGTACGGCAGCTAACGCGCCGGTTAGCTTGCGGTTGCCCTCTTCCGGCCAGGGTGAGTACAGGTTGCCCGTGCGCAAGCCCGCTTCTACATGGCCTACGGGAATTTGCTGGTAGTAGCACGCGAGCGTTGTGGCAAAGGTAGTGGCCGTATCACCGTGTACTAATACAATATCCGGCTTAAACTCTTCCAGAACACTCTTTAACCCTTGCAAAATACCGCAGGTAACATCGTTGAGGTCTTGGCCCGGTTTCATGATGTTGAGGTCGTATTCGGGCGTTAGCTCAAATAGCGCTAGCACTTGGTCAAGCATTTCGCGGTGTTGGGCCGTTACACACACTTTGGCTTCAAAACGATCATCTTCCGCTAACTGTAATGCTAGCGGGGCCATTTTGATGGCTTCAGGGCGTGTACCAAACACGGTTAAAACTTTCATTGGTGTTCCCTATTCCTTGCCTATGGCGTGGCGGTTTCTAACAGTTGATATTCCAGTTCTTGGCAGCGGCGGTAATAATGCTCTAATAAGCTTTGCGTCTCTTTTAGCTGTCTCGATTCAGCAGGCAAAGCTTGCCTTACTTGATCGCTAGGTCTTTTGCCGTTTATCCGCTGCTGGCATACAGCGATATTAGCGCTAAAAAAGCGGGTATCATAAAGCTTAGCTGCTTGTTGGTACAGGCTTAAGGCTTCTTGATAATTGCCTTTTCGAAAATATTTTGCAGCGTTAGCAACAATTCGTTGTGTCACATCCATGCTCTCTAACTCTCAGTCACTAAAATCAGTTACTTATGCAGTACTCAATGCTAATCAGCTGTACGGCGTGTGATATGCTGACCCAACGCATTGGCAGCGTCTTTAATAAAGCCATGCTGCTCTTCAAATTTTTTATTTATATCTTTATGCAATTGTTCCATTGTTATCTGAAGCGCTTGCTGCTCGGCGAGCTTTTCTTGCAACGCTGTTTGCTGCGCTGCTTGCTCGGCCTGTTGCGCTTGCAGTGCTTCATATCTCTGCTGTAGCTGTTCGTGCTGGGCGGAAAGGGTTTGATGCTCTGCTTGGCTGGTTTCGATGGCGGCTTGGGCGGCTTTTAACTGCTCAGCCAATGCAGCTGAATGTTCGGCTTCATCCTGCCAACGGTTATAAAATGGGTGACGGCTTAATTGGAGCAGCGGTAAATCTGGGTCTTCATCATGCGTAGCCTTGAGCTCAAACCCTTGCTCTTGGCACCAGCTCAGTATTTCTTTTGCCGCAGGCATGCCTTGATAAAGCGGTACCGACCCTAACCTGAACCATATCCTGTTGATCTGTTTGGAGATGGGTAGTGCTGCCAACGCTTGCAGCAGCGGCCATACGAGTTCCGGTTGCTCAACCACTAGGGTATTCACATGCGGATTCTCAAGCTCGCTCAACAGTTTTTCGACGGACACCAAGGGCTGGGGATTGCTTTCAATAAGCTCTAAACCTGGATACAGTTGATACAGCCCTGTAGCGGGCTGGCTGGCGTTAAATTCTGGCAAATTAAATTCATAATAGGGCTTTTCACCACTTGTTTCCGCAACTCTCATCACCTGCTGCGTTGCGTTGGGAAAGGCAGTCTGCACCTCTTTCCACTGTTCACTGCTCTCTGAAGGCATAACGAACAAAGCTTGCTCTGTAGAGCTTAGTGGTTCTAGCAAGGAAACTGTTTCAGGCCGTAATGGCCCTAGATAGAGTAAGTGTGTGCTCATAATGACTCGCTTTATTAGGCAGCTTAGTAGGCGCTTCGCTTAGTGCTGGATAGGGGCCGGTAGGCTTTTACGCGGCTTAGCGGGAAGTCGCTCTTCATGCTGGCCGTAGCGAATGTAATGGAGCAATGGATTTTGGCCAGAGGCGGCCACATCGGGATACTCACACAAATAAAAGTAAGTATCGAAGCAATCGCTTGGGTTACGACCTTCAATCGCGCCAAATTTCAAATAATGTTCAGCGGGATCGATGCCTGATCTTTTTACATCCGGATATTGTTCACAATACCATTGTTCATCGAAGAAGCTGCTCGCTTTAATAGAGGCTAACTGCTTGGGTAGCGCACGTTTGAAGGGGCGGCTATAGCGATAAGCGGCTGCCGCATGGCGTTGGCCACTGGTTCGTAGCCACTGGGTAATACGCTCAAACTGGTGACGAATCACTTGCTGTTCTTGCTTAAGTACATTAATGGTTTTTTGGCGGCTCTCCGCCTGTTTTTTATAGTGTTGCGTTCCTGCTGTATTTTCTACCAGCTGCTCTTGTGTCTGGTGCAGCTGGTTAAGCACTAACTCATAGTCCTTCTTGACACGCTTAAACTCATTAAGCTTTATGAAGTTTGCCTCTAGCTCTTCTTGAACTACTAAGAGCTGCTCGAGCAGCAACCCATTTTCCTCTGCCAGCTGCTCCGCTACTAATGGCCGTACAGCTTCCTCCTTGCATTTCTCCACTAACTCTAACGAAGACAAGCTAAAGGGGGCAACTTGGACACTGCACGCTTTTAAATAGCTGTAGGACTGTTGTAAAAACTTTTCATCTAGTAGCAGCTGGCTCGCCATCAACAGATTAATGGAGGGTATTTTTTTTAATGTCAGAGAGCTAATGAGAGAAGGTGAGTCATTTACGCTCACACCAGGCACGTAGCCTTCCATTGTTACTTGGCTACGATTTTTTTTATAGAAATCAACAACAGCATTCGCCTGACTGCACCAGAGCCACAGTATTTCTTTGGCACTTTGACCGTTATCCATATTGGCTGCTAGCCACGGCACAGGGTGCGGCCAAATAATATGACAGTGATGATCAGCACTCTTTTTCAACCAATCTAGCAACAGCTTAACTTCATTCTCTGTTACTTCTTCAGCTGACATTGCTTTAGAGCCATTTTCGACCTCTATGCCTTTTTGGGCAGCACCTTCTAACCCCGCGAGGTCTTCTTTAATAAAAGCATCATCAGATTCAAAGCATTTTGTTGACACGTACACAGACAACAGGGCTTTCTGAGCGCTTTTCATATCATTTTGCATATCTATCAACCCCTACCAAAAATAAGGTGCTTTTGAAAACTCCAAACCCACCTCATCTTTTTTAGATAGGCTGGGGGACCCTGCATCAACCAAAGGCCACTGAATATTTATTGCGGCATCATCCCAACGGATGGATACCTCATCGTTAGGTGCGTAATAGTCAGTACATTTGTACTGAAATTCTGCTTCTTCGCTTATTACATAAAAGCCATGGGCAAAACCTGGGGGCACCCATAGCATTTGTTTGTTTGCTGCACTTAGGGTTACTCCCACCCATTGCCCAAATGTGGTTGAGTGCTTACGCATATCAACCGCTACGTCGAATACTTCACCTTGGGTAACGCGCACTAGTTTGCCCTGTGGCTTTTGATGCTGGTAGTGCAGCCCACGCAGTATGCCCTGCTTGGATTTACTATGATTATCTTGAACAAACTGGTAATCACCACAATTCGCTTCGAAATCGCTTTGGCGAAAGGTTTCCATAAAAAAACCCCGATCGTCTCCAAACACCTGTGGCGTGAGTAGAACCACATCGGGAATGTCAAGTTTTTCGTATTGCATTGGGGAGCCGTGAATGGTGAATGGTGAATGGTGAATGGTGAATGGTGAATGGTGAGTGGTGAGTGGTGAGTGGTGAATGTACTTACTATTACCTATTCACTAATCACTAATCACTAATCACTAATCACTAATAAAAAAATCACTTTTTACCTTTTAAAAGGCGCTGGAGGTATTGGCCGTATTGAGTTTTGGCTAGGGGTTTGGCCAAGTGGGCTAGCTGTTCGCTTGTGATCCAGCCTTGCTGCCAGGCAATTTCTTCAAGGCAGGCGATTTTCAAGCCTTGCCGGTGTTCGATGGTTTGTACGTACTGGCTGGCTTCCAAGAGGCTATCGTGGGTGCCGGTGTCTAACCAGGCGAAGCCTCGGCCTAGGCGCTCTACGCGTAAATCGCCACGTTGTAGGTAGGCGTTATTCACGCTGGTAATTTCTAGCTCGCCACGCTCAGAGGGCTTGACCTGTTTGGCGATTTCGACCACGTCTTTGTCGTAGAAGTAAAGCCCCGTGACTGCGTAGGCAGATTTCGGCTTTTTGGGTTTCTCTTCAATTGAGATCGCTTTGCCGGTTTCATTAAATTCTACAACGCCAAAACGTTCGGGGTCTTTTACCAAGTAGCCGAACACCGTCGCTCCACTTGTATGGGCACTGGCTCGCTTTAGCTGATCAGAAAAGTGCTGGCCATGAAAAATATTGTCCCCTAATACCAAACATACCGAGCTTTCACCGATAAACTCTTCACCAATAATAAAGGCTTGCGCTAGGCCATCTGGGCTTGGCTGTTCGGCGTATTCAAATCGAAGGCCAAAATCTTCACCACTGCCGAGCAAATTTTGGTATTGGGGAAGGTCTTCCGGTGTGGAGATCACGAGTATTTCACGGATGCCTGCTAGCATGAGTACCGATATCGGGTAATAGATCATCGGCTTGTCGTAAATGGGTAGCAGTTGCTTTGAAACGCCCCGAGTAATGGGGTGCAGGCGCGTACCCGAGCCACCGGCAAGAATAATGCCTTTTCTGGGTGTGCTTTGACTCATTGGGGTCTCTTTATTCATTTTGCCACGGGGAATCACTGACTACACGGATGATATTAATGACTAATAACTAATAAGGATTTTCCGTGTGCTGTGCTTTCCGTGACTTAATAATGTTCTAGGTGTTCTTGCAGCGTTAGCGCCAGCTGGCTTTGCCATGTAGGCATAGTGATGCCTAGTGCTCGCTCTAGCTTACTTAGTGCCAAGCGTGAGTTTAACGGCCGCTTAGCCGGTGTTGGGTAATCCGCGGTAGTGATGCCTTGGGTGCGCTCAGGCGTTACCGCTAATGCTTCACCTACCTCTCTGGCTTGCTGGAAAATTTCGCTTGCGAAGCCGTGCCAGCTGGTTTCTCCACGCGGGGCAAGATGGTAGATGCCTTTTTGGAGGTGAGTGGTGATTTGTGAATCGTGAGTTGGGGAACCATGGGTAGTGAATGACATCGCGGTGAGTTGGGCGATTAGGCGTGCCGGGGTGGGCGCGCCTATTTGGTCGTTCACGATGTTAAGCGATTCGCGCTTGCGGCCCAGGCGCAGCATGGTTTTCATAAAGTTGTTGCCACGGGCGGCGTATACCCAACTGGTGCGGAATATCAGGTAATGGGCACCGCTTTTGGCAACGGCTTCGTCCCCTTCCAGCTTGGTTTGCCCGTATACGCTTAATGGCGCTGTGGGGCTGTCTTCTTGCCAGGGGGTTTCGCCGTTGCCGGGATATACGTAATCACTTGAGTAGTGCACTAGCGTAATGCCCTGCTTGGCGGCATACGCGGCTAGTTGCGCCGGTAGCTCGGCGTTTAACCGCTGGGCTTGCGCTGGCTCGCTTTCGGCTTTATCTACCGCTGTGTAGGCGGCAGCGTTCAGAATCAGCGCGGGCTGGTGCTGCGTTAAGTAGGCATCTACAGCGCTGGCATCGGTTAAATCAAGTTCTTGCCGCGTGGGGGCAAGAATAGTGCCCAACGGGGCAAACTGGCGCTGAAGCTCAAAGCCGACTTGGCCGTTGCCGCCGGTGATGAGAATGGTGGTTGGTGAGTGGTGAGTGGTGTTTGGTGAGTGGTTAGGGGTCATGGGGCTGACTCCTTATAGGCTGCCAAGGCGTTGGCCTTGGTAGCTGCCGTCTTGTACGCGTTTCCACCACGTTTCGTTCGCGAGGTACCATTCGACCGTTTTGCGCAGCCCGGTTTCAAAGGTTTCTGCTGGCTTCCAGCCGAGTTCGCGCTCAATTTTGCTGGCATCAATGGCGTAGCGTACGTCGTGGCCGGGGCGGTCGGTGACGAAGGTGATGAGTTGTTTGTAGGTGGTGAGTGGTGAGTTGTGAATGGTGAATGGTGAGTGGTGAATGGTGAATGGTGAATGGTGAGTGGCGTTTTGTGTGCTCTCGTTTGCCTTTAAGGGCACCAACTCGTCCAGGATGTCACAGATGGTTTCTACGACGTGTAAGTTCGTTTGTTCGTTGTGCCCGCCGATGTTGTAGGTTTCGCCTACTTGGCCTTCGGTGGCGACTTTGATGAGCGCGCGGGCGTGGTCTTCCACGTAGAGCCAGTCTCGGATTTGCTGGCCATCGCCGTACACGGGCAGCGGCTTGCCTGCTAAGGCATTGAGGATCATCAGCGGAATCAGTTTTTCTGGGAAGTGATACGGGCCGTAGTTATTCGAGCAGTTGGTAACTAGTGTGGGCAGGCCGTAGGTGCGCTGCCAGGCACGTACCAGATGATCAGAACTGGCCTTGCTAGCGGAGTATGGCGAGCTGGGCGCGTAGGGCGTTGTCTCTGTAAAGAGATCGTCCGTTCCTTCCAAGTCACCGTAGACTTCATCGGTGGAGATGTGGTGAAAGCGGAAGGCTTCGGCCTTGGCGGCATTCTGCTGTTGAAGCGCTTTCCAATAAGCGCGGGCGGCTTCTAGCAGTACGGCGGTGCCTACTACGTTGGTTTGGATGAACTCGGCTGGGCCATCGATGGAGCGGTCTACGTGGCTTTCAGCAGCTAGGTGCATCACGATGTCTGGCTGATGCTCATCAAACAGGCGCTGCATGGCGGGGGCGTCGCAAATATCGGCCTGTATGAAGGTGTAGCGCTCGTTATCCTGAACGGTCACTAGCGATTCTAAATTACCCGCGTAGGTGAGCTTATCGACATTAATCACATGGTGTTGTGTATTCGCCACCAACTCACGCACGACAGCAGAACCGATAAAGCCCGCACCGCCGGTAATTAGAAATGTTTTGCTATTCATACTTTCCTTCGTATCAATGCCCGTCAGTACTGCTTGCTTAGCAGTAGCCAATGACTTTCACACGCTATGTGGGTGGATTACTTTTTGGCAGGTGCAGATGTTTGCAGGGCTTCCAAGTGTTCGCGTGCTTCTTTTGCGGCTTCTCGTGCGGCTTTTACATCTTGCTTGGCTGCACTTAATTTTTCACCGCCTGTGCCCTCTTCTTGAATATCCTTTAGCAGCTCCTGGGCGCTTTTGAGCACTTGGTGGCATTCGGCTAGATAGCGTTTTGCACCTTTCACATCGCTAGGCAGGGTGCTCTCACCTGCTTTGCGCTTGGCATCTACGTCTTGGTGGTAGGCAGTAATGGCTTCGTTAATATCGTCGTACCAATACGCGGAGCCTTTTTTAAGGTATACGCCTGCTTGGCAGAGATCTTTCAATATGCCTTCTGAGTGAGACACCATAATCAGCGATGCTTTGCCTATTTTTTCCTCAAAGAGTGCTTTGGCTTTGGCTTTGAAGGCCCTGTCGCCTACGGCGGTGGCTTCATCTGAAATGTACACATCGAAGTTAAAGGCGAGCGATAAGCCAAAGGAGATCCGGGATTTCATACCGGAGGAGTAAGTGCGAATGGGTTCATCAAATGCTGCGCCGATTTCGGCAAAGTCTTCGACGAACTCTATCACCCGCTTTACTTCTGCTGGGCTGCTGCCTTGCACCCTGGCGACGAACTTAACGTTCTGCCGTCCGGTCATGTTGCCTTGCATGCCGCCTGAAAGCCCTACCGGCCAGGAAACGCGGCTACGGCGGATCACTTCACCGCGTTCGGGGGAGTCCATTCCGGCAATCAGGCGTAGGAGTGTTGATTTACCCGCACCATTCGAACCAATCAACCCAACGCTGACGCCCTGAGGAATGGTGAGATTGATGTCTTTGAGCACCCAATCGCTACCGTGGTGGTTGTGGTAGCGCTTGTAGAGGTTGTTTATTTCGATCATTTTGGGTTTGTGAATGGTGAATGGTGAATGGTGAATGGTGAATGGTGAATGGTGAATGGTGAATGGTGAATGGTGAATGGTGAGCAGATTATGTGGGCTTGCCATTTACTTTCACTACTCACCATTCACTACTCACTACTCACTACTCACTACTCACTACTCACTACTCACTACTCACTACTCACCGATTCTTTAAATGTTTGATTAAGCCGCCTAGCTGGGAAGACGCTTGGTTAATAGATGCTAGTGCTAACGAAATATCTGGTAAGTAGTTAAGGCGCTGTGCAATGAGCAACTGCGTTTCTAATTCACTGAGTGAGCCTTGGGAGATGTAGAGAAAACGGATGAACTCTTGTGTGCTGCCCCGGGCGGCACCTTCAGCGATGTTACTGGGAACGGAGACTGCACTGCGCCGCATTTGGCTGGTGAGGCCGTATGTTTCATCATCTGGGAAGGTTTTGGTGAGTGTGTATACATGTTCGACAAGATCCATCGTCTGCTGCCACACTCTCAACTCCTGATGCTTCCTCATCCCACCTCCCCAAACCATTCATCACTCACCCTTCACCACTCACCACTCACCACTCCCTACTCACCAATCACCAATCACCAATCACCACTCACTATCCACCACTCTCACCCCCCTTCCTTTACGCACATACATCGCTTCCAATTTACGTTTGAGCGCGCTGCGGGCGGTTTGTTCGCCGTGTACTAAATGGATGATATGAGGCCAGCGGCGCATGCGTTTGACGAAGTTGAGCAGGCCTTTTTGGTCGGCGTGGGCTGAGTAGCCGCTGATGGAGGTGACGCCTGCTTTGATATCGATCCGCTGGCCGTCTATGTCTACCCAACCGCCTTGGGGGCCGTACTGCTGTATGGCGCGGCCTGGGGTGCCTGCGCCTTGGTAGCCTACAAACAGTACTTGGTGGCGTTCATCGCCTAGCATGGCTTTTAGGTAGTTCATGATGCGCCCACCTGCGCACATGCCGCTGGCGGCGATCACTACGGCGGGGCGGCCTGTGTTGGCTAAATACGCTACCGTTTGCTCGTGGGCGTCGTGACTTTCTACGGTGTAGAGGTTATCGAAGTTGAGCGGGTGGCGGCCGCTGCGTAGGCGGCGTTGGGCTTCTTTGTCCCAGTAGGGTTTTAGCTGGCGGTATACCTGGGTGAAGCGGGCGGCGAGCGGTGAATCGACGATGATTTCTAGCGCTTGCCACTGGCTTTTGGGTAAGCCGCGTTTGGCGTTGCGTTCGGCTTCATGAATGATGCCTTCCAGCTCATAGAGTAGCTCTTGGGTGCGGCCTATACTGAAGGCGGGCACCATGACCGTGCCGCCGTTAGTCAGTGCTTGCTCGATGGCATGCTTCAGTGTGGCACGACGCTGGCGGCGGTCAGGGTGGTGTCGGTCACCGTAGGTGCTTTCGAGTACTAGCTGGTCGCAGCCGTAGGGGGATTGTGGTGCAGGGAGTAGCGGTGCGTAGGGCGCGCCTAAATCGCCGCTGAATATCACTCGTTCCTTTTCACCATTGGGGTACTGGTGGGCGACTTCTACGTAGCTGGAACCAAGAATGTGCCCTGCCCGCTTGAGTTTTACCCGTGTGGTGATGTGGCCTTCTTCGGTGTTTTCGACCACGTTGTGCCATTTGCCGTAGGGCACGCTGACAATTTGGCTTTCTAGCTGCTGCTGGAAACGCTCGATGAGCTGGGCGTTGCGGGTGAAGCCGATTTTTAAGGCGTCTTCGATCACCAGGGGCAGCAGTTTGGCCGAGGGGATGGAGCAGATGATGGGCCCTTTGAACCCAGCAGCCAGTAGGTAAGGCAACCGGCCTACGTGGTCGATGTGTACGTGGGTGATGACCAGCGCTTTGACCGTACTGATATCGAATTCGATTTGTAGCTGATCGAAAGCGTCTTCTTTTGCGTCTTCGCCTTGGAATAGCCCGCAGTCGATCAGCAGTGAGTGTTCGCTATCGAGGGTGAGCTGATGGCAGCTTCCCGTTACGCCCTTGGCTCCGCCGTGGTGGGTGATGTTGAGCATTGACTTCCTTTTCGTGCTTTTTGAGCGTGCTTTCTTCTAGCAATGAGGCATTTTGGCGTTTGGTGGCGTTATCGGGGCGGCTAGCGGCTAGCGCCGCCCTTCGCGCCGGGCCGCCGCTGCGGGTGCCTCTTTCGCTCGTTACTCTCGCTCTCTCGTTACGCCGCGCTACGGGGTGGTTGCCGATGATAGCGATAAGCCGTAGCGCGGTGTAGACGAGCGCACCCGCTGGAGCAGCGAGGAGCGGTGATGGGGTTCGTTAAGCGGCTTGGCTTTTTAAGAGTGGCCATGCACCTTGCTTCGAGGCTTCCAGAATGACGATTTCATTGATCGTGCCATCCTCAGCGTAACTAATATGTGTATGCCAATCTTGAGAAACCTCCCTAACGGTAGGCTTTTCGGATAGGTGCAGAACTAGAATATCATCTGCTTCATCGTAGGTAGTTCGCATTACTTATCCTCCCACTCAAAGTGATGCATGACTGTCTTTACCACTATTTTCTCTTCCAAGACTGCTGCAATCGACAAGAGGTTGTCTTGACGATTTTCAAAATATCGCGCTATCCAAAACCGCGTAGCATCTTTGTATTTTACGGTTCCCTGCTCTACCAATTCTAGCAGTTCATTTTCTGAAATATTTCGAGTAGCCATGCGCTCACGGGCATGACGTGTTATATGAATATTTACCTTGAAACGGTGACTATGCATATTTACTTTCTGTACTTTTGGTTTGGGCGTCTTGCAGACGCCTTCGCGCCGGGCCGCCGCTGCGGGTGCCTCTTTCGCTCGTTGCTCTCGCTCTCTCGTTACGCCGCGCTACGGGGTGGCGGCTCCCTTCACCAACTCACTACTCACCACTCACTACTCACCACTCACCACTCACCAACAATCCTAATCGCGGTGGTCTTTGACGATCATCATGATCATGCTGAGGATGAAGGCTAGGAAGATGGTGATGATGGCGAAGACGCTGCTGTTGTAGAGCCGGTTGGGCTCGGTGGGGTATTCCGGCATCAGCGGGCTTTGTAGCACGCTGACCTGTTTGAGCTGGCGGGCGGCTTCTAAACGGGTGTTTTCAAGGGCGGCCAGGGCGCTAGAGTAGGTCTCTTGGGCGAACTGGGCTTGCAGCTCTAGGGTTTCGTACTCGGCAGAGACCCGGTTGAGCGAATTGCCCGTGGCTTGGGCTAGGCGGTCGCGCTGTTCCACAATTTGGTCGCGGAGTGCTGCAATGTTGCGCTCTACTTGGCGTAATTCAGCAGACTGGGAGCTTTGGAAGCTGGCCAGGGCGTTACGCTGGGCTTGTAAGCGGGCTAAATCGCCTTCTAGCGTGGCCACGACTTGGTTAATGCTCTCTACCGTGGCGGTGGGCGATACCAAGCCGTATTCGTTCTGGAATTCGAGCAGTTGGGCGCGGGTTTCTTCAAAGCGCTCTTCTAACCGCACCATTTGCCGTTCTAGAAAACGCACTTGCTCATCGGCTAGGCGATGGCCCATTTCGTTCATGTGGTTTTCGCCAGCTTCTAGCAGCAGCGATGCCATGTCATGGGCAAACTCGGGCGTGTAGCCTTGCACACGAATGTTCAACACACCTGCGTACTCGTCTAGCTCGACCTCTACTCGGCGCAAGTAGTACTCGTGTAGGTCTTCGATGGGTACATTGGGATCGCGCAGCTTGGCGAAGAAGTCGCCGTGCTCGCTGTAGTGTTCGCGAATGCCGAGCTGCTCATCCAGCAGACGCAGCATATCGACCGAAAGCAAGTGCTCGCGGAGCAGCAGTAAATCAGAGGTATTCCCCGCACCGCTGCCCATTAACGATGAGAGGCTAAATTCAGGTGTGGCCACTTGAGGGCTTTCTAGCACCACCGTTGCACGGGAAACATAGCGCTCTTCTGCCCACACAAACCAATAGAAAGACACCAGAAGAATAGCGGCAAACGCAATAGCCCACTGGGGCGACTTCTTTATAAAACGTCCAAGAGAGACTTGCATGAATTATTTTGCCTTTAAACGATCAACAAAGCGCAGGTGCATTAGCAGCCCCATCGCTATTAATGAGAAAGTAAATAACCAGAAGTAAAGCATGCTGGTGCCATGCACTACTTTATAGTTTTCAAAAAAACCTAATCGCAGCGTTTCCAGCCCATGTGGAATAGGGTTCAACATGAGGTATTCCAGCAGCCAGTGGGGCATATTATTTAGCGGGAAAATAACGCCCGATAAAATCATTAGAGGTAGTGAAAGCATCTGAACAATTTTACCCACTTCTGGCACCAAAGTGGCTGAGACAGAAGTAACGAGCCCAAGCCCAAGCCCCAAGCACCAGAGTGAGAGCCAAGCTGCCATGGCTCTAATGGCGTTATCCGGATACATGTCTTGGCCCAGCATTAGGCCACCGCCAATAAATAGCAAAAAGACAAAACTGCGCAGCGCTCCTTCTAAAAAATTACGCACGAGTACTGGGTCAATAGGCTGTACTTGGCGATACGCAAACAGCGAGCGGTTAGCCTCCACTGCCCCCATTCCACGCATCATACCTTCACGCACTAAGAAAAAGCCCATCATGCCCGCGATAAGCCAAGGGATAAATTCTGCATTGGCAATCAGATTACCGCCTCTTACGAAACTACGTATCCCTACCATAACGGCTACCAGCGCTACCGGCTCAAATACCATCCAGAACCAGCCCATGCGGTCGCCCATGGTGCGGGAAAGTGCTTCCCGCAGGAACATGGCGTACCACACGCTGCGGGTGACTTGCCAAGGGGTGCGCGCCCCTTTTGGGGCGCTATGTGAGTTATTCATGAAGCCGTTTCTTTTGAAGAGAACGTAAAGGACTACTTGGTTTTAGGTGACGTCGTCATATTTGGTGGCGGCATTGGAGTGGATGGCGCCGCCCTTCGCGCCGGGCCGCCGCTGCGGTTGCCTCTTACGCTCGCACTCTCGCTCTTTCGTCACGCCGCGCTACGAGACACTATTTCCACTATTTACCACCTACTACTCACCACTCACCACTCACCACTCACTACTCACCACCTACTATTCACCATTCACCACCTACTATTCACCATTCACTATTTACCATTCACTATTCACTATTTACCAATCACAAATCCACAGCAACGCGGGTGGCGACGGCCACTTGGTAGAGGATTTGCGTGAGCGTGGCGGCTAGCTGCAGGTTGTGGGTGGGGGCTTCGGGCATCACGAGGATTTCATCGCCCGGGCGCAGCGGCGTGTTGCGGGCGTTTTCCACCGCGCCGTTTTGGCGAACCAGCAGGATGTGGTCGTCGTCGGCGCGCTGGGTGAAGCCGCCAGCGCTTTCGATGTAGTCGATCACGCTCATGCCCGGGCGGTAGACCGCCGCTTGCGGCACCAGTACTTCACCGCTGATCAGGATGGAGTCGCTGATTTCCGGAATGGTGATCACATCGCCATCTTGCAGGCGAATATCCGCAATGCGGTCGTTGTAGGCCACTACCAAACGGCCGCTGGGCTCTAGCTCGCGGGCGCGCTGCACGAAGTTTTGAATCAGCTCGGCTTCTTGGGCACGAATCTGCGCTTCTTCGTTGGTGCTGGACTGGGCACTGAGATAGGTGGTTTCCAGGCGGCGCAGACTGTCTTCCATGGATTGCTGTTGCTGCTGTTTCACGCTTTCACGCTGTAGTGAAATGCTTTCCACGGCGGTCATGTTTTCCGGCACGGGGATGGCGTCCAGTAGTTCGCTCAAGCGGGCATCGCGGGGTAATGCAAAACGCGAAGGACCGTAGTAGCTGCCTTCGATTTCTACCACGATGGTTTCGCTGCGCTGGTCGGCGCTGAACGCCACTTCATCGCCGCTGCGAATAGTTTGGCTATAAAACTCGTTCAGCGGGAAGTATTGCGCCATGGGGCCGTCGGCACGGTCGCCGCGCAGCAGTACGTGAGACACGCCGCTTCGGAGGCGGGCAAGCTCTACCAGCTCGGCACCGCTTAGCTGGTTACCCACTAGCTCGTAGCGGTGCTCACGATGCACATCGCCCACTACGGCAATGGCCGGGCCGCGCTCTTCCACTACGATGGTGTCGCCATCCTGAAACTGCGGGCGCGCGATGCTGCCGTTGATCAGGAAGTCGTAGAGATCCACCGTGGCCACGGTTTGGTTATTACGCATCACGCGGATTTGGCGGTAGCTGCCGAGGTCTTGGTCGATACCACCCGCTTGATCGAGGAAGTAGAGCACGGAGTCGTTGGGCGTGCCCGCGTAGCGGCCTGGGTTTTCCACGTAGCCTGTGACGAACACCGCCACCGGCTGCACGCCCTGCACGTTGGTATACACCTGCACGTTATCGGGGTAGACCGATGTAATCGCACCGCGCACGCGACTATCCACCTGCTGGCTGTTTTGGCCTTCTACATTCAGCGGGCCGGAGCCTGGGATGAAGATGTTGCCCTGGGCATCCACCGGCAGTACGCGGTCGAACTCGAACGCCCCCCAGGCACGCACGGTGATTTGGTCGCCGGGTTTGACTTGGTAATCGGCATTTAGGCCGTCTCCCATCGCCCCACGAAAGCCACCGGTAAAGAGGTTGGCCCCAAAGGGGGGTAGCGCATCGGGGTTTTGCTGGGGCTGGTTCGCCACCGGGCCGTAGGTGCCGCTGCGCCAGTCGGCGCGGGGAGTGTCGTTCACCGGAGGCTCTACCCGCTGCTGGCTGGCCTGATCTTCCGGGAGAATGGTATTGGGTAGGCTTATGCTCTGCGCCCAGCTAACGCTGCTGACGGCAGTGCCCAACAGGGCCAGTGATAACACCGCTGCCGGGCGCGTGAGGGAAAGCCGTTTCATTACGCGTTGCAAGCTCATTAATAGCGCCCTTGTGTAGTTCCTGGGGAGTGCGTCGTTGGCGAAAGCGACATCGCGCCCTGCTGGCTTTCTGGCAGCAGCATGCGCTGATTTACCCAACCGTTGGGGGTCGCGCAGGTCAGCGCGGTACGGGCAGCACCGCTACCCTGCTCGATGACCCGCAGTTTGCGGCACTCGCGACCACTGGCCGCCAAATAGGGCGCATCGGCCACAATCTCGACGTTATCGCCCCAAGGGCTTTGTACTAGGTTGAGCACGGCACCGGCAGGCGCTTGTGCGAGAAAGCCGTTGAGGTTTTCATCTTGCAGCGGCTTGGCAGTGTCGTTACCAAGCACGTACTGCACCTGCTGCTGGTTGCCGCTCGGGTAGGTAGCGCAGCCGCTAACGACGGCAACGCTCAAGGCGGCCAACAGCATGCGAGCTGGCCGCGCTATGAAAATGAGGGAGTTTGACATGATGATTTCCAATAAAAAGGCACGCTACCGCCCAGGGATTATAACGGGCGCATTCCCTTGCCCTACGCTGTGCGGATGAAATGTGATGAACCGGCGCTATCAAAAAAGCACCCAGCATTGTAAGGGATTAACCGCTGAGGCTCTACGTTGACAAGGCTTGTACACTCAGCAAATTTAATTTTGGCGCCTTCCAGGCCTCCGAAACCACCTATATAGCCCTTTGAAACCACCCACCTCCCGCCCCCTATACGGCCAAAAGCGTTTGTTAAGCTTCAGACCGGTAGATCGAACCGAGACGACCTAACATACGTATTCCTGTGTTTGACAAGGCTAAGAGGGGTCGGTGGCGAGGACATGCTTTGCTGAGATAGGCCATCAGTTCACTTGCAAGGATACTATTCGTCGCGAGCGAACCAGTGATCCATATCTATTTGGATGGATACTGCCGGACGTCAGAATGTCTGCACCCGACAGTTCGCTCACTTAGTGGTGTTGAACTTCTTGACGAGCAGTAGCGCGGTAACACCCCCACAGGACCACGAGCATGAAGGCATACATCATGACGCCGCTATTGTGCTCCAAAAACACCTGAGAGAGACCAAAGTCCAGGAAGGTAACGGGTAACAAAACGCCCGCCGTGGCGACTGCTCGCGTTGGTAAATAGGGTGCCTGAAGTTGCTGAGCGAATAATCTCATCGGTACTAAGTAGAGTGTCAATAGTGCCACCAACCCCAATACCCCACGCTTTGCGAAGGCATCAATGAACTCATTATGTGCGTGGCCATATTGCGCCGCTTCTTCGCTTATAACACCCGCTTCGCCGAAGTTGGCCATCGCTTCCGCATAGCCATTGCTGCCCCAGCCGGTTAATGGCTTCTCTTGGATGAGAAGCGCCGCTCCACGCCACATCTCGAAACGTGAACCAACCGATGTTGAGCGGTTTTCACCCGACACATAGAGAGAAATATCACTAAACGCCTGATGAACCCGATCTTGCACGCCTATTTGTGGAACAGCATACACCGTGGCCCCGCCTACTAGTACGGTAGCTATTACGATTATCTTCAGCCTTGTTGAGAGCTGGGTACCGTAGGCGCGGTAGAGCACCAGTAGCACAATGGGGAAGCCGACCCATCCACCCCGACTGCCCGAAAACAGCGACCCTAGTACACCCGCCATGGCACCTGCCAACAAAAGTGCTATCCATAAGCCCCGTTTTCGCTGAACCACTGCCCAGCCGAGCCCAGCCATACACAGTACGCCCAAAAGCATGCTCAGATTGCCAAACTGAATGACATGCGTATGGCCTTGCGCACGATCTACTCCTTCCACAAGCTTTTGCCAGCCAGCCCAGCCACATGCTAATAGCGCACCCGTGGCCGCTCCACTCCATAAGAATGCAAGTTTTGGAGGATAGCGCAACATCCAAAATAGCGCAGGAATCGCCAAAATAAAGCGGCTTGGTTTATCGAACCCTTTACTGCCTTGTCCGTCCCACCAGGCCTCGAACATCGTAATGGCCGCATAGGCAAGCAGCACGGCAATGATGGCCCCATCTTGCTTGGTAATGGTAGGGACGCGCTTAGTAGCAATGAGCCCAAGCCCGGCGAGAAGCAGTAGCAATGCACCCAGTGAATAACCACTGGGCACGACCAGTGCAATGGCGGCTAGTAGGAAAACAGAGGCTCCTGTAAATAGCTGAGGAGCACTACTGTATGTAGGAGGGGGAGAGGGTGTTGTCGCCAGCATTTCAACAGACTTCCTTTCATGGCCCAGCCGGGCAATTCATTTAGGAAGGCGATACTAGCACAGGCGGCATACTCCCTTACCACGAGTTCGCTGTGCTAGCGGTCTAGCGTTGGGCGACGTATTGCTGCCACCGCCAGGTATCTACCATCATTTCATGCAAGCTCTTGTGGGCTTGCCAGCCAAGTTCGCTTTGCGCTTTATTGGCACTGGCCCAAAAAGCAGCGATATCCCCGCTTCTACGCGGTGCGAAACGGTAAGGCACTGGCACTTGGGTGGCTTGTGTGAAGGCTTCTATCATTTGCTTGACAGACACCCCCTGCCCCGTGCCTAAGTTGTAGTGTTTCACCCCTGGCTGCATCAGCGTTTTAAGTGCCATTTGATGCCCCTTAGCAAGATCGACCACGTGCAAGTAATCGCGGACGCAGGTGCCATCAGGGGTTGGGTAGTCGTTTCCATACACTAACAGCTCAGGCAATACCCCTGCCGCCACTTGACTGATATAAGGCATTAAATTGTTGGGGATTCCCTGAGGAGACTCACCAATCATACCGCTAGGGTGAGCCCCAATAGGATTGAAATAGCGCAGAATTGTCACTGACCACTCGGGGTCGCTACTGCCTAAATCTTCTAACAGTTTCTCCACCATTGCTTTGGAGGAACCATAGGGGCTGGTGCAACTGCCCCGAGCCATGGTTTCGCAGTAAGGTGGTGTTGCTTCTACGCCATAAACAGTCGCAGAAGAGCTGAAAATCAGCCGCTTGACGTTAGCCTTGGCCATCGCTCGGCAAAGGGCAATGGCTCCGTACACGTTGACATCATAATAAGCGAGCGGGTCAGCAACGCTTTCACCAACGGCTTTAAGGCCTGCGCAGTGAATGACGGCTTCGATGGGATGGTTTTGAAAAACAGTCGCTAGCAGTGCTGAGTCACGCACATCGCCTTGATAAAATGCCACACGCTGGCGTGTTATGTTTTCAATTCGCTCAATCACCGACACATCGCTATTCACCAAATTATCTAAAATAGCGACGCGGTGGCCAGCTTCCAGCAGCTCTACTGCCACATGGGAGCCAATATAGCCCGTTCCGCCTGTTACTAAGATCATGATGCGCTCCTACTAATAGGCGTTAGCATGTTTAAAGCCTTTGAACACCGTCATAAAAATGATCTTTAAATCAAGCCATACGGACCAGTTATCGATATACCAAAGATCGTATTCGACTCTTCGCTGCATTTTTTCGAGTGCTTCGGTTTCGCCGCGCAGGCCATTCACCTGTGCCCAGCCGGTGATACCGGGCTTCACTTTGTGCCTACGCATATAGGACTCCACCAGCTCTTTGTAATATTCGTTGTGCGCCAACGCGTGCGGGCGAGGCCCAACAATGGACATACGTCCTTGTAGCACGTTAAAAAACTGCGGTAATTCATCAAGAGACGTGCGCCTTAAAAAAGCACCAATCGGCGTTAGGCGGTCATCGTTTTTCGTTGCCTGTGTGACGGTTCCACTTTTTTCTTGGTGCACCTTCATTGAGCGGAATTTATAGACTTTAAATACTTTTCCATTGGAGCCTGCACGGTGTTGCTTGAACAGTATAGGACCGGGTGAGGTGACTTTAATGACCACGGCGATGGCCAAACACACGGGCAGAATCATCAAGGAAATAAGGCTGCCCAGCACGATATCTTCAGCTCGCTTCACTAGCCGTGACATGCCGTTAATCGGGGTAACACTCAGATCAATGGCCAGGTGCCCTGCCACTTCGCTTGTGCGGTGGTTTAACAACCGCATGTCTTTAAAATCCGGAATGAGGCGAATCTCTTCGGTGTGGTTACGTAGTGTGTAAAAAAGGCTATGTACCACCTCTCCCATTTCTAGCGGTACACAAATCCATACCTCTGCAGCGCCTGAGACACTAATCCGGTTAGCAATGCGTTCAAGTTGCGCTTGGGATGGAACGCCATTTAAGCGCTCTACCCCCGCAATGGAGTGCCCTTCCCAGGAAGCAGAGCGCATTCCCCTTGCAACATGAAGTACATTGCCAGAAGGCCCGACTAGAAAGACCGGCCGCCTTGCGCCTCCTCGAATACGTATACGCCGCAACCCGTACTGCACTAGTGCCCGTGCGCTGGAGGCCAGCAAAAATGAGAACAGTAAAGTTAGCCCTACCCATAACCGGGAGTAGCGCTCAGAGGCATGCGCAAAGTAAATAATTGAAGTGACAATGATACCTATCACTACCCAGACGAGCAGGAGCTTAGAAAGAATGCTAAACGTAGAAGAAATACGCCAGCGCCGATAGCTACCTGTCGAGCTGTTTGCCACGACTACCAGAAGCGCCATGCACACCAACGCGAGCATATAGCGCTCGTGCAGGTGCACCGTGTCGAAACGGATCAAGTAGGCGAGCAACCCAGACAACATCACGATAAGCATATCGAAAGCTGGGAAAATAATTTTCGGCGGATAGCGCTCTGAAAAGATGACGCCCCTTTTCTGAGCGCGCTTAAATTTACTCTGTGATTGCATCGCTAGGTCTCTACTTACTCTCTAATTATAGGGCGGCACCGGCTTTTCAGACTTTCTGCACTGTTCGCTCACTACCCTTCAAAAGCGTGTCACTATCGGCCTTTCGTTCATGAGCGAGATAAAAGATCATCGAGAGCACGGCAAACACGCTGTTGAAGGCGGATACCGAAAGTGACGAGGCTAACAGCACCCCTAGAACACAGAGTGTGTCTGCCCAGCTATAGCCACTCTTTCTCAGTGCATAAACGGTAAACACGATGAGGAACAAAAGTCCTGCTACGCCATGGTCAAATAGCACACGAATGATGTAGGAGTGCAGAATGACGGAATAACAGCTTCCATCTCCTGAAAAGCTATGTAGATCGCTCCAGTAGGAGAGATCCTCACAGGTCTGCGCCGAAAGGGGCGTTAGCGGCTGCGTTCCCAATAGGACGTTCCCCCAGTGCCAATCTTCTGTTTCATCCAGAAAGTAAAGCAAGAAGCGCACCCTATCGATGGAGGCACCACGCTCGAGAAAAGAGCGGAACGTTAGTGGCTCTTGCTCCACGGCCTCTCCAGACTCTGGAGATGTTACGGATCCCTGCGGCGCCTCCGGCGCTGGCATGCTGGGTGCTTGCACAGTTGTGCCGCTTCCGCCACCACCGAGAGAGATATCCATTCGGTCGGAGACAATGCCATACGCCAGCAAGACCAATAGCGGAAAGAGCAACAGCCACTGCTTGATGAAGCTTTTCCCTAGGCGAAAAACACTAAAGAAATAAACGACAGCAAAGCAGAGAAATGCGCTTCGCGAGCCAGACAGAAAGATAATCAGCATGACTGTTGCAAACGCTAAAAATCGCCACCGCATGACAGGTAGCACTAAGTAAAGCAACAATATCAACAACACTAATTCAAAATTATTTTCCGTAAAAATACCTGGCCTTTGACTGACCCAAGAGTCCAACCCTAGCAGGCGGGAATAAGAGTATTTTAAAAAGAAAAGAAGCAACACCACATAGAAAAACGTAGCGACATGTCCTTTTTTAAATAGCGTTTCGTCAATAAACGAGCATAGCAGCGCCACATAGAAGAACGCTTTATAGGCTTGTACATAGTCAAGTATATGAGCATCGTTTATGATGACAGCAATGATAAAAGTAGCTAAAAGATAAGCGCCTGCCGACAGCATAAAAAGCCAGGACAGACGACTTTTAGGCGGAAACACCAATACAGATAGCAGCAGCACCATTAGCTCCATCATAGGCACTGCTGGCAGTACATTATAATCCCAAGGTGATAGAGCACCCGCCACGCCTAATCCCACGATTAAGAACATCATTAGAATGGCCACTAATGACTGCCCTTTTTTTCGAGATTGAATAATATCATGCCTAAACGAGTAACGACGTTGCATTCCTTGCTCCCAAGCGCCTTATCTACTGTGAAGATGTTTTGGCCTTGCTGTTCGCCGACGACTATTTAAAAAGCTTTCGAAAAATTTTTTCACCTATGCCCATTTTCCATCCTTTCCCCCAGTGGTGAATGAGATAAGTGTCGCTTTGAATATAACAATACATTAGCTGTTTACGGTTATGGGCCTTAGCATAGGGATTGTACGGGTAGAAAAAGTGCCATGGTTTGAGATCGATTCCGCTAGCATCTTGCTCAACACATGCGTTGGCGACTTCCGGCGCTATCAGGTAAGGCTTTTTCTGCTCGTGGCGTGCTTCAATTAACGCTTGTGCATTTTTGAAGAAATGATGCCCTGGTACGCCGCCCACCACTGCCGTGTTCAGCCGTCCTTCGTCTTCATACCCAAGGAAGCATTGGCTATCCAGCAGTGGCTCAAGGGACTGCACTACTTCCATGTCAACATCAAGGTAGACTCCCCCCTGCTCATACAATGCCGCCATGCGCACATAGTCGGAAAGAAACGCCCACTTTTTATTATCAAGGCAATACTTAATAAAAGGGTTACTACGATCAATGTTCGTTTCGTTCCACTCAATGACCTCGAAGTCGGGCATCTTTTCCCGCCATGTTGCCATACACTCTTTGTATAGCCCCGTCATTGGATTACCGCCAAACCAGCAAAAATGTATCTTTTTAGGAATCATAAGTCACTCAATCTTGTTACCGTATTTAATCAGAAAATAGGGGTAATCTTTTAAGTAGCGTTTTAATAAGCGGCGGGGCTCTTTGGCCATACGGTAAAGCCAGCGAAGGTTAAGCTTATCTACCCAAGCGGGGTAGTAATCTTGGCCTTTCGCATGCACAAACTGGTCTAGGTAGCCGCCGCAGGTAAACCCAGTGCCTTTCCACCCCGTTTCACGTAGGTCCAACAACAGTCGCTCTTGCTTGCCTGCTCCCATTCCCACCACGACGATATCGCAGCTGGCTGCGCGCTGAAGGCTCTGGGTACGCTCTTCATTGTCAGTAAAATATCCTGACCGAACATATGCCAATGTTAGGCTGGGGTATTTTTGCTGCAGTAGCCGAGCAGCTTCATGCATATTCTCTTCAGTGCCGCCTATTAATGACACAGTGAGCCCATTGGCTTGTGCATGCGTGAACACCATGGGGGCAATCGAGGTGTCATCAAAGCTCGTACGGATAATTTTTTTCTGCTTGAACAGCCGCACATAGAGAACAACCGCAATGCCATCTGCATAAAAATGAATGCGATCGCACTCTTGCTCGCTCAGCTCCTGTGCCACGACTCCCAATGAAAAAGGATTAATAAAGCTGTAATCCATGCCTTCTTGGAGGAAAAATTCCTTTTCAAGCTTAATCATTCGCGCTCACTTTACGTTTTTCCATTACGGTTCTTGCGCGATACCACGTATCGCCAGTCGGTCATCATAAAACCGAACTTCTTTTTCACCACGTACACCGCCACGCCGTTTTGCACCAATAGACACAGCAGCAGCGCATACGCTGCCCCTTCAGCACTGTATCGTGGGATGAGTAATAAGGATGCGATGCCGCCCACTATTACTGACCAGATTAGTATATTTCGGGCTGCCTGCTGTTGGTCTGCCATTAAAAGCAGCAATATGACCGAGCCTGTCATTACGTTCACCCATTGCCCTACTACTAGGATTCTCACCACGCCGGTAGCACCGCGATAGTCACTTCCAAACAGTGCTAGCACGTCGCTTGGCCAGATCATGAAAACGATGGCAGGTAGCAGCGCGAAACAGCTCATTTGAAAGGCACTTTTCTGCGCTAACCGCTTCAGCCCTACATGGTCGCGTTCATGCTGCAACCTTGAGAATCGAGGCCCTAAGATGCTGTCGTATACGGTAAGGATGAAGCCGATAATCATCGCTAGACGCAAGCCCAAGCTGAACAGCGCTACGTCGCTTTCACTGTGGAATGCCCCAAGCACAAGGGCTACTCCCCATTGGGTGTAATAAAAAATAATACCTACAAGTAGGAAATCTGGGAGATGGCGATAAAAACCTTTTGTGAAGCTCACTTCCGGCTTTACTACCAATGCGCTGCGCCGATAAAAACTAAGTACAACCCATAAGGCGATGAATAAATAAATCAGTAAGATACCGCCAAGTGCGGCGACTAGGCTGAAGGCACTAAGGGAAACCCCCGCCCATGTGGACACCAGCACGACTAGGCTGAGCACAATGGAAATACAACCAATCTCAAATAGGCAAGATATGTTCGCCCTACCCCAGCCTTTCATCAAAAAGTTGCACAAGTAAATCATGCTGTAGATGGGGGAAAGTAGCGCCGTAACGCGTAGGCTTTCTATGGCTTGGTCGGTCGTGGAAAGTAGGGCTTCTGCCAGTAATGGGGCCGCAAGCCATAGGCCTACGCCCAGCACACTGCCCATGATGAGATTGACGAGCATTGCGTGCTTGTAGATCCACGCCACTTCTCGACGATTATTATTTGAGGTGGCGACCCCCATATATTTTAACGTGGCTCGGTCTGTGCCAAGGCTTGCAAACACCTGCATGCCAATCATGAGAGACAGGCACAGCATAAAGGCACCAAACGCCTGTATACTGACAAAGGTTGCCAGCACATAGGAGAGCAAAAACGTACCACCAGCCGCGAGCCCACGCGCACCCAACGTAGTGAGCAGCTGGCTTTGCAATATTTTCCTGATCATCCGTGACTCTTGTAGCGGTCAAATCATTGCCTTAGTCAAACTAGCGCCCATATAAGAATAATAATCAATAAAGAATGAGCATCATTGTTGCTTTAGCGTTTCATAAGCCAATAATTTAAAAAGACAACTTTAGCCAAAGGTATAATAATACTCTTTTTGCTGCTGCCTTGCACAAGATACCTAAAGAATTCACAAACCTTGCTACTTTCTTCGCTTCAGAATCAGCGGCTAACCTTACAAGCTCAAGCCGCGCTGCCGATGGGGCTCTGCAACGCGGCTTATGGTGTAATGTTTAGAAATGGTAACGGGCCCCGGTAAGCCAATACGCGTCTTTCAAGCCACCACGCTGAGCAAGCCCTGGTGCGTCGCTATCTGCCAGCTCGACAAAGACGTCGAAGGCACTGGAGAGCTTGTAGTAGCTACCCGCTGCCCAGGCGTTGCTATTGCCCTGGTTGTCTCGGTTGATACGATAGTAATCGGCCGTGAATGCCCAAGGCCCCGTCACATACGTCGTGCCTAGCCCCACCGTTTCATAGCCGCCGCCATATTGGGTGTTCTGCCCCTGCCATTCGGTACCTAACCTTGCGCTTATGCTATCCGTGGCTTGGAAGCTCCCCATCACACCGTAAAGCATCTCACCATTACCGCCACCACGAACCACATCTTCAACGGCGCCCACCCCTACCCTCAGCGGGCCATACTGATAGTGAACCCCGCCTTGGGCGGCTAGCACACTCCCTTCACGGCGCTGCTCGGCATCGGTCAAACCCCGCTCACTGTAATGCTTGACCTGCAAAAAGGTGGTGAAGCCATTGAGTGTTGGCGTGTAATAACCGATGGCGTCGCCACGCGACTGTAAGCCTGTAGAACTGAACTCCAACCCTCGGTCCAGGTAAACATCGAACGGCGCAGAGACAAACTGGTAGTAGAGGCTATCAAAGTTACCGGCCTGCACTGTTCCATAGCGTTCGATTTTTAGCCCAAGATAACTTTGACGAATCTCATTAAAGCCTTGCTCGGTATTGCGCTCGTCACCCGTGAAGCGCCACTCTAAGCGCCCAAAGGCGCTGACATCGTTGCTTATTCGTTGGCTCATTCGAAAACCGAGTCTGGAGTACACGTCGACGAACTCTGCGCTGTCACTGACTTTTTGGCCTGCCGAATCGACGCCTGGTCCTCCGCCAGCCACGCCCATGGCGAGACGCCCGTAGATATCGAACTGCGTGCCCTCCTCATCATAGAGCGTCGCTGCATTGACGCTTGTGCCCACTCCCCCTAGCGCCATTGCGACTGCCGTTACCACTACTGCTTTAACAGACCGTTTCATCGGTTTCCCTTGCGGTTAATTGTGACGTTTGGTGCTTTGTATTGCTCACACAAACCAAAGCAACGTTATATTGTAACAATTAAGCCCAGCAATGAGCAGTTATCTCAATATGAATCCCGAGTGAAGGAGATACCTGACCTTTCTATCGCTACAAAAAAACCGGCCCCAAAAGGGGCCGGTTCATTAACTACTACAGGAGTTACAGCATCAAGCTTGGTTTGACCCAGGCTTAGAAGTGGTAACGAGCGCCTGTCAGGTAGTAAATGTCGTCGCCGTCAGCGCGCTCAACGTTAACAGGACCTTCGCTGCCACCGATGGTGACGTCGATGGACTGCTGGTCACGCTGGTTCAGCTCCAGGAACACGTCGAAGTTGCTGGAAACTTTGTAGTAAGTACCCAGGGCCCATGCAGTACGGTCGTCTGCATCAGCACCGTCTTCGCTTACGTCGTATACGTCAGCAGTGAATGCCCACGGGCCAGTGGCGTAAGTACCACCCAGACCAACGATGTCGTAACCGCCGCCCAGAGTATCGCTGTTCTCACGGCCTTCGTAGCCCAGACGAACAGAGAACTGGTCGTTGATGTCGTAAGAACCGATCAGGCCGCCCAGCATTTCGCCGTTACCGCCGCCACGAACGACGTCTTCAACGAAGCCCAGACCTACAGTGAACGGACCTTGCTGGTAACGAACACCACCTTGCGGTGCAATTACGTTGCCTTCTTCACGAACCGGCTCAAGCTCGCCACGCTCGCTGTAGTGTTTCAGCTGCAGGAACGCAGTGAAACCTTGCAGGTCAGGTGTGTAGTAACCGATAGAGTCGCCGCGAGACTGTTTCGGGTGACCAGAGAACTCTAGGCCACGGTCGATGTATACGTCGAACGGCAGAGATACGAACTGGTTGTAGAAGCTGTCGAAGTTACCGGCTTGGAAAGTACCGTACTGGTTGCTTTGCAGACCGATGTAGCTCTGACGAACTTCGTTGAAGCCAGAGTTGCCGTTGCCGCTCGGACCAGTGCGCTCGTCACCAGTGAAGCGCCACTCAACGCGACCGAAAGCGGTCAGGTCGGAAGTCACTTCCTGGCTCATGCGCAGACCCAGACGAGAGTAAACGTCTACGAACTCTTCGCTGTTGTCGATTTTCTGGCCGTCAGAGTTGTACTCTGCGCCGCCACCGGCGATACCCATGGCGATACGGCCATAGACGTCCAGTTTGGTGCCGTCTTGGTCATAAACGGTAGCTGCTTGTGCTGCAGCGGAGGCGCCCAGGGCACCAACAATAGCAGTCGCTAAAAGTGTCTTTTTCATGATGTAGGTTCCTTAACTAGCTTACTGTTTCGATCGTTATTACTGGCCTTCGAAGAAGCCAGTAAGTGGCTTGCGGGCCATGCTCTTTTTCTCATCCGCCGGTTTTTCCCGGAGGTATGCGACATGTCCTCAACAAAGCCTTGTTATAGTCCAATGCTCGCAGGTCAAACTCTATACCGGGATTCCAGGGAACGCAATAGAAAAAAACAGTGTTTTTTTACGATTTGTGTTTTTTTATGGAACCCCGTCCAAGGATTCAGGTCTCAGCGCCCTTCGAATTTTTGCTGCAGGCCTTTGAGCTTCTCTTCCATGGTAAGCGGTTTTTTCTGCTCACTTTTTTCTGGAACGGGCGTTCTCGCGGGGAGCTTTTCATCGTTTGGCGATGACTTACTCGCGGCTGGCTGCGTTTTATTCGTGCGACTTTTCGTGGGGGGAGCCGGACGTTCCATTCGATTTTTCGTGGGCGCTTCTTGCCGCCGCTCATTGGCATGTTTCGCGGCTTCTTTGTCTACCTTGCCTGCAGGCTGGCCATCTAAATCGACACGCTCTGCTCCTTCACGCATGGATTTGATATAACGCGGCAAATTGACGTAGTTGGCCAGCGCCCGACGGATCAATTTACTCGGCCAAGGCTCGCGCTCGGCCAAATCCTGGTGAATCCCCACTTTCAAGGGTTTGGTGTGCCCTTTGAAGAAGGCATGTGGGTAACGCTGATACCACTGCTTCAATAACGCTTGCGGCGAGGGTTGCGTGACGGCTTCTGGCACATCTGGCGTTGCTGGCTCGCTGACCGCCGCTGGCACGTGCTCGGGTACTTTGTTCGACACTTCTTCTGCCGCCGCGACATCGGTCTCGTGTTCAGCGGGCGATGCCGTAGGCTCCCCTGAGGCGCGAGTCGATAGCGCGGCTAGCTGCTGTTTCAACTGCTGATTCTCTTCGCGCAGCGCAATGAGTTCGGCCTTGTTTTGTTCGAGCCGTGTTTCTAACGTTTCTAGTAGATGCAGTACGCTGGCGGCCATAACCCCCTCCTTTGACCCAAATCAGTCGCTGACACGCTCGTACACGACGAAGTCATAATTTGGCTGCCCTTCTGCGGGCTGCCCGGCGACTCGCTGAACTTCTTGCCACTCTTCCGTCGAGAACACGGGGAAGTGCGCATCGCCTTCCACCTCTATATCGACTTCCGTGATGTAGAGACGTTGGGCAAACGGTAAGGATTGACGGTAAATCTCGCCGCCGCCCATGACCATGATTTCTTCTGCCGCTTCGATCGTCGCCTGCTGATCGGCCAGCGCTAACGCAGCCGGTAGCTCATGGCACACCCGCGCGCCTTCAGCACTAAACTGGGCATCCCGAGTCACGACGATATTGAGACGATTGGGCAGCGGCTTGCCAATGGAGGCGAAGGTTTTACGCCCCATGACCAGCGGCTTGGCCTGGGTCATGCGTTTGAAGAATTTCAAATCTTCAGGCAAGTACCAGGGTAGCTTGCCATCGACGCCAATGACGCGATTCTTGGCCATGGCGACGATCATCGCAACGGGCACCAGCGGTTCATAGGCGGTGGCTTGCTGACTCATACGGCTACCTTTGCTTTGATATGCGGATGGGACGCGTAATCTTCGATCTGAATATCATCGAAGGTGAAGTCGAATAGGTTCGTGACCTCTGGATTGAGCACGAGCCTGGGCGGTGGCATGGGTGTGCGCTCAAGCTGCTCGTTCGCCTGTTCCAAATGGTTGCTGTACAGGTGCGCGTCTCCTAGCGTGTGAACGAATTCCCCCGGCAGTAAGCCCGTGACCTGGGCCACCATGCTAAGCAGCAACGCGTAACTGGCGATATTGAACGGCACGCCCAGAAAAATATCGGCACTGCGCTGGTAAAGCTGGCAGGAGAGTCGCCCGTTGGCGACGTAGAACTGAAACAGACAGTGACAAGGCGGCAGCTTCATCTCATCGACTTGACCAGGGTTCCATGCCGATACGATCAAACGACGCGACTGGGGGTTCGTGCGGATCTGTTCGAGGACATTGGCGATTTGATCTACACTGCCGCCCTTGGGGTTTGGCCAGCTACGCCACTGGTAGCCATACACAGGCCCCAGGTTGCCGTGCTCATCGGCCCATTCGTCCCAAATACGCACGCCGTTCTCTTTGAGATACCCAATGTTGGTATCCCCTTTCAGAAACCATAAAAGCTCGTGGATGATGGAGCGCAAATGTAGCTTTTTGGTCGTCAGCAGTGGAAAGCCGCGGGACAAATCAAAGCGCATTTGATGCCCAAACACCGAGCGCGTCCCCGTACCGGTGCGGTCGCCGCGATCAACGCCCTGCTCCAGCACGGTGCGCATCAGGTCTAGGTAAGGCTGTTCCAACGCGGGCAACGTTGATGTCATGGTAGGCGTGGGCGTTGTGACAGTCACAGAAGTTCCAAATTAACAGCGGATGTGGGGTTGTATTCTAGGCCGCCCAGTGTTGATTGGCTACCAACGAGAGCGTGCCCCCGCCATTCACCATTCACCACTCACTACTCACCACTCACTACTCACTACTCACCACTCATTCACTACTCACTACTCACTACTCACCCCTTGGCATCCACAGGCTGATGACGCGACCACGCTATGAATACCAGCCCAAGTGCGATCATAGGTAACGTAAGCAGCATGCCCATGGTGACCCAGCCGAAAGCGATGAAGCCGATGTGGGCATCGGGCATGCGTACGAACTCGACCATGAAGCGGAAGACGCCATAACCCAACAGGAAAAGACCTGAAACGAACCCACGTGCGCGGGGTTGGGCAGACACCCACCAGAGGATCGCAAATAGCACGACGCCTTCTAATAGCGCCTCGTAGAGCGCCGATGGGTGCCGGGGTTCAGGCCCCATTCCGGGAAAGGGCATGCCCCAGGGGAGCGAGGTCACGCGGCCGGGCAACTCATGGTTGATAAAGTTACCAATGCGCCCTGCGCCAAGGCCAATGGGCACGAGCGGTGCAATGAAATCGGTCAATGTAAAGAAAGCCAGATGCTTGCGGCGGGCAAATAGCCAAGCGGCCAGCAGTACGCCTATCAAGCCGCCGTGGAAGCTCATGCCGCCATCCCAAACGCGGAAGATCCATAGCGGGTCAGCCAGCCACTGCTCTAAGCCGTAGAACAGCGCGTACCCTAAGCGGCCACCGGCCACCACCCCAATGGCGCAGTAGAAGAGCAAATCGCCGATGTCGTCTTTGTTCATTCCTAGACGCGGGGCACGTTTGCAGCCTAGCCACCACGCCGCCACGAAGCCGACCACATACATGAGGCCGTACCAATGCACTTGCAACGGGCCGAGGGAAATCGCGACAGGATCTATCGTTGGGTAGTTGATCATTCACTTTCTCTAATTGAATAAAAGACATGCCATCGCCTGTCATGGCGGGGTTACGCCAGTATGAAGCGTATCCCCACCACAGCGAGCAGCGCAGCGAAACAGTAACGTAGGACATGGGCGGGTAACACGTGAGCCAAGCGCACGCCAAGACGGGCAAACGGCACGCTGGTCGCAACGATGCCTATGAACGCAGGCCACATGACGAAGCCCGTCGCCCAAGGGGGTAGCAGCGAATTGCCCCAGCCGACCACGATGAACGTGATCGCTCCTACTGCCGCTATTGGTAAGCCGCAGGCGGCAGAGGTTCCCACCGCCTGCGTCATGGTGGCACCGCAGCGCGATAACCAAGGCACGGTCATCGCCCCGCCCCCGATACCAAATAGCGCCGAAATGGCCCCGACCACGCCTCCAGCGAGGGTCATGGCAAATTTGCTGGGGGCCAGCGTGCCCGGTTTGGGGGTCAGCCCCATGACCATTTTAGTGGCCAGCAAGAGCACGAAGACGCCAAACAAGGTGCCTAATACGGTGCCGGATAAATTACCGGCAATGAAGACCCCACCAATGGCGCCCAGCATCAAGCCCGGTAATAACGCCATGAACCAGGCACGGTGCACACTCCCCTTGCGAAAGTGGCCCAACGCTGAAGAGGCGCCCGTCACGACGATCGTGGCGAGCGAGGTGCCCACCGCAAGGTGCATGGTGATCTCGGGGGAAATGCCCTGCAGCCCGAAAGCAAAGACCAGAACGGGGACGATGATGATGCCACCGCCCACACCAAACAAACCGGCCATGGTGCCTGCAGCGGCACCGAGCAATAGATAACTGGCCAAAATGGCTGCGAAGGTCATTCGTTGGGCTTCTCCAAGGCGTTAGGCAACCATTTTTTGATCATGCCGTGTAGGGTATCGGGCTGGTAGGGTTTCGCGAGGATGTCGTCCAGCCCGGCGGCGCTGCAGGCGTCTTGCCCGGCGTTATCGGCATTGGCGGTCAGGGCGATCATGACACTTCGTTTGGTCGCGTGCTGATGCTCATACCGGCGCCAGCGGCGGGTGGTTTCCAGCCCGTCGAGTGTCGGCATGAAGATATCCATGAATACCAGGTCGTAGAACGCAGACTGCTGACGCTCGAGCGCCTGTTCGCCGCTACTCACGCCTTCAACGTGTAGCCCTTGCAACTCGAGCATTTGCCGCGCGAGCATGAGGTTCACAGGGCCATCATCGACGACCAGCACACGCGGGCTTTGCTCGCTGGATAGAGGAAGATCGTAGGTATCGGCTTCGTTCACACTCTGCTGAACGAAGTTGGCCAACAGCGAACGAATATCGGCCAAGCGCTCGCGCACGTGGGTGACGTTTTGCCGACAGGCTTCTGAGGATTCTTCGGTCAGCATGGTGCCAAGATGATCGAACAGGCTGTCGGCTTCCCGCTGCATGAGCGTTAGATAACCCGATTTCAAACGCGACTCTTCTCTGGCACGCTCTCTTCCTGCCATGAGGTGCTTGAGCTGCTTTTGCTGGTGGTGCAGGTCATCCAGCAGCGCTTGGTCGGACTTGGACTGCTCGGTCTCTGCGGTAGCGACATGGCCACTTTTCTGTAACGCGCTCACCAAGCTTGCCAGCTGATCGTTGGCGCGGGTGAGCCGCTTGAGCGGGCGCTCTTGACTCTCTTCGTCCAGCAGCAACGCCGCATGGGGCATGATGCCTTGCTGCAGCGTATCGATGCGCCGTTCCAGCTCATTGAGGCCTTGGATGAACAAGGCATCTTTGAACTTGGCCCGTGCTTTGATCAACATCAAAAACGCGCCGACGTTCAGGCAGCTTCCCAGCAGCAGGGTCAGCGTGAGCCAGAGTGTGGTGGACCACGAAGCCTGGCCAGGTGACATTAACCAAATCACGGCACCTACCAACACACAGAGCAGCACTAAGGCGGCCTGTACGAGGAGCAGTGGCCATAACACCGGCCAGATAACGGCATTCCAGAAGTGCTCTCGCTGATAGCGTTGCATCATTCTCGACTTCCTGGTTGGCAAAGGGCAGCATGCCTTGTAAAGAGCGATGGCGTGAATCCTTACGTTTTATGCCGCACGTTTCTGTGCTAAGTGTACGTCGACACCGCACACCTGTCATGCCACGCCGGTACACCACTCACACAAAGCGGCACGCCTGCTGCCGTTCAAGGGCTTCGTATGTGTTTAATCACGTTTCATTGGGCGCCCGATAGCGCTACGCCGTTTCGCTTGGCAGGCAATCGCGATGAGTTCCATGCGCGCCCTACTGCGCCACTAGGTACTTGGCAAGATGTTCCTTTATATGGAGGCCGCGATTTAGAAGCCGGGGGCACGTGGCTGGCGGCCAATCGGCATGGCGTGGTCGCCGCGCTCACCAACGTGCGCGACACGCGCTTAGTCACCCCTGCAAACGCCCCCAGCCGGGGCGAATTGGTCTCGGGTGCGCTGACCGCCAGCGACCCTGCCGAGTGGCTCGACGCCCTGGCAAGCCGACATGCCGAGCGCTACGCGGGCTTCAATTTACTGGTGGCGACGCCCCAACACTGTTGGCACTTGCACCGCGGGTACGACGGCGTCGCGCTGAGAGAGGTCACCCCTGGGTGTCATGGGCTTTCGAATGCCGACTTGAATACGCCATGGCCCAAACTGCAGGCCGCGCGACAGGCGCTGGCAGACAGCGATGAGCACCGCTGGCGGCGTGACACCGGCGGTGCGCTGCATGATTCCGCGTTGGCGGAGATATCGCTTTTACCGGATACCGGCGTTGGGCTCGAGCTCGAGCGCCAGCTTTCGGCGGCTTTCATCGTTGGCGAGCAGTACGGCACCCGCGCGACCACATGGTTGACGCTCGACGCCCGAGGCAACGCCACCCTGACCGAACAGCGTTTTGGCCCCTTCGGTCGCTATCTGGGTGACACGACGCTAAACGTTCTCTGCGAGACGCGGTAGCCGCTGTTAATCGCGAGGGGGTAGTAAGTGCGATAGCTGCCACTCGTCCAATCGCTTATTGAGATGCTCATGAACCCGCGCGGGCGTATCGAGCTGCATGATCTCATCGAGCAGCGCTTGGGCGTCGGCCAGCGTGACGCGGCGGATCGCTGCACGCACTTTTGGCAAGCTGGGGGCGTTCATGGAGAGACTGGTAAAGCCCATCGCCATCAGCAGCAGCGCGCCCGCCGGGTCCCCTGCCAACTCACCACATAGCGAGATGGGTTTGTCGAGCCGCTTGGCGTCTTGGGCAAGCTCTTGCAACGCGCCGAGCAAGGCAGGGTGCAGCGCATCGTACAAGCTCGAGACGCGGGGGTTGTTGCGATCTACCGCCAACAGGTATTGAGTGAGGTCGTTACTGCCCACCGAGAAGAAATCGACCCGCTTGGCCAGCGCGTCCATCTGATAGATCGTGGCGGGCACTTCGATCATTACCCCCACCTTGGGCCGCTCGACGCTCATGCCCTCTTCGCCCAGTTCCAAGATGGCGCGATCGAGCAGACGAATGGCTTCATCCACCTCTTCGACGTTGGTGATCATGGGGAACAGAACGTAGAGGTTGCCCAGGTCGTGGGACGCTTTGAGCATGGCGCGTAGCTGAACCATCAACACCTCGGGATGATCCAGGGTCACCCGCATGCCCCGCCAGCCCAGAAACGGGTTGGCTTCCTCGATGGGGAAGTAAGGCAAGTCTTTGTCGCCGCCGATATCCAGCGTGCGCATGACGACCGGCAGGGGCGCAAAGCCTTCCAACTGTTCGCGGTACATGCGCATCTGCTCTTTTTCACCAGGGAAGCGCTCGGTGATCATGAACGGCACTTCGGTGCGGTAGAGCCCCACCCCGCCAATGCGGCTTTTCAGTAGCGCAGAGGCATCCACCGCCAACCCGGTATTCACCATCAGCGGCATCTCATAGCCGTCGGGGGTTTCACTGGGCAGGTCCTGCTCGTGCTCGAGTACTTCGCTCAGCACTTTCTCTTCGGCAATCAGGCTGGCATAGCGAGTTTGCAGCTCGGCCGCCGGGCGAACGAACAAGCGCCCCCGGTGACCATCCAGCACCACGGGCGCGCCATTGAGACGCGGCAACGGGAGATCGACCATACCCAGCACCGTGGGAATGCCCATGGCGCGCGCGACGATGGCGACGTGAGACGTGCTGGAGCCCCGCACCGATACCAACCCTTTGAGCTTGTCGCGGGGCACTTCTCCCAGCATGGCCACGCTGATTTCATCGCCTACCAGAATGGCGTTATCCGGATAGGTTTCAGGGGTGGAAGGCGTATCTTCTTGAAGATGCGCCAGCACGCGGCGGCCAAGATCACGGATGTCCGCCGCTCGTTCACGCAGGTAGTCGTCATCTACCCGCTCCAGGTACTGAACGTGGCGGCGAACGACATCGGCCAGCGCCCCAGGCGCCCACTGCCCTTCCCGAATTCGTTTTTCGACTTCTTCGGAGAGTGCCGCTTCGCCCAACATCTGCTGGTAGACGTCGAACAGCGCTAGCTCTTGAGAGGAGATACGATTGACCAAGCGCTCTGCCGCCGCACGAATCTCATCGCGGGTTTTGCCAATGGCCTCTTTCAAGCGAGCGATTTCGTACTCTTGGTCGCTGGGAATCAGATCAGGAACGCTGTTGAGATCGGCAGGCGGGGTAATCACCACGGCTTCGCCCATGGCCATGCCGGGCGACGCCGCCACGCCTTTGAACATGGCTTGGCCGCCCGGCAGTGCCGGTCGCGAGAGGTTGCCCGTGGCCAATGCATGCGCCAGCACACCGGCTAGCTGGGCGGCCATGGTGACCAAAAAGGCTTCGTCTTCGTCGTCGTAGCGGCGTTTTTCCGCTTGCTGCACCACCAACACCCCGAGCATGTGCCGCTGGTGGATGATGGGCACCCCTAAAAAGCTGGAGTAACGCTCTTCGCCCGTGGCTTCGAAGTAGCGAAAATGGGAGTGCGACCGAGCATCTTCCAGGTTGAGCGGCTCACTGCGTTTGGCCACCAGCCCCACCAGGCCTTCACCCAGCGGCAACACGACACGACCCACGGCTTGGGTACGCAGGCCGATGGTTTCCATCAGCACCAACGACTCCAGCTCTTTATCGTAGAGATAAAAGGAACACACGTCGGTCTGCATGGCTTTGCGTATCCGGCGCACCATGGTCGACAGCGCGGCATCGAGGTTTCTTGCGCCATTCACTTCTTGAATAACGCGTCGCAGCACCTCAAGCATGGACGTTTTACTATTCACTATTATTTGCCTCGCTGAGGGATTCTCCCGCCGGTGACCGCTGCGTTTACCCCGCAACGGTGTGCGCGTTATCCTTCATCATCTTGTGCCAAGCGCTGCACACGCGGGGAAAGCTCCCGGAGTGCGCGCCGATAGACCTCTCGTTTGAACGGTACTACCTGCCCAAGTGGGTACCAGTAGCTAACCCATCGCCAACCGTCGAATTCCGGCTTGGGCGTGGCCGTCATACAGATGCGGTTTTCTTGGCAACGAATTTTGAGTAAAAACCACTTCTGCTTCTGGCCGATACACACCGGCCGTGAGTGGGTACGAATCATGCGTCGTGGCAGACGGTAGCGCAGCCAGCCCCGGGTGCAGGCGACAATATCAACATCGTCGGCGGTTAGGCCGATCTCTTCGTGGAGTTCACGAAAAAGCGCTTGTTGTGGAGTCTCGCTTGCTTTGATGCCTCCCTGGGGAAACTGCCACGCATTTTGCCCTACACGACGCGCCCAAAGCAGCTGCCCCTGGCTATTGGCAATGATAATGCCAACATTGGGGCGAAAGCCGTCAGCGTCGATCACGGACATCACCTTCATAAATTTTCAGTTGTCCCCATTTTTCCATAAGGGAGACAACCGTATCAATACAATATAACGCTAAGTGGTTAAACCCAGGTGACTCTGCGATAATCCCGCGCTTTGTGTCGCTTATAACTAACGAACATTGACCGTCAAGGGGAGCGCCGTGAGTCTGGCCATTTTCGACCTGGATAATACGCTGCTATCCATCGATAGCGATCATGCCTGGGGGGAGTTTCTGGTGGAGCAAGGTGCGGTGGACCCGGTGGCCTACCGCGAGGCCAACGAGCGCTTTCTCGCCGATTACAATGCCGGCACGCTGGATATGATGGCGTTTCTGGCGCTGGCGCTGAAACCGCTGGCTGACAATAGCCCAGAGCAACTTGCTGCTTGGCACCAACAGTTTATGATTAGCAAGATCGAGCCGAACATTCTACCCAAGGCGGAAGAGCTGCTGGCGCGACACCGCACCAAGGGCGATACCTTGCTGATCATTACGGCCACCAACCGTTTCATCACTGGTCCGATTGCCGAGCGGCTGGGCGTGGACGACCTGATTGCTGTCGACCCCGAGATGGTCGATGGCCGTTACACAGGACGCGTGGCCGGTGTGCCCAGCTACCGGGAAGGCAAAGTTACCCGCTTGGAAGCGTGGCTGGAAGGGCAAGAGTGCACCCTCGATGATGCGTGGTTCTATAGCGACTCCCATAACGACCTGCCGCTGCTGGAAGTGGTCGATAACCCCGTCGCCGTAGATCCTGACGATACGCTTCGCCAAGTGGCCGAAGAGCGACACTGGCGAATCATGAGCTTGCGGGATTAATGGCATTCGACCCACCTACCCTATTGACGCTAACCATCGCCATTGCCGCTGCAGCGGCGCTTTATTTGCTGATGGAGTGGCGTGGCGCTCGAGAACGGGCGCTGCTGCTATGGGCGGCAGGGTTTGCCACGATCACGGTGGGCTCAAGTCTTTCACTGCTACGCGCCAATGGTTTCTTCTTGGTCGGCGTGTGGTTTGCCAATGGCCTGCTGATCCTGGCCCACTGGCTCTTCTTGCGGGGCGTCTTGCGCTTCGTCGGCCAACGTCCCAGCCAGACCTGGTGGCTGCTGGTCGTCATCTGGTGCGCACTGCTGCTACTCCCCGCCCCCTTGACCAGCTCCAAACTCTATCTGGCACTCAATTCGTTATTGGTAGGGCTGCTCGCCTTGAGGGCTAGTTGGGCGCTCAAACTGGAGTCCAGCAGCGCCACTCTCGGCACTCGCCAATTGCACTACGTCTTGTTGATTCACGGTCTTTTTTACATCGCCAAGGGGCTGCTGCCCTTGGCCCCCAACACGCTGGTCGACCTCATGGCCTTTCGTGGAGCCATCATTCGCGTTTCATTGGTGGAGGGTGCCATGGCCATCTTGCTGATTGCGCTCTCGATGACCGGCACCGTGCGCTACCAGCGAGAGCGTCACATCACGCATCTCGCCGAACGCGATGCCTTAACGTCACTGCTCAATCGGCGTGGCTTCGAAACCCAGGCACTTCGCGTGCTAAAGCGCATCACCCCAGGCCAACCTGGGGCGCTACTCCTGGTCGATTTGGACAACTTCAAGCAGGTCAATGACCTCTATGGCCACGCCGCGGGCGATCACCTACTGATCGCCCTGGGCGATATCGCTCAACAAACATTGCCAGCAGACGCTCTGATGGCCCGCTTGGGCGGCGATGAGTTCGTATTCCTGCTGAAAGACGTCGATGACGATGCTGTACTGCGCATAGGCCAACAATTACGCCAACGATTTCAAACCGTGGCTTCGCACACGTACCCCACGCCTAACCCTGTCTCGTTGAGCCTGGGCGTCACACGCCTCACCCAGCCCAGCCAAGACCTGTCCAGCCTCCTCGCACGAAGCGACCAAGCCCTATACGAAGCTAAACGTAGCGGCCGAAACCGTATGGAAATTTGCTGACGCCACCACCACGAGACATCTAGGTGCCCAGCTACTATACATCTCGACAAATCGAGCACCCGGCTACCACATCACGGTGAATCGAGGCCCCCCGTAGCGCGGCGTAACGAAAGAGCGAGAGCAACGAGCGAAAGAGGCACTCGCGGAGGCGGCGCCAGCCGCCCCGATGAAGCCATCGAACCCAACACTCCCTCGAACCGCAAAACGCCACCAACACCCACCGCGCCCCCATCGGCAACGCTTCTCGGATTGCTTCGCGGGTGCGCTCCGCTTACGCCGCGCTACGGGTTTATCCACTGAAGCTATCCCGCAAGCGACATAACGTTCCATCCAAATCCATTGCGCTGGGCATAAAAAACCCCGCAAGCATGGCTTGCGGGGTGGATGCGGTTGGCGGGTGCCAAACGGCGCGTTTAGCCGAGCAGGTGCTCGACGGCGGCGCGCTCTTCACGCAGTTCTTTTTCGGTGGCTTGCATCTTCTCTTTGCTGAACGCGTCCAGTTCGAAGCCTTGGACGATTTCATATTTGCCACCCTGGCAGCGCACCGGGTAGGAGTAGATGATGCCTTCGGCAATGCCGTAGCTGCCGTCGGAGGGAATCGCCATGCTGACGATGCCGTCGCAACCCAGCGCCCAGTCGCGCATGTGGTCGATGGCGGAAGAGGCGGCAGACGCGGCAGAGGACGCACCGCGCGCTTTGATGATGGCAGCACCGCGCTGCTGAACGGTCGGGATGAAGTCGTTTTCGTACCAGTCGCGCTCGACCAGATCGAAAGCGGCTTTGCCGTCGACTTTGCACTGGGCCAGATCCGGATACTGGGTGGCGCTGTGGTTGCCCCAGATGATCATGTTTTCGACATCGGTGACGTGCTTGCCGGTTTTCTGAGCCAGCTGCGTCAGCGCGCGGTTGTGGTCCAGACGCGTCATGGCCGTGAACTGACCTGCATCCAGATCCGGCGCGTTGCAAGAAGCGATCAGCGCGTTGGTGTTGGCCGGGTTACCGACGACCAGCACTTTGACGTCACGGCTGGCGTGGTCGTTCAGTGCTTTACCCTGCACGGAGAAGATCGCAGCGTTGGCTTCCAGCAGATCTTTACGCTCCATACCCGGGCCACGCGGACGTGCACCTACCAGCAGGGCGAAATCGGCATCTTTGAACGCTACGTTCGGATCGTCGGTGGCGACGATGTCTTGTACCAGCGGGAACGCACAGTCGTTGACTTCCATCACGACGCCGTTCAGCGCGTCCATCGCTTGGGGAATTTCGAGAAGCTGGAGAATGACGGGCTGATCCGGCCCCAGCATGTCGCCAGCGGCAATACGGAAAATAAGAGAGTAGCTGATTTGACCGGCACCGCCGGTAATCGCAATACGGACTGGATCTTTCATCATTGCTCCTTGATGGTTCGCCTAATGGAGGTTCGCCTGGTAAAGAATAGCGCCACGATGTTATGCCCAGATGCTCAAAAACTCAATCAGACATGAGACGACTACCCATTTGCACGCGGGCTTGATACTCGCTGAAAACGGCCAGTTACGCTATGGTGTGACGGGCTGCGGTACCATCCTTACCGCGCTATCTATTTTGTCATTTCCTTGGAACAGTGACTTCCCATGCGACGAATTCCCCCTTCTTATGCGCTGGCAAGCCTGCTGGTGCTGGCGTTAGTGGTTTGGTTGGCCGTCGGCGATTTTCAGCAGTTTCAATCGTCTCCGCCAGAGAACAACGCGGAAGAGGCCAACGCCCTGCCCCGTGTGGAGGTCAACAGGCAACAGAGCACACCCTATATTCCCCAGCAGGTGCTGCAGGGCCAACTTACCGCCGAGCGTGAGACGGTACTGCGTGCCAACGTCGCAGGTTACGTGGCCGAAAAACCTATCGAGCAAGGGGAGAGCGTGAATCAGGGGGAAACGCTACTCGTGCTGGATAACGACGCCCTGCCCGAGCGCTTACAGCAAGCCCGAGACGAACTGGCACTGGCCGAGGCCGAGTACGCCGGTGCCCAAAACCTGCGCCGCCGTGAGCTGATCTCGCAACCGGAACTGCTGCGCCTGCAAAGCGCACTCAGCGCCAGCGCGGCTCAAGTGGCTCAGTTGGAGAAGCAGCTCGAAGACACCCGCCCCACGGCCCCGTTCGAAGGCGTGCTGGATCGTGTTCAGGTGGAGCTTGGCGACCTGCTCCAGCCTGGCGAAGAGTGGGCGCGCTTGATAGATGATCGCCGTTTGACCGGCACCGCGTGGGTATCGCAACAGCAGGTAGGCGAATTGGCCGTTAGCCTGCCTGTGACGGCGCGCCTGCTCAACGGTGGCTCGCTCACCGGCGAGGTCAGCTACATCAGCAGCCGCGCCGAGGAGGCGACGCGCACTTTCTATATCGAAGTCGCCCTGGATAACCCCGAACGCTTACGCTTGGCCGGGGGAAGCGCGGAGTTCACCATCACCCTGCCCCCTCGACAGGTGCACACGCTCTCTCCCGCGCTGTTTAGTCTGGATGATCGTGGTCAGTTAGCCATCAAACATGTCGATGACGAAAACCGCGTGGTGCAAACGGCGGTCGAGCTAGTGAGCGCCGACACCGAACGCGCCTACGTGACCGGCCTCCCCGACCCCGTCACGCTGATCACACTGGGCGCGGGGTTGGTGAGCCCCGGCGACGCAGTGACGCCCGTGTCTGCCCAGGAAGGTGGTCATGCGTCGACTGATTAATGCCGCCCTCACCCATACACGCACTACGCTTCTACTGCTCGTCGGGCTATTGCTAGCGGGGACGACCGCTTGGCAGATGATTCCCAAAGAGGCGAACCCGGACGTGACGATCCCGATCATCTATGTGTCGCTCGCCCTAGAGGGCGTGAGCCCTGAAGATGGCGAGCGTCTCTTGGTGCGCCCCATGGAGCAAGAGCTTCGTGGCATCGAGGGGCTGCGTAAGTTCACCGCACAGTCCAGCGAAGGGCACGGTTCGGTGACGCTGGAGTTCGACCCCGGATTTGATCCCGATACCGCGCTGGCCGACGTCCGTGAGCGTGTCGATATTGCCCGCAGCAGCCTACCCGACGAAGCCGAAGAGCCTCGGGTGATGGAGGTGAATGTCTCCGAGTTTCCTGTGCTGAGCATTGGCCTCTCCGGTGAGTTGGATACCCGCGAGCGCATGACCATTGCCCGGCGCTTGAAAGAGGAGATCGAAGGCATTGCCGATGTGCTCGAAGTGGACATCGCGGGGGAGCGGGAAGACCTGTTGGAAATCGTCGTCGACCCATTGGTGCTGGAGAGCTACGGCGTCGATTTCGATACGCTGTTCAATCAAGTGTCGCGCAATAACCGCTTGGTGGCCGCGGGCAGCCTGGACACCGGTGCAGGGCGACTAGCGCTAAAAGTGCCTGGGATCATCGAGTCGCTGAACGACGTGATGAACATGCCGGTGAAGGTCGAGGATGACCAAGTCGTCACCTTTGGCGATGTGGCATGGATTCACCCGACCTACAAAGAGGCGGAAGGGTTCGCCCGGATCGATGGCCAGCCTGCCGTGGTATTGGAAATTTCCAAACGCGCCGGGGCCAATATCATTGCCACCATCGAGGCGGTGCGGGCCACTTTTGCCCAAGCAGAGGAGCTGCTGCCGGAGCAGCTGCGTGTCACCACCATTCTCGATGAATCGGTGACCGTGCAGAACATGCTCTCGGAGCTGCTCAATAACGTATTGACCGCCGTGGTGCTGGTGCTGATCGTGGTGGTGGCCGTGATGGGCTGGCGGATGGCGCTGCTGGTAGGGCTGACGATTCCAGGGGCGTTTTTGACCGGCATTCTGCTGGTGTGGGCGTTTGGCTTCACGCTCAATATCGTGGTGCTGTTTGCCCTGATTTTGGTCGCGGGCATGCTCGTGGATGGGGCTATCGTCGTCAGCGAGTTGGCCGACCGGCATCTGCACGACGGCCAAGCGCCGCATCAAGCGTGGCTCAATGCCGCCTCACGCATGAGCTGGCCGGTCATCGCCTCTACGGCAACGACACTCGCCGTGTTCATCCCGCTGCTGTTTTGGCCGGGTGTAGTGGGCCAATTCATGAAGTACCTGCCTGCTACGGTGATTCTATGCTTGCTGGCCTCGCTGGCCATGGCGCTGGTGTTTTTGCCTACGCTCGGCCGATTGTTCACCCGCACTTCGCACGCTAGCGGCTCCGGGCCGATAGACGAAAGCACGGCGCTCGGGCGTGGTTATCGTCGCCTATTAGGCCGCCTGCTGCAGCATCCGGCCTGGGTACTGCTGTTTGCGGTACTGCTCATCGCCCTGCTCTACACCGGCTATGCACGTTTCAATCATGGCGTGGATTTCTTTCCTAACGTCGAACCCGACAGCGCCCAAGTGCTGGTCCGCGCTCGCGGTGATTTCTCGGCAGAAGAGACGGATGCCATCCTGCAGCGCGTAGAGCAGCGTTTGGAAGGCATGGGCGAAGTGGAAGCCCTCTATGCGCGCTCTTACGCCGTGCCTGACCAGCAGATGGGTAGCGATGTGATTGGCATGCTGCAGTTTCAGTTCATCGACTGGTATCAGCGTCGCCCGGCGCGCACCATTTTGGCGGACATGGCCGAGCGCACCCAAGACATCCCAGGCATTACTCTGGAATTCCAAGAGCAGGAAATGGGTCCCGGCGGCGGTAAGCCCATCGTCCTGGAAGTCAGCGCGACGGACCCAGAGGTGGCCGATGCGGGAGTCGATCAATTGACGGCCATGATGCGCCAACTGGGCGGTTTTACCGATATTCAGGATAACCGCAGCCTGCCGGGCGTGGAGTGGCAGGTGAATGTGGACCGCGAAGCGGCCGCCCGTATGGGAACCGACATCACCACGATTGGCAGTGCCGTGCAGCTACTCACGACCGGCCTACAAGTGGCATCTTACCGCCCGCCCACGGTCAACGACGAGGTGGATATTCGCGTGCGCCTACCAGAGAACTGGCGCACGCTGAACCAGCTCGAACGTTTGACCATCAACACCCCACGGGGCCAGGTACCGATTTCCCACTTCGTCGAGATCACTCCTGCGCCCAAGGTGGGCACGCTCAACCGCATCGATGGCCGTCGCGCCATTACGGTCGAAGCCGACTTAGCGCCAGGATTCTTGGCCGATGAGCGGCTGCGCGCGCTATTGGACGCTGGCCAAGGCCAACTGCCCGACGGTTTGATGGTCAACGTCGCCGGTGAGCAAGAGGATCAGCAGGAGTCGATGCAGTTTCTGGTCAGCGCTTTCTTGGTTGCGATTGGCTTGATGGCACTGATTCTGGTGACGCAGTTCAATAGCTACTACCAAGCCGCGCTGGTGCTGTCGGCGATCGTTTTCTCGACCGCCGGGGTGTTGATGGGGTTGCTGATCACCGGCCAAGCCTTTGGCATCGTGATGGTGGGTATGGGGGTCATCGCGCTAGCGGGTATCGTGGTGAACAACAATATCGTCTTGATCGATACCTATAACGAGCTGCGCGCCGAGGGCATGCCCCCCGCTCAAGCGGCCTTGGAAGCAGGCTGTTTACGCCTGCGCCCGGTGCTACTCACCGCGATTACGACCGTACTGGGGTTGATGCCGATGGTGTTGGGCGTCAACGTCAATTTGTTTGCCCCGGCATTAGGTTTCAACGCCCCGTCTGCCCAGTGGTGGACACAAATGTCCAGCGCCATTGCCGGCGGCCTCACCTTCGCCACCGCCCTTACCCTCCTGCTTACTCCGTGCATGCTAGTGATTGGAGGTAAGTTAAGGGGTGATAAATAAATTGTGAATGGTGAATAGTGAGTGGTGAGTGGTGAGTGGTGAGTGGTGAGTGGTGAGTGGTGAGTGGTGAGTGGTGAGTGGTGAGTGGTGAAGCATTGTGCATCAGGCAGCGGGCGCGCTGCCTGATGATGAGATGTTAGGCGGGGGATTTGGCCTGCTGGGGGCTGTGGGCAGCGTGCAAGCGGGCGATGAGCTGGTCTTCCAGGGCAAAGCGCTCGGTCAGGCCTTTGGCAAGGCGGTCGATCCAGGCGGGGAGGCGCGCTAGGTTTTGCTGGCAGCGTACTGAAGAGGCGAAATCCTCGTCGAACTCCAGCACCATGGCCGTGGACATCTCTAGCCGTTCGAGCAATTTACCGGCGATTTGCAGCGCGCTATCGTCGTCGAAGGCTTTGGCTTCTTCCGCTAGCTGCGGATACACTTCGAAGTGACCCGCGCTGATGTAGTCCATCAGCAGCTCGCTAAAGGTGTCGATGCGCGCCTTGCTCACGGCTTCCAGCTCCGCGTCACAGGCATCTTTTAGCTCAATGAAGCTCACCAGCAGCGCTCGGCGTTGATCCAGCCAGCGGTCGATCAGGCTGTGCACGCCCCCCCAGCGCTCCAGGGCATTTTTGCAATCTTCGAGCATGGGGCTTTCTCCTTGCAGATAGCCGCCTTGAACAGGGCTAGACTCGCTTTTCCTTCTACCTCTGTCAATCCTGGCGGGAATGATTTCCTTGATACTGGAGAGTACGTCTTCGATAGTCAACGCTTGCGTTAGACAGCCGTCGATAGATCGGCTGCCTAACGACTATGCTAGCGCTTGATGGCTAGCCACAGCATACGCAGCGGCGCCAGGGCCAGCACCAGAAAACCGATCAGCGTCCAGGCAGGCAGTGACAGCCCTAACAGCATGAAGTCGATCTCAGCGCACTCGCCTGACCCTGTCAGCACCATGGCGACAACGTCCTGCATGGGCAGGATATCCATCATGTAATCGAGCCCTGGGCCGCAGCTCGGCACTTCATCGGCAGGCAGCCCCTGCAGCCACACATGCCGCCCAGCAATGAAGGCGCCAGTGCCTACGGCAGCCAGCCCCAATATGCCGTAGATGCCTTTGCCAACACCGCCTTTGGGGTTATGGATGGCCGCCATGGCTAGCACCAAGCCAGCCGCGATGACCGCTACGCGCTGAAAAATACATAGCGGACATGGCTCCAAGCCAGCAATGTGCTCTAGGCTCAAGGCAACGGCCATCATCAATACGCAAAAGGCAACACCGGCAAGCGCCGCCGGACGAATAGCGGAAGGGGTCATTGGGCATCCTCGGAGGGTAAAGCGGACAGCGCCCGTGACTCACGCGCCTTGGCAAAATAGCTCTCAAGAAACGCGCTGAAGCTCTCTTGGTCGGCCTCTTCGATATCCCGTTGCTGCTGATGCGAGGTATCGATCAACTGCGCCAGCAGTGCTTCGCGAGAGCGTAACATGGGCGTGGCTTTTAGCTTATCGGCTTGCGCCTGCGCCATTTCAAGCAGCGTATCGCTCAGTGAGCCATTGCTTTCCTGCAGACGCGCCAGCATCTGCCCTGACGGTGTTAGCGATGGATCCTGAAGGCGTGGCGCCAATTCGTCGAGCGCAGCAGCGTGGGGCTTGCCCTCTTCGACCGCATCGAGCAGCCGCGCCACATCGGCCATCTCCGCAAAGATTTGCTCGCCCCACTCAGGCAGTGTGACTGACTCGCCATCCCGCGTGAGACGAAGCTCCGGATCGCGCCCCCGCTCTACCACTAGGCGACGGTTATCGTCCAAACGGTCGCACTCCTCGTCGGAAATCCATGGGCTATCGCTAAGTAGACACCACATCAAGAAGGTATCGACGAAGCGCATCTGCGTTTCGGTGACGCCCAGCGGGTCGAACGGGTTGAGGTCCAGGCAGCGCACTTCGATGTACTCGACGCCACGCGCCTCCAGGGCTTGGCTGGGGGTCTCGTTGTGTTTGGCAACACGCTTGGGCCGAATATCACTGTAGTACTCGTTTTCGATCTGCAGGATATTGGCATTGAGCTGCCGCCACTCGTCGCCGTTTCTCACGCCGAGTGCTTCGTAGTCGGGCCAGGGAGTGGAAATGGCATGACGCAGCGTATTGACGTAGTTCGACAGCGAGTTGAAACAGATTTTGAGCTGCGCCTGCACCTTGTTCTGGTAACCAAGATCCGACATGCGCAGTGTGGTCGCATAAGGCGCGTAATACGTGTCGTCGCTCAGCGGCTGAAGTTTATCCGGCACGTGGCCATTCGGCAGAAAGCTCTTGTCGATGGCCGGCGAGGCGCCAAACAGATAGAGCAGCAGCCAGCTATGGCGACGAAAGTGGCGAATCATCCCGAAATATCGGGTCGAGCGGTAATCATTGAAGGGAATATTGGTGGCTTTTTCCATTTCCCGTAGGGCGTGCCACATATCCTCTGGCAACGACACGTTGTAATGCACGCCTGCAATGGCCTGCATGATACGCCCGTAACGCACGTCCAACCCTTTGCGGTAAACGTGCTTCATGGTGCCCACATTGGAGCGACCGTAATCGGCAATGGGTACGCTGTCGTTACCAGAAAGACGTGCTGGCATGCTGCCCGGCCAGATCCACTCGCTGTCTAGATGATGATAGGTAAATGTGTGCAGATCAGATAAGAAGGCCAGTGCCTCCTTCGGCTCGGAGTAGACCGGGGTGATGTACTCCAGCAGCGCTTCGGAGTAATCGGTGGTGATATGCGGGTGCGTCAGTTTCGATCCGAGCGCGTGCGGGTGAGGCGTTTGGGCGATATGGCCATGGGCATCGACCCGCAAACCCTCTTTTTCCAATCCGCGACGCAGGCGACCCAAACGCCCTAACCGCGCGCTCGGCAGCAGCCGCTCTACCTGGGCGGTGAGCGAGGGTGGCACAGTGAGTGGTTCAGACAAGGTGAACACTCCTTGTTAGTAAGGCCTGCATCGCGCAGGCCTCGTTGAGATCAGCTGGCATCGCCATAACCATTACCCTGCTTTCTAATCGAGAATAGACAGCAGGATATGGCGGCAATGGTGAAATATTCAAGACACGCGACTATTTGCCCCGCTTGGCTTTGAGCAACGCAGCACCGAGCGCCCCCATGGCGGCAGGGGCCTCATTTTGCTGTCCCACTGGACGCTTGCCACCTTGGCGCTGGCTTCGGGCAGGCTTGCGCGGCGCTGGCGAGGCCGGACTGCCCGACACCTCGGGCTGTTCCGGTTCATCATCCAAGCGCATGGATAGCCCCACCCGTTTACGCGGAATGTCCACGCTCATCACTTTCACCGTGACGATATCCCCCGCCTTGACGATGCTGCGCGGATCATCGATGAAGCGGTCGGACAGCGCCGAGATATGCACCAAGCCGTCTTGATGAACGCCAATATCCACGAACGCCCCAAAGTGGGTCACGTTAGTGACGGTGCCTTCCAACACCATGCCCAGCTTCAAATCGTTGAGGGTTTCGACGCCCTCTCGGAATTCAGCGGCCTTGAACTCCGGGCGCGGGTCGCGACCGGGCTTATCCAGCTCTTTGAGGATGTCGCTTACGGTAGGCACACCAAAGCGCTCATCGGCGAAGTCGGCAGGCTTGAGCGCTTTCAGAGTGGCGCTGTCGCCAATCAGCCCTTTCACGTCGCGGCTGTTCTGCTTGGCAATGCGCTCTACCAGCGTGTAGGCCTCGGGGTGAACCGCACTGGCGTCCAGCGGGTTCTCGGCGTTGCTGATACGCAAGAAGCCTGCGCATTGCTCGAAGGTTTTCGGGCCCAGGCGGCTCACTTCAAGTAGCTCTTTACGGCTCTTGAACGCCCCCTGAATGTTACGCTGCGCCACGATATTGTCGGCGATCGCCGCGCTGAGGCCTGCCACACGTGATAACAGCGCGCTGGAGGCGGTATTGAGATCCACGCCCACGGCGTTCACGCAGTCTTCGATGACCGCTTCCAGGCTGCGCGAGAGCTGCACTTGGGAAACGTCGTGCTGATATTGGCCGACGCCGATGGATTTCGGTTCGATCTTCACCAGCTCGGCCAAGGGGTCTTGCAAGCGGCGGGCAATCGAGACGGCACCGCGAATGGTCACGTCGAGATCCGGCAGTTCGCGCGCCGCGTACTCGGATGCCGAATACACCGATGCGCCCGCCTCGGATACCATTACCTTGCTCAGCCGATGGGCCGGGGCCAGCGCTTTTACCAGCTCGCCCGCGAGCTTGTCGGTTTCCCGGCTGGCGGTGCCGTTACCCACGGCAATCAATTCCACGCCATGCTGCTTGACCAACTTGGCGAGCACGCTGAGCGACTCGTCCCAGCGGTTTTGCGGCGCATGGGGATAAATGGTGGCTTGGTCGACGAACTGGCCAGTGGCATCGACCACCGCTACTTTACAGCCGGTACGTAGGCCGGGGTCGAGCGCCAGGGTCACTTTCTGTCCGGCCGGTGCGGCGAGCAGCAGATCCTTCAAATTGGCGGCAAACACGTCGATGGCGGTCTGTTCGGCCTGCTCGCGCAGGCGGCCCAGCAGCTCGGTTTCCAGCGCGGTGTAGAGCTTCACACGCCAGGTCCAGCGCACCACTTCGCTCAACCACTTATCCGCTGCACGCCCCTCATCGCTAATGCCCACCTGCTTGGCAATCGCTACCTGGGCGGGATGGATGGGCGCGTCGTCTTCGCCCGGCAAGCGGATCGCCAGGCTCAAGATGCCTTCGTTGCGGCCGCGGAGCATGGCCAGCGCCCGGTGCGAGGGCACTTTCGCCAGCTTTTCGTCGTGCTCGAAGTAGTCGGAGAACTTCGCGCCCTCCTGCTGTTTGCCCTCCAGCACGCGCGCACTGAGTTCGCCCTCTTGCCATAGCCGCTCGCGCAGTTGACCAATGAGCTCCGGGTCTTCGGCAAAGCGCTCCATCAGAATCTGCTTGGCGCCATCCAGCGCCGCTTTGGCATCATCGATGGCGGGGATATCCCCCTCGGCTTCACGCAGGTAGTGGGCGGCTTCGCTTTCGGGCTCGAGCGCTGGATTCGCCAGCAGCGCGTCGGCCAGGGGCTCCAACCCCGCCTCACGGGAAATTTGCGCTTTGGTGCGGCGCTTTTTCTTGAAGGGAAGGTATAAATCTTCCAAACGCTGCTTGGTATCGGCGGCTTGAATGGTCGCTTTAAGGCTCGCATCCAGTTTGCCCTGCTCATCGATGGCGGCTAATACCGCCTCACGACGCTCTTCCAGCTCGCGCAGGTAACGCAGGCGTTCGTCCAACTGGCGAAGCTGCGTATCGTCCAGCGCGCCAGTGACTTCTTTACGGTAACGGGCAATGAAAGGCACGGTAGCGCCCCCATCCAGAAGCTCTACCGTGGCGGCGACCTGTTCCGGCCGGACGCTTAGCTCTTCGGCCAAGCGTGCAGTAATGCGTTGTTTGACATCCATAACGTGCAACTAACTCATGCAGCATTCGAGGTGTCGACAAGGTACCACAAACCACCTAGGGTGGCATGGCTTGGGTGGCATGGCTTGGGTCGCATGGGCTGCGTGGCCGACACCCGATACCGCTAGGCAGGTACGAAGCGCAGCGCCACGCCGTTGTTGCACCAGCGCAGGCCGGTAGGCTCAGGGCCATCTTCGAACACGTGCCCCTGGTGTCCGCCGCAGCGGGCGCAGTGGTACTCGGTGCGCGGCCAGACCAACTTGAAATCCAGTTTGGTCAGCAAGTGACCTTCGACATGGTCGAAGAAACTCGGCCAACCGGTACCCGAGTCGTACTTCATGGCGCTGGTGAACAGCAGCAAGTCGCAGCCTGCACACCGGTACTCGCCCTCACCGTACTGTTCATCCAGGGGGCTCGAAAACGCCGCTTCGGTGCCCTCTTCGCGCAGTACATAAAAGGCGTCGTCAGAGAGGCGCTCCCGCCACTGCTCTTCACTCAGCTCCAGCGTATCCAAATCCGGGGCGGCTTCGAGATCGAGACGAGGAAAACCGAACGAGACTCCCGGCAATACACCGGCCAAACCGGTCAACCCTGCCAGTCCTAGGAAGTGGCGACGTTTCATTGGCGTGACTCCCATCGACAACGGTCGAATAGCAAAGAGAAACAAGCAGATAAGAAAAAGGGACGGTGCCTACGCACCGTCCCTTTCTGACTACTTAGTTGCCCTTACGTTCGGCAACTGTTCGCGAGACGTAAAAAATCACGTCAGCTGCGGGCCCGCTTGAATGATCGCGTCGTTGACGCCTTCGAATTTCTTGAAGTTATCGACGAACTTGGTGGCCAGCTCCTGCAGATGGCGGTCGTAGGCGTCGCGGTCTGCCCAGGTGTCACGCGGATCGAGCAGGCTGGAGTCGACGCCCGGCACGGCGACCGGTACATCCAGGTTCAGGCCATCGATGTGTTTGGTCTCTACATCGCGCAGAATGCCCGACTGAATGGCGCTGATGATCGCGCGGGTGGTCGGAATGGAGAAGCGCGAGCCGCCTTCACCGTAGGCACCGCCGGTCCAGCCGGTGTTGACCAAGTAGACCTGAGCGTCTTTTTTCTCGACGCGCTTGATCAGCAGGTCCGCGTACTCACGGGCCGGACGCGGGAAGAACGGTGCACCGAAGCAGGTGGAGAACGTTGCCGCCAGACCTTCGGACGAACCCATTTCGGTAGAGCCGACCTTAGCGGTGTAGCCCGACAGGAAGTGGTAAGCCGCCGCTTCTTTGGACAATATGGAGACGGGTGGCAGCACGCCCGACATGTCGCAGGTCAGGAAGACAATGGCGTTCGGCTCGCCCGCCAGGTTTTCCGCCACGCGCTTCTCGACGTGCTCCAGCGGGTAAGCCGCACGGGAGTTCTGGGTCAGGCTGTCGTCGGCGTAATCCGGCTCGCGACGGTCGTCGAGGACGACGTTTTCCAGCACGGTGCCGAACTTGATCGCGTTCCAGATGACCGGCTCGTTCTTCTCGGACAGGTCGATGCACTTGGCGTAGCAGCCGCCTTCCATGTTGAAGACGATACCGTCGCCCCAGGCGTGCTCGTCGTCACCAATCAAGAACCGTGCCTGGTCGGCAGACAGGGTGGTTTTACCGGTACCCGAGAGGCCGAAGAACAGGCAGGTCTCGCCATCTTCACCGACGTTGGCCGAGCAGTGCATCGGCAGCACGTCGGACGCTGGCAGCAGGAAGTTTTGGACGGAGAACATGGCTTTCTTCATTTCGCCTGCATAGCGCATACCCGCAATCAATACTTTGCGCTCGGCGAAATTGATGATGACACAACCATCGGAATTCGTGCCGTCACGGTTCGGGTCGCACTCGAAACCGGCGGCGTTAAGGATCGTCCATTCGTCTTTCGCAGCTTGGTTGTAGGCCTGAGGGCGCACGAACATGGTACGGCCAAATAGGTTCTGCCAAGCGGTTTCCGTCGTGACGCGTACTGGCAGGTAATGCGTGGCATCGCTGCCAACGTGAAGCTCGGCGACGAAGTGATCACGACTCTCCAGGTGCTCTTCGACCCGTGCCCACAAGGCGGAAAACTTGTCGGCGTCGAAGGGACGGTTGACGCTGCCCCAGTCGATGCTATCGCGGGTGGTCGGCTCATCGACAATATAACGATCTTTCGGCGAACGCCCAGTGCGTAGTCCTGTATTGACTACCAGGGCACCATTGGCGGACAGGCGGCCTTCACCACGGGCCACGGCGTGCTCGATCAGTTCGGCGCTGCTGAGATTAACGTGGGCTTGGGGGGCGGCTTGAGTCGTGGTCATGTCGATTCCTGGGTCTCTAATTTACCGGGCGTCGCCGACGCCTTGAGAAATCATCCTAGCCGCTGGCAGGGTGGTCACAGCTGACTAGGTGCGCTGAAGTCCGGCGCATTATGGCAAAAAGAAAACCCCCGGGAAACGGGGGCTTCGAGCAAATATCTTGTAGTTAAACTACTACAATACCACTACATTTTGTGTTGCAGCGCAGTAACTTTTCAAACAACCGTTTGCCCGCCTGGCGCTAGACGGGACCACCTGGGAGGTCTAGACGATAGGCCAAATAGCATGCCCAGCCAGCGCCGACTACACAATTAGTGAATCACCGGCGGCGACGCACCTGGGTCTTCCAATAAAATTTCAATATCGGCGGCGGTGTAGTGATATTTCGTGTGACAAAAATGGCATTGAGTGTCGATGGCGCCTTGCTCGTGCAGTATATCGCGCAGTTCGTCCTTTCCTAATGTATAGAGCGCGTGGCTCATGCGCTCCCGCGAGCAGGTGCAGCCAAAGCGGAGCGTTTTGGGATCGAAGACCCGTACGGTTTCTTCATGGTAAAGACGGTAGAGCACGTCACGCTGCTCCAGACCCAGCAGCTCCTCTGACTTGATGGTGTCGGCCAGGTACACGCTGCGCTCCCAGGCGTCGACGTCTTGATTTTGCGACGCATCCGGCAGGCGCTGAAGCAGCAGGCCGCCTGCCCGCTCACCATCGGCTGCGAGCCAAAGCCGGGTCGGCAACTGCTCGGATTGGCCAAAGTAGGCTTCCAGGCAGCCACCCAACGTGTCGTGGTCCAGCGCGACGATCCCTTGATAGCGATGGCCCTCTCGCGGGTCTAGGGTAATCACGATTTGCCCCTCCCCGACCAGCTCGCGGAAGCTGGCGTGCTCGCTGGGCAGCGCGGCGTCTTCGGCAATGCGCGCGATCGCTCGCAGCTCGCCACCTGGGTTGGATTCCGCCATGAGCAGAGCGAGCGCCCCTTGGCCACGCACTTCGATACTGAGCGTGCCATCGAGCTTGACGGTATCGGTCAGTAGCGCCACCGCCGCCAGGAGCTCACCCAGCAGTTGGTTCACTGCCGGTGGGTAGGCGTGTCGGTCGAGCACCTCCTGATAGGCGGTACCGAGCGTGACGATTTCGCCACGCACGTTGGTTTGGTCGAACAGAAAACGTTGGATTTGATCGGACATAACGAGACCATGAAAGAGAGAGTCAAAAGAGAGCGCTGGGAGTCAGCCGCGGCTTACTCCCCTTGTTGACGCTGAAAACGCTGGATATCGCGCCGCTGCTTTTTGTCAGGACGCTTGAGGGGGTGCTGCATGACTTCATTGGTCAGCCGCCGCGCCTCGGCTTCTTTGGCACGTCGCGTCGCGCTCTCTTGGGTTTCTGCATAGAGTTTGCGCGCCTCGGGGGCACCCCGACGCTGATCCGAGAGCGCCGTTACCTCCACTTCGAAAATATCCCAGCCCTGCGGAACGCGGATCAGCGCGCCCAGTTCGACGTTCTTGCTGGTTTTGACGCGGGCGCCATCGTAGTGAACTTTTCCGCCTTCAATGGCTTTTTTGGCTAAGGCGCGGGTTTTGAAAAACCGCGCTGCCCATAGCCACTTATCCAAGCGAACGCTATCACTCATTCACGCTCTCCTCAGGTGGGTGGATGCTGCCCTGGCAGATCGGCTGGCAGCAGTTGGGCAAATCGATCCAGAGCGATGAATTCCTGCAGCTCTTTTTCGGGGCGCTGACTATCGGGCTGCTTGATACCCAACAGATGCTTGATACCGAACTCGCGAGCGCTCTCTAAAACGCGGGGGTTATCATCGATGAAGAGCGTACGAGCAGGATCGAACGGCTCCCGTTCTTGCAGAGCCAACCAAAACGCCTGCTCCTCTTTGGCTGCCCCCACGTCTTCCGATGAGATGATGGCGTCCAGGTAGTTTTCCAACCCCGTGAGGGGGAGTTTCAACGCTAAGCTTGCGCGGTCGGCGTTGGTCGCCAATACGACCCGGGGGTGCGACTGCTTTAGCCACGTCAAAAAATCGTGTGCATCGCTGCGCAGACCAATCAAGTGTTGCACTTCGCGCTTGAGCGCGACGATGTCGACATCGAGCTCGCGGCTCCAGTACGCCAGGCTATACCAGTTCAGCGTCCCCTGCTCCCCCATGATGCGGGTTTTCAACGCGTCTTGACTGGCTTGGTCTAACTGGTGCAGCTCGACGTAGCGACGTGGCAGATGCTCGAGCCAAAAGTGGCTGTCGAAGTGGAGGTCCAGCAGCGTGCCATCCATATCGAGCAGGACGGTATCGATCTCTCGCCAATCAATCATTGCCGCTCCAGTCTGAAAGAGTAAGCGTGCTATTGTAGCGTAACCCGTTTTTTGCAGCCACGGAGGCAGGATGTCACGCGACGATACAGCACACGGCGATACGCCAAACGGCTACCCACGCAAGCCGCAAATCCTGGGGCGCCAGCGTGTTGCGCAAAGCCGCTTGTTCCAAATCGAAGCGCTGGACTTACGCTTCTCCAACGGAGAGGAGCGACAGTTCGAGCGGTTGACCGGCGCTGATCGAGGCGCGGTCATGATCATTGCCATGCCCGACCCAGAGCATGTGTTACTCATTCGGGAGTATGCCGCAGGGTTCGAGGACTACGTGCTCACGCTACCCAAAGGCTTGGTCGACCCCGGTGAAGACATCGTGACCGCCGCGAATCGCGAGCTAATGGAAGAGTGCGGTTTCGGTGCACATCGCATCGAACCGCTGGTCGAGCTGTCGTTGGCACCTAACTACATGCGCCACCGTATGCAGGTTCTCATGGCGACGGACCTCTACCCCAAGCGCTTACCGGGCGACGAGCCCGAGCCGCTGATCGTCGAGACCCATGCCTTCGAAGAGTTACCCGCGCTACTGATGCGCGAAGACTTCCATGAAGCGCGCGCCATCGCAGCGCTCTATATTGCGCGGGATAAGTTGCGCGAAGAGAAGCGCCGTAGTGAGATGGATTTGCTCTAACCGCCTGGTTCAACGGCCAGAACGCGCCGGGCGTTCTGGCTGTTGAGCATTACAGATGATGCTTGAGCGGAATCCAGCGACGCTGGCGGTGGCTGTCTAGGCCCGCTTCCAGAAGCGCCATGCTGCGAAGGGCGTCATCGATATCCACTGGAAGCGGCGCTTTATCACGAATCGCCGCGCTCACCCCTTGGTAATAGGCGAGATAATCACCTGGCAGAGAAGGATGATCGTGGCGCACCAGTGGCGCCTCCTCGCCTTCTCCCTCGCGCAGCGTGAGTATGCCAGGGCCATCTGCGCCCCAAGCGGCTGACGGCGTCTCCCCGGCTTTCAGACGATCTTCCTGCGGGTCTAGGCCGTATTTGATGTAGCTCCCCTTCGTGCCATGCACGCGGTAGCGCGGCGTCGGCTCGGCCACCAGCGTACCGGCACTCAAGCTGACACGTCGATCGTCATACTCCAGCAAAGCGAGAAAGTCGTCGTCGGCCCTGGCACCGTCGCGGCGTGCGCCTAGCTCGAGCAAAATGGCACTGGGCATGCCAAACAGTTCGCAGGCTTGATCGAGGAGGTGCGGTCCTAGGTCGTACCAAATACCGCCGCCAGGGGTGGCTTTTTCACGCCAGCGATCACGCACTTCGGGGCGAAAGCGATCGAAGCGCGACTCGAATCCCGTTATTCGCCCCAGCGTCCCTTCTTCCAAAAGCGCTTTGAGCGTCAGGAAATCGCTGTCCCAACGGCGGTTATGAAACACCGATATCAACCGCTCTTTGTCCATTCCCAGGGCTTTTAACTGCTTGGCCTCGGAGAGCGTGACGGTGAAGGGTTTATCGACCACCACGTGCTTTCCAGCAGAGAGCGCCGCTTTGGCCAACGGGAAGTGAGTGTCGTTTGGCGTGGGGATGACGATCAGGTCGATATCCGGTCGCTTACATAGCGCCAGCGCTTGGCTTTCTACCTCTACATTGGGCAGGTCTGCCTGCACTTTGGCCGCATCGCTCGATGAGACGGCCACTAGGTCCATCCCTTCGGTTGCTTGGATGAGCGGGGCGTGGAACGTCTTGCTCGCAAAACCATAGCCAACGAGGCCAACGTTGATGATCGCCTTCATTACAATCCTTAGTCGATGTGACGGTTCAGGCTGGCAAAAAAACAGCCCGCACGAGACGGGCTGTGGTGTCACTTAATCTAGCTTGGACAGATCGCGCACCGCGCCTTTGTCCGCAGAGGTAGCGAGCAGCGCATACGCCTTGAGCGCAGGTGTGACCTTACGCGGGCGCTGCTCGACGGGCTTCCAGGCATCTTTACCTTTGGCGTCCATTGCCTCGCGGCGCTTGGCCAGCTCGGCATCGCTCAGTTGCACGTTGATCGCGCGGTTGGGAATGTCGATCAAGATGGTGTCGCCCTGCTCGACCAAGCCTATGGCGCCGCCCGCCGCTGCTTCTGGGGAAACGTGGCCAATCGACAGCCCAGAGGTGCCGCCAGAGAAGCGGCCATCGGTGAGCAGCGCGCAGGCTTTGCCTAGGCCTTTCGATTTCAAGTAAGAGGTTGGATAGAGCATCTCCTGCATGCCCGGCCCCCCTTTGGGACCTTCGTAGCGGATAACCACCACATCCCCCTCTTTCACCTTGCCATCCAAGACGTTGGCCACCGCTTGGTCTTGCGACTCCACCACGTGGGCTTTGCCCTCGAAGACCAGAATGGAGTCGTCGACGCCGGCGGTCTTCACGACGCAGCCATCCAGCGCGATGTTGCCGTAGAGAACGGCCAAGCCGCCCTCGCGAGAGAACGCATGCGCCAGGTCGCGAATACAGCCGGTGGCACGGTCGCCGTCCAGACTCGGCCAGCGGGCGCTTTGCGAAAACGCGGTTTGCGTGGGAACGCCGCCGGGGCCTGCTTTAAAGAACTCCACCACCTCTGGGCTTGGCGAGCGCATGATGTCCCACTCATCCAGCGCCGCTTTCAGGCTGTCGCCATAGACGGTCGGCACCGAGGTATCCAATACGCCCGCGCGGTCCAGTTCACCCAGGATGGCCATGATCCCCCCGGCACGGTGAACGTCTTCGATGTGGTACTTCTGGGTATTGGGGGCCACCTTGCATAGCTGCGGCACTTCCCGAGAAAGACGGTCGATGTCCGCCATGGTGAAGTCGATTTCCGCTTCTTGGGCGGCGGCCAGCAGGTGGAGGATGGTGTTGGTCGAGCCGCCCATAGCGATGTCCAGCGTCATGGCGTTCTTGAAAGCGGCTTTGCTACCAATCGCGCGGGGTAGCAGGTGCGCCTCTTCACCTTCGTAATAGCGTTTGGCCAGCTCGACGATGCGATGCCCCGCGGTCTCGAACAAACGACGACGGTCAGCGTGGGTCGCCAGCACGGTACCGTTACCCGGCAGCGCTAGCCCTAGCGCTTCGGTCAGACAGTTCATGGAGTTGGCGGTGAACATGCCCGAGCAGCTGCCGCAGGTAGGGCAAGCACTGCGCTCGACTTCGGCGAGGGTTTCGTCGTCGACACTGTCGTCGGCCGCCATGACCATGGCATCGACGAGGTCGAGGCCGTGATCCAGCAGCTTGGTCTTCCCGGCTTCCATCGGGCCGCCGGAGACAAAGATGACCGGAATATTGAGACGCATCGCAGCCATCAACATGCCTGGTGTGATCTTGTCGCAGTTGGAAATACACACCAGCGCATCGGCACAGTGGGCGTTACACATGTACTCGACGCTATCGGCGATGATGTCGCGGCTCGGCAGCGAGTAGAGCATGCCATCGTGGCCCATGGCGATCCCGTCATCCACGGCGATCGTGTTGAACTCTTTGGCCACGCCTCCCGCTTTTTCGATCTCGCGCGCCACCAGCTGCCCCATGTCTTTTAGGTGCACATGTCCTGGGACGAACTGGGTAAACGAGTTAGCAACGGCAATGATCGGTTTATGAAAGTCGTCGTCTTTCATACCGGTGGCACGCCAAAGGGCACGAGCGCCAGCCATATTGCGGCCAGCGGTGGTGGTACGGGAGCGGTACTCAGGCATGGTGTCCTCTACATCTTTATCGTGGCCTGCCGCATACGTGGCGGCAGGCAATTGAATCCAGCGGCCTTAGATTGTGGCATGAGCGCACCGCCTAGACTAGATGTAGAGGGCAACCAAACGCGTGGGATGCTGATGCCTCCTTAAAAGGTCTCCCACTCCTCCTCGGCAGGGGCCGTTTCTCGACGCTTGGGCGCAGGTGTGGATAGCGCCTCTGCGCGCGCTTGTAACGCATGTTGCGACGGTAGGCCGGGAGCTGGATCGTTACGCTGAGCCAGTCGCATCCGCGCTGTCTCGCTGCTCTCCTCCTCCGCGCCTTCTAACCGGAAGGCGGCAATGACGTTCGCTAGGTCTAGCGCTTCGTGGGTCAAGCGCTGGGCGGCGCTGGAAATCGACTGCACTTTGGTCGCGTTCTGCTGGGTGACATGATCCATTTCAGAGACCGCCGTGTTGATCTGAGCAATGCCGCTGCTCTGCTCGTCCGAGGCGGTACTGATCTCTTCCATGATGTCGCTTACCCGCATCACTTGATTGACGACCTGCTCGATAGATCGCTCGGCCTCTTTGACGGCATCCGCGCCACCGGCAATCTCTTGAGAGGAGGTATCGATCAATCGGCGAATCTCGCCCGCCGCATCGGCACTGCGCCCGGCTAAATTGCGTACCTCGTTGGCGACTACGGCAAATCCTCGGCCCTGCTCACCTGCCCTAGCGGCTTCGACCGAGGCGTTCAAGGCCAGGATGTTGGTCTGGAAAGCAATACCATCGATGACCGTGATGATATCGTTCATTTTAGCGGCGCTTGCCGCGATGCGCTCCATCCGCTCCACCAAGGCCTGCATGCGCTCACCCGTTTCGCGGCTGGTCGTCGCATTTTGCATGGCCAGTTGATTGGCTTGACGCGCGTTTTCGGTATTTTGCTGCACCGTTGCGGTCATTTGGTCCATGCTGGAGGCCGTTTGCTGCAGCGACGAAGCCTGCTGTTCGGTGCGTGAAGCCAACTCCTCGTTTTGCTGATGGATGTGCTCCGAGGCGGGCGTGACGATCTCCACTTTGTTGCCGACTTCGGTAATCAATCCTGAGAGGCTGGCACGCATGGTTTCCAGAGAAGCCAATAGCTCGCCAAGCTCATCGTTTCGCTTGAGGGTGACCCGATTGGCCAAATTACCTGCTGCAATTTGAAACGTGACGCGACGTGCTTCATTGAGCGACTTGATCAACGACCGTAGCACGGCCACGCTGAGCCCTACCATCAGCAAAATACCGAAGAGTAAGACGCCCAACTGCCCCCACAAGAGCCATTGCTGCTGACGCTCTGCATTGGCCATGAGTGTTTGAGCCGCGGCACGCTCATTATCGACCAGCAAATTGATGGTGGCACTAATGCTATCGGAGGTCGGCTTCACGACATCGTTGAACGCCTCGAACGCCGCAAAGCCATTGCCATCGCGTATCGCGGTGAACGCCGTGTCAGCGCCGCTCAAGAACGTTGTCAAATGCGCCGTCAGCCCCTGCTGAACGCCACTGGTTTCCGTGCGCTGGGCGGTGAACCCCTGCCATGTTTGGTTGATATCACCTTGGAGTGTGTTCAACTGCTCTTCGAGCAGATCCAGATCGGCACGTCGCGGGTTACGCACGGCAGGCTCTAGCGCCTGCAAGAGCTGAGCGGTACCCTGCTCGATTTGCTGCAGATTGGCCACCCCTTCGAGCCCGGTTTGGTTCAGTGTGCGCAGCCGGTCAGCAGAGCTGGTGATGCCATACACGCCGGCGGCCCCCGCCACGGCCAGCAGCGCAATAGCGGCAATGACCATCCCCATCAGTTTGGCCTGCATACTGCTGAAGCTAAAACGCTGCACCCATCCGCGCACCCCGGTGCGCCGTAATGCACCATGATGGAGCTTGAACCCTCGGCTTCGGCCCTGTTGCATAATGCTATACGCCCTGGCGGCGCGGGCAATGGCTTTTTGTCCGGCTTTACGGCGAATCGCCGTATAGCCTGCCACTCGTTGACCATCGAGTAACGGTGCTACCGTGGTATGTACCCAATACGTGTCGCCATTTTTACAGCGATTTTTGACGACCCCTTGCCACGTTTTTCCCTTTTCGATGGTCGTCCACATATTGCTGAAAACCATCGCAGGCATGTCCGGATCACGAAAGACACTGTGGGGTTCCCCCATTAGCTCTGTCTGCGCGTAGCCACTGACATCGACGAATGTCTGGTTCACGTAGGTGATCTTTCCCTGGCGGTCAGAGCGTGAAATCAACACTTGATCATCAGAGAGTTCGAATGCTGCTTGGCTGGATATGCTCATCAAGAACCCCTACTGTTTTTTTATGAAAGGCCTGTTTTGCCTGTGACCCAGCGACGTCCTTTTTACCAAGCCGTTATCGAGCGTCGATCCACTTTCCGACCTACGCCCATCCACAAAAACGCAGCAAAAAATATGCCACCCGGCGGGTGGCATATTCAAATGATCGACCATGCGAATCATCAATGGTGATTAAACGCAGCGCTTCCCATGAAGCGCCTTAAAACGTATCCCACTCCTCCTGTTCGTCTTGGGGCGGTGTGTACGAACGCGTTTGACGACGGGCGTGTTTCGACGGCGCGTCACTAGGCAGTCCTGGAACGTTCTGCTTGATGGCTCTTTGGGCACGTGCCAATTTTTCGCGTGCAGCACCGATACTCTCGGCTTGTGCGCCCTCTAGGCGGAAGGCATCGACGACGTTGGCCAGCTCGAAGGCCTCCAGTGCCAAGTTGTCTGCCGAGGCCGCAATCGACTGCACCTTAGTGGCATTTTGCTGGGTGACGCTATCCATCTCGGCAATGGCGGCGTTGATTTGACCAATCCCGCTGCTCTGTTCGTTCGATGCCGTACTGATCGAGGCCATGAGCTCGCTGACGCGGCTGACCTGCGCCACGACGTTCTCGATGGCGCTCTCGGCTTGCTCGACAGCGCTACGCCCGCCGCTCACCTCTTGCGTCGTGCTATCGATCATTTTACGAATTTCCTGGGCGGCATCGGCACTACGACTGGCTAGGGTGCGTACCTCACTGGCGACCACGGCAAAGCCCCGGCCATGCTCGCCCGCACGGGCGGCCTCTACCGAGGCGTTGAGCGCCAGGATATTGGTTTGGAAAGCAATGCTGTCGATGACGCCGATCATTTCGGTCATTTTTTCAGCGCTTTTGGCAATGCGCTGCATGCGCTCGACGAGCTGCTCCATTTGTTGGCGAGTATCCCGCGTGCTGGCGGCATTTTGCTGGGCTAGCTCCGTGGCTTGACGCGCATTGTCGTTATTCTGCTGAACGGTGGAGGTCATCTCCTCCATACTCGAGGCGGTTTGCTGCAGCGACGACGCTTGCTGCTCCGTGCGCGAAGCAAGCTCCTCGTTTTCGGCAGCAATTTGTTGGATCGCAGGCGTGACGACCGACACGCGGTTTTCGACGTCGCCCACGATACTAGAGAGACTGAAGCGCATCGTATCCAACGAATAGAGCAGCTCCCCCAGCTCATCGTTACTCTGGCGACGCTCACGCGCCGCCAGGTTACCGGCCGCGATTTGAAACGTCATATAGCGCGCCCCCGCCAAACTGCGAAAGACCGACTTCAAAATGAACACGCTGAGCGCCACCAGTATGCAAAGGCCGATCAACAGCAGTACTAGCTGAGCAATGAACATCTGCTGACGGCCTTGTCGTGCGTCCTCCACCAGATCGGCGGCACCGGCACGCTCGTCGTCCACTAGCTGGCTGTTGAGCTCTCGGATATTGGCCGTTGCGGGCAGCACCACGCTATTGAGCGCCTCGAACGCTGCAAAACCGTTGGCTTGATCGATCGCTTCGATGGCGCCCGTCACGCCGCCGCGCCAAGCGGCGAACGCTTCATCGAACCCCTGAAGCACCGTTGACGACGCGCTGCTGGTTTGGCGATACGCCTCCCATAGTGTTTGGGCACTTTGAGTGTTGGCCGCCAATTGTGCCGATACCGTTTCCATATCGACACGACGCGGGTTTCTGACGGCGGGCTCTAGCTCCTCGACGGCCAGCCCAATATGGCGCTCGATGAGCTGCAAATCGGCGACGGACTCCAATCCAGAACGGTTGAGGGTTTCCAGTCGCTCACCAGACACGCTCAAGCCGTAAAGACCCAGCCCACCCGATAGCCCTAGCAACACGACGGCTGCCACGACCATCCCGATCAATTTGGCTTTGAGACTGGTGAATTGAAAGCGGGCGACAATGCCACCCAGCCCCCGGCGCTGCAATGCGCCTTGTTGTAGCGTGTAGCGGCGCGACTTGCCCTTTTCACGTATGTCGGCGTACACCTGCTCGGCCAAGGCAATGCGCTTTGACGACGCTTTACGGCGCAGGGAGGTATAGCCCACGATGCGATCGCCGTCTCGCAAGGGGGCGACGGTAGCGTTGACCCAATAGTGATCGCCATTTTTGCGGCGGTTTTTCACCGTTCCCTGCCACGTTCCGCCCGCTTGAATGGTTTTCCAGAAATCGGCGTAGGCCGCTTCGGGCATATCGGGGTGACGGATCAGGTTGTGCGGTGCTCCCAGCAGTTCATCTCTCGAATAGCCGCTGACTTCTACGAAAGCAGCGTTGGCATAGGTGACGTTCCCTTTCAAATCCGAGCGTGAAATGAGTACCGTCTCTTCGTCGAGCACGTATTCACGTTGCGTAACGGGCTGGTTATTGCGCATAGAAGCTCCCCAGAGGTTTTATTTTTAATAATTGATTTTGAACTATTATCACGAATTTACCGGGCACCTAACCAGTGAATAGCTATAAAAAAGCGCCGCTCTCTTCAGAGCGGCGCAGGCGTGAACAGAAAGAGGGTCAGGCTCAATCGCTATTTGAAGACCACGTTGGCGACATCTCTATAGCGATTGGCAAAATGAACGGTCATGCCCTCTTTGAGATAGTCGGGCAACTCCTCGTAATCACGACGGTTGGCCTCAGGGAGAATCACCTCGAAGATATCGCTTCGGCGCGCGGCGATGACCTTCTCACGAATGCCCCCTACCGGCAGCACTTGCCCCGTGAGCGTCAGCTCCCCGGTCATGGCCAGCGGCCGGTCGATGGCCTGGTGTTTGGCCAACGATAGCAGCGCCGTCGTCATGGTCACGCCGGCAGAGGGGCCATCCTTTGGCGTGGCGCCTTCAGGCACGTGCAGGTGCACGAACGCCGAGTCGAAGAAGTCGGCATCCGCACCATACTCGGCCAAGTGACCCAGTGTGTAGCTGTAAGCAATGTTGGCAGACTCTTTCATGACATCGCCCAATTTGCCTGTCAGCTTGAAGCCGCGATCCAGCGAGTGCACTTTGCCCGCTTCGATGGGGAGCGTCGCGCCGCCCATGGAGGTCCAGGCAAGCCCCGTCACCACGCCTTCGCCTTTGAGCACTTTCTCTTTGCGGAAAAGCGGAGCACCAAGAAACTCTTCGAGGTTCTTGACCGAAATTTTGACGGTCTCGATATCCTCTTCCAGCAGTTTCACCGCCGCTTTGCGCACGATACGGTGGAGCTGCTTTTCCAGTTGGCGAACGCCAGCTTCACGTGCATACCCCTCGATGACCTGTTTGAGCGCGGCATCGCTGAGGTTGATACGTTTCTTCGGCAGGTTGTCGCGTTTTAGCAGCTTCGGCCAAAGGTGGTGCTTGGCGATTTGCAGCTTCTCTTCGGCGATGTAGCCCGACAGACGAATTTGCTCCATACGGTCCAAGAGCGGGCCAGGAATGCTATCCAGGGTGTTGGCCGTGCATACGAAGAGCACCTTGGACAGATCCATGCGTACGTCGAGGTAGTGATCCAAAAAGTCGACGTTCTGCTCAGGGTCGAGGACTTCGAGCAGGGCCGAGGCGGGATCGCCCTGGAAGGACTGACCTAGCTTGTCGATCTCGTCGAGCATGATGACCGGGTTCTCGACCTCGACCTCCTTGAAAGCCTGGACCAACTTGCCGGGCATCGCCCCTACGTAGGTGCGACGATGGCCTTTGATCTCGGCCTCGTCTCGCATGCCGCCCACGGAGAAGCGGTAGAACTCGCGACCCAGCGCCTCGGCAATGGAGCGGCCAATGGAGGTTTTCCCCACCCCTGGCGGGCCAACCAGCAGCACGATAGAACCGCCCACATCACCTTTGAAGGTACCTTCGGCCAGAAATTCGATGATGCGCTCTTTGACATCTTTCAAGCCGTCGTGGTCGCGGTCGAGGATTTGACGAGCATGGGCAAGATCCAGCTTGTCCTGGCTGGTGACACCCCAAGGCAACGAGGTCAGCCAGTCGAGGTAATTACGCGTGGTGCCGTATTCTGGGGAACCGGTTTCCAACACGCTGAGCTTGTTCAACTCCTCATCGATGCGCGCCTGCACCCGCTCGGGCACCACCAGGGCTTCCAAGCGGTTTCTGAACGTATCGACATCGTTCTCTCGATCGTCTTTAGAGATGCCCAGCTCGCGCTGAATGACCTTGAGCTGCTCGCGGAGGAAAAACTCCCGCTGACGCTCCTGCATCTGCGCGTTGACCTGCTCGCTGATCTCGCTTTGCAGTTGAGCCACATCGATCTCTTTGCGCAGCAGCGGCAGCACTTTGTGCATTCGCTCCGCCACTGGCAGCGTGGCCAGCACATCCTGAAGCTCGGGGCCTTTGGCCGACGTAATGGCTGCAGCGAAGTCGGTCAGCGGTCCTGGCTGGTGGGGGCTGAAACGGTTCAAGTAGTGTTTGAGTTCCTCACCGTAGAGCGGATTGATCGGCAGCAGTTCCTTGATGCCGTTGATGATCGCCATGGCGTAGGCACGGGTCTCTTCGTCTTCGGCATTGACCGGCTCTTTAGGGTAGGTGACTTCCACCAAGTACGGCGGTTCTTTGGAGAGCCATCGCTGAATTTTAAAGCGCTGGAGTCCTTGGGCAATGAACTGGATTTGCTGATCTTCGCTTTTGAGCTTATGCACCTTGACGGCGGTACCAATCTCAGGAAAACCGTCGTGATCCAGGGAGTCGACGCCCTGCTCACCCACGAACGCGACACCAATGGTGTGGTGCGGAGTATTGCCAACGCGACGCATGGTCTCTTCCCAGAGTTCGCGGTTGATGACCAGGGGCTGCACCTGGGCGGGGAAAAAGGGGCGATTATGAATCGGAAGCAAGTAGATGCGCTCGGGCAACATATCGCTGGCGGGCACGAGCGAACTTACCCGCTCACCGTCCGAACGGTAGGCCTCGCCGTGGGCGCTCTGCTCTTGAGCGTCCTGTTCCTGTGACTCAGCATCGGTGAGCCAATCTAGGGGTTCTTGATCGCGGTCGTAATCCTGGTCGCTCATGCGCCCTCCATCAACAGTAGCCTGCGGCTGTTGCCGCTTTGTATGTTGAAAGGAATGTGGGCAGGGTGGGAAAACTTCAACCCTAAAAGCGTTTTACCTAACCCTCGTTAGGCGGCCACAACGATGGCATGGGTCGACCGTTGACGCGCCATACGCCTCGAATCACGTCGAACTGCAGTTCACGGGTGCCCAGTGGTAACCCCAGCCAGAGCGCTGCCACGGTAGGCGCATCGTGCCACACGAAGTCACCATCGATGCGCTCGATCCAGCGAGCGCGTTCGACCGGCTTATCCAGTGACGTTACGCTCAGCTCTTCCAAGCGACGTGCATCGAAGAACAGGGCCCCCTCGGCATTGACTTGCAGCCCCAATAACGGGCTGTCCAAGGCGATGGTGGTGATATCGAGGCGCGGAGAGTCACTCAATACTTGACGCAGGTCGGGCTCCAAGCGAGCCAATAACCCTTCTGCCATGGGCAAGCTAGTGTCTCCCCAGGCGGCCTCTTGGCGCAGTCGACGAATCGTTTGCCGAACGGCATCCCCATTCAAACGCGAGAGTTCTGCCTCGATACGACCATTCAGGAGCGGGGTGTCAGGCGCTTCACTCGGCACATGCACGTCGCCGACGACCAGCTCGCCTTTTAGACGAAGCTCGCTCTCATCCAGCTCCATGTGACTATGGAGATCCAGAGGCGCTACGTTGATGTCGTAGGCAGGGTAATGCAACGCTAGCTGCTCGATGTGCAGATGGTCACGCTGGGCAAAGTGGTAGGCATCGTCGATGTAGGTATAGCGACTTTCCAAGGTGGCGGGACCCAGCGTGAGTTGTGATAGGCCGTCGGTCAGGGTGAGCTGATCGAGCAGTCCACGCAGACGCCAATCCCCAAACACGCCTTCCAAGCGTACTCGGGCACCGCGAACCTCCAGCTCGCGCCCGTTTTGCTGAATGACGAAGGGAGCCAGTGCCAAGCGCAGCTCGGTATGACCGCTCAAGGTTTGATAGCGGCCCTGCCAACGGGGGACCGACGGTGCCGAGACTTCACCCACCGCCTTTTGTAGCACGCTATCCAAGCGCGGCAGCAGCGTGCCTTCGACATCGGTACTCAACACCCCGTGTCGTGCTCGGTAGGTGAGCTCTAGACGCCAGGGGCGTCCCAGCAGCGGCGAAAGAATCAGCCGCCCCCGAGAAGTGAGCCATCCTTGTCGATTCTCTACCTGGCTAACACGCCACTCGCCGCGTGCCTCTAGATCTTCGAGCGCCTGACGGAGGCTGCGCTCGAAAAGCACGCTGGATAGCAGTTGCGCGACCATCCACACGACGGCAATCGTCGCGAGAACAGGCACGATCAAACGTTCCTTGCGCATGCTATCTCCTTGAACGGCCCCTCAACGAGACCCGATTCCACGCCACCCGTCGATCAATGCAGCCAAAACCACAGGTGCATGGTACTCCAGGCGTAAATCCCTGCCATGACATCGTCGATCATGATGCCAAACCCACCGGCCACTCGGCGGTCAGCCCAGCGAATGGGCCACGGTTTAAAGACATCGAAAATGCGGAACACCACGAACCCCCACAGCGCCGCTTCCCAGGAGAATGGCACGGCGGCCATGGTAATCCAATAGCCAACGAACTCATCCCAGACGATCCCCGAATGATCGTGCACACCCAGGTCGTGGGAGGTTTTGTCACATAGCCAAACCCCAACGATAAATGCGGCCAGCACGATCCCCAAGTACCAACCGAGGGAAAGGTCGGCCATCATCCAGTAGAAGGGAATGGCCGCCAACGTGCCAAACGTGCCCGGTGCCCAAGGCACTGTCCCGCTGCCCAAACCGAAGGCAAAAAAGTGAGTGGGGCGTCGCCAAACGCTCGCTGGTGCACGGTTCATGATGCACCCCCTCGGAAGTGCTGCCAGCCCGTCGCTCCGCCGTCAGGCACGCCCGTCACGCCCAACGTCTCCGTGCAGCGACCAATCACCCTCAGCGACAGGCCGCTCTCGGCCAGTTTAGCAACCGCCTTAGTGACTTGATCGGGCGGTAGCGTGACCAAGAGTTCGTAATCGTCTCCTCCGGAGAGCGCTGCCGTCAGGGCTTGCTCGTGGCCGAGGCACTCGACCAGTCCCTCGGCCAGCGGTAGCGACTCGGGGGCCAGGTCGACCCCCACGTGAGACGCCTCTCGCAGGTGGGTCAAATCCGCCAACAAGCCGTCGGAGATGTCCATCGCCGCCGTCGCCACTCCGCGCAGAGCGATGCCGGCGTCGAGCCTTGGCTGTGGCATGAGGTAGCGCTGGAGCAACGGATGTGCGAGGTCTCGCTCACCGCGTTGCCACAGCGCTAGCCCGCCCGCGCCGCCGCCTAGCGCCCCGGTTACCGCCACGACATCGCCTGGACGGGCGCCTGACCGGGTCATTGCTGATCCTGCAGGCACTTCGCCCATGACTGTAACGCCGATACTCAACTCACCGGACGTGACATCGCCGCCCGCCAGCACCGTGGCATGCTGCTGGCAAAGCGCATGGAACCCCCTCGCGTAGCGGGACAGCCACTGTTCCGCATGAGCGTCATCCTCGAAGGCGCGCTGGTCGAGCGTCAGTGCCATCAAGCACCAGCGCGAGACGGCTCCCATGGCCGCCAAATCGCTGAGGGCCACCGCCAACGCCCGGTGACCGACTGCCTGAGCCGGCGCATCATGAGGGAAGTGTACGTTCACCACTGACGTGTCAACGCTCACGGCCAGCTCTTGGCCGGCCTGAGGCATCAATAGGGTGGCGTCATCGCCGCATCCTAGGGCAACGCCATTCGTCGCTTGCGCCTCCTGCGGCGACATAAAGAAACGTCGAATCAGATCGAATTCGGCAAGCACAAAGGCCCCTTAAACGCTTGATCAGCCCCCTCCGCTTACAAGCGGCGGGCGCTGACTTCGGCACTTCGTAAGCGGTTGGCTAGCTTATCGAGAATGCCATTCACGTATTTATGGCCGTCGGTGGCGCCAAATGATTTTGCCAGCTCAACGCCTTCGTTAATCACTACGCGGTAAGGCACTTCCATTCGCCGGGAGAGCTCGTACGCTCCCAAGCGAAGAATGGCCAGCTCTACCGCGTCCAAATCTTCCAGGCGGCGATCCAACAACGGGGCGATTTCGCGGTCCAGCTCGGTTTTGAAGCGCACCGTGTTGTGTAAAAGCTCATGGAACAGCGCTTTGTCGGCGATTTCCATGACCTTGACCCAGTTCTCGTGATCTTCGAGATCGTCGTCGGCCACCTGACTGCGAAATTCCGCTTCGATGCTGGTAATCGATTTACCGGTCATCTGCCATTGATAAAGCCCTTGTACCGCTAATTCCCTGGCGGCGTGACGCCCCTGCTGTGCGGCTGAGGGCTTGCGCTCACGACGCTCACTCATTGGGAATCTCCCACCGGCAGGGCACGCAGTAGAGAGACCATTTCCATCGCCGCCATGGCCGCCTCAGTGCCTTTGTTACCCGCCTTGGTGCCGGCACGCTCGATGGCCTGCTCGATGGACTCGACGGTCAGCACACCGTTGGCTACTGGCGTATCGAACTCCAACTGAAGATGATTGATGGCCGTGTTGCAGCCCCCCGCCACGTACTCGAAGTGCGGTGTGCCGCCGCGAATGACGGCGCCAAGCGCAATCACCGCATCGGGCTTCATCACGTTGAGCACGCGCTTGACGGCTAGGGGCAGCTCCCATGCACCGGGGACGTGAACGATGTGGATGTTTTCCATGTCCACACCGTGGCGCGTCAGACTGTCGACGGCACCTTCTACCAAGCTATCCACGACGTGGTGATTAAAACGACCCACCACGATCACGTAGCGCCCATCGACGTCTACGAAGGTACCTTCAATTTGCGAAAGGGATTGCATCGATTTATTCCTGCTGAAAAGTTGGCTCGTCGGCCGTGTCATTGGGCCCCAGCCGCTCGACCACTTCTAGGTCGAACCCAGAGAGCGCTGAGAACTTCCACGGCGAGCTGAGTAGGCGCATTTTACCCACGCCGAGATGGCGTAGAATTTGCGAACCCGTACCAATCGTTAAATAATTGCCAGAGCCATCAGAGTCGCTGGTGCGCGGCTGACGCACGCGATCCAGATAGATATCTAGCTGATCCTTCAAATCTTGATGTGGCCGCCCGTCATCGATCAGTACGAACACCCCGGCAGGCGCCTGGGCAATCTGTTCGATGGCGCGGTGAGCATCCCAACGGCATTGATCGCCCTTCATCAGCCCCATCACATCGCGCAGGGTATCGGCCAAATGCACGCGCACGGTAGTGGCCTGCTCGGGTGTGGGCTGCCCGTTCACGAGCGCGAGGTGGTGAGCGCCCTGAATACGATCACGGAACACATGCAGCGCCAGCTCACCATGGACGGTGGTCACTTGCGTCGTTTCTACGTGATCTACCGTTTGTTCGTTGACGATCCGGTAGTGAATCAAGTCGGCGATGGTGCCTATCTTGATATCGTGTGCTTTGGCAAAGGCCTCTAACTCAGGGCGGCGGGCCATACTGCCGTCATCGTTCATGATCTCACAAATGACGCCGCTGGGATCTAATCCGGCCAGCGCGGCTAAATCGCAAGCGGCTTCGGTATGGCCTGCGCGACGCAGCACGCCACCGGGTTCGGCCATCAGCGGAAAAATATGCCCTGGCTGAACGATATCCGTCGGTTTGGCATTCGGCGCAACGGCGGCTTGCACCGTACGGGCGCGGTCGGCGGCTGAAATGCCGGTGGTGACCCCTTCGGTCGCCTCGATCGAGAGCGTGAATTTGGTGCCAAAGCCGGAGCCGTTATCGCGCACCATGAGCGGCAGATTGAGCTGCTCGCAGCGCTCACGGGTCATCGGCATGCAGATCAGGCCGCAGGCATAGCGCGCCATGAAATTGATATGCTCTGGCTTCACCATTTCGGCGGCCATGATGATATCGCCTTCGTTTTCGCGATCCTCATCGTCCATGAGAATCACCATTTTGCCCTGGCGAATGTCGTCTACCAGCTCAGCGATGGGGGATAAACCCTCTGAAGAGGAGTGCGCCATGGAATCTCCAAAAATTAGGCTCGCATCGTATGCGAATTCGGGCGTCAGGGTACCTTGCAATGACGGCTTGCGCTAGTCAGCGTGCGGGGCGGCTATGATCCACCAGTCGTTTCCCACGGTTCGCGACTCGAGGATCGTCAAGCGCTTTTGATCGGCCATCTGGGTCATTCCCGGCAGGGAAAACAGCGGTCTTGCCTCGCCGCCCAGCAATGTCGGCGCGACGAAAAGCTGCATTTCATCGACCAGGCCGGCTTCCAGCAGCGCGCCCGCAAGCGTCGCTCCCGTTTCTACCAAGAGTTCGTTCACCTGCTCATTATCTGCCAGCCAGCGCAGCATGTCAGCCAGTGCAATGCGCCCGCCTTCGGCAGGCAACACATGAATCTCGGCCCCGGCCTGCGCCAACCGGTGCCGTTTCTCTTCGCTGTGCTGGTCAGTGGTGATGATCAGCGTGCGCCCGGGCTCGCGCAGACACGCTGCCGCCAGAGGAAGACGCAGGCGAGAATCAAGAATCACTCGCAGGGGTTGGCGCTGGGTGATGTCGTCGGCGTTGCCCAAGGCTAATTGGTCGGCGCGCAGCGTCAACCGGGAGTCATCCATGATGAGCGACTCTACGCCGCTCAGGATGGCGCTCGACCGCGCCCGCAGGCGCTGCACCTGCGTGCGCGCCTGGGGCCCGGTAATCCATTGCGACTCACCTGAGCCCATCGCGGTCCGACCATCCAAGCTCATGGCCATCTTCAGCCGCACAAAGGGACGGCGGCGCACCATGCGCGAGATGAAGCCGGGATTGAGCGCCCGGGCGTCGGCTTCCAGCAAACCTACCTGCACGTCGATACCGGCGGAGGCCAAGTGTGCGATACCGCCACCGCTGACCTGGGGGTTGGGGTCTTGCATCGCGACCACCACGCGACGGACACCCGCCTTGGTCAGGGCCACGGCACAAGGGCCCGTGCGCCCCGTGTGAGAACACGGCTCTAACGTGACGTACGCCGTCGCGCCCTGTGCAGCGTTGCCTGCCGCTTGAAGCGCATGGATTTCGGCATGAGGTTCCCCAGCCCGCACGTGATACCCCTCCCCCACGATGCGAGCGTCTCCATCGCTATCGAAGCGCACGATCACGCACCCCACTCTTGGGTTAGGGTCGGTGGTGTAAAGTCCCCGCTTGGCCAGCTGAATCGCGCGGGCCATGTAGCGATGATCGGCAGTGGAGAACTCACCCATTATGACGCTCCGTTCGGTGATCCCTGCCCGGCCGGCTCATCGGAGGGCTCTTGGGAGAGCCGATCGATTTCAGCACGAAACTCATCCAGGTCCTGAAACTTGCGGTATACAGAGGCAAAACGAATGTAAGCCACTTGGTCGAGGCTACGTAACGCTTTCATGACCGCCTCGCCCACCTCCCGGGCGTTCACCTCACGGTCACCACGTGCGCGCAACGTTTGACGAATGCGCTCTACCGAGGCTTCGATCGCCTCGGCACTGACCGGGCGTTTTTCCAGTGCGCGGAGCATCCCCGCACGTAGCTTTGCTTCATCGAAACTCTCGCGAGAACCGTCGGACTTCACCACCCGCGGCATGATCAACTCAGCGGTCTCGTACGTCGTAAAACGCTCATGGCAGCTGGCGCACTGGCGGCGTCGGCGCACCTGGTCACCCTCTGCCACCAGCCTGGAATCCGTCACTCTCGTATCGTTTGCACCACAAAAAGGGCAATGCATGGCAGTCAACCTATTATCAGTACGCACTAAAACCAGTACGTGCAGCGTGTCAGCCTGAACGAAGGGACGCAGCGTCACGGTGCGTGCTCTACGAGCCCTTCGCTATTTTGTAAACTGTTTTATCGCCAGCTGTCGGCGGTAGCCGACCGCCGAGCTATCGCATGGCGGTGTTATACGGCCCCTATCTCGACGTATTGTAACGATTTGGCACACAAGCTGCAGCGTTTGTCGAAGGATGATTGAAAGGACGCCCGTTATGACCGATTTCGAAAAGACCGTTCACCACTACCTCACCCACCTATACGGCCCGCGTGCAGGGGAAGTGCAGCGGCGAATAGGTCAACACGTCGCGCATTTTCGCGGGGGAGCAAACGCTGCACCGACCGTTAACGGTCAGTCTGTCGATGCACCAATGTGGAGCGAAAAGGATCAGTGGGTCATCTGTTACGGCGACTCGATCGTCGATGAAGGAACGCCACCGCTAGCCGTGCTGGATACGTTTTTGCAACGTTATCTGGGAGACACCGTCAGTGGGGTTCACGTGCTGCCCTTTTTCCCTTGGAGCAGCGACGACGGCTTTTCGGTGATTCATTATCGTGAGGTCAATAGTGAGCTGGGCGCGTGGTCGGACGTCCAAACCCTAGCCAGCCACTACGACTTGATGGCTGACTTGGTACTCAACCATGTCTCCCGAGAGTCGCTCTGGTTCGTCGACTATCTCACCGGCAGCCTACCCGGGCGCGACTATTTCATAGAGGTGGATCCTGACACGGACGTTTCCCAGGTCACCCGCCCGCGCAGCAGCCCGTTATTGGTGCCGATCTCGACGCGCCGCGGCACCCGCCACGTATGGGCCACCTTTTCGGAAGATCAAATCGATCTCAACTTCGAAAACCCGGACGTGCTGCTCGAGTTCGTCGGCATTTTGCTGTTCTACCTGCAGCAAGGCGTGCGCATCATTCGCCTGGATGCAGTGGCCTTTCTATGGAAACGGCTCGGCACCCCGTGCATCCATCTGCCAGAGACCCATACCGTCGTGCGCTTACTGCGCGCTATCGTGGATGAGGTGGCGCCCGGCACGCTGTTGATTACCGAAACCAACGTGCCACACGCCGAAAACATCAGCTACTTTGGCTTGGAGCGGTTGACGCAGGGCACTCCCGACGAAGCCCACATGGTGTATCAGTTCGCCCTGCCCCCGCTTTTACTGCATACCCTGACCCGCGGGGAAGCGACGACGCTACAAACGTGGTTGAACAGCCTCCCGGTACTGCCGCCGCAGTGTACCTACTTGAACTTTACCGCCAGCCACGACGGTATAGGTGTACGGCCTCTTGAAGGCCTGCTACCCGACCACGAGCGTGACGCGCTGCTGGAATTGATGCATCGCTTTGGTGGGTTTGTCAGTATGCGCAGCAATCCTGACGGCAGCGACACGCCCTACGAGATCAATATCACATGGTTCGAGGCGATGCGCGGCACTCGCCGTGGCCCGGACCCGTGGCAAATTGCACGCTTTCTCTGCAGCCAAGCGATCATGCTCAGCTTGCAAGGGATCCCTGCGCTCTATATCCACACGCTCACCGGCACGCTGAACGATGTGGAAGGTGTGGAACGTAGCGGCCGCCTGCGCTCGATCAACCGCCGACGCTGGCAGCTCGATGAGCTTGCCTTGTTATTAGAGAGCCCCGCCACCCCGACTCATGACGTTTTTCATGCCCTGCATCGGCTGCTAACACAGCGTCGTCAAGAGCCCTGTTTCCACCCCAACGCCCCGCAGCGCGTGATCGACACTCCCCCTGAGCTGCTCGCCCTCGAGCGTGGCCCCCTGCCTGACGGTCGACGCCTACTCGCGCTCTACAACGTGACCGATGGCAAGGTCGATCTCACTCACGCAGGGGATGCCCTCCATCAAACGCTTACTCAGCATGACTGGCAGCCGATCGGCAGCGCGAGTACTCACCATGACGCGACGCTGCCACCCTATGCCGTGTGCTGGCTGGTGGCTGACGCTTGACGCTTGCGACATAACGACTCAGGCATCCATGATCGTCACTCTTACATAATCATCCGCTGCGATACTGTGTGACGATCATGTCACGAGGCAAGGAGGCGCGAGTGCCCCACGCCGTTTTACTGAAAGGATTATGCGATGTCATGGGTTTCATTAAAAAGTCTCGGTCGTGTCAGCCTGCTGGCCGCGACAGCTAGCACTGCCTTTGTCAGCTTCGCTGACGAGCTGCCCGCGCCCATTCAGGCGCTCGCCAACCAGGGTTTGACGATTCATGGTCAGTTCGATGCACCGGGCGGAATGCGCGGCTTTGGGGCCAGCGTGCAAGGGCAGGACATGGCGATTTATCTCACCCCCGATGGAGAGCATGCGATCATTGGCACGCTGGTCGACGGTGAAGGCACCGACCTGACTGAGGCCCAGCTCGATGAGCACGTACGAGCGCCGCTGGAAGCCGACACGTGGGCGCTGCTCGAAGAGAGCCACTGGATCCAGGATGGCAACCCGGATGCGCCACGCGTCATCTACACGTTCACTGACGCCAACTGCCCCTACTGCCGTCAGCTGTGGCAGCAAACCCGCCCTTGGGTAGAGGCTGGCGAAGTGCAGCTGCGCCATATCATGGTGGGTATTCTAGCCCCCAATAGCCCGGCACTCGCCGCCACGATACTGGGCGCCGAGGCCCCATCCGCCGCGCTACATCGCCATAGTGAGGGCGATGAACTCTCTCCCAGCGCACAGCCACGAGACATCGAAGAGCAAGTCTACGACAACAATCAACTCTTCGAACAGCTCGGCCTCTACGCCACTCCCACCAGTGCGTTCCAACGCGAAACCGACAGCGGCACGGTCCGCATAGACCGTATTCAAGGCCTACCCAGCGACGAGCGCTTCATCGAGATGATGGGTAGCGAAGCGCCATGAGAGCGTCGATGCGGCTGGTATTGCTGCCCATTTGGCTAGTGGGACAGCCGCTGAGCAATGAACCAGCCCAACACCATGGCCGCCAACAGCGCGAGCAGCGGCAACGTTGCTCCGCCGATGGAGGCGATCGCAGGACCAGGGCAGTAACCCGATAGCCCCCAGCCCACGCCAAACAGCGCCGCGCCGCCTAACAGTTTGGCGTCCAGCTCTTGCTTGCTCGGCAGTTGGAAGTGGGTGCCAAACAGCGGCGTGCCGCGAGCGAAGACCACGCGATAGCCCACGAACGTGGTGCCAACGGCGCCACCCAGTACGAACATCAACGTCGGATCCCAGGCACCAGCCACATCCAAAAAGCCGAGCACGCGCGCGGGGTCGGTCATCCCGGAGATCGCGAGTCCGACACCGAACAGCAGGCCAGCGAGATATCCCGCCGCTGTTTTTACCGCTGGAACCCTCATGCTCCACCTCCCATGACATGGCGAACCACATAGACCGTCGCGATGGCCGCGACCAGGAAGGTGACGGTGGCCGCCATCGACCGAGGTGCCAAACGCGCCAAGCCACATACGCCGTGACCGCTGGTACAGCCACTGCCAAGTCCCGTGCCTACCCCTACCAGCAGGCCTGCCAACAGCATGAGCGGCACGCCGCCTGCGGGTTCACCGATCACCGCACCGGGCACGCCTGCCACGTTACCCAGCCCGCCCCCGGCCGCCATCACCAGCAACGGGCCGCTGACTAACCCAGCCAAGAACGCCATGCGCCACGCGCTGTCTCCTCTCGGGCGCTGGGTCACCAGCCCTCCAATGATGCCGCTAATACCGGCAATACGGCCCAGCGCCCCCATTAGCCATACCGCTGAGAGGCCTATCAACACGCCTCCCATCAACCCTTGCAAACTTGCCAACCCATTGGCTGTTTCATTCATGACTGATGATCTCGCCTTCTACTTTCCAACATCAAAACCGGTTGATCGGCACTTTTAAATACACTTGCCCGTCATCTTCTGCTGGGGGCATTTCCCCCGCCCGCATATTGATCTGCACCGAAGGAATGATCAGGCGCGGCATACCTAACGTGGCATCCCTCTCGGTACGCATCTTGACGAACTCCTCTTCGCTAATGCCGTCATGCACATGGACGTTCGCTCGGCGCTGCTCGGCCACGCTCGTCTCATGTTGATAGTGCTCACGTCCAGGTGCTTGATAGTCGTGGCATAAAAACAGCCGCGTTTTTTCGGGTAGCGCCAGCACTTTCTGAATGGATTGATAGAGCGTGCGTGCGTCGCCGCCGGGGAAATCGCAGCGCGCGGTACCGTAGTCCGGCATGAACAAGGTATCCCCCACAAACGCGGCGTCGCCTATCACGTAGGTCAGACAGGCGGGCGTGTGGCCCGGCGTGTGCAGCACCCGCCCTTCGAGCCCACCAATGGCGAAGACATCGCCCTCTTTGAAGAGCGCATCGAACTGGCTGCCGTCTCGGGCAAACTCCGAGCCTGCATTGAAGGCTTTACCGAATATTTCCTGCACATCGACGATATGGGCACCAATACCGGTCTTGCCGCCTAGCGCCAAGTGTAGATAGGGGGCCGCCGACAGATGATCGGCGTGTACGTGCGTTTCTAAGATCCATTCCACCGTCAACCCCTGGCGGCGCACAAAGGCGATGATCTGCTCCGCCGAGCGAACGTCGGTGCGGCCAGCGGCGTAATCGAAGTCCAGTACGGAGTCGATGATGGCGCACGCAGCACTGTCGGGATCTTGCACCACATAGCTGAATGTATTGGTAGGTTCGTCGAAAAAGTGGGTCACGATGGGGCGTTGCATCGAGAGCCTCCCATTGATGGATAACTGTCGTTGAGTACGTGCCCTGAGTGTAGCGCAAATAAAGTTATATATTTATACCATTAAAGAATTAATAGTGCTTTCCATCCCTACTTTTCGATTCACTCGACTAAGGTATGAACGATAATGGCCGATAACAGTGAGGGCTTACTTACTGCTTGGAATTTTTTATAGGGACACCATGAACCGTTTGACAACGACACAGAAACTTTGGGGCACGCTGGGCATCATTTGGGTGGCGATGCTACTGCTGGTGGGGTGGTTAGCGTGGGAAAACCGCCAAACCATCGAAAGTGAACGACGCGACAGTATTCAGCATATCGTGAGCAGCATCCATGGACAGTTAGAAGCGCTACAGGCACGCGCCGAGAGCGGCGAACTGACCGAAGAAGAAGCGCAGCAGCGAGCCATCGACAGCATCGCCAGCGTTCGTTTTGGTGAGGGGGAGTACGTCTTTGCTTTCGATGACGATTTAGCGATCGTTTCGCACCCTAACCGCCCCAGAGGCGAGGATATGAGCGCCTATCAAGACGCCAGCGGTATGCGACTCTATTCAGCCTTTTTGGACGTTGCCCAAGCCGGTGGTGGCCACGTGGACTACTACTCACGGCGTATTAGCGGTGACGACCAAGTGCCTAAAGTGAGCTATGTTGCCTACCTGCCAGAGTGGGGCTGGTCGCTGGCGGCTGGCGTGTATGTCGACGATATCAATGCCGCCTTCATTGCCCGGTTGATTCGTTCCGCCTTCATCCTCTTGGTGATCGGTGTACCGGTCACCCTCCTGATGGGCTGGGTCATTCGTGACGTTGCCCGCCGACTGGGCGGTGATCCACGCTATGCCGCCACGGTAGTACGTCACATCGCCGATGGCGATCTTACTCAAGCGGCCACCCTCTCCGCTAACGATCAGCATAGCTTGTTGTATGACATCAACCGCATGCGCGAAACGCTGGCTGGGACCATCAGTGACATTCACCACGGCGCGGATCAGGTGAATCACGGCGTGGAGCAAATCGTTGGCGTCAACGAAGAGCTTTCCACCCGTACCGAAGAGCAAGCTGCGTCGCTGGCGGAGACCGCCTCCAGCATGGAGCAGCTAACGGCAACGGTGAAGCAGAACGCCGACCATGCTGACCATGCTCGTACCCTCGCCACCAAAACGGCGGAAAGTGCTCAACGTGGCAGCGACGCCATGGCGTCGGTGATTCATACCATGGAGAACATCAACAACAGCGCCACGCAGATGAGCAGTATCGTCAATACCATTGATGCCATCGCGTTCCAGACCAACATTCTGGCACTTAACGCTTCTGTAGAAGCAGCCCGCGCGGGGGAGCAGGGGCGTGGTTTTGCGGTGGTGGCCAACGAGGTTCGCCAGTTGGCTAGCCGCTCGGCGTCTGCTGCCCAGGAGATCAAAGGTTTGATCGAAAACGCGGATGCTCAGGTGGTCGCAGGCAGCCGCCAAGTTAAAAACACGGGTGAAATGATCAACGGTGTAGTGGCTGACATTCAGCAGCTCAGCACGCTGGTGCAGGACATCTCGGCAGCCACCATCGAACAAAGCAGCGGTATCGAGCAGGTCAATCAGGCCGTGACACAGATGGACCAAATGACGCAGCAAAACGCAGGGTTGGTACAGCAGAGTAACCACGCGACCCAGCAACTCGCGCAGCTGAGCACCCAGCTCCGCCATTTAGTGACGAACTTCAAGCTCGACCACCAAGCACCACAGGCCGCCATTACCCCACCTATGGCCCGCTCCTCCTCCTTTAGCGATTTTTAATCGCCCAGACATGGCCTCCGCCTAGCACGGCGGAGGCCATGCCATGCCTAATACGCCTCGACTAGACCTTGCCTTGATTATCCAGCTCTACCGCCTCGTGCATCCTGGCCAACAGGTCGGGCACGGCGGCTTGTACGCGGTTCCAGCTAGGAATGAAGGGCCGCTCCCGGGGATTGTCCAAAAACAGGTTTCCCGCTTCCAACAGGTTGCTGGCAAACAGCTCTACCGCCTGCTCTTCACAGTGACGATCCAAACTGAGGCCATTCATGGTGGCGTCGTGATCGTAAGCTTCGATCAAATCGAGCGCCAAACGATAGTACGTGGCTTTGAGCGTGCGGAAGTCTTCACTGCTAAAGCTCACTCCTTGCGTCGCTAACTTGCGATACAGGGCCTTGGCGATGTCCAAGCTCATTCGGTTCAGGCCACCGGTAGCATCCCCCTCGCTGACGGGTTGATGCTTGTGGTCATAGGCATCGGCAATATCCACCTGACATAGTTGACGATGAGAGTAGTTACGCTGGAGTTCGGACAGCACGCCGATTTCAAGCCCCCAGTCGGCGGGAATACGAATGCCTTCCAGCACGTCGCTGCGCATTGCAAACTCGCCCGAGAGCGGATAACGAAAGCTATCCAAATAATCCAGATAAGGCAGCGGCCCGCATACGGTCTTGAGCGCCCGCAGCAGCGGCGTCACCATCAACCGCGACACGCGGCCATTCAACTTTCCTTCGGCAATACGAGGGTAATACCCTTTACAGAAGCTGTAGTTGAAGCGCGGATGCGCCACGGGATACATGAGCCGCGCCAGCAAGCTACGGTCATAGGTGAGAATATCGCAGTCGTGTAGGCCTACCACCGATGAACGGCCGGAGGCCAATACGTATCCCGCGCAGTACCACACGTTGCGTCCTTTGCCGGGCTCTAGTGCGCCCAGGCCGTGGCTCTCCAGCTCGGCATCGAGTTCGCGCAAACGTGGGCCGTCGTTCCATAAAATGCGCGTGTGCTGAGGCAAACGGGAGAAAAACTCGCGGGCATACAAAAACTGTTCACGGTCGGCACGATCCAGGCCGATCACGATTTCATTGAGATACGGCACCTTTACCAACTCATCGACGATCGCCGATAGCGCGGGTCCCTCCAACTCGGAAAACAGCGACGGCAGGATGAGCCCCATCGGTCGACGGTTGGCGAACTGGCTTAGCTCTTGCTCGAGCGCCTCGACCGGGCGACGGGTAAGATTATGAAAATCGGTGATGACGCCGTTTTGATGGAAGTCACTCATACGCGAACCTCTTGATGGGTTAGGCCGTGACGGCTAGCAGTACTGGGGCCGCCGCTAGTCGGCGGTCGTCTCGCCCCCACCAGTAGGCCACCCCCTCGGCCCAGCCGGCGGGTCCGGCCGCTCGAGTGCGATACAGCGCTTCATTCGACGGGGTGACGGCCAGTTCGTGGCACCCTTTGATGACCACGGCCTGATCGACCGCCTCGAGCATGGATATATCGTTGGGGCCATCGCCCAGGCCTAGAGATAGCGGCGGACGGCCGCGCAGCGCAGTAAAGCGCTTGATGAGCCAATCGACGGCGCTGCCTTTATCCGAAGCGTTGCCCATTACATGCCAAAAACGCCCACCTTGAGTCAGCATCAGGCCGTCGCCCTCTAGCGCTAAGCGGAAATTTTTTAGGGCAGTGTCGTCGTCTTGCCAGATGAGCGGCTCGCTGCCTTCGCGCTGTCGGGCAGCTCTCGCGCGCGTCTCATCCAATCCCGTCAGCGACATGACCTCAGTGATATCGAGCTCGCTCATTCGAGTGAAACGCACGCCCAGCCGCGTGCGCCACACGTTCAGTCGCGCGCGGATGAACCCAACGTCCACGCCGGTGTGCTTGACGACCACCCCATCTCGACCGCTACCAGGGCGATCCAGCCGCGCATGGCACCAGCCTGGGGGCAAGCCAATCACTGCGCCGTTTTCCGCTACGAATGGCGTTGCGGTCAGGCCCAGCGACTCACGCAACGTCACTAGTTCGGCACGGGTTTTGCTGGTCACCGGAATCACCGGCACGCCCAGCTGTTTCAGGCGTGCGAGCCAAGGTGCTGCAGGCGAAAAATCGTAGCTATGATGATCGAGCAGCGACCCGTCGAGATCGGTCACCACCAAACGTGGTGTCAGCGCCGGATCAGGGCTTCCAAGAGGCTGGAGAGGAAGACTCGCCAACATGGGAGGAGTCTGTGTCGTGCGGGAGTGTTCGTTCATGGCGCCACCTTATCGCAATCTGAAAAGCCGTTACTCAGGCGTCGTTCTCAGATAAGCAATAAAGCAGAATGTGTGCCAACACTATTTATATAAAATAAATCAAAAACTTAAAAAAGAATCGGCATGACCGATTACGAGAGCACCAAAATAGAGCACCTAAAATGCACTAACATAGTGCGGTTTAGGGCGTCATAAACAACCCCAGTCGTGAAATATCTAGTCGTGAAATACCTGTAAAAAAGTTGCACAAGGCCTTGGCAAACGCTCGCAAATAGCTATACTCGAATTGTACCCACTGACAACCTTGTACACCCCCTCACCTGATGTCAGTGGGCTGCAGTGAGCCAAGCCCTTTCATGCCCGCCTCCCCCGGCGGGCTTTTTTTTCAGCTCACTCCTCCCACACGCTCATTTAGTACATCCCCCTTCGACGAAAACATCACTCTACGTGAATGACGACTTCGACACGGCGATTACGCGCCCTACCCTCTGCGGTGCTGTTGTCTTCGAGCGGCTGCGTCGCGGCTAACCCCACGGCTCGCAAGCGCTCTGCAGCAACGCCAGCCGCTTCCAAGGCTTCGACGATGGCGATGGCACGGGCGCTGGAGAGTGCCCAATTGGACGAAAATTCCGGGGTGTTGATAGTTTGGCTATCGGAGTGGCCTTCGACCCACACCTCCCCCTCGTAACGCTGGATCGTTTCCAACAGACTACCCACCAGCGAGGCACCTCCCTGGGTCAGTTCGGCGGTTGCCGAAGGGAACAGCAGCCTATCTTGCACCCTCAGACTAATTCCCTCTGCCACACGCGAGACTTCGACACCCTCCAGGTTGGGTAAGTAAGGCGAGGTATCGACCCGTTCAGCGAGGTTGTCCATCAGCGCAAGCGCGCCACTGATTGCCTCATCGCTCACCTCGCGGACGTTCACCGGCGGCCGGTCCGTGAGCAGCACCATATAATCGGCCAAAGGCAGTGCCTCCGACGGTGCTTCTACCTGGACCAGTGGCGTGGGCAACCGGGGAAGCGGCTGTGACAGAGAGGGAGACGGCCGCCTGGCCTGGCGACTGTCCGTCAGCGATGCGACCAGGTTCCACTCTGAACTGGGCTCTGCATCGGCATCAGCGGGAAGCGCCAATAAGGGCGGCGCGCTGGGCGAACGTGCGACGCGTGGCGGCAGTCCTGCAACACCCAATGCGGCGCTGATCGCCATGGGGTCGAGCTCACCCGGCACCACTGTCGGCATCAGCGGACGTGACTGGCGCCGCTCCTCCAGCAGGGTTGGCAAAGGCACTTCCAATGGTGTCGTATGGGCCGTGCTTGTGTCCGCTACTGGCTCGTCAGGGGCCCAATTGGGACCCGTGACGCCGGCGGCGGCGATAATGATGACGAACAGCGCGACGAGGAGCGTCATGATATCGATATAGCTAATCATCCATCCGCTGTTGCTATCGTCCTCAGGGTATGTCGATAGCAGCGAATCATGACGCGGGCCGCTACGGTGGTCCTCAAGCATGGGGGTGATTACTCATTCAAGTTTTTAACCTCGTGGCCGATCTATGCTAAGCATGGCAAACTAGTCTATCAAAAAGCCGATTAGTAGCGATAAGGAACTACCAGGTGCGCACTCGTCCTATGACACACCCCATTGCCCGTTATTTACGCCCCGTTGGCCTGGGACTTGCGAGCCTGATGCTCAGCGGCTGTTTTTACGCCAGCACTTCCCAAGCGCCCATTGCTACGACATACCCCTATTCGGAACAGCAAAAGATGCAGGCAGCCCAGCATTGGGAGGTCCTTGCACAGCATGAAGCCGCGGGCATTTTATCCAGCGAACGAGTGCGTTTTCGCGACTTGCACATTGCGGCGCCGGAGCATGAGCAGTACGGCTCCTATTACAGTGGCGGGGAATTCGAGCGTGGCTTTAGAACACTGCTAACCAGCGAGCTCGTATCCGGCGGCGGTAGCGTCACGACACAGCCACGTGCCAACGGCGCCACGATTCAAATCGATGTGGAAGTCGTCGAGCACCGAGATCGTGGCTATACACGACCACCCTTTGGCGCTTACACGGCCTTAGCGAGCGGCATCGCGGTGGCCAGTATTCCTTTAGGTAACTGGAGTGAACCAGCACTTGCGCTCATCCCAGCGGCGATGGTGGCCGATACCACCAGCGGTAGCTGGACACCCAAAGGCAATGAAGAAATCATCATCACCACCCAGATAGTGGAACAGGATCAAATCCTCTACTCCTCCTCCAATATCTATTACATTAACTCGGGTGATCGCCGCCAATACGCCCCGCATCGGGTACCTAGAACGCCTACGACGTCGACTGTTTCTATCACTGATACTTGGTAATGTTTATGTCTCTACGCTCAATCTTTGCGTTACCGTCGATGCGCCTGCTTCGCACTGACATGTTGGCTACGCTTTGCATGACGCTACTGCTGGCAGGCTGCGCTAACCTAGGCAATAGCGCCCAACCTCAAGAACCAGAACCAGACTTGTCAGAGCTCGCCCATGAAGCGGCGCAGCGGATGGTCGCTAACAATCCTGACTTGACTCGCTATAGCCCGATGATTGCAGCCACGTTCGTCAGTATCGATAATCTGAGTCAATCGTCGACCTTTGGTCGGATCAGTTCCGAGATCATGGCCTCCTCACTCGCCCAACAAGGCATGCAGGTTCGCGAAGTCAAAATGCGCGATAGCATGTTTATCGAAGAGAGCGTGGGGGAATTGATTCTATCGCGCCAAGTTCAACGGCTAAGCTCTCAGCACAATGCGCGCTCCATCCTAATGGGCACCTACGCTCAGGGCCAGGACTATCTATACGTAAGTGCCCGCGTCGTACGCGCTGGTGATGCCATGGTGCTAGGCAGTGCAGACTTCCAGCTACCTTTGGATAATAATATGCGCAGCCTATTAGAGGCTCAGGGCGGATGGTAAAACACCCGATTTGACGCACAGTACCTTCTGAAAGCCTAGCCGATACGCTAGGCTTTTCATTTGCTCATCGAAAGGACGACTATGTCTCTACGTCGCCGTACCCGCCAGCCTCATATTGTGGCCATCAGCCGGGTGATCAAACTGTTTGCCAACATTACCAAGATGCTGAGCTATGGGTTTCACGCGCTCTTTCCTGCCAAGCGCTTTACCCTGCCAGAAAGAGCAGCCCCTTGGCTTTCGTCGAAGCAAGAGAGCAGTATCCCTCGAATCATTTGGCAAACCAACTTTACGAACCGAGTCACCCTGCCGGTGTATCTCAACTATCTGTTCAACCGCCTGATGGCACCGCGCTTTGAGTATCGATTCATGATCACCCAAGCGCGCCACGACTTCATCGAAAAGAACTTCAGCCCAGAGTGGCTCGAGAGCTACGACAGGCTGCAAATTGGTGCTGCCCAAGCCGATTTTTGGAGGCTATTGGCGCTGTATAAACATGGCGGCGTTTACCTGGATATCGATGCCCACGCTATCTGGCCGTTGGGTCGGGTCGTACCAGCAGATATCGACGAATTGTATGTGACGACACGTAAAGGAGAGTTGAGCAATTACTTCATCGCCAGCCGCCCGGGCAATCCCAATCTGCTGAAATTGATCGAGCAGGTACATCAAAACATTGTCGAGAATCAGCTTACCAACGTCTTCGAGCTGACCGGGCCAGGCGTTTTCATCAAGCTATTGGATCAAGCAGACGTGCCCACGGTTTCCTACCGTCACGCTTGCAACCAGGGAAGCTTCACCAACGAGCATTTCCAGTATATCGACAAGAAAGCAGGCAAATGGACCAAAGAGCAGCAAAAGGTAAGCATCATTCGCCAAAATCCCCCCTCGGCCTGATAGGTGCACTTCAACAAAAAAAGCGCTAGCCCGCTAGGGCTAGCGCTTCTGCATACCACGTGGCTATGCAGTGCTTATTTATACACCGGGAAATGACCACATACGTCCGCGACTTTATTCAGCACGTCGGCTTCGATCGCGCTGGTGTCTTCGCCTTTGGCGAGCACGTCGAGAATGTCACAAATCCACCCGGCAAGCTGTGCGCACTCTTGCTCACCAAAACCGCGAGTGGTCACGGCGGGGGTGCCGATACGCAGACCAGAGGTGACGAACGGACTTTGCGGGTCGTTCGGCACGGCGTTCTTATTGACGGTGATATGGGCGCGGCCAAGCGCGGCGTCCGCATCTTTGCCGGTCACGCCTTGCTTGATCAATGACAGCAGGAACAGGTGGTCTTCAGTACCGCCTGAGACGATATCGTAACCACGCTCGATGAAGACCGACGCCATGGCTTGAGCGTTCTTGACCACCTGCTGCTGGTAGGTTTTGAACTCGGGCGCCATGGCTTCTTTGAAGCAGATCGCTTTGGCCGCAATCACGTGCATCAGCGGGCCGCCCTGGCCGCCCGGAAACACCGCTGACTGCAGCTTCTTCTCGATGTCCGGGTCGTTCTCTGCCGACAGAATCACGCCGCTGCGTGGGCCACGCAGGGTTTTATGCGTCGTGGAGGTCACCACGTGAGCATGGGGCAGCGGGCTGGGGTAGACGCCTGCAGCGACCAAGCCAGAGACGTGGGCCATATCGACCAGTAGGTAAGCACCCACTTCATCGGCGATTTCACGGAATTTCGCCCAGTCGACGATTTGCGAGTAGGCAGAAAAACCGGCGATGATCATTTTCGGCTTGTGTTCACGGGCCAGCTCGGCGACTTGATCGTAGTCGATCAGGCCTTGCTCGTTCAGGCCGTACTGAATGGCATTGTAGTGCTTGCCGGAGAAATTCGGCTTGGCGCCGTGGGTCAGGTGGCCGCCCGCGTCCAGACTCATACCGAGGATGGTGTCGCCTGGCGTGACCAGCGCTTGGAACACGGCGCTGTTGGCTTGCGAGCCCGAGTGCGGCTGCACGTTGACGTAGGTCGCGCCGAACAGCTGCTTGGCGTAGTCGATGGCCAGGTTCTCGGCGATATCGACGAATTCACAGCCGCCGTAGTAGCGCTTGCCGGGATAGCCTTCGGCGTATTTGTTGGTCAGCTGGCTGCCTTGTGCTTCGAGTACGCGGGGGCTGGCGTAGTTTTCGGAAGCAATCAGTTCGATGTGGGCTTCTTGGCGTGCCACTTCTTTTTGCATGGCATCAAACAGCGCATCATCGAATCCAGCAATTGTCATGTCGCGGCTGAACATCGGCGGGAACCTCGTTACGAAAGGATCATCATGGAGAAGCGAGGCGGCTATGATACCGCAGCCGGACGCGACTTTCATCGCATCCGCGTCAGGTCTTGCATGAGCATGTTTCATGTTGCCAGCCGCGCTAAAAACTGACCGACTGGACAACCACGCTACTTGAGTTCGAAGGTAAAGGTGAGCCGCTCGCTGCTGCCCATGGGGTCGAGTATGAATTGATTGAGCATAAAGGGATTGGGTACCGCCACGTGAACGGTCAGCGACTGGGCCTTTCCGGCCATGATATCCACCATCCCCACCATCAGTTTGGTGAGCTGTGGGCCTACGAGCGGCCCGAGCTGCTGGGCCTGCGACCAGGCTTGCGAAATCGCCTGTTCTTCGCTGATCCTCCCTTGTGCCGCCATTTCGGTGGCTATACGCGGCAGCAACCCCTCATCGCGGTAAGCCACGGTCGCGTTGCCACCGTAAAGCGTCGCTGCTTCGAACAGCGAGGGGTTTTTGCTGGCCTGCTCGAGTGTGGCGCCCTTCGGTAGGCTAATGGGCACATCCATGGAGAATTCGAGCCCGCCTGCGCCGTCCAGCTGTAGATAGCCTTCGGAGGTGAGGCGCGCACGGCCGTTCGCTTCGCCGGGTTCGGGCTCATGCCACTGGGAAGCACTCTGCCCTTCGGCACTCAAACGCCCGGTTCCGCCCGTCAGCACACGATTCAACGCCTGCAGCTCATCGCGTTCGGAAGGTGGCGCTAGGTCAATCAGCCCCCCCAGATCGAATTCGGCACCGCGAAAGCCTGCTTCGCCTAGGTAGCTGTTACCTTTGACCCAAGCGTTATCCAGCAGCACGCTCCACTGCTCGCTGGTCAAGCTGAAACCGTTCAACTCGGCATGTTCGAGGCGCTCTTCGCCGGGCTGGTCGAGCCCTTCCAGCGCCTCGATCCGCATGTCGCCTAACGCCAGCGTTGCGGAGATGCCGGTGGCGAGATCATCGAACTCCCCACTCACCCCTTGCAGCGCAATCAAACCCACGGCGCTACGGCTCACTTCCTCCAGCTCGAGAGCGTCAATGGAGAGATAGCCAGCAAGCGTTTGGCTATCGAACTCGGCGGCTAGTTCATCGCCCAGGCTACCCTCCAACCGAAAGGTCATATCGGTCAAGCTGAGTGCATTGAGGGTACTGTCTTCGGTCTCGAAAGAGGCCAGTGAGGGAACGGCCGCGCTAGGGTCTCGCATGACCAGCTCGCCCACCGTCAACACGGGCGTGTCGAATCCCAGCTCCGTGAGGCGGATGCCGTCTAGCGTAATCGACTCGGGCTGCGCGTATCGACCGTCCACGCGATAGCGGTCGATCGAGAGCAGATCGCCGTTGGGGTAGGTAACGGCTACATCCTCTGCGACATAGCCATTGGCTTCTTCCACCAGTTGCCCAATCGCCATTCGAGCATCGTCGCCCGCCAACTCCGCCTGCAAATCCGCCTCGAACTGCTCTAGCGACGCATGCGCAGTCCCTATGACCAGCCAAAATGACACCCCTGCAACGCCCCATGTCATTACCTTACTACGCATACCCTGACCTCCCTGTTGAAAGGCTTCAGCATATCACCAAGTCACGATACCGCCACTGCCGTCCAGGTAGTAAAAAGGCGGCTCGTGACCGCCTTTTGTAAGAGAGACGCTACGCCTCGCCTAATAATCCCAGACTCGCCGCGGGGGCTTGTTTGCGCAGGCTGTAGGAGAGTGCGTGGCCAATCAAACCAATCAGCAGCGCGCCGCCAATGGGAAGTGCTAGCCACAGACCCAGGTGCAGGCGGGGTGTAAGATCCAGCCAATAGAGGTAGAGCGCCGCGGTAGCGAGCTCTGCCAATAGGGCTCCCAACACGCCGCTGGCAAACCCGAGCAGCGCGTATTCGGCCCCCTGCACTCGGGAAATCATACGGTTACCTGCACCAAACACCCTTAGCAGACCACTTTCATGGGCACGCACCGGGCGGCTGGCGGTAAGCGCAGCGTAAAGCACGCTGACACCCGCTAACAGGACTAGAACCAGCACGAGTTCTACCGCCCGAGTGACCTGGGTCAGCACGTCGCGCACCTGCCCTAGAATGGCATCCACATTGAGCAGAGACACCCCTGGGAAGTCGCTGACCAGCTCGCGCACCAGCCCCTGCTCTTGATCCGGCAAGTGAAAGGCGGTGATGAAGCTATGACCAAACGACTCCAACACGCCGGGCGGGAAGATCACGAAGAAGTTCGGATTGAAGCTATCCCAGTTCAAGCTACGCAGGCTTTGAATATGCGTGGTGATGCTATCGCTCCCCACGGCAAACGTGATTTCGTCTCCTATCCCCAAACCAAGGCGTTCAGCCAAACCATCCTCTACCGAAATAGGTACGGTTTGCGACTCGCTGGAGGCGGTGGCATCCACTTCGCTCATCCAGCCTTGGGGCTCCGCGACAAACCACTGCCCCGCCACCACCTGGTTCCCTTCGGGCAGCTCTGATTGCCAGGTGAGGTTCAACTCACGGCGTAGCGAGTTATCGCCTCGAGCATCAGGAGGTACGGCCTCCCTGGGTGCTTGGCCGTTAATCTGTGTAATTCGCCCACGTACCATCGGGTAGAGTGTGCTTTGGGTCTCTACTCGAGGCGCGACCGCCTGCTCGAAAGCATCGCGTTCGCTGGGCTGTATATTGATGGCAAAGTAATTGGGCGTGTCAGCGGGCAGTTGATCTTGCCATGTCGTGAGCAGATCGCCTCGCACCAACACGATCATCGCCATGGCAAAGAACGTGACCGAAAAGGCAAGCAGTTGGCCTAGCCCCGCCTGTTTACGACGGGCTAACTGTCTTCCCCCCAAACGCAACGCCTGCGCCCATTCACTGCCGCCCGTCAAGCGCTGTAGGGCACGTAGCATGCCTCTCATTAACAGGGAACTCACGCCCCATAGCAGCGACAGGAGGACTGCCCCGCCCACCAGCAGCGCCAAGGCCAGCGAGAAGCTGCCCGAGTAGAGCCACAGCAGCCCTCCAAAGACGATGCCAGCCACGCCGACCACCAGCCACGCCGCGGGCGGGAGCGGGTCTAACTCACGTCGCAGTACTTTGAGCGCGCTCACCTGCTTGATACGCAGCAGCGTTGGCCCGGCAAAGCCGACCAATACCGCCAGCGCCGTGAAAATACCCAGCCATAGCGGCATGATGCCCGGCGGCGGCAGCGTCATGGGCAGGAAACTGGTCAGTAGCCACAGCAGCACGGCTTGCCCCACCAAGCCCAACAGCGCGCCGATGAGCGAGGCCATCAACGCCAGTCCCAGCAGCTGTAGGCTAAAGATCGTCACCAGCTGATACTGGCTGGCACCGAAACAGCGCAGCAGCGCAGCGGTATCCAGGTGGCGCTCTACGTAACGGCGGGTCGACATCGCCACCGCGACACCCGCCAGCAACACTGCCGCCAAACCGGCCAAGCCCAAGTAGCTTTCTGCCCGTTGCAGCGCATTACCCAACTGCGGACGATCGACTCGAACATCACGCACCTCGACACCGTCACGGCGAAGCTGCGTCAACAACCCTTGAACCTGATCCAATGCCTCGGGTGGACCAGCGGCCAACAGTTCGAACTCGATACGGGACCCTGGCTGTACCAGCCCGGTTGATTCGAGATCAGCGGTATTGAGCATCAAGCGCGGGTTGAAGTTACCAAAACCGGCGGACTGGTCCGCTTCGCGTTCGATAATCCCGCTAATGGTCAGCTCCGCTTGCCCCACCTGTACGCGGTCGCCTATCGCGATCTCGACCAACTCGGCCAGCCGAGGATCGGCCCAGGCTTCGCCCGGTGGCGGGCCTGACGCGATTTGCTCAACGCCGTTTCCTCGGTCCACATGTGACACACCATAGTGCGGATACACATCATCGACTGCCTTGAGGCTGGCGGGCTGAAAGCGCTCCCCTTGGCTGATCATGGAGACTAGATCCACTTGATCGCTCAGCGTGAAGCCAGCCTGCTTCAGAGTGGCGCGCAGCTCGTCTGAAAACGGGTCGCGCTGTTCGAGGACTAAGTCGCCCCCTAGCATCTGACCCGCTTGACGCTCCAAACCACGCTCTAAGCGGTCAAGGAAGAACGCAATCATGGTGGACGCGGCCACCGCCAAGACCAGGGCCACGAACAGCGCTCGCACGTCCGCCGCGCGAAGGTCGCGCTTGAGGCTCCGCGCGGCTAATCGCCAGTTGATATCACTCATCGCCTTCCTCGCTGTTGACTGGGGCCGGTTCGAACGGCACGAGCTGGCCGTTGGCCAGCCGCAGGCAGCGGTCGCATCGGCGCGCCAAGGCGTGGTCGTGTGTCACGAGAATCAGCGTCGTGCCCGCTTCTTTATTGAGCGTAAACAGCAGGTCGATGATCTGCGCACCGGTATCCGGGTCTAGGTTGCCGGTAGGTTCATCGGCGAACACCAGCTCGGGGTCCGTCACGAAAGCGCGTGCAATGGCTACTCGCTGCTGCTCTCCGCCGGAAAGCTGCTTAGGCTGATGAGACGTGCGCTCCCCCAACCCTACACGCTCCAACCACTGCTGGGCAGCGTGCGATTCTCCGGCTCGAGGAGAGAGCTCTAGGGGCAGCAGTACGTTTTCCAGTGCGCTGAGCGTCGGCAGCAGTTGAAAGTTCTGGAACACGAAGCCCACTCGCCCCGCTCGTAATGCCGCACGACCATCTTCATCCAAGCGACTCAAGGCATGGCCAAAAAGAGTCAATTCGCCGTCGCTGGGCGTATCCAACCCGGCCAGCAAGCCCAGCAACGTGGATTTACCCGCGCCGCTTTTGCCCAATATAGCCACACTCTCCCCGGCCGCTACGCTCAACGATAAGTCATGTAAGATAGTTAGCGTGCGTTCACCGCTGGTCACCCGTTTGGCGAGCTTTTCGGCCTGCAGGACGGGCTGGCTAGCGGCTGCTTGGGGAACCTTCTGGGCAGCAGATGGGTCGGTGTGGGGCGAGCGCAACGGCGCACCTTCGGTCACGGTATGGGATGTAGGGTCAGAGGAGTAAGACATGAAGCGTAAATTCCCTGTAGCTCTTTGGATATTAGCGATACAAAAACGCGTGGTTCCAGCATGGTTGACGCAGATACTGACCTTTCAGTCGTGGCAAACGGCCGTTCGTGGTGGTCTATCAAGCACCCTTCTACTGGTCGTATTCTTGGGGGCTGTCCCGCTGCAAGCCAGCACTGCCGAAGAGGGCTTGCCAACGCTCCTCGTCATGGGAGACAGCCTGAGTGCGGCTTATGGTATCGAGCAGGAGCAGGGCTGGGTGTCGCTGCTGGCAGAGCGCCTCGAGGGTGACGCACAGGTGGTGAACGCCAGCATCAGCGGAGAGACCACCTCAGGCGGTGCCCAACGTTTTGCCGATATTATCGGACAGCGTCAGCCGGATATCGTTCTTTTAGAACTTGGCGGTAACGATGGTTTACGCGGTTTACCTCCCGCTCAAATGCGCGCCAATTTAGCCACTATAATCGAGCAGAGCCAGCAAGCGGGTGCGGAAGTATTACTCCTAGGGATCGATATTCCGCCGAACTACGGTCAAGCCTACCGCGATGCCTTCACCGGCGTCTATCACTCTCTGGCACAGGAGTACGAGCTCTCGCTGGTGCCCTTCTTGCTGGAAGATATCGCTCTCAATCAACAATTAATGCAAAGCGATGGCATCCATCCTACCGCTGACGCACAGCCCATTATCTTAGATAACGTTTGGCCCGCCCTTGAACCCATGCTGGAAGAGACGTATCGGGCCTCTTCTCAGTAGTATACTTGGTGCACAGCACCGACTGGCTAAGCACCGGTTTTTCATAGCTTGCACGCATGTAGTCTAAGAACTACAATATTTTTATGATTGCTATTAAACAGACCGACACTTACCGACGGTGGGAACGTAAGCTCCGTGATTCGCGCGCAAAAGCACTGATTGCTGCTCGTATTTTCAGGCTAGCCAACGGATTAGCTGGCGATGTAAAACCCGTTGGCCAAGGCATCAGTGAACTGCGTATTCATCATGGCCCAGGATATCGTGTCTATTTTAAACAACGCGGTAACGAACTTGTCATCCTTTTATGTGGTGGCGATAAAAGCACGCAGCAAAACGATATCGATACAGCGCAGCGTCTGGCAGCACAATGGGAGGAATCATGAGCGATAAGATTTACGACTATGACCCGGCAGCAGCATTAGAGAACGATGAAGCCATCGCTCTCTTTCTCGCTGATGCCCTGGAAACCGGAGATGCCACTTATGTTGCTAAAGCGATGGGTATCGTAGCGCGCGCTAAGGGAATGACAGAACTTGCTCGCGAAACTGGCCTCTCCCGTGAACAGCTCTATCGTTCGTTCAGCGAGCAAGGCAACCCAACGCTGAAGACGATGTTAGCTGTCATGCGTGCACTGGGTATGGACTTAACGGCAAAACCACACCAAGAAGAACCCGTCATGTAAACATTGGTACTTTCTACTGAGGAGATATAGCGCTTTTACGCCTTAGCTTGTAGTCTTAAGCGATATTTGACCAACGCTAATGGCGTCCATGTCGACTTCATCATCCCCTCCATGCTGCTCCCTATCGCGCCGGCAGTTTCTGGCTTCTGCTGGCGCGTTGTTATTGGGCGTTGGGCTGGGGATCAATCCCAGCTCTGCTGTGGCGTTCAACCCGCAACGGCTTCGGCAAAGTATGCAGCAGCTATATGGACAGGGGGGGCTCAGCGTTTTAGAAGAGTGGTTCGCCCTGCTGGAGCGCTTGCGCGGCCAGGATGTACAAGCCCAACTGCGTGACGTGAATGATTTTTTCAACCGCCGCATCCGCTGGGTGGAGGATATTCGCGTTTGGGGAGAGGAAGACTTTTGGGCCACCCCCCTGGAAGCGCTAGGTAAAGGTCAAGGCGACTGTGAGGACTACTCCATTGCTAAATACATTACCTTAAAGCAGTTGGGAGTACCGGGTGAGCGCTTGCGCATGATCTACGTTCGCGCCCGAATTGGCCGTAGTCAAATCACCCAAGCCCACATGGTGCTAGGTTACTACTCGACGCCGAACGCCGAGCCACTGGTACTGGATAACATTGCGCCTTCTATTTCTCCCGCTTCCCAACGTAACGATCTAGATCCCGTTTTTAGCTTCAACAGCGACGGGCTTTGGGCAGGTGGCGGTTCAGAATCCCGTGCCGACCCACTGGCACGACTGTCGCGCTGGCGCAGCGTGATCGGGCGGATGCAATCACAAGGATTCATTTAAGAGGACTGGCGCTATGTCGCTGATTAAACAGCTTTGGCTGGCCATTATTGCGCTCTTACTACTGTCGTTCGTCGGTAGCTTAGCGATCAGTATTACCAGCAGCCGTGACTACATCGAGCAGGAAGTGCGCATCAAGAACGCAGACAATGCCACCACCTTGGCCCTGTCCATGAGCCAGCTCGACAAAGATCTAGTGATTCTGGAGCTGCTGATCTCTGCACAGTTCGATACCGGCTACTATCGTTCGATCATTCTGCGTGACGCCGAGGGCGAAGTTCTTGTCGAGCGCCGCGCCGATGGATATAGCGGCGACGTGCCTGCATGGTTTAGAAGCTTAGTGCAGTTTGATGTCCCCACCGGTACTGCAACGATTCAAGATGGCTGGCGACAGTTCGGTACACTGGAACTAGAGAGTCAGCACAGCTACGCCTACGCTTCTCTATGGCGCAGTATGCTAGAGCTTGCCGGCTGGTTTTTGCTGGCAGGTGCCATTAGCTTGGCGATTGCCACCGTCTTGGTGCGGGGCATCAAGCACCCGCTGGTACGCGTTGTGGCTCAAGCTAAAGATATCAGCGCGCGACGCTTCACGACTATCCAAGAGCCCCGCACCTTAGAGCTACGCGAAGTCGCCCAGGCGATGAACGTGCTGTCCGCTAATGTACGCCAAATGCTGAGCCAAGAGAGTCAAAAGCTCGATGAGCTGCGTCGCGATTTGCAGCATGATCGGGTGACGGGCGCACTGAACCGTGATGTGCTGATGGGCAGATTGGCCTCACTTTTGGGTAGCGACGATGCCCGTGCCACCGGCCTGATGGTCATGGTGCGTGTACAGGCGCTAGAGCACTTGAACGATCAGCTTGGCCACCAAGCCACCGACCAACTGCTCAGTACGTTGGTTAAGGCACTTGCCGCCCTGGAAACCAGCGCCGACGAGGCGCTCATCGGCCGTTTGAACGGCAGCGACTTCCTGCTCATGCTACCACTCGAAGAGCAGCCGGATGCCCTGCTGCCCCGTTTGCAGCAAGCGCTGGCCACCGTTACTGCCAGCGCCCCTCAGGCCGATGTACGCTTGGCCACCGCGATCGTAGCGTATCACTCAGACGACGAACGCGGGCCGCTACTGGCTACCTTAGACGACGCCCTGGCCGAAGCCGAAAGCGGTAGCAGCTCAACGAATATTGCCCTACGCCAACGGGAACAAGGGTCGCTATTTGGCAACCATAACGAGTGGCGAACCGCACTGACCGTGGCCATCGAACAAGGCCCACAGTTGGCATATTTCCCCGTGATCGATGCCCAGAACCAGGTGCTTCACTATGAATGTCCCGCACGATTGGAACTTGCCAATGCTTGGCAGACCGCCGGTATCTTCATTCCTTGGGTAACGCGCTTCGCTCTCGAGCCCGCGCTGGATATGGCCGTCGTCAAAAAAGCATTGGGACAACTCGAGGCAAATCCTGATCAGCGTATCGGTGTTAACCTCTCGATTGCATCGATCAACAATGCCCAGTTCGTCAACGAGCTGCGTTTACTGTTAGAAAAGCAGCCCGCTCTCGCCAGCAAGCTGTGCTTCGAAGTACCCGCAACGTTAACGGCCCACTCCATTGGTAGCCTACGCGGATTGTGTAGTGCTCTTCGCCCACTCGGCTGTCAGTTCGGCATCGAGCACGTGGGTGCCGAATTCACCAAACTCGCTGACTTGCACGATGTGGGGCTTGCCTACCTGAAGGTCGATAGCAGCTTGATTCGTGGGATTCACGTCTCGAACGAGCAGCAGACCATCGTGCGCGGCATGGCCACGCTGTGCCACTCCCTGGGTATCCAGGTCATCGCTGAGGGGGTCATTGACTCGGAGGAGTTACAAAGCCTATTCCGCACAGGCGTGGACGGTGCAACGGGGCCCGGTGTTCGCTTGAGCTAACACGGAAGACGACTCGAAGAAATAACACGATAGGAATGACGCGGCACCTGCCGCGTCAGATAATACCGCCATCATCACCGATCAAGTTGACATCGTTCTTAGAACGAAGCGACTTACGCTCCATCACCTTGCTCTGAGCGGCAGCAGGCAAGTCGGTAAAACTGAGCACGCCCTTCTCCAGCAACACTTCCAGCATATCTTCGACGACCCGTACAAACGCCAAATCCGACGCGATCATTTGCGCCGACTGCCCCGTTTGCTGGGCCAGAAAGGCAAACACCTCCGGCGAGTCCGCCGCGATGGTGTCATTACACTCAGGCGAGGGCTCTTTGCTGAGCATCACAATCTCCCCACGGGCATTTCGTTTGATGTAGAGCATAGCGGCTTCCTCTGTAAGTAAACGCGCCGATTGGTTGCGAAACGTAAACCTTCGTTAGAGACAACAAGGCCGCCCGGAGGCGGCCTTTGGGTTGAGTGAGGGGTTATTGATCGATTTTGAGCTGGTCGTTATTCAACATATGCTGAATGACATCCTGAGCACTTCCGCCGCCGAAGTCAGAGAAGCTCTTACCTTCTAAGCGAACTACTTGGTCTGCGTTCTCTTTATTGCCGGCCAAGTTGCCGTCCGAGCTGATATATAGAACCGTGTCCGTCCCCTCCTCTTCTGCAACGATATAGGTACTCAGATCGGTGGCATTCTCTTCGTTCTGAAGCAACTCAGAGATATCCAAAACATCCCCTTCACTAGCATTGAAGTCCATCACCATATCAGTGGCAGGTTGATCGGTAGTGCCTTGATCATTGAGCTCCCACTTGAAAGTATCGGCACCGAGTCCGCCAATCAAGATATCGTCTCCTTGACCTCCAATCAGCGTGTCATTGCCACCTTTAACAGGGTCCGGATCTACCAAGCTCTCATAGTTATCCTTGATGTAGTTGTAAATATCATCCGTTGTTGGCACACGGCCCAGATCATCCTCAAGGTACGCTTTCAGAGCCTTCAATCCAGAACCATCAGGAAGCTCAGCCGAGTCGCGTCCCTCCCATGTCAAATTATCAGTGAAGATAGCATCGCCAAAGATAATATCGTCACCCTCACCACCACGGAGTATATCGTCCCCGACGTCTGCCAACTCCAGTTCGGTAGATCCTTGGTTCAACGCAACAGAGAGTTCATCTGCTGTATTGACGATTTGTGGTTGGCCAATAGCGGCTGTCACGGGTACAGGAGACACTAGGCTAATTTCATTCAAAGACATTGTTGCATTGGAGTTATTGCTACTCCGGTCATCTACAGAGTAGACAAGCCTGTAGTCACCTGCAGCCAGATCATTGATGACAATGGTAGAGCCAGCCGTTCTACTCAAACCGCTATTGATGAGCGAGTTCCAAGAGCCTCCAACCAATTTTTGAAGCTGATATCCAAAGACGTCACTTGAGTTACTAAAAGTGGAGTAAGAGAAACGTAACTGGCTACCATCGGCGGCCACGTTAAACTGATCGCTCGTAACAGAGAAGGCACCCTGGTTTCTTGAATCTGAAATTTGCAGATAGCCTTGATCGATGACAAAGCGACCATTACTGCCAGCTCCTGCCCAATTAGACGCTCTGTCAAGTACGTCATTACTGCCACTAAAATCAGCCAACGTAACGGTATCGATTACACTGACAGTTCCTTGACCTAAGCTATTGGTATTGTCAAAGAAGTTCAAATAATCTTGATTGACCCCATTTCCAATGCCTACGCCATAGACCTTCGTGCTACTAGCCTGCACCAACGATCCATAAGCATCGATAGAGGCGCGCAACACGTCAGCATTTGTTGAGTTCCCTGGCCCTTGATCGTTAGCCCCGTAGAAGGTGGGATCACCATCGGTTAAAAAGAAGGTTAGGTTCTCATACCCAGCCTTGGCATCACTACCGCTAAACCACTGCTCGGCGGCATTGAACGCGGCAGAATAGTTCGTACCGCCGTTAGCACTTAACGTATCAATGGCGTCAGTCAAGTTCTTAAGAAGCTCGCCACTTTGTAAATCTTTTACCGATGCTTTGATGGACGTTTGTCCGCTACCGGCAAACGGTATCAGTGCAATATTGATGACGCCGGAATGGCCCGCAAGCTCGGTAACAAGTTGTGAGAGCGCCTGCTTGGCTAGCTCCATCCGAGTTAGACCGGCGGTGCCCGAAGCATTACCCATACTCCCCGAGACGTCGACGATTAGGGCAATATTATAGTTACCGCCTGGCTCAACAGTCACTTTCGCCCCACCGACATCACCAATGATGACGTCGTTACCAGAGCCACCTTGAATCACACCACTATTGGGCTCTTGCGGGTTAGGCGTATTATGTGCTGGCGGCGCCGCTTGGCTACCATCATCATCTAGGTTACTGCCAACAACCAACAGGCCTTTGTAGAGAGTGGCACTTTCTGGCACAGCTACTGATTCGAAATTGCCATTGACTTCAAGCACTGTTGCTGTCAGGTCGCTATTCCCGTCCGCACTTACCGATAGCGTCCCCTTACCATTGCGGTCAAGGTTAACTAAATACTGTGTACCGGCCACTTCCACGAGTGCAGTTGGGAAAGTGTATTCAAAATCATATTGGCTCACATCCGGCGGATTGGACGTCTGTATATCAAAGACGACGTCAGAAGGACCATCAATCGTAGCCGCATCTTCAGACAGCACTTCTTTATACTTGATAGCATGTATCAAATAGTCATCATCATGACCAACGGCTGTAAATTCAGCTCGAGTAAAGAGCAAGCCGCTTCCAGGCTCGAACGTATAAGCGTTATCTACCCTATCAGAGCCACCCGGCGCATGTTCTGTTTTTGTGACATTGCCTTGAGCGTCGTAATAAGTCACTAACGCATCTGTGGCACTGCCACCGCCCGACACGACAGCCCAACCAACAGAGTTCCCTTCGCTGTCAAAGAAGTCTACACGTGCCTTCTCAGCATTATTTCGCCATGCAAACTGAACGTCAAAAGACTTGACCTGGTTGTTAAATTCAACCGCAATCTTCTCACTCTGGCCATTTCCAACGTAGCCAAGCTCGCTGCTGGCTGCACCGCCCGATGAAGAGCCAACCACACCAAAGCCATCATGGACGGTTCCCGTGACCTTAGAGATCTGCCCCACCTCACCGTTACCTTTATAAGCAGTTACGGTAAAACTGCTGGTCGTATCAACGTTACCTACGTTGATTTCAGACGTTTTAGTGACAATCGCACTGATACTGACGGTCGTCGTATCAACGGTATCGTTCACTGTCACAGTAGCTTTATCGCTGATATCCAAGCTTTCGAAATTATGATCGCCTGAATCACTCACCGAGACTTCATAGCTTTCACTATCGAGGTAAACATCATCACCTTGAATAGCAAACGCAGTCGAGGTGCTTTCCGTTGCTCCAGGAGCAAACGTAATGGTCGCTCCATTACTCAACGTCACCGTGAATTCTTTACCCGCTGGATGGCTCAATGTGGCACTGATCGTAGCCGTTCCGCTGCCTTCGTTCACAGTAATGTCGTGGAGGGCAATGGTGGCAGCGTCAGTGTCATCGCTGATGGTGACAGCGGCAGTGGCGTCACTGTCCAGAGCTTCGTAGTTGCCGCCTTCGGCGCTCTCGATGCTCAGGTTCAGCGTGTCGGTGCCTTGCTGGTAGACATCGTCAGCACGACTCTCGAAGGTCACGCTGCCGGTGGTCTCGCCCACGGCGATGGTGATCTGTTGGCCATTGCTGAGCGTAATGACCAGCGGGCTGCCTTGCGGGGCGTTATTAACACTCGCGCTGACGGTGATCGGCTCGCCCTCGGTGACGGCGCTCGGGGCGCTCAGCGTGATGGTGGTAGCGTCGGCGTCATCGCTGATAGTGACCGCGGCGGTGGCGTCACTGTCGAGAGCTTCGTAGTTGCCGCCTTCGGCGCTCTCGATGCTCAGGTTCAGCGTGTCGGTGCCTTGCTGGTAGACATCGTCAGCACGGCTCTCGAAGGTCACGCTGCCAGTGGTTTCACCCACGGCGATGGTGATCTGTTGGCCGTTGCTTAGCCTGATGACCAGCGGGCTGTCTTGCGGAGCGTGGTCGACGCTCGCACTAACGGTGATCGGCTCGCCTTCGGTAACGGCATCCGGGGCGCTGAGCTTGATGGTCACGGTGTCGATGGTGTCGACCACTTGCGTTTCAAGCGGCGTCGTTTCAGCGGCGTCACCCAGGGTGACGTTCTCGAACGCGGTGCCGTCGCTGGCCGCGGCGCTTTCGAGTTCAACCGTGACGGTCTCGCCGTCGTTGAACACGTCGTCGCCTTGGGCGGGACGGGTGTAGGTGGTCTCGGTCTCACCGGCGATGATCGTCACGGTGTTGCCGCCGTCCAGGGTGACGGTGACGTCACGATCTACGGCTTCGCTGAGGCGGACCGTGAAGGTCTGCGCTTCGGCTTCGGTGAACTCGGCTTTGTCGGCCACGATGCTGACGGTGATGCCGTCGCCACCGTTGGGCGTGCCGGGATCACCGGGGTTACCGGGGGTGCCGGGTTCGTCGGTGACGGTGACGCTGGTGTTGCCGGCGGTGACGAGGTTTTCGAACTCGCTGTCGCTGTTGTTGAGCACCGCGTCGATGCGGTTGACCAGGGTGTCCTGGCCGCCCACGAAGGCGTCATCGGCGGCGGTCACGGTGGTGCTGCCGCTGAGCTGTCCGGCGGCGATGGTGACGGTGCTGCCGTCGGCCAGGCGGAACTCGAGGCCGTTGTGGCCCGTGAGGTCGGCGCCTTGCGGGCCGGTTAGGGTGACGGTGTAGGTGACGGTGCCGCCTTCGGCCACGCTGGAGGCGTCGGCACTCAGGGTGGCGGTCACGGTGTCGATGGTGTCGACCACTTGCGTTTCAGCGGCGTCACCCAGGGTGACGTTCTCGAACGCGGTGCCGTCGCTGGCCGCGGCGCTTTCGAGTTCAACCGTGACGGTCTCGCCGTCGTTGAACACGTCGTCGCCTTGGGCGGGACGGGTGTAGGTGGTCTCGGTCTCACCGGCGATGATCGTCACGGTGTTGCCGCCGTCCAGGGTGACGGTGACGTCACGATCTACGGCTTCGCTGAGGCGGACCGTGAAGGTCTGCGCTTCGGCTTCGGTGAACTCGGCTTTGTCGGCCACGATGCTGACGGTGATGCCGTCGCCACCGTTGGGCGTGCCGGGATCACCGGGGTTACCGGGGGTGCCGGGTTCGTCGGTGACGGTGACGCTGGTGTTGCCGGCGGTGACGAGGTTTTCGAACTCGCTGTCGCTGTTGTTGAGCACCGCGTCGATGCGGTTGACCAGGGTGTCCTGGCCGCCCACGAAGGCGTCATCGGCGGCGGTCACGGTGGTGCTGCCGCTGAGCTGTCCGGCGGCGATGGTGACGGTGCTGCCATCGGCCAGGCGGAACTCGAGGCCGTTGTGGCCCGTGAGGTCGGCGCCTTGCGGGCCGGTTAGGGTGACGGTGTAGGTGACGGTGCCGCCTTCGGCCACGCTGGAGGCGTCGGCACTCAGGGTGGCGGTCACGGTGTCGATGGTGTCGACCACTTGCGTTTCAGCGGCGTCACCCAGGGTGACGTTCTCGAACGCGGTGCCGTCGCTGGCCGCGGCGCTTTCGAGTTCAACCGTGACGGTCTCGCCGTCGTTGAACACGTCGTCGCCTTGGGCGGGACGGGTGTAGGTGGTCTCGGTCTCACCGGCGATGATCGTCACGGTGTTGCCGCCGTCCAGGGTGACGGTGACGTCACGATCTACGGCTTCGCTGAGGCGGACCGTGAAGGTCTGCGCTTCGGCTTCGGTGAACTCGGCTTTGTCGGCCACGATGCTGACGGTGATGCCGTCGCCACCGTTGGGCGTGCCGGGATCACCGGGGTTACCGGGGGTGCCGGGTTCGTCGGTGACGGTGACGCTGGTGTTGCCGGCGGTGACGAGGTTTTCGAACTCGCTGTCGCTGTTGTTGAGCACCGCGTCGATGCGGTTGACCAGGGTGTCCTGGCCGCCCACGAAGGCGTCATCGGCGGCGGTCACGGTGGTGCTGCCGCTGAGCTGTCCGGCGGCGATGGTGACGGTGCTGCCATCGGCCAGGCGGAACTCGAGGCCGTTGTGGCCCGTGAGGTCGGCGCCTTGCGGGCCGGTTAGGGTGACGGTGTAGGTGACGGTGCCGCCTTCGGCCACGCTGGAGGCGTCGGCACTCAGGGTGGCGGTCACGGTGTCGATGGTGTCGACCACTTGCGTTTCAGCGGCGTCACCCAGGGTGACGTTCTCGAACGCGGTGCCGTCGCTGGCCGCGGCGCTTTCGAGTTCAACCGTGACGGTCTCGCCGTCGTTGAACACGTCGTCGCCTTGGGCGGGACGGGTGTAGGTGGTCTCGGTCTCACCGGCGATGATCGTCACGGTGTTGCCGCCGTCCAGGGTGACGGTGACGTCACGATCTACGGCTTCGCTGAGGCGGACCGTGAAGGTCTGCGCTTCGGCTTCGGTGAACTCGGCTTTGTCGGCCACGATGCTGACGGTGATGCCGTCGCCACCGTTGGGCGTGCCGGGATCACCGGGGTTACCGGGGGTGCCGGGTTCGTCGGTGACGGTGACGCTGGTGTTGCCGGCGGTGACGAGGTTTTCGAACTCGCTGTCGCTGTTGTTGAGCACCGCGTCGATGCGGTTGACCAGGGTGTCCTGGCCGCCCACGAAGGCGTCATCGGCGGCGGTCACGGTGGTGCTGCCGCTGAGCTGTCCGGCGGCGATGGTGACGGTGCTGCCATCGGCCAGGCGGAACTCGAGGCCGTTGTGGCCCGTGAGGTCGGCGCCTTGCGGGCCGGTTAGGGTGACGGTGTAGGTGACGGTGCCGCCTTCGGCCACGCTGGAGGCGTCGGCACTCAGGGTGGCGGTCACGGTGTCGATGGTGTCGACCACTTGCGTTTCAGCGGCGTCACCCAGGGTGACGTTCTCGAACGCGGTGCCGTCGCTGGCCGCGGCGCTTTCGAGTTCAACCGTGACGGTCTCGCCGTCGTTGAACACGTCGTCGCCTTGGGCGGGACGGGTGTAGGTGGTCTCGGTCTCACCGGCGATGATCGTCACGGTGTTGCCGCCGTCCAGGGTGACGGTGACGTCACGATCTACGGCTTCGCTGAGGCGGACCGTGAAGGTCTGCGCTTCGGCTTCGGTGAACTCGGCTTTGTCGGCCACGATGCTGACGGTGATGCCGTCGCCACCGTTGGGCGTGCCGGGATCACCGGGGTTACCGGGGGTGCCGGGTTCGTCGGTGACGGTGACGCTGGTGTTGCCGGCGGTGACGAGGTTTTCGAACTCGCTGTCGCTGTTGTTGAGCACCGCGTCGATGCGGTTGACCAGGGTGTCCTGGCCGCCCACGAAGGCGTCATCGGCGGCGGTCACGGTGGTGCTGCCGCTGAGCTGTCCGGCGGCGATGGTGACGGTGCTGCCATCGGCCAGGCGGAACTCGAGGCCGTTGTGGCCCGTGAGGTCGGCGCCTTGCGGGCCGGTTAGGGTGACGGTGTAGGTGACGGTGCCGCCTTCGGCCACGCTGGAGGCGTCGGCACTCAGGGTGGCGGTCACGGTGTCGATGGTGTCGACCACTTGCGTTTCAGCGGCGTCACCCAGGGTGACGTTCTCGAACGCGGTGCCGTCGCTGGCCGCGGCGCTTTCGAGTTCAACCGTGACGGTCTCGCCGTCGTTGAACACGTCGTCGCCTTGGGCGGGACGGGTGTAGGTGGTCTCGGTCTCACCGGCGATGATCGTCACGGTGTTGCCGCCGTCCAGGGTGACGGTGACGTCACGATCTACGGCTTCGCTGAGGCGGACCGTGAAGGTCTGCGCTTCGGCTTCGGTGAACTCGGCTTTGTCGGCCACGATGCTGACGGTGATGCCGTCGCCACCGTTGGGCGTGCCGGGATCACCGGGGTTACCGGGGGTGCCGGGTTCGTCGGTGACGGTGACGCTGGTGTTGCCGGCGGTGACGAGGTTTTCGAACTCGCTGTCGCTGTTGTTGAGCACCGCGTCGATGCGGTTGACCAGGGTGTCCTGGCCGCCCACGAAGGCGTCATCGGCGGCGGTCACGGTGGTGCTGCCGCTGAGCTGTCCGGCGGCGATGGTGACGGTGCTGCCATCGGCCAGGCGGAACTCGAGGCCGTTGTGGCCCGTGAGGTCGGCGCCTTGCGGGCCGGTTAGGGTGACGGTGTAGGTGACGGTGCCGCCTTCGGCCACGCTGGAGGCGTCGGCACTCAGGGTGGCGGTCACGGTGTCGATGGTGTCGACCACTTGCGTTTCAGCGGCGTCACCCAGGGTGACGTTCTCGAACGCGGTGCCGTCGCTGGCCGCGGCGCTTTCGAGTTCAACCGTGACGGTCTCGCCGTCGTTGAACACGTCGTCGCCTTGGGCGGGACGGGTGTAGGTGGTCTCGGTCTCACCGGCGATGATCGTCACGGTGTTGCCGCCGTCCAGGGTGACGGTGACGTCACGATCTACGGCTTCGCTGAGGCGGACCGTGAAGGTCTGCGCTTCGGCTTCGGTGAACTCGGCTTTGTCGGCCACGATGCTGACGGTGATGCCGTCGCCACCGTTGGGCGTGCCGGGATCACCGGGGTTACCGGGGGTGCCGGGTTCGTCGGTGACGGTGACGCTGGTGTTGCCGGCGGTGACGAGGTTTTCGAACTCGCTGTCGCTGTTGTTGAGCACCGCGTCGATGCGGTTGACCAGGGTGTCCTGGCCGCCCACGAAGGCGTCATCGGCGGCGGTCACGGTGGTGCTGCCGCTGAGCTGTCCGGCGGCGATGGTGACGGTGCTGCCATCGGCCAGGCGGAACTCGAGGCCGTTGTGGCCCGTGAGGTCGGCGCCTTGCGGGCCGGTTAGGGTGACGGTGTAGGTGACGGTGCCGCCTTCGGCCACGCTGGAGGCGTCGGCACTCAGGGTGGCGGTCACGGTGTCGATGGTGTCGACCACTTGCGTTTCAGCGGCGTCACCCAGGGTGACGTTCTCGAACGCGGTGCCGTCGCTGGCCGCGGCGCTTTCGAGTTCAACCGTGACGGTCTCGCCGTCGTTGAACACGTCGTCGCCTTGGGCGGGACGGGTGTAGGTGGTCTCGGTCTCACCGGCGATGATCGTCACGGTGTTGCCGCCGTCCAGGGTGACGGTGACGTCACGATCTACGGCTTCGCTGAGGCGGACCGTGAAGGTCTGCGCTTCGGCTTCGGTGAACTCGGCTTTGTCGGCCACGATGCTGACGGTGATGCCGTCGCCACCGTTGGGCGTGCCGGGATCACCGGGGTTACCGGGGGTGCCGGGTTCGTCGGTGACGGTGACGCTGGTGTTGCCGGCGGTGACGAGGTTTTCGAACTCGCTGTCGCTGTTGTTGAGCACCGCGTCGATGCGGTTGACCAGGGTGTCCTGGCCGCCCACGAAGGCGTCATCGGCGGCGGTCACGGTGGTGCTGCCGCTGAGCTGTCCGGCGGCGATGGTGACGGTGCTGCCATCGGCCAGGCGGAACTCGAGGCCGTTGTGGCCCGTGAGGTCGGCGCCTTGCGGGCCGGTTAGGGTGACGGTGTAGGTGACGGTGCCGCCTTCGGCCACGCTGGAGGCGTCGGCACTCAGGGTGGCGGTCACGGTGTCGATGGTGTCGACCACTTGCGTTTCAGCGGCGTCACCCAGGGTGACGTTCTCGAACGCGGTGCCGTCGCTGGCCGCGGCGCTTTCGAGTTCAACCGTGACGGTCTCGCCGTCGTTGAACACGTCGTCGCCTTGGGCGGGACGGGTGTAGGTGGTCTCGGTCTCACCGGCGATGATCGTCACGGTGTTGCCGCCGTCCAGGGTGACGGTGACGTCACGATCTACGGCTTCGCTGAGGCGGACCGTGAAGGTCTGCGCTTCGGCTTCGGTGAACTCGGCTTTGTCGGCCACGATGCTGACGGTGATGCCGTCGCCACCGTTGGGCGTGCCGGGATCACCGGGGTTACCGGGGGTGCCGGGTTCGTCGGTGACGGTGACGCTGGTGTTGCCGGCGGTGACGAGGTTTTCGAACTCGCTGTCGCTGTTGTTGAGCACCGCGTCGATGCGGTTGACCAGGGTGTCCTGGCCGCCCACGAAGGCGTCATCGGCGGCGGTCACGGTGGTGCTGCCGCTGAGCTGTCCGGCGGCGATGGTGACGGTGCTGCCATCGGCCAGGCGGAACTCGAGGCCGTTGTGGCCCGTGAGGTCGGCGCCTTGCGGGCCGGTTAGGGTGACGGTGTAGGTGACGGTGCCGCCTTCGGCCACGCTGGAGGCGTCGGCACTCAGGGTGGCGGTCACGGTGTCGATGGTGTCGACCACTTGCGTTTCAGCGGCGTCACCCAGGGTGACGTTCTCGAACGCGGTGCCGTCGCTGGCCGCGGCGCTTTCGAGTTCAACCGTGACGGTCTCGCCGTCGTTGAACACGTCGTCGCCTTGGGCGGGACGGGTGTAGGTGGTCTCGGTCTCACCGGCGATGATCGTCACGGTGTTGCCGCCGTCCAGGGTGACGGTGACGTCACGATCTACGGCTTCGCTGAGGCGGACCGTGAAGGTCTGCGCTTCGGCTTCGGTGAACTCGGCTTTGTCGGCCACGATGCTGACGGTGATGCCGTCGCCACCGTTGGGCGTGCCGGGATCACCGGGGTTACCGGGGGTGCCGGGTTCGTCGGTGACGGTGACGCTGGTGTTGCCGGCGGTGACGAGGTTTTCGAACTCGCTGTCGCTGTTGTTGAGCACCGCGTCGATGCGGTTGACCAGGGTGTCCTGGCCGCCCACGAAGGCGTCATCGGCGGCGGTCACGGTGGTGCTGCCGCTGAGCTGTCCGGCGGCGATGGTGACGGTGCTGCCATCGGCCAGGCGGAACTCGAGGCCGTTGTGGCCCGTGAGGTCGGCGCCTTGCGGGCCGGTTAGGGTGACGGTGTAGGTGACGGTGCCGCCTTCGGCCACGCTGGAGGCGTCGGCACTCAGGGTGGCGGTCACGGTGTCGATGGTGTCGACCACTTGCGTTTCAGCGGCGTCACCCAGGGTGACGTTCTCGAACGCGGTGCCGTCGCTGGCCGCGGCGCTTTCGAGTTCAACCGTGACGGTCTCGCCGTCGTTGAACACGTCGTCGCCTTGGGCGGGACGGGTGTAGGTGGTCTCGGTCTCACCGGCGATGATCGTCACGGTGTTGCCGCCGTCCAGGGTGACGGTGACGTCACGATCTACGGCTTCGCTGAGGCGGACCGTGAAGGTCTGCGCTTCGGCTTCGGTGAACTCGGCTTTGTCGGCCACGATGCTGACGGTGATGCCGTCGCCACCGTTGGGCGTGCCGGGATCACCGGGGTTACCGGGGGTGCCGGGTTCGTCGGTGACGGTGACGCTGGTGTTGCCGGCGGTGACGAGGTTTTCGAACTCGCTGTCGCTGTTGTTGAGCACCGCGTCGATGCGGTTGACCAGGGTGTCCTGGCCGCCCACGAAGGCGTCATCGGCGGCGGTCACGGTGGTGCTGCCGCTGAGCTGTCCGGCGGCGATGGTGACGGTGCTGCCATCGGCCAGGCGGAACTCGAGGCCGTTGTGGCCCGTGAGGTCGGCGCCTTGCGGGCCGGTTAGGGTGACGGTGTAGGTGACGGTGCCGCCTTCGGCCACGCTGGAGGCGTCGGCACTCAGGGTGGCGGTCACGGTGTCGATGGTGTCGACCACTTGCGTTTCAGCGGCGTCACCCAGGGTGACGTTCTCGAACGCGGTGCCGTCGCTGGCCGCGGCGCTTTCGAGTTCAACCGTGACGGTCTCGCCGTCGTTGAACACGTCGTCGCCTTGGGCGGGACGGGTGTAGGTGGTCTCGGTCTCACCGGCGATGATCGTCACGGTGTTGCCGCCGTCCAGGGTGACGGTGACGTCACGATCTACGGCTTCGCTGAGGCGGACCGTGAAGGTCTGCGCTTCGGCTTCGGTGAACTCGGCTTTGTCGGCCACGATGCTGACGGTGATGCCGTCGCCACCGTTGGGCGTGCCGGGATCACCGGGGTTACCGGGGGTGCCGGGTTCGTCGGTGACGGTGACGCTGGTGTTGCCGGCGGTGACGAGGTTTTCGAACTCGCTGTCGCTGTTGTTGAGCACCGCGTCGATGCGGTTGACCAGGGTGTCCTGGCCGCCCACGAAGGCGTCATCGGCGGCGGTCACGGTGGTGCTGCCGCTGAGCTGTCCGGCGGCGATGGTGACGGTGCTGCCATCGGCCAGGCGGAACTCGAGGCCGTTGTGGCCCGTGAGGTCGGCGCCTTGCGGGCCGGTTAGGGTGACGGTGTAGGTGACGGTGCCGCCTTCGGCCACGCTGGAGGCGTCGGCACTCAGGGTGGCGGTCACGGTGTCGATGGTGTCGACCACTTGCGTTTCAGCGGCGTCACCCAGGGTGACGTTCTCGAACGCGGTGCCGTCGCTGGCCGCGGCGCTTTCGAGTTCAACCGTGACGGTCTCGCCGTCGTTGAACACGTCGTCGCCTTGGGCGGGACGGGTGTAGGTGGTCTCGGTCTCACCGGCGATGATCGTCACGGTGTTGCCGCCGTCCAGGGTGACGGTGACGTCACGATCTACGGCTTCGCTGAGGCGGACCGTGAAGGTCTGCGCTTCGGCTTCGGTGAACTCGGCTTTGTCGGCCACGATGCTGACGGTGATGCCGTCGCCACCGTTGGGCGTGCCGGGATCACCGGGGTTACCGGGGGTGCCGGGTTCGTCGGTGACGGTGACGCTGGTGTTGCCGGCGGTGACGAGGTTTTCGAACTCGCTGTCGCTGTTGTTGAGCACCGCGTCGATGCGGTTGACCAGGGTGTCCTGGCCGCCCACGAAGGCGTCATCGGCGGCGGTCACGGTGGTGCTGCCGCTGAGCTGTCCGGCGGCGATGGTGACGGTGCTGCCATCGGCCAGGCGGAACTCGAGGCCGTTGTGGCCCGTGAGGTCGGCGCCTTGCGGGCCGGTTAGGGTGACGGTGTAGGTGACGGTGCCGCCTTCGGCCACGCTGGAGGCGTCGGCACTCAGGGTGGCGGTCACGGTGTCGATGGTGTCGACCACTTGCGTTTCAGCGGCGTCACCCAGGGTGACGTTCTCGAACGCGGTGCCGTCGCTGGCCGCGGCGCTTTCGAGTTCAACCGTGACGGTCTCGCCGTCGTTGAACACGTCGTCGCCTTGGGCGGGACGGGTGTAGGTGGTCTCGGTCTCACCGGCGATGATCGTCACGGTGTTGCCGCCGTCCAGGGTGACGGTGACGTCACGATCTACGGCTTCGCTGAGGCGGACCGTGAAGGTCTGCGCTTCGGCTTCGGTGAACTCGGCTTTGTCGGCCACGATGCTGACGGTGATGCCGTCGCCACCGTTGGGCGTGCCGGGATCACCGGGGTTACCGGGGGTGCCGGGTTCGTCGGTGACGGTGACGCTGGTGTTGCCGGCGGTGACGAGGTTTTCGAACTCGCTGTCGCTGTTGTTGAGCACCGCGTCGATGCGGTTGACCAGGGTGTCCTGGCCGCCCACGAAGGCGTCATCGGCGGCGGTCACGGTGGTGCTGCCGCTGAGCTGTCCGGCGGCGATGGTGACGGTGCTGCCATCGGCCAGGCGGAACTCGAGGCCGTTGTGGCCCGTGAGGTCGGCGCCTTGCGGGCCGGTTAGGGTGACGGTGTAGGTGACGGTGCCGCCTTCGGCCACGCTGGAGGCGTCGGCACTCAGGGTGGCGGTCACGGTGTCGATGGTGTCGACCACTTGCGTTTCAGCGGCGTCACCCAGGGTGACGTTCTCGAACGCGGTGCCGTCGCTGGCCGCGGCGCTTTCGAGTTCAACCGTGACGGTCTCGCCGTCGTTGAACACGTCGTCGCCTTGGGCGGGACGGGTGTAGGTGGTCTCGGTCTCACCGGCGATGATCGTCACGGTGTTGCCGCCGTCCAGGGTGACGGTGACGTCACGATCTACGGCTTCGCTGAGGCGGACCGTGAAGGTCTGCGCTTCGGCTTCGGTGAACTCGGCTTTGTCGGCCACGATGCTGACGGTGATGCCGTCGCCACCGTTGGGCGTGCCGGGATCACCGGGGTTACCGGGGGTGCCGGGTTCGTCGGTGACGGTGACGCTGGTGTTGCCGGCGGTGACGAGGTTTTCGAACTCGCTGTCGCTGTTGTTGAGCACCGCGTCGATGCGGTTGACCAGGGTGTCCTGGCCGCCCACGAAGGCGTCATCGGCGGCGGTCACGGTGGTGCTGCCGCTGAGCTGTCCGGCGGCGATGGTGACGGTGCTGCCATCGGCCAGGCGGAACTCGAGGCCGTTGTGGCCCGTGAGGTCGGCGCCTTGCGGGCCGGTTAGGGTGACGGTGTAGGTGACGGTGCCGCCTTCGGCCACGCTGGAGGCGTCGGCACTCAGGGTGGCGGTCACGGTGTCGATGGTGTCGACCACTTGCGTTTCAGCGGCGTCACCCAGGGTGACGTTCTCGAACGCGGTGCCGTCGCTGGCCGCGGCGCTTTCGAGTTCAACCGTGACGGTCTCGCCGTCGTTGAACACGTCGTCGCCTTGGGCGGGACGGGTGTAGGTGGTCTCGGTCTCACCGGCGATGATCGTCACGGTGTTGCCGCCGTCCAGGGTGACGGTGACGTCACGATCTACGGCTTCGCTGAGGCGGACCGTGAAGGTCTGCGCTTCGGCTTCGGTGAACTCGGCTTTGTCGGCCACGATGCTGACGGTGATGCCGTCGCCACCGTTGGGCGTGCCGGGATCACCGGGGTTACCGGGGGTGCCGGGTTCGTCGGTGACGGTGACGCTGGTGTTGCCGGCGGTGACGAGGTTTTCGAACTCGCTGTCGCTGTTGTTGAGCACCGCGTCGATGCGGTTGACCAGGGTGTCCTGGCCGCCCACGAAGGCGTCATCGGCGGCGGTCACGGTGGTGCTGCCGCTGAGCTGTCCGGCGGCGATGGTGACGGTGCTGCCATCGGCCAGGCGGAACTCGAGGCCGTTGTGGCCCGTGAGGTCGGCGCCTTGCGGGCCGGTTAGGGTGACGGTGTAGGTGACGGTGCCGCCTTCGGCCACGCTGGAGGCGTCGGCACTCAGGGTGGCGGTCACGGTGTCGATGGTGTCGACCACTTGCGTTTCAGCGGCGTCACCCAGGGTGACGTTCTCGAACGCGGTGCCGTCGCTGGCCGCGGCGCTTTCGAGTTCAACCGTGACGGTCTCGCCGTCGTTGAACACGTCGTCGCCTTGGGCGGGACGGGTGTAGGTGGTCTCGGTCTCACCGGCGATGATCGTCACGGTGTTGCCGCCGTCCAGGGTGACGGTGACGTCACGATCTACGGCTTCGCTGAGGCGGACCGTGAAGGTCTGCGCTTCGGCTTCGGTGAACTCGGCTTTGTCGGCCACGATGCTGACGGTGATGCCGTCGCCACCGTTGGGCGTGCCGGGATCACCGGGGTTACCGGGGGTGCCGGGTTCGTCGGTGACGGTGACGCTGGTGTTGCCGGCGGTGACGAGGTTTTCGAACTCGCTGTCGCTGTTGTTGAGCACCGCGTCGATGCGGTTGACCAGGGTGTCCTGGCCGCCCACGAAGGCGTCATCGGCGGCGGTCACGGTGGTGCTGCCGCTGAGCTGTCCGGCGGCGATGGTGACGGTGCTGCCATCGGCCAGGCGGAACTCGAGGCCGTTGTGGCCCGTGAGGTCGGCGCCTTGCGGGCCGGTTAGGGTGACGGTGTAGGTGACGGTGCCGCCTTCGGCCACGCTGGAGGCGTCGGCACTCAGGGTGGCGGTCACGGTGTCGATGGTGTCGACCACTTGCGTTTCAGCGGCGTCACCCAGGGTGACGTTCTCGAACGCGGTGCCGTCGCTGGCCGCGGCGCTTTCGAGTTCAACCGTGACGGTCTCGCCGTCGTTGAACACGTCGTCGCCTTGGGCGGGACGGGTGTAGGTGGTCTCGGTCTCACCGGCGATGATCGTCACGGTGTTGCCGCCGTCCAGGGTGACGGTGACGTCACGATCTACGGCTTCGCTGAGGCGGACCGTGAAGGTCTGCGCTTCGGCTTCGGTGAACTCGGCTTTGTCGGCCACGATGCTGACGGTGATGCCGTCGCCACCGTTGGGCGTGCCGGGATCACCGGGGTTACCGGGGGTGCCGGGTTCGTCGGTGACGGTGACGCTGGTGTTGCCGGCGGTGACGAGGTTTTCGAACTCGCTGTCGCTGTTGTTGAGCACCGCGTCGATGCGGTTGACCAGGGTGTCCTGGCCGCCCACGAAGGCGTCATCGGCGGCGGTCACGGTGGTGCTGCCGCTGAGCTGTCCGGCGGCGATGGTGACGGTGCTGCCATCGGCCAGGCGGAACTCGAGGCCGTTGTGGCCCGTGAGGTCGGCGCCTTGCGGGCCGGTTAGGGTGACGGTGTAGGTGACGGTGCCGCCTTCGGCCACGCTGGAGGCGTCGGCACTCAGGGTGGCGGTCACGGTGTCGATGGTGTCGACCACTTGCGTTTCAGCGGCGTCACCCAGGGTGACGTTCTCGAACGCGGTGCCGTCGCTGGCCGCGGCGCTTTCGAGTTCAACCGTGACGGTCTCGCCGTCGTTGAACACGTCGTCGCCTTGGGCGGGACGGGTGTAGGTGGTCTCGGTCTCACCGGCGATGATCGTCACGGTGTTGCCGCCGTCCAGGGTGACGGTGACGTCACGATCTACGGCTTCGCTGAGGCGGACCGTGAAGGTCTGCGCTTCGGCTTCGGTGAACTCGGCTTTGTCGGCCACGATGCTGACGGTGATGCCGTCGCCACCGTTGGGCGTGCCGGGATCACCGGGGTTACCGGGGGTGCCGGGTTCGTCGGTGACGGTGACGCTGGTGTTGCCGGCGGTGACGAGGTTTTCGAACTCGCTGTCGCTGTTGTTGAGCACCGCGTCGATGCGGTTGACCAGGGTGTCCTGGCCGCCCACGAAGGCGTCATCGGCGGCGGTCACGGTGGTGCTGCCGCTGAGCTGTCCGGCGGCGATGGTGACGGTGCTGCCATCGGCCAGGCGGAACTCGAGGCCGTTGTGGCCCGTGAGGTCGGCGCCTTGCGGGCCGGTTAGGGTGACGGTGTAGGTGACGGTGCCGCCTTCGGCCACGCTGGAGGCGTCGGCACTCAGGGTGGCGGTCACGGTGTCGATGGTGTCGACCACTTGCGTTTCAGCGGCGTCACCCAGGGTGACGTTCTCGAACGCGGTGCCGTCGCTGGCCGCGGCGCTTTCGAGTTCAACCGTGACGGTCTCGCCGTCGTTGAACACGTCGTCGCCTTGGGCGGGACGGGTGTAGGTGGTCTCGGTCTCACCGGCGATGATCGTCACGGTGTTGCCGCCGTCCAGGGTGACGGTGACGTCACGATCTACGGCTTCGCTGAGGCGGACCGTGAAGGTCTGCGCTTCGGCTTCGGTGAACTCGGCTTTGTCGGCCACGATGCTGACGGTGATGCCGTCGCCACCGTTGGGCGTGCCGGGATCACCGGGGTTACCGGGGGTGCCGGGTTCGTCGGTGACGGTGACGCTGGTGTTGCCGGCGGTGACGAGGTTTTCGAACTCGCTGTCGCTGTTGTTGAGCACCGCGTCGATGCGGTTGACCAGGGTGTCCTGGCCGCCCACGAAGGCGTCATCGGCGGCGGTCACGGTGGTGCTGCCGCTGAGCTGTCCGGCGGCGATGGTGACGGTGCTGCCATCGGCCAGGCGGAACTCGAGGCCGTTGTGGCCCGTGAGGTCGGCGCCTTGCGGGCCGGTTAGGGTGACGGTGTAGGTGACGGTGCCGCCTTCGGCCACGCTGGAGGCGTCGGCACTCAGGGTGGCGGTGACGGTGTCATTATCGTCGACGACGCTGACTGTTGTAGTGGCGTCACTGTCTAGAGCTTCGTAGTTGCCGCCTTCGGCGCTCTCGATGCTCAGGTTCAGCGTGTCGGTGCCTTGCTGGTAAACATCGTCAGCACGACTCTCGAAGGTCACGCTGCCGGTGGTCTCGCCCACGTCGATGGTGATCTGTTGGCCGTTGCTGAGCGTAATGACCAACGGGCTGCCTTGCGGGGCGTTATTAACACTCGCGCTGACGGTGATCGGCTCGCCTTCGGTGACGGCGCTCGGGGCGCTCAGCGTGATGGTGGTAGCGTCGGCGTCATCGTTGATGGTGACCGCGGCGGTGGCGTCACTGTCGAGAGCTTCGTAGTTACCGCCTTCGGCGCTCTCGATGCTCAGGTTCAGCGTGTCGGTGCCTTGCTGGTAAACATCGTCAGCACGACTCTCGAAGGTCACGCTGCCGGTGGTCTCGCCCACGGCGATGGTGATCTGTTGGCCGTTGCTGAGCGTAATGACCAGCGGGCTGCCTTGCGGGGCGTTATTAACACTCGCGCTGACGGTGATCGGCTCGCCTTCGGTGACGGAGCTCGGGGCGCTCAGCGTGATGGTGGTAGCGTCGGCGTCATCGTTGATGGTGACCGCGGCGGTGGCGTCACTGTCGAGGGCTTCGTAGTTGCCGCCTGCGGCGCTCTCAATGCTCAGGTTCAGCGTGTCGGTGCCTTGCTGGTAGACATCGTCAGCACGACTCTCGAAGGTCACGCTGCCGGTGGTCTCGCCCACGGCGATGGTGATCTGTTGGCCGTTGCTGAGCGTAATGACCAGCGGGCCGCCTTGCGGGGCGTTATTAACACTCGCGCTGACGGTGATCGGCTCGCCTTCGGTGACGGCGCTCGGGGCGCTCAGCGTGATGGTGGTAGCGTCGTCGTCATCGCTGATGGTGACCACGGCGGTGGCGTCACTGTCGAGAGCTTCGTAGTTGCCGCCTGCGGCGCTCTCGATGCTCAGGTTCAGCGTGTCGGTGCCTTGCTGGTAGACATCGTCAGCACGGCTCTCGAAGGTCACGCTGCCGGTGGTCTCGCCCACGGCGATGGTGATCTGTTGGCCGTTGCTGAGCGTAATGACCAGCGGGCTGCCTTGCGGGGCGTTATTAACACTCGCGCTGACGGTGATCGGCTCGCCTTCGGTGACGGCGCTCGGGGCGCTCAGCGTGATGGTGGTAGCGTCGGCGTCATCGTTGATGGTGACCGCGGCGGTGGCGCCACTGTCGAGGGCTTCGTAGTTGCCGCCTTCGGCGCTCTCGATGCTCAGGTTCAGCGTGTCGGTGCCTTGCTGGTAAACATCGTCAGCACGACTCTCGAAGGTCACGCTGCCGGTGGTCTCGCCCACGGCGATGGTGATCTGTTGGCCGTTGCTGAGCGTAATGACCAGCGGGCTGCCTTGCGGGGCGTTATTAACACTCGCGCTGACGGTGATCGGCTCGCCTTCGGTGACGGTTTCCGGAACGGTCAATGTAATGGTGGTGATGTCATTATCATCGCTAACAATCACATTGGCTTCAGAGGTGGTATCGATAGTGTCATATCCGCCTCCCGTGGCCGTATCAATGCCAATCGCAATTGATCCATCACCCTGCAAGTAGGCATCATCTGGACGGCTATCGAACGTAACGCTGCCGGTAGTCTCACCAATGGCAATAGTGATCTGCTGCCCGTTGCTGAGCGTAATCACTAGCGGGCTGCCTTGTGGTGCAACACTGACAGTGGCAGTTATCGTAATCTGCTGACCTTCTGTCACCTGCTGAGGAGCCGTCAAAATAATCTCAACGTCAGCACCGGGCTCTGGAGCAGGGGTGGGAACAGTCACATCCTCCCCATCGTCAGCCGCAACGGCACCACCATCAAACTCAACGAACTCGGCGCCTTCTAAGCCGCCTTCTGTACTAAAGCTAAGGGGGTCGGTCTCTTCGGCGATACGGGCAACACGTACGAAGCTGTTGCCACCACCGCCGCCACCGCCGGCACCCGCACCTGCGGCTGTCGCGTCTAGGATATCGAGCAGGTCACCATCTTCGTCATCGAGCGCGGCGAGGAGTGCTTCTAGATCGTCATCTTGCGCACTGGCATCGGTGGCAACGATCAAGTCGCTGACGAGATCGGATGTGACGGCGACTTCTTGGCCACCTTCGACGACGTTAGCGCCCGTGCCGTCAGCAAAGTCGAGTTCGACACGGCCGTCGGCAGAGGTAATGAGCGTTTCACCTTCCTGAAGGACATCCCCGATACGCAATTCGCGTAGGTTGCCGTCTTCGTCACGCGCCCATGCTTGACCTGTAATCGCGATAACCGTTGCCGTCGCCATGTGTCACTCCTCACTCGTTGTAGGTTGCCGCCCGCTAGTACGTTGGGACTAGATAGATCGGTGGCATATACAGCGAGATTAGGAGGGTATGGAACAAAAAAGTATTGTACCGATGGACAAAAAAACGAGGCCCTTAAGGCCTCGTGGTAGTAAACGTATATATAGGAGATTGTCACGTTTCGGCAGTCGAGCTACATATCTGCCTGCTCTGCTACTGGCGCTAATTTGAGGATCAATTGCAACCGATCACGCACCTCCAACTTCTTGAAAATAGCACTCAAATGCGCTTTCACCGTTCGCTCGGTGATATCCAACTGGCGGGCCGCTTCCTTGTTGGTAGCACCACGCGCAACCGCGAGTGCAACACCGCGCTCTCGCTCGGTCAGCAGCCCTAAGTAATCGCTATGCTGGTAGCGGTCATGATCAACACGCTGCTGAAGAGCTTTGAACGTACCGCCAAGTACTTTAGCCAGTAACTCTTGCCCTACCCAGACTCCCTGGTTCGTAACGACCAGCGCCACTTGGTTGAGCACATCGGCGGCGGCCAGGGTGTGCACATAGCCTCTTGCGCCCAGATCCAGTGCACTCAGCGCCTCTCGGTCATCAGGGGTGTAGCTAAGCACCACGACAATGGCACCCTGTTCGACTAATTTAGGCAGTAGTGAGGGCCAGCTCTCGACGGTCGTCGAGAGCCAAGCGAGATCGTTGGGTGATATCTGATGCTCGTAGGTGGCTGGCGTCGAAGCTCCTACATTTTGGAACGCTTTTTTCCACCGCGCCTTTAAACTGCCATCTGTTGTGATAAACCAGTGTTTCATCAGCGCTCCCCCATGGAATCTCGCCACGCCCTTAAAACAGGTTTCAGCATAAACTGCATCACCGTTCGCTTACCGGTGACGATATCGACCTGCGCCGTCATGCCCGGTATTACCTGCAGCCGGTCGGCTACGTTTTCATTCTCTAAGCTGCGCACTCGCACCAGATAAAACGTGTTGCCGTCATCATCGGTGATGGTATCGGCACTGATGTGCTCAAGCTCTGCCTGTAGACCGCCGTAGATGGCATAGTCGTAGGCGGTGAGCTTGATGGTGGCTGGCTGGCCTGGGTGAAGGAAGGCGATGTCTTGAGGCGCAATCCGTGCTTCCACGAGCAGTTGATCATCGGTAGGCACGATTTCCACCACTTCCTGGCCAGGCTGGGCAACACCGCCAATGGTATTGATGTGAATACGCTGCACGATGCCATCCACCGGCGAGCGAATTTCCGTCAGCCGCACTCTATCCTGCAGCCCCGTACCCGACTGCTGTAGTGCGTTGAGCTCGCCCAGCGCTTGCGCGAGGTCATTACGCCACTCGCTTCGACGCTCGGCATCCAGCTCTCGCAGCTGCGTTTGCGCCTCCTCGACGGCTGCCTGCAGGCGGGCAACCGCTGCATCGGCCTGACTCCTCTCACCAGATGCTCGTGAAACTTCCCGCTGTAAACGCAGCACCTCGACTTCAGAAACCGCTCCCGAGGCCAGCAGTGGCCGCGTCAGGTTCAGCTCCTGGCTGGCCATGCTAGCCTCACGCGCAGCGGTATCCCGTCGTGACTCTGCCTCACGCAACTCCTGCTCGCGCTGGCGAACGCGATCTTCTAACACGTTCTTTTGCTCGCGCAGCTCTTCGCGTCGGCTCTCGTATACCTCACGCTCTTGCATGACGATGTTGGGCACTTCCTGGCGTAGCTCTTCGGAGGGCTCGAAAGCCGTACCGGTCGCCAGCGCACGCAGACGTTCAGCGCGGGCTTCCAAAGCGAATCGCTGGGCGCGATTTTCACGAAAATCCGAGACGAACCGGGTCGGGTCGATCTGCATCAGCACCTCACCGGCGCTCACCATCTGCCCTTCCCGCACCATGATCTGTTCGATCACCCCGCCGTCAAAGGACTGGATACGCTGAAGTTGGCTGGCAGGAATCACCCGTCCAGACCCGCGGGTCACTTCATCAATAGCGGCAAAGTAAGACCATATCAGCAGCGCCACGATCGCCAACAGAACCGTATAAAGAAACAGCCGCGCCCGAATGGGCTCTTGCTGCATTCGCGCCCAGTCGGTGTCGCTCGCCCAGTCACGATTGAGGTGCGCGGAGGTCACTCGTTTGGCAAACAGGCGATCCATAAAGGGTCGAAACGGTTTTTGGCCCTTTTCAGAGAAGCGCCCAATCGCTTCAAAGCCTTTTTGTTCGGATGTCGAGGAGGATTTACGCGCCATTACGAAGCCCTCCCGATTTGGCCTTTGCGCAGCGCTTCCACCACGGTATCCCGCGGACCGTCGGCGACGACTTTACCTGCATCCATGACGATAATACGATCCACCAGAGAGAGTAGCGAGGTACGATGCGTTACGACGAGAATGGTTTTGCCTGCTGCGACGTTTTTTAGATTGGCTTTGAACGTCTCTTCACTGGCGTTATCCATAGAGCTGGTAGGCTCGTCCAGTAATAAGATGGGCGGGTCTTGAACCAACGCGCGGGCAATGGCAACCGACTGTTTCTGCCCACCCGATAGCGCTTGGCCGCGCTCGCCTACCTGCAGATCGACGCCATGAGGATGGCTGTTGACCATGCTTTCCAGCCCCGCTAGCTCGATGGCCCGCAGCAGCGCATCGTCATCCACTCGGTCACTACCACCCCCTGCCACGATATTGTCACGCAGCGAGCCTGAAAATAGGCTGACATCCTGAGGCACATAGCCTATGTGGCGGCGTAGTTGTAACGGGTCGAGCTGACGAATATCGACATTATCGACCAGCACCGCCCCGGCGGTGGGCTGATAAAAACCTAGCACGAGTTTATTGAGCGACGATTTTCCACAGCCAATGCGCCCCAGGAGCGCCACTTTTTCGCCCGCTTTGACCGTAACAGAAACATCCTTCAAGGCGTCACGCTCTTCATTGGGATAGCGTAACGTCACTTTTTCAAGGCGAATATTGCCTGCAAAGCTGGGCTTTTCTACGTACGCCTTGCCTTCGTGCCGCTCTACCTTTTTATTCATGACCGCATTCAATGACTCTAGTGCGGTGGAGGATTGATGATACTGAGCCAGCAGTGCAGCGGCTTGACTGATAGGCGCCATGGCTCGCGAAGAGAGCATATAGGCAGCGATCAGGCCACCCTGAGTCAGATTCCCCTGGATGATTTGATACACCCCGACGATGATGACGCAAACGGCCACACTATGCTGTGCCCACTGAGCGACGTTAGAGACCGACGTGCTGACCATTTTCAATTGCGCGCCGGTCTTGGATAGAAAGGCCGACGCTTTTTCCCAATGACGCTGGATGCGACTTTCGGCCCGTAACGCTTTGACGTTTTCCAACTGGGAGATGGACTCGACCAAGAGCGAGTTACGCTGCGCGCCGACCTCCCAGGTCGTTTGCGAAAGTTCGTGGAGCTTTCCTTGAGCCGCCAAGGCGTAGAGCAATACGAATACGATCCCAACCAGTACAGGGAGCACGAGCCAGGGGTTGATCAGCGCAATAATGGCGGCAAACATCAGCACGAACGGTAAGTCCACGATGCCTAGGATGGTTGCAGAACCGATAAAGGCACGCACTGATTCGAACGACTGAAGCGTGGAGGTGAAGGACCCCGTCGAGGCGGGCCGCTCTTCCAAACGCAGCCCCAGTGATTTGGCCATGATACTTGATGAGAGCTTGACGTCTGCCCGGCTGGCGGCCAAGTCGACAAAGCTGCTTCGCATTAGCCTTAGGGCCAAGTCGAAGCAGAGAACGATAAAAATACCGACGGCGAGCACCCAAAGCGTTTCTGTTGCTTGGTTAGGCACGACACGATCGTAAACATTGAGAACGAATAGGGGCATGGCGATGGCGAATACGTTAATCGCCACCGACCCCAGAACGATATCGCGGTAAAGCCGACGATTTTCACGAATAACGCCCCAAAACCAGTGCTGGTCACGGCGTTTTTTAACGCCCGGCTCGGATGCGTTATCAGCTAAAAACTTTGGGCGAACGTAAATAGCCTCGCCACTATAACCCGCGTAAAGCTCGTCGAGAGAAATGTCGACGTCCGACTCTGAGAGTTCGGGAAAAATGACGCGGGCTCTTTTCTGCTTAAGATCCAGCCCCAACAAGACACAGGCTCGGCCGGGTTCGAGCAGAAGAATCACCGGGAATAGCGCTGGATTCAGTCCAGACAGCCGACTTTTAGTAATTCTAGCCGTCAAACCCGCCCGTGAGGCAGCTCGCCCAAACACCGAGGGCGTCAATTTGCCCTGTTCCAACGGCAGGCCTGCCCGAAGTGCTTCCGATGACACTTCATGTTGATGAAAAGAAGCGATTACCTTGAGGCACTCAAGCAGCTCATCACGCCCCTCTAGTTCATTGGGGCTGATTTCATCCGATCGCGAATGGGGAGCCTCCGCCCTACTCAGGTTTGGTTGTGTCACAAAGACCTCATTACCCTAAAACGCATTAAGCGACTCGTATTACACACCCAATGGGTAGTGCTTGCCTGCCGCCCTGCGCGGCAGGCTCAGAGGATGGCTAGTTACTCATAGACGCTGGATGCTCTAACCATTGGTGACAAAGGCATCACCATACCCCATTCGTTGTAGCGTTTGCTGTAGCGCCTGAGCATCACTGAACGAGGCCACCGGCCCCAGTTGAACGCGATAATTTCCCGCCGACGCATACACCCGTGACTGGCTTGTTAGCTGCTCTCCTAACTCAACGCTTAACTGTTGAGCGCGCTCAGCGGCACTTAGCGAGGCGACTTGAATATAGAGACTGCTCTCGATGGCCTCAGGCTCAACCGCTGCGTTGGCGTACACAGGCGCATCGATTGGCATCACGACTGGCTCACTCGGCTCGTTGTAGGCGGTGGTGAGCGTGTCGCTGGACAACGACGAAGCGGAAATGCCACGGGTGAAATCTTCCAGAGTGAAGCCACGCGGGCCATCGGTAGCGCAGGCCATCTCAGGGTCTTGCGCTAAATCTTCGTAGCCCAACTCTGCCAAGGTTGGAATGTCTTCACGGACCACTTCCAACGTTTGCATGAGCTGCCCCATGGCGGCCAGCGTCCGCGCCTGGGCCAGTGTCAGGTCGAATTCCGCATTGGCATAGGCACGGCTGGCCTCGAAGTACTCATTCTCACTGTCCAGCACGTCCAAAAGGGTGCGCTGGCCAATATCGAACTGCTGCTGATAAGCGCCACGCACGCGATCGATGGATTGGCGGTGGTCGTTGAGATAGCGCAACTGCTCATTAAGACGCTGCGTATCGTTGTAGGCGATTTGTGTCGTCTGACGGACATTGGTACACGCCACTTCACGCTGATTGACGGCCTGCTCGATGCGCGTCGTGGCAGCTTCGAACGCGGCACTATCAGAACCACCGCGATAGAGGTTCATGCTTGCCACGAGCTGAATGCTGTGCTCATCGCTGCGACCAGCGATCGAGTCGTCTTGGTTATTGGTACCGGTACGGCCTTGAATATCCAGGCGTGGCATGAAGGCGGCACGAGCGGCATTTTGCTCAGCACGCTGAACGGCAATGTTCTCAATGGCCGCATGGAAATCGGGATTGCCCTCAAAGGCCATTCGCACTGCTTCGCTGACATCGCTGGGCAGCTCGTCAGCCAGCGAGGGTGCAGGCGACATATTTTGCGGTGGTAGCTCACCGACGATCCGCTGGTAACGTGCCGTCACATCATGCAGGTTCGAAGCTTCGGTCATCAAATTGGATTCGGCCAGCGCCAAACGACCGCTGATTTGCTCCAGATCCACTCCACGCCCAGCACCAGACAGTGCACGCTCTTCGATCTGCGAGAAAACACGCTGGTGTTCGCGATAGTTATCTTGCGCCAAGCGGACCATTTCTCGGAATCGCAAGACATCTAGATAGGTTTCAAACGCTTCCAGCGCTACCGTTTCGCTGGCCCCCAGCAACTCGAAGTAAGCGATGAGGCGCGTACGATCCAAGCGCTCTACTTCGCTGCGTGTCGCAAAGCCATCGAATACCATTTGCGTCAGAGTGAGCTCGGCAAAGTCACTGCTGTAACTGCCACGTCCATCGTTTTGCTGGTCTTGGCGCCCCACCCCGGCCGTCACGTCGATCGACGGCAGGTAGTTACCCTGAGCCACGCGCACATCACTTCCCGCCGCGCTAAAATTGTTCCAAGCTGCATTGACCTGCGGGTTACTCACGATCGTTTGCTGAATTGTGGTATTGAGATCGGTCATACCAGGCGCGTACAGCGTAGAAGGCAGCTGCTGGGCAAGCGCCGTCAGCGGTAAACAGGCAAGCGTGGTCAGTGTCCAGGGTCGGACAGCGCGCTGAAGTGAGAGAGGTGTGCGTTTCGTTGTAACGTTGTCTTTCATGGCCAGAGATCCCTAATGAACGTTTTCGCTACCGATGAGCAAGTCGCCTTTCCTTCGTAACAACACACGACGCATTGTCACCCCCTGGGCTGCTTACCCCGACTAAACACTGCCAGATCAACATGAAGCTGGCTATCGTCGCTGGTGATATTGTCTTAGTTAAATCACCCTAACGGGATGATATTAGCTTAAATTAATCGTATTAGCGGCAGTGACAAGCTATAAAAACAAAAGTCACAAAAATTTACAATAAGCGGCCAAAAAAACACACTACAGCGCTGGCTCACGCCGTGCTTGGGGAATCTGTTGAATCGCCAACCCGCACAGAATCAGTATTAAACCCACTAGGGTAGACAGCCGCATTGGCTCACCGACGACCAAGAACAGCAGCAAAAGGGAGACAGGCGGCGACAAGAAGATCAGATTAGAGACCTTGGCAGTTCGTGAAACGCTCTGCACGGCCATTTGCCAAAGCACGAACGCAACGCCCATTTCGAAGAGGCCGACATACGCACCAGCCCCAAGCGCAGACCACCCGTGCCACTGCAGGCCAGGGCCAAAAAGTAACAATAGTGTTAAAACAGGTAACCCAACACTGAAATTCTGCCACTGCCCTACCAACGGCTGCCGCGCGTCTTTCGCATTGAGCAGCCAGTAAAGCGCCCATACCAGTGTCGATGCCAACGCGAAAACGACCCCCAGAGGATCTTCGAAAGCAACGTTGAAGACCTCTCCTCGGGTAGCAATGACCCAAACGCCGCTGTAAGCCACCAAACCAGCCCCTACATCCGAGCGGGTGAGACGATGTCCCAGCAGCGGCACTGCCAAAAAAGCCATCGCCAGTGCCCATGTATAGTTGAGCGCCATGGCCTCTTGGCCAGGTAGCCGGTCATAGGCAGCAAATAGCAACAAGTAGTAAGCCACGGGGTTCATTAACCCAGCCCAAAGCGCCGTCCCCCACCCCCAGCGTAGCGCAACGCGCATATGCCCTTGCTTGACGACGATGGCGCCCATTAGCATCCAGGACACCAGAGCGGCCAACCACATGAGTTCAAGCGGGCTCATCCAGGCCAGGGCGACTTTGAATGCCGTCGCCACGGTCGACCAAAGCGCGACGGCGCCCAAGCCATACAGTACTGCCTGCTGATCTTGCGTCATCGGTCGATATGCCCCAGGTCTTGGGCAGGATCGATCTGGTCGCGCACCTGCTGTTTGAGCGTTTTAATGTCGGGAAACCCACCATCTCGCTTACGCTCCCAGAGAAGCGAGTCATCACACCAGATCTCGAAAGTACCGCCGTGAGAGGGTGAGAGCGCGACTTCTGTCAACTGCTCACCAAACGTAGAGAGAAGTTCTTGCGCATACCAAGCGCTGCGTAGCAGCCACTGACACTGTGTGCAGTAGCGAATATGAATGCGGGCCATTGTGCAAATCCTTATCGATCGGTTCCTT